>NZ_PKRQ01000002.1 GCF_002855575.1 Tabrizicola sp. TH137 | reverse complement strand
ATGAAACGCGCCCCTCGCAGCCGTCAACGCCATGATTTATATGCGAAATATCACGATTACGACAGCGAAATCAGCGACTTACTTGGAGAATGTGGGTGAACATCTGATCAACTCACAATCAAGACTCTGCATGTCGCCTCTTGGTCGGTCGGACTGCCCGTACTGCAGCGACCTTTGTCCTTCCAGTTGCGGAACTCACATCAGTATTCACCTTTTCTCGACAGGAGCCCCCTCCCGTCCAACCCGTCATTTCGATAGCTGGGCCGCCCCACAAACCGAAGGATGGAAAATGAAATCAACATCTTCTGCACTCACGTCGCGCAAGATCGCCGAGTTCTGCAAGGGTCGGTTCACGTCGATCTTCACCGAAAGCGAGGTGCGCTTGCTCTATGGCTGCTTGGTCGACCTGCTTGAGCGAAACGAATACCCGCCCTATCGGGGCAGCGGGCTCGACCTGCAATCTCTGTCCGCCATGCTTGACATAGATGTCGATCGCCTCCGTGCCCATCGGGCTACGCTGCAGCCTATCTTCGACGCAGTGGCACGCGAGGTTTCGAATGCGACCCTGCGTCCGGCTCGCACTGCAAGCCGATCAGCGCGCTCCACGGATAGCGGGCCCGCCATGAATCCCACCGGCGTTCGAGCGACCAGCACCGAGAAGGTTCGGCAGAAGCCAGGGGTACGGCCGAGAGCGATCGTCGAATTTCCCGAGCCGCTGGACAAAACCTGGCAGGACCCCGCAACCTTTGGCGAAGCCCTTCAGCTACACGCCCGCCGTCATGGCGAAACTATCTACCACCTCTACAACGCGGTGGTGCGATCCGAAGACGGCGTCAATCGCAGCACGCTGATCAGCTGGGGGCGCGGAAAGAAGGTCCCGCGCGCTGCGATCAGCCTGGAAATTCTGGGACGCATCGAGCGGCGCTATCGTCTGCCAGAGGGCTACTTCCTAAGCCTGTCTGGTACCCCCGATCGAGCACCAGGCGATTTTGATCTGGACGACATCTCACCGTCTGAGCGCCGGCGTCTGGCGTGGCACCTACCCGAAGATTTCAACCGCAGGCCAAGCCAGGAGAAGGCAGAAATCCTGAACTGGGTCCGCACGGTGATCATCAGCGGGTCAACGGACTACCGCAGGTATCAGGCGGCTGCCATTCGCCAGCGCTATGCGGTTCGCTTCAGCTGTGCCTCAGGGCCGGTTCGCAAGTCGTCACCCGCGCGGACACCGGAGGAGTCGGGCATCATCATCGCACCCAAACGTCTGAATGACGAGATGGCCGAACTCCTTCGCTTCAAAACGTCGACCTTCGCAGCCTTCGGCATGCAGCGGAATGGGGTCTGGGGCACGGAGACAGCGTCTCAGAAAGTGGAGCATTTCGGGCTGTGGTTCGGTGCGTTTGTCGCGCCACCAGAGAGCGAAGTGCAGGGACTCGGCGTCGATCCGAAGCTTCTGACTTTCGCCATGATGATCTTTCCGCAGGTCTGGGATTGGTACCTTCACTGGCGGGAGCGCCGGCGGGGCTTCTACACCAAATGGGAGATCGACTTGCTCTCGATTGCTGCGGCGATCTGTCGGGAAGAGACCGGTTGGCTGCGCCAATCGCCCCGTATGGGCAGCAGCCTTCGTCCGATCGAAGGCTTGGTTACCGAGGCCGACATCATCGCCGTTCAGTCGGATTGGCCTACCGCCTGCGAGCGCATGTACAGACACGCCCGTCGCCGGATCAAGGAGATCGACCGTGTTGCCCGCGTTCATCGCGACCCGTTCGAGCCCATCCTGCCGGTACTTGAATCGCCAAGCCCGGTCGGCGAGTACCGCAAGATCACCGAAGAAATCCTGCGGCGGATGCCAGACGAACGGCACAATGCCCGCGCGGCCGCAGAGGCAGTCCGCGCATTCCTTATGCTGCGTATCGGCCTTCACACGGGGCTGCGGCAGAAGAACTTGCGCGAACTGATGCTGTGCCAGCCTGGGACCCTGCCGACCTCGGAGCGCAAGCTGGAGGACCTGAAACGTGGCGAGCTACGTTGGAGCAGCCGCGACCAAGGGTGGGAGATCCTGATCCCGTCGGTCGCTTTCAAGAATGCCAATTCCTCGTTCTTCGGTTCCAAGCCATTTCGCCTGATCCTCCCAGACCTCGGGCGGCTTTACGAACTGATTGAAGCTTGGATCGAGCGCCATCGCGCGCGTCTGATCGGCGAGGCGGCTGACCCGGGAACGTTCTTCGTCAAGACAGCGAAGATGACGAGCACCAACGCCGGTTACTGCCAGAACACATTCTATGAGGCGTGGAGGACGTCGATTCAGCGCTACGGCATCTATAACCCATGGACCAAGCGCGGGGCGATTGAAGGGCTGTTGCCGCACGGGCCGCATAATGTGCGCGATGTTCTGGCAACACACATCCTGAAGCGCACCGGGTCCTACGAGCAGGCGAGTTATGCAATTCAGGATACGCCAGACATGGTCGCACAGCATTACGGCCGGTTCCTGCCGCAGGACAAATCCGAGATTGCGGCACGGATCCTCAATCAGGTCTGGGAAGCTGCCTGATAAGTCAACGAAGGACTAGGATCCAGCGGAATCCTAGTCCTCCACCCTAGACGGCGATGCTGAGACCTCGTTTCAAAAACAGGGGCCTCATCAGTTGTCGCAGCGTTTGTCCAACCCGCCGGACGAAAGGTGTCGCTCGACCGACGATCCCCGACGTGCCGGTTGTTCGAAGTCGCGCAACTACTGGTTTCCGTACCTTTCTTCGACGATGCCGTTGCTGCGATAGGCATCAAGCATCATGCGAGTGTATTCGGCCGTGCTCTGTGTCACGGTGCCCAAACCGGGCCACGCGAACAGCGTATCCGACCACATAACTTCCAACTCCATCTCGATCCCAAGCACTGCAGCCACTTCGATCGCGGCGGTCGGCTCCTTTTCCTCGGGCCAGTAGTGATCCTCGAAGGAGACAACGACGTCGAGATCGTCATCCACCCAGATTTCGGCCAAACTTGCTCCCATGCGCTCACTGGCATTGGTCGCATCCTCGAACAGGGCTGACCTTATCAAATGGGTCACCTGGTCCTTGTTGAGATCAAGCTTTGGCCGTGGATCGACGATAGAGACGATGGGCTCAATATCTTGCCCTTCACCGCGGGCTTGGACGGGCGCCGACTTTTGCTCATTCGGCCCCAGCCAGAAGGCTTCTGGAAAAATGTTGATCGGTGATGCACCGCAGCCAGGGCAGTGCCAATGGTTTCCAGCGATCTGAGGGCCGCTGATTTCTGCGTTGCAGTGTAGGCAGTACCAGAGGCTTGCTTCCTCCATCTCCAAGAATGGATGACGGACCTTTCCCTCCGCATCGGGTTTCATGGCGCGCCGCGGCCAATCGGCAAATCGTCGCGCCTTCACGCTCTTCATCAAAGCCTTGGCAGTTTCGACTGCCTCAGCAAGCAGCGCTCGATCATTCATCGGGCTGTTCTGGGCATACTTGATGTCGATCTCGACACGAGGGGCAGACAAAGGGTTTTCTGGCAGAACGATCCGCCACCCGTCACCTTCCATGCAAACGTCGCCAAGCATTGTTTTCAGTTCGTATGGACGCCCCTTCACCTCTCCTCGCGTGATGGCATCGGGCCCCCCGAAGATATGGTCAAAGGTTGTACCCTCGTAGGAAGTGATCCGTTCCACAAACGCCCTAATCGTGGCAACTTGTGCCTCGGAGGGAACCCACTCTCCCTTTGCGCTGCCGGTCAACTCGTTCCAATGAGGAAAGCCTAGTCGAGCAGCAACAAAGTCGAGCGCCGCGTGCTGTGGTTGGCCTGTCGCTCTGGCGTAACGCTTTGCCAGAAATTTCAAAGTCTTAAGCTTATCGTTCTGTGTCATGATCCATGTCCAAGTTGGATCCGACTAGGTGCCCGCTGCTAATCAGACCCGCCGAAGGCATGAAGTCTGCTGTTCGAAGTCAAGATCGCTGCAAAGCTTCGCGTGGCGGGCACACCGGCCTGCGAGGAAGGCCAGTTCTACAGTTCGCCATTTTCGGGATCGGGTCAACTGAGCTTTTCATCGGTAGTGTCACGACCTTGAGCCATTGACAGAAATAGACGTACTGCGCTGCCAGTGCGCTCCAAGTGCACGTGGCGAGGACCTCGGCCACGCGTCACCGCAGCGCTGATGGCTGTGACCGCAATTTGCGCGTAGTGTCCGCCGGGAACACTGCATCGTAAGCGCTGTTTTGACCCCATGCGGTGTTAATTCTTGCGGAATGGGATGACGTTATCGCCTCGCATGAAGGCGATTGCGCCTTCAGCCTCGATGGCTTTGATCGCTGTATTGCGAGCGTCTTTGTCCGAGGCGAACTGGTCATCCCACACGTGGCTGGTTCCTTCATGATCGACCACTTCGAGCGTCCAGATATTGTCCTGTTCAAGGCGGTAGATTTCGATGGAGAAGGGGAAGCCGTCGATGATGACGTGCTGGCTCTTACCGGAGGTGACTAGATTCGGTTCGTCTTCGATCATCGGCGGCGCTCCGGGGCTATGGTGCTTTCGACTATGCCGCCTGCTTTGGTCAGGTCAATCGGTCGAGGGCTTGCGCGCCCAGTTCCACGGGAGCAGATCGCTGATCTGGCTTTGCCTGTGACCTTGGACGATGGCGGCCAGTGTGGCTGACAGGCATGCATGGGGAGCGACGCCGTTCATCTAGCTGGTCTCGATCAGCGTGGCGATGATGGCCCAGTTTTCGGCTCCTGCGTCGTGTGCTGCGAAGAGGGCGCTCTTGCGGTTCAAAGCGATGGGGCGAATGGTGCGTTCGACGGTGTTGTTGTCGATCTCGACGCGGCCACGTGGGCGGGATGAGCACTTGCCGCTCGTGCGGGCAAGTCGTGAAGCAGGTGAAAGGTCACAGCTCTCGCCATACGGCTTTGTCGTTCACTTGCTCGATCACTGGATCATGTCTCAGCACGCTTATTGGCCGGTTACGAGAGGAATCACTGATCCGCAAGGCTCTGTCAGGACTATGATACGACTACGCATCGTTATGGATGAAGCTGGCTGGACCGTGACCGCAGGTACCACACTACCAAGCAGTCGCTCCATACGAACTGGAGACAGGCTGAGAACAGCCGTTGCGTTGCTAAAGGCTGCGAAGGTTCATGGATTTGAGCATTCAGATATTGACGAAGCGGGGATCGCGTCATCCCAAGGTCATCAGTGGCGGCAGTGAAGCTCTCCCATCGCGCCCAGGAGAAGAAAGTCGCAGTTCTGTTCTAGGTAACCGAACTTCACCTTTTTCGAGCCTTTTGCGCCGCAGCGATCCTCGCTTTTCCATCAGCAGTCTTGGGTCCAGTCGATAACCCGCCGTGGAACTTGCACTTCGTTCTCCCGGGGACGATCTTATTCTTGCACTGATGGCCTTGGCGCGTTCGTGCGCCGCAAATGGGCCGATCGTTGTGAGGAAGGGGTGTAGAACCATCGTCCGCGACGCCACGCGCTTTCATCTTGGCGCAGACAGTCCCAACGCACTTTTCACACACCCGCTGCCAGTTTTGATGCAGATGCATCGTCGCAGGACAGATGCGATATGAGCGATCCGAAGGTTCGTCTCGATCAGCGCGCTGCAGAGCGATGCGAGCTAAGAGGTCTTCCAGGAACTTTCTTTTGGACGAGTACATCGGCAGAAAAAACCCTAGCAAATATCAGCAGACTTCTAAGAGCCCATGGACATTAGAGCCTCGTCTTCTCACGACATTTCGACTTTCAAGTCCGCTAAGTTTAGCCTTCAGGCTCGTGTCTTCCCACTCGGCGTTGCTGATCGGCCCTTGCTTCCTGGACGAGCTTGTTCTGGCTACGGGCCGCTTCGAGAAGCTTCCACTCGGGGTGATCACGCGGCAAGAGTTCAAGCCTGCTGACGATCTTTGGTGAAGCGGTCGTCGAGAGATCGTCTGTGACCGGCAAGTCAGCAGACTCTTTGCGGCGAGATCCATTAGTCGACAGGTTGCCTACAGTGGCGTCAATGATCTCCTGTGTCGCTGCACCCTTGCTGTAGCGATCTCCTTTGGACCGGCGCTTAGGCTGCTTCTCAGCGGTCGAGTGCGTGCGTTTGGAACTAGCCGGCTTCGAACTCGTCTTTGGCAAATTGTCGGTCGAAGCAACTCGACGAAGCTTCGTTGCTTTTGCAGCATAGCGCCGCATGGCGTCGGCAAAGTAATACAAACTGCCAATTACTGTGCCGGCCTTCGCCTTCGAAGCTACACTCCGGACTACGCTAATCACTTCGTCTGAGGAAAGGCCAAGTTCGCTTCGCCAACTCACTGCGATAGCGATCCCCTCTTCGCGGTTAAGGTGCGCTACCGCTCGATCTGCCTTTTCACTTCCAAAGGATTTCAGTGCTTCCAAGAGCTGCTCTCTGTAACGCCTTAGCGCGTCACCAGCTTGATCTTCCACGGCTCCGTCCAACCGCGCCTGCTTTGCGGAGTTGGTTTTGGGCAAACAAGCCGTCTCTTCAGATTCTTCTTTATTTCTTTCTTTCTTATAGTTCGTTTCGTCGGTGTTTCGCCGGTGTTCCTCAGCTGTTTCACCAGAGCCATCCTTCGATGAAAAAATATCGAAGTTACATATAGTTATCACAGATATGCCTGTTTCAGTGGAAATCGTGATCGCATTTGCTTCGACTTGGTCGTCCAGGAAGCGAAAGACCGTCGTGGGATGCCACTTCCAGGCTTTAGCCAAGAAACGAACAGAAGCAACAAGTTGGCCGCGCTCGAGATGATAGCGGACGTTATGCATTACTTTTTCGCGCGGTTTGTAGGCTGCCTCGGAGGTCAGCCACATCCAAGCCTCCCTCTGAGTGTACTTCTCTTCCTCAAACCGAGGATCGACCCAGATGTCGCGATCCACCTTGAAGAAACCGGAGGCCATCTGCTCGCTCCAAATCTCTAGAAGCTTGCCGCTCGGTGAACGGCGCACAAAAAAGTCGACCCTCGCCCTATCCGATGAGCCGACTTTTCAATGATGCTAGATTGCTGCGTCGTTACGCGGGGGCGCGGGAGGCGAGCCACTCGGTGACAGCGGCCTCCGACCAAGCGACGGCTTTGGTCGTCAGCTTCACCGGGCGCGGGAAATCACCGCGGCTCATCAGCAGATAGATGGTGCTGCGGCTCAGGCCGGTCATCTCTTCGACCGCGGGGCGGCGCAGGTACTTCTGGGCCATGGTTGGTGCTCCTCTGTCAGTATTGGCTCTGCGAGGAACGCTAGCAGGGGGAAGTTGTGAGGTTGGCGGGGCTCCTCACAACTTTTTTCGGCGATGATCGTACCAGAGCCTCCGATTGGCATCGGCAGAGCTTCCGTAACCTCGCTGGTACGCAAGCCGCGTTGCTGCCGAGATATTCTTCCCTTCATTGCGAAGTTTTTCGATTTCCTTGAGCACCGCGGTGGTCGTTGGAGTCCGCTTGGTCTTGAGCTGCTGACCACTGGCCTGAGCAGCCCGCACGACCTTCATCCCGCGGATAATGTGCGGCTCAAGCAGCTTAACCTGTGCGGCGCGAGCGTGGTAACCCGCCAAGAATGCTGCATACGCAAATTCGTCAAGACACTCGAGAAGCCAATCGCGGTCCTCTTCGTTATCGAGCTGGTTGGCATAAAGGTGAGCGCTTAACTCCATCTGCTTTAGATAGTCCGCGGCCGTAGATGCATGCGCGTGAAGTGACAGGCGCGGATCGCCCTCAGTGACCTCCGCTGAGCGCAGAAACTCCGCCAACTCCTTCGTCACCTCTGCTTTTAGGACGTGCCATTGCTCGGACTCCGAGGGAGGCTCCCCCTCGATGATCGCCACAAACTCGTCGTCATGCAGTAAAACTGCGGCCCCTCTCAGATAGCCGGGCGCACGATCGGGATGAACGACGGCAAGCTGGCGTTCTGCCCCGTTCTCAACCCATTCGAACGGCACGTGCCGTCGCAGCAAGTCGTGCACGCGGCGCAGTGGCTCCACGTCGTCGTGCATAAGATGGTGGTTTACGCACCATTCCCTGACTTTGACCCAATCCCGATCCCATCGATCAAGCCATTCCGGGTCTGACCTTTCTCTCCCGGCCGAGTCGAGGTCATCCAGCCCCATCTTCTCGATCAGTTCAGGTCCCGTCATCGCATCTCCTCAATCGGCAGATTTCTGGGGTCACCTAGTAGCTTCTGGGGTGCCAGCGCGCGTGAGGGCCATTCCCCGCGAAGCTAATGGGTCGCCAGAATTTGGACGCTGCAAGGAAACGCGAAGCTTTTTTTGTCGGCCTGCCACTTGGATTGGTCCGTTTGGCTCTGCACGGTTGGTCCACGATGCGTTGCTCAATAATTCTAATGCATGGCTTGCAGCATATAACGAATAACCCGGTAGGGCCTACGCTGCGGCTGTGACGTAATCCGCCCAGTCTTGCAGGACCTTTCGACGCTCCTCCAGGAGATCAACGCGGTTATACGCTGCATCAAGATACTTCGGTTGGTGGGCCTTGATCAGGTCCGATACCTGCTTGTTGACGCCGGTCTCCGCGCACCATGACCCCAACGTGGCGCGGAACCCGTGTGTAGTAATCTCCCCAAACCGTTTCACGGCAAAGAGCATGGCGTTCTCCGACATGGGCTTGCCACGCCCGCTGTCGAAGACGAAGCCCTCCCGATTTCCGAGATCACGGAGGATCTGCAGCTTTTCCTGTGCTTGTCGCGATAGGGGTTGGCGGTGCGCTTTCCGCTTCTTCATGTTTTCAGCGGGTGTGACCCAAAGGGCGTGTTCAAAGTCAATCTGGTCCCATGTCATCTTTCTGATCTCGCTGGTGCGCTTTCCCAGGAGTAGCGCAAGCGCTATACCGACATGGGTATGGATGCCCATGCGGGGTCTATCGTGGAGCCACTGCCAGAACTCTGGGGCGCGTTCGTAGGGTAGGGCGCTAAAGTGCACGACAAGGTGCTGCTTCTTTGGCATTGAGCGTGGTGGTGGGGTAGGGTTGTCCTCGCGCAACGCATGATCGATCGCGTAGTCAAACACTCGGGCGATATTGCCTCGCACCTTGGACGCGGTAGGGTTGTGGTTGACCCATAGGTCGTGCAGGGCATCGACGATCTCGCGGCGACGAACCTCGTTAATCGGCCTACGTCCAAGCCTAGGAAAGACGTGGTCCTCCAATTGCTGAAGTACCTGACGTTTATAGGGCCCTTCGGAAAGTCCTCCCTTCAGGTGGTTCTCGTACCACTCGCGCGCGACTACCTCGAAAATCGGTGTAGCCCTATCCCCGGCCACCTTCTCTCCGCGCACGACTGCCGCCAACCGATCTGGGTCTAGAGTAAGTTTCAGGCCATTTCGGATAGATTGTACGCCGTGACCCTGATCCGCAAGGCGGACGATGACTGGCGCAACAGCACGCGCTTGGCTCGCGCTGACCTCGGGCCATGGCCCTATCGTGAATGGTGTCCGCTTGCCAGCAATCGTGGTGCGGCACAGCCAGTTTGCGGCACCAGATGCGCGGGTGTGCAGGTATAGGTTCGGCGTCCCGTCTGGTGTCAGTTTCTCGACCCTCTGGCGCGCCAGAGCCTCAATCGCTTTGTGGGTCAGTGGCATCTGTGAGCCCTGTATCGTATACCGATTGTATACCGATACGGGTCTGGCTTTCCTCGGTCAAGCGTAGAACTGCGTGGACGAAAGACAGAATAAACTGTTGATAATAATAAGTATAACGCAACCATCTTGGCAGTCCTAGGTACGCTCTGGATTAACATGTGGAGTACTCACTGTCCGCCATATGCACATGATTTGATTGAGCAAGGTTGCACCTTCGGGGCAACTGCTTGGTGCCTTTTCCTGTGGGTGAGCTGCTGTTCCTGCAAAAATGATGATTGCTGCCATCTGTCAGGCCTAAACCTAAGGCTGCCCGACCGCGTGGAAACAGACGCTCATTTTGCCGCCACCCACCCCGGGGGCAACACGCTTAGAACCTCAGGAGATTCCTTGCTTTCCCTCCTTTGCCATCCCGGATGAACGAGCGGCTCTTCGCTGCATCAAGAACGCGTCTTTGCGACCTCAGTCCACCATCTTGATGGAACGCCCAAGCTCTCGAAGTTCGTGGAACTTTCCGGCCCGAATTCGGCGGGTCTGCTACCCTCCTCGCCATCTCTTGCCATTGCTGCGCTGCACTTTGCCCTGCCTGCGGCTGGTCTCTGCCCTGTGGATGCTCCTCCGCAGGATCGGCAGATGCTCTTTGCCTGCATTGCAGCTTTGCGACATCGGCTGGAATTGCCACTGCCCTGATGCATGGCGATGAGGCTGGTCCTGGTTGTCAGAAAAAGATGCCGCCGCTGTTTCTACACAGCGACGGCATCTGGTTCTTTCGGTCGGGCAGAACCTGGCGTGACCCGGGATGATCGGACAAGCCGACCAAGATCATGTCGCGTTACGGGCCCGCATGGCACCCTTAATCTTGACGGTCCGCCCGGACCCCCACTCAGTCATACACATAGATGGTATTGGACAGGAGCAGGTCTTCAAGCGTGATGTTGTCTATCCGCACTACGTCAGAACTCGCGAGGCGCAATTCGACATGATTGCCGACTTCATGACCATAAAGCTCAAGCAGCCTTGCGACATCGCCAATATCTGCTTCGCCCCACAGCGCCTCATCGTCAACGATGCCGATCTTGTCTCCCTTTGCCAGATCGGTGATCCGGTCCGTTCCGAAATCCTCGACGAAGATGAAATGGTCTTCGCCCGCACCTCCGGTAAGGACATCATTGCCGTTCAGTCCCTGGATCTTGTCGTTCCCCGCGCCACCTGAGATCGTGTCGTTCTTTGCACTGCCGGTCAGATAGTCGCCATGCGACGATCCGATGAGTCGCTGCACGTTGCTCAGCACATCTCCTTGCGCGTCGCCGAAGACGCCTTGCCCCTGGCCAAGATGGACCATCACGCGCTCGGCAGAGTATTGATACGACACCGTGTTGATGCCTTCGCCGCCGTCGATCGTGTCGGCACCGGCGCCCCCCCGGATCACGTCATTGCCCGCGCCGCCACCTATGATGTCGTCGCCGGCGCCGCCGATAAGCGAGTCATTTCCGCCCAGGCCACCGATCGTGTCATTGCCGGCCCCGCCCAGCAACGTGTCGTTGCCGCTGCCACCGCCCAGGAAATCCCCGAAGGCCGAACCCGTGATCCTTTCGATGCCGCTGATCTTGTCCCCTTCGGCATGGCCGCCGGAAACCATCGCGGGCTCGAGGATAACAATCACCCCGCTTGTGGATCGGCTGTAGGTCAGGTGATCGTTGCCTGCGCCGCCATCGAAGACGTCCGCACCCAGACCGCTGATGAACGTATCGTCGCCGTCGCCGCCATAGAGCGTGTCATTTCCTGCGGACCCGATGAGCTGGTCATTGCCCGCCATCCCGTCGATCACATCATTGCCCGACCCGCCATCAAGCGTATCGGCCCCGGCCGATCCTTCTATCGTGTCGGCATGGCGCGACCCCGTGATGGCCGAGATATTGGTCAGCACATCTCCCATCGCCTCGCCCGCCGTGCCGGTGCCGGTGGTCAGGCTGACGCTTATGCCCGTGCTGGCAAGGCTATAGGTCACGCCGTTGACGCCTTCACCGCCGTCCAGCGTATCTGCGCCCGGCCCGCCGCGCAGGACATCGTTGCCCGCGCCGCCGGACAGGCTGTCATCGCCGTGGCCGCCCGAAAGCATGTCGTCGCCTTCGCCACCTTCAAGCAGGTCATTCCCCCAGCCGCCATACAGAGAGTCGCTTCCGGTTCCGCCGTTCAGCGCATCATTGCCCGACCCGCCGTCGAGGACATCATCGCCGCCGCCGCCATTCAGCGTGTCACGACCAAAGCCGCCCGCCAGAACATTGTCCCCGCTGGAACCGATGATCAGGTCGCCATGGGCCGAGCCAATTACGGACTGGATGTTCTTCAGCACATCCCCTTCGGCATGGCCGCCCTGTCCCACGCCTTTGGCAAGATCGGCGGTCACCCCGGCATTCGACCCCTCATAGAATGCCGTATTCGCACCCGCCCCACCATCCAGCGTATCGGCACCAAGGCTGCCCAACAGGACGTCATCGCCCGCCCCGCCATCCAGCAGATCGTTCCCCGGGGTCCCGACCAGCCTGTCCGCCCCGGTGCCGCCCAGTATTTCCCTGGTCGTGGTGTAATCCTGCACCGCCGTCGCGTTGGACGGGATGTCGATCTGCGCACGCAGCGCATCCAGTTGCGCCTCGATGTCGTTCAGGGACGTCACGTAGAACACATCGGTCCGTGTCGAGAGGACCGAAAAGTTGTTGTCGATGATGTTCGTCGTCGCCTCCACCCGGTACAGGGTTTCCGGCGCTGTCCGGACATTGTCAAAAATCGGCGTCTGGGCATAGTCGGGCCAGGAAACACCATCCACCGGCGGAACGGCCGCGCCGATGGTCACACCCGGCAGGGCCAGGTCCCCGCCAAAGGGCGCATAGTAGACCGACATGGTGATCTTGTGCAGGCCCGGAGCCAGGTCAAGGATCAGGCGCCCTTTCGGCCCTTGGACCTCATAGGTTACCCCGTCCACGGTCAGCGTTATCAGATCGTCGATATTGTGGAAGGTCAGGATCGTCTTTTCCCCAACGCCGCCCGCGCCGATATTCAGCAGGCCCGAATAGTCCACCAGGAACTCATCCGGCATCTGCCCCTGGCCGAACAAGTCCGACGGGTCCAGATCATCCGTGATGCCGCTGGCACCGTCGACCGGAACCCAGATGTCATTCTCAAACGACAGGATCTGATAAGCCATCTCCTTTGATCCCGCAGGCAGCAGATTCACCGTGACGACTTGCTTGTCAAAATCGCCATTCTGGTCGGCGATCTGGATGGTCAGTTCCCGCGTCGCACCCGTCCCGGTCGTGCGGAACACCAGATTTTCAAGGATCGTCTCGATATCTGCGGCAATCGTGTTGTGATTCAAGGCGATCTGAAGCCCGGCTTCGTCGTCGAACAAGTCCCCGACCACCCGGCCGCCGATCAGGATACTCGTTCCTTCTTCCGAGACCTCAAGGGTGATGGGCGACTCTCCGCCCCGGCGCAGTATGATGCTGTCCCCGTCCACCGCACCGCTGATGTTGATGCTGCCACCGTCAAAGCTCGCATCGCCCTTGAACGTCACATTGGCATCCAGCAGCGCCCCCGTCGTCGCCTCTGCCGCCGTCAGGTTCAGCGTATCGACCATGTCGGTCAGGGTCGGGATATAACCCACATTCAGTGCGATCGACCCGGCGGTCTTCGCCCCGCTTTGATCCGACACGCTGATCTGGATGTTCCGCGTGCCCGAGGTTTCCGTGGTGAAGAACAGGTTCTCGATCAGCGTCTCGATATCCGCCCGCGTTGTGTTGGCGTTGAAGGTAAAGGTCAGTCCCGTATCGGTGCGGGCGGTTACATTGGCGACGTCGATCATCTTCTGGTTTCGCACCACAACGACCGCACCGGTCTCCTGATTGAAACCGAAGCTAACTACGCCCTCGCGCGGACGGACATAGAGAATGTCACCCGCAATAAGCCCCGTCACCTGAAGCTGGCCGTTGTTCCACGGGCCTTCGCCGGCAAGGGTCACGTCGGGGTCGAAATAGACGCCCCTGCCCGAGGCATCAAGATAGCTGACATCCAGCGTCTGGCGCAGGTCCGAAAGAACCACCGCCGCCCCGGTGAATGTCACCTCACCGTATTGCGGAAACTCGGGCGAGGCGATGGTCACCGAAATGGTCCGGCTCGGCGTCTGCGCGTTGATCCCCGGATCGGTGGTGAAGGCTTCCAGCATCTTTTCGACATTGGCGGCCGTCGCTGTGGCGCGAAGTCTCAGCTCTCCTGTGCTGTAACTTCCCGAAGCGACTGCGACGGAGTCTACGTAAACGTCGAAAAGAGTCCCGGCATCTTGGATCACCTCAACTGTCGGATCAGCCGACCCAAGCTTGAGCATCTGGCCTGCCCATCCGCTTAGGGTCAGGACGACGTCCGTCAGCCCGCCATTCGCGTAGGCTTGCTTGAACTCTGGCGTCAGGGTGATCGCGCTGTCAAGGCGAACCCCCGTCGCGCCGAACAGCACGGTTTGGTCATCCATGTCCTGGATCAGATTGGTGGCATCCGGCTGGGCGAAGGTGACCTGCGCGCTCCCCGACAGGTCGGTCGTCCCGTCAATCGCATAGGTGATCGTGCGGCCGGAGTCGAAGTTGCTTGTCGTAAGCCGCATCGACTCCAGCAAGGTTTCGACATGGTTGACCGTCGTACTTGAATTGAAGGTGTAGGTCATCGTGGTCGGGTCATAGGTTGCCACGGTAACCGTCCCGCCAAGGATCACGAAAAAATTCTGCGAAGCGGGCATGGGACTGAAGGTCCAGAGCGATCCGCCCGCTCTGATCGTGTCACCCGACTGCGCACCTGACACCGTCAGCGTCACGCCATTCAGCGACCCTGACGCAGAGTAAGCCGAGGTGAAGGTTGTCGGCAGCGTGATGTCGCTGTCGATCGTGATCGGGCCAGAAAGCCGTTCGCCAAAGGAAACGGTCCGGGGGCCAAGGTTGCCGATGAGGTTGGGGAGGGTGGGAAAGGTCGGCGTGAACGGAAGCGTCATGGGTCACTCGTACAAGGTTGAACTGGTTATCCGGGGAGGCTGCGGCCCTGGGGGCCATCAACGATGGGCGGGTTGCCGCGAAGGGCTGGGCGCCTTAGGCGCCTATCGGGCGCAGGTCGTGTCTCATTATGCGCCTGCATCGCCAGATGCAGGACTGGATCAATCCTTCGGTCTGAGGGGCGTGTCTTCATTGCCGTCGGCCCGTTGCCTTCTGGCAGATCGGCCCGTGTTACGCCTGTCGGTGTTCTTTTATCAGTTGGGAGGCATTTACGTGCGGCAGGGCCAAGCTGTCAATGAAATGAAGGTTATCCCTCGTCGGCGGGGAATCCTGTAACTTCATGAAATAATTCACGAATTGTGAGCGTCATCATCTTTGGTGCGAATGTCATTGCGGGAAGCCAGCCTGTCTGTCACTTTCCCGCTCGTGGCACGCCTGCACCCGGATGTGCGCCGGGGCATCGCCTAGCCCGCTGGTTGTATCTGTGTCCAAGTAAGTGGTGCCCGCATGTTCCACCGCCTTGCCGACTGGCTTCTCGGCCCGCCCGAAACACGCCGCATGGTGCAGGCAAACTTCCGGTCGCGAGGGGATTTCTTGGTGGCCGGGCGGGCCTACATGACCCATCCCGTCACGCTTTATGGCTATGGCCTGCCGCTGACCATGCTCTTCGCCGGGCTGATCAAGCCCGAATTCACCGCGCTCGGCCTTCCGGAATATGTCAGCAACCTTCTCACCGCCGCCAAGGTCGGGGCCTTCTGGCTGTTCATGTGGGCGCTGCTGGGCCATGTGATGTGGGTCGCGCTGCGGCGGGGTTTCAGTGTCGTGCTGGTGGTCATCGGCCTGTGGCTGGTCGCGGTGCTGGTCTCTCAGTCGGCCACTCTCCTGCTTGTTCCCGGGGCGGACTGGAGCTGGGTCCGCATCCTGCGGCAGGCGATCATCACCGTTCCCTCCACATTGGTCGCCATCCACGCCTCTGCCCCCGCCTTGCGGGAAAGGTTGGGCTATATTCCTGAACTTGTCCCCATCTGGTGGTCGAATGTCAGTGTGCAGGTGCCTTTGCTGCTGAAACTCCCGCCCGAAAAGCGCGCCCGCATCCGCCGCATCCATGCGGCCAACCAGTATGTCGAGGTGGTGACCGACGTCGGCTCAGCCCTGGTGCGCACTTCTTTGCGCGATGCCGTGTCACTTGTCCCGGCAGAGACCGGCTGGCTTTGTCACCGTTCGCTCTGGATCCGCAAGGATGAGGTGGTCGCGCTCGCCTTCCAGCGCGGACAGCCGCAGATCACCGACCGGAATGGCGAGACCTATTCGATCAGCCGCAGTTCCGTGCCGGAAATCCGCGACTGGCTGGAGCGGACGCGGCCCGATCCGATGCTGGCGCCCGAAGGCGAGTTCGCCTGATCCCGGCCCAAAGCCTGCGGTCGGCGTGGTCTGGTTCTTTGTCGACCGCATGGCGGTTCTGCCCTGGCCGAGAACCGGTGGAACTCGGTGGGCGGCTCCGGCCCTCATGCGAGGGGGAACGCCTGCGGCCTGCGCGCGTGGGGACCATTGCAGGACCTTGCCATTCAAAGGTCAGATCGGCCACGGAGATGGCTGGTGATCGCCGAATCCCGTACACTCCCGACCTTCGGATACAAGTATGCAGCAGGTAGGGCAGGGTGTTTCCTTCTGGTGGCCACAGCCACCCGGCACCAACCCGCATTCATACCACCCACCCGGAAACGCCGCACTTTCTTCGGCACGGACATTTGACCGCAGGCCGTTGATTAAGCAGGGCCGTGCCACAGCTTTCCCGCCGGAGCAGAGAGGCAGGCGACATGCATCCCTTCACGGCAACGACCAGAGCGGAAGGCCTGAAACGGCTCTCCTTCCCATGACCCTTGATCCGCGCATCGCCCGGCTCGTCAACCTCGTGCATTGCGCACTGCATCCCCCGCCAGGGGGCGGTCGCATCGCCACGGCACTGGCCATGGGCCTTTTGTGCCATGTGATCTTTGCCGCCGCCGTGCTGGCGATGATCCTCGCGATGTTTTTCGGCATGAGCCAAAGCCTTGGGCGCCTGCCCTGGCCCTGGGCGGGCTTGGCCAATCTCTGCCTCCTCCTGCAATTTCCTCTGGCGCATTCCATGCTTCTGACCGGGCGGGGCGGCAGGTTCCTTGCCCGCATCCTGCCCGGCCCGTATGGCCGCACGCTCTCCACCACCACCTATGCGACCATCGCCTCGCTGCAACTTCTCTTCCTTTTCGCCTTCTGGACACCCAGCGGCATCATCTGGTGGCAGGCCGAAGGGGCCGTCCTCTGGGTCGTTACCCTTGCCTATGCGGGCTCATGGCTTCTCCTGATGAAGGCCAGCTTCGATGCGGGGGCCGAGGTGCAATCCGGCGCGCTGGGTTGGATGTCGCTGATGGCTCAGCGGGCCCCGGTCTTTCCCGACATGCCGGTTGCAGGCCTGTTCCGCATCATTCGCCAGCCGATCTATGCGGCCTTCGCGCTCACGCTCTGGACGGTGCCGGTCTGGACCCCAGATCAGCTCATCCTCGCCGCCACGCTCACGGCTTATTGCCTGGCCGCGCCCCGCCTCAAGGAACGCCGCTTCGCGGCCCGCTATGGCGCGCGCTTCGCGGCTTATCGGCAGGACGTGCCCTATATGCTGCCACGCCTGACCGCTTCCCGGCAGCACGCCCCGGACCGGAGGACCGATGCGCAATGACCTGACCATCTACGACGCTGTCGCTGCCCAATGGTGGTCGGATGACATCCGCTGGGTCCGCACGCTCAAGAACCTTGTCCCCGGCCGCCTTGCCTGGTTCGACCGGCATATCGACTGGCGCGGCAAGGCGGTGCTCGACCTTGGCTGTGCCGGGGGATTCATGGCCGAGGCGATGGCCCGGCGCGGGGCCGAGGTGACGGGGATAGACCCGGCAGAAGGCGCCATCGCCGCCGCTCGTGCCCATGCCGCCTCTGAAGGTCTGGCAATCCGCTACGACACCGGGGTGGGTGAGGCCTTGCCCTATGCCGATGCCTCCTTCGATACGGTGGTCTGCGTCGATGTTCTGGAACATGTCGCCGATCTGCCAAAGGTGCTGGCCGAAGTGGCGCGCGTCCTCAAGCCGGGCGGCCTGTTCCTCTTCGACACGATCAACCGCAATCCGCTGGCGCGTCTGGCCACCATCATCATCGCCGAAGACATGCTGCGCCTGCTGCCCAAGGGAACGCATGATCCGGCCCTCTTCATCCGCCCGGCCGAACTGCGCCGCGCCATGGCGGGGGCGGGTCTCGTGCCCGGTCCGATCACCGGCCTCGGCCCGCGCGGGGTGAACCGGCGCCTCGACCTGACCTTCGGGCCCTTGCCTTTGACCCTGATCCTCTACATCGGACTTGCCCGCAAACCGGTGACGCCATGACCGATCTTCCGCGCGAGAATGTGCAATCCTATCCCAGACCGCCGGACCTTCAGCCGGTGCCGCAGCGCCTGCGCGTGATGCTGGACGGCGCCATCATCGCCGAAACGCAGCGCGGCCTGCGCGTGCTGGAAACGCATCACGCCCCGACCTACTACTTCCCGCCCGAAGATGTGCATGCCACTCTGCAACCCGCCCGCGACAGCAGCTTCTGCGAATGGAAGGGGGCCGCGCGCTATTTCGACATCGTCTCGGGGTCGCGCGTCCTGCGCAAGGCGGCCTGGTCCTATCCCGCCCCGACGCCGCGCTTTGCCGCGCTGGCCGGATACATCGCCTTCTACGCTGGCCGGATGGACGAGGCCTGGGTCGGCACAACCCGCGTCACCCCGCAGCCGGGCGATTTCTACGGCGGCTGGGTCACGCCCAATCTTGACGGACAGATCAAGGGTGCCCCCGGCACGCGGCACTGGTGATGTCGGACGGCACGCGCCCCCCGTTCCACCCCGTGCCCGAAGGCCGTCTCGGCCGCCTCTTGCGTCTGGGCGGCATGACGACAGGCGTGCTGGGCAGCGCGGCGGCGGCCGGGCTGGGCCAGATGGCGCGCGGCCGGAGGCCCAGCCTCGCCGGGGCCTTCCTCACCCCCGCCATCGCGGCGCGGGTGGCGCAGGACCTTGGCCGGATGCGCGGGGCGGCGATGAAACTGGGGCAGATGCTGTCGATGGACCCCGGCCTTGTCCTGCCCGACGAGATGACCGCGCTTCTGGCCGCCCTGCGCGCCGATGCGCCGCCCATGCCGCCCAAGCAGTTACAGACCGTGCTGAATGCCGAATGGGGGCAGGGCTGGTATGGCCGCTTCCCGCGCTTCGACCTGCGGCCCTTCGCGGCGGCCTCCATCGGGCAGGTGCATCGCGCCACCGCGCCTGACGGGCGGCTGCTGGCGATCAAGGTGCAATATCCCGGCGTGCGGGCCAGCATTGACAGCGATCTCGACAATGTCGCCGCCCTTCTGCGCCTGCCGGGCCTTCTGCCGCGCGGGCTCGACCTCGCGCCGCTTTTGGCCGAGGCGCGGCGTCAGTTGCATCACGAGGCCGATTATGCCCTCGAAGCCCGCAATCTTCAGGCCTTCCGCGGCCTACTTGCCGACTCGGGGCGCTATGTCCTGCCCGAACCCGTCCCTGACCTCAGCACATCCAATGTGCTTGCCATGACCTATATCGACAGCCAGCCGATGGAGGCCCTCGCCACCGCCCCGCAAGCGCTGCGCGACCGCCTGGCCGCCGATCTGATCGACCTCTGCCTGAACGAGCTCTTCACCTTCGGCCTGATGCAGACAGATCCGAACCTGGCCAATTACCGCTTCGATCCGCAGTCGGGCCGGGTCGTGCTGCTCGATTTCGGCGCGGTGATGCCCATCGACCCCGCGTTGCAGCGCAGGTTCCGGCGGCTCTTGCGGGTGGCGCTTGGCGACGATCCCGCCGCCACGCGCGCCGCCCTGCTGGAGATCGGTTATTTCGATCCTGCCACGGCTCCGCGCCATCAGGATCTGATCCAGCAGATGTTCGAAGCGGCGATGGTCCCCCTGCGCCAGACCACCCCCTTCGATTTCGGCCGCTCGCCCCTCTTGCAGACCCTGCGCGACATGGGGCTGGGCATGGCCGGGGAACGCGATCTGGCCCATGTCCCGCCGCCCGCCACGATGTTCCTGCACCGCAAGATCGGCGGCATCTACCTGCTCGCCGCCCGGCTGGGTGCGCGGGTGGCGCTGCGCCCTCTGGTGGAACGGTTCTGCTGAAGGGCCTGCTAGCACGCCCTCCGCCCGGCCCGTCGCGCGGCCCGGCCATCCGCCGCCATGATCCGGAAAGGCGCCATGGCGAAACGGGACAACCCCGAGGCCTCGTTCCAGCCGGGCCTGCGCCGCATCTACTTCCAAAGGATAGCTGGCCGACGGATGTCAGTCGCGTAATCTGCAACCTTGGGAGGAGGGACGGATGCAGCTTGTTCGCGGAATGCTCTGTGCCGGGGCCCTCTTCCTTGCCGTTCCTGCGGAGGCAGGGCCTCTGCCCGTGCCGGAAGGCGACATCGTGCTCACCGTCACCGGCCGCATCGGTGAAACCAACGGCACCGACGCCGCCCATTTCGACCTCGCGATGCTTCAGGCGATGGGCGCCGTCCGGATCGAGACGACCACAATCTGGACCGAAGGGCCTCAGGTCTTCGAAGGCATCCCCCTCGCGCGGCTGATCGAAGAGGTGGGCGCCGATGGCAGCGTCATCGCGGCCTCTGCCCTGAATGACTACACCGTGGAAATCCCGCTCAGCGACGTGGTGCCGGATGGGCCGATCCTCGCCTTCGCCCAGAACGGCGAACCGCTCTCCGTGCGCGACAAGGGGCCGCTCTGGGTTGTCTATCCCTATGACCTGAAGGCGGATTATCAGTCCGAGGTGATCTATGCCCGCTCCATCTGGCAGGTAAAGCGGATGGAGATCCGCTGATCCCGCCGCTTGCCCCCGGTCGCCTCTGCGCCCATATCCTTGCAGTGCCGGGAAAGACCCGGCGCATGGCCGGGCCGGGGTGCCCGACGGAAGGGCCGGAATGACCATCGCCTTCGACAATAGCTGGGTTCGCGATCTGCCCGGCACCTATCTGGCGGTGCAGCCTGCGCCCGCCCCTGCGCCGCGCCTTCTGGCCTTCAACCGTGGGCTTGCCGCGATGCTCGGCCTTGATCCCGATGCGCTGGAACCCGTTGCCGCCGAAACCTTCTCCGGCAACCGCCTGCCCGCCGGGGCGGAACCCGTGGCGCAGGCCTATGCGGGCCACCAGTTCGGCGGTTTCTCCCCCCAGCTCGGCGATGGCCGCGCGCTCTTGCTGGGCGAGGTGATCGCCCCGGATGGCCGCCGCTTCGACATCCATCTCAAGGGCTCCGGCCGCACCCCCTTCGCGCGTGGCGGCGATGGCAAGGCCGCCGTCGGCCCGATGCTCCGCGAATACCTGATGGGCGAGGCGATGGCGGCGCTGGGCATCCCCACCACCCGAGCGCTGGCCGTCGTCGCGACCGGCGCCCCGGTCCTTCGTGAAACGCAGCTTCCGGGTGCCGTCCTCGCCCGCGTCGCGTCCAGCCACATCCGCGTGGGCAGCTTCCAGTTCTTCGCCGCCCGCGGCGACCATGCGCAGGTCAGGCGGCTGGCCGATTACACCATCGCCCGCCACGACCCCGATCTTGCGGGGGCGGAAAACCCCTATCTTGCTTTGTTCGACGCCGTCATCGCCCGTCAGGCCCGGCTCATCGCGCAATGGATGGGTGTGGGCTTCATCCACGGGGTGATGAATACCGACAACATGGCCCTGTCGGGCGAAACCATCGACTACGGCCCCTGCGCCTTCATGGAAAGTTACGCCCCCGGCACCGTCTTTTCCTCGATCGACCATGGCGGTCGCTACGCCTATGCAAATCAGCCCCTGATCCTCGGCTGGAACCTTGCCCGTCTGGCCGAGGCGCTGCTGCCCCTTTTCGACCCCGATCAGGATCGCGCCGTGGACAAGGCCAATATCGCGCTCGAAGGCATCGCCGCGCGCTACCGCGCCGAATGGGTGGCGGTGATGCGCGGCAAGCTGGGCCTTGCGGGGGCCGAGGAGGGCGACGGCGCGCTGGCCGATGGCTTGCTCGCGGCGATGGAAGGGCAGGGGGCCGACTGGACCCTGACCTTCCGGCGTCTCGCCGATGCCGTTGGCGGCGATGCCACCAGCCTCGCGCCGCTTTTCGGCAATCCGACAAAGCTTTACGATTGGCTGCCCCGCTGGCAGGCGCGCCTTGCCCCCGATGCCGCCGCCCGCATCCGTGCGGCCAACCCCGCCGTCATCCCGCGCAACCACAAGGTCGAAGAGGCGCTCGCCGCCGCCACTGCAGGCGACATGGCCCCTTTCCACGCCCTGATGGAAGCCATAACCCACCCCTATGACGAGGCCGAGGCCTATATGCTGCCCGCCCCCCAGGGCTTCGGCCCTCACGTCACCTTCTGCGGAACCTGACCCCCGCGCACCAAAGCCACGTTGACGCAAGCCCCGCTGCGCGCCATCGTCTGCGGCATGAATCCGCGTTCCGACATCCATGACCGTCTGGCCGCTTCGCTGCGCGAGGCGCGCAAGGCGCGCGGCCTCTCGCTCGATGCGGTGGCGAAACTCTCCGGCGTCTCGCGGTCGATGGTCAGCCAGATCGAACGCGGCGAAAGCTCGCCCACCGTTGCCACGCTCTGGAACCTGACGCAGGCGCTTCAGGTGGATTTCGCGGGCCTTCTCGAAGGCCGCCCCGCGCCGGGGATCGAAATCACCCGCGCCAGCGCCGCCCCTGTCATCGCCCGCAGCCCCGGCGTGCGCATCCGCATCCTCTCCCCCGCCGAGGCGGTGGGGGAACATGAGGTCTATGACCTCGCCTTCGAACCCGGCGCGACGCTGGTCTCCGACGCCCACTCCCCGGGCTGCCGCGAACATCTGACGGTGGTGGAGGGCGCGCTCTCCGTCCAGTCCGGCGAGGATGCCGAAGACCTTGGCCCCGGCGATACCGCCCGTTACGCCGCCGACCGCCCCCATGCCATTCGCGCAGGCGGCAAGGCGCGGGCGATCCTGATCGTGCAGGGGTCCTGACCGGACGGCGTGGCGCGGGTGGCACCGGCGCAGGTGAGTATTTGGGCCAAGATGAAGGGTGTTTCCGTTTTCGCGGAGATCATTCCGTGATATTGACATAGGGGCGCGCCCTGCGGTAAATCCGCCAAAACGGAAGGATATCCGCCATGTCGGACAAAACGGCCTTTCTTTCCCACCTGACCACGGTGCTTCAGGGCATTGACCGCGACGGGCTGATGAAGCGCGAACGCCTCATCACCGGCCCGCAGGGCGCGCGGGTGGACATGGGCGGGCGGCGGATGCTGAACCTCTGCGCCAACAACTATCTTGGCCTCGCCGATGACCCGCGCCTTGTCGCGGCGGCCGAGGCGGCGATGCAGGATCACGGCTATGGCATGGCCAGCGTCCGCTTCATCTGCGGCACGCAGGATATCCACCGCACCTTGGAAACCCGCCTCGCCCGCTTCCTCGGCACCGAGGACAGCATCCTCTTCGCGGCCTGTTTCGATGCCAATGGCGGGTTGTTCGAACCGCTCCTCGGCCCCGAGGACGCCGTCATCTCTGACGCGCTGAACCATGCCAGCATCATCGACGGCATCCGCCTCTGCAAGGCGCGCCGCTACCGCTATGCCAATTCCGACATGGCCGATCTCGAGGCACAGCTTGTGAAGGCCCGCGAAGACGGCGCGCGCTTCATCCTGATCGCCACCGATGGCGTCTTTTCCATGGATGGCTACCTCGCGAAACTGCCGGAAATCACGGCGCTTGCAGAACGTCACGGCGCGCTGGTGATGGTGGACGATTGCCACGCCACGGGCTTCATGGGCCCGAAAGGGCAGGGGACACCCGCCCATTTCGGGGTGCAGGTGGATATCCTGACCGGCACGCTGGGCAAGGCGCTGGGCGGCGCGCTGGGCGGCTATATCGCGGGTCCGCAGCCCGTGATCGACCTCCTCCGCCAGCGTGCGCGGCCCTACCTCTTCTCCAATGCCCTGCCGCCCGCCGTGGTGGGCGCGGCCCTCGCCGCGCTCGACATCGTCCAAGGCGCCGATGACCTGCGCGCGCAACTCTTCGCCAATGCATCCTACTGGCGCGCCGGCCTCACCGCCGCAGGCTTCCGCCTTCTGCCGGGCGAACATCCCATCGTGCCTGTCATGCTGGGCGAGGCGAAACTGGCCCAAGCCATGGCGGCGGAACTCGCCACGCGCGGGGTCCATGTGGCGGGGTTCTTCTTCCCCGTCGTGCCGCAGGGACAGGCGCGCATCCGCACGCAGATGAACGCGCGGCTGACACAAGACGATCTGGATTTCGGGCTGGAGGCTTTCACCGCCGCCGGTCGCGCCGTGGGGGTGATCTGACATGACCAATGAAATGAAGGCGCTGGTGAAGGCCCGCCCCGAGCCGGGTCTCTGGATGGAAACCCGCCCCGTGCCCGAGATCGGCCCCGATGACGTGCTCATCCGCATCCGCAAGACCGGCATCTGCGGCACCGACATCCATATCTGGAACTGGGATGACTGGGCCGCGCGCACCGTGCCCGTCCCCCTCGTGACGGGCCACGAATTCGCGGGCGAGATCGTGGAGATCGGCCGCAATGTCGAAGGCCTGACCATCGGCCAGCGCTGCTCGGGCGAAGGCCACTTGATCGGCCGCCAGTCGCGCCAGTCGCGCGCCGGGAAATTCCACCTCGACCCCGCCACGCGCGGCATCGGCGTCAACGAACAGGGCGCCTTCGCCCAATACCTGCGCCTGCCCGCCTTCAACGTCGTCCCCCTGCCGGACGCGATAGATGACGAAATCGGCGCGATCCTCGACCCGCTCGGCAATGCCGTCCACACCGCCCTCTCCTTCGATCTGGTGGGCGAGGATGTGCTGATCACCGGCGCAGGCCCCATCGGCATCATGGCCGCCGCCGTCGCCCGCCATGTGGGCGCGCGCCATGTCGTCATCACCGACGTCAACCCCGCGCGGCTGGAGCTTGCCGCGCAGGTGGCCGATGTCACCCCCGTCGATGTGACGAAGGAACATCTCGCCGACGTCAAGGCGCGGCTGAAGATGACCGAAGGCTTCGACGTGGGGATGGAGATGAGCGGCAATCAGGCCGCGCTCGACCAGATGGTGGAGGCGATGGTCATGGGCGGCCGCATCGCCATGCTGGGCATCCCCCCCGGCAAAAGCCCCGTGGACTGGAGCCGGATCGTCTTCAAGGCCATCACCATCAAGGGCGTCTATGGCCGCGAGATATTCGAGACCTGGTACAAGATGATCGCCATGCTGGAAAACGGCCTCGATGTCCGCAAGGTGATTACCCATCGCTTCAAGGTGGATGATTTCCGCGACGGCTTCATGGCGATGAAATCGGGCCTGTCCGGCAAGGTCGTGCTGGACTGGACCTGACAGCACTCTTTGGCAGGCGGCGCAGGGGGCGTTCCGCCCCTCGGCCTTCGGCCTCACCCCCTGAGAGTATTTCTCGCCAAGATGAAGACCGGGGTCAGGGCAGGGGCAAAGGTTCCGCTTTTCCTGTGTCGATATCATAAAGCACCGCCGCGCCCGAGGCGACGGTCTGCCCCGTGACGGCCGTGATCACCACCTGATGCGTCACCATGACCGTCAGCCCTGCCTCTGCTCCCTCCGGCAGGGTAGCAAGCCGTTCGGTCAAGAGGTCCAGCGTGGGCTGGCGGGCGTCAGGGTTGCCGAAGAAGGAATTCAGCCCCGGCTCCTCCACCACCGCGCCAAGGTCGAGCAGCTCCGCCGTGTCCCGCGCCCGGCACCATTGCGAGGTCATCACCCCGGCGATCCGCAGCCCGCTGTCCCGCAAGGCCTCCCCGATGCCGCGCGCCTGACTGCGCCCCTCGTCCGACAGGTTCCGCTGCGATGCGCAGTCGCCCAGCCGGAACCCGGCCGGATCGCCCGTTCCGGGGGCCAGCGCATGGCGCAGGAAGATCACATCCGCGCCGATCCCTTCGGCCAGCGCCACGGCCCCCGGCCCCTCCGCCCGCGCGGGCAGGGCAAGGAGCAGGGCCAGCAGGGCAAGCCGGACTTGACGCATGGATATCCTCCCTCTCTGTCTCCGTTCCAGATAGGGCGCAGACCGCGCCCTTTCGATCACGAATGGGTCAGCCCGCGCCGCTTGCCCCGCCGCGCCCGGCCTGCTAGGGACAATCCCGATCAATTTGCTTGGGAACCCATGCCCACCCCCCAGACCCCCCATCACCCCCCCCGACCGGACTCTCCCCGTCTTGAAGTGACGGGTCTGATCCGGGCCTTCGGCGGGCGGCCCGTGGTGGATGACGTCTCGCTCACCGTGGCGGCAGGGCAGGTGACCTGCCTCCTCGGCCCCTCAGGCTGCGGCAAATCCACCACGCTGCGCATGATCGCGGGGGTGGAGCGCCCGGATCGGGGCACGATCCGCATCGACGGGCAAGAGGTCTGTGGCCCCACGCTCTCCCTCCCGCCCGAGGCGCGCTCCGTCGGACTGATGTTCCAGGACTTCGCGCTGTTCCCTCATCTCAGCGTCGCGCAGAACGTGGCCTTCGGCCTGACGGGCGACAAGGCCGCCAAGGCGGCCCGCGTGGGCGAACTGCTGGAACGGGTCAACCTCGCCGGCTATGGCGACAAGCACCCGCATCAGCTTTCGGGCGGCGAACAGCAGCGCGTGGCCCTTGCCCGCGCGCTTGCCCCCCGGCCGCGCGTCATGCTGATGGATGAACCCTTCTCCGGCCTCGACAACCGCCTGCGCGACGGTATCCGCGACGCCACCCTAGACCTCCTCAAGGAAGAAGGCACCGCCGTCCTGCTGGTGACCCACGAACCCGACGAGGCGATGCGCATGGCCGACGAGATCGCGCTGATGCGCGGCGGGCGGATCGTCCAGCGCGGCGCGCCCTACAACATCTATAACGCCCCCGCCGACAAGGCGGCGGCGGCGTTCTTCTCCGACATCAACGTGATCCGCGGCACCTCGCGCGGGGCGCTGACCGACACGCCCTTCGGTGCCTTCCTCACCCCCGGCCATGCCGATGGCGGCGAGGTGGAGATCGTCATCCGTCCCCAGCATCTGAAGATCGACTTCGATCGCGGCGGGCGCGGGCCGAACCCCACCGTGGCCGATGGCACCCCCGCCCGCGGCGTGGTGCAGCGCGCCCGCTATCTGGGCCGGGAGTCGCTGGTCGAATTCCGGATGGACCATGACGGGTCGATCCTCACCGCCTCCGTCCCCGGCGTCTTCCTGCCCAAGGCGGGCACCGCGCTCTGGCTGATGATCCGGCGCGACCGTTGCTTCGTCTTCCCCGTCAGCCGCTGATCCCTGCCTTTTCCCGCCAGGCCGCCAGATCGCGCCCGGCCTCGGGCGGCACCACCCGGCCCGTGTCGCGCATCTCCACGATCCGATCCACCCGGAAACTGCGGAAATCCCCGCGCGCCTCGCACCATGTGGCCAGCGTCCAGACCCGCCCCCAGAATTCCAGCACGAGCGGCCGCACCGCCCGCACCGTCTCGCGGCCTGCGCCATCGGCATAGGCGATTTCCAGCACCGCCCCCAGGCGGATCGCGCGCCGCAGGTCCGGCAGATGCCGGGCTGCAGCCAGCGCTTCCGCCCCCGGAAAGATCCAGACCGGCGGATCGGTACGCCCGGCGCGTGAGGCGGGCAGGGCGGCCATGATCTTGCCCGACAGCCGCGCCGCCGCCCCCGCCATCCCCGGATCAGCCCCTTCCGACAGCAGGCGCAGCGCCAGCGCCAGCGCCTCCGTCTCATCCTCGGTCAGGGTCAGGGGCGGCAGGGTGATCGGCTCGCGCAGAATATAGCCCACGCCCCGTTCCCCCTCCACCGGCAGGCCGCTGGCGATCAGCGTCGCCATGTCCCGCCACAGCGTGCGGGTGGAGACCTCCAGCCGCTCCGCCATGTCGCGGGCGGTGTGCAGCCGCCCGTCGCGCAGGATCTGGATCAGGTCGAAAAGGCGGTCTGTGCGGCGCATGGGGGCAGGGTGGCGGGGCCGGGCGATCAGGTCAATCCATCGCGAAGCTCAGCACGTCATGCCGCATCACGACGCTTGCCCCGTCAATCAGCGCCATGAACGGGCCGAAGGCGGGCTCTGCCATCATCGCCTCCGCCGCCCTCTGGGCCGAGGCCGCATCGCGCCATTCCACCCAGTCGGTCCATTGCCCATCCGCCCCCAGCACCAGTCGGCGGCGCAGGAAACCGGGCTGCCCCCGCAAGGGCTGCTCCGTCGCGCGGGCGGCGGTGATGAAAACGGCAGGGTCCGTGCCGGGCACAAGGCGAAAGGTCACCACCTCGACGCATGGCGCTGCCGCGCCGCGCGCCGTATCGGCGGGGGCCAGGCTGGGGGCCAAGGCAAAGGCCAGGGCAAGGGTCAGGATCGGGCGCATCATGTCTCTCCTTCGACAAATCAGGGTGCGCCCTGTCTGGCAGGGTCCAACTGACAACACCCTGTCAGCAGCCCTCACCCCTCCGGCTCGATCCCCGCCTGGGGCATCAGCGTCGCCACCTTCGTCAGCAGGTTCCGCGCCGCCCGCGCCCGCGGATTGGCGTCATCCTCCGCCACATGGCGCAGCCCTTCCACCAGCGCCTCCATCTCGTCATGGCTCATCAGGGTGGGGGGCAGCATCAGGGGCGACCGCAGGATGTATCCCAGCCCCCGCTCCCCCTCTACCGGCAGGCCGGTGCGCGCCATCATCTCCATGTCGCGCCAGATGGTTCGGGTCGATACCCCCACCGCCCGCGCCAGTTCCGCCGCCGTATGCAGCCGCCCGTCACGCAGGATCTGGATCAGGTCATAGATGCGGTCGTCGCGTTTCATCGGGAAAGGTCCAAGGGGCAACTGACAAAATACTGTCAGTAGAGCGTCACGAAAACCCCCTTTCCCCTTTGATGCCGCCCGCGGCTGGCCCTATTCATCACCCTCAGACACGGGTCGGGCCGGGATCGGCCCTTGGAATGGAGCGGACCATGTTCAACAATATCGGGCCGATGGGCCTTATCCTGATCGCCATCGTCGTGCTTGTGCTGTTCGGGCGCGGCAAGGTTTCCTCGCTCATGGGCGAGGTGGGCAAAGGCATCACCGCCTTCAAGAAGGGCGTCAACGATGGCAAGGCCGAACTGGAGGCCGATGCCTCCGAAGTGGCGCGCGACGTGACGCCGCCCGCCGCCGCTCCGGCGGCTGCCCCCGCCGCGGCCCCCGCCGCCGACAAGGACAGGGCCTGAACGCCGCGCATTTGAACGGAAAGGGGTGAGGCGATGGATTTCGGCTGGGCCGAACTGCTGGTCATCGGGGTGGTGGCGCTGATCGTCATCGGTCCCAAGGACCTGCCCGAAATGTTCCGGACCCTCGGCCGCTTCACCGCCAAGGCCCGGTCCATGGCGCGGGACTTTTCGCGGGCGATGGAACAGGCCGCCCGCGACTCGGGCGTTGACGATGTCGCCAAGGACCTGAAGGACATCAAGACCGCCACCTCGCCCAAGGCCATGGGGCTGGAGGCGGTGAAATCCGCCGCCGACAAGTTTGAGAAATGGGACCCGCTGAAAAACGCGGCCAAGCCCACGAGCCCGGCCCCGACCCGCATTCCGACCCCGCCTCCGATGCCGCCGACACCGGCCATGGTTGCGGCCGCGTCTGCGCCGTCCGCAGCCGCTGCCGCCCCCGCCGCTGCGACCGAAGCCGTGCCTCCGGCTGTGGCAGCTCCAGCCGCCCCGCGCGGCCCTGCGACACAGGCACTTGCCGAAAAACAGGCCAAGAAGGCCGCCATCGCCCGTGACGCTGCCGAAAAGCTGCGCGCGGTGGATGCCGAACCGCAGGCTGCGCCCGCCAGCGCCACCAAGCCCGAGACCGCCGCCGCAAAGCCCAAGGCCCCTGCCAAACGCGCGGCCAAGGCCCAGGACAAGACCGAATGAACGCCCGCCCGGACGATATCGAAGACAGCTCTGCCCCCCTGATCGAGCATCTGGCGGAACTCAGGACGCGCATCCTCTATTCTCTCGGCGCCTTCGTGGTGGCGATGGTGATCTGCTTCACCGTCTGGAACCCGATCTTCAACTTCCTCACGCATCCGATCTGCGAAGCGTTGGCCGACCGCCAGCAGGATTGCGGGCTTGTCCTGATCAAGCTTCAGGAAGGCTTCTTCGTCGCTGTCCGCATCTCGGTCCTCGGCGGCTTCGCCCTGGCCTTTCCGGTGATCGCCTATCAGATGTGGCGCTTCGTTGCGCCTGGGCTCTACCGGTCGGAAAAGCAGGCCTTCCTGCCCTTCATCCTCGCCTCGCCGGCCATGTTCATCGCAGGCGCGGCCTTCGCCTATTACATCGTGCTGCCCATCGCCTTCGATTTCTTCCTGAACTTCCAGCAGAATTTCGGCGGCGACCCGACAACCGGCACCGTGGGCGAGGATGCCCCGGCGGGCATCGTCTTCCAGGGCTCGATGGAACAGTACCTGTCGCTGACCACAAGCTTCGTCATGGCCTTCGGCATCTGCTTCCAGCTTCCCGTCCTCCTGACCCTGATGGGCAAGGCCGGGCTGATCACCTCGCGCGGCCTGGCCGGGATGCGGCGCTATGCGATCGTGTTGATCCTCGTCGTCGCAGCACTCGTGACGCCACCCGACGTCATGTCGCAACTTATCCTCTTCAGCGCGATCTACCCGCTCTATGAAGTCTCCATCCTGCTGATCCGCCGCATTGAAAAGCAGCGCGAGGCGCAGATGCGGGCGGATGGCACATGGATCGACGAAGAGGAAGACGAGGACAGCACCAAGGCATGACCGAGGATGCCCTGACCCGCATCGCCGCCGCGCTGGAGCGGATGGCCCCCGCCCCCATGCCCGCCCCCGATTTCGCGGCCGAGGCCTTCGTCTGGCACACCACGCCCGACCGGCTGGAACCCGTGGCGCGCGTCTCCCGCGTGGACCTGTCGCTCTTGGTCGGCGTGAACCGCGCGCGCGACACGCTCCTGGAAAACACCCGCCATTTCGCGCAAGGACTGCCCGCCAACAACGCCCTTCTCTGGGGCGCGCGGGGGATGGGGAAATCCTCGCTTGTCAAATCCGTCCATGCCGCCATCCGGGCCGAGGGGCATGATCTGAAGATCGTCGAACTCAGCCGCGAGGACCTTCCCTCCGTCACCCGCCTGCTGGCGCATCTGCGCGCGGCGCCCCATCTGCGCTTCGTCCTCTTCTGCGACGACCTCTCCTTCAGCCATGACGACCAGCATTACAAAAGCCTCAAGGCCGTGCTGGACGGTGGCATCGAAGGGCGACCCGAGAATGTGCTCTTCTACGCCACCTCGAACCGCCGCCACCTGATGCCCCGCGACATGATCGAAAACGAACGCTCCACCGCCATCACCCCGTCCGAGGCGGTAGAGGAAAAGGTCTCGCTCTCCGATCGCTTCGGCCTCTGGCTCGGCTTCCATCCCTGTTCGCAGGATGACTATCTCGACATGATCCGCGGTTACTGCGCGTCCTATGGCGTGAGGGTCCCCGAAGATCGCCTCCGGGCCGAGGCGGTGGAATGGCAAGCCACGCGCGGCTCCCGCTCCGGCCGCGTTGCCTGGCAGTTCTTCTGCGACCTCGCCGCGCGCGAAGGGGTGCGGATCGGCTGATCCCGATCAAAGCCCCTTGCGAAGCGGGGCCTTGATGCCTTATCTGCGCAACTTCTGGTTGGTCCCAAGGGCAAGATGCTCACCGAAATTCTCATCGTTCTCGGCCTCATCGTCCTAAACGGCGTTCTGGCCATGTCCGAACTCGCCATCGTTTCGGCCCGTCCGGCCCGTCTGAAACCGCTGGAAGGCAAGTCGCGCGGGGCCGCCACCGCCCTGCGCCTGGCCGAAGATCCCGGTCGCTTCCTGTCCACCGTGCAGATCGGGATCACCATGGTCGGCGTCCTGTCGGGCGCCTTCTCGGGTGCCACCTTGGGCGCGCGGCTGACGGGCTGGCTCACGGGGCGGGGGATGGACCCGGAACTTGCCACCACCCTCGGCGTCGGCGGTGTGGTCATCGCGCTGACCTATCTCTCGCTCATCGTGGGCGAACTGGTGCCAAAGCAACTTGCCCTCAGAAACCCCGAGGCGGTGGCGATCCGCGTCGCCCCCGCGATGCGCCTCCTCTCCATCATCGCGGCCCCCATCGTCTGGTTCCTCGACCGTTCCGGCAAGGCGCTGCTCTGGCTGATCGGCGCGCGTGGCGACGGCGGTGCCAAGGTGACCGAGGAAGAGGTGCACAGCCTGCTGACCGAAGCGCATCAGGAAGGCATCATCGAACAGGAAGAACGCGAGATGCTGGCAGGCGTCATGCGCCTCGCCGACCGCTCCGCCCGCGCCCTGATGACCCCGCGGCACGAGGTGCAGATGCTCGACATCACAGCCACCCCTGCCGAAACCGTCGCCGCCATCCGCCGCATCAACCGCCCCCGCATGCCCGTCCAGAACCCCGAAACGGGCGAGGTGCTGGGCATCATCCTGCTCTCCGACGCCTTCGACGCCCTGTCGCGCAAACAGTCACTCGACCCCGCGCGCCTCCTGCGCGAGGTGCCGGTCGTGTCCGACATGACAGATGCGCTGGATGTGATGGAGATTTTGCAGGGCTCCGCCCATCACCTTGCGCTTGTCTATGACGAATACGGGCATTTCGAGGGCATCATCACCTCGGGCGACATCCTCGAGGCCATCACCGGCACCGTCGCCAGCCAGACCGCCGAGGAACCCGCCCTGATAGAACGCGAGGATGGCAGCCTGCTCGTCTCGGGCTGGATGCCCGCCGACGAATTCCTCGACCGGATCGGTCTGCCGCGCGATCTGGCGGGGGATTACGAAACGGTGGCGGGGCTAGTGCTGAACCTCTTCGGCCGGATGCCCGGCCTGGGCGAGGGCATGGCCGCCGAAGGCTGGCGCTTCGAAGTGGTGGACTTCGACGATCGCCGCATCGACAAGGTCCTGATCAGCCGCCTTGGCTGATCCGCGCCCGGATCGTCAGGGCCGGACCCAGGCCCAGACCCCGTTGCGCGATTCCTCTTCATCCATCTCGAAACCCTGCGCCCGCAGCAGGCGGCGGCATTCCTGCATGCCGGGGCGGCCATAGATCTCGCGGTGGAATTCCCCCACCACCACCTTCACCGCCGACAGGTCGGCATGGCGCAGGAATTCCAACTCGCCCCCTTCGATATCCATCATGATCGCATCATGCGGAAACTCCGCCGCCAGATCGGCATAGCGCAGCACCGGCACCGTGACGGGCTTCGCCTTCTCTATCTTGAGCGGCGTCAGCGAGGACCCGAGGAAATTCCCCCGCAGGAAGAACTCCACGCTCTCGGGCGCATCGGGGGCCGACAGGACCACGCAATTCCGGACCGAGATCACCCCGTCCAGCCCGTTATGCGCGTGCAGCGCACGGATCGACTCGATCAGTGTCGGATTGGCCTCGACCGACAGCAGGGCAGCCGGGGCAAGGTTGCGCGCCAGAACCGCGCCCACGATTCCCGCCCCCGCCCCAAGTTCCAGGATGCGCGCACCCTTGGGGATGCGCGCCAGCCCGGCGCGGATTTCCCGCGCCTCATAGCGGCCTTCCTCGATCGCCTTGCGCATGTTCGGGCCCAGATGCGGGCTGGCCGGCACCTCGATCCCATGCGTCCGCGCCACGATTTCGATGGCAGGAAGCGAGGCGGCCACCTCGGCCACCGCCGCCATGACCTGCGCCGATGGCGCCTTCGCTGCCTTTCCCGCAGGCTTCACGGGCAGCTTGGATGCCGCCGTCACGGGCGCCGTCGCAACGTCCTTGGCGGCCGGCTTCGCCTTGCCTGCCTTGGCTGCGGGGGCTGCGCCTTTCGCAGCGGTCTTGGCAGCGGTCTTTGCCATGGGGATGCCTTTCTCGGGCAGACAGGGAAAGCAGATACGGGTTACTTGAGGAAAGGCATCGGGTCCGTGCTGGCCGCGCCACGCCGCACCTCGAAATGCAGGAAGGACGGGTTGCCCGACCGCACATTGGCAATGGTCTGCCCCTTGGTCACGCGGTCGCCCTTCTTCACGGTCGTCCCGGCCACCCCGGCATAGACCGTCAGCAACCCGCCTTCATGCCGGATCACGATGATCGGGGTCTGTGCCGTATCCTGCGTGATCGCCGCCACGGTGCCTGCCGCCGCCGCCTTCACCGGCGTCCCGGCCGGCGCGGCAATGTCGATGCCCTCGTTGCGCGGCGGCTGATAGCCCCGGATGATGTTCCCCGCCACCGGCATGGCGAATTGCGCGGCCGAGGCCGCCGTCCGCTGCTGCCCCAGATCGGGCGAGGCGGGGCGATCCTGCGCCGCCTGCGCGGCGGGCTTCGTCTCTTCCTCCGGCAGGGGCTTGGCCGCAGAAGGCGGCGGCGGTGTGGGTGATCCCTGCCCGGGGGCCGTCACCACTTCCACTGGCCGTTCCGGCGGTGCGCCCGAAGGCGTGGGGATCATCAGATATTGCCCTTCGCGCACCGCAAGATCGGGGCCGAGCCCGTTCCAATCCGCAAGCGCCCTGGCCGATACATTATAGCTCCGCGCGATTGAGAAGGCCGTCTCGCCGCGCTTCACCTGATGCCGCGTCGGGGCCATCGCCCCCAACGCGCTGTCATTCGGCGCCGTCGCCGCTGGGGCCGCGGCTGCGGTCGGGCTGCTCTGCACCCGGTCCAGTGCCGTGGTGGCGATGGAGGTCACGCTGACCGCCCCGCCCGTGGCGATCGGGGCCGCCGCCACCGTGCCGCCGCCGATCACGCCGCCCGCACCGCCGCCGCTGCCCGCAGCCGCCACACGCCGGGGCAGGGCCAGCACCTCGCCCTCGCGCAGCGGCGCGTTGGGCTGGATCGCGTTATATCCCGCCAGTTCCGCCGGGTTCAGCCCGACCCGTGCCGCCACGCTGCCCACGGTATCGCCGCGCCGCGCCACGGCGACCTGATAGCCCGGATAGCTGATCACCCCGTTCGCATCGGGGCTTGGCCGCGCGGCGGTCGCCTGCTGCGCCGCCGCAGTGGTGTCCAGCGTGTTGCCACCGCCCCGGAAATCCCAGTCCAGATCGTTCAGCATGCCGGTCTGCCCGCCGGTGCAGGCCGAAAGCGCCACAAGCGCGGTGGTCAGTCCTATGGCGCGCAGCCGATGGGATGCCGATGTCATGCTCTGCCTAGCCTCTCTGCCTGTCCGGGTTGCTGTCCCGGAACCGTTCTCTTCAGTCCGTTCCCAGTCCCTCGACCAGCGGCACAAAGCGCACCTGCCGAAGCTCGTCATAGTCAAAGCCCGTCTCGGTGCGCGTGACCTTGATCAGGCTCTGCACCGCATCCGACTGCCCGACGGGCAATACCATGATACCCCCGGTTTTCAATTGCGCCAATAGGGGGCCGGGGGGGTCCTCGGCGGCGGCCGTAACGATGATGCGATCAAAGGGAGCCTGATCGGGCAGCCCGAAACTGCCATCCCCCGCAATCGCCGTGATGTTGGTCAGGTCCAGCGCGCGGAAGATGCCTTCCGCCTCGCGCACCAGCCGCCGATGCCGGTCGACCGTATAGACGCGCCGCGCGAGGTGGCTCAGGATCGCGGCCTGATAGCCCGACCCCGTGCCCACCTCCAGCACCTTGTCGCGCGGCTGAACGGCAAGGGCCTGCGTCATGATCCCCACGATGCTGGGCTGGCTGATGGTCTGGCCGCAGGCGATGGGCAGCGGCATGTCCTCATAGGCGCGTTCGGCGAAGAGGCCGCGCACGAAGAGGCCCCGGTCGATGGCCTCCATCGCCGACAGCACGCGCTGATCGGTCACGCCGCGTGACCGCAGGGCATAGAGAAACCGCATCTTGCGTTCGGCGGCGGACCCGTCCTCGTCGAAGTCCGCACCCCCCGTCATGCCAGCCGCGCCTCCAGCTCCGCCAGAAGGTCATGCGCCGTCAGGTCCGCCCGCATCGGCGTCACCGAGACATAGCCGTCAAGGTTCACCGCCGCATCCGTGCCGGGCAGGGTGGGCGTTTGCTGCGGCCCGCCCTTGATCCACAGATAGCGCCGCCCGGTGGGCGAGATCTGCGCCTCCGCGCTGAAGGCCGTGTCGCGCCGGAACCCCTGCGCCGCCACTTTCACGCCCCTCACCCGTGCCGCAGGCAAAGGCGGGAAGTTCACGTTGTAGAAGACGCGGTAATCATCCTGCGTCCAGATCCCCCGCTCCAGCAGCGCCTTCACCACCGAAAGCCCGTGCTGCCGCGCCGCCTCGAAAGGATCGGCCAGCCCGTCCATCTCGGGGCCAAAGAACTGCGACAGGGCGATGGACGGGATGCCCTGCAACGCCGCCTCCATCGCGCCACCGATCGTGCCGGAATACAGCACGTTTTCGGCGGCATTATTCCCCCGGTTCACCCCCGAAAGCACCAGATCGGGCCGCGCCCCCTGCAACACGTCGTAAATCCCCGCCAGCACGCAATCCGCCGGGCTGCCCTCGGCGGCATAGCGGCGCGGGCCCAGCTTCGCGATCATCGTGGGATGCGTATAGCTTATGCAATGCCCCACCCCCGACTGTTCGAAGGCGGGGGCCACCGTCCAGACCTCGCCCTCCGGTCCCGCAAGGGCCGTGGCGATCTCGGTCAGCACCTCAAGCCCCGGGGCGTTGATGCCGTCGTCATTGGTGATCAGGATGCGCATGCTCTGCCTTCGTCTGCCTGCCCCTGATTAGATCAGGGCAGGCAGGGCGACAAGGCTGCGCGACCCTTCCGCGCCATCACGGCGTTCGGGCGTGGCCTGCATGCTGCATCCGGCCCCGGCCCGCGCCGAAGGCCGCGCTTCGGTCACTCCGCCGCCACCACCGGAACCGAGGCAGAGAGGAAGAAGCCCTCCGGCGCAAACAGCACGCCGAGCAGGGCCAGATAGACGATCAGGAACAGGGCGATGGCACCGACGGGGGCCGCCTTCGACGGGCGGGACATGCCGGGGCGCGGCATCGGCAAGGTCTTGGGCATGGGCAGCGCTCCTCCGAGTCGATTCCCCTGTATCTTACGTCATCACGCATTGTTTCTGGTTCTGAAATTTGGCGGAGAACCGGAACGCTTTCCCTCTGAGCGGCGTCCTGCCGGAAGACATTCTTCCATGCGCGCCTTCTCGCGCGTGCAGCGAAATTTCCTTCCGCAGCGTCATGCCGCGCCGCAGCGTGGCGGAAACCCGCGCGCCCCGACCCGCCCGACTCTGCGGAAAGCCGCCGAAACGCAAAAGGGGCGCCCCGAGGCGCCCCTTTCCGCAATCCTTCAGGACAGGATCAATCCTTCGCGCGTTCCACATAGGTCAGGTCGGCCGTGTTGATCACGATCCGCGTCCCCGCCCCGATATGCGGCGGCACCATCACGCGCAGCCCGTTCGACGCCATCGCCGGCTTGTAGGAAGACGATGCCGTCTGCCCCTTCACCACCGGCTCGGTCTCGGTGATCTCCACCACCACCTTCTGCGGCAGCGTCATGGCGATCGGCACGCCCTCGAAGGTCTGGAGATAGACCTTCATCCCGTCGGTCAGAAAGACCTTGTCATCCCCCACCATGTCATGCGCGGCGATCACCTGCTCATAGGTGTTCGGCTCCATGAAATGGAACCCCTCGCTGTCCTCGTAAAGGAAATCGTATTCGCGTTCGTCCACCGTGGCCTTTTCCACCATCTCGGTGGTGCGCCAGCGTTCCGCGACCTTCACCCCGTCCGAGATGCGGCGCATGTCCACGCTCGTCGTGGGCGTGCCCTTGCCGGGATGGAAGTTCTCGGCCTTGAGGACGACATAAAGCCGGCCGTCCATATCGACGACATTGCCCTTGCGGAGGGAAGAGGCGATGACTTTCACGGGTCTTTTCCTTGCGGTTTCGGATGGGCCCGCTTAATCCGGCGGGCGATTGGCGCTGCACCTAGCGCATCTTTCGCCAAATCTCAAACCGAAAGCGGCATCTCCCGTGACCTCGCGCCCCGAAACTCCCGATGCCGCCGCCGCCCCGACGCCCTGGTGGCACCCCGACCGCCATCAGGACCGCCGCCCCCTCCTGCTCGCCCGCAACCGGATCCAGCACGCCCTGCGCGGCTGGTTCGCCGCCGAAGGATTCACCGAGGTCGATCCCGCCGCGCTCCAGATCAGCCCGGGGAACGAGGCGCATCTGCACGCCTTCGCCACCGATGCCCTGTCGCATGACGGCACGGCGCGGCGGATGTATCTGCACACCTCGCCCGAATTCGCGATGAAGAAACTGCTCGCGGCGGGCGAAACCCGCATCGCCTCCTTCTCTCATGTCTGGCGCAACCGCGAGCGGGGGCCCCTGCACAGCCCGGAATTCACCATGCTCGAATGGTATCGCGCGGGCGAGGATTACACCGTCCTGATGGATGACACAGTTACCTTCCTCCGCCTCGCCGCAGGGGCCACCGGCGCGCCCCTCCTGCGCTTCCGCGACCGGACCTGCGATCCCTTCGCCCCGTGGGAGCGGCTTTCGGTGGCCGAGGCCTTCGCCCGCCACGCGGGCCTCGACCTCCTCGCCACGATCCGCCCCGACGGCAGCACCGATCGCGCCGCGCTGGCCGCGCAGATGGCGGGGCAGGGGATGCAGGTCTCGCCCGACGACACATGGTCGGACCTCCTCTCCAAGGTGCTCGTGGCGCGGGTGGAACCCCATCTCGGTCTCGACCGGATCACGGTCCTCGACCGCTACCCTGCCGCCGAGGCGGCGCTGGCCCGAACCTGCGCCGATGACCCGCGCGAGGCGGAACGATTCGAGGTCTATGCCTGCGGCGTGGAACTCGCCAACGGCTTCGGTGAACTCACCAATCCGGATGAACAGCGCCGCCGCTTCCGCATCGAGATGGATGAAAAGCAGCGCCTCTATGGCGAACGCTATCCGCTGGACGAAGAGTTTCTCCAGGCCCTGGCCCTGATGCCCCCGGCTTCGGGCATCGCGCTGGGTTTCGACCGGCTGGTGATGCTGGCCACGGCCGCGCCGCGCATCGACGATGTGATCTGGGCGCCGGTCGCGGGCTGATCCGGCCTGACTCGCCCCGAAATCGGCCCGCCAAGCGGGAATCGCGGATTGTTCACCAGATCGGCGGCAATCCGCGCCCTGCGGTGGCACTGGTTCCGATGTGGAAATCAACCCTCTGCGAGGGGCTCGCAGAAGCCCGAAACAGGGCATAAACCAAAGTTTACGGACGATAAACGCAGTTAGCAAAGACGGCCCAAACTGCCCGAATCCGGCCTTACCCCCGCTTGCCCGACTCGGAAAACGTCCGCAGGTTCATGCACATGGCGGTTGCGGTGACATGTTCTTGGAGGGGGCTTCCGTGATCGCCTAACCCTTTCACCCGGATCAGACCGGACCCGATGCAAACGCAACAGGATATCGACGTGACAGCTTATCGCCCTGCCGCCTCGGATCGGCCCAAGATCCTGGTCGTGGATGACGACGCGATCAATCGCCTCGTCGCCCGCGTCCTGATCGAGGCCCGCGGCTACGAAGTGCTGGAAGCCGAGGATGGCGAAGCCGCCATCCAGACCTTTGCAGCCACCGCCGACATCGGGCTCATCCTGATGGATCTGGAAATGCCCGGCATGGATGGCCTCACCGCCACCCGTGCCCTGCGCGGCGGCTCGCGCCGCGGCGCCACGGTTCCCATCGTCGCCCTCACGCGGCATATCGACGACGAGTCGCGCCGTAGCTGTTTTGACGCGGGGATGAACGGCTTCCTGCCGAAGCCCATCTCCTCTACCGGAATCGAAAGCATCGTCTGCCTCGTCGGACACGGCGCTTCCCGCGCTCACGCCTGACAGCGTGCCGACACACTCCAGGCCCGGTCACCTTTCAGCAGGGTGATCGGGCCTTTTTTCATCCCGAAACCGCCTCCCGCAGGGATTGATTGACGTACCTCATCCGGCACCGGATAAAGAACGAACCCCGCCGCAGGGCAGGGCACGGAAAGCGGGCATGACCAGACCGACGGTGAACGATATCGCACGCGAAGCGGGGGTCAGCCTCGCCACGGTGGACCGCGTGCTGAACGCGCGCCCCGGCGTGCGGGAAAAGACCATCTCTGCCGTCAACGATGCCATCGCCCGGCTCGGCTATGTCCGCGATCTCGCCGCCGCCAATCTGGCGCGCAGCCGCTCCTACCGCATGGTCGTGCTGCTGCCCGCCAGCGACAGCCAGTTTGTCACCACCCTCGCCGCCGCGCTGGACGAGGCCGCGACCCTCGCCGCCGCCGCCCGCACCGAAATGCGCCTTCTGCGCTATCCGCCCGAAGACATGCACGTGCTGGCCGCCGAACTCGCCGCGCTCGACCCGGAAGAGGTGGCCGGCGTGGCCCTGATGGCCCCCGAAACCCCCGTGGTGCGCGATGCAGTCAAGGCGCTCCATGCCCGCGGCATCCCCGTCGTGGCCCTCGCCTCCGATCTGCCCAACACCGCGCGCGATCATTTCGTCGGCATCGACAGCCATGCTGCGGGCCGCACGGCGGGCGTCCTGATGGGCCGCTTCTGCCGGGGCCTGACGGGCCGCGTCCTCGTGCTGGCCGATTCCATGCTCCTGCGCGACAGCATCGAACGCCGCCGCGGCTTTGACGAGGTGATCCAGACCGGCTTTCCCGGCCTCGACGTGCTGCCCACGCTGGAAACCCACGGCGCCCCCGATCTGCTGCATCGCCTCGCGGGCGACAGGCTCGCCGCCACGCCCGATATCGTGGGCATCTACCTTCTCGGCTCCGGCCATCGCGCGCTGGCCGCGCTTTTGCGCGACCGTGGCCTTCTGGGCCGTTTCGTGGTCATCGGCCACGAACTCACCCCCCATACCCGCGCGGCCCTTCTGGCGGGCCACCTCGATGCCGTGATCGCCCAGAACCCCGGACATCTGGCCCGATCGGCCCTGCGCGTGCTGCGCGCCAAGGCAGACCGCCAACCCATCGACGAAGGCCAGGAACGGCTGCGCATCGAAGTGGTGATCCGCGAAAACCTGCCCCCCGAGCCGGCCGAAGGCTGCTCCGACCGCCTCGCCTGAGCGGGTTCACTCCGTGAAATCAAGGGTTTGGTCTCTTCCGTCCCCCGCCTATCCCTCCGCCCTCAAGAAATGAGGAACGTACCTCAAAAATCAGTGGACAGACTCGCCCACCCCGCCTATCGTCAGGATGCAGAAGGTCCGGGGGCGGGGTCCGCCCGAACGGGCACGCGGAGAGAACGCGGACAAGAAGACGCGACGCTGACGTCATTCGACTGAACCGGGAGGAAGAGAAGATGAAGATCAGACTTATGGCCGCCGTATCGGCGGCCGCGCTGTCGGCTGCGACCATGGCGCAGGCTCAGGGCGGGGAACTCACCCTCTGCTGGGCCGCCTGGGACCCCGCCAACGCGCTGGTGGAGCTTTCCAAGGATTTCGAGGCCCAGTCGGGCATCAAGATGAACTTCGAATTCGTGCCGTGGCCGAATTTCGCTGACCGCATGCTGAACGAGCTGAACTCCGGCGGCCAGCTTTGCGATCTCCTGATCGGCGATAGCCAGTGGATCGGCGGCGCCGCCGAGAATGGCTGGTATGTGAAGATGAACGACTTCTTCGATGCCGAAGGCATCAGCATGGACGACTTCGCCCCCGCCACCGTCTATGCCTATTCCACCTGGCCCAAGGGCACGCCCAACTACTACGCCCTGCCGGCGATGGGCGATGCCAACGGCTGGTTCTACCGCAAGGACTGGTTCGCCCGTCCCGAGATTCAGGCCGAGTTCAAGGAAAAATACGGCCGCGACCTCGCCGAACCGCAGACCCAGAAGGAACTGCTCGAAATCGCCCAGTTCTTCCAGGGCCGCGAAATCGACGGCAAGACGGTCTATGGTGCCTCGATCTTCACCGAACGTGGCTCCGAAGGCATCACCATGGGGGCCACCGGCGCGCTTTACGCCTGGGGTTTCAAGTATGAAAACACCCCCGGCAGCTATGACATGCAAGGTGCCGTGAACTCGCCCGAGGCGGTCGAGGCGCTGGAATTCTACAAGGAACTCTACAAGACCGGCACGCCTCCGGGCTATGACAACGCCTATATGGAACAGTCGCTCGACGCCTTCAAATCCGGTCAGGTGGCGATGGCGATGAACTGGTTCGCCTTCTTCCCCGGCCTCTATGCCGATCCCAATACCGGGGGCGACAAGATCGACTTCTTCGTGAACCCGGCGCAGAATGTCGCGGCCTCCACGCTGGGCGGTCAGGGCATCTCGGTCGTCGCCAATACCGACAACATGGATGGCGCGCTGGCCTATGTGAAATGGTTCGCCAACCCCGACGTGCAGAAGAAATGGTGGTCGATGGGTGGCTATTCCTGCCACAAGGCCGTGCTGGAAGACCCGAACTTCGTCAACACCGCGCCCTTCGCCGGTGACTTCCTTCAGGCGATGGGCGGGGTGCAGGACTTCTGGCAGGAACCGGCCTATGCCCAGCTTCTGCTGGCCATGCAGGAACGGCTCCACAACTTCGTCGTCGCCGATCAGGGCACCGCGCAAGAGGCGCTGGACGGCCTGATCGCGGATTGGACCGAAGTCTTCGAAGACGAAGGCAAGCTCTGATCCGATCCCGGTTCCCGCGCCCGCCACAAGGCGGGGGCGGGGCCTCATCCGAACGCATCGCCACCCCCTCCCTGCAAGGGGAGGGGGCAGGGTGAGGGGGCCTTCGCCCCGTCACCCCCCACTGGGACCTTGCCATGACCGACCCGATCACCGCCGCCGCCCGCGCCACGCCCGCGCCCGTCGCCCGCCGCATCCGCGGCCTGTCCGACCGCGCTATCGCCTGGCTCTTCGTTGCGCCCACCATCTTTCTTCTGCTGGCGATCAACATCTTCCCGCTGATCTGGACGATCCGGCTCTCCTTCACCAATTACGCCGCCAACCGCCCCAACCGCGAGGTGGAATGGGTCGGCCTGCGCAATTACGAACGCATCCTCACCGATGACGGCATCTGGGCCAATATGCAGACCACGGCCCATTTCCTGCTCTGGACGCTGTTCTTCCAGGTGGTCATCGGCTTCACCCTCGCCTGGCTCATCAACCGCAAGTTCAAGGGCAATGACCTGCTCACGACGCTCATCGTGCTGCCCATGATGCTCTCGCCCGCCGTGGTGGGCAATTTCTGGACCTTCCTCTACCAGCCGCAGATCGGTCTCGTGAACTATGTGGTGGAACTGGTCTCGGGCATCCCCGCCTCGTCCTTCTCCATGCTCGGCCCCGGCGGCTATGCGCCCTGGTCCATCATCATCGTGGACACATGGATGTGGACGCCCTTCGTCATGCTCATCTGCCTCGCGGGGCTGCGCTCCATCCCCGATTACATCTACGAGGCGGCAGAGATCGACCGCGCCTCCAAATGGCGGCAGTTCTGGACGATCACGGTGCCCATGGTGCTGCCCTTCCTGATGCTCGCCGTCCTCTTCCGGGGGATCGAGAATTTCAAGATGTTCGACATGGTGGTCCTCCTCACCGGCGGCGGCCCCGGCAACGAAACCCTGCTCGCCTCCATCGACCTGAAGCGTGAGGCCTTCGAGAAATGGCGCACCGGCTATTCCTCGGCCTATGCGATCATCCTCTTCGTCACGGTCTTCGGCCTTGCCTCCATCTACGTGAAGGCCCTGAACAAGGTTAAGGAAAGATGAGCGCCTATTCCGTCACCGAACCCACCGGCCGGTCAAAGCTCGTCGCGGGCCTGCTTGTGACGCTCTACGCGGTCATCACCCTGATGCCGCTGCTCTGGATCATCTCCACCGGCTTCAAATCCGGCCCGGATTCCATCAGCTACCCGCCCAAGATCGTGTTCGAACCCTCGCTCGAAGGCTATGTGAACCTCTTCACCACCCGCACCCGCGTCGCGGCGGAGGAATTCCAGAACCTTCCCCCGCCCGATACCTGGTATGACGAGATTGTCCGCGATCAGGGCATGGTCATCGCGGGGCCAAGCCGCTTTGGCGAACGCTTCCTCAACTCCGTCATCATCGGCTTCGGCTCCACCTTCCTGTCGATCTTCCTCGGCACGCTGGCGGCCTATGCCTTCTCGCGCTTCAAGGTGCCGCTGAAGGATGATCTCCTCTTCTTCATCCTCTCCACCCGGATGATGCCCCCCATCGCCGTCGCCATCCCCATCTTCCTCATGTATCGCGAACTGGGGCTTTCCGACACGCATCTGGGCATGATCCTGCTCTATACGGCGGTGAACATCAGCCTTGCCGTCTGGCTGCTGAAGGGGTTCATCGACGAAATTCCCCGCGAATACGAAGAGGCCGCGCTGATCGACGGCTACACCCGCTTTCAGGCCTTTCGCAAAGTCGTCCTGCCGCAGGCCGCCACCGGCATCGCCTCCACCGCGATCTTCTGCCTGATCTTCGCCTGGAACGAATACGCCTTCGCGGTGCTCCTCACCTCCGGCACCGCCCAGACCGCGCCGCCCTTCATCCCCACGATCATCGGCGTGGGCGGGCAGGACTGGCCCGCCGTTGCCGCCGGGGCCACGATCTTCCTGCTGCCCGTGATGATCTTCACCATCCTTCTGCGCAAACACCTCCTGCGCGGCATCACCTTCGGAGCGGTCCGCAAATGATATCCTTCCTCACCGGCCTCCTCCGCCTGCGCCGCCGCCCCTGGGAGATGCTCGCCACCATCCTGATCGGCCTGGGCGTCTTCATGCTGATGCAGCCCTTCGCGCTGGCGCTGTTCACATGGAGCTTCCTCGTCACCCTGACCGGGACCGTGATGTTCATCATCGTCTCGCATTTCCCGGACTAGGCCCGATGCTGGAAAAGCTCTCCCCCATCCTGCCCGCCCGCGACATCGCCGCGACCGAAGGCTTCTGGTCCCGCCTCGCATTTGAGACGGAGTACAAGGACGACGAATACCTCCTGATGAAACGCGACGGGGCCGAGGTGCATTTCTTCCACCACCCCGCGCTCAACCCCGCGCAGAACGACCACGGCGCCTATCTCCGCCCCGTGGACGTCAATGCGCTCGATGCCGAATGGTCCGCCCTCGGCCTGCCCGCCACGGGCATCCCCCGCCTGATGCGCGCCGAAGACAAACCCTGGGGCATGCGCGAACTGGCCCTCATCGACCCCAACGGCAGCCTCATCCGCGCCGGACAGGAGCTTCCCCTTGGCTGAGATCGTCATCCGCAACCTGCGCAAGGAATTCGGCGCCTTCACCGCCGTCCAGCAATCCTCCTTCACCATCGCCGATGGCGAATTCTTCATGCTGCTCGGCCCCTCCGGCTGCGGCAAGACCACGACGCTGCGCATGATCGCCGGCCTCGAACTCCCCACCTCCGGCCAGATCCTGATCGACGGCGAAGATGTCAGCCAGAAACCCGCCTCGCAGCGCGACATCGCCATGGTCTTCCAGATGTTCGCCCTCTACCCGCATCTGAATGTGAGGAAGAACATCGCCTATCCGCTGGTCAGCCAGGGCGTCGCGAAGGACGAGGTGAAGCGGCGCGTGGAAGAGGTCGCCCGCATCCTGCGCATCGAACATCTCCTCGACAAAGGGGTAGGGGGCCTGTCCGGCGGCGACCGCCAGCGCGTGGCCCTGGGCCGCGCCATCGTCCGCCGCCCCAAGGCCTTCATGATGGACGAACCCCTCGGCGCGCTCGACGCCGAATTCCGCGAATTGATGGCCGAAGAGCTTCGCGCCCTGCATGACCGGATGGGGGCCACCACCGTCTATGTCACCCATGACCAGCTGGAGGCGATGCAGATGGGCGACAAGATCGTCGTGATGAACCACGGCGTGGTGGAACAGTTCGGCACGCCGCAGGATATCTACGACCACCCCGCCACGCTCTTCGTCGCCGATTTCATCGGCAGCCCCGCGATGAACTTCCTGCGCTTCGAAGGGTCCTTCCGCGCGGGCGACACCTCCGTCTCGCTCGACGGCATCCCCATCGCCACGCCCGAATTGCAGGCCGAGGCCGCGCCGCGCCCCCTCGTCCTCGGCGTGCGCCCCGAACATGTCACCCTCACCGATGACAGCCCCTATCGCGCAAGGGTCGAGGCGTCGGAATACCTCGGCACCACCCAGATCGTGACGCTCTCCACCCCCCATGGGATGGTCAAGGCGCGCATCCCCTCCGGCCATGTCGCCCGCACGGGCGAAACCGTCGGCCTCTCCTTCACGGCGCGCAGCCTCTCGCTCTTCGATGCCGCCACGGGCCGCGCCTTCCGCACGGCCGCCAATGCGGGGGTGCATCATGGCTGACGTCCAACTCTCCGGCCTGACCAAATCCTTCGGCGCCACCCGCGCGCTGTCCGACATGACGATGACCATCGCCGATGGCTCCTTCGTCGTCCTTCTCGGCCCCACCGGCGCGGGCAAGACCACCACGCTCCGCCTCATCGCGGGCCTCGACCGCCCCGACAAGGGCGACATAAGCATCGACGGCCGTTCCGTCCTTTCCGACACGCCCGCCCAACGCGACGTGGCGATGGTCTTCCAGCAATACTCGCTCTACCCTCACCTGACGGTGCGCGAGAACCTCGCCTTCCCCCTCCGCTCGCCCGTCCTCAACTGGCCGGAACCCGACATCGCCCGCAAGATCGGCGAAGTGGCCGAAGTCCTCCGCATCTCCCACAAGCTCGACAACAAGGCGACCCAGCTTTCGGGGGGCGAGATGCAGCGCGTCTCCATCGGTCGCGCCCTCGTCCGCAGCCCGCGCATCTACCTGATGGATGAACCCCTCTCCTCGCTCGACGCCAAACTCCGCGCCGACCTGCGGATCGAACTCAAACGCATCCATGCCGAACTCGGCGCAACCTTCCTCTATGTCACCCATGACCAGATCGAGGCGATGACCATGGCCTCCCATGTCGGCGTCCTCGATCAGGGGAAACTCGTGCAATTCGGCACCCCGCGCGAGATCTATGAAAACCCCGTCTCCACCTATGTCGCCAGCCGCCTGGGCCAGCCCCGCATCAACCTCCTCCCCGCCGATGCCTTCGGGGCGGCCAAACCCGGCGCGGCCCAGATCGGCCTCAGGCCCGAACATGTCATCCTCGGCGAAGGCCAGCCCGCCACCGTCCGGCGGGTGGAACATCTGGGCGACCAGACCCGCCTCCATCTGACGATGGGGACGCATGAGATCGTCACGCTGGCCGATCCCCACACCACCCTCGCCCCCGGCGATGCCGTGGCGATCCGCCCCGAAACCCCGCTCTGGTTCGATGCCAGCGGCAACCGCATCTGACGGAAGGAGCCCGCGATGAAGCAGTTCATGAACAGCAAGGAAACGCTGGTCACCGAGGCGCTGGATGGCCTGATCCGCGCCTCCAACGGCCGCCTCGCGCGTCTCGACGGCTATCCGCATATCAAGGTCGCCATCCGCGCCGATTGGGATCGGTCCAAGGTCGCGCTCGTCTCGGGCGGCGGATCGGGGCATGAGCCCAGCCATGCGGGCTTTGTGGGGCAGGGGATGCTGACGGCGGCGGTTTGCGGCGATGTCTTCGCCTCGCCCTCCGTTGATGCCGTGCTGGCGGGGATACTGGCCGTCACGGGCAAGGCAGGCTGCCTCCTGATCGTCAAGAACTACACCGGCGACCGGCTGAATTTCGGCCTCGCCGCCGAACGCGCCCGCGCCTTCGGGTTGAAGGTCTCCATGGTCATCGTCGATGACGACGTGGCGCTGCCCGATCTGCCGCAGGCGCGTGGCGTGGCCGGAACCCTTTTCGTGCACAAGATCGCAGGCGCGATGGCCGAGGCCGGGGCCGATCTCGACGCGATCACCGCCGCCGCCCATCGCATCATCGACGGGGCCATCTCCATCGGCATGTCGCTGGATACCTGCACTGTCCCCGGATCGCCCAAGGAAGACCGCATCGGCAAGGGCAAGGCCGAGCTTGGCCTCGGCATCCATGGCGAGGCGGGGGTGGAGCAGGTCGATTTCTCCGGTGCCCGCGCCGCGATGGCGATGGTGGTGGACCGCCTTCTTCCGCATGTCGGGGCAGGGGACCATGCCGCCCTCCTGAACAATCTCGGCGCCACCACACCTTTGGAGATGTCGGTTCTGGCCGAGGAACTCGCCCGCTCTCCCTTGGGCGACCGGGTCAAATGGCTGATCGGCCCGGCACCGCTGATGACCTCGCTCGACATGCACGGCTTTTCCGTCTCCCTCCTCCCCGTCACGGCCGAAGAGGTCGCGCATCTCGCCGCCCCCGTTGCCCCGCCCGCATGGCCGGGCCTCTCGACACTCGCCCCCGTGGCGCTGCGTCCCTTGCCCGATGGTCTGGCACCCATCCAGCCCGTCCCTTCGGCCCATCCCGGCCATCGCGCGCTGCTGGACCGCTGCTGCGCCGCGCTTATCGCCTGCGAAAAGGATCTGAACGCGCTGGATGCGAAATCGGGCGATGGTGACACCGGGTCAACCCTCGCCGGGGCCGCCCGCGCCCTGCAATCGGCGCTGGACCGGCTGCCGCTTGCCGATGCGACGCAGCTTTACCGCGCCATCGGGGTGGAACTGTCGCAGACGATGGGTGGCTCCTCCGGCGTGCTGCTGGCGATCTTCTTTGCAGCAGCAGGCGATGCCTCGGCCAGCGGGCGCGACTGGATCGGCGCGCTCTCGGCGGGGCTTGACCGGGTGATGCAGGTGGGGGGCGCCGCTCCCGGCCACCGCACGATGATCGACGCGCTGGCCCCGGCGCTGGCCGCCCTGCCGCAGGGCATATCCGCCGCCGCCACCGCCGCCCGTGCCGGGGCCGATGCCACCGCAGGGATGACACGCGCCAAGGCAGGCCGCGCCTCCTACCTCACCGCCGACAAGCTCGCCGGCTTCAACGACCCCGGCGCCGAAGGCGTGGCGCGTCTCTTCGAGACCTTGGCGAAGGGCTGAGGTTCGAACCGTCCGCAATTGCTGTCCTGCCATCGCGGGGCGGGTAGACCCCCGCCCTACAGGACTGCGCCAACCGATCCCCGCTTGGGCGGAGGGCAGGGTTCACCCCGCCACACCGCCTGCAACCTCACACCCGCCCTCCTGTCGCCCCCCCCCATAGGCCGGGGCCCACCCCGGCCACGACCGAGGGGCCGCCCTGCCCAAGCCGGGCACCCGATGCCCCCTTTCCATCCCCGCCCATCTTCCCTATCTCCCACCCATGCCCGTCAACCCCGACACGATCTGCGTCCTTGCCAATCCCGGCGCGGGTCTTGCCAGCCGGGATGGCTCGGCGCTCACCGCCGCCATGGCCGTCTTCGGGCCCGATGTCCCCCTCCGCCGCCTGACCGATGGCGAAACCTTCGACCATGCCGTGGAGCAGGCCCTCGCCGATGGCTACACGACCCTCGTCGCCGCCGGGGGCGACGGCACCGTCACCGCCATCGCCCATGCCCTCGCAGGCCGTGACGCCAGCCTCGGCATCCTGCCCCTTGGCACCTTCAACTTCGTCTCTCGCGGCCTCGGCCTGCCCGAAGACCCTGCCGCCGCCGCCCGCGCGATCCTTGCAGGCCACCCGCACCGCATCTCCGTCGGTGCGGTCAATGGTCAGGTCTTCCTCAACAACGTCTCCATCGGCCTCTACCCCCGCATCCTCGCCGAACGCGAGGCCGCCTATGCCCGCTACGGCCGCTTCCGCCTGCTGGCCTACTGGACCGTGCTCGCCACCCTCATCCGCGCCCAGCGCGCCCCGCGCCTCACCATCGAAACCGAAACCGGCAGCCGCAGTCTCCGCACCCCCCTCGTCTTCATCGCCCGCTCCGCCTATCAGCTCGACCGCTTCGGCCTTTCCGCGCAGGACATCATCTCCGACGACCGCTTCGCCGTCTTCGTGGCGCTGCGCGAAAGCCGCTGGCACCTCATCAAGCTCGCCCTCCACCTCGCCACCCGCCGCCTGGCCCCCGGCACGGATGTCGAACTCTTCTCGGCCCGCAAGATCACCATCCGCACCCCCCGCCGCCGCCCGAAAGTGGCCTTCGATGGCGAGAAACGCCGCATGCTCGCCCCCCTGACCTTCGAGATCCGCGACGACGCCCTCTCGATCATCATCCCCGACGCAGCCGACAAGACCGGCGCATGACCCGCATCGCCCATCTCTCCGATCCCCATTTCGGGACCGAACAGCCGGGCCTGCCCGATGCGCTCGCCCGCCATCTGGCCACCCTCCAGCCCGACCTCATCCTCATCTCCGGCGATCTCACCCAGCGCGCGCGTCCCGCGCAATACGCCACCGCCGCCCGCTTCGTCGCCGCTCTCTCGGCGCCCACACTCCTCATCCCCGGCAACCATGACGCGCCGCTCTGGAACCTGCCGCTCCGCCTGACGAACCCCTGGCGCGACTGGCATCGCGGCCTTGCCCAGCCGCTGGAAGGGGAATGGCAGACCGACACCACCCTCCTCCTCGCCCTGAACTCCGCCAACCCGAGGGTCTGGAAAGACGGCCGCCTCACCCGCGCGCAGCTTGACCACATCACCGCCCGCTTCGCCGTCGCAGGCCCTCGCCGCCGCCTTGTCGCCCTCCACCACCCGCCCGAACCGCCCGCAGGGGAACCCCCCTCGCTCGACCAGGCCGCCGAAACCATCGCCACGCTGCAACAGGCAGGGGTCGAGATGGTGCTCTCCGGCCATCTCCACTTCACCCATGTCGCGCCGCTGCGTCAGGCCCCCGGCATCCTCGCCTGTCAGGCGGGCACCTGCCTCTCCACCCGCATCCGGGGCGACGGCAATGCCTTCACCCTGATCGACCTGACCGCCACGGGCGCAGCCATCGCCCATCACCGGGCAGGCACCGATGGCCGCTTCCACCCCGACGCCACGGTCGCCTGGGAAAAGACCGGCGACGGCTGGCGCTAAAGCTAAAGCTAAAGCTAAAGCGCCACCAACACGCCCTCATCCGCCGCCCGGATCGCCGCCAGCACCATGGCAAGCGTCCCGAGGTTATGCGCCCCCGACGGCTCCACCATGCCCCGCCCCTCCAGCGCCGCCACCGCCTGCCGCTGGAATTCCAGAACCGACTCCTGGATCAGATGCCAGGGCCGCGCCCCCCAGGCGGGGCAATCCGGCTCCACCCCCCGCTCCTCCACCGCGCCGCCGCGATGCAGGCGCAGGCGGAACCCCTCCAGCAGCTCGATCGTCCCGCCATCCCCTTCCACCACCATCAGGCTTTGCGGAAAGGGGTCCGGCGCAAGCTGCGAATGAAAGGAACATTCCACCGAACTCACCGCCCCCGACCCGTGCCGCAGCAGCGCCTGAAAGGCATCGAACCCCGCCACGCGCGGATTGCGCCGCTGCACCTCGCAGGACAGCCGCGTCACATCCCCCATCAGATGCCGCACCATGTCGAAGAGGTGCAGCCCGATATCCGTCAGCGCCAGATCGCGCACCTCGGCCAGATAGGGCTGGTTGGCATAGATGTCATAGCCATGCCGGAAGGACAGGCGCAGCCAGCGCGGCACCCCGATGGCCCCTTCCTCCAGCAGGGCTTTCACCTCGCGGATCGGCCGCTGCCAGCGGAAATTTTCATGCACCGCCAGCATCGCGCCCGTGGCCGCACAGGCCGCCACCATCGCGCTCGCATCTTCCATCGTCTCGGCAAAGGGTTTCTGACAGATCACCAGCCGCGCATGTCGCGCCGCCAGTTCCACCAAGGCGCGATGCGACCCGACCGTGGTGGCGATATCCACGAAATCCGGGGCGACCTCGGCCAGCAGCGCCTCCGCCTCCACCCCCCAGCGCGGGATGCCGAACTCGCGCGCATAGGCGCGGGCCTTCGCGGCATCCCGGTCGCAGACCGCCACGATCTCCACCCCCGGTATCTCGGCCCAAGCCGCCATGTGGTTGCGGGCAAAGAAGCCGCAGCCGATCAGCACCCCGCGAAACACCATCCACCATCCCTCCTGTCCATCCTCCCGTCAGGGCGGTCAGGTCGGCCAGAGGCCGGCTGACCGCCCGGATCGGTCACGGCTGCGGCCGCAGGGCCGCTCATCCTTCGCCCTCAATCACGACGCTGGCCGGGGCCAGCACACCCCCGCCGAAAGGGGTCTCCCGCGCCTCCAGCGTCGCATTGGCGATCAGCCGGCCCCGGGCCGACCTGATCGCCACCACCGGGCCAAGATCGACCTCCACCGCCTCGCCCGCCCGGGCGGCCGCCCAGGCCATCACCCGTGCCAGATCACCGCGCGCCCCCAAAGGCCCGTCCGTCATCCCCAGCGCCAGCGAGGCCACACCCTCCACCGCGGCCCCGGCCAGAACCCCCACCGCAAAGGCCGCATCGAACCCCGTTCCCTGCCGGGGATCGTCCCGCACCATGGCCAGCCGTTCCCGCCCCGGATTGGGCAGGCAGTCGGGCGCATAGGGGTTTGATCGCATCCCGATGCTGAAGAGGCCCAGATGCAACGGCTTGCCCCCGGCCAGGGCGCGGCCCGAGGCAAAGATTTCCGGCAGCGCCTCAAGCGTTTCCAGCACGCTCAGGTCATCGGCGGCATGCACGATGGCCGTGCCGCCCCAGGTGACGTAATCCACCACCGTCGGGTCGGGGCGGCAGCGGTTGAATTCGGTGAAATTGGTCAGCATCCCGCCCCCCAGCGCCACGCCCGGAAAGGCCGCGCGCAGGGGCGCGATCAGCTCCATCGGGCGCGGTCCCTCCGGCCAGGGCCCCTCGGGCTGATGGCTTTTCAGATAGGGCGCCGGCAGGGCCATGACCCGCGCCGGGGCCAGGCCCGCCCTCGCCAGACGGGCGGCCAGCGCCGGCAGGACTGATCCGGGATCGGCCCCCTCCGGCAGGATGATTTCCAGCGCATCCGCCCTGCCGCCGCCCAAGCCTGCCAGAACGGCATCCGGCACCTCCGGTGTCAGGCGGATGCTGCGCGGCAGATCGGGCAGGGCAGGATGGTGGGGCAGGGTGGTCAGCCCCGGCTCCACCGCCACCATCACCTGCGGCAGGGGGATGCGGGCCGGCGCGGCCCGCGCCGCTGCCCGCCGCGCCTGCCCCTGCATCGTGATCTCCACCGCCTGCCGCACCGGGGCCGAAGGGCCAAGGCTGAAGGGCAGAGGCAGACGCAGCGGGCGGCAATAGGTCTTGAAACTCGCATCCGACCAGTTGCGCTGATCCTCCATCTCGAAGACCTCGCCCCGCAGCGCGATCTCGACCGCCACCCCCTCCACCTCATGCGCCAGACCCGCGATGTCGAAGACCGGCTGGCCGGGCGAAATCAGCGCGGGCCAGACGGTCTCCTCCTCCCGCCCATCGGCATGGCGCACCCGCAAGGGCGCGCCCGACACGCCCCGCAGCGGGTGCAGCAGGGTGAACCCCGCCCGGTTCACCGCCAGATCGGCCGGCGCATCCAGTGCAACTTCGGCAGACAGCCGCGCCCCGCCGTCCAGCAGCGTGACCTCGGCGCGGAAACAGCCGGTGAAGGCGACGCCCCGCCCGGCAAAGCGGTGCTCATACAGGAACCGGTCCGGCCCTTCCTCCAGGATTTCGCCAAGGGTCTCTGTCGGATGGGTCCCCCAATACGGATCGCGCACCGGATAGGACAGGCGCCGCAGCACCTCCACCCCGTCAAGACGGATGGCCCTCAGATCGCCGTCAAGAAGGGCAAGCCGGACCGGCCCCAGCGTGATGGTGCGCATCGGTCCCTCCGCCGCAACTTGCCAACTCATTATACCAGTTGACGGATCGTCTCAACCCGTTGCGCGGCTGCGCCTTCGCCGTTCGCTGCGTGGCCACAGTTTGCGGCACAGAATGCGGCACGGTTCACGGTACGGCTGTGACCGGGCTGAAACTGATCACCGACCCGGTCTGGGGCCGATAGTCCCGCCCGTCGCCGATCACCCCGAACAGCATCCGGTTTGCCCAGTAATGGCCCAGGATCACGATCTCCTCGCCGGTCTCGGGGCGCAGATCGCGCAGGAAATCCGTCACCCGCGCCGTCACCTGCGCCAGGCTTTCACCCCCAGGGATGGGGGTCGTGGCATGGGCCTTCCGCAAGCTGAGGGATTGCTGACTCTTCGCTTTGCCTTCCAGCAGGCCGAAGTCGATCTCCATCAGCCGCGCATCCGTCCGGATCGGCAGGCCCTCCGCCCGGGCCAGCGGCACTGCCGTCTGCACCGCCCTTTGCAAAGGACTGGCATAGATGCGCCCCAGCCGCCGTCCCGCCAGCAGCCGCGCCACCCCCTCCGCCTCCGCCCATCCCCGCGCCGTCAACGGCAAGTCCCGCCGCCCCACATAACATTGGCCATTGCCTGCCGTTTCGCCGTGACGAACCAAGTGAATCAACACCTTAGCACCCGATCATACAGTTCCCCCACCTGCGCCGCCGCCCGCGGCCAGCCAAACTCCGCCGCCCGCAGACGCCCCACCGCCGCCATGTTCCGCCGCGCCGCACCATCCAGCGACCCTATCGCCTCTGCCAGTTCCTCGACCGCCTCCACCCCCACCAGCCGCGCCGCGCCACCCGCCACTTCCGGGATCGCCCCCGCCTCGCTGGCAATCACCGGACAGCCCGCGGCCATCGCCTCTACCAGCATCAGGCCAAATCCCTCCCACCGGGACGGCGCGACCAGCAGGTCCAGCGCCGCATAGACGTTTGCCATGTCCTTGACATGGCCCAGAAAAATCACGCGATCCGCCATCCCCGCCGCAGCGATGGAGGCGCGCAGGCGGGCGGCCATCACGGCATCCTCCTCCGCCCCGATCAGCGCGAAGGTTCCGCCATGCCCCTGCGCCAGCAAGGCCAGCGCGGCTGCGACAAAGAGGTCCTGCCCCTTCTGTCGGCAAATGCGCCCGACACAGCCGATCACCTCGGCCGATGGGTCCAGCCCCAGCGCCCGCCGCGCCTCTTCGCGCTCCCGCGGCGCGGTCTTGTCTTCCGCGATCCCGTTCGGGATCACCTCGATCCGGCTGCGCGGCACATCAAGCAGCGCGGCCACATGCTTCTGCACCATGCCAGAGACCGCCACCATCGCATCCGTCCCCGCCGCCATCCGCCGTTCCAGCATCAGCGCCGAAGACCCCGGAAGCCATTTGTCGTCATACTGGTTGTGATAGTGCGAAACGATCCGCAAGCCATTGGACCGGATAAGAAAACCGGCCATGCGACCATAGAGGTTCGGCCGGTAGGAATGGCTGTGGAGCAAGTCGATGCGCTGCCCCGCCAACCATTCGGCCAGATGCGCCACGCCGTCGATCTTGTCGGCACCCGGCGCGACATGCACCTCCGCCCCTGCCGCCTCGAACCGTCGGCGCAGGTCCTGGGCTGCCTCCGGTTCCATCGCAGGTTTCAGGCAGTAGACGAGCGGTGCATGGGCCTTGGTGTCGCCATGCCGGACAAGGCCCAGCACCGCCTCGGGAACCCCGCCAGTGCCGAGGGAGTTCAGGATATGGGCCACCCGGGACGTCATGCGACCAGGGCCGCTTCGGCCCGCGAAAGCCCGGCCATGATCTGCCGCGTGGGCGCCGTTCCCTTGCGGATGTGGTGGCGGAGCAGGTCCATTTCCGCCCGGGCGCATGCTGCGCCCAGTCCAGAGGGAACTGCCCTGATGGAGGAATATCCCTCAAGAACAGCGGCTTCCGCAGCGAAGTGGCGGTCAGGTCCCAGGTCGGGCAGACTGCAAAGCAGGGTCGCCAGATCGGCGGCGGCGCTGCCCGCTCCGGCGCGATCGAAGTCGAGAAGCGTCAGATGATCCGCCGTCCCGTCCTGATGAAGCAGGACTTGGGAAAGGCATAGGTCACCATGGCAGAGGGCATCAGGGCGATGCGCCTCGCCCGCAAGGGCTTCGCCGAGGTGTTGCCACCGGGCTGCAAGGCCGGGCAGCGCCGTCGCCAGCCAGGGCAGGGGATCCTCGGGCAGGTCGGCAGGCGGCAGACCGGGCATCGCGCAGCCATGGAGGCGCGCGACGATCCGGCCCAGTTCGGCAAGGCGGTCGGCCGTTGTCGTGGCGGCCTCCATCGGGACTCCGGGACAGCAGCGAAGGCAGTAATCCGTGCCTGGCATCAGCATCCCGGGGATCGGAAGGGATGCGTTCTCGACCGCTGCCTCGACCAGAAGATGACGTGAACGTGCTTCGGCAAGCCGTTCCTTTTTCTTGATCTTTTGGATGATGGGCAGGCCGTCGCGAAGCAGGCGCAGCGTGGCCCTGCGGCCTGGCACATAGCGCAGGACATGCGTTTCGGGTTGGCGAAGCATCTGACCGAAGGGCAGGGCCGGATCGTCCTCAAGATTGAACCACTGCGCCGCATCGGGTGCGACGGACAGGCTTCGCGCGGCAAGCCCGGGTGATGGGCGCTGCGGAACCTGCACCGTCCACAGAACGGACTTGATCCTCAGACGACCCTCTCGCAGCCGCGTCTGTAGATCGGACGTCACTCTTGCCCCAGGTCGGGCCAAAAGCCGCTGTGCGGCCGGGTCGGACGCGATGCGTGCATCCGCTTCGGCCAGCAGCGCAGCACCTTCGCAATGGCCCAGCAAGGCATAGCGCTTCACAAGGGGAAAGGGTGTAAGCAGGGTCATGCCGAAAGAACCTCACGCAGATCGGTCGCCGCGCATGAACCCCGGTGCTGGGCAAGGAACTTGGCCGCGTGGATGCGGGCAAGCCTATGGAACCACTCGAAATTCGGTCCTGCCGCCGGGCGCATGGCGGCGCGGGCCGCTTGTACCGCGCGGGCTGGGAAAGCCCCGGTCCGGGGGCCGAGGTCGAGCCTCGCTTCCAGTAGCGCGAGGTCGAAGTCCGGATCGCCGCATTTCATGCTTTCCGTGTCGATCAACGTGACGCGGCTTGGTTCAAGGAAGACATGATCCGGCTTCAGGTCGGCGTGGATCGGCACCTGCCGCAAGTGCGGTGGTGTGACTGCTGCCGCGGCAATGATGGCGCGGGCCGCCGATCCGGCCTGCGCATCCGCCTCGGCAATCAGGTCGGCGGCGCGGCGGGCAGGGCGAAGGTAGTCGTCGAGCGTCATCGCCCGCAGGGTTGGCGCCGCGCAGGACCAGAGAACCTGTAACGCTTCTTGCATGAGGGTGACGGCGCGGATCGTCTCTGCCTCGTCTCCCCTTGCCAGCACCTCTTCCAGACTTTCCCCCTGCGCGGCGGCATAGGCGATGACACCGCGCTCGGCGAGGCAGCCGGTGACGGCGGGGAGGGCAAGCAGGCTGCCTTCGGTCTGGCACTTGATGTCGTTCTGGAGGTCTGCGTGGTTCTGCGTGTCGGCCTTCCTCTCGACCTTGACGAAATGCGACAGGCCCGCGTCGGACAACCAGCGGAAGGTGGCTGAAAGGCCGGGGCGATAGCGCACAAGCTGCGGTCGGGACGCGGCAGACCCACCGATAAGGCGGGGGGCGAGTGCCGCGCTGTTGCGGAAAAAGGCTGCGAGTTCCGGCAGGCGGTGATCCATCGGGAAGGTTTCGAAGGCAGTCGCAGTCGCCTTGTCGAAACGGAGATGAGGGCGGGTTTCCACAAGATGTGACAGCTTTGCCGGGCGAAGGAACCAGATAACGCCCTCCTGACGCCCCTTTCCGGTACCCCAGGCCACGTGCAGGGCGGCGCGGAGGCCGGGGTGGTGGCGGAGGCGGAGGATTTCGGTGAGGGGGGTGCCGGTGATGCGGGCGAGGTCGGTTTCGGAGAGCTGGTGCAAGCCGGGAAGGGCGGGATCGGAGGGAAGGACGGTTCTCATGCCACATCTCCTGCCAGCGCCAGAAGATGGGCGCGCGGTTCGGCGCTGAAGGCCCAGATCATCGCCAGCCGCAGCCGTGCGGCGCGCCGCCAGACGGCGATGCGGGACAGTGGGAGATGCGGAAAATTCCGTTCCATCGCAGTGGCATAGGCGGCGAGGCTGCGACCTTGCCGCAACCCGGCAAGGTCGAGATGGGCTTGCAGATTGCCCAGGTCCTGTGCCGGATCGCCGCGCGAGAGCGTGTCGAAATCCAGTATGCCCGCCCGCCCGCGGAAGTGCAGGATCTGCCCTTCGTGAAGGTCGCGGTGGCAGGTGACGGGGGCCATGGGGGGCAGTTTGCGGAAGTCAGCCTTCTGTGCCGCAAACTGTGCAGACAAGTGTGGCCACAGTTCGGGAAAGATCGCGGCGATCCGATCCAGCCAGCGGCCAAGCAGGGCGATCTCGTCTTCGGCGGTCCAGAGCGGGGCATCCGTCGCGATCTGCTGGAGATCGGAAAGCGCCCGCGCCGTGGCCTCGATCCCGGCAAAGCCGCGCAGGCCGCGGAGGTGCAGGGGATGGCCGGGAAGCGCGGCATAGAGCGCAAGGCCAAGCGCGCGGTCTTCGCCAAGGGGGGCGGGCAGGCGCAGGGCAGCGCCGGCGGGCAGCGCCTGCCAGAGCGACCGATGATGCGCCACAGCCGCCCGGCCAGCGCTGGCGGTGGGAGAGCGCAGCCGGGCATAGGCCAGACCTTTGGAATGCCGGATGCGCAGCACGGCGCGACGGCCCAGGCGATGCGCGACGAGGTCGATCCGGAACGGGCCCGCGAGGCCGAGCCCAGCCAGTGTGTCGGCAGCAAGGCCGGGGTCTGCCAGAAGCCGCAGTCCGGGCAGTTTCGCATCCGATCCGGGCCGCCGCAGCAGCAGGCCCGAGGCGGGGTCGAAGCGAAGCTCTGCCACCTGACCGGCGCGGTGCAGACGGTCGGCCTCGGCATGCGCGCGCTCGGCACCTTCCGGGCCGGTCCATTCGGCGATCCAGTCCTGGCCGTCGAGACTGATCGCGGCATTGGGCGCGCGGCCCGAGGGGAAATGCATCCGTGCCAGATGCAACCGGCCCAGCGAGGGCAGGTCGCCCCGGATCAGGGCGTGGATCAGATCCGCCGGGGGCAGGGTCGGTATCGGGTCGGGCATATGCTGGGTCATGCCTTGCGCTCCAGGATCAGGGGGGGAAAGCCGTCTTCGGCAAAGCGGCGATCGGTCAGGCGGACGATGCGGTCAGCCATGCTGAGCGTGAGGTCGTCATGGGCGATCAGCAGGGTCGTCCGGTCGCGGCTGATCATCTTGAGGGTCTGGACCAGTTCTTCGGCCGTGGTGCGGTCGAGGCCGGTCAGCGGTTCGTCGAGGATCAGGATCGGCGCGTCGCGCAGCAGGGCGCGGGCGATGGCGATGCGCTGGCGCTGCCCCCCCGAAAGGGTTTCGCCCCTCTCACCCAGCACGGTGTCATAGCCCTTGGGCATGCGGCGGATGAAGCGGTCCGCCCCGGCCGCGCGGGCCGCGGCGGCGATGTCGTCATCGGTCGCGTCCAGGCGGCCATAGGCGATGTTGTCGCGGATCGTGGCGGCGAAGAGGGGCGAATCCTGAAGGACGACGGAAATCTGTTCCCGAAGCGAGTCGAGCGTCAGGTCGCGGATATCGGTGCCATCCATCAGGATGCGGCCCGATTGCGGTTCATAGAAGCGCATCAGGAGTTTGGCGACGGAGGATTTGCCCATCCCGCTCTGCCCGACCAGCGCGACGGTTTCGCCCGCGCGCAGGGTGAGCGTGGCATTCTGGAGGACCGGATTGCCGCCGGGATAGGCAAAGGTCACGTCGATGAAACTGATCCAGCGGCGGAGATAGGGGGCCTTGCGTGCGCCGGGGCGATCGGCGATTTCCGGGCGCAGGTCGAGCACTTCGAGGAGGCGTTCGCCGCTGGCGGTGGCCTTGGCGACGCGGGCGGACATGCTGCTCATCCGGCGGATCGGCTTGTGCAGGGTGGCGAGATAGGCGGTGAAGACCAGCAGGTCGCCGGGGCTGATGGCCCCAGCCTGGACCCGCGTCACGCCATACCACATGACAAGGCAGGTTCCGGCAGCCAGAACAACCTGAACGAGCCTGTCCATCTCGGCCGAGACGCGGGTTGATGTGACGCCGGCTTCGGCCGAGGAGAGGTTCTGTTCGGAGAAGCGGGCCTCTTCATGGGCTTCGTTGGCAAAGCCCTTGACCAGCGATATCGCCGAAATGCCTTCGGTCATCACCACGGCGATACGGCCTTCGCCCTTGCGCTGATGGCGGGCGGCGTCCTTGATGCGGCGGCCATAGCGGTTGGTCAGGAAGACCAGTGCGGGCAGGATGGCGAGGGCGGCGAGGGTCAGGCGCCAGTCCATCAATGCCATGACGATTATGGTTCCGGCCATGACGAGGCTGCGGGCGGCAAAGAGGACGCCGGCCTCGATCAGCAGGTCGCGCATCATCCGGACGTCGCCCGTCAGGCGCGAGACGATGTCGGCGGTGGAGACGCTGTCATGGAAGGAATGCGACAGGCGCTGGACATGGCGGTAGAGTTCCAGCCGGATATCGGCCACGACCCTTTGGCCCACGCCGGAAACGAGGGTTGACTGCACATAGGCCGCCGCCCCGCCGAGGACTGCGATTGAGAGGATCGCAAGGCAGCAGGTCCAGAGCAGCCGGTCGCCCGTGCCGACCCAGGAAAGCACCGTCGCCATCACCGGATCGGGATCGGCCTGCGGGATGAGGATGCCATCGAACACCACCTTCACCGGCCAGGGGCGGATCACCTCGGCCAGGGCGGCGAGGGTCATGGCGGCAAAGCCGAGGGCAAGCTTGCCGCGATAGGGGCGCGCATGGGGCGCGAGGCGGCGCAGCAGATGCCAGAGGGTCGTGGGATGGATGCGGCGGCGATGTGTCATGCGGCCTTCGCCCTGGGGATGAGATCGACGATGCGGCGGGCATTGGCCCGCCAGTCATGGTGCCGGGCCTGCATCGCGGCGCGTTGGCGCAGCCTTGCGGCAAGCGGCGCATCGGTCGCGATCCGGTGCAGGGCATCGGCGAGGGCCACGGCATCGCCGGGCGGCACGAGAAGGCCGCTGCCATCGGGACCGAGCAGGTCGGCGGTCTGGCCGATCCGGCTGGCCACGATGGCGCGGCCCATGGCGAGATATTCGAAGAGCTTCAAGGGGGAGAAGTAATGGTTCGCCATGGCCGGATAGGGGGCAACGGCGGCATCCATCCGGGCGATGAGGCCCGGCAGGCGGTGATGCGGCACCCAGCCCGTGATGGTGACGGCATGGGAAAGCCCGTGCCGCGCCGCGTGATCCAGCAGGGCGCCGCGTTCCGGCCCGTCGCCCACGATCAGGAGGCGGGCGTCGATGGCGGGGCGCAGCCGGGCCAGCGCCTCGACAAGCAGGTCGGTCCCGTGCCAGGCCTTGAGCGAGCCGGTGAAGCCGATGGTGAAAGCGGTATCGGGCAGGCCCGGAACCTCGGCCGCCGGGATTGCGGGATGGAAGGCCGCGCAATCGACTGCATTGCCGATGACATGGATGGCCTCGGGCCCTGCGCCGCGCGAGGCGACATAGACCGCCAATTCGCGCGAGACGACGGCCAGCGCATCAGCGGTGGAGAAGACCTCGGCCTCGATGGCGCGGGCGGCGTCCTGGAGGACGAATTTGCGGAAGGCGGCCTGTTCTTCTACCAGGGGGGCGTTGACTTCGATCACGGCGGGGATGCCGAGGCGGCGACCGGCGCGCACCCCGGCGGCGGACCAGAGGCCATAGCGTTCGTAGATCAGATCGAAGGGGCGGTGGCGGTGCTGCTGTTCCAGCCGTGCCTGAAGCGCGTCGGCAAGGGCGAGGAGGCGGCGCTCCTTCGCCTCGCGGCCCTCGGCGGGGGGGAAGTCGGGTCCGAGGGCGGTGACGGCGAAATCGGCGGGGCCATCGCCGGTTTCGGCGCAGAACACCTCCACCTCATGGCCTTCGGCGCGGAAGGCGCGGATCATGGCGCGGACATGGACCGAACCGCCCTTGTCGCCGAAGACCGGGATGCCGCCATCGGGGCAGAGATAGGCGATGCGCATCAGGCGGCTCCTTTCAGGGGGTGGCGTGCCGCCTTGGCGAAGAGGCCGGCGAGGGTGGCGCTGCTTGCCCGCAGGTCGAAGAGGCTTTCGGCGCGCTGGCGGCCGAGGCGGCCCATCCGCTGCGCCCGGGCGGGATCGTCGATCAGGCTGCCGAGGGCGGTGGCGAGGGCGGCGGGGGAGCCGGGCGGGACGAGAAGGCCGGTGATGCCGTCGGCCACGATCTCGGGTCCGCCGGTGACGGTGGTGGTGACGACGGGCAGGGCCTTGGCCATGGCTTCGAGCAGGACGGTGGGCAATCCGTCGCGGTCGCCGTCGGGGGTGATGATGCAGGGGAGGGTGACGAGGCTGGCTTCCTCCAGCGCGGCGGCGAGATGTTCCTGCGGCATCGGGCCGAGAAGCTGCACCTTGCCTTGCAGGCCGAGCGCGGCGATCTGATCGGTGAGGGGGGCGCGCAGGGGGCCGTCGCCGATGATCCGGCAGTCGAAGGCCCTGCCTTGCGCCTGAAGCAGGGCGCAGGCCGCGATCAGGTCGGCGAAGCCCTTCTTCTCGACCAGCCGGCCGATGGCGAGGATGCGGCCGGGCACTGCCCGCTGCACCGGGGCGGGGTGGAAGGCCGCGAGGTCGATGCCGTTGTAGAGCCGGTGGATGCGCGGCGCGGCTTCGGGGCAGAGCGTGCGCATGTGGCGCAGGTTGAAGTCGGAGACGGTGACGGTGAAATCCGCCGCCATGAGCTTGGCCCGGCGCTTGGCGGCATCGGTCTGGGGGTCGATGTAATCGTGATAGATGTCGCGGGCATGGGCCGTCATGGAGAAGGTCAGCCCCGCGGCGCGCCCCGCCAGAAGGGCCACGCTGGCCGCATCCGAGGCGAAATGGGCATGAAGGTGGTGCAAGCCGCGCGCCTGTGCCGCCTCGGCCACCCGTCCGGCCTTGGCCATCAGGCGCGCTGCCGCGAGGGGGGGCGTGCCGGCAAAGAGCGCCGCATCGCCGGTTGCGGGAAGGACAGGCGGCGCGGGCGTGTCGGCCAGCCGCGTGACCGGCGCCCGCAGGTCGGCAAGGCGGGCATGGCGGGGTTCGTCGGGCGGGTCGAGGAGCGAGAAGACCTCGACCGAAATCCCTTGCGCTTCCAGCGCCAGAACCTCGTTCAGGATGAAGGTTTCCGAGAAGCGGGGAAAGCGCTTCACGACATAACCGATGCGCAGGGGAGTATCAGCCATGGGACACCTGCCGGAGCGGCGCGGGCCGGTCGGCGGTCAAGACGCCGAGGCAGGCCGCGATATGAGAGGCCGCCCGTGCCGCACCATCGAAATCGAGCGGCAGGCGGGCCGAAACGACAGGTTGGCGCGTCGCCGCGCCGGAGAGGTGTGGGGCCAGGGACTGCGGCGTCAGGTCCGGCCGTTCGATGACCTCGGCCAGGCCCAGATGGCGCAGGCGATCCGCCCGGATGCGCTGTTCGCTGGAGGGGCCGACGCGCGGCACCACAAGGGCGGGAACGCCGATGGCCAGCGCCTCGGTCACCGAGTTGTAGCCGCCCATCGTCACGAAGAGATCGCTTGCTGCAAGGCGGGCGGGCATGTCGCTGACCTGGTCATGGAAGGTCACGTCCAGTTCGGCGGCCCGCAGATGCAGCCTTTCGCGCAATTCCGTATCCATCAGCGGGCCGGCGATCAGTTGCAGGTCGGGGCGCTGGCGGCGGGGCAGCAGGGCCTGCGCCTCGAGTGCGGTGGCCAGCAGGAGGAAGGCATCCCGCCCGCCGCCGCCCGAGACCAGCACCCGGCGCGGACCCTTTTCGCGCCGCGCCGACCGGCGGGCGCGGACCGTGGTCACGGCACCGCAATACTGCACCCCATCCGGGCGGAGACGATCCAGCCCATAGGCGCGGCTGGAGGGGTAGAAATCGGCATTCCCGTAGATCAGGACATCGTCATAGAGGGTGGATATCACCTTGTCGGTGCCCGTTTCGGCCCAGCGGCCACAGGTCCGGTCGGGATCATCGAGAATGTCGCGCAGGCCAAGGATCGTGCGCGTGCCGCAGCTTTCGCGCAGGCGGCGCAGGGGGGCGACGAGTTCGTTCCAGACCCCGGTCGGTTCGTGATCGACGAGGAAGACATCGGGCTTGAAGGTTTCGGCCACCCGTTCGAGGATGCCCGCCCGCAGCGCGCGGGCCGTTTCCGCGTCGATCCGCAGGCTGCCCGATTGCCAGCGGTCGCGGCCAAGCTTGGCCAGAGAGGGCAGCTTGATGTAGTCGATCCCCGGACGGGGGGCGAACATCATACCCGCCGGGCAACCGACCAGCATCAGGACGGACAGGCCCGGCACGCGGGCGACCAGTTCCTCGGCGATGGCGCTGTTGCGGCGCATATGGCCGAGGCCGATCGTATCATGCGAATACATCATCACCGACGGGCCGGGCTTGCGCTGCTGTTCGGGCAGGCTTTCGGCCAGAAGGGCCGCCGCGAGTTCGCAGAGCCGCGCCATTGCGAAGGGCTTGGCAAGGAAGGCCGCGACGGAAATCCCTTCCGCGCGCAGCCGGTTGGCGGTGCTGTCCTGGCCGCTCATGATGATGACGGGGCAGTCCCTGAGCTGCGGGCCATGGGCCGAGAGCACCTCGATCCCATCGCCGTCGCCCAGCGAGATGTCGGCGATCACCAGATCGGGATGCGTCCCCGAGGCCAGACCCGCTGCCAGAACCCGGCGCGCCTCTGTCGCGGAGGCGGCATGGGTGACGCGATGCCCGGCACGCCCCAGCGCGATCCCGATATTGCGGGCGATGATCGGCTCGTCTTCGATCAGAAGGATATCCGGCATTCTGGCCCCCATTGGCAATGGTCCTGTCCGCCATCCTAGGGGAGGGGGTGCCTCCTTTCGCCCCGGCCGCGGGGCGGTTCTGGGGCAAATGGCGGGGGCAATTTGGGGGAAATGCCCCAGAACGGCCCCCCGGGCCTGCGCAGCATGATTTGCGCCGCGCGCGAGATGTGGTTTGCTGTGCAGAGACCGAAACCGGCGGAGGATGGCATGAGCCTTCTGATCGGCGCGACCAGCCTGCGCGATTCACCGCATCATCTGCGGATGCTGACGATCTTTTTCGTCATCAGCTTTCTGGCCATCTTTTCGACTGCCGCGATCCTTTCGACGGCGTTGTCGCGCTACATTATTCATCAGATGATGATGCGCGATGCGATGGTTTCGACGGAGTTCCTGAATTCCATCGTCCATGTCGAGCAGGCGGCGCCCTATTTCATGGGCATCACCGATGCGCCCACGCCGCCCGACGTGCAGGAATTCGTGTCGCATGTGTCGCGGCTGCCGGATGTGTTCCGGGCCAATGTCTATGCCTTTGATGGGCACATCCTGTGGTCGAGCGATCCGCAGATGGTGGGCAAGAGGTTCGAGGACAACGAGGAACTGGAACACGCTATGGATGGCCGGCTGGAGCCGGAACTGAGCGTTGTCAGCCGGGGCGACAAGGATGAACATGTCGGCTTCCCCGATGGGGTGGACCGGTTCATCGAATATTACATCCCGATCCGCCGCGAGATCACCGGCGAGATCGTGGGGGCGGTGGAGGTTTACAAGGCACCGGAAAGCCTGCTTGCCTCGATGACCGAGATCCGCAAGCTGGCCTGGCTGGGCGCGCTTGCGGCGGGCTGCGCGCTGTTTGGCGGGCTGGCGGTGGTGGTGGCCTATGCCAGCCGCGTCCTTCAGCGGCAGGAGGCGCGGATCGTCGAGACGGAGCGGCTGGCCGTGGTGGGCGAGATGGCCTCGGCGGTGGCGCATGGGCTGCGCAATCCGCTGGCGGCGATCCGGTCCTGCGCGGAGCTGACGATGGAGGACGATATTCCCGACCACAGCCGCGATGCGATCCGCGACATCACCAATCAGGTGGACCGGCTGGAAAGCTGGATCCGGGCCTTCCTGATCCGCAGCCGCAATGACCCCGGCAGTCTTTCGGATCAGGCGCAGATCGACCAGGTGATCCAGCGCTGTCTGGAGAATTTCGAGCCGCAGATGCGCAAGCGCGGGATCGTTTCGGTGATGTCGGGGGGGCGCGGCCATCCCATCGCGCTGGCGCAGCCGTCGGAACTTGAACAGGTGCTGAATTCCATCATCTCGAACAGCATCGAGGCGATGCAGAAGGGCGGCAAGCTGGGGATCGGCTGGTCGAGCCGCCCGGATGGCAAGATCGCCATCACGATCACCGATACCGGGCCGGGCATCCCGCCCGACATGGTGGGGCGGCTGTTCAAGCCCTTTGAGACGGGGAAGGCGGCAGGGCTGGGCGTGGGTCTGGCGCTGGGGCGGCGGATCGTGGAGCGGATGGGGGGATCGCTGGATCTGAAGAACCGCCCGAGCGAGGGTGTGGAAGTGACGCTGATCCTGCCGGGGCATGGCTGAGATGACCGATATCCTGGTGATCGAGGATGAGGATGTGCTGGCGCGCTCCATCGTGGGGTTTCTGGAACGGCGCGGCTTTTCGGCCGGTTTCGCCATCGACGGGCAGAGCGCGCTGGCGCTGTTCCGGCGGGAAAGGCCGCGGCTGGTGATCCTGGATGTGCGGCTGGGCCGGGAGAACGGGCTGGACCTGCTGCCCACGTTGCGCGGCATAAATCCCGAGGCGCAGGTGGTGGTGATGACCGGCCATGGCGATGTGGGGATTGCGGTCGAGGCGATGAAGCGGGGGGCGCGGGACTTCCTGATGAAGCCCGCGCCTCTGGCGATGATCGCCGGGATGGCGGCGGATCTGATCTTGCAGGACAGCGCGCGGCCCATGGATGTGACCGGGGTGGACCGGATCGTCGGGCGATCCTCTTCGGCCATCGACCTGCGCGCGACCCTGCGGCGGCTGGCTTCGGCGGCGGAAGGGCAGCAACCGCCCGGCGTGCTGCTGACCGGGCCGCGGGGCAGCGGCAAGACGCTGGCGGCGCGGGCGCTTTATGACTGCGCGCAGGAGGTGCGCGGGCGGATGGAAAGCGTCGATTGTTCGGTGGGTGGGGATGGCCAGATCGAGACGGCGCTGGCCGCAGGTGCGCGGGTCCTGATCCTGCGCCATGTCGATGCGATGGGCGAGGAGGATCAGGCCCGGCTGGCGCGTGCGCTGGAGGCCGATCCGGGGCTGTGGGTCATCGCGACGACGTCGCGCAACCTTGGCGCGATGGAGCGGAAGGGGGCCTTCCGGCCCGATCTTCTCTATCGCATCCAGGTGGGCTGGGTGGATGTGCCGCCGCTGGCGGATCACAGTTCGGATATCCTGCCGCTGGCCGAGGAATTCGCACGGCGGACGGCCTTCCGCTTTTCGCGCAGTCGCCCCCGGCTGACCGGGGAGGCACGGGTGAAGCTGTTGCAGCATGACTGGCCGGGCAATGTGGCCGAGCTGGAGAATTGCATCGAGCGGGCGGTGATCCAGTCCAGCGACGGCATGATTGCGGCCTCTGACATCAAGATCATCGACCAGACGGAGCGCGACGAGGTCGTGGTTCCCAACCTGACCAAGATGGAAGAGACGGCTTTGGTGAAGGCCCTGCGGGTGACGGGGGGCAATGTGTCGCGCGCGGCAGAGATGCTTGGCATTTCACGCGACACCCTGCGGTACCGGATGGAGAAATTCGGGATTTCAAGGCGTTAGGTCAGGCCTTTGCAAGGTCTGCGCCTTGCCCGGCCAGGGCTTCGACGGCATCAAGAAGCGACCGGTCGCCGCCTTCGGCGCGCTTGAGCGCGCGGCGGATCAGGGCGAGGGTCTGATATGCGCTGAGGGAGGCGGCGTCTATCCTGCCGCCGAGCAGATGCCAGCAGGCGCCGACGTCGCGGCGCGAGCGGACCAGCCGCAGGGGAAGCGGATCGGGCGAGGGGATGGGACGGGTTGCCAGCCAGGCGATCAGGTTGCCCAGATCGGCCTCGGCGGGGCCGAGGGCAAGGTCATCCAGATCGAGAAGCCAGGATTGCCCGTCGGCGGTGCGGATGACCTGACCGGGGTGGAAATCGCCGTGGCAGAGGGTTTGCCCCGGTGGAGGAAGGAGAGCGGCCTGCCGGTCGGCAAGCCTTGCGACCGAGGCCGGGGCGAGGGCGAGGCGCGGGCGGATGCGGCGGAGCGGATCGTGACCATCGAGGCGGAGGCCGGGCGCCTTCAGTCGGGTCAGGGCCAGCAGGGGAGACAGCAGATGGGGCAGGGTGGCGACGAGGTCGCCGCCGCTGCTGCCGGTGATCCGGGGAAAGCGGAGCGTATCGGCATCCTGCCGGGCCGGGCGGGGGGTGGCGATGCCCGCGGCCAGCAGGGCCTCGGCCCGGTCGAGTGCGGCCTGCGCCGCGGTGGCGCTGGAAAAGCGTTTCAGAACATGGCTTTCGCCAATGAGGACGCGGGCGGTCATGCGACGGCGAGGATCGCCCGCGCCGCCCGATCTTCGCCACTGGGGCCGAGATCGACGGGCGGGCGGCGGAGGCGGTGATGCAGGACATGGGCCAGCCAGTCGCCGCCGGTCAGGCCGAGGGGGAGGCAGTTGGCGGGGGCGAGGCGGGGGGACCAGAGGCGGACGCGGCTGTCCTGATCGTCGATGGAGCGGGGGATGGGGATGAGATGGGTGGGGGTGGTGGTGGTGGCGAGTTCGAGGACGGAGTTGTAGCCGGCGGTGGAGATGACGGCATCGGCGGTGTGGAACAGCCGGTTCAGGCTGCCGCCGGGGTCGGTGATGGCATCAATTCCGGGCACCTGGCCGAAGGACCGGGCGCGGGGACCGATGGCCTGGATGGCGTCGAAGGGCAGCGGGCAGAGGTGGCGGAGGCGGGTCAGAAGAGTCCCGATCTGATCATATAGGTCGGCTGCCGTCTGCTCTGTCCCGCCGCCCCCGGTGGCGATGAGAAGGCGCGGGCGCGACCGGGAGTCCGGACCAGCGGCCTTGGCCATGCGATAGATCCAGCCAACGGAAACAACGTCTTGCGTGCTGCCTTCGGGCATTCGCGGCAGCCAGTGATTGGCCGGATTGGCGATCAGGACGCGGGACCATGGGTGCTGGGCGGGTTGGAAGCGGGAGAGCTGTGCGTCGGGTGTTTCCCGCAGAACGAGAATTCGGGGGGTGGCCGGGGATTCGAGTTCGGGCAGGTTCATCGTGTCGAGGACAGCGGTGAAAGGGGCGGGGCCGGCCGCGGCGGGCATCGCGGCGCGGTCGGCGACCGTGATCCTGTCGAAGGCGGAAAGGTCTTCGGGATCAAGCCCTTGCGGGGGCGCGTTGGTGACCAGACGCAAGGCGCGCGTGGGCGCGGCGCGGCGAAGGGCGCGGGCGATGGTGGCGCTGCGGCGCAGGTGGCCGAGGCCGGATTTGGAGGTGGCGAAGAAGACGATGGCGTTGGCGGACACGGCGGATTCCCCGGTTATCGCCGTGCAGCATGCTGTGCCGCATTCTGTGCAGCAAGTTGTGGCCACGCAGCGCACTGGGGTATATCGCCCAGCGCAACGGGGGGAAGGTCATGTTTCGCAGGGGTGATGCGCGGGCGGCCCCGGCTTTGGCGGGGCCGCCCGGAGGCTGTCAGTCTTCGGCCGGGGCGGTTTCGCGCATCAGCCGTTCGATCCGCCGCCGCCGCAATTCGTAGAGGATCGCGGCCAGGATGGTGACGGAGATCATGATCACGGCGAGGGCGTTGATCGCCGGGGTGATGCCCGAACGGACCATCGAGAAGACATAGACCGTCAGCGTATCCGCCCCGCCGCGGGTGAACTGGGTCACGTTGTAATTCTCGATCGACTGGAAGAAGGCGACGGCGCCGCCGGCCCCGATAGCGGGATAGAGATGGGGCAGAAGGATGCGCCGCATCACCTGCGAATGGCTGGCGCCGAGGTCGAGCGCCGCCTCTTCCAGCCCGGCATCGAAGCTTTGCAGGCGGGCGAGGACAAGGAGCATCACCATGGCGGCGATGTAGCTGACCTGACCGAGGACCGAGAGATGGAGGCCGGCCCCGAAGAGGAAGAACTCGGTATCCAGCGCGTTGCCGACCTTTGTCCAAAGCAGCATGGTGGAAATGCCGATGACGACGCCGGGGATCAGGATGGTGGAGATCATCAGCCCGTAGATCACCGTCCGCACGCGGCCGGAGATCGAGTTGATGAGGATGGCTGAGGCTGTTCCCACGATCACCGAGATGAGGGCCACGGCGGCCGCCACCCAGAGCGTGTTGACGAAGGCCAGCATCATCCGTTCGTCGGAGGCCATTTCCCCGAACCATTTCAGGGTCCAGCCCTTCCACGGCACGATGGAGGGAAGGCGCGAGTCGTTGAAGGCCGCGCCCGCCATGACGAGCAGGGGGGCGATGAGGTAGATCAGGAACAGCGTCGCGTAGAGATGCGAGAGGCTGAGGCGAAGGCGATGCATCGTCTGTCCTCCCTTACTTCGCGATGTCCGACAGCTTTACCCTGAAGGCCCGCATCGCGATGGCGACGAAGACCGTGCAGAGGAAAAGCAGCAGGAAGGCATAGGCGCTGGCCGTGTTCCAGTCGAGCGCGTCGTTGAACCACTGGTTGATGGTCTGGGTGAACCATTGCGACGTGGTGGAGCCGAGGATCGACGGCACGAGAAGGGAACCTGCCGAGAGCATGAAGACCATGACGGAGCCGGAGGCGATGCCGGGCTTGGCATGGGGCAGCACGATGCGCCAGTGGATCTTCCACCAGGAGGCGCCAAGGTCTTCGGCCGCCTCGATCTGGTTGGTGTCCAGCGAGGAGACGGCGTTATAGACCGGGAAGAGCATGAAGAGGACATAGGTGTAGATCAGGCCGATCACCACCGCATCGTAATCCGTGATCCAGCGGATCGGGTCTTCGATGATCCCGAGCGCGAGGAGCAGCGAGTTGAGCGGCCCCTTGAAGGCGAGGATGATCCACCAGGCGAAGGCGCGCAGCACCTCGGACACCCAGAGGGGCACGAAGATCAGCAGAAGCAGGGTGGGGACGGAGCGGGGATTGGCGATCTTGGCCATGTAATAGGCCATGGGATAGGCGATCAGGAAGCAGAGCGCCGTCACCACGACCGAATACCAGATCGTCAGGAAGAAGGTCATGACATGGACGGGGATCATGAAGGTGATCCCGAAGGGGGAGACTTCCACCTCGCCCCCGAAGACCTTGAGGTAGTTGTCGAAGGAATAGACATCCTTCGGCCCGCCCACCTCTGTCACCGGGAGGTAGGGGCGGAAGGAGCTTTCGAAGAGGGTGATGTTGGGGACGATGACGAGGATCACCAGCCAGAAGAAGACCAGAAGGCAGATGATCGTCGTCAGGCCCAGACCGTAGCGGCGGAGCAGGTCCTGCATGGGTCAGCCCCTCGTATCCGCATCGGGCAGGATGGAGGCGTGGCGGGCGTCGAAGCCCATCCAGACCTGCGCGCCCACTTCGGGGATGGCGGAGGAGCCGTCATTGCGGAGTTCCGCCGTCATCTTCATGCCGCTGTCGGTGACGGCGTGGACGGCGATGAAATTGCCTTCGAAGGAGACTTCCTCCACCTTGCCGTGGATGGCGTTTTCGGCCGGGGCGGTGGCGCTGATCAGTGTGTGTTCGGGGCGGACATAGAGTTTCACGCCCTTGCCCGTGGCCTTTTCGCCCAGACGGGCGCGGAAATGCCCATGCGGGGTGGAGAAGGCGGCGATGCCGTCGGCCACCGCGCCCACGTCGCCGGTGAAGATGTTGTTCTCGCCCACGAAGGAGGCGACGAAGCCGTTGACCGGGTTGTTGTAGATGTCGCGCGGGTCGGCGATCTGCTGGATGCGGCCATGGGACATGACGCCGACCCGATCGGACATGGCGAGGGCTTCGCCCTGGTCATGGGTGATGTAGATGAAGGTGACGCCGGTGCGTTTCTGGATGGCGCGGAGTTCGGCGCGCATGTGCTGGCGCAGCTTGAGGTCGAGCGCCGAGAGCGGTTCGTCGAGAAGCATCACCTGCGGTTCGACGGCGAGGGCGCGGGCGATGGCGACGCGCTGCTTCTGGCCGCCGGAAAGCTGCGACACCATCTTGTCACCGGCGCCGGGCAGATCGACGAGCTTCAGCAGTTCCTCGGCGCGGGCGCGGCGGGTGGCCTTGTCCACGCCGCGGACTTCCAGCCCGAAGGAGATGTTTTCCCAGATCGGCATGAGCGGGAAGAGCGCGAGGTTCTGGAAGATCAGCGCCGTGGGGCGCTGGTTCGGGCGCTGGCCCTTCATGTCCTTGCCGCCGATGCGAATGGCGCCCTGCGTCGGGTCGATGAAACCCGAGATCATGCGCAGGATCGTCGTCTTGCCGCAGCCCGAGGGGCCGAGGAAGGAGAAGAACTCGCCTGGCTTGATGGAGACGTTGGCGTTGTCAACCGCGCGGAAGCTGCCGAAATCGCAGCAGACGTTTTCAAGTTCGATACCGGCGCTCATCGCGCTGTGTTCCCCTGTCGTGGTTCTTGTTCGTTGCCGTCAGGCTAGCAGGCTGGACACCGGGCGCAATGTGTATCGCCAGATGGTCGTGCCGGATGGGGCCAGACGGAAGGTGTTGCCCAGCAAATGAACACGCCGGGCCATGGGGCCCGGCGTGAGGAAGGCATGATCCTGCGATCAGGCCGCCTTGTACTTGTCGGCATATTCCGCGCGCTTGGCGAGGAATTCGGCCGACTGGTCGGGCCACCACCACAGTTTCGACAGCGCGTCGTCGTTGAAGGTACCGTTGTAATAGGCGGCGACTTCCGGATCGAGAAGGTCGGACGCACCCTTGCCCACCGGGTTGGAGGAGAAGGCCGAAGCCCAGCCCGCCGCGCCTTCGGCAGTGGAGACCCATTTCACGAATTCATGGGCCTGTTCCACGTTGGTGGCGTTCTTCATCATCACGAAGCCCTGATGCCAGGCGAAGGCGCCTTCGACCGGGGCGACATAGGCGAAGCCGTCATTGCGCAGGTTGAAGCCGGTCGAATCCCAGCACAGGCCGACGGTCGCGCCGTTGGCGGTGAAGCCGGCATTCGCCTCGTTCTCGCCCGACCACCACTGCACGACATTGCCCTTGGCCTTCACGGCCTCGGCCAGCGCGATATCCCAGAGTTCGACCATGGCGGCCATGTCGCTGTAGCCGTCCATCCACGGACGCGGCAGCTTGCCCTGTGCGTCGAGCCAGCGGCCCATGGCGGCGAGCGACGAATGCGGGCGCAGCACGGCCTGGTTTTCCGGGTTGAACAGGTCACCCAGCGAGGGCGGGGTGGAGAGCTTGGCGTCGGCGGTGTTGACGACCAGCGACTCGGTCCCCCAGACGGAGGGGACGTATTTCAGCGCGCCGCCCGGACGCGACCGTTCGCCCGCCGCGCCATCGGCGAGGCCGGGAAGGTAGTTGTCCATCGCCAGCTTCGATTCGTCGAAGGTGCCGAGAAGGCCGTTCGAATCCCAGGCGCCGACACGGTCGATCGTCGGTTCGATCACGTCGATGCCGCCGGCTTCGAGCGCGACCTTGGCTTCGGCGAACATCGTGTCCTGGTCGGGAAGTTCCTTGAAGTTCACCTTGATGCCGGTGGCGGCTTCAAAGGCCGGGAAGACCTTTTCGGCCAGCGCCGGATAGCCGGCCCAGCCCGTGAAGTTCAGCTCGCCCGAAGAGGCGAGGGCCTTGCGCGAAACGATCGCGGGCGCGGCAAGCGCGCCGATGCCGAGGGCGGTGCCCTTGAGCAGTGTGCGGCGGTCGAGGGTGGAGTAGGATTTGGTCATGTAGCTCCCCATTTCTGGCCGCCCGGCTGCACTGTGCAGAGGGCGGGGTGCTGATCGGACTACCCTGCCGATCTTGTCGGTATAGGTGGCACGATTCGCGCTGATAGCAAACTGTGTTTTCATGATAGTTGCGTGATGGTCGGGAAGATTGCGGCGCGGGTCCGCGTCTTGCCGGTGTTCCGGGCACCGTGGCGCCTTGGGAAACCGGGCTGCGGGTTGTTTCGGCGGAGTCGCGGCAACCTCGGGTTGATCCGGGCGCGGGCGGGGCGGGGTGTTGGCTGCGGAAGCGGGCCGCGCTAGGGTCGGCGCATGGGGGAAGACGAGTTCACAGCGCGTTCTGTCGATCTACAGATCGGCGGCCAGCACGGCCCGGTGGCGCAGGGGGATGCGGCCTTGCTGCGCGGCTTGCAGCGGTCGAGCGGCATGGCCATTGCCTGGTGTCCGGCGCGCGGTGAGGTGCTGGCGCTGGATGCGGCGGGGACGGGGATGCGTCCGGTCGATCTGTCAAAGGGAAAGGTCAGCCCAAAGACGACGGGCGCGCTGGCGGCGCTGCGCTCGGCGGGGGCCGATTTCGGTTTCGTTCTGGACATGCAGGATCGGCGGGCCAAGCGCATCGCGCCGGAGGGCGAACCGGTGCCGCCGGTCTTTGCCTTCAACCGGTTGACGGGGGACGGGCAGCGCATCCTGCTGCCGCTGCCGGTCTATCATGATTTCGGCACAGGGCATTTCGCCGATGCGGTGCGGCCCGATGCCGTGGCCTGGGAGGAGAAGGTGCCGCGCGTCGTCTGGCGCGGGATCACGGGCGGGCGGGCGGCGCTGGATGCCGAGGGTCTGGTCGAAGGGATGCGGGTGAAGATGGCGATGCGCCGCCATCGCGAGGGCCGGATGAGCGAGGCGGAGCTGCGCGCGGTGCTGGCCGCCTGTCCGCGCTGGGGCCTGCTGGAGCGCCTGAAGGACGATCCGCGCTTTGACATGGGATTTGTCGATGGCGACGGCTATGTCATCGCGCGTACGCCGCTGCACGCGCATCTGGAGCGGCCGAGGATGCCGCAGGTTGCCATGCAGGGTTATCGCTATATCGCGGTGCTGCGGGGGCTGGATGTCGGATCGTCCTTCTATTGGGTGATGCATTCCGGCAGTCTTGGCATGGTCATGGAGACGCCGTTCGAAACCTTTGCCTCGGGCCATTTCCGGCCCTGGGAGGCCTATCTGCCCTTCGCTCTTGATGGATCGGATCTGCGCGCGCGGCTGGACTGGGCGGAGGCCAATCCGGGCGCGGTGCGGGAGATGGTGGCCAAGGCCGGGGCGATTGCCGCCTTGCTGATCCGCGCCGATCTGCGGGAGGCGATCCTGCGCCGGGTGGTGGCGCGGGTGGCGGCCTTGCCGAGGGTGACGCTTTAGGACCGTCAGACCAGGCCGAAGAACCGGTCCGGCACGATGACGGGAAGGCCCTTGTCGGTGGCGCGCGGGTCGGTGCTGGCGCGGGGGCGTCCGGCGGGGGTGCCGTCGGGTTCGACCGGGAACTGGGCATGGGCGAGGGCGAGGGCCTCGGTCCAGGCGAGGGGATCGGCGGCGGTGCCGACGGCATCGAGGCGCATCGTCTGATGTTCCACGAAGGAGGCGTGCTGGGTCAGGCCGCCGCGGGCGGCCAGCCGTTCCTGCGCCAGGTCACGGTCGGCCAGCGCCATGTGGAAAAGGAAGAAATGGCGGCTGAGCCGGACATCGCGGTTGACCAGGCGATGCGCCCCGCCGGCCCAGTTGTTCCAGCGCGAGATGACGAAGGGTTTGGAATAGCGGTCGGCGAGGAAGCCCTGCCGTCTTTGCCCGAGGATCGGAACGGCGCGGTCGAGCGGGGCGGTTTCGGTGGCGGATTGCACCATGTCCACGCCGAGGGCGAAGATATAGCCCTGATCGCCCAATTCTCCGAAGGCATCCGGCCAGGTCAGGCCGCTGTCGGGGTCGATGACCACATATTCATCGACATCGCCGCGGATCACATGGGCATAGCGCTTGCGCAGCGCATTGGCGCGGACCGACATTTCGCGGGCGATCCAGCGGTCGTTGCGGATGCGCTGGCGCGGGGCGCCGGTGACGATTTCGACCGAGATGCCGGAAAGATCGACATCGGGTTCCCAATCGTCGCCGTCGATCACGACATGGAGGTTCTCGCGGCCCACGACGGCGCTGTAATGGGCGATCCATTTGGCGAGGAAGAAGCCTTCGTGGCGGACATGGGTCAGGGCGCAGGCGAAATCCTTGGCCATTCAGGACTCCTCGATCAGGTCGCCGAGGAAACCGGCGGCGGTGAGCATCGCCTCGGCCTCGGGGTGGAGGGCGGGGGGGAGGCAGTCGAGCGCCTGGGCGATGACGGCATCGGCCCCGTCCCAGGCGCGCAGGAAGCCCGAGCGGTGGTAGTGCAGCACCTTCGGGGTGAAGGGATCGGGCAGCTTGCGCCCGTTGGAGATGGAGAAATTCGCCGCCTCGTCGATGAGGCGGTAACGGAGGCCGAAGCGGCGCAGCGCGACGGGAAGGGCGATCTGGTCGAGCCAGGGGCGTTTGTTGGCGACGCCGACCTCGTGGTCGATGCGGCGGGCGGTGTCGAGCCAGAGCTGGCCGAAGGTCATGCCTTCGACCCGGTCGGTTTCGCGCTGGGCGACGAAGCCTGCGTTGAAATAGGGCGGGGAGTGGCGGCGCGCCCCGCGCAGCAGGCGGATGCGTTCTTCGGGCAGGGGGAGGCCGAAATGGGCATAGACCCTTTCCCAGCGACCCTCTTCCTTGCCCCAAGACTGGATGCCTTCGGGAACGACCGAAACCTCGCCGTGACCGGGCATGTCTTCGGGGGCGAGGGGGGCGGTCATCACCATGTCGGTGTCGAGGAAGACCGAGATGGCGGCATCGCGGGGCTGGGCGAGGGCGATGATCTTGTTGCCATGCGGATAGGGGCCGCGCCAGATGCCCCGCGCGGGGGGCAGGGGCAGCAGAAGGCCGCCCGTGGCCGCGAAGATCGCCGCAACCGGGGCGGGGGGCGGTTCTGCGCCGAGCGGGCGGTAGCCGAGGATCATGGCCTTCGGGTGATGCCGTCGGATCGAGGCGGCGAGGAGCAACGACTGCGCCTCCAGCCGGGGGCCTTCGACGACGAAGAGGAAGGCCAGATCAGGCATGGGCGGGGTCTGCCGGGTAGCGGGTCATGGGGTGGCCCGCGCGGGTTTCGAGATCGGCTATGGCGGCGGTGATGTCGGCTTCGGTCAGGGCGGGCCAGTCGGTGCCGGGGGGGAGGAAGCCTGCGGCGGAGAGGGCCGCGGCGACGGCGGGCAGGTCGAGCAGGGCGTGGGTTTCGCGCTTGATCACACGGCGGCCGGCCTGGAACCAGTAGTCGCGGACGGCGTCGATCCGGGCCGGGTCGATGCCGGCGAAATGGCGGAACTGGCGGAGGTAATCGTCGATGTTCTGCGAGGGGCCGCGATTGAGGATGGCGACCTGCGCCTCGGGGTGCAGCACCATGGCGGCAAGGTGGAGGGCGGAGCCGTCGAGCGCCACGATGCGGCGGGCGGCGCGGTAGCGGGCAAGCTGCACAGTCAGCGGATGTTCCTGCGGGTGGAAGATGGTGTAACCCGCCTGTTCCATAAGCGCCTCGATCCGCGTTTCGAGCAGGACGGAGCCACGTTTCGAAGGCAGCCGCGCGCGGGAGATGTAGATGTGGTCCGGCCCCTCTGGCGGGGCGGCGCGGGAGAGGCGGTCGCGCATGAAGGCGCGGTATTGGGGGCGGCCTGCGGCCATGTCGCCGATGCCGAAACCCTGTTCGGGGATGACCATTTCCTCGACCAGGACGGGTGTCTGGGGGGCGCGGATATGATGGTCGGCCAGACCCAGCGCCTGGAACAGGGCGAGGTGATCGCGGATCATGCGGTTTTCATGGGTGAAGCGCAGCTTGGGGTGGAAGAGGATGCCGGTGATGCCGGGGGCGTGGTCCAGCGCCCAGAGGCGGGCGGTGGATTCGCAGAGGAGATGGCCGAAATGGCCGTAGAAGAGCCCGCCGAACAGCCAGCGGCCGGGCAGCAGTTCGGGCGTGGCGGCGGGATCGCGGTCGGGCAAGGTCGTGATCGGTTCGCCCCACCAGCGCCAGCACTCTGCCTCGGGGATGGGCTGGCCTGCGGCGTCGAAGAGGGCGGCGGCGCGGCGGGCCCCGGGGGGATCGGTCAGACCCCAGGGGACCAGCGTGACCTTCGGCAGGAGGCGCAGGGTCATCGGACGGTCGGGGGCGAAGGGGGGCAGGGCGGATGTGTCAGCCATCGCCATCCTCGTCTTCGGGCGGGGGGAAGCTGTCGGGCAGCGGCGCAGTCGCGTGGAGGAAGCGGTCGGCATGGCCGATCCGGGCGCGGATGCGGTCCGGGTCTGTCCGGCCATGGAGGACCACGGTGGAGAGGCCTGCGGTGACGGTGACGGCATCGCCTTCGGCGGCGAGGAGCGGTGCCTCGGGCCAGCCGGCGAGGATCAGGTGGTCATCGTCGGAGAAACCCGTGATCTCGGTCACCCCGCCCCAGGCGACGGTATAGGTGACGCCGCCGCCCGCGCCGGTGATGCGGTTCTCGCCGGGGCCTGCGAAGATGCGGTCATTGCCGGGGCCGGAAGTGACCTCGTTCCGGCCGGGACCGGTGTGGATTTCCACGCTGCGGTCGCCCGCGCGGAGCGTGTCATTGCCGGGGCCGCCATAGAGTTTGGCGAAACCGTCGCCGGCCTCGATCACATCATCGCCGGGGCCGCCGTCGAGCGTGTCGCGCCCGTTGCCGCCGATCAGCGTGTCATTGCCTGCCCCGCCATAGAAGGCGTGGCGGTCGTTGCGGCGCATCGATTGGGCGACGAGGCGGTCATCGCCTGCGCCGCCTTCGAAGATCGCGCCGGCATAGACGGGGCCGAGCATGACGTCGCCCTGATCCGATCCGCGGACATGGACGGAGACGCGTTCGGATGCCTCGAAGTCAAGGGCGCTTTCGGGATGGGCGACGATGCGGAGAACCTTGCCGATCTTGCCATCCGCTTCGTTCCTTGCGGTGACCGTGCCGATGCGGACGCAGTCGATATTGGCGGGCACGCGCAGGACATGGCCATCGGGACCGGCGAGATACCAGAGCGTGTCATGCCCGCCATCGGGGCGTTCGACGATCCGGTCCGCTGACGCGCCATAGGCCCAGTAATGGTTGTCGGCGGCGCCACCTTCCAGAACAACGGTGCCGTCCATCGCCATCATCGCGTGCAGGCCGGAACCGGGGGTTTCCATCCCGCGCAGGTCAAGGCCCAGATCGGCGGCGGCCTTGACGAGTTCCTGCCGCAGGTCGGGGGTATGGGGGCCGTCCGCGAGGTTTGTCGTCTCACCCGGATCGGCGATGACGTCATAGACATGTTCTTCGCCATTCGGGTAGCGGAAGTAGCGCAGGTGATCGAGGCCCTCGACCGAGGGGCGCACGGAAAGGGTGCCGAAGACGGCGGTGAGCGGGGATTTCGTGCGGTCATAGGTCCCGAAGGAGGGGTCGATCAGGGGCAGAAGGCTTTGCCCCGAGACCCAGTCTTCGCGCGGGGGGAGCCCGGCGATGTCGAGCAGCGTCTTGGGCAGGTTGTGGAGCGAGACGGGCAGCGCGACCTCGGTCCCGCCGGGCATGGCGGCATGCCAGAGGCCAAGGGGGACATGGGCGGCGCTATCCCACTGGCTCATCTTGTGGAAGCTGTCATGGGTGCCGAGGTTGAAGCCGTTGTCGGAGAGCAGGACAACGGTGGTGTTGCCGCCGAGGGGGGAGGCGCGCAGGGCATCCATGAAACGCCCGATCTCGTGATCGACATGGGAACAGGCGGCGAAATAGGCGCGCACCACCTGCCGCCAGGCGTGATCGCCCGCCTTTTCAGGCGTCCATTGGCCATTGACGATATAGGCCAGTTCATAGACGGCCATGCCCGGCTGCGGCCCGGTGAAATCATCGGGATGGGCGCTGTCGGGCCAGGTGATCTGCGCGGGATCGTAAAGCTGATAGAAGCGGTCGGGGCAGGTGAGGTTGTAATGCGGATGCTTGAAGCCGAGCTGGATCAGGTGGCGGCGGGCGGGATCGGCGCGACCGAGATAGTCGATGGCATTCTGGGCGACGGCATGGTCGTAGAAGGTGTGATCCATTGACCCGTCATCATCGGGATGGTTCACGCCCGCGATGCCCGGCCCCTTGTCGAGATAGGGGTGGACGCCGCGACGGCGGCCGCGGTCGGCGGCCTCGGCATCTTCGTGGAAGAGGATGCGGCGATAGGCTTCCGGCATCGGCCTGTAATTGGCGTCGGTCTTGCCGGTGGTAAAGGTGCGGAAGCCTGCGCGGCGCAGGTCATAGACCCATGAGGCGGTGGCGGGAAGGACGTCGCGCCAGAAGCGGTTGAGGTCCACCAGGCCGGTGCGGAAGGGCGAGAGGCCGGTGGAGATTTCGGCCCGGCAGGGGGCGCAGAGCGGAATGGTGGCATAGGCATTGGCAAAGCGGGTGCCTTCGGCCATCAGCCGGTCGATGTTCGGGGTCCGGATGGTGACGCCGAAAGCGTTGCGCCAGGTGAAGATGTCGATCATGTCGTCGATCCAGATCAGGCAGAGATTGCCATCGCGGATCGTTTCCCGGTCAAAGCCCATGCTGCCCCCTTTCGGCGCGGAGCGCGCAGGCGGCGGCGAGGTCCGGGGCCGGATCGCCGGGCCAGAGCAGCACATCGGCGAGGTGGAAGCTGCCCAGCTTGTTCTTCAGGCCGGGGCGGGCGGTGCGGCAGCCGATGAAGAGGTCGGCGGGACCGGAGAGGGCGAGCGGGGCGCTGCTGGCCGCCGTGCCATTGACGAAGAGCGTGACGCGGCCTGCCGCGAGGGAGAGGCCCGCGAGGATGGCACCTTCGGGCGCAGGGGCGGTCAGCGAGAGGTCGGCATCCTTGCGCCCGATGCGGAGTTGGCCGTCCTCATGGGCGAGGAAGAGATAGCCGCTGCCGTCCTGCGGTTGCAGCGACAGGATTGTGCCGGCGGATGCGGCGGGGGCGGGGCGGAAGATCGCGCCAAGGCTGGCGGTGGCGGCATCGGGCAGGGCATCGGCGAGGCAGAGGCCGGAATTTTCGCCGGCGCGGAAGATGAGTGCGCCGCTGGCGCTTCGTGCGGTGCCGCTGTCATTGGCGGGGACGGAGGCGGCCGCCTGACCGTTGGAGGCGGGCCAGAGATGGAGCGGGGTAGTTTCCGGGGCGTGATTGCAGGACAGCCAGACGGGGGCTGGGGCGGCGGGTGGGGTGCTTGGGCGCAGGGTCGGCTGCGTGGGGAGGGTGTCGCCACGGACAAGCGCGCCATCCGGCAGGCGGCCGGGAAAGAGGAGGGGGCCGGTCATGCCGCCCCCCAGATGCGCAAGAGGGACGGCAAGGCCCAGCGGTGCAGGGGCGGGCCGCCCTCGGGGCCGGGGGCCTGCCAGTCGTCCCGCACGCCGCCGCGATTGGGCGGCAACCCGGCGCGGCCCGGTGCCGGGTCGGCGCCATGGGCGTAGTGGAGCAGCCCGCCAGTGGCAGGGCGGTCGGTCGTCAGGATCAGGGCGCGGGGATCGTCGGGGGCAAGGGTTACGGCCGTGATGCGCGCCTCGGTCTGCGAGAGGCGGAAGCCGCAGGCGGGGCCTGCGTCCAGCGCATCGGAGAGGGTGAGTGGCCCCATGGATTGCGCGGTGACGCGGATCTGGCGCTCTGTCGCCTCGGCCAGCAGGAAGGTGGGGCAGAACCAGTCGCGGCGGGCCAGCGCCTCGGTCAGGGCGAAGGCGTCCATGCGGGCCATGCGGGCGCGGGCGGTATCTGTGGGGCGGCCGAAGGCGGTTTGTTCGAACATGTAGCCGGGGGCGGCGATGGTCAGCCGATGGGGGCCGGGCTGCCAGGACAGTTCCGCATGGGCGGCGATGGCGGGGTGGGTGGTGTCGCGGGCGGTGCCGGACTCGGCGGTGAGGAGGAAGACCGGGCGTTCGATGTCGCGGCGGATCAGTTCCGCCTCCAGCCGGGCCATGAGGCGGCGGAGGCCGCGGGCGAGAGCGGGGGCGTCGCTGGCGCGATCCTCCAGCCCGAAATCCAGCGCGATGGCGGGGATGCGCAGGCGGGTGCCGAGGCTGCGTGCGGCGGCGATGCCGCTGTCGATGGCCGTCAGCAGATTGGCGAAGGCGAGGCCGGAGGGAAGCGCGTCGATGCTGGCGCTGGCATCGGTTTCGGCGCGGCAGAGGAAAAGGGGCAGGGCGCGGGCCTCGGCAAGGCGGTCGGAGAGCAACGCCTCGGCAATCAGGGACTCGCGGGTGGACCAGGGGAGGTGCTGGAGGCGGGCGGTGGCTTCGGCGCGGGCGGTGCCTTCAAGGCCGACGGCCCCGATATCGTCGCCGGGGGCGAGGATGTGATGGGGGAAGGCCGGGCGGCGCGGAGAGAAGCCCGCGCGGCGCTGGCCGCCAAGGGCGAGGAGCGCCAGGAGCGGCCCCGGTGCGGCGGCGAGGATGTCGCCGCCCGCATGGGCGCGGCGATAGGCGCGGGTGCCGAGGGCGGGGTCGAGACGGGCGTCGAACAGGAGCCAGCCGTCCTGATCGCGCAGGTTCCAGGCGTCGATATCGCCGAGAGCGCGCGCCTCGGCCCGCGGGGTGGGGAGGGGCAGGCGCTGGCGCAGGTCGGCAAGGACGCTGTCAGAGAGGCGGAGGGTCAGGCCGGTCTCATCCCAGGTCACGACATCGCCATTCTCGGCCCGGATCAGCACCCCTTCGGAAGGGGCGGGCGGGACGGGCGGCGGTCCGTTGGGCGGCGGTTTCATCGCAAGGCCAGTGCCGCAGCATCCGCATCGGGCGGCGGGAGGGCCGTCGCGGAGGGGCAGGGGGCGGCGAGGTGGGCCGGGGGCATGGTCCTATTCCTCGAGCGCCTTTGCGGGATCGACCCCTTCGATCGCGCACATGCGCGCGGCATAGGAATTGGGCAGGGGCGGGTTGCGGCGCCACCAGGGTTTGGTGCCGTTGGTGTAGAGATGGACGGAGAGGGTGTTGTCGGTGAAATGTCCCTCGACCCGCCCATAGGGATCGTAGAACACGTCGTTGAGCTGGAACGGCACGGGATAGAGGTAATCGGGCGTCAGCGCCTTGTCATAATCGCCGGTCTGCTGGGCGAACCAGGTGAAGGCCTGCGGGCCGAAGGCGGTGCGTTCGGCATTGTAGATGCGGACGGCCTGCGGCAGGGAGCTGGGCTGCTTTTCCAGCTTTTTCCGCTGCTGCTTGTTGAACCAGGCGGGCGCGTCGGGCAGGTTTTCGTAATAGTCGAGCAGGCGGTCGATCAATTCGCCCTTCGGCGGGATATAGACCACGCCGCAATTCAGCGCGCCGCGGAAGCCATGGCCTGCGAAGATGTTCTGCATCTCGTCGGGGAAGGGCTTGTGGCAATAGGCGTCGCAGTCGATCCAGATCGCGTCGATCGCCTTGATCATCTTGTAGCGGAAGACGTTGGACAGGAAGGATTCCGACGTCTGGGCCACGATATCCATGTCGATCTTCATGATGTCGGTGGCCTTGCGGACCTCGACCCCTGCGGGGACGTTCGACACCTCATGCGTGCAATAGAGGATCGTCGGATGCCCGTTGCGGACATGCGACAGAAGGCAAAGCTGGTTGAGGTAATGCAAACGTTCGCCGATCCAGAGGGATGCCACGGGACGACGCTGGGATACTGACATGATGCCTCACTCTGCCCGGTGCGGGCTTCTTCTGGTTGGGTGCAGGATGCCCGAAAGCGCGGGGCGCTGTCCATATCTTCGGGCGGTCGGGCGTGCTTGGCGTCAGGGTGTGGAGTCGGGGACACGCCCATAGCCGCGTGTCAGCACGGGATCGAAGCCGTATTGCGGGCCGTGCCAGCCTTGGGCGGCGAGGGCCGTTTCGACGGCGGGCAGGTCGGTATGGAAGGCCTCGATCCAGCGGCCGGCGAGGAAAAGCTGATCGGGCAGGGGGGAGAGGGCGGGCAGGGCGGCGATCAGGGCGGCGGGGGGCAGCGTCGCCTCGGCGATCATGAGGGAGGTGGGGCGGTGCTCTGCCACGAGCGCGAGGAGCCGGGCGGCGGGGTCGGCCCCGAGGTCCTGGTCGAGCAGGCGGAAGCGGGCATCGAAGGCGCGGCCGTTGCGGGCGCAGAGCCGGGCGATGACGGGATGCAGCCCGGGATCGCCTTCCGCCATGAGGATCGTCAGGTCGGGGCGGGTGCGGGCGAGATGGGCGGAGAGGAAGCCGCAGCCCGCGCCGAGGGTCAGGAACCGGCCATCGCGCGGCAGCAGATGCGGCATGCGGCGGGCGAGGCCGCGTTCAAACTTGCCCGCCTCGATGATCAGGAGGGTGGGTGGGGTGAAGACGCGCGGGTCCATCGGCACGTCAACCGTGTGATTGGCCTTCCAGTCGAGCGGGATGTCGAGCGAGGCGTCGATGGGGCCTGCGACATAGCTGCCCATGGGCGTAACGGGGGGCTTTGGTTCGGCGGGCGCGGCCTTGCGATCCTCTTTCGCCTTGGCATTGCGGCGCTTTTCCACATCGGACATCAGCGCGGCGATCTTTTCCTTGTCGCGCGGCTGCGGCGGCTTGGCGGTGATCTGGGTGATCGGGATGGCAGAGGCCTTGGCGAGGTCGGCGACAAGCTGGTGGTAGGCCTCGGTTTCCTTGAGTTCGGCCAGCCGCGCCTCGGCCCGCGCAAGGGCGGCATGGTGGAGGCGGTGCAGAACCGGGTCTTCCAGCAATTGCGCCATCAGCGCGTTGCGGCGGTCGCTGTAGCGCAGCATGGTGTCGTCGCGCACTTCGTTGCGGTCCTGAAGCGCCCAGTAGTCGGAATTGTACTTGTCTTTCTTGTTGTTGACGTTGCCGCGCATCTTGCGGATGGCGTAGCTGTCCACCGATTTCACGGCATAGTGGTTCAGTTGCACCCAGTCATAGCCGACGGTGCGGGTGATGGAGCGCCAGCCGCGGAACTTGAAGTAATCCTCCATCTCGCGGCCCGAACCGTTGAGCCATTTGACCGTGTCGGGGAAGCCCGTCTGGATATGGCGGTTCTTCATCTTGGGGCGGTGGATGCCGAGTTTCCAGTAATCGGGATCGAAGGTGAAGAGCGTCTTGACCCCCCAGCCCTTGTTCCACATCGGCGGGGCGGCGTAGAGGTATTGTTCCGTCACCGGGGCGCGGGACCAGTCCACCACCCCGCCCGAGCCGAAGATGCGCCAGGTGACGACGATGCCATTGGCATCCTGCGCCTTGGCGGCGGCAATGAGGCCGTCCAGCGTGCCGTCGCCGTGGCGGATCGAGAGGAATTCGTCGGCGTCGAAGACCATGACCCAGTCGGATTTGCAGACCACCGGTTCTTCCTGCGCGTAGTTGAGCGCGCTGGGCTGCGGGCGCAGGCCTTCGGGGATGACATTGCGGCGGTGATGGGCGAGGCCCAGTTCCTCCAGCCGGATGAGCATGTCGTCGGTGCCGTCGGAACAGTCGTTGGTATAGACCACGAGATCGGTGAAGCCCAGGGCGAGGTGATGGGCCACCCATTCGATGACGAAGGGGCCTTCATCCTTCATCATCGAGACGGCGGTGACCTGGCCATGCGGGCTGTTGTGGCGTTTCAGCGGGAAGGGCGCGGTTCCCCAGAGGTCGGATGCCCCGCGCGGCCGCTTTGCCTTGCGTTCCGCCTTCATTGCCGACCCTTACCCAGATTGCACCGCCCTTGCGCCCCGTGATGCCCTGTTGCCGCAGGTTGCGTCAAGCGTCCTTGGCCGGGCGGCGGCGGCTGGACCGGGGCGCGGTGGCCCCGTAGCATCGGGCCGGTTGGTGCGAGTGGAGGCGGGCATGATAGGGGCTACGGCAGGATGACCGGGCGGGTGGAGCGCAATGCGGCGATCTGGTATGCGCCGGATGGCTTTGACCCGGGCAAGGGCGTGAACGGGCGGCGGATGGCGGGGGACAGTTTCCTGAGGGGATGGTTCCGCCATGCGGATGTGGGGGAATGGGTCGGGCTGACCCACGGCCCAATGGATGAGCGCGGGTTCCGGGCGCTGGCCGAAGAGTTGCGGCCCGGCGCGGCTGTGCGGGTGGAGCGGCTGGAGAATGCCCGCGCCATGGCGCCGGTCGGCACGATGTTCTTTTCCGGCCCCAATTTCGCGACCGAGACCTGGCGGCGCGGTCTCTGGGGGGCGACGGCCTATGCGATCTGCGGGATCACGCATACGATTTCCACCAAGGCGGTGATGGAAGGGGCCTGGCATCTGCGCGCAAGTCCGCAGGCGGAATGGGATGCGGTCATCTGCACCTCGCGCGCGGTGAAGGCGGCGCTGGAGACGCAGATGGAGATGATCGACGAATTTCTGGCCGCGCGCTTTGGCGGGGTCGTTCCGCCACGACCGCAGATGCCGGTCATCCCTTTGGGGATCGACTGCGACGCCTTTGCCCCCGATCCGGCGGCGGGGGCGGCGCTGCGGGCGGAACTGGGGATCGCGGCGGAGGACAGCGTGGCGCTGGTCGTGGCACGGCTGAGCCCGCATGAGAAGTTCGATCCGCTGCCCGTTTATCTTGCCTTGCAGCGGGCGCAGGCGGGGACTGGGCGGCGGCTGCACCTGATCCTTTACGGCGATTTCGCCGATAGCTACGGGCGGCGCATCTTTCTGGAACCGGCTGCGGAACTGATGCCCGATGTGGGCCTGCATCACCTGCCGCATCAGGGGGCGGGGCGGCGGCTGGCGGCGCTGTCGGCGGCGGAGATGTTCCTGTTTCCCATCGACAATCTTCAGGAGAGTTTCGGCATTGCGCCGGTGGAGGCGATGGCGGCGGGGCTGCCGGTGGTGGCCTCGGACTGGGATGGCATCCGCGATACGGTGGATGGGGGGGCGGGTCTGCGCGTTCCCGTCACGGGCGCGCGGGTGGAGCATGTGACGGCGACGGGGCTGCGCTATCATGGCGGGACGGACAGCTATATCCAGTATCTGAGCCAGCTTTCGGCGGTGACGGCGATCGACGTGGCGAAGCTGGCCGAAGCGGTGCGGGCCTTGATGACCGGGCCGGACCTGCGCGCGCGGATGGGCGCGGCGGGGCGGGCGCGGGCGCGCAGCCTGTTCGACTGGGGGGTGGTGGTGCCGCAGATGCAGGCGCTTTTCGCGGAACTGGATGCGATCCGGCGGCGGGCCGATCCCGCCCGGCATCCGCCGATCAACCCGGCGCATCTGCCGGTGGCGCCTTCGCCTGCGGTCTATTTCGGCGGCTTTCCCACACGGGCCTTGCCGCGGCAGGGGGGCTATCGCTGGATCGGGGGGGCGGTGCCTGTGGCGCGGCTCTGGGCCTTGCGCGACTATGCCACGACGCGGCGCGTCTTCGAGACGATGCAGGATGTCGAGGCGGTGGCGGATGCGCTGGCGGCGCGGGGGCGGGCTGCGGCGGGCGAGATCGCCGGGGCAACCGGGCAAAGCGTGGCGCGGGTGGAGCGCTGCCTGCTATGGCTGATGAAATTCGGATATGTCGAGGAGGGTGGAGAATGACGGGCAGGATCGTGATCACCGGGGCGGGCAGCGGCATCGGGCGCGCCACGGCGCGGGCCTTCCTCGCGGCGGGCTGGCAGGTTGCCCTAATCGGGCGGCGGCGGGACGCGCTGGAGGAGACGGCGGAGGGTCATCCGGCGCTGATCCTGCCTGCGGATGTGGGCGAACCGGGCGAGGTGGAGGCGGCCTTTGCCGCGCTGGAACGCGACTGGGGGCGGCTGGATGTGCTGTTCAACAATGCCGGGATTTCGGTCAAGGCCGCGCCGATCGACGAGATTCCGGTGGAAGACTGGCTGCGGCTGGAGCGGGTGAACATCACCGGCATGTTTCTTTGCGCCCGTGCGGCCTTTGGCTTGATGCGGCGGCAGAGCCCACAGGGCGGGCGGATCATCAATAACGGGTCGATCTCGGCCCATGCGCCGCGGCCGGGCTCTGCGCCCTATACCACGTCGAAACATGCGGTGACGGGGCTTACCAAGACGCTCGCGCTGGACGGGCGGCGGTTCGATATCGCCTGCGGTCAGATCGACATCGGCAATGCCTTGACGGATATGGCGGCGGCCTTCACCAAAGGCGTTCCGCAAGCCGATGGAACGGTGCGGGTGGAACCGGTGATGGATGTGGCCCATGTGGCCGATGCGGTGCTGCACATGGCAGGGCTGCCGCTTTCGGCCAATATCCCCTTCCTGACGATCATGGCGCGCGACATGCCTTTCGTCGGGCGAGGGTGACGGTCAGGCCTCGCGGCAGAACATGTCATAGACCAGCGCGATGGTGCGGCTGACCTTCGGGTCCTGGATCGAATAGTAGATCGCCTTGCCTTCGCGGCGGCAGGCGACCAGCCCTTCGAGCCGGAGCCGCGCGAGTTGCTGGCTGACGGCGGCCTGACGCTGTTCCAGCAGGCGTTCCAGTTCGGTCACCGATTTCTCGCCCGATGAGAGATGGCAGAGGATCATCAGCCGCCCCTCATGCGACAGGGCCTTGAGAAAGGCCGCCGCCGAGGTGGCGCGTTCGGTCATCTCGTCCACGGCGAGATCGCCGCAGCCGTCGCGCATCTCGTCGGTTTCAAGTTCGCTCAAAGGCACCTGCAACTGCATGTCCTGCTCAATCCCCTGTCGAATGTCAGTATCACAGGCCGTCGCGTCTGGCGATATGGTCCGCCTTGCCACGATACCGCGCATTTCTGCCGTCTTGCGGCAAAGATGGGAGCGGATTGCAGGATTTAAAGTGGATCAGGGGGCAAAATCGCCAAAATGCCCCTGCGAGAAGAGAAGCGGCGCGCCGGGACGGAAGGCGGCCCGCAGCACGGCGCCCACGAGGATGAGGTGATCCCCCCCGTCATGCACCGCGTGCCGGGCGCAATCGAAGCGGGCGAGCGTGCCGCGCAGGCGCGGCAGACCGTCCGGGCTGTCGGTCCAGTCGAGACCGTCGAAGCCCCCGCCATTGCGGGTGAAGCGGGCGGCGAGGTCGCGTTCCTCGCGCCCGAGGATATGGATGGCGAAGGTGGCCGCCTCGGCAAAGGCGGCGGCGCGCGACGAGGCACGGTCCACCGACCAGAGCACCAGCGCGGGATCGAGCGAGACGGAGGCGAAGCTGTTGACCGTGATGCCGAGCGGGCCTTCGGGGCCAAGGCAGGTGACGACCGTGACGCCGGTGGCAAAGCGCCCCAGCGCATCGCGCAGGGCGCGGCGGGTATCGGGGCCGGGGGTGAATTCCAGCGGGGATTGGTCGGTCATGGGGCGGGGGGCCTCTTCTTGCGGGAGGTCATCAGATAAGGGTTTTCGCGGCTGCGGCAATGGGGGGCGTCGCGCCCGGAAGGGGGATGCACCTGTCACAGAGCGGCGCTAGGGTGGCGGGCGACTCAGTGACGGAGGATCATGATGCAGCGACCGCTTTCCGCCTTCACCGCCCCCGGGCGTTTCTGGCGCGGCAACCTGCACACCCATTCCACCCGGTCGGACGGGGTGCTGTCGCCCGAAGAGGTCTGCCGCCGCTACCGCGCGGAGGGCTATGATTTCCTTGCGCTGACGGATCATTTCGTGGGGATGTGGGGCTATCCGATCGTGGATACGGTGCCGTTCCGGGCGGAGGGGTTCACCACCATCCTCGGGGCGGAACTGCATTCCGGGGCGATGGCGAATGGCGAGCTGTGGCATATCCTTGCCGTCGGCCTGCCGCCGGATTTCGCGCCCTCGAACAGCCCTGATTTCGTGCCGCGCGCCGATCAGGAAACGGCGGCCGAGATCGCGGCGCGGGCGGTGGCGGCGGGGGCCTTCGTGGCGATTGCCCATCCGCAATGGTCGGGGCTGACGCTGGCGGATGCGCGGGCGGTGACGGCGGCCCATGCGGTGGAGGTCTATAACCACGGCTGCGCCACCGGCTGCGACCGGGCGGACGGTTTCGCCATCGCGGACCTGCTGCTGACCGAAGGGCGCAAGCTGACCATGATCGCCACGGATGACGCGCATTTCTCCGAGCCCGACCATTTCGGCGGCTGGGTCATGGTGAAGTCGCAGGCGAATGAACCCGAGGCGTTGCTGGCGGCGCTGAAGCGGGGGGATTTCTATTCCTCGCAGGGGCCGGAGCTGCGCGATGTGCGGATCGAAGGGGATCGGCTGGTGGTGGAAAGCTCTGCCGTGTCTTCCGTCATCGTGCAGGGATGGGGGACCGGGGCGAAGGGCGTGCATGGGCATTCCATGACCCGGACGGAGGTGCCCCTGGCGCGGCTTCTGAACAGCCCCTGGCTGCGCGTGACGGTGATTGATGCGGCGGGAAAACGCGCCTGGTCGAACCCGTTCTGGCGCGAGGTTGAAGGGGGGAACCCGCGCGTCTAACCTGCGCAACCCCTTCACTTTCTGTCTGAAAATATCCTGCGGGGGGTGAATTCGCCGCAGGCGAAGAGGGGGGCGCAAAGCCCCCCTTCCTGTTTCAGTTCCCCAGGATGCCGGGCAGGCGCAGATCCATCGCGCGGGCGTGGTCGAGCGCGATGTCATAGCCCGCATCGGCATGGCGCATGACGCCGGTGGCCGGATCGTTCCAGAGCACGTTGTTCAGGCGGCGCGCGGCATCTTCGGTGCCGTCCGCCACGATGACCATGCCGGAATGCTGGCTGAAGCCCATGCCCACGCCGCCGCCGTGATGGAGCGAGACCCAGGTCGCGCCGGAGGCAGTGTTCAGAAGCGCGTTCAGAAGCGGCCAGTCGGAGACGGCGTCGGAGCCGTCCTTCATCGCCTCTGTCTCGCGGTTGGGGGAGGCGACGGAGCCGCTATCGAGATGGTCGCGGCCGATGACGACGGGGGCCTTCAACTCGCCCGATTTCACCATGTCGTTGAACATCAGCCCCGCGCGGTGGCGGTCGCCGAGGCCAATCCAGCAGATGCGGGCGGGCAGGCCCTGAAAGGCGATGCGGTCCTGCGCCATGTCAAGCCAGCGGTGGAGATGGGCGTTTTCCGGGAAGAGCCGCTTCATCGCGCGGTCGGTGGCGTAGATGTCTTCGGGATCGCCGGAGAGGGCGCACCAGCGGAAGGGGCCTACGCCACGGCAGAAGAGGGGGCGGATATAGGCGGGGACGAAGCCGGGGAAGGCGAAGGCGTTTTCGAGCCCCTCATCCTGAGCGACCTGTCTGATATTGTTGCCGTAGTCGAGCGTCGGTACGCCCGCGTTCCAGAAATCCACCATCGCGGCGACATGGGCGCGCATGGAGGCGCGGGCGGCTTTTTCCACCTCTTTCGGGGCGGTTTCCTGTTTCGCGCGCCATTCGGCGGTTGTCCAGCCTGCGGGGCAATAGCCATGCAGGGGATCATGGGCGGAGGTCTGGTCGGTGACGATGTCGGGGCGGGGGCCGCCTGCCTTCATGCGCTGGACCAGTTCGGGGAAAATCTCGGCGGCGTTGCCGAGGAGGCCCACGGATTTTGCTTCGCCTTTCGCCGTCCAGTCGGCGATGAGGGCGAGGGCCTCGTCGAGCGTATGGGCCTTGGCGTCGAGGTAGCGGGTGCGGATGCGGAAGTCGATGCGGGTTTCGTCCACCTCGACGGCGAGGCAGCAGGCCCCGGCCATGACGGCGGCAAGGGGCTGCGCGCCGCCCATGCCGCCGAGGCCGCCGGTAAGGATCCATCTGCCCTTCAGGTCGCCGCCGTAATGCTGGCGGCCGGCCTCGGCGAAGGTTTCGTAGGTGCCTTGGACGATGCCTTGGGTGCCGATGTAGATCCAGGACCCGGCGGTCATCTGGCCATACATGGCGAGGCCCTTCTTATCCAACTCGTTGAAATGGTCCCAGGTCGCCCAATGGGGCACGAGGTTGGAATTGGCGATCAACACGCGGGGCGCGTCCTTGTGGGTGCGGAAGACGCCGACGGGTTTGCCGGATTGCACCAGCAGGGTTTCGTCATCGTTGAGGGTTTTCAGCGTGGCGACGATGCGGTCGAAATCCTCCCATGTGCGGGCCGCGCGGCCGATGCCGCCATAGACCACAAGCTCATGCGGGTTTTCGGCCACGTCCGGGTGCAGGTTGTTCATCAGCATCCGCATCGGTGCCTCTGTCAGCCAGCTTTTGGCGGTGATTTCGGGGCCGGTGGGGGGGTAGATGTCGCGGAGATTGTGACGGGTGTTCATGGGGTTGCCCTTCAGAGCATGGGAAGCGGGAGGGAGGCAGCCTCTGCCAGCGCGCCGGAGGCGACGAGGCGGGCGGCGGTTTCGAGGTCGGGCGCGAGGTAGCGGTCTTCGCCCAGGGTGGCGACCTCGCTGCGCAGGCGGGCGAGGGTCTTTTGCAGCGGTTGCGATGTGGCGAGCGGTGCGCGGAATTCCACGCCCTGGGCGGCGCAGAGCGCCTCCACCCCCAGGATGCGGGAGAGGTTGGCGTTCATTGCGCGCAGGCGGCGGGCGCCATGGGCGGCCATGCTGACATGGTCTTCCTGATTGGCGGAGGTGGGGGTGCTGTCGGTGACGGTGGGATGGGCGAGGTGCTTGTTTTCGCTCATCAGCGCCGCCGTGGTGACTTCGGCGATCATCAGGCCGGAGTTGAGGCCGGGGTTCGGCGTCAGGAAGGGGGGCAGGTCGAAGGAGAGGGTCGGGTCCACCATCAGGGCGACGCGGCGCTGGGCGATGGCGCCGATTTCGCTGATCGCCAGGGCGATCATGTCGGCGGCGAAACCCACGGGTTCGGCGTGGAAATTGCCGCCCGAAACGATCTGGCCGTCGGCCAGCACCAGCGGGTTGTCGGTGGCGGCATTGGCTTCGATTTCAAGGGTTTGCGCGGCCTGACGCAGGACATCCATCGCCGCGCCGGTGACCTGCGGCTGGCAGCGGATGCAGTAGGGATCCTGCACGCGTGTATCGCCTTCGCGGTGGCTTTCGCGGATTTCCGACCCGTCGAGCAGGGCGCGCAGGGTGGCGGCGGCCTCGATCTGCCCGGCATGGCCGCGCAGGGCGTGGATCTGCGGATGGAGGGGGGCGGTGGAGCCCATGATGGCATCGGTGGACAGGGCCGAAATGACAAGTGCGGCCTGCGCATTGCGCCAGGCGTCGAAGAGGCCCGCCAGGGCATAGGCGGTGGAGAATTGCGTGCCGTTGATGAGGGCGAGGCCTTCCTTGGGGCCGAGCGTGACGGGGGAAAGGCCTTTCGCGGCAAGGGCTTCGGTCGCAGGGAGGATCTTGCCGTCCACCTCGGCCTCGCCCGCGCCGATCATCACGGCGGTCATATGGGCGAGGGGGGCGAGATCGCCGGAGGCGCCGACGGAGCCCTGGGCGGGGATAACGGGAGTCACGCCCTGTTCCAGCATGGCTTCGAGGAGGGCGATGACCTCCCACCGCACGCCGGAAGCGCCGCGGCCGAGGGAGAGGAGTTTCAGCGCCATCATCAGTCGGGCGATCGGGCGGGGCATGGGGTCGCCCACGCCGCAGCAATGCGACAGGATCAGGTTGCGCTGGAGGGTGGCGGTGTCCTTGGCCGCGATCTTGAGCGAGGCGAGTTTGCCGAAGCCTGTGTTGACGCCATAGACGGCGGTTTCGCCTGCGGCGGCGGAGGCGATGCGGGCGGCTGCGGCTTCGACCCCGGCGCGGGCCGAAGGGTGCAGGCGGGCAGGACGCTGCGACCGGTAGATATGTTCGATTTGTGTAAGCGTAGTGCCGCCCGGATTGAGGATTTCAGGGGTCAACGCGGCCTCCGATGATTGATTTATGCAAGGCCTCAGCCCCGATCCGGTAGCTGAGTTCGGCTGGATGCGCGAGGTTCCAGAGGCAGAGATCGGCGCGCATGCCCGGGGCGAGCGTGCCGCGATCGGACAGGCCGAGGGCGCGGGCGGCATGGGCGGTGGTGCCGAGCAGCGCCTCTTCCGGGGTCATGCGGAAGAGGGTGCAGGCCATGTTCATGGCCAGGGGCAGCGAGGTCATGGGTGAGGAGCCGGGGTTGCAATCGGTGGCGACGGCCATCGGGACGCTGGCCGCGCGGAGTGTCGCGATGGGCGGGAGATGCGTGTCGCGCAGGGTGTAGAAGGCGCCGGGCAGGATGCCCGCGACGGTGCCCGCATGGGCCATGTCGGCGATGCCTTCGGCGGAGAGATGTTCGAGATGATCCGCCGAAAGCGCGGCGTGGCGGGCGGCGAGTTGCGCGCCGCCCTGGTCGGAAAGCTGTTCGGCGTGGAGCTTGACCCGCAGGCCGAGGGCGCGGGCGGCGGTGAAGAGGCGGTCCACCTGTGCGGGGGTGAAGGCGATGGTTTCGCAGAAGGCATCCACGGCGTCGATCAGGCCTTCGGCATGGGCGGCGCGGAGGGAGGGGATGGCGACGCCTTCGATATAGGCGTCGGGATTTCCCTTGTATTCCGGGGGGATGGCATGGGCGGCGAGGTGGGTGGTGACGATGGTCACGGGGCGGAGTTGCCCAAGGCGGCGGGCGGCGCGGAGCATCTTGAGTTCGTCGGCAACCGTCAGGCCGTAGCCGGATTTGATTTCGACGGTGGTGGTGCCCTGGGCGATCATCGCGTCGAGGCGGGGGAGGGATTGGGCGATGAGGTCATCCTCGGTCGCGGAGCGGGTGGCGGTGACGGTGGAGAGGATGCCGCCGCCCTGACGGGCGATTTCCTCATAGCTGGCGCCTTGCAGGCGAAGCTCGAACTCGGCAGCGCGGTTGCCGGCGAAGACGAGGTGGGTATGGGCGTCGATCAGGCCGGGGGTGAGGAGTTTTCCTTGGAAGTCAATGGTTTCAGCCCGTGGTGCGCTGCTGCGCGGGCCGATCCAGGCGATGCTGTCGCCTTCGATCAGGAGGGCGGCGTCGGGGATCAGGCCATAGCCGCCCCGCATCGTCGCCGCCGTGATCCCGGTCAGGAGAATCGCCATGGCACCTTGCCTTATGTTCGAGGTTGGCGCTATTATGTATATACATATGGACCTGTCAAGCGAGGGACCGAGATGCTGATCCATGCGGAACGCGCATTGCTGCCGGGGGGCTGGGCTTCGGATGTGGGGCTGCGGATCGAGGACGGGCGGATTGCGTCGGTCGGGCCTGCGGCGGGGGGGATGCGGGTCGGATGCCTGCTGCCCGCGCCGGTGAACCTGCATTCGCACATGTTTCAGCGCGCGATGGCAGGGATGACAGAGCGGCGGAGCGCGGGGCAGGACAGTTTCTGGACCTGGCGGAGCCTGATGTATCGCTTTCTGGACCGGTTGACGCCCGAAGATGTGGAGGCGATTGCCGCGCAGGTGATGGTGGAGATGGCCGAGGCCGGGTTCGCCGCCGTGGCGGAGTTCCATTATCTGCATCATCAGCCCGGAGGCGCGCCCTATGCAAACCTCGCAGAAATGTCTGAACGGATCGTCAACGCCGCGGAAGAAACCGGGTTCGGCCTGACGCTGCTGCCGGTGCTGTATCAGCGTGGGGGTTGTGACGGGCGGGCGCTGACCTCGGGTCAGAAGCGCTTTGGCAATGATCCGGAGCGCTTTGCCGCCCTGTGGGAGGGGGCAGCGGCATCGGTGAAACGCGTGCCGGACGGGGTGACGGGGGTGGCGCCGCATTCCCTGCGGGCGGTGGATCGGGCCGGGCTGCGGATGGCGGAGGAGATCGCGCCGGGGGCGCCGATCCATATCCATCTGGCCGAGCAAGTGGCGGAAGTGGAAGAGGTTTCTGCCGCGATGGGGGCGCGGCCTGTCGAATGGCTGCTGGCCAATGCGGCGGTGGATGGGCGGTGGTGCCCGATCCATTGCACGCAGATGACGGAAGGAGAGACGGTGGCGCTGGCACGGTCGGGGGCGGTGGCGGGGCTGTGCCCGATCACCGAGGCCAATCTGGGGGATGGCATCTTCGACGGGGTGCGCTTTGCGGCGGCGGGCGGGCATTGGGGCGTGGGGTCGGATTCCAATGTGCGGATCTCGCTCGCCGAGGAATTGCGGCTGTTTGAATATTCGCAGCGGCTGCGCAACCGGGGGCGGGCGATGCTGGCCGATGGGACGCGGTCCACGGGGCGGGTGCTGTGGGAGGGTTGCGTCGCCGGGGGGGCGATGGCGGCGGGGCGGGCCTCGGGCGCGATTGCCGAGGGGGCGGTGGCGGACCTTGTGGCGCTGGAGATGGGGGCGCTGCATCTGGCGGGGCGGGAGGGGGATGAAATCCTCGATGCCTTTGTTTTTGCGGGGAATGATGCGCTGGTGGCGGAGGTCTGGTCGGCCGGGCGGCATGTGGTGACGGGCGGGCGGCATGTGGCGCGGGAGGCGGTGGAGCGGCGGTTCCGCGCGGTGATGGCGGGCCTGCGGGAGCGGGCGTGATGGGCTGGGAGGGCGTGCGGGACGAGGTGCTGCGCCGCATCCGGGGGCGGGTCTGGGCGCCGGGGGATGTGATTCCGGGGGAAGAGGCGCTGGCGGTGGAGTTCGGCGTGGCGCGGGCGACGGTGAACCGGGCGCTGCGCGATCTGGCGGAGGCGGGGTTGCTGGAGCGGCGGCGGAAGGCGGGGACGCGGGTCGCGCTGCTGCCGGTGCGCAAGGCGACGCTGGAGATTTCCATTATCCGTCAGGAGGTTGAGGCGCGGGGTGAGGTCTATGGTCATCGCGTTCTGGAGCGCCGGATGGAGGCTGTGCCGCTGTCGGTGGCGCTGCGGATGGGGGTGGCGGCGGGGGCGCGGTTGCTGTTTCTGGAGACGCTGCATCTGGCGGGGGGGCGGCCCTTTGCGCATGAGGTGCGCTGGCTGAACATCGCGGTGTTGCCGGGGGGCGTGGTGCCGGATTTCGCGGCGGTCAGCGCCAATGAATGGCTGGTGCAGAATGTGGCCTATGCCACGGGGGATATTGAGTTTTCTGCCGAATTGGCAACGGCGGCGGAGGCGGCGGCGCTGGGGATACGGGCGGGCGATCCGGTCTTTGTGACGGAGCGGGCGACCTGGACGGCGGAGGCGCCGATCACCTTTGTCCGGCTGCTGCACGGGCCGGGATATCGGCTGCGGACCATGGTCTGAGCGGCCCGTCCTGGCTGTGCCGTTTTCCGTGCCGCAAACTGTGCAGCAGACTGTGGCCACGCAGCGCGCGCTGGCGGGGCATTTCGCGCAACGGCGGGGAGGGCCAGGCAGGTGGGTTATGGCGGGGATGTCAGGTCATAGGTGGGGGTTCTGGGTGCCTGGGACCCCGAGGGTGGCAAGGTCGCGGCCCTTCGGGTGAGGTGCCCCGGCGGCGGGGACAGGTGGCAGGTCGCCGGGGGCTGTCTGCCCCCGGACCCCCGAGGATATTTTCAGACAGAAAGTGGAGAAGGCGCCTTACCGGCCCGTGAGGCGGCGCTGGACGATGCGGTGAAGCTTGCGGTGCAGGGGCGTGATGCGGTGGCGCAGATGGACGGCGGCATAGACCGGCTGGCGCAGGACCGGGGCATCCGTCACCTCGCGGAAGCGGCCGGAGGCGAGCATCTGGGTGGCGCTGCGTTCAAGGACATAGCCCGCGCCGCCCATTGCGGTGAGGAGGGAGGCGACGGTGGCGCTTTGGCCGACCGAGACGGGGGCGGAGGCGAATTCGGGCGTCACCTCGCGATGCATGGTTTCGAACATCGGCGAGAAATGGGCGAAGATGAAGGTCTGGGGGTTCACCTCGGCCCGGCGATCCGTGTCGGTCGAGATCATGCGGTAGGTGACTTCGCCCAGTTCCGAGAAATGCAGGTCGGGATGGGGTTTCGGGGCATACATCACCGCGAAGTCGAGGATGCCGGTGAGGACATCGGCGCACATCTGGTTGGAATAGTCGGGTTCGATGTAGAAGGCCGTATCGGGTAGGGCGCGGCGGAAATCGGCGATCCATTCGCCGATATGCTGGGCGGCGAGGTCGTTCTGGATGCCGAGCCGGATCAGATGGGCGGCGCGGTCGGGGACCTGAATCCTCCGCCGCGCCTCGTGCCATTCATGGCGCAGGGCGCGGGCGTGGGGTTCGAAGCGCTTGCCTTCGGTGGTGAGGTCGGTGCCGGCGCGGGAGCGGGTGAAGAGTTTCGCGCCGAGGGACTGTTCCAGCGCCGCGATGCGGGCCGAGACGGTGGATTGGGTGATGCCGAGCCGTTCCGCGCTGCGGTTGAAGCTGCGCGTGTCGCAGAGGTCGAGGAAGGTTTCCAGAAGGTCGATCTGCATGGGCGCGTCTGGGCTGTGCCTAATCGGGTTTTCCGATCAATATGCCGGGTCCGGGCGAATTGAAAGGGGGGCGGCGCGCTGTCATCCTTTCGCGCGGAATGGACGGAGGATGTGATGGCGGATTTTCCCACGAGCGCGCGGGTGGTGATCATTGGCGGGGGCGCGGTGGGGGCGTCGTCGCTCTATCATCTGGCCAGAGCGGGATGGACGGATTGCGTCCTTCTGGAGAAGAACGAGCTGACCGCTGGCAGCACATGGCATGCGGCGGGGAATGTGCCGACCTTTTCGTCGAGCTGGTCGATCATGAACATGCAGCGCTATTCGGCGCAGCTCTATCGCGGTCTGGGCGAGGCCGTGGATTATCCGATGAATTACCATGTGACCGGGTCGGTGCGGCTGGGGCATAGCAAGGAGCGGTTGCAGGAATTCAAGCGCGTGGTGGGGATGGGGCGGTATCAGGGGATGGACCTTGATATCCTTGGCCCCGACGAGATCCGGTCGCGTTACCCTTTCGTCGAGACGCATGACCTGACCGGGGCGCTGTATGACCCTTATGATGGCGATATCGACCCGGCGCAACTGACGCAGGCGCTGGCCAAGGGGGCGCGCCAGATGGGGGCGCGGATCGAGCGGTTCTGCCCGGCGACGGGGGTGCGGCGCGAGGGGGATGAGTGGGTGGTGGAGACGCCGAAGGGCGAGATCCGCTGCGAGATCGTGGTGAACGCCGCCGGCTATTATGCGCGCGAGGTGGCCAAGATGTTCGGCCGCGACCTGCCGATGATGGTGATGAGCCATCAATACATGCTCTTCGACACGATCCCCGAACTGGAAAGCTGGTCGAAAGGGGTGGGGCACAAGCTGCCGCTGCTGCGGGATGTGGATTCCTCCTATTACCTGCGGCAGGAGAAATATGGTTTCAATCTGGGGCCTTATGAGGGGAATTGCCGAGCGCATTGGGACAAGGCCGATGACCCGATGCCGGAGGATTTTTCCTTCCAGTTGTTCCCCGACGATCTGGAGCGGCTGGAATGGCATATCAATGACGCGATGGCGCGGGTGCCGCTGCTGGCGCAGGCGAACCTGACCAAGGTCATCAACGGGCCGATCCCCTATACCCCGGATGGCAACCCATTGATCGGGCCTATGCCCGGCGTGCCCAATGCCTTTGAGGCCTGTGTCTTCACCTTTGGCATCTGTCAGGCGGGGGGCGCGGGCAAGGTGCTGGCGGAATGGGTGACGGAGGGGGCGACGGAATGGGACATGTGGTCCTGCGATCCGCGCCGCTTTACCGGGTTCGAGGACCCGGATTACTGCGTGGCCAAGGGGATGGAAGTCTATGGGCATGAATATGCCATCCATTTCCCGCATCATGTCTGGCCTGTGGGGCGGGGGAAGAAGCTTTCCGCGGTGCATGAGACGGTTGCGGCGATGGGGGCGCAGTTCGGGCCTTACAATGGCTGGGAGCGGGCGCTGTGGTATGCGCGGCCCGGCGATGACACGTCGGAGGCGGCGCAGCGGACCTGGGAGCGGGAAGGGCCCTGGTTCGGCGCGGTGCGCGAGGAATGCCTGGCCGTGCGCGATGCCTGCGGCATCCTTGACCTGCCGGGGTTCAGCCGGTTCCGGGTGCGCGGGGCGGGGACAGTGGACTGGCTCTCGGCGCAGATCACAGGGAAGGTGCCGGGCATCGGGCGGCTGGGTCTGGCCTATTTCGCCGATGAGAAGGGGCGGATCGTCACCGAGATGTCGGTCGCGCGGATCGCGGAGGAGGAGGTGCTGCTGATCACCGCCGCCACGGCGCAGATGCATGACAAGGAATGGCTGCTGTCCACCCTGCCTGCCGGTCTGACGCTGGTGGATGAATCGGCGGAGTGGTCAACGCAGATCCTGACCGGGCCGAAGGCGCGGGAGGTGCTGGCTGCGGCGGGGGCGGAGGCCGATCTGGCGAAGGGCTGGCTGACCTGGCAGGTGGCGCAGCTTGCCGGACGGCCGATCGTCCTGATGCGCGTGAGTTTTGCCGGGGAACTCGGCTGGGAGATCCATAGCCGTGTGGGCGATACGCCTGATGTCTTTGCCGCCGTGCTGGCGGCGGGGCGGCCTTTGGGGCTGCGGCCTTTCGGGATGTTCGCGCTGAATTCCCTGCGGGTGGAGAAAGGGTATCGGGCCTGGAAGGGCGATCTTTCCACCGATTACACCGTCTTGCAGGGCGGGTTGGAGCGGTTCGTGGATTGGGCCAAGCCTGCCTTCCGGGGCAAGGCGGCGCTGGAGGCGGAGAAGCAGCGGGGGGTGACGAAGTGTTTCGTGACCCTGACCGTGGAGGCGGGGGACTGCGATCCGCCCTATATGAGCACGATCTGGCATGACGGTCAGGTCGTGGGCGAGACGACGAGCGGCTATTTCGGGCATCGGGTGGGCAAGGTCGTGGCGCTGGGCATGCTGCGGGCGGAGCTGGCGGTGCCGGGGACGGCGGTCGAGGTGGAGATTTTCGGGGAACGCTATCCGGCGGTGGTCTGCGAGGATGCGCCGCTCTGGGATGCGAAGAACGAGCGTATCCGGGCATGACGATCCCGGCCACCATGTCTGGCGTGCAGTTGATCCGCCATGGCGGGCCGGAGGCGCTGGTCTGGCGTGACGATATCCCCGTGCCGCGTCCGGGAGCGGGCGAGGTGCTGGTGCGTGTGCTGGCGGCGGGCGTCAACATGACCGATATCAACACGCGCGTCGGCTGGTATGGCGGCGAGGGGCGGGCGGCGGGATGGTCGGGGTCGATGGGCTTTCCTCGGATACAGGGCTCTGACCTCTGCGGGCGGATCGTGGCGCTGGGCGACGGGGTTGAGGGATTGGCGCTGGGCGCGCGGGTGATCTGCCCGACGAACCAGCATGAGCCGACGGCCGAAAATCCGATTGCCTTCGTGTCGATCGGATCGGAGTTTGACGGGGCCTTCGCGCAATATTGCCTCGTGAAGGCGCGGCATCTGCATGATGTCAGCGCCTCGCCTTTGTCCGATGTGGAAATCGGGGCGATGCCCTGTGCCTATGGCACGGCGCATAACCTGTTGCACCGGGCGCAAGTGGCGGTGGGGGAGCGGGTGCTGGTGACCGGAGCCTCGGGCGGGGTGGGGCTGGCGGCGGTGCAACTGGCGCTGCTGCGCGGGGCCGAGGTGACCGGGCAGTGCAGCCTGTCGAAATCCGCCCCCCTGCGCGCCATGAACGTGGCGGTGCTGGCGCGTGATGGCGTGCCGCAGGACAAGGCGTTTGACGTGGTGATTGATGTGGTGGGCGGTGACGGCTGGCAGCAGCGGCTGGATGCGCTGCGGCCCGGCGGGCGCTATGCGACGAGCGGGGCGGTGGCGGGGGCGATGGTGCAGGGCGATCTGCGCCGGGTCTATCTGAACGATCTGACGATCTATGGCGCCACCCATCAGCCGCGCGAGGTGTTCGCGGGTCTGGTCACGATCATCAACACCGCGCGCCTTCGGCCCGTGGTATCGAACACCTATCCTCTGCGCGATATCGGGCGCGCGCAGGCCGATCTGGCCGCGGGGCGGTTTCCCGGAAAACTGGTATTGATCCCTTCGGAGACAAAGACATGACCATTCCTGCAAACGCGCGTGCCGTGGTCATCGGGGGCGGCGTGTCGGGCTGTTCGGTGGCCTATCATCTGGCCAAGGCGGGGTGGAAGGACGTGGTGCTGCTGGAACGCAAGCAGTTGACCAGCGGGACGACATGGCATGCGGCGGGGCTGATCGGGCAGTTGCGCGGTTCCGCGAACATGACGCGGTTGGCGAAGTATTCGGCGGATCTGTATGTGAAGCTGGAGGCCGAAACCGGGGTGGCGACGGGGATGCGGCAGGTGGGCAGCATCTCGGTCGCGCTGACGGAGCATCGGCGCGAGGAATTGCTGCGGCAGGCGACGGTGGCGCGCATCTTCGGGGTGGATGTGGCGGAAATCTCGCCGTCGCAGGTGAAGGAGATGTATCCGCATCTGAACGTGTCGGATGTGGTGGGGGCGGTGCATCTGCCGCTGGACGGGCAATGCGACCCGGCGAATATCGCCATGGCGCTGGCCAAGGGCGCGCGGATGCGCGGGGCGGCGATCTTTGAGCATACGAAGGTGACGGGGGTGCGTCAGGCGGGCGGCCGCGTGACCGGGGTGGATTATGTGGGCGCGGATGGGGAGCCTGGGTTCATCGCCGCCGATGTGGTGGTGAATTGCGGGGGGATGTGGGGGCGCGATCTGGCGGCGCAGTCGGGCGTCACGCTGCCGCTGCATGCCTGCGAGCATTTCTATCTGATCACCGAACCGGTGGAGGGGCTGGGCCATCTGCCCGTGCTGCGGGTACCGGATGAATGCGCCTATTACAAATCCGACGCGGGCAAGATGATGATCGGGGCCTTTGAGCCCAAGGCGAAGCCCTGGGGGATGGAGGGCATCCGCGAGGATTTCATGTTCGACACGCTGCCCGAGGATTGGGATCATTTCATGCCCATCCTTGAGCATGCGATGAACCGGATGCCGTTGTTCCAGACATCGGGGATTCATACGTTTTTCAACGGGCCGGAGAGTTTCACGCCGGATGACCGCTATTATCTGGGCGAGGCGCCGGAATTGCGGGGCTATTGGATTGCGGCCGGGTATAACTCGGTCGGGATTGCCGGGTCGGGCGGCGCGGGGATGGCGCTGGCCTCGTGGATCACGGAAGGGGAGCCGCCCTTTGATCTTTGGGAGGTGGATATCCGCCGGGCGCAGCCGTTCCAGCGGAACCGGGCTTACCTCAAGGAGCGGGTGAGCGAGACGCTGGGGCTCTTGTATGCGGACCATTTCCCCTATCGGCAGGTGGTGACGAGCCGCGGGGTGCGGCGGACGCCGCTGCATGAGCATCTGAAGGCGCGGGGCGCGGTGTTTGGCGAGGTGGCCGGATGGGAGCGGGCGAACTGGTTCGCGCGTCCGGGGCAGGAGCGTGAATATCGCTATTCCTGGAAGCGGCAGAACTGGTTCGAGAACCAGAAGGCCGAGCATCTGGCCGTGCGGGAGGGGGTCGGGTTCTTCGACATGACGTCCTTCGGGAAGATCCGGGTGGAGGGGCGGGATGCGGCTGCCTTCCTGAACCGGGTCTGTTCGGCGGAGGTGGATGTGGCGCCGGGGCGCATTGTCTATACGATGTTCCTGAATGACCGGGGCGGGATCGAGGCCGACCTGACGGTGACGCGGCTGTCGGAGACGGCCTATCTGCTGGTGGTGCCGGGGGCGACGCTTCAGCGCAATCTGGCGCATCTGCGGCGCTGTCTGGGGGAGGAATTCGTCACCATCACCGACATGACGGCGGCGGAAAGCGTGCTCTGCGTCATGGGGCCGAAGGCGCGCGATCTGATGGCGCGGGTTTCCCCCGACGATTTTTCCAATGCGGGCCATCCTTTCGGGACGGCGCGGGAGATCGAGGTGGGGATGGGTTTGGCCCGCGCGCATCGGGTCACTTACGTGGGCGAGCTGGGCTGGGAGCTTTATGTGAGTTCCGACCAGACGGCGCATGTCTTCGAGGCGCTGGAGGCGGCGGGCGAGGGTCTGGGCTTCACGCTGTGCGGGTTGCACACGCTGGACAGTTGCCGGATCGAGAAGGCCTATCGCCATTGGGGCCATGACATCACCGATGAGGATCATGTGCTGGAGGCGGGTCTGGGCTTTACCGTGTCGAAGAAGAAGCCGGATTTCATGGGGCGCGAGGCGGTGCTGCGGAAGGCGGAGGCGGGGCTGTCGCGCCGGATGGTGCAGTTCCGGATGGAAGACCCCGAGGTGATGCTGTTCCACAACGAGGCGATCGTGCGGGATGGCAAGATCGTGGGGCCGGTGACGAGCGGGAATTACGGGCATTTCCTCGGCGGGGCGATCGGCATGGGCTATGTGCCTTGCGCGGGCGAGAGCGAGGAAGAGGTGCTGGGATCGGCCTATGAGATCGAGGTGGCGGGTGTTCGGCATCGGGCGGTGGCCTCGCTGGTGCCGATGCATGACCCGAAATCGGAGCGGGTGCGGATGTGAGACGTTGCGCGGGTGGAACCCCCGGGGGGCCGTCTGCCCCCCGGACCCCCCGAGGATATTTTTGGACAGAAAGTGAGGGCTTGCGTGGCGTTGGCGCCGGGCGGGCCCTGCCAAGGGAGAACGGGCGATGAGCGATATTGGCGAGGTGTGCGAACCGACGCGGCGGGCTTCCGGGCGATCCGGGGGCCGGTCGGCGCGGGTGGCGCTGCGGGCGGCCCCTCTGGCCGAGAATGTGCGGCCGGTCCGGGGCGGGATGCCGGGGGGGCAGTACAAGCCCCTGACGGAAGCCGGGATGGCGAAGATCCATGCCTCGGCCCTTGAGGCGCTGGAGGTGATCGGGCTGAGCCAGGCGCCGAAATCGGGGGTGGAGATCATGACCGCCGCCGGGGCAATCCAGGGGGATGACGGGCGGCTGCGCTTCCCCCGCGCGCTGGTGGAGGACATGCTGGCGGTGGCGGCGCGGGACATCACGCTTTATGCGCGCGACCCCAAGCATGACCTGCATCTGACCGGGACGAATGTGCATTTCGGCACGGCGGGGGCGGCGGTGCATATCGTGGACCCGATCACGCTGGACTATCGGGAGTCGACGGCGCAGGACCTGTATGACGGGGCGCGGCTGGTCGATAACCTCGACAACATCCATTTCTATCAGCGCACCATGGTCTGCCGCGATGTGGTGGACAACAGGGAGATGGACCTGAACACGCTTTATGCCTGCCTTGCGGGCACGAAGAAGCATGTGGGGACATCCTTCAGCGATCCGTCCCATGTCGCGGATTGTTTTGACATGCTTTATATGGTGGCGGGTGGCGAGGAGAAGTGGCTGGAGCGGCCATTTGTCAGCAATTCCAACTGCTTCGTCGTGCCGCCGATGAAGTTTGCGGAAGAGTCCTGCATCACGATGGAGGATTGCATCCGGCGGGGCATGCCCATGCTGCTGCTGTCGGCGGGGCAGGCGGGGGCGACGGCGCCTGCGCCCATCGCCCTGACCATCGTGCAGGCGGTGGCAGAGTGCCTTGCCGGGGTCGTCTATGTGAACGCGATCAAGAAGGGGGCGCCGGCGATCTTTGGCACCTGGCCCTTTGTCAGCGACCTGCGGACCGGGGCGATGAGCGGCGGGTCGGCGGAACAGGCGCTGCTGACGGCGGGCTGCGCGCAGATGCACCGTTTCTATGACCTGCCGGGGGGCGCTGCCTCGGGCATCTCCGACTCGAAGCTTCCCGACATGCAGGCCGGGTGGGAGCAGGGGATCACCAATTCGCTGGCCGGTCTGGCGGGGCTGAACATGTGCTATGAGGCGGTGGGGATGCATGCCTCGCTGCTGGGCTTCTGTCTGGAGAGCCTCGTTCTTGGCGATGACCTGCTGGGGCAGGCGATGCGGCTGGTGCGGGGGATCGACGTGACGGAGGACAGCACCTCCATCGAGGCGATGAAGGAGGTCTGTCTGGGCGGGCCGGGGCATTACCTCGGGTCGGAGCAGACGCTGAGCCTGATGCAGACGGAATATATCTATCCCAATGTGGGCAACCGGATGAGCCCCAAGGAATGGAACGAGGCCGGGAAACCCTTGTTGCTGGACACCGCGATCCGGCGCAAGAATGAGATTCTGGCGAAGGCGGGCTGCCGGGTGGAGCCCGAGGTCGATGCCGCGATCAGGGCGCGGTTCAACATCTATTTCCGGTGAGGATCAGAATGGCTTACGCGAATCTTTCGAAATTCTACATCAACGGGGAATGGGTGGCGCCTCTGGGCGGGACCACGATGGGTGTGGAAAACCCCGCGACGGAGGAGATCGTCGCGCAGGTGGCCCTGGGCACAGTGGCCGATGCCGACCGGGCGATCCTGGCGGCGCGGGCGGCCTTTGACGGCTTTTCCTCCTGGAAGGCGGCGGATCGGATCGCGCTGCTGGAGGCGATTCTGGCCGAGTACAACAAGCGCTATGAGGAATTCGCGGTCGCCATGAGCACCGAGATGGGCGCGCCGATGGCCTGGGCGCGCGAGGCGCAGGCCTGGGCAGGGCAGGTGCATCTGGAAAGCACGATCAAGGCGGCGAAGGAGTTCCACTGGGAAGAGATGCGGGGCGAGACGCTGCTGATCCGCGAGGGGATCGGGGTCTGCGCGCTGATCACGCCCTGGAACTGGCCGATGAACCAGATCGCCTGCAAGGTGGGGCCGGCCATCGCGGCAGGCTGCACCATGGTGCTGAAGCCGTCGGAGATTGCGCCCTTGTCGGGCATCCTCTTTGCCGAGGTCTGCCATGCGGCGGGGGTTCCGGCGGGGGTGTTCAACCTGGTGAACGGGACCGGGCCGGAAGTGGGGGCGCGGATGTCGGCCCATCCCGAGGTGGACATGGTGTCCTTTACCGGGTCCACCCGCGCGGGGACGGCCGTGGCGGCGGCGGCGGCACCCACGGTGAAGCGCGTGGCGCAGGAACTGGGCGGGAAATCGGCCAATATCATCCTCCCCACCGCCGATCTGGCGGCAGCCGTGAAGGGCGGGGTCGAGGGTTGCTTTGGCAATACGGGGCAGTCCTGCGATGCGCCGACGCGGATGTTCGTGCCGGCGGGCCGGATGGACGAGGCGCTGGCCGTGGCGAAGGAAGCGGCGGAGGCCGTGGTCGTGGGCGATCCCAATGACGCGTCCGTGACGATGGGGCCGCTGGTCAGCAAGCTGCAATTCGACAAGGTGCAGGCCCTGATCCAGAAGGGGATCGACGAGGGCGCGACGCTGGTCACCGGTGGCGTGGGCCGTCCGGTCGGCGTGAACCGGGGCTGGTTCGTGCGGCCCACGGTCTTTGGCCATGTCACCAATGACATGACGGTGGCGCGGGAAGAGATCTTTGGCCCCGTCCTGTCGGTCATCGGCTATGACACGGTGGATGAGGCGGTGGCGATGGCCAATGACACGGTCTATGGCCTTGCCGCCTATGTGCAGGGGCCGACGCCGGAGGCCGTGGCCGTGGCGCGGCGGCTGCGGGCGGGGCAGATCAGCCTGAACTACCCGGCCTGGGATACGTTCGCGCCCTTCGGCGGCTACAAGCAGTCGGGCAACGGACGGGAATATGCCGATTGGGGCATCCATGACTTCTGCGAGGTCAAGGCCATCGTGGGGCATGGGGCATGAAATATGGATATGTGGGCCTCGGCAACCTCGGGGGGCATCTGGCGGCCAGCCTGATCCGCGCGGGGCATGAGGTCACGGTCTATGACCGCGATCCGGCGCTGGCGGAACGGCACCGGGCGATGGGGGCGAGGGTGGCCGACAGCCCGGCGGGCGTGGCGGCAGAGGCGGACCATGTCTTTACCTGCCTGCCCTCGCCGGCCGTGTCGGAGGCGGTGCTGGCGCAGCTTCTGACCACGATGAAGCCCGGGGCGACCTGGATCGAGAATTCGACGCTGGGGCGCGAGGATATCCTGCGGCTGGCGGGGCTGGCGAGGACGGGGGGCGTGCGGCTGCTGGAGGCGCCTGTGACCGGGGGCGTCCATCTGGCCGCGCGGGGCGAGATCACGGTGCTGGTGGGGGGCGATGCCGACCTCTTCGAGCTGCACAAGCCCGCCTTGCAGGCGATCGGGAAGCGCATCTTCCATATGGGCCCGTTGGGATCGGCGGCGATCATCAAGGTGATCACGAACATGCTGGCCTTCATCCATCTGGTGGCGGATGGCGAGGCGCTGATGCTGGCCAAGCGGGGGGGGCTGGACCTGAAGACGTCCTGGGAGGCGATCACCGCCTCCTCCGGCACGAGTTTCGTGCATGAGACGGAGGGGCAGCTTATCCTGAATGGCAGCTATGACATCGCCTTCACGATGGACCTTGCGCTGAAGGATCTGGGCTTTGCCATGGGCTTCGGCAAGGAATTCGGGGTGCCGCTGGACCTTGCCTCGCTGACCAACCAGACCTTCATGAAAGGCAAGGCCGTCTATGGCGGGACGGCGCAATCGACGCAGATCGTGAAGCTGCTGGAAGATGCGCTGGGGACCGATCTGCGGGCGGAAGGCTTCCCGGCCCGGCTGGAATGACCCCATCACTTTCTGTCTGAAAATATCCCCGGGTGGGTCCGGGAGGGCAGGCAGCCCTCCCGGGGGTGCGGCGGGGCGCAACGGTGCGGGGTTGCATCCGGCCCTGCGCCGGGGGAAGGATCGGCGCGGAAGGAGACCCGCCCCATGACCATCCGCAATGAGGACGACCGCCGCTTCGCAGACCTGCTGCATCACCGTGCGGCGCGGCTGGAACAGGGCGATCCGGTGACGCCGCCTCTTGTCAGTGCCGCGACCTATCACCTGCCGCGCAGCGATGTGGGCGGGTTCATCTATGGCCGGATGGCGATGCCGACATGGGAGGAGGTGGAGGCGCAGCTGGCCGTGCTGGAAGGCGCGCCATGCGTGAGCTTTCCGTCAGGCATGGCGGCGATCTCGGCGGCGCTTTTCGCGGCGGTTGTGCCGGGCAAGCGGGTGGTGCTGCCCTCGGACGGCTATTACACCGTGCGGCTTTTCGCGGAAGGGTTCCTGAAACCTTTCGGCGTGACGCTGGACTATGTGCCGACGGTGGAGATGGGGCAGGCGGATTTCGCCGGCGCGGGGATCGTTTATCTGGAGACGCCCTCCAATCCGGGGCTGGAGGTCTGCGACATTGCTGCGGTGGCCGCGCGGGCCAAGGCGGCGGGGGCGGTGGTGATCGTGGACAACACCACGCTGACGGCGGTGTTGCAGCGCCCGCTGGACCTTGGGGCGGATCTGGTGGTGGCCGCGGATACCAAGGCGCCGGGGGGGCATGCGGATGTGCTCTTCGGCCATGTGGCGGGGCGGGATGCTGGGCTGATGGCACGGGTGCGGGACTGGCGGAAACTGTCGGGCGCCGTGCCGGGGGCATTCGAGGCCTGGCTGGTGCATCGGGGGATCGAGACGCTGGAACTGCGCCTCGCGCGGATGTGCGCGAGCGCGCAGGTGATTGCAGAACGGCTGGCCGCGCATCCCAAGGTGGGGGCCTTGCGCTATCCGGGGCTGGCCGGTGACCCGTCCCATGCGGTGATGGCACGGCAGGCGCGGGGCTTCGGCTTCCTGATCGGGGTGACCCTGGAGAGTGCCGAGGCGGCGGAGCGGTTTCTGGAAGCCTGCCCCTATATGGCGCGGACGACAAGCTTTGGGTCCACCCATAGCGCGGGCGAACGCCGCGCGCGCTGGGGCGATGCGGTGCCCGAAGGCTTTCTGCGGCTGTCGATCGGGGTGGAGCCGGTCGAGGCGCTCTGGGCGGGGATCGCGGAAGGGCTGGCGGCGGTGTGAGGGGCGAAAATTCTTCGTACGAAGAATTTTCGGGGAATGAAGATTTTTCGGAGAAAAATCTTCTGTCTCTGCGCTGGGGCGAAAATTCTTCCGTGAAGAATTTTCGCGGCCTCCGGGGTCAGACGTTGGTCCAGCCACCGTCGATGCTGATCGCCTGTCCGGTCATGAAGGCGGATTCGTCAGAGGCGAGATAGACGGCCAGATGGGCGATTTCCTCGGGCTGGCCGATGCGGCCCATGGGTTGGCGGGCGATGAAGGCGGCGCGGGCGGCCGCGTAATCCCCTTGGGCGCGCATGCGCTGTTCCAGCGAAGGCGATTCCACTGTGGCGGGGCAGATGGCGTTGCAGCGGATGCCGCGGGTCACGTAATCGGCGGCGACGGATTTGGTGATGCCGATGACGGCGGCCTTGGTCGCGCCATAGACGAAGCGGTTGGGCGCCGCGATGATCGAGGAGGCGACCGAGGCGATGTTGACGATGGACCCGCCGCCATGTTCCAGCATGGCAGGCAGGAAGGCGCGGGTGACGCGGTAGAGCGCCTTGACGTTCAATTCGACCGAGAAGTCGAAATCCTTCTCTTCGCAATCCAGGATCGTGCCGGCATGGACGAAGCCTGCGCAGTTGAAGAGGATATCGACAGGGCCGGTCTCTGCCGCCATGGCAGCCACGGCGGCACCGTCGGTGACATCGAGGCGGTGGGCATCGAAGCCTTCATTGCGCAGGTCCTCCACCGCCTTTCTGCTGATGTCGGTGGCGATGACGCGGGCGCCTTCGGCCTTGAAGGCGCGGATGGTGGCAAGGCCGATCCCGGCGCCGGAGGCGGTGCAGAAGGCGGTTTTTCCGGCGAGGCGCATGGTTCGGTGATCCCCTATCGCTGACGCGCGCAGTCAAGCGGATGCGCGGGGCGGGAGCAAGGGCAAACTGACATGTTAGTTCAGATCAGGTCGAGCAGGCGGGCGGCCTCGGCGCGGATATCGGCCAGTTTCGCGCGGTCTTCGCCGGGATGGAAACGGGCGCGGGTGGCGGTGGGCATGGGCGCGGGTTCGGCGATCACGATGCGGGGGCCGTGCTTTGTCGCCTCGGCCTGCCATGACCGCGCCAGCGCGATCTGCGCGGCCTTGGTCGCACCATAGGCGCCGTGGAACTTCTGGCCGGCTTTCGGGTCATCCGGGAAGAAGGCCGTGCCGCCATCGGGGGCGGCGCGCAGGAGGGGTTCGACCATCGGGATCAGGAGCCCCGTGGCGCGGGTATTGGTGGCGATGGATTTTTCCCAATCCTTGGCATCGAGGCTGCCCATTGGGGCGAGGGGGGCGGCATGGATGGCCGTGTGCACCCAGAGGTCGAGATGGCCCCAGCGGTCATGGACGGAGCGGCAGAGATGGCGCATGGCGTCCTCGTTCGTCACGTCCATCGGCGCGAGGGTGAGCGCGCCCGCGCCGGGCAGGCGGGCGGATTTCACGCGGTCGTCCAGTTCCTCCAGTGCGCCCACGGTGCGGGCGACGGCCACCACATGCCAGCCGCGCAGGGCAAGCTGTTCGGCCATGGCCGCGCCGAGGCCGCGCGAGGCGCCGGTGACGAGGGCGATCTTCTGGGTCATGCGTCAGGCTCCGTGGCTGGCCGGGCGTGAGTATTTGATCCAAGGTGAAGGGGCAAGGGCGCGCGCCCCGCAGCGGGGGGGGCGGTGCTTTGCGCCGGACGGGGCGGAAGGCCTATTCGGCCGCCTTCATCTGGAAGCCTTCCTCGATCTTGTCGGAGGGGGCCACCGGGTATTCGCCGGAGAAGCAGGCATCGCAATAGCGCGGATTGGCGGGGTCGCGGCCCGCCGCTTCGCCCGCGGCGCGGTAGAGGCCGTCGAGCGAGATGAATTTCAGGCTGTCCACGCCGATCCAGTCGCGCATCTCGTCTTCCGACATGGTGGCGGCGAGGAGCTTGTCGCGTTCGGGCGTGTCCACGCCGTAGAAGCAGGGCCAGGCGGTGGGCGGGGAGGCGATGCGGAAATGCACCTCGGCGGCGCCCGCGTCGAGGATCATGTCCTTGATCTTGCGCGAGGTGGTGCCGCGGACGACCGAGTCATCGACGAGGATGACCCGCTTGCCCTTGATGAGGGCGCGGTTGACGTTCAGCTTGAGCCGCACGCCCATGTTGCGGATCTGTTCGGTCGGTTCGATGAAGGTGCGCCCCATATACTGGTTGCGCGTGATGCCGAGGCCGAAGGGGATGCCGCTTTCGGCGGCGAAGCCAATGGCGGCGGGGGTGCCGCTGTCGGGGACGGGGCAGACGAGATCGGCCTCGACAGGCGCTTCGCGGGCCAGTTCCACGCCGATCTGGCGGCGGGTTTCATAGACGGAGCGGCCGCCAAGGATCGAGTCGGGGCGCGAGAAATAGACATGTTCGAAGATGCAGAAGCGCGATTTGGCGGGGGAGAAGGGGCGGAAGCTTTCCACCTTGTTGTTCTCGATCACCACCATTTCGCCGGGGTCGATTTCGCGGATGAAATCGGCGCCGATGATGTCGAGCGCGCAGGTTTCCGACGAAAGCGCCCAGCCGTGATCGCCGATGCGGCCGAGGACGAGGGGGCGGACGCCGAGGGGATCGCGCACGCCGATGAGTTTGGTGCGGGTCATGGCGACGACGGAGAAGGCGCCTTCGACGCGGCGGAGCGCATCCTTGATGCGTTCGGGGATCGTCTTCTGGATCGAGCGCGCCATCAGGTGGATGATGCATTCGCTGTCTGACGAGGATTGGAAGATCGAGCCGCGTTCGATCAGTTCGCGGCGCAGCGCGGCGGCATTGGTGAGGTTGCCGTTATGGGCGATGGCGGCGCCGCCCATGGAAAATTCGCCGAAGAAGGGCTGCACGTCGCGGATGGCGGTCGCGCCCTTGGAGCCGGCGGTGGAATAGCGGACATGGCCGATGGCGAGTTCGCCGGGCAGGGTGTCCATCACCTCGGCCTTGGTGAAGTTGTCGCGGACATAGCCGAAGCGGCGGGCGGAGTTGAAACCGTGTTCGGGGTGGTAGGCGACGATGCCGCCCGCCTCTTGCCCACGATGCTGGAGCGCGTGCAGGCCGAGGGCCACGAAATTCGCCGCATCGGCCATGCCGATGACGCCGAACACGCCGCACTCCTCCTTCAATTTGTCATCATCGAAGGGGTGCGAGAGGAAGGGGCGCATGGGGCCTCCGAATCCGGGGAAGTGGATGGGAGTGATCTAGTGCTTTGTCACGGCGAAGTCACGCCCCTTTGCCGCGCTGCGGCGGGTGCAGGGGCGCAAGGTTGCTGTGCGGATCAGCCGGAGGTGGCGGGGGCGGCTTCGGCCGGGGCCGCTTCGCCGACGCAGACCTGGGTCAGGTCGTTGTAGCGGGCGACGATCCAGCCGGGGGCATCGGTCGGGACCTGTGCGTCGAGATTGTCCTGGAAGGCGGCGAAGACCTTGGCGGAGCGGCTGTCATCCACCATCGGGATGGCATTGGCGGCCACGGCGCGGTCATAGACGAGGAAGGCCACGGCGACGAGAAGGACGCCGCGCGCCACGCCGAAGAGGAAGCCGAGGCCCTGGTCGAGCCCGCCCAGGGCGGTGCGGTGGATGGCAGAGGAGAGGAGCGGCGTGAAGAGCGAGGCGATGATGAGCGCGCCTGCGAAAACCACGGCGAAGGCCGCGATGATGGACAATTCGCAGCTGTCGCCCAGGAATTCGCCCACGACGGGGAGTTCCTTGACCAGCGGCTGCACCGGGGCGGCGAAGAGGAAGGCCACGAAGGCGGCGCCGATCCAGCCGACGATGGCCATGGCCTCGCGCACGAAGCCCCGCGAATAGGCGAGGATCGCCGAGAGGATGATGACGCCGGCGACAACCGCGTCGATCAGGGTGAAACCTTCCATGTGCCGTCCTGCTCCTGTCCTGCCGGGGGGATCAGCCCGCCCCGAACATCTCGCCCACGAAGGCCGTGAGGTCGGGCATCTGACGCACCCGCATCCCCGTTTCCGCCCCGATCTTGGAACGGTCCGGCGCAATCGCCTGTGAGAAACCAAGTTTCGAGGCTTCTTTCAACCTGTTTTCGGTCTGTCCGACCGGGCGGAGGGCGCCGGAGAGGGAGATTTCGCCGAAAAGCACCATGTCGGGGGGAAGGGCCACGTCTTCGCGGGCGGAAAGCAGGGCGGCGGCGACGGCGAGGTCGGCGGCGGGTTCGGAGACGCGCATGCCGCCTGCGACGTTGAGAAAGACGTCAAGACCCGCGAAGGGGATGCCGCAGCGCGCCTCGAGCACGGCGAGGATGGTGGAGAGGCGGCCGCTGTCGAGCCCGACGACGGTGCGGCGGGGGGTGCCGAGGTTCGAGGGGGCGACAAGGGCCTGGATTTCGGTGAGGACAGGGCGCGTGCCTTCGATCCCGGCAAAGACGGCGGAGCCGGGGGTGGTTTGCCCGCGATCCGACAGGAAGAGGGCCGAGGGGTTGGTGACCTGGGCGAGGCCGTCGCCTGTCATCTCGAACACGCCGATTTCGTCGGCGGGGCCGAAGCGGTTCTTGACCGCGCGCAGGATGCGGAACTGGTGGCCGCGTTCGCCTTCGAAATAGAGGACGGTATCGACCATGTGTTCGACCACGCGGGGGCCGGCGATCTGGCCTTCCTTCGTCACATGGCCGACGAGGATGATGGCCACGCCGCGCCGTTTGGCGAAGGTGACAAGCTCATGCGCGGCGGCGCGGACCTGGGAGACGGAGCCGGGCGCGGCCTCGACCGTGTCGAGCCACATCGTCTGGATCGAGTCGATGACGGCGAGGTGGGGGCGTTCGGCGTCGAGCGTGGTGAGGATGTCGCGGAGTGCTGTTTCCGCGCCGAGGGAAACGGGGGCATCGGAAAGGCCGAGGCGTTGCGCGCGCATGCGGACCTGGGCGGAGGCCTCTTCGCCCGAGATGTAGAGGCATTTGAGGCCACGCCGGGCGAAGCTGGCGGTGGCTTGCAGAAGCAGGGTGGATTTCCCGATGCCGGGATCGCCGCCCACGAGGATGGCCGAGGCGGGGACAAGGCCGCCGCCGAGGACGCGGTCAAGCTCCTCCATCCCCGAGGCGGCGCGGGGGGGCGGGGCCTCTTCGGTGGCGAGGTCGGTGAGGGGGATGGTTTTCCCCTTGGCGCCGAGGGATTTGGGGCCGGTGGAGAGCGGGGCCTCTTCCACGATGGAGTTCCAGGCCCCGCAGGCATCGCATTTGCCCGCCCATTTGCGGTGGACGGCGCCGCAGGCGGTGCAGGTGAAGGCGGGGGCGGATTTGCTCATGCCCTTTCTGGTATCGGTTGGGGGCAGGGGGTTCAAGCGCGCTTGCGGTGCGACAGGAGCAGGGAGAACGCCACGCAGCCGGTGAAGAGCCAGAGGCCCCAGGCGGTTTCGATGGTGCCGATGCCGGTGCTCTTGGCCAGCACGATGTAGAGGGCGATGAGGAAGATGTCGGCCATGGCGAGGCGGCCCATCAGGCGCAGCGCGGGCAGAGCGCGGGGGGAGAGGAGGCGGAAGTCGATCAGGGCGAGGCCGATCACCTTGGCGTAGGGGGCGAAGAGGGCGAGGAAGCTGACCAGCAGGGCCAGCGCGGGATCGGTGTCCCAGAGCGATTGCAGGCCGGTCACGACGGAGATTTCCGACAGGCCGAAGAGCGGCAGGAGGCCCGCGCGCAGAAGCGGCGCGAACCATGCCACGGGAAAGAGGATCAGGAGCGCGAGGTTGAGGAGGACGGGCAGCCGCATGGGCGCATCTGGCCCCCGATGGCGCTGCGGTTCAAGTCATTTCCCCGGCTTGGGCAATTGGACGACGGTGGTGTCGCGATTTTCCTCTGCCTCCATCGCATAGCCGATCTGGGGCAGGATTTCGCGCAGATCGGCCTCCAGCCGTTTGATCTGCGCCTCGGCCTGGCGTTCCTCCACCTCGATATCCGTGAGCCAGCGGCGGAGTTCATCGACGGTCTGGCGGGCGAGAGTGAGGCGGTCGGTGAGCGCCGCCACCTCTTCCTGGCGCTGTTGCAGGAAGCTGCGGGCGCGGGCAACGCGGTCATCGGAATAGGTGCGGGCGAGGTCGCGGGTCTGAAAGCTCATCTGCGCGGCGAGTTGCAGGAGTTCGGGTTCCAGATGCCCGAGATCGGGGTGATCGCGCAGATGGGCGAGGCGGGCGCGCATGGAGTCGAATTCGCCCGACAGGGCGAAGACCCCCGCGCGGTCGGCGGCATGGGCGAGGCGATAGGCATGGGCCACGTCTTCCAGCCCCATGGCGAAGGAGCGGTGGCTGCGTTCCAGCCGCGCCATGCGGGAATTGGCGGGCAGGAAGAGGCAGATGAGGCAGAGCAGCGCGGTGAGGGCGATCTGCGCCCAGCGGCCGGACTGCGGCAGGTCGGTTTCGCCATAGCGGAGGGGGAGATGCAGCCAGGGAAGCTGGCCCAGGGCGGCGAGCAGGGTGGCGGCGAGGGCGGCGAGGGTGAGGAGGATCAGCACGCCATGGGCGAGGCTTTGCGCGAGATGCAGGACAGGGCGCAGCCTGGGCAGGGAAGACAGGGACATGGGCGATACCGGGACACTCTTTACCACAATGACAGGAAAGGGCTTGCCGGGGGGATTCGGCAACGGTTTTCGCTGGGGCAGGGCGCTGCGGGAAACGATGGCGGCCCTTGGGCGGGGCTGTTTCCGGGGCGGAAACGGTCAGCCCCGGATCAGGACGATGGCGCCGGTCACTGGCAGCACCCAGAGGAGGGTGCCGACCAGCCAGTGGCCCCAGATCGGCGCGGGCCAGTCGCCCAGCACATGCCGCGCCCAGGCGAGCAGCAGCCAGAACCAGCAGAGGAGGGAGAGGGCAAGGCTGGCCTGTTGCAATTCGAGATAGGCGAAGGTCCAGGGCATGGCGAGCCAGAGGCAGACGAAGAGGCCGAACAGCGCAAGCTGGCCCGCGCCTTCCACCCTTTGGCGCCAGCCGGCCAGGGCTGCGACGGTGATGGCCAGAGGTATGGCGAGGGCGAGGCTGCGGAAGGCCGCGGAGGCCGAGAGGAGGGAAAGGGCCTGCTCTAGCCAGGCCTGCATCAGCGCACCGCCGCGATGGGGCCCGTGGCCCGGCCGTGGATGAATTGCTGGACGTAAGGGTCTGGCGTGGTGTCGAGGTCGGCGATGGGGCCGGTCCACTGGATCACGCCGTCATGCAGCATGGCGACGCGGTCGGCGATGGCGCGGACCGAGGTCATGTCATGGGTGATGGTCATGGCGGTGGCGCCCATCTCTGTCACGATCTCGCGGATCAGGTCATTGATGACGCCGGCCATGATCGGGTCAAGCCCGGTGGTGGGTTCGTCGAAGAAGATGATTTCGGGTTCCGCCGCGATGGCGCGGGCGAGGCCCACGCGTTTCTGCATCCCGCCCGAGAGTTCGGCGGGGAAGAGGTCGGCTGTTTCGGGTTTCAGGCCCACGCGGCGGAGTTTTTCGATGGCGATGGCGCGCGCCTCGGCCTTGGGGCGCTTGGCGGGGCCGCGCATCAGGCGGAAGGCGACGTTTTCCCAGACGCGGAGGCTGTCAAACAGCGCGCCGCCCTGGAAGAGCATCCCGAAGCGGGCGAGGAAGGCGTCGCGGTCGGCCTTCGTCACATCCTGCCCGTCGAGGGTGATGGTGCCGGTGTCATGGTGGACGAGGCCGAGGATGCATTTCAGCAGGACGGATTTCCCGGTGCCGGAGCCGCCGATGATGACCATGCTCTGGCCTGAGGGAATGGTCAGGTCCACCCCGCGCAGGACGCGGTTCTTGCCGAAGGTCTTGGTGACGCCGGACAGGGTGATCATGCGGAGAAGAACAGTTCGGTGAGGATGTAATTGGCGGCGAGGATCAGGACCGAGGCGCCCACCACGGCGGATTTGGTGGCGGCGCCCACGCCTTGCGCGCCGCGGCCGGAATTCATGCCGTGATAGCAGCCCATCAGCGCCACGATGAAGCCGAAGGCGGCGCCTTTCCACAGGCCCGAGACCACGTCCCATGTTTCGAGGAAATCCACCGTGTTCTGGAGATAGGTGGTGGAGTTGAAGCCGAGGCGGTTGACGCCCACGAGCCAGCCGCCCGCGATGCCGATGGCATCGCCCACGGCGACGAGGACGGGGACGGCCAGCGTGGCGGCCAGCACGCGCGGCACGGCGAGGTATTTGATCGGGTTGGTGGAGAGGGTCACCAGCGCGTCGATCTGTTCGGTGACCTTCATCGTGCCTATTTCCGCCGCGATGGAGGAGGCGACGCGGGCCGCGACCATCAGGCCGCCCAAGACGGGGCCGAGTTCGCGCACCATGCCGATGGCGACGATGGAGGGGACCACCGCCTCGGCGTTGAAGCGCGCGCCGCCGGAATAGATTTGCAGGGCGAGGGCGCCGCCGGTGAAGACGGCGGTCAGGCCCACGACGGGCAGCGAGAACCAGCCGATCTGCATCAGCGCGTGGAAGAATTCGCGCGGGTAGAAGGGCGGGCGGAAGATATGGCCGATCACGCTGGCCGCGAAGAAGGCCACGCGCCCGATGGCGGCCAGCGCCGCCAGCACGGGCCGCCCGATGGCGGCAAGGGGCGCGGTGAGGGCCGTCACGCCTGCCCCCCCTGACGGGTGACATAGCGGCGGGCGTAACGGGGGCCGAGCGAGGTGAGGATTTCGTAGCCGATGGTGCCTGCGATGGTGGCGAGGTCGTCCACGCCCTGATGGGGGCCGAGGATATCGAGGCTGCGCGGCACTTCGGGCAGGTGGCCGATATCGGCGGTGATGAGGTCCATCGAGACGCGGCCGATCAACGGGACGGGGGTATCGCCATCCCAGAGATGGACCTTGTTCGACAGTGTCCGGGGCAGGCCATCGGCATAGCCTGCCGAGAGGGTGGCGACGGTGGTGGGGCGGTCGGCGGTCCAGCTATTGGCATAGCCCACGGTTTCGCCCGCGGCCACGGCGCGCGTCTGGATGACGGGGAGGGAGAGGGTGACGGTGGGATGCGCCTCTGCGAAGGGCTGGCCGCCATAGAGGCCAATGCCGGGGCGGGTGAGATCGAAATGGTAGTCAGGGCCGAGGAGGATGCCGCCGGTGGCGGCAAAGCTGCGCGGGATACCCGTGCCATCGGTCATGCGGTGGAACTGCGCCAGTTGGGCCGCGTTCATCGGATGGTCGGGTTCATCGGCGCAGGCGAGGTGCGACATCAGGAAATCGGGACCCGCCTCCAGCACGATGGGGGCGATGGCGCGCCATTCGGGGTCTTCCAGACCGAGCCGGTTCATGCCGGTATCGAGCTGGATGCCGAAGGGATGGCCGGGCAGGGATTCGAGGTGGCGGGTGACCTGCTGCACCGAGTTGAGCATCGGGGTGAGGTCGAGGTCATGGATCATCTCGGTATCCCCGGCCATATGGCCGCCGAGAATGCCGATCTGGGGGCCGGGGCCGAGGATCTGGCGCAGTCTTGCGCCTTCTTCGGCGACGGCGGTGAAGAAGCGCCGTGCGCCCGCGCGGGCCAGCGCCGGGGCGACGCGGTCGATCCCGAGGCCATAGGCATCGGCCTTGACGACGGCGGCGGTCTGGGTGCCGGGGGCGGAGAGGCGGTCCAGCGCGCGCCAGTTGGCGGCGATGGCGTCGAGGTCGATGGTGAGGGTTGCTGTGGCCATGGTCCGGGGGTTTTCGGCAGGGGCGGGGCTGCGGTCAAGGGAATTCTGGGGGCGGGGGCGTCGGGTGGCGGAGGCGTGATCTTGCGGTGCGGCTTCCGCGCGTTCCTTTCCTATCGCCTGCGCGCTGCCGCGCTACGGCTCCGCCGTCAGGGGACGTTCCGTCCCCGCTGTCCGCGCGGTGCCCGCGCGGCCATTCACCCCTGGAGAGTATTTCTCGCCAAGATGAAGGGGTTGGTCGGTCAGTCGCGCAGGCCGGCCATGGCGCGGTCGAGATGGACATAGCCGCCATCGACAAAGAGCCATTGGCCGGTGGTGTGGCCTGCGCGGGGCGAGAGGGTGAAGACCACGGTATCGGCCATTTCGGTGTCGAGCGTCATGCGTTGGCCGAGGGGGATGCGGCGCGTGATTTCGGCCAGTTTTTCGGCGCGGTCGGGGAAGGTGTCGAGCCAGGCGTCATACATGGGGGTGAGGACTTCGGCCGGGATGACGGCGTTGACGCGCACGCCATGGGGGGCGAAGGCGGCGGCCCATTCGCGGGTGAGGCCCAGTTGCGCGGCCTTGGCGGCGACATAGGCGGAGGTGGAGCCCTGGCCCGTGACGCCGGTCTTGGAGGAGATGTTCACGATGGCGCCCTGCTGGGCCTTGAGGTCGTCCTGAAGCAGATGGGCGAGGGTGTAGTAATGGATCAGGTTCTGGTCGAGCGAGGCGCGGAAGGCGGCGGGGCCGGCGTCGAGGCCGATCCCGTCATTCGTGCCGGCATTGTTGACAAGGCCATAGACCTGCCCCCAGCGGGCATGAACCTCGGCCACCGCGCGGGTGATCTGGTCATCCTGTGCCAGGTCCACCTGCACGAAGCCCGATTTCGGCTGGAGCGCGGCGAGTTCGGCCAGGAAGGCCGGATCGGGGGCGCGGCGGGCGAGGATGACGGGGATGGCGCCTTCCTCGGCGAGGCGGCGGCTGATCGCGCCGCCGATCCCCTGGCCACCGCCGGTGACGATGACCACCTTGTCGGTCAGGTGCAGGTCCATGGTTGGCCTCAATACCCGCCGCCGTCGCCCTGCCAGGGCTGGGCGAGGTTGCCGAAGCGGGTGAAGCGGCCCTCGAAGCTGAGTTCCACCGTGCCGATAGGACCGTGGCGCTGCTTGCCGATGATGACCTCGGCCTTGCCATGGACGCGGTTCATCTTTTCGTACCATTCGGCGAAGCGCGGGTCGTCTTCCGGCGGCTTGAGGCGTTCGTGATAATATTCGTCGCGATAGACGAACATGACCACGTCGGCATCCTGTTCGATGGAGCCGGATTCGCGCAGGTCCGACAGTTGCGGGCGCTTGTCGTCGCGGGATTCGACCGTCCGCGAAAGCTGGGACAGGGCGACGACGGGGATGTTGAGTTCCTTGGCGATGGCCTTGAGACCCTGGGTGATTTCGGAGACTTCCTGCACGCGGTTGGTCTCGCCCCGGCCGGTGCCCTTGAGAAGCTGGAGGTAGTCCACCATCAGCACGTCGAGGCCGTGTGTGCGTTTCAGGCGGCGGGCGCGGGCGGCGACCTGGGAGATGGGCAGGGCGGGCGTGTCGTCGATATAGAGCGGGCAGGATTCCAGCGATTTGGCGGCCTCGACGAAGCGGCGGAATTCCTCTTCGGTCATGTCGCCGCGGCGGATCTGTTCGGAGGGAACTTCGGAGGCCTCGGAGAGGATACGGGCGGCGAGTTGTTCGCTGCTCATTTCCAGGGAGAAGAAGCCCACGACGCCGCCATCCACGGCGCCTTCGCCGCCGTCCTGGGTGCGGCCCCGGCGATAGGCCTTGGCGATGTTGAAGGCGATGTTGGTGGCGAGCGAGGTCTTGCCCATGGAGGGGCGGCCCGCGAGGATGAGAAGGTCGGAGGGGTGCAGGCCACCCAGTTTCCGGTCGAGATCGACGAGGCCGGTGGAGATGCCGGCAAGACCGCCGCCGCGCTGATAGGCGGCATTGGCGGAATTCACCGCCTCGGTCGTGGCGCGCAGGAAAGAGACGAAGCCGCGCTGGGCGGTGCCCTGTTCGCCGAGCTTGTAGAGATGCTGTTCGGCCTCGGTGATCTGTTCGCGGGGTTCGGAGGTGACATCCACCTTGGCGGCCTTGGCGGCGATGTCGCGGCCGAGCGAGATGAGTTCGCGGCGGACGGCGAGATCGTAGATCATCTGGGCGTAGTCGCGGGCGGCGAAGGCGGAGATCGCGGCCCCGGCGAGGCGGACGAGATAGGCGGGGCCGCCGAGTTCCTTGAGCCCGTCATCATCCTCGAAGAAGGGTTTGAGGGTGACGGGCGAGGCGAGCGCGTTCTTCTGGATGCGGGCGGCGGCCTTGTCGAAGATGCGCTGATGGACCGGGTCGAAGAAATGGTCGGCCTTCACCAGGCTGGAAATGCGGTCATAGACATCGTTATTCGTCAGGATCGCGCCGAGAAGCTGCTGCTCGGCCTCGATGTTATGGGGAAGGGCTTCGGGCTCTGCCGGGGCGGCCACGGGCAGGTTGGGGCGGAGGGTCGCGATCTCGTTCATGTCTGCCTCGGTTCATTGACTGCCGGGGTCGCATATGCCCCGGTTCGGCCTGCGGGAACAGGCGGGAACAACCCTGTGGAAAAGCACGCGGCGAGTCGCGTGCCGGAGGGAGAGCCTACCACATCTTGCGGGGCTTGTCCGGGTGGAACCCCAAGGCGGGGTCGGTCTGGGGGATGGGCGGCTGAGTCCTGCACAAAGCATCCACAGCCCCGCCCACAGGAATTTTAACCTGCCGTTCAGGATTTGGCGCGGGCGGCCTGCCAGGCGCGGGGGTCGTGCAGGAAGGCTTCGACCTCGGCCAGGGTCGCGGCATCGAAGCTGCCGGAGGCGCGGGCCTCGGCCAGGACGTCCCACCAGGTGCAGAGGTGGTGCAGGGCGACGCCGTGATCGGCGAGGCGCTGCGGGGTTTCGGGGAAGATGCCATAGTAGAAGATCACCGCGGTATGGCCGCAGGTCGCCCCGGTTTCGCGGATCGCATCGACGAAGGAAAGCTTCGAGCCGCCATCCGTGGTGAGGTCTTCGACCAGAAGGACGCGCTGGCCTTCGGTCATCGCGCCTTCGATGCGGGCGTTGCGGCCGTATCCCTTGGGCTTTTTCCGGACATAGGTCATCGGCAGGGCGAGGCGTTCGGCCACCAGCGCGGCGAAGGGGATGCCTGCGGTTTCGCCGCCGGCGATGTTGTCGAAAGCCTCGAACCCGGCGTCACGCATGACGGTGACGGCGAGGAAATCCATCAGGGTGGAGCGGATGCGCGGGTAGCTGATGAGCTTGCGGCAGTCGATATAGGTGGGCGACGGCAGGCCGGAGGCCAGCGTGAAGGGCGTTTCGGCGTTGAAATGGACGGCCTTGATCTCCAGCAGCGCGCGGGCAGTGAGGCGGGCGATTTCCTCTTTCGGGGGGAAGGCGGTGGGGATCATGCGAGGCATCCTTCGGAGGCAGCCCCGAGAGGGGCCTGAAACGGGTTGGGCCGATGCTGCGGTCTTGTCCGCTGTGTTGCGGGATTGACCGGAACGGCGAACCGCGTCAAGCGCGATCGGCCGTGGTCAGGCTGAGCCGCGCCTGCCGCCTGACCGCGGAGTTTCAATCCGAGGGCCGGTTGGAGCGGTGAGCGCGCATATAGGCCGAGAGCACCGCCTGCATCTTGCGGATATGGCCCTTGCCCTGGGTGCTGGCGACGAAGAAATCGAACACCTCTGCGTCGAGCCGAAGGTGGACGGATTTCCGCTTTGGGCGGTCTGTCACCTGTGCCCTGTCCCAGAAATCGGGATCGTCGATTTCGGCTTCCGGGGCGTCGGGGGAAATCGACAGGCGACCTTCATCCTTCAGGCGGCGAATGTCCGAGAGTGATAGCGATCCTGTAGCGGCGTCGGTCACGGCGCCCTCCTTTCCGTGTCGAGATGAGGCGGAACCGGTCGCCGCGCCGGGTGTAGACGACAACCAGAAAGAGGTCGTCCGCAAAGCCGACAGCGGTAAAGCGGCGTTCGCCATAGTCCTGTCGCAGGTCTTCTGCTTCGACGGTGGGGCCTTCGAAGATGAGCGCGCCAAGGAGGAGATCAATCCCGTGACGGGTGATGTTCGCCTGCCGTTTCGCCTCGTCCCAGTCGAACTGCACCACACGCACCGCACCTGAACGATGCGCGTGACGCTACACGAAATGTGTACACATTTCAAATGGGGATGTCAGGCCTCCACATGCCAGTGCACGGGGAAGCCGGGGTCGAAGACGGTGACGGGGCCGGCTTCGGTGAAGATCTTGGCGGGCCACTGCGCCGCCGCACCTTTGGTGAGCGTGATGCGCTCTTCGTTCGGGGGAAGGCCATAGAAGCGCGGACCGTTGAGCGATGCGAAGGCTTCCAGCCGGTCGAGGGCGCCTTCCTCTTCGAAGACATGGGCCAGAAGTTGCATCGTGTTGGTCGCCGTGAAGCAGCCCGCGCAGCCGCAGGCATGTTCCTTCAGCGCATCGACATGCGGCGCGCTGTCGGTGCCGAGGAAGAAGCGGGGGTCGCCGGAGGTGGCGGCGGCTCGCAGCGCAAGGCGGTGCTTTTCGCGCTTGGCCACGGGCAGGCAGTAGTAATGCGGCTTGATCCCGCCCGCGAGGATGTGGTTGCGGTTGATGATCAGGTGGTGGGTGGTGATCGTCGCGCCGAGGGTGTCATTGCCCGCGCGGGCATAGGCCACGCCTTCCTCGGTGGTGATGTGCTCCATCACCACGCGCAATTCGGGAAGGCGGCGGCGCAGCGGATCGAGGACGGTGTCGATGAAGACGGCCTCGCGGTCGAAGATATCGACCTCATGCGTGGTCACTTCGCCATGGACGCAGAGGGGCAGGCCGATCTCGGCCATCCGCTCCAGCACCGGCATGACCTTGGCGATGTCGCGCACGCCGGAATGGGAATTGGTGGTCGCGCCCGCGGGGTAGAGTTTCACCGCGGTCACGATGCCATCCGCATGGGCGGCGGCGACATCCGCGGGGTCGGTGCCTTCGGTGAGGTAGAGCGTCATCAGCGGGGTGAAGCGCATCCCTTCGGGCAGGGCGGCGAGGATGCGGTCGCGATAGGCGGCGGCCTGCGCCCCTGTCACCACGGGCGGGACGAGGTTCGGCATGATGATGGCGCGGGCGAAGTGGCGGGCGCTTTCGGGCAGCACGCCCTGAAGCATCGCGCCGTCGCGCAGGTGGAGGTGCCAGTCATCGGGGCGGCGGAGGGTGAGGCGCTGGGTCATGATCCGCGCCTAGCGCAACTTCGGCCGCCTTTCCAGTGCCGAGTTCGGCCTGCGCGCCGGTTCGGCCTGTCCTGGCCCAGGTCTCTCCTGGCCCAGCTCTGTCCCGGCCTAGCTCTGGCTGGGCTGGACGGCGGTGGCCTCGATCATCAGGGGCTGCGGCCGCTCGGGCGGGCCGTCGGGCGGGGGGAGCTGGCTGGGCAGGCCGAGGAGCTGTTCCAGTTCCCGCTGGCGGCGGCGGAAGCGCGGGCCGCCGAGGCGCCGCGTGACGGAGCGGCAGACCATCAGCGCGAGACGCGGCCGTTCGGCCATTTCCGCCTTGCGCAGGATGCCCTTGAGATAGGGCAGGAACCGGCGGCGGATGCGCAGGAGGCGGGCAAAGACCTGGGGGGTGAGGCGGTCTTCGAAGATCGCGCGGAGAAGGTCGGGCAGAAGGTCCGTCATCTCGATGGCGGTTTCGATGGCGTCGCCGAAATGCCGGGCGGGCAGATTCGTCACCCAGGGCTTGCGGAAGAGCGCGGCATGCATCGCGTTCTCGGGCAGGTAGGGGTCGTAGATCAGGAAGACGCGTGCCGCGCCTTCGGTCATGTCCGGGGCGAAGCCGTAGCGTGTGGTGAAGTCGAGCCGTCTTGCAGCCGGATTGCGGTGGTCCCAGCCGGCGAGGACGGGGTCGAGCGTGGCGCGCGGGCTGACGGCGAGGACCGTCGCGCCGGGGGCGCAGACGGAATAGGCGCAGGCGGCATAGCCGCCCGCCCCGCCGCCATAGAAGATCACGCGGTCGAAATCCTCGAAGAAGGCCTCATCGACGAGACGGTCGAAATAGCCCCAGACGGCGGGATCGCGGAACCATGTCTCGCCTTCGCAGATCAGGGTGAGGTGCGACCAGCGGTTGGCGAGGGCGACATTATGGCCAAAGGGCATCTGGCCCTTGCGGGAGAGGATGCGTTCCAGCGATTCGAAGGTGACCAGCAGGACCGGGCCGTCATCGTGGAAATAGGCATGGTGGCGGGGGCCGAGCGGTTCGAAATAGCCTTCTTCGGCGCAGAGCCTGTCGATCCTGTCCATCCATTCCGCGCGTTGCAGCGTGACGATGCCGGAAGCCTCGCCGGAAGTGGCGGCGTCGGGATCGGTCAGGTCGCCATCGGCGCGGTCGGACATGGGCGGATGCCCCTTCTGCTCGGGTCTCGGTCACGGGTTCGGCGGCAGGCCTTTCGCCGCGGCCCCGGACTCGTCTGGATCAACTTGCCCTCAGAGCTAGGCGCTGCAAAGGGCAAGTTTATGGCGATTCTGAAGCGGATGCAGGCCTTTGCGCGATCCTTTTGGCGATCCGCCAGAGGCGGGACGGCCTGCACCCATCCCAAAGGATGTGGGGCCTCCGGGCGGGGGTGTCAATCGGGCTGTTCGGGGGCGCGCGGTTCGGGGGCGCGCGGTTCGGGGGCCTCCCGCAGGGCATGGGTCCATATCAGCCGTGCCTCGGCGGCGGTCAGGGCGCGGCTGGGCGGTGTCATCATCAGCCGCCCGAAGAGCGCGCGCCATCCCTCGTCGCGCATCAGGTGCAGAAATCGGGCGCGACGCCAGTCGAAGGCGGCGCGGTGCAGGCGGGCGAGAGTCGGGTCCGCCAGCAGGTCCGCGCGCAGGGCCTGGCTGGGCAGGGCGAGGATGGAGCGGTCCTCGGCATCGCAAAGGTTCCGGTCCACCCAATAGCCGAGATCGAAGGCCGAAGCCTCGCGGTTGGCGCGGCCGCGGTCGGCCTTGACCAGATAGCCTTCCATGCTGCCCAGAGCGTAATGGTTCAACTGGGCGAGGCGGTAGTTGGGATGGCCCAGCGGGGCGAAGATGCGCGGCGGTCCGCCCGGCAGGGGGCGCGCTGCGCTGTCGAACCAGCGCTGGCGGTCGGTGGCCTGCCCTTTGGGGCGGTGGACGCCCGGCTGGCCGAAGCGGCCGTCATTGCGGTAGAGCGTCTTGAACATCACCGCGCGCCAGGGCCATTCCAGCGGGTCGGGTGCGGCGCGGGTGAAGGTTTCGGTGACCGGCGCATCGGTCAGCCCCACCACGCCCGCATTGCCGAACATCCGCCAGGTCAGGGCAATGGCATCGGCCTCGGGCAGGGCGTGGAGGAGGGCGGCAATGGTGCGGTCGCCGACATGGATGTTCACGAATTCGTCGATGTCGAGCACGAGGATCCAGTCGGCGGCTTTCGTGAGCGGATGGCTGGCGGCGGTCTTCAGCGCCTGCCATTGCGGCCCCTTTTCATGCGGGCCGTCGTTGCGGAGATGGGTCAGCCAGCCCATCGCCTGAAGCCGGTCGAGCATCAGGTCGGTGCCATCGGTGCAGTCATTGGAGAAGGCGAGGATGTCGGTGATGCCCGCCGCGCGGTGATGGGCCAGCCATTCCAGCAGGAAGCTGCCCTCGTTCCGCACCGTCAGGATCGCCAGCACACGCATGGGCCAAGGGGTGGCATGGGCGCGCGGGCGTTGCAAGTCTTGCGGCGGGTGGCCCCCCCTCCATTGGTCGCATCTGTGGTTGTGGCGGCTTGACCCCCTCTCGGGCCGGGGCCAAGCATGGGCGGCATCCGCAGGCAAGGGAGGGGCCATTGCATCCGACGCCCGCATCCATCGACGAGGTCGTGACAGTGCTGGACGGGCAGGGCTATGTCGCCTCGCGCGCGCTGGCCACCGTGGTCTTCCTGTCGCTGCGGCTGGGACGGCCCCTGTTCCTTGAGGGTGAGGCAGGGGTGGGGAAGACCGAGATCGCCAAGGTTCTGGCCACCGCCCTGGGGCGCAGGCTGATCCGGCTGCAATGCCATGAGGGGCTTGATGCGGCGTCAGCCGTCTATGAATGGAACTTCGCGGCGCAGATGATCGCCATCCGGACGGCAGAGGCCGGGGGGGGCGCGGATCGGGATGCCTTGCGGGCGGAGCTGTTCACCGAGGATTATCTGGTGGAACGGCCCCTGCTGGCCGCGATGCGGCCGCAGCCGGGGGGGGCGCCCGTCCTGCTGATCGACGAGCTGGACCGGACGGATGAGCCTTTCGAGGCCTTCCTTCTGGAGGCGCTGTCGGATTTTCAGGTGACGATCCCGGAACTGGGGACGGTGAAGGCGCCGGAGCCGCCGATCGTGATCCTGACATCGAACCGCACGCGCGAGGTGCATGACGCGCTGAAGCGGCGCTGCCTCTATCACTGGGTGGATTATCCCGGCTTTGACCGGGAGCTTGATATCCTGCGCGCCCGGGTGCCGGAGGCGCAGGAGAGGCTCAGCCGCGAGGTGGTGGCCTTCGTGCAGCGGCTGCGGTCCGAGGACCTGTTCAAGAAGCCGGGCGTGGCCGAGACCATCGACTGGTGCAAATGCCTGCTGGCGCTGGACGTGATCCAGCTTTCGCCCGAGGTGATTGCCGATACGCTGGGGGCGATCCTGAAATATCAGGACGATATCCAGAAATTGCAGGGGTCCGAGGCGAAGAAGCTGCTGGACGAGGTGAAGAAGGGGTTGGTCTTCACGTGACGCTGCCCCTTCATCTTGGCCCAAATACTCATCTTGCGAGGGCTGCGACACGTGGGGCGCTGAACATTCGTCCCATGTGGCAAAGGGGCTGAGGATGGATGACCTTGCCCTGCCGGAAAGTGGCAAGCTTGCCCATAACATCGCGCATTTCGCCCGCGCGCTGCGGCGGGCGGGGTTGCCCATCGGGCCGGGGCGGGTGATCGACGCGATCCGGGCGGTGGAGGCTGCGGGCTTCACCGAGAGGGTGGATTTCTACTGGACGCTGCATGCCTGTTTCGTCAGCCGGCCGGAACAGCGGGCGGTCTTTGAACAGATCTTCCGCCTTTACTGGCGCGATCCGCAATTCCTGGAGCATATGATGACCCTTCTGCTGCCCGCCGTGCGGGGTGTGCAGGAGGAACGGCTGGCGGACGCGGCAGAGAAGCGGGCGGCAGAGGCGCTGCTGGATGGGAACGGCGTCGATCTTCCCGAGATGCCGCCCGAAATGCAGGAAGAAGAGGCGCAGATCGAGATCGACGCCTCGGCCACCATGTCGCATGAGGAGCGGCTGAAGAGCCTGGATTTCGAACAGATGAGCCTGGCGGAAGTGGCCGAGGCGAAGCGGATGCTGGCGCGGCTGGCCTTGCCGGTGCGGCCGCTGGTGACGCGGCGGATGGTGGCCGATCCGGGGGGGCGGCGGATCGACGCGCGGCGCACGCTGCGGGCGGCGCTGCGGCAGGGGGGCGAGGTGACGCGGCTGATGCGGCGCGCGCCGGGGGAGCGCTGGCCCAATCTGGTGGTGCTCTGCGACATTTCGGGGTCGATGAGCCAGTATTCCCGGCTGGTGCTGCATTTCGTCCATGCGGTGGCGAACCGCAAGGGGCAGGGCTGGGCGCGGGTGCATGCCTTCACCTTTGGCACGCGGCTGACCAACATCACCCGTCATCTGCGCAACCGCGATGTGGATGCGGCGCTGAAGGCGGCGGGGGCGGAGGCGCAGGACTGGTCTGGCGGGACGCGGATCGGCACCTGTCTGCGCGGCTTCAACCGCGACTGGTCGCGCCGGGTGCTGGGGCAGGGGGCGGTGGTCCTGCTGATCACCGACGGGCTGGACCGCGACGATACCGGCGCGCTGGCGGCCGAGATGGAGCGGCTGCATCTGTCCTGCCGCCGCCTGATCTGGCTGAACCCGCTGTTGCGCTGGGATGGCTTTGCGCCGAAGGCCACGGGGATTCGGGCCATGCTGCCGCATGTGGACAGTTTCCGCGCGGGCCATTCCATCGCCTCGCTGGAGGCTTTGGGCGCGGCGATATCCGAGGCGCGGGACACGGGCGAGAAGGCAAGGCTGATGGCGATGATCGGCGCGGATGGCGCCTGAACTGAGCGGGGGCCTGCCGATGTCATGGCGAAACGGGCCGATGATATCGCATATCACGGGGGAAGCTGCACATTTGGGGGCAAGGCGCGGCCGGGTCTGGCCGCGAGGCAAGGAAAGGATGTTTCCGATGAGACGGATCTTGATCTCGACCACGGCATTGTCGGTGGCTTTGACGCAGGTGGCCCCGATGCCCCTTCTGGCGCAGACCCTGACCGAGGATGGCAGCGTGATCGCCGATGACGGGCGGGTTCTGTGCGAAGGTTCGGCGGATGCGCCCTGCGACCTGAACGCGGTGATGGAACAACTGGCCGCAGAGGCGGCGGCGGCTGAGGCAGCAGCGGCGGAAGCGGCTGCGGCGGAAGCGGCGGCGGCGGAAGCGGCGGCGCAGGCTGAGGCGGAAGCGGCAGCGCAGGCTGAGGCGGAAGCAGCGGCGGCGGCAGAGGCGGCGGCACAGGCGGAAGCGGAGGCTGCGGCGCAGGCGGAGGCGGAAGCAGCGGCGGCGGCAGAGGCTGCGGCACAGGCGGAAGCGGAGGCTGCGGCGCAGGCGGAGGCGGAAACAGCGGCAGCGGCTGAGGCGGCAGCACAGGCGGAAGCGGAGGCTGCGGCGCAAGCGGAGGCGGAAGCCGCGGCGGCGGCTGAGGCGGCAGCACAGGCGGAAGCGGAAGCGGCGGCGCAGGCGGAGGCGGAAGCAGCGGCGGCGGCAGAGGCTGCGGCACAGGCCGAAGCGGAGGCGGCAGCACAGGCGGAGGCGGAAGCCGCGGCGGCGGCAGAGGCTGAAGCGGCTGGTCAGGTCGAGGAAGACCCCAGCCTCGGCGAGGCGATGGAAGAGATCCTGACCGAGGACGCGCCCGAAGCGGTGGCCGAAGAGACCCCGGCGGAGGGTGCGACCGAGGAGGCCCCTGCCGAGGTGGTTGTGGAAGAGCCGACTGCGGAAGAGGCCCCGGCAGAGGTCGCGACGGAAGAGCCCGTCACGGAAGAAGCCCCTGCCGAAGTGGTGGTGACCGAGGAACCGGCCGCCGTCGAAGGCGCGGCGGAAGAGGCCGTGACCGAGACGGCGCCTGCCGAAGGGACAACCGAAGAGGCGGTCACCGAAGCCCCGACCGACGCCCCGACGGAACAGCCGGTCCTGGAAGCTGTCGAGGCGGTGACCGATCCGGCGGTGCTCGTCGATCCGGCGGCGCCCGAGGCCCCGACCGAGGAAGCTGTCGAAACGCTGAGCGAGTTGCTGGCGCAGCCCGAGGGCGTGGACCCGGCGGCGCTGGGCGATGCGGCGGCGCTGGCCCCGGTGGTGGTGACCGAAGGCCAGCCGGTGGAAATCGCGCCATCGGCCGAGGCGACGGATGTCGTGGTGCAGGAAATCACCGAGGCCACGACGCGCACATCGGCGCAGGATTTCACGGCCCCGGCCTCGGCCTCGCTCGCCACGGCGGCGGCGGCTTCGGAGGATGATGACGGGCTGACCGACCTTCAGAAGTTCGGCCTTGTGGCGCTGGGCGCGCTGGCCGTGGGGGCGATCATCAACGCCAATCAGGACCGGGTCGTGTCGAATTCGGGCGACCGCGTGGTCGTGCAGCGCGGCACGGGCGATTACTACATCTACAAGGATGACGACACGCTGCTGCGCCGTCCGGGCAGCACGGTGCGGACCGAAAGTTTCCGCGACGGATCGACCCGGACCATCGTGGAGCGGGGCGACGGCACGCAGGTGGTGACGATCCGCGATGCGACGGGCCGCGTGCTGCGCCGGGCGACCTATGACGGTCTGGGGCGCGAGGTGGTGCTGATCGACGATCTCTACCCCGAGGAGCGGATCGACGTGTCGCGCCTGCCCAAGCCGCGCGGCCGGGTGATCAGCCTGTCCACTTCGGAAGAGGATGCGCTGCTGCGCGCCCGCATGGCGGCGCTGGATGCCGAGGAACTGGGCCGGACGTTCAGCCTGCGCCAGATCCGCGAGATCCCGCAGGTGCGGGCACTGGCGGCGACGGTGGATGTGAACAACATCACCTTCGACACCGGATCGGCGGCGATCAAGGCGACGCAGGCCGAATCGCTGGCGGCGCTGGGGCGGCTGATGACGTCGATGATCGAGGAGAATCCGAACGAGATATTCCTGATCGAGGGGCATACCGATGCGGTGGGGGCGGCCTCGCTGAACCTGACGCTGTCGGACCGTCGGGCGGAAAGCGTGGCGCTGGCGCTGACCGAATATTTCGACGTGCCGCCCGAGAACATGGTGGTGCAGGGCTATGGCGAATCCGACCTGCGGGTGAACACGCAGGAGGCCGAGCGGCAGAACCGCCGCGTGGCCGTGCGGATCATCACGCCGCTGCTGCGGCAGGCCGCGCTGCGTTGAGTTGACCTAGGTCAAGGAGGGGCAGCGGCGGGCGGGGTAGAAGGGGGCATCGGGTGGCCCAACTCCCTTGCACCATCTGATCGCGTGCCGCTCCTCCCTGTTCGGCACTGCTCTCGCGCCGCGGGTTCCCCGACCCGCGGCGCCTTCTTTTGCGGCCTGTCCGGGGCGCGGACCTGCCACCATTTGCCAGTGGCGCCCGGGGGCCGGGCAACGCATGATCGGGACCGAAACAGGGGGGCAAGCGGGATGATGGAACGTGCGGCGCATGACAGCCTGCCGGAGATCGCGCTGGACTGGCACCGCGCCGGGCGCGGGGCGGCGCTGGCCACGGTGATGGAGACCTGGGGTTCGGCACCGCGGCAGGCGGGCAGCCAACTCGCCATCTCCGGGGAGGGCGAGATCATGGGATCCGTCTCGGGCGGCTGTGTGGAAGGCGCGGTGGTGACCGAGGCGCTGGCGGCGCTGGAGGATCGGCGGTCGCGGGTGCTGACCTTTGGCGTGAGTGACGAGACGGCCTTTGCCGTGGGGCTGGCCTGTGGCGGCACGATCCGGGTTCTGGTGGAGCCGGTGGGGGAGGGGGCGGAGGCGCTGCCCGAAGCGATGCTGGCGGAGCTGGTGGCGGCGCGGGCCGCACGGCGGCCCGTGGCCATGGCCCTGCGGCCCGAGGGATGGGCGCGGGCCCTGATCGGACCCGGCGCGGAGGCGGCGGTGGATGCGCGGTTCCGGGCCGACCGGTCGGGGATGGAGGAGGATGGCCGGTTCATCGCGGTGCATAATCCGCCGCTGCGGCTGATCGTGGTGGGGGCGGTGCATATCGCCCAGCCACTTTTGCAGATGGCGCGGCTCTGCGGCTATGACGGGACACTGATCGACCCGCGGTCGGCCTTTGGCTCTGCCGCGCGCTTTCCGGGCGAAGTGATCCTGGAGGATTGGCCCGACGAGGCGCTGGCGGCGCTGGCGCCGGACGGACGGACGGCCATCGTGACGCTGACCCATGACCCGAAGCTGGACGATCCGGCGATCCGGGTGGCGCTGCGATCTGGCGGGTTCTATCTGGGCTGCCTTGGATCGACGCGGACCCATGCCAAGCGGGTGGAGCGGCTGCGGGCGGAGGGCTTCACCGAGGCCGAGATTGCGCGCATCCATGCGCCGGTGGGGCTGGATATCGGGGCGAAGAGCCCGGCGGAGATTGCGGTGTCGGTGATGGCGCAGATCACTGCCGTCCTGCGGAAGGGGTAGCCCTGTGTTCTTCGGAGAGGTGACGCTGGAGGCGGCCGAGGGGGCGATCCTCGCCCATTCCGAGGCGGTGCCCGGCGGGCGGCTGCGCAAGGGTGTGGTGCTGGGCGGGGCCGAGATCGCGGCGCTGCGGGCGGCGGGGCTGACCTGCGTGACCGTGGCGCGGCTGGGGCCGGGGGATGTGGGCGAGGACCGGGCGGCGGCGCGGCTGGCGGCGGCGCTGGTGCCCGATCCGGTGGCGCAGGGGCTGCGGTCGGGCGAGGCCTTCACGGGGCGGGTGAACCTGAACGCCGTCGGGCCGGGGATCGTGGAACTGGACGCGGCGGCGATCCATCGGCTGAACCTTGTCCATCCGGCGATCACGCTGGCGACGCTGGCCCCCTGGCAGCGGGTGGTGGCGGGGACGCTGGTGGGCACGGTGAAGATCATCGCCTATGGGGTGGAAGAGGCGGCACTGGCCGCGGCCTGTGCCGCGGCGCGGGCGGCGATCCGGGTGCGGCCGGTCGTGCTGCGGTCGGCGGCGCTGGTGATGACGGAGGCGCCGGGGATCGACGCGAAAGTGGCGGCCAAGGGGCGGCGCTCGGTCGAGGGGCGCTTGCGCGCGCTGGGCATGCGGCTGACGGGGGCAGAGAGCGTGCCGCATGACGTGGCGGCCTTGCGGGCGGCCATCGGCCGGGCCGAGGGGGAGATGGTGCTGATCCTGACCGGCAGCGCCACATCGGACCTTGAGGACACGGCCCCGGCGGCGCTGCGCGCGGCAGGGGGGCAGGTGGCGCGGTTCGGCATGCCGGTCGATCCCGGGAACCTGCTGTTTCTGGGCGATCTGGGCGGGCGGCCGGTGATCGGCCTGCCGGGATGCGCACGCAGCCCGGCGTTGAACGGCGCGGATTGGGTGCTGGAGCGGCTGGCCTGCGGCCAGACCGTGGGCGATGCCGAGATCGCGGCCATGGGCGTGGGGGGGCTGTTGAAGGAGATCCCCCTGCGGCCGCAATTGCGGGAACCGGAGTAGAAGATTTTTCGTCCGAAAAATCTTCGCACCGCCCCTGGGCGGTGATCTGGAAAAATTTTCGTACGAAAATTTTTCGGGGTTGGAAGAATTTTCGGATGAAAATTCTTCATGGTCGGCGTCATCAGATGAGAAAGGCCGCGCAAGATGCGCGGCCTTCGGGTTGGACGGTCCGTCGGAGGGTAACCGCGGCCTATTTCGGCGCGATCATCATCACCATTTGGCGGCCTTCGAGGCGCGGCATGGATTCGACCTTGCCATTCTCGCCCACATCGGCGGCCACGCGGTTGAGCAGGTCGAGGCCAAGCTCCTGGTGTGCCATCTCGCGGCCCCGGAAGCGCAGGGTGACCTTCACCTTGTCGCCTTCTTCGAGGAACTTGAGCACCGATCGCATCTTGACCTGATAGTCATGCGTGTCGGTGCCGGGGCGGAACTTGATTTCCTTGATCTCGATGATCTTCTGCTTCTTGCGCGCTTCGGCCTCGCGCTTCTGCTGTTCGTATTTGAACTTGCCGAAGTCCATGATCTTGCAGACCGGGGGCTCCGCGTTCGGGCTGATCTCGACGAGGTCGAGGCCCGCCTCTTCGGCCAGCGCCATCGCGCGGGCGGGGGTCACGACCCCGATATTCTCGCCATCAGCGCCGATCAGGCGGATTTCGGGAGAGCGGATGCGTTCGTTCACACGGGGGCCCGTCTCGCGTTGCGGAGGGGCGTTGTGGGGTCTGCGGGCTATGGTGGTGGTCCTTCTGCGGTTTCCGTTCGGCGCGCGCAATCTAGTCGGCCATGGGGGCGGTTTCAACGGGAATCGCTTGGCCTGCAAGGAGAAAGCGGTCCGCATGGCGCGGCGGGCCGGGGGCGGAAAGCCGCGCGTTGCGGGCTCTGGGAGTGGCCGGGGGTTCATTTCCCCCAGGATGAGGCCCATATCTGCGCCACAACCGGACATCATCCGGTCAACTGGAGAATGCGCATGAACAAGAACCTTCTCATCGGAGTGGCCGTCGTGGCCCTGGCCGGACTTGGCTATTACCAGTTCAGCTATGTCCCCGCCCAGCGGGCGGCCGAAGAGGCGGCAGAGGCTGAAGCGGCGGCAGAGGCTGCGGCACAGGCGGCGGCGGAGGCCGAGGCGGCTGCGGCCGCAGAAGCGGAGGCGGCGGCGACGGCCGCGGCGGAAGAGGCGGCACAGGCCCTGGAAGAGACGGCAGCGGCGGCCGGTGAAGCGGCTGAAGCCGCTGGCGAGGCGGCCGGTGTTGCGGCCGAGGCCGCGACGGAGGCCGCGACGGAGGCGGCGGGAGAGGCCGCGGCGGCGGTGGCCGATGCCGCCACCGGGGCTGCGACGGATATGCAGGCCGAGGCGGCGGCAGCGCTGGATGCCGCCAATTTCGACGCGGCGCGGATTTCGGCGCTGATCGACGCCTCGCAACTGGATGCGCTGAGCAAGACCACGCTGAAGGCCGCGGTCGAGGCGGCAGCGTCCAATCCGGCGCTGGTGCAGACGGCGGTGGATCAGGTCCGGTCGGCGCTGGGGCTGTGATGATCTGGCCGGGGGGCCGTGTTCCCCCGGCCTCCCCCTTGCGGCCTTGTCGGTGGCGTCACGTCGGGGGGATGCGTTCTTTTTGAGTATTTGGGCCAAGATGAAGAAACAGGCCGCGCGGGGTGGATCCGGCGCGGCCTGTTCTTTTTGGGGTTTCGGGACGGGGTCAGATGCCGTCGCCGACGAAGGCCTTTTCGACCACGAATTGCTGCGGGTCGGAATTCGCGCCTTCGGTCAGGCCGAAATCTTCAAGGATCTTCTTCACGTCCACATTGAAGGCGAGGCTGCCGCAGACCATGGCGCGATCTTCTGCCGGGTTCATCTTCGGCAGGCCGAGATCGGCAAAGACCTTGCCGGAGGTGAGGTTGTCGGTGACCCGGCCCATGTGATGGAAGGTCTCGCGCGTGGTGGTGGGGTAGTAGCGCAGCTTGTCGCCCACCAGCTCGCCGATCAGCGGATCGTCCTTCAGGCTTTCCACCAATTGGCGGCCATATTCGAGTTCGGCCACCTCGCGGCAGGTATGCATCATGATGACCTGCTCGTATTTCTCATAGGTTTCCGGTTCGCGCATGAGCGAGGCGAAGGGCGCGATGCCGGTGCCGGTGGCAAGGAACCAGAGCCGCTTGCCGGGCAACAGCGCGTCATGGACCAGCGTCCCGACGGGTTTGGGGCGCAGGATGATCTCATCCCCCGGCTGGATGTGCTGGAGTCTGGAGGTCAGGGGGCCGTCGGGCACCTTGATCGAGTAGAATTCAAGCTCTTCGTCCCAGGCGGGGGAGGCGATGGAATAGGCGCGCAGCAGCGGTTTGCCATTGTCGCCCAGGAGGCCGATCATCACGAATTCGCCCGAGCGGAAGCGCAGGGATTGCGGCCGGGTGACCCGGAAGGAGAAGAGCCGGTCGGTCCAATGCGTGACCTGGGTGACGGTCTGGGCATCGGGCAGATGCGGTTTGGCAGCGGGAGCATTCATCTGGGCAAGTTCCGTCATGGGGACAGGGCCTCTGTGGTCTGAACGGGCGCCGGACGCAAGACCGTCGGGCTGCGGCTTATTTCATTCGTATGCATACAAGTTTTCGGACGCTGCGTCCAGTCCCGCCTCAGGCGCGGAGCCGGGACTGGTAGTCATGGGCTTTCCAGTCGGCGCGGAAGGCCCATTGCGCGGCGGGTTGGCGCGCGGCGAGGTCGTCGGGGATTTCGACCTCGTCAAAGCCGACGCGGCGGATCATGGCGTATTGATCGGCGATCACCGGGCCATGCGCGCGCAGGCGGCCCGTGTAGCCCAGCATCCGCAGGCGGCGGGCGATGGTGAAGGCGCGGCCGTCGTTGAAGGCGGGGAAGGCCACGCGGATCAGCTTGAGATCCGCAAGATGGGCCTGAAGCGCGGTGGGGTCATCGGTGTTCGACAGGTCCACCGCGCCCTGATGCGTGGCAATATCTGCCAGCACCACGATGGGGGCGGTCCAGTCTTCGGGGGCGAAGCCGGTATCGGTGACGATCACGGTCATGCCGCGTTCTCCTTGGTCGTGGTGCGGACGGGCTTGCCGTCAATGAAGTGGATGCCGCATTCGGTTTTCTGGCTGCCGCGCCAGCGGCCCGCGCGAGGGTCTTCGCCGGGTTTCACCGGGCTGGTGCAGGGGGCGCAGCCGATGGAGGGATAGCCCTTGGCGACCAGCGGATGCCGGGGCAGGCGGTTCTCGACCATGTATTCCTCGATATCCTCGCGTCCCCAATGGGCGAGGGGGTTGACCTTGATGCGGGTCTCGCCCTCGGCTTCGAAGAATTCCACCTGATCGCGGGTCGCGCCCTGATAGCGCTTGCGCCCGGTGATCCAGCCGTCGAAATCGGCCAGGGCACGTTCCAGCGGTTCCACCTTGCGGACGGCGCAGCAGGCATCGGTGTTGAACTGGTGCAGGGTTCCGTCCGGATCCTCGAACGCGACCTTGCCGGGATGGGCGCGGATGGTGCGGATGTCGCAAAGCGCCAGTTTTTCGGCCAGTTCGCGCTGATAGTCGAGCGTTTCCTGGAACAGCATCCGGGTGTCGATGAAGAGGACCGGGGTTTCCGGCGCGATGACCGAGACGAGGTGCAGGAGCACCACCGATTCCGCCCCGAAGGAGGAGACCAGCGCCACCTTGCCCAGATCGGCATCCTTCAAGGCATGTTCCAGCACGGCGGTGGCGCCGTGATGCTTGTAGCGGGCGTTCAGGAGGGCGACGCGCGTGGCGACATTGCCTTCCGGGGTGGAGGTGTCACGCGGCATCCTTTTCGCCTTCCTCGCCATAGAGCGCGGCCTTGAACGGGGCGATGCCCGTGCGGCGGAAGGTTTCGAGGAAGGTTTCCTCGGGGCTTTGCCGGACTTCAAGATAGGCGCGCAGGATGCGTTCGATCGCGGGGACGATTTCATCATAGGCGAAGCCGGGCCCCGTCTTTTCGCCGATGGCCGCGGTTTCGGTGCCGTCGCCGCCCAGCGTGATCTGGTAATTCTCCACCCCCGCGCGGTCGAGGCCGAGGATGCCGATATGGCCCACATGGTGATGGCCGCAGGCATTGATGCAGCCCGAGATCTTGATCTTCAGGGGGCCGATCTCGTGTTCCAGCTTCAATTCATCGAAGCGGGTGGCGATTTCCTGCGCGACCGGGATGGAGCGGGCCGTGGCCAGAGAGCAATAGTCCATGCCGGGGCAGGCGATGATGTCGGAGAGGAGGCCGACATTGGCCGTTCCCAGCCCCGCCTTGGCCAGCGCCGCGTGGAGCGTGGGCAGGTCGGACTTGTGGACATGGGGCAGGATGACGTTCTGTTCGTGGCTGATGCGGATTTCGGAATGGCCGTAGCGTTCGGCCAGATCGGCGATCAGGCGCATCTGATCGGCGGTCGCATCGCCCGGGGTGGCGCCATGTGCCTTCAGGCTGATGGTGACGATGGCATATTGCGCGTTCCGGTGGGTCGCGAGGTTGGTGTCGGCCCAGGACCGGAAGGTCGGATCGGCCTTGTAGAAGGCATCATAGGCATCCGTGGGCGCGTTGCGGAAGGCGGGCGGGGCGAAGGCCTCTTCGATCTCGGCCAGAAGCTTTTGATCGTTGCCGCCGAAGAGGGGGCGCAATTCGGCGAAGCGATCCTCGATCAGGCGGGTGATCTCTTCCTTGCCGGTTTCATGCACGGTGATCTTGATGCGCGCCTTGTACTTGTTGTCGCGGCGGCCGAGCGTGTTGTAGACGCTGAGCACGGCCTCGACATAAGGCAGGAGATCGGCCTTGGGCAGGAAGTCCCGCACCGTGTGGCCGATCATGGGCGTGCGGCCGAGGCCGCCGCCGACGATCACCTCGAAACCCGGTTCGCCCTTGGCATTGCGGACCATGCGCAGGCCGATGTCATGGGCGCGGGTGACGGCGCGGTCATTCGGGCTGCCGGTGATGGCGATCTTGAACTTGCGCGGCAGGAACTGGAATTCGGGGTGGTCGGTGGACCATTGGCGGAGGAGTTCGGCCACGGGGCGGGGGTCTTCGATCTCATCCGCGGCGGCGCCGGCGAAATGATCGGCGGTCACGTTGCGCACGCAGTTGCCGGAGGTCTGGATGGCATGCATCCCGACATCGGCCAGCGCTTGCAGCATCTTCGGCACGTCTTCCAGTTTCGGCCAGTTGAACTGGATGTTCTGGCGGGTGGTGAAATGGCCATAGCCCTTGTCCCAGGTCTGGGCGATATGGGCCAGTTGGCGCATCTGGCGCGGGTTGATCGTGCCATAGGGAATGGCCACGCGCAGCATATAGGCGTGGAGTTGCAGGTAGAGCCCGTTCATCAGGCGCAGCGGGCGGAATTCATCCTCGGTCAGCGAGCCGTCGAGGCGGCGTTCCACCTGCTGGGTGAATTGCGCGACGCGTTCACGGACGAAGGCTTCGTCGAATTCGGAATAGCTGTACATCTGCGCGGCCTCTGGGTCTGGTCGGAGTGGCGGGGTGAACCCCGCCCTACGGGTTTTGTCATCTTGTGGCGGGGTGAACCCCGCCCTACGGGTTTTGTCTTCGGGTGGTGGCGGGGTGAACCCCGCCCTACGGGTTTTGTCTTCGGGTGGTGGCGGGGGGGACCCCGCCCCACAGGCCTTGGCGGCGCGTAGGGCGGGGTTCACCCCGCCATCCGCTCATGCGTAATCGGCCTGCTTGCCGTGATTGTAGTTCGAGGGGCCGCGGGTGCGGAATTCCTCGCGGAAATGGGTGGGTTCGGGGCCGTTGGGGCCGGGCTTTGCATCGGCCAGATAGGCGCCGACCACCAGCAGTTTCTGCGCGGAGGCATGGAGAAGGCGCATCTGGGCATGCGCCTCATCCTCGATCAGCTCGGCCTCGTGGTGGAAGGGCGACCAGCGGTCATCGGCGGTCAGATAGACCACGTCGCCTTCGCGCAGCCGGTTGGCGGTGACGATCTTCGGGGTGAAGCGGCGGCTCATGCGGTGGCTTCCTTCAGGTCGGTCAGCGCCAGGGCGGCGCGACGGGGTTCGATACCGTAGAGAAGGACGGCGGGGCCTTCGGTCAAGGCCACGGCATCCGGCAAGCTGGCAAGTGTGGCGGCAATGATGCGCTGATCGGGGCGCGAGACATTCTCCACCACGGTGACGGGGGTTTCGGGGGCGGCGCCATGCATCATCAGCCGGCCCTGGAGGAAGCGGGCGGTCTTCTTGCCCATGTAGATGGCGGCGACCTCGCCCGCGCGGGCCATGCCGCGCCAGTCCTGTTCGGCGAAGCCGTCCATCGCATGGCCCGTCACGATGCGCAGGGCGCGGTTGCGGCCGCGTTTCGTCAGGCCCTGGCCGATGGCGGCAGCGGCGACGGTGGCGGAGGTCAGGCCGGGCAGGATGGCGTAGGAGAGACCGGCCGCCTCCACCGCCTCGATCTCTTCGTCGAGACGCCCGAAGATGCCGCAATCGCCGCCCTTGAGGCGGATGACGCGCGCCCCTGTCAGGGCCTGGGCGACGATGGTCGCGTTGATGGCGGATTGCGCGGCAGAGGGGCCGAAGCCTTCCTTGCCCATGTCGATGCGGGTGACATGCGGAGGGATGAGGGCCATCACCTCTTCCCCCACCAGACGGTCATGGATCACCACATCCGCGCCTTGCAGGGCGCGGAAGGCGCCGAGGGTCAGATGCGCCGCCGCACCGGGGCCGGCACCGACGAAGGTGACGGAGGCAGAGAGCGGCGCGAAGACGGGCAGGTCGGTCATGGCGGATGTTCCGTGGATGATCCCGGCAATATAGGATATTTTCCCGCTTTCGGGCCAGATGCCCTTGCAGATAAGGATGTTTGTTCTGATACTGGGGCGCAGGGGAACAGGTTTCCGCGAAAACGGGGGATTTGGCGAATGGCAGTCCGTCTGGATGATATGGACAGGAAAATCCTTGCCGAGTTGCAGGTGGATGCCGAGCAGTCGCTGGACGAGATCGCGCGCAAGGTCGGGTCGTCGAAGACGCCGGTCTGGAACCGCATCCGCCGGATGAAGGAGGCGGGGGTCATCACCCGGCAGACCGCGATCCTTGATCCCGAGGCGTTGGGGCTGGAGGCCTGTTTCTTCGTGCTGATCCGCACCAGCGAGCATGAGGCGGAATGGCAGCGCAAGTTCCTGAAGGCGCTGCGCGAGCGGCCCGAAGTGCTGGAGGCGCATCGGCTGGCCGGCGATATCGACTATATCCTGAAGGTGCGGGTGAAGAATGCGCGGGCCTATGACACATTCTATCAGGCGCTGATTTCCGAGGTGCGCATCTACAATGTGACCGCGCTTCTGAGCATGGAAGAGATCAAGGCCACGACGATGCTGCCGGTGTAAGCGTCAGATCGCCACCAAGAGCAGAAGGATCACGACCAGTTCCAGCCCGTGCTTGGCGAGTTCGAAACCCAAGCCAAACCAGGGATCGAGGCCGAAGAGATCCTTCGAGGCCAGATGCAGCAGCGCGAGCATCCCCGCGCCCAGAAGCGTAAGCCCCAGATCGACGGACAGCCGCCGCGGCAGCCGCAGGGCGCGCCGCAGCAGGACAAGGAGGCCACCCATCCCGAGGCTGACGCCGATGGTGGAGAAGAAGGAGATCAGCATGGCGGCATAGGGCCCGAAGAGGTTCGGGCCGACATTTGTCGGTGCAGCCGCAGGCCGCAAGCTGACCCTTGGTCAGCAAAGCATTCAAAAGTATCGGGTCCGGGCCGGTCAGCCGCGGCAGAGCGGGAGACTGGCCAGCCCGTGGAAGTGATACACATCCGCATAGCGCGGGGGGGTGGCGAGGCGCAGGCCGGGCATGCGGGAAAACAGGATCGGCAGCGCGATTTGCAGCTCCAGCCGGGCCAGGGGCGCGCCGACGCAGAAATGCAGCCCCGCGCCGAAGGTGGCGTTGGGCTTCGGGACGCGGTCGGGAAGGAAGCGCGCGGGCCTGTCCCATTGCCCTGGATCGCGGTTGGCAGCGGCCAGCAGGAGCCCCACCTGATCGCCGCGGCGGAAGGTCTGGCCCATCACCTCGGTCTCTTCATAGCACCAGCGGGTGAAGAGGTGCAGCGCCGGGTCGAAGCGGAGGATTTCCTCGACGGTCGCCTCGATATGGTCGGGGGCCAGGGCGGCGGCGGGGGTCTTTGTTTCCAGCAGGGTCTTCACGCCATTGCCGAGGGTGTGGACCGTCGCCTCATGCCCCGCGTTCAGGAGGAGGATGCAGGTGGTGATGAGTTCGTCGGTGGTGAGGCGGTCCCCCTCCATCTCGGCGGCGATGAGATGGGTGATGAGGTCGTCGCGCGGGTCGCTGCGGCGCGCCTCGACATAGCCGCGCAGGAAGGCGGTGAAATCCTCGGTCGCGGCGATGGCGCGGTCTTCCATCGCGCGGGTGCGGCCCGCCATGTACATGCCGACCATGGCATTGGACCAGCGCAGGAGATCATCCGCCATGCTTTCCGGCACGCCGAGGAGGCGGGCAATGATGATGACGGGGAGTTTCTGGGCGAAATGCGGCAGGAGGTCGAAGTCGCCCTGGGGGAGGGCGTCGATCAGGTCGTTGGAAAGCTGGGCGATTTCGGGGGCGAGGGCGGCGATGCGGCGCGAGGTGAAGGCGCGCAGGACGAGGGCGCGCAGGCGGGTGTGGCGCGGCGGTTCCAGTTCCAGCATGGAATGCGCCTCGACCGCGTAGAAGGGGCGGAGGTGATCGGGGATCACGGGGGCGCATTCGGGCGGGGCTTCGCGGCCGAAGCGGCGGTCGCGCAGGATGGCGTTCACGGCAGCGGCGGAGGGCGTGCAGGTCAGGCCGTAGTCCTGCCAGTGGAAGAAGGGGCCGGTGGCGCGGGCGCGGTCGTAGAACGGATAGGGGTTCTGGACGAAGGCGGGATCGGTGGGGGATTGGGTCAGGGTCTGCATGGCGGCGGATCAGCGGCGGGTGAGGGGGATAAGTCCCTGGGCGACAAGGACGCCGATCGCCACGAGCGCGGCGCCGAGGGCCTGCACCCAGCTCCAGCCGCCGCCGAGGGCGAGCATGAAGACCATCACATAGAAGGGCGTGAGATTGATGTGCAGCGCCGACATGGCGATGCCGAGGCTGCCCACGGCGATGATCCAGAGGAGCTGGCTTATGGCGAGGCCGCCGATGCCGAAGACGGCGAGGGCGGAGAATTCGGTCAGGCCGAAGGCGGCGAGGTTCGGGCCGGGGAAGCCGAGCGCGAGGCTGAGCAGGGCGAAGGCGGTGCCGGTGATGGCGGCGCCACAGATGGTGAGGCTGGTGGAGCCGAGGGGGGAAAGGCCGGGCAGGGCGGTGACCGTCCAGCGCGAGGCGAGGGTGAAGGTGATGACGGAGCCAAGGCAGATCAGCGCGCCGATGCCGAAACCGAGGCCGCCGTCGAAATTCCCGGCGGCGAGGATGCCGCCGAGGATCGAGAGCAGAAGGCCGATCACGATGGCCCCGGTCAGCTTGCGCCCGTCGAGAAAGATTTCGAGCAGGATGCCGATCAGCGGCATGGCGGAGGAGACGACGGCGATCATCACGGCGGAGGTGCGGGTCTGGCCCAGCACCAGAAGCAGCGCGCCGAGGGCAAGAAGGGCGCCGACCATCATCCCGCGCAGCCAGTTGGCGCGGCGGAGCGTGTCGGTGCCTTCGACCAGCCACCAGACCGGCAGCAGGAAGACGGCGGCCATGACCATCCGCGCGGCATTGAGCAGGAGCGGTGGCAGGGGGACGGGATCGGCGCGGATCAGGATTTCGGCGGCGGGCAGGGCGGCGGCCCAGATCAGCATGGAGGCCATGCAGATCAGGTTGGCCGAGAGCGGCGAGCGGGCGGGGGAAAGCGCGGTCATGGACTGTCCTGGATCACCCTTGCACCATCCCCCGGCACGGGCCTGCGGGCTGTTCCGGGGGCGACGTGAAAGGGCGGGATCAGGCGGCGGAGAGGGCGGCGACGATGGCGCCGAAATCGGCGGCCTTCAGGCTGGCGCCGCCGACGAGCGCGCCATCGACATGCGGGACGGCGAAGATTTCCGTTGCGTTTGAAGGCTTTACCGACCCGCCATAGAGCAGCGGCACATCCGCGGCGGCCGATCCGATGCGGGCGGTGAGGCGGGTGCGGAGGAAGGCGTGGACCTCGGCGATTTCGGAAAGCGTGGGGGTGCGGCCGGTGCCGATGGCCCAGACGGGTTCATAGGCGATCACCAGATTGGCGGCGGTGGCATGGGCGGGGACGGAGCCGTGAAGCTGGGTTCCGACCACGTCGAGGGTGCGGCCTGCATCCCGCTCGGCCTCTGTCTCGCCGATGCAGATGATGGCGGTGAGGCCGGCCTTGAGTGCGGCTTCGGCCTTGGCGAGGACCTGGGCATCGGTTTCGCCATGGTCGGTGCGGCGTTCGGAATGGCCGAGGATGACATGGGAAGCCCCTGAATCCACGAGCATTTCCGCCGAGATATCGCCGGTATGGGCGCCTGAGGACTTGGCGTGGCAATCCTGGCCGCCGACCTTGATCGCGGTGCCCTTGGCGAGGTCGGCCATGCGGGCGATGAGGGTGGCAGGGGGGCAGAGGAGGACGTCGCAGCGGGGCGCGGGATGGGCCTGGGCCAGCGCCGACACCTCGGCCAGGGCGGCGGCGGTGCCGTTCATCTTCCAGTTTCCGGCGGCGAGTTTGCGCATCCTTCCCTCCCTTGGTGCGAGCGGGAACAGCGTTACGGGGAAAGGGGTTGGAGGAAAAGGGCTGTGCCGCGTTTTGTGCCGCAAACTGTGCAGCAAAGTGTACATACAAATGGGCGCACAGATCTGCGCCGCGGTGCGGCTTCTGCGCGCTGGCGCGCAGGGTCAAAAATCTTCGAAGATTTTTGCAAATTTCTTCGAAGAAATCTGGGAAGGGTCAGGCGGCGGGCTGGTCCTTGAACTTGATGGACTCGCCGCAACCGCAGGCCTCGGCCACATTGGGGTTGTTGAAGCGGAAGCCGGATTCGAGGAGCGAGGTCTGATAGTCGATCTCGGTCCCGAAGAGGAACATCTGCGCCATGGGGGCGATCATCACCCGCGCGCCGTCCTGTTCCACCACCTCATCCATCGGGTTGACGTCGGCGACGTAGTCCATCGTGTATTCCATGCCCGCGCAGCCGCCCTTCTTGACGCCGATGCGCAGGCCCGCGCTGCCCTGCTTTTCCATCAGACGGGTGATCTGGCGGATGGCGGCGGGGGTGAGGGTGACAGCCTGTTTGCCGGGGATGCCGAACATGGGGGTTCTCCTTCGTCCTGCTTAACTTAAGGCGGAAAGGCAGGAATTCCAAGCGGCGGCAGCGTGGAGATCAGCGCGAGCGTCGCCCAGGCCGAAACGAGGGCCCAGGCGAAGGAGGCGAGCGTGCCGATGATGACATATTCCGACAGCTTCGCCTCTTCCCGCACGGTGCCGAAGCGGAGGACGGATTTCGCGGCGATGAGGAAGCCGATGCCTTCGGGCAGGCCGCCGAGGATCATCAGGAAGATCAGCCCGCGTTCCAACTGCCCGATGGCGCGGCCGCCATTGGGCAGACCGTCGAGCGTGATGAGGGCGGCCCAGGGGGCCATGAGATGGCCGATGGCATAGCCGCCTGCGCGGATGGTCCAGATTGCCCCGGCGATGAGGGCGAAGGCGGCGGGGAGCGCGGTGATGCTGCCCCAGAGGCCAGCGGCGAAGAGGCCGGGAAAGAGGGCGGCGGTGAGGGCGAGGGTGGCGAGATGGGCCGCCTGATCGAGGGCGAAGGCGGTGGCATCGCTGCGGCGGGAGGCGAGCTTGACCGCGTCGATGGCGGCATGGGCGGCGGCGAGGGCGAAGAGGGCGGGATGCAGGCTGCCCGTGGCGGCGAGGGCGGTGCCGAGGACGAGGCCCGCGTGGAGGGCGAACCAGAGGGGTTTGCGTTTGTTTGCGACCATGCGGTCGGGTTGCAGCAGGAAATCGGCGGCCACATGGGCGAGGAGAAGGGCGGCGAGGGTTTCAGTCATCGGTCACGCCTTCCCCTTGCCACTGGTCCCACATCTGCAAGGCGGGCGTCCAGGCCGCGATCCCTGACCCATCGAAGCGCGCCTTCCAGGCTTGCCGCGTCAGGCCCATGCGGGAGGCCCAGTCTTCCTGTGTCCGGTCCACGGGATCAAGCCATTCCGCGACGACGGCGGCCTGACCGGGGGTCCAGCGGGCAGACTGCCATTCCGCGAGGGCGAGGGTGGCGGGTATCCAGGCCGGAAGGGTGGGGCCGCCCGCCACGGCCCAGCGCCTGTTGCGCGGCATGTGGTCCAGCGCGCGGCCCGAGCGGGTGAAGGCGGTGCCACGGGCATCGGAGAGATCGCCTGTTCCGAGGTGGGTCACCGTTCCGAAACCGATGGCGATGCGGGTGGTGAGGCCCGTATCGGCGGCGGCGAGGGATGCCGTCAGAGAAAGGGCGATGCGGAGGGCGGTTTGCGGGCGATCAAGAAGGACCTGCCAGCCATCGCCCCGGAAGCGGGTGAAGCGGAGGTTGCCCGGCCACCTTTGCGCCGCCTGCTCCAGCGCGGACATGGCGGCATCGGCCTGCCGCGGCGGCAGGCTGGTGGAGCGGATCAGGTCGCCGGTGAGGACGGCATGGATGCGGTCTTGGGGCATGTGCAAAGGAAAACCCTTGCATGAGGGAAATGCAAGGGAAAAGCTTTGCGTTTCGGAAATGCAAGGGAAAAACCTTGCGTTCTGGTCACATGAAGCCGAGTTCGAGACGCGCCTCGTCGGACATCATGTCCATGCCCCATGGCGGATCGAAGGTCATCTTGACGTTGACGGATTTGACGCCTGCCAGCGGTTCGACAGCATCGGCGACCCAGCCCGGCATTTCGCCCGCGACGGGGCAGCCGGGGGCGGTGAGGGTCATGGTGATGTCCACCTCATTCTCGGGCGAGATATCGACGGTATAGACAAGGCCGAGGTCGAAGATGTTCACCGGAATCTCCGGGTCATAGACGGTGCGGCAGGCCTCCACGACGCTGTCGTAGAGGGGGTGGTCGGTGGTGGAAGGGGCGATGAGGGGCGCGCCTTCGATCTTGTCCGCAGTGGTCATGGCAATCCCGGTCGGTTGTTGAGTGAATATATAGGGATTGCGGGATGCGAGGTCCAGCCGTGTGATTTGGATCAGTTCGCCGGGAGGGGGACGGGGTCCTTGCCCGGTTCGAGCCGCCATGTGCCGTTGGCGGCGATGGTCTGCCAGTCGCCCGCGGTGCCGTCGGGCCAGAGGATGCGGATGTCGGCTTCGGTCGCGGGGCCGAGGCCGAAATGGTGGGGCACGAGGATGCCGCCGACATGGCCGCCGCCGACCTGCACCTCGCGCTGCATGATCTTGCCATCGGGGCGGCGGAGTTCGATCCAGGCGCCGATGGCGTTGCGGTTGGGGCCGGGCATGGCAAGGTCGAGCGCGATCCAGTTGCCGAGGCCGGTGGCGGTGTTGCCGCCCGTGTTGCGCCAGAGTTGCGAGGGTTCGTTGCGGTTGATGGCGATCATGTCGAGGAGGCCGTCGGCATTGAGGTCCACCAGCGCGCCGCCGCGCCCTTGCGCCATGGAGGCGACCCCGGCGGTATCGCCCGATTCCAGGAAGGTGCCGTCGGCGCGGCCGAGGAGGAGGTTGTTGGGGTCATCCTCGGCGAAGTCGGGCATGGCCCAGACATTGCCCTTGACGACATAGAGGTCCGACAACCCGTCATTGTTCACATCACCGAATTGCGCGTGCCAGGCGGTGGAGGGGCGCAAGTCGCCCCCCGTATAGGGGCGGTGGGCGGTGACGCCGGATTTCAGCGCGATGTCGCGGTAGCGGGGCAGGGGGGCGCCTTCGGCCGGAATCTCGGCCAGGGTCTGAAGCTTGTTGTCGGCCATGGAGGTGAGGAAGAACTCGGGGAAGCCGTCGAAGTTGAGGTCTTCCTGCGCGATGCCCATGCCCCAGATGCGGAGGCGCTGCCAGCCCTCGGCTTCGGTGAAAAGGCGGGGCGGTTGGCCGGGTTCGACATGCCAGAGCTGCTCTTGCCCGCCCTTGTAATATTCGCGGTCGTTGGAGACGCGCAGATCGGGGGTGCCTTGCCTGTCCCAGTCGGTGAAGAGGATGGAGAGGGCGCAGAAGCCGGGCTCCAACGGGAGGGGGGCGTCGTAGCCGGTGCCCTGGGCATTGGGGCGGTAGAGGTGGTTGGGGGTGCAGTTGCCCCAGGGGAAGGCCTCTTGCGTCCGGTCGATATAGGTGCCGATGGCAAGGGTGGGGAGGGTTGCGCCCCGTTCCCATGTGGCGGCGAAGGCGGTGGACCAGAGATCGAGCCCGTCGAAGCCCCATTGGGCGGAGGCGTCCTCGAACCGGCAGTTGCCGAGGCCGCGCATCAGCCTGTCGGGGCCGACGCGGAGGAGGGCGAGGTCGAGCGTGCCGTCGCCGTCGATATCGAGCGGGTAGGCGCCGGAGACGGAGGTTTCTTCCAGCCCGGCGGTATGGCGGGTGAAGGCGAGGGGGCCTGCGGGGGCGCTGTTGTTCACGAAGAGGGCGGCGGGGGCGGTGCCGCCGGCGGCGAAGATGTCGGGGCGGGTGTCGCCGTTGCAGTCGAAGACGGCGGTGCCGCCGCCGACCATGAATTCCCATTCGCCGGTGAAGCTGTGGGTGAAGCCTGCGGGGGCGGTTTCCTCGGTGAAGGAGGCGATGGCGGGGTCTTGCGCGAGGGCGGGGCTGGCGATCAGGGTCAGGAGGAGGGCGGCGCGCATGGAGTTACTTCCAGGTCTGGAGGGCGTTGACGAAATCGCCCACGCAGGCGCCCTGCGAGAGGCCCTGTTCGATGGCGGCGCGGAAATGGATGCCGCCATAGAGGCGGGAAATGCCGGCCTCATTCGCCGCCGCCCAGAAATCGGGGAAGTCGCGGGGGAGGAGGCCGTCGGCCTCATGCGTGCGGTCGGTGAAGGGGAAGGGTTCGCCGAGGGCGGCGGTGAGGACCTGCGCCGCCGCGCCCGACTGGGTGGAATGGCCCGACGGGTATTCCGGGAAGGGGGGCGTGTTCAGCAGCGGCTCCCATTTCGGGTCGATGACGCGGCGGATATAGGTGATGGGGCGGAGAAGGTCGTATTTGTACTTGTCGCGCCAGTTGACGATGAACCCGTCCGAGACGGCCATGCCGAGGCGGACGAGGGCGTTGACCTGTTCCTCGATCGGCATCTGGTCGCGTTCGGCGATCTGGAAGATGATCGCCACCCAATGGCCGGGCGGGGTGGGCGAGAGCATCGGGTCATCCGACCAGAAGCGGGCGATGGCGCGCTGTTCGGGGGTGAGGGACTTGGAAACCTCATAGACCTCCATCGCCTCCTTGTAGAAGGGGCTGGCCGGGTCTTCGGAATAGGCGGGGGGCGGGGGCAGGGGGCAGGCTTCGCCATCGGGCAGGGTGAGGGGGCGGTTCTTGCCCCAGTCGGGCAGGAGCGGGGCCTGCTGAAGCTGGATCAGGTTGGTGGGGACCCAATCCTGCGCTTCGCCCCCGAGCGTGTAGGTCATGGGGAAGCCCATATTCTCGATCACCGCGCCGCCATCGGATTGGGATGCGGCGATGATCGCCTCGGCCAGTGCCACGCCATAGGCTTCGGACCGGGCGAGGGTGTCGGGGTCCACCCCTTCGGCGGTCAGCGCGCCGAGCTGTTTGGCAAGCGCGGCCTTGGCGCGCTGGCCGGTGGGGCCGGTATTGGCGAAATAGACCTCGACCGCGAGGCCGAGCGCCGCGTTGAGGATGACATCCTCGTCATAGCTGGCGCCGTCTTCGCGGGGCGGGGCGGGGGGCAGGGCCGTGACCTGGCCAGAAAGCGTCTGGAGGCGGTCGCTGCCGGAGGCGGTGGCCTCATAGGCGATGAGGGCGGTATAGGCGAAGGCGCGGCTGGCGACGGGCGGGGTCTGGGTCGGCGTGTGGCGGACGAGTTCGAGGATCATGCGATACCAGGTCCCCAGAACCTCGGCCCGGTTGTCGCTGGCATGGGCGGCAGGCGCAGACAGGGCCAGGCAGAGGGCAAGGATGAGCGGCCGGGCGCGGCCGGTGATGGTGGACATGACGCCTCTCCCTTTCGTCGTCCGGCCACTGGCGGGCCGTTTGTGGGGCGCAGCGAAACATCAGTTGCGAGGGCGTCGCAAGCCTATTCATTCTCTTGAATGGGGTAGGGAATTCTTTTCTGCCGGAGGTTCAACCGGAGGTTTCCGTTCCGCGCAGGAGGCGGCGCTGGAAGGCGGGGTCGGGAAGGGCGCAGAAGCTGGACCGTCCGAACAGGGCATAACGGTTGCGCGCGACGCGGGCATAGAGCCAGTCGCGCGCAGTGCGGGGCAGGAGGCGCAGGATCTGCGTGGGCCAGCCCCAGCCGCCGAAGCGGCGGCCCGCCGCGATGACGGCGTCGAAATCGCGATGGGCGGTGCCGTCCGCGATGAAGAGCCAGCTTTCGGGATTGCCCGGCTGCATCCCGTAGTGGCGCAGGAGTGCTGCGCCGAGCGGGGATTGCACGGGGCAGATGCGGGTTGTCCCCGTGCGGTCGAGCCGGTGGATCATCCGCGCGCCCCAACTGCACAGCGCGCATTCGGCATCCATCACGGCGACAGGGGCGCTGTCGTCGAAGGGGGGGATGGCGGGGTCCGCGCGATAGGAGAAGGGATCCGGCATGCGCCGAAGGATGGCACGCGGTCAGGGGAGGGAAAGGGGCAGGATGTCGCGCCGACGTCAGAACGGGATTTCGTCATCCATGTCCGAGCGACCGCCGCCGCCGCCCGCGCCGCCGCCGAAGCCGCCGCCGCTGCGGGCAGAGCCGCCGCCTGCGCCGCCGCCGCCGGAATAGCCGCCACCGGCACCGCCGCCGCCCTGATAATCGTCATAGCCGCCGCGATCATCCATCCCCGCGCCGCCGCCTTCGCCGCGCCCGCCCAGAAGGGTGAGGTTGCCGTTATACGGGCGCAGGACGATTTCGGTCGTGTAGCGGTCCTGCCCCGACTGATCCTGCCATTTGCGGGTTTCCAGCGCGCCTTCGATATAGACGGTGGAGCCTTTGCGCAGATACTGCTCGGCGATCTTGGCGAGGGGCTCGTTGAAGATCGCCACCGAATGCCATTCGGTGCGTTCCTTGCGTTCGCCCGAGGTGCGGTCGCGCCATGTTTCGGAGGTGGCGATGCGCAGGTTCACCACCTTGCCGCCATTCTGGAAACTGCGCACCTCGGGGTCGCGCCCGAGATTGCCGATGATGATGACCTTGTTGACCGAACCTGCCATGGCGTTCTTCCCCCGAATCTGTCCTGCCCGCGGACCTTACGTCCGGGGTGGTTAATGAAAAGCCTATAGCCCTCCGGGCCGAAGCCCGCAATGCGGAGGGCCGGGTCTGCCACTTCGGTTGCAGGGGCGGGCACTGCGGGCTCTGCCCCGAGGGGGAGGGTCTGCAACCCGGGGGGCAGAGGCGGGGCCGGGCGGGCCTGTCCATCGCGGGTTGAGTGGTGCCGGGGCCTGATTGGGGGCAGATCGGTGGGGACCGGCGACCGAGGGCAAAGCCTGGTGCCGGTTCATGCAGAGCATACAGGAGAAAAAGAGATGATCCGCAAGATGACGCTGGCCGCGCTGGCCATGACCGCCCTTTCCGCCCCGATGGCGATGGCCTCGGAAGGCGCGGTGGATGCCGCCGTGCAGGAGAAGCTGACGGCGCAACTGGTGGCCGAGGGCTATGACGTGCGGCAGTTCAAGGCCGAGGATGGGCTGATCGAGGTCTATGTCGTGAAGGATGGCGACATGGAGGAACTCTGGTTCACCGCCGATCTGAAGCAGGTGGCGCATGAGGAAGGCGAGGACGAGTGATCCTTGCCGAGGGTGGGGCGGCCCCGGCCGCCCCGTCCCGTCGTGACCCGAAGATCAGGAGGATAAGAGATGCGCGTGAAGGTCTGGGATCCCGTGGTACGGCTGTTTCACTGGGCGCTGGTGGCGGCCTTTCTGGCCAATGCCTTTCTGACGCGGCCCGGCAAGGAGCTGCATCAATGGGTGGGCTATGCCGTGGCGGGGCTGATCGCGCTGCGGGTGATCTGGGGGTTCATCGGCACGCGCCATGCGCGGTTTGCCGATTTCCTGCCCGCGCCGGGGGCGGTGCTGGGGCAGGTTCAGGACATGGCGACAGGGCGGAAGCGGCGGCATGAGGGCCATTCGCCGCTGGGGGCGCTGATGATCTTCAACCTGCTGTTCACCATGGCGGGGCTTGCGGCCTCGGGCTATGCGATGACGACGGTGGCCTTCTTCGGTGTGGAATGGGTGGAGGAGGTGCATGAGATGCTGGTGGTCTGGGCGGAACTTTCGGTCCTGGTCCATGTGGTCGCGGTGGTGGTGGAAAGCCGACGGCTGGGCGTCAACCTTCCGAAGTCGATGGTGACGGGCTACAAGACATTGCCGTGAGGTGATTTGCGAGGCTCCCGTGACCCAGACCGATGCCGATATCTCGACCCGCAGCGCGCCCCGGCCGACCCCGCGTCGGCCGATGTCGCTGGTGGCGCTGATCCTGTTTCAGGCGCTGTGTTCGGCCTTCTTCGTCTTTGACGTGATCGAGGATCTGAGCCGGGGCGAAGTGCCGCTGATGCATATGCTGCCCGAGGTGGGGGCGACGATCGGGCTGTTCGTCGGCATCCTCTTCGAGGTGCGGTCGCTGATGGTGCTGCTGCGGCGGCAGGCGCATATGGAGAAATCGCTGGGCGTGGCGGCGGGGGCGCTGGCGGAGCTGATGGAGGATTACTTCCGGCAATGGGCGCTGACGCCGTCGGAAGCGGATGTGGCGGCCTTTACCATCAAGGGCTATTCCATCGCCGAGATCGCCACCCTGCGCGGATCGGCGGAGGGGACGGTGAAGACCCATCTGAACGCGATCTATCGCAAGGCGGGGGTGCAGGGGCGGGGGCAGCTTGTGAGCCTTCTGATCGAGGACCTGCTGAACGCGCCCCTGGTGCCGAAGGACGGCATGGCCGGGGCCGAGGCCCGGACTTAGGTCTGACGGGCCGTGAAGGCACTGGTCAAGGGCGGGGCAGTTCGGGTAGTGTCGCGCCGGTTGGCCCATCGGGCGGGATGATCGGGACGGAGAGATGCGGGCTTTCGCCTTGGGGTCACTGCTGGCGCTGATCGGGACGGGGCCGGGATCGGTGGCCCTTGCCGAAGGGTTGACGCTGTCGGGATCGGGGGCGTCGCGGACGGCGATCTTCGAGCGGCAGATGGACCTGCTGGATGGGCGGCTGGCCAAGCAGTATTCCGGGTCGGAACGTCTGAAGCCCAAGCGCGAGGGGGATGAGGCCGATGGCCCGCTGCCCGCCTTCCGCGGCAATTACCGGGGCGAGTTCCTGGAGGTGGCCAAGGCCGCCGCGCGCAAGCATGACATTCCCGAGGATCTGTTCCTGCGGCTGGTGCAGCAGGAAAGCGGCTGGAACCCCAGCGCGGTGAGCCCGAAGGGCGCGACGGGGCTTGCGCAACTGATGCCCGATACGGCGCGGCTCTTGCGGGTGGATATCAACGATCCGGTGCAGAACCTGGAGGGCGGGGCGCGCTATCTGCGGATGATGTATAACCGCTTCGGCTCCTGGCGGCTGGCGCTGGCGGCCTATAATGCCGGGCCGGGCGCGGTGGAGGAGCATGACGGCATCCCGCCCTATGCCGAGACGCAGAATTACGTGAAGGCGATCCTGGGGTAAGCCCGCCCGCGCAGGCGTCTGGCTGGACAAGAATTTTCGAAAATTCTTGCAAAATTCTTCGAAGAATTTTGGGGGTGGTTCCGCGGAGGCGGAACCGGGAGACGGGTGTTGGTATTGTAATGGCGGGGTGAACCCCGCCCTACTCTGCGGCGATCTTGATGACGGGTTCCATCTTTGCCAGCACCTCGTCGGGCAGGTGGCATTTGATCTGATGGCCGCCTTCGAGCATGCGGACCGGGGGGATTTCCCGGTCGCAGAGCCCGCCGGGGACCTGCGATTTCCAGCGGCAGCGGGTCTGGAAGGGGCAGCCGGGGGGCGGGTTCACGGCCGAGGGGATATCGCCTTCCAGCACGATGCGCTGTTTCTGCACGCGGGTATCGGCGATGGGGACGGCGGAGAGCAGCGCCTCGGTATAGGGGTGATAGGGGGGCGAGAAGACCTGGTCGGTCGTGCCCATCTCCACCACATGGCCGAGATACATGACCATCACCCGGTCCGACAGGTAGCGGACGATCGAAAGGTCATGGCTGATGAAGAGGAGGGTCGTCTTGTTCTTCCTCTGGATGTCCATGAGAAGGTCGGTCACCGCCGCCTGCACCGAGACGTCGAGCGCCGAGACGGGTTCATCGGCCACCACCACCTTGGCCCCGCCCGCGAAGGCGCGGGCGATGCCGACGCGCTGTTTCTGGCCGCCCGAAAGCTGGCGCGGCATGCGGTCGGCGAAGGCGCGGGGGAGTTTCACGAGGTCGAGCAGTTCCAGCATCCGCGTTTCGCGTTCCGCGTCGGATTTGCCGTAGTCGAAGATTTCCAGCGCGCGGATGATCTGGCGGCCCACGGTGGAGGAGGGGTTGAGCGTGTCGAAGGGGTTCTGGAAGACCATCTGGAGTTTCGAGATGGTGCCGGTGTCGCGCATCTGGATCGGCGTGGACTGCACATTCTCGTCAAAGAGCATGATCTGGCCGGAGGTGGCGGTTTCCAGCCCCATCAGCACCTTGGCGAAGGTGGACTTGCCGCAGCCGGATTCGCCGACGATGGCGAGGGTTTCGCCTTCGCGGGCTTCGAAGCTGAGCGTCTCATTGGCCTTGACGACCTTCTTCATGCCGCCGCCGAAGGCGGAGGAGCCGACGGAATAGTATTTCTTCAGGTCGTCGAGTTTCAGGACCACGCGGCCGATTTCGGCCTTTTCCGCCGTCTTGCCGGCGACGGCGGGTTTTGCCCAGTCGATTTCCGCCGAGCGCAGGCAGCGGGTTTCGTGGCGATGGGCGTCGGGGACATCGACCATGGGGATGTCCTGCGCGTTGCAGCGGCCTTCGACGAAATAGCTGCACCGGGGCCCGAAATTGCAGCCCGGCGGGCGTTCATGCGGCAGGGGGAAGTTGCCGGGGATGGCGACCAGCGGGCGGGAGTTCTTGTCCGCGCCGGGCAGTGGGATGGAGCGGAAGAGCGCCTGGGTATAGGGGTGGCGCATGTTGTCGAAGACCTCTTCGACATTGCCGGTTTCCACCGCCTCGCCGGAATACATCACGCAGAGCCGGTCGCACACGTCGAGCACGAGGCCGAGATTGTGCGAGATGAAGAGCATCGAGGTGCCGTATTTCTTGCCCAGATCCTTGACCAGATCGACGATGCCCGCCTCGACCGTGACGTCGAGCGCGGTGGTGGGTTCGTCGAGGATGAGGAGCGCGGGTTTCGACATCAGCGCCATGGCGATGACGATGCGCTGCTGCTGGCCACCCGAAAGCTGATGCGGATAGGCGTTCACGATGCGGTCGGGGTCGGGCAGGCGGACATCGGCGACGATCTGGCGGGCGAGTTTCCAGGCCTCGTCCTTGGCCATGCCCTGATGGATCATCGGCACTTCTGCCAGTTGCGCGCCGATCTTCATGGCCGGATTCAGCGAGGCCATGGGTTCCTGATAGATCATTGCGATTTCGGAGCCGCGGATGTGGCGGAGTTCCTCCTCGGTCATATGCGTGAGGTCGCGGCCCTTGAACTTGATCGAGCCGCCGACGATGCGGCCGTTTTTCCCGAGGTCGCGCATGACGGCGAGCGCCACGGTGGATTTGCCGCAGCCGGATTCACCCACCAGCCCCATGGCCTCGCCCGCCATCACGGTGCAGGAGAAATCCATCACGGCGGGGATTTCGCGCAGGCGCGTGAAGAAGGAGATCGAGAGGTTCTCGATTTCCAGGATGGGTTTGGACGGATCCCAGGTGGTGTCGGACATGGTGGCCTCGCGCGGGGTGGCTGGCTGCGGGACCGGGGGTTTCACACCCCCGGACCCCCGTGGGATATTTGAAGACAGAAAGTGGCAGGGCTGGGCATCGGCATCAGTCCTTCATGCTTTCTTCGCGCAGCCCGTCGGCCAGAAGGTTGAGGCCGAGGACGAGCGACATGAGGGCGACGGCCGGGACGACGGCAGGGTGGGGGGCGATGGCCAGAAGGCGGCGGCCGTAGTTGATCGTGCTGCCCCAGTCGGGGGATTCCGGCGTGACGCCGAGGCCGAAGAAGCCGAGCGTGCCGAGCAGGATCGTGGTGTAGCCGATGCGGAGGCAGAAATCGACGATCAGGGGACCGCGGGCATTGGGCAGGATCTCCCACAGCATGATGTACCAGGGGCCTTCGCCCCGGGTCTGGCCGGCGGCGACATAGTCGCGGGTCTTGATGTCCATCACCATGCCGCGGACGATGCGGAAGACGCCGGGCGAGTTCACGAAGACCACCGAGACGAAGACGTTGAGCATGTTCGGGTCCATCGACCAGACGCCGAGCGGATCGGCGTTGAAGGCGAGGCCGGAATAGGCCCAGAGCCCGAAGAGCAGGGTGAGGCCGACATAGAGGTTGCGCTTGGGCGGATTGGTGAAGAAGCGCGAGTTGAAGAGGATGGTGAGGAAGATCACCGGGAAGATGAAGAGCAGCGCCGCCAGCACGATGGGGATGCCGGTGACGCGGATTTCGGGCGTGACCAGCAGGTAGAAGAGGAGGATCACGGGGAAGGCGAGGACGAGGTTCGACAGGAAGCTGAGCGAGCTGTCGAGCTTGCCACCCAGGTAGCCCGCGGGCAGGCCGAGGGTGATGCCCACCATGAAGGCCACGACCGTGGCGGCGGGGGCGATCTTCAGCACCTCGCGCGCGCCCATGACGACGCGGGAGAAGACGTCGCGGGCGAGGTGGTCGCCGCCGAGAAGGTAGTAGGGATAGGCGCCTTCGACCGGATCGGCGAGGGGCGAGCCGGGGACAATGTTCTTCATCCCCGAAAGCTGCGCCAGCGGGTCATGGGTGATGATCCAGTCGGCGAAGAGGGCGGTGAAGACCCAGAACATCACAAGGCCGAAGCCTGTCATCCCGACCGGGCTGTCGAAGATGCGGCCGTAGAGGCCGAGGCGGCGCTTGAACTGGATCGAGAGGGCGAAGACCGCGATCAGGCCCACCCAGACGGGGAGGAGCTGGGCGGCGATGCGGGCGAGGATGGAGCCCCAGGAGAGTGCGTCTTCCATGCGTGGTCCTTAGGCGAGCCGGATGCGGGGGTTCAGGAAGACGTAGCCGATGTCGGAGATCAGCTGCGTGACGAGCACGACGAAGACGGCGACGACCGAGCAGGCGAGCAGCGTGTCGATGTCGTTGTTGCCTGCGGCCTGCACCAGCGTCCAGCCGAAGCCCTTGTAGTTGAAGAGCGTCTCGACGATCACGACGCCGTTCAGGAGCCAGGGGAATTGCAGCATGATCACCGTGAAGGGGGCGATCAGCGCGTTGCGGAGGGCGTGTTTCATCACGACCTCGCGGAAGGAGACGCCCTTGAGGCGGGCGGTGCGGATATATTGCTGGGTCATCACCTCGGTCATCGAGGCGCGGGTCATGCGGGCGATGTAGCCGATGCCGTAGAGGGCGATGGTCATCACGGGGAGGAAGAAGTTCCAGAAGGTGATGTCTTCCATCGCGGAGGTGGCGGTGCCGGGGAAGAGCGTCTTGCCTTCGATCCAGCCGGCCTCGGCCAGGATGGGGGAGATGCCGGCGGTGGCGGAGGCGAGGAGCGCGATGAGGATGACGCCCGAGACATATTCCGGCGTTGCGGTGGTGGTGATGGCGAAGGTGGAGAGGACGCGGTCGGTGCGGCTGCCTTCGCGCATCCCCGACAGGACGCCGAGAAGGAGCGAGGAGGGCACCATGACGATCATCACCCAGAGCATCAGCCAGCCGGTGGCGCCGAGCGAGCGGGCGAGGACTTCGGTCACGGGGGCCTTGAAGACGGTGGAATAGCCCCAGTTGCCCTGGAGGATGCCGCAATGGCTGGGCGCGGTGGCGGGGTCCTGGCCTTCGATGATGCAGCGGCCGGTGATCTTGCCGTCTTCGTTGGTCCGGGTCCAGCCGGGCAGGGCGCCCAGCCATTCGCCATAGCGCATGAGGACGGGGCCGGTATGGCCGTTCTCTTCCAGCCAGCTTGCGACGGCTGCATCATCCATCCTGACCGATGCCTCGGACTTTGCCAGCTTCTCGAGGTTGGGCGGCAGGTTCGTCATGTAGAAGACGATGAAGGTCAGCGCGAAGGCGGTCAGGATCATGACGCCGATGCGCCGCAGCACGAACGAGAGCATGGCTCATCCTTTCCCGGTGAGGGGGCGAAGGGCACGGAATCGCGGGAAGCGGGTGGTCCCGACGGCTCCGGGGACGGCGGCGGAGGATGCGCGGGGGACAGGCCCCCGCGCATCGGATCAGGCCCTGCGGATCAGGCGGAGATCGACCACTTGTAGTGATGGTGTTCGAAGGTCGCGTGCATGTCGGCCCCCTTCACCTTCGGGTCGAAGTGGCGGTAGATGGAGCGCCAGTAGGGCTGCACCATCACGCCCTGTTCCTGCATGATCTCTTCCAGACGCTTCATCACTTCCGAACGGGCCTTGGCGTCGTTGATCGACAGCGCCTTGGCGAGTTCGGCATCGAATTCCGCGTTGGAGAAGGCGGATTCGTTCCAGGCCTCGCCCGAGCGGTAGGCGAGCGCGAGGATCTGGACGCCGAGCGGACGCATGTTCCATTCGGTGGCCGAGAACGGGTATTTCAGCCAGTCGTTCCAGAAGGTCGAACCCGGCAGCACGGTGCGCTTGATGTTCAGCCCCGCGTCGCGGATCTGCGCGGCGATGGCGTCGCAGGTTGCGGCCTGCCAGCTATCGTCGAGCGAGATCAGTTCGAACTCGAAGTCACCCTTGCCCGCATCGACGACCATCTGCTTGCCAGCCGCGGGGTCAGCCGTCAGCGGGGGCAGGGCGTAGTATTCGGGATGGATCGGGCAGACATGGTGGTTTTCAGCCACGGTGCCGAGGTTCGAATAGCCGAGTTCGAGGACGACCTTGTTGTCCACGCATTTGATCAGGCCGTTGCGGACATTGACGTCCTTGTACTCTTCCGCGAGCTGGTTGAAGCGCACGGCGAGGGTGGCGGCGGTGACGGCTTCGGACTTCGTCCAGCCCAGCGCATCGAACTGTTCGATGAATTCGCCGGTGGACTGGTAGGTGGCGTCGAGTTCACCGGCGGCGGCGGCGTTCACCTCTGCCGAGGGGTCGGTGCCGAGGTCGGTATATTCGATCCGGTCGAGATACGGGCCGCCATAGACGGCGGTGCCCCACCAGGTGTGGTTGGCGTTCTTGACCAGATGCGCCTTCACGCCGACTTCGACGGATTCCGGCAGATAGGGGCCGGTGCCGGGGGTCTGGGTCGGGTCGCCGTTTTCATAGGTCTTGTGGACGACGGCGGCCGGATAGTCGGCGAGGCCCGCCATCAGCGACACGTCGGGGGCGGAGAGGGTGAGTTTCACGGTGAGCGGGTCAACGACCGTCACGGCACCATCGCGGAGCGCCTTCTTTTCGGCATCCACCAGCATGGTGATGCGGCCCGGCATCGAGTTGCCCTCGACATTGCCATCGCCCCAGCGGGCGAAGTTATGCGCCACGTCATCGGCGGTGAAATCGTCGCCGTTGTTCCACTTCACGCCCGAACGGACCTTCAGCGTGTATTCGGTCGCGTCGGCATTGGCTTCCCAGCTTTCCAGCAGCATGCCGCGGATGGAGCCGTCATTGTTGTATTCGACGAGATATTCCAGCCAGCCGCGGGTGACGTTGGCGATCTGCGACCAGTCGGCGGTGCGCGGGTCTTTCAGCGCCTTGATTTCCATCGACATGCGCAGCGTGCCGCCGGCCGTCGGGGTGTCTTGCGCCTGGGCCGGCGCATCCATGCCGATCAGGGCATAGGCGGCGGCGGCCGAAACGCCAAGGGCGGTGGTACGGGCGAGGAATTCGCGGCGGGACATCGCGCCGTCGCGGGTTTCCTGTGCATACATGAGGGCCGCCGGATGCAGCTTGGCGGTCTCGATCGTGTCTTTCATCGTGGTCTCCCTGAGCAGGCAGTGGCTGCGCTTGTTGTTATGTTGGCCCACGCCACCACTCCTTCAGGCGCCTCGGCCCAAGTCCCGCGCGATGGCGGGGCATGACCCGGAGACTGCCAGCGGCGGGCGCGCGCTTGCCTCCGTTATAGCGCACCTTTTTCCGCCATCCGTCAACGCTTGGATTCGTCGATTGATGGTCTGATCGCGACAGATTCCTGCCGCATCTGTCTGGATGCCGCCGGATCGGGTAATGTTGGAGAAGAAGTGATCAGACGGACCGGCGGAATTCGGTGGGGGATTTGCCGGTCAGGTGCTGGAAGGCGCGGGTGAAATAGGCCGCGGAGGTGAAGCCGAGGCTGGCGCCGATTTCGCCGACCGGCATCCGGGTTTCGGCCAGCAGGCGGCGGGCTTCGAAGATGCGGCGGTCCTGGAGGAGAGAGATGGCCGAGCGGCCGCAGGCCTGGCGGCAGCAGCGCGACAGATGGGTGGGCGTGACTCCCAGCGCGGCGGCGAATTCGCCGACCCCGGCCCCGGTGCGGAAATCGCGTTCCAGAAGCGCGGTGTAGCGCGCGACGAGGCGCTTTGCGGCGTCGGGCTTGGATTGTTCGGGGGCGGCCTTCGTCGTCTGGCGTTCGAGCCAGACGCCGAGCAGGCCGAGGTAGTGCCGCGTCGCGCGTTCATGCGCGGGGCTGTCGGAATTCATCTCGCGTAGGATCATGTCGAGGATGACATTGACCTCCTGCTGGGCATGCACCTCGCGGATCCGGAGGATCTGGGGGGTGGCGGGCAGGGGGATCGTGCAGTCCTTGCCGAAGAAGACGGCGGTGCCGAAGACCTGGGGGCCGACTTCGAAGCCATGCATGACCCCGGCGGGGATGAAGACGGCGTTGTTGGCGGTGTAGCCGCGGGTGATGCCTGCGATGGTGATGCGGCCCTGACCCTTGGTGAACCACAGAAGCTGCGCCTCCGAGACGGAGCGCATCGCCTCCACCCGCCAGCGGCCACCGGCGGCAAGGCGCGGAATCGCGACAAGACGGGCCTGCCCGCCAGTCGCGCCGGACGCGGCTGCTTGCTGGTTCTGGTCTTCCATCTTTGGGTCTTCCGAGGGGGTCCTTGTTCGAATCATACAAGGGTCTTCGCAGGCAACCCAAGCAAAAAGATGGCAAGGGCGGCAGGGCGGAGGGGGTTATCCACAAGGGATTCGGGTGGTTGTTGATAAGCCGGGTGCAACCGGCGGGCGATCACGGCAGGGCGATGCGCCGCCAGGCGCCCATGCGGGAGCGGAACCAGGTGCGCTGACGCTTGGCATATTGGTGGGAGGCGGTCTTGGCGGCGGCGATGGCGGCGGGCAGGTCCGTCTCGCCTAGCAGATGGGCCACGAGTTCGGGCGCGCCGATGGCGCGGGCGGAGGGACGGGCCGGGTCCCAATGGGGAAGCTCGGCCCGGACCTCGTCGAGCGCGCCCTGGGCGATCATCGCGTCGAAGCGGCGGTCGATGCGGCTGTTGAGCCAGGCGGGATCGGGGGTGAGGACGATGGCCTGCGCCTGATCGAGGGGCAGGAGAGGGGGGCCGGTCTCGGCCTGCCAGTCGGCAAGGCCGCGCCCGGTGGCATGGAGGACTTCCCAGGCGCGCTGGATGCGGGCGGGATTGCGTTGGTCGATCCGGGCGGCGGTGGCGGGGTCGAGCGCGGCGAGGAGGGCGGCGGCGCCTTCGGCAAGGCGGATGCGGTCTGCCTCGGCCCGGATCGCAGGGGGCGTGGGCGGGATATCGGCCAGCCCTTCGGTGAGGGCGGTGAAGTAGAGGCCGGTGCCGCCCACGATCACGACGGGGCGGGAGAGGAGGGGGGCCAGTTCCCGCAGCCAATGGCCGACGGAATAGGCCGCATCGCGGGGGATGTGGCCGTAGAGGGCATGGGGGGCGGCGGCCTCGTCCTGCGGCGAGGGGCGGGCGGTGAGGAGGTGCCAGCAGCCATAGACCTGCAACGCATCGGCATTGACCACGAGGCGCCCGTCGCGGGCGGCGAGGGCGAGGGCGAGGGCGGATTTGCCGCTGGCGGTGGGGCCGGCGATCAGGAGCGGCGCATCGCGCGAGAGGGAGGCAAGCAGGTCGGTCATGCGCGGCGGCGGGCTTTCCGGTGCGGCTTCGGGGCGGTGCGGGGCTGCGGGAGGGAGCGTCGCGGCCATCCGCCGGCGGGGCGGGGCGGGCTGCGGCGTTCCCGGTTGAACCCGCCGCCGTTTTCATACATTTTGCGGCGCAGTCCAACCGATATCACGAAAAGCGGGGTTTCCCATGTCCAAACCGGGTCTTGATGCATCGGTCACCTATCGGCGCGTGATGCTCAAGATTTCTGGCGAGGCCTTGATGGGGGATCAGGGATTCGGCCTGCATCCGCCCACGGTGCAGCGCATCGCGCAGGAGGTGAAGTCGGTCCATGATCTGGGCGTCGAGATCTGCATGGTGATCGGCGGCGGCAACATCTTCCGCGGGCTGGCCGGATCGGCACAGGGGATGGAGCGGACGACGGCGGATTACATGGGGATGCTGGCCACGGTGATGAATGCGCTGGCGATGCAGTCGGCGCTCGAATCGCTGGGGGTGTTTACGCGGGTGATCAGCGCGATCCCGATGGATCAGGTCTGCGAACCCTATATCCGCCGCCGCGCGGTGCGGCATCTGGAGAAGAAGCGGGTCTGCATCTTCGCGGCCGGGACGGGCAACCCCTATTTCACCACGGATACGGCGGCGACGCTGCGCGCCAACGAGATGGCCTGCCAGGCGATCTTCAAGGGGACGAAGGTGGACGGGGTCTATGACAAGGACCCCAAGAAACATGCCGATGCCAAGCGCTATGACATCGTGAGCTATGACGAATGTCTGGCCAAGCATCTGGGGGTGATGGATGCCTCGGCCATTGCGCTGGCGCGGGACAACAACCTGCCGATCATCGTCTTCTCGCTGGATGAGCCGGGCGGGTTCCGCGGCATCCTGCGGGGCGAGGGCACCTATACGCGGGTGCAAGGGTAAGGTGGGGGCGAAGGCCGCCCTACCCCCTGTTCCGTTATCGTGACGCTCTGCTATAGAGCTAGGAAACGGCCCCGCTGCGGGCCGGGCTATGAAGGAAGACCATATGTCGGCTGACGACCTCGACATCGACCTTGACGCGATCCAGCGCCGGATGGACGGCGCGATGACGGCGCTGAAGACGGAATTCGCCTCGCTCCGGACGGGGCGGGCCTCGGCGCAGCTTCTCGATCCCATCCAGGTGGAAGCCTATGGGCAGATGACGCCCATCAACCAGCTTGGCACGGTGAACGTGCCGGAGCCGCGCATGGTGGTGATCAATGTCTGGGACAAGGGCATGATCGGCAAGGTGGAGAAGGCGATCCGCGAAAGCGGGCTGGGCATCAACCCGGTGACCGACGGGCCGCTGATCCGGCTGCCGATCCCGGAACTGAATGAACAGCGGCGCAAGGAACTGGCCAAGGTCGCCTCGCAATATGCCGAGAGCGCCAAGATCGCCATCCGCAACGTGCGTCGTGACGGGATGGACCAGATCAAGAAGGCCAAGACGGCGGGCATGTCCGAGGACGACCAGAAGATGTGGGCGGACGAGGTGCAGGACCTGACCGACAAGGCCATCGCTGCGGTGGACAAGGCGCTTGAGGCCAAGCAGGCCGAAATCATGCAGGTCTGAGGCAGTCGGACGGGAAGGATGGCCCGTGGCCGGTGGGCGGCGGCGGGCGATGGGGGGAGACCGGGATTGGGCATAGGTGAGAGCAAGGAACCGTCGCGCCCGTCCCGGCCTGCGGAGCATGTCGCCATCATCATGGATGGCAACGGAAGATGGGCCACGACGCGGGGTTGGCCGCGCCTCGTGGGCCATCGGCGCGGGGCCGAACGGGTGCGCGAGATCGTGCGGGCCTGCCCCGACCTCGGCATCCGCTGGCTGACGGTCTATGCCTTTTCCACCGAGAACTGGAAGCGGTCCACCGAAGAGGTGCTTGGCCTGATGGCCATCTTTGCCCGCTATATCGAGCGCGAGGCGGACCGGCTTTCGGTCGAGGGGGTGCGGCTGCGCTTTATCGGCGACCGGACGCGGCTGGACCCGAAGTTGCAGGCGATGATGGCCGGGATCGAGGCGCGCACCGCCGCCGGGACGCAGTTGAACCTGACGGTGGCGATCAATTACGGCGGGCGGGACGAGATTGCGCGGGCGGCGCGGGCCGTGGCGCGGGCGGTGGCCGAGGGGCGGCTGGCGCCGGAAGCGGTGACGGATGCCGTCTTTGCGCAGCATCTGGATACGGCCGATCTGCCGGACCCCGATCTGGTGATCCGCACCAGCGGCGAGACGCGCACCTCGAATTTCCTGCCCTGGCAGGCGGCCTATGCGGAATATGAATTCACGCCGACGCTCTGGCCGGATTTCACGGCGACGGAATTGTCGGCCATCGTGGCGCGGTTCGGCAACAGGGAGCGCCGGTTCGGCGGCGTGGTCCGGGCATGACCGGGACGGAGGGCGGCGGCGGGCCCGCGGTTGCGGGGCGTTGGAACGATTTGCGGCCCCGCGTCGTCTCTGCCGTGGTGATGATCGCGGTGGGCGCGGCGGAAATCTGGCTGGGCGGGCCGTCCTTCGCGGTGCTGGTGGTGCTTCTGACGGCGGGGATGATCTGGGAACTGGCCTCGATCACCGCACCGGTGCAGCGGAACCGGCCCTTGCTGATGGCGGGGCTGGCGGCGGCCTCGCTCGGGGCGGCGCTGCTGCTGCGGTCTGACCTGGCGGCGGCCTTCCTGACGGTGCCGGCCTTTGCGCTGGCGCTGACGCCGCGGCGGGACCGGCGGATCGCGGCGGCCTATGCGGTGGCGATCATGGTGGCGGGCTATGGTCTGGTGGAGTTCCGCGACGAGGCGGGAACGACGGGCATCCTGTGGCTGGTCATTGTGGTGGTGACGTCGGATGTGGCGGGCTATTTCGCCGGGCGGATGATCGGGGGGCCGAAATTCTGGCCTGCGGTCAGCCCGAAGAAGACCTGGTCCGGCACGGTGGCGGGCTGGATCGGGGCGGTGCTGGTGGGGCTGGGATTCGTGCTGGCCGGGATGGGCGGCTGGCTTCTGGTGCTGCTGTCGCCGGTGGTGGCGCTGGCGGGGCAGTTGGGGGACATCCTGGAAAGCTGGATGAAGCGGCGGGCGGGGGTCAAGGATTCCTCGCAGCTCATCCCCGGTCATGGCGGGCTGCTGGACCGGTTCGACGCATTGATCGGGGCCACGGTTCTGGTGATGCTGCTGGGATTGTTCTTCAAGGACCTACCGATCGGCTGAGGGCATGCGTTCCATATCCATCTTCGGGGCCACCGGCTCCATCGGGCAGAGCACTTTCGACCTGATCCGCAGGGCGGGCGGGGCCGAGGCCTATCGGACCGTGGCCCTGACCGGGGCGCGCAACGTGGCGCTGCTGGCCGAGATGGCGCGCGAGTTGCGGGCCGAGGTGGCGGTGACGGCGCATGAGGAGGAACTGCCCGCCTTGCGGGCGGCGCTGGCGGGATCGGGGGTCGAGGCGGCGGCGGGGGCGGAGGCCATCGCCGAAGCGGCGGATCGCCCGGCCGACTGGGTAATGAGCGGCATCGTGGGCGCGGCCGGGCTGGTGCCGGGATTGCGGGCGCTGCGCCATGGCGGGATTCTGGCGCTGGCCAACAAGGAAAGCCTGGTGACGGCGGGGCCGCTGCTGCTGGCGACGGCCAAGGCCCATGGGGCGACGATCCTGCCGGTGGACAGCGAGCATTCGGCGGTGTTCCAGGCCCTGACGGGCGAGGATGCGGGGGCGGTGGAGCGGGTCATCATCACCGCCTCGGGCGGGCCGTTCCGGACCTGGCCTTTGGAAAAGCTGGCGCGGGCGACGGTGGCGGAGGCGAAGGCGCATCCGAACTGGTCGATGGGCAGCCGGATCAGCATTGACAGCGCGTCGATGTTCAACAAGGCGCTGGAACTGATCGAGACGCGGGAATTCTTCGGTTTCGCGCCCGAGATGATCGAGGTTCTGGTGCATCCGCAGAGCATCGTCCATGCCCTTGTCGGGTTCCGCGACGGGGGGGTGATGGCGCATCTGGGGCCGGCGGACATGCGCCATGCGATCGGCTTTGCGCTGCATTGGCCCGAGCGCGGGCATGTGCCGGTGGAGCGGCTGGACCTGGCGCGGCTGGGTTCCCTGAGTTTCGAGGCGCCGGATGCGGAACGCTTCCCCGCGCTGCGGCTGGCGCGCGAGGTGATGGAGATTCGCGGCCTGTCCGGGGCGGCCTTCAACGCGGCGAAGGAGGTTGCTCTCGATTATTTCATGTCGGGACGGCTTGGATTCCTTGGTATGGCATCCGTAGTAGAGGAGACGCTTGCCGTTCTTTCGGCCGAGACAGGCCTAAGAAATGCCCCGACGGGACTGGAAGAAGTGCTGGCCATGGATCGTCATGCCAGGGTACGGGCGGCCGAATGCGCGGCTGCGAGGAGAGAGGTCTGAGTTAGGGTGGAACTGATCAATCTGATGCCCAGTTTCGGCGGTCTGGCCTATACCGTGCTTGCCTTCGTGGGCGCGCTGATCGTCATCGTCTTCGTGCATGAATACGGCCACTATATCGTGGGCCGCTGGTCAGGCATCCATGCCGAGGTCTTTTCCATCGGTTTCGGCCCAGTCCTGTGGTCGGGCGTGGACCGGCGCGGGACGCGCTGGCAGGTGGCGGCGCTGCCTCTGGGGGGCTATGTGCGCTTCATGGGGGATGCGAATGCGTCTTCGGTCGGGCAGGCGGCGGAGAGTGAGGCGCTGAGCGCGGAGCAGAGGCGCGCGACGATGCATGGCGCGCCGCTCTGGGCGCGGACGGCGACGGTGGCGGCCGGGCCGATCTTCAACTTCGTGCTGTCCATCGCGATCTTTGCGGCGATCTTCCTGTGGAACGGCGTGGCGACGGATGCGCCGACGGTGGGCAGCGTGCGCGCCCTTCCCGCGCAGACGGTGGCCTTGCAGCCGGGCGACCGGATCGAGGCGATGGGGGGGATCGAAACCCCGGATTTCGCGGCCTTCATGGAGGCGGCGGGCGAATTGCCGGATCTGGCGGTGGTGGATTACCGGGTGGATCGCGCGGGGGCGGAGGTCGATCTGCGCGACAGCCATCCGCTTCCGCCGGTGGTGGAGACGGTGCAGCCGGATTCGGCGGCGCGGGATGCGGGGCTGGAGGCGGGGGACATCATCCTGTCGGTGAACGGGATGCCGGTGGCGACCTTTCCGCAACTGCGCGAGATCGTGGGCGCGTCGGAGGGCGAACCTCTGACGCTGCGCCTGTCGCGGGGCGGGGAAGAGATCGACCTGACCCTGACGCCCCGCCGGGTGGACCTGCCGCTGGCCGAGGGCGGATTCGAGACGCGCTGGCTGATCGGTCTGACCGGGGCGCTGTATTTCGAGCCCGAGACGCGGCGGCCGGGGGTGTTTGAAAGCCTTGGCCTTGGCGTGACGCAAAGCTGGGACATTGCGACGACCTCGCTTTCGGGGTTGTGGCACATGGTGACGGGGGCGATTTCCTCGTGCAACTTGCGCGGGCCGATCGGGATTGCCGAAACGTCGAGCGCGGCGGCAAGCGCGGGGGTGACCAGCTTCATCTGGTTCATTGCCATGCTGTCCACGGCGGTCGGGTTGATGAACCTGTTTCCGGTGCCGGTGCTGGATGGCGGGCATCTGGTGTTCTACGCCTATGAGGCGGTGACGGGGAAGCCGCCCTCGGCCCGCGCGCTGCGGGTGCTGATGGCGGTGGGGCTGGCCTCCATCCTGACGCTGATGGTCTTTGCGCTGTCGAACGACCTGTTCTGCCCCTGAGGCCGGACTGGCGCGGGCCGGACTGGCGCGGGCCGGGTCTGGCGCGCAACTTGCAGGTCTGGCGCGGAGCCGGGCCTGCCGTCGCGAAAGCGCCGGGAGCGGGCCAAACTCGCGCCACATTCGGACCCTAGCCCTGTTGCTGCCAACAGGATGGGAGAAAAAGACATGAACAGCATCGCCAAGAGCTATCGCGGCCTGTCCATCATCATGGTGGTGAATGCCGACCGGATCTTCACGCTGGCCACGATGGCCGCGGGCCTGCTGGCCGGGGCCTTTCTCGGAACGCAGTTTCTGGGTCACTAAGGCCGGGAAAACGGCCACAGCCTTTTGACAATCCCCGCTTGTCAGGCTAGTGAAGACGCAAGAATTAGTTAATGGCGGGGCAGGATCCATGCGGAAAAGGACAGGCGTGTTCGATACGTCGATGCGGTCGAGCGCGGGGATGTTCCGGCCGGCATTGACGGCGTTTTTCCTTTCCACAGCCGCCGTTACCTTTGCCCCCTACAGCGCCGCACAGGCCCAGACCTACAGCTTTTCCAGCGTCACGGTGGAGGGCAACCAGGCCATCGAGCCGCAGACCATTCTGGCCTATGCCGGAATCGGGCGCGGCGAGACGGTCAGCGCGGCGCGGCTGAACGATGCCTATCAGAACATCGTCAATTCCGGCCTGTTCGAATCCGTCGAGCTGGTGCCGCAGGGCAGCACGCTTCTGATCCGGGTTGTCGAATACCCGATGATCAACATCGTCAACTTCGAGGGCAATGCCCGGCTGAAGGACGAAGAACTGGCGGAGATCGCCAAGTCGCGCGGGCGGCTGGTCTATTCGCCGTCGCAGGCGGAAGAGGATGCGGCGGCCATTGCCGATGCCTATCGGGTGCGGGGCCGTATCGCGGCGACCGTCGATCCGCGCATCATCCGGCGCGACGGCAATCGCGTCGATCTGGTCTTCGAGATCACCGAGGGCCGCGTGGCCGAGATCGAACGGCTGTCCTTTGTCGGCAACCGTGCCTTCACCGACCGCCGTCTGCGGCAGGTGCTGGAGACCAAGCAGGCCGGTCTGCTGCGCAGCATCATCCAGCGCGATACCTTTGTTGCGGAGCGGCTGGAGCTGGACAAGCAGTTGCTGCGCGATTTCTACCTGGCGCGTGGCTATGCCGATGTGCAGGTTCTGGATGCCACGTCGGATGTCGCGCGGGAGCGGGATGCCTTCTTCGTGACCTTCACCATTCGCGAGGGCCAGCAGTTCCGCATCGGCGAGGTTTCGACGGTTTCCGAGATCGAAGGGGTGGACGCGGCCGAATTCGCGGCGGTGCAGCGCATCCGTCGCGGCGAGACCTGGTCGCCCGCGCTGATCGACAACAACATCGCGCGGATGGAAAATCTGGCGCTGCGCAAGGGGCTGACCTTCGTGCGCGTCGATCCGCGGATCACGCGGGACGAGCGGGGCGGCATCCTGGATGTGGAATTCGCCATCGTGCGGGGCGAGCGCATCTTCGTGGAGCGCATCGACATCGAGGGCAATACCACGACGCTGGATCAGGTGGTGCGCCGCCAGTTCCGCACGGTGGAAGGCGATCCGCTGAACGCGCGGGAAATCCGGCAGGCGGCGGAACGCATCCGCGCCCTTGGTTTCTTTGCCGATGCGCAGGTCAATGCCGAACCGGGCAGCACGCCCGATCAGGTGGTGGTGAATGTCGATGTGGAAGAGCAGCCGACCGGCTCTCTCACCTTCGGGGCGAGCTATGGGGTTTCGACCGGCGTCGGCTTCAATGTCGGGCTGAGCGAGCAGAATTTTCTGGGGCGTGGCCAGGCGCTGGGCGTGTCGCTGACCAGCGGGACCGATACGTCGGAAGGGTCGTTCTCCTTTGCGGAACCTGCCTTCCTGGGCCGGGACGTGACGCTGAAATTCGCGGCGTCCTACCGCGAGTCGGACAACGAGAATTCGACCACCTATGATACCCGCGTGGGCCGCCTGTCGCCCGCGCTGGAATTCCCGCTGGGCGAACTGAGCCGGCTTGAAGTGCGCTATACCTACAAGGATTCGAAGATTTCCGATGTGCCTGCGGGCGCGTCGAACATTATCGTGCAGGAAGCCGCGCTGGGGGCGCAGATCACAAGCTCGGTCGGCTATACCTATACCTATGACACGCGCGTGAGCGGTCTGAACCCGAAAGGGGGCATCCTGCTGCGCTTTGGCCAGGATATTGCCGGGCTGGGGGGCGATACAGAGTTCATCATGACCTCTGCGCTGGCTTTGGCCGAGACGAAGGTGGCCCAGGAAGAGGTGACGCTGCGCGCCATCTTTGAAGGCGGGATGATCAACAGCCTGGGCGGCACGAACAGCCAGATCACCGAACGCTTCTTCGCGAATGGCAAGATCCGGGGCTTTGAGCCCGGCGGGATCGGCCCGCGCGACCTGAGCGCGCTGAACGATGCGCTGGGGGGCAACATGTTCGCCGTGGCGCGGTTCGAGGCCGATTTCCCGCTGGGCCTGCCGGAGGAATACGGGGTGTCGGGCGGCGTCTTCTTCGATGTCGGGTCGGTCTGGAGCCTGGACAACATCAATGGCGGGTCGGCCGGGGCGAATCCGGTGGATGACTCGATGAACCTGCGGTCTTCGGTGGGTGTGTCGATCTTCTGGGATACGCCGGTCGGGCCGCTGCGGTTGAACTTTGCCAAGCCGCTGGTCAAGGAAGACTATGACCTCGAGCAGACCTTCGACCTGACGGTTTCGACGCGCTTCTGATGGCGGGCCTGCGCCATGGCGGGCTGTGGCGGCCGGTCCTGGCCGCGCTGGCCCTGCTTGCAGCGCAGCCTGTCGCGGCGCAGCAGGCGCAGGGGGCGGGGGAGGCGGTGGTGCTGCCCCGTGCGCCCATCCTGACGCTGGATCGCAACCGGCTTTTGGCCGAGACGCGCTTTGGCCGGGCGCTGGAGACGCAGTTCCAGACCGACAGCGAGGTGCTGATTGCCGAGAATCTGCGGCTGGAACAGGCGCTGGAATCGGAAGAGCGCGCGCTGACGGATCGTCGGCCCAGCCTGCCTGCCGAGGAGTTCCGCAAGCTGGCGGAAGAGTTCGATGCCAAGACCGAGGCGATCCGCGCCGCGCAGGATGCGAAGTCGCGCGCCATCACCTCGCGCCGGGATGCGGAGCGGCAGCGCTTTCTTCAGGCGGCGATCCCGGTGCTGGCCGATCTGATGCGGGATACCGGGGCGGTTGCCATCTTTGACAAGGAAACGGTGATCCTGTCGCTGCGCGGCGTGGATATCACCGACGAGGCCATCGCGCGGATCGACGCAGTGCTGGGCGATGGCAGCGATCTGGACGCAGCGCCGGAGGCCGGACCCGAGCCGGCGCCGGAGGCCGCGCCCGTGGCGCCTGTCGCACCGGCGCCCGCGCCCGCTCCGGGCCCTTGAGCGCCGGATGCTTGTTTCGCCCCCGGCAAGTTGCTAGTCACGTTCCGGTGGCCCGGCGCGGCGGGCCGCGGAAGAAGGAGAACCCGATGACCGAGGCCACCGCCAGCAGCGCCGTCACCAGTGCCGATCTTGACCTGATCCAGCGGATCATTCCGCACCGCTATCCCTTTCTTCTGGTGGACAAGGTGCGCGACATCGTCGTCAACGAAAGCTGTGTCGGCATCAAGAATGTCACGATCAACGAGCCGCAATTCACCGGGCATTTCCCCGGCATGCCGATCTTTCCCGGCGTGATGATCATCGAGGCGATGGCGCAGACGAGCGGCATCCTCGTGGGCCTGTCGATGGATCTGGTGGACAAGCAGGCGAAGGTCTTCTTCATGGGCGTGGACGGGGTGAAGTTCCGCCGCAAGGTGGTGCCCGGTGACGTGCTGGAACTGCATGTGAAGGCGCTGCGCGGCGGCGGGCGGGTGTGGAAATTCGAAGGCCGCGCGATGGTGGAGGGGGAACTGGCCTGCGAGGCCACCTTCATGGCCATGTTCGACGTGCCGAAGGCCTGAGCATGACCATTCACCCCGAGGCGCGCATCCATCCTTCGGCCGTGATCGAGGACGGCGCGGTGATCGGCGCGGGCTGCGAGATCGGCCCCTTTTCGGTGATCGGGCCGGAGGTGGTGCTGAAGGACCGGGTCGTGGTGAAGAGCCATGCCGTGGTCACCGGCTGGACCGAGGTGGGGGAGGAGTCGGTGATCTTCCCCTTCGCCACGGTGGGCGAGGTGCCGCAGGACCTGAAATACAAGGGCGAGAAGACGCGGCTGGTGATCGGCCAGCGCTGCCGCATCCGTGAGGCGGCGACGCTGAACGTGGGCACGGAAGGCGGCGGCGGCGTGACGCGGTTGGGCGATGACGTGCTGGTGATGACCGGCGCGCATGTGGGCCATGATGCGCAGATCGGCAATCGCGTGATCCTGGTGAACCATGTGGCCATCGCAGGGCATTGCGTGCTGGGCGATGACGTGATCGTGGGCGGGTTGTCGGGCGTGCATCAATTCGTGCGGATCGGGCAGGGCGCGATCATCGGGGCCGTGACCATGGTGACGAATGACGTGATCCCCTATGGCCTTGTGCAGGCCCCGAGGGGGGAGCTGGACGGGCTGAACCTTGTGGGGCTGAAGCGGCGCGGCGTGGAGCGGGGCGAGATCACTGCGCTGCGGGCGGCCTATCAGATGCTGGCGCAGGGGGAGGGGACGTTCCTTGACCGGGCGCGCAAGCTGGCCGACGAGACGGACAGCGCCTATGTGCGCGAGGTGACGGAATTCATCCTGTCGGCCTCGGACCGGTCTTTCCTGACGCCGAAATGACGCGGACGGCAATCATTGCGGGGGCGGGGGGCCTGCCTGCGGCGGTGATGGCCGCGATGGCGGAACGGCCTTTCGTGGCGGCGCTGGAGGGGTTCGCCCCTGCGGGCCTGGAGCCGGACCTGCGGTTCCGGGTGGAGCGGCTGGTGCCGTTCCTGCGGGCGCTGGAGGATGAGGGGGTCACGCGGGTCTGTTTCGCGGGTGCGGTGCAGCGGCCAAGGCTGGACCCGGCGCTGTTTGACCCCGACACGGCGGGGATGGTGCCGCGTCTGCTGGCGGCCATGGGGCAGGGCGATGATGCCACCCTGCGCGAGGTGCTGGCGATTTTCGAGGAGGCGGGTTTCGCGCTGGTGGGGGTGCAGGAGATCGCGCCTGCGCTGGTGCCGGGGGCCGGGCTTCTGTGCGGCGCGGTCACGGATCGGGACCGGGCCGATGCGGCGCGGGCGGCGGTGATCGTGGGCGCGCTGGGACGCGTGGATGTGGGGCAGGGCGCGGTGGTGCAGCAGGGGCTGTGCCTTGCCGTGGAGGCGCTGCCGGGGACGGATGCGATGCTGGCGGGCGTGGCGGCGATTCCGCCGGGCCTGCGGCCCGCAGGGGCGAAGGGACTGTTCTACAAGGCGCCGAAGCCGGGGCAGGACCGCCGGATCGACCTGCCCGCGCTGGGGGTGGAAACCCTGCGCCGCGTGGCGGCGGCGGGGCTTGGCGGGATTGTGTGGGAGGCGGGGGGCGTGATCTGCCTCGACCTGTCCGCGATGGTGGCCGAGGCGGAGGCGGCGGGCCTGTTCCTCTGGGCGCGGAAGCCATGAAGATCTTCCTCGTCGCCGGCGAGCCCTCGGGCGACCGTCTGGGGGCGGCGCTGATGGCGGGGCTGAAGGCGCTGTCGCCGGGGGTGACCTTTGACGGGGTTGCGGGGCCCCTGATGCAGGCCGAGGGGATGGGGTCGCTCTTCCCGATGGAAGAGCTTTCGGTGATGGGCATCGCCGAGGTTCTGCCCAAGTATTTTCACCTGAAGCGGCGTATCCGCGAGGTGGCGGAGGCGGTGATCGCCTCGGATGCGGCGGCGTTGGTGACGATCGACAGCCCCGATTTCGGGCTGCGGGTGGCGGCGCTGGTGAAGGCCGCACGGCCCGGGCTGCGGACGATCCATTATGTTGCGCCCTCGGTCTGGGCCTGGCGGCCGGGGCGGGCGGCGAAGATGGCGCGGCATGTGGATCATGTGCTGGCCCTGCTGCCTTTTGAGCCGCCCTATATGCAGGCGGCGGGGATGAGCTGCGATTTCGTGGGGCATCCGGTGGTGGCGGAGCCTGCGGCATCGGAGGCGGAATGCGCGGCCTGGGCCGGGGAGGGGCCGCTGGTGCTGGCCCTCCCGGGGTCGCGGCGCGGCGAGGTGGCGCGGCTGGCCCCGGTTCTGGGCGAGGTGCTGGGGCGGCTGGCCGCGCGCCATCCGGGGCTGCGCGTGGCCTTGCCGACGGTCCGGGGGGTGGCGGGGCTGGTGCGCGAGGTGACGGCGGACTGGCGGGTGCAGCCGGTGATCGTGGAAGAGCCGGGTCTGAAGCGCGGGGCCTTTGCGGCGGCGGATGTGGCGGTGGCGGCTTCGGGGACCGTATCGCTGGAACTGGCGGCGGCGGGCTGCCCGATGGTGATCGCCTATGACATGCATCCCCTGACGCTGTGGCTGATGCGGCGGGCGGCGCTGATCGACACGGTGACGCTGGTCAATCTGGTGAGCGAGACGCGGGTCGTGCCGGAATTCATCGGGGACCGCTGCCGGGCGGAGTTGATCGCGCCGGCGGTGGAGGCGCTGCTGGCGGACCCTTCGGCGCAGGGGGCGGCGATGCGCCTGACGATGGAGCGGCTGGGCAAGGGTGGCGAAGCGCCCGGGCTGCGGGCGGCGCGGTCGGTGCTTTCGGTCCTGTGACGGCGGTTCATCGCGCCAGGATTTTTGGCCAAAAATCCTGGCGCGCGATGCCAAAACTCTTCCAGAAGAGTTTTGGCTGGGAAAGCCTAAGATTTTTCAGTGAAAAATCTTAGGCTTGGCGGCCTTTCCAGATCCAGCCGCCGCCCAGGACGCGGCTGCCTTCGGGGGCGTAGAAGACGCAGGCCTGACCGGGGCTGACGCCGTCTTCGGGCGAGAGCAGTTCCACCTCGGCCTCTGTTTCCGACAGCGGGCGGATGACGGCGGGGCGCGGGGGGCGGGTGGAGCGGACCTTCACGTTCACCTGCCATTCGGCGCGGCTGGCAAGGGGGGCGTCGCCCAGCCAGTTGATCTCGCGCAGCGGCACGGTGCGGGTGGAGAGCGCCTCTTTCGGCCCGACGATCACGCGGCGGCTGTCGGGGTCGAGTTTGACCACATAGAGCGGATCGCCCAGGCCGCCGATGCCGAGGCCCTTGCGCTGCCCGATCGTGTAATGGATCACGCCCCGGTGCGTGCCGAGGACGCGACCGGAAAGATCCACGATCTCGCCCGGGTCGGCGGCGCCGGGGCGCAGCTTTTCGATCACCGCGGCGTAATTGCCGTTTGGGACAAAGCAGATGTCCTGGCTGTCGGGCTTGTCGGCCACGGGCAGGCCATAGCGTGCCGCCAGCGCGCGGGTTTCGGCCTTGGAGGCGAGGTGGCCGAGGGGGAAGCGCAGATAGGCAAGCTGTTCCGCCGTGGTGGAGAAGAGGAAATAGGACTGATCGCGGTTGGGATCGCCGGCCATGTGCAGTTCCGGCCCAAGCGCGCCCATCTTGCGCTGGATATAGTGGCCGGTGGCCATACAGTCGGCCTCCAGATCCTTGGCGGTGGCGAGCAGGTCCTTGAACTTCACCCGTTCATTGCAGCGGATGCAGGGAACCGGGGTTGCGCCGGCGAGGTAGGCATCGGCGAATTCCTCGATCACCGCTTCGCGGAAGGTGTTTTCGTAGTCGAGGACGTAATGCGGAAAGCCCATGGTTTCGGCCACGCGGCGGGCATCGTGGATGTCGCGGCCCGCGCAGCAGGCGCCCTTCTTGGCGAGCGCCGCGCCGTGATCGTAGAGTTGCAGGGTGACGCCCACCACATCATAGCCCTCTTCCGCCAGCATGGCGGCGACGACCGAGGAGTCCACGCCGCCCGACATGGCGACGACCACGCGGGTATCGGCGGGGGCCTTCGGCAGGCCGAGCGAGTTGAGCGGTTGATCGAGCGCCATGGCGGAGGTCCGGTGGGTGATCTGCGGAAGGCCGTTGCAATACAGGAAAAAGGGGGCGGGCCACAAGAGGGGGGCAGGTCGGCGGCGGGCCTTCAGCATCGGTTAAGGAAAGGGCGCGATAGTCCGGGGGAAGACGAAGGAGACCCCGCATGTATATCAAGCGCGTTCCCGGCCCCCGCCATGTGACCCTGCCGGATGGCACCATTCTGACGCGGGCCGATCTGCCGCCCGCCGACACCCATCGCTGGGTGGCGCGGCGCAAGGCCGTGGTGGTGCAGGCCGTGCAGCATGGGCTGATCGGCCGGGAGGAGGCGCTGGAGCGCTATCGGCTGACCGATGAGGAATTGGGCAGTTGGGAGGCCGCCATGGGCCGCCATGGTGCTGCGGCGCTGCGGGCGACCAAGGTTCAGCATTATCGACAATTTTAGATTGAGCTTGATGCAAAATCTGCCATAGTAATCTTTGTTTAACGAGTGGTCTGCAATGTCGCCTTAGGGCGGCTTTACGGAGAGTGACATGCGAGTGCTTTTGGTTGAAGACGATCCCGCGACATCGCGGAGCATCGAGTTGATGCTGACCCATGCCAACCTGAACGTGTACTGCACGGATCTTGGGGAAGATGGCATAGATCTGGCGAAACTCTACGACTACGATCTCATCCTTCTGGACCTGAACCTTCCCGACATGAGCGGGCATGAGGTTCTGCGCCAGTTGCGGATGGCCAAGATCGAAACGCCCATCCTCATCCTGTCGGGGTCGGATGACACCGACAGCAAGATCCGGGGATTCGGCTTCGGCGCGGATGACTATCTGACCAAACCCTTCCACCGCGAAGAGCTGATCGCGCGAATCCACGCGATCATCCGCCGGTCCAAGGGTCATGCGCAGTCGATCATCCGGACTGGCCAGATCAATGTGAACCTTGACGCCAAATCGGTGGATGTGGGCGGCAAGAGCGTGCATCTGACGGGGAAGGAGTATCAGATCCTGGAACTCCTCAGCCTGCGCAAGGGCACGACCCTGACGAAGGAGATGTTCCTGAACCACCTTTATGGCGGGATGGACGAGCCGGAGCTGAAGATCATCGACGTCTTCATCTGCAAGCTGCGCAAGAAGCTGGCCGAGGCGACGGGGGGCGAGAACTATATCGAGACGGTCTGGGGGCGCGGCTATGTGATGCGCGACCCGGTGCCGGAGATCGCCCATCGCCGCGTTTCCATCGCGGCGGCAAGCTGAAGCCTGCGGCGGGTGCTGGACTGTTCCGGGGTCGCCCCCTAAACCTTTCGGGGGGCGACCTTGGGGGAACGGATGACCGACGGAAAGAGCATCGACCAGCTTTCCGAGGCAGAGGCGCAGGCAGAGCTTGCGCGGCTGGCCGCCGCGATTGCCGAGGCGAACCGCGCCTATCACACCTTGGACGCGCCCGAGATTTCGGATGCGGACTATGACGCGCTGAAGCGGCGGAACGCGGAGATCGAGGCGCGGTTTCCGCAGTTGAAGCGGTCCGACAGCCCCAGCGAGCAGGTGGGGGCTGCGGCGGCGGATGGGTTCGGGCAGGTCCGGCACGAGGTGCGGATGCTGTCGCTTTCCAATGCCTTCGCGGATGAGGAGGTGGCGGAGTTCGATGGGCGGGTGCGGTCTTTCCTTGGGACCGATGCGCCCATCGCCTATGTGGCCGAGCCGAAGATCGACGGGCTGTCGCTGTCCCTGCGTTATGAGGGCGGGGTGCTGGTGCAGGCGGCGACGCGGGGCGATGGCGAGCTGGGCGAGAATGTCACCGAAAATGCGCTGACCATCGCGGATATTCCGCGCCGGGTGGCGGGCGCGCCAGCGGTGATGGAAGTGCGGGGCGAGGTCTATATGTCCCATGCCGATTTCGCGGCGCTGAATGCGCGGCAGGCGGCGGGTGGCGGCAAGGTCTTTGCCAATCCGCGCAACGCGGCGGCCGGGTCGTTGCGGCAGTTGGATGCGACGATCACGGCGGCGCGGCCGCTGCGGTTCTTTGCCTATGCCTGGGGGGCGCTGTCAGAGCCGCTGGCCGCTTCGCAATTCGCGGCAATTGCGCGGCTGAAGGCCCTGGGATTTCAGACCAATCCGCTGACGGTGCTGTGCGATGGGCCTGCCGCCCTGCTGGCGCAGTATCGTCGGATCGAGGCGATGCGGGCGACGCTGGGCTATGACATCGACGGGGTGGTCTACAAGGTGGATGACCTGTCGCTTCAGGCGCGGCTGGGCTTCCGGGCGACGACGCCGCGTTGGGCCATCGCGCACAAGTTTCCGGCGGAACTCGCCTGGACGCGGCTGGAGGCGATCGACATTCAGGTGGGGCGCACCGGGGCGCTGTCGCCCGTGGCGCGGCTGGCCCCGGTGACGGTGGGCGGCGTGGTCGTGTCGAATGCCACGCTGCATAACGAGGATTACATCGCGGGGCGCGACTCGCGCGGCGAGGCGATCCGGGACGGCAAGGATATCCGGGTGGGCGACTGGGTGCAGGTCTATCGCGCGGGCGATGTGATCCCCAAGGTCGCGGATGTGGACATGGCGCGCAGGCCGGAAGGGGCGGTGCCCTATGTCTTTCCGCATCGCTGCCCGGAATGCGGGTCTGACGCGGTGCGAGAAGAGGGGGATTCGGTGCGCCGCTGCACCGGGGGCCTGATCTGCCCGGCGCAGGCGGTGGAGCGGCTGGTGCATTTCGTGTCGCGCGCGGCCTTTGACATCGAGGGGTTGGGGCGCAAGCAGGTCGAGATGTTCTTCGCCGATGACCTGCTGCCGGTGAAGGAGCCTGCGGACATCTTCACGCTTGCCGCAAGGGATGCCGCCAACCCCTTGCAGAAGCTGCGCAATCGGGACGGTTTCGGCGAGAAGTCGGTGACCAATCTCTGGGCCGCGATCGAGGAGCGGCGGCGCATTCCGCTGGCGCGGCTGATCTTTGCCTTGGGGATGCGGCATGTGGGCGAGGTGGCGGCGCAGGATCTGGCCCGCCATTACCAGACATGGGAAGCCTTGGCGGCGGCGGTCGATCTGGCGCGGCCTGCGGCGCTGGCCCATCGTGCGGCGGATGAGGCCGAGATGGAGGAACGCGCGGCGGCGCAGGCCGAGGGGCGGCGCGCGCGGGTGAAGGAGGCGCGGGACAGGGCGGTGGAAGCGCTGGCCGTGCCGGAGGCGGCGGCGGCGGCCTGGCAGGAACTGATCACCGGCGATGGGATCGGGCCGGTTCTGGCGCTGTCCTTGTCCGATACCCTGGCCAATCCGGAGGAGCGCGCCTCCATCGCGCGGCTGGTGGCGCATCTGGAGGTGTTGCCACCCGAGGCGCGGGCGACGGAATCGCCGGTGGCGGGGCTGACCGTGGTCTTTACCGGCAGTCTGGAGAAGATGACGCGGGCCGAGGCCAAGGCGCGGGCCGAGGCGCTGGGGGCCAAGGTGGCGGGGTCGGTTTCCGCCAAGACCGACCTTCTGGTGGCCGGTCCCGGTGCGGGGTCGAAGGCCAAGGATGCAGAACGGCTGGGCGTGAAGATGATCGACGAGGACGAATGGCTCGCCCTCATCGGGGATGCATGACGCGGCCTGTCGAACTTTTCCCGCTGTTTGCGGGGTTGGAGACGCTGGAAGGCGTGGGGGAGAAGACGGCCAAGGCGCTGGCCGGGCTGGGGGTGGAGCGGCCGAAGGATTTGCTGTTCCTTCTACCGCATTCGGGGGTGGATCGGGCGCGGAAGGCGTCGGTCCGCGATGTGGTGCCGCCTTGCACGGTGACGGTGGAGGTGGAGGTTGGCGCGCATTTCCCGCCGCGCGCGAAGGGGAAACCTTACCGCGTGGCAGTGCGGGATGCGGCGTTGGACTTCACGCTGGTTTTCTTTCACGCGCGGGGGGATTTCCTGCAACGGCTGCTGCCGACGGGGCAGCGGCGGCTGATTTCCGGCAAGGTGGAACTGTTCGATGGCGTGGCGCAGATGGTGCATCCCGACCATGTGCTGCGGCCGGAGGAGGCGGGGGAGTTGCCGCTGTTCGAGCCGGTCTATCCCCTGACCGCCGGGGTGACGCAGAAGGTGGTGGCGAAGGCTGTGGCGGGGGCCTTGGCGCGGGCACCTGACTTGCCGGAATGGATCGACGGGCCGCTCTTGGCGCGGGAAGGCTGGCCTGCGTGGCGCGAGGCTTTGGTGGCGGTGCATGGGCCTGCGGGGGCGCCGGATTTGGCGCCGACCCATCCGGCGCGGCAGCGGCTGGCCTATGACGAGTTGCTGGCGCATCAGCTGACGCTGGCCCTGGCGCGGGCGACATTGCGCAAGCAGAAGGGGCTTCCCACGGTCGGGAACGGCCAGTTGCGGGCGAAGGTGGTGATGAGCCTGCCCTATTCCCTGACCCGCGCGCAGGCGCGGGCGGTGGAGGAGATTGCGGGGGATATGGAAGGCCCGTTCCGCATGAACCGGCTGTTGCAGGGGGATGTGGGGGCGGGGAAGACGCTGGTGGCCTTTCTTGCGCTGCTGATCGCCGTGGAGGCGGGGGGGCAGGGCGTGATGATGGCGCCGACGGAGATTCTGGCGCGGCAGCATTTCGAGGGGTTGCAGCCCCTGGCGGCGGCGGCGGGGGTGCGGCTCGAGTTGCTGACGGGCCGGGACAAGGGGGCGGAGCGGGCGGCCAAGCTGCGCGATCTGGCCGAGGGGCGGATCGCGGTGCTGGTGGGCACCCATGCGGTGTTCCAGAGGGATGTGGTTTTTTATGACCTGCGGCTGGCGGTGGTGGATGAGCAGCACCGTTTCGGCGTGGCGCAGCGGATGGAACTGGGGGCCAAGGGGGCGGCGACCGATACGCTGGTGATGACGGCGACGCCGATCCCGCGGTCGCTGGCGCTGGCGACCTATGGGGATATGGATGTGTCCGTGCTGGACGAGAAACCGCCGGGGCGGAAGCCGATCCGGACGGCGCTGGTCAGCACGGCGCGGATGGATGAGGTGGTGGGCCATCTGGCCCGTGCGGTGGCCGAGGGGCGGCAGGCCTATTGGGTCTGCCCCTTGGTCGAGGACTCCGAAGTGCTGGATTATGCCAGTGCCGAGGCGCGGTTTCAGCATCTGCGCGCGGCGCTGGGGGATGGGGTCGTGGGCATGGTGCATGGCCAGATGCCGCCCGCCGAGAAGGATGCCGCCATGGCGCGGTTTGTGGCCGGAGAGACGAAGGTGCTGGTGGCGACGACGGTGATCGAGGTGGGGGTGAATGTGCCCAATGCCAGCATCATGGTGATCGAGCGGGCGGAGACCTTCGGTCTGGCGCAGTTGCATCAGCTCAGGGGGCGCGTGGGGCGGGGGGCGACGGAGTCGACCTGCCTGCTGTTGTATCAGGCGCCCTTGAGCGAGGGGGGCGAGCGGCGGCTGAAGGTGCTGCGCGACACTGAGGACGGGTTCCGCATCGCGGAAGAGGATCTGGCGATGCGGGGGGCGGGCGATCTGATCGGGACGGCGCAATCGGGGCTGCCCCGGTTCCGGGTGGCCGATCTGGAGCGGCAGGGGGCGCTGATGGCCGTGGCGCAGAGCGATGCGCGGCGGCTGCTGGCGGATGATCCGGCGCTGGACGGGCCGCGGGGGAAGGCGGCGCGGATGCTGCTGTGGCTGTTGGATCAGGACCGGGCGATCCGGCTGATCGGGGTTGGTTAAAGCTTTGTTCTTTCTTTGATCCGGAATGTTCTTAAAAAGTTCTTTACAGAATCGCGGGAACATGAGAACAAATCAGCAACGAAGCCAATGAAGGTGACGATGCTGACCGAAATGAAGGATATTCTTTCCCGCTCGCGTGCGACGGCTGTCGAGGATCTGGTGGGTGTCGTTGCGCTCTTCTCCATGCTGGTGCTGTCACTGCACATTCTTTCTGCCTGAGGTTCTGCCTGCGCTTTTGTTCCTTGTGCCTGTCCCCAAGCGGCACCCGGATGGCGGCCCTGCCTGTCCGAAGAACGAAACGCCACTGACCGCCGCCGTCGCAGGACGTGCGGCGGTTTTTTCATGGGCGGGTTAAGGCAGGGTTGACGGTCAGCCCGCCGCGCGGGCCGTCAGCGCCTCATCCATCGCGGCGAGGGTCGCGTCGAGCGACAGTAGGATGGAGGCGTGGCGGTTGGCATAGTCGCGGGCGGGGAGGAGAACCTCCAGCCCGTCGAAAGGGGCGGCGGGGACGGGGCCGCCGCGTTTCAGCATGGCTTCGAGTTCGGCGCGGGCCTGCGCGACCTGATCCCGCGTCCGGCCGATGATGGCGCGGGCAGTGACGGAGGCGGAGGCCTGACCCAGCGCGCAGGCCTTTACATCCTGCCCAAAGCTGGCGATGCGGTCGCCATCCAGCGTGAGGTCAACGGTGACGGTGGACCCGCAGAGCGGCGAGCGTTTCTTTGCCGTGCCGTCGGGCGCGGAGAGGCGGCCCAGATGCGGGATATCTGCCGCCAGTTCGAGGATGCGGCCCGAATAGAGCTTGACGAGATCGCTGTCGCTCATGCCTTTCCCTCCGGCTGCGTGTTCTTTAGATAGACGCGTCTGACGCCCCTGCCAAGGAGAGGACCGATGTCCTTTGACCCTGCAAGCCTAAAGTATGACACGAACGGGTTGATCCCCTGCATTGCGCAGGACCATGCCACGGGCGAGGTGCTGATGATGGCCTGGATGACGGCAGAGGCCGTGGCGCGGACGGTGGCGACGGGCCGGGTGACCTATTGGAGCCGGTCGCGCGGGGCCTTCTGGGTGAAGGGCGAGACGTCGGGGCATGTGCAGCGGCTGGTGGAGTTGCGGGTGGATTGTGACCGCGATGCGTTGCTGGCGCTGGTGGAGCAGGAGGGGCCGGCCTGCCATACGAACCGGCGGTCCTGTTTCTATACGGCGGTGCGGGATGGCGGCGAGGTGGTGATCTCGGAGCCGATGCTGTGAGGGAAGGAAGGGGGCGCTCGCGCCCCCTCTTGGCGCATGCGCGCCAATTCACCCCCTGAGGATATTTGAGAACAGATGAAGCGGCAGGGTCAGAGGCCGACCATGCGGCGGATGTCCTGCGGGGTGGCCCCCTCGGCGCGGTGTTTCGAGATCGCGCGGGCATCGTCGCGTTTCGCCAGCCGTTTGCCCTGATCGTCGCGGATGAGCCTGTGGTGGTGGTAGGTGGGGGTGGGCAGGCCGAAGAGACGCTGGAGGATCACCTGAACAGGGGTGAAGTCGAAGAGGTCTTCGCCCCGGATGACATGGGTGATGCCCTGATCGGCATCGTCGAAGGCGGAGGCGAGGAAATAGGCGACGATATCCTCGCCCTTGCGGGAGAGGACGACGTCGCCGATCTGCGCAAGGGCCTGTGTGCGGTCGATCTGGTGGGGGCCGGCATGGGCGGGGCCTGTTTCGGTGAAGCGGGGTGCTTCGGGCAGGGCGTCGAGCGCGGCGGCGAGGTTCAGGCGCAGCGCATCGCCGGGCTGGCGGTCCGTCATCGGGCGGTGGCGGCAGGTGCCGGGATAGACGGCGAAGGCCACGCCTTCCTGCGGGGCGGAGAGTGCGGCGCGGATATCGGCGCGGGTGCAGGAGCAGGGGTAGAGGAGGCCGCGTGCCGCCAGCGGTTCGAGGCGGGCATTGTAGGCGGCGATCTTGTCGGATTGGCGGTGAATGGGGCCATCCCAGGTGAGGCCGAGCCAGGCCAGATCTTCGACGATCTGCGCTTCCCATTCCGGGCGGCAGCGGTCGAGGTCGGTATCTTCCATCCGGAGGAGGAATGCGCCCCCCGCCGCGCGGGCCATGTCATGGGCGAGGAGGGCGGAATAGGCGTGGCCGAGATGCAAGGGGCCGGTTGGCGAGGGCGCGAAGCGGGTGCGGAACATCATTCGGCGGCGGGGTGGTGTTCCCGCGCGGTCTGACCTGCAAGCCAGCGGGTGAAGCTGTCCTTCGCGCGGTCGGTATAGGCCTTGTAGCGGTCTTTCCGGCCCTTGCGCCCGCCCTTGGCGTCGATCGGGGGGAAGAGGCCGAAATTGACGTTCATGGGTTGGAAGGTCTTTGCATCCGCGCCACCCGTGATGTGGGTGATGAGGGCGCCCATGGCGGTATCGGGCGGCGGCGGGGGCAGGTCGCGGCCGAGGATCTGGGCGGCGGCCATGCGGCCTGCCAGAAGGCCCATGGCGGCGGATTCGACATAGCCTTCGACACCCGTGACCTGGCCTGCAAAGCGCAGGTTCGGGCGGGATTTCAGGCGCATCCGATCATCGAGCAGCCTGGGCGAGTTGATGAAGGTGTTGCGGTGGATGCCGCCAAGCCGCGCGAAGGAGGCGTTTTCGAGGCCGGGAATGGTTTTGAAGACAGCGGTTTGCGCGCCATACTTCATCTTCGTCTGGAAGCCCACGATGTTGTAGAGCGTGCCAAGCTTGTTGTCGCGGCGCAGTTGCACCACGGCATAGGGTTTGACATCCGGGCGATGGGGGTTGGTGAGGCCCACAGGCTTCATCGGGCCGAAGCGCAGGGTTTCGCGGCCGCGTTCGGCCATGACTTCGATGGGAAGGCAGCCGTCGAAGTAACCGGCAGTTTCGCCTTCGTGGAACTCGGTTTTCTCCGCCGCCAGCAGCGCGTCGATGAAGGCGTCGTACTGCGCCTTGTCCATCGGGCAGTTCATGTAGGCGGTCTGTTCCTCCTCTGTCTCGCCCTTGTCATAGCGCGACTGCATCCAGGCGACGGACATGTCCACGCTTTCGGCATAGACGATGGGGGCGATGGCATCGAAGAAGGCAAGGTGTTCGGAGCCGGTGACGGCGCGGATGCTTTCGGCCAGGGCCGTGGAGGTGAGGGGGCCGGTGGCGATGATCCAGTGGCCGGAGGTGGGAAGTTCGCGGATCTCGCCTTCCTCGATGGTGATGAGGGGATGGTTGCGCAAGGCGCGGGTGACGGCTTCGGCGAAGGGGTCGCGGTCCACGGCCAGCGCGCCGCCTGCGGGCAGGCGATGGGCGCGGGCGGTTTGCATGATGATGCCGTCGGCGGCGCCCATTTCCCAATGCAAGAGGCCCACGGCATTGCGTTCGTCATCGTCGGAGCGGAAGGAGTTGGAACAGACCATCTCGGCCAGGCTGCCGGTGCGGTGGGCGAAGGTGCCGACCTTGGGGCGCATTTCATGGATCACGACGGGGACGCCCATGCGGGCGGCCTGCCAGGCGGCCTCGGCCCCGGCCATGCCGCCGCCGATGATGTGGAGTGTCTCTGTCATGGGGCGGATTTAGGCGCTTTGGCGGGAATAGGAAAGGGCCGAGGCTTTCGCCCCGGCCCTTTGCGCGAGGGGAAAGGATCAGGCCTTGTCGAGCGCGAGCTTGCCGGGGCCGTGGATGGCGAACATCAGCAGGCCGCCCGCGATGGCGAGGTTCTTCAGGAACATGGCCATCTGCATCTGGTCGGCCGGGGCGAAGTGGTAGAGCACGCCCGCCACCACGCAGAAGGCGGCGGTGGCCAGCGTCACGAGGCGGGTCTGCCAGCCGATGATGAGCAGGATGCCGACGGCGAGTTCGAAGATCACCGCAGGCCAGGCGAGGAAGGCGGGCAGGCCGCCCGAGGCGAGGTAGCCGGAGAAGCCGGCGACATCGCCCAGCTTGCCGAGGCCGGCGAGGAGAAAGAGAACGCCGATGAGGACGCGGCCGACGAGGGGGCCATAGGTATTGAGTGCTTGCATGATGAAGGGTCCTGTCCCTGTTCTTACGTGGCCCCGGCGCGCAACTGCCGGGATGTGGTAACGGTAACATGTGTTTCGGATGCACCAAACTGCGTTGGGCGCAAGGACACTGTGCATTTCTGCAAGTGAGTCAGCGCTGCAACGCTGCGCGGGTTTCGGCGACGAAGGCGGCAGGGTCGGCCGGGGTGAGGCCAAGCTCGGCCAGTTTCAGGAAGAAGCCGGGGGCGGGCAGGCCGTTCGACAGGCGCCCTTCCAGAAGGGCGGCACGCTGGGGGCGGCCTGCGGCGGCATCTTCCTCCATCAGGCGTTCCAGCGCCGCCGTCAGGTCTGCGACGCGCCAGCCCAGATCGCGGGCCAGCGCGCCGTAAGTCATGGTTTTTCCTTGCGCGGCCAGGTCGGCCAGCGTTGCGGCAAGATCATTCATCGCCCTGTTCGGCGACGCGGGCGACGGAGACGACTTCCTCATCCGCGCCGACGTTGAAGACCTTCACCCCCCCGGCAGAGCGGGAGCGGAAGCTGATCTGTTCCACCGGCACGCGGATCGATTGGCCGGTGGAGGTGGCGAGCATGATCTGATCCGACATCTCGACCGGGAAGCTTGCCACCAGCTTGCCGCCGCGCATCGCGCCATCCATGGCCTTGACGCCCATGCCGCCCCGGCCCCGGACAGGGTAGCCGTGCGAGGAGGAGAGCTTGCCCGAACCGCCTGCGGTGATCGTCAGGATCAGGTCTTCGGCGGCGGACATTTCGGCATAGCGTTCGGGCGAAAGCTGGCCGACCGCTGCGGTGACGCTTTCTTCATCCTCATCAGCCTCGGCATCGTCTTCCACGGCACCTGCCATGAGGCGGCGCTGTTTCAGATAGGCTTCGCGTTCTTCGGGCGTCGCTTCGAAATGGCGGATGATGGCCATGGACACGACTTTGTCGCCTTCCGCCAGGCGGATGCCGCGCACGCCCGTCGATCCGCGCGACTTGAAGACGCGGATATCGGTGGTGGGGAAGCGGATGGCGCGGCCGCCTGCGGTGACGAGCATCACGTCATCGTTTTCATCCGCAATCGCCGCGTTCACCAGCGACACGCCTTCGGGCAGGTTCATCGCGATCTTGCCGTTGCGTTTGACATTGGTGAAATCCGACAGGTCGTTCTGGCGGACGTCGCCATCGGAGGTGGCGAAGACGATCTGGAGCTTTTCCCATTCCTCTTCCGGCACATCGACCGGCATCAGGGCGGCGATGGAAACGCCGTTCTGGATGGGCAGGATGTTGACGATGGCCTTGCCCTTGGCGGTGCGGCCCGCCAGCGGCAGGCGCCATGTCTTCATCTTGTAGACCATGCCATCGGTCGTGAAGAAGAGAAGATGGGTGTGGGTATTGGCCACGAAGAGGGTGGTGACGACGTCATCCTCTTTCGTCTGCATGGAGGCGAGGCCCTTGCCGCCGCGGTTCTGCGACCGGAATTCCGCCAGGGGTGTGCGCTTGATATACCCGCCGGAGGTGATGGTGACGACCATATCCTCGCGTTCGATGAGGTCTTCATCCTCCATATCGCCGGACCAATCCTGAATCTCGGTCCGCCGGGGGACGGCGAAGAGGGATTTCACCTCGCGCAATTCATCCGAGATGATGGACATGATGCGGTCGCGCGACGACAGGATATCGAGGTAATCCTTGATCTTGGCGGCGAGTTCTTCAAGCTCGTCGGTGACTTCCTTCACGCCAAGCGCGGTGAGGCGTTGCAGGCGCAGATCGAGGATGGCGCGGGCCTGTGCTTCGGACAGGTTATAGGTGCCGTCCTCGTTCATCGTGTGGCTGGGATCGTCGATCAGCCGGATATAGGCGGCGATATCGGCGGCGGGCCAGCGGCGGGTCATCAGCTTGTCGCGCGCCTCGGCGGCATCGGCGGAGGCGCGGATGGTGCGGACGACTTCGTCCACGTTGGAGACAGCGACGGCGAGGCCGCAAAGGATATGGCTGCGCTCGCGCGCCTTGCGCAGTTCGAACGCCGTGCGGCGGGCGACAACTTCTTCGCGGAAGGTGATGAAATGCGTGAGGAAATCGCGCAGGGTGAGCTGTTCGGGACGGCCGCCGTTCAGCGCCAGCATGTTGCAGCCGAAGGAGGTCTGCATCGGCGTGAAACGGTAAAGCTGGTTCAGCACCACATCGGGGGTGGCGTCGCGTTTCAACTCGATCACCACGCGCACACCGATGCGGTCGGATTCGTCGGCGACGCCCGAGATGCCCTCGATCTTTTTCTCGCGGACCATTTCGGCGATCTTTTCGATCATGGACGCCTTGTTCACCTGATAGGGAATCTCGTCCAGGATGATAGCGAAGCGATCCTTACGGATTTCTTCCACCCGCGTCTTGGCGCGGATGATGACGCTGCCGCGCCCTTCCAAGTAAGCTTTGCGCGCGCCGGAGCGGCCCAGGATCACGCCGCCCGTGGGGAAATCGGGGGCGGGGATGATGTCCATCAGCGCTTCGGTCGAAAGGTCGGGGTTTTCGATCAGGGCAAGGGTGCCGTCGATCACCTCGCCCAGGTTGTGGGGCGGGATATTGGTGGCCATGCCGACGGCGATGCCGCCCGCGCCGTTGACGAGCATGTTGGGGAAGCGGGCGGGAAGGACCGTGGGTTCGCGGTCCTTGCCATCGTAATTGTCCTGAAACTCCACCGTTTCCTTGTCGATATCGGCCAGAAGGAAGGCGGCGGGCTTGTCCATGCGCACTTCGGTATAGCGCATGGCGGCGGCGGCGTCGCCGTCCATGGAGCCGAAATTCCCTTGTCCATCAAGGAGTTTGAGCGACATGCTGAAAGGCTGCGCCATGCGGACGAGGGCATCGTAGATCGCAGAGTCACCATGGGGGTGGTATTTCCCCATCGTGTCGCCCACGGGGCGGGCGGATTTGCGATAGGCCTTGTCATGGGTGTTGCCGGATTCCTGCATCGCGAAGAGGATGCGGCGGTGGACGGGTTTCAGACCGTCGCGCAGATCGGGGATGGCGCGGCTTACGATCACGCTCATGGCGTAGTCGAGATAGGCGGTCTTCATTTCGTCCGCGATGGAGACCTGGGGGCCGTGCCACGGGTTCTTGGGGGCGGAATCGTCAGGGTTTTCAGGGGTTTCCGGGGTATCGTTCACGTGAGCCTCTGAGTTCCGGCGCGCGGCCTATATCTTGTTGTGCGTGACCTTACACCATCCCGCATATGGGGTGCAATGCGCGAAGGGCGGCGCTTTTGGCAGCCGCGGCGGGTGAGTGACAACATATTGAAATCATTGCCAGAAAGCGCGAATCGAGGCAGCCTTTCCACAGGGGGGCAAGCAAGGAGGCGCGCATGGCGACACTGGACGGGCGCAGCGAGACGGAGTTGATGCTGCGGGGCTATGGTCTGACGACGGCGGAATTCTTCTACCGGATGCCGGATTATCGCAATGTTCTCAATACCTTCGTGTGGCAGCACTATGATCTGGCGCCGGATTACCCGGAACTGTTCCGCTTCATCGAGTTCTGGCAGGAAAAGATCGAGGGGCCGCTGCATTCGGTGCGGTTCACGCATCGGAAATTGATCAGCCCGGGCGAGTGGCGGAACGTGGTGGGGGAGTTCCGGCTGCATTGAAAGGGGCTGCAACGGCTGTGCCGCAAGCTGTGCCGCATTCTGTGCAGTAAACTGTGGGCACGCGCCGCGCGGTGCGGTGGTGAACTGGTAAGGCGGGGTTAACCCCGCCCTACGGCCTTTGCCCTGCCGCGCGCGGGGTGGATCTGTCGAATTGAGTATTTGGGCCAAGATGAAGGGGCGGGTCGCGCCTTCGGTCAGGCTGCGCGCAGGAGCATCCCGAAGAGGTCGCGCGGGTCGTCGGGATCGGCGATCATGTCGAGATCTTCGTAAAGGCCGGTTTCCGCCAGTTTGGAGCGGATATAGGTGAGGGCGGAGAAATCCTCGATCGCGAAGCCGACGCTGTCGAAGAGTGTGACTTGCGCGGCGTCGGTCCGGCCTGCGGCGCGGCCTGCGATGACCTCCCACAATTCGGTGACCGGGTGGTCGGGGGGGAGTTGCTGGATCTCGCCCTCGATGCGGGTCTGGGGCGGGTATTCGACGAAGATGGAGGAGCGGGTGAGGATGTCGCGGTGCAGTTCCGTCTTGCCGGGGCAATCGCCGCCGACGCCGTTGATATGGACGCCCGCGCCGACCATGTTGTCGGTCAGGATCGTGGCATTGGTCTTGTCGGCGGTGACGGTGGTGATGATCTGCGCGCCGAGGATCGCCTCTTCCGCCGTCCGGCAGGGGGTGACGGTGAGGCCGGAGCCTGCCAGGTTCTTCGCGCATTTGGCGGTGGCGGCAGGGTCGATGTCGTAGAGCCTGACCTCGCGCAGGCCGCAGACGGCCTTGAAGGCCAGCGCCTGGAATTCCGCCTGCGCGCCATTGCCGATGAGGGCCATGGTGGTGGCGCCTTTGGGGGCGAGCCATTTGGCGGCCATCGCGCTGGTCGCCGCCGTGCGCAGGGCGGTGAGGATGGTCATTTCGGACAGAAGCACCGGGTAGCCGGTTTCGACATCGGCCAGAAGGCCGAAGGCGGTGACGGTCTGGAGGCCGCGCTTCATGTTGGAGGGGTGGCCGTTGACGTATTTGAAGCCATAGGTCTGCCCGTCGGAGGTGGGCATGAGTTCGATCACCCCCACATCGGAATGGGAGGCGATGCGGGGCGTCTTGTCGAACTGGCCCCAGCGGAGGAAATCGGCCTCGATGGCCTGTGCCAGATCGGTGAGCATCCGTTCCACGCCGATGCGGTGGACGAGTTTCATCATCCGGTCCACGGAGACGAAGGGGACGACGTTCAGTTTTTCCGGTTGGGTCAGCATCACATATGGCCTCTGGTGGGGCGGTCAAAGACCTTGCGGCCCATCAGGGAGGCCACGAGATCGACCATCAGCCGCGCAGTGCGGCCGCGTTCATCAAGGAAGGGGTTCAGTTCCACGAGATCGAGCGAGGTGACGAGGGCGGATTCGTGGAGAAGCTCCATCACCAGATGCGCCTCGCGGAACGTCGTGCCGCCGGGGACGGTGGTGCCGACGGCGGGGGCGATGGAAGGGTCGAGGAAATCCACGTCGAGCGAGACATGCAGCATCCCGCCCGCCGCGCGGACCCGGTCAAGGAAGGCGCGCAGGGGGGCGACGATGCCGTTCTCGTCCAGCACCCGCATGTCATTTATGGCGATGTCATGGGTGAGGAGGGCGGCATGTTCCGCCGGATCGACCGAGCGGATGCCGTAGAGGCAGATGTTCTGCGGCGGGATCGGGGCCGGGAAGGGGGGGAAGGCGTCAAATCCGTCGCGGCCCGCGACATAGGCGACGGGCGTGCCGTGCAGATTGCCGGAGGTGGTGGTGAGCGGCGTGTGGAAATCGGAATGCGCATCCAGCCAGAGGAGGAAGAGCGGGCGCGCGTTCCGCCTGGCATAGGCGGCGGCCCCGGCGACGGAGCCGAGGGCGAGGGAATGGTCGCCGCCCAGGATGATGGGGAGCCCGCCCTGCGAAAGCGCGTCATCGGTGCGGTCGGCGAGGGTTTCGGTCCAGCCGACGGTTTCGGCAAGGGAATGGACGGCGGGGTTGGGGCAGGTGAGGGGCTTGAGATCGGGCAGGGCGACATCGCCCCAGTCTTCCACGCCATGGCCGAGGTCGCGGATCGCCTGCGCCAGCCCCGCCACGCGATAGGCGGAGGGGCCCATGAGGCAGCCCGGATAGCGCTGGCCGCTGTCGATGGGGGCGCCGATGAGGATGGTCTTGGACATGAGGGTTCTCCTTCCCTGCGAAGGTCTTTCCGGGTTGCGGCAAAATCCAGCGTTGTTATGGTCGATCTGGACAGGGAATTGTGCGGAACGGCGGGAAGATTGACCATGATGGATGAGGTGGATCAGCGGCTGGTGGCGGAGTTGCGCCGGGATGGGCGGGCGGCGCTGTCCGATCTGGCGGATCGGCTGGGGCTGAGCCGGGCGACGGTGCGGGCGCGGATGGAGCGGTTGACGGCCAAGGGCGAGATCGCGGGTTTCACCGTGCTGACGCGGGGGGATGTGACCTCTTCGCCGGTGCGGGCCTTGATGATGATCGGGATCGAGGGGCGCGGGGGCGAGAAGATCATGGCGCGGCTGGGCGGCCTGCCGCAGGTGCAGGCGGTGCATTCGACCAATGGGCGGTGGGATGTGATCGTGGAACTGGGGACGCAGACCCTGCTGGAGCTGGACGAGACGATCCACCGCATCCGGGCGATGGAGGGGGTGACGGTGTCGGAGACGAACCTGCTTTTGTCCACGCGGAAGGCGGGGCGGCGGTAGGGGCCTTGCTTCCGGCGGCGCGCCTGGTGCGGCCGGGGATTTGAGTATTTGGACCAAGGTGAAGGGGCGGGCGGGGGCGCGGGATTTCCGGGCGGGTCGTTGAGTATTTGAGCCAAGGTGACGGGGCCGTTGGCCTTGGGGTGATCAAGCCTTCGTCAGAGGCTGCGACGCGCGGGCGCATCCCCATTGGAGCGGGCGGGGTTTGCGCCTATGGTCTGCGCGAACACAAGGGAGGGGCCGCGATGATCGTGGAGCTTGGGCATTTCGCGCTGATCCTGGCGCTGGCGGTGGCCATCATCCAATCGACCGTGCCCCTGATCGGGGCGCAGCGGCGCAATGCGGCCTGGATGGCGGTGGGCGATCCGGCGGCGGTGGTGCAGTTCCTGCTGGTGGGCTTTTCCTTCGCGGCGCTGACCTATGCCTTCGTGACCTCGGACTTTTCGCTGTCGCTGGTCGTGAGCAATTCGCACACGCTCAAGCCCATGATCTACAAGATTTCCGGGGTCTGGGGGAACCATGAGGGGTCGCTCCTCCTTTGGGTGCTGATCCTGGCGCTGTTCGGGGCCTGTGCAGTGTGGTTCGGGCAGAACCTGCCGCCCCAACTGAAGGCGCGGGTGCTGGCGGTGCAGGGGATGATCGGGGTGGCCTTCCTGCTGTTCATGCTGCTGACGTCGAACCCCTTTCTGCGGCTGGCGGTGCCGCCCTTGGATGGGCAGGATCTGAACCCGCTGTTGCAGGACCCTGGCCTGGCCTTTCATCCGCCCTTCCTCTATCTCGGCTATGTCGGGCTTTCGATGAGCTTTTCCTTTGCCGTGGCCGCGCTGATCGAGGGGCGGGTGGATGCGGCCTGGGGGCGCTGGGTGCGGCCCTGGACGCTGGCGGCATGGGTGTTTCTGACCATCGGCATCGCGCTGGGGTCCTGGTGGGCCTATTACGAGCTTGGCTGGGGCGGGTTCTGGTTCTGGGACCCGGTGGAGAATGCGAGCTTCATGCCCTGGCTGATCGCGGCGGCGCTGCTGCATTCGGCCATCGTTGTGGAGAAGCGGGAGAGCCTGAAGGCCTGGACGATCCTGCTGGCCATCCTCGCCTTCGGCTTTTCGCTGGTGGGGACCTTCATCGTGCGGTCGGGGGTGATCACCTCGGTCCATGCCTTTGCCAATGACCCGGATCGCGGGGTGTTCATCCTGCTGATCCTGGGCGTCTTCATGGGCGGGGCGCTGACTTTGTTCGCGGCGCGGGCGGGGGCGATGGAGGCGAAGGGCATCTTCGGCATGGTGAGCCGGGAAAGCGCGCTGGTGGCCAACAATATCCTCTTGGCGGTGTCGGCCTTCGTGGTGTTCTTCGGGACGATCTGGCCGCTGGTGGCGGAGATGGTCTTTGACCGCAAGCTGAGCGTGGGGGAGCCCTTCTTCAACGCGGCCTTCTCGCCCTTTGTGGTGGCGCTGGCGGCGATCCTGCCTTTGGGCGCGATGATGCCCTGGAAGCGCGGCCATGTCGGGCGGGGGCTGCGGCCGCTCTGGCCGGTTCTGATCTTGTCGGTGGCGCTTGGGTCGCTGGCCTGGGCGATGCAGACGGGGCGGACGGCGCTGGGTCCGGTGGGCGTGGTGCTGGGCGTCTGGGTTCTGGGCGGGGCGCTGGTGGATTTCTGGGCGCGGACGGGGCGCGGCGCGGCGCTGGCGGGGCGGCTGGCCCGGCTGGGACGGTTGCCGCGGGCGGATTGGGGGAAGATGGTGGCGCATGGCGGGCTCGGCGTGACGATCTTTGCCGTCTCGGCCATGCTGGCCTGGAAGGTGGAGGATATCCGCGTCGTGCAGCCGGGTGGGAGCTATCCTCTCGGGTCCTATGAGGTGACTCTGGTCGAGGTGCGCGAGGTGGAGGGGCCGAATTACATCTCGACCATGGCGGAGATGCGGGTGACGCGCGAGGGCGTGGAGGTGGCGCGGCTCTTCCCCGAGAAGCGCATCTATCCGGTGGCGGGGATGCCCACGACCGAGGCGGCGATTGATTACGGCTTCCTGCGCGATGTCTATCTGGTGATCGGCGATCCGCAGGAGAATGGCGGCTGGGCGGTGCGGTCCTATATCGAGCCCTTTGCCAACTGGCTGTGGGCGGGCTGTCTGCTGATGGCCCTGGGTGGGCTGCTGAGCCTGACGGACCGGCGCTATCGCGTGGCGGCCGGGGCGCGGCGGGTGCCGGATGGGGTGCCTGCGGAATGAGCGCGGCGCGGAAGGGTGGTTGGGGGATGCGTTGGGGTGGCGGGCTTAAGCCCGCCCTATGGCCCGGCCTAAGCCCCGCCCTACAGTCCGCCCTGTTTGGCCTGGCGCTTTTGGTGGCGGCGCCGGTTCAGGCGGTGCAGCCGGATGAGATGCTGGCCGATCCGGCGCTGGAACAGCGGGCGCGGGACCTGTCGAAGGGGCTGCGCTGTCTGGTCTGCCGCAACGAGAATATCGACGACAGCGATGCGCAACTGGCCAAGGACCTGCGCATCCTGCTGCGCGAGCGGCTGGTGGCGGGCGACACGGATGAAGAGGCGGTGGCCTTCCTTGTGGACCGCTATGGCGAATATGTCCTGCTGAACCCGCCGGCGACGGGGGTGAATATCCTGCTCTGGGTGGCGGGGCCTGCAATGCTGCTGGCCGGGGTGGGGATCGCCTTTGCGACCTTCCGGCGGCGCGGGCAGGGGCGGGCCGAGGAACTGACCGAGGCCGAGCGCGCGCGTCTGGCGGAAATCCTGAAAGAGTGACGCGCCGTCGGGCTTTCCCTTCCGCCCGGCCCGGATAGGGTGGTGCAAAGGGAGGGGCCTGTCATGGGATATGAGACGATCACGGTGGCCGAGACGGGCGGGGTGGCGACGATCACGCTGAACCGGCCGGAGGTGATGAATGCCCTTTCGGCGCGGCTGCGGGTGGAGCTGCTGGAGGCATGGCGCGCGGCGGAGGCGCGGGCGCGCTGCATCGTGCTGACCGGGGCGGGGCGGGCCTTCTGTTCGGGGCAGGACTTGCAGGATGCGATGGCGCTGGGGTCGCTGGACCTGGGGCGCGTGCTGACCGAGGAATACGAGCCGCTCTTGAAGGCGATCTATGATTGCCCGGTGCCGACCATTGCCGCGGTGAACGGGGCGGCGGCGGGGGCGGGGGCGAATCTTGCGCTGGCCTGCGATGTGGTGATCGCCTGCGAGAGCGCGAGTTTCATCCAGGCTTTCACGCGGATCGGGCTGATCCCCGATGCGGGGGGGACCTATTGGCTGCCGCGTCAGGTGGGGATGGCGCGGGCCATGGGGGCGGCGCTCTTTGCCGAGAAGATCAGCGCGCGGCAGGCGGTGGATTGGGGGATGATCTGGGAGGCCGTGCCGGATGAGGGCTTCGCCGCCCATGTGGCGGCGCGGGCGGGGGCGCTGGCGGCGGGGCCGACGGCGGCCTATCGGCTGGTAAAGCAGGCGCTGCGGGCGTCACCCGGCAACGGGCTGGAGGCGCAGCTGGCGCTGGAGGCGCGGTTGCAGGGCGAGGCGGGGGCGACGGCGGATTTCCGCGAAGGCGTGGCGGCGTTTCTGGAGAAACGCCCGGCGCGGTTTACCGGGGCCTGAAGGGTAGGATGGGCAGTATTGCCCATCCTACGGTTTGGCGTCGGAAAGGGGCGGGGAGACCCCCGCCCAACGGATCAGGCGCCGCGCGCGAGGGCGGCGACACCGGTGCGCGCCAGTTCGCGCAGGCCGAGGGGGCGCATCAGGTCGGCGAAGGCGTCGATCTTTTCCGGGGTTCCGGTGATTTCGAAGACGAAGCTTTCCAGCGTCGAGTCGACCACATTGGCGCGGAAGATCTCGGCCAGGCGCAGCGCCTCGATCCGCGCGTCGCCCTTGCCCGCGACCTTGAAAAGCGCCAGTTCGCGCTGCACGCAAGGCCCCTCGGCCGTCAGGTCATGCACCTCATAGACCGCCACCAGACGGCCAAGCTGCGCCTCGATCTGGTCGATCACGGCGGGGGTGCCGGAGGTGACGATGGTGATGCGCGAGCGGTGGCCGGTATGATCCACCTCGGCCACGGTGAGGCTGTCGATATTGTAGCCGCGCCCGGAGAAGAGGCCGATCACGCGGGCAAGGACGCCCGGTTCATTCTCCACGATCACGGCGAGCGTGTGGCTTTCGATGACCGTGGCGTTGTGGTCGCGCAGGTCATAGGCGGAATGGCTGGTGGAGCCCTTCTTGATGTTGAGTGCGGACATCGTCCTGTCGTTCCTTTTCCTTGGCCGCGCCGTCAGCGGGAGCGGCGGTGTTCTTCAAGCTTGTCGGCCAGCCACATCTTGATGAGCGCCTGACGGGTCACGCCGCGCGACTGCGCCACTTCGTCGAGGCTGCGCACCATATCGGGCGGGAAATCGACATTGACGCGCTGGGGTTTGGGATAGTCCATCCGGGCTTTCGACCAGTCGATGAAGTCGTCGATCTCGTCGCTGCCTTCGTCGAAGAGCCGGTCGAATTCCTCGGTCGTGATGGTCTTGCTGCCATCGAGGCTGGTCATCATGTTCGACTTAACTTTTGATTTCACTTTCATACCGTGTCACCTCTGCCCTTCGTGCCCGCCTGACCGAGACAATCCTTATGCTCGCGCCACGCTGCGTATAGACCGCCGTCCAGAACCTTTCGCCAAGCCGGCCTGTGCGGAGCCACCGTTCTTCGGTCGGATAGGCCGAGGGCATGATCAGGGCAGGCACCTGCCAGAGCGCCTGCGCCGTCACGAAATCCATGCCGTGCTTGTCACGGTTGGCGGCGCTTTTGGCGGGGTCGAACTCATATTCCATTATGGTGGCAAAACTATACCATTACAACCCCGCCCACAGGCAGCCGGATCAGACCAGAACCGCCCCCTTGGCGCCGATGACGCCCTGTGTATCCGCCTCGCCCAGGAGCATCTCGTTATGCGGCTTGCCCGAGGGGATCATGGGGAAGCAGTTTTCGTGCTTTTCGACGAGGCAGTCGAAGATCACCGGGCCGTCGTAGCGGATCATCTCCATGATCGCGTCGTCGAGGTCCTTCGGATCCTGGCACTTGATGCCCTTGCAGCCGAACGCCTCGGCCAGTTTCACGAAATCGGGCAGGGCGTCGGACCAGCTGTGGGAATAGCGTTCGCCATGCAGCAGCTCTTGCCACTGGCGCACCATGCCGAGGCGTTCGTTGTTCAGGATGAACTGCTTGACGGGCGCGCGGAACTGCATCGCGGTGCCCATTTCCTGCATGTTCATGAGCCAGGACGCCTCGCCCGCCACGTTGATCACCAGCGCCTCGGGATGGGCGATCTGCACGCCGATGGAGGCGGGCAGGCCATAGCCCATGGTGCCGAGGCCGCCCGAGGTCATCCAGCGGTTCGGATCTTCGAAGCCGAGGAACTGGGCGGCCCACATCTGGTGCTGGCCCACTTCGGTGGTGATGTAGCGGTCCATGCCCTTGGTCAGCGCCTCGAGCCGTTGCAGGGCATATTGCGGCTTGATGGTCTTGTCGCTGTTCTTGAAGGACAGGCAATCGACCGCGCGCCATTCGGCGATCTGCTTCCACCATTTGGCGAGGCCCGCCTTGTTGGTCTTGGAGCCGCGCGCCTTCCACTGGCGCAGCACTTCCTCCAGCACCAGGGTCACGTCGCCGACGATGGGCACGTCCACGCGGATGACCTTGTTGATGGAAGACGGGTCGATGTCGATATGGGCCTTGCGGGAATGGGGCGAGAAATCCTTGACGCGGCCGGTGATGCGGTCGTCGAAACGGGCGCCGACATTGATCATCAGGTCGCAGCCATGCATGGCGAGATTGGCCTCATAAAGGCCGTGCATCCCCAGCATCCCCAGCCAGTTCTTGCCCGAGGCGGGGTAGGAGCCGAGGCCCATCAGGGTGGAGGTGATGGGGAAATCGGTCGCGGCGACCAGTTCGCGCAGGAGCGCGCTGGCGCGGGGGCCGGAATTGATGACGCCGCCGCCGGTGTAGAAGATGGGGCGTTCGGCCTGTTCCATCATCTCGACCAGACGGGCGATCTGTTCGGCATCGCCGGTCTTGCGGGGCTGGTAATGGCTGACGCGGGTCTTTTCCATCGGCGTGTATTCGGCCTGGGCGAATTGCACGTCCTTGGGAATGTCGATCAGCACCGGGCCGGGGCGGCCGGAGGTGGCGACGTGGAAGGCCTGATGGATGGTTTCGGAGAGTTTCGCCGTGTCCTTCACCAGCCAGTTATGTTTCGTGCAGGGGCGGGTGATGCCGACCGTATCAGCCTCCTGGAAGCCATCGGTGCCGATCATGAAGGTGGGGACCTGACCGGTGAGGACGACCAGCGGGATGGAATCCATCAGCGCATCGACAAGGCCCGTCACGGCATTGGTCGCGCCGGGGCCGGAAGTCACCAGCACCACGCCCGGCTTGCCGGTGGAGCGGGCATAGCCTTCGGCCATGTGGACCGCGCCCTGTTCGTGGCGCACGAGGATGTGGCGGATGTCGTTCTGCTGGAAGATCTCGTCATAGATCGGCAGCACGGCGCCGCCGGGATAGCCGAAGACCACGTCCACGCCCTGATCCTTGAGGGCCTGCACCACCATCTTCGCGCCGGTCATCTGTTTCGTCATCTGCCTTTACCCTTGTCCGGGGCCAGTGCCCCCGCCTTCGCGCAACAAAAAACCCCCGGGTTTCGATCCGGGGGCGCATGGGAACCATATGGTCAGCGTCACCGCCCCATGCGCCTGATCCTTACAAGTACGAGAATGCGGGACATGTCCGTTCCTCTTTTCATGGGGGCGGACACTAGGGCGGGCGGGAAGGGGCGTCAACCGCAAAAGATGGCCTAAAGTGTCGCGCCGGCCTGAAAAATTGAAATATCGTTGCGCTGTATTGCGGGATTGGGAAAGATTCGGAAAACTCTGCGCTGCTGCACAGAGCTTCTGCCCAATTGAGTCGTCTTGACGGTTGGTGGACGGCCGCGTTCAGGATAGACCCGGCGAGGAGGGGCTGGATCGCCCCTCGTGATGGAGGGTCACCCATGAAGCTTTACTATTCGCCCGGCGCCTGTTCGCTGGCCTCGCATATCGTGCTGGCAGAGGCTGGCGCGCATTACGAGATCGAGAAGGCCGATATCCGTGCCAAGAAGACGGAGAGCGGCGGGGATTTCACCGCGATCAGCCCGCGCGGTGCGGTGCCGGTGCTGGTGCTGGCGGATGGCGAGGTGCTGACCGAGGGCGTGGCGATCATGCAATTCGTGATGGACAGCGTGATGCCGGGGGCCCTGCCAGCGGCTGGGACGCTGCAACGGGCGCGGTTGCAGGAGGCGTTGAACTTCGTCTCGACCGAAGTGCACAAGACCTATTCGCCCTTCTTCCGGGGGCTGGAGGGCGCGGCGAAGGAGGCGCAGGTGGCGCTGCTGAACAGCCGTCTTGCGCTGGTCGAGGCGCGGCTGGGGGATGGGCGCAGCTATCTGCTGGGCGAGGAGTTCACCCCGGCGGATGCCTATCTGTTTACGGTGACGAACTGGTCGAAAGGGGTCGGGCATGACCTGTCGGGCTTCCCGAAGCTGGAGGCGTTCCGGGCGCGGGTGGCTGCGCGGCCTGCCGTGCAGGCGGCGATGAAGGCGGAAGGTCTGATCTGAGGAAGATGGCGGGGGGGGCGTTGTCGCCCCCCCCAAAGCCTTAGCCCATCAGGAAGACGTAGCCGCCATAGGCGGCCAGCAGCAGGGCACCCGCGATGCGGGGCAGGCCGCCCAGCACGAAGGCGAGGATCGTGAGGCCGACGGCCGTGGCCGCGACCCAGGGCATGTCAATCGCGGCGAAGCGCGGATCGGCGGGGATCGGGGCAAGGACGGCGGTGGTGCCGAGGATGCCGAAGATGTTGAAGATGTTCGACCCGACGATGTTGCCCACCGCAATTTCCGTCTGCTTGCGGATCGCAGCGATGACGGAGGTCGCGAGTTCCGGCAGCGAGGTGCCGACGGCGACGATGGTCAGGCCGATGACGGCTTCGGAAATGCCGAAGGCGCGGGCAAGTTCCGTCGCGCTGTCCACCAGAAGCCGCGCGCCGATCACGAGGACGACGAGGCCGCCCAGCGTCATGGCCCAGGCCTTCCATTGCGGGATATCGCCTTCGATGCTCTGATCCTCGTCGGATTTTCCGGTGAGGAAGGCGGTGACGAGGAAGATCAGGAGACCCGAGACCAAGATGAAGCCGTCAAGCCGCGTGACCTGACCGTCGAGCAGCATGAACCAGATCGCCGCCGTCGCGGCCAGCATGAAGGCGAGGTCGCGCCAGAGCTTGCGAACAGGGATCAGAAGCGGGGCGATCAGGGCCGAGAGGCCAAGGATCAGCAGGATGTTGGCGATGTTCGATCCCAGCACGTTGCCGATGGCAATGGCGGGCTGATCTGCCAGCGCGGCCTGAACTGACACCAGCATTTCGGGCGCCGAGGTGCCGAAGCCCACGATGGTAAGGCCGATCACCATGGGGGAAAGGTTGAACTTGCGTGCGACGGCGGAAGCGCCGCGAACGAGATATTCGCCGCCGAAGAAGAGGGCGACGAGGCCCACGACAAAAAGAAGATAGGTCATGCTTTTCCCTTGTTGCGGGCCTGACCACCGTCAGCCCCTTGCGCGCCACCCCTAGGTCGGGTCTCGGGGCAGGAAGACAAGGGGGAAGGCAGGGAAAAGCCGCCGCGCCCCCCGGATTTCGGCGGTGGAGCGTTGCTCTGGCGCAACGGGTTTGGGGGGCTGTCCTGAAACCTCGTCTCAGGGGGCGGGCTGGATCAGGTCCCAGCGGTTGCCGAAGGGATCGCGCCAGATGGCGACGATGCCGTAGGGTTCGTGGCGCGGGCTTTCCTCGAAGATGGCCCCTGCGGCGGTGAGGCGGGCGGCGGTGGCGGCGAAATCGTCGGTTTCCAGGAAGAGCCAGACGCGGCCGGCCCCCTGCGCGCCGATGGCGGCTTTCTGGTCGGGCGTGTCGGCGCGGGCGAGGACGAGGCGGCAGCCGCCGCCGGGCGGTTCCACCGTGACCCAGCGTTTGCGGCCCTGGTCGAGATCGGCGGTCAGGGTGAAGCCCGCCGCAGTGAAGAAGCGGATGGCGCTCTCGTACTCCGGCACGATCAGGGCGATGGCCCCGAGGCGGGTGCTGCCCATGGGTCAGACGTCGCGGGGAACGCGGGTATCGGGCAGCGAGATGCGCGCCACCTGTTCGGCGATCGGATCGACGGAGAGGGGATGCAGTTCCGCCCGGTGATCGCCCGGATTGCCGAGATCCTGCCAGCGCCCGCCCTTGTAGATCTCCAGCGCGGGGAAGGTGGCCTTGTAGCCCATTTTGCGGCTGCCCGGCACCCAATAGCCGAGATAGACATAGGGCAGGCCCGCCTCGCGCGCGATGTCGATATGGTCGAGGATGACATAGGTGCCGAGCGAGAGATCGGTCAGGTCGGGGTCATAGAAGCTGTAGACCATCGACAGGCCGTCATCGAAGATATCGGTCAGGCAGACGGCGGCCAGGGGACGGCCGGTTTCGCTGGGGCCGGCGGGGCGGCTGTACTCCACGACGCGGGACTTGATCGGCGTTTCCTCGATCATCGCGGCGAATTCGAAAATGTCCATGTCGGCCATGCCGCCATCAGCGTGGCGGCGGTCGAGATAGCGGCGGAAGAGGGAGAACTGTTCCTCGGTCGCCCAGGGCGAGGTGGCGTTGCGGCGCAGATCGGCGCCCTTCTTGAGGATGCGGCGATGGGTGCGGCGCGGGGTGAAGTCGGCCACCCGGATGCGTGCCGAAAGGCAGGCCGAACATTCCGCGCAGGAGGGTCGGTAGAGCACGTTCTGGCTGCGGCGGAAGCCCTGTTTCGACAGCGTGTCGTTCAGCTTCTGCGCATGTTCCCCTTGCAGCGCGGTGAACAGCTTCCGCTCCATCCGCCCCTCGAGATAGGGGCAGGGCTGCGGGGCCGTCACGTAGAACTGGGGCGCGATGGGGAGGGTGTGGCGCATGGCTCGGGAATTTCGGAAACAGCGTCCAGCCTAGCAAGCGGCTTGGCATCCGCCAAGCCGCTATTGCGCCGCATAGAGCCGATTTCCGCAGGTTTTGCCGCGTTGAGGCGTCGGCTCAGGCGTGGCGGTTGATGGCGACGCTGCCGAGGACCATGTCGGTGAGGCCCTGGCCGCGACGGGTGAAGAGCATCAGGGCGACGGAAAGAATCTGCGGCAGGACGAAGGCCATCGAGAGCGAATAGCCCAAGGTGTGCAGGAAAGCGGTGCCGGCATCGAAGCGCTGGCCGTAGCGGTCGAGGAATTCGATGGACATGACGCGCATCCCCCAGGTGGCGGAGCGGCCGCTGAGCGTGACCCAGCGGTAGAGGAAGCCGACGGCAAGCCAGACCAGCGGGAAGATGAACACCGCCGTCAGCGCGCTGACCAGCAGGACGAGGAGGACGATCCCGGTGACGAAGATCGTGTCGATGATCCAGGCGAAGGCACGCTTGGCCGTGACGCCGCTGTAGAAGGCGGCATGGCGGTCGGGGTCGGGCAGGGCCTGAAGGGCGTGGTCGGGATACATCTTGCGGGTCCGGTCAGAGGGATGGAAGGAAGGTGGCCCCGGAGGGCCACCGGATCAAGGTCTGTCCGCGATCAGGCGTTGAGCGCCGGGGGCTGCGGGTCGTCGTTGCGCGGGCTGCGGGCGCGTTCTTCCATGAAGGCATCGAACTGCTGCTTGTCCTTGGCCTCGCGCAGGCGGTTCAGGAAACCTTCGAAGGCGGCCTGTTCCTCTTCCAGCCGACGCAGGGTTTCGGCCTTGTAGGCGTCGAAGGCCGAATTGCCCGAAGAGGCGTGGACGCGGCTGTTCCAGTCGGCGTTCCAGGAAGCGCGGCGGGATTTGCGGCAGGACGATCCGAACATGTCTTTGCTCCAGCGGTTGGTCATGGTCATGTAGGCGACAAGGGCGATGCCCAGAGGCCAGAAGAAGATGAAGCCCAGCACCATTGCGGTGATCCAGGCCTTGCGGCCATGGCCATCGAGCCAGGCCTCGGCCCGGCGGGGCCAGGAAAGGAGGCCGCCCGTGGTGCGGGGGGCGGCGGCGGGGAAGGTGTTCATCGGCGGTCTCCCGTGTTGCGGTTGATGTGAATGTCTTTCACATGGAGGAAGATGTGCTGACATTGGCGGGCGTTCAAGGGGGGATGTTAAAATAATTCACATCGGGCTGCCCGGGGTGGGGCCGGTGATCTTGCGGCGCGCGGGCAAGGGCCCGCGCAAGCCTTTTCTCCGCGCCGCCGCCTTCGGCTCTGGCGCGGGGGCGGGGGGCGTTCCGCCCCCTCTGGGCCATGCGGCCCATTCACCCCCTGAGAGTATTTGCGGCCAAGATGAAGGGCAGCTTCAGGAAGTGAAGGGGGCGAGGGTCGCGCCGGTGATGCGCAAGAGGTCGGCGGGGGAGATGGGGAAGATGTGGCGCGGTGTGCCTGCGGCGGCCCAGACCACGGGGAAGGCCGTGATCCGCGGATCGGCCCAGATCGGCAACGGGGTGAGATGGCCGACCGGGGCGACGCCGCCGATGGCGAAGCCGGTGACGGCGCGGACCTGGTCGATCGGGGCGCGGGCGAGGGGTTCGCCCGCCAGGGCTGCGGCCCGGTCGGGGGCGACCTGATTGCCGCCCGCGGTGAGGAAGAGGTAGAGGTGGCCTGACGAGGCGCCGGCGAAGAGGATCGACTTCACGATCTGGTCGAGATGCACGCCCGCCGCATCGGCGGCCTGCTGGGCGGTGCGGGTTTCATCGGGCATCTCCAGCGGGGTGATGTCGAGGCCCGCCGCGTGAAGGGCGGCGGTGACGCGGGCGAGGCTCTTGCTCATGGGGTCATCCTTGCGGCTGGGCCTTCGCTCTAGCCTGCGGGGACGGACGGGGCAACGGGCGGATGCGTTGACCGCGCCGGGCAGCGGGTGCAGGTTGCGCGGATGACAAGTCATGCCCCTTTCGCCGCCCGCCTGACCCGTTCGCCCCTGGCCCATGACCGCGCTGCGGGCGCGGAGGTGGCGCGGGGCTTTGCCGACCTGCCGCCGGAGGTGGCGGGCCTTCTGGGCGCGGTGGCGGGGTGCAGCCCCTATCTGAAAGGGTTGATGGGGTTGGAGGCGGGCTGGCTGCGCGCGGCGCTGGCCGAGGCGCCGGAAGCGGCGATGGCCGGGGTTCTGGCGGCGCCGGAGCGCGCGGAGGGGGCAGAGGCGCTGGGCCCGGCGCTGCGGCAGGCCAAGCGGCGGGCGGCGCTGCTGACGGCGCTGTGCGATTGCGGCGGTGTCTGGGGGCTGGAGGAGGTGACAGGTGCCCTGACGCGGCTGGCCGATCTGGCGGTCGATCTGGCGATCCGGGGCTTTGTTGCCGATGAGATCCGGCGCGGAAAGCTGCCCGGGGCAGTGCCGGAGGATGCGGCCACGGGCGCGGGGATGGTGGCGCTGGCCATGGGGAAGATGGGGGCGGGGGAGTTGAACTATTCCTCGGATATCGACCTGGTCTGCCTGTTCGACGAGACGCGCTATGGCGATCAGGCGGGGGAGGCGCGGGCGGCCTTCATCCGGGTGACGCGGAAGATGGCGGCGCTGTTGTCGGACATCACGGCGGAGGGCTATGTCTTCCGCACCGATCTGCGGCTGCGGCCCGATGCGGCGGTGACGCCGGTCTGCCTGAGCATGGCGGCGGCGGAGAGCTATTACGAAAGCCTGGGCCGGACCTGGGAGCGGGCGGCCTATATCAAGGCGCGGCCCTGCGGCGGTGACCTTGCGGCGGGGGCGCGGTTCCTGAAGGCGCTGACCCCTTTCGTCTGGCGCAAGCATCTGGATTTTGCGGCCATCCAGGATGCCCATGACATGCGGCTGCGCATCCGCGAGCATCGGCAGTTGAACCGGCCCCTGACGGTGGAGGGGCATAACATGAAGCTGGGGCAGGGGGGGATACGGGAGATCGAGTTCTTCACCCAGACCCGGCAGTTGATCGCCGGGGGGCGAGATCCTGACCTGCGCGACCGCACGACGTTGGGCGGGCTGGCGGCGCTGGCGGCGAAGGGATGGATCCCCGGCGAGGTGGCGGCGGAACTGACCACGCTTTACCGCGCGCATCGCGAGGTGGAGCATCGGTTGCAGATGGTGGGCGATGCCCAGACCCATGACCTGCCGGTGACGCCGGAGGGGGTGGCGCGGATCGCGGCCTTCTGCGGCGAAAGCGAGGGGGCGTTCCGCGCCGGGCTGCTGGATCGGCTGGCGCGGGTGGATGCGCTGACGGAAGGGTTCTTCGCGCCGGGGCAGGCCGAGGCGCTGCCCGAGCTTTCCGATACGGCGCGGGCGATCGTCGAGGGATGGTCGCATTACCCGGCGCTGCGGAGCGACAGGGCGCAGGCCATCTTTCGCCGTCTGCGGCCTGCCCTTCTGAAGCGGTTGATGCGGGCGGCGAACCCGGATGAGGCGCTGGTGGCGCTGGACGGGTTTCTGGCGGGGCTGCCGGCGGGGGTGCAGCTTTTCTCGCTGTTCGAGGCGAACCCGGCGCTGATCGACCTGATCATCGACGTGGCGGGAACGGCGCCGCCGCTGGCGCGTTATCTGTCGCGCAATGCGGGGGTGCTGGACGGGGTGATCGGGGGGTCTTTCTTCGCGCCCTGGCCGGGGGTGGGGCCGCTGGTCGCAAGCCTTGGCGCGGCGATGGCCGAACAGGCGGATTATGAGAAGAAGCTGGATGCCGCGCGACGGGTGATGAAGGAATGGCATTTCCGCGTGGGGGTGCATCATCTGCGCGGGCTGGTCGATGCCTTCGAGGCGGCCAAGCATTATGCCGATCTGGCCGAGGCGGTGATTGCCGCGCTCTGGCCTGTGGTCTGCGCGGAATTTGCGCGCAAGCATGGGCCGTTGCCGGGGCGGGGGGCGGTGGTGCTGGGCATGGGGTCGCTGGGGGCGGCGCGGCTGAATGCGGGGTCGGACCTTGACCTGATCGTGATCTATGACGCGGGCGGGGTGGAGATGTCGGAGGGGCCGCGCCCCCTGGCGACGCGGGCCTATTACGCGCGGCTGACGCAGGCGCTGGTGACCGCGCTGACCGCGCCGATGGCGGAGGGGCGGCTTTACGAGGTGGATATGCGGCTGCGGCCGAGCGGGCGGCAGGGGCCGGTGGCGACCTCGGTCCAGTCCTTCACCAGCTATCAGGAGGAGGAAGCCTGGACCTGGGAGCATCTTGCGCTGACGCGGGCGCGGCCTCTGGCCGGGGCGGGCGAGGTGATGGCCGAGGTGGAGGAGTTCCGCCGCCGCCTGCTGCCGGTGAAGGGCAAGGGGCCGAAGGTCCGGGCGGATGTGGCCGAGATGCGGGCGCGGTTGCAGGCGGCGAAACCGGCGCGGGGTGTGTGGGAGGCGAAGAACGGGCCGGGGCGGTTGATGGATATCGAACTGCTGGCGCAGATGGCGGCGCTTCTGACCGGATCGCCGCTGCGCGGGGTGGAACGTCAGATCGAGGCGGGGCGAAAGGGCGGAATACTGTCGGATTCCGACGTTTCGGTCCTGCTGGAGGCCTATAGGCTGATGTGGCGGTTGCAGGCCGGGACGCGCCTGATCACCGAAGGCGTGCTGGAGCCCGACAAGCTTGGCGAAGGGGGCTGCGCCTTTCTGCTGCGCGAGACGGGCGAGGGCAGTGCCGAGGCGCTGGGACAGCGGCTGGAGACGGTGGCGGCGGCGGCCGAGGCGGTGATCGCGGCTTGCGTCGGGCTTGGAGAGCGGGATGGGGAGACGGGCGATGCGGCTGGATGAGGCGGATCCGAAGGGGCTGGTGCGGGAAAGCTATCGGATCGAGGGGATCACGCTGGGCGAGTGCCGGTCGATCCTTGTGGATTGGGCGCTGAGCCTGCCGGTGGATGCGCCGATGAAGGAGGCCATCCGCACGGTGATGGCGGAATATGCGCTGGGCGCGCCGGACCATCCGATGTCGAAGGTGCTGGAAGAGGGTTTGCTGACGCCCGAGGCGCCGAAGCGGCGCGGCGGGCGCGCGGCCCGGATGGGCGAGGCCTGACCGGCGGTAGGGTCTGGCCGTCAGATCGTGCCCCGGCGCCGGCGCAGAAGGCCGAGGCCGCCCAGCGCGCCGAGCAGGAGAAGGCCGGTCGCGGGAAGGGGGACTTCGGACATCCGGAAGGCGTAGTTCGTGTACTGCGGACCCCGCGCCCCGTCCCAGACATAGGCCGAGGCAGGGTTCGACATGGAGGGGTTGGCTTGGATTATGCCGTCGTAATAGAGGCCGAAGTCGAGCGACTGGTCGAGGCTGTCGGCAAGCTGAAAGCCGCCCCGCACGGCGAAGACGCTGTACCAGGCGAGGCGATTGACGGTTTCGGGGTTGGGGCCGAGGGTCGAGATGGCATAATTCCCCGGCAGGCCGCCGAAGAGCAGGGCGGCGGCTTCCTGCCCGCTATAGGCAAGGGGCTGTTCTAACCAGAAGGGGCCCTGATCGACCTGCCAGGAGCCCACGTATGTGTAGGTCGCCGCGTTCACGTCGAGCGTGGCCGCAACAAGAAATGCCTTCGCCAGGAAGGCAATCAGAAGATGTTTCATGCTCTGCCTCTGATCAACTTTTTCGTGAGTGATTCAACCTTGAGGCGTCGCTTTCAACCCTAAAGATTAGTTAATCTTAAGAATTCGCGCAGTATTGTTTCCGTGCAACGAACGGCGAAACCGCGTGGCCGGGCACGGCCCGAAGGATGGGGCGCTGCGGGGCAGGCCGAAAAGGGGGGGCGGAGGGTCAGCCGCGGGCGGCGGCTTCCAATGCGGCGCCGTCCAGCTTGACCATGGCCATCATGGCCTGGGTCACGCGGCCGGCCTGCGCGTCGTCGCCCGATTGCATCAGCCGCAAGAGGCTGCGCGGGATGATCTGCCAGGACACGCCGAACCGATCGACCAGCCAGCCGCAGCGCTGGGCCTGACCGCCCTGGAGGAGGGCGTGCCAGAGCAGATCGACCTCGGCCTGGGTGTCGAGATGGACCTCGAGCGAGGCGGCGGGGGTCAGGCGGTATTGCGGGCCGCCGTTGAGGAAGGTGTAGCGCTGGCCCAGAAGGGTGAGGTGGACAAGGAAGACGCCTTCGCCGCCGCGCCGGGGGAAACTGTGGATGATCTTCGATCCCGGGAGGAGGGAGACATAGGTCTCGGCCGCCTCCTGCGCCTGGTCGTCGAACCAGAGGCAGGTCTGGATGCTTGGTGCGGTCATTCCACGTCCCCCCTTGGCCGTGCCCGCCCTGCCGTCCGGTCCGGCCGGGCGGTGGGGCAGCGAATGACCCGCAGGATGCGCCGAGGCGCAGAGTCGGGCAAGCGCCTTGCGGGGGGTGTCAGGCGGAAAGGGCGGCGGCTTCGCGGGCCAGCGTGGTGATGGCGGCCCAGTCGCCCCGCGCCATCGCCTCTTTCGGGGCGACCCAGGAGCCGCCGACGCAGAGGATGTTCTTCAGCGACAGGTAATCGGCGGCGTTCTTCAGGCTGATGCCGCCGGTGGGGCAGAATTTCACCTGCGGGATGGGGGAGCCGATGGATTTGAGGAAGGCGGCACCGCCCGACTGTTCGGCGGGGAAGAATTTCTGCACGGTGTAGCCGCGTTCCAGAAGGACCATGATCTCGGTCGCGGTGACGGCACCGGGGAGGAGGGGGAGGCCCTCATCCTCGCAGGCCTTGATGAGGCTGTCGGTCGCACCGGGCGAGACGCCGAAGGTGGCCCCGGCCTTCTTCGCGGCCTTGACATCGGCGGGGGTGAGGAGGGTTCCCGCGCCGACAGTGCCGCCTTCGACATCGGCCATGGCGCGGATCGCCTCCAGCGCGATCGGGGTGCGCAGGGTAACCTCCAGCGCGGGCAGGCCGCCCGCGACGAGGGCCTTGGCCAGCGGGGCGGCATGGGCGAGGTCGTCGATCACGAGGACAGGGACGACGGGGGCAAGCTGGCAGACCTTCAGGGCGGCGGCGGATTGCTGGGCGGGGGTCATGGGCTTTCCTTTCGGCGGTGCACTTGTGGCGAGCGCCGGGGGTTTTGCACCCCCGGACCCCCGCAGGATATTTGAAGACAGAAAGTGACGGGGTCTTTTCAGACGACGACCGCGCCTCCGGTTTCGGCGGGGCCGACATGGGCCCGGAAGGCGGCGAAGAGTTCGCGCCCGATGCCGAATTCATTGGCGGAGAGGTCGGCGGTGACGGGGGCGCGGCTGTCGAAATCGGGGGCGAGGACGGTGAGCGTGCCTGCGGTCGCGTCGAGGCGGATGATGTCGCCGTCGCGAAGGCGCGCGAGCGGGCCGCCGGTCGCGGCTTCGGGCGAGACATGGATGGCGGCGGGGACCTTGCCGGAGGCGCCCGACATGCGGCCATCGGTGACCAGCGCCACGCGCAGGCCGCGTTCCTGAAGCACGGAGAGGGTGGGGGTGAGCGAGTGCAGTTCGGGCATCCCGTTCGCCTGCGGGCCCTGGAAGCGGACGACGACCACGCAATCGGAGGTGAATTCGCCGCGCTTGAAGGCGGCCTTCACATCGTCCTGATCGTGGAAGATGCGGGCGGGGGCTTCGATCACATGGCGGTCGGCGGCGACGGCGGAGACCTTGATGACGCCGCGGCCGAGATTGCCGGTAAGCTGCTTGAGGCCGCCGGTCGGCTGGAAGGGATCGGCGGCGGGGCGGAGGATCTTGTCGTTGAGCGTCGCGTTGGCGCCGTCTTCCCAGGTGAGCTTGCCATCCTTCAGCTTCGGCTCCTGCCGGTAGAGCGAGAGGCCGTCGCCCGCCACCGTCTTGGCATCGGGGTGGAGGAGACCCGCGTCAAGGAGTTGGCCGATCATGTAGGAGAGGCCGCCTGCGGCGTGGAAATGGTTCACGTCGGCGAGGCCGTTGGGATAGACCTTGGCCATCAGCGGCACGGCTTCGGAAATGTCGGCGAAATCCTGAAGGTCCAGGATCACGCCCGAGGCGCGGGCCATGGCGGGCAGGTGCAGGACGAGGTTGGTGGAGCCGCCCGTGGCCATCAGGCCGACAAGGCCGTTCACATAGGCGCGTTCGTCAAGGATTTCGCCCACCGGGCGGTAATCGTTGCCGAGCGCGGTAATCTGGGCCGCGCGTTCCACCGCCGCCGTCGTCAGCGCGTCGCGCAGGGGGGTGCCGGGATGGATGAAGGAGGCGCCGGGGAGGTGGAGCCCCATGAACTCCATCAGCATCTGGTTGGTGTTCGCGGTGCCGTAGAAGGTGCAGGTGCCGGGGCCGTGATAGGAGGCCATCTCGGCGGCCATCAACTCGTCGCGCCCGATCTGGCCCGAGGCATAGGCGTTGCGGACCTTGGCCTTTTCGTCATTCGGCAGGCCCGAGGTCATGGGACCGGCGGGCACGAAGATGGAGGGCACATGGCTGAAGGTGGAGGCGGCGATGATGAGGCCGGGAACGATCTTGTCGCAGACGCCAAGGTAGAGGGCCGCGTCGAAGGTGTTGTGCGACATGGCCACGCCCGCCGCCAGCGCGATCACGTCGCGCGAGAAGAGCGACAGTTCCATCCCCGGCTGCCCCTGGGTGACGCCGTCGCACATGGCGGGGACGCCGCCCGCCACCTGGGCCGTGGCCCCGGCCTTGCGGGCGGCGGCGCGGATCAGGGCGGGATAGGTTTCAAACGGCTGATGGGCGGAGAGCATGTCGTTATAGGCGGTGACGATCCCGATATTCGGGGCGCGGCCTGCGGCGAGGCTGTCCTTGTCGGCACCCATGGCGGCATAGGCATGGGCCTGGTTGCCGCAGGCGAGGTGGCTGCGCGCCGGGCCATCCTTGGCGGCCTTGGCCATGCGCTCCAGATACCGGCCGCGGCTGTCGGCCGAACGGGCGCGGATGCGGTCGGTGACGCGGGCGATGGCGGGATGCAGCGACATGGGGCGACTCCTTCGGCGGCGGCTGGCGGGGTTGTAACAGATATTGTTAGCGCTAACAACCTCTGCAAGTGGCACGGGGCTTGCAACCGGAGGCTGTGGGTGACGGCAGGGGTTTCGGCGGATTTCCGCCTTGTTCTGCTGGGGCGATGGGCAGCGATGGGAGCGAATGTGTCTGTTTTGTCGATGGTGCGGCGGATTGTTTCCGGGACAAGCATAAACCTATGAAATGTTCTGCCGTTATCGAAATTCGGCCACATTTGCCTTCCATACGCTTGTCCCAGTGATCGGGGCAGGTGCCCCTGGAGGTGTGGACATGAACGTCTGGACGAAGTTTGCGACTCTTGGTCTTGCGCTGGCGCTTTCGGCCTGCGTGAGCAGCGAACCGGCAAGCCGGGGTGTTTCTGATGATGCGTTGACGCTGGCCTCGCGCGGGACTGGCAGCATTCCCGAAGGTGCGGGGCCGCGGGTGCTGGCACCGCTCTACACCGTGCGCGAGGTGCGGGTGAACGTGCCGCGCGACTTGCAGGTGTCGGAGGCGAATTCCTACTATCCGATGGCCGATATCGTCTGGCGCGGCGATCCCGTGGGGGACCGCTATGCCCAGATCACGGCGATCTTCGAAACGGCGGCGCAGCGGGCCACGGCCTCGATGCAGGGGCCGCGCGAGGCGATCGTGTCGATCCGGCTGGTGCGGTTCCATGGCGTGACCGAGCGGACACGCTATACCGTGGGCGGCAACCACAACATGGTCTTTGACCTGACGGTGCTGGATGCCGGGACCGGGGCCGTGATCGACGGGCCGCGCCGGATCGAGGCGGATGCCCGTGCGGCGGGCGGTCAGGCGGCGATCCAGGAGGAACTGGCCGGGCGCACCCAGAAGGTGGTGGTGACCGAGAAGCTGGTCGAGACGCTGCGGCGCGAACTTTCCGGCACGGTGACGGACCCTGCGCTGGTCGCGCGGGCGATGCAGAACCCGGCGCAACCGGTGCTTGTCACGCGCTGAGACTTTCACAATCGAGCAGGACGGGGTAAGGGGAGGGCATGATGTCCTCCCCTTCCTCATTTCCCGAAGATGGGGCCGCGGCGCGCGGCCTTCCCGTGGTGCGGCTGAAGCCCAAGGCCGAGGCGCGGGCGATCCGCCACGGCTTCCCCTGGGTCTATGCCGACGAAGTGGTGATGGATCGCCGGACGGGGAATATCCCGCCCGGCGCGCTGGCCTTGCTGGAGGATGGCGAGCGGCGGGCGCTGGGTCTGGTCACGGTCAATGTGCAGTCGAAGATCGTGGCGCGGATGATCGACCGCGATCCCGCGGCGGTGGTGGATGAGGCCTGGTTCGCGGCGCGGCTGACCCGTGCGCTGGCCCTTCGGGAGCGTCTGTTCGATGCGCCTTTCTACCGGCTGGTCCATGCCGAGGCGGATGGTCTGCCCGGTGTGGTGATCGACCGTTTCGGCGATGTGGCGGTGGTGCAGCCGAATGCGGCCTGGGCGGAGAGGCTGCTGGAGCCGCTGGTCGCGGCCTTGCGGGCGGTGACGGGGGTGGCGACGGTCGTCAAGAACGGCACGGGCCGGGCGCGGGCTCTGGAGGGGCTGGCGGAAGAGACGGTGGTCCTGTGCGGCGGGGTCGAGGGGCCGGTGCCGGTGCCGATGAACGGGGCCGTCTACATGGCGGATGTGACGGGGGGGCAGAAGACCGGCCTCTTCTATGACCAGCGGCCCAACCATGCCTTTGCGGCGCGGCTGGCGCGCGGGGCGCGGGTTCTGGATGTCTTTACCCATGTGGGGGGATTTGCCCTTGCCGCGCTGGCGGGTGGGGCGGTGTCGGCGCTGGCGGTGGATGCCTCGGCCCCGGCGCTGGCGCTGGCAGAGGCGGGGGCGAAGGCCTCGGGCGTGGCGGATCGCTTCGCCACGCGGCAGGGCGATGCCTTTGCCGTGCTGGAGGCGCTGGGCGGCGAGGGGGCGCGGTTCGATCTGGTGATCTGCGACCCGCCCGCCTTTGCGCCCGCGAAACCTGCGCTGGAGGCGGGGTTGCGCGCCTATGAGCGGATCGCGCGGCTGGCGGCGCCGCTGGTTGCGCCGGGGGGGTATCTCGTCCTCTGTTCCTGTTCCCATGCGGCGGATCTTGCGGCTTTCCGCAATGCCAGTGCACGGGGGATCGGGCGCGGGGGGCGGCGCGGGCAGCTTCTGCATACGGGCTTTGCCGGGGCGGACCATCCGATGCTGCCGCAACTGGCGGAAAGCGGTTACCTGAAGTCGCTCTTCTTCCGTCTGGATTGATGCGCGCGGTTCTGGATGCCTGCGTCCTTTACCCGCCGGTGCTGCGGGACCTGTTATTGGGTTGTGCCGAGGCGGGGCTTTATGAGCCGAAATGGTCGGAGCGCATTCTTGAGGAATGGGCGCGGGCGGTGGTGAAGCTGGGGCCGGCGGCCGAGGTGCAGGCGCGGGGCGTTGCGGTGGTGATGCGCGAGGTCTTTCCCCGTGCCATGGTGGGGGCCGCGCCGGGGATCGAGGGGCGGCTGGTGCTGCCCGATCCGAATGATGCCCATGTGCTGGCCGTGGCGATTGCCAGCGGGGCGGATGCGATTGTCACCTTCAACGCGCAGGATTTTCCCCGCCATGTGCTGGCAGGCGAAGGGGTGGATCGGCGCGACCCGGACGGGTTTCTGTGGGAGCTTTGGTCGGGCGACCCGGCAAAGGCAGGCGCGGTGATCGCGCATGTCCATGCGCGGGCCGAGGAGATGGCGGGGGGGCCCGTGTCGCTGAAGGCGCTGTTGAAGCGGGCGAGCCTGCCGCGGCTGGCGAAGGCCGTGACTCAGGAGGGCAGTCGGGCGGGTTGAAGCCAGCGGCGTTCGTTCGCCTCGATCTGCGCGATGCGGTCGGCGCTGGAGGGGTGGGAGAGCAGCCAGGCGGGCATGTCGCCCCGGTTCGCCTTGGTCATCGCATCAAGCTTGCGGAAGAGCGATTTCTGCGGCCCGGTGCCGATGCCCGATTTCAGAAGCAAAGCCGTGGCATAGGCATCCGCCTCGTATTCGTCGCGCTGCGACAGGCGGGCGGCGAGGGCGGCGGAAATGAGGTTGGCGATCCAGAAGCCGATGAAGGGCAGGAAGCGGTTCAGGACCGCCGACAGGACGACGAAGACGGCGTTCTGACCGGTGAAGTCGATCATCCGGCGGCGGGTATGGCCAAGGGCCACATGCCCCATCTCATGCGCGATGACGGCGGCGAGTTCTTCGGCCGTCACCTCGCCCCGGACCTTGCGGTTGAGGAAGCCGCGCGTCAGGAAGATGCGCCCGTCGGGGGCGGCGAGGCCGTTGACAGGTTCCACCTCGAAGACATGGACGGGGATCGACGGCAGGTCGAGGGCTGCGGCCATCCGGTCGGCGAGGCGGGTGATGGAGGGATCGGTCAGCGGGCGGGACTGCTGATCCAGCATCTTGTGCGTCCGCCAGACGGAAAAGCGGTACATCATCAGCGCATAGCCGATGGCGATGAGGGTGGGGATGATCAGCGCGGCCATGCCCAAGCATATGGGAGGGCCGCGCCGGATGGGAAGGGGCGGTCAATCACGCTCTTGCGCGTTGCGCCAGAGGATGCGGCCGAGGATCATCGCCACGACAGCCGAGGCGATGGCCGCCGCGAGATTGCCCAGCACCGCGCCGAGTTCCTGGATGTCGGAGGAAAAGGTGTAGCCCAGCCCGATATAGAGCGAGACCCAGACGCAGGTTCCGGCCATGGCGGGCAGGGTGAAGCCCGCCCAGTTGATGCGCGCCGCCCCCGCCGAGAAGTTGACATAGGGGCAAAGCGCCGAGACGAGCCAGCGCGACAGGAAGATCGCGGGCAATCGGCGCTGTTCCAGCCAGGTCACGGCGCGGTCCACCAAAGCGGCGGTGCGACGGCGGCGTTGCAGCCTTTCGATCAGGCGCGGGCCGAAGGTGCGGCCCAGCCAATAGCCCGACTGGTCGCCGAGGGCGGCCCCGGCCATCGCCCCGAGCCAGAGCGGCAGCGCCGACAGGTCGCCCGCGGCCGCGAAGGCCCCTGCCGCCAGCATGACCAGCGAGGCCGGGATGGGCAGGGCGAGGCAGGCGAGGAAATTCGTCAGCGCGATCAGCAGCGCCCCCCAGGTCGGGACGAGGGCGAGCAGGGTTTCGGTCATTCCACACCCTCCTGCGCATCCACCAGCGCCTGCACCTCGGCGATCAGGTCGGCGACGGGAAGGCCCTGTTCCTGTGCGAGGGAATAGAGCGGCTGGCGCGCATCGTCGCGGTCGGCAGTGGCAAGCACGGCGGCCAGGTCTTCGCGTTCCAGCCCGTAGGAGCGGGCGATGTAGCGCGGCGTCATCCAGCCTGCCACCGGCTTGTCGGCGCGGTTCGCAAGGATGAGCGCCATGTTCATGGCCCGCCCCGTGAAGAAGAAGCAGGCCGCCAGCGCCAGCAGGAAGGCCAGCGTCAGGATCGGGTTGCGCTGCCAGATGCGCCGGATCATCGCAACTCCTTCAACCCGCGGGCGATGCCGTCCAGCGTCATGGGCACCATGCGCGCGTTGAAGATATCGCGGATCAGGCGGATGGATTGGGTGTAAGGCCACTGCGCCTCGGGCAGGGGATTGATCCAGAGATGGCGCGGCCAGCGGGTGACGGCGCGTTCCAGCCAGACGCGGCCCGCCTCGCGGTTCCAATGTTCATTGGCGCCGCCGGGATGGGTGATCTCGTAGGGCGACATGGAGGCATCGCCTACGAAGATGCAGTGCCAGTCGGGGCCATAGGTGTTGAGCAAATCCATCGTCGGGGTCTGGTCGTCCCAGCGGCGGCGGTTGTCGCGCCAGACGCCTTCGTAAAGACAGTTGTGGAAGTAGAAGGGGGCGAGATGCTTGAATTCGGATCGGGCGGCGGAGAAGAGTTCCTCCATAACCCGGATGTAGGGGTCCATCGACCCGCCCACGTCGAGAAAAAGGATCAATTTCACGGCATTGCGGCGTTCCGGCCGGGTCTGCACGTCGAGCCAGCCGTGATCGGCGGTGGCGCGGATCGTGGCGTCGAGGTCCAGTTCCTGTTCCGCCCCGTCGCGGGCCCAGCGGCGCAGGCGGCGCAGCGCGACCTTGATATTGCGGGTGCCGAGTTCGACCCGGTCGTCGAGGTTGCGGAAATCGCGCCGGTCCCAGACCTTGACCGCGCGTTTGTGGCGGCTTTCGGCTTGCCCGATGCGCACGCCTTCGGGGTTGTAGCCATAGGCGCCGAAGGGCGAGGTTCCGGCGGTGCCGATCCATTTCGATCCGCCCTGATGGCGGGCCTTCTGTTCCTCCAGCCGCTGGCGGAGGGTTTCCATCAGCTTTTCGAACCCGCCCATGGCTTCGATCTGGGCGCGTTCCTCGGCGGTCAGATGCCGCTCGGCCAGCTTTTCCAGCCAGTCGGGGGGCAGGTCCACCGCCTCCATCAACTGATCCGGGGTGATCTGCTCCAGCCCGTTGAAGGCGGCGGCGAAGGCGCGGTCGAAGCGGTCGAGATGGCGTTCGTCCTTCACCATCGCCACGCGGGCGAGGTGGTAGAAGCCTTCGAGGTCATAGGTGACAAGGCCGGCGGCCATCCCTTCGAGGAAGGCCAGGTATTCGCGCAGGGACACGGGGATGCCTTCCTTCCGGAGCGTCTGGAAGAAGGGCAGGAACATCGGCGCGGCCTCAGAGGACGAGGCGGTCGAGGAGGAGGGTCGCGAAGAGGCCCAGAAGCGAGAAGGCAATGCCGAAGCCCGCCCCGTATTGCAGCAGGTCAAGCCGCTTGCCCCCGGCCTTGCGGGCCTTGCGGACGCCATAGACGGCCCCGAGAACGAACCCTGCGATGATGATCATGCCTTGCCCCTTGCCTTCCGGAGGGGCGGTGATCCTGCCCCTCAGCCGTCGCGCCCGCTGGCCGCCAGACCGGAAATGTCGGTCAGCCTGGCCCGCACCTCGGCCTCTGTGCCGAAGCCATAGCGCGCCCAGCCCAGACTGTCGAGACGGGCGGCCTCGGCCTCGGCGGGGCGGCCAAGGGCGGTATTGGCCTCGGAGCGGATCATCAGCAGGGTGGCGAGAAGGGCCGCATTCTCGGCCCGGCGCACCACGGGAATGGCGCGGTCGGTCAGGGCCAGCGCCTCGGCAAAGCGGCCATCGGCAAGGGCGAAGGCGGCAAGCTGCATGTCGATATGGGCGACGCGCACCTCGCCGCCCGGCAGGCGCTGCCAGATGTCCTGCGCGGCGCGGAAGGCGCGGGTGGCGGCGCCCATGTCCTTGCCCACCTGCGCGCGGCCGAGCGCGAACCAGGAGAAGGCGAGGCGGTTGTCCTGCCAGCCCTGCGCGCGGGCGATGGAGAGCATCCGGTCGGCGGCGCGGCGGCGCGCGGCATCCGAGACGCGGGGGGAAAGGGCGGTGTCCACTGCCTCGACCCAGGCGCGGGGGGCGATGGTCGCGGTGCCGCGCCCGCCGCGGCCTTCGCCGGCGGGGTTCAGCCGGGCGAGGATCTCGGGCAGGCGGGCGGCCACCTCGGCCTCGGTCATGCCGGAGGCGAGCGCGGGGTCGTAATGGATGCGCAGGACCAGCATGTCGAAGGCGGTCAGGACGGTGTGGAAATTGTCGTCGTTGAAGACGGAATCGGGCAGGCGATAGAGGTCGTTCAGCGGGCCGATGGCCTGGGCCAGTTCCTCGTGCAGGCAGTCGCGCACCTCTTGCGGCGAGGTGTCAGAGGGCACGATGATCGCGGCGCGGTCGCGCCGGGTGAGGCTGGCCCAATCGGTGGCCCCGCTTGCCCGCGCGGCACGGTATTCGGCGAAGGAGCCGACGCGCGGCACGACGAAGCAGGCCGCCGACGGGACGGCGCGGCGCATTGCCGCGCGGGGCTGGAAGTCGATGGTGATGCTGGCCGCCATGCCGCCGGGGGCCGGGCGGATGTCGATGCCAGCCTCGGCGCGGATGCGTGCCATGACGCGGGACAGGTCGGCATGGGCCGAGGGCGGCACCTGGCCTGCCAGCGCGACGGTGATCGGTCCTTCGAAGCGGGTCAGGACGGGCAGGCTGCGGCCGCTTTCCAGCCGGAAGCCGAGATCGAGGAAATCGCGGGCAATGTCGGCATTTCCGCGTGCCACCGGCTGGGTGGCATGGTTCTTGAAGCTTTGCATCGGTGCCAGCGCTGCGCCCCGCATCACGGGGGCGGCGGTGTTCATGGTGACCGGGGCGTCGGGGGTGGACTGGACACAGCCGGAAAGGACGAGGGTCAGGGCCGCGAGGGCCGGAAGAATGCGCATGAGTGGCAGCTCTGCATGAAAAGTGAACCCAAGGGCCTCGCGGCCCCACCGACATTCGGGACGGAGGAAGCGGCCCCCGCACCGTCACACCGGGAAAGGCGGCGCCCCCGCACCGCATTCCCGAAACCATTCCCGTTTCGACCATGACCTGCGCCCGGCGCGACAGCCTTGCGGCCCGCGCAGCGCGGGACGGGCGGCAGGTCAGGCCATTGGAGCACTGTCAACACGATCACCTACGAACACGGGAACGGATGCCCCCAATAGCATGTTAGCCAGTGTCGGTATCGGGACGTGCCGGTGTCAATTCCGGGAAAAGTCCGAGACGAAGGTCGGAACTACGGATCGTGGTGCCACAGGAGTTAACCCACTTCATCTGTGGCGGAATTGTGGCGGAAGATCACGGAATGTTACAAAAAAATCCGGCACTTGGCCGCAGGAGTTAAGGCAATGCGGCAGAATCGTGGCGGCGCGATGGCGAAACGGCCCGATTCGCTAGCGCCCGCTGCGGGCAATGAAGGCAAGCCTTTCGAAAAGATGAACGTCCTGTTCGTTCTTCAGCAGCGCGCCATGAAGTCGCGGCAGGGTCGGCCCGCCGTCGCGGCGCAGGTCTTCGGGCGACAGATCCTCGGCCAGCAGGAGGCGGAGCCAATCCAGCACCTCGGAGGTCGAGGGTTTCTTCTTCAGACCCGGTATGTCACGCAATTCGTAAAACTGCGTTAAGGCGGCGGTCAGAAGCGCGGGCTTGATGCCGGGGAAGTGGACTTCGACGATGGCGCGCATCGTGTCGAGGTCGGGAAAGCGGATGTAGTGGAAGAAGCAGCGGCGCAGGAAGGCGTCGGGCAGTTCCTTCTCGTTGTTCGAGGTGATGATGACCACGGGGCGATGGGCGGCGCGGATGGTTTCGCCGGTTTCGTAAACGTGGAACTCCATCCGGTCGAGTTCCTGGAGGAGGTCATTGGGAAACTCGATATCGGCCTTGTCGATCTCGTCGATCAGCAACACGACCTTCGCGGGTGCAGAAAAAGCCTGCCAGAGCTTGCCCTTGCGGATGTAGTTCGTCACGTCATGGACGCGTTCATCGCCAAGCTGGCTGTCGCGCAGGCGGCTGACGGCATCGTATTCGTAAAGGCCCTGCTGCGCCTTCGTGGTGCTTTTCACATGCCATTCGATCAGCGGCATATCCAGCGCCTGCGCCACCTGCCGGGCGAGTTCGGTCTTGCCGGTGCCGGGTTCGCCCTTCACCAGAAGGGGGCGTTCCAGCGTGACGGCGGCATTGACCGCGACGGTCAGGTCTTCGGTGGCGACGTAACCGGAGGTTGAAGAGAACTTCATGTTGTTTCGCAAGGATATCCTGGGGGCCGGGATGGACCCTAGCGGCGACAGGTTTCCGTCGCAACTGCTAGTGACAAGTGGCCCTTGATGGTCTAGATGCACCGCCAACAGGAGAGCGCCCATGCAAGCAGACCCCCTGTCGGCGCGATCCGACCAGACGGAGAGACGTGTGATGAAGCCTGAGGTGTTCCTTCCCGACGACTATCGTCCCGCCGAGGACGAGCCCTTCATGAATGATCGCCAGCTGGAATATTTCCGGCGCAAGCTGATCAACTGGAAGGCGGAGCTGCTGGAACAATCCGCCGAGACGATCGACAATCTTCAGGACAGCGCCCGCAACGTGCCGGATCTGGCCGACCGCGCCAGCGAGGAGACGGATCGCGCGCTGGAACTGCGGACGCGGGACCGGCAGCGCAAGCTGGTGGCGAAGATCGACGCCGCGCTGCGGCGGATCGAGAATGGCGAATACGGCTATTGCGAGATGACGGGCGAGCCGATCAGCCTGAAACGGCTGGATGCGCGCCCGATTGCCACCATGACGCTGGAAGCGCAGGAAAAGCACGAGCGGCGCGAGAAGGTGCACCGCGACGACTGATCGCGGCCCGAAGGCGGGGATGGGGCCTTGTTTCAGGGGCCTGCAAGAGGGACAGTGACGCCGGGCCTTGTGCCCGGCGTTTTTCGTTTTCTTCGGCTTTTCAGGGGGTTGGGATGAGCCTGATCGGGCGGCGGGTCACTGTGCTGGGCGCGGGGGTGGCGGGTCTGGCGGTGGCGCGGGCCCTGGCGATGCGCGGCGCGGCGGTGACGGTGCTGGAACAGGCCGATGCGATCCGCGAGGTGGGGGCGGGGTTGCAGGTGTCGCCCAACGGGGCGGCGGTGCTGCGGGCGCTTGGCCTTGGCGCGGCGCTGGAGGCGGTGTCGCTGCGGGCTGCGGCCGTGGTGTTGACGCATGGGCTGGACGGGGCGGCGGTGCTGCGGATGGATCTGGCCCGGCTGCGCCCCGATCAGGGCTGGCACTTCGTCCATCGGGCCGATCTGATCGCGCTGCTGCTGGAAGGGGCGCGCGAGGCGGGGGTGGAGATACGGCTGTTGCAGAAGGTGCAAGCCGTTGATCTGACGGGGGAAAGGCCTGTCGCCCTGATGGCGCAGGGCGCGCGGGTGGAGGCCGATCTGATGATCGGGGCCGATGGGTTGCATTCGGCGGCGCGGCTGGCGCTGACGGGGAAGGTGGCGCCCTTCTTCACGCATCAGGTGGCCTGGCGGGCGGTGATTCCGGGGGATGCCGCAGACCCGCCGGAGGCGGAGGTTCATATGGGGCCGGGGCGGCATCTGGTGAGCTATCCGCTGCGCGGGGGCGCCTGGCGCAATATCGTGGCGGTGGAGGAGCGGCGGCGCTGGGTCGAGGAGGGCTGGTCGCTGCGGGATGATCCGATGGAGCTGCGTCTGGCCTTTGCGGGCTTTTCGCCGCGCGTCAGGGGATGGCTGGAGCGGGTGGAGGATGTCTGGCTCTGGGGGCTGTTCCGGCATCCGGTGGCGAAGGTCTGGCACAGGGCCATGCCCTTGGGATCCTTGGCGATTCTGGGGGATGCGGCGCATCCGACGCTGCCCTTCCTGGCGCAGGGGGCGAATATGGCGCTGGAGGATGCCTGGACGCTGGCGGCGGCCCTTGCCGGGCATGACGGGGATGCGGCGGCGCTGGCGGCCTGGGAGGCGGCGCGGAAACCGCGCTGTGCGCGGATCGTGGAGGCGGCCAATGCAAATGCGCGGAATTACCATCTGACGGGGCCGAAACGGGCCGTCGGGCATGGGCTTTTGCGCCTGTCCGGCATGGTTGCGCCGGGCCTGGCGCTGAAGCGGTTCGACTGGCTTTACGGTTTTGACGCGACAGCCTGAAGGGCTGCATCGACTGTGCCGCAACTTGTGCCGCAAACTGTGCAGACGGGTGTGGCCACGCGGCGCGCGGTGGTGGCGGGGATGGTTAAGGTTAACGGGGCTGGCCTGCCTGCATCCCGCGCTGCGCCGAGGATGGGACGGGCAGCCCCGTTACGGGGGTGGCGCGGCTCACTCGTAGGTGAAGGTGCCGATCTCGCAGACATTCACCCCGCCGCGTTCCAGCACGTCGCCATCCTCGAATTCGGCGCGGAAGTCGAACATGCAATAGCCGGTGGAGTCATCGAAATTGATCACGACGGATGATCCCGAGGGCAGCACATCCTCGCCGAGGATGTCTTCCTCCCAACTGCCGGAGCCGGTGTTGGACCCGAAGAAGCGGACGATGGTGAAGCCCGTGTTGTTGACGATCGTCACCCGACGGTCGAGCGACAGGGCCGGCGCGGCGCTCGTGAAGGCGAGGGCGGCGGCGAGGGCGAGGGGGGCGAAGAGGCGCATGGCAACATCCTTGGCAGAGTCTGAAACCCAGCGGAAATTCGGATGCGGCCCGAGGGCGGGCAAGTGATATCGACAGATGGCAATGTGTAATCTTTGCCATGTGTTCTGGCCGCATCACGCAGATGTGACCGGCGCGGCTCAGGCGTCGAGGTCCACCCAGACGGGGACATGGTCGGAGGGTTTCTCGCCGCCGCGCGTGCCCTTGTCGATGCCGGCCTCGCGCAAGAGATCGGCGCATTGCGGCGACAGGAGCAGGTGGTCGATGCGGATGCCGTTGTTCCGTTCCCATGCGCCGGCCTGATAATCCCAGAAGGAGTATTGGCCGGGGCGGGGGTCGCGGGCGCGGAAGGCATCGGTCAGGCCGAGATTGACGATGCGCCGGAAGGCGGCGCGGGTTTCGGGCAGGAAGAGCGCATCGGTGAGCCAGGCATCGGGCTTGGCCGCGTCCTGCGGTTCGGGGATCACGTTGTAATCGCCGCAGAAGGCGAGGGGGTCTTCGGTCGCCAGCAGCGCCTTCACCCGCGCCTCCATCCGCGCCATCCAGGCGAGCTTGTAATCGTATTTCGGCCCCGGCGCGGGGTTGCCGTTGGGCAGGTAGAGGCCGCAGACGCGGATGGCGCGTTTTTCGCCGATCACTGTCGCCTCGATCCAGCGGGCCTGTTCGTCGGTCTCATCCCCCGGCAGGCCGCGCGTGACATCTTCCAGCGGCAGGCGGGACAGGATCGCCACGCCGTTGAAGGATTTCTGGCCATGGGTTTCGACGCGGTAGCCCATGTCTTCGAAGACCTCGCGCGGGAAGGCCTCGTCCACTGACTTGATCTCTTGCAGGCAGACGACATCCGGCGCGGACTCGCGCAGCCAGGCGGGCAGGGCCTCGATCCGGGCCTTGATGCCGTTGATGTTGAAGGTGGCGAGTTTCATGGGCGTCTCCCTGTCCCCTCCGTTCTAGGCCGGAGGGGGTGGGGGAAACAAGTCGGGGCGTTTGGATCAGGCCGTGGCGGCGAGGCCTGCGCGGGCGGCGGCGAGCCAGAGCATGTCGAGGCGGCGGAGTTCGGCCGGATCGAAGCGGTCAGCCTCTTCCCAGTAGCGGCCCGAGGGGACGCGATAGCCCAGATCATCTTCGCGCCGCAGCGCCTGATCGGCGAGGCGGAGGTCGAACGGCAGAGGGCGGGCATGGGCGGCGCGGTCGCGCGTCACGCGGGGGAAGATCAGGCGCGAGGGGCCGAAGGAGAGGTTGACCATGGCGCAGCCTTCCATCGCGGCCAGGATCATCAGGCGGGCGGATTTCGCCTCCAGGCTTTGCAGCGTGATGTCGGCGCGCAGGGGATCGGCGGTGCCCGCGCCGTAGAAATGCGTCTGGCCCTTGGGGTAATGCATGTCGCAGCCGAAGGCCGCGATGACGCGCGGTTTCAGCGCGTGCAGCGCCCAATAGGCGGTGGTGAAGGCCATGGTGCCGCCCGCATAGACGAAGCCGCCAAAGGCGTTCTGGGCGGGGACGAAATCCTCCTGCGTGACGATGCGCTGGCCGTCACCGGCGATCCCGCGCCGTTCGGCGGGGAAATCCCAGGGGTAGATGTGATGCGTCCAGTCGGGGCGCACGGCATGGGCGTTGTTGATGGCAACCACATGGTCGAAAGGGGCGCGAGGCCAGTGGGCGGCCTCGGTCACGGTCGGGCCGGAGCCGAGCATCAGGACGCAGGTCATTGAAATCTCTCCACCATCGCTGCGCGAAAGGGTAGGGCGTTGCGTCCCGAGGGCGAGAGAAAAATGCAGATATGCGGATCAGATCGAGAAGGAAGTGCCGCAACCGCATGAAGAAGTGGCGTTCGGGTTCTGGATGACGAAACGCGCGCCGATCAGTTCTTCGGTATAGTCGATCACGGCGTTTTGCAGGAAGGGCAGCGATACCGCATCGACCAGCACCCGCGCCCCGTCCTTTTCAAGGATCAGGTCATCGGCAACCGGATCGTCCAGCTTGATGTCATATTGGAAGCCCGAGCAGCCGCCACCTTCGACGGCGACGCGGAGGGCCTTTTCCTCGCCCGTCGCCTCGCAGATTTCGCGCAGCCGTGCATAGGCGCGGTCGGTGACTTTCGGGGGCAGGGCGAGGTCCATGATGAAATCCGTGGTCCTGAAGGGCTGGTTGCAATATAGGCTACGGCCAAAGGCGGAACAAGAACAGGCAGATAGTGATGCTCGCCCCCTATGCCTGCCAGCCCGGCGCGTCGCGCGGGCGGCTGCACCCGGAACGGATGTCGTCCTTCCGGTCGCCCTTTCAGCGTGACCGGGACCGGATCATCCATTCCAGCGCCTTCCGGCGGTTGAAGCACAAGACGCAGGTCTTTGTGGAACATGAGGGCGATTACTACCGCACCCGCCTGACTCATTCGATCGAGGTGGCGCAGGTGGCGCGCACGATTTCGGGCGTCTTGGGCCTGAACACCGATCTGGCCGAGGCCATAGCCTTGGCGCATGACCTGGGCCATACGCCATTCGGCCATACCGGGGAGGATGCGCTGGGTCTGCTGATGGAGCCCTATGGCGGGTTCGACCATAACGCGCAGGCCTTGCGGATCGTGACGCGGCTGGAGCGGCATTATGCCGATTTCGACGGGCTGAACCTGACATGGGAATCGCTGGAAGGCATCGCCAAGCATAACGGGCCGGTCACAGGCCCCAATGCCGACAAGAAGCATGAGGGGCCGCTGCCCTATGCGCTGGCCGAGGTGAATGCGGCCTGGGATCTGGAACTGCACACCCATGCCAGCGCCGAGGCGCAGGTGGCGGCGATTGCGGATGATGTGGCCTATTCCCATCACGATCTGCATGACGGTCTGCGGTCGGGGCTGTTCACCGAAGATGACCTGATGGAATTGCCCGTCACCGGGCCGGCCTTCGAGGAGGTGGACAGGCTTTATCCGGGGCTGGAGAAGATGCGGCGGCGGCATGAGGCGCTGCGGCGCGTGTTCGGGCGGATGGTGGAGGATGTGATCGCCGTGGCGCAGAACCGGCTGGCGGCGGCGCAGCCGAAATCGGTGGAGGATATCCGCCATCTGGGGACGACGGTGATCCGGTTTTCCAAACCGCTGTATCAGGAGTTGAAGGCGATCCGGTCCTTCCTGTTCCACCGCATGTATCGCGCGCCCTCGGTCATGGCCGAGCGGGCAAAGGTGACGCGGATCGTGAACGAGCTTTTCCCGCTGTTCCTGGCCCAGCCGGACCTTCTGCCGACGGAATGGCGCAAGGATATCGAGGCGGCGCGGGATGAGGTGACGCTGGCGCGGATCGTGGCGGATTACGTGGCGGGGATGACGGACCGCTTCGCCATCCAGGAACATGCGCGGCTGTTGGGGGGCGGGGCGTGAGATATCTGTGGGCGGCGATGCTGCTGCTGGGGTCCGGGCCTGCGGTGGCGCAGATGCTGGACACGGGTGAGGCGTGGCGCAGCCTGCCCTTCACGGTGAGGGAGGGCAAGCCGATGCTGCCCGTGACCGTGGCGGGGCAGGACGGGGTGATGATGTTCGACCTTGGCACGCCGTCGCCCGTGTTCCTGAACCGGGGCGCGGCTGATCTGGCGCCGGGGCAGGAGGTGGCGCGGGGCTTCGCCGCCTCGGGGCAGGAGATCGTGGTGCATCTGCATGACGCGCCCGAGCTTGCCGTGGCGGGGCAGGCGCTGCCCCTGCCCGCCAAGGTGCAGAGCGGCGATTTCAGCTTTGCCGAAGGGGCCTTCGGGGCGGAGTTCATGGGTTTTGTCGGGTTGCCTGCGGTGGAGGGTCATGGCCTGCTGCTGGATTACGGGCGGTCTCTGCTGACCGTGATCGCTGTGGCAGAGGATGGGGGGATGGCGCTGCCGCCGCCTGACCCGACCGAGGTGGTCGCGACGCTGGACTTCCTGCTTTTCCCCGAGGAACTGCCTCTGGCCGTGGGGCGGATCGGCGAGCTTCCGATCCAGATCAGCCTTGATTCCGGCGACAGCGGCACCGCCTATCTGACGGCGGCGACGCGCGGGCGGCTGATGGCGGCGGGGCTGCTGGCCGAAGGGGCGACGGGGCTTTGGGAATTGTCGGGGCTGACGCTGGGCGGGGCGCTGATGCTGCCCCAGCCCGTGGCCCTGATCGAGGCCGGGGGGGAAGAGGATCGGCGCAATCGCGGCCGGCCTGACGAGCTGCGCCTCGGCGCGGCCTTCTTCGCGGCCTATCCGACGCTGTGGAACTTTCCGGCGCGGCGGGTGATGATCCTGCGCCCGGATGCGGCCATCCTTGCAGCCCCGGCACCCTGAGGCGGCAGTCTGGCCGGGTCTGCGGCCCGGTCAGGCCGTGCGGCGGAAGGCGGCGAGCCAGAGCAGCGCGAGGAAGACCGACAGGACGACGTTCCAGCCCGCCATGGACAGGCCGAACATGGACCAGGCGATTTCGTCGCAGCGGACGACCGCGCCCACATCCACATCGGGGTTGAGCAGATCGGCGGTGGAGATGCCCGCGATGGAGCCGGCGCTGCACGAGGCCAGGCCCTGCCACCAGCCCTGTTCGACGCCGACATGAAAGGCGCCGATCCCCGCCGCCGTCAGCGCGGCCAGCGCGCCCAGCAGGGGCAGGGCGCGACCGGCGATCCCGCGCGGCAGGAGCAGGGCCAGCAGGCCGATGAGGATGGCGGCGGCATGGGGCCAGCGCTGCCAGAGGCAGAGCTGGCAGGGCGCGAGCCCGGCCAGATACTGGAAGCCGAAGGCCGCAGCCAGCACGGCGGCAGAGCCCCCGGCGGCAAGAAGGACGGTGAAGGCGCGGGTATCGGTGATCATGGCCCTGTTGAACAGGAGCGCGCGCCGAAAGGCAAGCCCGTGGCAGGGCGGGTGGAAATGCGGCTTTGCCGCAGCGGCCAAGGCATGGTTAACATTGCGGAGGGCGGTGCGGGAGAAGACGGATGCAGTGGCGCGGGCGCAGGGGCAGCGAGAATGTCGAGGACCGCCGCCGTCTGGGCGGGGCCGGGGGCGGGCGCGGCGTGGGCATCGGCGGGGCGGGGGTGATCGTCCTCCTGCTGCTGGGCTGGTTCCTCGGCGTGGATGTTACGCCGCTGCTGCAACAGGCGCAGGACCCGGCCGCGATCGGCGGCGAGGCCCTGACGGCCGAGGATGTGGCGATGGGCGATTTCGTCTCGGTCACCCTTGCCGATACCGAAGAGGTCTGGGCGGCGCTGTTCGAAGAGCAGATCGGGCAGGATTACCGCCCGGTGACGCTGGTTCTGTTCAAGGGCCATACCGGCTCGGCCTGCGGCGGGGCTTCGGAGGCGACGGGACCCTTCTACTGCCCGCTGGACCGCAAGGTCTATCTCGACACCGCCTTTTTCACCCTGCTGGAAGAGCGGATGGGCGCGGGCGGCGATTTCGCCGCGGCCTATGTGGTGGCGCATGAGGTGGGCCATCATGTGCAGAACGAACTGGGCATCCTGGAACAGACCACACGGCTGCGCCAGCAGGTGAGCGAGGTGCAGGCGAACGAGATTTCGGTGCGGGTGGAACTGATGGCCGATTGTCTGGCCGGTGTCTGGGCGCATGAGGCGGCGGCGCGGTTCGGGTCGATCGAACGGGGCGATGTGGAAGAGGCGATGAATGCCGCCGCGCGGATTGGCGACGACACGCTGGCGCGCGAGGCCGGGCGGCGACCGATGCCCGACAGCTTTACCCATGGCACGAGCGAACAGCGGATGCGCTGGTTCGTCACCGGGCAGGCCTCCGGCCTGATCCAGAGCTGCGACACCTTCCGCGCCGCACGCCTGTAGCGCCCGCACGGCGTTGACGCAGGCGGTGCGAGCGGCTAGACCGCGCATCAGGTGGCCCGAGTGGCGGAATGGTAGACGCAGCGGATTCAAAATCCGTCGCCGCAAGGCATGTCGGTTCGAGTCCGACCTTGGGCACCACCTTCAACTTCCCCGGATGGATCGAAATTCCAGCGGCAGCCTGCAACGGGCGGTCATGGGAAAGGCACGCCCTGCCGGGCGTGCCCTTGTGATGTGGGGTTTCCTGCGCTGCGATCAGGCGGCGCGGAGGAACTGGCGCTCTTCCGGCAGCTCTTCCTGCGAGACCAGATCGACCTGCGCGGCAGCAGAGGCGTTCTGCTGGATCACCGCGTCGAGATCGCGGATCGCCTCGTTGATCTGTTCGATGCCGATGCTCTGCTCGCTGGAGGCGGCGCTGATGCCCTGCACGAGGTTCGCGGTCTGCTGGATCGCCGGCACCAGTGCGGCCAGTTTCTCGCCCGCCTTGCGGCTGACCTGAAGGGTGGTGCCGGAAAGCTGGCTGATCTCGGCGGCGGCCTGCTGGCTGCGTTCGGCAAGCTTGCGCACCTCGGAGGCGACGACGGCAAAGCCCTGGCCGTGCTGGCCCGCCCGCGCCGCCTCGACCGCCGCATTGAGGGCGAGGAGGTCGGTCTGGCGGGCGATTTCGCGGATGATGGTGATCTTTTCGGTGATCATCGTCACTGCCTTGACGGCATCGGTCACCACCGCCCCGGTTTCCGCCGCATCATTGGCGGCCTGGAGCGCGATGGATTCGGTCTGGGCCGCGTTGTCGGCGGATTGGCGGATATTGGCGCGCATCTCTTCCATCGAGGCGCTGGCCTTTTCGGCGGCGGCGGCCTGTTCGGTGGCGCCCTTGCTGAGCTGGGCCATCAGGCGATCCATCTCGGCCCGGCGCTGTTCGCGTTCGGCGGCCTGGGCATCGGCGATCCGGGCCAGGCGCGCGCCTTCGCGCAGGTCGTCGCGCAGCTTGATGCAGGCGGTGGTCAGTTCGCCCACCTCATCCTTCGTGGCGACGGGGCGGATTTCGGCGTCATAGTCACGCTCCTTCAGGCGGTTCACGCTGTTGGCCAGCGTCCGCACCGGGCGCATCGTCCGGTTGATCAGGAAGAAGCAGGCGATGGAGGCCACGAGGTTGAGCGCCAGCATGACGAGGGTAAGCTGGATCGTGGTTTCGCGCAGCGACGTGTTCAGTTCGGCGATGGACTTGCCGACGCCGACAGACCCCACGATTTCTCCCGCCGCGTTATAGACGGGTTCATAACGGGTCAGGTGCACCTCGCCGAGGATCAAGCCGTCGCCGATATAGATTTCGTCACGCAACAGCGCGGCGGTGGCGGGGCCGGTCGGATCGAGCGGCGAGCCGACGGCGCGGGTGCCATCCTTGGCGGTGACGCTGGTCATCACGCGGACGAATTCCTGCTTGGCCGGGTCGAGGCGGAAATAGGTCACATGCACGCCCATGCCTGCATAGATGGTGTCGGTCACGGATTCCGAGATGGCGACCTTGCTGTCATCGACGATGAGGCTGTTGACGCGCCCCTCGATCGGGGTGCCGAGGGTGAAGCCCTCCGCCTGGACCGGCAGATTGTGCGACAGCGCCCAGATCGCCGAATTGACCCTTTCATTGGCGAAGTCGCGCAATTCCCTTTCCTTCTGGGAGAGGACGACCGCCAGCAGCGCCGCCGTGACGAGGATCATGGCGGTGAAGAGAAGGGCCAGCAGTCGAGTTCTGAGAGAAAGTCGGGACAGGAAGGTCATGCTTCGGGGCTCCGGAATGATAACTCTTTCGAAACCCTGAGAACGGCTTGCAATCGCAAGGCGATAGGCGATCACGGAAATGTCATGACCCGGAGATGCCCAGAAGTACCCGGGGGCGGCGCCTGCTGCCTGCGGCCTTGCCGGTCAGCCTTGGGGGCGGAGCGCGGTCTGCGCGGCGCGCCAGGCGGCCCAGTCTTCGGGCGTGTCGAGATCGGTGGTGGCATGGCGGCCGGGCAAGGGCACAAGCCGCAGCCGGGCGCGGTGGCGGATCAGCACGCTGCGCGCGCCTTCGTCGCCCTGAAGCGTCATCAGATCGTCGCGCAGGTCGGGGGGGAAGCAGACGGGATGGCCGGGGGTGCCGTCTTCGGCGGCGCCCCGCAGTATGGCCTCGGGTTCGGCCCGCCACTGGTCGCGCAGGGTGATCAGGTCGGCGGCGGTGAGATCGGGCAGATCGGCGAGAAGGAGCATGACGCCCGCGCCGGGGGGCAGGGCGGCGAGGCCGGTCTTCAGGCTTTCGGCCATGCCCTTGCCCGGGTCCGGCACGGTGACGTGGCGGAGGTCCAGCCCCGCCAGGGCGGCGCGGCGGGCGGGGCGGTCCGGGGGCAGGGCGACGGTGACGGGCAGGCCGGTGGCGAGGGCGGCGCGGGCGATGCGGGCCAGCAGCGCCTCGCCCGCCACCTGTTCCAGCAGCTTGTCGCGGCCGCGCATCCGCGCGGCGGCACCTGCGGCGAGGAGAAGGATATGGGCGTCCATGGCGCGACGTTCCCAAGCCGTGGCGCGGGCGTCAAGCGGGGATCAGGCGGCGCGGCGTGCCGCCGCAAGCCTTTCCTCTCGCCTGCGCGCGTGCCGCGCGTCCGGCTCGGGCGTCTTGAGTATTTGGGCCAAGATGAAGACCTGCCCCTTCATCTTGGAAAAATACTCCGGGTGGGTCCGGGAGGGCAGGGCCCTCCCGGGGGAGATGCAGGGCGCGACGCCAGGCTGGCCGGGGACCGGACCCTTGGCCTCAGGCGGATCAGCCGCGCATCCGGGCGCCGTCGCCATCCCAGAGGGGGGCGAGATGGACCGTGGCGCGGCGGCGGTCGCCGAGGATCTCGATCTCGCAGGCCAGCCCGTCCTTGACTGCCTCGGCCGGCAGGAAGCCCATGGCGACCGACTTGCCCGTCCAGTGGCTGAAGCCGCCGCTGGTGCAGAAGCCCACCACGCTGCCCTCCAGCCAGATCGGCTCCCAGGCGACAACATCGGCATCGGCGGCATCGACGATGAAATTGACCAGCCGCCGCTTGGGACCAGCCGCCTTTTCCGCCGTGGCGGCGGCCTTGCCGATCCAGTCGGCCTCCTTGTTCCAGCGGATGAAACGGTCGAGGCCGGTTTCGGCGGGGGTGTAGTCGGGGCTGAATTCGCGGCCCCAGGAGCCGAACCATTTGTCGAGGCGCAGGGACATCATGGCGCGCATGCCGAAGGGGCGGATGCCCAGATCCTTGCCCGCCGCCGTCAGCACGTCCCAGAGGTGGCGGACCGACATGTGATCGGTGAAGATTTCAAAGCCCAGATCGCCGGTGTAGCTGACGCGCTGGACGATGCAATTGGCCATGCCGACGGTCATGCGCTTGACGTCCATGAACCTGAACGCCTCGGAGGAGACGTCGGAGCGCGTCACGCGGGAGAGAAGCTCGCGCGCCTTCGGCCCCGCGATCTGGAAGCCGGAGCGGGCGTCGGAGATGTTCTCCACCCGGACGCCGTCCATCATGTTCATGTCGAACCAGCGGGAATGCCAGCCCTGCGCACCATAGGAGGCGGTGAGCTGGAATTCCGTCTCCGACAGGCAGGAAACGGTAAAATCGCCGATGATCTTGCCCGAATGGGCCAGCATCGGGGTCAGCGACAGGCGGCCCGGTTTCGGGATCGCGCCGGCCATGATCCGGTCGAGCCAGGCCCGCGCATTGGGGCCGGTGACGCGGTATTTGCCGAAGTTCTGCACTTCGTTGATGCCCACGCCTTCGCGCACCGCCAGAACCTCTTGCCGCGTTGCTTCCCAGGCGTTGGAGCGGCGGAAGGTCGGGGTTTCATAGCGCGGTTCACCCGGCAGGGCGTGGTAGTTCACAACTTCCAGCCCGTATTGCTGGCCCCAGACGGCGTTCATGCCATCGAAGACCTCATACATCGGGGTGGTGCGGAAGGGGCGGGCGGCGGGGCGTTCCTCATTCGGGTAGCTGACCGAGAAGCGCATCTGGTAGTTTTCGATGACCTTCGGGACGGTATAGCCCGGGCTTGTCCAGTTGCCGAAGCGGGCGACGTCGAAGCCGCGCGGGTCACGCTCCACTTCGCCATTGATCATCCATTGGGCAAGGGCGAGGCCCATGCCGCCGCCCTGGGAGAAGCCCGCCATCACGGCGCAGGCGGACCAGTAGTTGCGCAGGCCAGGAACCGGGCCGATCAGCGGGTTGCCATCGGGGGCGAAGGTGAAGGGGCCGTGGATGACGCGCTTCACGCCCGACCGTTCCAGCACGGGGAAGCGGCGATAGGCGAAGTTGACCGAGTCTTCGATCTTGTCGAATTGTTCGTTCAGGAGTTCATGGCCGAAATCCCAGGGGGTGCCATCCACCGACCAGGGTTCGCAGGGCTTTTCGTAGAACCCGATGCAGAGGCCGCGGCCCTCCTGCCGCAGATAGCTTTCCCCGCCCGGGTCCATCACATGCGGGAATTCGCGGCCCGATTTCAGGATATCCATGATCTCGGGGATGTCGTCGGTGACGAGATACTGATGCGCCATCGGCAGGAGCGGCAGATAGACCCCCGCCATCGCCCCGATCTCGCGCGCCCAGAGGCCGCCTGCGTTCACCAGATGCTCGGCGATGATGGTGCCCTTTTCCGTGACCACTTCCCATGATCCGTCAGGGCGCGGATTGGTTTCCAGCACGCGGTTGTGCAGGACAATCTCCGCCCCGCCCATGCGGGCGGCCTTGGCATAGGCATGGGTGGTTCCCGACGGGTCAAGGTGGCCGTCCAGCGGATCATAAAGCGCGCCGATGATGCCTTCGAGGTTCACCATCCCGTCGGTCAGCTTGTGAATCTCTGCCGGGCCGAGGATTTCGGTATCCAGCCCCATATAGCGATGCTTGGCGCGTTCGGCCTTGAGCTGTTCGAAGCGCGCCTCGTTATCGGCCAGCGTGATGCCGCCCACATGGTGCAGGCCGCAGGACATGCCGGTGATCGCCTCAAGTTCCTTGTAGAGGCGGATCGTGTAGCCCTGAAGCGCGGCCATGTTGGTGTCGCCGTTCAGCGTGTGGAAGCCCCCCGCCGCGTGCCAGGTGGAGCCGGAGGTCAGTTCCGACCGTTCGACGAGCATCACGTCCGACCAGCCCAGCTTCGTCAGGTGATAGAGGACCGAGCAGCCGACGACGCCGCCGCCGATGACGAGGACTCGGGTATGGGTTTTCATGGAAAGGGACTCCGTTTCAGGACTGGTCGGCAGATTGGCCGCAAGGACCGGCGCGAGGCATGTTGATCTGCGACATGAATATGTCGGAAATTCTGCTTGCCTTGCGGCCTGCCGCCAGGGCGGGCGCGGAAGAGGCCGGGGCGGGCGGGGAATCCTATCCTTCGGCAGTAGGTGCCACAGTTTTGCCTAAAGCTTTGTAACCGGTTGCCGTTCTCTGCGCTGATGGGGTGCTTGTCGCTGCGAGGGATGACTTTATGCGTTTCAGGTGGAAGGTGATCCTGGCCTTGTTGCTGGCCGGGCTGGTGCCGATGGGCGTGGTTATGAAGATCGAGGTTGATCGTCTCTCCGCCTTTTCTAGCGAAACCGTGCGCGAAGAGATCCAGACCTCTGCGGAACTGCGCGGTGAGGCGGTCGAGCGCTATTTCGACGGGCTGGTGAACCTGGCCAAGGGGCTGGCCGATCTGCCGCAGACGGCGACGGTTCTGGGCGATCTGGACAAGGCAGTTGATCTGCTCGGATCGGTCGGGGCGGTGGAGCCGGACATGGCGCTTCTGGAGGAGCGATACGCCCATCAGATGGCAAATACGCCCGGCGCGACGGAAGAGGACAAGGCGCGCTGGATGGCGGGGCTTGATCCGATGGGGCTGGCGCTTCAGCATCTTTATATCGGGAAGAACCGCGCCAAGGTTGGGCAGAAGCAGATGCTGAACGATGCCCGCGACGGCAGCCGCTATTCCCAGCTTCATGCCGAACTGCACCCTGTCTATCGCAGCTTCATGGAGCGGCACGGCTTTTACGACATCCTGATCGTGGAGCCGCATCAGGGGCGGGTGATCTATTCGGTCTTCAAGGAAACGGATTTCGGAACCTCCTTCATCGACGGGCCCTATGCCGAGACGGGGCTGGGTCGGGCGGTGCAGGCGCTGATAAAGTCGGACGGGTCGGAGCCCTATCTGCTGACGGATTTCGAACCCTATGAGCCGTCCTTCAACGCCAAGGCCTTTTTCCTTGTGGTGCCGGTGAAGGAAAAGCGGACGTTGATGGGCTTGATGATCTTCCAGCTTCCGATTGATTTCGGCGCGGCGATCCTTGCGCCCAGCGAGTTTGAACGCGAGTCGACGGATGCCTTCATCGTGGGGGCGGATGGGCATCTGCGGTCCAAGCCGCGCTTTGCCGAGACCTTTGACCCTGACGCTAAGGTTCCGGGCGAGATCGTCGCGGCGGCGATGCGGGGCGAGCGGGGCAGCATGGCCGCGCCCGACCATCAGGGCGTGGATGTGGTGGCGGCCTTTCGCCCGCTGGAGATTCCGGGGCTGGACTGGTCGCTCGTGGCCGAGGTGAAGCAGGAAGAGGTGATGGCCGTGGCCGTCGCGGCCCAGGCTTCGGCCTTGCGGACCGGCGGTATCGTGGCAGGGGCGGTGATCGTCTTCGGTCTGCTGCTTTCGACCTGGCTTCTGCGCCCCATCCGGGCGCTGGGGGCGGAATTGCAGGATCAGGCGGCCGGTGTGATCGACACGCTGCGCGAGGCCTCGGTGCAGGCGCGGGGGGCGGCGGAATCGATGGCATCGACCGCCGAAGAGACCAGCCGCCAGACCCAACAGGTGAAGGCGGGCGCGGATCTGACGGCCACCGATGTGGCCAGTGTCGCCTCGGCGGTGGAGCAGTTGTCCTCGTCGATTTCGGAAGTGGTCGGCGGCATCCGCCAGACCACCGATCTGGCCGGCAGCGCCGCCAGCCAGGCCGAGGACGCGGCGCGGCTGCTGGCGGAACTGGAGCAGGTGGCGGGGCGGATCACCGGCATCGTGACGCTGATCAACGATGTGGCGAACCGCACCAACCTTCTGGCGCTGAACGCTGCCGTGGAGGCAAGCCATGCGGGCGAGGCCGGGCGCGGCTTTGCCGTGGTGGCGAGCGAGATCCGCAAGCTGGCCGGACGGACGAGCGAATCGACCGAACAGATCGCGGGCGAGGTGAAGTCCGTCCTGTCCGCCGTGCAGCGCAATGCCGAGGCGATCCGGACCATTGCCCTGTCCATCGGGCAGGTGAACGATCAGGCGCGGGGCATTTCCGCATCGGCCAGCCAGCAGGGCGTGGTGACGCAGGAGATTGCAGAGCGCATGGCCCAGACGGCCGGGCGTGTGGCGCAATCGAATGACAACCTGACCGAGGTTCAGGCGGCATCGGAAAGCGCCAACCGCGCGGCGGGGGATGTGCTGGGCGGTGTGCTGTCGGTGGAACGGGCGGCGGAGGCGATGGATGCGGCGCTTGCGCGCTTCCTCGTCCGGGTGCAGACGATCTGACACCCCGCCTTGGGAAATGGAAAGGGGCGGCCTCGGGCCGCCCCTTTCGCTTGCCAGGCTGCCCGGACCTATTTCTCGGGGATCAGGCCGCGCGGGCTGAACCGCAGCACGAGAAGCAGGATCACCCCCATGGTCAGCAGGCGCATGTGTTGCGCGCTGTCGATGAGATGGGCCTTCAACGGCCCCTCGGACAGGCCCGCGACGAGGCCGCCCATCACCAGCGGGCCAAGGCTTTCCACGATCAGCCAGAGCCAACCGATCAGCAGGCCACCCAGCACCGCGCCCCAGTTGTTGCCCGACCCGCCGACGATCACCATGACCCAGACGAGGAAGGTGAAACGCAGCGGGTTGTATTCCCCCGGCGTCAACTGGCCGTTCATCGAGGTGTACATGGCCCCCGCGATCCCCACCACGGCAGAGCCGAGGATGAAGACCTGAAGGTGCCGCTTCGTCACGTCCTTGCCCATCGCGGCGGCAGAGACCTCGTTGTCGCGGATGGCGCGCATCATCCGGCCCCAGGGCGAATTCAGCGCGCGTTCCGACAGCCAGATCACCGCCAGCAGGACCAGCACGAAGAGGCCCGCATACATCAGCTTGACCACGATGGAAGAGGCGGTCGTCACCTCGAAGCCCCAGCGGGTGGCCCAGTCGGTGAAGGCGGGGGTCTGTTGCAGATCCACCTCGTAAGGCACGGGCCAGGGGCGGGGCAGATCGATGATGTTCTTCACGCCGCGGGCAAGCCAATCCTCGTTCTTCATCACCGCAAGCACGATTTCGGCGATGCCGAGCGTGGCGATGGCGAGGTAGTCGGAGCGCAGCCCCAGCGCGACCTTGCCGATCACCCAGGCGGCGGCGGCGGCCAGCAGGCCGCCCACCGGCCAGGACAGGGTCGGCGACAGGCCGAGCCCGCCGATATTGCCGGCGGTGGCGGGGTCGAAGGCCTCGACCGCGACAACGGCAGGGTCGAAGACCGAACGGTAGAGGACGAAACCCGCCACGCAGATGGCCAGCGTGACGATCATCCGCATCCGCCCCTGGGGCAGGCGGTTCCAGGCGAAGATGGCGGCGGCGATGGAGGCGGCGCCGATGAAGAGGCCCAGCAGGATGCCCGGCCCGCCCGCGCCCCAGCCTTCGGCCACGGGCCGGGCCGAGACGAGGACCACCGCCAGACCACCCAGCGCGGTAAAGCCCATGATCCCGGTGTTGAAGAGGCCCGCATAGCCCCACTGGATGTTCACTCCCAGGGCCATGATCGCCGAGATCAGCGACAGGTTCAGGATCGACAGCGCAAGGTTCCAGCTTTGCAGCACGCCCGTCAGGACAAACAGCAGGCCGACGCCCGCGAAAAGCGCAAGGTTCCGGTTCATACCGATTTCCCCTTGAACAGGCCCGTGGGCATGAAGATCAGGACGAGGATCAGGATCGCGAAGCTGACGGCGAATTTGTAATCCGTGCCCATCAGTTGCAGCAGACCGTCCGGCGCCATGCTTTCGGGGACCAGATAGGTGACGACCTTCTTCCAGGCATAGGTCACCATCACCTCGGAAAAGGCGATGACGAAACCGCCCGCGATGGCCCCGATGGGCGAGCCGAGGCCGCCCACGATGGCCGCCGCGAAGATCGGCAGCAGAAGCTGGAAATAGACGAAGGGCTTGAAGCTCTTGTCGAGGCCGTAAAGCACCCCCGCGATGGTGGCCAGCGCCGCCGCGATGATCCAGGTCACCTGCACCACCCGGTCGGGGTTGATGCCGGACAGGAGCGCCAGATCCTCGTTGTCGGAAAAGGCGCGCATGGATTTGCCGGTGCGGGTCTTCTGAAGGAACCAGAAGAGCGCGGCCATCACGGCAAAGGCCGTGACCACCGTCACCGCCTGGGTGCCCTTGATGGCCAGCCCTTCGGCAAGCCCCGTCATCTCCTTGAAATCCCCGGCCGAGATCAGGAAACGCCCGCCATCGGCGAAGTTCTGGTCATCCACCCCGATGATCAGGCGCACGATGCCGTTCATCACGAACATCACGCCGAGCGAGACCATGACAAGGATCACCGGCGCCGCCTTCTGCTTGCGGTAGAAGCGATAGATCGCGCGGTCGGTGCCAAGCGCGAAGGCCGCCGTCACCGCGATGCCGATGGGCAGGGCGAGCAGGGCGGTCGGCAGCACGCCGAAGCTGATGCCGATGGACTGGAACCACCAGGTGACGAGGATGGTGACCATCGTGCCGAAGGCCATGGTGTCGCCATGCGCGAAATTGGAAAAGCGCAGGATCCCGTAGATCAGCGTCACCCCCAGCGCGCCGAGCGCAAGCTGCGCGCCATAGGCGAGGGCGGGGACGAAGACGAAGTTCAGAAAGGCCACAAGGGCGTTGAGGATATCCATGGCTCAGCCCCCGAGGAAGGAACGGCGGACCTCCGGATCGGCAAGCAGCGCCTTTCCGGTGTCGGTGAAGCGGTTCGCGCCCTGGACAAGGACATAGCCCTTGTCCGCGATCTCCAGCGCCTGCCGGGCGTTCTGTTCGACCATGAGGATCGAGATGCCGGTGCGCGCCACCTCGATGATGCGGTCGAAAAGTTCGTCCATCACGATGGGGCTGACGCCTGCCGTGGGTTCGTCCAGCATCAGGACCTTGGGCTGGGTCATCAGCGCGCGGCCCACGGCTACCTGCTGGCGCTGGCCGCCCGACAGTTCCCCGGCCGGTTGCAGCCGCTTCTGCTTCAGGATCGGGAAAAGGTCATAGACCTGCGCCATCGTGTCCTTGAAATCGTCGCGCCGGATGAAGGCGCCCATTTCCAGGTTCTCTTCCACCGTCATCGAGGTGAAGATGTTGTGGGTCTGCGGCACGAAGCCCATCCCCTTGGCCACGCGGGCCTGCGGGGAAAGCGCGGTGATATCCTCGCCATCCAGCTTCACATGGCCTGCGCGCAGTTTCAGCATGCCGAAGACGGCCTTCATGGCGGTGGACTTCCCCGCGCCATTGGGGCCGACGATCACGGCGATCTGGCCCTTTTCCACCGCGATGGTGCAGGCGTGAAGGATATCCGCCCCGCCATAGCCGCCGGTCATCGCCTCGCCGATCAGATAGGGATCAGCCATGGGCGGCCTCCTCCTGCTTGACCTTGTTCTTCAGGCCGGTGCCGAGATAGGCCTCGATCACGCGTTCGTCGTTCTTCACCTCATCCACCGTGCCCTGCGCCAGGACCTTGCCTTCGGCCATGCAGATGACCGGGTCGCAGAGGCGGCCGATGAAATCCATGTCATGTTCGATCACGCAGAAGGTATAGCCGCGTTCCTTGTTCAGCCGGACGATGGCATCGCCGATCGTGTTCAACAGGGTGCGGTTCACGCCCGCGCCGACCTCATCGAGGAAGACGATCTTGGCATCGACCATCATCGTCCGGCCCAGTTCCAGAAGCTTTTTCTGGCCGCCCGAAATCTGGCTGGCCTTCTGGTCTGCCAGATGGCTGATCGTCAGGAAATCCAGCACCTCCAGCGCCTTCTTGCGGATGGCGGCCTCTTCCTCGGCCACCGCGCCGCGGTTGAACCAGGCGTTCCAGAGCGTTTCGCCCTTCTGGCGGGCGGGCACCATCATCAGGTTTTCCAGACAGGTCATCGACCCGAATTCATGGGCGATCTGGAAGGTCCGCAGCAGGCCCTTGTGAAACAGTTCGTGCGGCGGCAGGCCGGTGATTTCCTCGCCATCCATCAGCACCCGGCCCGAGGTGGGCGGCAGGCGTCCGGCGATGACGTTGAACAGCGTGGTCTTGCCCGCGCCATTGGGGCCGATCAGCCCCGTGATGGACCCGGTCCTGATCTCCAGCGAGGCACCATCGACGGCATGGAAGCCGCCGAAATGCCTGTGCAGGTCTTCGACAACGATCATGTGGTGTTCCCCTGTGCCCCGTCATGGCCGCACGCCGTTTGCCGGCGCCGCTGCGGGGCTTTTGATTATGGCAACGGCCCGGGACAATGCCCGGGCCGCGCCTGATGCCTTAGCTCATGTCAAGGGGCAGATCAACGGAAGCCGACCGTTTCGATCTTGCCGTCCTTGATCTCGTACTGGCGGTAGTTGCCGGCGGATTCGCCCGGCCCGATCAGTTCCACCGCGGTCGCGCCGACATAGTCGATGTCGGTGCCAGCAGCGATCAGTTCCAGCGCCTTGCCGAGTTCGCCGGGCTGGATCGGTTCGCCGGGGGCATTGGCCAGATCCAGAACCTTGCCCGCCCAATCCTTGGAATTGGTCGAGTTGGCGGCAGCCATCGCCATCATGATGAGCGCGGCAGCGTCATAGGATTCCGGCGCGAAGGCCGAGGTACCGTCGAAACCGGCGGCGGTGGCCATTTCCTGGAATTTGGCCGCCCCTTCCGAGTCGGTGCCGGGCACCGCGCCGAAAGAGCCGTTCAGCGGTTCGCCGATGGCTTCGATCAGGCTTTCGCCATACATGCCGTCCACGAGGTAGAAGGTCGAGAAGGCGCCCGAGTCGAGCGAGGCCTGGATCACGCCCTTGCCGCCCTGATCGACATAGCCCGCGACGACCAGCATCTCGCCACCGGCCGCGGCCAGCGAGGCGACTTCGGCCGAATAGTCGGCCTTGCCGTCTTCATGCGGGGTGGAGATCGTCACCGAACCGCCCTTGGCGCCGAAGGCCGCCGCGAAGCTGTCGGCCAGACCCTTGCCGTAGTCGTTGTTGGTATAGGTCAGCGCGACGGATTTGATGCCCTTTTCCGTCAGGATGTCGGCCATGATCTCGCCCTGGCGCGCGTCGGAGGGCGCGGTGCGGAAGAACAGGCCGTCATCTTCGGCGGTCGAGAGCGCGGGCGAGGTGGCCGAGGGCGAGATCATGCCGATCCCGTTCGGACGCGCCACGTTCTGAAGCACGGCACCGGTGACACCCGAGCAGTCGGCGCCCATGATGGCGGTCACGCCATCGGCGGTGACGAGGCGTTCGGCGGCGGCGGTGGCGGCAGCGGCATCGACGCAGGTCGAGTCACCGCGCACACCGGCGACGGTGCCGAGGCCGAACTTGCCGGAGTCATTCACTTCCTTGATCGCGAGTTCCGCGCCCGAGCCCATGGCCGGGGTGATGGATTCCAGCGGGCCGGTGAAGCCGAGCAGAATCCCGATCTTGACGTCCTCGGCCATGGCGGCACCGGCGAAAAGCGCGGTGGCGGTCGAGGCGAGCAGCAGTTTCTTCATTGGGTAACTCCCTGGTTGGATCTGTGTCCTGACGCGAACCTAATGTGCTTGTGATCAAAAGAAAAGCACTTGGCGGATGGGTTTTTCGGCAGGATTCCGGGCCGGAACGGGATCAGAAGGGCGTGAGGCGACTTGATTCAACCGCAGGTGCGCCCACCTGCCTGCCAAATGCAGGAGGTTCCTTGATGTCACGCCACGCCCGCCTTTCCCTTGCCCCCGCCGCGCTGGCCGCGGTCTTGCCCCTGACGGCCTTCGCCAGCGGGGCCGCGACGGTGGACAGCTCTGCCGGCCCGCTGCGGGTGGAGGCGATGGTGACCGGGCTGGAAGAGCCCTGGGCCATCGGCTTCCTACCGGATGGGGCAGTGCTGGTGACGGAAAGGGACGGGCGGCTGCTGCGCGTGGCCGGGGGCGAGACAGTCGCCATCGCGGGTGTGCCGGAGGTCTTTGCCCAGGGGCAGGGCGGGTTGCTGGATGTGATGGTGCCGCGCGATTTCGCGCAAAGCCGCGAGGTCTGGCTGAGTTACGCGATGCCGCTGGATGGCGGGGCGGCGACGGCAGTGGGCAAGGGCGTCTTGTCGGCGGATGGCACGCGGCTGGAAGGGTTTGCCACGCTCTATCACGGCGATGCCGTGCGGGGCGGGCGGCATTTCGGATCGCGTCTGGTGGAGGCGGGGGATGGCACGGTCTTCCTGACGACGGGCGACCGGGGCACCGGGCCGGAAGGGTTGGAGTCGCAGGACCCCGCGCGGGTGGAGGGAAAGGTGATCCACCTCAACCGCGACGGCAGCCCGGCGACCAGCCTGCCGGGGCATCGGCCGGGGGTCTATTCGCTGGGCCATCGCAATGCGCAGGGCGCGACGCTGGGGCCGGACGGGGCTCTCTGGCTGGTGGAGCATGGCGCGCAGGGCGGTGATGAGGTCAACCGGGTGGAGGAAGGGCGCAACTATGGCTGGCCCGTCATCACCTATGGCGAGGATTACGGCGGGGGCCGCATCGGCGAGGGAACGGAAAAGGCGGGGATGGAGCAGCCCCTGCATTACTGGGACCCCTCCATCGCGCCTTCGGGGATGATCTTCTATCAGGGCGATCTGTTCCCCGACTGGAAGGGGGATATCTTCACCGGATCGCTCAACACCAGTTTCATCAGCCGTCTGGACCCCGAGGCGGGGTTCGCCGAAGAGCGGATCGAGAGCGATCAGACAGGCCGCGTGCGCGACATCGTGGAGGCACCGGACGGGTCGATCTGGTTCCTGTCGGTGCTGGACGGGGCGGCCTATCGCCTGACCCCGGGCGGCTGAGGCCTCAGCCGAGCAGGTCTTCGGCGGCGGCCAGCCCCGAAAGCCAGGCGCCGTGGACGGTGGAAGGATGATCGGCAGAGGCGGCCTCGCCTGCGAAGGCGAGCCGCCCGTCCCAATCCAGCCCGGCCAGAGCGCGGCGCGTGTCGGCGCCGCTGCCGATGGCACGGAAGGAATAGGACCCATAGGCAAACGGATCGGCGCGCCAGCGGCTGACCTTCGCGGCACGGGGGGCGCGGAAGGCGCTGCCGAACATGCCCTTCAGCGCCGCATGGGCCGATGACAGGGTGGCGGCGTCATCCAGCGCCTCCACCTCCTCGGCGCGGGGGCCTGCGTTGAAGGCCAGAAGCAGGGGCGCAGGCGCGGCGGCGGAGGGGTTCACCCATTCGGGCCAGAGATCGGCGGGCGGGCCGAGGTTCAGGATCCAGTCCGCCGCAGGAACCGGCGGGGGCGCGTCAAAGCGCAGCCAGCATTTGTTCAGAAGCCCCATGCCGAGGTTTTCGATGGCCGCCTGCCGCGATGGGGCGAGGGGCGGGTCGAAGGTCACATCGCTCGATTGCAGCACGCCGAGGGGCAGGGTGCAGACCATCGCATCGGCCTCCGTCTCCGACCCTTCGGCAAAGGTCAGGCTGAGCCCGTCGCGCGTGGCCCTTACCGCCGTCAGCCTTGCGCCGAGGCGGATGGCGAGTCCCCGGGCGGCATGGCTGGCCAGTTGGTCATAGCCCTGCGGGAAAAGCGCATCACCGCCGCCGAAGGCTTCGGCCTCGTCATAGGACCAGGCGGAGAGGGCGCCCCAATCGGCCCCGTATTCATGTTCCACAATCCGGTGAACCGCTGCCCGGAAGGCATCGCGTTCCGCCGCCGTCATGGCGGCCCAGTCGGGCGATGCCTCCACCGCCGCACGAAGGGAAAGGTCGCTGTCTCCCTGCCAGGCGCGGTCCTGCGCCGCCGCCAGCATCTCCCAGGGTTCCGCAGGGTAGGGGCGTTCGCGGCCCGCGCCGAAGGCGGCCGCGCTTGCGTAATCGGTCGGGTGCAGCGCGGCGCCCGCTTCGCGGGCAAGGGCCGTCAGGGGGTTGCCGGTCAGGCCGTGAATCCAGCTTGCCCCCATGTCCACCGGCAGGCCGGGCCATGACCGATCCGTCCAGACCCGCCCGCCGATGCGGTCGCGCGCCTCGAAGACCGTCACCTCGGCCCCGGCGTCGCGCAGCGCCCGCGCGGCGGCGAGGCCCGCCATGCCGGCACCGATCACCGCGATGCGCCACCCCTCTGCCGCCCGTGCCGCCATGCCGAAAGACCCCGCCGCCAGAAGCCCGATCACCGTTCGACGGCCCAGCATCGCGGCGGTCAGATCGACAGCCGCACGCCCGTCCCGCCGCCCTGCGTGCCGCGTTCGCGATAGGGCGTGGTGTTGTAATGCGCGCGATAGCATTTGGAGAAATGCGAGGGCGAGGCGAAACCGCAGGCGAGCGCCACGTTGATCACGCTCATATCCGTCTGCATCAGCAGGTTGCGCGCCTTTTGCAGCCGCAGTTCCATGTAATAGCGCTTGGGCGAGCGGTTGAGATAGCGGCGGAACAGCCGTTCCAACTGCCGGGTGGACATGCCCACCTCTTCGGCCAGATCGGCGGGCGACATCGGGTCTTCGATATTGCCTTCCATCATCTGGATGACCTGGGACAGTTTCGGATGCCGCACCCCGATCCGGGTGGGGATCGACAGGCGCTGCGTGTCCTGATCGGTGCGGATCGAGGAATAGATGAGCTGATCGGCCACGGTATTGGCGAGGTCTTCGCCATGATCGGCGGCGATCACCTTCAGCATCAGGTCGATGGAGGAGGTGCCGCCCGCCGTGGACCAGCGGTTGCCATCCATCACGAAGACGGATTTCGTCAGCTTCACATCCTCGAATTCCTCAAGGAAGCCATCCTGGTTCTCCCAATGGATGGTGGCCTTCTTGCCGTCCAGAAGCCCGGCCTTGGCCACGGCATAGGCCCCGGTGCAAAGCCCGCCCACCGTGACGCCGCGCCGCGCCTCGCGCCGCAGCCAGTTCAGCACGCCCTTGGTGGTGGCCTTCTGCACGTCGATCCCGCCACAGACCAGAAGCGTATCCTCGCGGTCGATCTCGTCCAGTCCCATATCCAGCTTGAACGAGGCCCCGTTGGAACAGGTGGCCGTGTCGCCGCCTTCGCCTGCCAGTTTCCAGACATAGAGCGTCTCGCCCGAGATGCGGTTGGCCACCCGCAGCGGTTCGATCGCGCCGGCGAAGGGCAGCATCGTGAATCGGTCCAGAAGCAGGAAGACAAAGCGCCGCGGCGCGGCGTTCTTGGCAATCTGCTGGGCCTTTTTGGCGGGGAGAAGCATGATGCGACCTGCGCATGTCGGATTTCGACACACCCAATCAGGAAAATATTTTGACTGCAAGGGCAATACCGACGGAAAGGTGACGCGTTTCTCCCTTTGCATCGCGCGGCTTAATCCTTATACCGCGCCCGTTGCCGCAAACTTTCGGAGAAGACCGATGACCAAGGGCTGGACAAAGACGGATTGGCGCGCGAAGCCGCGCATCCAGATGCCCGATTACCCGGATCAGGCCGCGCTGACCGCCGTCGAGGCGCAGCTTGCCAAATATCCGCCGCTGGTCTTTGCCGGAGAGGCGCGCAAGCTGAAGAAACAGCTTGCCCTGGCGGCGGAAGGCAAGGCCTTCCTGTTGCAGGGCGGGGACTGTGCCGAAAGCTTTGCCGAATTCAGCGCCGACAATATCCGCGACACTTTCCGCGTCATGCTTCAGATGGCGGTGGTGCTCACCTATGGCGCAAAGGTGCCGGTCATCAAGGTGGGCCGCATGGCGGGGCAATTCGCCAAGCCGCGCTCGGCGCCGACCGAGGTCATCAACGGGGTCGAGATGCCCTCCTACAAGGGCGACATCATCAACGGTTTCGATCCGACACCCGAGGCGCGGGTCGCCGATCCGCAGCGGATGTTGCAGGCCTATACCCAGGCGGCGGCCTCGCTCAACCTGTTGCGCGCCTTCAGCACGGGCGGCTTTGCCGATATCCATCGCGTGCATAGCTGGACGCTGGGCTTTGCCGAACATGACAAGGCCGAACGCTATCGCGAATTGTCGAACCGCATCTCGGACGCGCTGGATTTCATGAACGCCGCCGGGGTGAATGCCGAGACGGCGCATACGCTGGCGACCGTGGATTTCTACACCAGCCATGAGGCGCTGCTTCTGGAATATGAAGAGGCGCTCTGCCGCATCGATTCCATCACCGGCCAGCCGGTGGCGGGATCGGGTCACATGATCTGGATCGGCGACCGCACGCGCCAGCCGGACGGCGCGCATGTGGAATTCGCGCGCGGCGTGCTGAACCCGATCGGGTTGAAATGCGGGCCTTCGACCACGGCAGAGGACCTGAAGGTCCTGATGGCCAAGCTGAACCCGGCCAATGAACCTGGCCGCCTGACCCTGATCGCGCGTTTCGGCGCGGGCAAGGTGGGCGAGCATCTGCCGCGCCTGATCAAGACGGTGCAGCAGGAAGGGGCGAATGTCGTCTGGTCCTGCGATCCGATGCATGGCAACACGATCAAGTCGTCCACCGGCTACAAGACCCGTCCCTTCGACAGCGTGCTGCGCGAGGTGCGCGAGTTCTTTGCCATCCACAAGGCGGAAGGCACGATCCCCGGCGGCGTGCATTTCGAGATGACGGGCAAGGACGTGACCGAATGCACCGGCGGCCTGCGCGCGGTGACGGATGAGGATCTGTCGGACCGGTATCACACCGCCTGCGACCCGCGGCTGAATGCCAGCCAGTCGCTGGAACTGGCCTTCCTCGTGGCCGAGGAACTGACCACGCTGCGCGGTGCGGCGCGGCGCGTGGCGCTGTAATCCCGGGCGGGAGCGGCGGGTCGCGCCTCAGGCGCGGCCGCCGCTCCGGCTCCAGGCGAGGACGGGGGCAGAGCTGGGCGCGCTGTCTTCGACCGCTGCGGCGGGTGATGCTGCCGGTGTCAGCGTTTCGCCCAGCACCCGTTCGATGCGGAAGCGGCGCGGCGGATGGCGGGTCGGCCCGTCCAGATCGACGCAGCCCAGGGCCGAGATCGCCCCCGTCGCCCCGCAGGCCACCGGCAGGAGCGTGAGCCGCCCCCCCAGGCGCGGGCGCAGCATCCCCTGATCCGACAGGATCGCCATGTCCACCGTGCGCGCCCCGTCCAGCACCTGATCCAGCGCCTCGGCCAGCGCGGGCCGCGCGCCCGGCTCGAACAGCACCGAGAGCGGCCGGTCGGTCAGATCCTGGCCGTAGAGCGTGGTCACATCCAGCCCGGCATAGCGGATGATCGGCACCCCGGCCGACCAGCGTTCCACCAGCAGAAGCTGCGACAGGATCGGCGTCAGCCGCCGCGGCGGCAGCGCCTCGCGCCGGGGCAGCGCCTGATCGCGCCGCGCCGCCTGCCACAGCCGCCGCAGGAAGACGCCGGACGACCACAGCGTCCCGCCCCCGGCTGGTCCCGCAGTTCCGATCCACTTCCGTTCCATCGCCTCATGCTCCTGCTTCGACAAGCCCGGTTGCCCGTGTTTCGCCCCTCTGTTACCCCCAATAACGGCAGGGCGCGCAAAGCGGTTAGCCATGCGGGTTACACCCCGCCGAGGCCCGAGGATTCAGGAGACAGGCATGACCCTTTCGATGACCGGTTTCGCCACCCGCAAGGGGCAGGGGGCGGGCCATGGCTGGACCTGGGACCTGCGGGCGGTGAATGGCAAGGGGCTCGATCTGCGGCTGCGGGTGCCGGACTGGATCGACGGGCTGGAGGCGGGGCTGCGCACCGAACTGGGCCGCGCGCTGGGGCGGGGGAATGTGTCGCTCTCGCTCAAGGTGGCGCGCGATGCGGCGGGCGAGGGGGCCGATGGGCTGCGCATCAACCCCGCCGCGCTGGCCGCTGTGCTGCGCGCCTTGGGCGAGGTGGAGGCGGCGGCGATGGCGGCGGGGGTGACGCTGGCGCAGGCGACGGCGGCCGATGTGCTGGCGGTGCGCGGCGTTCTGGACCTGACCGCCGCCGATGAGGACACCGCGCCGCTGCGCGCGGCGATCCTGGCCGATCTGCCGCCCCTGCTGGCCGAGTTCAACGCAATGCGCGCCGCCGAGGGCGCGGCCCTTGCGGCGGTGATCGCGGCGCAACTGGACCGGATCGCGGCCCTGACCACCGCCGCGAGGACCGAGGCCGAGGCGCGGCGCGAGGCGAGTGCCGCCGCGCTGAAGGAGGCACTGGCAAAGGTCATCGCCAATGCCGACGGTGTGGATGAGGCGCGGCTGACGCAGGAACTGGCCCTGATCGCTGTGAAGAACGACGTGACGGAGGAGATGGACCGCCTGACCGCCCATGTCGCCGCCGCCCGCGACCTGCTGGCCGAAAGCGGCCCGGTGGGGCGCAAGTTCGATTTCCTGATGCAGGAATTCATGCGCGAGGCGAACACGCTCTGTTCCAAGGCGCAGGCGCTCAGCCTGACCCGGATCGGGCTTGACCTGAAAACGGTCATAGATCAGATGCGCGAACAGGTTCAGAACGTGGAATAGGCATGGCGCGCAAGGGGCTTCTCCTCATCCTCTCCTCGCCCTCGGGGGCGGGGAAATCGACCCTGACGCGGATGCTGATGGCGTGGGATCCGTCCATGCGCTTTTCCGTCTCGGCCACGACGCGCGCCCCGCGGCCGGGCGAACAGGATGGGCGCGAGTATTTCTTCCGCTCGCGCGCCGAATTCGAGGCGATGGTCGCGGCGGGCGAGATGCTGGAACATGCCGAGGTTTTCGGAAACCTCTACGGCACGCCGCGCGGGCCGGTGGAGGCCAATATGAAGGACGGCTGCGACACGGTCTTCGACATCGACTGGCAGGGCGGGCAGCAGATCACCAGTTCCTCGCTGGGCCGCGACGTGGTGTCGATCTTCGTTCTGCCCCCCTCCATCGCAGAGCTTGACCGCCGCCTGCGCGGGCGTGGGCAGGACAGCGACGAGGTGATCGCGGGCCGCATGGCGAAAAGCCGCGACGAGATCAGCCATTGGGCGGAATATGACTATGTGCTGGTGAACGAGGATCTGGAAGCGACCTTTGACAGGTTGAAGACGATCCTCGCCGCCGAACGCCTGCGCCGCGACCGCCAGCCGGGGCTGGCCGATTTCGTGCGCGGCCTGAACCGGGAGTTTGAGGCGCGATGATCTATGCACTCGACGGGGTGGAACCGCAGGTGGACCCGGAGGCCTGGGTCGCACCGGATGCCAATATCATCGGGCGGGTGGTGCTGGAGGCGGGCGCCTCGGTCTGGTTCGGCGCGACGCTGCGCGGGGATAACGAGGAAATCCGTGTGGGCCGGGGGTCGAATGTGCAGGAGGCCTGCGTGTTGCACACCGACATGGGCTATCCGCTGGTGATCGGGGCCGATTGCACCATCGGCCACAAGGCGATGCTGCATGGCTGCACGATCGGGGAAGGGTCCTTGATCGGGATGGGGGCCACCATCCTGAACGGGGCGCGGATCGGGAAGGGCTGCCTGATCGGGGCCTGCGCCCTTGTCACCGAAGGCAAGGAGATCCCGGACGGATCGCTGGTCATGGGCAGCCCCGGCAAGGTGGTGCGGGAGCTGGATGCCGAGGCGCGGGCGCGGCTGTTGCAATCGGCGGCGGGCTATCGGGCCAATGCGATGCGCTTTCGTGCGGGGCTGCGGGCGCTGTAGCGAAAAATGACGCATTTTTCGCGGCGATGTCTGACGCAGACATCGGGCCCGGACGGTGGGAGCCCGGAATTTGCGTCAAATTCCGCCGCGATTTCTGTGCCAGAAATCGCCGCCGCCGTTCCAGAAACGGTTGGAATATTCGTTCCACGCTGCTAGCCTGCGCCTCCAAACGGGGACAACCATGACCGCACCGGCCAGCATCGACGATTTCCGCCTGCGTCTGGCCGAGGTGACGGAAACCCTGCCAAAGCGCCTGCGCCAATGCGCCGAGTATATCGCGGCCAATACCGACCGCATCGCCGTGTCCACCGTGGCGGAACTGGCCGCCGGTGCCGATGTGCCGCCTTCGGCGTTGATGCGCTTTTGCCAGATCCTCGGATTCTCCGGCTTTTCCGAAATGCAGCGCCTGTTCCGCGAGGCCTATAGCCCCGGCTGGCCCGATTACGCGACGCGGCTGAAGAACCTGAAGGAGGGCGGCGCCGGCAGCCCTGCCGCGCTTCTGGCGGAATTTGTCGAGGCCGGGCGGCTGTCGCTGGAACAGCTTGCCAAATCGGTGGATGAGGCGGCGCTGGCGCAGGCCGTGGCGCAACTGGCACAGGCCGGGACGCTGCATGTGGTGGGGCTGCGCCGCGCCTATCCGGTGGCAAGCTACCTGACCTATGTCTTCGAGAAGATGCAGGTGCCGGCCATGCTGCATGACGGGGCGGGCAAGCTCGACCATCGCCATGCGCTGCGGGCGGGCGATGCCTGCATCGCCATCACCTTCGCCCCCTATTCCGACGAAACCCTCGCTTTGGCGCAGGATGCGCAGATGCGCGGCCTTGCCGTGATCGGGATCACCGACCGGCTGACCAGCCCGCTCGCCCGCCATTGCAGCACCGTCCTTACGGTGCCGGAGGTGGATTTCGGGGCCTTCCGGTCGCTTTCGGCGACATTGGCCCTGTCCATCGCGCTGGCCGTGGCGGTGGGGTCGGCGCGGGGCTGAAGAAAGCGCTTTCCTCGCCTTACGGAATGGAATAAAAATTCCAAAACACAGGACGGGCCGAATCCCTGCACCGCAGGCCATGGCCGGAGGAGGAACCGTGTCGCCAGCCAGGACGCTTGATGTCATCACCATCGGCCGGTCATCGGTCGATCTTTACGGCGCGCAGGTCGGCGGGCGGCTGGAGGATATGGGATCCTTCCAGAAATACATCGGCGGCAGCCCCACCAACATGGCGGCGGGCACTGCGCGGCTGGGCCTGCGCTCGGCCCTCATCACCCGGGTGGGCGACGAACATATGGGCCGCTTCATCCGCGAGGAACTGGCGCGGGAAGGCGTCGATGTGCGGGGCGTGAAGACCGATCCGGAGCGTCTGACGGCGCTGGTCCTGCTGGGCATCCGGGATGAAACGCAATTCCCCCTGATCTTCTACCGCGAGAATTGCGCCGACATGGCGCTCTGCGAGGCGGATATCGAAGAGGCTTTCATCGCCGAGGCGCGGGCCGTGGTGGCGACCGGCACGCATCTTTCCCATCCGCAGACCGAGGCGGCGGTGATCAAGGCGCTGGCGCTGGCGCGCAAGCACGGATTGCAGACGGCGCTGGACATCGACTATCGCCCGAACCTCTGGGGGCTGGCTGGGCATGGCGCGGGCGAAAGCCGCTTCATCGAAAGCGCCGCCGTGACGGCCAAGCTGCAATCGACCCTGCATTACTTCGACCTGATCGTCGGAACCGAGGAAGAGTTCCACATCGCGGGCGGCACGACCGATACCATCGCCGCCCTGCGCGCGGTGCGGGCGGTGTCGAAGGCCACGCTCGTCTGCAAGCGCGGGCCGATGGGGGCGGTGGCCTTCACCGGTGCCATTCCCGACACGTTGGATGAAGGGGAATCCGGCCCCGGCTTTCCGATCGAGGTCTTCAATGTGCTGGGGGCGGGGGATGGCTTCATGTCCGGCCTGCTGAAAGGCTGGCTGGATGGCGAACCCTGGCCTGTGGCGCTGAAATACGCCAATGCCTGCGGGGCCTTTGCCGTATCCCGCCACGGCTGCACCCCCGCCTATCCGTCCTGGGAGGAATTGCAGTTCTTCCTGAACCGGGGTGTCAAGGAAAAGGCGCTGCGCAAGGATGCGGCGCTGGAGCAGATCCACTGGTCCACCAACCGCCATGGCGACTGGTCCAGCATGCGGGTCTTCGCCTTCGATCACCGGATGCAGCTTGAGGCGATGGAGGGCGCGACCCCCGCCAGGATCGGCGCTTTCAAGGAGCTTTGCCTGAAGGCGGCGCTGACCGTGGCGGATGGCCAGCCAGGCCATGGCATCCTCTGCGACAACCGCCTTGGCCGCCGCGCGCTGCATGCCGCGGCCGGGACGGGCCTTTGGATCGGGCGGCCGGTGGAATGGCCGGGGTCGCGGCCCCTGACGCTGGAACCCGAACTGGGCCCCGATTTCGGCGGGCTGTCGGAATGGCCGCTGGGCCATGTGGTCAAGGTGCTGTGCTTCTACCACCCGGATGACGCGGCCGAGATGAAGGCGCAGCAGGAAGAGACGGTCCTCCGCCTGTTCCATGCCTGCCGCCGCAACCGGCTGGAGATGCTGCTGGAAGTGATCCCCTCCAAGGTCGGCCCGGTGGATGACATGACTTCGGCGCGGGTCATAGAAAGGTTCTATGACCTTGGGGTTTACCCGGATTGGTGGAAGCTGGAGCCCTTTGCCACCGATGCCGCCTGGACCAATGCCTGCACCGCCATCACCTCGCGCGATGCCCATGTGCGCGGCATCGTGGTGCTGGGGCTGGACGCGCCGGAGGATCAGTTGGCCGCCTCGCTGGCCCTTGCCGCGCGGCATGAACTGGTGAAGGGTTTCGCTGTGGGTCGCACCATCTTTGCCGATGCCGCACGCGGCTGGCTGGCAGGGTCCCTGGGCGACGAGGAGGCCATCGCCATGATGGTGGAGAGATACCGCCGCCTGTGCCTGATCTGGGACGAGGCGCGCGCCAAGGGGGAGAAAGCCGCATGACAACCGTCCGACTGACCGCAGCGCAGGCCATGGTGCGTTGGCTGGCCAACCAGCAGGCCGAGGATGGCACCCGTTTCATCGAAGGCATCTGGGCGATCTTCGGCCATGGCAATGTGGCAGGCCTGGGCGAGGCGCTGCATGGTGCGCGCGACGTCTTTCCCACCTGGCGCGGGCATAACGAACAGACCATGGCCCATACCGCCATCGCCTATGCCAAGGCGCAAAAGCGGCGCAAGGCCATGGCGGTGACCACCTCCATCGGCCCCGGCGCGACCAATGTGGTGACCGCCGCCGCGCTGGCCTATGTGAACCGCCTGCCGCTGCTGATCATCCCCGGCGATGTCTTTGCCAATCGCGCGCCCGACCCTGTGCTTCAACAGGTGGAGGATTTCGCCGATGGCACGGTGAGTGCGAATGACTGCTTCCGCCCCGTCAGCCGCTATTTCGACCGCATCACGCGGCCCGAACATATTCTGACCGCGCTGCCCCGCGCCCTGCGGGTGATGACGGACCCGGCGGAATGCGGGCCTGTCACGCTGGCCTTCTGTCAGGACGTGCAGGCCGAGGCCTATGATTACCCTGAAAGCTTCTTCACCCCCAAGGTCTGGCGCATCCGCCGCCCGGAGCCCGATCAGGCGGAACTGGAGGCGGCCATCGCGGCGATCAAGGCGGCGAAAGCGCCGGTGATCGTGGCGGGCGGCGGCGTGATCTATTCGGGGGCCGAGGCGGCGCTGGCCGGATTTGCCGCCGAACATGGCATCCCGGTGGTGGAAACCCAGGCGGGCAAGTCGGCCTTGGCGCATGACCATGATCTGAACTTCGGCCCCGTGGGCGTGACCGGCGCCTCTTCGGCCAATATCATCTGCGAAAGCGCCGATCTGGTGATCGGCCTTGGCACGCGGTTCCAGGATTTCACCACGGGGTCCTGGTCGCTGTTCAAGAACCCCGCGCGCCGCATCCTTTCCATCAATGTGCAGCCCTATGATGCGGGCAAGCATGGCGCGATCAGCCTTGTGTCCGATGCGCGGGTCGCGCTGGAACGGCTGGGCGGGGCGATCAAGGGCCTGCGCTTTGCCGCCCCCGATGCGCGGCTGAAGGCGGATTGGGCGGCGGCCAAGGCGGCGGTCAAGGCGGCCCCTGCGGCGGGCAACGCCCTGCCCACCGACATGCAGGTGGTGGGTGCGGTGCAGCGCGCCTCTGGCCCGGCGACCATCGTGATGGGCGCGGCGGGCACCATGCCGGGCGAGTTGCACAAGATCTGGGATGCCGCGCCGGGCGGCTATCACATGGAATACGGTTTCTCCTGCATGGGGTATGAGATTGCGGGGGCGCTGGGGATCAAGATGGCGCGGCCCGATGCGGATGTGGTCTGCATGGTGGGCGATGGCAGCTACATGATGGCCAATAGCGAATTGGCCACGGCGGTGATGATGGGCCTGCCCTTCACCGTCGTCATCACCGACAACCGCGGCTATGGCTGCATCAACCGCCTGCAAAAGCATACCGGCGGCGCGCCTTTCAACAACCTGCTGGACGACGCCTATCACGTGAACCCTTCGGCCATCGACTTCGTGGCCCATGCCGCCAGCATGGGCGCGCGGGCGGTGAAGGCCGGGTCGGTGGCGGAACTGGAGGCGAAGATCACCGAATTGCGCGGCGGCGAGGTGCCATCCGTCATCGTCATCGACACCGATCCCGGCCCCTCGACGGCGGCGGGCGGCACCTGGTGGGAAGTGGGCGTTCCCGAAGTCTCGGCGCGGGCCGAAGTGCGGGCGGCGCGTGAGAAATTCGAATCTGCCAAAGAAAAACAGCGGCTTGCCGACTGAAGCTGAGAAAGAACATGATCCTTTTCGGAACCAATCCCATCGCCTGGGCGAATGACGACGACCGCAGCATCGGCGCCGATATCGCCACCACCCGCATCCTCGACGAGGCCGGCCGCCAGATCGGCTTTGACGGCATAGAGAACGGCCATCGCTGGCCGGATGAGCCCGAGGAATTGCGCGCCCTGCTGGCCTCTTACGGGCTGAAATTCATCTCGGGCTGGTATTCGACGGAGCTTCTGGTCCGGTCGGTGGAGTCGGAGATCGCCGCCTGCCAGCCCCATCTGGCCAAGCTGAAGCACAATGGCTGCGCCGTGATGATCGTCTGCGAGACGTCGAATGCCATCCATGGCGATGCGGGCAAGGCGGTCAATGACCGCCCGCGCCTTTCTGCCAGCGAGATGAAGGACTTCGGCGCGAAACTTGAAGCCTTCGCCGCCTACCTGGCCGGGCAGGGCGTGACGCTGGTCTATCACCATCACATGGGGACCATCGTGGAATCCCCCGAAGAGATCGACGCGCTGATGGCGGCGACTGGGCCGCATACTCATCTTCTGTTCGATGCGGGCCATTGCGCCTTTGGCGGCGGCGATCCGGTGGCGGTGCTGGCCCGCCATATCGGCCGGGTGAAGCATTTCCACGCCAAGAACATCCGCCCCGCCGTGGTGGAGAAGGTCCGGGCCGAGGGCTGGTCCTTCCTGAAGGGCGTGGTGGAAGGGGCCTTCACCGTGCCGGGCGATCAGGAAGGCGGCATCGACTTCGCGCCGCTTTTGCAGCAACTGGCCAAGGCGGGCTATGGGAAGGGCGGCGACGCCTGGATCGTGATCGAGGCGGAACAGGACCCGAAGGTCCGCAACCCGCTGCTGTACCAGACGCTGGGCCTTGCGACGCTGAAACGGCTGTCGCGGGAGGCCGGTCTCTTGTGACAACCCGGCGGAACCGGGGGTTTCACACCCCGTCAGCCATCGGTCTCGAACCGATGGCGACTCGATGGCTGACCCCGTGGGATATTTGAGAACAGATGAAGGGCAGGGGAATGACCGGGCTTTTGCGGAAACCGACGGGGACCAATGGCAAGGTCCATGACATCACGCCGGAAGGCGCGGGCTGGGGCTATGTGGGCTTCGGCCTCTATCGTCTGACGCCGGGGCAGTCGGCGGCAGAGGCGACGGGGGATCGGGAAGCCATCCTCGTGCTTGTCGAGGGCCGCGCGCAGATCACGGCAGGCGGGCAGGACTTCGGCGAGATGGGCGCGCGGATGAGCGTCTTCGAAAGGACGCCGCCGCATTGCCTTTATGTCCCGAATGGCAGCGACTGGGCGGCGGTAGCGACCACCGATTGCGTGCTGGCCGTCTGCACGGCGCCGGGCAAGGGCAATCATCCCGTGCGGCGGCTGGGGCCGGAGGGGATCGAACTCACCCCGCGCGGGCAGGGGGCCAATACGCGTTTCATCAACAACATTGCGATGGAAGGCCGCGAGGTGGCCGACAGCCTGCTGGTGACCGAGGTCTTCACCCCGGCGGGGAACTGGTCCAGCTATCCGAGCCACCGCCATGACGAGGATGATTTCCCGCGCATGACCTATCTGGAAGAGACCTATTACATGCGCCTGAATCCGGCGCAGGGCTTCGGCATCCAGCGGGTCTATACCGAGGATGGCAGCCTCGATGTCACCATGGCGGTGAAGGACCATGACGTGACCCTGGTTCCGAAGGGGCATCACCCCTGCGGCGTGCCCTACGGCTATGACCTCTATTACCTGAACGTCATGGCCGGGCCGCGCCGCAACTGGCGATTCCAGAACGACCCCGATCATGACTGGATCTGGCGCCGCGATAATCCGTGACGGTCAGGCTTCGGTTCAGGGGCGGAGGACGACCGCAACCTTGATGCCGCCCGCCTGGTTGCGGATTTCACGCTCTACCATGCGGGGATTGGGCAGGTCGGGCGCGACCACGACCAGCGTGCCGTTGAAGCCAAGCTTGGTGAGAAGCTGCGCCACGACCAGCGCGTCGTAGTTTTCGGAAAAGAGCGGGCAGATCACCTTGTCCGGCGCCATCGTCGCCAGGAGGACGGCGTCGATCTTGTCCGGCCCGTCCACCGCGATGCTTTCGGGCGGCTGTGCCGGATAGCCCAGCACGATGGCACGGGTCGGGGTCTCTGCCACCTCGCCCGTGCGCACCTGCGGGGCGCGCGTCCGGCGCGCAGCCGTGCTCCGCGGCGGCCTTGGCCGCGAGGGAAGCTGCTCCTGTCCACCCGTCTGCATGACGCCCGCCCCTTCTGCGCTGGCCTATCGGATTCTCCATGCTATGAGGGCGGAACACGGCAGGAGCGTGGCATGTATACGGAAATGATGCGGACAATCGTGGCAGCGATTCCCCTGCCGGTGCTGGCCATCGGGCCGGACGAGCGCATCCTTGCGGCCAATGCGGCGGCCCTTGCGCTGTTCGGGCCGGGGGTGGAGGGGCGGCATCACCTGCTGGCCCTGCGCCAGCCGGCGCTGCAATCGGCCATCGCGGCGGCGCTGGGAGAGGGCGAGACGGGCACGGCGCGCCATGTCATCCCCGGCCCGTCGCAGGACATCATCTATCGTGTCACCGTCGCCCCCGCCGAGGGCCATGCCATCCTGACCTTCGAGGATGTGACCGAGGCCGAACAGATGGGCCAGATGCGCCGCGATTTCGTGGCCAATGTCAGCCATGAATTGCGCACGCCGCTGACCGCGCTGCTGGGATTCATCGAGACGCTGAAGGGCGCCGCCCGCGACGATGCGGCGGCGCGGGAACGGTTTCTGGGCATCATGGAACGCGAGGCGGGGCGGATGAATCGCCTGATCTCGGATCTTCTGCACCTGTCGAAGGTGGAGGCGGATGAGCGTGTCCGCCCGACGGAGCGGGTCGATCTGGCATCCCTGATTGCCAGCGCCGCGAACGGGTTGCGCCCGCTGGCCGACGGGGCCGGGGTGCGGCTGGAGATCACCGGCGAGCCGGGGCCTTTGCCCATGCCCGGCGATGCCGACCAGATCACGCAGGTTCTGGTGAACCTGATCGAGAATGCGGTGAAATATGGCGGGGCAGGGGGCGTGGTCACGCTGCATGTGGCGCGCGAATCCCTGCCGCGCGGGCCGGGGCTGCGGGTGGATGTGATCGACCGGGGCGAAGGGATCGACGCGGTCCATATCCCCCGGCTGACCGAGCGATTCTATCGCGTGGACGGCCACCGCTCGCGCGAGAAGGGCGGGACGGGGCTGGGTCTGGCCATTGTGAAACATATCCTGCAACGCCATCGCGGTCGCATCCGGATTGAAAGCGAGCGGGGAAAGGGCAGCGTTTTCAGCGTGATCTTCCCCGAAACCTGACCCCGGCACCGCAGGGTGCAGGACGGGCGGCAGGGGCTGGCGGCGGGTGATGTGACGGCATTGTCATCGAACTGTTACAAAGCTGTCGCAAAAGGCGCGCGCGTCCCCGGGCTCTCCTGACCCTGATGGCGCGACCCCAGACGGAGTCCGCATGTCCAGCCGCCTGCCTTTCCCTGCCGTCACCGCCCTGCTGGCGGCGCTTTGCCTCGCCGCGCCTGCCGCCGCGCGGGACAATATCCAGATCGCGGGCAGTTCCACCGTGCTGCCCTATGCGACCATCGTGGCCGAACTCTTCGGCGAGAATTTCGAACATCCGACCCCCGTGGTGGAAGGCGGCGGGTCGGGGGCAGGGCGCAAGAAGCTGTGCGAAGGGCTGGGCGAGGGGACCATCGACATCGCCAATTCCTCCAGCCGGATCAAGCAATCTGATATCGACCTCTGCAATGCCAATGGCGTGACCGGGGTGATGGAGGTCCGCTTCGGCTATGACGGCATCGTCTTTGCCGCCTTGCGCGACCAGCCCGATTTCGCCTTCACCCCCGCCGATTGGTATCGCGCCCTGGGCGCCCGGATCGTGCAGGACGGTGCGCTGGTCGAGAACCGCCTGCGCGACTGGGCCGAGGTGAACCCCGCCTTCCCGTCGCAGGAGATCCTCGCCTTCATTCCCGGCACCAAGCATGGCACGCGCGAGGTCTTTGACCACAACGTCCTTCTGGCGGGCTGCAAGGAGACGGGGGCGCATGACCTTTACGCCGCCACCGCCGAGGGGGATGAGGAGGCGAAGAAGAAGGCCGCCGACGAGGCCTGTCTCGACCTGCGCACCGATGGCCTGTCGGTCGATATCGACGGCGACTATACCGAAACGCTGGCGCGGGTGCAGTCCAACCCCGTGGGGATCGGCGTCTTCGGCCTGTCCTTCTACCAGTCCAATACCGACCGGCTGCGCGTCTATCCGATGAGCGGCGTGATGCCATCGGTGGAAACCATCGCCTCGGGCGACTATCCGGTGTCCCGGCCGCTCTACTTCTACGTCAAGCTGGCGCATATGGGGGTGATCCCGGGCCTGCGGGAATATGTGGCCTTCTTCCTGTCCGACGAGGTGGCGGGGCCGGATGGGCCGCTGGCGGATTACGGCCTCGTCTCCGATCCGAAACTGGCCGAGACGCAGGCCCTTGTGGCCGCCGAACGCCCGATGGAACCGCTGAGCCAATGAGGATGACCGATCCCGCCAGACCGGCCCCCACCCTACCGCATCGCAGGATGACCGGATCATGAGCCTTGGCCTTCTCCTTCTTCTTCTGATCGGGCTTGCGGGCCTTGGCTTCGTCGCGGGGCGCCAGCGGGCGCTGGCCGCCGTGCGCGGCGATGCGCGCGACCTGCATTCGCTGCCGGCCTATTACGGGCAGGCCGTGGCGCTGGCGGCGGCGGTGCCTGCCGCGCTGCTGATGCTGGTCTGGCTGATCGTGCAGCCTCTGGCGGTGGAACGCAGCACGCTGGCCCTGATCCTGCCCGAAGACATCGGCGCCGGGTCGTCGCGCGAACTGGTCATGGCCGATATCCGCCGCATCGCCGAAGGGATGGAGGTGCTCGTCGCCTCCGGCACAGCGAATGAGGGCGAGATCGTCGCCCTGGCCAGTCAGCCCGAGGCGCTGAAGGCGCGGCTTGCAGAGGTGAATGTGGCACTGGCCGCGCCGATCTCGGCCCATGTGGCCGGGGCGGCGCTGGTCTATCGCCAGTCCATGGCGACGGGGCAGGGGGCGATGGCGGTGGCGGTGCTGGCCCTGGCGGTGGCGGGGTTCCTGCTGGCGCTCTGGCGCGTGACGCCGCAGTTCCGCGCCCGCAATGTGGTGGAACGGGTGATGCAGGTGCTGCTGATCGCGGCCTCCTCCATCGCGATCCTCACCACGGCGGGCATCATCTTTTCGCTGGTCTTCGAAAGCTGGCATTTCTTCCAGCTTTACCCCGCGCGGGATTTCTTCCTGTCGCTGACCTGGTCGCCCAAATTCGGCGGCGGGTCCGATCTCGGCCTCTGGCCGCTGCTCTGGGGAACGCTCTATGTGTCGGCCATCGCGCTTTTGGTTGCGGTGCCGATCGGGCTGATGGCGGCGATCTACCTGTCGGAATATGCAAGCCCCGCCCTGCGCGCGGTGGCGAAACCGGCAATCGAGATCCTCGCCGGCATCCCCTCCATCGTCTATGGCCTTTTTGCGCTGATGACGGTCGGCCCCTTCCTGCGCGACTGGTTCGCCCAGCCAATGGGACTGGGTGACAGTTCCTCTTCGGTGATGACGGCGGGGGTGGTCATGGGCATCATGCTGATCCCCTATGTCTCGTCCCTGTCGGATGACATCATCAACGCCGTGCCGCAGGCCCTGCGCGACGGGTCCTACGCCATCGGCGCGACGCAATCCGAAACCATCCGCCAGGTGGTCTTTCCTGCCGCCCTTCCCGGCATCGTGGGGGCGATCCTGATGGCCGCCAGCCGCGCCATCGGCGAGACGATGATCGTCGTCCTTGGCGCGGGGGCGGCGGCGAAGCTGGACCTCAACCCCTTCGAGGCAATGACCACCGTCACGGTCAAGATCGTGAGCCAGCTTACGGGCGACACCGAATTCGCCAGCCCTGAAACGCTGGTGGCCTTCGCGCTTGGCCTCACGCTCTTCGTCTTCACGTTGGGGCTGAATGTCCTCGCGCTCTACATCGTCCGCAAATATCGGGAGCAGTACGAATGACCGCGCCTTCCCTGGCCGCGCCGGCGCCTGCGAAGGGCGCCTCGCTGATCGCGCCCGATGCCCGCACCCGCCGCCGCAACGCTTCGGAACGCCGCTTCCGCCTGCTGGGCCTCTCTGCCGTCGGCCTGGGGCTGCTGGCGCTGGTGGTCCTGCTGACATCGGTCCTTGGCAACGGGCTTTCGGCCTTTCGCCAGACCTGGATCACGGTTCCCGTCACGCTGGACGCGGCGCTGCTGGACAAGGAGGGGAACCGCAACCCCGAAGAGATGCGGCAGGTCACCACGCTGGGCTATGGCAAGCTGCTTGAGGCGGCGCTGATCGCGGCCCTGGCCGAAAAGGGCATCGCCACCGATGCCCTGTCGGAAAAGGAGGTGACGGGCCTGCTGTCCAAGGAGGCCGCCGCCGACCTGCGCACGGCCGTCCTCGCCGATCCCTCGCTGGTGGGGCAGACCCTCACCTTCCGGGCGCTCGCCACCTCGCGCATCGACGGCTATTTCAAGGGCCGGGTGACCCGCGAAAGCGCGGCCCGCGATGCCAATGTCACCCCGGCACAGCTTGACCTTGCCGATCGCATGGCCGCTGCGGGGCTGATTGGGACGCAGGGCAATGCGGGCTTCCTGACCCGCCCCGATGCCTCGGAACTGCGGCCCGAGGCGGCGGGTCTGGGTGTCGCCATCCTCGGCTCGGCCTATATGATGGTTGTGGTGCTGGTCCTGTCGCTGCCCATCGGCGTGGCCGCCTCGATCTATCTGGAGGAACTGGCGCCCAGGAATCGCTGGACCGACCTGATCGAGATCAACATCGCCAACCTCGCCGCCGTGCCCTCCATCGTCTATGGCATCCTCGCGCTGGCGCTCTTCATCAATATCCTCGGCCTGCCGCAATCCGCGCCGCTGGTGGGGGGGCTGGTGCTGACGCTGATGACGCTGCCCACCATCATCATCGCCACCCGCGCCAGCCTGAAGGCCGTGCCGCCCTCGATCCGCGACGCGGCGCTGGGGGTGGGGGCCTCGAAGATGCAGGCGATCTTTCACCATGTCCTGCCGCTGGCCATGCCCGGCATCCTGACCGGCACCATCCTTGGCCTTGCCCGCGCGCTTGGCGAATCCGCCCCGCTCCTCCTGATCGGGATGGTGGCCTTCGTGCGCGATTTCCCCGGCGCGCCGCCGCAGGGCCTGCTTGACCCCGCCGCCGCCCTGCCGGTGCAGGTCTATAGCTGGACCCAGCGCGCCGATCCCGCCTTCGTGGAACGCGCCTCGGGCGCCATCATCGTGCTTCTGGCCTTCCTTCTGGCCATGAACGCCCTCGCCATCATACTCCGCCGCCGCTTCGAGCGGCGCTGGTAAAGGGGACCCCCATGAACGACATGCGTCTGACGGAGAGAGTCGTGACAGAAACCGCCAAGATGACGGCCCGCGGCGTGCAGGTCCATTACGGGACGAACCACGCGCTGAAGGATGTCGATGTCGATATCCTCGACAAGACGGTGACGGCCTTCATCGGCCCCTCGGGCTGCGGGAAATCCACCTTCCTGCGCTGCCTGAACCGGATGAATGACACCGTGGCCAGCGCCCGCGTCACCGGCCGGATCGAGATGGACGGGCAGGACATCTACGACCCCCGCGTCGATCCCGTGCAACTGCGCGCCAAGGTGGGGATGGTGTTCCAGAAGCCGAACCCCTTTCCGAAGTCGATCTACGAGAATGTGGCCTATGGCCCCAAGATCCATGGCCTTGCCCGCAGCAAGGCGGATCTCGACGAGATCGTCGAAACCTCGCTGCGCAAGGCCGCGCTGTGGAATGAGGTGAAGGACCGTCTCACCGCCCCCGGCACCGGCCTCTCGGGCGGTCAGCAGCAGCGGCTCTGCATCGCCCGCGCCGTTGCCACCTCGCCCGAAGTGCTGCTGATGGACGAACCCTGCTCCGCCCTCGACCCCATCGCCACGGCCCAGGTGGAAGAGTTGATCGACGAATTGCGCGCCCAGTTCTCGGTCGTGATCGTGACCCATTCCATGCAGCAGGCCGCCCGCGTGTCGCAGCGCACGGCCTTTTTCCATCTGGGCAGCCTCGTCGAATATGGCGAGACGGGCCATATCTTCACCAACCCGACCGACCCCCGGACCGAAGCCTATATCACCGGCCGCATCGGCTGACGGAGAACCCATGTCCCAGTCCCATATCCTCTCCGCCTTCGACCGCGATCTTGAATCCATCCAGGCGCTGCTTGCGCGCATGGGCGGCCTGGTGGAGGCCGCCATCCTTGACGCCGCCGAGGCGCTGGAAACCCGCGACGAGGAAATCGCCCAGCGTGTCCGCGCCGGCGACAAGGCCATCGACGCGCTGGAAGAGCAGATCAATTCCGAATGCGCCCGCGTCATTGCCATCCGCGCCCCCGCCGCCTCGGACCTGCGCACGGTGCTGACGGTGATGAAGATCGCCGCCAATCTGGAACGCTGCGGCGACTATGCCAAGAACCTGGCCAAACGCTCCATGGTGCTGGCCCAGATGACGGCCCTGCCGGGCTCCACCGGGTCGATCCGCCGGATGGCCAAACAGGTGGCGCTGCTGCTGAAGGACGGACTCGATGCCTATATCGCCCGCGATGCACGGCTGGCCGAGGATGTGCGCCAGCGCGACCACGAGGTCGATCAGATGTATAACGCGCTCTTCCGCGAACTCTTGACCCATATGATGGAAGACCCGCGCAACATCACCCCCGCGATGCATCTGCATTTCATCGCCAAGAACATCGAACGGGTCGGGGACCATGCCACCGCCGTGGCGGAACAGGTGATCTACCTTGTCACCGGGCAATTGCCCGGCGATGCCCGCCCCAAGGTGGACAGCACGATGACAGGGCCTGCGGTCTGAGGCGGAGATGACCACGCGCCCGACCGTCCTTCTGGTCGAGGATGAACCCGCCCAGCGCGAGGTTCTGGCCTATAACCTTGCCGCCGATGGGTTCGAGGTGATGCAGGCCGTCTCGGGGGCCGAGGCGGAACTGATCGTCGCCGAAACCCCGCCCGACGTGATCCTCCTCGACTGGATGCTGCCCGAACTTTCCGGGATCGAGCTCTGCCGCCGCCTCAAGGCCCGGCCCGAGACGCGCGCCATCCCCGTCATCATGATCTCGGCCCGCAGCGAAGAGGTGGATCGCGTCCGGGGCCTTGAAACCGGGGCGGATGACTATGTGGTCAAACCCTATTCGATGGTGGAACTCATGGCGCGGGTGCGGGTGCAATTGCGCCGCGTGCGCCCTGCCACGGTGGGGATCGTGCTGGAACATGGCGATATCCGGCTGGATACCGAAACCCACCGCGTGCATCGCGCAGGGGGCGAGGTTCGGCTGGGGCCGACGGAATTCCGCCTGCTCGCCTGTTTCATGGAACGCCCGGGGCGGGTCTTCACCCGCGAGGCGCTGCTCGACCGGGTCTGGGGCCGCGACATCTATGTCGAGACGCGCACCGTGGATGTCCATGTCGGCCGCCTGCGCAAGGCGCTGACAGAGGCCGGGGGCGAGGACCCGATCCGCACCGTGCGCGGATCGGGCTATGCGCTTGGCTGAGGGGCAGGATGGGCAGTCCTGCCCATCCTACGGCAACCGCGCGAGCCGCTCTGTCAGCAGGCCATAGAACCCGTCCGCATCGACCGATCCGATGAACAGCGCATTGGCCGGCCGTTTCGTCACCCCCCACCAATCCGCGACCGTCATGCCCAGTGTGAGCTCCGACTGCGTCTCGATCTCCACATTGATGTGGCGACCGGCGAACAGGTCGGGGCGAAGAAGATAGGCGATCACGCAGGGGTCATGCAGCGGCGCGCCCTCGCTGCCGTATTTCTGCATGTCGAAGCGTTCGAAGAAATCCGTCCATTCCGCCACCATCCGCCCCGCCTCGTTGCCGAGGGCGCGGAAGGCCTCCACCCGCGCGCGGGTGGTCAGCGCTTTGTGCGTGACGTCCAGCGGCATCACCACCAGCGGCACGCCCGAACCGAAGACGATCGCCGCCGCCTCGGGATCGACATAGATGTTGAACTCTGCCGCCGGGGTGATGTTGCCCACCTCGAAATAGGCCCCGCCCATCAGCACGATCTGCTGCACCCGATCCACGATATCGGGCGCGCGTTCAAAGGCCGTGGCGATGTTCGTCAGCGGCCCGAGCGGGCAGAGCGTCACCGTATGCGCCGCCTCGCGCCGCAGCGTCTCGATGATGAAATCGACGCCATGCTGATCCTGCAAGGCCATCACCGGATCGGCCATCTGCGGCCCGTCCAGCCCGGTCTTGCCATGCACATGTTCCGCCGTCACCAGCTTGCGCCGCATCGGACGGTCGCAGCCCGCAAAGACATGCAACTCCGGCTTGCCGGCCAGTTCGCAGATGATGCGGGCATTCTTCTGGGTCAGGGCCAGCGGCACATTGCCCGCGACGGCGGTGATCCCCAGAACCTCGATTTCCTCCGGGCTGGCAAGGGCAAGAAGGATCGCCACCGCATCATCCTGTCCGGGATCGGTGTCGATGATGATCTTGCGCGTCTGTGTCATGCCTGTGCCTTTCGGAATCATTCATCTTTTGTCGCCCTATCGGAACATCCCCAAGTCCGATGTTCACTCGCGCTTCGTGAGTGATTTGCGACATTCGTCGTAATTTGGGCAGAGAAACTGATGAAACCGGTCTTGTCCAGACAGTCAAAACGGAAAAGGGGCGCCGGTGGCGCCCCTGCACCCGTCAGACATTGTCGACGGTCAGCCGTCGAAATTGACCTCTTCGATCAGTTTCAGCGCCTCGGGACGCAGCTTCGCCACATCGGTCAGCGGCATCGGATCGGCGGTGAATTCACCCCAGCTTGTCACCAGTTCCGACCGCGCCACGCCCGGCTTCACCGGATATTCGTGGTTGGTTTCGGCATAGATGCGCTGCGCCTCGTCCCCGGCCAGCCATTCCATGAACTTCAGCGCGTTCTCGCGATTCGGGGCGGCCTTGGTCATCGCCACGCCCGACACGTTCAGATGCGTGCCCGCGCCTTCGAAGACCGGGAAGAGGATGCGCACCGCCTCGGCGGCCTCCTTCTGCTCCGGGTCATTCAGCATCTGGCCGATGTAATAGGTGTTGCCCACCGCGATGTCGCATTGGCCTGCCGCGATCGCCTTCACCTGATCGCGGTCCCCGCCTTCCGGCTTGCGCGCCAGATTGGCCTTCACGCCTTCCAGCCAGGCCTTGGTCTCTTCGGCACCGTGATGGGCCAGCATCGCCGCCGTCAGCGCCACGTTATAGTCATTGGTCCCCGAGCGGATGCAGATGCGGCCCGCCCATTTCGGATCGGCGAGGTCCTCGTAGGTCGTGACCTCGCCCTCGGCCACGCGGTCCACGCTGGCATAGACGATGCGCGCCCGGCTGGTCAGCCCGAACCAGTGATCCTCGGCATCGCGCAGATCGGCGGGGATATTCGCCTCCAGCACATCCGATTGCACCGGCTGGGTCACGCCCGCATCGACGATCTGGGTCAGCCGCGCGATATCCACCGTCAGCACCAGATCGGCGGGCGACCGGTCGCCCTCGGCCACCAGACGCTCGGCCATGCCCTTGTCCACGAAGGCCACGTTCACGGTGATCCCCGTCTCGGCGGTGAAGGCATCGACGAGCGGCTGGATCAGTTCCGGCTGGCGGTGCGAATAGACGTTGATCTCTTGCGCGAAGGCGGGAAGGGCCGTGGTCGCGCAGGCAAGGGCCAGAAAGGAAAGGCGCATCGACATTTGCTTGAGTCCTTTTGTCGGAATTTGATGCGCCCCATAAACCTTACTATTTCACTCGGGTCAATATCCGACGAAAATGATCGGCAAATCTGCCGCAGCCCCCCGGCCCTTGATCCTGCGACGGCATCTCAGCCTCGTTCCGCAAATTACGGAAAATTCGGCTCAATCGCCCTTGCGCGCCGCCTTCTCCTCGGCCTTGGCGCGGTTCCACAGCGCGTCCATCTCGGCCAGGTCGCTTTGATCGGGCCGCTTGCCCGCCTCGGCCAGCCAGTCCTCGATCCGCCCGAAACGGCGGGTGAACTTGGCATTCGCCGCCCGCAGCGCCGCCTCCGGGTCCACCTCCAGATGCCGCGCCAGATTGGCCATCACGAAAAGCAGGTCGCCGAATTCCTCGGCCACCTCCGCCTCCGTCAGCCGGTCGCGCGCCTCCACCAGTTCCGCCGCCTCTTCCGCGATCTTGGCCACCACCTCATCGGTCGAGGGCCAGTCGAACCCCACCCGCGCCGCGCGCTTTTGCAGCTTCACCGCCCGCGTCAGCGCCGGCAACCCCAGCGCCACCCCGTCCAGCACCCGCGCCGCGCCCCGCTCGGCGGCCTTGATCCGTTCCCAATCCGCGGTCTGCTGCGCCGCGCTCTTGTCCCGGCTCTCCGCGCCAAAGACATGCGGATGCCGCGCCACCATCTTGTCCGAGATCGCCCGCACCACATCGTCAAAGGCGAAATGCCCGGCCTCCTCGGCCATCTGCGCATGATAGACGACCTGGAACAGCAGGTCCCCCAACTCCCCCCGCAACTCGCCCCAGGCGCGGCGGGCGATGGCATCGGCCACCTCATGCGCCTCTTCCAGCGTATAGGGGGCGATCGTGTCGAAATTCTGCTCCAGATCCCAGGGGCATCCCCCCGCCGGGTCGCGCAGGGCGCGCATGATCGCCAGCAGCCGCGGCACCCCGCCCTCGGGATCGGTGATCAGCTTCCCGCCTGACGCCCCGTCACGTTCATCCACGGCCATTGCAGCCCCCCCGGAATTCGGATTTGATCAAAGGCAACCACGCGCAAGGAAACCGCAATGCCCGTCCTCAACCGTATCGCCGCTTACGCCGAAGAAATGAAGGCCTGGCGTCGCCATCTCCATGCCCATCCGGAACTGGCCTTCGACTGCCACGATACGGCAGCCTTCATCCAGGACCGGCTGCGCGAGATGGGTGTGGACGAAATCCATACCGGCATCGCCAAGACCGGGATCGTGGCGATCATCCGGGGGCAGGGGGGCGATGCCCCCGATGCCCCCACCATCGGCCTGCGCGCCGATATGGACGCATTGCCCATCGAAGAGATGACGGGGGCGGCCCATGCCTCCACCATCCCCGGCAAGATGCATGCCTGCGGCCATGACGGCCATGTCGCCATGCTGCTGGGGGCGGCCAAGTATCTGGCCGAAACGCGCCGATTTTCGGGCCGCGTCGCGCTCCTGTTCCAGCCTGCGGAAGAGGATGGCGGCGGCGGCGAGGTGATGGTCAAGGAAGGCGTGATGGACCGGTTCGGCATCGGCTCCGTCTATGGCATCCACAATGCGCCGAATGTGGAATTCGGCCATTTCCACACCAATCCGGGTGCCCTGATGGCCTCGGTCGATACGGCCTTCGTCTATATCACCGGCAAGGGCGGCCATGGGGCCAATCCGCATGAATGCATCGACCCGGTCATCGCCGTGGTGGGCATGGTGCAGGCGATCCAGACGATCATCCCGCGCAATGTCTATGCGCTGGACGAGGCGGTGATTTCCGTCACGCAGATCCATACCGGCACCGCCTCGAACATCATCCCCGAAGAGGCGATGTTCTGCGCCACGATCCGCTGTTTCAACCCCGATGTCCGCGCCCTGCTCAAGCGCCGCATCCACGAAATCATCGAAGGCCATGCGCTGGCCTATAACGTCACCGCGCGGATCGACTATGACTGGGGCTATCCCGCCACGATCAACGAAGCCGCCTCTGCCGCCTTCGCCGCCGAAGTGGCGCGCGAGGTGTCGGGCGAGACGGCGGTAAATGACAAGGCGAACCGCGAGATGGGGTCGGAGGATTTCTCCTACATGCTCGAAGCCCGTCCCGGCGCCTATCTCTTCCTTGGCACCGGACCGGGCGCGGGCCTCCACCACCCCGCCTATGACTTCAACGACGAGGCCGCCCCCATCGGCGCCAGCTTCTTCGCCCGCCTCGTCGAACGCGCCCAGCCCCTCGCCTGACCAGGCGGAGCGCTGCGCGCGTTCCTTTTGTCTCGCCTGCGCGCGTTCCGCGCTCCGGCTCGGGGTCAGGGGGCGCACGCGCCCCCTCTTGGCCTGCGGCCAATTCACCCCCTGTGGATATTTTCCGACAGAAAGTGGACAGGCCGCCGCGCCTGAGTCCCTAGGTTTCAGGTCTGCTGCACTTTCTGTCTGCAAATATCCTCGGGGGTGAATTGGCGCGCCGCAGGCGGGACAAGAGGGGGGCGAGCCCCCCTGACGCCGAGCCGGACGCGCGCAGGCGCGGGAGGCGAGACAAGAGGAACGCGCGCAGCGCGCCGCAGGATCACCGCCCACCGCTCTGGCGCGAATGGCCCCGATTTGTTATACTAATGTGCAATAACTCACTGCACGGATTCTCCCGATGTCGCCCCTCGCCGCGCTCAATTCGCCCTCTCCCGCCGATCTCTGGGAGATGGATCACAGCCACGCCCTTCATCCCTGGACGAATTTCGGCAGCTTCCAGAAGGAAGGCGCGCTGGTCATCACGCGGGGCGAGGGCTGCTGGCTCTGGGATGCCGATGGCAAGCGCTATCTCGATTCGGTGGGCGGGCTCTGGTGCACCAATATCGGGCTCGGGCGGCGCGAGATGGCGCAGGCCATCGCCGAACAGGCGGAACGGCTGGCCTTTTCCAATACCTTCGTGGACATGGCCAATGACCCCTCCGCCCGGCTGGCCGCGAAACTGGCCTCGCTGGCGCCCGGCGATCTGAACCGCGTGATGTTCACCACCGGCGGCTCGACCGCCGTGGATACCGCGATCCGCATGGTGGCCTATGTGCAATCCTGCCTCGGCCATCCCGACAAGACCGGGATCGTCGCGCGGGACCACAGCTATCACGGCTCCACCTATCTGTCGCAAAGCGTGGGCAAGCGTCCGGGCGACCGGGTGCCGGAATTCCGCTACAAGGAGGATGGCATCTGGCATCTTTCGCCGCCCGACACCTATCGCCGTCCGGAGGGGATGACAGAGGCCGAGTTCTGCGATGCGCTGGTGCAGGAATATGAAGACCTCATCGCCCGCGTGGGGGCCGACCGCATCGGCGGTTTCATCGCCGAGCCGATCCAGGCCTCGGGGGGCGTGATCGTCCCGCCCGAGGGCTATCTGCACCGGATGTGGCAGGTCTGCCAGCGTCACGGCATCCTCTTCATCGCCGATGAGGTGGTCACCGCCTTCGGCCGCCTCGGCCATTGGTTCGCCTCCGAAGATGTCTTCGGCGTCACGCCCGACATCATCACCACGGCCAAGGGCCTGACCTCGGGCTATGTGCCGCTGGGCGCGATGATCTTTTCCGATCGGCTGTGGCAGATCATGGGGCAGGACCCCGACCGCTGGTTCACCGCCGGGTTCACCTATTCCGGCCATCCCGTCGCCTGTGCCGCGGGCCTGAAGAACATCGAGATCATGGAACGCGAGGGTCTTCTGGCCAATGCCGCGCGCATGGGCGCGCTGTTCCAGGCGCGGCTGAAGCGGCTGGAAGACCTGCCGCTGGTGGGGCAGGTGCGGGGCCGGGGCCTGATGATCTGCACCGAGAATGTGATGGACAAGGCGACGAAGGCGCCGCTCCCCGATGGGGTGAATGAAAGCAAGCGCATCTCGAACGCGGCCGAGGCGATGGGTCTGATCGTGCGTCCGCTGGCGCATCTGAACGTGATGTCGCCGCCCCTCGTCATCTCTGAAGACGAGGTGGAATTCGTCGCCGTCACGCTGGAAAAGGCGATCCGTCAGGTGACGGATGAACTGGTGCGCGAAGGCTATCGTCTCGGCTGACCCTGAAACCCCGCCCCGGCGGCTGCACGCCCCGTGACCGTCCAGCCGCCGATTCGCGCGGCTTGGTTAACGCAACCTGCCGGTAAACCCGCCGTGCGCTGCGTGGCCACAGTTTGCTGCACAGAAGGCGGCACAGCATCCGGCACAGCCGGTGACGGGAAATCTTTCGCCATGTCAGAGGGTTACATCACCGCGCGCCGGATCGCCGCAGCCCGCCGCTTGACATGGCCACCCGGCATGGCACCTTCGCGGCACCCGATCCGCGCGTCTCGGCTTTCCAAACGACTGCGCTGCTGTTCAGGGACATCCCCATCATGGCACTTCTGGAAGACGCAAAGTCTGACATTGATACCGCTTTCACCCGCAAGGGCCTGCGCGGCCATTCCTTCGAGAATGCCTTCGCCGGCGCCACCTCCTTCCTGCGGCGGACCTATACCAAGGACCTGACCGGGGTAGATATCGCCATCACTGGCGTCTGCTTCGATCAGGCCACCAGCCACCGCGCCGGCACCCGCTTCGGCCCCCGCGCGATCCGCGAGGCATCCAGCCTCATCGCCTATGACCCGCCCTTCGGCTGGGGCACCGATCCGCTGGAGGAGATGGCGGTGGTCGATTACGGCGACCTCGCCTTCGACTATGCCCATACGCCCAGCTTTCCGGGCGCGCTGACCGACCATATCCGCACGATCCTGAACGCAGGCGCGGGGGCGATCACGCTGGGGGGCGATCACTACATCACCTATCCGATCCTGAAGGCCCATGCCGAAAAGCATGGCCCCCTCGGCGTGATCCATTTCGACGCCCATTCCGACCTCTGGCCCGATGACAACCCGGACCGGATCGACCATGGCACCATGCTCTACAAGGCCGTGAAGGAAGGCTATGTGGACCCCAAACGGTCGCTCCAGATCGGCATCCGCACGACGACCGAGGATTACCTTGGCGTCAACGTCCTCTCCGCGCGGGAGTTGCACGAAAAGGGCGTGGCCCATGCCGTGGCCCTGGCCAAGGAGATCGTGGGGGACAAGCCCGCCTATGTCACCTTCGACATCGACGCGCTCGACCCCGCCTATGCGCCGGGGACCGGCACGCCGGTCTGGGGCGGCCTGCATTCCTGGCAGGCGGCGGCGATCCTGCGGGATCTGGCGGGGATCAACATGGTGGGCGGCGATGTGGTGGAGGTTTCGCCCCCCTATGACACGACCGGGGCCACGGCGATTGCCGGGGCGCATGTCGCCTATGATCTGATCTGCCTCTATCATTGGGCGAGGACGCGGCGCTAAATGGCGGCAGGCAATCGGAAAAGGTGAATCGAGGTGGGCAGGATGGGCTTTGTCGCGGGGTTTCTGATCTTTCTGGTGATCGGCTTCGCCGCCTATGTCCGGCTTGCCCCCTCGGACCCGGCGCGCTGGCATGTCTCGCCCGCGCCCGCCCAGCAGCCCGATTGCAGCATCGCGGCGGGCGAGGGTGATGCCCGCGTCACCTGCCTGATCCCCGGCACGGCGGCAGAGGCTCTGGCGCGGATCGAGGCTGTCGCGATGGCCACGCCCCGCACCATCCGCCTGGCCGGATCGCCCGCCGAGGGCCGGATCACATGGATCACCCGTTCCGCGCTCTGGGGCTTTCCCGACTACACCACGGCCGAAGCCGTGGCGGAGGGTGCGCAAGCCCGCGTCACCCTCCATGCCCGCCTCCGCTTTGGCCGCAGCGATATGGGCGTGAACGCCGCCCGCCTGCGCGACTGGCTTGCCGCGCTCAACCCTTGACCGACCGCGCCGAACCCGCCAAACCCGCGCGCATGGTTCCGCTCGACAAACTCGCCCAGATCACCCAGCGCTTCGAATATCTCGAGGCCCGGCTGAACGCGGGCGCAAACCCGGCAGAGATTGCGAAAATCTCGCGCGAATACAGCGACCTGCGGCCCGTGGCGGACCAGATCGCCGCCTATCGCCGCGCGCTGGATGACCTTGCCGAAGCCGAGGCGATGCTGTCCGACCCGGAGATGAAGGCGCTGGCCGAGGATGAAATTCCCCGCCTGCGCGCCCTGATCCCCGTCTATGAACAGGCGCTGCGCATCGCGCTCCTGCCCAAGGATGCCGCCGATGCCCGCCCCGCCATCCTTGAAATCCGCCCCGGCACGGGGGGGGAAGAGGCGGCGCTCTTCGCGGGCGATCTCCTCCGCATGTATCAGCGTTATGCCGAACGGCAGGGCTGGCGCTTCGACATTCTGGATCAGCAATTGTCCGATCTTGGCGGGATCAAGGAGGTTACCGCCCATGTGCAGGGCGAAGGCGTCTTCGCCAAGCTGAAATTCGAATCCGGCGTCCACCGCGTGCAGCGCGTGCCAGAGACCGAGGCAGGTGGCCGCATCCACACCTCTGCCGCCACAGTCGCCGTCCTGCCCGAGGCCGAGGAGGTGGATATCGACATTCCCGCCGCCGACATCCGCATCGACACGATGCGCAGCAGCGGGGCAGGGGGCCAGCATGTGAACACCACCGACTCGGCGGTGCGCATCACCCATGTTCCCACCGGGATCGTCGTCACCTCATCAGAGAAATCCCAGCACCAGAACCGCGCCATCGCCATGCAGGTGCTGCGCGCAAGGCTTTACGAGATGGAACGCGAACGCCAGGCGCAGGACCGCGCCGCCGATCGCAAGGCGCAGGTGGGATCGGGCGACCGCTCCGAACGCATCCGCACCTACAACTTTCCGCAGGGCCGGATGACCGATCACCGCATCAACCTGACGCTCTATGCCCTGCCGCAGATCATGGGCGGCGAGCTGGATGCCGTGGTGGATGCGCTGGTTGCCCATGACCAGGCCGAAAAACTGGCCGAGATGGAAGGATGACGGGGAACGAGGCGCTGCGCGCCGCCATTCCCCGCCTTGCCGCGGCGGGCATCCCCGACGCCCCCCGCGATGCCCGCGCCCTGCTGGCCCATGCGGCAGGCATAGCGCCGGACCGGCTGACCCTGCATCTGGCCGATCCGCTGTCTCCCGAAGCTGCCGCCGCCTTCGAGGCCGCCATCACCCGCCGTGCCGCCCGCGACCCCGTCAGCCACATCACCGGCGCGCGGCTCTTCTGGGGGCGCAGCTTCCGCGTCACGCCCGATACGCTCGACCCCCGGCCCGAGACGGAAATCCTTGTTTCTGCCGCGCTTTCGGAACCTTTTTTCAAGCTTCTCGACCTTGGCACCGGCACCGGCTGCATCCTGCTCTCCTGCCTGGCCGACAGGCCGCTGGCGCGGGGCATCGGCACCGATATCCACCCCGCGACCCTAGCTGTGGCCGAGGCGAATGCCCGCGACCTCGGCCTCGCCGACCGCGCCGAATTCCTGGTGTCCGACTGGTTTGCCGCGGTTCCGGGGCGCTTTGACCTGATCCTGTCGAACCCGCCCTATATCGCCGAGGACGAGATGCCCGACCTCGCGCCCGAGGTGTTGCGCGAACCCCGCCGTGCCCTGACGCCGGGGGGCGACGGTCTGAATGCCTATCGTGCCATTGCGCGCGGCGCCCCGGCGCGGCTCATGCCCGGCGGGCGGCTGATCGTGGAGATCGGGCCGACCCAAGGGCAGGCGGTTGCCGCGCTTTTCGCCGCGCAGGGGCTGACGGAGCTTGCCATCCTGCCCGATCTGGATGGCCGGGACCGCGTCGTCGCCGCGCGCAAACCGATGGATGATACCGGCTGCGGCTCGGCCTGATCTGCGGGAATTCGGCCACATCCGCGCGCCCGAAACCGCGGAATCCGGCCCCCGGCAGCGTTCGCTGCGAGAATCAGCTTGTCATGCGCCGCCAAGAATGTTTAGTCGAAAGCAGGAGACGGGGCCGGGCGCAGGCTCCCCTGTCCCGGAACTGCCAGACAGCTTGAACGCCTTCCGGTCCCGCAAGGGACCACGCGACCCGAAGGCGCTTCGCAGAAAGCCAGGTCATCTGGACCAAAGGACAAGATGAGATCTTCCAAGTCCCGCTCGCGCAACAAGGCGAACCGCCCGCGCACCCTCGGCAACATCATCAACCGCGTGTTCGACAGCTCCGGCCCCGAAGGCAAGGTGCGCGGCACGCCGCAGCAGATCATCGAGAAATACCAGCTTCTCGCCCGTGATGCGCAGCTTTCCAATGACCGCGTGGCGGCGGAGAATTTCCTGCAACATGCGGAACATTACACCCGGATGTTGGGCGAGGCGCAGCGCGAAATGGCGGCCGAGCAGGAAGAACGCCAGCGCCAGCAACAGCAGAACGGTGGCGGAAACAACGGCAACAACGGCAATCGCGACGGGTTCCGTGACCGGGATCGCGACCGCGAACCCTGGCGCGACCGGCAGGATCGTGGCGACTATCGCGACAACCGCGACGAGCGCGGGGAAGACTCGGGCAGCGCCGAAGTGATCGAACTGGGCGAGGGCGAGGCGCAGCTTGTGGAAACGCCGGAGGCGCGCCCCTTCCAGTCGCGCCGCGATGACCGGGGCGAACGCCGCGATGATCGCGGTGACCGCCAGAACGACCGCCCCAATGACCGCCCCAATGATCGGCAGAATGATCGTCAGGGTGGCGGCGACCGCCCGAACGAACGCCGCAACGAACAGCAGGGCGGCGAACGCCGCGAATTCCGTCGCGACCGGGATCGCAACCGCGACCGTGACCGCGACGCCCGGCCCGATCAGGCCCCTGCCGCCGCAGCGCCCAAGCCCGAAGTGGTGACCATCGCCATCGAGACGCCCGTCGCGCCCAAGGCGGAAGCCCCGGTAAAGGACGCCCCGGTCAAGGACGCTCCGGCCAAGGAGGCTGCCGCCGAGGCGCCGAAAAAGGCCCGCGCCCCGCGCAAACCCAAGGCTGACAAGGCCCCGCCCGAAGGCGGCCCCGCCGAAGCGGCGGAATGAACGGCTGACTGGTTAACGTTTTCTTAATGACATCCGAAGACAGGCCGGGGCACCCCCCCGGCCTTTCTCATTCCGCAATCAGGCGGGCGAGGGCGCAGAACCGCTCCAGCGAAATCTCCTCCGCCCGCGCCGTGGGCTCGATCCCCGCAGCGACCAGCTTTTCCTCGATATCCGGCCCCAGCCCCTTCAGCGAGGATCGCAGCATCTTGCGCCGCTGGTTGAAGGCCATCGCCGTGATCCGCTGCAACACCGCCCCGTCCGCCGGGAAACGCGGCTCGGCCAGCCGGGTGATATGCACGACCGAGGAATGCACCTTCGGCGCTGGGGTAAAGGCTTCGGGCGGCAGATGCATCACGATCTTCGCCTCGGCCCGCCATTGCACCAGAAGGGCCAGCCGCCCGTAATGATCGCTGCGCGGCTTGGCCACGATCCGCTCCGCCACCTCCTTCTGGAACATGAGCGTCAGGCTCTCCCAGAAGGGCGGCCACTGGGCGGGTGTCAGCCAGCGGATCAGAAGCTCCGTCCCCACATTATAGGGCAGGTTCGCCACCACCCGAACGGGCGGCGTCAGATGTGCCAGCGCATCCACCTCCAGCGCGTCGCCATTGATGACCTGCAACCGCCCCGGATAGGCCGCCGCCACCTCGGCCAGCGCGGGCAGGCAGCGGGCATCCTTTTCTACCGCCAGCACTCGCCGCGCGCCTTCGGCCAGTAGGCCCCGCGTCAACCCGCCCGGTCCCGGCCCCACCTCCAGCACATCGCAGGCCGACAGGTCGCCCGCTTGCCGCGCGATCTTGGCCGTCAGGTTCAGGTCCAGAAGGAAGTTCTGGCCAAGCTGCTTTCTCGCCACCAGATCATGCGCCCGTATCACCTCGCGCAAGGGCGGCAGCCCGTCGATCGTCGCCATCCCTGAACCCGTCCCTTCATCTTGGCGAAAATACTCCGGGGTCCGGGGCGGCGCCCCGGTCCCGAACGTCACATCCCGCGTGCCGCCGCCATCTGTTGCGCCATCCGCAGCGCCGCGACAAGGCTTGTCGGATTGGCGATGCCCTGTCCCGCGATGTCGAAGGCCGTGCCGTGATCGGGCGAGGTGCGGATGAAGGGCAGGCCCAGCGTCACATTCACCCCCCCGTCGAAATCCACCGTCTTGATCGGGATCAGCGCCTGATCGTGATACATGCAGACCGCCACGTCATAACGCGCCCGCGCCGCCTTGTGGAACATCGTGTCGGGCGGCAGCGGCCCGGAAATCGCCATGCCTTCCGCCGCCAGCCGGGCGACCAGGGGGGCGATCCAGTCGAGCTCTTCCCGCCCCATCACCCCGCCTTCACCGGCATGAGGGTTCAGCCCCGCCACCACGATCCGGGGCCGGGCAATCCCGCAATCGCGGATCAGCCCGGCCTCGGTGATGCGGATCGTTTCTTCCAGCAGGGCAGGGGTAAGGGCCCGCGGCACCTCGGACAGGGCGATATGGATGGTCGCAGGCACCACCCGCAATTCGGGGCAGGCCAGCATCATCACCACCCGCTCCACCCCCGCCAGATGGGCGAGAAACTCGGTATGGCCGGGATAGGCGAAATCCGCGCCGTCCTTCAGCACCTTCTTGCTGATCGGCAGGGTGCACAGGGCAGAGGCCGCCCCCGCCTGCACCAGGGCCACCGCCCGTTCCAGCACGGCGATGACGGCGGCGGCATTGCGCAGGTCGGGACGGCCCGGCGGGGCAGGATGCGGAAAAGGATGGGCCAGCACCGGCAGCACCTCTGCCGCCACGCCCGCCGCCGCCTCTGGCGCGGCGATCACCGCATGGGCGGTGCCAGGGGGCAGATGCGCCGGATCACCGATCCAGAAGAAGGGCACCTCCCCGGCCAGGGCCTGCCGGGCCTGGATGGCCAGTTCCGTGCCGATGCCGGAAGGATCGCCACAGCTCAGCGCGATGGGGCGCGGGGCAGTCACCGTTCCTCGATGATGGCTTCCGACCGCAGCTCTTCCATATAGGCCTCGGCCATGGCGGTAAGCTGCGCATTGCCCAGCCGGTTGCGCAGCGCCTCGCGGTCCACCAGCGGCGTGGCCTCGGCCTCCTCGCCTTCCACCGCTTCGGCCTCTTCCGTCGTCACCGGCACCTGCGCGGCGGCGGCAGGGTCGGTCTCCGGCACCCCTGTCCGCAGGCAGAGCATCAGCAACTCGGTATATCCCGCGCGCTGGCGCAGGACGAATTCGCCGACGTCCAGCTTGGCCAGTTCCAGCCCGATATCCTGCGGCACCGCGCCCATCATCTGGGTCGTCAGGCGCAACTGTTCGGGCGGCAGGCCGCGGGCCAGCGGGTAAAGATCACCGCAGCCATCGACCTGGGCGCGGATCGTGGCCGGGTCGAGGTTCGGGGGCAGGGCGAATTGGGCATATTCCACTTCCACCTGCGCGGGCATGGCGCTTTCCACATCGCTGATGCCGTTCAACTGGAACAGGACCACCGCCTGCGGCACCACGATGGGATCGGAAACCTCGCCGGGCGACAGGGTCAGGACCTGGCTCACGATGGCCGGGGGAAGGTTCGTCACCTCCAGCCAGTCCAGCCGCCCGCCGCGCGCTGCCGAAGGGGCGGCGGAAAACTCGCGCGCCGCCGCGGCAAAGCCGTCGCCCGCCGCCTCGGCCTTGATGGCGCGGGCCTGATCCAGTGCCGGGGTCACGTCATCGCCCTGAATGGGCAGGATGAGTTCCGACAGCAGGATGCGGATCTGCGTCTTCTTGGCGTTCTCCGCCAGGGCGCGGTCGATCTGCGCTTCGGAAATGCGGATCTGCGGGCCGAATTTCGACCGCACCACCTCGCGCCACAAAAGGCCATTGGCGACGAAATCGCGGAAGGTTTCGGGCGCCACACCTTCGTCGGCCAGGGCGGCGGTAAACTGCTCCGCCGTCATGTTGGCGCGGGAGGCGAATTCCTCCAGCCCTTCCGACACCTGTTCGGCGGTGACCGTGATCCCGGCATCCTCGGCGGCCTGCGCCCCGAGCCGGTCGCGCATCAGCGCCTTGATCGCCTCCTTTTCCGGGTCGCCCGGTGCGCGCAGGGCGCGCAGGAACAGCATCCGCTGCTCCACCTCGAAATTCGTGATGGTCTGGCCGTTGATCACCATGCGGGGCGCGAAGAGGCTGCCGTCCTGCGCCGCCGCAGGCGCGGCCATGGCCCCGCCCCAGAGCACCAGACCGATGGCCGCCACCCGAAGGGCCGGCGCCGTCCTGTTCCGCAAAGCTTCCGTCATTCTCGTTTCCTGTTGTCCTGCCCGTCGCTTCATTCCCGGCACATCCGCGCGGCCCCGCTTTTCCCGGTGCCAAAGCCGATGAGGCCGAAGGAAAGATCGACCGTCGTGCTGGGCTGGAGATTAGTCGAGGAAGTCAGGCGACGCGAGATGGAAAGATTGAAGCTGACGCACTCGTTTCTATAGGCCAGTCCCAGATCGACACGGCTGTAGCTGTCGCCCTCGAAGTCATAGCGGCCCGAGGCCGTGCCGTTCCATTGCGGGGTGAACTGATAGCTTCCCGCTAGCACGATGTCGGACACGTCATCGACCCGCGCCTCCACCGCATCGGCGATGGAATTGATGTAGCCCGCGCTGATCGACATGCGGTTGTTGGAATAGGCGGCATGAACCTCGCCGCGCGTGACGTCCAGATCGGAAGAGGCGATCAGACGCCCCGCCAGTTGCAGACCGTTTGGCGCATCCACCGTCGCGCCCAGCATCCAGTCCGAGGTCGATCCGCTCAGCCCCGAAGCCTCGCCAAAGCTGGCGACCGGGTCTTCCCGCAAGACGCGCCCGCCGGTGACGCCGAAGCTCCAGCCCGAAGGCGCGATCCGCGTCCAGGACAGGCCAAGCGCCAGCCGCGCGCCCGTCTCCACCGCATCCGACCCCGGGAACCGGTTGAGCGAGAAGAGATTGCCTTCGTCGAATTCGACCAGACGGCTGTCCTCGTTCGGGATCAGCCCGCCATTGGCCGATGACCAGACGATCTGCGCGATCGGTTCGATCACCTGCGTCGCCTGCTCTCCGGCGCGGACCCAGGGCCAGCGCAGCTCCACCGCCCCCGCGCCGAAGCTGCGGGTGGATGAGCCGCCATAGGTCGCATCGTCCTGCACGTGATAGGCGTCAAGCCGCACCTCGCCCAGGGCGGCCAGCACCAGACCGCCGGGCGCGATCCAGTCGCGCCGCCAATCCGCCCCCAGCGACAACCGCCCGAGATCGGCCCCCTCGGCCACATCGTCGCTGTCATCGACGGAATCGGTGGTGACAGAGGATTGCCGCGTATGGGTGTGACCGCTCAGCCGCAGCATCCCCTCGCCCCCAAGGGCACCCAGGGTGAAGCGGCGCAGATAGGTGACATCGGTCACCAGATAGGGCGTGGCAGAACCCAGCTCGCCCTCGCGCAGCGACTGGAAGTTGATCACGCGCCCTTCAAAGAAACTCTCCCGCTGCACCTTGTCGATCAGCAGCGTATTGGTCAGCCGGTCGGTATCGCTGATGTCGTAATCGGCCAGATAGGCGTCATCGCTCACCCCTTCGGCATGGAAGGCAAGGCGGTGGCCGCTGGACAGCATGAAGGTGCCGTCGGCCATCACATAGCCGCGCATCTGCCCCGGTTGCAGATCGTCGCGGCTCACCGCGCCCTCGATCGACAGGCTGCCATTGTCGAAGGCCTGCCGGTAGCGCAGGCCCAGGGTGAAGGCCCCGGTCGTGGTCAGTGTGGGCGAGAAGGTCAGGTCGCGCGACGGGCCGAGCGTGACGAAATAGGGCAGGGTGAGGCCTGTCCCCAGATCGGTGCGCGCGACCAGAGAGGGTTGCAGAAAGCCGGTGCTGCGGTCGAGCGAGGGGTCGGGCATCCGGAGCCGCGGGATGTAGAAGACCGGCACCCCGCCGACGCGCATCTGCGCGTGGTCGAAATAGATCTGCCGTTCCACGGTATCGTGCAGGATGCGCCTTGCGCGGATTTCCCAAAGCGGCGTGCTGCTGCCGTTGCAGATGCGGCAACTGGAGGCGACGGCGTTGTCCAGTTGCATGTAGCGCCCGCCGCTGCGGCGCAATTCGGCGGCGGCGACCTGAAGCTGTTCCTGAAGGACGATCCGCGCGCTCTGCATCAGGCCTTCGGTCAGGTCGGCGGCCAGATCGGCCTGCGCCGCGACGATGACAGTGGTGCCTGCCTCATCGGTGAGGCGTATCGGGCCTTCGATGCGCAGGCGGTCGGTCGTCTGGTCGTAGATCACCTTGCTCGCCGTCAGGCGGCGGCCCTGATGGAACACCTCCACCGCGCCATCGGCGATCAGCGTGCTGTCGCCCGCGATCTCCAGCCGGTCGGCGATGAGGGTGGCCGTTTCCTGCGCCCGGACCGGATCGGTCGGCGCGGGCGCGACCACGAAGGTCGCGCAGAGAAGAAAGGCGATCAGATGCCGACGCATGGGTGTTCAGCCATCCTCGACATGCAGAAGAAGGCCCAGCGCCATCATGAAGGCTGCGACGGGCGGAGTCCATGCCGCCCAGATCACCGGGATCTGCCCGTTCGCCCCCAGAACCTGCGCGAAGTTCCGCAGGAAGAAGATCAGAAAGCCGCTCAGGATCGCCAGCAGCACAAGAATGCCGGTCCGGCCAAAGCGGGCCGGGCGCATGGTGAAGCCCGCCGCCACCAGAACCATGGCCGCCAGAAGCAGCGGCTGGGCCAGTTCCATCTGGAACCAGACACGATGGGCCAGCGAAGAGAACCCGGCGCGGTCAAGACCCTGAATATACTCGGGCAAGGCCCAGAAGGCGATTTCCGCAGGGGTGCCGAAACTGTCGCGTATGCCCTCGGCCGTCAGGTCGGAGTCGATCCGGCTGCCCTCTGGCATGGCTTCCACCCGGCTGGCGGGGTTGCTTTCCGACAGGGGCCAGCGCATCGCGCCCGACACCACCCAGGCCCCCGGTTCCAGCCGCGCGGACTCGGCCTCGATCCGGGTTTCGGGCTTGCCGTCCGGCCCGTAGAGAAGAAAGGTCACATCCAGCAGTTCCGTGCCGAAGGCATTGGCCCGCGCGGCCTGAATCACCGTCTGCCCGTTCGCCCCGCCCTGCCGCAGCCAGAGCCCGGTGGATGAGATCGACAACCGGCTTTCGCCGCTGCCCGTCAGTTGCGCGCGGGTGATTTCGTAACGGTTCGTGGTCGCCGCGACGAGGGGGTTGAACACCGCGACGGCCAGCATCCCGCACAGAAGCGAGACGATGATGGGGGCCACCAGAAAGCGCAGCCCCGACCGGCCCGCAGCGCGGATGATGACCAGCTCGCTCGTCCGGGCGAGGTTCATGAACAGCGCCACGGCGGCAAGAACCGTGATCAAGGGCAAGATGCGATACAGGCTTTCCGGCACGTTCAGAACCGCCAGGCGCAGCGCCGAGGCGAGGCCGGACTCCTGCCCGCTAAGCTGCCGAAGCTGGTCGATCACGTCGATCAGAAGCATGACGCCGAAAAAAATCGCCAGCACGACGAGGAAGGTCGTGAAGAAGCGACGGGCGATGTAGAAGCTCAGCGTCATGCGGGCCGCCTCCGCCAGGGCGGTACGCTTTGCGACAGATGCAGCATCGCCATGGCGATGGCGAACCCGGCCAGGGGCGCGATATAGATCGCAGGCCAGGCCGCAGCGTTCCGCCCGGCCATCGAGGCCCCGGTCGTGTTCAGAAGCTGAAGCACGATCAGCACCAGCACCGCCCCGAGGATCTGCCGCATCAGCCCAAAACGGCTGAAGGCGCCCAGTTGCAGCGCGGCAAAGCCCACGAGGGCCGCCGCAGCCGACAGGAAGGGCTGCGCAAGCCGCGAATGCAGTTCCTGCACGATGTATTCGTAGGAACTGTTGAAGCTTGTGCTCCAGTCCGCCGAGCCCATCTTCAGCAGGGCAAGCGTCGTCGTCGTCTCGACCGTGGGCGCAAAACCGCCCTCCGCTTCGATCAGCGAGAGGAGGTCGAAGCTGTAATCGCTGTAGCGCGTCACCGACAGCCGCCCATCGGCCCGCGCGATGGACTGGATCATGCCGTCGAACATCAGAAGAACCGGCCCCGCCGCCCCCTGGGCCAGAAGCGCGCGCTGTGCGGTATAGGTGCTGCTCGACGTCTCGTCGCGGTCGTCAAAGAGGAAGACGTTGCGCAATTGCCCGTCCTGCGACATCTCGCCGATGAAGAGGGTCACCCCCGCCGAGGGATGCATGAATTCGCCCACCTTCAGGTAACGGGCGGTCACGTCCTGCGACACCTGCGCCTCGCGTTCCTTCAGAAGGGCATCGCTGCGTGGCACCAGCACATTCATCAGCAGAAGATGCAGGCTTGTCACGATCAACCCGAAGATCAGCACCGGGCGGGCCAGGCGGAAGGCGCTGCTGCCGGTGGCCTGCATGGTGACCAGCTCGCTTTCCCGCATCATGCGGTTGGTCACATAGACGGCCGCGGCAAAGGCCGCGATGGGCAGGACTAGGCGGATCACATTGGGCAAGGCAAGCAGCGAGAATTCCACGAAGACGACGGCAGATTGCCCATCCCCGATCAGCCGGTCGAACAGGCCGACGGCCCGGTTCACCCAATAGACGGAAACAAGGACCAGCGCGAAGAAGCCGAAGACTGCCAGCAGTTGCGACAGCAGATATCGGTCAAATCTCGACAAGCCCTGGATGCCCCATTGTTTCTGCTTCGGACCCTATCGGAATTCCCCCGGAGGGAAAACTCATATCTGGTCATTCCGGGCCACAGCAGGTAGCGTTTTGCCGATCACGGTCGCCCCTCTGCCTGATAGCGCCCGCGGCGCAGGGTGTGGTGCCCCTCCTCCCGTCGAGAGAATGACCCATGACCCATCCCGTTCCGATCCATTTCCGCCCTGTGGAACTGGACCAGCTTGCCAGATTGACCGGCCGCATCGTGGCCTTCGCCGATGCGGCGGGCAGCCCTTCGCCCGGAGTCCGGCGGCTGGACCGGCTGACGAAGGGCGCGGTGCTGCGCTTTCTGAACAGCGAGGCATTCGGGCGGCTGAAACCCGGCGAGTCGGTGGAACTCGCCTGGCCTGCGGGATTGCTGGCCGAGGCGGTGCAGATCATCCGCCTGCCGCGCCGCGCCGATGCGGCCCTCGCGCGCAAGGCGGGCGGGGCCATCGGCAAGGTCCTGTCACCTGCCGGGACGACGGTTCTCGCCGAAAGCCATCCGATGGCTGCCGAGATCGCCTTCGGGGTTGCGATGCGGGCCTATGACTTCTCGGCCCACAAGACGGGAGAGAAGAAGGAACCGGGTTCCGTGCATGTGATGACCGCCAATCCCGAGGCCGTGGCCACCGCCGCGGCGCCGGGGGCGGCCGTTGCCGAAGGGGTGTTCTTCACCCGCGATCTGGTCAATGAACCGGCCAATATCCTGACCACCTATGATTTCGCGGCCCGCCTTGCCGCGATGCAGGAACTGGGGCTCGATGTCGAAATCCTTGAGGAAGAGCAGCTTGCCAAGCTGGGCATGGGTGCGCTTCTGGGCGTGGGGCAGGGGTCGGAAAGCCCGTCCAAGGTCGTGGTGATGCAATGGCATGGCGGTGAAAAGGGGGCGGCCCCCTTCGCCCTTGTGGGCAAGGGCGTGGTCTTCGATACCGGCGGCATCTCGATCAAGCCCGCCGCGGGCATGGAAGAGATGACGATGGACATGGGCGGCGCCGCCGTGGTGGCGGGCGTGATGCGGACGCTGGCCCTGCGCAAGGCGAAGGCCAATGTCGTGGGTCTGGTCGGTCTGGTCGAGAACATGCCCGACGGGCGCGCGCAGCGCCCGGGCGACGTGGTGCGCAGCATGAAGGGCGACACGATCGAGGTGATCAATACCGATGCCGAAGGCCGCCTCGTTCTGGCCGATGTGCTCTGGTACGCGCAGGAGCGGTTCAAGCCCGTGGGAATGATCGACCTCGCCACCCTGACCGGGGCGATCATCATCGCGCTCGGGCATGAGAATACAGGGGTCTTTTCCAACAACGATGACCTCTGCAACGCCTTTCTCAAGGCCGCGAAGGCCGAAGGCGAAGGGGCCTGGCGGATGCCGATGGGCGATGCCTATGACGCCAAACTGAAATCGCGCATCGCCGACATGATGAATGTGGGCGGGCGCGATGGCGGCGCCATCACGGCGGCGCAGTTCCTGCAACGCTTCGTGAAGCCTGAAACGCCCTGGTGCCATCTGGATATCGCAGGCACCGCCCTGCTGAAATCCGACAGCACGCTGGCGCCGAAGGGGGCGACGGGCTGGGGCGTGATGGCGCTGAACCGCCTGATCCAAGAGAAGTTCGAAGGCAAGTGAGGCCGCCATGGGCGTGGTGATGTTCTATCACCTGACCCGGTCTTCGCCGGATGACACGCTGGCCATGCTGCTGCCCCGCGCCCTGGGGCAGGGCTGGCGCGTCATGGTGCGCGGGCGGGATCCTGCCGTGCTGGAGCGGCTGGACACCCGGCTCTGGCTGGACGAGGCGCATCCCTTCCTGCCGCACGGGGTGCAGGGCGGACCGCATGATGCGGATCAGCCGATCCTGCTGGGCACAGGGGCCATCGCGAACGGGGCGCAGGGGCTGTTCCTGATCGACGGGGCCGAAACGACGGCCGAGGAAGCGCGGCCGCTGGAGCGGGTCTGGCTTCTGTTCGATGGATCGGACGGGGGGCAGCTTGCCGCCGCACGGGCAAAGTGGAAGGCCCTGACCGAGGCCGGACTGCCCGCGCAATATTGGTCTGAGGAAAGCGGGCGCTGGGAAAAGAAGGCCGAGAAGGGCTGATGCCCTCAGCGCCGCAGGATCATGCGGTCGCCCGCGATCTCCACCCGGTAGAGCGACAGGTAATCCATGCCGAGCAGGGATTTGTCCATCTCTCCCTGATTGACCCAGGCGGGGAAGACCTGCTCGCGATAGGGGCCAAGTTCGACCTGCTGCAATTCCACCCGCGCGGTGGCCACCATGCCATTGGCCGTCTGCGCCCGACCGATATAGACCAGCGCGTCAAGGTCGATTCCCAGACGGCGCGCATCATCGGCAGATAGAACCATGTTGGTCGCCCCGGTATCGGCCATGAATTGCACCGGCGTCCCGTTGATTGTCAGCGTCACATAGTAATGCCCGTCGGCGGCGCGCGGAATTTCGATCATGCCATCCTGCGTGACCATCTGCTGCGGCGCGAGATCGGTCTTCAGGTCCGCCCAAAGCCCGTAACCCGCCATCACCCCGACAAAGATCAACCCCCAGGCGGCGAAGTTCCGCAGGGCCTGACCCATCCGGTTGCGGTATTCGACCATGACATAGCCCGCCACCGCCACCAGCAGCAGGAGCAGATAGAACAGGCGACCGGTCGTTTCACCATCCATCAGGCAAACCCTCCTTTCTGTCGGATATGGGGGTGATCGGAACTGGGTGAAAGGGTCAGCCGATCAGCCCGGTGCCCTTGACCCCGTCGATGACGAATTGCACCGACAGGGCCGCCAGCAGCATCCCGAGCAGCCGGGTGATCACGATGGTTCCGGTCCGACCCAGCAGCCGCTCCAGCGGCGGCGAGGCCAGCAGGAAGAGAAAGGTCGTCATCATCACCACGGCCATCAGGCCAAGAACGGCAACAGTGCCGGGCCACCCCGGAGCCTCGCCCACCAGAAGGATCATCGTGGCAATCGCGCCCGGCCCCGCGATCAGGGGTATGGCGAGGGGGAAGACCGAAGGGTCGTGGTCATGTTCCGCCTTCTGCCCCTCGCGCCGCTGGGTCCGCCTCTCGAAGAGCATGTCGAGCGCCGTCAGGAACAGCAGGATGCCGCCCGCGATGCGGAAGGCGGGCATGGAGATGCCGATGAAATTCAGGATCGACTCCCCCGCCAGCCCGAAGAGCAGAAGCAGGAAGCCCGCGATCACGCAGGCCCGCAGCGCAAGACGGCGGCGGTGATCCGAACCCATGCCCTGGGTCAGAGCGATGAAAAGCGGCACAAGACCGGGCGGGTCGATCACCACGAAGAGGGTGGCGAAGGCCGTGATCAGAAAGGCGGTTTCGGGCAAGGGGCTGCCTTTCGCTGTTTGCCCGAGCTTAGGATGGACTGGCGGCCCGGCGCAACCTTGCGCACAGCCTTTCGCAGGTGCAGGCCCACGACGGTTCCCTGTCTATGGGCTGTGGTTGGACGCCGCGATCAGCCGGAGTTGCGCAAGAGTTTCTGCAACTCTTCCGTCAGGTCGCTCACGCTGCTGGCGCGGGTGGTGGTTTCATTGGCGATCCGCCCCACCTCACCTGCGACCACGGCAAAGCCGGCCCCCGCCTGGCCTGCCCGCGCCGCCTCGATCCGGGCATTGATGGCAAGGATGCGCAACTCGCGCAGAACGCTGAGGATCGGCTTGGTCTCCGAGACGAGGTTGCGGCAGAAGGCGGTGATCTGCTGGTTGCGGGCGCCGCGCGTCTCTTCCTCGCGCTTGCGGGCTTCGTGATCCAGAACGATACCTTCGAGGAATTGCAGCGTCCCGTTTGCATCGAAGACACCGCCGCCCACCTCATGCACCCAGCGGGTGGTGCCGTCCGGCCGGACGAGGCGGTAATCGACGGACCAGTTTTCGCCCTTTTCCAGCGCGGCATCGACGGCGGCGAAGACGGTTTCGGTATCCTCGGGGTGGGCGAGGCCGGAGTAGGAGCGTTGCGGTGTGGAGATGAAATCCTCGGCCGGATAGCCGGTCAGCGCGGTGACCGCGCCTTCCATCAGGATCATGGAATAGTCGCGGTCATTGCGGCACCGATAGACGAAGCCGTTGGTGCGATGCACGATGCTGCCGATGACTTCGCGCCCGTCGAGGAATGCGCCGTCCATGTCGTCTCCTTGCCCCAAGTCCATTCCAATCGGCGCCGCTTCGCGCCATTTCCGATCCGTGCCCAACCTCGCCTGAGGCTGCCGCCAGCCCCGCCCCTTTGTGCGACGATATTCTGCTTATACGGGTATTCCTGAAATCCGTTTACCGCATTGGGTGAGGGGCGCAGCTTGCATGTGCCCGCCCCACCAGACCGCCGCGCAGATTTGTTCGCGCCTGCCGGGCGTGACGCCGCAAGTCATCGTCCCCCGTTCGGAGACGAAGGTGGACCTGTATGGGAAAAGTGCAGCAGGGCAACCGAGGGACTTTGAGCGGTCAATCGGTAAAGGGACCCGGCCGATGCCGATGTTTCGGCGTGAAAAGGTGGGGCAGGCACCGACCGGTAGATCCTGCCGCGGCTGTTGTCTCGAAACGGGGAGGTCGATGATCTTCGGCATCAAGGGGGCAGAGACGACCCTTCTCGATCCCGCCTCAACCATTGGCACCGGACTGCTGCCCACGATCCGCCGGATGTGGCTTTTCCTTCCATCCTTCGGCGCAAGGGCCTGTCGCAGCACGTCTTGGCTGTCATCTTCCCGCGCGATCGCCGCTCGGCCATTGGCGCGGCGACCGGCCTTCACCGCGCCTCCGGCCTGCCTCTGTGACGCGGCGGTGCCGACGTCCTTGTGCGGGTCCGGGCAGATATCCAGAGGCACTACCTATTGGGAGGCGCCATCATCTGGATGAAAGACTTCGGGGATTTTGGCTCCGGCGGTAGGGATCGAACCTACGACCAATTGATTAACAGTCAACTGCTCTACCGCTGAGCTACGCCGGAACACGGGGGCCGTATAGCAAGGGTGTTTCGGGGGGACAAGGGGAAATGGTGGAAAAGTTTCGGATCGCCTCAGCGCAGGCGGAACAGGCTGTCCATGCTCGGCTGCGGATCGGTGGTGACGCGGTTTTTCCGTAACAGATCAAGCAGGTGGGCGAAGACGTTGCGACAGGCGGCAGGGTGCAGGGCGGGCGCGAGGTCGGGGTAGAGGCGGGTGGCGAGTCCGTCTGCGCCGGCGGGGCCTGCCTCCAGCGCGCGGCAGATTTCGGCCTCGCGCTGCTGGCGGTGGGCGATCAGGGCCTGCACGCGGTGTTGCGGTTCGGAGATGGGGTCGCCGTGACCGGGCAGGAATTGCCGCCAGTCGGGGCGGTTAAGGGCGGCGAGGCTGTCCATGTATTGCCCCATGTCGCCGTCGGGCGGGGCGATGACCGAACTGCTCCACCCCATCACGTGATCGCCGGAAAAGAGCACCTCTCCGGCAGAAAGGCAGAGATGGCCGCCGAGATGGCCGGGGGTGTGCAGGGCGGTGATCTCCCAATCCGGGCCGGTCAGCCGGTCGCCATCGCCCAGCCGCAGGTCGGGGGCGAAGGCGGTGTCGAGCCCGTCGCCCCCTGCCGAGAGGCCCTGCATGGCGAGGGCCTGCATCTGCGGGCTGCGGCCTTCGGCGGCGCTGCCATGGGCGAGGACGGGCGCAGCCGTCGCGGCGGCGAGGCGTGGGGCGAGTGCGGAATGGTCGCGATGGGCATGGGTGACAAGGATATGGCTGACGGTTTCGCCGGGGTCGAGGGCGGAAAGGATGGCGTCGAGATGGCTGTCATCGGCGGGGCCGGGGTCGATCACCGCCACCCTGCCGGTGCCGAGGAGATAGGTCCGTGTCCCGGTGAAGGTGAGGGGCGACGGGTTGGGGGCGAGCAGGCTGCGCAGGCGCGGGGCGCGGATCGGCTGTGGCGGGGGCGGCAAGGGGGCCTCCTCTTCCCTCGGGGCGGGGGGCAGGCTAGGCTCTGGTCCCATGACCCGCAAGTCCTTCCTGCCCCGCGGTCTTTACGGCCGCGCCGCGTTGATCCTGATCGTGCCGATCGTCACGATCCAGCTTGTCGTGTCCGTGACCTTCATACAGCGGCATTTCGAGCGGGTGACGGAGCAGCTGACCGGCGGCGTGGCCGCGGAGTTGCGGCTGCTTCTGGCCCTGGCCGAGCAGGCGGGATCGCTGCGCGAGGCGCAGGGGCAACTGGCGCGGGCCTCCGGGCCCTTGCAGGTGCAGGTGGCGCTTCCGGCGCGGGATGCCATCCCGGCGGCGGATCGGACCGAACTGCTGGATCTTTCGGGGCGGGTGGTGATCCGCACGCTGCGCGACCTGTTTCCGCGCCTTGCCCCTGTCGATCTGGTGGAGGGGGACGGGATGGTCCGCCTGCATCATCCCACACGCTGGGGCGAGATGGCGGTGACGGTGAACCGGTCGCGCATGTCGGCCACCAATCCGCATCAGCTTCTGGTGCTGATGATCGTCACGTCGATCCTGATGACCGTCATCGCTTATCTGTTCCTTTCCAATCAGTTGCGCCCCATCGCGCGGCTTTCTCTGGCGGCTGAGGCCTTTGGCAAGGGGCAGGTGATCCCCTACAGCCCGAGGGGGGCGACCGAAGTGCGGGCGGCGGGCCATGCCTTTCTGGACATGCGGGCGCGGATCGAGCGGCAGATCGAACAGCGCACCCTGATGCTGTCGGGGGTGAGCCATGACCTGCGCACCCCGCTGACGCGGATGCGGCTGGGCCTGTCGCTGCTGCCCGAAGATGAGGAGACGCGGGCGCTGCTGTCCGATGTGGCCGAGATGGAGCGGCTGGTGGATGAATTCCTGTCCTTTGCCCGCGGCGACGCGACCGAGGCGGTGGAGCCGGTGGACCCAGAGGCGCTTGCCCGGCGGGTGGTGGAGAATGCGGCGCGGATGGGCAAGCGGGTGGAGTTGCGGCTGGACGGACCGCTGGCCAGCGTGCCGCTGCGGCCGCAGGCGATGGCGCGGGCGTTGGAGAATCTGGTGTCAAACGCGCTGCGCTATGGCGGCCGGGCCGAGGTGACGGTGGCGATGGGGGAACGCTGGCTGCGCTTCACGGTGGAGGATGACGGTCCGGGCATCCCCGCGGCGCGGCGGGCCGAGGCCGTGCAACCCTTCAGCCGTCTGGATGCCGCGCGCGACCCGAACCGGGGGGGCGGGGTGGGGTTGGGCCTGTCCATTGCCGCGGATATCGCGCGCAGCCATGGCGGGGAGTTGCGGCTTGGGGAAAGCGCGGCACTTGGCGGGTTGAAGGCGGAGCTGGTGGTGGCGCGCTAGGTTGTCGATCAAGATTGTGAAAATAATACAACAAAAACAATAGTTTATATTGAATTTCCGCTGCTATTCCCGGCCGAGTTTCAGCACCCAGTGCAGATCGCCATTGCTGCCGAGCGCAATGCCCACCCCTGCATCGCTGGCGCGCCGCATCAGGATGTTGCGGCGATGTCCGGGACTGTTCATCCAGCCCTCGGTGACGGCCTGCGGCGAGGGATAGCCCTGCGCGACATTCTCGGCGATCTCGCGATAGGCATAGCCGGCGCGGGCGGCGCGGGTGCCAAGATCGCTGCCATCGCTGCCGTCATGGCCCATCCGGTTGCGGGTGGCGCTGTCGCAGGCATGGGCCTGGGCTGCCTCTTGCAGTCGCGTATCCGGGCTGAGCGGGGCCATGCCCTTGGCCTGCCGTTCGGCATTGATCGCGGCGAGCGTGTCCTCTGCCAGTGCCGCGATCCCTGCCGGGAGGCGGCAGGCGGCAGCGGGCGTGGCGAAGGCGAGGATCAGCGCGAGGGTGGCGAGGGGGCGGATCATGGGGCACCTGTGGGCGGGCGGCTTCGGGCGTGTCGAGGGGCAGGATAGACGAGGCGGAGGCGCCGGGCGAGGGCGCGGGTGTCAGAGGGGCAGGGAGTCGCCGAGCGGCGACAGGACGGGGCCGCCTGCGGCGCGGGCATCTTCGGCATCATGGGTGACGAGCAAGGTGGGAATGCCTGCGGCGCGGGCGCGTTGAAAGGTGAAGGCGCGGATCTGGCTGCGCAGGTCGGCATCCAGCCGCGAGAAGGGTTCATCAAGAAGCAGCGCCTTCGGTTCCGCAAGCAGGGTGCGGAGCAGGGCGACGCGGGCCTTCTGACCACCCGAGAGCGTGGCGGGGTCGCGCTCTGCCAGCCCCTCCAACCCCGCCGAGGCGAGGGCCTGTTCGATCCGGGCGCGGCGGGCGGCGCGGCCGGTGACATGGGCGGGCAGCGCGAAGGCGAGGTTGCCTGCGACGGAGAGATGGGGAAAGAGAACCGGGTCCTGGAACATCAGGCCGACCCCGCGCAGCCGGGTGGGGATGTCCGTTATGTCGTTATCGTTCAACAGGATGCGGCCGGTTCTTTTGAACTCTGGCGGCAGTGTTCCAGTGATTGCGGCAAGAGCGGTGGATTTGCCCGAACCGGAGGCGCCCATGATCGTTGCCACTTCGCCCCCCGGGATGGTGAGGGTCAGGTCCACGAGGCGGCGCGCACCGAGGGTGATGGTCAGCCTGTCGAGGATGAGGGGTGAAGCCGTGGTCATCCCAGCCCCCGCATCAGGCGGCGGTTGCGCCAGAGGATCAGCGGCAGGGCCAGCGCAGCGGTGAAGGCCAGCGCCGGAATGAGCAGTTGCAGTACGGCATAGGCCCCGATCAGGCGGCGGTTGCCGCCCGAGGACAGGGCGACGGCTTCGGTCGTCAGGGTTTCGACCCGTCCGCCGCCGATGAGCAGCGTGGGCAGATACTGGCCGATGGACACGGCGATGCCCACGGCGGCGGCGGTCAGCACCGGCCCGGCCAGCATGGGCAGGCGCAGGCGCCAGAAGATCCGCGCCTGAGAGGCGCCCAGCGTCGCGGCGGCAGTGGCGATGCGGCCATCCCAGGCGCGGAAAGGGCCGGAGAGCGACAGGAAGACATAGGGCAGGACGAAGACCAGATGGATCGCGGCAACGGCGGCGAGGCTGCTGTCGAGACCGAGCGACAGCGCCAATCCCTGCAACCCCGGCAGGAAGGCGATCTGCGGCACCAGAAGCGGCAGGTAGAGCAGCACCATTGCGCGGGATGTCGGCCGCAGATGCAGCCGCGCCTCCGCCTCGAGGCAGGCGAGGGCGAGGGCCAGCGCCGCCAGCGTGGCAAGGGCCGCGATGGCCAGCGTTGTCAGCGCGGTATCGGCAAGCGCGGGCGCGGCAGTGGCCCAGGTCTGCAAGGTGAAGGCGCGCGGCAGGGCATCGGGAAACTGCCACGGCCCTGCCACCGACCAGAGCGCCAGCCCGGCCAGCCCGAAGGTAAGGCTGCCTGCAACGGCAAGGCTGGCGATCCGGGCCATCAGCGCGGCGGGGCGGTCCAGCCGCGTGGCACGGGGCGCGCGGAAGGCGGTTGCAACCAGCGCCCATTTCGCCGCGATCTCCATGATACGCCAGAGGCTTATGGCGAGGATTGCAAGCAAAAGCTGAAGCAGCGCGGCAGCGGCGGCCGTGTCGCGCATGGCGAGGCTGGGGTCGCCCATCCAGAGGGTGATCTGGGTGGAAAGCGTGGGTGGCAGCGTAGGGCCGAGGATCATCGCCATATCCACCGTCGTCATCCCATAGGCGAGCACCGCATAGGTGGGCAGGCGCAACTGGCGATAGAGGTCGGGCAGCAGGGTGAAGGCGAAGGCGGCGATGCGGCCATAGCCCAGCGTGGCAGCGGTGGTCAGGCGGCGGTCGGCATCCACCTGCGGCAGGGCGGCCAGCGCCATGAGCAGAAGGAAGGGCAGTTCCTTGGCGATCAGCCCGAGCGTGAGGGACAGCCCCCAGGGATCGTTCAGGATGAGCAGGTCGGGCGGACGGTCCCATCCCGTGAGTTCGGGCGAGAGTATCCGCGCGATCCAGCCCGAGGGGGCAATCAGGAAGGCAAGCCCCAGCGCCGCGGCGGCATGGGGCACCGAGAGCAGCGGCGCAAGGCTGCGGCGGATGCGGGCGAAGGCCGGGGTGCCCGCGAAGGCCGCAAGGATCAGGACCGTCAGTCCAAGGGCCAGAAGCGTGGAGGTAAGCCCGGTGACCAGCGACAGGGCCGCCGCGCGGGGCAGGCCGGGCCAGGCCAGCACCATGTCAAGGCCGGCGGCGCCGTCGCGCAGGGCGGGCAGCGCCGTCCCGGCAAGGCCTGCCGCGACGGGCAACAGCATCAGGCCGAGCGTGAGCGGCGGCGCCAGCCGGAGAAGACCACCGCGCCGCCTGCCTGCTGTCACTGGGCAACCCCGTAGCGGGCTGTCCAGTCCTGCGCGATGCGGGTCATCCAGCTTGCATGGGGTTCCAGCAGCACCGGGCCGAGATCGGCGGGGGAGAGGGTGGCGATGCCAAGCTCCAGCGCGTCGAACCGGGCGCGGTCTTCGGGAGTGAGGGCCGCGAGATCGAGGACGGTCTGGAAACCGAGGATGGCCGGGTCTTGCGCGCGGGCCTGCACTTCCGGGTCGAGGAGGAGGTTGGCCATGACCATGGCTCCGGCCCTGTGGGCGGCGTTGAAGGGGATTGCGACGAAAGAGGCGTTGCCGATGGTCCCGCCTTGCAGGACGAAGGTCCGCACGCTGTTGGGCAGGGTGCCTGCGGCGATCTCGGCGCTGGCGCGACCGGGGTTGAAGGCGAAGGAAATGTCGATCTCGCCATCGGCAAGCAACTGGCCAAGCGCCGGTTCGTTCTGCGGAAAGGCCTGCGCCTGCCGCCAGAGCGCGGGATGGAGGCGGTCGAGATAGGCCCAGAGGGGGGCGACCTGTGCCTCGTAACCGGCATCATCGACGGGGGATTGCAGGACCGACGGGTCGGCCATCACGCCATAGAGCACCTGTTTCAGGAAGGTGGTGCCCAGATAGTCGGGCGGCTGCGGATAGGTGAAGCGGCCGGGATTTTCAATCGCCCATTCAAGAAGGGAATCAATGGTTTGCGGCGGGTTCTGCACGCGAGCCGTATCGTACTCGAAGACCAGTTGCGCCATGGCCCAGGGGCTTTCGAAACCCTCGGTTGGCAGGGTGAAATCGGTCACGGTGGCGGGTTTGCCGGCCACATCCACCAGGGGCCAGTTCGGCAGGGCTTCGGCAAAGGGTCCGTAAAGCAGGCCCTGCGCCTTCATCGCGGCGAAGTTTTCGCCATTGATCCAGATGAGATCGACAGCGCCGCCTTCCGTCTGTCCGGCCTGCTGTTCGGCCAGAACGCGAGCCACGGCATCGGAAGTGGCGGCGAGTTTGACATGTTCGAGGGAGACTCCGTAACGCTCCTGCGCCTTATCCCCGATCCAGGTTATGAAATCGTTGATCTTGGGATCGCCGCCCCAGGCGTGCCAATAGACGGTCTGGCCCTTGGCTTCGGAAAGGATGCCATCCCATTCTGCGGCAAGGGCTTTTGTCGAAAACCCGGCAAAGGCGGGCAGGGTGGCGAGCAGGCGCAGGGCGGTGCGGCGGTGCATGATCTCTCCCATGGCGGCGCTTGTTTTGCGCCTCTTCACCGGGATAGCTAGGGGCTGGGGCGGCTGGCAACAGTCTTCTGTTCAAGCATACGGAAAGGTGAATGGATGCTGGATGGCTGGATGCGCGGCGTGATTGATCCGGGTCTGAACCGTCTGGGAAAAGGCCTTGCGGATCGCGGGGTTACGGCGGATGCGGTGACGCTGGCGGGGCTTGCGCTGGGGCTACTGGCGGCAGGGGTGCTGGCATCGGGCGGGCCGGGATGGGCGGCGGTGCTGCCCCTGATGGCCAGTCGGGTGGCGGATGGGCTGGACGGGGCGGTGGCGCGGGCGCGGGGGAAGACGGATTTCGGCGGCTATCTGGATATCGTCTGCGATTTCGTCTTTTACGCCGCGATTCCAATGGCTTTCGTGATGCGCGATCCGATGGCGAATGGGGTGGCGGGGGCCTTTCTGCTGGCCAGCTTCTACATCAATGGCAGCACCTTCCTTGGCTATGCCGTGCTGGCCGAAAAGCGCGGGATGGAGACGCGGTCGCGGGGGGAGAAGTCGCTCTACTTCACCGCCGGTCTGCTGGAAGGCACGGAAACCATTGCCTTTTTCCTGATCCTTTGCCTGTTCCCCGCGGCCTTTGCGCCGCTGGCCTGGGGCTTTGCTGCGCTTTGCCTTGTGACCGCGTTAAGCAGGGTGCTGCTGGCCCGGCGGAGCTTTCGCTGACTGTGCCGCATTCTGTGCCGTAAACTGTGCAGCAAATTGTGGCCACGCAGCGGGCGCTGCGGTGAGGGGGCGGTAAGGTTAACGGTGCGCCGAGGGGCGGTCGCTTTTGGCAGGCCTGTCGGTGGCCGGCATCCGGACCCTTGATCCGGGCCCTGTGTCGGTCGGTGCGGGGAGGACCCGGGGCAAGCCCGGGACGGGATTTCCTGTGGGGTCAGCCCATCACCCCTTCGCGGAAGCGGAAGAAGCCATGCGTCGCATGAGGCCATGCCCGCGCATCATGGTCGCGGAGCAGCCGCGCAAGCCGGATGCCCCGGTCATCGAGCAGCGGGGCCAGCCGTTGCAGCGCGGCGGCGGTGGGGCCGATGGGTGCGTAAGGTGTGACAAGCTGCCGGATGCCGGTTGCGGCAAGATGGTCGGCCAGGGGCATCAAGCTTTCGTCGGTGAAGCGGGCGGCCTCGGGCTGGCCATGGCGGCGGGCAGTATCGGCCAGCGCCTCATCCACGAAGTGATGGACCAGCGGATTGACGGCAAGGGTGGAGCGGCGGGCGGTGGTGGTGAGGAAGAGGAGCGGCGTGCCTTCGGGCAGATGGGGGAAGCCGTCTCCCGCCAGATCATCCTCGTGCAAGAGAAGCGCGGTGGGCAGGTCCGGGACGATGGCATCGCCCTCCGGCACCGGGCGCGGCGCGGGGTGCGGGGCCATGCGCAAGGGCGCGCAGTCGCGGGCGAGGCCCGTGGGCCGGAACCGCCCCCCGGTATTCTTGGCTATATTGTCGGCCGTTGCCGCATAGGTCTTGCCCGGCGTGTGCAGCCCCCCGACCCAGCGCCATGACAGGGTGTTGGAGGCGGGATCGCCGTCAATCAGATGGCGCAGGAAGAAATCCGCCCCCAATTCCCAGGGCAGGCGCAGGGTGAAGATCCAGATCGAGGCGAACCACATCCGCGCGTGATTGTGCAGATAGCCGGTGGCGGCCAGGTCCCGCGCCCAATGGTCAAAGCCGTCGATGCCCGTTTCGCCCGTGCAGGCGGATTGCCATTGCTGGCGCAAGCCTGCCTCGGCCTGAAGCCGGTTTGTCGCCTCGGCCAGACCCTGACGATAGGCCGACCAGATGCCGGGGCGGCGTTCCAGCCAGCCCTTCCAATAAGTGCGCCACCAGAGTTCTGCCAGAAACTTGTCGGCCCCCTGCGGATGGGCGCGCAGCGTGGCGTCGATCGCCTCGGCCTCGGTCAGCAGGCGGTGACGGATATAGGGGGCGAGACCCGAGACATGCGGATGGCCCGGAAGATCCTCGTTGCGGCGCGCGGCATAGGCGAGGCCCGCGCGGGGCAGGAAGGCGGCCAGCCGGGCGGTGGCGGCGGCGCGGGTGGCGGGCAAGGGAAGGGAAAGGGCTGTCATGGCGGCCAAGCTAGGGGCCGGCGCGGGCGCAGCAAGGGGCACAGCCTGTCGCAGGGTCCTGTCTCCTTCGCTTCACTTTCTGTCGGAAAATATCCTCGGGGGGGAGGAGCGTCAGCGACGAGGGGGGCAGACGGCCCCCCTGCAACGGTGCGGCCGGGCGGGCCATTCGACCACCTGCCCTTGCAGCCCCCGGCCCGCGGAACTAAGACTCCGGCAAGACACCGTCGTTATGACCCTTGTACGAGAAAGAGGCAGCCCGCCATGCGCGATCCGGTCGAGCACTACATGAACACCCTTGTCCCGATGGTCGTGGAACAGACCAGCCGGGGCGAGCGGGCCTATGACATCTTCTCGCGCATGCTGAAGGAGCGGATCATCTTCCTCTCCGGCCCCGTGCATGACGGGATGTCGTCGCTGATCTGCGCGCAGCTTCTGTTCCTTGAGGCGGAGAATCCGTCGAAGGAAATCAGCATGTATATCAACAGCCCCGGTGGCGTGGTGACATCTGGCCTGTCGATCTATGACACGATGCAATACATCAAGCCAAAGGTTTCCACGCTGGTCATCGGGCAGGCTGCCTCCATGGGGTCGCTGCTCTTGACGGCGGGGGAAAAGGGGATGCGCTTCTCGCTGCCCAACAGCCGCGTGATGGTGCACCAGCCTTCGGGCGGCTATCAGGGGCAGGCCACGGATATCATGATCCATGCCCGCGAGACCGAAAAGCTGAAGCGTCGGCTGAACGAGATCTACGTGAAACATACCGGCAATACCTATGACACGGTTGAGGCGGCGCTGGAGCGGGACAATTTCATGTCCGCCGAGGATGCCAAGGCCTGGGGCCTGATCGACGAGATCGTCGAAAGCCGCGGCAAGGCGGACGACACGGCGAAGTGACGACATGCCTCCGGGCGGCCTGTCCGGCCGGGGGCTTTTTGGCATTGTGGGGGCGCGGGCCTTGGCCTAGACTTTCACGCAAGTCCGGCCGCAGGGCCGGGACCTGGCAGAGGACGACCTGATGGCGAACAACTCCGGCAGCGACAGCAAGAACACGCTCTATTGTTCTTTCTGCGGCAAGAGCCAGCACGAGGTGCGCAAGCTGATTGCAGGGCCGACGGTGTTCATCTGCGACGAATGCGTCGAACTGTGCATGGACATCATCCGCGAAGAGACGAAGACCTCGGGTCTGAAGTCTTCGGAAGGGGTGCCGACGCCGCGCGAGATCTGCAAGGTGCTGGACGATTACGTGATCGGCCAGATCCATGCCAAGCGCGTGCTGTCTGTCGCGGTGCACAACCATTACAAGCGGCTGAACAATTCGTCGAAGACGGATATCGAACTGTCGAAGTCGAACATCCTGCTGATCGGCCCCACCGGCTGTGGCAAGACGCTGCTGGCGCAGACGCTGGCGCGCATCCTTGACGTGCCCTTCACCATGGCCGATGCGACGACGCTGACGGAAGCCGGCTATGTCGGCGAGGATGTGGAGAACATAATCCTGAAGCTGTTGCAGGCCAGCGAGTATAACGTGGAGCGGGCGCAGCGCGGCATCGTCTATATCGACGAGGTGGACAAGATCACCCGCAAGTCGGACAACCCGTCGATCACCCGCGATGTGTCGGGCGAAGGGGTGCAGCAGGCGCTGCTGAAGATCATGGAAGGCACCGTGGCATCTGTGCCGCCGCAGGGCGGGCGCAAGCATCCGCAGCAGGAATTCCTGCAAGTGGACACGACGAATATCCTCTTCATCTGCGGCGGGGCCTTTGCCGGGCTGGAAAAGATCATCGCGCAGCGCAACAAAGGCAGCGCGATCGGCTTTGGCGCGGATGTGAAGGACCCGGATGCGCGCGGGGCCGGGGAGCTGTTCAAGGAGTTGGAGCCGGAGGACCTGCTGAAATTCGGGCTGATCCCTGAATTCGTCGGCCGTCTGCCGGTGATCGCCACGCTGAACGATCTGGACGAGGCGGCGCTGGTCACCATTCTGACCGAGCCGAAGAATGCGCTGGTCAAGCAGTATCAGCGCCTGTTCGAGATCGAGGGCGTGAAGCTGACCTTCACGCCGGATGCCCTGTCGGCCATCGCCAAGCGCGCGATCAAGCGCAAGACGGGCGCGCGGGGGCTGCGGTCGATCATGGAGGATATCCTGCTGGATACCATGTTCGAACTGCCGGGCATGGAGAGCGTGGCCGAGGTCGTGGTGAACGAAGAGGCGGTGAACGCCGCCGAGGCGAAGCCGATGCTCGTCTATACGGATGCGAAGAAGAAGGAGCCTGCGACGGCGGGGTGATCCGGGGCGTCCCCCAAAGGGGAGCAGAGCGATTTCGGGCAAGCGCCCGCCGACCGAAGGGTTGGCGGGCGCTTCCCTTTCCTGCGGGCCGGGAGGGGCGCTTTCAGCGCCTGAGATCGGAGAAGGGGCAGACGTCCGCCTCAAACGGGACATGGCGGCGGCGGAAGGTCGTTCCCTCCACCGCTTCGGGGGTGCGGATGCGGTCCATACGGAACTGGCGGAAATCGTCCCGCGCGGGGTCCCAGGCCACCAGATACCAGAGCGGCGGCAGGATCAGCATGGCCTGCGGTTCCACCTCGCGCTGAGAGGGGCGCCCCTTGGCATCGCGATAGGCAAAGCGCAGAAGCTGGCGGCGGAGGAAGGCTGTCTCGAAGGCCGACAGCAACGCCGGGTCCATCCTTCCCATGTCCGACAGGTCCTGCTCGGGTGACAGGCGGCCGACATGCAGGCAGTCCAGAAAGGCGCGCAGATCCTTGACCTTGTCGGGGGGCAGGGCTTTCTCGATCCGGGCAAGCCCGGCATCGGCGAGGTCGGAGAAGGGCAGGTTGCCCGCCGCGCGCATCGCGGCCACGCTGAGGAGAAGGGCAAAGACCTCGGGCACCGAAAGCCGCGCCGTGGTCTGGACAGAGCGCGGGTCAAGCTGCAACCCGCCGCCGCGCCCGACATCGGCATGGATCACATAGCCCTGATCGCGCAGGGCCGAGAGGTCGCGCAGCACCGTGCGGCGCGAGGCGCCCACTTCGCGCGCCAGGGCGGCGACGGTGGTGCTGCCGGTGCGGCGCAGGCTTCGGACAAGGGCGTCATGGCGAAGGCGGATATCCATGCGGACAGTCTAGCAGGAATGGTGACAGGTTGTGGCACCAATTTCCGCTAGCCCTGTGTCACCACGCAGAAAAAGGAGAAGTGGATCATGGAACGTGTCGCGGTGAATCCCTGGGACTGGTCGCTACCCCTCGGCTATCATCAGGCGGAGGTGATCACGGGCGCGACCCGGCAGGTCATCTGTGCGGGACAGACGGCGGTGGATGGCGCAGGCCGTCCGCAGCATCCGGGCGACATGCGCGCCCAGATCGGGCTTGCGCTGGACAATCTGGAGGCGGTGCTGGCGGGGGCGGGGATGACGCTTGGAAATGTGATCCGGCTTGGCGTCTATGCCACGGATGTGGACGCGGCGCTGCAGAACTTCGACCTGATGGGCAAGCGTTTCGGGCCGCATCGCGTGGCCCCGCCGATGACGCTTGTCGGTGTCACGCGGCTGGCCGTACCGGGGCTTCTGTTCGAGATCGAGGCGATGGCAGCGGCCTGAGCGGAGGGCGGGGCAGGGCCGGATCGGGCCTTGCCCCGGCTTCACGCGCCCTCTCCGGACGGTCACTTTCCGCCGGGCGCGGCGGCTTGGCGCTGGACCTTTGCGGTGGCTTCGGCCATATGGGACGCAAAGGGTTCCCGGAGGGTTACGATGGATTTCCTCAAGCGGCTTGTCACATGGTGGAACGGCCAGACGCTGGGCACGCAGCTTTACACCTCGCGCAAGGGCGTGAAGGTGGGCGAGGATGACCAGGGGAACGTCTATTACGAAACGCGCGACGGCAAGCGGCGCTGGGTGATCTACAACGGTGAGGCGGAGGCGAGCCGGGTTTCGCCCGACTGGCATGGCTGGCTGCACCACACCTGGGACGAGCCGCCGACCAAGGCGCCCTTGAAGCACAAGGCCTGGGAAAAGCCGCATCAGGAGAACCTGACCGGCACCTCTGCCGCCTATGCGCCGCCCGGTTCCATTCGCCGTCCCGATCCGGTGGCGCGGCGCGATTACGAGGCATGGCAGCCCGAGTGACGGGTCTTTCTGGAACGGGGCGGGGCGATGGCTGAGAATCGGGCCGAGGTTCTGGCCGGGGCGGCGGTGTTGGCCGCGGCGATCGGCTTTCTGATCTATGCGGGGCGTGAGACGGGTGTTTCAGGGCCTGCGGGCAGCTATGAGCTGACAGCCTCCTTCCGGTCGGTGGAAGGGGTGCGGGTGGGCACGGATGTGCGGCTGGCGGGCGTGAAGGTCGGCACGGTGACGGCGCTGGACTTGAACCCGCAGACTTTTTTCGCCGATGCGGTGCTGAGCGTGCAGGAAAATGTGGTCCTGCCCGATGACTCGGCGGCGCTGATCTCGTCGGAAGGGTTGCTGGGCGGGAATTTTGTGGAACTGGTGCCGGGCGGATCGCTGGACAATCTGAGCCCGGGGGCCGAGATCGAGGATACGCAGGGGGCCGTTTCCGTCATCTCGCTGATGATGAAATTCGCGGGCGGCGGGTCGGATGAGGGCGACGCCGCGGGGGATGGGGCGGTCGAATGATCCGGCCCGCCCTGACCGCGCTTGCGCTGATGGCGGCGCTGCCTGCCATGGCGCAGGACTTTGCCGATAGCGAGGCGGGCATCCTGCGCTGGCTGGACAAGCTGACGGGCGAGGTTGCGGATATCGAGCTGATGCGCGGGCAGGAGGCGGTGTCGGGGCGGCTGACGATCCGGCTGGATGCCTGCCGCTATCCGGCGGACAACCCCACCTCGGACGCGCAGGCGCATCTGACGATCCTTGATGCGGGCGTGGCGGAGCCGGTGTTCGAGGGCTGGATGGTGGCCTCTTCGCCCGCGCTATCGGCGCTGGACCATCCGCGCTATGACGTCTGGGTGCTGCGCTGCGTGACGCCGGAACCCGCGCCTCAGGCCGAAGAGACGACGTCGGAGGGCGAGGGCGAATAGCCCGGCGGGTGGAATTGCGCCGTGGTCTGAAGGGCGGCGGCGAGGCGGCGGTGATAGTCGGCGCGCGGGATTTCGATGCCGCCGAGGCTGCGCAGATGCGGCGTCAGGAATTGCGTGTCAAACAGGGTGAAGCCGCCTGCGCGCAGGCGGTGTACGGCGTAGGCCAGCGCGGCCTTTGATGCATCCGTGCGGCGCGAGAACATGCTTTCCCCGAAGAAGGCGCTGCCCAGCGTCACGCCATAGACGCCACCGATGAGGGTTTCGTCCTCCCATAGCTCGATCGAATGGGCATGGCCCTTGCGGTGCAGGGCGACATAGAGGGCGAAGATCGTGTCGTTGATCCAGGTTTCGTCCCGGTCGGCGCAGGATTCGACCGTGGCGGCGAAGGCGGTGTCGGCGGTGACGCGCCAGGGCGCGGTCAGGATGCGGCGACGGAGCGAGCGCGAGATGTGGAAGCCGTCCAGCGGCAGGATGCCCCGGCGGCGCGGATCGACCCAGTGAATCTCGGGGTCGTCGCGGCCTTCGGCCATGGGAAAGATGCCCGCCGCATAGGCGCGCAGCAGGATTTCCGGGGTGATGGCGTTCGTGGTCATGGCCGGGGCGTAGGATGGGCAATGCTGCCCATCCTACATGTCATTCCGCGAATTGCGCGGCCAACCATTTTTCCAGCCAGTGGATGTTGTATTCCCCGTTCTGGATATCGGGTTCCGCCAGCAGCATGTGGAAGAGCGGGACCGAGGTGTCGATGCCGTCGATGATGAGTTCCCCCAGCGCGCGCTTCAGCCGGGCGAGCGCCTCGGGCCGGTCGCGGCCATGCACGATCAGCTTGCCGATCAGGCTGTCGTAATAGGGCGGGATGGAATAGCCGCCATAGAGCGCCGAATCCATCCGCACGCCAAGGCCGCCCGGCGCGTGGAAGACGCGGACCTTGCCGGGGCAGGGGGCGAAGTTCGGCAGTTTCTCGGCATTGATGCGCACTTCGATGGCATGGCCATTGATCTCCAGATCGCCCTGCGAAAAGGACATCGGCAGGCCGGCCGCGACGCGGATCTGTTCGCGCACCAGATCGACGCCGAAAATCGCCTCGGTCACCGGGTGTTCGACCTGAAGCCGGGTGTTCATTTCGATGAAATAGAACTTCCCGTCCTCGTAGAGGAATTCGATGGTGCCCGCGCCGATATAGTTGATCTTGGCCACGGCATTGGCGCAGATCGCGCCGATTTCGGCGCGCATCTTGGGGGTGATGGCGGGACCCGGGGCCTCTTCGAACACCTTCTGGTGGCGGCGCTGGAGCGAGCAGTCGCGTTCGCCCAGATGCACCGCCTTGCCCTTGCCATCGCCGAAGACCTGAATCTCGATATGGCGGGGCTTCTGGAGGTATTTCTCGATATAGACCTCGTCATTGCCGAAGGCGGCCTTCGCCTCGGACCGCGCGGTGCGGAAGGAGACTTCCAGTTCCTCGGCGTTCCGCGCGACCTTCATGCCCCGGCCGCCGCCGCCGGCGGTGGCCTTGATGATGACGGGATAACCGATCTGTTCGGCCACGGTCTGGGCGGTTTCATAATCCGGCACGCCGCCATCGGAGCCGGGGACGACCGGGATGCCCAGTTCCTTGGCGGTTTCCTTGGCGGTGATCTTGTCGCCCATGATGCGGATATGTTCCGCCGAGGGGCCGATGAAGGTGATGCCGTGATCTTCCAGCGCCTGCGCGAAGGCGGCGTTTTCGGACAGGAAGCCGTAACCCGGATGCACGGCCTGCGCCCCCGTGATCTCGCAGGCCGAGATGATGGCGGCCTTGTTGAGATAGGATTGGGTGGAGGAGGCGGGGCCGATGCAGACGCTTTCATCGGCCATGCGGACATGCATCGCATCGGCATCGGCAGTGGAATGCACCGCCACCGACTTGATCCCCATTTCGCGGGCAGCCCGGATCACGCGCAGCGCGATCTCGCCCCGGTTGGCGATCAGGATCTTTTCGAACATCGGGTTTCCCTTATTCGATGATCATCAGGGGCGCGCCATATTCGACCGGCGTGCCGTCTTCGACGAGGATGCGCTTCACCACCCCGGCCTTGGGCGCGGGGATGTGGTTCATGGTCTTCATCGCCTCGATGATGAGGACGGTCTGGCCTTCGGCCACGGTCGCGCCCAGGGTGACGAAGGGCGTGGCGCCGGGTTCGGCGGCCAGGTAGCAGGTGCCGACCATGGGCGAGGTGACCGCGCCCGGATGCTGGGCCGGGTCTTCGGGGGCGGCGGCAGGGGCGGCCGCGGCAGGCGCGGCTGCGGCAGGGGCAGCGGCATAGGCGACCGGAGCAGGGGCAGCGGCGGCGACGGTCACCACATTGGACTGCTTGACCACGCGCACCTCGAGGCTGTCATCCTCGCCATATTCGCGCTTCACCGAAAGCTCGGTAAGTTCGTTCTTGTTCAGAAGTTCCGCGAGCGCCTGGATGAAGGCGACATCGGCTTCGGAAGTGTGCTTGCTCATGCCGGTCCTCTGCTGGCGACGTTGCGCCGGGGGTCATTCGTTGCTGCCGGTCCGGGCGCGCCAGAGGGGCGGCCCGGCTGGGTTCGGTGCTTATACGCCAGCGCGCCGGGGGTGAAAAGCGGCGATCTTCGGCAGCGGAGCGACGGGCGGATGCCTGCTTTTTCAGCATCCAAAGCGGATTGGAGTGCTGTGGGCGGGAAAATCGCGGTCGGGGCGTATTTTACCGTTTGATAAAAATATGGGCCTGTGGCAGCCTTTCCTTTAACGAGAAAAGCCAGCAGGGAGAAGGTGCCTTGTCCAACAGCCAGCTTACGCCCGGGGTCGTGCCGGGTCGTCTGCCCGCCGATGCCTATGCGAAGAATTTCGGCGACCATGAGCCGCCGCTTGACATGCACGAGGCGCGGGTCGCGGCGGATCGCTGCTATTTCTGCCATGACGCCCCCTGCATCACGGCCTGCCCGACCTCGATCGACATCCCGCTTTTCATCCGCCAGATCGCGACCGGCACGCCCGAGGCGGCGGCGAAGACGATCCTGAGCCAGAACATCCTGGGCGGCATGTGCGCCCGTGTCTGCCCGACGGAAACGCTCTGTGAAGAGGCCTGCGTGCGCGAGGCGGCGGAAGGCAAGCCGGTGGAGATCGGGCGGTTGCAGCGCTATGCGACCGATACGGTGATGGCGGCGGGGGTGCATCCCTTCACCCGTGCCGCGCCCACGGGGCGCAGCGTGGCAGTGGTGGGGGCCGGGCCTGCGGGCCTTGCTGCGGCGCATCGTCTGGCGATGCTCGGCCATGACGTGGTGATCTATGACGCGCGGCCCAAGGCCGGGGGTCTGAACGAATACGGGATCGCGCAATACAAGGCCGTGGGCGATTTCGCGCAGGCCGAGGTGGAGTGGCTGCTCAAGATCGGCGGGATCACGGTGAAGACCGGGATGGCGCTGGGGCAGGGGATCACGCTGGCCGAATTGCAGAAGGCGCATGATGCGGTGTTCCTTGGCATGGGTCTGGCGGGGGTGAACGCCCTGCGCGCGGCGGGCGAGGACCTGCCGGGCGTGCGGCCCGCGGTGGATTTCATCGCGGAACTGCGGCAGGCGAAGGACAAGTCGGCCCTGCCCATCGGCCGCGATGTGGTGGTGATCGGCGGTGGCATGACGGCCGTGGATGCGGCGGTGCAGTCGCGGCTTCTGGGTGCCCTCAACGTCACCATCGTCTATCGGCGCGGGCAGGAAAAGATGAGCGCCTCGGGCTATGAGCAGGACCATGCGACGAGCGCGGGCGTGCGGATCATCTGCAATGCCTCGCCCGTTGCGGTGCATCCGGCGGGTGGCGCGCTGGAGGTGGAATTTGCCTACACGGTCGATGGGCCGGACGGGTTGAAACCCACGGGCGAGACCTTCCGTCTGCGCGCCGATCAGGTGTTCAAGGCGATCGGGCAGACGCTTTCGGGCGCGCCCGAGGGGCTGGAGCTTGCGGGCGGCAAGATCGCGGTGACGGGTGCGGGGCGGACCTCGGTTCCCGGCATCTGGGCGGGCGGCGATTGCGCGGCGGGGGGCGAGGACCTGACAGTGACGGCCGTGGCCGAGGGCCGCGATGCCGCGCTGGACATTCATGCCACGCTGATGGCGGCGCGGTCATGAATTTCGCCCGCCCCCCTTTACCGGGGCGCGGAAATGCCCCATCTGCCCCACCGGAAACGGTGAGGCAGAATGGACAGCTGGACGCAGGCGGCGATCGCCTTCATGGAGCGGCATCAGGAGTGGTCCTTCTGGCTGGCCCTGGTCTTTGCAGCAGCCGAGACGACGGCCTTCCTGTCGCTCGCCGTGCCATCGACTGCGATCCTTGTGGGCGTCGGCGCGACCGTGGCCACGGGGGCGATCCCCTTCTTTCCGATCTGGGCCGGGGCGGCGTTGGGGGCAATCCTGGGATCGACCTTCAGCTATTGGCTGGGCCTGCGCTTCGGCGCGCGGATCCTGACCATGTGGCCGCTGCGCGATCAGCCCGAACTGGTGGAAAAGGGCGCCGAGTATTTCCGCAAATGGGGCGCGGGCGCGGTCTTCCTTGGCCATTTCATCGGGCCGCTGCGCCCGGTGATCTTTCTCTTTGCCGGGATGATGCGGATGGGATTCCCTGTCTTTCTGGCCGTGAACGTCGTGGGGGCACTGGCCTGGGCCTATGTCATCCCGAAATTCGGCGAGATCGGCGGCCTCATCATCGGCTGGTTCTGGAACCTGCTGGGCTTCTGACCCTTTCCTTCACGCATAGCAAAACGCCGGGAGGGGCCAAGGGCCACCGTCCCGCACGCCAACATGGAGGCTTTCATGGCTGACCTCACGTCGCATTTCATCGGGATCAAGTCCCCCAACCCGTTCTGGCTGGCCTCGGCCCCGCCGACGGACAAGGAATACAATGTCCGCCGCGCCTTCGAGGCGGGCTGGGGCGGGGTGGTGTGGAAGACGCTGGGCAGCGAAGGCCCGCCCATCGTGAATGTGAACGGCCCGCGCTATGGCGCGATCTGGGGCGCGGATCGGCGTCTGCTGGGGCTGAACAACATCGAGTTGATCACCGACCGCCCGCTGGAGGTGAACCTGGCCGAGATTCGGCGGGTGAAGAAGGATTACCCGGACCGGGCGATGATCATCTCGCTGATGGTGCCCTGCGACGAGGAAAGCTGGAAGGACATCCTTCACCGGATCGAGGATACCGGGGCCGACGGGGTGGAGCTGAACTTCGGCTGCCCGCACGGGATGGCCGAGCGCGGCATGGGATCGGCCGTGGGGCAGGTGCCGGAATATATCGAGATGGTCACCGCCTGGGTGAAGCATTACTCCAAGATGCCCTGCATCGTGAAGCTGACGCCCAATGTCACCTCGATCCTGCCGCCTGCCATGGCGGCGAAGCGGGGCGGGGCGGATGCGGTCAGCCTGATCAACACGGTGAAGTCGATCACCAATGTCGATCTCGACAGTTTCTCGCCCTTCCCGATGATCGACGGGAAAGGGTCGCATGGCGGCTATTGCGGGCCTGCGGTGAAGCCCATCGCGCTGAACATGGTGGGCGAGATCGCGCGGCATGACGTGACGCGGGGCCTGCCGATTTCCGGCATCGGCGGCGTGACCACATGGCGCGATGCGGCGGAGTTCCTGGCCATGGGGGCGGGCAATGTGCAGGTCTGCACGGCGGCCATGACCTATGGGTTCAAGATCGTGCAGGAGATGATCTCGGGCCTGTCGCAATATCTGGACGAGAAGGGCATGACGCTGGACCAGCTTGTCGGTCGCGCGGTGCCGAACTTCGTGGAATGGCAGGACCTGAACCTGAACTACGTCACCAAGGCGCATATCGACCAGGATGCCTGCATCAAATGCGGGCGCTGCTACGCGGCCTGCGAGGATACGAGCCATCAGGCCATCGCCATGACGCCCGAGCGCGTCTTCACCGTCAAGGATGAGGAATGCGTGGCCTGCAACCTCTGCGTCAATGTCTGCCCGGTGGACAATTGCATTACCATGGTCGAGATGCCGAAAGGCGCGACCGACCCGCGCACGGGCAAGGTGGTGGGCGATTACGCCAACTGGACGACCCATCCGAACAATCCGTCGGCGCAGGCGGCGGAGTAACCGGTATCGACGCACCGACCGAAAATTTTTCCCGAAAAATTTTCGGTCACGGACCCGGAAATCTTCCAGTGGAAGATTTCCGGTGGTGCGGCCAGAAAGTTTTCGGGAAAACTTTCTGGCCTGCGGCAGGTTTCAGCAGATCACGTTGATGCGTCCTGCGTTGCAGATGACGATATACTGGTTGTCGCATTCGATGAGGTGATACCCCCGGCGCCGCACTTCGAGTTCGAAGGCTGCACGGCCGATGTCACGGTCGACGTCACGGATGGCACGGCGGATGACGCCGCCCTTTGCAACCGCCTTCGCGGCAAAAAGGCTTTCTGCCCAGGATGTTCGGCGGGGATATGTCATGTCATGTGCCATGCCCGCAGTCTCGCCGCCAAAGGTGAAGGCCCGGTTAACGCCCTTCACACCGCCAGCAGCTTGCGGAACAGCGCCTCCAGATAATCCCCCGCCTCGGCGAAGGGGTCCCGGTCGGGGCCGAGGACGGCGCGGACCTGCATGTCGAAATCGGCATAGTGCTGGGTCAGGGCCCAGATGGAAAAGACAAGGTGATGCGGGGGCAGGCGGGCGATGCGGCCCTGCTCCATCCAGCGCAGCATGACGGCGGCCTTTTCATCCACCAGACGTTTCAGATCGCCTTCGATGGCCTCGCGCATCCGGGGGGCGCCTTGCAGGATCTCATTGGCGAAGAGGCGGCTTTCGCGGGGATAGTCGCGGCTGAGTTCGATCTTGCGCCGCACATAGGCCAGGATTTCGGCCACCGGATCGCCGGCCTCGTCCATCTCGCGCAGGGGGTCGAGCCAGGTTTCCAGCAGGCGTGTGAGCAGGGCCTGATGCATCGCCTCCTTGGAGGGGAAGTAGTAGAGGAGGTTCGGTTTCGACAGGCCCGCGACATCGGCGATCTGGTCCAGCGTCGCGCCGCGGAAGCCATAGGTGGAAAACACCTCAAGCGCCGCTTCGAGGATGGTTTCGGAATTCTTCTGCTGGATGCGGGTGCGGGGACGGGTCATCATGGGTTTCGGGACTTGCGGGGTCGGGCGCTGTGCCTGACCTTGGCGCAATTCCGCGGCGGATGCAAAGCGGTAGGGGGAAGAGGGATGCGGCAGGCTTGCGTGGCGACGGTTCTGGTGGAGGATGCGCGGGTGCGGGTGACGCGCTTCGACTTTGCCCCCGGGGCGGAGACGGGGTGGCATCGGCATGGCCATGACTACGTGATCACCGCGATCACGGATTGCGAGATGGCGCTGGAAGAGCCGGGGGGCGGGGTGCGTCGTGTCACGGTGCCGGCCGGCACGGCCTATCGGCGTGCGGCGGGGGTGGAGCACAATGTCGTCAATGCCGGGACGGCGGAGATGCGCTTTGTCGAGGTCGAACTGCTGTAGCCCGGGCGCGGCAGGGGCCTGGCCCCGCCGCGCCCTGCGCCGTCATTCGACGGCGAGGATCATCAGATATGGCACGGCCACAAGCATGCCCACCACGATGGCGAGCGAGCGGGTCAATCCCTTGAAGTTCATCGGTTCCCTCGTCTGTTGGTTCTGCGTTCCCCTGATCTAGGCATCGCGCGGGCCGGGGGAAGCGGGCAATCACGGGAACGTGAGCGGGAAGGGTCAGGCGCCTTGCAGCAGCGTCTCGATCGCCCGCACGACGAGCCGGTGATCTTCCACTTGCGGCAGGCCCGACACGGTGGCGCAGGCGACTACGCCGGCGCCGGCCACGCAGATCGGCACCGCGCCGCCATTGACGGCGAATTCCGTCTCGGACAGGCCATGTTTCAGCAGCGTGTCGCCCTTGGCCGCCATGTTGCGCCCGACATGAAGTGAGGCGAGGTGGAAATGCAGAGCGGTGTTCGACTTGCGCAGGGCCCAGCGGTCGTTGATCGGGGCCGAGCCGGGCATTGCTAGGTGGAAGAGCGTGCGGTCGGCGGTGCGGATGTCGATGACGATGGGCAGGCGGTCGAGCTTGGCCATGTTCATCAGCGTGAGGCCAAGCCGCAGCGCGGCCTCTTCGGAAAAGGCGGGCAGGATCAGGCGGGCGGCTTCTGCTTCGAGTTCGGAGATGTCCATGGTGGTCCTGCGGTTCCTTCAGGGAGGGGTCAGCCCGCCTTGCGCGCGGTCTTGCGCGTTGCGGTGCGGGTCTTGGCCGGGGCGGCGGTGGCGGCAGCGGCAGCGGCGGCAGCCTGGCGGCGGGCGAGTTCCTCGTCCGACAGAAGCCGTTCCGGCAGCAGATCGACATAGCGGGCGGGCAGGTCATGGGCGCAGGCGCTGCGCCGCACCAGTTCATCCAGCGCCCAGAGCGCGAGGCTGTGGCTGTCGAAGACGGCAGCGGCCAGCAGCGCGACATGCATGAGCTGCCCGTCGGACCAGTCGCCGACATGGCCCGGCTGGCGCAGATAGACCGCGTCGCCATCGACAAGCTGGTCGCCGGTGCGGCGGCGGTTCAGCCGGGCGGCTTGCGAATGGGGCATGGCGATGGATTTGTTGAACAGGAACTTGTGCAGCGTGAAACCCTGTTCGCGCAGGGCGCCATCCACGCCGCCCAGCATCGGTTCGCCCTCGTAGAGTTGCAGGTAGCGGAGTTCGACGATCACGGCCACGGCTTCGGCCAGGGTGCGGCGGGCGTGATCGAAGACCAGTTTCTCGCCCCCCTGGATGTCGATTTTCAGCAGGTCGCAGGGGCCGAGATCGGGCAGGTCGTCCAAGGCGACCGTGGGCAGGGGAACGATCCGGTCCACCCGGCACCAGCGTGGCCGGTCGATGGCGGCATAGGTCGGCAGATAGGGCGGGAAGAGCGAGGTCATGCCGTCGAAGCGGAAGATGTGCAGGTCATGCGTCCTTCCATCCGCCACGGCATGGGGGAAATAGGTTTCGTCCGGCCCCTTGACCTTCTGCAAGGCGGCGAAGGCCTCTTCCTGCGGTTCGAACCCGGTCACCGCGCAGCCGCCCGCGCGCAGCAGCGGCGTATAGGGGGCGGGGTTTATCGGATTGGCCCCGACATCGACGATGGCCGTCTTGCGCGGGAAGGCCAGCCGGTCGAGCAGAAGCCGCGCGGCGGGGTCGAGCGGGGTGCCGGAGCGGGGCTTTGCGGTGGGACCGGGTGGGGCAGGGGCGTCAACCATCACATGTTTCATCTGCAAGGGGCTTTGCACCAAGTCTAGGGGAAGGACGGGCGGATGAATAGCACGAGTTGTGGGGGGGCAGAGCCCGCACCGATCAGGCGGCGCGCTGCACCGTGCCGCGCTGCGGCCGTCCTAACGCGGGGCGACCAGAAGGTTTTCGTTGGCACGGCAGCGCCGGAACCGGGCGCGCAGGGTATAGCCGTTCTCATCGGCCCAGGTCTTGAAGGCGGCCCGGTTGGCATTGTCCACCTCGACGAAGAAGACGGGGCGGCAGCGCTCCAGCATGCCGGACAGGCCGGAGAGAACGGACATCTCCATCCCCTCCACGTCGATCTTGACGAAATCGGGGGTGATGTCGGCCAGCAATTCGTCGCCCCGGCGCAGGGTAATGCTGCCGGGGGCAGCTTCGGCATCGGCGGCTTCCTGAATACGGCCACCGCCGAGGTTGCGGCGGCGGGCCTTGATCACCAGCCCGTCCTCGTTGCGGTCGGACAGGCCGTAGCCGAGTTTCGACCTGTCGCAGCGGTCCAGGAGGCCGTTGAGGCCGAGATTGGTGAGCAGGATTTCGATGGCGAGCGGATTGGGTTCGCAGAGGATGACGCGCGCCGCATGCAGGTATTTCAGCGCATAGATCGCGTGGTTGCCGACATTCGACCCGATATCGCAGAAGACGGCGCCGGGCGGGCACCACTGGCGGATGATCTCAAGCTCTTCCGCCTCGTAGAACTGGCCGGTGGCATGGACTTTCTGGATCGTGTCGCGCGGATCGGCGATGAAGAACTGCACGGGCTGGCCATGGATCACGCTGCGCACGATCTGGCCGGGGGGCGTGACGGTCAACCCTTCCGTCGCCACGGGTTCAACCCGGTGTCTTCTTCCCTGTCCCACGATACCTGCCCCCGACCTGACCCGCCTTCTGGCACGCCCAGTAAGAAAGGAAGGCCGGGGAAGGTCAATGCCCCCACATGGCGGCGCAGGGGGTGGGGGGCAGGGGGTGGGGATTGGCGGTCACAGCGCGCCGATGCCGCGCAGGATGATCTGCTTGACGCTTTCGGTGGCCTCGCGCCATTGCCGGTCTGACAGTGCTGCGCCCGCGTTCAAGGTTTCGATCTGATGGCCGAAATCGGCATAATGCTGCGTCGTGGCCCAGAGCATGTAGAGCAGGTGGCGCGGGTCGATGGGGGCCATCTTGCCTTCGTCGATCCAGCGCCGGATGACCGCGATGCGGCCTTCGGTCCAGTCGCGGAGCGTGGTTTCCAGATAGTCCTGGATGACCGGCGCGCCATGCATCACCTCGGCCGCCCAGACCTTGGACCCGTGCGGGTGGCGGCGCGAAATGTCCATCTTCGCCTCGATATAGGCGCCGATGCCTTCCACCGGGCCTGCCGCGCCGTCGAAGGAGGAGGCGGCGTCGAGCCAGATTTCGAAGATGTTCTGCACCACGCGGCGATAGAGATCTTCCTTGGTGGGGAAGTAGTAATGCAGATTGGCCTTGGGCAGACCGGCCATGTCGGCGATCAGTTGCATGGTCGCCCCGCCGAAGCCCGCCTCGGCAAAGACCTTTTCGGCGGCATCGAGGATGAGGCGTTCATTCTGTTGCCTGATATCCGTGCGGCGGCCGGAGCGGATGCGTGAAACGTGGGCAGATTCGGGCATTGTCGCCTGTGTTTTTCGTTGACCGTCTGGTCAGGTTGTGGTGGCCTTCGTATTGACCATACGGTCAGGATGCGAGTCGATCAACGACGTGGGTGAGCGGGCCGGAGAGCCCGCAGCGCACAGGGAGAGCAAGCGAATGCCAGCACCCGGGGAAAACCTGAGGATCAATTCCGCGCGGCTGTGGGACAGCCTGGAGGAGATGGCCTTGATCGGCCCCGGCGTGGCCGGGGGCTGCAACCGCCAGACGCTGACCGATGCCGACAGCGAGGGGCGGCATCTGTTCCAGCGCTGGTGCGAGGCGGCGGGAATGACCATGGGTGTGGACAGCATGGGCAACATGTTCGCCACGCGGGCAGGGGCGGACCCTGATGCCCTGCCTGTCTATATGGGGTCGCATCTGGATACCCAGCCCACGGGGGGGAAATATGACGGCGTCCTCGGCGTGCTGGGCGCGCTGGAGGTGGTGCGGACGATGAATGACATGGGGGTGAAGACCCGCCGCCCCATCGTGGTGACGAACTGGACCAATGAGGAAGGCGCGCGGTTTGCGCCGGCGATGCTGGCCTCGGGCGTGTTCGCGGGCATCCATACGGAGGACTATGCGAAGTCGCGCAAGGACCTGGAGGGCAAGGTCTTTGGCGAGGAACTGGCGCGCATCGGCTGGGTCGGGACAGAGAAGGTCGGCGCGCGCAAGATGCATGCGATGCTGGAGCTGCATATCGAACAGGGGCCGATCCTGGAGGCGGAAGGGAAGACCATCGGGGTTGTCACCCACGGTCAGGGCCTGTGGTGGCTGGAGATCACGCTGACGGGGAAGGATGCGCATACGGGTTCGACGCCGATGCATATGCGGGTGAATGCGGGGCTGGGCATGGCGCGGATCACCGAGCGGGTGCATCAGATCGCGATGAGCCATCAGCCGAATGCGGTGGGCGCGGTGGGGCAGGTGAAGGTCTTCCCGAATTCGCGCAACGTGATTCCGGGGAAGGTGGTCTTCACGGTGGATATCCGCAGCCCGGAGCAGGCCAAGCTCGACGCGATGAAGGCCGAGGTGATGCGGGCGGCCCATGCGGTGGCGAAGGAGCTGGGTCTGGGCTGCGAGATCGAGGATGTGGGGCATTTCGATCCCGTCACCTTCGACCCCGGCCTGGTGGCCGTGGTGCGCGGCGCGGCAGAGCGGCTGGGCTATTCCCACATGGATATCGTGTCGGGCGCGGGGCATGACGCCTGCTGGATCAACCGCGTGGCGCCGACGGTGATGGTGATGTGTCCCTGCGTGGACGGGCTTTCGCATAACGAGGCGGAGGCGATTTCCCCGGAATGGGCGGCGGCGGGGACGGATGTGCTGCTGCACGCGGCGCTTGAGGTGGCGGAGGTGGTTTCCTGATGGCAACCCCCGGGGGCTGTCTGCCCCCGGACCCCCGAGGATATTTTCGAACAGATGAAGCCGGCAGGTTTCGAGAGGGAGATGAGCCGATGAGCGTGACGATCATCAAGAACGGGACGGTGGTGACGGCGGACCTGTCCTACAAGGCCGATGTGCGGATCGAGGGGGGGAAGATCACCGAGATCGGGCCGGGGCTGAAGGGCGGGACGGAGCTGGATGCGACGGGCTGCTATGTGATGCCGGGGGGCATCGACCCGCATACGCATCTGGAGATGCCCTTCATGGGCACCTATTCGGCCGATGATTTCGAGAGCGGGACGCGGGCGGCGCTGTCGGGTGGCACCACCATGGTCGTCGATTTCGTGCTGCCGGGGCAGGGGCAGGGGCTGATGGATGCGGCCCAGATGTGGCACAACAAATCGGGCCGGGCGAATTGCGACTATTCCTACCACATGGCCGTGACATGGTGGGGCGAGAAGGTCTGGGAGGGCATGGAAGAGAGCGTGAAGGCGGGGATCACCTCCTTCAAGCATTTCATGGCCTATAAGGGCGCGCTGATGGTGAATGATGACGAGTTGTTCTCGTCCTTCCGCCGGGTGGGCGATCTGGGCGGCCTTGCCATGGTCCATGCCGAGAATGGCGATGTGGTGGCGGAACTGACGGCGAAGCTCTTGGCCGAGGGGAATACCGGGCCGGAGGGCCATGCCTATTCCCGCCCGCCGCAGGTGGAGGGGGAGGCCACGAACCGCGCCATCATGATTGCCGACATGGCCGGGGTGCCATTGTATGTCGTCCATGTCTCTTGCGAGGATGCGCATGAGGCGATCCGGCGCGCGCGGGCGGCGGGCAAGCGGGTCTGGGGGGAGCCGCTGATCCAGCATCTGACGCTGGATGAGAGCGAGTATTTCCATCCCGACTGGGACCATGCCGCGCGGCGCGTCATGTCGCCCCCGTTCCGCAACAAGGAGCATCAGGCGTCCTTGTGGGCCGGGCTCATGTCGGGGTCGCTGTCGGTGGTGGCGACGGATCATTGCGCCTTCACGACGGAGCAGAAGCGCTTCGGTCTGGGGAATTTTGCGAAGATACCGAACGGGACAGGGGGATTGGAGGACCGTATCCCGATGCTCTGGACGCATGGGGTGGGGACGGGGCGGTTGACGCCGAATGAGTTCGTGGCCGTCACCTCGACCAATATCGCGAAGATTCTGAACCTCTACCCGAAGAAGGGGGCGGTTCTAGTGGGGGCGGATGCCGATCTTGTGGTGCTGGACCCTTCGAGGGAGAAGGTGATTTCGGCCAGCACGCAGCAATCGGCAATCGACTACAATGTGTTCGAGGGTCACAAAGTGAAGGGTCTGCCGCGTTACGTTCTGACGCGGGGGCAGGTGGCCATCGACGACGGGGCGGTCAAGACGCAGGAAGGGCACGGGAAATTCGTCGGGCGCGAGGCGCGGCCTGCGGTGAACCGGGCGCTGAGCCAGTGGAAGGACCTGACGGCACCGCGCCCTGTGGTGCGGACGGGCATTCCGGCGACGGGGGTGTGATGTGAAGGTCGCCCTCGTCACCGCAGGGGGCAGCGGCATGGGGGCCGCTGCGGCGCGCAAGCTGGCCGAGGACGGGTTTGCCCTGGGCATCCTGTCTTCGTCCGGCAAGGGCGAGGCCTTGGCCGCTGCGCTGGGTGGCTTTGGGGTGACGGGGTCCAATCAATCCGTGGCCGATCTTCAGGCGCTGGTCGATGGGGCGATGGCGCGTTGGGGGCGGGTGGATGTGCTGGTGAACAGTGCCGGACACGGGCCGCGCGGGCCACTCCTGGAAATCACGGATGAGGACTGGCTGCGCGGGCAGGAGGTGTATTTCCTGAACGTGGTGCGCCCCACGCGGTTGGTGACGCCGATCATGCAGGCGCAGGGTGGGGGGGCGATCATCAATATCTCCACCGCCTGGGCCTTTGAACCATCGGCGATGTTTCCCACCAGTGCCGTGGCGCGGGCGGGGCTGGCGGCCTTTACCAAGCTCTTCGCCGACAGCTATGCGGCGGCGAATATCCGGATGAACAATGTGCTGCCGGGCTGGATCGACAGCCTGCCGGGGACGGAGGAACGCGCCGCGATGGTGCCGATGAAGCGCTATGGCACGATGGCGGAGATCGCCGCCGTGGTGGGATTTCTGGCGTCAGACGGCGCGGGGTATATCACCGGGCAGAACCTGCGCGTCGATGGCGGATTGACGAGGTCGGTATGAGGTCAGTCCGCGACCAGCGCCTCAAGCTCCGGCAGCAGGATCACGCTTTCCTGTTCATGCGGGTCTGTGCGCGCGATGACGGCGCGGGCGGGGCCGGGGCCGGGGTTGAAGGGCAGATGCGGCATGTCGGCGGGGATGTAGAGAAGATCACCCGCCTCCACCTCCATCCGATGCTCCAGCGCATTGCCCCAGAACATGGTGGTGACGCCTTCCAGCATGAAGATCGCGGTTTCATGGGTGGCGTGCTTGTGCGCCTTGGCGCGGCCGCCGGGCGGGATGGTCAGGAGATGCATGCAGATCGCCTGCGCGCCGGTCGTCTCGCGGGCGATGCCTTCGAAATAGCTGAAGCCCTGCTTGCCCGCATAGGTCTGATCGGCAGAGGGGCGCAGCTTGCGGCAGAGGGGGCGAGTGTCGGTCGGGGGGGCACTGGTCATGGCGGATGGCTCCGGTCTGGGGACCGGCAGAGCATGGCATGGGTCGGGGGCGGGCGTCAGCCCTCTTCTTCTTCCGTCTCTGCGCCCGGGGCTGGGGCGAAGGTCAGGACCGGGACGGTGAACAAGTCGTCATCCAGGTCTTCGGGCGTGGGGGCGAAGGCGAGTGTTCCGGGCATGGGCTTGGGGGTCCGTCTGGGGGCGCAGGGCAAGACTGCCCGAGGGGCGCAAAGATTTCATGACGGTGCGCGGGGCCGCGCCGGGGAACAGGTGGGATGAAGGATACGTTGACCGCAGGCGCGCCGGTGATCGAGGCGAAGGGGTTGAACCTGACGTTCCAGACGGGGGACGGGCCGGTTCATGCGCTGAAGGATGTGAACCTGACGGTGAACCGGGGGGATTTCGTGTCCTTCATCGGGCCGTCCGGCTGTGGCAAGACCACCTTCCTGCGCTGCGTGGCGGCGCTGGAACATCCGACGGGCGGCAGCCTGACGGTGAACGGGATGAGCCCTGACGAGGCGCGGCGGAAGCGGGCCTATGGCTATGTGTTTCAGGCGGCGGGGCTTTACCCGTGGCGGACGATTGCGGGGAACATCGCGCTGCCATTGGAGATCATGGGGTTTTCCAAGGCCGAACAGGCGGAGCGGATCGAGCGGGTGCTGGATCTGGTGGAGTTGAAGGGGTTCGGGAAGAAATTCCCGTGGCAGCTTTCGGGCGGGATGCAGCAGCGGGCGAGCATCGCGCGGGCCCTGGCCTTTGATGCCGATATCCTGCTGATGGATGAACCTTTCGGCGCGCTGGACGAGATCGTGCGCGACCGTCTGAACGAGGAAGTGCTGAAGCTCTGGGCGGCGACGGGCAAGACCATCGGTTTCGTCACCCATTCGATCCCGGAGGCTGTCTATCTGTCCACCAAGATCGTGGTGATGTCGCCCCGTCCGGGGCGGATCACCGATGTGATCGACAGCCCCTTGCCGAAGGAGCGGCCCTTGGACATCCGCGACAGCCGCGAATTCATCGAGATCGCCCATCGCGTGCGCGAGGGCTTGCGGGCGGGGCATGGCGATGAGGTGTGACGCTTTGCGCAACGGGATGCGGCGATGGGAAAAGGCGCGGGGCCTTGCGCCCGCCACGGGCGTTGCGCTTAGGTATTTGGGCCAGGGTGAAGCCGGGGGTGGCGCATGAGCGCGGGGCTGGTGCTGTGGCTGTCGGGGGCGATGGCGGCCTTCATCGCGGCCAATTCGGTGCTGCGCGCCTATGCCGGATCGGGGGCCTGGCCGACGCTGGTTCTGGCCCTGTTCTGCTTTCTTGTGGGCAATCTGATGATGGTGCGCCTGATGCGGGAAAGCGGGCTGGCGCTGGCGGTGTCGATCTCGTCCGTCGTGCAACTGGTGGCGCTGGCTCTAATCGGGGTGTTCTGGTTCGGCGAAAGGCTGACGGGGTTGCAGACGGCGGGCGTGGTGCTGGGCATCGTGGCAGTGGCGATGATCGCCTGGCCGCAGGGAGCGCAGAGATGAGGGAGAAGGCGCTTCCCGTTCTGGCCGTGCTGGGGATCATCGTGGTGATCTGGTATGCGGCGGCGGTCTGGATGAATTCGACCTGGGTCTATGACCAGGCCGAGCGGGCGGGGACGACCGTCAGCTTTGCCGAGATGGTGCCGCAGACCATGGCGCAGGAGCGGCCCCTGCTGCCGCCCCCGCATCAGGTGGCGGCGGAGCTTTGGAAAGGCGTCGCCGGGCAGGCGGTCACCAGCAAGCGCAGCCTTGTCTATCATGGCTTTGTCACCTTCCGGGGCACGATGATGGGCTTTGCCCTGGGCATCGTCTTCGGCGTGGCGATGGCCGTGTCCATCGTGCGCTTCCGGGTGATGGAGATGAGCGTGATGCCCTGGGCGATCATCAGCCAGACCATCCCCATCGTGGCGCTGGCGCCGATGATCCTGACGGTGGCGAACCAGTTGGGCATCGACAGCCGCGAGGTGCCGAAGGCGATCATCAGCGCTTATCTGTCCTTCTTCCCTGTGCTTGTCAGCATGGTGAAGGGGCTGCGGTCGCCCGATGCGATGCAGCTTGACCTGCTAAAGACCTATAATGCCTCGGAGGGTGAGACCTTCTGGAAGCTGCGGCTGCCCGCCTCCATGCCCTATTTCTTTGCCAGTCTGAAAGTGGCGGTGGCGGCGGCGCTGATCGGGACGATCGTGGGCGAATTGCCGACGGGCGCGATCGAGGGCCTTGGCGCGCGGATGCTGATCGGCAGCCAGTTCGGCGAGCCGCTGATCATGTGGGCGGCGCTGTTCGCGGCGGCGATCCTGGCGGGGCTGCTGATCCTTGTGGTGGGCGCGGTGGAGCAGATGGCGCGGCGGCGGATGGGGGTTCCGGCATGACCTGGCTGGGCGGGGCGATCCTGTTCTGGATGGCGGCTTGGGCGGTGAATGCCGCCGTGGCGCGGTCCGCCTTTGGCAAGGGCCGGGCGGGACGGCTGTTCGTGCCTGTGCTCTTTGGCATCACGGTGCTGGTGCTGTGGGAAGGTGTGGTGCGCGGCTTTGGCGTGCAGCCCGTGATCCTGCCCGCGCCCAGCCTGATCGGGGTGAAGATCGCCGGGTCGCTGGAGGTGCTCTGGGCGGATTTCATGCAGACCGTGGTGAAGGGGGCGCTGTCGGGCTTTGTCATGGGGGTGGGGGCGGCCTTCGCCACGGCCATCGCCATCGACCGCGTTCCCTTCCTGCAACGGGGGTTGCTGCCCATCGGGAATTTCGTGGCGGCCCTGCCCATCGTCGGCCTCGCCCCCATCCTCGTGATGTGGTTCGGCTTTGACTGGCAGTCCAAGGCGGCGGTTGTCGTCGTCATGGTCTTCTTCCCGGTGCTGGTGAACCTTGTCGCGGGCCTTCAGGCGAGCGAGCGGATGCAGCGCGACTTGATGGCCACCTGGGGGGCAAGCTACTGGCAGACGCTGCTGAAGCTGCGGCTGCCGGCGGCCATGCCCTTCTTCTTCAACGGACTTAAAATTGCATCGACTCTGGCCCTGATCGGGGCGATTGTGGCCGAGTTCTTCGGCAGTCCGATCTATGGCATGGGGTTCCGCATCTCGACCGAGGTGGGGCGACTTGGCCTTGACATGGTTTGGGCCACGATTGCCGTGGCGGCCCTGGCGGGGTCGATGCTCTACGGGGCGATCACGCTGATCGAGAAATGGGTGACCTTCTGGCATCCGTCGCAGAGGCATTAACGAAGGTCCGCGCAGAACGCGGGCCGCAACATGGAGGTTGAACGATGAAGAAATGGCTGACTGGCGCGCTGTTTGCGGCCATGGCAGGCACGGCGCAGGCCGAGGATGTGACGCTGCAACTGAAATGGGTCACGCAGGCCCAGTTCGCGGGCTATTACGTGGCGCAGGCCAAGGGGTTCTATGAAGAGGAAGGTCTGAACGTCACGATCAAGCCGGGTGGCCCGGACATCGCGCCGACGCAGGTGATCGCGGGCGGCGGGGCCGATGTGATCGTGGAATGGATGCCGGCCGCGCTGGCCGCGCGGGAAAAGGGCCTGCCGCTGGTGAACATCGCGCAGCCCTTTGCCAGCTCGGGCATGATGCTGACCTGCCTGAAGGAGACGGGCATCACCAGCCCCGCCGATTTCGCCGACAAGACGCTGGGCGTGTGGTTCTTCGGGAATGAATATCCCTTCCTGAGCTGGATGAGCCAGCTTGGCCTTGCCACCGATGGTTCGGCGGGCGGCGTGACGGTGCTGAAGCAGGGCTTCAACGTCGATCCACTGTTGCAGAAGCAGGCGGCCTGCATCTCGACCATGACCTATAACGAATACTGGCAGGTGATCGACGCGGGCATCGCGCCCGAGGATCTGGTGACCTTCAAGTATGAGGATCAGGGCGTGGCGACGCTGGAGGACGGGCTTTATGTCCTTGAAGACCGTCTGGCTGACCCGGCCTTCCAGGAGACGATGGTGAAATTCGTCCGCGCCTCTATGAAGGGCTGGAAATACGCCGAGGCGAATCCGGACGAGGCGGCGATGATCGTGCTGGAGAATGACGAGACCGGCGCACAGACCGAGAACCACCAGAAGCGGATGATGGGCGAAGTGGCCAAGCTGACCGCCGGGTCGAATGGCGCGCTGGACGTGGCAGCGGCGGAGCGCACGGTCGCCTCGCTTCTGTCGGGCGGGTCGGACCCTGTCATCACCAAGGCGCCGGAAGGGGCCTGGACCAGCGTCATCACCGACGCGGCGCTGCAATAATCGTCTGACGGCGTGAAACCGGGGCGCGCGCGGGGCAACCTGCGCGCGCCCTTTTCATGCCTGCACCTCGGATGCCGGAGTGCAGCCGGGGGATTTGTAAAGTTTTCAACCTCCTGTAAATTCCGGCCCGTGGATGGAGGAACGGCATGGCACGGGCGGCGCTGACGGGAACGCGGCTGCGGGAGCGGCGCATGGCGCTGGGGCTGCGGCAGGCCGATGTGGCGGCGGCGGTGGGCGTTTCGGCCCCCTATCTGAACCTGATCGAACATAACCGGCGGCGGGTGTCGCCCCGGCTCCTTGAGGCGCTGGCTGGCCGTCTGGGCGTGGATGTGGAGATGCTGGCCGAGGGGGCAGAGGGCGCGCAGATCGAGGAGTTGCGCACCGCCGCGACGGCCCTGCCCGGCAGCGGCGCGGAACTGGACCGGGCCGAGGAATTCGCCGGCCGCTTTCCCGGCTGGGCGGCGCTGGCGCGGGGTCTGGCGCGGCGGGTCGCCTCGCTGGAGCGGGCGGTCGAGGCGCTGAATGACCGGCTGACCCATGATCCGCATCTGTCGGATTCGCTGCATGAGGTGCTGTCGGCGGTGGCATCGGTCCGGTCCACCGCATCGATCCTGGCCGAGACGGAGGATATCGAACCGGAATGGCGGGCGCGCTTTCTGAAGAACCTGCATGGCGACAGTGAGAGGCTTGCACTGGGGGCAGAGGCGCTGGTGGCCTTTCTGGATGGGTCCGACCGGGCCGAGGCGCAGGTCGGCATCGCGCCGCAGGAAGAGGTGGAGGCCTGGCTTGCGGGGCGCGGCTGGCATCTGGCCGAGCTGGAGCCGGGCGGGCCGGGGGCTGCGGCGCTGGAGGCCGAGATTGCCGGGCTGGCCTCTGCGGCGGCGCGGGGGCTGGCGCGGGACTGGATCGCCGTCATGGCGCGGGATGCGGCGCGGGTGCCGCTGGCCGCGCTGGAGCCGGGGGCCGATCCGGTGCGGCTTGCCACCATGCTGGGGGTGGAGGTGACGGTGGTGCTGCGGCGCCTCGCGCTGTCGCCGGGGGCGGAGGCCGGGCTTGCCATCTGCGATGCATCGGGCGCGCTGGTGCTGCGCAAGCCTGCGGAAGGCTTCGGCTTTCCCCGATTTGGATCGGCCTGCCCGCTCTGGCCGCTTTATGCGGCGCTGGGGCGGCCGGGCAGCCCGGTCACGGCCGATCTGGTGGCGGCGGGGCGCGGCGGGCGGCGTTTTCGGGCCGTGGCCTTCTGCGCGTCGCGGCATCCGGAAGGCCTGGGCGGGGTGGAACTGCGCGAGGCGGTGATGCTGGTTGCGCCGCTGCGCGGGGGGACGCAGCCGGGGGGAGGGGCGCAGGTTGTGGGATCGTCCTGCCGGGTCTGCGCCCGCGGCGATTGCCCGGCGCGGCGCGAGCCTTCGATCCTGACGGATGCGGCGGTAGGCTAGGCCCGTCCACATGCCCTTTTGACAGGCGCGTGGGTTCTGGGGCATCGTTCGGCAAGAGCCGCGCGTCAGACGCGGCGGGGAGAGGGCCGCGCATGCGCCCCTTTCTCGGGAGGGGAACGGAATGACAAGCCATGTCCTGCTGATCGAGGACGAACCCAATATCGCCGAGGCGATCCGCTTCCTGCTGAGCCGCGAAGGCTGCCGCGTTTCCACCCTGCATGACGGGATCGGCGCCGCCGAGGCAGTGCGGACGGAACGGCCCGATCTGGTGATCCTCGACCTGATGCTGCCGGGCTGTTCGGGGCTCGACGTGGTGGAGGCGATCCGCGCCCATCCCGAGACCGGCGATACGCCGGTGATGATGCTGACGGCCAAGGGGCAGGGCCGCGACCGCGAGGCGGCGGAAAAGGCGGGCGTGACGCTGTTCATGACCAAGCCCTTCTCGAATGCCGAAATGCTGGCCTCGGTCCGGGCGCTTGTCGGGAAATGAAGCAGCGGCGGGTGCCCTTGTTCCTGAAACGGCGCAGCTATCGCAAGCGCCGCCTGCGCGATGCGGCACGGATGCTGCCGGTGTTCGGCCTTTTCCTGCTGCTCGTGCCCGTGCTCTGGCGACCAGCCGAGACGGTGCGGGCCGATACGGCGCCGGATGGCATCTATCTGTTCGTCGTCTGGTTCGGGCTGATCCTTGTCGCCGCGCTGATGGCGCCGGGCCTGACCGAGGAGAGCGGCGGCGACGATCCCGAGGAGGGCTGAGCCATGCCCTTCAACCTGCTTGTCCTCGCCTGCCTCGGCTATGTGGCCTTTCTCTTCGCCGTGGCCTTCCTGGCCGAAAGGCGGGCCGCGATGGGGCGGGTGGGATGGCTTCGGTCGCCCCTGATCTATACGCTGTCTCTGTCGATCTACTGCACGGCCTGGACCTTTTACGGCGCGGTGGGCTATGCGGCGCGGTCGGGGCTGGAATTCCTGACCATCTATCTCGGCCCCACGCTCGTCTTCGTGGGCTGGTGGCTCTTGCTGCGCAAGCTGGTGCGGATCGGGCGGCAGCAACGGGTGACGTCGATTGCCGACCTGATTTCATCCCGCTTTGGCAAGTCGAACCTTCTGGGGATCGTGGTCACGCTTTTGGCGGTGGTGGCCGCCACGCCCTATATCGCGCTGCAACTGCAATCCGTGACGCTGTCCTTCGCCGTCTTCGCCAGCGAGACGCCGGAGGGCTGGGCGCTGCCGGACCGGGATGCGACGGCGATCTGGGTTGCGGCCGGGCTGGCGCTGTTCACCATCCTCTTCGGCACCCGCAACCTTGACGCCAATGAACAGCATCACGGCGTGGTGCTGGCCATCGCGGTGGAGGCGGTGGTGAAGCTGCTTGCCCTGCTGGCGGTGGGGGTCTTTGTCGTCTGGGGGCTGGCCGGGGGGCCGGCCGATGTCTTTGCCCGGATCGAGGCATCGGAACTGCGCGACTGGCCATTGGAACCGGGGCGCTGGACCGGGCTGATCTTCGTTTCGGCCGCCGCCGTGATCTGCCTGCCGCGAATGTTCCAGGTCATGGTGGTGGAGGGGGGGGATGAGCGCCACCTTGCCCGCGCAAGCTGGGCCTTCCCGGCTTATCTGCTGCTGATGAGCCTCTTCATCGTGCCGATCGCGGTGGTCGGGCTGGAGCGGATGCCGGACGGGGCCAATCCCGACATGTTCGTCCTGACGCTGCCGCTGGCCGAAGGGCAGGGCACGCTGGCCATGCTGGCCTTCCTTGGCGGTTTTTCCTCTGCCACCTCGATGGTGATCGTGGAAAGCATCGCGCTGGCCACGATGGTATCGAACCATGTGGTCATGCCGATCTGGCTGAAGCTGCGGCCCAAGGCGGCGCTGACGGGGGATGTCCGGCGGACGGTGATCCTGTCGCGGCGGCTGGCCATCGTGGCGGTGCTGTCGCTGGGCTATCTCTACTATCGCATGTCGGGGGGATCGGCGGCGCTGGCGGCCATCGGCCTGATCGCCTTTGTCGGCATGGCGCAGGTGATGCCCGTCCTCGTGGGCGGCCTGTTCTGGCGGGGGGCGACGAAGGTCGGCGCGGTGGCGGGGCTGGTGACCGGCTTCGTCGTCTGGGCCTATACGCTCTATCTGCCTTCCTTCGGGCCGGATGCGGCCCTGTCGGCGGCGGTCTTCGCCGAGGGGCCGGGCGGCATCGGCTGGCTGCGGCCGCAGGCCCTGTTCGGGGTGGAGGGGCTGGACCCGCTGCTGCATGCGCTGGTCTGGTCCATCGCGCTCAATACCTTTGCCTTCTGCCTTTTCTCCGTGCTCACCTTCCCCGGCCCGGTGGAGCGGATGCAGGGCGCGGCCTTCGTCAATGTCTTTGATGCCGAGGCGGCAGGACCCAAAGGCTGGACCCGCGGCTGGGCGGAGCCTGAGGCGCTTTTGATGATGACCCAGCGCATCCTGGGCGAGGAGGCGGCGCTGGCGCTCTTTGCCGCCGAGGCGCGGGCGCAGGGGAAGGACGGCTTCCTGCCCGAACCCACGCCGGATTTCGTCGCGGGGCTGGAGCGGCGGCTGGCCGGTTCGGTGGGCGCCGCCACTGCCCATGCGATGATCAGCCAGCTTGTGGGACGGGCGACCGTGTCGGTCGAGGATCTGATGGCGGTGGCCAACGAGACCGCGCAGATCATGGAATATTCGGCCCAGCTTGAAACCCAGCGCGAGGAACTGACCCGCACCGCCCAGCAATTGCGCGAGGCGAATGAGAAGCTGACCCAGCTTTCGGTGCAGAAGGATGCCTTCCTCAGCCAGATCAGCCATGAATTGCGCACGCCCATGACCTCCATCCGGGCCTTTTCGGAGATTCTGACCGAAGGCGACCTGCCGCCCGAGATGGTGGCCAATTACGGGCGCATCATCCATGAAGAGGCGATCCGCCTGACCCGGCTGCTCGACGATCTTCTGGACCTGTCGGTGCTGGAGAACGGGTCGGTGCAACTGAACATCGGTCTGGCCAATCTTCAGCAACTGATCGACCGGGCGCTGGCGGCGGCGGGCCATACCCGGCCGGAGCGCAGCTTCCTCATCCTGCGCGATCTTCCGGCCGAAAACCTTTTCGTGCGGACCGATGCCGACCGTCTGGTGCAGGTCTTCATCAACCTGATCTCGAATGCGCGGAAATATTGCGATGCCGCCGCGCCGGAACTGCGGATCGTGGTGCGGCAGCGGGCCGGGCGCGTGTCGGTGGATTTCATCGACAACGGATCGGGCATCCCCAAGCAGAGCCAGCGGATCATCTTCGAGAAATTCGCCCGCCTGACCGATCAGACACGGGCGGGCGGCGCGGGGCTGGGCCTGGCCATCTGCCGCGAGGTGATGGCCAATCTGGGCGGCGGGATAGACTATCTGCCGGGGCAGGGCGGCGCGGCCTTCCGGGTGACGCTGCCGCTGCGGCTGGAACAGAAGGCCGCGTAACCCTTTCTTCACCGAATCGCGGCAGTCTTTCAGCCAGGCGGCAGGGTGAAGACATGGCATTGGTTCGGTTGAAACGCGGGGGCGAAGGCACGCCGGATCAGGCGGCGGTAGAGCGGATATGGGCGCTGGCCCTGGCGCGGGCCGGGCAAGAGGAATTGGGGGCCGCGCTGCGGCTGGCCACCCTGCGGCAGGATCGCTGCGCGCTGACCGAGATCGTGGAAACCCTGCCGGAACCGGCGCTGATCCTCGTTCTGGATGACAGCGCGGGCGAAGGGCTGGCGGCGGCGATCATCGACGGCGCGCTGATGGCCGGGATGGTGGAGGCGATGACCACCGGGACGGTCGGGCCGGGCGATGGCGCGGGGCGGCGCCCCACGCGCACCGATGCCGCGCTGCTGGCCCCGGTGATGGATCGCGCGCTTGCGGTTTTCGAGGCGGCGGCGGCCGAGGCGGGCCTTGCCGCCTTCGCCCGCGGCTTCCGCTTTGCCTCGGTTGCGGAAGGGGCGCGGGCGCTGGCGCTGCTGCTGGAGGATGGGCTTTACCGGCTGCTGGCGGCCGAGGTCGATCTGGCCGGCCCGGCGCGGCGCGGGCGGCTCTGGCTGGCGCTGCCGGAACAGCGCCCCGCCGTGATGCCGCAGGTGGAGGACAGCACCAGCCTGCGTTTCCGGACCGACCTTCAGGCCCAGGTGGAAGGGGCGCAGGTCCGGCTTGAGGCGGTGCTGCACCGGCTGACGCTGCCGCTGGGCCAGGTGATGACGCTGGGGGTCGGGCAGGAACTGCCGCTGCTGCGGGCCGATATCGGGCGGATCACGGTCGAAGGGATGGATGGCCGCGCGGTGGCTGTGGCGCGGCTTGGCCGCCACGGCAGCCTGCGCGCCCTGCGCCTTGTGGCCGAGGCCGGCGAGGCCGCGCCGCGCGCCATGGCGGCCGAAATGCTGCCCAGCCTTGGCGCAAGGGCCGGGCCTCTGGGCTAGGGTCGCGGCGGCGGATGCGCCCGGCGCAGGGTCGTCTGGGCGCGACAGGGCGGATGCCGAAGCCCGGTAGTGCCCGGCGGAGCGTGAACCGGATGCGACGGGGCGGGTGCCGAGACGGGGCGGGTGCCGCTGCGCGGCAGTGGCCTCCCCGCCATCGGGTCAGCGCCGGGCGAGGCTTTCCAGAGTGGGGCGCAGATGTTCCAGATTATAGCCGAAGCGGGCGGGAATGCCGATCAGATCATCCGCCGGCATCTCCCCCGCATGTGCCAGCGCCCAGACGACGGAGGACCGGTTGCCCGAGGCGCAATAGGCGAAGACCGGCCCGCTGCTCGCCTCCAGCGCGGCCCGCTGGGCGGTGACATTCTCCATCGTCAGCGCCCCGCCGATCACCGGATTGGCCACGAAGGTCAGACCCAGGGCTTCGGCGGCGGCACGCATCGGTTCGGTGTGAAGATCGGGCGGGATCTCGCCATCGGGGCGGTTGTCGATGATCGTGACATAGCCCGCCGCCTTGATCGCGGGCAGATCGGAAGGGTCGATCTGGGGCGATACGGCATAGTCTGGGGTCAGGGCGCGGATGTCCATCTGCCTCTCCTCGGGTGGTGGGGCGGGTCAGGCCGCCTGGGTGATCCGGTCGATGCGCGCCTTGGCGGCGGGCGCTGCGACCATACCCACCAGCATCGCAAGAAGGAAGAGGAGACCGCCCCACCCGCCCCAGCCAAGCGAGGCCAGCGCCGGACCGGGGCAGAGCCCGGCAAGCCCCCAACCCGCGCCGAACAGGCTGGAGCCGATCACCAGCTTGGCATCCACCACGCGCTCATGCGTCAGGGGCAGGGGATTGCCCAGAACCGCCACCCGCCGCCGCGCCGCCACCCGCCAGGCGATGGCCATGGGGATCAGCGCGCCCCCCATCACGAAGGCCAAGGTCGGGTCCCAATCCCCGAAGACATCCAGCCAGCCCTGCACGCGGGTCGTGTCCGTCATGCCCGAAACCAGCAGCCCCAGGCCGAAGATCGCCCCGGCAAGGGCGGAAAACAAGCTGCGCGCCATCTCTCAGATCCACCCCAGCACATGCCGCGCCAGGACCATCACGATCCCGCCCACGAGGATGTAGAACACCGTCGCCACGATCCCGCGCAGCGACAGCCGCGAGATGCCGCAAACCCCATGGCCCGAGGTGCAGCCATTCGCCATCCGCGTGCCAAGCCCGACCAGCAGCCCGCCCAGGATCAGGACGGCAGGATTGCCCGACAGATGCGTCTCCGCCCCGCCGATGAGCAGCACGGCCAGGGCGGGCACGCCGACCAGCCCGGCCAGAAAGGCCAACCGCTCTGCCCATTGGTCGCGGGCGGAGCCATCGACCAGACCGCCGATGATGCCGGATGCCCCCATCACGCGCCCGTTCACCAGCAGATAGAGCGCCGCCGCGCCCCCGATCATGAGGCCGCCCAGAAGGCCCCAGAGCCAATCCGTCTCAATCATCCGCTTTCCCCTGCGCCGCCGCGCGGCGTCCCTGTTCCCTGTCGCTGCCGCCCCTCCCGCAGGCGGGTGGCGACCGAAGCGGACCGTCCCGCCTTGGCGTCGCTGATATGGGGTAGGGCAAAAGTATTGCAAGTCGTGAATATATCGAAATCCGCCACGGCATTGATCGAGGTCAAGGCCATCCGCCGCGGCCGGGCGGATGCTGGTGGCCGCAGAGCGCAGAGGAGGAACCCGCATGACATCGCTGGCCACACGGAAATCGCAGCTCGAAGGGCGGCTGGCCGACCTGAAGGGACGGCTGGTCGGGATCGAGGCGGAACTCGACTCGCATCACGCCGTCGATTGGGAGGACCTCGCGACCGAGCGGGAGGGGGACGAGGTGCTGGAAGGCATGGGCCTGAGCGGCCAGCAGGAGATTCGCCGGATCGAGGCGGCCTTGCAGCGGCTGGCGGCGGGGGAATACGGATATTGCGTGAAATGCGGGGCAGAGATCGGCGAGGCGCGGCTGGACGCGCTGCCCTATACGCCCTTCTGCCGCAATTGCGCCCAGTAGGGGAGATGGATCATGCCAGAGGAAAAAGGGTCGCAGGACAGCGGGATCACCCGCATGGCCGCGCTGATGGGCGAGGCGGCCGAGGCTGCCGCCGCAGGGCAGGCGCTGACGCTTGCCCTGTTGCAGGCCGAGATGGAGGTCCTCGCCCGGCTGCTGCCCGGCCCTGCCGGGGATGAGGCGGCCCTGACCGAGGCGGAGGCCGAAGCCCTGCGCCGCGCCGAAGAGGCGCGCATCGAGGCGGATTTCGACAACCTGCCCGTCTGACCGCGCCACGGGCCGCCCGATGGGCCTGGCAGGGCGCCAAGGCCCGCGCGGCATTGCCTTTTTGCCCTTGCCCGCGCTTTAATGGCGGATAATGCCGGTCGCCTTCGGGGCGGGCGGAAAGGAAGGGCAGGCAGTATGTCGGGTCTGGGGCCTGAGGGCGAGAAGGTGCGGGTGGCGCGGATCGGCGCGCTTCTGGAAATCGTGATCGCCCATCCCCCGGTGAATGCGCTTGGCGCGGCGCTGCGCGCGGGTCTTGCCGCCGCGCTCGATCAGGCAGAGGCCGGGGATGCCGCTGCCGTGCTGTTGCGGGGGGAGGGTGCGCTTTTTTCTGCCGGGGCGGATATCGCGGAATTCGGACAGGCGACCGCCGCCCCTTCGCTTTCGGCGCTCTGTTCGCGGATCGAGGACCTGCCGATCCCCGTCGTTGTGCTGCTCTCCGGTCCTGCCCTGGGCGGCGGGCTGGAACTGGCGCTGGCATCCCATCTGCGGCTGGCGACAGAGGCGGCGCAGATGTCGCTGCCCGAGGTGCATCTGGGCCTTTTGCCGGGGGCGGGCGGGACGCAGCGCCTGCCGCGCCTGGTGGGAGGGGTCGCGGCACTGGACCTGATGCTGTCGGGGCGGGTGATCGGCGCGGTCGAGGCGCTGGCCATCGGCCTGATCGACCGGGTGATCCCGACCGGGACCGAGGCCGTTCCCGCCGCCCGGGCGGCGGCGCTGGCGCTGGCGCAGGCGGGGACATGGCGGCGCTCGGGCGAATTGCGCGACGGGTTCCGCGACGTGGGGGCCTATCGCGCCGCGCTGGACGCCGCGCGGCAGGCGCGGGCGGGGGCGCGGCTGCCCGCTCCGGGGCGGATCATCGACTGCGTGGAGGCGGCGCTTCTGCTGCCGCTGGAACAGGGGCTGGCCTTCGAGTCGGCGGCTTTCGGCGATCTGCTGGCCGCGCCAGAATCGGCGGGGCTGCGCCATGCCTTCCGGGCCGAACGCGCGGCGCGGCGGCTGCCGCCTGCGGTGGCGCGGATCGAGGCGCCGGTTCCGCAGCGGCTGGCGATCTGGGGGGCGGGCGGGGCGGCCGCCACGCTGGCGCGGCGGGCGCTGCAATCGGGGTTGGCAGTGATGCTGGCCGATCCGCAGCGCGAGGCGCTGGTCGCCGCGCTGGAAGCCATCGCCGCCGCGCAGGAGGCCGAGGTGCAGGCCGGCCGCATGACCCCCGCCGCCCGCGATGCCGATTGGGCGCGGCTGGCCCCGGCCATCGGCCCGGCGCGGCTGGGCGAGGCGGATGTGGTGATCACCACCCGCGACGATCTGGTGCTGCCCGCGCCACGGGCCGTGCTGGCGCTCGGGGTGATGCCGCCGCCGGGGGGCATGGCGCTGTCACTGGTCGAACAGGCGCAGCCGCTGGCCGAACTGGTGCTGGAGGGCGCGCCGCCGGCGCGGGCGGCGCTTGCGGTGGCGCTGGCGCGGCGGCTGGGCTGGCAGGTGATCCCTGTCGGCCCCGGCGGCCCGGTTTCCGCCGCGCTGGCCACGGCGCTGGCCGAGGCGGTGGCGCATATGGAGGCGCGCAAGGTGCCGCGTGCCGTGATCGCACAGGCCCTGTCACTGGCCGGGATCGCGGGGGAGGGGCGGGGCGGCAGGCCTTCGGCGGTGGAAGAGGTGATCGCGCGGCGCTGCTTTGGCGCGATGGCCAATGCGGGCGCGCGGCTGATCGAGGCGGGTGTGGCCCGCGATGCGGCGGTGGTGGATACGGTGGCCATTGCCGCGGGCATCGTGGCCCGCTGGACCGGCGGGCCGATGCATCAGGCCGACCGGCGCGGCCTTCTGGTGCTGCGGCGCGACCTGAAGGTTTGGGCGGCCGAGGCGCCCGCGCTTTACGCGCCCGCGCCGCTTCTGGACCGGCTGATCGGCGAGGGGCGCAGCTTCGCCGCCTGACAGGGCGGGTCAGGCGCTCAGGATCACGCCGAAGATGACCGCCATCAGCCCCAGCGCCGAAATCGCCAGCGCGGCGAGGTTGATCGCCACCACCCGCGCAAGCTGCGCCTTCACCTCGGCATCCGGAAGGCCGGAGCGTTTCGCCCGCACCCCCAGCACGACGCACCACATCAGCCCCGCCACGCCGAGCATCGTCAGCGCCGCGCCGCCCCAGATCACATAGTCCATCCCGCGCCTCCGACGGCCTTGCCTGCGGGCGGGTGGTAGCGCGGGCCGGTCGCTCTGGCAAGGTGCCGGGCCGGTCCGGGGTGGCTTGAACCCGGAGGGCGAGGCGGGTTAGGGAAGGTCTCCCAGGTTCCAGCACAGATACGAGGGCAGGATGAGCGACCCGACCGACGCCTATAACGTCACAGCCGACGAACTGCGCCAGTTCATCGAACGCGCCGAACAGCTTGCCGCCGAAAAGAAGGACATCGCCGAGCAGGAGAAGGAGCTTTTCGCCGAAGCGAAGGGCCGCGGCTATGACACCAAGGTCATGCGCAAGGTGATCGCCCTGCGCAAGCGCAAGCCGGACGAGATCGCCGAGGAAGAGGCGGTGCTGGAAATGTACAAGGCGGCGCTCGGGATGCAGTGACAGGCGCAGCCGGGGGTCAGGCCGACAGGAAGGTCACCCCCGGCGTCGCCCGGATCTTGGCGATGTCGATATGGTAATTCTCGGTCAGGGTGGCCACCATCTCGTCATCCCAGCCGGGCAGGTCAAGCTCCATGTCCACCTGATCGGTCAGGGCGAACTTGTCCAGAAAGGCGGAAACGATCCGCCGCCGCTGCATCACCGATGAGGGCGGGTTGCCCCGCAGATAGGCGCGCATCCTGTCCAGCCCTTCGGCGGACATGATCTCGGCCAGAAGATCCTCCGTCTCGGCCAGTTGCGTACCGGGCGCATGGCCTGACACGGCATCCAGAACCTCGGGCCAAATCAGCGGCGTATCCTCGTCGCACCAGATGGTGAGATTGGCCTCGGGGTTCAGGGTGCGGACCTCCTCGATCAGGCGGAACCAGCTCAGCGTGCGCGGCTCTGCGCCGCCCATCACCTCGTCATAGCTTCTGCCGGGAAGGCGGCTCATCAGGGCGGGCAGGAAGGAGGCGAGGTTGCGGATGGCCAGATGGAATTCGGCCTCTATCTCGGGGAAAATCTGGGTGAAGGCGCGAATCCGCTCCGCCGCTGCCGGATACAGGCGGTTGGACCGGATCACCCATTGCGGATAGCTGAGGAAATTCTCCCAGGACAGGATCAGACGGTCGGCGCGATCCTCGTCCATGATCTGATCCAGCACCACCGCCTGGGTGTCGCGGCTCGCGGCGCGGCCTTTCAGCGTGACGGCGGTATCGCGCAAGAGCGTGCGATAACGGGTGGGCGCGGGGACGATGATGCCCTGGCGCGACAGGCTTTCGCGGTTCTTCCACAGGCAGCGGACAAGTCTTTCGTCATCCGTGCAATGGGCACCGAGGTGGTAAACGATACGCATGGGGACTGAACTGCTCTCTGCCCTGTATTCACGCCGAATATACGGGCTTTTCTGGACAGGGAAACCGGTTTCGGTTACAGCCTGCGCCCATGATGACCAAGCAAAACAGTCGGGTTCCCTTGCGCTGGCCGCGGCTGGACGGATGGTCCGTCGGGGCGGTGCTGATTGCCGCCATCGTGCTGGCGCCGATGCTGTCGGTCCTCTGGATCGCGCTGCACCCGACCGAGAACATCTGGCCGCATCTGCTGTCCACCGTGCTGCCGCGCTATTTCGGCACCACAGTCTATCTGATGCTGGGCGTGGGCGTGCTGACGGCAGCCGTGGGGACGGGGGCGGCCTGGCTGGTGACGATGTACCGCTTCCCCGGCGCGCGCTGGCTGGATCATGCGCTGCTCTTTCCGCTGGCGATTCCGGCCTATGTCGGGGCCTATGCTCTTGTCGATTTCCTGCAATATGCAGGCCCCGTGCAGGGCGCGCTGCGCGCCGCGATGGGGTGGCAGACGGCGCGCGACTACTGGTTCCCCGAGGTGCGGTCGGCCGAGATGGCGATCCTTGTCCTCTCCTTTGCGCTTTATCCTTACGTCTATCTCCTCGCCCGCGCGGCCTTCCGCGAGATGTCGGGCTGCGGTTACGAAGTGGCCCGCGCCCTGGGGGCGGGGCCCTGGGGCCTGTTCTTCCGGGTGGGCCTGCCCCTGGCACGGCCCGCCATCGCGACAGGGGTGGCGCTGGCCCTGATGGAGACGGTCGCCGATTACGGCACGGTCAGCTATTTCGGCATCCAGACCCTGACGACGGGGGTCTTTTCCACCTGGCTCAATGGCAACAACGCAGGCGGGGCGGCGCAGATCGCGGGGGTGATCCTCATGCTGATCTTCCTGCTGGTGGCGCTGGAGCGCACGGGGCGGCGCAATGCGCGATTCTACCGGATGGGGCGGTCGCAGCGCCCGGTGGAGCGCACGCCGCTTTCCGGCGCGCGGGGATGGGTTGCCTTCGCGCTCTGCTTCCTACCCTTCGCGCTGGGGTTCCTGCTGCCGGTGGCGGTGATGCTGGATCATTCGCTGGCCAATCCCGAAGTCTGGATCGCGCCCGGCTTGTTTGACGCGCTGTGGAACACGCTTCTTGTGGGCGGGCTGGCGGCGGTGCTGACGGTGGGGGCGGCGCTCTTCCTCGTCTATGCCGTGCGGATGGCCGGGCGGGGCGTGGCGCGGGTGGTGCTGCCGCTCACGACGCTGGGCTATGCCGCGCCGGGGGCGGTGCTGGCGGTGGGCCTTCTGGTGCCGCTGGCGGCGCTGGATAACCGGGTGGCGGATGCGGTTCTGGCGCTGACGGGCTGGGATCCGGGGCTGATCATGACGGGCACGGCGGGGGCGATCGTACTGGCCTATGGCGTGCGCTTCTTCGGGATCGCGCAAGGCGCGGTGGATGCGGCCTTCGGGCGGGTGTCGCCCAACCTGCCGATGGCGGCACGGTCCCTGGGGCGCAGCGCGGGCGGCACGCTGGGGGCGATCTATCTGCCGCTGATGCGGGGGTCGGTGGCGACGGCGCTGCTGGTCGTCTTTGTCGATTGCGTGAAGGAACTGCCCGCGACGCTGCTTCTGCGCCCCTTCAATTTCAACACGCTGGCGACGCGGGTCTATGAACTGGCGAGCCTTGAGAGGCTCGGCGAAGCCGCGCCCGCCGCGCTGGTGGTGATGGCCGTGGGCCTTGCCGCCGTCGCGGCACTGGCGCGGGCGAACCGCGCCTGACCGCGCCTTGCGCGCCCCCCCGCCTTGCACGCCCCCCGGAAAGCGGCTATTTCCATCCCCGGTGTGCCTCTATAGCTCAGCTGGTAGAGCACCTGATTTGTAATCAGGGGGTCGGGGGTTCGAGCCCCTCTGGGGGCACCACTTTTTCCGTCCGTGTCACTTTGGGGGATGGCCCGCGCTCAGGCGACCGCCTTTCTCTTTCGCATGCCTCCGATCCCTGCAATGGCAAGGCCGACAAGGAGAAGTGATGCGGTGCCGGGCAGAGGCACCGGGTTCAGCGGGGGAGTTTCGCGCTCTGCAAAGGCAAGGGATAGGCGGAGACCGTTGGGTCTTGGAGCGTCAAAGGAATGCGTGACCGCAAGCGCATAGCGCCGGTCCAGCATTCCTGAAACGCCGAACAGGCCCGATGCACTGCCGATTGCGGCCTGAATATCGGCTAAGGCCGTTGAATTCAGGTCAATGCTGAACTCAGAATAACGGGTGATGGGTCCGGCAAAGCTGCTTTCTGTTGGCGTGCTGGCAAGCAAGGCTTCGCCATATTCCGTAACATTTGTCCTGGGATAAAGACTGCGATCAAGCGAGGGAGGTGAGGTCCCGGGCAAAGCCGTCTTGTTGAAATCGCTTAGCGTCCCGATCATTGAGCCGAGGAGCAGTCGTTCATTTTCGTGCGACACCAGACTGCCGCCGGCAATCATCATCCTCGCGGACTGCAATGCGCCAAGCGATGAGGGCAGGCTTGACAGATCAAAGACCGCAAAGAGACGGAATACATCGCCGTAGAAACTGGTGAAACCAGCATTGAAAAAGCTTTGCTGAACTATACCCCCCGCCGATACCCGGCCGCCAAATTGCGGATCAAGCGTGATGACCGTTGCCGAGTGCGCCGGACCGGAAAGGAAAAGAAATGCGGCCGAAATCAGGTTCGCGACTTTTGACATAAGGTACTCGCTCTGGCGTGTGGCTATCTTGCCGGGCTGTAGAAAGAAACTCACACCGAGCATATTAGTCGATTCACCCAAGACAAGTCGCTTTCTATTGGACTGAAGTCTTACGCGAGTTGAGGAAAGTCCGAAATCAAGCTTGAAATCGTGCCGAAAAACCGGGATCGGCGAAAGTGATCCCGGTTTTTCTCGGGACGGATCGAGGCGTCACTCCGCCGCCTTCCTCCCGCGCTGGCCCACGATCAGGTGCTCCGGTCCGTAGGGGAAGCCGGTGATGTTGCGGTTGCCGCTTTCGGTGATGACAAGGATGTCATGCTCACGATAGCCGCCCGCGCCCGGCAGGTGGTTGGGGATGGTGATCATCGGCTCCATGCTGACAACCATGCCGGGTTCCAGCACCGTGTCGCAATCCTCGCGCAACTCCAGCCCCGCTTCGCGGCCATAGTAATGGCAGAGCACGCCGAAGGAATGGCCATAGCCGAAGCTGCGATATTGCAGCAGGTTTTCCGCCGCATACATCTCGTTCAATTCCTTCGCCACGTCGCTGCACCGGTTGCCCGGAACCAGCAATTCCTTGCCGCGGTCATGGACGCGGCAGTTGAAATCCCACAGCCGCAGATGTTCGTCCGTCGCGGTTTCGGCGAAGAGCGTGCGTTCCAGCGCCACGTAATAGCCCGCAACCATCGGGAAGCAGTTCAGCGACAGGATATCCCCCCGCTCGATCCGGCGCGAGGTGACGGGGTTATGCGCGCCATCGGTGTTGATACCCGACTGGAACCAGGTCCAGGTGTCCAGAAGTTCGCCCTCCGGCCAGATGCGGGCGATCTCGCGCACCATCGTGGCGGTGGAATGCAGCGCCACCTCATGTTCCGGCACGCCGACCTGCGTGGCTTCCACGCAGGCCGCGCCGCCGATATCGGCGATGCGGGTCATCTTTTCGATATGGGCGATTTCCTCGGCGGATTTGATCATCCGCAGGCGCATGGCCGGGGCGGCAATGTCCACGAATTCCATCTGCGGGAATTCGGATTTCAGCAGCGCCAGCGTGTCGATGGTGATGTGGTCGTATTCGATCCCCAGCCGCTTCACCCCGCCCGTCAACTGGCGGATGGCGTGGAAATAGTTGTCCTTCTGCCAGTCGGTATAGGTGACATTGCGCCCGCCAAAGGTGCGCCGCCAGGGCTGGCCGCCGTCGATCCCCGCCGAGATGGAGGTGGAGATGGCGTGATCCACCAGCAGGCCGTAGCGCCGCCCGAACTGGCAGAACATGAAATCTGAATAGTAGTTGATATTGTGATAGGAGGTGAAAAGCGCCGCGTCGATCTCCTTGTCGGCCATCACCTTGCGGATCGCGTCCAGCCGCCGCTGCATTTCGGCGTCGGAAAAGGTGGGGGCGGGGCGGTCGCCATTGCCGACGTAGTTTTGCAGTCTTTCGCGTTCCATGTCCGGTCTCCGTCGCGGGATGCTCTGGCCTGGATAACTCCGCCGCGCGGGGGTGATTGTCAAAAGAGGCTTTCTCATGCGATGGATGAGAAAATCTCATTTGTCCTTGGGGCGCCTGTCATGCAGATTCCACTGAACGCCTTGCGATCCTTGGATGCGGTGGTGAAGACAGGATCGTTCAAGGCGGCGGCGGAATTACTTTTCGTCACGCAATCGGCGGTCAGCCACCAGATAAGGCATCTGGAGGATTGGCTGGGCGGCCCGCTCTTCGACCGTGACGGGGGACGGCCGCGCCTGTTGCCGCATGGGGCGGAACTGGCACGGGCCGTGGGCCTGTCGCTGGCCGAGATGGAGGCCGCCTGCGGGCGCGCGAAGGCGGGGATGAAGGCGGGGCCGCTGGTAATCGCGGCCATCCCTTCGGTCGCGGTCTGCTGGCTGATCCCGCGGCTGGCCGGGTTCCGGGCGGCGCATCCGGAGGTGGAGATAAGGGTGGTCTATGCCATGCACGGAAGGGATATTGATTTCCGCGATGTCCATCTCGCCTTCGTCTTCGCGCGGGGGCAGCCCGATCTGGCCGAAGGGCGGGCGGAGCCCTTCCTGTCGGGGGCAAGCGTCCCTGTGTGCAGCCCCGCCATCCTGCCCGCCGGGCGGCGGCCGGAGCGGCCTTCGGAATACCTCTCGTTGGGCCTTCTGCATGACACGGATCATTCCGGCTGGTCGGCCTGGTTCCGCCGGATGGGGGTGCCCCTGCCGATGCAGCCCGCCGCGCCGGTGTTCGAGGATTTCAACCTGCTGCGCGCGGCCACGCTGGCCGGGCAGGGGGTGGCGCTCTGCCCGCTGGCGATGATCCGCGACGATCTGGCGGCCGGGCGTCTGGTGCAATTGTCGGCGGTTTCGGTGCTGGAGGATCACGGCTATCACCTTGTCGCCGGTCCGGGGGCGGAGGGCGTGCAGGCGCGGGCGGCACAGGCCTTCCGCGACTGGGCCTTCGCTTCGCGCGACCTTGGCGCAGGGCAGGGCGCATGACAGGGCGGCTTGAACGGGTGACGGCAGGATGGAGCGCGGCATGACGGCGAATTTCGTTCCCAAGGGCGTGGCGCATGTGGCGGTGCCGCAGGTGGCCGAACCGCTGCACATGACATTCGTCCTGCTGGCCGACTTTTCGCTGATCGCCTTTTCCTCGGCTATCGAACCCCTGCGCATCGCCAACCAGCTTGCGGGCCAGATGCTGTTCGAATGGGAGGTGCTGTCGGAAAGCGGCGCGGCGGTGGCCTGTTCCAACGGGGTGAAACTGCATGTCGATGGCCCGCTGGCCGAGACGAAGCCCAAGGCGATGATCTTTGTCTGCGCGGGGGTGGAGCCAGAGAAATCCGCCAGCCGCAAGGTGGCCGACTGGCTGCGCCAGCAATGGCGGCTGGGCCGCACGGTCGGGGGGCTGTGCACAGGGGCCTATGCTTTGGCCAAGGCGGGCATCCTGGAGGGGCGGCGCTTCACCCTGCATTGGGAGAACCTGCCCCCCTTCGCGGAAACCTTCGGCCATCTGCGCCCGCTGGAACAGCTTTACTGCATCGACGGCCGCATCCTGACCTGTGCCGGGGGCGCCGCCGCGACCGATCTCTTCATCGAGATCGTGGCCAAGAATTACGGCGACCGGCTTGCCGATGCGGTGCTGAAGATGTGCCTGCACGGCCAGCAGCGCCCCGCCGACCTGCGTCAGCGCATGTCGCTCTCCAGCACGCTGGGCATCCGCAACCCGGTGCTTGTCGAGGTGATCCGCAAATTCGAGGAGAATCTGGAACAGGGCGTCGATATCGAATCCGTCGCCGCCGCCATGGGCGTGTCGCGCCGTCAGGTGGAACGGCTGTTCCAGCGCTATATCGGCATGTCGCCGAAGCAATATCTGAACGGCCTGCGCCTTGAACGCGCCCGCGCGCTGTTGACGGAAACCGACCTGCCGGTCGCGGAAGTGGCCTATGGCTGCGGCTTCAACGCGACCAATACCTTCACCAAGGCCTTCCGCCAGCGCTATGGCGTGTCGCCCCGACGGCTGTCCAACCGGCAGGGCGGGGCGGTTCCGAAATAGTGGCGTGATCAGACGGGGGCGTGCGGCAGGCGCCCGTCAGTCCGGGTGGACGGCAACCTGCGCCTCAAGCCAGCGCGCGGCGCCTTCCATGTCGGCATCGCAGAAATCCACCCCCGGCAGGGCCAGAACCGCACCGGGCTCGGTCGCGATCTGCCCGGAGACAAGGACCTGCGCCGCCGGCCGCGCCACCGTCAGCGCCACGACCAGCCGCCCCAGCGCGGCGAGGGAATGGTCGGACCCCGCCGAAAAGCCGAAGAGCAGATCCTGCGAGGCTTCGAACTGGGCGTTCATCTCGTCATGGCTTTGCCCGATGAGCAGGGTGATATCCCAGCCCCGGGCGCGGAACACATCCGTTGCCGCCGAAATGCCCAGCGTATGCATATCGCCCGGCACCAGCGCGAAAGTGGCCGATTTGCGCAGGCCGCGCTCCGACGGCAGGGTCGGGCGGCGGCGATAACGGAGATAGGAATAGATGCGCGCCGCACCCACCGTGGCCTGAAGGAAGGAGATGCGGTCGGTGGTCCACAGATCGCCGATCTCCTTGGCAATCGGGCCAAGACGCTCGGAGATGAATCGGTCCAGCCCGTTCAGCGGATCATCCAGCGACTCCAGCGCCGCCGACGCCTCCTGCTCGCTGCCCGAGGTCAGGGCCATGGCGGCGGCCAGGATGGCGGCCCGGTCCTTGGCCTTGCGGATCTCCACCGCGCGGCGGGCAACCTGCCGCAGCACTTCGGAGGCAAGGGCCGACACATGCTCGCGGCTCACGACACCCCGACGGCCGCCCGTCAGGGTTTCAGAGATGGCATGGATGGCGTTCTGATCGTCGTATTCGGATGACATTTGTATGGCGAGGTTTACGCCTCGTCCCGGTTCCCTGTAACGATGGGCGCACAGCAACGGGGCGAAGTCAATCCGCGAAAGCTGGCGCGGGCCTGCTTGCCGGGCCGGTGTGGCGCTTGTGATCCGCCCGGAAAAAACCCACAAACAGCGGGTGGCCATCCAGCGGGGACGGGAATTTTGAAGGAAAGCAAGGGCCATCGTCTGATCGCCGTCGATCTGGCCCGCAGCCTTGCGCTGCTCGGGATGGTCGTCTTCCATTTCACCTTCGATCTGGAACTGTTCGGCCATCTTGCCCCCGGCACGACTGTCACCGGCGGTTGGGCCGTCTTCGCCCGGCTGGTGGCGGGAAGCTTCCTCTTCCTCGCGGGGGTGAGTCTGGTCCTCGCCCATGGCGAGGGGCGGCGCTGGCCTGCCTTCTGGCGGCGTTTCCTGCGCGTGGCGGGGGCGGCAATCGTCGTCTCGGGGGCGACGCTTGCGGTGCTGCCGCAAGCCTTCATCTTCTTCGGCATCCTGCATTCCATCGCGCTGGCCAGCCTGATCGGCATGGCGCTCATCTTCCTGCCCTGGCCGGTTCTGGCGCTGCTGGCGGGGGGCGTGGTGCTGGCCGACCGCAGCCTCGGCTTCGAGGCGTTGAACCCGCTCTGGGCCGTGTGGACCGGGCTCGGGACAAAGGTGCCGTGGTCGATGGATTTCGTCCCGGTCTTCCCCTGGCTCGCGGCCTTCCTTGCGGGGATGGCGGCGGCGCGGGTGATCGGCGCGCTCGGGCTCTGGGCGCGTCTGGCGCGCTGGCAGCCGGGCGGGATTTTGCGGCGGCTGGCCTGGCCGGGGCGGCATTCGCTGGCCATCTACCTGATCCACCAGCCCATCCTGATGGCGCTGGTCTGGGCCGGCACCCGGCTTGCCGGCTAGCCCCTGGTGGTCTTTCCCGCCCTGCCGTGCTAGGGGCGCGCGAGATGGTGGAATCCAGACAGGACGGCATGACAGGCAGCGCCCCCAGCTTGACAGCGGCAGATCGCGTGGCACAGGCCGCGCGCCTTTCGGTTGCGCCCATGATGGACTGGACGGATCGGCATTGCCGGTTCTTCCACCGGCTGATGACGCGCCGCGCCATGCTCTATACCGAGATGGTCACCGCCCCTGCCGTGGTGCATGGCGACCGTGACCGCTTGCTGGGCTATAGCGACGAGGAACACCCCGTCGCCCTGCAACTGGGCGGCTCGGACCCGGCGGAACTGCGGCAGGCCGTGCGGCTGGCGGCCCCCTACGGCTATGACGAGATCAACCTGAATGTCGGCTGCCCGTCGGACCGCGTGCAATCGGGCTGTTTCGGCGCGGTGCTGATGGAACGCCCCGCGCTGGTGGCCGATTGCGTGGCGGCGATGCTGGAGGCCAGCCCCGTGCCGGTGACGGTGAAATGCCGGATCGGGGTCGATGACCAGCGCCCCGAAGAGGTGCTGCCCGACTTCCTTTCCAAGGTTTCATCCGCCGGGGTCAGGCATTTCGTCATACATGCCCGCAAGGCGTGGTTGCAGGGCCTCTCACCGAAGGAGAACCGGGAAATCCCGCCGCTCGACTATCCTCTCGTGCAGCGCATGAAGGCGGAATTTCCGCATCTGACGATCTGCATCAATGGCGGCATCACCAGCCTCGATCAGGCGCGCGATCTGCTGAAGACGGGGCTTGACGGCGTGATGATCGGCCGCGCCGCCTATCACGAACCGGGGCGGGTGCTGATCGGGGCCGATACGCTCTGGGGCGATGGGCCGGGGATAGACGCGGTGGCGGTGGTCCATGCCATGCTGCCTTACATCGACCGCCATCTCGCGGCGGGCGGCAGACTGCATCAGATCACCCGCCACATGCTGGGCCTCTTCCACGGCCAGCCCGGTGCAAGGGGATGGCGGCGGGTGCTGTCGGAAGGTGCGTCCCGCCCCGGTGCGGGTATCCCGCTCGTGGAACAGGCCTTGGCCGAAGTGGCGGTTCAGGCCGCCTGACGCCCCGCCAGCGCCAGCCGCGACAGCAGCAGCGCCAGCACCCCGCACAGCGCGATGGCCGCCAGCATCGGCACCACCGTCCCGTCGAAGAACGGCCCCGTTGCCGCGATCATCACGCCCCCGGCCAGCATTTGCAGCGTCCCGCCCAGCGAGGAGGCCAGACCGGCGATCTCGCCATGCTCCTCCAGCGCCATCACCATGGTCGTGGGGATGATCAGCCCGAGGCAGGCATTGGCCAGGAACAGCCCGCCGATGCAGACGGCCAGCGTGGCCAGACCCAGCAGCCCCAATGCCAGAAGCAGCGCCGTGAACCCGGCAAAGCCCAGCGTTGCCAGCCCGATCACCCGCCGCGCGCCAAAGCGCAGGCCAAGGCCGCCCGCCGCCTGCGAGGCCGCGAAGAAGCCCAGCGCATTCACCGCGAAGGCCAGCGAAAAACCGGTCGGCGACAGGCCGAAGGCCTGCGTATAGACAAAGCTCGCCGAGGCGATGAAGACGAAAAAGCTCGCCATTCCGAAACCGCCGAGGAAGGTCAGCCCCATGAAGACCCGGTCGCCCAGAAGCCGCGCCGCACCGCGCCGCATCGCTGCAAGGTCAAGGCGCTGGCGCTGCTCCGGGCGCAGGGTCTCGGGCTGGGCGAGGGCCAGCATCAGCAGGCTTGCCACCCCCGCGACCAAAAGGGTGGCGAAGATGCCGCGCCAGCCCGTCACCTGCATCAGCCCCGCCCCGGCCAGCGGTGCCAGCATGGGCGAAACCGAAATGACCAGCATCACCGCCGCCATCAGCCGCGTCGCGGCATGGCCGGTATACATGTCGCGGATGATGGCGCGCGGCACCACCATCAGCGCCGCCCCGCCCAGACCCTGCACGAACCGCCCGGCGATCAGCCATTCGATGCTGGGCGCAAAGGTGCAGAGCACCGACCCCGCAAGAAAGATCGCCAGCCCCGCGTAAAGCGGCGGCTTCCGTCCCGCCTGGTCGGCCCAGGGCCCATAGACAAGCTGCGCCAGGCCGAAGGCGATGAAATAGGCGGTGATCGTCGTCTGCATCGCCGGGATGGAGGTGCCAAGCGCCGCCCCGATCTGCGGCATGGCGGGCAGATACATGTCGATGGCAAAGGGGCCGACGCAGGACAGAAGGCCCAGCACAAGGGCCGGGCGCAGGATGCTGTCACCGGTGGCGGAGGCGGAAGGGGCGGACATGACAATGATCCCGATCGAAAAAGAGCCGCAGCGGATACGCCTTTTCCCTGCCCGGGTCCAGTGTCATTCTGATGACGGATGGGGCAGGGGATGGGCATGGCCGATATGACGGATGCGCAAGGCTGGCGGCGGGTGGCAGGGCCGGGCATCGCTGCCTGGGCCGCGGCGGCACGGCCGGTGGCCGAACAAGCCGTCACCAGCAGTGCCGAGGCCTGGCGCTGCGGCGGGACATGGTTCGTGGGCCTTGACGCGCTGCCCAACGGCCCCGACGGGGCCATCGGCGGCGCGGCCTTTCCCTGGGCGGAGCTGGGCCTTTCTCCCGAACCGCTCCACCCGGCGCAGCTTTCCGTCACCCGTCCCGGCTATCCCCGTCAGGGCGAGGAAGAGACCGAGGCCGCCTTCCGCTTCCGCCTCACCCGCGATGCGGCCCATCTCGACGGGCTGCTGCCCGTCGGGCCGCAGAAACGGCGCATGGTCAAGGAACCGCATGGCTGGATCGTCGGGCTGCCGCTGAACCGCGCCGATGCCGATGCGGCACCTCTGGTGGTCTGGGAGGGCAGCCATCGCCTGATCGGCGCGGCGCTGCGGGCGGCCTTCACCGCCAGCGAGGGCGCCCCCGATACGCATGACATCACCGAGGCCTATCAGGCCGCCCGGCGCGAGGTCTTTGACACCTGCCCCCGGATCGAACTGCCCGGTGACCCCGGAACGGCCGTCATCCTGCACCGCCATCTGATCCATGGCGTGGCCCGCTGGCGCGACGGGGCCGAGGCCGATCCGCCGGGGCGGATGATCGCCTATTTCCGCCCGCTGCTGCCCTCCATCGCCGATTGGCTGCGCGAGGATGCCGCCTGACCCGCCGCCAAGGCTTGTTTCCGCGCCCCATCAGGCCCATCCTGCCCGCAATCAGGCGGAGGGCGATGATGGAAACGGTTCCGGCACGGCAGGGGCGGGCGGTGCGGCTCAGGGCCGGTCAGGCGATCCGCATCGTCAACACCCATGGCAGCCAGGTCGTGGATACCTGGGCCTTCAACGCCGCCGACCCGACAGAGGCGATGTCGATGGAACATCTGCATGCCTTCCTCGGCTCCGTCTTCCCCGGACAGGGCGATGCGCTGGTCACCAACCGGCGCCGCCCGATTCTCATTCTGGAAGAAGATACCTCTCCCGGCCGGCATGATACCGTCATTGCCGCCTGCGACCTGCACCGCTACCAGTCGCTCGGCTGCAAGGGCTATCACGACAATTGCACCGACAATCTGCATGCCGCGCTGTCCATGATCGGCTTTCCCTGCCCGCAGGTGCCCGCACCCCTGAACCTCTGGATGAACATTCCCATCAACCCGGACGGCAGCATCACCTGGGGCGAGCCGCTGTCGCGCCCCGGTGACCATGTCATCCTGCGCGCGGTGCTGGACTGCGTGGTGGTCATGTCCACCTGCCCGCAGGACATGATCCCGATCAATGGCCGCGACTGCACCCCCGTCGAGGTGCAGTTCCAGATCCTGGACTAGACCCATGACCCATCCCATCCTTTCCTTCCACGGCGCGGCGCGCGGGGTGACGGGGTCCTGTTTCCGGCTGCACACGGGGCAGGGGACGATCCTCGTCGATTGCGGCATGTTCCAGGGATCGAAGACGGAAAAGGCCCTGAATTACCGCCCCTTTCCCTTCGAGGCCGAACGGATCGACGCCGTCATCCTCACCCATGCCCATATCGACCATTCCGGTCTCTTGCCGAAACTGGTGAAGGACGGCTTTACCGGCCCCATCCATGCCACGGCCGCCACGGTGGACCTCTGCGGCGTCATGCTCCCCGACAGCGCCCATATCCAGGAGACCGAGGTCGAGATGCTCAACCGCCGCACCCGCCGCCGTGGCGGCGAGGAGGTGGTGCCGATCTATGACAGCCAGGATGCCGCCCGCACGCTGGAGCAATTCCGCAGCCATGATCTGGACGAATGGGTGGAGGTTCTGCCCGGTCTCAGGGCGCGGTTCTGGAATGCGGGCCATCTCCTCGGCTCCGCCTCGGTGGAGGTGGAGATCGCCGATCCGCCCCTGCGCGTGCTCTTTTCGGGCGATATAGGGCCGGATACCAAGCTCCTCCAGCCCGATCCCGAAGGGCCGTCGGGGGTGGATTACGTCATCTGCGAAAGCACCTATGGCGATGTGGACCGGATCGACGCCTCGGCCCCCGCCCGCCGCGCCACCCTGCGTGCCGAGGTGACGGCCGCCTGGCGCGAGGATGGCGTCCTCCTGATCCCGACTTTCGCGGTGGAACGGGCGCAGGAACTGATCGCCGATCTCACCACCATGATGATGGCGGGCGACATTCCCTTCTGCCCCATCCATGTGGACAGCCCTCTTGCCGGCAAGGCCACCGCCATCTTCCGCCGCCACGCGGCCGAGCTGGAGAATGGCCGCGCGCTGGTCGCCGGGTTGCAGGATCACCACCTGCGCTTCACCGAGACGGTCGAGCAATCCCGCGCCCTCGCCTCGGCGCGCGGGTTCCACATCATCCTCGCCGCCTCGGGCATGTGCGAGGCGGGACGCATCCGCCACCATTTGAAGAACTGGCTGTGGAAAGAGGAGGCGACACTCCTCCTTGTGGGCTTCCAGGCCGAAGGCACGCTGGGCCGCCTGCTTCAGGACGGGGTGCATGAGGTGCGGATACAGGGCGAGGCCTTCCCGGTGCGCGCCCGCGTCCGCTCCATCGACCTCTATTCCGGCCATGCCGACGGGCCGGAACTGGCCGCCTGGCTGGGGGAACGCCTGCCGATCCGGGCCGGGCTCTTCCTCACGCATGGCGAGGAAGAGGCGATGGCGGGCCTGGCGGCCCGTGTCTCCGGGCTGGTGCAGGCCGAACGGCTTGTGATACCCGCGCTGGACGAGTCGTTCGACCTGACACCCGACGGGGTCATCCGCCGCGCCAGCGAGGTGCCGCCGCGCCTTGCCCCCGATCAGGTGGCGCGGCTGGACTGGCACAACGATGTCTCGCGCCTGATGCTCGATATCGACGATGCCCTGCGCGCCACCCCCGATGACCGCGCGCGCGGCGTGCTGATCCGCCGCCTGCGCCGCGCGCTGGAGGAAGGCGACGGCCTGCCGCCCCCGCGCCCGCCGGGGCGGAGACGGCACTGATCGCTTTGCCTCTTGCCCCCGTGCCCGCCTTTGCGCCATGAGGGGGCGCTTTCGCGGAAAGGGACCCCGATCATGGCGCAGGGCTTCGGCTTCACGCTTCACGCAACGGACGGCGCGGCGCGCACAGGGATCATCCACACCACGCGGGGCGATATCCGCACCCCCGCCTTCATGCCGGTGGGCACCGCCGCCACCGTCAAGGCCATGCTGCCCGACAGTGTCCGCGCCACCGGGGCCGATATCCTGCTGGGCAATACCTATCACCTGATGCTGCGCCCCAGCGCCGAACGCATCGCCCGCCTTGGCGGGTTGCACAAATTCATGAACTGGGATCGCCCCATCCTGACGGACAGCGGCGGGTTTCAGGTCATGTCGCTGGCCTCCCTGCGCAAGCTGACCGAGGAAGGCGTGCGCTTCTCCTCGCATATCGACGGGTCGCGCCACATGCTGACCCCCGAACGCAGCATGGAGATCCAGAAACTCCTCGGCTCCGATATCGTGATGTGCTTTGACGAATGCCCCGCGCTGCCCGCGACGGAGGAAGAGGTGGCGAAATCCATGCGCCTGTCCATGCGATGGGCGCAGCGGTCGCGCGATGCCTTCGGCGACCGTCCCGGTCACGCCCTCTTCGGCATCATGCAGGGCGGCGTCACCCGCGACCTGCGCGAGGAATCCGCCATCGCCCTGCAACAGATCGGCTTTGACGGCTATGCCGTGGGCGGCCTTGCCGTGGGCGAGGGGCAGGAGGCGATGTTCTCCGTCCTCGACTACGCCCCCGGATTCCTGCCCGTGGACAAGCCCCGCTATCTGATGGGCGTGGGCAAGCCTGACGATATCGTGGGTGCGGTGGAACGCGGGATCGACATGATGGATTGCGTCCTCCCCTCCCGCTCCGGCCGCACGGGGCAGGCCTGGACGCGGCGAGGGCAGGTCAACATCAAGAACGCCCGACATCAGGACGACCCGCGCCCGCTGGACGAGACCTGCACCTGTCCCGCCTGCACCGGCTATTCCCGCGCCTATCTGCACCATGTCTTCAAGGCGGGCGAGATGATTTCGGGCATGCTGCTGACATGGCACAACCTGCATTACTATCAGGAACTGATGCAGGGCCTGCGCGATGCCATTGCGAGCCAGCGCCTCGCTGCCTTCGTGGCCGATTTCCACGCCACCCGCGCAGCGGGCGATATTGATCCGCTCTGACCCCGGCTCTGACCGCTCTCACTCAGCCCCGTCACCGCCGCGCTCCTCCTCCTCTGGCGTCTTCTTCTGCGCCGCCATCGCTGACGGCACGATCCATGCAAGCAGGGGCCGCAGGTCGGCCCCCCGTCCGACCAAAGCCCGCTTGCCCCCGCCAGGGGACGGGCGCATCATGGAGGCAAGATGACGTGAAGGCGTGGTTGACTCGCCCCCGGCGCACCACCAGATATGGATGCCGAACAGGGGAAGGCCGAGCGTTGCCGATGACCGGGGCCAGTGCCTTCCTGCCAGACAAGGAAACATGATGAGCGATACTCTCTCCCTCAGCTATCCGGTGCTTCCGCTCCGCGATATCGTGGTTTTCCCGCACATGATCGTCCCGCTTTTCGTCGGGCGCGAAAAATCCGTGCGGGCGCTGGAAGAGGTGATGGCCGATGACAAGCAGATCCTCTTGTCCTCGCAGATCGACCCTTCCGTCGATGATCCGGGCACCGATGCCATCTACCGCGTCGGCGTCCTCGCCAATGTGCTGCAACTCCTGAAACTGCCCGACGGCACCGTGAAGGTGCTGGTCGAAGGCAAGTCGCGGGTGAAGATCACCGAATTCCTGCCCAATGAGCGCTTCTTCGAGGCGCGCGTCGCGGGCCTGTCGGAAACCCCCGGCGATGCCTCTTCGGTCGAGGCGCTGATCCGCGCCGTGGGCGAGGAATTCGAACGCTACGCCAAGATCAAGAAGAACATCCCCGAAGAGGCGCTTGCCGCCGTGGCCGAAACCCGCGAATCCGCCCGTCTGGCGGATCTCGTCGCCGGTCATCTTGGCGTGGATGTCGGGCAGAAGCAGGAGATTCTCGAAACCCTCGACGTGGCTGAACGACTGGAAAAGGTCTATGGCCACATGCAGGGCGAGATGTCGGTTCTTCAGGTCGAGAAAAAGATCAAGTCCCGCGTCAAGACCCAGATGGAAAAGACGCAGCGCGAATATTACCTCAACGAACAGATGAAGGCGATCCAGCGCGAGCTGGGCGATGGCGAAGACGGCCAGAACGAAATCGCCGAACTTGAGGACCGCATCCGCAAGACCGCCTTCTCCAAGGAGGCCCGCGAAAAGGCCGAGGCAGAGCTGAAAAAGCTCAAATCCATGTCGCCCATGTCGGCCGAGGCGACGGTGGTGCGCAACTACCTCGATTGGCTGCTGGGCGTGCCCTGGGGCGTGAAGTCGCGCGTGAAGAAAGACCTCTTCAAGGCGCAGGCCGTGCTCGACAAGGACCATTACGGTCTGGAAAAGGTCAAGGAACGCATCGTCGAATACCTCGCCGTGCAGGCGCGATCGACCAAGCTGCGCGGGCCCATCCTCTGCCTCGTCGGCCCTCCGGGCGTCGGCAAGACCTCGCTGGGGCGGTCGGTCGCAAAGGCCACGGGGCGGGAATTCATCCGCATCAGCCTTGGCGGCGTGCGGGACGAATCCGAAATCCGGGGCCACCGCCGCACCTATATCGGCTCCATGCCCGGCAAGATCATCCAGGCGCTGAAGAAGGCCAAGACGACCAACCCGCTCATCCTTCTGGATGAGATCGACAAGATGGGTCAGGACTTCCGCGGCGACCCTGCCTCGGCCATGCTCGAAGTGCTGGATCCCGAACAGAACGCGACCTTCGTGGACCACTATCTCGAAGTGGAATACGACCTGTCCAACGTGATGTTCATCACCACGGCGAACTCCTACAACATGCCGGGGCCGCTTCTGGACCGGATGGAGATCATCTCGCTGGCGGGCTATACCGAGGATGAAAAGCGCGAGATTGCCAAGCAGCACCTGATCCCCAAGCAGATCGAAGGCCACGGCCTGCGCAAGGGCGAATTCAAGGTGACCGACACCGCCCTGACCGAGGTGATCCGCACCTATACCCGCGAGGCCGGGGTGCGGAACCTGGAGCGCGAGATTGCCAAGCTCGCCCGGAAGGCGGTGACAGAGATCGTCAAGAAACAGGGCAAGGCCGTCGAGGTGACGCCCGAAAAGCTTGAAGATTATCTGGGCGTGAAACGCTTCCGCTATGGTCTGGCCGAGACGGAAGATCAGGTCGGCGTCGTCACCGGCCTTGCCTGGACGTCGGTCGGCGGCGACCTTTTGTCGATCGAGGCGCTCAAGCTGCCCGGCAAGGGGCGGATGAAGACGACGGGCAAGCTCGGCGACGTGATGAAGGAATCGATCGAGGCGGCGGCCTCCTACGTCCGCTCCATCAGCCCGGAGCTTGGGGTGAAACCCCCGAAATTCGAGGCGATCGACATCCATGTCCACGTCCCCGAAGGCGCCACGCCGAAGGACGGCCCCTCGGCCGGTCTGGCGATGGTGACCTCCATCGTCTCGGTCCTGACGGGAATCCCGGTCAGGAAGGACATCGCCATGACGGGCGAGGTCACGCTGCGCGGCAACGCGCTGGCCATCGGCGGGTTGAAGGAAAAGCTGCTCGCGGCGCTGCGCGGGGGCATCAAGACCGTGCTGATCCCGGAAGAGAACGCCAAGGACCTGCCCGAGATCCCGGAAAACGTGCGCGAAGGCCTGACCATCATCCCGGTCAGCCATGTGAAGGAGGTGCTGCACCACGCCCTCGTCCGCGCGCCGGAACCGGTGGAATGGGACGAAGCGGCGGAAGAGGCGGCCGCCAAGGCCGCCAAGGCCGCTGCCGATGCCGCCCCGTCGCAAGTGGCGCATTGATCCGCAGGATGGGCAGTATTGCCCATCCTACCCACCAAAGCTGTAAAGGGCGGGCCGCAAGGCCCGCCCTTTCTCCATCCGCCCCCATCGTCACGGTGGCATTGCCGCGCCAACCCGGCTAACCTGCCCGCACCGGCCACCCGCGCCGCACACAGCAACAGGGCAGTTCCGTTCATGGCCACCAGTACCGCCAAGAAGACCACCACCCCCAAATCCGCCACCCCCAAAGCCGAGGCGGCGAAGACGGCTGCCAAGGCCGCCCCCAAAGCGGCCCCCAAGTCGGTTGCGAAGGCCGCGATCAGCGCGCCCAAGATCGCCGTCCCGGCGGTTCCCGCCGCCGCCGCCCCGCCCGAGGCCGATATCGCCGTGATCGAGAAGGCCGCCAAGGTCGCCGGTCCGCAGCTCAAGAAGAAAGACCTCGTCGCCCGCGTCGTGGCCGCCCTTGACGGGCGCAAGAAGGGCCAGGTCAAGGACATCGTCGAAGCCACGCTGGCCGCCCTTGGCGAGGCGCTGGCCAAGGGCGAGTCGCTCAACCTCCCGCCCTTCGGCCGCGCCCGGATCGCCCGGCAGAAAGGCGAAGGCAAGACTTCCGCCATGACGGTGAAACTGCGCGGCGCGGGCGAGAAAAATGCCCCCAAGGCCCCGAAACAGGCCCTTGCGGAGGCAGGAGAAGACGACTAAACACCCCGCCATCGGGCGATTAGCTCAGCGGTAGAGCGCTTCGTTCACATCGAAGATGTCAGCGGTTCAAATCCGTTATCGCCCACCATTCTTCCTGAAAAGGCGTCGCTGTTGCGGCGCCTTTTCGCTTTCGGCACCCCGTCCCAGCCCGCCTTTCCCCTTGCCGCCCGCCCGTGCCTTGGGCTAAACGCAGCCCGCGCGGGTGGTTAGCTCAGTTGGTAGAGCGTCTCGCTTACACCGAGAATGTCGGGGGTTCGAGTCCCTCACCACCCACCAGCCGCCTCTTCCCTTTTCCCCTCCGCCCGGATGATACTGCCACCACTCCGCGCAGGCAGATCCATGTCCGACACCCCCCTTGGCCCGCTTCTCGACAGCCGCCCCCCGGCGCTGGCGGTGCAGGCCGTGGCGGGTCTCGTCGCCACCCATTGGGGGCTGACCGGACCGCTCACCCCGCTCACCTCGGAACGCGATCTGAACCACCGGCTTGACGCGCCGGAAGGCCGTTTCGTGGTCAAGATCGCCAACCGCGCCGAACCCCATGCCATGACGCGGATGCAATCCCGCGCCCTGCGCCATGCCGCCGCCGCCGATCCCGGCCTGCCCATCCCCCGCGTCATCGCCACGCGGGACGGGGCGGATGACGTGGTCCTGCCCTCGGGCGAACTCCTCCGCCTGCTGACCTGGGTCGAGGGCGCGCCGCTGGCGGTGCTGCCCGCCCATCGCGCCCGCGCCTCCGCTGTGGCCGGCCTTGGCGCCCGGCTTGCCCGCGCCCTGCGCGGCTTTGCCGATCCCGCCGCCGACCATGACCTGCAATGGGACATCAAGCATGCCCTGCGCCTGCGCCCGCTTCTGCCCCATATCACCGATCCCTGGCTGCACGACCTCGCCAGTGCCACGCTTGATGCCTTCGAGGCGCAGGTGACCCCCGTCCTGCCCGCCCTGCGCTGGCAGGTCATTCATGGCGACCTGAACCCCCACAACCTTCTGGGCGATCCCGCCGCGCCCGACCGCGTCACCGGCATCCTCGATTTCGGCGACATGGTGCGCACGCCGCTCCTCTGCGATCTGGCCATCGCCGCCGCCTATCAGATCGATCCGGAGGATGGCCCCGCCAGCCTCGCCGCCTTTGCCGAGGCCTGGCATGCCGTCGACCCGCTCACCGATCAGGAGGCGAGGCTCCTGCCGGTCATGGTCGCCGCCCGCATGGTGACCACCCTCGCCATCACCAGCTTTCGCGCCGCCCGCTACCCCGAGAACGCCGCCTATATCCTGCGCAACTTCCCCTCCGCCGCTGCGGGGCTGACCGCGCTCGCCTCCCATCCCAAGCTCAAGGCCCGCCCATGACCCGCGATCCCATGCCCAATGCCTTCATCCCCGGTCAGGGCGCGCTCGGCCCGGTCGAGGCCGCGATGGTGGACCGCCGCCAGAGGCTCCTTGGCCCGGCCTACCGGCTCTTCTACGAAACGCCGGTCCATCTGGTGCGGGGGCAGGGGGTCTGGCTCTACGATCCCGAAGGCAATGCCTATCTCGACACCTATAACAACGTGGCAAGCGTCGGCCACGCCCATCCCCGCGTGGTGGCTGCCATGGCCGAACAGGCCGCCACGCTGGCCACCCATACCCGCTATCTGCATGACGGCGTGCTGGCCTATGCCGAACGGCTGCTGGCGCATTTCCCCGCGCCCCTGTCGCATGTCATGTTCACCTGCACCGGGTCCGAGGCGAATGACCTCGCCCTCCGCCTCGCCCGCGCGGCGACGGGCGGGACGGGCGTCATCGTCACCCACAACGCCTATCACGGCGTCACGGCCAGCGTGGCCGAATGTTCCCCCTCCCTCGGCCCCGGCGTGCCGCTCGGCCCCCATGTCCGCGCCATTCCCGCCCCCGATGCGCGGCAGGGCGACCCCGCCGCCCTCTTCGCCGCCCATGTGCAGGCGGCCATCGACGATCTTCTCCGCCATGGCATCCGGCCCGCCCTGCTGATGGTGGATACGGTCTTTTCCTCCGACGGCCTTTTCACCGATCCGCCCGGCTTCCTCGCCCCGGCCGCCGCCGCCATCCGCGCCGCGGGCGGCCTCTTTCTCGCCGATGAGGTGCAGCCCGGCTTCGGCCGCACCGGCGCGGCCATGTGGGGCTTTGCCCGCCACGGCGTGATCCCCGACATGGTGTCGCTGGGCAAGCCGATGGGCAATGGCTACCCCGTCGCCGGTCTGGTGATCCGCCCCGAGGTGATTGCCGAATTCGGCAGCAAGGCGCGCTATTTCAACACTTTCGGCGGCAATGCCGTCGCCGCCGCCACCGCCATGGCCGTGCTGTCGGTGATCGAGGATGAGGGGCTGTTGCAGAACGCCGCCCGCACCGGCGCGATGTTCCGCGCAGGGCTCGAAAGCCTCGCCCGCGACCATGAGGCCCTTGGAGATATCCGCGCCGCCGGCCTGTTCCTCGCCGCCGATATCGTGACCGACGGCCGCCCCGACCGCGACCGTGCCGCCCGCCTTGTGAATGCCCTGCGCGAGGCGCGCATCCTCATTTCCGCCACCGGTCCGCTCGGCCATACGCTCAAGATCCGGCCGCCCCTCGTCTTCACCGAAGACAACGCCGTCCTCTTCCTCGACCGGCTCGCCACGATCCTCAAGCGCGGGCTCTAGCCTGTGCCTCACCGCACAGACCCCGCGCGCCCCCAAGGGATGACGCAGCGGCGCACAGCACCTATCCTTGGGACCAGCAACCTCCGGAGGCCGCCATGAGCTGGAACCCCGCCCTCGACCCCACCATTCCCATCGGCGATGCCGTCGATGCGATCGAGGCCGTCATCGTGCCCCGCGCCCGCGATCTTGGCGGGTTCGAGGTGCGCCGCGCGCTCCCTTCGGCACAGCGGCAGATGGTCGGTCCCTTCATCTTCTTCGATCAGATGGGTCCTGCGGAATTCCTGACAGGGCAGGGGATCGACGTCCGCCCCCACCCGCATATTGGCCTCGCCACCGTCACCTATCTGCTCAAGGGCCGGATGCATCACCGCGACAGCCTCGGCACCGATCAATGGATCGAACCGGGCGCGGTGAACCTGATGCTGGCAGGCCATGGCATCACCCATTCCGAACGCACCGATGGCGAGATGCGGGCACAGCCCCATGCCATGTTCGGCCTGCAAACCTGGCTCGCCCTGCCCAAGAAGAACGAGGATGACCCTGCCGCCTTCCTCCACGCCCCCGCCACGCTCCTGCCGGAACTGGAAGGCGAGGGGAAGCAGGTCCGCCTCATCCTCGGCCATGCCTGGGGCGAGAAGGTGCCGGTAGAGACGCCCTCCGAAGTCTTCTATGCCGATGCCACCCTGGCGGCCGGCGCGGCGATCCCGCTGCCCGACGATCACGAAGATCGTGGCATCTATATCCTGTCGGGCGAGGTGACAGTGGGCGGCCAGACCTTCCCGGCAGGCCAGATGCTGGTCTTCCGCCCCGGCGACCGGGTTTCGGTCAGGGCCGGTGAGAGCGGCGCGCGGATCATGCTTCTGGGCGGGGCCACGATGGATGGCCCGCGCCATATCTGGTGGAACTTCGTCGCCTCCAGCAAGGAACGGATCGAGGCCGCGAAAGAGGCATGGCGCGCGGGCGACTGGGCGCATGGCCGCTTTCGACTGCCGCCGGGGGATGACGCGGAATTCATTCCGGCGCCCTAGGCGGTTTCTGACGCAAAAACCGCGGCGGAATTTGACGCAAATTCCGCCTGTTAGGCGGGGCGCTTCGGCTTTACGGGCTGCATGTCCCTCGCCCCACCTTTCCAACCGATTTTTGCGTGCAAAAATCGCCGCGAAATCTGCGTCAGATTTCGCCCGCCCAACTTCCCCCGGAAATTTCCCCAATCCTCGCTTGACGCCGCCCGCGCCCTTCCGTAATACCCCCACACGTTCGGAAAGCCGGGCGGTGGACACGCGGTTGTAGCTCAGTCGGTTAGAGTACCGGCCTGTCACGCCGGGGGTCGCGGGTTCGAGCCCCGTCAACCGCGCCACCGCCCGCTTCCCCGAATGTGACCAGCGCGGTTGTAGCTCAGTCGGTTAGAGTACCGGCCTGTCACGCCGGGGGTCGCGGGTTCGAGCCCCGTCAACCGCGCCAATTCTCCACGATGCCAGAGAAACGGACCGGGCAGGCCAACAGTCCCGCAGGCCTGAGTCGTGCTGGGGCCGCGGGTTTGGTTAACCCCCAAGACAGCGTGCGCTGCGTGGCCACAGTTTGCGGCACAGAAGACGGCACAGGATCCGGCACAGCCGATTTCGGCCAAATATCCGAAAAGGCGAAGGATTAACCCGCCGCGCGCCGGATCACAGCGTCATGCGATACCGCACATGCCCATCCGCCTTGACGAACCGGTCATAAAGCCGCCGCGCCACCGCGTTTTCCTCATCCGTATGCCAATAGAGCCGCTGCCATCCCTTGGCCTTTGCCAGCTTTATCAGGTCGTTCAACAGCCGCTTGCCGATCTTCTTCCCCCGCGCCTCGGGCGCAAGGAACAGGTCCTCCAGATAGCAGTCCTCGCCCAGAACCCAGGTCGAAGGGTGGTGCAGATGGATGGCAAAGCCCACCATCTGCCCGCCATCGAAGGCCAGCCGCGCCTTCACCGGGCTGGCCGGGTCCATCAGCCGCGCCCAGGTCGCCGCCGTCACCTCGGGGGCCAGAACAACCTCATAGAAATCAAGGTATTGGTCCCAAAGGCCGCGCCAACCCGCCTCATCCGCCGGGCCCGCGTCGCGGATCACGACAGTCATGCCAGCCTCGCCAGAACCCGCGCCCAGGACCGGATTCCCTTGTGGAAACAGTCGAGGTCGTATTTCTCGTTCGGGCTGTGGATCTGATCGTCATCCCGGCCGAACCCGATCAGCATCGCATCCATCCCCAGGACCGTCTTGAAATACCCCGCAATCGGGATCGACCCGCCGGACCCCACAAAGGCCGCCGCGCGCCCCCATTCGTCGGTCAAGGCCTGCCGCGCCGCCTCGAAGGCCGGATCACCGATCTCCATCACGCTGGCGGGTGACCCTTCGATCCCGTCATGCCAGATGATCTCGCAATCCGCGGGGATCTGCGCCTCGGCCCATTTGCGGAAGGATTTCAACACCTTCTCCGGGTCCTGCCGCGACACCAGACGGAAGCTCACCTTCGCATGGGCCTCCGAGGGCAGCACCGTCTTGAACCCCGCGCCGGTATAGCCGCCCCAGATGCCATTCACCTCGGCCGTGGGCCGCGACCAGATCATCTCCAGCGGTGTGCGGTCCACTTCCCCCGCGGGCAGAGACAGCCCCACATCCCCCAGATATTTCGCATGGTCAAAGGCCAGCGCCTGCCATTGCTGCCGCAAGGCATCCGGCAGTTCGGCCACATCGTCATAGAATCCGGGCACTTGCACGCGCCCCTCTGCATCATGCAGCCCGGACAGAAGCCGCGTCAGAACATGGATCGGGTTCCGCGCCAGCCCGCCATACATCCCCGAATGCAGGTCGCGCGATGCCGCCCGCACCGTGAATTCCGCCTTGCACAGCCCCCGCAGCATGGTGGTGATCGCCGGCACCGCATCCTCGAACAGCCCCGTGTCGCAGATCAGCGCAAGGTCCGCCCGCAGCTCCCCGGCATTCTCCTGCATGAAGGGGATCAGCGAGGGCGATCCCGATTCCTCCTCCCCCTCCAGAAAGATCGTCAGCTTGCAGGGCAGGGAGCCATGCACCGCCTTCCAGGCCCGGCAGGCCTCAAGGAAGGTCATCAACTGCCCCTTGTCATCCGACGATCCGCGCGCCCGGATCACCTTGCCCTTCGCCGTCTCCTCGATCGCGGGATCGAACGGATCGCGCGCCCAAAGCTCCAGCGGATCAACGGGTTGCACATCGTAATGCCCGTAGAACAGCAGATGCCGCCCGCCCGCGCCGCCATGCGCCACAACCATCGGATGGCCCGGTGTGGGGCGGCTGGCGGCGTCGAAGCCCAGCGACTTCAGATCCTCCACCAGCCAATCCGCCGCCTTCGCACAATCGCCCCTGTAGGCCGGATCGGTGGAGATGGAGGGGATGCGCAACAGCGCCATCAGCCGGTCCAGCGCTTCGGGCAGATCCTTGTCGATGCGGGCCAGAACGGCGTCCAGGCTCATGCGGCTGTCTCCTCTTTGTGATACGGCGCCGACCCTATCAGCACTTCTGCCCCTGTCCAGACCCGCCCGTCCGCGCTAGAACAACGCCCCGACGAGTGTTCGACCATGATCACGGAGACAGATGCCATGTTTCGCCCGGCCCCTGCCGCCTGCCTTGCCCTTCTCCTTTCCGCCGCGCCCCTTGCCGCGCAGACCGTAACGGCAGAAGACGCGGCGGCCATGCTCTACCCGCCCAAGGTGGCCGAAGTGGTGATCACCGAAGGCGCCTTGCCGAAGGATCAGGCGAAGATGCTCGCCATGGTGGCCAAGGATCAGCCCTATTATGCCGCCATCGCCATCTCCCCCGAAGAGGGGCTGATGTCCGAGGCGACGATGGCGGCGGCCAATCACCACACGATCGAGGCGGCCAGCGCGGTGGCACTCTCGCAATGCAACGCCAAGAAGACCGGCGCGGCGGAATGCGTCATCGTCGCCACGGTCCGCCCCGAAGGCTGGGAGGTGCGGCCGCTTCAGCTTTCTTCCTCCGCGACCGAGGATTTCGTGGCAAATCAAGGCGCTGCCCTGGCCCTTTCGGCCGCGACGGGGGCCTGGGGCATCGGCCCGTCGCCCGATGAGGCCATCGCCGCCTGCGCCGCCAAGCAGGAGGCCGCGACGGATTGTGCGGTTGCCATCGCCGAATGACTGCGGCATCACGCCCGAGGAACGGCCCTTAAACCGGGCGCTAATTGATGCATATCAAGGTCGGCAATCGACTTTCGTCGAAAAACTTGGCGGACCATTGCCTGAACAAGTTCTCGCGGCGATCCGTATAGATTGCCAGAGGACGGCGCACTGAAGACGGCAGGGACGCCGGATAGGAGACGCGATGAATTACGAAGCTGCGCTGGATGCCAGCCTGCAACGCCTGCATGACGAAGGCCGCTATCGGACCTTCATCGACATCGTGCGCAAGCAGGGCCATTTCCCGCAGGCCATCTGGCGCCGTCCCGACGGGACGGAGCGCGACATCACCGTCTGGTGCGGCAACGATTATCTCGGCATGGGCCAGCACCCCGAGGTTCTCGCCGCCATGCATGAGGCGCTGGATGCCACGGGCGCAGGCTCGGGCGGCACGCGCAACATTTCCGGCACCACGATCTATCACAAGCAGCTTGAGGCCGAACTGGCCGATCTGCACGGCAAGGAGGCGGCGCTGGTCTTCTCTTCGGCCTATATCGCCAATGACGCCACGCTTTCCACGCTGCGCCTGCTGTTTCCGGGCCTCATCATCTATTCCGACGCGCTCAACCACGCCTCGATGATCGAAGGCGTCCGTCGCGGCGGCGGGGCCAAGCGCATCTTCCGTCACAACGATGTGGCCCATCTGCGCGAATTGCTGGCCGCCGATGATCCGGCGGCACCCAAGCTGATTGCCTTCGAGTCGATCTATTCGATGGATGGCGATTTTGGCCCGATCAAGGACATCTGCGATCTGGCGGAAGAGTTCAACGCGCTGACCTATATCGACGAGGTCCATGCCGTGGGCATGTATGGCCCGCGCGGGGCTGGGGTGGCGGAACGCGATGGCCAGATGCACCGCATCGACATCATCAACGCCACACTGGCCAAGGCCTATGGCGTCTTCGGCGGCTATATCGCGGCCAGCGCCAAGATGGTGGATGCCATCCGCTCCTATGCGCCCGGCTTCATCTTCACCACCTCGCTGCCACCGGCGGTTGCGGCAGGGGCCGCGGCTTCGGTTCGAATTCTGAAAACCGCGCAACATCTGCGCGACGCCCAGCAGACCCATGCCCGCATCCTGAAGATGCGGCTCAAGGGTCTGGGTCTGCCGATCATCGACCATGGCAGCCACATCGTTCCGGTGCATGTCGGCGACCCGGTGCATTGCAAGATGCTGTCGGACATGCTGCTTGAAAACTATGGGATTTATGTCCAGCCGATCAATTTCCCGACGGTCCCGCGCGGGACGGAACGGCTCCGCTTCACGCCCTCTCCGGTGCATGATGCAAGGCAGATCGACCATCTGGTCAAGGCGATGGATGCACTTTGGAGGCATTGTGCGCTGAATCGTGCCGAGGTGTCCGCTTAACCCTTTCCGCACATGCAGAATCGCTTGCCCCGTGTTAAGTTATCCTCAATAGGAAGAATGATGAGTCGTGTGTTCCGCGACTTTCGAAGCTGGGGCAGTGATGGGGCAGTTTGCATGATCGGGCGGAGGTCGAAACCTTCGACGCCAGAGGTCGACAAGCCCAAGGGTTTTGACGATTTCGAACTGCGCCTCGGGGATCTGATGCGCGGTGAACGCGCGACTCTGGGCAAGTCCCTGCTCGACGTGCAGCGCGAACTCAAGATCAAGGCCACATACATCGCCGCCATCGAGAATGCCGATGTCTCGGCCTTCGAAACCCAGGGCTTCGTCGCGGGCTATGTCCGCTCCTATGCCCGCTATCTGGGGATGGACCCGGACTGGGCCTTCCAGAAGTTCTGCAACGAGGCGAATTTCACCGTCGCCCATGGCATGAGCGCGGCCGCCTCTTCCTCCACCATCACGGCCAAGCGCAGCACGATGGATTTCGGTGACCCGCTCGCCAATCCGAACGCGACCTTCGTGCCGCGCACCGAAAGCCTCTTCTCCCGCATCGAACCCGGCGCCGTCGGTTCCGTGATGGTCCTTGCGGCCTTGATCGGCGCCATCGGCTATGGCGGCTGGTCCGTGCTTCAGGAAGTGCAGCGCGTGCAACTCGCGCCGGTGGATCAGGCCCCCGCCGTGGTGGCCGAGATTGATCCGCTCGCCGGTGTGCAGCCTGTCGCCCCCATCGTGGCGCAGGCCCCCGAAGCTGTGCAGGCGCCCACCGATACCGCGCTGGCCGAGGCAGAGGCATCCGCCCAGCCCGATCTGATGGACCGCCTCTATCGCCCGCAGGCGCTGGATGTGCCGGTGCTCACCTCGCGCGACGGGCCGATTGCGGCCATCGACCCGCGCGAAACCGGCACGCTCGCCGTGCCGGGGGCAGAGCGCGAAATCGCCTCCGCCGTGGATTCCGCCGTGGCCGAGGCGCTGGGAACCGGCGTTCAGGTCGTTGCCGATGCCGCGCCCCAGCTTGAGATTCTGGCCGTCCGCCCGTCCTGGGTGCGGGTGCAGTCGGCCGATGGCACGGTGCTTTTCGAAAAGATTCTCGACGCGGGCGAACGCTATGCCGTGCCGCAGCTTGAAGAACCGCCGGTGCTGCGCGCGGGCAATTCAGGTTCCGTTTACTTTGCCGTGAACGGCCGGACCTATGGCCCCGCCGCGCCCGGTGCTTCGGTCGTCAAGAATGTGGCGCTTTCGGCAGAGTCTCTCTCGCAAACCTTTGCCGAGGCTGATCTTTCCGTCGATGCCGACCTCGCGAAATTCGTGAATGTCGCGCAGGCCACCCCGGCCGCCGCGCCGTCTCAGGCCGTGGACTGACTGTCAGCTTTTCCTTACAATCCGGCATAACAGCGCCGGGCCGTGGTTGCCCCTGCCCGTCCTTGTGTTTATCTCTGTGGCACGGTCGCGCCCAGAAACAGGAACACTCTTCATGTCGCTGAACCATGTCCGCCCCTGGCGCAACATCTATCGCCGCAAGTCGCGCCAGATCAGGGTCGGCAAGGTGCTGGTGGGTGGCGACGCCCCGATCAGCGTGCAGACCATGACCAATACGCTGACCACCGATATCGCCGCGACCATCGAACAGATCCAGCGCGCCGCCATCGCCGGGGCCGATATCGTCCGCGTCTCCACCCCCGATGAAGACAGCACTCGCGCCCTGAAGGAAATCGTTGCCGAAAGCCCGGTCCCCATCGTGGCTGACATCCATTTCCACTACAAACGCGCCATCGAGGCCGCCGAGGCGGGCGCCGCCTGCCTGCGCATCAACCCGGGCAATATCGGCGATGCCCGCCGGGTGAAGGAAGTGGTCAAGGCCGCCAAGGACCATGGCTGTTCCATCCGTATCGGCGTCAATGCCGGGTCTCTGGAACGGCATCTTCTTGAAAAATATGGGGAACCCTGTCCCGATGCGATGGTGGAATCCGGCATGGATCACATCAAGCTCTTGCAGGACAACGACTTCCACGAATTCAAGATCAGCGTGAAGGCCTCTGACGTCTTCCTCGCCGCCGCCGCCTATCAGCAACTCGCCGAGGCGACCGATGCCCCCATCCATCTGGGCATCACCGAGGCCGGGGGCCTGATGTCCGGCACGGTGAAATCCGCCATCGGCCTTGGCAACCTGCTCTGGATGGGAATCGGCGACACGATCCGCGTGTCCCTCTCCGCCGATCCGGTGGAAGAGGTGAAGGTGGGGTTCGAGATCCTGAAATCCCTCGGCCTGCGCCATCGCGGCGTGACCATCATCTCCTGCCCCTCCTGCGCGCGGCAGGGCTTCGACGTGATCAAGACAGTCTCGGCGCTGGAGGATCGGCTGGCCCATGTCACCACCTCGCTCTCGCTGTCGATCATCGGCTGCGTGGTGAATGGCCCGGGCGAGGCGCTGATGACGGATATCGGCTTCACCGGCGGTGGGGCGGGCTCCGGCATGGTCTATCTGGCGGGCAAGCAGAGCCACAAGCTCTCGAACGAACAGATGATCGACCACATCGTCGAACTGGTGGAGAAGAAGGCGGCCGAGATCGAGGCCGCCGAGAAAGCCGCCGCCGAGGCTGCGGAATAGGGCAGGGGGGCGATCAGCCCTCCTTGGCCTGGCGCTGTTCCGCCACGATCTGCTGCATCGCCTCCAGCGGCACATAGCCCCGCACCATCGTCCCGCCCACGACAAAGGTCGGCGTCCCGCTGATCTCCATCGTCTGGGCCAGGCGGTGGTTGTCCTCGATGACCTTCGTCACCTCATCGGAACTCATCCGCTCCAGAATCGGCTGCGACTCCAGACCCATCTCTTCGGCGATCCGCGCCAGCGCCTCGGGCGTCGCGTCAGACCGCATCGACAGAAGGGCGTCATGCGCCGTCTTGTAGGCCTCGCCGCCATGCAGTTGCAGCACCGCAATGGCAAAGCGCGACGACAGGACCGATTCCTCGCCCAGGATCGGGAATTCCTTCAGGACAAAGCGGATATTGCCGTCCGCTGCCACCAGCTCATCCACCTCCTGCCAGGCCTTGCGGCAATAGCCGCAGCGATAGTCGATGAACTCCACCACCGTGATGTCGCCTTCGGGGTTGCCGCCCACCCAGGAGGCCGGATCGTTGAAGATCGCGTCGGATTGTTCGCCCAGCATCTGCCGGTCCCGCTCCGCCGCGGCAACCTGTTCGCGCCTCTCCAGCTCGTTCATCGCCTCAAGCAGCACTTCCGGATTCTCCAGAAGATAGGCCCGCACCTCGGCCTGGAACGCCTCCCGCTCGGCCGCCGTCATTTCGGCAGCGGCTGGCAGGGCGGCCGCACAGCTCAGGGTCGCGGCGAGGGCGGTTCCGGCAAGAAGGCGGCGCATGGAAAGCTCCGTTGATGGCCTGCAAGGCATTGGCTTGACCTCCGTGGCCAGAGGCGACAGAGCATGGGTGACACCATACGGGGGCGGGGATGCGGAATTCAAGGCGCGGACAGGTCGATCCCTTCATCGTGATGGATGTGGTCGAGGCGGCGCGCAGGCTGGAAGCCGCCGGTCGGTCGATCATCCATATGGAGGTGGGCCAGCCCGGCACCCCCGCCCCGGCCCTTGCCCGCAAGGCGCTGGCCCAGGCGATGGAGGGGGACGCGCTCGGCTATACCGTCGCCCTCGGCCTGCCCGCGCTGCGCAAGGGAATCGCCGCGCTCTATCACCGCTGGTATGGCATCGACCTGAATCCCGACCGGGTCATCGTGACCTCCGGCTCCTCCGGGGCCTTCCTTCTGGCCTTCACCGCACTTTTCGATGCGGGCGACCGGGTCGGTCTGGGCGAACCCGGCTATCCCAGCTATCGCCAGATCCTGCGCGCCCTATCGCTGGAACCGGTCGGCCTTCCCACGTCCGAGGCGAACCGCCTGCAACCCGTCCCCGCCGATCTGGAGGGGCACGATCTGCAAGGCCTGATCGTCGCCTCGCCGGGCAATCCATCGGGCACCATGCTGTCGCGCGATCATCTGGCGGCGCTGATGCAGGCTGCGCAGGCGCGGGGCATCGCCTTCATCTCGGACGAGATCTATCACGGCCTGCATTATGGCGATCCTGCCGTCTCTTCACTGGAAGTGTCGGATGAGGCCTATGTCATCAACTCCTTCTCCAAATACTTCTCGATGACCGGCTGGCGCATCGGCTGGATGGTGGTCCCCGAGGCGCATATCCGCACCGTGGAACGTCTGGCGCAGAACCTCTTCATCTGCCCGCCCCATGCCAGCCAGATCGCCGCCCTCGCCGCACTGGAGGCGACCGAGGAACTGGAGGCCAACCGCGCCGTCTATGCCGAAAACCGCCGCCTCATGCTGGAGGGGCTGCCCAAGGCGGGTTTCACCCGCATCGCGCCTCCCGACGGGGCCTTCTACATCTATGCCGATGTCTCGGACCTGACCGATGACAGCCTCGCCTTCGCGGCCGAATTGCTGGAACAGGCCGGGGTGGCGGTGACCCCCGGCCTCGATTTCGATCCGCGGCGCGGCGCTCGCACCTTGCGCTTTTCCTATGCCCGCGCCACGGCGGATATCGTCGAAGGTCTGCGGCGCCTTGCAATCCATATGGCGGCCCGCCCCACCAAAGGGTGAGTTTACAAGCCCCGATCAACCCATGATATTCGGCCCATCGGCAGCAGGAGGGGTGATGCGCGCGTTTCTCGTGGCCTTGGTGATGATCCTCTGCGGCCTGATCGCGCCTGCCCCCGCGCAGGAACTTTCGGCGCTGGCCCGGCTCGATCCCGCCGCCTCTTCCATCCAGGATCGCGGCGAAGAGGTCGAAATCTCTCTCACCCTCAGCCAACCGGTGCCATGGCGCCTGCGGCTTGCCGACAATCCGCGCCGACTGATCCTCGATTTCCGCGAGGTGGACTGGACGGGCATCCGCGACATGCCGGTATCCAGCATCCGCATCGCGGATGTTCGGGCGGGCAGCTTCCGCCCCGGCTGGTCGCGTCTTGTCCTGCCGCTCAAGGCGCCGCTCACCGTGCAAAGCGCCGCGATGGACACGGCTGCCGAGGCCGGCCAATCCGCGACCATCCGCCTCCGGCTGGTTCCCGCGACGCTGGTGGATTTCGCCCAGCAGGCCAATCAGCCCGAACCCCCCGAATGGGCCTTGCCCGAACCTGCCGACCTGCCGCCGCCGACAGGGCGGGGCGAAGGGCCGATCATCGTCGTCCTTGATCCGGGCCATGGCGGCATCGACCCGGGCGCCGAACGCGATGGCCATACCGAGGCCGAACTGATGCTGACCTTCGCCCGCGAATTGAAGGAACTGCTGGTCCGCGACGGCGGGTTCCGCGTGGTCATGACGCGCGAGGAGGATGTTTTCGTCCCTCTCGAAACGCGCATTTCCATCGCCCGCGCCGCCGGGGCGCATGTCTTCCTGTCGCTCCATGCCGATGCCCTGGCCGAGGGAGAGGCGGTCGGCGCCACGATCTACACCCTCGCCGATGAAGCCAGCGACGAGGCCGCCCGCGCCCTGGCCGAACGGCATGACCGCGACGATCTGCTCGCGGGCATCGACCTGACGGAACAGGATGATCTGGTGGCCACCGTCCTGATGGACATGGCGCGCACCGAAACCCAGCCGCGCACCGATCGGCTGGCTTTGAAACTGCGCGAATCCATCTCGGGCTCGGGGTTGAAGATGCATCGCCATCCGATCCAGCAGGCGGGGTTCTCGGTCCTTAAATCGCCCGATATCCCCTCGATCCTGCTGGAACTCGGCTTTCTCTCCTCTGCCTCCGATCTCGAACGCCTGATCGACGGGGAATGGCGCGCCAAGATGGCGCTGGCCATCCGCGATGCCCTTCACGCCTGGGCGGCCGAGGATGCGGCCATCGCCGATCTGCGCAAGGCCAACTGATCCGCATTCGACGCCGCCGCAACCGGCAAGGGCGCGCTGATCCCCCCGCCGCTCACGCCATCGTTTTGACCTTGCCCCCCGGGCGCGTGTATAAGGCCGGATATTCCATCGGGCAGGGCAGGCGCGTGCTTCGTTTCATCGGCAGCTTCTTCGGGGCGATCTTCACGGCGGTCACGCTGGGTGTGCTCTTCGGCGCGCTCAGCATCGGCGCGATTTTCTACATGTATTCCCGCGACTTGCCGAGCCATGAGAGCCTTGCGCAATACACGCCCCCGACGATCAGCCGCATCTATTCCGGCGAAGGCAGGATCATCGACGAATTCGCGCAGGAACGCCGCCTCTTCGTGCCGATCGAGGATATTCCCGACATCGTGAAGCACGCGTTCATCGCCGCCGAGGACAAGAATTTCTACGCCCATCACGGCTATGACGTCACCGGGATGGCCGCCGCCTTCCGCGATGCCGTTCTGACCCGCGGTCAGGAATTGCGCGGCGCCTCCACCATCACCCAGCAGGTGATGAAGAACTTCCTCCTGTCGGGCGACCGGACGGGGGAGCGCAAGATCAAGGAGATCATCCTCGCCACCCGTCTGGAAGAGACGCTGTCGAAGGACAAGATCCTCGAACTCTACCTCAACGAGATTTTCCTCGGCCAGAACAGCTATGGCGTGGCCGCTGCCGCCCAGACCTATTTCAACAAGCCGCTCTCCGCGCTGACGGCGGGTGAGGCGGCCTATCTGGCGACCCTGCCCAAGGCCCCGTCGGAAATGCATCCCGTCCGCAACAAGGATCGCGCGCTGGAACGCCGCGCCTATGTGCTGAACCGCATGGCCGAAGACGGCTACATCACCCGCGACGAGGCCGAGGCCGAGGCGGCAAAGCCGCTCCTCACCGTCCAGAACGGCGATTTCCCCGCCTTCCGCGAGGCGCTGCCCCCGCGCAGCTATTTCACCGACGAGATCCGCCGCCAGCTTTCCTCCACCTTCGGCGAGGCAGAGTTTTTCGGCGGCGGTCTGTCGATCCGCGCCACCGTCGATCCCGAACTGCAATCCGTCGCCGCCAAGGCGCTCCGCGACGGGCTGGAACGCTATGACCGTGGCCAGGGCGTCTGGCGCGGTACGGGCAAGACGATCCCGGCTGAAAAACTGTCCGACTGGCGCGCCGCCCTGACCGAGGTGGAGGTGCCGCGCGACGTCGAAACCTGGTCGCCCGCCGTGGTTCTGGAAGTGGGCGAGAACGACGCCCGCATCGGCATCGAAGGCGTCGATGATGACGCCGACGGCCACTGGATCCCCGCCGAAGACGTGACTTGGGCGCGCAAGCGCAACGAGGACGGCTCGCTCGGCCCAAAGGCCAACAGCGCGGGCGATCTGGTCGCCGTGGGTGATGTGGTGCTGGTGCGGCCCGTCACATCGGACGAGGATGGCAGCTTCATCCGCTGGTCGCTGCGTCAGGTGCCCGAGGTGCAGGGCGGCTTCATGGCGATGGACGTCTTTACAGGCCGCGTCATCGCGATGCAGGGCGGCTTCTCCTATCAGGACTCGGTCTTCAACCGCGCCACACAGGCAACCCGCCAGCCGGGATCGAGCTTCAAAGCCTTTGTCTATGCCGCCGCGCTCGACAACGGCTTCACCCCCGGCACCATCGTCGTTGACGCGCCGATCGAGGTGGAAACGGCCGAAGGGCTCTGGACGCCCAAGAACGCCTCGAACAAGTTCTACGGCCCAACCCCGGTGCGGACGGGGATCGAACAGTCGCGGAACCTGATGACGGTGCGGATCGCGCAGGAAATCGGGATGGAGACGGTCGCCCGCTATGCCGAACGTTTCGGCGTCTATGATCCGATGCGCCCCTTCCTTGCCAATTCCCTTGGTGCGCAGGAAACGACGCTGTTCAAGATGGTGGCGGCCTATGCCATGTTCGCCAATGGCGGCGAAAGGGTGGAACCCACACTGGTTGACCGCGTGCAGGATCGGTTCGGCCGCACCATCTATCGCCATGACCAGCGCGACTGCGTCGATTGCCGCCTGGCCAGCCTGGACCCCGGCGCGGGCCTGACCATCCGGTCGGAACGCGAACGGGTGATGGATGCGGTCACCGCCTATCAGCTCACCTCGATGATGGAGGGTGTGGTCACCCGCGGCACCGCCGCCCGCGCGGTGAACCTGCCTGTCCCCGTGGCCGGCAAGACCGGCACCACCAATGATGCCAAGGATGTCTGGTTCATCGGCTATACCTCCAACATCGTGGCCGGCTGCTATATCGGCTTTGACCAGCCGCGGAGCCTCGGGTCCGGCGCCTCGGGCGGTGGCATGTGCGCGCCCGTCTTCCAGGAGTTCATGGAAGAGGCCGTGGCGAAATATGGCGGGACGGAATTCCGCGTTCCCGAAGGCGGGCGCTGGGTCAAGATCGACCGCTTCACCGGCACGCTGCTGCCGGACGATGCCTCCGGCCCCAATGTGCAAGTGGAGTATTTCCGCGAAGGCGTGGATGGCATCATCGGTCTGGACATGATGGTTGATGGCGGTTTTGCCATGGGCTCCAACCTGCCGCTCTTCGCCTATGGCGAAACCGATGGCGGGGGGGAAACCACCGTCACGACCGCCACAGGCGAAACCGCCGTCATCCCGGAGAAGGCCGATTTCGGCACGCTCAGTTCCGGCGGCCTCTATTAACGCGAAAACCCTTGTGCGGGCGGGCAGGGCGCAGGCCTTGCCCTTGCCCGCGCCCCCTGCTCAGGCTATCACCCCGGCCCGGAACCACCACAGGAACGACCGCAGATGCGCGCCGAAACGCAGAACAATGTCGATGCGATCACCAAATCGCTGAAACTGCTTGCGCAACGGATGGATTGGGAAACGGCCCCCCATCGGTTGGAAGAATTCGACGCCATGATCGAGGCGCCGGATCTGTGGAACGATCCCGCCAAGGCGCAGAAACTGATGCGCGAACGGCAGGCCCTTCTGGATGCCGTCTCCACCTTCCGGATGATCGAGACCGGCCTGAAGGACAATGTCGAACTGATCGAACTGGGCGAGGCCGAGGGGGATCAGGAAATCGTCACAGAAGCCGAGGCCGCGCTGCGCGCCCTGGTCGAGGTGGCGGCGGCGAAAGAGCTTGAGGCGCTGCTGGATGGCGAAGCCGACGGCAACGACACCTTCCTTGAAATCAACGCGGGCGCGGGCGGGACGGAAAGCTGCGACTGGGCCTCGATGCTGGCCCGGATGTATGTCCGCTGGGCGGAGAAGAAGGGTTACAAGGTCGAGTTGCAGGCGGAAACCGCTGGGGAAGAGGCAGGCATTCGCTCTGCCTCCTACAAGATTTCCGGCCAGAACGCCTATGGCTGGCTGAAGTCGGAATCGGGCGTCCATCGCCTTGTCCGCATCTCGCCCTATGACTCTGCCGCGCGGCGGCACACGTCCTTCTGTTCGGTCTGGGTCTATCCGGTCGTGGATGAGAATATCGAGATCGTCGTCCCGGACAGCGAGATCCGCATCGACACCTACCGTTCCTCCGGCGCGGGCGGCCAGCACGTCAACACCACCGACTCCGCCGTCCGGATCACCCACCTGCCCACGGGCATCGTGGTGACCTCCTCGATGAAGTCGCAGCACCAGAACCGCGAAATCGCGATGAATGCGCTGAAGTCGCGGCTCTATCAGATGGAACTCGATCGCCGGAACGCCGAAATCAACGCCCAGCACGCCGCCAAGGGCGAGGCGGGCTGGGGCAACCAGATCCGCTCCTACGTCCTGCAACCCTATCAGATGGTGAAGGATCTGCGGACCGGTGTGGAAACCTCTGACACGCAGGGTGTTCTGGATGGCGACCTCGACCGCTTCATGGCAGCGACGCTGGCGATGGATGTCGCGGGCAAATCGCGCGCCGAGGCGAATATCGACGACTGATCCGGTGCCGAAAATACATCTTTGACCCATCCCGCCCCCGGGCATAGCCTTGGGAAAAACGGGAGGGAAACATGACCGATCAGACTGGCACGCCGCCGGCGGCGCTGCCCGAACTTCTGGTTCCGGATGGCAGCGATCTGCGCTTCGCCCTGCGTGAAGGCTGGCGCGACTTCCTAGCGCAGCCCTTCTACGGTGCCTTCTTCGCCACGGTCTATGTGGCGGGCGGCTGGCTGCTTGTCCTTGCCTTCACCATCAAGGGTCAGGTCTGGTGGACCTTGCCCGCCGCTGCCGGTTTTCCCATCCTCGGCCCCTTCATCGCCTGCGGCTTCTACGAGATCAGCCGCCGCCGCGAAGCGGGGGAAGGAATGGAGTTCACCGCGATCCTCGGCGCGGTGCTGCGCCAGAAGGACCGGCAGATTCCGTCGATGGCTGCCGTGATCGTGGTCTTCTTCCTGTTCTGGAACTTCCTGTCGCACATGATCTTTGCGCTTTTCCTCGGCAAGACGACGATGACGAATGTCAGTTCTTCCCTGGCGATCTTTCTCACGCCCGAAGGTCTGGCCATGTTGGCCTTCGGAACAGCGGTTGGCGCGGTTTTCGCCATCGTCCTCTATGCCCTGACCGTGGTCAGCCTGCCGATGCTGCTGGACCGGGAAGTGGACTTCATGACCGCCATGCTCACCTCTTTCGCACTGGTGCGCGACAATCCGGTGGTCATGCTGGGCTGGGGGGCCTTCATCGGGGCGATGCTGTTTCTTGCCATGCTGCCGTGCTTTCTGGGCCTGTTCATCGCGCTGCCCGTTCTGGGGCATGCGACATGGCACCTCTATCGCCGCACGGTGGCCTGGGCCTGAACGGAAAAGGGCGCCCCTCGGGGCGCCCTGACCGATCCGGAGAACAGCGGATCAAAGTTCGTCGGGCTTCGGCGTCGGAGCCGCTGCTGCCGGGGCAGGGGAGGGTGCCGCAGAGCTGCGGCCCTGGGCAAGCGGGTCTTCCTGCCGCTGCACCGACCCTTCGAAATGTGCGCCGCTTTCGATGGCGATGGTCTTGTGGATGATGTCGCCTTCCACCCGCGCGGTCGAGGTCAGCCGCACCTTCAGGCCGCGCACACGCCCGATCACCCGGCCATTGACCACGATGTCATCGGCCACGATCTCGCCCCGGATGGTGGCGCTTTCGCCCACGGTCAGAAGATGGGCGCGGATATCGCCTTCCACGGTGCCTTCCACCTGGATGTCGCCCGTGGTGCGCAGATTGCCGACCACCGTCAGGTCAGAGGACAGGACCGAAGCCGAAGCCTTGCCCTTGGGGGCGGCCGGAACGTAGTCGGTGCTGGGTTTCGTCACGCTGCTGGCCTCCGGTGCCTTGGGCTTTTCCGCCTCGGCCTGCTTCGGGCCCGGCTCATTGATTCGGCTCTTAGAAAACATCTCGCGCTGCCTTTATGAAGGTCATCGGGTTGATTGCTTCGCCGCCGATCCGGATCTCATAATGAAGATGCGTCCCGGTCGAACGTCCTGAATTGCCCATATCACCGATCCGGTCCCCGCGCGATACCCGATCGCCCACGTTGACGCGGATTTGCGAGAGATGCGCATAGCGGGTTTCGATCCCGAATTCATGCCGGATCTTGACCAGACGGCCATAGCCGGATTCCCATCCGGCAAAGGTCACGACGCCCTCCGCAGTGGCAAGGATCGGGCTGCCATAGGCCCCGGCCAGATCCTGCCCCTCATGGCGGCGCCAGCCGCGGCCGAAGGGATCGTTGCGCCCGCCAAAGCCGCTGGTGAACCGGACGGGCGTGTTGACCGGCATGGCGAAGGGGGTCTTGAAGGCCGCGATCCGGTACATGTTCATCCGGTCCAGCCCCTGAAGGATGGCGTTGGCGCGGGCCGTCTCGGGCGTGATCCGCGCGCCGGAGGTGGACATCGAAATGGGCGAAAGCGGCCCGCCCGTGCCGGAATAGCCCTTGCGCACCGCGCTCAGCAGATCATCCGGAGACAGGCCCGCATCGCGGAACATGTTGTCCAGCGGTTCCATCGACACGGTCACCGCCTCTTCCAGCTTGGCAAAGATCTCGTCGTTCTGGCGTTCGATGGCGCGTTTCTCGGCCATCACGCTTTCCACCCGTTCGGCGGATTTCTCGGCGGCGGCCTCCATCAGGTCGCGCTCCTGCGCGGCTGATCCCAGCGCCTCGGTCAGGATGGCGAGCGTATCTGCCACGTCCTGTTCCCGCCCTTCCTCCGTGCGGGCCGATCCGGTGCTGGCGGCCAGTGCCATGGTCGCCTCTTCGGCCCGCATCCGCGCCTCGTCACGCTCGACGATGGTGCGCCGCAGGGTGGACTGGATCACGTCGATCCCCGTCTCCAACTCCCGCCGACGGTCTTCCGATGCCAGCAGCCGCGACTGCATCTGTGCCACCTGCGCCAGGGCCAGGTTGAACCGCTCCTGCGCCCGCGCCGCCTCTTCCGCCCGCAGGTCGCGGTCGGCGGAGAGGGCGTTCAGTCGCTCTTCATACATCGCCTGCTGCCGCTGGGATTGTTCGCGCGACGATCCTGCCCCGATCGAATCCATCATCAGGACAGCGGTCGCGACAATCGTCCAGGCCACGAACATGGCCCCGCCCGTCATCGCGATGAGCTGCGTCGTCGGCCTGAGGCGGATGAACCGCGTATCGGTATCGGATTTCAGGAACAGGCGTTGTTCTGGGATGTAACGCTCAAGCGTTGCATTGATCCGGTAGGCGACACGCGTCAGCACTTGGCAGGGTTCCGTACGTTGCTGAAAGGGACGGGCGAAAGGCTCCCAAGCGGAGGTGCACCGTTGTTAGCCACCCGGAAACAGCCCCGCAACCGATATGACCACAGGGCCGCCGCGACTGCCGTTTTTCTGCGCATCGTCGGCAGAATCCTGCCGATAAAGGGCGCAACAGCGCCCGATCAGGCAGGTTGCCCCTCTGTCAGGGGCCAATAGAAATCGGGCGGCAATCCGGCCTCTGCCCGTTTCTCCTCGTTGAAGGGGGGCTTCAGGCTGCCGTGGAAATATCTCCGCACGAGGTCATGGAACACATCCTTGGGGTCCAGCCCCTGACGCCCGCACAACCAGTTGAACCATTTCGACCCATAGGCGACATGGCCCACCTCTTCGGCATAGATCGTTTCCAGCGCGGCGATAGGGCCTGTCTCGCCCGCCTTGCGGAAGATGTCGATCATGCCCGGCGTCACATCCAGCCCCCGCGCCTCCAGCACCATCGGCACCACGGCCAGACGGCCAAGCAGGTCCTCCGCCGTGTCTTCTGCTGCGCGCCACATGCCGGCATGGGCGGGCAGGGCACCGTAATGGCTGCCCATCGCCTCCAGGCAGTCGCAGATCAGGTTGAAGTGCTTGGCTTCCTCATCCGCGGCCTTCACCCAGTCGTCATAGAACCCGAGGGGCATCGGATGATCGGTGAACCGGGCGATGATGTCCCAATGCAGGTCCACCGCGTTCAATTCGATATGCCCAACCGCATGCAGCAGGGCAATGCGTCCGGCGGGCGTGCCGGGCCTGCGGCGCGGCACGTCGCGGGGGTCCAGCAGATCGGGCTTCGCGGGCCGGGCCGGGCGCAGCGGAGGTTCCGCCCGCCCGATCGGAAGGGGCGTCCCTGCCGCCCGTGCGGCGAACCAGGCGGCCGCATGCTGTCGGCTCAACGCCGTCTTCGCGCGCCCGTCGGCGGTGGTCAGCACCTCCACCGCCATCCCGGCCAGCGTCTGCATCACAGGGCTTTCGCCGCTGCCAGAACCTCGTCGGCATGGCCCTTGACGGACACCTTGTTCCAGACCCGCGCCACCTTGCCCGCGCCGTCGATCAGGACGGTCGTCCGTTCCACGCCCATATAGGTCTTGCCATACATGCTCTTTTCGACCCAGACGCCATAATCCTCGCAGGTATGGCCCGCCTCGTCCGAGGCGAGGATCACGCCCAGCCCGTGCTTCTTGCAGAACTTGTCATGCGCCTTCACGCTGTCCTTGCTGACGCCGATCACCGTTGTGTTCGCTGCGCTGAACTCGGCGAGACGGGCCGTGAAATCCTGCGCCTCAAGCGTGCAGCCGGGCGTGTCATCCTTGGGATAGAAATACAGCACCACCTTGCCGGGCCGGAAGGAGGACAAGGTGACATCCGTCCCGCCATCGCGCGGCAGGGTGAAATCGGGGGCGTTTGCGCCTTCGGCGATCATGTGCGGCTCCTTGCCTTGTGAGGATCAACCCTTTGCGTTCTAGTTGCCTTCGGGGGAAGATAAAGGCAATCCCGGCGACAACAGGGGCGCGGGCCAGCAGGGCCGGGGCAGGGCTGGGATAGGGCTGTCGTGACGGAGACCGGCGTGCAAGGGCAAGAGGATGGCGCGGCGCGCATCCCGCAGGCGCGGCCGCCGCGTCGCGCCCGCCTGCGTTCGGGTCTTCTGGGCCTTCTGGCGCTGGTGCTTTTCGGCATCGCCGGGCTGGGGGCCACGCTCTATGCGACGGGCGGCAAGCTGCGCCTGCCCGTCTGGCTGGTGGCCGAGGCCGAGGCACGGCTGAATGCGGGTCTGACGGATGCCTTGCCAGAGATGGCCCTGGCCCTCGGCGGGGTGCAGGTCGGGCTGGATCAGGATGGCATCCCGCAACTGTCGATCGAGGATGCCCGCCTCCTGCATCGCAATGGCGCCCCGCTCCTGATCCTTCCCGAGGCGCGGCTGCGGCTGGACGGCGCGGCACTGCTGCGGGGGGAGGTTCGCCCCTTGCGCCTGACGGTCGTCGGCGCCAGTCTCTCCCTCACCCGACGGGCCGATGGCTCGCTCGACCTGTCCCTTGGCGGCGGCGAGACGACGCCGCAATTCGCCGGGCTGGCCGAGGCCTTTGCCGCCCTTGACGTCTTCCTGTCCGATCCCGCCCTGCGTGACCTGCGCGGGATAGAGGCGGATGCCCTCACGCTCACCTTCAACGATGTGCCGACGGGCCATGTCTGGAACCTGGGCGATGGCCGCCTTCGGATCGACAACCGCCCCGAAGAGCTGCGCGGCGAAATCGCGGTGACCCTGCTGGGCCAGGATGGCAATCCCGCCCAGGCACAGGTGACGGCCATCGCGCGCAAGGGCGCGGCAGAGGCGCGTCTGACCGCCACCGTCGATCGCGTGCCGTCGGGGGACCTTGCCGCCCTTGTCGCGCCCCTTGCGCCGCTCGGCGTGATCGAGGCGGCCATCTCCGGCAGCCTCTCGGCCAGTCTCACTGCCGAAGGTGTCACGGCGCTGGAGGCGACGCTCGACATCGGCGCCGGCGCGCTGCGCCCGACCGAGGCCTCTGTCCCCATCGCCTTCGACCGTGCCGGAATGCAGATCGCCTATGATCCCGCCCGCGGCCGAGTGAACCTCAAACGCTTCGACGTGGAAAGCACCACGCTCCGCCTCGGCGCCACGGGCCACAGCTACCTGACCGATGCTTCGGGCACGATCCTGACCGGCCCGCTCGGCACCCGTCTGCCGGACAGTTTCCTGACCCAGATTCATATCGACGGGATGCAGGTCGATCCGGCCGGGCTGTTCAAGCAGCCTGTCCGTTTCACCGAAGGCGCGCTCGACCTGCGGCTCAGGCTGGACCCGTTCCGCATCGACATCGGGCAGGTCGCACTGGTCGAGGCGGACCGTCGCCTGTCGGCCAAGGGCATGATCGGGGCCGATGCGCAGGGTTGGACGGCCGCCGTCGATCTGGCGCTGGATCGCATCGGCCATGCCGATCTTCTTGCGCTCTGGCCTGTGAAACTGGTCGCCAATACCCGAAACTGGCTGGAACAGAACGTTCTGGAAGGCACGCTGACGGATGTCGAGGCGGCGCTGCGCATCGCACCCGGCAAGGAACCTGTCCTGTCGCTGGGCTATGACTTCCGCGCCGCCGATGTGCGCTTCATCCGCACCCTTCCCCCCATCCGCGACGCCGACGGCTATGCCACGGTCGAAGGCCAGACCTATACGATGGTGGTCAGCCGCGGGTCGGTTACGCCGCCCCTCGGCGGGGTGATCGACATGGCGGGGTCGGTCTTTTCCGTCCTCGACATCACCCGCCGCCCGGCCCAGGCCGAAGTCATCCTGCGCACCTCCTCCTCCCTCACTGCCGCGCTGTCGCTGCTCGACGAACCGCCCTTCGGCTTTCTCGCCAAGGCGGGGCGGCCTGTCGATCTGGGGCAGGGGCAGGCGGTGCTGGACGCGACCCTGCGCTTCCCCCTGAAACCGCGGATCCTCGCGGGCGACGTGTCCTTCCGGGTGAACGGCACGGTGCGCGACTTCTCCAGCGACCGCCTCATTCCGCAGAAGACGATCACCGCCCCCTTCCTGTCGCTGACCGCCGATCCGCGCGGCCTGCGCGTCTCCGGCCCGGGGCAGGTGGGACAGGTTCCCTTCGACGTGACCTTCCTGCAACCTTTCGGCAAGGATGCCCCCGCCGCCTCGATCGAAGGCACGGTGGAACTGTCGCGCGCAACCATCGAGGAGTTCAACCTCGGCCTTCCCGAAACCCTGGCCTCCGGCACGGGGCAGGGGATGGTGACCATCTCCCTTCCCAAGGGCGCGCCCGCGCGCCTGACGCTCGTCTCCGATCTGGCGCGCCTGACCATGGCCCTGCCGGGGACCGGCTGGCGCAAAACGCCCGCCCAGACCGGCCGGCTGGAGGTGGAGGCCACCTTGTCCCGGCCCGCCCGCATCGACCGCCTCTCCCTGACTGCACCGGGGCTCGTGGCGGAAGGCGAGGTGACACTCACCCCGGAAGGCGGGCTTTCTGTCGCCCGCTTCTCCCGCGTGGAACTGGGCGACTGGATGCAAGGGGTGGTCGAGGTCACGGGGCGCGGCGCCGGGCGCGCCGTTGCCGTCACCGTGACCGAAGGCACGGCCGATCTGCGCCGCAAACCCGAAGAGGACGGGGCCGGGGGCGATGGCGGGGCAGACCTGCCGTTGCTCTTCAACCTGGCGCGGCTTCAGGTCACCGATTCCATCGCCCTCACGCGGTTCCGCGGCGAATTCTCGCCCCGCGGCGGCTTCAACGGCCGCTTCTCGGCCCTGGTGAATGACGGGGCCGCCGTCACCGGAACGGTGGTTCCCAGCGCGAATGGCAGCGCCGTCCGTATCCGGTCGGACAATGCCGGTGGGGTTCTGGGCTCGGCCGGGGTCTTTGCCTCGGCGCGGGGCGGGCAGCTTGACCTGACCCTGCGCCCGCGCGCCGAAAAGGGCCGCTATGACGGGCGGGCCGAGATCGCCAATATCCGCGTCGTCGATGCCCCGATCCTGGCCGAACTGCTGAACGCCGTCTCGGTCGTCGGGATGCTGGAGCAGTTGAACGGTGACGGCCTTCTCTTCTCGCAGGCACAGGCTGACTTCATCCTGACCCCGGCCGCGGTCGAAATCCAGCGCGGCTCGGCGGTCGGCGCCTCGCTTGGCGTGTCGATGGCCGGGATCTATGGCACGGAAACGAAGGAACTGGCCTTGCAAGGGGTGGTCTCCCCTATCTACATGCTCAACGGCATCGGATCGGTGCTGACCCGGCGCGGCGAGGGGCTGTTCGGCTTCAACTATCAGGTGCGCGGCACCGCCGAGCGGGCGTTGGTTTCGGTCAATCCGCTGTCGATCTTCACACCGGGCATGTTCCGCGATCTCTTCCGCGGCGACCCGCCGACCCTTGGAAACCCTGACGGATGAAGCTTTCCGATTTCGACTTTGACCTGCCGGAGGACCTTATCGCCACCCGGCCCGCGCGCCCGCGCACCCATGCGCGGCTGCTGCTGGCCGAAGGTGGCCGCATCTCTGATCGTCACGTCTATGACCTGATCGACATTTTCCAGCCCGGCGACCGGCTGATCCTGAACAACACCAAGGTCATCCCCGCCCGCCTGACCGGCCAGCGCCAGCGCGGCGCGGCCGTGGCGAAGGTCGAGATCACGCTTCTGGAACCCGCAACAGAGGGCTGGCGCGCGCTGGCAAAGCCTCTGCGCAAGGTCGAGCCGGGGGAAGTCATCACCTTTTCCGAGCGCCTGTCGGCCACCGTGGCCGAAAAAGGCGAAGCCGATCTGCGCCTGACCTTCAACCTGACGGGCGACGATTTCGACACCGCTTTAGCCGAGGCGGGGGCCATGCCCCTGCCGCCCTATATCGCCGCCAAACGCGCCCCCGACGCGCAGGACGCGACCGATTACCAGACGGTCTTTGCCCGCCATGCCGGGGCCGTCGCCGCCCCCACCGCCTCGCTCCATTTCGACGAGGCGCTTCTGCGCGCATTGGCCGCCAAGGGCGTGGCCTTCACCGAAGTCACCCTGCATGTCGGCGCGGGCACCTTCCTGCCGGTCAAGGTGGAGGATGTCACCACCCACCGGATGCATGCCGAATGGGGCCAGGTCACACCCGGCGCGGCGGCCGAGATCAACGCCACGAAACAGGCCGGGGGCCGCATCATCCCCGTGGGCACCACGGCGCTGCGCCTGATCGAATCCGCCGCAGATGACCGGGGGATGATGCAGCCCTGGACCGGACCCACCGACATCTTCATCTATCCCGGCTACCGGTTCCGCATCACCGATGCGCTGATGACGAATTTCCACCTGCCCAAATCCACGCTGATGATGCTGGTTTCGGCCCTCATGGGGCAGGATCGCATCCGGCGAATCTATGCCCATGCGGTGGAAAACCGCTACCGCTTCTTCAGCTACGGCGATTCCTCGCTTCTCATCCCCTGACGGGCGCGATACAGCCCGCGTCGCATTCCTTCCCCGCTTCTGCGCCGGGGGTGCTATGATTTTTTCATCCGCTTCCCCTGGTGCCCCATGATCCGCGTCATCTCCACCTCCTGGCCGCTGCTTCTGGGCGTCATGCTGCTGATGGTCGGGAATGGCATCCAGGGCACGCTTCTGGGCATCCGAGGCGCGATCGAGGGCTTCTCGACTTACGAGATTTCCATCGTCATGTCGGCCTATTTCGCGGGCTTTCTCTTCGGGTCCAAGATGGCTCCGGCCATGATCCGCAAGGTCGGGCATGTGCGCGTTTTCGCGGCGCTCGGCTCGCTCATCTCTGCCGTGCTGGTGGTCTATCCCGTCGCCGCCGACTGGATGGTCTGGACCGCGCTGCGCGTGCTGATCGGCTTCTGCTTTTCTGGCATCTACATCACCGCCGAAAGCTGGCTGAACAACGCCGCCACGAACGAGACGCGGGGGCAGGCGCTTTCGGCCTATATGATCGTGCAGATGCTGGGCATCATCGCCAGTCAGGCCATCCTGAACGTGGGCGATCCGTCGGGCTTCGTGCTCTTCGTGATCCCCTCGGTCCTCGTCTCGCTCGCCTTCATGCCCATCCTTCTGGCGCCGACACCCGCGCCCACCTTCGAGACGACCAAGCCGCTCTCCTTCCGCGCGCTGTTCCGCATCTCGCCCCTCGGCTGCGCGGGCATGTTGCTGACGGGCGGGGTCTTTTCGGCGATGTTCGGCATGGCCTCGGTCTGGGGCGCGATGGAGGGGCTGTCGGTGCGCGACATCTCCATCTTCGTGGGCGCGCTCTATGTGGGTGGCCTCGTGCTGCAATATCCCGTCGGCTGGCTGTCCGACCGCATGGATCGCCGCCTGCTCATCACCTCGCTTTCTGCCGTCGCGGCACTCTCCATGCTGGCGGCCGGCCTCTTCGCTCTGCCCTTCTGGGCCTATCTCGTCGCAGCACTGCTCTTGGGCGGCATCACCAATCCGGTCTATGCCCTGCTCATCGCCTATACCAACGACTTCCTGTCGAAGGATGACATGGCCGCAGCCAGCGCCGGGATGATATTCCTCAATGGCTTCGGCGCGATCTTCGGCCCGCTCATCACCGGCTGGCTCATGCAGCAGGTGGGGCCGGGCGGGTTCTTCCTCTTCATCTCGGCGCTCTATGTCGCGCTCACGGCCTATGCGATCTGGCGGATGACCCGCCGCGCCGCACCGGCAGGCACCGCACCTTCGCCCTTCATCGTGCCGACAGCCTCGTCGGTTGCCGCAACGGCGGTGATCGACAAGGACCGCTGATCGGCGCCTTCGCCATTGCGGCGGACAGGCGTCGCCGGGCGCAGAGGTATCAACCGCGAGTGGATCGCAGGTTGCGCCCAGTCTCGTTACCTGCGAACGTCGCCGCTTGAGCAGGGAAGGAAACCCCATGGCGGACCCGGTCGAACTCCTTGATTTCTGGCTGACCGAGATCGGACCCGACGGCTGGTATGCCGGGGGCGAGGCGATCGACAGCACCTGCCGCGACCGGTTCGAGGATCTCTGGACCGCCGCCCGCGACGGCCATCTCGATCACTGGATCGACGGCACCGTCGGCACGCTGGCCTATCTGATCCTGACCGATCAGCTTCCCCGCAACATGTTCCGCGGCACCGCCAAAAGCTTTGCCACCGATGCCCGCGCCCTCGCCGCCGCCCGCCGGGCGCTGGAGATGGGCTGGGACAAAGGCGCGCCGGAACCTGACCGGCAATTTTTCTACATGCCTTTCGAGCATTCCGAAGACCCTGCCGACCAATCCCTTGCGGTCACGCTGATGGAGGAACGCATGTCCTCCGATCCGGAAATGGCCCTGCATGCCCGCGCGCATCAATATGTCATAGCCCGCTTCGGCCGCTTTCCCGGCCGGAACGTGGCGCTTGGCCGCTTCAGTACGCCGGAAGAACAGGATTGGCTGGATGCCGGTGGCTATGCCGCCGAACTGCGCCGGATGCAGGAGGGCGCCAGCCATGCGCCCCATGCATAGGCCCCCGGCGCGGCCTTCGTTGCTTGGGCTTGGAAAATAGTTTAAGGCCAAACCAATTTCTTTGAGGGAGGAAAGCGATGGCCGCAGCCTATGATGTGATCGTGATCGGTGCCGGTCCGGGCGGCTATGTCGCCGCGATCCGCGCCGCGCAACTGGGCCGGAAGGTCGTGATCGTCGAACGCGAACATCTGGGCGGCATCTGCCTGAACTGGGGCTGCATCCCGACCAAGGCGCTGCTGCGCTCGGCGGAGGTGTTCCACCTGATGCACCGCGCCAAGGAGTTCGGACTGAAGGCGGATGGCATCGGCTATGATCTTCCCGCCGTCGTCGCCCGGTCCCGCGGGGTGGCCAAGCAGCTTTCTTCCGGCATCGGCCATCTGATGAAGAAGAACAAGATCACGGTCGTGATGGGGCAGGCCGCTGTCACCGCCAAGGGCAAGGTCAGCGTCAAGACTGACAAAGGGGTCGAGGAACTGACCGCGCCGAACATCATCCTCGCCACCGGCGCCCGCGCCCGCGAATTGCCGGGGCTGGAGGCGGATGGCGATCTGGTCTGGACCTACAGGCATGCCCTGCAACCCAAGCGGATGCCGAAAAAGCTTCTGGTGATCGGGTCCGGGGCCATCGGCATCGAATTCGCCTCCTTTTTCAACACGCTGGGCGCCGATACCACGGTGGTAGAGGTGATGGACCGCATCCTTCCCGTCGAAGATGCCGAGATTTCCGCCTTCGCGAAAAAGCAATTTGTGAAACAGGGGATGAAGATCCTCGAAAAGGCCGGGGTCAAGAAACTTGACCGCAAACCCGGCGTCGGCGTCACCGCCCATATCGAGGTGGGCGGCAAGATCGAAACCCATGACTTCGACACGGTCATTTCCGCCGTGGGCATCGTCGGCAATGTCGAAAACCTGGGGCTCGAGGCGCTGGGGGTGAAGATCGACCGCACCCATGTCATCACTGACGAATACTGCCGCACCGGCGTTGAAGGCCTCTACGCCATCGGCGACATCGCCGGGGCGCCCTGGCTTGCCCACAAGGCCAGCCATGAAGGCGTGATGGTCGCCGAACTCATCGCGGGCGGCCATCCCCATCCCATCAAGCCCAATTCCATCGCAGGCTGCACCTATTGCCATCCGCAGGTTGCCTCTGTCGGCCTGACCGAAGCCAAGGCGAAAGAGGCGGGATATGACATCAAGGTCGGCCGCTTCCCCTTCATCGGCAATGGCAAGGCCATCGCCCTTGGGGAATCCGAGGGCATGATCAAGACGATCTTCGACGCGAAGACAGGCGAGCTTCTGGGCGCGCATATGGTGGGCGCCGAGGTGACGGAGCTGATCCAGGGCTATGTCGTGGGGCGGTCGCTGGAAACCACCGAGGAAGATCTGATGAACACCGTCTTCCCGCATCCGACCCTGTCCGAGATGATGCATGAAGCGGTGCTTGACGCCTACGGCCGCGCGCTGCACTTCTGACGGCGCACCCGGACCGGGCGGGGCAGGGGGCTGTCTGCCCCCCACGGGCCGCTGCGCGACCCTCCCCCCGAGGATATTTGAGAACAGATGAAGGGGCAGGGGATGCGGGCTGTGGTGACGGTGTTCGCCCTCTGGCTGGCGGGGCTGGGCTCCGCCGCGCAATTCGGCAAGCTGTCGGTGGCCTTCGATCTGATGGCCGCCCGCTATCCCGAACAAGGGGCGGCGGGGATCGGGTTGATCGTTTCCATCGTGGGCATCGTCGGGTTGATCTTCGGCACGACTGCGGGGCTTCTGGTGGCGCGGATCGGCCCGCGCCGTGCCATCGTGGCGGCCCTCGCCCTCGGTGCGGCCGTCTCGGTCTTGCAGACGCTGCCCCTGCCTTACGCGGCCCTGATCCTGACGCGTGTTCTGGAAGGCGTGTCGCATCTGGCCATCGTCGTGGTTGGCCCCACGATGATCGCAGGCATCGCGTCACAGCGCCATCAGGGCCTTGCCATGACGCTGTGGAGCAGCTTCTTCGGTGTCACCTACGCGCTTCTCGCCGTGATCGGCCCGCCTCTGCTGGCCGAAGGCAGCATCGCGCCGCTCTTCCTTGCCCATGCCGGGTGGATGGCGGCGCTGGCTCTCATCCTGCGCGGCTTGCTGCCCTCCGATCCGCCCGCGCCCAGCCTGACCCTCGGCAGCGGCCTGATCGCGCAGCATCTGGCCATCTATGCCTCGCCACGCATCGCGGCCCCGGCGCTTGGCTTCGTCTTCTACACCGCGCTTTACGTGGCCGTGCTGACCCTGCTGCCGCCGCTTCTGCCTGAAGGGCAACGCGCCCTGGCGGCGGCGGGGATGCCGCTTTTCTCCATTGCCATCTCCCTGACGCTCGGGGTCTGGGGGCTGCGCTATCTGACGGCGGTGCAAATGGTTCAGGCAGGCTATGCGGCCGGGGCGCTTGCTACCCTGCTGCTCTGGGCGGGTTGGGGGCAGGGGAACCTTGCGCTCATCGCCGCCTTTCTGCTGGCCGGCGCGATGGGCATCGTGCAAGGGGCCAGCTTCGCCTCCATCCCGCAACTGAACCCTGCCCCCGAAGACCGCGCCCGCGCCTCGGGCGCCGTAGCGCAACTGGGGAATGTCGGCACGACCACCGGCACGCCGCTTCTGGCGCTGATGATAGGTGCGATGGGGCCTTCCGGCCTGATCGCCTTCTGCCTGCCACTCTGCCTTGCGGGGATCGCGGTCCACGCTTTGCAGGCCCGCCGCCGCGCCCGTCAGGCGTGACGCTGCACCTCTCCACCGCAGCCGCACCAATCGCCGAAGCCGCCGATATTCACCGCCTCATGCCCGAACTGCTCCAGCAGCGCCACTGCCCGCCCGGCCCGCGCCCCGGCAGCGCAGAAGACGGCCACCGGCTTTCCCGCCAGCCGCCTGTCGTAATCGGGCGAACGCGGATCGGCCTTCAGCGGCAGAAGACCCAGCGGAATATGCACCGCCCCCTTCGCCGTGCCGGAGGCGGCCACCTCTCCCGCCTCGCGCACATCCAGCAGCGTCAGCCGCCCCTGCCGCGCAAGCTCGACGGCCTCGGGAACCGAAGTGATCGTAATCATCGCCTTGCCCTTTCTATGCAAACTCTGGCGGATTACATATAGTAAAAATTGAATATGTAAAGGGGGCAGGGCGGGGCCGCTCAAAACCCGGGCAAAAGCCGCGCGCCAGGGTAGAATGTTCACCCATTGTTCACATTTTAAGATTGGAGACTCGCCCGCGATGCCCTATCTCTGCCCCATCCGTGCGGGAGACTGGCCATGGCCGAACAGAAGTTCATCGAAGTGCGCGGCGCGCGCGAACATAATCTGAAGGGCGTCGATCTCGACATCCCGCGCGATCAGCTTGTGGTCATCACCGGCCTCTCCGGCTCTGGCAAATCCTCGCTGGCCTTCGATACGATCTATGCCGAAGGGCAGCGCCGCTATGTCGAATCCCTCTCGGCCTATGCGCGGCAGTTCCTCGACATGATGGGGAAACCGGATGTGGATCACATCTCCGGCCTCTCGCCCGCCATCTCCATCGAACAGAAGACCACGTCGAAGAACCCGCGGTCCACCGTCGGCACGGTGACGGAGATTTATGACTACCTCCGCCTTCTCTTTGCCCGCGTCGGCACGCCCTACAGCCCCGCCACCGGCCTGCCCATCACGGCGATGCAGGTGCAGGACATGGTCGATGCCGTCATGGCCATGCCGGAAGGCACACGCGCCTATCTGCTGGCCCCGATCGTCCGGGACAGGAAGGGGGAGTACAAGAAGGAATTCCTCGACCTGCGCAAGCAGGGCTTTCAGCGGGTCAAGGTGGATGGCCAGTTCTACGAGCTTGAGGAGCCGCCCACCCTCGACAAGAAATTCCGCCACGACATCGACGTCGTGGTGGATCGGATCGTCGTGCGCGAAGGGCTGGAAACACGCCTTGCCGACAGTTTCCGCACTGCGCTGGACCTTGCCGATGGCATCGCCATCCTTGAAACCGCGCCCGCCGAGGGCGACCCCGAACGCATCACCTATTCGGAAAACTTCGCCTGCCCGGTCTCTGGCTTCACCATCCCCGAAATCGAAACGCGGCTTTTCTCCTTCAACGCGCCCTTCGGGGCCTGCCCGGCCTGTGACGGCCTCGGCGTCGAACTGTTCTTCGACGACCGCCTCGTCGTGCCCGATCAGGGCCTGACCCTGATGCAGGGCGCACTCGCGCCTTGGGCCAAATCGAAAAGCCCCTACTTCACGCAAACCATCCAGGCCCTTGCGAAACATTACGAATTCGACGCGAAGAAGAAATGGAAAGACCTGCCCGCCCATGTGCAGCAGCTCTTCCTTTATGGCTCGGGCGAAGAGGAGATCCGCTTCCGCTATGACGAAGGCGGCCGCATCTACGAAGTGTCCCGCGTCTTCGAAGGCGTCATCCCCAATATGGAACGCCGCTACCGCGAGACGGACTCTGCCTGGGTGCGCGAGGAATTCGAACGCTACCAGAACAACCGCAACTGCGGCACCTGCCACGGCTACCGGCTGAAGCCCGAGGCGCTGGCGGTCAAGATCGCGGGGCTTCATATCGGCGAAGTGGTCCGCATGTCGATCAAGGAAGCCTTTGCCTGGATCGGCACGGTGCCGGATAGCCTGACCAACCAGAAGAACGAAATCGCCCGCGCGATCCTCAAGGAAATCCGCGAACGCCTTGGATTCCTTGTCAATGTCGGCCTCGACTATCTGACCCTGTCGCGCAATGCCGGCACGCTGTCGGGCGGAGAGTCGCAGCGTATCCGTCTTGCATCGCAGATCGGATCGGGCCTGACGGGCGTGCTCTATGTCCTTGATGAACCCTCCATCGGCCTGCACCAGCGTGACAATGACCGGCTTCTGACCACGCTCAAGAACCTGCGCGATCAGGGCAACACGGTGCTGGTGGTGGAACATGACGAGGATGCCATCCGCGAGGCGGATTATGTCTTCGACATCGGCCCCGGCGCGGGGGTGCATGGCGGCCGCGTCGTCAGCCACGGCACGCCCGAACAGGTGGCCGCCGACCCGGTCAGCTTGACGGGCCAATACCTTTCCGGCCAGCGCGAGATTGCGGTGCCAAAGACCCGGCGCAGCGGCAGCGGCAAGAAGCTGACCGTGGTCGGGGCCACGGGCAACAACCTCAAGAACGTCACGGTGGACTTTCCCTTGGGCAAGTTCGTCTGCGTGACCGGCGTGTCGGGCGGCGGCAAGTCAACCCTCACCATCGAGACGCTGTTCAAGACCGCCGCCATGCGCCTGAACGGCGCGCGAGAGACGCCCGCACCGTGCGAGACGATCAAGGGTTTCGAACATCTCGACAAGGTCATCGACATCGACCAGCGGCCCATCGGGCGGACTCCGCGTTCGAATCCGGCCACTTACACGGGGGCCTTCACCCCTATCCGCGACTGGTTCGCCGGCCTGCCGGAATCCAAGGCGCGCGGCTATCAACCCGGCCGCTTCTCCTTCAACGTGAAGGGCGGGCGCTGCGAGGCCTGCCAAGGTGACGGCGTCATCAAGATCGAGATGCATTTCCTGCCCGATGTCTATGTCACCTGCGAAACCTGCAAGGGCCATCGCTACAATCGGGAAACGCTGGAAATAAAGTTCAAGAACAAAAGCATATCGGATGTTCTTGATATGACATGCGAAGATGCCCAAGGCTTCTTCCAGGCCGTTCCGGCGATCCGCGAGAAGATGGATGCGCTCTGTCAGGTGGGGCTTGGCTATATCAAGGTCGGCCAGCAGGCCACGACCCTGTCGGGGGGCGAGGCACAGCGCGTGAAACTCTCGAAGGAATTGTCGCGCCGGGCCACGGGGCGAACGCTCTACATCCTCGACGAACCCACAACCGGCCTGCATTTCGAGGATGTGCGCAAACTTCTTGAAGTGCTGCACGAGCTTGTCGATCAGGGCAACACGGTTGTCGTGATCGAGCACAATCTCGACGTCATCAAGACCGCCGACTGGATCATCGACATCGGTCCCGAAGGTGGCGATGGCGGGGGCGAGATCGTGGCGACCGGCACGCCGGAAGAGGTGGCCAAGGTCGAACGCAGCCATACCGGGCGCTATCTGCGCGACATGCTCAAACCCCGCCGCGTGGCCGCTGAATGAGAGAGGCGCCGCCCTCGGAGCGGCGCCTCTTCCACATCGCAGAGAAGGCTCAGGCCTTCTTCATCGGGCAGGTCGAAAGCCCGAGGATCGAATAGAGCGGGCAGGACGACATCAACCCCGTCGCCAGCGGCACGATCCCGATCAGATAGGCCCAGCGATAGGCCGCATCGGCATTCAGGAAGAACCCGGCCAGCAGGGCAAGGCCGACGACGATCCGCAGCACACGGTCAATTCCACCGACATTTTTCTTGAACATGATGGTTCCCTTTCTGTCCTTGGCCCGGTTCCTCCGGGTCATGGGAGAAACATAGCGAATCGCGCATATCTTGTCTGTGATATTGTCACGTCGGGCCGCGCCAACCGGTCCAGACGGGGCTTATGCCCCGCTTACCGCCCCGCTGCGCGGCGCAGGGCCAGCAGGTCGCGCAGATGCACCTCGCCCCTGTCGGTCTCCACCCAGCCCGATTTCGCAAAGGCATCCAGCTTGCGCGACACCACCTCGCGCGCCGATCCGATCCGCGCCGCGATTTCGGATTGCGTGGCGCGCACCACCCCCGCCTCGGCCAGGTCCAGCAATATGCCCGCCAGCCGCGCCTCGACCCGCCCGAAGGCCACCGATTCCAGAAGCCGCGTCAGATCGGCCATCCGCTGCCCGAAGGACCGCAGGACAAAGCCGCGAAAAGCCGGGTCGCGATCCATCAGCTTCAGGAAAAGCGGTTTCGGGATCGTCACCACTTCGGCATCGCTCACCGTGGCGGCAGTGCCGGAATAAGGCTCGTCCCCCAGAAGACCCAGCGTTGTCTGGATGCAGCTTTGCCCGCGCTCCACCGCGTAAAGCAGGATCTCGCGCCCCGAGGGGCCGGTCAGAAACACTTCCACCCTGCCGGACAGAACAAGCGGAAAGCCCTGCGCCCGATCCCCCGGCGCAAAGAGATCAAGCCCGCGCGGCAATCCCCGCCGCTGCAACAGGGAGAGGTCGGCCCGTGACTCCGGCAGGATCGGTCCGATGTCCGATATCCAGTCCATGGCACCTCCTTGCCTTCAGATTGATGAAAGCAGCCCGCAGCATCGGCAATCAAGGGCAAAACGCAAAAGGGCCGCCCGAGGGGGCGGCCCTTCCAGAGGCTGACAGGCAGATCAATCCATCTGTTTGAAATTGAAGGCCGCGCCCTCCTTGATCCCCGAAGGCCAGCGCGAGGTGATGGTCTTGGTCCGCGTATAGAAGCGGAACGCATCCGGGCCGTGCTGGTTCAGATCGCCGAAGGCCGATTTCTTCCAGCCGCCAAAGGTGTGATAGGCCAGCGGCACCGGGATCGGCACGTTGATCCCGATCATGCCCACGTTGACGCGGGCGGCAAAGTCGCGCGCCGTGTCGCCATCGCGGGTGAAGATCGCGGTCCCGTTGCCATATTCATGGTCCATCGCATAGGCCAAGGCTTCCTCATAGGTCTTGGCGCGGACGGTCGAAAGAACCGGCCCGAAGATTTCCTTGCGATAGATGTCCATGTCGCGGGTGACATGGTCAAAGAGGTGCGGGCCGACAAAGAACCCGTCCTCATAGCCCTGCAGCTTGAAGTTCCGGCCATCGACGACCAGCTTCGCCCCCTGCGCCACGCCGCTTTCGACCAGGCGCAGGATGTTCGCCTTCGCCGCGGCCGTCACCACGGGGCCGTAATCCACATCGTTTCCAGCGGTATAGGGGCCGACCTTCAACTTCTCGATCCGCGGGATCAGCTTTTCGATCAGCGCATCCGCCGTCGCATCGCCCACCGGCACCGCGACCGAGATCGCCATGCAGCGTTCGCCCGCCGCACCATAGCCCGCCCCGACCAGCGCATCCGCCGCCTGATCCATATCGGCATCCGGCATGATGATCATGTGGTTCTTGGCACCGCCAAAGCACTGCACGCGCTTGCCGTTGGAACAGCCACGGCCATAGATGTATTCCGCGATGGGGGTGGACCCGACGAAACCGATCCCGGCGATGATCGGGCTGTCCAGGATCGCATCCACCGCTTCCTTGTCACCGTTGATCACCTGAAGCACGCCATCGGGCAGCCCCGCCTCCTGCATCAGCTCGGCCAGCATCAGCGGCACCGACGGGTCACGCTCCGACGGTTTCAGGATGAAGGCATTCCCGCAGGCCAGCGCAGGCCCCATCTTCCACATCGGGATCATGGCCGGAAAGTTGAAGGGCGTGATCCCCGCCGCCACGCCGATGGGCTGGCGCATCGAATACATGTCGATCCCCGGACCCGCGCTATCGGTGAATTCGCCCTTCAAGAGATGCGGCGCGCCGATGCAGAACTCCATCACCTCCAGCCCGCGCTGGATATCGCCCTTCGCATCCGGAATGGTCTTGCCATGTTCCGAAGACAGCGCCTCGGCCAGCTTGTCCATGTCGCGGTTCAGAAGGCGGACGAATTCCATCATTACCCGCGCGCGGCGCTGCGGGTTGGTTGCGCCCCATTTCACCTGCGCCTTGGCGGCATCCGCCGTGGCCGCATCCAGCTCTGCCTTCGTTGCAAGCGCCACCTTGGCCTGCACCTCACCCGTCGCCGGGTTGAAGACATCGGCAAAGCGGCCCGATTTGCCCGCCACATGCTTGCCGTTGATCCAGTGACCGATCTCTTTCATGGGACCCTCCCTCATTTGCTGCTGGCACAATAGCCTTGCGGAAATGCCGTAAACAGCGGAAAGAACTCAAAGAGGCTTTGCAGAATTGCAGGATGGCAAGGCATGGACTGGGACGACCTCCGCATCTTCCTCGCTGTCGCCCGCAGCGAAAGCCTGTCGGGCGCGGGCAAGCGGCTGAAGATCGACGCCGCCACCGTCGGGCGCCGCATTGCCCGGCTGGAAGAGGCGATGGGCGCGCGCCTTTTCGCCAAATCCCCGCAGGGCTATGCCCTGACGGAAGAGGGCACCCGCCTTCTGCCCCATGCCGAACGCGCCGAAACCGCGCTGGACGGCGCGAGGGAAGCCCTCTCCGGTCCCGAAGGCCTGTCGGGCCAGATCCGCATCGGCGCGCCGGATGGCTGCGCCAACTATCTGCTGCCGCAGGTTCTGGCGGCCATCTGCGATGCCAATCCGGGGCTGGAGGTGCAGATCGTGGCGCTGCCCCGTGTCTTCAATCTCTCGAAACGCGAGGCCGATCTCGCCATCGCCGTCAGCCGCCCCACCGCAGGCCGCCTGACAGTGCAGAAGCTGACCGATTACCACCTCCACCTCGCCGCGCATCCCGACTACCTCGCCCAGGCGGCGCCCCTGACCGCCCCGCAGGACCTGCGGCATCATCGCCTGGTCGGCTACATCCCCGACATGATCCACGACAAGGAACTCGATTACCTCGCCGAACTCGGCGCGGGCACCGTGGCGCTGGCCTCCAATTCCGTTTCGGTGCAACTCAACTGGCTGCGCGCCGGGGCAGGGGTTGGCGTGGTGCATGACTTCGCCCTTCCCGCCGCGCCGGAACTCGTGCAGGTCATCCCCGATCGGGTCGCGCTTACCCGCAGTTTCTGGCTGATCCGCCATGCCGATGACGGCCGCGTGGCGCGGCTGAACCGCTTTGCCGATCTTCTGGCCCAGGGGTTGCGGCGCGAGGTGGCACGGCTGGAGGGGCAGGCGGCCGCAGGCCGCCGTTGACAGAAGGGTCAACCGCGCGCACCATCAAACTGACAACGAGGGAAGGGAGGAGCCCATGCTTGTCAGCCAGATCCTGAAGACCAAGGCCGATGACGGCGTCGTCACCGTGCCGCCGGGAACATCCGTCGCGCAGGTCGCCGAAATCCTGTCCACCCGCCGCATCGGGGCGATCATCGTCTCGCCCGATGGCAAACGCGTCTCGGGCATCGTCTCGGAACGCGACATCGTGCGCGAACTTGGCCGCCGCGGCCCCGCCTGCATGGCCGAAACCGTGGACAGCATCATGACCGCCAACACCGTCGGTTGCCGTCGCGAGGACCGGGCCGATGACGTGCTGCAAAAGATGACCGATGGACGCTTTCGCCATATGCCCGTGATGGATGGCAACCAGATGATCGGCCTCATTTCCATCGGCGACGTGGTCAAGGCGCGCCTGACCGAACTCGCCATGGAAAAGGACGCGCTGGAAGGGATGATCAAGGGCTTCTGACATCCCGCCTCGCGGCGCTTTGGGTCTTGCACTCATCCGCGCAATAATGTTGCGTGCATCCACCGCGACTGAGGGGGAGTGGACCCATGCGCATCGGCCTGTATCCGGGCACCTTCGACCCCATCACCCTGGGCCATGTCGATATCATCCAGCGCGCGATGGCGCTGGTGGATCGTCTGGTGATCGGCGTGGCGATCAACCGCGACAAGGGGCCGCTCTTCTCGCTCGAGGAACGGGTGGCGATGGTGCAGGCCGAATGCGCCGCCATCCAGGCCAAGACGGGGGGCGAGATCGTCGTCCATCCCTTTGAAAACCTGCTGATCGACTGCGCCCGCGATGTGGGGGCCAGCGTCATCGTGCGCGGCCTGCGCGCCGTGGCGGATTTCGAATATGAATTCCAGATGGTGGGGATGAACCGTGCCCTGGATGCCAGCATCGAGACGGTCTTCATGATGGCCGATGCCCGCCGACAGGCCATCGCGTCCAAGCTCGTCAAGGAAATCGCCCGCCTCGGCGGTGATGTGTCCAAATTCGTGACACCTCCGGTCGAGGCGGCCTTGAAGGCGCGCTTTGCCTGACATGCGAAAGGGGGCCGCAAGGCCCCCTCCCTCCGCGCCGGTCTGGCGTCGAACTTACTTGCCGTAAACGGCAGCCCAGGCGATGCGATCCGCATCCTCCGGATAGATCCCAAGGTCCAGCGCCACATCGCGCGGCAGCCGGGCGATCTCGTCGCGGGTCCGCTTGAACAGCGCCCGGTTGGCGGCAGCGGCCTTCAGCGTTTCGATCAGTTTCATCTCATGTTCCTTTCACGAACCTGCCAAGGGCTTCTCGGTTATCCCTTCGACATGCCGTGAAGATGGCCCTCATTGTTACCGCCAACAACGCCCAAGCGCAGGATGCCGTCATGCATTCAGCGCATGGCTACTCCGCGGGACGCATGCCAGCGCGCAGCTTCGCCATCAGATGCCGCGCCGCCTTCGGCCCCGATGGCACCGGCAGATCGACGATCACCCCGCGTTTCTCGGCGCTCTTCTGCACCGCCGCAGCCAGATCGGGAACCTGTGCCATCAGCGCGACGAACTCCGCCTCCTGCAAGGTCAGCAGCATCGTATGGCTCAGCGCGCGCACCGTGGCCCGCCTTGGCCGCTTCTGCAAGACGGACAGATGCCCGAACATCTCGCCATGGCCCAGGAGATGCCGCCCCCCGGCTATCTCTGCCTCCACCGCGCCACGCGCCACGAACCAGACGCGGTCGGGCAGGTCCTCCTTCTTCACCAGCACATCGCCCGGCGCGGCATAGACCGCCTTCATGCGGCGGGCGAGTTGCTTCAGCGACGCCTCATCAAGCCCGGCGAAAAGGGCAAAACCCCGCAGGATGTCGATCCGCTGGGTCCGCAGGTCCAGCTTGGGCCGCGTGGCCAGCTTTGCCCGCTCCGCCGTCAGGCGCTGTTGCAGCGAAAGGCGCAGTTCCGGGCCGATCAGCCCATCCTGCGTGTACTGGTCATACTCCACCTCCTCCTGCCGCAGGGCGAGGCGACGGATCAACTGCCGCTCCACCTCTTCGGCATAGCCCGGAAACTGGATGCGCAGCCCCTCCAGCTCGCGCCCCGCCTCTTCCATGCGCCATCCCACAAGGTCCTGAAGCAGGGCGGCCACGCGCCGCCCGTGTATCCGCAGGATGCGCTTTTCCACAAAGCTCCGCAGAAAGCGCAGCATCTGCTGATCCGCCACCAGAAACTCGAACCGGTCCGCGATCAGGTTCTGCAACCCGGCCTGCCAGCGGAACCGGCTATGCGCCCATTCCGCCAGCCCCAGCATCCGCCCCCGCCGCAACGCGCGCCGCGCCTGCGCGCGATACCCGGCCCGCCCCGCCGTCCGCGTCGCCTCGATCAGGCGGTCCGCATCGGCCAGCATCCGTTCCGCCGTGCGGGCCGAGATGAACCCGTCCCGGAAGGCATAAAGCACAAGGTCGCGCTCATGCCCTGCCAGCGCGACAAGGCCCAGCGTGACCCGGTCCTTGTCCAGGATGTCGCGCGCCTCATCCGCCTGCTCCACCGCCTTGTTCAGCCTCTCGCCAAAGCGCACCGCCTCTTCGCGGATGATGGCGGGCGTCAGATCGAAGCCCCGCACCGTCTCCGCCACCGTCTCGCGCACATCCTGCAAGGCCACCGCCACCACCTGCTCCGACAGCGCCCGGTCCAGCGGCGACAGCCGGTCCAGCCCCAGCCAGCCGATCATCAGCCGCAGCGTCGTGCCCTGCACCAGCAGCGTGAACAGCGCGAAACCCGTCGCCACGATGCCGACCTGCCGCTTGATCTCGAAGGGAATCGCCGGGTTCTCCGTCACTGCCAGCGCCAGCGCCAGCGTGACCGCCCCGCGCAAGCCGCCCCAGAGGATGGCAATGCGATAGGGCCCTTCCACCTTCGGCGACAGCCGCGCCAGCGACAGCAGTGGCAAAAGCCCCCAGAGGATCACCGCCCGCGCCGCAAAGGCCGCCACCACCACCACGCCGACCAGCAGGAAATCCTGCGCCACGGCCTGTTCCAGCGCCGAAGGCACCAGCAGCGCCGCCAGCACGAAGATCAACCCGCCCGCCCAATAGGCCAGCAGGTTCCAGGCCTCACGCAGGAAGGCCAGCGCCGGCGGGGCCAGCCGTCCTGGTGCGAGGAAATTCACCGTCATCCCCGCCACCACCGCCGCGACCACGCCCGACGCTGCCAGAACCTGATCGACGATCAGGAAGGTGGCGAAGGGCAGGGCGAAGCTCACCGACAGTTGCGCCAGCGGCCAGGGGTTCATCGCCGCCATCACCCACATCGCCACCCGCGCAAGGAACCAGCCGACCACCGCGCCAGCAAAGATCACCCAGGGCAGTTGCGCCATCACGCTCAGCGCCGAAGGTTCCGTCTCCCGCATCGCCAGCGCAGACAGGAACACCGAAAACAGCGCGATGGCCGCCGCGTCGTTCAGCAGGCTCTCCCCCTCCACGATCCGCGCCAGACGCTGCGGGGCAGGGGTCGCCCGGAAGATGCTGACCACCGCCGATGGATCGGTCGTCGAAACGATGGACCCCAGCAGCAGGCAGGCCAGCAAGGGCAGGCTCGAAAACGGCATCAGCGCCGCCGCAATCACCACCGTTGCCACGATCACCGCGATCACCGCCAGCGACAGGACCGGAACCCAGTCATCCATCAGCCGCCGCAGGTTCAGTGTCAGCGACACCTGAAACAGCAGGATCGGCAGCAGCACATAGATGAAGACCTCCGAAGAAATCGGCAGGCTCAGGATCGCCAGCGCCACGGGGTTCAGCGCATCGGTCATTTCGGTGCGCCAGAACCACGCCGCCCCGGCCCCGATGGCCATGCCAAGGCCCACAAGGATCACCGGCACAGGCAGCCGCAGCCGCGCGGCAAGCGGCTCCGCCAGAGCGATGGCCAGAAACAGCCCGCTCAGAATCGCGATGACGACAATCAGCTCCATGAAACCAAGATAGCCCGCCCCGGCGGTAACAAAAGCGAAGGCCGGTCACAGAGCATGACCGGCCTGCAACAATCCTGAAACCTGTCTGAAATCAGATCAGCTTGCCCATGGCGACGGCGGTATCCGCCATCCGGTTCGAGAATCCCCATTCATTGTCATACCAGGACAGGATGGAAACGAAGGTCCCATCCATCACCTTGGTCTGATCCATGTGGAAGACCGACGAATGCGGATCATGGTTGAAGTCGGAAGAAACATTCTTGAACTCGGTATAGCCGAGGATGCCTTTCATCGGCCCATCCGCCGCGGCCTTGATCGCGGCATTGATCTCTTCCACGGTCGTCGCACGCTTGGCGATGAACTTCAGGTCCACGACCGAAACATTCGGCGTCGGCACGCGGATCGCGAAGCCATCCATCTTGCCCTTCAGTTCCGGCAGCACCAGCCCCACCGCCTTTGCCGCCCCGGTCGACGTCGGGATCATCGACAGGGCCGCCGCACGGGCGCGATACAGGTCCTTGTGCATCGTATCCAGCGTCGGCTGATCGCCGGTATAGGAATGGATGGTGGTCATCATCCCCTTCTCGATCCCCACCACCTCATTCAGGACCTTCGCCACCGGCGACAGGCAGTTGGTGGTGCAAGAGGCGTTGGAAACGACCACATCCTCCTTGGTCAGCGTGTGGTGGTTCACGCCATAGACGATGGTCTTGTCTGCCCCGTCGCCGGGGGCGGAAATCAGCACCCGCTTCGATCCGTTCTCCAGATGGGCCAGGCACTTCTCCTTGCTGGTGAAGATGCCGGTGCATTCCATCACGATGTCCACATGGCCCCAGGGCAGATCGGCCGGGTTCTTGATCGCGGTCACCTTCATCGGCCCGCGCCCGACGTCGATCCAGTCCTCGCCCGTCGTTACTTGCGCCGGAAATCGGCCATGGACGGAATCAAAGCGCAGCAGATGGGCATTGGTTTCCACCGGTCCCAGATCGTTGATCGCCACGACCTCGATATCGGTGCGGCCCGACTCGATGATCCCGCGCAGCACGTTGCGCCCGATCCGGCCGAATCCGTTGATGGCAACTTTGACGGTCATGGCAATTCCTCCAATTGGATGGACGCGGCGAATCCGCCGCTCCGATAGCGCTAACATCCGCAGAACGGGCGGAAATTCAACCCGACTCGCGCGCGCTCAGCGCCAGAATGCCAAGAATTCGATGAAGACGAAGATTTTTCTCAGCACGAACAGTATCTCGTCCCCGCCCGTGACAGCAAGGTCCAGCACGATCAGCCCGACAAGGGCCAGGCCGAGGTAAAGCGCGATACGGTCGGTCACGACCCCTCCATCAGTGGAGGAGCCGCCCCATCACCCCGGCCACATCGGCCATCCGGCAGGAGAAGCCCCACTCGTTGTCATACCAGGCCAGCACGCGCACCGTGCGCCCGCCGACGACCTTGGTCTGGTCCGGGGCGAAGATAGACGATTGTGGCGTATGGTTGAAGTCGATGGAAACCTTGGGTTCCGGATCATAGGCCAGCACCATGCCCATATACCCCGCCGCCGCCTCGCGCACGATGTCGTTCACATCCTGCGCGGTCACCGTCTTGCCCGCGACAAAGGTCAGGTCCACCGCACTGACATTCGGGGTCGGCACGCGGATCGCACTGCCATCCAGCCGCCCCGCAAGTTCCGGCAGCACCTCGCCAAGGGCCTTGGCCGCGCCCGTGCTCGTGGGGATCATCGCCATCGCGGCGGCGCGGGCGCGATAGAGGTCCTTGTGCCGCCGGTCCAGCGTCGGCTGATCGCCGGTATAGGAATGGATCGTCGTCATGATGCCCGACTCGATCCCGATCGCGTCATTCAGAACCTTGGCCAGCGGGGCAAGGCAATTCGTCGTGCAGGACCCGTTCGACACGACCAGATGCTCTGCCGTCAGCGCGCGGTGGTTGACGCCGTAAACCACCGTCTTGTCCGCCCGCTTGGCCGGGGCCGACACCAGCACCCGCTTTGCCCCGCGCCCCAGATGCACTGCCGCCTTGTCACGGTCATTGAACTTGCCGGTGCATTCCAGGACGACATCCACCCCCTCCCAATCCAGCTCCTCCGGGTTGTAGCTGCTCATCACCCGGATCGGCCCGCGGCCCAGGTCCAGCATGTTGTCCTTCACCTTCACCGTGCCCGGAAACCGCCCGTGGACCGAGTCGTATTTCAGAAGATGCGCATTGGTCTCGATCGGTCCGGTGGCATTGATCGCCACCACCTGCACGTCGTTGCGGTTGCTTTCCGCGATATGGGCCAGCGTGCAGCGCCCGATCCGCCCGAACCCGTTGATCCCGATGGTGATGGTCATGTCTGCCGCTCCCTGCCAAAGACTCCCTGCCGATACCCCGGCCATAGCGAAGCGCGGGGCGGGGGGAAAGCCCGTTTCCGACATGATTTCAATGTGTTAACGCAAACATCGAAGGTTTGCGCTAACATCCCTCAGGCTTTGCCAAATCCCGCCCGCCGCGTTAGGTAGATCCCATGGGAACAAGGGAAGATTTGCATGAGTGGTCTGCTCGCCTTGCTTGACGACGTGGCCGCCATCGCCAAGGTCGCCGCCGCCTCCGTCGATGACATCGCCGCAGCCGCCGCCAAGGCGGGGACCAAGGCCGCAGGCGTGGTGATCGACGATGCCGCCGTCACACCCAAATATGTTCACGGCTTTTCGGCCGACCGCGAATTGCCCATCATCTGGCGCATCGCGGTGGGGTCGATGCGGAACAAGCTGATCTTCCTTCTGCCCGCGCTCCTCGCGCTTGACCATTTCCTTCCCGTCGCCATCACCCCGCTTCTGATGCTGGGCGGTGCCTATCTCTGCTTCGAAGGCGCGGAAAAGGTGCTCCACGCCTTCGCCCCCCATGCCGATGCCGAAGTGGCCGAGGATTTCGACACCGCCGATCCCGCCCATCTGGAAGAGGAAAAGGTCGCCGGTGCCATCAAGACCGACTTCATCCTGTCGGCCGAAATCATGACCATCGCGCTCGCCACCATCGAAAGCCCAAGCTTCGCGATGCAGGCCATTACGCTGGCCGTGGTCGGCATCCTCATCACCGTGGCCGTCTATGGCGCGGTCGCGCTGATCGTGAAGATGGATGATGTGGGTCTCCACATGGCCGCCACGGGCCGGACCGGGGCAGGGCGCGCGCTCGGGCGCGGGCTGGTGCGGGGGATGCCAAAGCTGATGGCCGCGCTGTCGCTCATTGGCACCGCCGCGATGCTCTGGGTCGGCGGCAATATCGTGACCCATGGGCTGGAGGTGACGCATCTCTGGCCCTGGCCCTATGAGACGATCCATCACCTCGCCGATGCCGCGGCCACGGCGCTTGCTACGGCGCAGGGCTTCGTTTCCTGGCTCGTCACCGCCTTCTTCGACGGCATCTTCGGCCTGATCCTCGGCGTGGCGCTGATCCCGGTTGCGACCCGCCTCATCGGCCCCGCCATCGCCGCCGTTACCGGAAAGAAGAAGGCCGCGCACTAGGCGCGGCCCAAATTTCTTCGAAGAAACTTGCAAAAATCTTCGAAGATTTTTGATCAGAGCAGGGACTTCGCCACCGCCACGGCATTTTCCGCCGTGATGCCGAATTCCTTGTAAAGCCGCTCCATCGGGGCGGATGCGCCGAAGGACGACATGCCCACGAACCCGGCCTTCGTCTCTTTCCCGCGCTCGCCCAAGAGCCAGCGGTCCCAACCCTGACGCACGCCCGCCTCGATCGCCACGCGCACCGGGCCACCCGGCAGCACGCGCTTGCGATAGGCTTCGTCCTGTGCGGCAAACAGTTCCATCGACGGCATGGAAACGACCCGCGTGCCGATCCCCTCGGCCTCCAGCGCGGCCCGCGCCTTCAGCGCGATCTCCACCTCCGACCCGGTGGCGATCAGGATCACCTGCCGCTTGCCCGTCGCCTCTTCCAGAACATAGGCGCCCTTGGCGACAAGGTTCTGGTTCACATGGGCCTTCCGCACCGCAGGCAGGTTCTGACGGCTCAAGGCCAGAACCGAAGGCCGGCAGGTCTGCGTCAGCGCCACTTCCCAGGCTTCCGCCGTCTCGACCATATCCGCCGGACGGATGACCAGCGTGTTGGGCGTCGCCCGGCTGATCGCCAGATGTTCGACCGGCTGGTGGGTCGGCCCGTCTTCGCCCAGTCCGATGCTGTCATGCGTCATCACATAGACGACCGGCAGCCCCATCAGCGCCGACAGGCGCATCGAGGGGCGGGCATAGTCGGTAAAGCACATGAACGTCCCGCCATAGGGCCGCACGCCGCCATGCAGCGCCATGCCGTTCATCGCCGCCGCCATGCCATGTTCGCGGATGCCGTAATAGACGTAACGGCCCTTGCGGTCCTCGGGCGTGAACACGCCCAGATCGGCGGTCTTGGTGTTGTTCGATCCCGTAAGGTCCGCCGACCCCCCGATGGTTTCCGTCATCACTGGATTGACCGCCGCCAGCACCTTTTCGGATGCCGCCCGCGTCGCCAGTTTCGGCATCGTCTCGACCGCCGCCTTCTTCACGCCACGGATGACCGAGGCCAGCTTCGCCGGGGCCTCGCCCGCGAAGATGCGCGCAAATTCCGCCTGCTTGGCCGCCGAAAGGGCCGCAAGCCGTGCCTTCCATTCCGCATGGGCCTTCGCCCCACGCGCGCCCTTGGCTTCCCAGGCCTTCTTGATATCGGCCGGAATCTCGAAGGGCCCGTGCTCCCAGCCGTAGCCCGCCTTCGCCGCCGCCATCTGCGCCGCATCCGTCAGCGCGCCATGGCCCTTGGAGGTGTCCTGCGCCGCATGGCCCAGCGCGATATGCGTCTTGCAGGCGATCATCGTGGGCTTGTCCGATGCCTTGGCGGCCGTCAGCGCGCGGTCGATATCCTCCGGGTCGTGCCCGTCGCAGGACAGCACGTTCCACCCCGAGGCCGCAAAGCGCGCCTTCTGATCCGTCACATCGGCAATCGACACCTTGCCGTCGATGGTGATGCCATTGTCATCCCACAGCACGATCAGGCGGCTCAATTGCTGCTTGCCCGCCAGGGCGATGGCCTCCTGGCTCACGCCTTCCATCAGACAGCCGTCGCCCGCGATCACATAGGTATGGTGATCGACGATCTTCGTCCCCCAGCGGGCGCGCAGGTTCTCTTCGGCGATGGCAAAGCCCACGGCATTGGCGATGCCCTGACCCAGAGGCCCGGTCGTCGTCTCCACCCCCGCGACATGGCCGAATTCCGGGTGCCCTGCGGTGATCGCGCCCCATTGACGGAAATTCTTGATCTGATCCAGCGTCATGTCGGCATAGCCGGTCAGGTAGAGCAGCGAATAGATCAGCATCGACCCATGGCCCGCCGACAGGATGAACCGGTCGCGGTTCGGCCAGCGCGGCGCGGCGGGATCGAAATTCAGATGCTTCTCGAAGAGGACGGTCGCCACATCGGCCATGCCCATCGGCATCCCCGAATGGCCCGAATTCGCGGCCGCCACCGCATCGAGCGTCAGGGTGCGGATCGCGCAGGCGCGTTTCCAGTGATCCGGGTGGCGGGCGCGGAGCGTCTGAATGTCCAAGGCCAGGGTCCTGTCGTAAGTTGCGGTTTTCGGCCCCGCTCTAGGGCGCATCTCGGGCAAGATCAAGCAATCCCCGCAAGCCCTTGGGTGCAAAGGCGTGAGTTGCGCCTTATTCTTGCGCTAAACTGGCGCTTAGGTCGGGACGGGGCGATTCGTGCCTGCCGCTCCCGCACCGGGCCGACAGGACGCAGAACCAGAAGAAACGTATCGCAGGACAGAAAGGCACCCCATGCAGGATTTGGCCGAGCTGGAACGCCGCATCGCCGCCGCGCTGCAACGCATCGGTGACGGGGTAGAGGCATTGTCGATGCGCCCCGCCGCCGCACCCGCGACAGAGGACGGCACCGATTCCGAAACCGAAACCCGCATTGCCGCGCTCGAGGCCGATCTCGCCGCGGAACGTGCGCTTTCCGCCAGCCTGCGCCAGCGCATCTCGGAGCTTGAAGATGCGCCGCCCACCATCGCTGACCTGCCCACGGATGTCGCCGCGCTTTACGCCCGGATCGACAAGATGACCGCCCAGCTCGACGTGCAGGGGCTCGAGATGCAGCGCATGCGCAAGACCGTGGTCCAGTTGCGCGAAAATCTGCGCGGCCTGCGCCGCGCCCAGGTGGCCAACCTCGCCGATCCCGAACAGATCAACCGCGCCATGATGGCCGAGATCGAGGCGATGCGCGTCTCCCGCCTGTCCGAAGTCGCCGAGATGGATGAAATCCTCTCCGAACTGACCCCCCTCATCACCGAAGAGCGTGCCGATGCCTGAACTCCATGTCACCATCGGCGGCCGGTCCTTCCCCGTCGCCTGTCAGGACGGCGAAGAACATTTCCTGCGCGCCGCCGCCGCCATGCTGGATGCCGAAGCCCAGCCCCTCGTCGCCCAGATGGGCCGCCTGCCCGAGGCGAAGATGCTGCTGATGGCGGGTCTCATGCTCGCCGACAAGACCGCCGCCGTCGAGGATGAGATACGCGCCCTCAAGGCCCGGATTGCCGATCTCGAATCCCGGCCCGAGAACCGGGTCGAAGTGCCGGTCATCCCGCCGCAGGTCACCGAAACCCTGGCCGAGATCGCCGCCCAGGCCGAGGCGCTGGCCCAGCGGGTGGACGAGGCGCGCGGCACCGCCTGACAACTGCAAGCTCTCGATGACGGTTCATACCGCTTCATCTGCGGTATGTTTTGCGGTATACTCTCGCCAACCGCAGGAGTCCGCCATGCCCGCCACCCGCCGCGCCACGTCCATGACCCTCGACGCCGCCCTTCTGGATGAGGCGCGCGCCTTGGGCATCAACATCTCCCGCGCCGCCGAGGAAGGCATCCTCGCACAGGTCCGCGCCGAACGCGGCCGCCGCTGGAAAGAGGACAACGCCGCCGACATCGCGGCCTATAACAAGTGGATTGAAGAGAACGGCGTGCCTCTCGCGCGCTATCGTAAGTTCTGATGGCAGATCAGTTCGACCTCTATCGAATGGCGGAAGGGGATTACGTCATCGTCCTGCAATCTGACCTGCTTGATGATCTGAACACCCGCGCCGTTTGCTTGGCCATTCCCGAAGGGGCAGCGGTCCCGGCGCTTTCGGCTTTATCCCCTGTCCTTACAGCTGGCGATATCCGACTACGCCTCGCCCCGCATGTCCTTGCCACCTTAACTGTGGCCGAACTCGGTAGTTTTGTTGCCAGTTTTTCGCACGAACGTGACAGGATCATTCGTGCATTTGACCTGATGCTCACGGGTTCCTGAAACAGCAAAAGGCCCGCCATTGGCGGGCCTTTCCTTGCGCGCATCACGCCCTCTCAGGCATTCGCCTCGCGGATCTTGTTCGCGGCATCCTTGTCGAAGGCCACACCTTTCGCCTCAAACAGCGCGTCCAGCTCGCCCGACAGCGTCATCTCCGTCACGATATCGCAGCCGCCCACGAATTCGCCCTTCACGTAAAGCTGCGGGATCGTCGGCCAGTCGCTGAAATCCTTGATGCCCTGACGGATATCCGGATCGGCCAGCACGTTCACATCGGCGAAACTCACGCCCATGTAGTTCAACACGCCTGCCACGCGGGAGGAAAACCCGCATTGCGGCATCATCTTGGTGCCCTTCATGAACAGCACCACGTCATTCTTCTCGATCGTCTCGCGGATCTGTGCCTCAGCGCTCATTCCCTTATCCTCTCACTCCGGCGCCTTCGTCGTCAGCGCCAGCGCATGGAGTTCCCCATGCGCGCCATCCATCTTTCCCTTCAGCGCGGCATAGACCGCCCGCTGCTGCTGCACCCGGTTCATGCCCTTGAAGCTCGCGTCGATCACTTCCGCCGCGAAATGCTGCCCGTCATCGCCCTGCACCGTGATCGTCGCATGGGGAAAGCTTTCCCGGATCAGATTCTCGATGTCGCGTGCGGTGATCATGCTGGCTCCCCGGTATTCCTGACCGAAGATGTATGCCTAAGGGGCAGGGGCCGCAAGTGGGGCAGGGGGCGGCAAGGCCTCCCATTCCGCGCGCAGCATCCCGTAAAGCATAAGGTCCACAGTCCGCCCCAGCATCGGCCGCCACCAATGCTCGCGCAGCCGTCCCTCAAGCCGGTAACCCGCCCGCTCATAGATCTTCTGCGCCCGCAGATTCTCGCTGCTCGCATCCAGCCAGACCCGCTTTGCCCCCAGCACGGAAAATCCGTAATCCGTCAGCGCCCGCACGAAAGCGAGGCCCATCCCGCCACCTGCCAGATCCAGCGCCAGCCGCCGCAACTCCACCGCCCCCGATGGCTCCCCCACTTCCGCAAACAAGGCGAACCCTGCCCGCACCCCGTCCACATCCCAGATCAGCAGCCGAAAGGCAGGATCGCTGGCATAGACCGCCAGCCGCGCCTCATCCTCATCCGTGATGTAGATGCCATAGTCGGGCCGCTGCGCCAGCGACCGGATGAAGGCGAAATCCGCGGGCAGGGCAGGGCGCAGGCTCATCCGCGCGCCCGCCATTCCCGCGCCAGCATCCCGAAGGCATGGCAATCCACCCAGGTTTCCCCCCGCTTCCAGCATTCGCGCATCGTTCCCTCCTGCGTGAATCCCGCCTTGCGGAAGGCCGACAGGGCCGCCCCATTGTCAAAAGCGATGTCACAGAACATCCGATGCGCCCCAAGCCCGCCGAAGACGTGATCCTGCACCGCTGCGATCAGGGCCTTCCCCTCGCCGCGCCCCGGCACCGCCAGGCCGAGGTTGATCAGATAGACCACCCCCGGATAGGCCCATTCCAGCACCGCCACCCCGTCGATGCCACCCCGATCCCAGATCAGCACACCCTTCGCCTCGGCGGCCGCAACCTCGCGCAGCCAGTCTTCGGATTGCCGCAAAAGCGACAGGGGATGCGCCGCGATAAGCGCGGTGACCGCCGGGATTTCCCCATCGGTCGCCTGCCGAAGCATCAGGCAACCGCCTTGGCAAAGGCGGACCGATACAGAACCGACAATTCCGCCACCGGCGCCGCATCGCCCCCGAAGGCGACCTTGTCCCCGCCGAAACGACCCACAACAGCCACGGGAACCCCCGCCGCCTTGCCCGCCGCGATCAGCGCCTCGGCCTTGTCGGTGGCCACCAGATAGCGCGCCTGATCCTCGCCGAACAGGAACCCGGCCTCGCCGCTGTCCAGCGTCACGCCAAGGCAGGCCCCTTCCGCCATCTCAAAGGCCGCCAGCGCCAGCCCGCCATCGCCAAGGTCGGTGCAAGCCCGGATCAGCGCGCGGTTGGCCCGTACGAATTCCCCATGCCGCTTTTCCGCTGCCAGATCGACGGCAGGCGCATCCCCCGCCTCGATCCCGAACATCTCGGCCAGCACCGCCGATTGCCCCAGATGCGCGCCCGGCGCCCCGATCAGCACCGCCGCATCGCCCGCCACCGGCTTGCCGTGGATCACCTCGTCGAGCGAGGACAGAATTCCCACGGCCCCGATCGTCGGCGTAGGCAGGATCGCCCGCCCGTCCGTCTCGTTGTAAAGCGACACGTTGCCCGACACGATGGGCATGTCCAGCGCCGCCACCGCCGCGCCGATCCCTTTGATCGCGCCCACGAACTGCCCCATGATCTCGGGCTTTTCCGGGTTGCCGAAGTTCAGGTTATCCGTCGTGGCAAGGGGCCGCGCCCCCACCGCCGTCAGGTTGCGGTACGCCTCGGCAACCGCCTGCTTGCCGCCCTCCACCGGGTTGGCCTTCACATAGCGCGGCGTCACGTCCGACGTGAAGGCCAGCGCCTTGCCCGTCCCATGCACCCGCACCACGCCCGCAGGCAGGCCCGGCGTCACCACCGTATCGGCGCCCACCTGGCTGTCATACTGTTCCCAGACCCACGCCTTGTGGGCATAGGTCGGGCTGCCGATCAGCGCCCGCAGCCCCGCCAGCGGCGCAATCACAGGAATGTCACCCAGAGGCGCAGCCTTGGGCGTCTCCACCCAGGGCCGGTCATATTCCGGCGCGCTGGAGGACAGTTTCGACAAGGGCAGGTCCGCCTTGATCTCGTTCCCATGCAGGATCAGGAACCGATCCTCGGGGATCGTCTCGCCCACGATGGCGAAATCGAGGTCCCATTTCACGAAGATCGCCCGCGCCTCGGCCTCTTTCTCGGGCTTCAGCACCATCAGCATCCGTTCCTGGGATTCCGACAGCATCATCTCATAGGCCGTCATGCCCGTCTCGCGCTGGGGCACATTGTCCAGTTGCAGCCGGATGCCAAGGCCGCCCTTGTCGCCCATCTCCACCGCCGAACAGGTCAGGCCCGCCGCCCCCATATCCTGAATGGAAATCACCGCACCCGAAGCCATCAGCTCCAGACAGGCCTCCAGCAGACGCTTCTCGGTGAAGGGGTCGCCCACCTGCACCGTGGGCCGCTTCTCCTCGATCGTTTCGTCGAATTCGGCGCTGGCCATGGTCGCCCCGCCCACGCCATCGCGCCCGGTTTTCGCGCCGAGATAGACCACCGGCATTCCTACGCCCGAGGCGGCGGAGTAGAAAATCTTGTCCGCATCCGCCAAGCCTGCGGCAAAGGCATTCACCAGACAGTTGCCGTTATAGGCGCGGTGGAACCGGACCTCGCCGCCCACCGTCGGCACGCCAAAGGCATTGCCATAGGCCCCGATCCCCTCGACCACCCCCTTCACAAGGTGGCTGGTCTTCGGATGTGACGGCTCCCCGAAAGACAGCGCATTCATCGCCGCGATGGGCCGCGCGCCCATGGTAAAGACGTCGCGCAGGATGCCCCCCACGCCCGTCGCCGCGCCCTGATGGGGTTCGATATAGGACGGGTGGTTGTGGCTCTCCATCTTGAAGATCACGGCCTGCCCGTCGCCGATATCCACCACCCCCGCATTTTCCCCCGGACCGCAGATCACCTGCGGCCCTGTGGTCGGCAGCGTGCGCAGCCATTTCTTCGACGACTTGTAGGAACAATGCTCGTTCCACATCGCGCTGAAGATGCCCAGTTCCGTAAAGGTCGGCTCCCGCCCGATGATCTCCAATATCCGCTGATACTCGTCCGGCTTCAGCCCGTGGCTGGCGATCAGGTCGGGCGTCAGGGCGGGTTCAGTCATGGCGGCATCCTTCGGGTCTGGTGCTTGCCCGCGCGTCTAGGCGAAACGGGCGCAAAGGGGAAGGGGGAAGGGCAGGGCAAGCCACCCTCCGCAGGAAATTTGCAGGCCGCGCGAAACCACATGTCGAAATCTGCGCCACGCCCGCGTCCTTGGCTTAGGATGGTCCGGCAATCCCGCCCGCCACCTGACAGACAGGAAAGCGACACGCCATGAAATACATGCTCCTCCTTTACGCGGACCCCGCCAAGGAACCCACCCCCGGCACGCCGGAATTCGACGCCTACATCCAGGAATTCTTCACCGTGGGAGAACGCACCAAGGGCATCGCCACCTTCCTCGCCGGCGACGGCTTGCAACCCGTCGAAACCGCCACCTCCCTGCGCCTGCGCAACGGCAAGCGCGAAACGATGGACGGCCCCTTCGCCGAAACCCGCGAACATCTGGGCGGCTTCTATCTGATCGACGCGCCCGACCTCGACGCGGCGCTCGCCTATGCCGCCGAAATACCGGTCGCCCGTCTCGGCACAGTCGAGGTGCGCCCCGTGATGGAGTATTGATGACCTCCGAACAGGCGCTCGACCTGTGCCTGCGCACCGACAGGGGCCGCCTCGTCGCGGCCCTTGCCAGCCGCCTGGGCGATGTCCAGCGCGCCGAAGACGCGCTGCAAGAGGCCGCCGCCTCCGCCCTGATCCACTGGTCGCGCGGCATCCCCGCGCGCCCGGATGCATGGCTCCTGCGCGCTGCCTACCGCAAGGCGATCGACGGCATCCGCCGCGATGGCACCTCCCGCCGCCACGCGCAGGCCATGGCCATCCTCGCCACTGACGAAGCCGCACTGGACGACCGCCCCGACATCCCCGACGACCGCCTCCGCCTGATCTTCGCCTGCTGCCACCCGGCGCTCGACCCGAAATCCCGCACTGCCCTCACCCTGCGCGTGGTCTGCGGTCTGACCACGCCCGAAATCGCCCGCGCCTTCCTCGACACCGAACCGACGATGGGCCAGCGCCTTTCCCGTGCCAAGGCCAAGATCGGCGCCGCCCGCATCCCCTTTTCCATCCCCGGCCCAGAGGACTGGCCCGCCCGGCTCGATACCGTGCTGGCCACCCTCTACCTCATCTTCACCACCGGCTATGCCGCAGGCCCGAGCGAACCCCGCGACCTCTGCGCCGAGGCGATCTTCCTCGCCCGGCTCCTCGCCGCCCTCCGCCCCGACGAGGCGGAAATCGAAGGCGCTCTCGCGCTCATGCTCTTCACCGATGCCCGCCGGGCCGCGCGCATCGGCCCCGATGGCGCAAGCCTTCCCCCCGCCGCGCAGGACCGCCGCCTCTGGAACCCGGACAGCATCGCCGAGGGGCACCGCCTTCTCGACATGGCACTGTCCCGCCGCGCCCCCGGCCCCTATCAGATCAAGGCCGCCATCGCCGCCTGCCAGATGGCAGACCCCGCGCCCGACTGGCCGCAGATCGCCGCCCTCTACACCCGCCTGATGGATTTCGAACCGACCCCGGTCATCCGTCTGAACCGCGCCGTTGCCCTAGCCGAAACTGGCCATCTCCCCTCGGCGCTTGCCGAACTGTCCGACCTTGCCGCCCTGCTTCAGGACTATCAGCCCTTCCACGCCGCCCATGGCGCCCTGCTCGCCCGGGCGGGGCGTATCCGCGACTCACATGCGGCCTATGACCGCGCGCTCGCGCTCACCACCTCTCCAGCAGATGCTGCATTCCTCGGCAAAGCCCGTGCTGCACTGCCGCATCCGCAGGCAGACTGATCCTGTTTGCGCGAAAACCAAAAAAAAGGCCGAGCAGAAGCTCGGCCCAAGTCCAACAGGGAGGTATGAAGCGGCAAGAGAAACTCTCGATCACCGCCTCGCCACTGGATTTAGGGTGGTGTTCTGTCATGCGCAAGGGCAGGGATGCCGCGACTGCATCATGGCCGCTATGCAGGCCGTGCATGGCTTTCTGCGCAAGGCATGGAAACGTTTCCTTCCCGGCCCCCGCCGCCCGCGTCGCCGCTCCGCCTCAGCCCTGTTCGCGCTTGCGGTACTTGAAGATTTCCTCGCTCACGAATTCGCGGAAGGCCGCCACCCGCTTGGAATGGCGCAACTCTTCGGGATAGGCGAGGAAGACGGGAACCTCGGCGCTTTCCGTATCCGGCAGCACGCGGACGAGGAAGGGGAAATCCTCGGTGATGTAATCCGGCAGAACCCCGATTCCGATATGGTTCAGCACCCCCTGCAACACCCCGAAGTAATTGTTCACCGTCAGGGTGGAAGGAATGTCGTTGCTCATCAACTGCTGCACCAGCACGGCCCCGGCCGCCACCTGCGCCGTGCCGGGATGCTGGCAGATCAGGCGATGGGAATGGAAATCCGCCATGCTTTCCGGCGTGCCGTTCTGCGCCAGATACTCCGGCGTCGCATAAAGCCGCATCCGGATCTGCATCAGACGCTTGCGGATCAGATCGGCCTGCGACGGCTCCTTCATCCGGATCGCCACATCCGCCTCGCGCATCGGCAGATCAAGCACCCGCTCTTCCAGCATCAGGTCGATCTTCAGCACCGGATATTTCTGATACAGCGCCGTCAGTCGCGGGGCCAGCCACAGCGTGCCGAAACCCACCGTCGTCGTCACCCGCAACTCGCCAAAGACCTCATCCTCGCTGTCGCGGATCCGCGCCGCCGTCGCCTCCAGCCGCTTCACCATCTGCGTGGTGGCGTCATAAAGAAGTTCGCCCTGTTCCGTCAGGATCAGGCCCCGCGCATGGCGGTGGAACAGCGTCACATTCAGGCTTTCCTCCAGCGCGCGGATTTGCCGGCTCACCGCCGATTGGCTCAGATGCAGCACATCCCCTGCATGGGTCAGGCTGCCGCGATCGGCCACCGCATGGAAAATCCGCAGCTTGTCCCAGTCCATCATGTCAATCACCGTAAACTTCCGGGCACGCTACCACGGGAGCCCCCACATAAGAAGTATAACTGCCATGTAAAGGATGCATGGCTGCGATTCTCGGCCTCCACGCAACAACCTGCCGCACAGGCCCGGATCGGCGGCAGGCAATGGCCTTTCCCCCCCCGACCAACCCGCCTATGCTGCCGCAAGACAGGGCAGGACCCGGCAGCAGGCCGGGGAAGGAGGCGGTGATGGCAGTCGGCATCTTCGATTCGGGTCTCGGCGGCCTCACAGTGCTCGATGCCGTCGCGCGCCGCCTGCCCGAGGTGCCCTTCGTCTATCTGGGCGACAATGCCCACGCCCCCTATGGCGTGCGCACCGCCGATGACATCTTCAACCTCACCTGCGCCGCCACCGAACGGCTCTGGGCCGAAGGCTGCGACCTCGTCATCCTCGCCTGCAACACCGCCTCTGCCGCCGCGCTGAAACGGATGCAGGAAACCTGGGTCCCCGCCGACAAGCGCGTGCTGGGCGTCTTCGTCCCCCTGATCGAGGCGCTGACCGAACGCCAATGGGGCGACAATTCCCCGCCGCGCGAAGTGGCGGTGAAGCATGTCGCCCTCTTCGCCACCCCCGCCACCGTCGCCTCCCGCGCCTTCCAGCGCGAACTGGCCTTCCGCGCCATCGGCGTTGATGTCGAGGCGCAGCCCTGCGGCGGCGTTGTCGATGCCATCGAACAGGGCGACGAGATCTTGGCCGAGGCGCTGGTCCGCTCCCATGTCGAGGCACTCAAGCGCCGCATGCCTGCGCCCGAAGCCGCGATCCTCGGCTGCACCCATTACCCGCTGATGGAAAAAGTGTTCCAGGAGGCGCTGGGGCAGGGGGTCAAGGTCTATTCCCAGGCCAATCTCGTGGCCGAGTCCCTGGCCGACTACCTCACCCGGCGGCCGGAGTTTCTGGGAACGGGGACGGAGTCGAAGTTCCTGACGACGGGCGACCCGAAGGCGGTGTCGAACAAGGCCACGCAGTTCCTGCGCCGGAAGATCGAATTCGAGGCCGCGTAGGGTGCGTGCTCGCACGCACCGACCCCCACCCCGACCCGTACACAAACCGCCCCAACACCGCCCACAGCTCGGCCTGTAGGGCGGGGGTCTCCCCGCCGCTCCGGCCCTCCAGACGCTTTCGGAACTTCCCCACCCCCGTTCGCTGTGTGGCCACAGTTTGCTGCACAGAAAGCGGCACAACATGCGGCACAACCGTTGCAGCCAAAAACCCCTTGCCACCGGCCCCGGCCTGCCGCATCAACGCGGCATCTGGAAAGGGGGTCGCCATGGCCGCGAAAGTCGCAATTCTCGGGGCATCGGGCTATACGGGCGCGGAACTCGTCCGCCTGATCGCCACGCATGAAGGCCTTGAAATCGCGGCGCTTTCTGCCGACCGCAAGGCCGGCATGGCGATGGCGGACGTGTTCCCCTTCCTGCGCCACCTGACCCTTCCCAGGCTGCAAAAGATCGACGAGATCGACTTTTCCGGCGTCGACCTTTGCTTCTGCGCCTTGCCCCATGCCACCACCCAACAGGTTGTGGCCGCACTCCCCCGCACCCTCAGGATCGTGGACCTCTCCGCCGATTTCCGCCTGCGCGACCCTGCGGAATATGAAAAATGGTACGGCCAGCCCCACACCGCCCTCGACCTACAAAAGGAAGCTGTTTACGGCCTCACCGAATTCTACCGCGAAGCCATCGCCAAGGCCCGTCTCGTCGCCGGAACCGGCTGCAATGCCGCCACCGGGCAATATGCCCTTCGGCCCCTGATTTCAAAGGGTTGCATCGACCTTGACGATATCCTGATCGACCTGAAGGCAGGGGTCAGCGGGGCAGGGCGGTCCTTGAAGGAAAACCTCCTCCATGCCGAGCTCTCGGGCGGCACCCACAGCTATTCGGCGGGCGGCAAGCACCGGCACCTTGGCGAATTCGATCAGGAATTCAGCGCCTTGGCGGGCCGCCCCGTCCATGTCCAGTTCACTCCGCACCTGCTGCCGATGAACCGGGGCATCCTCGCCACCGTCTATGTCAAGGGCGATCCGAAACTGGTTCACCAAACCCTCGCAAGCGCCTATGACTCCGAACCTTTCCTGAAAGTGCTACCCTTTGGCGCACTCCCCTCGACACGCGATATCGTAGGTTCCAACTTCTGCCATATCGGCGTGACCGGCGACCGCATCCCCGGTCGGACAATGGTCATCGCCGTGCTGGACAACCTGACCAAGGGCTCTTCCGGTCAGGCCATCCAGAACGCAAACATCATGCTGGGCCTGCCCGAAACCCAAGGGCTGATGCTCGCCCCCGTCTTCCCGTAGGAGGGATCATGGCCGGTCTGAAAGGGCTAAAGAAACAACGGCGTATCCAGATCATCGCGCTTGCGACGGTCGCCCTGATCGGTGCGACGGCGCTGGTCGGCTATGCCATGCGCGACGGCATCAACTTCTTCCGCTCCCCGACCCAGGTCGTCGAAGAACCCCCCGCACAGGGAGAGGTGTTCCGCATCGGCGGGCTGGTCGAGGAAGGCTCCATCATCCGCGGGCAGGGCGAAACCGTCACCTTCCGCGTGACCGACATGAACCAGTCCATTCCCGTGGCCTATACCGGCATCCTGCCCGACCTCTTTGCCGAAGGGCAGGGGATGGTCGGCACCGGCAGCATGGTGGACGGCACTTTCCAGGCCACGGAAATCCTTGCCAAACACGATGAAACCTACATGCCGGCCGAGGTGGTGGATGCCCTGAAGGAACAGGGCGTCTATGTCGATCCGAACCAGCCGGACAGTTGACCGCGCGCTCCTTACCGCGCCCGTTAACCCTTTCGCGCGAGGCTGGTCCCCATCATCACGGGGACCCTCATGCCGGACACCATCCTTTCGAAAACCGCCACCTTCGCACGCCGCCTGCGGCGTCTTCTGGCGCAGCCTGCACCGTCTCTGGCGCAGGGCCGCTATGACCGGCTGATCGACGCGGCCAACCGCCTGCCGCGCCGGGTTCTTGTCTCTGGCACCGTGGCGCTCCTGTTCCTTGCGCTGATCCGGCCCGACCTCTTCGATCGCGGCATGGCCAGTCTCGACCGGATGCCGGATGAACTCTGGTGGCTGGTCGGCGCGATCCTCGCTGGCCATTTCGGCGCGCGCGAGGCGCATCACATGCGGCACCGCACGCCGCCCTCCGCGCCCGCTGCACCGGAAAAGCCGGGCTCCGACAGCCCCGCCTGATCCGGCCGCCTTGACCTGTCTGGTCGCCTCTGGCATTGCCGAAGGCAACCAGACAGGAATGTGATCAAATGAACCTCTTCTCGGATATCCGGGACCTCGTCATCGCGTCCCTTGCCGATCTTGCCGCCGAAGGCGTGCTGCCGCAGGGACTGGACTACACCGCCGTCGCGGTGGAACCGCCGCGCGACGCGGCGCATGGCGACATGGCCACCAATGCCGCAATGGTGCTGGCCAAGCCCGCCAACATGCAGCCCCGCGCGATCGCCGAGGCGCTGGCCGCCCGCCTGATGGCCGATCCCCGCATCGCGGGCGCAGATGTGGCCGGCCCGGGCTTTCTGAACCTCCGTCTTGATCCCGCGCTCTGGCACGGCCTCATCCGCGCCACGCTGGGGCAGGGGATCGACTATGGCCGCTCCACCCTCGGGCAGGGGCTGAAGGTCAATGTCGAATTCGTCTCCGCCAACCCGACCGGCCCGATGCATGTGGGCCATACCCGCGGCGCGGTCTTCGGCGATGCGCTCGCGCGCCTTCTGTCCTTCGCTGGCTGGGATGTGACGCGGGAATATTACATCAACGACGGCGGCGCGCAGGTCGATGTGCTGGCCCGTTCCGCCTATGAACGCTACCGCGAGGCGCATGGTCTTGAACCCGCCATCGCCGAAGGCCTTTACCCCGGCGACTATCTCATCCCGGTGGGTGAGGCACTCAAGGCCAAATACGGCGCGACCCTGCTGGACCAGCCGGAATCCGTCTGGCTGAAAGACGTCCGCGATTTCGCCACCGAAATGATGATGGCCGAGATTCGCAACGATCTCAAGGTCTTGGGCGTCGAGATGGATGTCTATTCCTCGGAAAAGGCGCTCTACGGCACGGGCGAGATCGAGGCGGCGATTGACACCCTCCGCAGCATGGGCCTGATCTACGAAGGCACGCTGGAACCCCCGAAGGGCAAGGAGCCCGAGGATTGGGAACCCCGCGTCCAGACCCTGTTCCGCTCCACCGCCCATGGCGACGATGTGGACCGCCCGGTGCAGAAGTCGGACGGGTCATGGACCTATTTCGCCCCCGACATCGCCTATCATTACAACAAGGTCCGTCGCGGCTTTGACCAGTTGATCGACATTTTCGGCGCCGATCACAGCGGCTATGTCAAACGCATGAAGGCCGCTGTCTCCGCCCTGTCGAACGGCCGCGTGCCGCTGGATATCAAGCTGATCCAGCTCGTGAAGCTCTACAAGAACGGCGAACCCTTCAAGATGTCGAAACGGGCAGGGACTTTCGTCACCCTGCGCGACGTGGTCGAACAGGCCGGGGCCGACGTGACCCGCTTCGTCATGCTGACCCGCAAGAACGACGCGGCGCTCGACTTCGATTTCGACAAGGTGCTGGAACAGTCCAAGGACAACCCTGTCTTCTACGTACAATACGCCAATGCCCGCGTGAACTCCGTCCTGCGCAAGGCGCGCGAGGCGGGGCTGGACGTGTCCGACGCCACGCTTCAGGCCGCCGACCTGTCGATCCTGACGCATGAGGCGGAACTCGCCATGGCCAAGAAGATCGCCGAATGGCCGCGACTGGTGGAGATTGCGGCGCGCAACAACGAACCGCATCGCGTGGCCTTCTACCTCTATGAACTGGCCTCCGAATTCCACGGGTTGTGGAACCGGGGCAATGACGACACTTCCCTTCGCTTCCTCCAGGACGGCAATCCCGCCGTCTCGCAGGCGAAAATCGCCCTTGCCCGCAGCGTTTCCGTTGTCATTTGCAGCGGTCTTGCTATCTTGGGCGTCACTCCGGTCGAGGAAATGCGCTGATCAACAGCGTCCCGCCGGTTCGAGCAGGCAAAGAACGCGGATGCGGCATGTATCGCATCCGGCACGAGGCACCAGATGGCGGACGTTGATTACGACGATTACGATGCCGGCAACGATCAAGGCTGGGCGGACCCTGTCGCCCGGTCGGGCCGCATGGCGCGCTATGTCCATATCGCGGGGGCGGTCTGTTCGGTGGCTCTGGTCATTGGCATGGCCTATTGGGGGTACCGCCTTGCCGTGCGCGACGTGAACGGCGTTCCTGTCGTGCGTGCGATGGAAGGGCCGATGCGCATCGCGCCGGAAGATCCGGGTGGCGAAGTTGCCGATCATCAGGGACTTTCGGTAAACACCGTTGCCGCTCTCGGCACCGCCGCGCCGCCGCCGGATCGGCTCGTGCTGGCCCCGCGCCCCGTCGAACTCAGCCAGGAGGATGCACCGGGCATGGCCCTTGCCGGGGCGATGCCGCAGGCGGACGAGACGTCGGTCCTTCCCGTTTCCGCCGCGGCTGTGGCGCCCAATCCGGCCTTGGCCCCCGTCGCGTCGGCCATGCCCGAAGACGAGGCCAATCTTGGCCCCGATCCCGATGCCGTGGCGCAGGCCCTGGCCGAGGCGCTGGCCGAACCCGTGCCCGAACAAGTTTCCGCCACGCCAGAAACCACCGCCTCGGGCCAGCTCCGCCCCCGTCCTCGCCCGGCCGTTCCGGGACAGGAGGCGACGATTGAACCCGTTTCGCTGGCCGGCGCGGCCAGCTCTGGAGCACCTTCGGCAGAGATCGACCCCGCCGCCATTCCCGAGGGAACGCGGCTCGTGCAGCTTGGCGCCTTTGACACGGCAGACGAGGCGCGGGCCGAATGGGTGAAGCTGGGCAACCAGTTCGGGCCGCTGTTCCTGGGCAAGGCGCTTGTCGTGCAGGCGGCCGAAAGCGGTGGACGCACCTTCTTCCGCTTGCGGGCCCATGGTTTCGCGGATGAAACGGAGGCGCGCGGTTTCTGCACCGAAATGCTGGCACAGAACGCCTCTTGCATCCCGGTCGAGCAGCGCGGATGAGTTTCGGTCAGGGGGCCGCCATCTTCGGCTGTTCCGGTCCGGTCCTGACACGGGACGAGGCGGCCTTCTTCCGCGAGGCCGATCCCTTCGGTTTCATCCTTTTCGCCCGCAACGTCGAAACACCCGATCAGGTTCGTCGCCTGACCGATGATCTGCGTGCCGCCACCGGCCATGACGCGCCGATCCTTGTCGATCAGGAAGGCGGGCGCGTGCAGCGTCTGCGCGCCCCGCATTGGCGCGAATGGTTGCCCCCGCTGGATCAGGTGGCGCAAAGCGCCGCTCAGGCTGCGCGCGGCATGGCGATCCGGTCGCGGATCATCGCCCACGAACTGCGCGCCGTGGGAATTGACGCGAACTGCGCCCCCTGCTGCGATCTGGCCTCCGAGAACACCCATCCCTTCCTGCGCAATCGCTGCTATGGCAGTGATCCGGCTGAGGTCGCCGCCATCGCCCGCGCCGTTGCCGAGGCGCATCTTGCGGGCGGCGTCCTGCCGGTGATGAAGCACATGCCAGGCCATGGTCGCTCCACCGCCGACACCCATCACGACTTGCCCACTGTGACGGCCTCTGCCGAAACCCTCGACCGCACCGATTTCGCACCCTTCCGCGCCTTGCGCGACATGCCGCTTGCCATGACGGCCCATGTCGTCTTCGCCGCCTTCGACCCCGATCGGCCGGCAACCCAGTCTCCCGCGATGATCGACGTAATCCGCAATCGCATCGGTTTTGGCGGGCTCCTGATGACAGATGATCTCAACATGCAGGCCCTGTCCGGCACGCTGGCCAGCCGGGCCGCCGCCGCCCGGGCGGCCGGCTGCGACATCGCCCTTCATTGCAAGGGCGATCTGGCCGAGATGGAGGCTGTCGCCGCGGTTGCCGGAACCCTGGATACCGCCAGCCGGGGCAGGGCGGCCGCCGCCCTCGCCTTGCGCCGATCCCCCGATCCCGTTGACATCGCTGCGCTGGAAGATGACCTTGCTGCGATCCTTCGGGGAAGCACGCATGTCTGATGATGACTGGACCTCCGTGGAACGTCTGCCCACCGCCGAACGTCTGGCGGCCGAGGCGCTGATCGTCGATGTCGATGGCTATGAAGGCCCGCTGGACCTGCTCCTGACCTTGTCGCGCACCCAGAAGGTGGATCTGCGCCGCATCTCCATCCTGCAACTCGCAGACCAGTATCTTGGCTTCATCAACAAGGCGCATTCGCTGCGGATCGAACTCGCGGCAGACTATCTGGTCATGGCGGCCTGGCTCGCCTTCCTGAAATCCCGTCTTCTCCTTCCCCCCGAACCGGGGGAGGATGGCCCGACTGCCGAAGAACTCGCCGCGCATCTGGCCTTTCAACTGGAACGGCTTGAGGCGATGCGCGATGTCGCTGCCCGCCTCATGGCGCGTGACCAACTGGGTCGCGACTTCTTTGCACGCGGCCTGCCTGAAGATGTCTCGCTGAACCGCAAGGTGACCTATTCGGCGACGCTGCTCGATCTGATGCGCGCCTATGCCCGCATCCGCACCAAGGATGAATTCCGCCCCTTCGTGATGGACCGCGACCACGTCTTCACCATGGAACAGGCCTTGGATCGGATGCGCGGCCTGATCGGCTATGCCGGGGATTGGGCCGAATTGACCTCCTTCCTGCCGGAAGGCTGGGACGGCAACCCGATGCGTCGCCGCTCCTCCACCGCCGCCCATTTCGCGGCTGTGCTCGAATTGGCGAAACGCGGGCAAGTCGAGTTGCGGCAGGGCGAAACCTTCGCCCCCATCCAGCTTCGGCGGAAAGAGCCATGAACGATCCTTTGGAACCCGTGGAGCGCAGCCTTTTCGAAGCGCCGCCCATGGCGGAACAGGAACGGATGGTCGAAGCCATTCTCTTCGCCTCGGCCGAACCGGTCACCGTTGCCGAACTGGAGAAACGTCTGCCCCATGGCTGCGATCCGGCCGAGGCGCTGGTCTATCTGCGGAAACGCTATGAGGGCAGGGGGGTGCAACTGGTCCGGGTGGGCGATGCCCATGCCTTCCGCACTGCGCCCGACCTTGGCCATCTGATGCAGAAGGAGACGGTCGAGCAGCGAAAACTGTCGCGCGCCGCGATCGAAACCCTCGCCATCATCGCCTATCACCAGCCCGTCACCCGGGCCGAGATCGAGGAAATCCGGGGGGTCGCCGTGTCGCGCGGGACGGTGGACCAGCTTCTGGAACTCGAATGGATACGTCTGGGCCGCAGAAGGATGACCCCGGGCCGTCCGGTCACTTTTGTTGTGACCGAACAGTTCCTAGATCACTTCGGTCTGGAGTCGGCGCGCGATCTGCCGGGGCTCAAGGAGTTGCGGGCGGCCGGTCTTCTGGACAACCGCCCGCTTCCCGGCAGTCTGGCACGTAGCGATGACGAGGAAGAGGCGACTGTCGGACAGAGCGAACTGTTCGAGGATTAGTGGAAGGACGATTGCGATGGACTGGAACAGACTTCTTCAAGGTATGGGCGGCAGGCTGCTGCGGCAGGCGCTTGGCATGGCCATGAAACACGGGTTGGACCGGATCGGCGGCGCCCCGAAAGCCAAGGGCCAGATGACCGATGCCGAACGCCGCCACCACGCCAAATCCGCGGAAACGCAGAAACGTCTGAAGGAAATCATGCGTGTCGGACGGCGCTTCTGGCGCTAGCGCCTACCGGAACTGCTTGGCCAGTTTCAGCCCCTGCCCCTGATAGTTGGACTTGATCGCCTGACCGTAGAGCGTGTCAGGCCGTTCCGTCATGCGTTCATAGACCAGCCGACCGACCACCTGCCCATGTTCCAGAACGAAGGGCGCCTCGTGGCAGCGCACTTCCAGCACCCCGCGCGATCCGGTTCCTCCTGCAAGGGCATGGCCAAAGCCGGGATCGAAGAAGCCGGCGTAATGGACTCTGAACTCGCCCACCATCGCCAGATAGGGGGCCATTTCAGCCGCGTAATCCGGCGGAATCGTCACGGCCTCCTGGCTGACCAGGATGTAGAAGGCCCCGGGATCAAGAATGATACGGCCGTCGGAACTCCGTACCTCTTCCCAGAAATCGCGGGCCGGGTAGTAACCGATGCGGTCAAGGTCGATCACCCCGGTATGCGGCTTGGCACGATAGCCCAGCAGATCGCCGGTCTCCGGTTTGAGATCCACGGAAAAGCCAAGGCCACCCGCAATCACCGCCTCGCCCGAAACGAGTGGTTCCGCCATGTGCAGCGCCGCCAACGCTTCATCGTCCAGCACGGCCTGACCGTGCCGGAACCGGATCTGGTTCAGCCGCATGCCGGGACGCACCAGCACGGAAAAGCTGCGGGGGCAGACTTCAGCATAGAGCGGCCCGTGATACCCCGGCGCGATACGATCGAACTCCGTTCCGCCATCGGTGATCGTTCTGGTCAGAAGATCCAGCCGCCCGGTGGAGCTTTTTGCATTCGCCACCGCCGTCAGGTCGCCCGGCAGGTTCAGGGACTCCATAAGGGGGATGACATAGACACAGCCCTTTTCCAGCACCGCCCCCTGCGACAGGTCAACCCGGTGCATCTCGAACTCGGCCAGGCGTGAGGCCACGCTCCGGCCTTGTCCGGCAAGGAAGGAGGCGCGCACGCGATAGGCTATGGTGCCCAGCCGCAGGTCTAGGCTGGCCGGTTGCACCTGCGCCTCGGTGATCGGGGCGGTGGCGGTGATTTGACCCTTGGCTATGAGCTGGCGCAGCGTCTGCGAGGGAAGCACACCGATGGCAGTCATCCTAGACCCTCGTTCACGAAGCTGGAAACGAAACCGCCCGCGCTGCCTTGCGGCAGGCGGGCGGTTTCGGTTTTGGTCGGGCCGGCGAGATTCGAACTCGCGACCTTCCGCCCCCCAGACGGACGCGCTAACCAGGCTGCGCCACGGCCCGACAGGCGGGATACATACCGATATTCCGGGCAGGGGCAAGCAGGAAAGCGCATCCCGTGACGATCACCGGATGCGGCGGCGAGAGGCCTCTGCGACGCGATCCCGCAGGTCGGCAAGGCGGTCGCGCAGGCGTTCAAGCTCGGCGCGATGTGGAGCGAGGCGCCTGGCCCTGCTGCGGCGCAACAGGCTGGCCACCGTGGGAAATTCCGCTTCCGCAGCCTCGGCCGCGTTGGCGGTGTCTTCCGCAGAAGTCACCGGTTCAGGCGGTTCGACGGCACTGTCGTCGCCAGAAACAGGCGGCAGCGATTCGATGGCCGCCTTGCCATCTGACGGCTCGCCTTGCGGGGGACTTGCCGTATCGGCGGCCGTCTCTTCCCCCGAAACGCCATCTGGCCCGCCCTGGGAAAAACCGAAAAGAGGCAAGGGATCGTTGTCCTCTGCTTCCTCTTCGGCTTCGATGAAGGGCGCCTCCGGCGCGGTCTCGGTCATTTCCAATTCTTGCAGGCCGTCCTCGGCCCCGTCCGATCCCGCTATGCCGGCACCGTCACCATCGGTGGCACTGGCAACCAGCCCACGTTGCGCCTCCTGCCGTGCATAGGCCTGATCGAGCGGGATGATCTGCGCCGTTTCCTTGGGACCGTCAGGGGGCATAAGCGCCGAAAGCAGGAACTGCTCCGCCTCGCCTGGATCTGCATCCGAAACCGCCAGGTCAATGGCGCCGGGGACCGGATCGGGAAACGGCGCTGTCAGGCTCGACACATGCCGGATACCCTGTTCCCTAAGGATTTTCTGCACCCCGCGGATGGTCAGCCCATCGTCATGGAGCAGTTTCTTGATCCCGGCCAGCAAGGCCACATCCCCCGGGCGGTAATAGCGTCGTCCGCCCGCACGCTTGACCGGGCGGATCTGCGGAAACCGGCTTTCCCAGAACCGCAGGACATGGGCCGGTGTATCCAGCAGGTCGGCCACTTCGCTGATGGTTCTGAACGCCTCTGGCGATTTCTCCATCGGCGATGGCCCCTTACCGCTTCGATCCGGCGGCCACGCGGTCTTTCATGAGATGCGAGGGGCGGAAGGTCAGCACACGGCGCGGGCTGATCGGAACCTCGTCGCCGGTCTTGGGATTGCGGCCGACACGGGCCGATTTGCTGCGCACCGAGAACGTGCCGAAGGACGATATCTTGACCGTCTCCCCCTCGACCAGCGCGTCGGACATGTGCTGGAGTACGCTTTCCACCAGCAATGCGCTTTCGTTGCGGGACAGACCCACCTCGCGGAACACCGCTTCGGACAGATCCATGCGCGTCAAGGTCTTCTCACTCATGTCAAGGCCCCCCCGGGATTTCACGCGAGAGTGAGCCGTTTGGAGAAACGAGTCAATATCAACCACTTGCGGCGTGCATTTGATGCACGGCTGCGGCGTCACCAGCGCAACACCACCGCACCCCAGGCCAGCCCGCCGCCGATTGCCTCTGTCACCACAAGGTCACCGGTCTTGATCTGGCCCCGCTGCTTGCCCACCGACAGGGCGAGGGGGATGGAGGCCGCGGAGGTATTGCCATGATCCTGCACCGTCACGACGACACGATCCATCGGCACCTGCATCCGCTTGGCGGTCGCCTCGATGATACGGATATTGGCCTGATGGGGCACGATCCAATCGACATCGCCGCCGGTCAGGCCGATCTTCTCGAGGGCGGCATGGGCGGTTTCTGCAAGTTTTTCAACGGCATGGCGAAACACTTCCTTGCCTTCCATCCGCAGATGGCCGGTCGTTCCCGTCGATACCCCGCCATCGACATAAAGGATGTCCTTGAAGCGTCCGTCCGAATTCAGGTCGGTAGAGAGAATGCCGCGATCCTGCGAGGTGCCGTCGCCTTCCTGCGCCTCCAGCACAAGCGCCCCGGCGCCATCCCCGAAAAGGACGCAGGTGGACCGGTCCGTCCAATCCATCAGCCGCGAGAATGTTTCGGCCCCGATCACCAGAACCCGCCGCGCCTGACCGGCAAGGATCAGCGCATTGGCCGTGGTCAGGGCATAGACGAAGCCCGCGCAGACAGCCTGCACGTCAAAGGCGAAACCGCCCGTCCGTCCGAGACCGGCCTGAATCATCGTGGCCACAGACGGAAAGGTCAGATCGGCCGTTGATGTGGCAACGATGATGGCGTCGATCTCTTCCGCCGTGACCCCTGCATCGTCAAGCGCCGCCCGTGCCGCCCGAAGGCCGAGGTCGGACGTGGTTTGCCCTTCCGCGGCGACATGGCGCCGCTCAATCCCGGAACGGGTGCGAATCCATTCATCGCTGGTTTCGATGATCGACTCGAATTCTGCATTGGGGACAACCCTTTCGGGGAGATAGTGCCCAACGCCCCTTACGACGGCGCGTATCGTCATTCCTTGGTCCCGCCTCCCGTCCCCACGGCCGTCTCGGACGGGGTCGCTCCATCGGTGCCATCCTGCCTCGGACGCATGGCAGAGGCAACCCGTGCCGCCAGCCGCTCCTGAAAGCCTGCGGCCGCCAGTTGATGCGCCAGCCGGATCGCCGCCGCCACACCTGTTGCATCCGCCGAGCCATGGGACTTGATGACGGTTCCATTCAGGCCGAGGAACACGCCGCCATTCGCCCGGCGCGGGTCCATCCGCTTCTGGAGGCGCCGCAGTGTGGACAGCGCGAAGAGCGCGGCAAGGCGCGAAAAGACCGAGGCATTGAATTCCTCGCGCAGGAAATCCGAGATCAGCTTGGCCGTGCCTTCGCCCGTCTTGAGCGCGACATTGCCGGTGAAGCCATCGGTCACGATGACATCCACGCGATCGGAGGGAATATCACTGCCTTCGACGAAACCGACATAGTCAAACCCGCCTGCTTCGGCCGATTGGGCGACGAGTTCATGCGCCTCTTTCAGTTCGGCGCGCCCCTTGTGCTCTTCGGTGCCGACATTCAGCAGGCCGACCCGCGGTCTGGCAAGGCGCAGGCCGTTGCGGGCATAGGAGGCGCCCATCATCGCAAATTGCAGCAGATCATTCGCCTCGGCCTTCACGTCTGCGCCCATGTCGAGCATGACGTTGAAGCCGCCGGGATTGCGCGACGGCCAGAGGCTGGCGATGGCAGGTCGGTTGATGCCGGGCAGGCGGCGCAGGCGGATCATCGACAGCGCCATCAGCGCCCCGGTATTGCCGCAAGAAACGGCCGCAGTTGCAGCGCCTTGCTTCACGCTTTCGATGCAGGACCACATGGATGTGCCCTCACCATGGCGCATCACCTGGCTGGGCTTGTCCTGCATGGTCACGACACGATCCGCATGACAGAGCGTCACGCGACCGGCAAGTCCCGCTTCCTGAGCAACCAGGCGGGCCAGCTCTTCCTCATTGCCGTGCAGCAGGAAATCGGCATCAGGCAATTCCCGTATCGACAAGGCAAGACCGGCAACCACGGCTGCCGGTCCCCTGTCTCCGCCCATGGCGTCAACGGAAATGACGATACGCTTCGCGCCGTCGGTTGCCGGATCTTGTGCTCCGTTGGCCATCGGGCAGGGCGTCTTGGATGCGGCTTACGCCGCGTCCTCGTCCAGGTCGATCTCTTTCGCCGTCGCCACGACTTCGCGCGCGTCATAGTGACCGCAGGCGCTGCACACGTGATGCGGACGCTTCAGCTCGCCACAGTTGGAGCATTCCTGCGGATTGCCAGCGACGAGAGCGTCATGGGCGCGACGCATGTTGCGGCGCGAACGGGTGACTCGGTTCTGAGGGACAGCCATGTCTCAACCTCGGGTAGCGGGGACAGGCCCCTGATTTTCCTATTGCGGACAGCGGTTTGCCCACATTCCGCGCGAGCCGGTACCTGCCATCTGATGAGGCGCGGAACATAGCCGGAATTCCTGCGCGCGCAAGCCCCTTTGTTGCAGTGCGGTGCAGAGCGGTTTCAACCGTCCTGCGAACCGTCGAGCCGCGCTTTCAGGGCGGCAAGTCCGGCGAAGGGGCGCAGGTCGTCATCGCGCAGCGGGGCTGTCCCGGGGGCGGCGAAGACCGCCTCGCCCAGTTCCGCACCTTCGGCGCGCGGGTAGAGCGGCAGGGCAAGTTCCAGGGCCTCCATCGCAACAAGCGCGAGGTCGATCACCTCGGGCAGCGCCTCCTGAGTGTCGTCTTCCGGCATCTCCACCTCGTCGCCTTCCGGTTCCTGCCAGTCGGCAAGATAGCGGCGCCGGACGGCCTCGGCGATCCGGGACAGGACCGGAGCAAGGGTCACGGCGCAGGGCTGAACGGCTTCGGCGGTCAGGTTGCCTTCGAGGAGGAAATCATGCCGGCCTTCGGGCCGGATCTCGCCGGTGAATCGGAAGGCCGGAAGGTCCAGCAGGCCAAGCTGTTCGGCCATCGCGCGCCGCGTGCTCTGATCGGGGCGCAGGTCGAAACGGGTGGGTTTGCGCGACGAAAGCGTGGCGCTGCGCAAGGGATGGCTGAACTGCGGTTGGTCAGTGGGAGCGGCGGTCATGATGGGTCATCCGGGGCAGGGGCAGGGATCGGGGCTGGCGGATTCGGCTGTGCGGTCGCGGTTGCGATCCCGGCTCGGCTGTTTGCATTCTTGAAGTGCGGCCGATCCTTCTGTAAGCCGAAGGAAAGCAGCCGCGCAGGATATGGTGTATGCCATATGTGCTGCGCCCGTGCGAGACAAGACGGGCAGGGCAGAGGCAGGGTGGGAACGGAATGGGGTTCTACGGCAAGATGACGGCCCTTTCGGGTGCCGCCCGCATCCTGCGGGCCGGGATGGTGGGTCTGGTCCTTGTTGCGGTGGCCGCCTGCTCCACGCTCTATCGCAACCACGGCTATGTTCCGACCGATGCCGATCTGGCACTGGTGGAGGTCGGCGTGGATACGCGCGAGACGGTGACCGAGAAGGTGGGACGTCCGTCGGCCTCGGGCCTCTTGAACGATGTCGGCTGGTTCTATGTGCAAAGCCGGTGGGAATATCGCGGCGCCTTCGAGCCGCGTGAGATCGACCGTCAGGTCGTTTCGATCACCTTCAGCGAGAACGGCACCGTCCAGAACATCGAACGATTCGGGCTGGAGCGTGGGAAAGTCGTGCCCCTGTCGCGCCGCGTGACGGAATCGAGCGTGAAGGGGCTTAGCCTGATCCAGCAGCTTCTGGGCAGCTTTGGCCGCATTGCGCCGGGCGTGATCACCGGAGATTGATACGGGCCGCCTGCGCGGCCCGGTATCAGAAGCTTACTCCTCGGGATCGAAGGTCAGCGCCACGCCGTTGATGCAGTAGCGCAGTCCGGTCGGTGGGGGGCCGTCCGGGAAGACATGGCCGAGATGGGCGTCGCAGCGGTTGCAATGAACCTCTGTCCGCCGCATCCAGAGGGTCCGATCCTCTTGTTCCCCGACCATTTCAGGGTCGATGGGCTGCCAGAAGCTGGGCCAGCCCGTGCCGCTGTCGAATTTGTTGCGCGCCGAGAACAGAGGGGCATCGCAGCAGATGCAGCGATAGGTGCCGGGCGCCTTGGGGAAATTGTCATGCGTGAAGGCGCGTTCCGTGGCGTGTTTGCGCGTTACGCGATAGGCGAGGTCCGAAAGCTGCGACCGCCATTCGGCATCGGATTTCACCACCTTGTCCATCAGACTGATCCTTCCTTGCGGCTGTTGCGGGGCCTTGCCCCGGCTCTTGTCCCCGCTTCATATCTAGGCTTTGCGCTTCGGTCAGCCAAGCGGCAAGCGGTGTGGGCATGGAATTCAGCAAGGGGCGCTATCGCGTCCGATGGGCGGAAGGGACGGCGGATCTGCGGGCGGCGCAACGTCTGCGGCATCATGCCTTTCGCGGGACGGCGGGGCTGGATGCCGATGCGTTCGACGCGCAATGCGACCACCTGCTGATCGAGACGGCGGCAGGCGGTGATCTGGTTGGCACCTGCCGCCTTCAGCTTTTGTCGGACGGGGCGGAACTGGGCCGGACCTATACCGGACAATTCTACGATCTTTCCGCATTTCGCGAAATTTCCGGCCCGTTTCTGGAGGTTGGCCGGTTCTGCATGGCGGCGGGGGGGCGTGATCCGGATGCGCTCCGCCTTGCTTGGGCGGCGTTGACGCGCCGGGTGGATGCCGAGCGGGTGGCGCTGCTCTTCGGTTGTTCGTCCTTTCCGGGGACGGACCCTGCGCCCTATGCCGATGCTTTTGCAGCCCTTGCAGCCCGGCATCTGGCGCCGGAGCGGTTGCGGCCCGGGCGGAAGGCGTTCGAGACGATCAACCTTTCGCCAGCACCCCATGAGGCACGGCGGGCCATGGTGCAGATGCCGCCCTTGCTGCGCAGCTATCTGGCGATGGGGGGCTGGGTCAGTGATCACGCGGTGGTGGACCGCGATCTGGGGACGCTGCATGTCTGTACCGGCGTGGAAATCGCCGCGGTTCCGCCGGCGCGGGCGCGCCTTTTGCGGGGGGATGCACGCTAGCGGGAGCAAGAGGCGTTGACCTTGCAGCCTGCCCCGCATACCTGAGCCGCCATGGCACGCGCACCTCTTCTTCAGCTTTCCGGTATCACCCTGACCTTTGGCGGCAATCCCGTTTTCGACGGGCTGGACCTTGTGGTGCAGCCGGGCGACAGGGTGGCCCTTGTGGGGCGGAACGGGTCGGGGAAATCCACCCTGATGAAGGTGATGGCGGGGCTGGTGGAACCCGATCAGGGCAGCCGCGTGGTGCCGCCCGGCGTGGTGGTCGGCTATATGGAGCAGGACCCCGATCTTTCCGGCTTTGCCACCTTGGGGGATTATGCGGCCAGCCAGCTTCCCGAAGGCGAGGCCTATCGGGTGGAGATGGTGGCCGAAGGGTTGAAGTTCCGGCCCGAGACGCCGGTCGCCACTGCCTCGGGCGGGGAGAGGCGGCGGGCGGCGCTGGCCAAGCTGCTGGCCGAGGCGCCGGAGCTGATGCTGCTGGACGAGCCGACGAACCATCTGGACATCCAGGCCATCGAATGGCTGGAGGCGCAGCTTTCCGAGACGCGCACCGCCTTTGTCCTGATCAGCCATGACCGCGCCTTTCTGAAGGCGCTGACCAAGGCCACGCTCTGGATCGACCGGGGCGAGGTGCGGCGGCGGGAAGCGGGATTCGACGGGTTCGAGGAATGGCGCGAAACCGTCTGGGCTGAAGAGGATGAGGCGCGCCACAAGCTGGAGCGCAAGATCAAGGCTGAGGCGAAATGGGCCGTCGAGGGCATCAGCGCGCGGCGCAAGCGGAACATGGGCCGGGTCCGGGCGCTGGCCGCGCTGCGCGACGAGCGGGCGTCGATGATCCGCCGTCAGGGGACGGCGGCATTGGAACTGGAAGCCGGGACCACCAGCGGCAAGCGGGTGATCGAGGCGAAGGGGCTGGAAAAACGTTTTGCCGACAAGGTGATCGTCAAGGGGTTTGACCTGCGGGTGCTGCGCGGGGACAGGGTGGCCTTTGTCGGCCCCAACGGGGTGGGCAAGACGACGCTGTTGAAGATGCTGGTGGGCGAGGTCGCACCCGATGCGGGGGCGGTGAGCCTTGGCACAAATCTGGAGATCGCGGTCTTTGACCAGACCCGCGCGCAACTGGATGCCGAGGCGAGCCTGTGGGAGAACCTGACGGGCGATCCGATGATGCGGGTATCGGGCAATTCCGATCAGGTCATGGTGCGGGGCAATCCGCGCCATGTGGTGGCCTATCTGAAGGATTTTCTCTTTGACGAGCGGCAGGCGCGGGCGCCGGTCAAGAGCCTTTCGGGCGGCGAAAAGGCGCGGCTTCTGCTGGCCAAGCTGATGGCGAAACCGTCCAACCTGTTGATTCTGGACGAACCGACGAATGATCTGGATGTGGAAACGCTGGATCTGTTGCAGGATGTGCTGGGGGAATATGACGGCACGGTCCTGCTGGTGAGCCATGACCGCGATTTCATCGACCGTGTGGCAACTGCCACGGTCGCGCTGGAAGGCGAAGGGCGAGCGACGGTCTATCCCGGGGGCTGGTCGGACTATGCGGCGCAGCGGCCCGCCGTGGCGGAAGAGGCGGGACGGACGGGGCGGGGCGAGGCCGCGCGGGCGGAGGTCAGGGCCGAGGCGGCCGGGGCAGAGGCGGCCCGGGCGGAGGGTTTGAGCTTTACCGAGCGCAAGCGGCTGGAGGCCCTGCCGGCGGTGATCGAGAGGCTGGAGGCCGAGATTGCCAAGCTTGGCGACTTTCTGTCGGACCCGGAGCTGTTCACGAAGGAGCCGGCGAAGTTCCGCAAGGCATCGGAGGCGATAGCGGAACGGCAGCAGGCGCTGGCGGCGGCGGAAGAGGAATGGCTGGCCCTGGCCGAGCGGGCGTAGCCGTTTCAGTCACGCGAATGCGAGAAATTCCCACGTGATTTTGAGGGGATAGGCGAATTCTGGCCGGGACCGGGCGGAAGGCTGCGCCAGTTCCTGCGCAAGACCCTCACGGGCCATCACCAAGCTGCGACCCAGCCTTGCCGCACAGGGGAAAGGGGCGCAGGTCTGGGGCACGAGACGGCCTGTCGCCCGCAGCCTGCGGGTGGGAGGGCCGCGCAGCAGGCACAGGAGACAGATGATGAAACGCAGCATGGCGATGGCGGCAGCGGCCGTGACTTTGGGCGCGATGCCCGCTTTGGCGGGTGGCCCGGTGCAGGTGGCCGAAGAGCCGATGGTCGCCCCGGCGCCGGTTCCGGTGGCGGCCCCTTCGGCGGATTGGAGCGGGCTCTATGTCGGGGGTCAGCTTGGCTATGGCGATGTCGGATCGACGGGCGCGCTGGCGGGCGATGGCGAGACGGCGGGCCTCTTTGCAGGGTATCGCGCCGATTTCGGACAGTTCGTGACCGGGGTCGAGGGGAATTTCGACTGGGCGAACATAGACTTGGGCGGCGGCACCTCGCTGGACAGCATCTCGCGGCTGAAGCTGATCGGGGGCTATGACATGGGTCCGGCGCTGGTCTATGGCACGGTGGCGGCGGTGCGGGCCGACACGACGCTGGGGGCCGACAATGGCTATGGCCTCGGGGTTGGGGTGGATTATGCCGTGAGCGACCAGATGACGCTGGGCGCGGAGCTGATGGAGCACCGGTTCGACAATTTCGTCGGCAGCGGGACGGATATCGACGCGACCACGCTGAACGCGCGGGTGGGGTTCCGGTTCTGACGCCCGCAAAGGGTTAACGAAGTGTTAAGGGCGGCCTGTCACGGGCCGCCTTTTTCACATGAGTTCCGCCACGACCTGCGGGATAAGGGCAACATCTTCGGCCGTGCAATCGAATTGGCCCACCTGCACGCGGATGACATAGCGGCCCGCGTGACGGGTCTGGGTCAGGTAGATGCGGCCATCATCGTTGATGCGGGTGAGCAAGCGTTCCGTTTCCTGATCCGTCGCGAGGGCGAAGGTGAAGAGCGAGAGCGAGGGTTCCGTGGTGATCGTCACGCCGGAGAGCCGCGCCAGCGCATCGCGGGCCTGCCGCGCCCAATCCACATGGTTGCGAATCCGGGTGCGCAGACCGGACAGACCATAGGCGCGAAGGGTGAACCAGAGCTTAAGGGCGCGGAAGCGCCGCCCCAGTGGCACCGTCCATTCGTTGAAATTGGTGACCTCTTCCCGGCCTGCGGTTTCCAGATAGGTCGGGCGGAGGCCGAGGGTGCGGACCTGCGGCCCCGGATCGGCGAGGAACTGGACGGCGCAATCGAATTGCGCGCCGAGCCATTTATGGGGGTTGAAGACGATGCTGTCGGCCCCCTCCACCCCTGCCCAGAGGGTGCGGAATTCCGGGCAGATCATGGCGTTGCCGGCCCAGGCGGCATCGACATGGACGGGGAGGCCCGCGGCCTTGGCCACCGCGATGCAATCGGCGATGCGGTCGAAGGCCCCGACCGAGGTGCCGCCTGCACAGAGGATGACGCCGGCGGGGAGGAAGCCCGCCGCGCGGTCGGCGGCGATGGCCCCGGCCAATGCGCCCGGTTTCATGGACAGCGTCGCATCTGTCGGAATCTTCACGAGATTTTCCTGACCGATCCCGGCGATGCGGGCGCCCTTGACCACCGAGGAATGGGTTTCGGCGCTGGCATAGAGGCGCAGGCGGGGCTGGCCGGAGAGGCCCTGTTGCAGGCCCGCCCAGCCCAGCGCCTGTTCGCGCATGGTCAGGATGGCCGAGAGCGTGGCGGTGGTGGCGCTGTCATGGATCGTGCCGGTGAAGGTGGCGGGAAGGCCGAGGGACTGGGCGAGCCAGCGGATCATGACCTGTTCCACCTCGGTCACGGCCGGGGAGGTTTGCCAGAGCATGCCCTGCGCGGCGATGGCATTGGCGAGCTGTTCGGCCAGCATGGAGGCGGGGGAGGCATTGGCGGGGAAATAGGCGAAGAAGCGGGGATGCTGCCAATGGGTCAGACCCGGCGGGATGATGCGGGCGAAATCGGCGAAGATCGCCTCGGGCGGTTCGGGATCTTCCGGTGGCGCATCAGGCAGTTGCGCGGCGATGCTGCCGGGGGTCAGGGGGGCGCGGACGGGGCGGTTGCGCAGGCCTGCGTGGTAGTCATGCGCCCAGTCGGCGGCGATTTTCGACCAGTGGCGGAGGTCGTCGTGATCCATGGTGATGATTGTCCTTCTCCCGCTGCGAGATGAGCCGGGATTGCGGGGGGCTGCAAGGGGGAGAAAATCCCTGCGGGAAATCAGGGATTTGGGTGGAATCGGCTGTGCCGTTTCCTGTGCCGTGAACTGTGCCGCAAACTGTGGCCACGATGCGGGCGGTGGCGTGGGAAAGTGTTGAAAAAGTGCAAGTGGCGCCGGTCCGGGCTGGGCGCGGTGGCGGTGTCATGGCCTGTGCCGTGCGCTGTGCCGCGTTCTGTGCCGCAAACTGTGGTCACGCGGCGCGCGGCGTGGCCCGGAGGTGTCAAGGTTAACGGGGTGCGCCGGGATGGGCCAGGTGGGGGGGCGATGGGCCGGATGGCCCATCCTACGCGGGGGCGTGCGGGGGAAGGTGGGAAGGCGCGCGTGAGGGTCTGGTGGAAGGCGCGGAACGGCGGGGGCGATGGGCCGGATGGCCCATCCTACGGGTGGGCGTGCGGGGGCAGGTGGCGTGGGGCGGGAGGGGGCGTGGGTTCGGGCATGTCCGACCGTCCCGTCGCATGGCGCGGTGGATGGGGCGGATGGGGGCCGCGACGGTGGACGGCTGCCGGGGGGCTTGGCAGGCGGGGCGAATGGCTGTAGCCATGGGGCATGAACAGGACGGGCATCCTCTGCATCTGCTGCATTACGCGCTGACCTTCGGTCGCGCGGGCCTTCTTGTCATTCCCAGGGAAAGACGAAGTTGCTAGACCCGCGCCGGAGGGGCGATTGGCTGCGGTGACGGCGGGCCGGGAAGGGGTTTGGGACATGGTGACGATCCGGCTGCACAATTCGAGGACGCGGGCGAAGGAGGTCTTCGCCCCGATCGACGCAGGCAATGTGCGGGTCTATGTCTGCGGGCCGACCGTCTATGACCGCGCGCATCTGGGCAATGCCCGGCCGGTGGTGGTGTTCGACACGTTGTTCCGGCTGCTGCGCCATGTCTATGGGCCGGAGCATGTGACCTATGTGCGCAACTTCACCGACGTGGATGACAAGATCAACGCCACGGCGCTTGCGCGGAAGGAGGCGGGGGCGGCGGGGACGCTGGAGCAGTTGATCGCGGAGCGGACGGAAGAGACGATCCGCTGGTATCATGACGATATGGATGCCCTCGGCGCGCTGCGGCCCACGCATGAGCCGCGGGCCACGGCGTATGTGGGCCAGATGATCGCGATGATCGTGGACCTGATCGCGCGGGGCCATGCCTATGCGAAGGAGGGGCATGTCCTGTTCCGGGTGCGGTCTTTCGCGGAATACGGGCGGCTGTCGGGGCGGTCGGTCGATGACATGATCGCGGGGGCACGGGTGGAAGTGGCGCCCTTCAAGGAAGACCCGATGGATTTCGTCTTGTGGAAGCCGTCGGATGCGTCGCTTCCGGGTTGGGAGAGCCCCTGGGGCCGGGGGAGGCCGGGGTGGCATATCGAATGCTCGGCCATGAGCCTTGCGCTGCTGGGGGCGAGTTTCGACATTCATGGCGGCGGGATCGACCTGCAATTCCCGCATCACGAGAATGAGGTGGCGCAAAGCTGCTGTGCCCATCCGGAGGCGGATTTTGCCCGCGTCTGGATGCATAACGAGATGTTGCAGGTGGAAGGGAAGAAGATGTCCAAGTCATTGGGCAATTTCTTCACGGTGCGGGATCTCTTGGATCAGGGGATACCGGGAGAGGTGATCCGGATGGTGTTCCTTGGGACGCATTACGGCAAGCCGATGGATTGGACGGCGGAGAAGGCAGCGCAGGCGGAGGCTACCTTGCGGAAATGGCGGGGGATGGTGGCGGGCGTCGCGCCGTCGGTGCCGTCGGAGGCGGTGGTGGCGGCGCTGGCGGACGACCTGAACACGGCGGGGGCGATTGCGGAACTGCATGCGCTGGCGGCCACCGGGGATGCGGCGGGGTTGAAGGCATCGGCTGGGCTTATGGGTCTCTTGGAGGATCATATGGGCGGCTGGGCCGAGGCGGGGGTGGACCTTGCGCCCTTTGCCGCGCGGCTGGCGGCGCTGCGGGCGGCGGCGATGGAGACGAAGGACTTTGCCCCGGTCGATGCGATGAAGGCGGCGCTGCTGGCGGCGGGGGTGGAGGTGCGGATGTCGAAGGCGGGGGTGGAATTGCTGCCCGGGCCGGGATTCGATGTCGCGAAGCTGGAGGGGTTGCTGTGAGGGGGCTGGCGTCGCAGAAGGGGGGCTGTCTGCCCCCCTCGGCCTTCGGCCTCACCCCCCGAGGATATTTTTCGACAGAAAGTGAAGGCGAGGGGCGCGCATGACCCGCGAGCGGCTGTATCTGTTCGACACCACGCTGCGGGACGGGCAGCAGACGCAGGGGGTGCAGTTCTCCACCCCCGAGAAGCGGGTGATTGCGGCGGCGCTGGATGCCTTGGGCGTGGATTACATCGAGGGTGGCTGGCCGGGGGCGAACCCGACCGACAGCGAGTTCTTTGCCGATGCGCCGCGCACGCGGGCGCGGATGACGGCCTTTGGGATGACCAAGCGGGTGGGGCGGTCGGCGGAGAATGATGATGTGCTGGCGGCCGTTCTGGATGCGGGGACGCCTGCCGTCTGTCTGGTGGGGAAGACGCATGAGTTTCATGTGAGCACCGCGCTGGGATGCACGCTGGAGGAGAACCGCGAGGCGATCCGGGCGAGCGTGGCGCATTCTGTGGCCAAGGGGCGCGAGGCGCTGCTGGATGCGGAGCATTTCTTCGACGGCTATCGGGCCAATCCGGCCTATGCGCTGGACTGTCTGCGCGCGGCGCTGGAGGCGGGGGCGCGCTGGGTGGTGCTTTGCGACACGAATGGCGGCACGCTGCCCGCCGAGGTGGGGCGCGTGGTGGCCGAGGTGATCGCGGCAGGCGTGCCGGGGGATCGGCTGGGCATCCATTGCCATGACGATACCGGGAATGCGGTGGCAAATTCGCTGGCGGCCGTGGATGCGGGCTGTCGGCAGATCCAAGGAACCTTGAACGGGTTGGGGGAGCGCTGCGGGAATGCGAATCTGACGACGATCATCCCGACGCTGCTGTTGAAGGAACCCTATGCGAGCCGGTTCGAGGTGGGGGTAAGCCGCGAGGCGCTGGCGGGGCTGGTGCAGGTGAGCCGTCAACTGGACGATATCCTGAACCGCGTGCCGCTGCGGTCTGCGCCTTATGTGGGGGCGTCGGCCTTTGCCCATAAGGCGGGGTTGCATGCGAGCGCGATCCTGAAGGACCCTTCGACCTATGAGCATGTCGATCCGGGCGTGGTGGGGAATGAGCGCGTCATCCCGATGAGCAATCAGGCCGGGCAGTCGAACCTGCGGGCGCGGCTGGCGGCGGCGGGGATCGAGGTCGATCCGAAGGATGCCCGGCTGGGGCGGATTCTGGAGGTGGTGAAGGCGCGCGAGGATCAGGGCTATGCCTATGACGGCGCGCAGGCGAGTTTCGAACTGGTGGCGCGGGCGGAATTGGGGCTGCTGCCGGAGTTCTTTGAGGTGAAGCGCTATCGCGTGACGGTGGAGCGGCGGAAGAACAAGTATAACGAGATGGTCAGCCTGTCCGAGGCCGTGGTCGTGGTGAAGATCGGCGAGCGGAAGATGCTGTCGGTCAGCGAGTCGATGGATGAGACGGGGACGGACCGGGGGCCGGTGAACGCGCTGGCCAAGGCCCTGGGCAAGGACCTTGGCCCCTATCAGGCGGTGATCGACGACATGAAGCTGGTGGATTTCAAGGTCCGGATCACGCAGGGCGGCACCGAGGCGGTGACGCGGGTCATCATCGACAGCGAGGATGCGCGGGGGCGGCGCTGGTCCACCGTGGGGGTGAGCGCGAATATCGTGGATGCCAGTTTCGAGGCGCTGCTGGATGCGATCAACTGGAAGCTGATCCGCGATGTGGGGCAGCCGGTGGGCATTGGCGCGTGATGGATTGGGAGAGCTTTTTCGCCGTTCATAGCGACCTGCCGCGCGAGGGGCCGGGGGAGGCGGGCGACGTGGCCTGGGCCTTGGCTTTGGCCGGGGTGCCGGAGGGGGCGGCGATCTGCGATGCGGGGGCCGGGGCCGGGGGCGATGTGGCGGCGCTGCTGGCTGTGCCGGGGGCGCGGGTTCTGGCCATCGACAGCCATCCGGGTTTCGTGGCGCAGATGCGGGCGCGCTTTGCCGGTGAGGGGCGGGTGGTGGTGGAAGAGGCCGATATGGCGGCTTTGGCCAGCCATACGGCGGGGCCTTTCGACCTGATCTGGTGTGCCGGGGCGCTGTATTTCCTGGGGCTGGAGGCGGGGTTGGCGCGGATGGCGGGGGCGTTGAGGCCGGGCGGGGTGCTGGCCTTTTCGGAACCCTGCTTCTTTGCGGATGCGCCGTCGGCGGCGGCGATGGGGTTTTGGGAGGGGTATCCGACGCGGGATGCGGCCGGGATCGCGGCGGCCGTGGCGGATGCGGGGTATGAGAGCCTTGGGGTGCGGGCCCTGGGCGATGCGGCCTGGGAGGCGTATTACGGGCCGATGGAGGCGCGGATTGCTGCGCTGCGGGCCGGTGCGGATGCGCGGCTGTCGGCGATGCTGGATATCTGCGCGGAGGAGGCGGCGCTGTGGCGGCGGGTGCGGGCGGAAACCGGGTATCTCTTGACGGTGGCGCGGTGGAAGGGCTGAGCCCGGCGGCGATCGGGGCCTGTGCGGCGCTGGTGGAGCGGGGCGATGCCGACCGCTTTGCCGCCGTGATGGCGGCGCCTGTTGCGGCGCGGGGGCGGCTATTTGTCCTTTATGCCTTCAATCTGGAAGTGGCGCGCGCGCCCTGGGTGACGCAGGAGCCGATGATTGCCGAAATGCGGCTGCAATGGTGGCGGGATGTGGTGGCCGAGGCGGCAGAGGGGCGGCCTGCCCGGGCGCATGAGGTGGCAGGGCCTTTGGCGGCGCTGATCGCGGAGGCTGGGCTGCCGCTGCCGGCGCTGGATGCGCTGGTGGAGGCGCGTCGCTGGGACGTCTATCGCGCGCCGTTCGAGGATGGGGCGGCGCTGGCGGCCTATCTGGAGGACACGGGCGGCGGGGTGATGTGGCTGGCGGGGCGGGCGCTGGGGGCAAGCGGAGCGGATGAGGCGGCGCTGCGCGCGGCGGGCTGGGCGGCGGGCCTGGCGGGATTCCTACGGGCGGTGCCGGAGCTGGAGGCGCGGGGGCGGGTGCCGCTGGTCGATGGCCGGCCGGAGGCGGTGGCGGCGCTGGCGCGGCAGGGGCTGGCCCGGCTGGAGGCGGCGCGGCAGGGGGTGCGGCGGATGGGGCCTGCGCGGGCGGCCACGATCGCCGCATGGCAGGCGGAAGCGATCCTGCGGCAGGCGGCGCGGGAGCCGGGGCGGGTGGCGGCGGGCGGTCTGGGCCAGTCGGAATTCGCGCGGCGCTGGGGGTTGCTGCGCGCGGGGCTGCGCGGGGGTCTGTGATGGCGGCTTCCCGCCGCTCTGCGCCATTCCGGGGGGATTCGTACAGATATCCTCAAATTGATGGGTGATGCCCTAGAAAATCCTGAATTGCGTCCGTTTGAGACCACGGATGGTTGTCACGGTAGGAGGAAGTTGCAGGTCATCCCGACCTGCCGCCGTGTGAACCGGAGCGGTCTGGACTGTAATGAGCATCGTATCGCCCATTGTTCCGGTAAATGTCGAAGTGGCGGCGTCGCCGCGCGGTTTTCTGCGCGGCTCCAGGTTGATGACGCCCGCGGGATGGCGCGCGGTGGAGACGCTGCGGGTTGGTGAGATCCTGTCCTGTTGCCGGGAAAGGCCGGTGGAGATTTCGGCCCTTCGCGCCGTGATGGTGGCGCGGGCCGGGGCCAAGGCTGTGTTCGTGTCCGGCGAGGCGCGGGGCGCGGGCCGGGGGTCGGAGCCGCTCTATCTCGCGCCCGAGCAGATGATCGTGGTGGCGGGCGACCGGCTGGCCGCCTATTTCGGCGTCGAGGAGGCGCTGGCGCCGGTGGGGGCCCTGGTCGATGGGCAGAACCTGCGTCTGGTCGAGGCCCCGGCGAGCGAGGTCTGGTTCGAGATCGAGACGGTGACGCCCTGCGCGCTGGTCGTCGAGGGGTTGCAGGTTGCGGTGGGAGATGCGGCCCGCGACAACCGCCCGGCCCTGAGCGCCGCCGAGGCGCGGCTTCTGGCGCTGGCGGGCTGATCTTCAGCGCGCCTCGCGCGGGCGGAGGGCGAGCCAGATCAGCGCCCCTCCGGCGAGAACGAGGAAGGGCAGCATGGCGAAATTGACCGCCTGCCAGCCCGACTGGACCGATCCGCCCGAGCAGTTCATCAAACCGCCCGAGGAGAAGGAGGCGAGCGTCACGCCGCCGAAGACCACGAGGTCGTTCAGGCCCTGGAGGCGGCCCTTCTCTTCCTGTGCCTGGGCGGCGGTGAGCATGGTGGTGGCGCCGATGAAGCCGAAATTCCAGCCGAGGCCGAGCAGGATGAGGGCGATGAAGAAATTCTCCAGCGCGACCCCGGCGATGGCGACGGCCCCGGCGCCGGCGAGGATGACAAGGCCGGTGGCGACGATCTTCTCGGCCCCGAAACGGGCGATGAGATGGCCGGTGAAGAAGCTGGGCGCATACATGGCAAGGACATGGGCCGTGACGACATCCGCCGCGTTGCCCTTGGTGAAGCCGCAGCCCACCACGGCAAGGGGGGAGGAGGTCATCACGAGGTTCATCAGCGCATAGGAGACGGTGGCGCAGATCATCGCCACGGCGATGACGGGGGTGCGGATCATCTCGGCCCGGCTGCGGCCGGTGGCGGCGCCAGCGACGGGGGGGCGGGGTTTCGGGATATCGAGCAGGGTGAAGAGGAAGACGCCGACCGCATTGAGCGCGATGATGGCGAGATAGGTGCCGAGGAAGGGGATGACCATCGCCTCGGCGGTGAGCTTGACCAGTTGCGGGCCAAGGACGGCGGAGAGCAGGCCGCCCGCCATGACGAGCGAGATGGCCTTGGGGCGGTAGGAGTCGGAGGCGGTGTCGGCGGCGGCGAAACGGTAGAAGCCCTGGGCGGACATATAGATGCCGGTGAAGAGGGCGGCGATCACGAAGAGGGCGAAGTTGGAGGTCGAGAGCGCATAGGCGCCGAGCGCGCCGCCGATCCCGCCGCCCAGCGCGCCGATGGCGAAGCCTGCGCGGCGGCCGTATTTCTGCATGAAGGCCGAGATCGGCGTGGCGGTCAGCATGGAGCCGATGACGGCTGCGGTGATGGGCAGCGTGGCCCAGCAGACATTCGGGGCGAGCGATTGCCCGGCCAGCCCCGCCACGGTGAAGATCATCGGCATCTGGGCGCCAAGGATCGCCTGGGCGGCGACGAGGACGAGGACATTGCGTTTCGCGGTGGAGTCGGTGGGCGCGGTGCTGTCGGTCATGGATGCAGGGTTATCCTCTGGCGCGTCGGGGGCAAGGGACAAATGCGCGCGGGTGAATGTCTGGAGGGGGTGGGTCTTTCACTTTGGGCGGCTGCGCGGGGTGGCTGGTGTCGGCATGAGTATTTGGGCCAAGATGAAGCGGCATGGCGGGGGATGGCATCTTGGTCGGGCGGATCATTCGGACGGAGGCCTGCGTGGCCGAGGGGGCGGCCTGGCTGGCGGAGCGCGAGCCGCGCTTTGCGGCGGCGCTGGAGATGACGGGGCCCTTGCCGCTGCGGCGGCGGGAGGACGGGTTTCGGGCGCTGTTGTCGGCGATCGTGAGCCAGCAGGTTTCGGTTGCTTCGGCCAATGCGATCTGGGCGCGGCTGGAGGCGGCGGGGTTGTGTGATCCGGGGGTGATGGCGGCGGCGTCGGACGAGGCGCTGCGGGCGGCGGGCCTGTCGCGGCAGAAGGCGCGCTATGGGCAGGCGCTGGCGCAGGCGGGGATCGACTTCGCCGCGCTGCGGGACATGCCCGACGAGGAGGTGGTGGCGGGTCTGGTGGCGGTGCCGGGGATCGGGCGCTGGACGGCGGAGATCTATGCGATGTTCGCACTGGGGCGGGCGGATGTCTTTGCGCCGGCGGACCTGGCCTTGCAGGAGGCGGCGCGAATGCTGTTCGGGCTGGAGGCGCGGCCCGGGGAAAAGGCGCTGCGGGCCATGGCTGAGGCCTGGTCGCCCTGGCGGGCGGTTGCGGCGCGGCTGCTCTGGGCCTACTACCGGGTGGCAAAGGAACGGGAGGGCATCCGGTGAGCGGTTTGACATTCGGGCGCAAGGCGGCGCGGAGCGGGCGGGCGCGGTCTTTGGTGGTGTTCGTGCATGGCTATGGGGCGGATGGGGCGGACCTTCTGGGTCTGGGGGATGCGCTGGCGCCGCATCTGCCGGATACGGTCTTTGTCGCGCCGGATGCGCCGCAGCGCTGTGTGGGAAGCCCCTTCGGTTTCCAGTGGTTTCCGATCCCCTGGCTGGACGGGTCTTCGGAAGAGGCGGCGCGGGAGGGGATGGCGGCGTCGGTCGATCTGCTGAACGCCTTTCTGGATGCGCGGCTGGCGGAAGAGGGGCTGGGGCCGGAGGCGCTGGCGCTGGTCGGGTTTTCGCAAGGGGCGATGATGTCGTTGCATGTGGCGCCGCGGCGGGCGGCGGCGGTGGCCGGGGTGGTGGCGATTTCCGGGCGGTTGCTGGTGCCGGAGCTGCTGGCGGCGGAGGCGGTGGTGAAGCCGCCGGTGCTGCTTGTCCATGGGGATCAGGATCCGGTCGTGCCCTTTGCGGATATGGGCAAGGCAGGGGAGGCGCTGGTGGCGGCGGGGTTCGAGACCTTTGGCCATGTGATGGAGGGGACCGGGCACGGGATCGCGCCGGACGGGTTGGGGGTTGCCTTGCAGTTCCTGCGGGAGCGGCTGCCGGGGTGAGGGATGGCGGGCGTTGCAGGGGGGCTGTCTGCCCCCCTCGGCGCGTGCCGCGCCTCACCCCCCGAGGATATTTTTCGACAGAAAGTGAGGGCGGGGGGGCGCGTTAACCTTAATGCGGGGTGAACCGGGTCAGGTGGTGGCGTCCAGATAGGCGGCGCAGCCGGTGAGGGCGGCGAAATCATCCTCGACCACGGTGACGGAGAAATCCTTTTGCAGCAGGTCCACGCGGCGGGCTTCGCGGAAGCTGTCGGTCAGGCCGAAGCGGGCGAAATGCGGGGTCATGGCGCGGGACATGCCGCCGATCAGGTAGATGCCGCCATAGGGCAGGTGGATCAGGGCGAGATCGGCGAGGACCTGCGCCAGGATGCGGGTATAGAGCCGCGCGGCATGGGTGGCGGTGGCATCGCCCGCGGCGAGGGCGGTGAGCACTTCGGCAGAGGTCTTTTCGGCGGGATGGCCGACTTCGGCGGCGGCGAAGGCGTGGAGATTGGCAAGGCCGCGGCCTGCAAGCACTTCCTCGACGCCGCAATGGGCGACCTCGCCCTGTGCGGCGAGGCGGGTTTCGATGAAGCGCATCAGGCGGAGGTCTTCTTCGGACCGGACGGGCATGTTGACATGGCCGCATTCGGAGGGCGGCACGACGCGGGCCGCGCCCTGGCCATGGACCGGGGCGGCGTTGACGCCGGTGCCGAGGCCGACGACGAGCAGGGAGGCGCCGGGATGGGCCGGGCCGGGGATGAGTGCGCGCAGATGGGCGGGCGCGATATGGCCGAGCGCATGGCCCTGTGCCTGAAGGTCGTTGAGGAGGGCGACTCGGCGCGCGCCGGTGGCGGTGGCGAGCTTGGCGGCGTCCATGACCCAGTCGAGATTGGTCATGCTGGCCACGCCATCCTGCACCGGGCCTGCGGCGGCGACGCAGACACCATCGGGGCGGGCGCCGGTGGTGGCGAGGTAGTCGCGCAGGATATGGGCGATGTCCTGGCCGCGCGCCTTGTATTCGGCATTGGAAAAGCGGGCGACGCTGCCGTCGCGGATGGCGGTGCCATCGGCAAGGGCGACCCTTGTATTCGTGCCGCCGATATCGGCGAGGATGGCGAGGGTCATGGAACGCTCCGTCAGTCGTTCCGCGCCAATGCGCGGGCGAGGGCGTGATAGGAGGTTTTGGGGGTCCGCTTCAAGCTGTCGAAATCGACATGGACGAGGCCGAAGCGGCGTTCATATCCGAAGGCCCATTCGTAATTGTCCAGAAGCGACCAGTAGAAGAAGCCCCGGACATTGGCGCCATCGGCGATGGCCTGTTTCGTGGCGGCGAGATGGGCGAAGAGGAAATCTTCGCGCATCGTGTCGGGGAGGTCTGGCTGATCGGCATTGGCCATGCCGTTTTCGGTGACATAGATCGGCAGGTCGCCCACGTAATCGCGCGCCATGCGGGTGAGGAAACCGTGCAGGCCATCGGGATAGATCTCCCAGCCCATCTGGGTTTTCGCCAGGGGGCCCGGCACTTCGCGCAGATGCGGCCAGGGCGCGGCGGGATCATGGGCCTGAAGGTGGCGGGTGTAGTAGTTGACGCCGAGCCAGTCGAGCGGCTGGCCGATGGTGGCCATGTCCTCCTGCCAGCGGTCGGGCATATGGGGGGCGAGGCCTTCCAGCACGATCTCGGGATAGGTCTGGCGGGTGATGGCCTCGATGAACCAGCGGTTGAATATGCCATCGGCGCGGGCGGCGGCGGTCTGATCCTCGGCGCTGGCGGAGGCGGGGGTGGCATGGTCGAAGTTCAGCACGATGCCGAGATCGGGCTGGCCCATGCCGCGCAGCCGTTCCACGGCGAGGCCATGGGCGAGCAGGATGTGGTGCATGGCGCGGGCGGCGGCGCGGATGTCGCGCACGCCGGGCGCGTGATGGCCGAGGAAGTGGGAGAGCCAGGCCACGCACCAGGGTTCGTTGATCGTGGCGATGGAGGCGACGCGGTCGCCCAGGCTGCGGGTGATGGTTTCGGCGAAATCGGCGAAGCGGAGGCAGGTGTCGCGATTGGCCCAGCCGCCCTTGTCGGCCAGAGCCGAGGGCAGTTCCCAGTGATAGAGGGTCTGGAAGGGGCGCAGGCCGCGTTCGAGCATCCCGTCCACCAGACGGTCGTAGAAGGCGAGACCTTCGGGATTGACGGTGACGCCATCCGGCATGACGCGCGCCCAGGAGGTGGAGAAGCGGTAGGCATCCATATTGGCCTGACGCAGCAGGTCGAGATCGGCGGGCCAGTTGTGGTAATGGTCGCAGGCGGTGGCGCCGTCCTCGGCGCGCAGGACATTGCCGGGGGTGGCGGCGAAGCTGTCCCAGTGGCAGGGGCCGCAGCCGCCGAAGCGTGATCCTTCGATCTGGTAGGCGGCGGTGGCGGCCCCGAAGAGGAAACCTTCGGGAAAGTCGAAACGGGAAAGCGTCATGGGGTCAGGCCCGGCGGGGGGCCGGTCCGGTGGACTGGCCGATGATGAGTTCGGCTTCGAGAAGCCGGTTCTGCGGTTCGCTGCCGTGCTGGGTGATGATGGCAAGCAGCATTTCGGCGGCGATGCGCCCCGCCTCGCGCACGGAGGAGCGGGTGGCGGTGAAGATCGGCACGTCATCGCCATTCTTCAGATAGGAGAGGTCATCGTCATGGATGATGACCGAGATGTCGCGCCCCATGGTCAGGCCGCGCCCCTCGATCGCGCGGCGGACGCCCATGCCCGAGATCATGGAGGCGACGAGGAAGGCCGTCGGCGGATCGGGCAGGTCAAGCATGGCGGAGGCGGCGCGGAAGCCGGAGATTTCGGTCATCTCGTCGGAGGACATCAGCGCGGGGTCGAGGGGCAGGCCGCGGGCGGCATGGGCATCGGCATAGCCGGTGCGGCGGCGGATGGCGAAATCCATGAATTCGAGGCCGTTCACCAGGCCGATGCGGGCATGGCCCAGATCGAGAAGGAATTCGGTGGCGCGCTGGAAGGCGCGGCGGTTGTTCACATCCACCCAGGAATAGGGGAGGGCGGTGTCGGTGGCGCGGCCATGGACGACGAAGGGAATGCCGATTTCATGCATCAGGGGGATGCGGGGATCGTTCATCCGGGGGGCGTGCAGGATCACGCCATCGGCGCTGCCGCGCGACTTGAGGTCGCGATAGGCCTGTTCCTCTTCCTCGTCGGGGACGACGGAGAGGAGCATGTCATAGCCGTTGCGGGAATAGGTTTCGCCCGCGCCGGCGATGAAATCGGCGAAGATGGGGTTCATGATCTCGTGCCGCGTGGCGAGGGGGATCACATGGCCGATGGCCAGCGCGCGGCCGGTGGCAAGGCGGATGGCGCGGGTGTTGGGGCGGTAATTGTGCCGCTTGGCCGCGGCCATGACGCGTTCGCGCGTGGCTTCGTTCACCTCGGGATAGCCATTCAGCGCGCGGCTGACGGTCGTGGGCGAGAGGCCCAGCTTGGTGGCCAGTTCCTTGAGGTTCATGGTGGGTTGCGGTTCCAAACCGATTTCAATTTCGGGGGGAGGTTAGAGATTCGATCTGTCAAGGTCAAAGGTTAAGCGCGGCGGTCGGGAAACGTTTTCGCGGCGCAGTCGCCAATATCGCAGGCGTCTGGCGGCTTTGCCGCCGCGCTTTTGATTGACTTGGCGGGAGGGATCGGCAAGGGTGCGGCATCCAAAGCGGTTTGAGTATGATTCTGGCCGGAGTTGGGATGTGCCCCGTCAAGAGGGCGGGGGAATCGGGAGGATGACCATGAAAGCGAAGTTTCTCGCAGGCGCGGCGGCGCTTGCGTTGCTGTCCGGTACCGCGTCCGCGCAGGACCTGAAGTTTCCCATCGGCGAGGGTGCCTTCAACTGGGACAGCTACAAGGCTTTTGACGAGAAGTACAATCTGGACGGCCAGAAGATCACCGTGCTGGGGCCGTGGCTGAGCGTGGACCAGGCGCTGTTCGAAAGCGTGATCGCCTATTTCGAGGCGGCCACGGGTGCGGATGTGGAGTATATCGGGGCGGAAGGCTTTGAGCAGCAGGTGGTGATCGACGCCGAGGCAGGGTCGCCGCCGGATGTGGCGGTGTTTCCGCAGCCGGGCCTGATGCGCGGCATGGCGGCGAAGGGGCAGGTCCTGCCGATGGCGCCGGAAATCGTGCAATGGACGAAGGACAATTACGCGGCGGGCCAGTCCTGGGTGGATCTGGTGACCTTCCCCGGCACCGATGGGGCGGCGAATACCTTCGGCTTTTTCTACAAGGTCGATGTGAAGTCGCTGGTCTGGTATGTGCCGGAGAATTTCGAGGATGCAGGCTATGAAGTTCCGACCACGATGGAGGAACTCAAGGCGCTGACGGATCAGATCGTGGCCGATGGCGGCACGCCCTGGTGCATCGGCCTGGGGTCGGGCGGTGCGACGGGCTGGCCCGCGACCGACTGGGTCGAGGACATGATGCTGCGCACGACCACCCCTGAGAACTATGACAAGTGGGTGTCGAACGAGCTGAAGTTCAATGACCCGATCGTCGTGAACGCCATCGACCAGTTCGGCGCCTTTGCCAAGAACGATGCCTATGTGTCGGGTGGCGCGGGTTCGGTCGCATCGACCGATTTCCGGGACAGCCCCAAGGGGCTCTTTGCCTCGCCGCCGCAGTGCTACATGCACCGTCAGGCGTCGTTCATCCCGTCCTTCTTCCCGGAAGGCACGGTGATCGGCGAGGATGCGGATTTCTTCTACTTCCCGGCCTTTGCCGAGCAGGATCTGGGTCAGCCGGTGCTGGGCGCGGGCACGACCATGGGTCTGATGAAGGAATCGGAAGCGGGCCGGGCCTTCATCGACTTCCTGACCACGCCCATCGCGCATGAGGTGTGGATGAACCAGACCGGGTTCCTGACGCCGCATAAGGGCGTGAATACCGATCTCTACGGCGACCCGACGCTGAAGAAGATGGGCGACATCCTGCTGAATGCGACGACCTTCCGCTTTGACGGGTCGGACCTGATGCCGGGCGGCGTGGGCGCGGGCGTGTTCTGGACCGGGATGGTGGACTATGTCGGCGGCAAGTCGGCACAGGAAGTGGCCGACTCGATCCAGGCGACCTGGGATTCGTTGCAGTAAACGGCGCGAGACATGGCCCGTCGCCTGAGGGCGGCGGGCCATCCTTTTTCCCCCAACCGGAGGGCGCGGGCCAGATGCGGGCCGGCGGGCGGTGCGGGAAAGACATCAGACGTTTGGGAGGGGGTCTGAGCGGTGGAACAGTTCTTCGGTGCGGCGACGACCATCGTGATCGGGGTGGGGGGCTGCCTTCTCTACTTCTTTCTGACCAACCTTCTCCTGGACCGGATTTTCCCGGCCTCGGGTCCGGATATCAGCCGCAATATCAACCGGGCGAATGCGATCCGGCCCTGGCTGTTCCTGTTTCCGGCGCTGGTTCTGCTGGCGCTCTATCTGGTCTATCCGCTGTTCTGGTCGGTCTATCTTTCGGTGATGGATGCGAACGGGCGGGAATTCGTGGGGCTTTACAACTATCAGTGGATGGTGAGCGACCCGAAATTCCTTGAATCCATGCGCAACAACATCCTTTGGCTGATTGTTGTGCCGGCCTTTTCCACCTTTTTCGGGCTGGTGGCGGCTGCGCTGACGGACCGCATCCGCTGGGGCAATTTCGCCAAGGCGATGATCTTCATGCCGATGGCGATTTCCTTCGTCGGCGCGTCGGTGATCTGGAAATTCGTCTATGACTTCCGCCCCGAGGGGCAGAACCAGATCGGCCTGCTGAATGCCATCGTGGAGGCCTTTGGCGGCACGCCCGAGACATGGCTGACGCATGAGATCGTGAACAGCTTTCTTCTGATGGTGGTGCTGATCTGGATCCAGACCGGATTCGCCATGGTGATCCTGTCGGCGGCGCTGCGCGGGATTCCGGAGGAGACGGTGGAGGCGGCGATCCTGGATGGCGCTTCGCCCTTGCAACTGTTCTTCAAGATCAAGGTGCCGCAGATCTGGGGGACGATCCTTGTCGTCTGGACGACGATCACCATCACCGTGCTGAAGGTGTTCGACATCGTGCTGGCGATGACCAACGGGCAATGGGGGACGCAGGTCCTTGGGAATTACATGTATGACTGGCTGGTGCGAGGGCAGGATAGCGGCCGCGCCTCGGCCATTGCCATCGTGATCATGCTCTTGGTGCTGCCGATCATGATCTGGAACATCCGGAACGCCCGCAGGGAGATGCGCTGATGGACAATATCGTCGGTCAGAAATCCAGCCTGACCTGGCTGGTCAATCTTGCGGCGGCGGCGCTGGTTCTGCTGTGGACGATCCCGACCTTCGGTTTGCTTGTGTCGTCCTTCCGGGACCGCGACCAGATCCTGACAAGCGGGTGGTGGCAGTCGCTGTTTCCGCAGGAGGCTTCGGTCCAGTATCGCGCCGGGGCGCCGGATACGGCGGTGCAGGAGGGCGGGCTTTACGTCATTTCCGGCAATGTCTTTGACGGGGTGGCGGCGGGCGAGGTGAGCGCCTTCGGCATCAATTCGCGCGATCCGGCCGCCTATCCGGTGGGCGAGACGGTGACGACGAATGACGGCTATGAGCTTACGGTGAACGGGGATGGCAGCTATCGCCTGACCTCGGCCACGCCTTTCGAGGGGACGCGGGGCGAGCGCATCTTCGTGACCTCGACGCAGGCGCCGAGTTTCACGACGGAGAATTTCGTCAGGGTGCTGAATGCCGAAGGATTGGGGCGCGGGTTCCTGAACACGCTGACCGTGTCGATCCCGGCGACGGTGATCCCGATCCTGATCGCGGCCTTTGCGGCCTATGCGCTTGCCTGGATGGATTTTCCGGGGCGGGCGCTTTTGGTGGCGGCGGTGGTGGGGCTGCTGGTGGTGCCGCTGCAACTGGCGCTGATCCCGCTGTTGCAACTGCATCTGAAGGCGGGGATCGGGAAGAGCTATCTGGGCATCTGGCTGGCGCATACGGCCTTTGGCCTGCCCTTGGCGATCTATCTGCTGCGGAATTACATGGCCGGGTTGCCGCGTGACATCATCGAGAGCGCGCGGGTGGACGGGGCGACGGATTTCCAGATCTTTCTGCGGATCATCCTGCCCCTGAGTTTTCCTGCGCTGGCGTCATTCGCCATCTTCCAGTTCCTGTGGACCTGGAATGATCTGCTGGTGGCGCTGGTCTTCCTGGGATCGACGCAGGATCAGCTTGTGATGACCGGGCAGTTGAAGGAGCTGATGGGGTCGCGCGGCGGGGATTGGGAAATTCTGGCGGCTTCGGCCTTCATCAGTATCGCGGTGCCGCTGGCGGTGTTCTTCGCCATGCAGAAATACCTGGTCCGGGGCCTGCTGGCCGGATCGGTGAAGTGAGAAAGACGGACGGATGACGGAAGTGATCGGCCAGGATGCCGACTGGTGGCGCGGGGCGGTGATCTATCAGATCTATCCCCGCAGCTTTCAGGACAGCAATGGCGACGGGGTGGGCGATCTGGGCGGCATCGTGGAGCGGCTGCCGCATATCGCGGGGCTGGGGGCGGATGCGATCTGGATCAGCCCCTTCTTCACCAGCCCGATGAAGGATTTCGGCTATGACGTGAGCGATTACTGCGACGTCGATCCGATGTTCGGAAGCCTTGCCGATTTCGACCGGGTGGTGGCGCGGGCGCATGAGCTGGGCCTGAAGGTGATGATCGACCTGGTGCTGTCGCATACATCCGACCAGCATCCGTGGTTCAAGGAAAGCCGGAAGGACCGGAGCAATGCCAAGGCCGACTGGTATGTCTGGGCGGAGCCGAAGCCGGACGGGACGGCGCCCAACAACTGGCTGTCGGTCTTTGGCGGGAGCGCCTGGCAATGGGACGGGCGGCGGCAGCAATACTATCTGCACAACTTCCTGACCAGCCAGCCGGACCTGAACCTGCATCATGCGCCGGTGCAGGAGGCGCTTTTGGATGTGGCGCGGTTCTGGCTGGAGCGGGGGGTGAACGGGTTCCGGCTGGACACGATCAACTTCTATTTCGCGGACCGCTATCTGCGCGACAACCCGTCGCTGCCGCCTGAACTGCGCAATGACAGCATCGCGCCTTCGGTCAACCCTTATAACCATCAGTTGCACCTGTTTTCGAAGAACCAGCCCGAAAATCTTGAATTCCTGCGGAAATTCCGCGCGGTGCTGACCCCCTATGGCGCGGCGGCGGTGGGCGAGGTGGGCGATGCCCAGCGGGGGCTGGAGATCATGGCCGAATACACCTCGGGCGGGGATAAGGTGCAGATGTGCTATCCGTTCGAGATGCTGCAACCGGCGCGGTTGACGGCGCGGTCGGCGGCGGCGGTGTTCGATCGGCTGGCGGCGGCGGCCCCGGATGCCTGGCCCTGCTGGGCCTATTCCAACCATGACACCGTGCGGCATGTGACGCGCTGGGGGCTTTCCGACGCGGGTGCAAGGGTTTACGCGACGATGCTGATGTGTCTGCGCGGGTCGGTCTGCCTCTATCAGGGCGAGGAACTGGCGTTGCCGGAAGCCGAGATCGCGTTCGAGGAGTTGCAGGACCCTTACGGGATCGAATTCTGGCCGGAGTTCAAGGGGCGGGACGGATGCCGGACCCCGATGCCCTGGGTCACGGATAACGGGCTCTGCGGCTTTTCCAGTGCCGAACGCGCCTGGTTGCCGGTGACGGCGCCGCATCGCCCGCTGGCCGTGGCGGCGCAGGAGGCGGAGCAGGGGTCGATGCTGCATCATTATCGCAGCGTGCTGGCCTTCCGGAAGGGTCATCCGACCTTTGCGCAGGGCCGCATGTCGGGATGGAAGGCGGAGGGGGACGTGTTCTCCTTCACGCGCAGCGGGGGGATCGAGATCTTCTGCGCCTTCAATCTGGGCGAGGCGGCGGCGGAGGTTGCGCTTCCGACGGGGCATTGGGAACGGATCGGCGAAAGCGTGGGCAGCGTCGCGCCCGCGGGTGGCAAGGTGCAACTGCCCGGCTGGGGCTGCTGCATCGCGCGCAGGGTTTAAGGGGAGGGTGGACGGATGGCGGACCTGAAACTGGTCAATGTCGAGAAGGCCTATGGCGAGGTGAAGGTTCTGCGGAACATCAACCTTGACATCAAGACGGGGGAATTGATCGTCTTCGTCGGTCCTTCGGGCTGCGGGAAATCCACCCTGCTGCGGATGATCGCGGGGCTGGAGCGGATCACGGGCGGGGAATTCACCATCGACGGGGTGAAGATGAACGATGTGCCGCCGGCCCAGCGGGGCATCGCGATGGTGTTCCAGTCCTATGCGCTTTATCCGCATATGACGGTGCGGGACAACATGGCCTTTGCCCTGAAGATCGCCAAGAAGAGCGCGGCAGAGATTTCGGCGGCGGTGGACAAGGCGGCGAAGATCCTGCAACTGACGCCCTATCTGGACCGTCTGCCGAAGGCGCTGTCGGGCGGGCAGCGGCAGCGGGTGGCGATCGGGCGGGCCATCGTGCGGGACCCGAAGGTCTATCTCTTTGACGAGCCGCTGTCGAACCTTGACGCCGCCCTGCGGGTGGCGACGCGGATCGAGATTGCGCAACTGAAGGAACAGATGCCCAATTCCACCATGATCTATGTGACGCATGATCAGGTTGAAGCGATGACGCTGGCCTCGCGCATCGTCGTGCTGGCGGGGGGCGGGATCAGCCAAGTGGGCACGCCGCTGGACCTTTATGAACGGCCGGAGAACGAGTTCGTGGCGCAGTTCATCGGCAGCCCTGCGATGAACCTCTTGCCGGGCGAGGTGGTGGAGACGGGCGAGACGACTGTTGTCCGGCTGGAGAATGGCGGGGTGGCGCGGTCGCGGGTGCCGACGATGGCGACGGACAAGGGGATGAAGGTCAATATCGGGGTCAGGCCGGAAGACCTGGTGGCGGCCACGGGCGAGGCGATCTTTACCGGCGAGGTGGAGATCACCGAGGCATTGGGAGAGGTGACGCTGCTTTACTTCAAGCGGCAGGGCGAGGCGGCGCAGGTGGTGGCCAAGCTGCCGGGCATCCATGCCGGGCTGCGCCACAAGTCTGTGTCGCTGACGGCGGCGCCGGAAAAGGTGCATGTCTTCGCGAATGGACGGTCGCTCTTGTATCGCTGAGCATCACGCCGGTTGACAGCGGCGGCTGCGGGGCGCAGAGCAGGGCATGGGACGGCGGCGGGTGCAGATCATTGCCCCCGCGATCTGGCGCGCCCCCTTGCCGATCTGGTCACGGGACCATCCCGGCCGAGCCGGAGAGGATGGGCCAATGGCCAAAGGACAGATGCGCTCCAACAAGGAAATCAAGAAGCCGAAGAAGGAAAAGCCGAAGGCTGCCGTCGTCTTGGTGGCCAATTCGGCCTCGCGGATCACCGCATTCCAGGACAAGAAGAAGGGCTGACCGCCCTTCCTCCACTCGTGAAAACGCCGGTGCGCGCCGTGGCGATCCGGGTCAGCCCCGCCCCTTGCGGGCGTGGAAGATGAAGCCGAGGAAATTGAGCAGCACCTGCGCGGCGAGGATGGCGGTGGTGCCGTCGCGGTCATAGTCGGGGGCGACTTCGACGAGGTCGATGCCGACAATGTCATGCCGGTTGGCGACGTTCTGGAGGATTTCCAGCACCTCGTAATAGAGGAAGCCGCCATGGCTGGGCGTTCCGGTGCCGGGCGCGATGGAGGGGCAGAACCCGTCAATGTCGATGGTGACATAGACACGCGCGCCTGCGGGGATACGGGCGGCGGTGGCCTCTGGCCCAAGTTTGCGGACCTGGCGGACGGAGAGGATATCGTCGCCCATGGCGCGGGCAGCATCGTAGCCTTCCTTCGTTGTGGAGGAGACGTTGCGGATGCCGAGCGCGGTGATCCCCGTCACATAGTCCTTTTCCGCTGCGCGGCGCATCGGGTTGCCATGGCCGTGGCGCACGCCGTGGCGGATATCGACGAAATCGAGATGGGCGTCGATCTGGAGGATGTGGATGGGGCCTTGCCCGTCAAAGGCGCGGATGCAGGGGATGTTGATGGAATGATCGCCCCCGATGGTGACGGGCAGGGCGCCGGCCTTGAGGATGGCGCGGACGCCTTTTTCGATGTTCGCGTGGCTGGTTTCGGTATCGGTATGGACGATGTCGGCATCGCCGATATCCACCATGCGGATATCCGGGCCGAGATAGGTGACGTCATCCTCATGGTCATAGGCCCCGGCATGGCCGAAGGAGAAGAGGGTGGAGGCCTCGCGCACTGCCCTTGGTCCGAAGCGGGCGCCGGCGCGGAACTGGGTGCCGAAATCGAAGGGCGCGCCGAGGATGGCGATATCGGCCTCGATCGCCTCCCAATCGGCGATATAGGGGCGTTTGCCGAAGGTCGAGATGCCGACGAAGGGCAGGTTGAGGCGGCCGGTATCGTAGGAATTTGCGGTCATCTTGTCAGGCGTCTCCGTCCTGGTCGCTGTCGGGGCTGGGGGTGAAGAAATCGGGGATGAGGCGGGCGATGCGATCTGCCGGGGGCGGGAGCGGATTGCCTGCGGTGCGGGCGAGGATGATGGGTTCGGTGCCGGCGTCGAGGAGGGGCAGGGTGACGAGGCGCGCGCCGTCATGGCTGCGGCGGCCGGCGGGGCGGGTATAGCTGAGGCCGATGCCGAAGCCATTCGCGGCAAAGCTGCGCATCAGATCGAGCGTGGCGGTGCGATGGGCGACGGTGAAGGGCAGGTCGCGGGCGGTGAAGAGGGCGCGCATATGGGCGAGCGACGGCCCCTGATCGGCGAGGATGAGCGGATGGGCGGAGAGCGCGGCGAGGGTGATCCCGCGCCGTGCCTGGGCAGCCAGCGGATGATTGGCGGCGGCAACGGCATGGGGGGCCACCTGTTGCAGCACGCTGCGTTCGGCGCTGGCATCAAGGCCGAGATCCCAGGTGATGGCGAGGTCGATCCGGGCCTGGCGGAGGCCGTCGCTGATCGCCTCGAAGGGCAGGATTTCGGGGGCGATCGCGATATCGGGGGCTTTTTCCTGAAGGCTGCGGAGAAGGGGGGCAAGATGGGTGGCGGCGAGGTCTTCGAAACAGGCCAGCCGCACGGGGGCGGCTGGCGTTTCTCCGGACATGAGCCGGGTGAGCGCGTCGAGTTGATCCTGCGCTTCGGCCAGCCAGCCGCGCCCGAAGGCGGTAGGGGTGATGCGCCCGCCGGGGCGGCGCAGGAAGAGCGGCTGGCCAAGCGTCTGTTCAAGCTGCGCCAGTGCGACGGACAGGGCGGGCTGCGAGATGTTGAGCGCCTCGGCCGCGGCGGTGACGCCGCCGAAGCGGGCGGTGGCGGTGGCATATTCGATCTGGCGGAGGGTGACGTTCAACATGCGACTATGACCGTTATTGCGACATATTATTGGAAGCTATGCCCAGGTCATGCGAACTGTCGACTCCGGGGCTACGAAAAGCGACAGGAGGCGAGATGGCTGTGGCAGAAGTGACCGTTTCGGAGGCGATGGTGGAGGATTTCCAGCGCGACGGGGTGGTGCTGGTAAAGGGCCTCTTCCGCGACTGGGTGGAGGTGTTGCGCGCGGGGGTGGAGAAGAACATGGCCGATCCGTCGCCGCAGTTGATGGCGACGCTGAAGCCGGGTGAGAAGGGGCGGTTCTTCGACGATTACTGCAACTGGTCGCGCATCCCGGAATTCGAACAGGCGATCCGGCAGTCCGGCGTGTCGCAGGTGGCGGCGGCGTTGATGGAGTCGGAGCGGGTGCAACTCTTCCATGACCATGTGCTGGTGAAGGAGCCGGGGACCAACAAGCCGACGCCCTGGCATACGGATGGGCCTTACTATTTCGTCGAGGGGCGGCAGACGGTTTCCTTCTGGGTGCCGCTCGATCCGGTGCGGGAGGCGAGCCTGCGCTGCGTGGCGGGGAGCCATCTGTGGCCGAAGGACGTTTTGCCCACGCGCTGGATGGCGGAGACGAATTTCTATCCGGGCGAGCATGATTACATGGCCGTGCCGGACCCGGAGGCGGAGGGGATGCGGATTCTGGAATGGGAGATGGAGCCGGGCGATGCGGTGGCCTTCCATTACCGGACGCTGCATGGCACCCGGGGCAATACGACGACCGCGCGGCGGCGGGCCTTTTCTCTGCGCCTTGTGGGGGATGATGCGCGCTATGTGGAGCGGCCGGGGCCGACTTCGCCGCCCTTTCCGGGGCATGGGATGGTGCCGGGGCAGCGGCTGCGGGAGGACTGGTTTCCCGTTCTGGCGTGAGGGGGAGACGGAGCATGGCGGGGAGACCCCCGCCCTACGGGCAACGTCGGCCAGAACCTGCGGTGATCTGGCGCGGGGCGCGGGCTTTGCCTGCGCCTTTCGCATTCGCTAGGCTGAATGGGTCATCAAGGGGGCCATCGGCATGGCGACGTCTGCGCATCCGCGACCGAAGATCTACCCGCCGCCGGAATTTCCGCCGCGGCGGCCGGGGCGGTTCGACCGGGTTCCGCCAGCGGTGTTTCCGGCGATCCTGGGCCTGTTCGGGCTGGGCCTGGCCTTGCGGCGGGGGCTGGAGGCGGCTGGGTTGCCGATCGGGCTGGCCGATCTGGTGCTGGGGGCGGTGGCGGTCTTGTGGTCCTATGCCGCCTTTGCCTATGCCGTGAAGATGGCGAAGCGGCCTTCGGTGATCCTTGACGATCTGAAGGTCCTGCCGGGGCGGACGGGGCTGGCGGCGGCGACGATGGGCGGGATGGCGCTGGCGGCGGCGGTCGCGCCGTTTTCCGCGGGGCTTGGCAAGGTGCTGCTGGCGGCGGCCCTGGCGGGGCATCTGCTGGTGATGCTGCTGACGGTGCGGGTTCTGCTGCGCCTGCCGCCCGAGGCGCGGGATGTGAACCCCGGCTGGCATCTGACCTTCGTGGGCTTTGTCGTGGGCGGGCTGGCCGCGCCGATGGTAGGGTGGGAGCCGCTGGCGCGGGGGCTGGTCTGGGGCACGGGCATCGTGGCGCTGCTGATCTGGGGTCTGAGCCTTTGGCAACTGGTCCGCCGGGTGCCGCCCGCGCCGTTGCGGCCGCTGCTGGCGATCCATCTGGCGCCGGCGAGTTTCTTTGCGATGGTGGGGATGTCGGTCGGAATGCCGGTGCTGCCGGAGGTGGCGCTGGCCGTGGCGACGGGAATTTTCGTCGCGCTGCTGGCCGGGGGGCGGTGGATCACCGAGTCCGGCTTCAGCGCGATGTGGGCGGCCTTCACCTTTCCGCTGTCGGCCTATGCCGGGGCGCTGCTGGCGCTGGGATGGGAGGTTGCGGGGATGGTGGTTCTGGTGGCGGCGCTGGGGATTGTGCCGGTCATCGCCTATCGGGTTGTCACGCTTTGGGGCAGCGGACGGCTGGCCGCCGTGACGAATGCGGCAGAGGTGTAGGGGCGGCGAATTCAGGCGCGGAATTCGCGGCGGAATTTGACGCGAATTCCGTCTTCTGGCGTCAGGCCACGGAAGGGGCCGATTTCTGCGTCGGAAATCGGTGCGGAACCTGCGTCAGGTTCCGGTTTCGATGAGGGTGACCCAGGCGCGGGCGATGGCAAGTCCATGGGCATCGGCCTGCGCGCCTTCGCGCGCCGCGCTTTCGGGGTGATGCCTGTCAAGCCAGCCGGGCAGGTTGCGTTCCACCGCTTCGGGGAAGCTGCGGTTCCAGTCGGCCACCACGGCACGGGATGCCTCGAAATGGAACTGCATCCCATAGGTGGCGCGGTTCAGGCGAAAGCACTGGTTCTGCGCGATGCCCGATCCGGCGAGCCGGGTCGTGCCAGCGGGCAGGGTGAAGGTGTCGGAATGCCACTGGAAGATGGGGAAGCTGGCGGGAAGCTGCGACAGCACGGGGTCGGCGCGGCCGGCATCGGTGAGCGCGACCTCGCACCAGCCGAATTCGGGGGCGGTGCCGAGGTGGTTCTCGGCGCCAAGGCCACGGGCGAGGAGTTGCGAGCCGAGGCAGATGCCCAGCACGGCCTTGCCCTCTTCGCCCGAGGCGCGCATCAGGCGGGCCAGATCGGGCAGATAGGGGTGGCTGTGGTCGTCGCGGGCGGATTGTTCGCCGCCGAAGACCACGAGGGCATCGAAGCTGCCGGGATCGGGGAGGCGGCGGTCGGACCAGGGCTTGTAGAGGTCGATCTTCGCCGCCGCCTCATGCAGGGCGACGCCGACCTGTCCGTGATGGGTGATGCGGGTGTTTTCGACGATGGCGACGCGCATGGTGGCTCCGGTCCGGGACGGGCGGCAGGATGCACGGGGGCGGCGCGGGCGCAAGGGGTGGCGGGCGGGATTTGCGCTTGCATCCCCCGGACGGCCATGAAATGGGGAACCGCCAAACGAAGCCTTCCACGGAGACGGTGATGGAGATTCGCGAGGCCCTTACCTTTGATGATGTCCTGCTGGTTCCGGCCGCGTCCAGCGTGCTGCCGAGCGAGGCGGATACGTCCACCTTCGTCACGAAATCCATCCGCATGAACATCCCGCTTTTGTCGAGCGCGATGGATACGGTGACCGAGGCGCGGATGGCGATTGCCATGGCGCAGGCGGGGGGGATCGGGGTGATCCACCGCAATCTGGACATCGAGGCGCAGGCGACCGAGGTGCGGCGGGTGAAGCGGTTCGAATCGGGGGTGGTGTACAAGCCCATCACCCTGACGCCGGACCAGACTCTGGCCGATGCGAAGGCGCTGATGGAGCGGTATAACATCACCGGGTTTCCGGTGGTGGATGGCGGGGGCCGTGTGCTGGGGATCGTGACGAACCGCGACATGCGCTTTGCCAGCGACGACAAGACGCCGGTTTCGGTGATGATGACCTCGGAGAATCTGGCCGTGCTGCGAGAGCCGGTGGACCGGGAACAGGCGATCTCTCTGATGAAGGCGCGGCGGATCGAGAAGCTGCTGGTGACCGACGGCAAGGGGAAGCTGACCGGCCTTCTGACGCTGAAGGATACCGAAAAGGCCGTGCTGAACCCGCAGGCCTGCAAGGATGAGCTGGGGCGGCTGCGGGTCGCGGCTGCCTCGACCGTGGGGGATGCGGGGTTCGAGCGGAGCCAGGCCCTGATCGACGCGGGCGTGGATATGGTGGTGATCGACACGGCGCATGGCCATAGCGAGGGTGTGGCCAAGGCGGTGGAGCGGATCAAGGCGTTGTCCAATGCGGTGCAGGTCGTGGCCGGGAATGTGGCGACGGGCGAGGCGACGCGGGCCCTGATCGGGGCGGGGGCGGATGCGGTGAAGGTGGGGATCGGGCCGGGGTCCATCTGCACCACGCGGATCGTGGCGGGCGTGGGCGTGCCGCAACTGACCGCGATCATGGATTCGGCGCGGGCGGCGGGGGATATCCCGGTGATCGCCGATGGCGGGATCAAGTATTCCGGCGATTTCGCCAAGGCCATTGCGGCGGGGGCCTCTTGCGCGATGGTCGGTTCGGCCATTGCCGGGACCGATGAATCCCCCGGCGAGGTGATCCTGTGGCAGGGGCGGTCTTTCAAGGCCTATCGCGGGATGGGGTCGCTTGGCGCGATGGCACGGGGGTCGGCGGATCGCTATTTCCAGAAGGATGCCGCGTCGGACAAGCTGGTTCCCGAGGGGATCGAGGGGCAGGTTCCCTACAAGGGCAGCGCGGCGGCCGTGATTCACCAGATGGTGGGCGGTCTGCGGGCGGCCATGGGCTATACCGGCAATGCGACCGTGGCCGAGATGCGGACGCGGTGCCAGTTCGTGCGGATCACCGGGGCGGGGCTGAAGGAAAGCCATGTCCATGATGTGCAGATCACGCGGGAAAGCCCGAATTACCGGATCGGCTGAGCCTTGGTTCAGGTGCAGTGCAAGGCCCGGGTGCGGCATCGCCCCGGGCCTATTGCTTTTTCGGGGGTGGCGGTGAAGGTTGAGTGATTTTGTCGGCTTTACATGACCGACAAAATCACTAAGGTAATCGGGGTGGCGGGAGACTTCGTCCCGCGCGCCCATGACCGCCCGCCCCAGACCGCCCTGCCGATGACCGTGATGCCGATGACCGAAAAGCCCGAGGCCGAACCGCCGATCCATGATGTCCTGACCCTGACCGAGGGCGGCAGCCTTGCGCGGCTGGTGCATCGCGGCGAAGTCTATGTCCTGCGCATCACGCGGCTGGGCAAGCTGATCCTGACGAAGTGAGGGGCGCATGATCGTCTGCCAGTGCACGGGGATTTCGGATCAGGACATTCGCGCGGCGGCGGACTGGATGCGGCGGGCGGACCCAGAGACGATCATCACGCCGGGAAAGATCTATCACGCGCTGGGAAAGCGCGCCGATTGCGGGGGGTGCATGCCTCTCTTTCTTGACACCATGCGTCATTGTGCCAGCCTTGAGGTACCCACGACCCCCGCCATCGCGGCGCGGTCCAGGCATCCCATACCCAATCTCAGGCCCCGGAACGGGGAAGGACGGCACAATGAAGGGCGATCCCAAGGTTATTGATTATCTCAATGCGGCGCTGCGGTCGGAACTGACGGCGGTCAGCCAGTATTGGCTGCATTTCCGCTTGCAGGAGGATTGGGGTTACGGCCATCTGGCGGCGAAGTCGCGGGCGGAGAGCATCGAGGAGATGCATCATGCCGACAAGCTGATCGCGCGGATCATCTTTCTGGAAGGGCATCCGAACCTTCAGAAGCTGGACCCGCTGCGGATCGGCCAGACATTGCGCGAAACGCTGGAGGCCGATCTGGCGGCGGAGCATGAGGCCCGCAGCCTGTATATCGAGGCGCGTCGGCATTGCGACGGGGTGGGCGATTTCGTGACCCGCGCGCTGTTTGACGAGCTGATCGCGGATGAGGAGGGGCATATTGATTTTCTCGAAACCCAGCTTGGCCTGTTCGACAGGCTGGGCGAGGAGAAATACGGCATGCTGAACGCCAAGCCTGCGGATCAGGCGGAGTAGTCAATCAAGAATCTTCGAAGATTTTTACAAATTTCTTCGAAGAAACTTGGTCCAAGAGGGCGGGCGCTGGTCAAGGCGGCCGCCTTTTCCTATGGTCCGGCCCGAAGAACGGGGGGCAGCATGGCGGCACAGCAGCGGGTTCTGCGGCGGGTTCTGGTGACAGGGGCGGGTGCGCCGGGCGGGATCGGTTTTGCCACGGCGCGCGCCTTGGCGCGGGCGGGCGATCGGGTGGCGATCTGCGCCACGACGGGGCGCATCCATGCGCGGGCGGCGGAACTGATTGCCGAGGGGTTGGACGTGACGGCACATGTGGCCGACCTTACGGAACCCGATCAGGTGGCGCGTCTGTTCGATGCGGTGGGGCCGGTGGATGTGCTGGTGAACAATGCCGGCATGGGATCGGTGGGCGCCCCGGCAGAGCAGGTGTCCTTCCTCGACCTTGACCCGGATCAGTGGCGGCGGGCGATGGATGTGTCGCTGACAACGGCGGTTCTGGTGACGCGGGCCTTTCTGCCGGCGATGGTGGCGCAGGGCCGGGGCCGGGTGGTGATGATGGCCTCGGTGACAGGGCCCTACGTCTCGAACCCCGGAGAGGCGGCCTATTCGGCGGCCAAGGCCGGGATGGTGGGGTTGACCCATGCGCTGGCGCTGGAGGTGGCGGCGCAGGGCGTGACGGTGAATGCGGTGGCGCCGGGATGGGTGGCGACCGAAGCCTCGACCCCCGAGGAGGTTCTGGCAGCGCGGGCGACGCCGCCGGGGCGGGCAGGGACGCCCGACGAGGTGGCGGCGGTGGTGGCCTTCCTTGCCTCGGACGCGGCCTCTTACGTGAACGGGGCGGTGGTGGTGGTGGATGGCGGCAACATCCTTCAGGAACGCAAGGCATGACGCCGGGCGCGCGGGCGGCGGCGGCGATCGCGGTGCTGGAGGCTGTGCTGGCCGGACGGCCCGCAGAGGTGGCGCTGACGAATTGGGGGCGGGCCAACCGCTATGCCGGGTCGGGGGATCGGGCGGCCGTGCGCGACATCGTCTTTGACGTGCTGCGCTGTCGGCGGTCCTGCGCGGCGCTTGGCGGGGGGCAGACGGCGCGGGCCCTGGTTCTGGGCTGGGCGCGGCGGATGGGGCAGGAGGGGCTGTTTGACGGCCAGGGCCATGCACCCGCCCCGCCAATGGCGGCAGAGGCGGGGCGGAGCCCGGCCGGGGCGGAGGCGCTGGATTGCCCCGACTGGCTGGAGGGGCCGTTGCGGGACGCGTTGGGTGCGCGGTTCGAGGCGGTGATGGCGGCGATGCAGCGGCGGGCGCCGGTCTTTCTGCGGGTGAACCTTGCGAAGTGCACGCGCGCGGCTGCGGTGGTTGCGCTGGCCGAGGAGGGGATCGTGGCCCTGCCGCATGGATTGGCCACCTCGGCGCTTGAGGTGGTGGAGGGGGCGCGGAAGGTGCAGGCGTCGCGCTCCTATGCCGAGGGGGTGGTGGAGTTGCAGGATGCCGCCAGCCAGGCGGTGGTGGAGCTCCTGCCCCTGGCGGAGGGGATGGCGGTGCTGGACCTCTGCGCCGGTGGCGGGGGCAAGACCCTGGCGATGGCGGCGCGGGCGCGGCTGCGGCTGTTCGCGCATGATGCCGAGGCGCGGCGGATGGCCGATCTGCCCGCCCGTGCCGCCCGCGCCGGCGTGCGGGTGAAACTGACGGAAAAGCCAGAAGCAACAGGACCTTACGACCTTGTTCTGACGGATGTTCCCTGTTCCGGCTCGGGCAGTTGGCGGCGCGATCCGGAGGGGAAATGGGCGCTGACCTCCGGGCGGTTGGCGGAACTGTTGGCGGTGCAGGCGGAGATCTTGGACCGGGCCGCGCGGATGGTGCGGGGGGGCGGGGCGCTGGCCTATGCGACCTGTTCGATGATCGCGGCGGAGAATACGGCACAGGTGGCGGCCTTTCTGGCGCGGCATCCGGACTGGCGGCTGGAGGCGGAGCGGCATTTCACCCCGCTGGAGGGCGGCGACGGATTCTATGCCGCCGTGCTGCGCCGGGGGGAGTGACCCGGGATGGCGACGCGCCTCCGGTGCGGGCGTTAGGAGTTTCTTAAGACCTTCCGCCGCATTCTGGGCCGGATGCATGAGATGACCGCCCGCCTGCTTTGCCTGACTGCGCCGCGCGCCCTGCGTGCGCTGCTGCTGTTTGGTCTTGTGACAGGCGGGATCGGCCTCGCGCTGTTGTGGGAGGGATGGCCGGGCGTGGCCTGGGTGTTGGCGGCGGGATTGGTTCTGGCGGGGGGGCTGCTAATCACGGGCGCGGCGCGGCGCGACGAGGCCGAGCGGCGCGGGCAGGGGGCCGGTGCGGAGGCCCTGATCGAAGGGCTGCCCCTGCCGATGCTGCGATTTGACGGCACTGGCGACCTGCGGCAGGTCAATGCGGCGGCGCGGCTGCTTCTGGATCTGGCGCCGGGGGAATTGCCGGAACCGGCGCGGGTCTTCGTCGATCTGGGGCGTCCGGTGCGGGACTGGATCGCCGATGTCGCCACAGGCCGCCAGCCGGGAGGGGCGGAGATGGTGGCGCTGCGCGGGCAGCGGGCGGAGGAGGGGGATCGCTTCGTTCAGGTCGCGCTCTGCCCGGATCAGGCGGGCGGGGCTCTGGCGGTGTTGCAGGATGCGACGGCGCTGAAACGGATCGAGGCGCAGGTCCTGCAAGGCCAGAAGATGCAGGCAATCGGGCAGCTTGCCGGGGGAATCGCGCATGATTTCAACAATCTGCTGACCGCGATCTCGGGTCATTGCGACCTTCTTCTGCTGCGCAAGACGGCGGATGATCCCGAACATGCCGATCTGGTGCAGATCCGGCAGAATGCCAATCGCGCGGCGGCGCTGGTGTCGCAACTGCTGGCCTTTTCGCGCAAGCAGACGCTGAAGCCGGAACGGATCGAGTTGCAGGATGCGCTGGCCGACCTGACCCATCTGCTGAGCCGACTGCTGGGCGAGCGGGTGGCGCTGGACCTGGTCCATGGGGCGGAGGGATTGGCCATCCGGGCGGATCGACGGCAATTCGATCAGGTGATCATGAACCTTGTGGTGAATGCGCGCGATGCCATGCCAGACGGCGGCGTGGTGCAGGTGCAGACCCGCCTTGTGACGCTGGCCGACGAGATGGCGCGCGACCGGGCCGTGGTGCCGCGCGGGCGGCATGTGGTGATCTCGGTCCAGGACACGGGGCATGGTATCCCGGCGGAGCGGATCGGGAAGATCTTTGATCCTTTCTTCACGACGAAGCGGCCGGGAGAGGGCACGGGGCTGGGCCTTTCGATGGTCTATGGGATCGTGAAGCAATCGGGCGGGTTCATCTTCGTGGAGTCGACGCCCGGCCTGGGGACGGAGTTCGAACTCTGGTTCCCCTATTGCGCGGAGCAGGTGCTGCCCGCGGGCGGTGCCATGGCGCGGCCGCGCGGGGGGCCGCGCAAGGGTGGGGTGGTGCTGCTGGTGGAGGATGAGGCCCCGGTGCGCACCTTTGCGGCGCGCGCGCTGCGGCTGCGCGGGCTGTCGGTGCTGGAGGCGGCCAGCGCGGAAGAGGCGCTGGCCGTGCTGGAGGATGCCGGGCTGCGGATAGATGTCTTCGTGACCGATGTGGTGATGCCGGGGCTGGACGGGCCGGGCTGGGTGCTGCGGGCGCTGAAACGGCGGCCGGGGACGCGGACCGTGTTCATGTCGGGCTATGCCGAAGAGGCGCTGGCCGATCTTCAGGCGCGCATTCCCGGATCGGTCTTTCTGCCGAAACCCTTTTCCCTGTCCGACCTGACCGAGACGGTGCAGGCGCAGCTTGCGGCCTGAGGGGCGGGTGCGGTCAAGCCTCGACGGGGCGCAGGGTTTCGTAAAGCGCGAAGTCGCGCGCCGCAGCCCTGCGCAGCATCGCCTCGGTCTGCGGCGCAAGGTCGAGCGCGGCATGGGGCGAGACGTTCAGGCGGGGCAGGATGATTTCGCAATCGAGGCGGTCTTCGAGGAAGGCGACGAACTGGTCGATCTCTTCATAGCGGAAGAGATGGTCGAGACCCTTCCCGCCCTTGGGCGCGAGGAAGCGGGCCTGCGAGCCGACGGCCGCATGGGGCGGCTGCGGATCGGCACACCAGTCGCGGACGAAGGCATCGAAGCTCATCCCCGTGGTGGCGCGGGCCTGATCGGGAATATCCTCGCGCTGGCGGTAGCGGAACCAGGACCCCAGCCAGTCACGCGGTTCGCGCATCAGGGCGACGACGGTGAAGGGCGCGCCGGACGCCGCCTCCAGATAGGGGCCCATGAAGCGGTGATAACGTGCGACGCTGGTGTGCTTGAGGACGGGGGGGCGCTGGACGGCCATGGTCGCCAGCGATTCGAGCGCGGCCTGAATCGCCGTCGATCCCGTCTTGGGCGTGGCGAGGATGACGAGTCTCTGATCCCAGAACACCAGCATGAACCACCTTTCCGCTGCGCCGCGCCCTTCTACACAAGGGGCAGGCGGGAGGGTAGGCCGTAAACCACGCCTTAACCTTTGGTTCCTATCCTGAGTCCCGTCGATTTTCATTGATTTGTTCTACTTTTGTGCTCATACACATGAGAACACTTGGGGAACATGCGCAGCAATTGCCGCCCGGTCGCGGCTGTGAAATAAGGAGACGGACATGGCGGTGGCGAACCTCCTCGACTTGAACGGGAAGCGCGAAATGGACAAGCAGAAGGCGCTGGAAAGCGCTCTGGCACAGATCGAACGGCAGTTCGGCAAGGGCTCGATCATGAAGCTGGGCAAGGATAGCCCGGTGCTTGAGATCGAGGCGACCTCGACCGGTTCGCTGGGCCTTGATATCGCGCTGGGGATCGGCGGGCTGCCGAAAGGCCGGATCATCGAGATTTTCGGACCGGAATCCTCGGGCAAGACGACGCTGACGCTGCATGTGGTGGCGGAAGAGCAGAAGAAGGGCGGGGTCTGCGCCTTCGTCGATGCGGAACATGCGCTGGACCCGCAATATGCAAAGAAGCTGGGCGTCAATCTGGATGAACTGCTGATCTCGCAGCCCGACACGGGCGAACAGGCGCTGGAGATCGTCGATACGCTGGTGCGGTCGGGCGCGGTGAGCCTGATCGTCGTCGATTCGGTGGCGGCGCTGACGCCGAAATCGGAGATCGAGGGCGACATGGGCGACATGCAGATGGGCAGCCAGGCCCGCCTGATGAGCCAGGCGATGCGGAAGCTGACGGCCTCTATCGGGCGGTCCAACTGCATGGTGATCTTCATCAACCAGATCCGGATGAAGATCGGGGTGATGTTCGGCAGCCCGGAAACGACGACGGGCGGCAATGCGCTGAAATTCTATGCCTCGGTCCGCCTTGATATCCGCCGCGTGGGGTCGATCAAGGACAAGGATGAGGTGGTGGGCAATTCGACCCGCGTGAAGGTAGTGAAGAACAAGGTCGCGCCGCCCTTCCGCGAGGTGGAATTCGACATCATGTATGGCGAGGGGATTTCCAAGCTGGGCGAGCTGATCGACATCGGCGTGAAGGCCGGGGTCGTGGAGAAATCGGGCGCCTGGTATTCCTATGGCGACGAGCGGATCGGGCAGGGGCGCGAGAATGCGAAACTGTTCCTGAAGCAGAACCCCGGCCTTGCGGCGGATATCGAGGACAAGATCCGCGCCGCCAATGGCCTTGACTTCACCGCGCCGGGTGGTGCGGCGGAGGATGATGTGCTCGACATGTGACCCTGCCGGTCACGGACGGATTGAAAGGGCCGGAACCGGTGGGTTCCGGCCTTTTTTCGCGGCCTGCGGCGCAGGCTGTGGACAGGGGCGGGTTGCAGGGCTAATTGGGGTGCCGAAACGGGTTTTCCGCCTTTGAAAGGGCCAATCCAGCATGGCGTCGCTGAACGATATCCGATCGACCTTCCTCGACTTCTTCCAGCGCAACGGGCATCGGGTGGTGGAGTCCTCTCCGCTTATCCCGCGCAACGATCCGACGCTGATGTTCGCCAATTCGGGGATGGTGCAGTTCAAGAATTGCTTCACCGGGGTCGAGACGCGGGATTACAAGCGGGCCACGACGGCGCAGAAATGCGTGCGCGCGGGTGGCAAGCACAATGACCTGGACAATGTGGGCTATACCGCACGGCATCATACCTTCTTTGAAATGCTGGGGAATTTCAGCTTTGGCGACTATTTCAAGGCCGAAGCGATTGCCTTTTCCTGGGAGCTGTTGACCAAGGATTTCGGGATCGACCCCAGGAAGCTCTGCGTCACGGTCTATCACACGGATGATGAGGCGGCGGGGATCTGGAAGAAGGTGGCGGGGCTGGAGGATCACCGGATCATCCGCATCGCGAGCGACGACAATTTCTGGCGGATGGGGCCGACGGGCCCCTGCGGCCCCTGCACCGAGATTTTCTACGATCACGGCGACCATATCTGGGGCGGCCCGCCCGGCAGTGCGGAAGAGGATGGCGACCGGTTCATCGAGATCTGGAACAACGTCTTCATGCAGAACGAGCAGTTCGCGGATGGCACGATGCGCCCGCTCGACATGCAGTCGATCGACACCGGCATGGGGCTGGAGCGGATCGGGGCGCTGTTGCAGGGCAAGCATGACAATTACGACACGGACCTGATGCGGTCGCTGATCGAAGCCAGCGCCCATGCCACGAGCCAGGATCCGGATGGGCCGGGCAAGACCAGCCATCGGGTGATCGCGGATCACCTGCGGTCGGTGTCCTTCCTGATCGCCGACGGGGTGATGCCGTCGAACGAAGGGCGTGGCTATGTGCTGCGGCGGATCATGCGGCGGGCGATGCGTCATGCCCATATGCTGGGCGCGCAGGACCCGGTGATGTTCAAGCTGGTGCCTGCGCTGGTGCGGCAGATGGGCGGGGCCTATCCGGAACTGGCCCGGGCGCAGGCGCTGATCGAGGAAACGCTGCGGCTTGAGGAGACGAAGTTCAAGCAGACGCTGGACCGCGGGTTGAAGCTGCTGGACGAGGAGTTGGGCCGGCTGCCGGAGGGGGCGGAATTGCCCGGCGGCGCGGCGTTCAAGCTCTATGATACTTACGGTTTCCCGCTGGACCTGACGCAGGATGCGCTGCGCGAGAAGGGCCGCGCGGTGGATGTGCAGGGGTTCGAGGCCGCGATGGCCGAACAGCGTGCCAAGGCGCGGGCGGCCTGGTCCGGGACGGGCGAGGCAAAGGATGCCAAGATCTGGTTCGAACTGGCCGAGGCGCATGGGGCGACCGAATTCCTGGGCTATGACACCGAAACCGCCGAGGGCGTGGTGCTGGCGCTGGTGAAGGACGGGGCAGGGATCGGCTCTGCCGAAACCGGGGCCATGGTGCAGATCGTGGTCAACCAGACGCCGTTTTATGGTGAATCCGGCGGTCAGGTCGGCGATGCGGGCTGGGTGCGGACGAATACGAGTCTGGCCCATGTGACCGACACCAAGAAGGCGGCAGGTGTCTTCATCCATGTGGCCGAGGTGGTGGAAGGCAGCATCCTGAAGGGTCAGCCTGCCAAGCTGGAGGTGGAGCACAAGCGGCGCTCGGCCATCCGGGCCAACCATTCGGCGACCCACCTTCTGCACGAGGCGCTGCGGCGCGCGCTGGGGGATCATGTGGCGCAGAAGGGCAGCCTGAACGCGCCCGACAGGCTGCGCTTTGACTTCAGCCATTCCACGGCCCTTTCGGGGGCGGAACTGGCGCAGGTCGAGGCGGAGGTGAACCAGTTCATCCGCCAGAACAGCGCGGTGGAGACCCGGATCATGACGCCCGATGATGCCCGCGCCATCGGGGCGCAGGCCTTGTTCGGCGAGAAATATGGGGATGAGGTGCGCGTCGTTTCCATGGGCGTGCTGGAGGGTTCGGCCAAGGGCGCGGATGGCAAGACCTATAGCCTGGAACTTTGCGGCGGGACGCATGTGGCGCGGACCGGGGATATCGGGGCCTTTGTTTTGTTGGGCGATTCCGCATCCTCGGCGGGCGTGCGGCGGATCGAGGCGCTGACGGGGGCGGCGGCGCTGGACCATCTGCGGATGCAGGATGCGCGGCTGGCGGAGATTGCGGCTTCCTTGAAGACCCCGGTCTTTGAGGTGGTGGATCGCGTGAAGGCGTTGGCCGAGGAACGGCGGGCGCTGATGAACGAAGTGGCGCAGTTGCGGCGTGAGCTGGCGATGGGCGGCGGCGCGAAGGGTGGGCCGGAGGCGAAGGATGTGGGGGGCGTGAAGTTCCTGGCACAGGTCTTGTCTGGCGTGTCGGGCAAGGACCTGCCGGCGCTGATCGACGAGATGAAGGCGCGGATCGGGTCGGGTGCGGTGCTGCTGATCGCGGATACGGGGGCGAAGCCTGCCGTTGCGGCGGGGGTGACGGCAGACCTTACGGGGCGGCTGTCGGCGGTGGCGCTGGTCAAGGCGGCGGCGGAGGCGATGGGCGGCAAGGGTGGCGGTGGCCGGCCGGACCTGGCACAGGCGGGCGGCGCCGATATCGCGCAGGCGGATGCGGCCATCAAGGCGGCGGAAGCCGTGATCGGGGGCTGAGATGCCGACCGCGCTCTGGATCGCCCATGTCCATGTGACGGATGCCGAGGCCTATGGCCGCTATGCCAAGGAGGCCGGGCCTGCGATTGCCGCGCATGGCGGCGTCTTTCTGGCGCGCGGCGGGCGCTATGTGCAGCTTGAGGGGAATGACCGCGCCCGCAATGTGGTGGCGCGGTTCCCGAGCCTGGAGAAGGCGGTGGAATGCTACAACTCGCCTGCCTATCAGGCGGCGCTGGCCCATGCGAAGGGGGCGAGTGTGCGCGACCTGATGGTCGTGGAAGAGATTGAGTGAGTTTTTGCCAATCCGTTCCGTCGCTTCGATAAATCGGCCCCTGCGGGGGCCGTTTTCATGTTAATGTCATGGAAAAGAAGAATCCGAGGCGGAGCATGTTTGATTTCCTGACCTTCCGGTGGTGCATCTGATGTGCCGCTGGGCTGCCTATGTGGGCGCGCCGATCTTTCTGGAAGAGATCGTGAGCCGCCCCGGCCATTCCCTGATCCATCAGAGCCATTGCGCCACGCAATGCCATACCGCGATCAATGCCGATGGTTTCGGTGTGGCCTGGTATGGCGAGCGGGCGGAGCCGGGGCTGTATCGCGACGTGATGCCGGCCTGGTCGGACCCGAACCTGAAAAGTCTGACGGCGCAGGTGAAATCGGGGCTGTTCCTGGCGCATGTGCGGGCCTCGACCGGGACGGCGACGAGCCGGAACAATTGCCATCCGTTCACCGTGGGGCGGTGGAGTTTCATGCATAACGGCCAGTTGGGCGGGTATGAGGCCTTTCGGCGGGATGCGGACATGATGATCCGCGACGATCTGTATCCGCATCGCAAGGGGGCGACGGATAGCGAGGCGCTGTTCCTGATCGCCCTGGCCGAGGGGCTTGAGGATGATCCGCAAGGCGCGCTGGAACGGGCGGCGGCGCGGCTGATTGCGCTGGCCCGCGAAAAGGGAACGACACCGCATCTGCGGCTGACGGCGGCGCTTTCGGATGGCGAGAGGTTGCACGCCGTGCGCTATGCGACGGATGACCATGCGCCGACGCTGTATCACCGCTGGTCGGACCGGCGACAGGGCCGGGCGGTGGTGTCGGAGCCGCTGGAACAGGATGAAGGCGACTGGATCGAGGTGCCGGCCGGCAGCTTCTGCACCTTCGAGGGGGCCGAGGTGCGGCTGCGTGCCTTCCATCCCTGCCCGCTGCGTCTGGCGGCCTGAGACCCACTTGCATGAAAGTCGTGTTGACGGCACCTTCGGGGGCGTTAAGGATTGTTGCCTTGACGCAGCCCGATTGGGGCTGCGGGAAGAGTGCCACGGGTTCCGAGTGCCAAATCGTATTGTGGTGAAGGGGGTTCTGGGCATGGCAGCGCCGTTTCCGGATTGGAATGACCTGAGGGATATTCTTCTGATCACCGATGCCGGGTCCCTTTCGGGGGCGGCACGGCTGGCCGGGATCAGCCAATCGACCATGTCGCGGCGGCTTGCAGCGATCGAGGCGCATGGGCAGCCGATCTTTCTGCGCGACGAGATGGGGCGGATGAGCCCGAATGCGCGGGGCGTGGAACTGGTGACGGCAGCGCGGGAGATGGCGGCGATCTATGACCGGGTGAAGGCGCGGCTGACGGATGCGCCACCGCCGCTGCGCATCGCGAGTTGCGAGATGCTGTCGCGGCTGTTCCTTGCGCCGCAGGTTCCGGCCTGGGCGATGCGGGCCGACAGTTCCGCCGATCTGTCGGTGCATGATGATGTCTATGGGCTGGACCCCGAAAGCTATGACGTGATGCTGGCCCCGATGGCCACGGCGCCGGAACGCAGCACGGGGCAATTGCTGGGGCGGCTGGCGATGGCGCTTTATGCCGCGCCGAGCTATGTGGCCGCGCATCGCATCCGGGGGCGGCTGGATACGCTGGACGGGCAGGGGGTTATCCGGGCCTCGCGGGCGCTGGCGGATGTGGAAAGCTATCGCTGGCTGGCGCGGCTGGGGGGCAATGTATCGCTGCTGTCGCCCAATGTGCCGACCATGCTGGAGGCCTGTGCGGCGGGGTTGGGCATAGCGCTTTTGCCGCAGGAACTGGCGGGGAACGATGCGCGGCTGCTGCCGCTGGATGGGCCGCAGGCGCCGGCCTGCGACATCTGGGCGGTGGCCGACAGCAAGACGGCCTCGGACCCGAGGATCGCGGGTTTCCTGAAATGGGCGCGCGGACAGTTCCGCGCCACCCATGCCGAGGCGCGGACGGCTTAGGCGCTTCTGGACTGCCGCTTGCGTTCGTGCGGATCGAGGATGCGCTTGCGCAGGCGGATGATTTTCGGCGTGACTTCAACGAGTTCGTCATCGTCGATATAGGCGATGGCCTCTTCGAGGCTGAAGCGGATATGGGGGGTCAGGCGGACGGCTTCATCCGTGCCGGAGGCGCGGACGTTGGTCAGCTTTTTCCCCTTGAGCGGGTTCACCTCGAGGTCATTGTCGCGGCTGTGTTCGCCGATGATCATGCCTTCATAGACGTTTTCCTGCGGGCCGATGAACATGCGGCCCCGGTCTTCGAGGTTCCAGAGCGCATAGGCGACGGAAACGCCGTTTTCCATCGAGATCAGCACGCCCTGGCGGCGGCCCTGGATCGGGCCCTTGTGCGGCACCCAGCCGTGGAAGATGCGGTTGAGGACGCCCGTGCCGCGGGTATCGGTCAGGAACTGGCCGTGATAGCCGATCAGGCCACGCGAGGGGACATGGGCGATGATGCGGGTCTTGCCTGCCCCTGCGGGCTTCATCTCGACCAGATCGCCCTTGCGTTCGCCGGTCAGCTTGTCGATCACCGCGCCGGAATATTCGTCATCGACATCGACGATGACCTCTTCCACCGGTTCCATCCGGACGCCGTTTTCTTCCTTGAAGATCACGCGGGGGCGGGAGATCGAGAGTTCGAACCCTTCGCGGCGCATGTTTTCGATCAGGACGCCCATCTGAAGTTCGCCACGACCCGAGACTTCGAAAGCCTCGCCGCCGGGGGTATCGGCGACCTTGATGGCGACGTTGGTTTCCGCCTCTTTCATCAGGCGGTCGCGGATAACGCGGGACTGGACCTTGTTCCCGTCGCGGCCGGCAAGGGGGCTGTCATTGATGCCGAAGGTGACGGTAATTGTTGGCGGATCAATGGGTTGCGCGGGAAGGGCGGTGTCCACCTCAAGCGCGCAAAGCGTATCGGCCACGGTGGCCTTGGTCATGCCGGCAAGGGTGACGATGTCACCGGCAAGCGCCTCTTCGATGGCGGTCTGGGTCAGGCCGCGGAAGGCGAGGACCTTGGTCACGCGGAACTGTTCGATCCGCTCACCCGTGCGGGAGAGCGCCTTTAGCGTTTCGCCAACCTTCAGGCGGCCGGATTCGACGCGGCCCGTGAGGATGCGGCCGATGAAGGGATCGGCCGAAAGGGTGGTGGCCAGCATCGAGAAGGGTTCGGACTGGCGGGCGATCTGTTTCGGCGCAGGCACGTGGCGGACGATGAGATCGAACAGCGCGGTAAGGTCCTTGCGCGGGCCGTCGAGGCTTTCATCCGCCCAGCCGGCGCGACCGGAGGCGTAGAGATAGGGGAAATCGAGCTGTTCGTCATTCGCCCCAAGATTGGCGAAAAGATCGAAGACTTCGTTAAGGGCCCGGTCGGGCTCGGCATCCGGCTTGTCAACCTTGTTCAGCACCACGATGGGGCGCAGGCCGAGGGCGAGCGCCTTGGAGGTGACGAATTTCGTCTGGGGCATGGGGCCTTCGGCGGCATCAACGAGGAGGACCACGCCATCGACCATGTTCAGGATACGCTCCACCTCGCCGCCGAAATCGGCGTGGCCGGGGGTATCGACGATGTTGATGCGGGTCTCGCCATGTTCGACGGACGTGCATTTCGCCAGGATCGTGATGCCACGTTCCCGTTCGATGTCGTTGGAATCCATCGCCCTTTCGGAAACGGCCTGATTGTCGCGGAAGGACCCGGACTGTTTCAGCAGTTCATCGACGAGGGTGGTCTTGCCATGGTCGACATGCGCGATGATGGCGATGTTGCGAAGCTCCATCGGGGAGATCTCTTTCAAGCTTTTCTGCGGTTGCGAGGGGCCATACAGGGTTTGCGGCCTGTTGGCTAGGGCCGTCCTGTCAGGTGGCGATGTAGCGGTCGCGGCGGTGGTTGATGGCGATGACGAGATTGACGACGGCCGCGCCGAGGAAGGACCAGGCGACGGTGGGCCAGGGCAGGAAGGTGAGGGCGACGGCGAAGAGGGCGGCGTCAAAGATCAGTTGCGTATGGCCGGCGCGGAAACCGGTGCGGTCCTGGATGTAGAGCGCGAGGATGCCGATGCCGCCGAGCGAGGCGCCGTGGCGGAAGATGGCAAGGAGTGCCGCGCCCGAGACGAAGCCGAAGAGGATGGCGCCGAAAGCGGGGGAGAGGGTGGCGAAATCCACCCAGCGGGGCATCAGAGCGGAGAGGAGGGAAAGGGTAGCAACGGCGAGGAAGGTCTTGATCGTGAAGGGCAATCCCATGCGACGGTAGCCGAACCAGTAGAAGGGGATGTTGAGGGCGAAGAAGACCGGGCCGAAGGGGAGGCCGCTGGCATAGGAGAGCAGGACGGCGAGGCCCGCCGTCTGGCCGGTGATCATGCCGAGATGGGTGAGCAGGACGATGCCGAAGGCGGCCATGGTGGCCCCGAAGGCGAGGCCCTGTGCATCTTCGATCAGGGAGTGGGATTTCGGGTCGGTCATGGCGCGGGGTCTATCCGGGCAGGGCAGGGCGCGCCAGAGGGTCAGGCGGCGATGTAGCGGTCGCGGCGGTGGTTGATGGCGAGGAAGAGCGAATAGGTGGCCGCGCCGAGGAAAGACCAGAGCAGGGTTTCGGGATCGAGGATCAGGGCGGCGGCGGAGAAAATGACAATGTCCACGGCCAGTTGCGTGTAGCCGGCCTGGATGCCGAAGCGGTTTTGCAGGATCAGGGCGGGGATGGAGAAGCCGCCGAAGCTGCCGCCGTGGCGGACGACGGCGAGGGCGGCGATGCCGAAGAGAATGCCGAAAAGGAGGGCGGCGAAGGCGGGTTCGATGGGGCCGAGGGTCATCCAGCGCGGCAGGATGTCGGTCAGGACGGAGAGGGCGGCGGTGGTGATGAGGGTTTTCAGCGCGAAACGACGGCCCAGATACCACCAGCCAAGCGCGAGGAAGGGCAGGTTGATCAGGAAATAGACCAAGGAAAACGGGAGGTTGCCGGTATAGGCGAGGAGGACGGCGAGGCCGGTCGTCTGGCCGGTGGCGAAGCCCATATGGGTGAGGATGTGGATGCCGAGGGCGGCCATGATGATGCCGAAGGCGATGCCCTGGATATCTTCGAGGACGGAGTGGCGGCGGGGATCGGTCATGGGCACCTCGCGGGGGGATGGATGGGTCATAGCATGTGACCCATTACAGGTCAATCCTGTTGACCTTGTTTCCGCTTGTGGCCCGGCTGCATCAGGGCCGGGGTCTTGGCGCGAGCGGGGATTTACGACAGGCGGCGAGTCGGGTTAGGCGTGGCTTCCCGCAACGCAACAGATGGAGGGCGTGATGGTGAACATTGCTGGATCGTCACGGCGTGGCGGGGAGAACGGCCTGGGTGGCGGCGCGCGATCGTATCGCGTCTGACCTGCCTTCGTTCCACCGGTGGCGCCTTGTGAAGCGCGCAAACCAACCCTCTGACATCGCAGGATAATCGACCGCTCCGCCCGGGGGTATTCCGGTCTGTCGCGGTGCCGTCCTGCCCCAACCAAACCCTCAACAGGAGCCGGTTCCGGTGCGCTGCACCTGCCGGGATTTGACATGGAAAAGACGCTGACCCAGGGGCGGGCGATGCCCCATACCATCCATCTGGCCATCACCGAGCATGGCGCCTGGCGCGTGCTGGCCGTGGCGGCAATGACGCTGCTGCGGACGGTCTTTGCGCCGGTCGAGGCCGATCCGACGGAGCGGCTGAGCGAGCATCTGCGGCGGGATATCGGGCTGCCGCCGCGCGGATCCCCACTGCCGGAAGCGCCCATGCTGCCGGTGCGGTGGTGATGGAAAAGGGGCCGGATCTGGCGATCCGGCCCCGTTTTCCTTGTGCCGCAGGCTGTGCCGCAAACTGTGCAGCAATCTGTGGCCACAGAGCGGGCGGTGGCTTAACCCGCCAGCGCCTTGTTCAGATATTCGTCCACCTTTTCCAGATAGCCCATGGTGGTGAGCCATTTCTGATCCGGGCCGACCAGGAGGGCGAGGTCCTTCGTCATCCAGCCGTCTTCGACAGTCTGCACCGTGACGCGTTCCAGCGTGGTGGCGAATTTCAGCAGCGCCTCGTTCCCGTCGAGCTTGGCGCGGTGCTTGAGGCCGCCGGTCCAGGCGAAGATGGAGGCGATGGAGTTGGTCGAGGTCTGCTTGCCCTTCTGATGTTCGCGGTAGTGGCGGGTGACGGTGCCATGGGCGGCCTCGGCCTCCACGATCTTGCCATCGGGGGTCATCAGGACGGAGGTCATCAGGCCCAGCGAGCCGAAGCCCTGCGCCACGGTATCGGACTGCACATCGCCATCGTAGTTCTTGCAGGCCCAGACATAGCCGCCCGACCATTTCAGCGCGGAGGCCACCATGTCGTCGATCAGGCGGTGTTCGTAATGGATGCCTGCCGCCTTGAACTTGTCCTCGAATTCCTCGGCATAGACCTTGGCGAAGAGGTCCTTGAAGCGGCCGTCATAGGCCTTGAGGATCGTGTTCTTGGTGGAGAGATAGACGGGCCAGCCCTTCATCAGACCGTAGTTCAGCGAAGAGCGGGCGAAGTCGATGATCGACTCGTCAAGGTTATACATCCCCATGACGACGCCGGCGCCGGGGGCGTTGAACACCTCACGTTCGATCACCTCGCCGTCTTCGCCGACGAATTTCAGCGTCAGCTTGCCCTTGCCGGGGAAGCGGAAATCGGTGGCGCGATACTGGTCGCCGAAGGCGTGGCGGCCGACAACGATGGGCTGGGTCCAGCCGGGGACGAGGCGGGGGACGTTCTTGCAGATGATCGGTTCGCGGAAGATCACGCCGCCGAGGATGTTGCGGATCGTCCCGTTGGGGGATTTCCACATCTGTTTCAGACCGAATTCCTCCACCCGCTGTTCATCGGGGGTGATGGTGGCGCATTTCACGCCCACGCCGTGTTCCTTGATCGCCAGCGCGGAGTCGATGGTGATCTGGTCATTGGTGCGGTCGCGTTCCTCGATCCCGAGGTCGTAATATTTCAGGTCGATGTCGAGATAGGGCAGGATCAGCTTTTTCTTGATGAAGTCCCAGATGATCCGGGTCATCTCGTCGCCGTCGAGTTCGACGACGGGGTTCGCCACCTTGATCTTGGTCATGCCCTTGGCCCTTTCGGAAATGGATTCGTCTGGGGCCGTCCATAGAGCAAAACGCGGGCTTTGGAAAGATTTGTATGCAACGGCATACCGAAATGTCGCGGACTTGACGGAACTCTCCCTTGGGTTGATCGTCAGGGGGGAGGCGGTGACGGGGTGCGTGATGAAGAACGTGGCGATTTTCTGCGACGGGACGTGGAACAGCGCGGATGGGACCAATCCGACGAATGTGGAATTGCTGCATGATGCGGTGCTGCCTGAAACGGCGGGGGGCGTGGTGCAGCGGGCCGTCTATATTCCGGGCGTGGGGACGGGGCGGGAGAAGGCGGGTCATATCGATTCCGCGATTTACAGGCTGGGCGGGGGGGCCTTTGGCTGGGGCCTGAACCGCAAGCTGCGCGAAGCCTATGAGGCGGTGGTGCGGGAATACCGGCATGGCGACCGGCTGTTCCTGTTCGGCTTTTCGCGCGGGGCCTATACGGCGCGGTCGCTGGCCGGGCTGCTGCGCAACAGCGGGTTGCCGCCGGAGGGGGATCTGACGCGGGTGGAGGATGCGATGGCGCTGTATCGCAAGCGCAAGGCATCGTCGCATCCCGATGCGCCGGAATCGCTGACCTTCCGCATGGCCTATTCGCCGGGCTGGGCAACCAGTCCGACAGAGCGTTTGGTGCGGGGCGGGGAGGTGCCGCTTCTGGAGGTGGATTATCTGGGGGTCTGGGACACGGTCGGGGCCCTGGGTGTGCCGAACCATCTGAAGATCGCGGGATGGGTCAACGGGCGCTATCAGTTCCATGACCTGCGCCTGTCCAGCATGGTGAAGGCCGCGCGTCATGCGGTGGCGATTGACGAGCGGCGGCGGACCTTTCCGCCGACCCTGTGGGAGAACCTGACCGATCTGAACGAGCGCGACCCGGGCGGGGATCAGCCCTATCGGCAGGAATGGTTTCCCGGCACGCATGGCGGGGTAGGGGGTGGCGGCCCCATCAAGGGCCTGTCCAATGCCGCGATGCTGTGGGTGGCGGAGGGGGCGGAACAGGCGGGCTTGCGCTTTTCGCCGCATTTCATGGCGATGGCACAGGCGGCGGTGCGGATCGGCGACCCGCTGGACAATCACGAGGGGCACAAGAGTTGGGTGACGCGGCTGATGGAGCGGAACCCGGTGGACCGGGCCGCGCCGGGTGGCATCCAAGCGGTGAATGCGGTGGCGAAGGAGCGGTGGAAGCGGTTCGACTATCGGCCGGTGCCGCTGCGCCCCTTTGCGCCCCGGCTGGACCCGCCGGTGATGCCGCAGGACTGGACGGAGGCGGAATAGCGCGGGGTCAGGCGAAGAAGGGGCGGACCTTTTCGCGGACCCAGGCCCAGAGGCGGGGTGCGCCCCGGGCGATCTTGGCCCCGACGCGGCTGTCGAGCTGGTCTAGCGTGACATTGTAGGTGATCCATGTCCCGCCGCCGGATTGCAGATTGGCCATGACCGGTTGCACGCGGTCGAGCGATTTGGCGAAGCGGGCATCGGGGGTTTCGGCGGCCTCGAATTCATCCCAGAGGGCGCGGAACTCAGCCGCGAGATCGGGGGGGAGGAGGCCGAAGATGCGGTCGGCGGCGCGCTGTTCCGCCGCTTGCGTTTCGGTCGAGGCATGGGCGGCGCCATTGGCGGAATGGATCGGAACGTCGCCCACGTCAATCTCCACCAGATCATGCAGGAGGAGCATCCGGATGACGCGGTTGATGTCCACCCCCGGTTCGGCCTGATCGGCGAGGGTGAGCGCGTAGAGGGCGAGGTGCCAGGAATGTTCGCCCGAGTTTTCGGGGCGGGAGCCATCGCAGAGCGTGGTGGCGCGCAGGACGGATTTCAGGCGGTCGGCTTCGTTCAGGAAGGCGAATTGGGCGGCGAGGCGGTCGTCTTGATGCATCGCCTGCGGTCAGTGCCCGCCATCGCCGCCGAGGGGGGCGGCGGGGGCTGTGCCACCCTCGCGCTTGGCCTTCAGCGTCTGTTCAAGGAACTTGCGCCCCTTGCGTTCGGCCAGGATCACGCGGATGGCGGTCATATAGGCCTCTTGCGTGGTGGGGGAGGAATCCAGCAGGATCTTGCCCACCTTTTCATGCAGGCGGTCGTCACCGGTTTCATCCATCGCCTCGACCACATCCTTGGCGAGCTTTTCGGTGAGGTCCTGAAGGATGCCCATCAGCGCGACCCTTCCGTCAGGCGGCGGCGGACATAGTCGGTGACCGTGTCGATCATGGGTTTCATATGCGCCTCTTCGTCCTTGAAGAAGTGATCGGCGCCCTCGATTTCCTTGTGGGTGATGGTGATGCCCTTCTGTTCGTGCAGCTTGCCGACCAGTTGCTTGGTGTCCTTGGGCGGCGCGACGCGATCGGCCGAGCCGTTGATGATGAGACCGGAGGAGGGGCAGGGGGCGAGGAAGGAGAAGTCGTAGAGGTTCGCGGGCGGGGCGACGGAGATGAAGCCGGTGATTTCGGGGCGGCGCATCAGAAGCTGCATCCCGATCCAGGCGCCGAAGGAGAAGCCCGCGACCCAGCAATGTTTCGCGTTCTGGTTCATCGACTGGAGGTAGTCGAGCGCGGAGGCGGCATCGGAAAGTTCGCCGATGCCCTGATCATATTCGCCCTGCGAGCGGCCCACGCCGCGGAAGTTGAAGCGCAGGACGGTGAAGCCCAGATTGTAGAAGGCGTAATGGAGGTTGTAGACCACCTTGTTGTTCATCGTGCCGCCATATTGCGGATGCGGATGAAGGACGATGGCGATCGGGGCGTCACGGTCTTTCTGGGGGTGGTAGCGGCCTTCGAGACGGCCTTCGGGGCCTGCGAAAATCACTTCGGGCATGCGTGTCGCGCCTGTCTTTCCTTGAGCGATTGTTGACGGCTTCGCTCGGACAATTTAGAACCATTCCAAACGCTGCCCGGAGGGCGCGGTTCGGGGTCGGTCTGGAGGTAATGGGCCGTAAACCCCGCGTCAATGATTTTGGAAGGTGTGCTGCCATGAAACTCTCGACCAAGGGACGCTATGCGATGGTGGCGCTGGCCGATCTGGCGCTGGCCAAGGGCGATGACCTGGTGTCGCTGGCCGAGGTGGCGAAGCGGCAGGATATCAGCCTGCCCTATCTGGAGCAGTTGTTCGTGAAGCTGCGCCGGGCGGGGCTGGTGGAGGCGGTGCGGGGCCCGGGGGGCGGCTATCGGCTTGCCAAGAGCCCCGATGCGATCCGCGTGTCGGATGTGCTGGAGGCGGTGGAGGAGACGGTCGATGCGCTGCATACCGGGGCGGGCGTGTCGGGCGGGCTGTCGGGGACCAAGGCGCAGAGCCTGACCAACCGGCTGTGGGAGGGGTTGAGCGCGCATGTCTATGTGTTCCTGCACCAGACCCGGCTGTCGGATGTGATCCGCAACCAGATGACGCCCTGTCCGGCGGTGCCGGCGCTGTTCCGGGTGGTGGATGAGGATGCGTGACGGGGTGGGGCGGTGAAGTCGCGCGTCTATCTGGATTGGAACGCGACGGCGCCTTTGCGGGACGAGGCGCGGGCGGCCATGGTCGCGGCGATGGATTTGGTGGGGAACCCGTCTTCGGTTCATGCCGAGGGGCGGGCGGCGCGGGCGCTGGTGGAGCGGGCGCGGGCGCAGGTGGCGGCGGCGGTGGGGTGCAAGCCGGCCGAGGTGATCTTTACCAGCGGGGCGACGGAGGCGGCGGCGGTGCTGGGCCGGTTGCCGGTGGCGCGGGTGGAGGTGGACCCCACGGCGCATGATTGCCTCTGGTCGCAGCGGCGGGATGGCGAGGGCAGCCGCGCCCTCGGCTGGGGCTATGCAAATAACGAGACGGGGGTGATTGCCGAGCCGCCCGCGCGGGAGGATGGCGCGCCCCTGATGCTCGATATCGTGCAGGCGGTGGGGAAGGTGCCTTTCTCCTTTGCCTGGAGCGGGGCGGAGATGGCCGTGGTTTCGGCGCACAAGTTTGGCGGGCCGAAGGGCATTGGCGCGCTGATCGTGAAGGACGGGGTGGAGGTGAGCCCCGTGCTGACCGGGGGTGGGCAGGAGATGGGGCGGCGGGCCGGGACGGAGAACATCATCGGCATCGCCGGGATTGGGGCTGCGGCCGAGGCGGCGCAGCGCGACCTGGCCAATGGCGTCTGGGACGAGGTCGCGGAACTTAGAAATATTCTAGAAAGCGGATTGTCCTCTGCGGCAAACAATACTATTTCCGTCGGGAATGATGTGCCGCGTCTTCCCAACACGCTGTGCCTGATCGCGCCGGGCTGGAAGGGCGAGACGCAGGTGATGGCGATGGACCTTGCCGGTTTTGCCATTTCGGCGGGTTCGGCCTGTTCCAGCGGAAAGGTGCGGCCGAGCCGGGTGCTGCTGGCGATGGGGTTCGATGAGGCGCAGGCGGCGCAGGCGATCCGTGTGTCGCTGGGGCCGGGGGTGACGAAGGAAGAGGTGCTGCGCTTTGCCGATGTCTGGTGCGCGCAGTATCGCAAGGCCCTGAGCCGGGCCGCGTGAGTTTGGAAGGATCGGGGCCTTGGCCCCTGCCGTGGAGATTGGGACGATGACCGAAGCCGCGCTGAAGGAAGCTGCCATCCGGGATGGCGTCGATCGGGAGACGATCGAGACCGTGCAGGCGATGGCCGGGAAATACAAATACGGCTGGGAAACCGAGATCGAGACGGAATATGCGCCGAAGGGCCTGTCGGAGGAGATCGTCCGGCTGATTTCCGAAAAGAACGGTGAACCCGACTGGATGCTGGACTGGCGTCTGGCGGCCTATCGGCGCTGGGTGAAGATGGAAGAGCCCCGCTGGGCGATGCTGCATTACCCGGAGATCGACTATCAGGACCAGTATTACTATGCCAAGCCGAAGAGCATGGCGGTGAAGCCCAAGAGCCTTGAGGAGGTGGACCCGAAGCTTTTGGCGACCTATGCCAAGCTGGGCATTCCGCTGAAGGAACAGGCGCTGCTGGCCGGGGTTGAGGCGCCGGAGGGCGAGCGGCGCGTGGCGGTGGATGCGGTGTTTGATTCCGTGTCCGTGGGCACGACGTTCAAGGCGGAACTGGCCAAGGCGGGGGTGATCTTCTGTTCCATCAGCGAGGCGGTGCGCGAGCATCCGGAACTGGTGAAGAAATACCTCGGTTCGGTCGTGCCGCAATCGGACAACTTCTTTGCAACGCTGAACAGCGCGGTGTTTTCGGACGGGTCCTTTGTCTATATCCCCGAGGGCGTGCGCTGCCCGATGGAGTTGAGCACCTATTTCCGCATCAATGCGGAAAACACGGGGCAGTTCGAGCGGACCCTGATCATCGCGGAAAAGGGCAGCTATGTGAGCTATCTTGAGGGCTGCACAGCGCCGAAGCGGGACACCCACCAGCTTCATGCGGCGGTGGTGGAGATTGTCATCCTCGACGATGCCGAGGTGAAATATTCCACGGTGCAGAACTGGTATCCGGGGGATGAAGAGGGCCGGGGCGGCATCTACAACTTTGTCACCAAGCGGGCCGACTGCCGGGGCGCGCGGTCCAAGGTAATGTGGACGCAAGTCGAAACCGGGTCGGCGATCACATGGAAATATCCGTCCTGCATCCTGCGGGGCGATGACAGCCAGGGCGAGTTCTATTCCATCGCCATCGCCAACAATGCCCAGCAGGCGGATACCGGCACCAAGATGGTGCATCTTGGGAAGAACACGAAGTCGCGGATCGTGTCGAAGGGGATTTCGGCGGGGCGGGCGCAGAACACCTATCGGGGGCTGGTGTCCATGCATCCGAAGGCCACGAATTCGCGCAACTACACGCAATGCGACAGCCTGCTGATCGGCGACAAATGCGGGGCGCATACGGTGCCCTACATCGAGGTGAAGAACAATTCCTCGCGCGTGGAGCATGAGGCGACCACGTCCAAGGTGGACGAGGATCAGCTTTTCTATTGCCGGTCGCGGGGGATGGACGAGGAAGAGGCGGTTGCCCTGGTGGTGAACGGGTTCTGCAAGGAAGTGCTTCAGGCGCTGCCGATGGAATTCGCGCTGGAAGCGCAGAGCCTGGTGGCGATTTCGCTGGAAGGGTCCGTTGGCTGAGATGTGGGGGGCGAAACCGATGATCGTGACGACGACGCCTTCGGTGGAGGGCTATCAGATCGCGGAATACCTGGGCATCGTGACGGGCGAGGCGATCATGGGCGCGAATATCGTGCGCGACCTGTTTGCCGGGATCACCGACATCATCGGGGGCCGGTCGGGCGCCTATGAGGCGAAGCTCGCCGATGCGCGCGAGACGGCGCTGAGCGAGATGCAGGAGGCGGCGCGGGCCAAGGGGGCCAATGCGGTGGTTGGCGTCGATCTGGATTACGAGGTCATCGGGCAGATGCTGATGGTGTCGGCCAGCGGCACGGCCGTACGGCTTGGCTGACGGGCGGACATCGGAAATGCATCCGAATGCCATGATCTTTTCCAACTCAGGACATGGTTCCCGGTCAGGTTGCATGGCATGTGCAATCTTCTCTGGTGATGTCCATGCCTCTCGACCGTACGATGAACTTCGATCCCAAGGCGGATTTCGCAAATCGCATCGCCCGCATCCAGGCGGGCGGGTTGAACACGAACCGCACCTTGTTCGTGGGCAACGAGGAGGCGCTGGCTTTGCCGCCGGGGGCCTTTCTGAAGAAGCGCAAGAAGTCGCGGCTGGGGCCGATCTTTGTGACGCTGGTCACCTGCTGCGCGACGGGGGTCGTTGCTCTGATGGCGGGGACCAATCTTTTCTGACGGGCGGCGCGCCCGTTTACCGACAGGGGCCGCCGCGGCGGCATGAGCTTAACCGGGGGCGTCGCGTGGCGGCGGCCCCCTTCGGCATTTGGAACGGGGCCTGCGATGCTTGAGATCAAGAACCTGCATGTGAAACTTGAGGAAGAGGACAAGCAGATCCTCAAGGGTGTGGACCTGACGGTGAAGGCCGGCGAGGTGCATGCCATCATGGGGCCGAACGGATCGGGGAAATCGACGCTGTCCTATGTGCTGGCCGGCCGTGAGGGCTATGAGGTGACGGAAGGCAGCGCCACGCTGGAAGGCGAGGAACTGCTGGAGATGGAACCCGAGGAGCGGGCGGCGGCGGGGCTGTTCCTGGCCTTCCAGTATCCGGTGGAGATTCCGGGTGTGGGCAACATGACCTTTCTGCGGACCGCGGTGAATGCGCAGCGAAAGGCGCGCGGCGAGGAGGAGATGTCGGCGGGCGATTTCCTGAAGGTCGTGCGCGAGAAGGCGAAGAAGCTCAAGATCGACGCGGAGATGTTGAAGCGGCCGGTGAATGTGGGCTTTTCGGGCGGCGAGAAGAAGCGCAACGAGATCCTGCAAATGGCGATGCTGGAGCCGAAGATGTGCATCCTGGACGAGACGGACTCCGGCCTCGATGTGGATGCGATGAAGCTGGTGTCGGACGGAGTGAACGCGCTGCGCGATGAAGGGCGGGCCTTCCTTGTGATCACCCATTATCAGCGGCTGCTGGACCATATCCGCCCGGATGTGGTGCATATCATGGCCAATGGCCGGATCATCAAGACGGGCGGGCCGGACCTGGCGCTGGAGGTGGAGAACAACGGCTATGCCGATATTCTGGCGGAGGTGCAGTGATGGCCTTGCCGCAGGCAAAGCAGGACGCGCTTGCCGCGCGGATCGCGGGGCTGACCTTCGCGCGTGAGGGGTGGCTGGGCGTGGCGCGAGCCGAGGCGCTGGCGCGGCTGTCGGCGATGGGCCTGCCCGCGAAGCGGGATGAATATTGGCGCTATACCGACCCGTCGAGTCTGACGGTGGTGGAGGCTCCGCCGGCCACGGTCTTTGCCGCGACGGATGAAAGCCCGGTCTTCGATGCGATTGACAGGGTCAAGATCGTCTTCCGTGACGGGGTTTTCGATGCAGCGGCGTCGGATGACCTGAAGCTGGCGGGGGTGGAGATCGAGCGTCTGTCCCGTGCGGGCGGGGCCGATATCCATTGGGCGCGCGAGGTTTACGGCGTGCTGGAGGCGCGGGGGCAGGTGCCGGTGCAGCGGCCCCTGGCGGCGCTGAATTCGGCCTTTGCCACGGATGGCGTGCTGATCCGGGTGACGGGACAGGCGGCGAAGCCTGTCTCTCTGATTTATCACCATGAATCAGAGGTTTCGGATGCGATCCTGCATCATTGCGTGAAGGTCGAATCCGGGGCCGAGATCACCATTCTGGAAAACGGCCCGGCGGCGGCGCGGTTTTCCAAGGTGATGGAGGTGGAGGTGGCCGAAGGGGGCCGGTTCCACCATGTCCGCGCGCAGGGGCGCGATCATGAACGCCGGGCGGTCACGCATATCTTCGCGCGGCTGGGGGCAGGGGCCCTGTTCAAGTCATTCACCCTGACCGCGAATGGCGTCTTGACGCGCAATGAGGCGGTGATCGAACTGGCGGGGGATGAGGCGGTGGCCCATGTCGCCGGTGCCGCCGTGGGTGACGGGGCCTTTCACCATGACGACACGGTCTTCGTGACCCACGCGGCGGAACGCTGCGAAAGCCGCCAGGTGTTCAAGAAGGTCTTGAAGAACGGGGCCGTGGGCGTGTTCCAGGGCAAGATCCTGGTGAAGCCCGGCGCGCAGAAGACGGATGGCTATCAGATTTCCCAATCGCTGCTGCTGGACGAGGACAGCCAGTTCCTGGCCAAGCCCGAGCTGGAAATCTATGCCGATGACGTGAAGTGCAGCCACGGGTCCACCAGCGGGGCCATTGACGAGGTGGCGCTGTTCTACCTGCGGTCGCGCGGCGTGCCGGAGCGGGTGGCGCAATCCCTTCTGGTGCTGGCCTTCCTTGCCGAGGCGATTGCCGAGATCGAGGATGAGGCGATTGCGGAGGATATCCGGTCGCGGCTGGAGGGGTGGCTGGCGCGCCACGAACACTGATGGCGGTGACGCTGGATATCGTGACGGGCTGGCGCAATCCGCGCGGCCTGATCCGGCAGAAGCTGGGGCAGGGGGTGCGCGAGGATCGCGCCCTGGCCGTTCTGATGGGTGCCTGCCTTCTGTTCTTCGTGGCGCAATGGCCGCGCCTGTCGCGCGAGGCCTTTCTGAACCCCGAAGTGCCGCTGGATGCGCGGATGGGCGGGGCGCTGATGGGATGGGTCTTCATCGCGCCCTTGTTCATGTATGCGCTGGCGGCGGTGGCGCATCTGGTGGCGCGGGCCTTTGGCGGCAAGGGGACGTGGTACGGGGCGCGGCTGGCGCTGTTCTGGGCGCTGATGGTGCTGTCGCCGCTGGTTCTGTTGAACGGGCTGGTTGGCGGGTTCATCGGGGCGGGCCCGGCTGCGACGGTTGTGGGTCTTCTGGTCCTGGCGGGTTTCCTGTACCTGTGGATCAGCATGACGATCGAGGCGGAGCGGGCATGACCCTGACCTTTGCGAATCTGGCCGCCCTGGTACGGCTGACCCTGACGCAGCCGCGTGCGGCGGCCGCGGCGGTGATGCGGCTGCCGTTGCCGATGGCGGGGCGGTGGTCGGCGCTTCTCCTGATGGCGACGCTGTCGGCGCTGCTGATGCAGGTTCTGACGATGGTCCTGCCGCCGGTCATCGGGCCGGACGGGCAGGTGCTGGAACCCGTGGGGCCGCTGGTCTGGGCGGGCATGGTGACGGTGGGGATGATGATCACGGCCGGCCTTGCGCATAGCGTGGGGCGGTGGCGCGGCGGCAAGGGCGAGTTTGCCGATGCGATCCTTCTGATCGCCTGGCTGCAATTCCTGCAACTGCTGCTGGTCGGGGTGCAGATCCTGCTGGTGCTGGTGCTGCCCATGCTGGTGCCGGTGATCGAGATCGGCGGGGTGCTGCTGTTCCTGTGGCTGCTGGTGAATTTCGTGGCCGAGATGCATGGCTTCCGGTCGCTGGGTCTGGTGTTTCTGGGGGTGATCCTGACCTTTGCGGCGACGGTCATCGCCCTGAGCATCGTGATGATGTCGCTGGGGGTGGGGCTGTGAGCTATGACGTGCATGCGGTGCGGGCGGAATTCCCGATCCTGTCGCGGCAGGTGAACGGCAAGCCGCTGGTCTATCTGGACAATGGCGCCAGCGCGCAGAAGCCGCGCGCGGTGATCGAGGCGGTGACGCAGGCCTATTCGATGGAATATGCCAATGTTCACCGGGGCTTGCATTACCTTTCGAACCTAGCGACCGAGAAGTACGAGGCGGTGCGAGGCATCGTGGGACGGTTCCTGAATGCCGATCCCGAGGAGATCGTCTTCAATTCCGGCACGACGGAGGGGATCAATCTTGTCTCTTACGGCTGGGCCGCGCCCCGGTTGCAGGCGGGGGACGAGATCGTGCTGTCGATCATGGAGCATCACGCCAATATAGTGCCCTGGCACTTCCTGCGCGAACGGCAGGGGGTGGTGCTGAAATGGGTGGAGTGCGACGCGAAGGGCGACCTTGACCCGCAAGCCGTGATTGATGCGATCGGGCCGCGGACGAAGCTGGTGGCGGTGACGCATATGTCCAATGTCCTGGGGACAGTGGTGGATGTGGCGGCGATCTGCGCGGGGGCGCGTGAGAAGGGCGTGCCGGTGCTGGTGGACGGGTCGCAGGCGGCGGTGCATATGCCGGTGGATGTGCGGGCCATCGGCTGTGACTTCTATGCGGTGACGGGGCATAAGCTTTACGGGCCAAGCGGTTCTGGTGCGATCTTCATCCGGCGGGAGCGGATGGAGGAGATGCGGCCCTTCCTCGGGGGCGGGGACATGATCCGCGAGGTCGGGCGCGATGCGGTGACGTATAATGATCCGCCGATGAAGTTCGAGGCGGGGACGCCGTCGATCGTGTCGCAGATCGGGCTGGGCGTGGCGCTGGAGTTCATGATGGGGCTGGGGATGGCGAATATCGCCGCCCATGAGCGCAGCCTTCGGGACTATGCGCGGGCGCGGCTGGCGGGGTTGAACTGGCTGAACGTGCAGGGAAATTCCGACACGAAGGGGGCGATCTTCTCCTTCACCATGGCCGGGGCGGCGCATGCCCATGACATATCCACCATCCTCGACAAGCGGGGCGTGGCGGTGCGGGCAGGGACGCATTGCGCCATGCCGTTGATGGAACATATGGGCGTGGGTGCGACCTGCCGGGCCTCTTTTGGCCTCTATAACACCGTCGAGGAAGTGGATGCGCTGGTGTCGGCGCTGGAACTGGCGAACGAGCTGTTCAACGGCTGAGCCGCGCGGGATTGCGGTTGCATGTGCCGCGCGGTTTCGGTAAGGCAGGCCCAAGCGCGCACCCGTAGCTCAGCTGGATAGAGTGCTGCCCTCCGAAGGCAGAGGTCACAGGTTCGAATCCTGTCGGGTGCGCCAGTTTCCCGTGTAATCCTGATGCACGTTGCTGGCTGTTGCTGGCGGCGGCGAGGCGTGGTCTGCTTCTCCTGCAATGATCGAGGCCGAGGGGCCTGTGCGGGAGGTGGACATGCCCAAGGTGGAAATCCGCGCGGAGTTGTTGCGGCAGATTGCGCAGGATATCGGACGCTTGGCAGAGGCATTTCCCGTGGGGAGCATGGAGCGGCGCGATATCGAGCTGCTTATGCGGAATGACACAGTGATGGTCGAAGCCTTCATCCAGATGCATCTGGGCAGAGTCAAAGCCGAGGACGGGTGAGGGGCTTTTGTCGCTGGAGTGGTTCGGTTTTGCGGTGGTTCCGGCTAGATGCGAATATCGTATAATCAATATTATGTCATATACCGGATATGGCGGTAACGCGCTGGCATGATACGAAGCCTTGCGCTAGAAGGCCCGCGAGCCCTTTTCGCATTGGAGCACGGTCATGGAGTTTTCGCGCGCGATCAAGATTGCACCGTCGATCCTGTCGGCGGATTTCGCGAATTTCGGGGCCGAGTGCCGGGCCATCGAAGCGCAAGGCGCGGATTGGGTGCATGTGGATGTGATGGACGGGCATTTCGTGCCGAACCTGACCTTCGGGCCTGCGACTTGTGCGGCGATCCGGCCGCATATCAAGGGCGTGATGGATGTGCATCTGATGATCGCGCCGGTGGACCCGTTTATCGACGCCTATGCGGCGGCGGGCGCGGATGTGATCACCGCGCATCTGGAAGCCGGGCCGCATATTCACCGCACGCTGCAAGCCATTCGGAATACTGGGAAAAAGGCGGGTCTGGCGCTGAACCCCGGGACGGGGATCGACGCGGTGACGCATCTTCTGGACATGGTGGACCTGGTCTGCGTGATGACGGTCAATCCCGGGTTCGGCGGGCAGAAATTCATTCATTCCCAAGTGGATAAGGTGCGTTCCTTGCGTGCCATCATCGGTGACAGGCCGATCCATATCGAGATCGACGGCGGCGTGACCGTGGAAACGGCGCCGCTGGTCGCGGCAGCAGGCGCGGATGTGCTGGTTGCGGGATCGGCGGTGTTCAAGGGGGGATCGGTGAGCGATCCGGCCCCCTATGGGGCGAATATCCGGGCGATCCGGGCGGCGGCGGAAGCGGCGGTCTAAGCGCCCTGCCCTAGACGATGGCGCGTTCGGCGAAGGGCCGACCCTCCAGCATCCGGGTGACGGAAAGGTCTGACAGATCAAGGCTTTGCCAGCCACCTGTCAGGATGTGTTCAGCCACCCCCCGGCCCGCTGCCGGGGCCTGTTGCAGGCCGTGGCCGGAGAAGCCGTTGATCAGATGCAGGTTGGCCATCTCGGGATGCGGGCCGAGGACGGCGTTCTGATCCAGCACGTTGTATTCGTAATGGCCGGTCCAGTGGCGGATGACCTTGACCGCGTCGAAGCCGGGCGCGCGGTGCCAGAGCGCGGGCCAGATCACATCATCCCAGAGATGCAGGTCGGGGTCGAAATCCTCGGGGTCGCAGGGTCCGTCTTCTGCGGGCACGGTGGCGGTGATCCACTGGCGGTGTTCGGGGCGGATCCAGTAGTCGCGGTCGATCATCAGGGGCGCGTCCGGGTGGCGGGCATTGGGCGCGTCGATCACGAAGACGGTGCGCTTGCGGGGTTCGATGGCGATGTCGAGCCCGGCCATCCGCATGATCTGCGCGGCGCGGGGACCGGCGGCATTGACGGCAGCGGCGCAGGGGATATGCCCCCCCTGCCCCAGCGTGACGCCGGTCACGCGGCCGGCGGATGTGGTGATCCCCGTCACCTCATCCGTCAGGAAGCGCGCGCCCTGCGCGCGGGCGGCGGCGCGGAAGCCGTTGAGCAGACCCATATTGTCGAAGAAGCCCTCGTCGCGCGGGCCGAAACTGGCACCGACGAGATCGGTTGTGTTGAGCCAGGGATAGCGCGCGGCGGTCTGGGCCGGGGTCCAGAGTTCGGTGGCGGCACCATGGGCGCGCTGCATGGCGGCGACCTCGGTCAGGGTGGCCATGCCATCGGGGGTGGAGGCGAGGAAGAGATAGCCGTTCTCGCGCAGGCCGAGATCGGGGATGCCGACATCCTGCCCCAGATGGGTCTGGAACTCCTTGATGAAGCGGATCCCGAAACGGGAGAGTTCGACATTCACCGGATTGGTGAATTGCTGCCGGATGCCAGCGGCGGCGAGGGCGGTGGAGGAGCGGGCATAGGTCGGGTCACGTTCCACGACGAGGACGGCAAGGCCGGGCTGCATCCGGGTCAGCCAGAAGGCGACGGAAGCCCCCATGACGCCCCCGCCGATGACGACCACATCCGCCTGCATGCCGGCCCCCTGCCCCTTTGCGACTCGGCGCCTCGGTCTTTGACAGGGGCGCGGTTGCGTGGTTAGACAGGAACGGGGGCAAGAACAACCCGCGCGGTTCTGGGGATGGCGCGGCGAGGGGATGGTAAGGTGAGCGAGGTACTTCCGCTTTTGGCGCGGATTGCCGAGGCGGTGGCTGTCGGGCCGGTTTGGCAGACGGCAACCGGCTATTTCGCGGGGCTCGGCTTTGGCCGGGTCAATTACGGCTATACGCGCTTTTTGAACGACAAGACGATCGGGAACCCCGAGGATGCGGTCTTTCTGACCACGGGCGATGCGGATTATGCGCGGCGCTATTTCTCGGGCGGGCTTTATGCGCGGACACCGGTTTTTCGCTGGGCGCAGCAGAATGCCGGGTCCTGCACCTGGGCCTGGGTCGGCGAGGCGATGGCGCGGGGCGAGCTGAGCCCCGACGAGGTGGCGGCGGTGAAGCAGAACCTTGCCATGGGGATCACGGCCGGGATCACGGTGAGCTTTCCCGAGACATCGACACGGGCCAAGGGCGCGCTGGGGATGATCGCCGATCCGGGGATGGACCATGCGGCGGTGGAGCAGGTCTGGGCGGCGAAGCGGGAAGAGATCCTTGCCGTGGCCAACATGATGCATCTGAAGATCGTGAACATGCCGGGGGCGAATCGTCGCCGCCCGCTGACCCAGCGGCAGCGCGAGGCGCTGGAATGGGTGGCGGATGGCAAGACGACGCAGGATGTGGCGCTGTTGATGAATGTCTCGCCCGCGATGGTGGAAAAGCATCTGCGGCTGGCGCGCGAGGCGCTGGATGTGGAGACGACGGCGCAGGCGGTGGCGAAGGCGGCGCTGCTGAACATGATCTTCCAGAAGGAGGAGGTCGCGCCGCCGCTGCCCCCGGTGGCCGCCGCTAGGTAGGGAATCCCTGACTGGCCTGACGCAGGGTAAAGTGGTGATATCGTGATATGTTCCGGCAGACATGGCCATGAGTGGTGGCCTGCCGGGACAGGCCTTCCGGGTGATCGGCGTGATTGTCACCGCATCCGGGGGGTTGGTCACCCCCCCTCCCCAGGGAAAGGGGACTGTCTGTCGCGAGGGCGGAAATTTCCCGCCGCCCGGACGACCCCCAGTAAGCGTGCCCTCTGCCTAATCCCCAAGGCATGGCGCGACGTGACACGGTGCAGCCGCGAGGCTGCACCGTTTTTTCATGGACGATGCTGTGCAGGGATGGCGGGCGGCGGCCAGGCAAAAGGCCCGCCCCCTGCGGGACGGGCCTTTGCATGGCGATGGGATAGGATCAGCCCTGAAGCGCCTTGGCGACTTCGGCGGCGAAATCTTCCTGCTTCTTTTCGATGCCTTCGCCGACGGCGACACGGGCATAGCCGGTGATTTCAACGCCGGCTTCCTTGGCGGCCTGTTCGACCGTCAGGTCGGGGTTGATGACGAAGGCCTGGCCGAGAAGGGTGTTCTCGGAGAGGAACTTCTTCATCCGGCCCGGGATGATGTTGTTGTGGATCACCTGTTCGGGCTTCGGCTTGGCGGAGGAGGCGTTCTCTTCCAGTGCCTTGGCCGTCTGCACGGCCAGTTCACGCTCCACCACCGACGGGTCGAGGGTCGCTTCGGAGAGCGAGAGCGGGTTGGTGGCCGCGATATGCATCGCGAACTGGCGCCCGATCTCTTCGGCCTTGGCGGCATCGCCCTTCAGCGCGACCAGCACGCCGATCTTGCCCATGCCCGCGGTTGCCGCGTTATGGACGTAGGAGACGACGGTATCGCCTTCCAGGACATGCAGGCGGCGGAAGGTCATGTTTTCGCCGATGCGGGCGATGGCTTCCTGGATCACGGTATCGACGGTCTTGCCGTTCAGCGCGGCGGCTTTCACCACTTCGACCGACTCGCCCACGGTCAGGGCGACGTTGGCGACGTCACGGACCAGGGCCTGGAAATCCTCGTTCTTGGCGACGAAGTCGGTTTCCGAGTTGATTTCGACCGCGACGCCCTTGCCCGTCGTCACGGCGACGCCGACCAGGCCTTCCGCGGCGACGCGATCGGCCTTCTTGGCGGCCTTGGCGAGGCCCTTGGTGCGCAGCCAGTCAACGGCGGCTTCCATGTCGCCGTTGGTTTCGGTGAGCGCCTTCTTGGCGTCCATCATCCCCGCGCCGGTCGAATCGCGCAGTTCCTTCACCATGCTTGCGGTGATCGTCATGTCAGACTCCTGAAATTCGAGAGTGACCCGGCAGGTATCCCTGCCGGGTAAATGCCGCGTGACAGAGGATCAGGCCTCGGCGATGGCTTCTTCCTCGGGCGCGGTTTCCAGCGCGCCGAGGTCGATGCCGGCGGCGCCGAGCTGGGCCGACATGCCGTCGAGCGCTGCGCGGGCGACGAGGTCGCAATAGAGCGCGATGGCGCGGGCGGCGTCGTCATTGCCGGGGATCACGTAATCCACGCCCTTGGGCGAGCAGTTGGTATCGACCACGGCCACGACCGGGATGCCGAGCTTCTGCGCCTCGAGGATGGCGAGGTCTTCCTTGCCCACGTCGATGATGAAGATCAGGTCCGGGGTGCCGCCCATTTCACGGATGCCGCCAAGCGAGGCCTGAAGCTTGGCCTGCTCGCGCTCCATATTCAGACGTTCTTTCTTGGTCAGGCCTTCGGCGCCGTTGGCCATCAGCTCGTCGATCTGCTTCAGGCGCTGGATCGACTGCGAGACGGTCTTCCAGTTGGTCAGCGTGCCACCGAGCCAGCGGTGGTTCATGTAGAACTGGGCGCATTTTTCGGCGGCTTCGGCGATCGGCTTCTGGGCCTGACGCTTGGTGCCGACGAAGAGGATGCGGCCGTTCTTGGCGACGGTGTCGCGCACGACCTTCAGCGCCTGTTCCAGCATGGGAACGGTCTGGGTCAGGTCGATGATATGGATGCCGTTGCGGTCACCATAGATGTACTGGCCCATCTTGGGGTTCCAGCGTGCGGTCTGGTGGCCGTAGTGAACGCCAGCTTCAAGAAGCTGACGCATGGAGAACTCGGGAAGAGCCATGTCCTATTCCTTTCCGGTTTAGCCCTTGGCATCGCTGTCTTACCCCTGTCGGGGCAACCGGCGGACATGACGGGATTTCTCCCCGCCAGGCCCAAGCGAAGCCTGTGAAGTGCGCGTGCCTTTAGGGGGTTTCGCCGTGGGATGCAAGCGTTGTTGGGGATTTCCGGGCCGGATTGGCGGACGGAGACCAAAAATCTTCGAAGATTTTTGCAAATTTCTTCGAAGAAATTTGGGGGGGATGGGAGGCGCGGCGGCGGGCCGTGGCGGCACGGGTTGAAAGCCCCTGCCCTTCGCGCCTAGATGGCGGCATGAGCGCGCATCCCGACATACTCTGCATTGGTTCGGTCCTGTGGGACATCATCGGGCGGTCGTCGCTTGCCATGCGGCAGGGGTCGGATGTGCCGGGGCGGATCACGCGGCTGCCGGGGGGCGTGGCGATGAACATCGCCATGACACTCGCGCGCTTCGGGCTGCGGCCTGCGGTGCTGACCTCCATCGGGCGGGATGCGGCGGGGGAGGAACTCGTGGCGGCCTGCGGCCGGCTGGGGGTGGAGACCCGCTTTGCCTATCGGTCAGAGGACCTGCCGACGGATCAGTATATGGCTGTCGAGGGGGCGAACGGGTTGATCGCGGCGATTGCCGATGCGCATTCGCTCGAGGCGGCGGGGGAGAAGATCCTGCGGCCCTTGGCCGATGGCACCCTTGGCACGGAGGCCGCGCCCTGGGGCGGGATGATCGCGCTGGACGGCAATCTGACGGTGCATCTTCTGGCGGAAATCGCGACCTCGGCCCTGTTTGCCGCCGCTGATCTGCGGGTTGCGCCAGCGAGCCCCGGCAAGGCGGAGCGGTTGCTTCCCCTCATGGCGCATGGGCGGGCGGTGCTTTACGTCAATCTGGAGGAGGCGCGGCTGATCGGGCATGAGCCCTACGAGAGCGCGGGGGCCGCAGCCGAAGGCCTGCTGGCGCGCGGCGCGGCGCGGGTTCTGGTGACGGATGGCGGGCGTGCCTGCGCGGAGGGGACGAAGGGCATGGGCGTGATTGTCGATCATCCGCCGCAGGTGATGGTGACGCGGGTCACCGGCGCGGGCGACACCTTCATGGCGGCGCATGTGGTGGCAGAGCGGCGCGGTGCGGATCGCGCCACGGCGCTGGCATCGGCGATCCGGGCGGCGGCGGTCTATGTGAGCGGGGAGGCCCCGGCATGAGCCGCTTTTCCCGCATGACATGGCTGAACCCGCCCGAGGAGGCGACCGAAACTCCGGGCGGGATCGAGGTGGTGACCGGCGAGCGGACGGATTTCTGGCGCGAGACCTTTTACGGGTTCATCCGCCACAATGGGCATTTCCTGTGGGAATCGGTGCAGGGTGATTTCACCGCGGAGGTGACCATCGCGGGGAAATATCGCGCGCTTTATGATCAGGCGGGGCTGATGATGCTGCTGTCGGACCAGCACTGGATCAAATGCGGGGTGGAGGTGAATGACGGGGTGCCGGTGTTTTCGACCGTGGTGACCAATCTGCGGTCGGACTGGGCGACGATGCCCCTGCCCTTTGACCCTGCCACCGTCCGGCTGCGGCTGTCGCGGCATGGCGATGCGGTGCGTGTGGACGTGGCGCGGCCCGAGGGCGGCTGGTGGCTCGCACGGCTGGGCTATATGCCGGCGGGGCTGCCTGCCAAGGTGGGGATCATGGCCTGTTCGCCGGAGCGGGCGCGGTTTCGGGTGATGTTCAGCGATTATCGCTGCGGTCCGGCGATTGCCCGCGACCTGCATAACGGGGAATGAGATGGACGGTCTGATCTTTGCGCCGGAGGTGGCGCGGGCGCTGAAGGATGGGGCGCCGGTGGTGGCGCTGGAATCGACGATCATCACGCATGGGATGCCCTGGCCACAGAATGTGGAGACGGCGCGGCGGGTGGAGGCCGAGGTGCGCGCCCATGGCGCTGTGCCGGCCACCATGGCGGTGATGGCGGGGCGTATCCATGTCGGGCTGACCGAGGCGGAACTTGACGCGCTGGGTCAGGCGAAGGGGGTGGCGAAGCTGTCGCGGGCGGATCTTGCAGCCTGTCTTGCAACGGGTGGCACGGGGGCGACGACGGTGGCTGCAACGATGATCTGCGCGCGGCTGGCGGGGATTGCCGTCTTTGCCACGGGGGGGATCGGTGGTGTGCATCGCGGCGCGGAGACGAGTTTCGACATTTCCGCCGATCTGCCGGAACTGGCGCAGACGGCGGTGACGGTGGTGGCGGCGGGGGCGAAGGCCATTCTGGACCTGCCGAAGACGCTGGAATGGCTGGAGACGGCGGGGGTGCCGGTGATCGCCTTCGGGCAGGACCCGTTTCCCGCCTTCTGGTCGCGCGACTCGGGCCTGAAGGCACCACTCCGGATGGACCGGGCCGAGGAGATCGCGGCGGCGGCACGGATGCGGGCGGCGCTGGGTCTGCCGGGGGGGCAGCTTGTGGCCAATCCGATTCCCGCAGCGGCGGAGATCCCGCGGGCCGAGATCATGCCGGTGGTGGAGACGGCGCTGGCCGAGGCCGCGGCGCGGGGGATCGCGGCCAAGGCCGTGACGCCCTTCCTGTTGCAGCGCATCTTCGAACTGACGGGCGGGCGGTCGCTTGAGGCGAATATCGCCCTTGTTCTGAACAATGCGCGCCTTGCGGCGGCGATTGCGGGGGCCATGGCGCGCGGCGTGTGAAGGTTCGGGTTGTGCGGGCCCGTCGCTGTTCCTAGATTGGCGGGAAAAAGGGAACCGGGGCAATGAGCGAAGCAACACCGCCGCGGCGCAGCCTTCTTGGCGCGCTGCGGGCGAGTTTTCTGACAGGGCTGGTCGTCGTCTTGCCCACAGGGTTGACCCTGTGGCTGATCTGGTCGGTCGTGGGCTGGCTGGACGGGTGGATCCTGCCCCTGATCCCGGCGGCCTATCAGCCCGAGGCGCTGATGCAGCGCCTGTTCGGGCCGGAGGTGAATTTCCCGCTGCGCGGCGTGGGGGTGGCGGTTTTCCTCGTCTTCACGGTGCTGATCGGCTGGATGGCGCGGGGCTTTCTGGGCCGGACGCTGATGGGTCAGGCCGAACTTCTGGTGGACCGGGTGCCTGTGGTGCGGTCGGTCTATGGCGGGTTGAAGCAGATCACCGAGACGGTCTTTGCGCAGAAGGAAAAGACCTTTGACCGGACCTGTCTGCTGGAGTTTCCCCGACCCGGCGCCTGGGCGGTGGGCCTTGTCGCCTCGTCACCCAAGGGAGAGATAGCGGCGAAGCTGCCCGGCGACATGATCGCGGTTTTCGTCGCGCTGACGCCGCTGACCTCGGGCGTGCTGATCTATGTGCCGCGCGAGTCGGTGATCCTTCTGGAGATGAAGCCGGACGAGGCGGCCAAGCTGGTGGTTTCGGGCGGGCTGGTCTATCCGGCGCAGAAGGAACCGCTGATTTCCAAATAGGTCAGCCGAAGAGCGCGCCGAGGTCGAGGCTGGCGCGATGGCCGAGATCGCCGCGATGGGTGGCAAGGAAGCTGTGGCAGGCGTCGCGCCCGGCTGTGAAGAGGTGGTCGATCAGCGCCGGGTTCGGGCTGAGCTTCGAGGTGGCGGAAAGCTCGGTCATCGTGGCGTCATCGGCGACGAGGTGAAGGAGGACGTCCTTCATGCGGCCCTTGTCCATGCGGCCTTCGGCGATCAGGCGCTTGACGAATTTTACGGCGCGCAGTTCGCCCAGAAGGGCGGCGTGGAAGCTGATTTCGTTGATGCGGTTCTGGATGTCGAGCGGGGACATCGGCACCGCGTCGCGCAGCCAGGGATTGATCGAGACGATGACGATGTCGTCGGGCAGGTCGGGCGCATAGAGCGGGAAGAGCGCCGGGTTGCCGGAATAGCCGCCGTCCCAATAGGTTTCGCCTTCGATGGTGACGGCCTGAAAGACGGTCGGCAGGCAGGCGGAGGCGAGAAGCGCCTCGGGCGTGAGGTCGTCGCCTTCGAAGATGCGGATGCGGCCCGTGCGGACATTGGTCGCGCCGATGAAGAGGCGCGGGCCCTCCGTGCGGCAGACATGGCTGAAATCGAGGCGGCGGACGACGGGTTCGAGCGGGTTTTCCCAGAACGGACCCCAGCCATAGGGGGACCAGACCTGTGCGGCGATGCCCTGCGGCGAGACGGGGAAGGCGTTCTCCACCGCCTCGGACATCAGGCGGGAGGCGGACCAGAAGGGTTGCATCCAGCGGGCCATGCGGAAATCGCCGACATTGGCGACCTGCGCCCAGAGCGCGGCGAGGCTGTCTTTGGCGCCTTGCCTGCCGCCCGTGATCATGCCGGCCTTGAGCGCCGCCGCGTTGAGCGCCCCGGCAGAGGTGCCGGAGAGGGCGGCGATGTCGAGACCCTCATCCTCCAGCAAACGGTCGAGGACACCCCAGGTGAAGGCGCCATGGGCGCCCCCGCCCTGAAGCGCGAGGTTGAGGCGGATCATGCGCGCCACCCGGGATGGCGGCGCCAAATTTCTTCGAAGAAATTTGCAAAAATCTTCGAAGATTTTTGGGTCATAGCGCCGTCCATCCGCCATCCACGCTGATCGTGGTGCCGGTCACCTGATCGGCATAGGGCGAGCAGAGATAGAGCACCGTGCCGCCGATCTGTTCGGTCGTGGCGAATTGGCGCGAGGGTTGGCGCAGGAGCATCACCTCGCGGATGACGGTGTCGCGGTCCATGTTGTGGACCTTCATCTGATCGGGGATCTGCGCCTCGACCAGCGGGGTGAGGACATAGCCGGGGCAGATGGCATTGCAGGTGATCCCCTGCCCCGCCGTTTCCAGCGCGACGGTCTTGGTCAGGCCGACCACGGCATGTTTGGACGCGACATAGGCGCTTTTGTAGGGGCTGGCCGTGAGGCCATGGGCAGAGGCGATGTCGATGATCCGGCCCCACCCCTTGGCGCGCATGCCCGGCAGGGCGGCGGCGATGGTGTGGAAGGCGGAAGAAAGGTTGATCGCGATGATCTGGTTCCACTTGTCGATCGGGAAGTCCTCGACCGGGGCGACATGCTGGATGCCCGCATTGTTCACGAGGATGTCGCAGCCCCCGGCCTTGGCGATCAGGGCGCGGCAGTCTTCGGCCTTGGACATGTCGGCGGCGATGTAGCGGGCCTCGACGCCGTGATCGGCGGCGATTCGGGCGGCGAGGGCGTGATCCTCGGGCCGGTCGGTGAAGCTGTTGATCACGACGGTTGCACCGGCCTTGGCCAGTTCCTCGGCCACGCCGAGGCCGATGCCGGAATTCGATCCGGTGATGATGGCGGTCTTGCCCTTCAGGTCCATGTCGGCCCCCTTTTGCTGCATGTGCGAAGCTATGCCTGCTGCGGGGGCGAAATCCAGCCCTGATGCGCCATCATCGCGGGGGCGTGAAGCATAAAAAAACGCCGGCGCGAGGCCGGCGTTCAGTTATTGAGGCAGGTTTCATACAGGCAAGAAACCTATCGAGCAGTGCCCTCTATATACGCGCCCTGTTGCCGGTATCCAAGCTAAAAGTTTGAAAAGGCAGGCAAGCGGGTCTAGGGTCTGAGCCAAGAAAAACAATCGGTGTGGGAGTGTCGCAGGAATGGCAACAGTGATTTTCGCCCGTCTGAAGGGGTTCGCGGCGGCGGTGGCATGCAGCGTGATTCCGCTGGTGGCGGCGGCGGACACGCATGGCATAGCTATGTATGGCAAGCCCGCCCTGCCCCCGGATTTTGTGTCCTTGCCCTATGCCAACCCGGATGCGCCAAAGGGCGGGCGGATCGTTTTCGGGGAAAGCGGGGGGTTCGATTCCCTCAATCCCTTCATCGTGAACGGTATCGCGCCGGCGGGCGTCAGCGCCCATACCATCGAGACGCTGCTGGGCCGATCCTATGACGAGCCCTTCACCCTTTATGGCCTGCTGGCCGAATCGGTGGTGACCGATGATGCGCGGAGTTTCGTGGAATTCACCCTGCGCCCTGAGGCCCGATTCTCGGATGGCAGCCCGGTGACGGTGGAGGATGTGATCTGGTCCTTCGAGACGCTGGGGACGCAGGGGCATCCGCGCTTTGCGGCGGCCTATGGGAAGGTGTCGAAGGTGGAGAAGGTGGGAGAGCGCGGCGTGCGATTCACCTTCAACACGGAGGACCGGGAATTGCCGCTGCTTCTGGGCCTGCGCCCGGTGCTGAAGAAGGCGCAGTGGGAGGGGAAGGATTTCACCGTCTCTTCGCTGGAGCCGATCATCGGGTCAGGCCCCTATGTGGTGGCCGAGGTCGAGGCGGGCCGTTTCATCACCTATCGCAAGAACCCTGACTGGTGGGGGGCGGATCTGGCCTTCAACCGGGGTCAGCATAACCTGGACGAGATCCGCTATGACTATTTCGGCGATGCGGGCGTGGTGTTCGAGGCCTTCAAGGCGGGCGAGATCACATCCTGGCGCGAGACGAACCCGGTGAAATGGGACCAGCAATATGACTTCCCGGCCGTAACTTCCGGAGATGTCGTAAAGTCCGTCATTCCCCATGCGCGGCCTTCGGGGATCGAGGGGTTCGTGTTCAACACGCGGCGCCCCTTGTTCCAGGACTGGCGGGTGCGCGAGGCGCTGATCACCGCCTTCAATTTCGAGCTGATCAACAAGACGCTGAACGGGGGCATCCCGCCGCGCATCCAGAGCTATTTCTCCAACTCGCCGCTGGGCATGACGCCCGGCGCACCCGCCGAGGGGCGCGTTGCCGAACTGCTGGAACCGTTCAAGGCGGAACTGCTGCCCGGTGCGTTGGAGGGCTACTCCCTGCCCGTCGGCGACGGGTCCGAGGCGAACAGGGGCGCGATCCGCAAGGCGACGGCGTTGTTGGAAGAGGCGGGCTGGACGGTGCAGGACGGCGTGTTGAAGAACGCGGCCGGGGAACCCTTCGCCTTCGAGATCGTGCTGGTGAACGGGGCGACGGATATCATCAACGCGGCGACGATCTACGTCGAGGGGCTGAAGCGGCTGGGGATCGAGGCGACGCTGACCACCATCGATTCGGCGCAATACAAGGAACGGACAACGAATTACGATTTCGACATGACCCATTACATCCGGTCGCTGTCGCTGTCGCCGGGGAATGAGCAGACGCTCTATTGGGGATCGGGCGGGGTGACGGAGCCCGGCACGCGCAACTGGATGGGCATGAATTCGCCTGCCGCCGAGGCGATGATCGCCACGATGGTTGCCGCGCGCAACCCGGACGAGTTCATTGCCGCGGTGCAGGCCCTGGACCGCATCCTGACGAGCGGGCGCTATGTCATTCCGATCTGGTATTCGGATGTGTCGCGCCTTGCGCATCGGAAGGAGTTGAAGTTCCCCGAGCGCCTGCCGCTTTATGGCGACTGGCCGGGCTTTCAGCCGGAAGTCTGGTGGTATGAGGAATGAGGAGCGGGCGATGAAGAAAGCGATGGTTCTGATGGCCATGCTGGCGGCGCTGGCAGGCTGTGCGACGATCGAGGGCGCGGGTCAGGACATTTCGTCCGGGGCGCGGGCGGTGGGGAACCTGTTCTAGGGCGTTTCCTGCGGGGTAAGGGGTGCGGGCCGGGCGTGATGCCCGGCCTTTTGCTTTGGGGGGCGAGCCCGCGCGCATCCTGCATCAGGACAGGCGGGCGGTCAGGCGAGCGAGGTGACCCAGAGGATGGTTGCATCCTCTTCCGACAGGCTGATCACGTTATGCCCCATCGAGGCATCGTAATAGGCGCTGTCGCCCCGGCGCAGATCGACGGGTTCGTAGAATTCGGTGTAGAGGCGGATGACCCCGGTCAGGACGTACAGAAACTCTTCGCCGTCATGGCGGACCCAGCCGTCGAATTCCTCGATGTCGCGGGCGCGGATGCGGGCGCGGTAGGGCAGCATCTGCTTGCGCGTGAGCTGGCCTGCGAGGAGTTCATGTTCATAGGTGGCAGTCGCATGGCCCTGCCCTTCGCCCTGTTTCGTCACCGCCATCCGCCCCGAGACCTGAGCGCGGGAGGGCGGGGTGAAAAGCTGGGGCACGGAGATGGCAAGGCCTTCGGCCAGTTTCTTGAGCGCCTCGTAAGTGGGCGACATCTGGCCGTTCTCGATCTTGGAGAGCGTGGAGCGGGCAAGACCGGCCTGGGTGGCGGCCTGTTCCAGTGTCCAGCCGCGGGCCTTCCGCAGGTCGCGCACCCTTTCGCCGAGATTGAGCGGCGCGACAGGCGCATCTGCCCCGCTCTCGCGGGCGATGCGGATGAGGGTCTTGGGATCGGAACCGGCCATGGGCGGGGATTACTTGCTTCGGCCCGCGCTTGCAACGGCGGCGTGGGCGGCTAGAACCGCGGGATGCTGTCCGAGATCGACCTTTCGCCCTGGCCCCCCTGCCCTGCGCCCTTCAACCTGGCGCGGCATGTGCTGGAGGCATCGACGGAGCGCTTTGCGGACCGGATGGCGTTGCAGATCCTGAGCCCGAGGGGCGCGGAGCGGTGGAGCTATGCCCGGCTGATGGCGGCGGTCAGGGGTTGCGGGACGGGGCTGCTGGCGCAGGGTCTGCGGCCTGGTGACCGGGTGCTGATGCGGCTGGGCAATGAGGTGGCCTTTCCGGTGCTGTTCCTTGGGGCGATTGCGGCGGGGCTGGTGCCGGTGCCGACATCGGCCGCGTTGACGGAAGCGGAGATCACGCGGATGGCGGGGGTGGTTGCGCCTGCACTGATCGTGGCGGGGGATGGGGTGGCCTTGCCCGACACCCTGCCCTGCCCCGTGGTGGCCGCGGCGGAGGTGATGGGATGGGAGCGGCTGCCGCCCTGCGACTGGGACATGGGTGATCCGGAGCGGCTGGCCTATGCGGTGTTCACCTCCGGCACCTCGGGGCGGGCGCAGGCGGTGGGACATGCGCATCGGGCGATCTGGGCGCGGGGGATGATGCATCGCGGTTGGGAGGGATTCACGGAGGCGGACCGGGTGCTGCATGCCGGGGCCTTCAACTGGACCTATACGCTGGGCACGGGGCTGCTGGACCCCTGGACGCTGGGGGCGGTGGCGATGGTGCCGGCACGGGGTGTGGAGGTGGCGGCCCTGCCCTTGCTGATGAAGCGCTTCGATGTGACGGTCTTTGCGGCCGCACCCGGGGTTTACCGGCAGATGCTGCGCGCGCCGATGCCCGCCCTGCCGAGGCTGCGGCACGGGTTGAGCGCGGGGGAGGCGATGACGGCGGAGGTGCGCGCGGCCTGGGAGGCGGCGACGGGGCGGCCCGTGCATGAGGCGCTGGGGATGACGGAGGTTTCGACCTATGTGTCGGGCTGTCCGGATCATGCAGCGCGGGCCGGATCGGCGGGATGGGCGCAGCCCGGCCGTCATGTGGCGGTGCTGGGCGAGGATGGTCTTCCCGTGCCGCGCGGCGCGCAAGGCGTGCTGGCGGTGCATCGGACCGATCCGGGGCTGATGCTGGGCTATCTGGGGGACGCGGCTGCGACGGCGGCGCGGTATCGCGGTGACTGGTTCGTGACCGGCGATCTGGCCGAGATGGCAGAGGATGGCGCGATCTTCTATCGCGGGCGGGGGGATGACCTGATGAATGCGGGCGGGTTCCGGGTGTCGCCTCTGGAGGTGGAGGGGGCGATGGCGTCCCTGCCCGGTCTGGCCGATTGCGCGGTGACGGAGGTCGAGGTGGCGGCAGGGGTGCGGGTCATCGGCTGCTTCTACGTCAGCGATGCCCCGCTGGAGGTGGCGGTGCTGCACGCCCATGCGGAGCGCTGTCTCGCGCGCTACAAGCAGCCGAGGCTTTGGGTCAGGCTTGACGCCCTGCCCCGTTCGGCGAACAACAAGTTGAACCGTCGCGCCCTGCCGGGCCTGATCCCGAAGGAGTGAGGGGATGATCCGTCTCGACATCTTTTCCGATCCCGTCTGCCCATGGTGCCTGATCGGGAAGACCAATCTGGACCGCGCGCTGGAAAGCCGACCGGACCATCCGTTCCGCATCGAATGGCACCCGTTCCAGTTGAACCCCGAAATGCCCAAGGAAGGCGTGGGGCATGTGGAGTATCTGGCCGGGAAATTCGGCGGCAAGCAGCGCGCGATACAGGCAATGCTTCAGGTGGCGGAGCATGCGAAGAAGGCCGGGGCCGAGATCAACATGGACAAGGTCCTGCGGCTGCCCAACACGCTGGACGCGCATCGGGTGATCCATTGGGCGGGGATCGAGGGCAGGCAGACGCCGATGGTGGCGCGGCTGATGCGGGCGCATTGGCGCGATGGCGAGGATATCGGGGACCCTGCGACGCTGGCGCGGCTGGCAGGCGAGGTGGGGATGGATGCGGCGGCGGTGGCGCGGCTGCTGGCCACGGATGCCGATGCAGAGGATATCGCAGCGCGCGACATGGATGCGCGGCGGAAAGGCGTGACGGCCGTGCCGACCTTCCTGATCGCGCAGCACTATGTGGTGTCGGGGGCGCAGCCCGTCGAGGTCTGGCAGCGGGTGATCGACGAGCTGGGCGAGAAGCTGGCCGAGGGGTGAGCTGCGGGGCTGCCGTCCTGCCGCGCGCGCCGGCCTATCGGGGCCGGGACTGTGCGGGATATCCGGGGGGTCTGTGCGTGGCGGGTGCTGTCGGCTGCGGGCCGCGCGTGGTAAGCGCGGAGCCATGACACAAAGCGCCCCCCCGTCCGCGCCCCGCATGGGGCAGACCGAATTCATCGTGATGATCGCGCTGCTCTTTGCGACCATCGCCTTTTCCATCGACGCGATGCTGCCCGCCCTGCCCGAGATCGCGGCGGAACTGTCGCCGGATGCGCCGAATGCGGCGCAGCTTATCCTGACATCCTTCGTGCTGGGCATGGGGATCGGGACGCTGTTTGCGGGCCCGCTGTCGGATGCCTTCGGGCGGAAGCCCGTGATCCTAGCGGGAGCGGCCCTTTACTGTGTGGCGGCTCTGGTCGCCTATGTGTCGCCCACGCTGGAAGGGGTGCTGGTCGCGCGGCTGTTGCAGGGGCTGGGATCGGCGGGGCCGCGGGTGGTGTCGCTGGCGCTGGTGCGCGACCTTTACAAGGGGCGCGAGATGGCGCGGGTGGTGAGTTTCGCCATGATGATCTTTACCCTCGTGCCTGCGATCGCCCCCTTCATCGGGCAGGGGATCATCTGGGTGGCGGGGTGGCGGGGGATTTTCCTGTCCTTCGTGGTGTTCTCGCTTCTGTCGATGCTGTGGTTCTGGCTGCGGCAACCCGAGACGATGCCGAAGGCGGCGCGGCGGCCCTTGCAGGGGGCGGTGCTGAAGGCGGCCTTCCGGGAGGTGCTGTCGCATCGGGTGGTGGTGGTGTCCATCGCGGTTCAGACGCTGGTTTTCGCCTGCCTGTTCGCCACGCTGTCGGCGACGCAGCCGATCCTTGACCAGGTCTATGGCGAGGGGGAGAGGTTCCCGATCTGGTTCGCGCTGATCGCGCTGGTTTCGGGGACGGCGAGCCTGATCAACGCGCGGCTTGTGGTCCGGCTGGGGATGCGGCGGATGATCACGGCGACGCTGGCGGCGCAGGTGGTGTTCTCGGTGGTGATGCTGGCGGCGAAGGCGGGCGGGGTCTGGCCTGCGGCCCTGGCCTTTCCGGCGCATCTGCTGTGGACGACCGGGGTCTTTTTCATGACGGGGCTGACCATCGGCAATCTGAATGCGCTGGGCCTTGAACCTGTGGGCCATGTCGCCGGGATGGCGGCAAGCGTCATGGGGGCGATTGCCACGGTGGCCTCGGTGATGCTGGCCGCGCCGGTGGGGTTGATGTTCGACGGGACGGCCTATCCGCTGATGGCCGGGGTGGCGGTGTTTGCGGCGGCCGGGTGGGGGTTGATGCGGTTGATCCCGCGGTGACGCCCGCGCGTGGCGGGGAGACCCTCGCCCCACGGCGGCGGTTAGGCATGGCGGGGAGACCCCCGCCCTACCCTTTCGGGCGCGCCACCTTTTCCGCCAGATCCTTCGCAATCGCGAAGGCGCCCTTGATGCGGTCGCCTTCCGTCTTCCAGTCGCGCATGAGGACGATCTTGTTGCCCTGCACCCGCGCCGCCGGATCGGCCTTGATAAAATCGACCAGCCCCGCCGGATTGGCGAATTTATCATTGTGGAACTGGACCGTGGCCCCTTTCGGCCCGGCATCCAGGCGGCTGATGCCGGCGCGTTTGCACATCGACTTGATCCGCATGATGAGGAGCAGGGTGTTCACTTCCTTGGGCAGCGGACCGAAGCGGTCGATCAGTTCGGCGGCGAAGCCTTCCAGTTCCACCTTTGTGGTGAGGCTGGTCAGGCGGCGGTAAAGGCCGAGGCGGATGTCGAGGTCGGGGATATAGTCTTCGGGGATCAGGACCGGGACGCCGAGGTTGATCTGCGGTGCCCATTGGTCATCCAGCGCGGCGGGACCGGCGAGTTCGCCCGATTTCAGCTTGGCAATCGTTTCTTCCAGCATCTGCTGGTAGAGTTCATAGCCCACTTCCTTGATATGGCCCGACTGTTCCTCGCCCAGAAGGTTGCCGGCGCCGCGCAGGTCGAGGTCGTGGGAGGCGAGGTTGAAGCCCGCGCCAAGGCTATCGAGCGAGCCGAGGAGGCGCAGGCGTTTCATGGCCTGCGGGGTTAGGGGCGTGCGGGGGCGCGTGGTCAGGAAGCAATAGGCGCGGGTCTTGGCGCGGCCGACGCGGCCGCGGATCTGGTAGAGCTGCGAGAGGCCGAACATGTCGGCCCGGTGGATGATCATCGTATTGGCGGTGGGGATGTCGAGACCGGATTCCACGATGGTGGTGGAGAGCAGCACGTCATACTTGCCGTCGTAGAATTCGTTCATCCGTTCGTCGAGATCGCCCGCCGCAAGCTGGCCATGGGCGATGATATAGCTGGCCTCGGGCACGTGGGTTTTCAGGAAATCCTCGATCTCTGGCAGATCGGCGATGCGGGGGACGACGATGAAGCTCTGCCCCCCGCGATAGCGTTCGCGCAGTAGCGCCTCGCGCAGGGTGACGGGGTCGAATTCGCTGACATAGGTGCGGATCGCCAGACGATCGACCGGCGGCGTGGCGATGATCGACAGGTCGCGGACCCCGGTGAGCGAGAGTTGCAGCGTGCGCGGGATGGGGGTGGCGGTGAGGGTCAGGACGTGGATTTCCGACCGCATCTCCTTGAGCCGTTCCTTGTGGGCGACGCCGAAATGCTGTTCCTCGTCGATCACCAGAAGGCCGAGGGAATTGAAGCGGATGTCCTTGGCCAGAAGGGCATGGGTGCCGACGCAGATGTCCACCGTGCCTGCGGCGAGCCCTTCGCGGGTGGCCTTGGCCTCCTTGGCAGAGACGAAGCGCGAGAGGGGTTTGACGTTGATCGGAAAGCCGCGGAACCGTTCGGCGAAGCTGCGGTAATGCTGCCGGGCGAGGAGTGTGGTGGGGCAGACGACAGCGACCTGCATGCCCGCCAGCGCCGCGACGAAGGCGGCGCGCATGGCGACTTCGGTCTTGCCGAAGCCCACATCGCCCACGACCAGCCGGTCCATGGGCCGGCCGGATTCCAGATCGGCCACCACATCGGCGATGGCGGCAAGCTGGTCATCCGTCTCTTGCCAGGGGAAGCGGGCGGCGAAAGCCTCCCACAGGGAATGCGGCGCCTCGAGGATCGGCGCGTGGCGCAGGGCGCGTTCGGCGGCGATGCGCATGAGACGATCGGCAATCTCGCGGATGCGTTCCTTGAGTTTCGCCTTCTTGGCCTGCCAGGCGCCACCCCCGAGACGGTCGAGCAGCCCCTCTTCATGCCCGTAGCGGGAGAGAAGTTCGATATTCTCCACCGGCAGATAGAGCTTGGCCCCTTCGGCATATTCCAGCGCCACACAGGCATGGGGCGCGCCGAGGGCGGTGATGGTTTCGATGCCGAGATAGCGCCCGACGCCATGTTCGACATGTACGACCAGATCGCCGGGGGTGAGGCTGTCCACCTCGCGCAGGAAGTTTTCGGCCTTGCGCTTGCGCTTTGTCTTGCCGACCAGACGGTCGCCCAGCACATCCTGTTCGGAGATGACGGCAAGGCCGGGGGCGGTGAAACCTGCCTCCAGCGCCCAGACAAGGAGGAACAATCCCCCCTTGCCATCCGGGACATCGCGCATGTCCTTGATGCGGCGGGCGCCGGTCACGCCCTGATCGGCGAGCAGCCCTTCGAGACGTTCGCGCGCGCCATCGGACCAGGAGGCGATGATGACCTGCCGATCCTGAAGCAACTCCTTAAGATGGGCGGCCAAGGCACCGAAAAGGCTTATGCTTTCCTGCTGCCGCTCGGGCGCGAAATTGCGCCCCATGCGGCCGCCGGCATCCAGCACGCCGGGGCCGGGGGATTGCGGATTGGGCGAAAGCTGGATCACGCGGTGGCGGGCGGTCGCCCCATCCCATGCGGCATCGTCGAGATAGAGCAGGCCGGGGGCGCAGGGCTTGTACACGGAATCGAGCCGCCCCTTTGCCTGCATCGCCTCGCGCCGGGCGTCATACTGGTCTTCGATCCCTTCCCAGCGCGACAGGCGGGCGGGGGTGATCTGGTCATCCAGCATCACCGTCGCCTCGGGCATGTAGTCGAAGATCGTTTCCAGCCGATCATGGAAGAAGGGGAGCCAATGTTCCATCCCCTGATGCTTGCGCCCGGCGCTGACCGCCTCATAGAGCGGATCGTCCGATCCCCCTGCCCCGAATTCCAGCCGGTAGCTCTGGCGGAAACGGGTGATGGCGGCCTCGTCGAGAATGACTTCAGACATGGGGGCGAGGTCGATGGCGGCGAGCTTTTCTGTCGTGCGCTGGGTTTCGGGATCGAAGCGCCGCGCGCCATCCAGCACGTCACCGAAGAAATCGAGCCGGATGGGCGTGCGGCTGCCCGGCGGCCAGAGGTCAACGATCCCGCCCCGGATGGCATAATCGCCGGGTTCGGCCACGGTGGAGGCGGGCGAGAACCCCATGCGCGACAGAAAGGCCTTGAGCCGGCCCTCATCCACCCGTTCGCCGACGCGGGCGGAGAAGGAGGACGTGCGGATCACCTCGCGCGACGGAAGGCGCTGGGTGGCGGCGTTGAGCGTGGTCAAGAGGACGAAGGGGCCGGAGAGTCCTTCGGCCAGGGCGGCCAGCGTGGACATGCGACGGGCGCAGAGCGCCGGATTGGGCGAGACGCGGTCATAGGGCAGGCAGTCCCAGGCCGGGAAATCCAGCACCACCGCATCGGGTGCCATCACGGCCAGCGCCGCCGCCATCGCCTCGGCCCGCTTGTCGTCACGGGCGATATGGAGGATGGGCGCGCCCTTCTGAAGCTCGCGGGCAAGGAGGCGGGCGTCATAGCCTTCGGGCGCGCCGCCGAGGAGGAGGGGAGTGGCTGTCTGCATGATGCGCCGTGACTTAACCGCAGGGGCGGCGACGTCAACGGCTTTCGGGCCGGTCAGCCGAAGACCCCGAGGGTCAGGTTCTGATACATGCCGAACAGGCTGGTGAAGAAGAGCGCGAACATCCCGATGACCTGGATCATGGTCCGGTGCCGACGCAGGCGCGCCATCAGGGGCCGGCCTTCAAGACCATCCCTTTCGATGATGCGGCAAATTCGCAGGGTGAGAAAGCCGATGAGTTGCAGCGGGATGAGCAGGCAAAGCACGGCCTGGGCGAATTCCACCGCGTAGAAGACCGCCAGCAGAAGCAGGCCCGTGGTCACGAAAGACGCGAAAGCGACGAGGAAAATCCCCCCCTGACGCGCGATGTATAGCACCCGGCGGGTGTAGATGAGGGCCAGCGCCTCGGCATCGGCGAGGGCGACCCCGCCTTCGCGTTCGGCGCGGCGGATCAGGTCATGCGGGACCCCGACGACGAAATGGCTGACCGTGGACCACATGACCGCCAATGCCAGCCAGAACCAGAGGTTCGAGAAGGATCGCATGTCGATCACTTCGAAGATCGTCTCGTACCAGTCCAAGCCGCCCTATCCCCGCCCTAGTCCCGCCGCCTGCCCGCAGGCGCGCGGCCCCTGCTGCCCTCCGACCTTCTGATGGCTTGAGGCGCGCCCCTTTCTCTGGCAGGCAAGGCGCGGGGGTGCAAGCCCCTGCTTGATCCGGCGACATGGCCGTCGCCTTGCCTCTTGCGGTGCCTGCGCCGCTCTGAACCCCGGAGTTATCCTGATGCGCCCGATCTCTGCCCCCGTTCCGGCCGCCCGCTTTCGCAGGCTGCGCCGGACCCCTGCCCTGCGGGCGCTGTCGCAGGAGACGCTGCTGGCCGTGGGCGATCTGATCTGGCCGGTCTTCGTGCGGGATGGCGTGGGGGTGCGGGAACCCGTCGCCTCGATGCCGGGCGTGGAGCGGCTGAGCGTCGATCTGGTCGTGGCGGCGGCAGAGATGGCGGCGGGGCTGGGGATACCGGCCATCTGCCTGTTCCCCTACACCGACCCGGCGCTGAAGACCGAGGGCTGCGAAGAGGCCTGGAACCCCGACAACCTTGCCAACCGGGCCATCCGGGCGATCAAGGCGGCGGTGCCGGAGATCGCGGTGATGACGGATGTGGCGCTGGACCCCTATAACGCCAATGGCCATGACGGGCTGGTGCGGGATGGCATCATCCTGAATGACGAGACGGTGGAGGCGCTGGTGCGGATGGCGCTGGTGCAGGCCGAATGCGGGGCCGATATCCTGGGTCCGTCCGACATGATGGACGGGCGGATCGGCGCGATGCGCAGTGCGCTGGAAGCGGCGGGGCACAAGGATGTGGCGATCCTCTCCTATGCGGCGAAATATGCCTCGGCCTTTTACGGGCCCTTCCGCGATGCGGTGGGGGCCTCCGGGGCGCTGAAGGGGGACAAGAAGACCTATCAGATGAACCCCGCCAATTCCGACGAGGCGCTGCGTCTGGTCGAACGCGACCTGCGCGAAGGGGCCGACATGGTGATGGTCAAGCCGGGGATGCCCTATCTCGACATCTGCCGCCGTGTGAAGGAGGCCTTCGGCGCGCCGACTTATGCCTATCAGGTGTCGGGGGAATATGCGATGATCCGGGGCGCGGCAGAGCGGGGCTGGATCGACGGCGAGAAGGCGATGATGGAAAGCCTGATGGGGTTCAAGCGCGCCGGCTGCGACGGCATCCTGACCTATTTCGCCCCCGAGGTGGCCCGCAAGCTGCGCGCCGGGTGGAGCTGGGGCTGACCGGGAAACGCCCCTTGCCCGGATGCCCTCACTTTCTGTCGGAAAATATCCTCGGGGGGTGAGGCGCGGCACGCGCCGAGGGGGGCAGACAGCCCCCCTGCCCGGCCTGCCGCCCCTGGACTAGGTTTCCGGGAAAGCGCGCCTCGGCAAGGCTTTGCCGCCCGTTGTTGCAGGCCATGACAGGGCCGGGCAAAGGCGCTATCTTGTGCTCGAGCGGGGTCGGATGAGAACCCTGCCACAGGCAAGAGAGGGCGGTTTCATGGATCGGATGACGAGACGGGCGGTTCTGGCCGGGGCCGGGGCGAGCATGCTCTTGACCGCGGCCTGCGGCAATGGCGTGGGCTCGAACGGGGCGCAGCAGATCGACGCGCGGGTGGAGGCGACCAAGAGTTTCCTCTTCGACCGCTATCCCGGCACGCGCGATCTGGCGAGCCGGGCGAATGGCGTGCTCTACATGCCGCTGATCACCGAGGCCGGGTTCTTTGTGGGCGGCGCCTATGGGCGCGGTGCCTTGCAGATCCGCGACGTGACGGTGGATTACTATTCCTCCACCAAGGCGAGCTATGGATTGCAGATCGGGGCGCAGCAATATGCCCATGCCCTGTTCTTCATGACCGATGCCGCGCTGGCGGAATTCCGCGCCTCGACCGGATGGGCGGCAAGCGCGGACCTCAAATATGCCACGCCCGAACAGGGGGCGAGCATCGGCAAGGAAACGACCGAGATCGACCCCGTGGTCGCGCTGGTCTTCGGTCAGCAGGGGCTGATCGCCGGGGCGACGCTGGCCGGTGTGAAATACACGCGGATCATTCCCTGACACGCCCAAGGATGGGCAGCACTGCCCATCCTACCGCAGCCGCCGGATCAGGCTGGACGTGTCGTTGCGCCCGCCGCCCATCAGTTGCACATCCTTGTAGAACTGATCCACGAGGGCGGTGACGGGAAGGCTGGCCCCGATCGCATCCGCCGTGTCCAGGCAGATGCCCAGATCCTTGCGCATCCAGTCCACGGCGAAGCCGAAGTCGAACTCATCCCTCAGCATCGTCTTGTGCCGGTTGACCATCTGCCAGGACCCTGCGGCGCCCTGGCTGATGACTTCGACCACCGCCTCGCCATCGAGCCCGGCCTTCTGGGCGAAGGCCAGCGCCTCGGACAGGCCCTGCATGAGCCCCGCGATGCAGATCTGGTTCACCATCTTGGCCAGTTGTCCCGAACCGCTGTCCCCCAGACGGCGGCAGATCCGGGCATAGGCGGCCATGATGGGTTCGGCACGGGCATAATCGGCCTCGGTGCCGCCGCACATGATGGAGAGGGCGCCGTTCTCGGCCCCTGCCTGGCCGCCGGAGACGGGGGCATCGACAAAGCCGATCCCCTGCCCTGCGGCAATGGCGGCGAGGTCGCGCGTGACCTGCGCCGAGACGGTGGTGTGATCGATGAAGAGCGTGCCGGGGGCCATGCCGCTGAAGGCCCCGTCGGGGCCGGTGCAGACGGCGCGCAGGTCATCGTCATTGCCGACGCAGGCCAGGACGGCCTCGGCGCCCGCCGCTGCCGCCGCCGGCGTGGCCGCCTGGCCGCCGCCATGGGCGGCGACCCAGGCGGCGGCGCGGGAGGGGGTGCGGTTGTAGACCGTCACCTCATGCCCCTTTGCCGCGAGATGGCGTGCCATCGGCCCGCCCATCACGCCCAGACCCAGAAAGGCCAGTCTTGCCATCCTCACCCCCGCTTGCATTGCCCTTTGTCCGCCGATGGACTAGGAAGCCATCCGTCACCCGTCGTCAAGAACAGGGCCCGAATGTTCCTCGTCTTCCGCTGGATGTTGCGCCTGTTCACAGGAATGATCGTTCTGGCGCTGCTGGCGCTGGTCATCCTCTATTATTTCCTGTCGCGCTCGCTGCCTGATTACAGCGAAAGCTTCACCATCGACGGGATCACCGCTCCGGTCGAGATCGTGCGGAACAATGATAATGTTCCGCATATCTTCGGGGCGACGGATGAGGATGTCTATTTCGCCCTGGGCTTTGCCCATGCGCAGGATCGGCTGTGGCAGATGACCATGCTCCGCCGCACCGTGCAGGGGCGGTTGTCGGAAGTGTTCGGCGAACGGACACTGAAGATCGACGAATTGCTGCGGCGCTATGACCTTTACACCCTGGCCCTGCAATCGGTGGAGGTGCAGGACGAGCCGACGCAGCGCGCGCTGGAGGCCTATGCGCGGGGGGTGAATGCCTGGATCGGACAGGTGAACGAGGATGCGCGCGGGCGCGGGGCGCCCGAGTTCTTCCTGTTCTCCAACGAGATCGCGGCCTGGCAACCGGCGGATTCCATCGCCATCCTGAAGCTGATGGCGCTACAGCTTTCGGGGCAGATCGAAAGCGAGGTTCTGCGCGCCCGCGTCTCGCTGGTGCTGCCCGAGGCGCGGCTTGGCGATATCCTGCCGGATGATCCCGGCCAGGGCGTGATGGCGCTGCCCGATTATGCCGAGATCGTGCCGGGCGTGCCGGCAGGGACCGGGCCGCTGCGGCGCGCTTCTGCCGATCCGCTGTCGCCCTTCCCGACGCGCGAGCGGGCGGGGGCCTCGAATGCCTGGGCCGCCGCCCCGGCCCGATCGGCCGCGGGCGGGTCGATCCTGGCCAATGACCCGCATCTGGGCTTTACCGCGCCGACGGTGTGGTATCTGGCGCGGCTGGAGCTTGCCAGCGGGGGGGTGATCGGCGGGACGATTCCGGGCATTCCGGCCGTGCTGCTGGGCCGGTCGGAGCGGCTGGGCTGGGGGCTGACCTCCAGCTATCTGGACGATCAGGACCTGTTCATCGAAGAGGTGAATCCGGAGAATCCGGAACAGTACCGCACGCCGGACGGGTGGAAGGAGTTCACCACCCGGCGGTCGATCATCACGGTCAAGGATGCCGCCCCGGTGACGATCACCCTGCGCTGGACCGATAACGGGCCGGTGCTGCCGGGAAGCCATTACGACCTTGCCTCGGTGACGCCGCCCGGACATGTGGTGTCGCTGGCCTGGACGGCGCTGAGCGGGGCCGATACCTCGATGACGGCGGCGATCCGCACCATGCAGGCGGGCAGCATCACCGAGGCGATGGAGGCGGGGCGGCTGTTCGTGGCCCCGGCGCAGAATGTGATGCTGGCCGACCAGCGCGGCATCGCCTTGCAGATGGTGGGGGCGATGCCCGCCCGCGACCGGGCGCATCAGAGCCAGGGGCGGATGCCCGCGCCGGGCTGGATCGCGGCGAACCGCTGGCAGGGCGTGCTGCCCTATGAGGTGAACCCGCGCGAGATGAACCCGGTCTCGGGCCTTCTGGGCAATACGAACAACAAGACGGTGGACCGGCCCTTCCCCGAACATGTCAGCTTTGACTGGGGTGACACGCAGCGCATCCAGCGCTGGCTGACGCTGATGAAGGCGCGCGAGGTGCATACGCGGGAAAGCTTCATCGAGGCGCAGCTTGATACGGTGAGTTTCACCGCGCGGTCGCTGCTGCCCCTGATCGGGGCGGATCTGTGGTTCACGGGGGAAGCCGCGCCGGAGGGCACGCCGGAACGGCTGCGCCAGCGGGCGCTGGAGATCTTGGCGGCCTGGAATGGCGAGATGAGCGAGCATTTGCCGGAACCGCTGATCTATCAGGCCTGGGTGCGCGCCTTGCAGGAGCGGCTGATCCGCGACGAGATGGGGCCTTTGGCCGATGCCTTCACCCATATCCAGCCGCTGTTCCTGGAGCGGGTCTATCGCAATGTGGACGGGGCGAGCGTCTGGTGCGACGTGGTGCAGTCGGCGGCGGTGGAAAGCTGCACCGACCTGGCCCGGATCGCGCTGGACGAGGCGCTGCTGACTCTGGTGGAGACCTATGGGCCGAACCCCGAAAGCTGGCGCTGGGGCGACGCGCATCAGGCGACGCATGACCATCCGGTGCTGGGCAACCTGCCGCTGCTGCGGTATTTCGTGAATATCCGGCAGTCCACCAGCGGCGATGACCATACGCTGCTGCGTGGCAAGACACGGGGCGAAGGGCCGGAGCCCTTCCAGAACGTGCATGGGGCGGGCTATCGCGGGGTCTATGACTTTGCCGATCCGGATTCGTCGGTCTTCATCACCTCGACCGGGCAATCTGGCCATCCGCTGAGCCGGTTCTATGATGATCTGGGCGAGATGTGGCGGAGGGGCGAATATGTGCCCATGTCGTTGGACCCGGAACTCGCGCGGGCGGCGGCGGTGGGCGTGACGGTGCTGTCCCCTTCCCGGCCCTGAGGCCGCCTGCTGCCCCTTGACCTTTGCCCGGGGCGCAACACCTTGCGCAATAATATTGCGTGACGGCAGGGATCGGGGAAAAAAGATGACCGGCGCTTTCGACCCTTGGCTGGGTCGGGTCGAAGAGGCCCGCGACTCGATCACTGCAAGGCAGGCGCGGCAGATGGCGGCGACGCTGGCCGTGGCCGGGGATTTCGCATCGGGGGCGATGCTGCCGCCGCTGTGGCACTGGATGGGCTGGACGCCCGAAGCGCCGATGACGGAACTGGGCCCCGACGGGCATCCGGCGCGGGGCGGCTTCCTGCCGCCCGTGCCGCTGGAACGGCGGATGTGGGCGGGCGGGCGGCTGCGGTTCCATGCGCCGCTGCGGATCGGGGAAGAGATGTTCCGCCGCTCGGAGATTACGAAGGTTTCGGAAAAGACGGGAAATACGGGGCGGATGGTCTTTGTCACCGTGCGCCATGATGTGCATGGCGCGGCCGGGCTGGCGGTGGAGGAGGAGCAGGACATCGTCTTCATCGCGATGCCGGACCGCTTTGCCCCGCCACCTCCGGTGGAGGCCCCTGCCCCGGACTGGCGCGAGGCGGTGGTGGTGGATGAGGTGCGGCTGTTCCGCTTTTCGGCGCTGACGTTCAACGCGCATCGCATCCATTTCGACTTGCCCTACGCGACCGGCGTGGAGAAATACCCCGGCCTTGTGGTGCATGGGCCGTTGCAGGCGATGCTGCTGATGGAGGCCGCGCGGGCACGGCGCGCAGGGGCGGTGCCTGCGGGATACCGGTTCCGGGGCGTGCGGCCTGCCTTCCATTTCGACCGCCTGTCGTTGCAGGGGGTGGCGGATCGGCTGGCGACGGTGAACGGGGACGGGCTGGTCTGCATGCAGGCCGAGTGGGAGGGATAGGCGATGGCGGGCGTGCTGGCGGGGATGCGGGTTGTTGAGGGATCGGCCTTCGTGGCTGTGCCGCTTGCGGGGATGACCCTGGCGCAGATGGGGGCGGATGTGATCCGGTTCGATCGGCCGCAGGGCGGGTTGGACGCCCATCGCTGGCCGGTGACGAAGGAGGGGACGAGCCTCTTCTGGGCGGGGCTGAACAAGGGGAAGCGGTCGCTGGCGGTGGATATGACGCGCCCCGAGGGGCAGGAGATCGTGACCGATCTGATCTGTGCGCCGGGGCCGGATGCGGGGCTGTTCCTGACCAATCTGCGGGTGCGGGGCTGGATGGATTACCCTGCCCTTCAGGCGCGGCGGGAGGATCTGATCATGGTCTCGCTGACCGGGACGCGGCGGGGGGAGCCTGCGGTGGATTACACGGTGAACCCCTCGCTGGGCTTTCCGATGACGACGGGACCGGAAGGATCGGCGGAGCCGGTGGCGCATGTCCTGCCGGCCTGGGATTGCATCGCGGGGGGCATGGTGGTGAATGCCCTGCTGGCGGCAGAACGGCACCGGTTGCGGACAGGGCGCGGGCAGTTGGCGGAACTGGCACTGAAGGATGTGGCGGCGGCGATGCTGGCCAATCTGGGGATCGTCGGCGAGGTTGTGGCGAATGGGGTGGACCGGCCGAAGGCCGGAAACGCCCTTTACGGGGCCTATGGGCAGGATTTCGTGCTGGCCTGCGGGCGGCGGATCATGGTGATCGGACTGACGGACCGGCAATGGCGCGGCCTGGTGAAGCTGCTGGCCGTGGACCGCGAGATGGCGCAGCTTGGGCAGCGGCTGGGGCTGGACCTTGCACGCGAGGGAGATCGCTGGCTGGCCCGGAAGGACATCACGGCCATCCTTGCGCCCTGGTTTGCGGCGCGGCGGCTGGAGGAGGTGGGGCCGCTGTTCGACGGGGCGGGGTTGACCTGGTCGGTCTTCCGGTCCTTCGCGCAGGCGGTGGCCGAGGACCCCGACCTGTCGCCGGACAATCCGATGATCCGGATGGTGCATCAGCCGGGGGTCGGGATGCTGCCCGTGCCGGGATCGCCGGTGACCTTTTCCGATCTGGAGCGGATGGCACCTGCCCCGGCCCCGGTTCTGGGCGAGCATACGGAAGAGATTCTGGGCGATGTGCTGGGGCTGGGATCCGGGCAGATCGGCAGGCTGATGGATGCGGGGGTGGTGGCGCAGGGGGCCGTGCCGAAGCGCGCGGCCTGACCCCCTGCCCTTCGGTCAGGCCAGCGCCTGCGCGACGGTATCGGCCATCGGCGTGGTCGGCCGCCCGATGAGGCGCGAGAGGGTGCGGCTGTCGTCATAAAGCGCGCCCTGCCCTGCCTGAACGTCGCTGTCGGCCAGGACATGCGCGAAACCTGCGGGAAGGCCGAAGGATTCGAGGATGCCCGCATAGGTGGCGGGGGGCAGGTCATTGTAGGGGATGGTCTTGCCGGTCTGGCGCGACACTTCGGCGGCGAGTTCCGCATAGCTGTAGCCCACATCGCCGGCGAGTTCGTAAATCTTGCCGACATGGCCCTCTGTCGTGGCGGTGACGGCGATGGCTTCGGCATAGTCGGCACGGGCGGCGGAGGAGAAGCGCCCGTCACCGGCAGAGCCGATCAGCGCGCCGGCGGCGATGGCGCCGCCAAGGCTGCCGGTGTGGTTTTCGGTGTACCAGCCGTTGCGCAGGAACGTGAAACCAAGACCGGAGGCGCGGATCAGCCCCTCGGTCGCCTTGTGATCGGCAGCGAGCAGCATGGGCGTGGTTTCGGCGCGCAGGATGGAGGTGTAGAGGATGCGGGACACGCCCGCCTTCTGTGCCGCGTCGATCACGTTGCGATGCTGGCCCATGCGATCGTCGAAATCGTTGGAGGAGATGAGGACGAGCGTCGTCACCCCGGCCAGAGCGGGGGCGAGGGTCGATGTGGCCTTGTAATCGAAGGCGCGGGCCTCGGTGCCGAGATCGGCGGCCTTGGCCAGATCGCGGACCAGCGCGATGGGGGCGTGGCCGCGTGCCTTGAGGGCGGCGATGGCAAGGCGGCCGAGTTGGCCGGTGGCTCCGGTAAGGGCGAGGGTCATGGGTCACTCCGTTCACATGATTGATGGGAAGGAGATGACGCCTTTACTTACCAAAAGGAAGTACCTACATTTCTGTTAGTGTTCCACATTTCGATACAGGACCCTGTGCGATGAAGGATTATCCGGCCCCACCGCCCGGCGCGGCGGCGAATGTGCTACATCCGCGCTGCCCGTCGCGGCAGGTGCTGGGAATGCTGACCAGCCGTTGGGGCGCCCTGATCCTTGTTGCCCTGGCGGGGCGGACGCTGCGTTTTTCGCAGTTGCGGCGCGAATTGGGGGATGTGAGCGAACGGATGCTGGCGCAGACCCTGCAAGGGCTGGAAGCGCATGGCATGGTGCGGCGGGTGGCCCATGAGGTGGTGCCGCCGCATGTGGATTATTCCCTGACCGAGATCGGCGAGGAGGCGGCAGGTCTGGTGCGCGGTCTGGCCGGCTGGGTGGAGCGGCGGCTGCCGGAGATTTTGGCAACGCGATGTGTTCCGGCTTCTGTGTCGGACAATACAAGTGGTTAGCCTGAACGGGCTTAGACAGTGAGGGCAACTCAGGTGATAGAGGCCCAGCATGCCAATCGATTTCAGGACCGGCAACGCCTACAACTTCAATCCGAAGAATATGCAAGTCCCGACGAAAGTCGTCGAACGGTTGAATGAAAAGGGCGAGCTGATCCGTGAAAGGGTTGTGGATCGTGAAGCCTTTCTTGGCCTGAACAAGATTGAACTCCGCTACAATGTCAGACGAGGGCAACCCGAATACAAAGCGATGGAGTCGCTTTACAAGTTGCGCTCGGTCTTTGGGTATCGGCTTGGCGGTGCGATCCGCCGCGCCTATGTGAAACTGGCAGAAGTGACGCGTCACGGGCATAATTTAGTGAGCTTGTGCAAGGCGATATCCAAAACCCAAAGTCAAAAGGCCGAAGCAAAAAAGAACGACGAGGATATCGGTCAAACGAAGCTTGACAAGCATGTGCGCCAGTACTCTACGCGCGATATCATGCTTGCCTTGAGTAAAAATCATCAAGGTGACCCGAACAGCGTAAAATACCTGAAATATCTGACTTGGAACCAGCATGGCCAGACGGAGCACAAGATTGCTGCCACGCAGGACTATTCATTCCGCAAACTTGTAATCGACGGCGTAAAGAACCTGGCGAATACCAAGACAGATACAAATGCGCTTGAGAACCTTGGATGGCAGGAGGAAGTCAGATTTTATCTATTGAACGTTGAAGGTGAACAGAAGTTCAACGAACAGAAGCCAGTGCTGTTGCAGGAGACGAAAGAGAAGGTCGTCAACCTGGAAACACGGCTTTGGCAAGAGAAGCTTGATAGTGCAATTTTCTACAAGAAAAATACCGACAAGAACCATGGCACATACAATGAAACGATCAAGGAAGCGCGAGAGCGTTTGAACCTTCTTGAAAACGGGACAATAGATCAGCTTGCTGAAGTGTATCCCGAAATCAAGGAAGCGCGTGACGCGGTTTACGTGCCAAAAGAACCGTCCATTCGGAAGGAAGTCTTTGAAGAGGGCGCCTTCTTGCAAAAGGTTGAAAACAAGGTTGGCGGCCTTAGCCGTTTCCTTTCTGAAAACACGCCCTTCAAGATCATCGAACGCAACTACGAGCATGTGAAAGTCGCCATCGGCAAGGCGAGATTCAGTTTCGGGCATAAAGAAGAAGCGGACAGGACCAGGATTGCGCAAATTGACTTGGACAAACCTATCGTCAATTCGAAGACACAGGAAATGAACATGAGTGACGTGGCGCTGAAAGACCTGCTCAAAGGTGTGAATTTCAACAAAGGGTCCGGCAAAGACCTGGCCTTTCCTGATCTTGCCCCCGATCCAATTGTTCCCGATGAACTGGCCCCTGAAAACACCAACAAGAAGAACGTGGAGTGACGGCGATGCAGGACGAAGAGATCAAGTCCGCGCTGCGGTTGTTTTGTGAGTTCAACGGCATCGAGGTTCCCGAAACGATTGACGATGACGTGATTGCCATCGACGTCAACGGGGTGACGGAGATCTGGCTGTCTTATCTCGACGCGGGGGAGCTTGAGGTTTATGCCGAGATCGAAGGCATCGATACCGACGATCCGGGCATCCAGCGCTTGTTGCTTGAGTCGAATTTCATGGGCATGGCGACAGGGTCGGCTCGGTTTGCGATCAGCCCGGTGAATGACAAGGCGGTCTTGTCCGAACGCTGGAATTACGAACGCCTTCTGGCAGAGAACGCCCCCGAAGGCTTGGGCCGCTTTGCGGCGATGGTCGAGAGTTGGCGAACGGAGGGCGTGGCGTTGCTGCAATCCAAAGCGCGCGGTGATGAGGAACAACCCGGGGTGCCGGAGAACGCCGAGATTTTCAGGCTGTGACCGGACCCCGGTTTCGCAAGCTATGGCCCCCCGCATGACGGAGACCGGGGACCAACCACTGGTCACCCAGGATTCGTCTTGCAGTGAAAACCGAGCCTAGAGAAGTGGAGCGGCCTTGGATTAGCCGAGATCGCGATACCGCTTTTCCTGCCGCGCCGTCCATCTGACGGTCACGGCGAAACCTGTGTCCGTGGCACGCTCGTCCAGCACCACCCCTTCGGCATGGAGCCAGGCGCGACGGCGGCCGTCGGTGAAGGGCACGGCGAGCAGGCGTTCGGTCTTTTCCTCGTCGAAGGCGGCGGAGATGGCGTCAAGCAGGCGCGGGATGCCCTCGCCCGTCAGGGCTGAGACGGGGAAGACGCCCTCGCGGGTTTCGGCCTGGACTGTCAGCGCCTCGCGCTGGCTGGGATCGACGAGGTCGAGCTTGTTCCAGATCTCGAACTGTGCCGTGGCGGGTCCGACGCCGAGGGATTGCAGAATCTCGGCCACATCGGCGGCCTGTTCATTCGTTTCGGGATGGGCAATGTCGCGGACATGGAGGATGAGATCAGCCTCCAGCACCTCTTCCAGCGTCGCGCGGAAGGCGGCGACGAGCTGGGTGGGGAGGTCGGAGATGAAACCCACCGTATCGGACAGGATGATCTTGCGCCCCGACGGCAGGGTGATGCCCCGCATCGTCGGGTCCAGCGTGGCGAAGAGCATGTCCTTGGCCAGAACCTCGGCACCCGTGGCCCGGTTGAAGAGGGTGCTTTTCCCGGCATTCGTGTAGCCAACAAGCGCCACGATCGGAAAGGGCACCTTGCGGCGGGCGGCGCGGTGCAACTCGCGCGTCTTCACCACCTTGTCGAGTTGCCGTTTCAGCCGGATCACCTGATCGTCGATGGCGCGGCGGTCGCTTTCGATCTGCGTCTCGCCCGGGCCGCCGACAAAGCCGAAGCCGCCCCTCTGGCGTTCGAGGTGGGTCCAGGCCCGCACGAGGCGGGAGCGTTGATAGCTGAGGGCGGCAAGTTCCACCTGAAGCACGCCTTCGCGGGTGCGGGCGCGGTCGGCAAAAATCTCGAGGATGAGGGAGGTGCGGTCGAGCAGTTTCAGCCCCCATTCCTTTTCGAGGTTGCGCTGCTGGATCGGGGAGACGGGACCATCGACCAGCACAAGGCCGATGTCGAGGTCGTGGAACCTTTGCTTCAGCTCGGCCACCTTGCCGGACCCGAAGAGCATGCCGGGATGGACGCGGGGGAGGCGCACCACCTCGGCCCCCAGCACGTCAAGGTCGGGCAGCGCGGCGGCGAGGCTGACGGCTTCGGCGAGACCATGTTCGGGCAGACGGCGCCGGCCGTCATGGCGGATGTCGGGATGCAGCACGTAGGCGCGCGTCGCCAGCGCGGCCGTGGACCGGTCACGCTGTTCCCGCCCCTTCAGAAGGGGCAGGTCATCATCATCCTCTTCCGGAAGATCGGAAATCAGTCTTCGCCTTCATAGAGGTTGATCGGCGCGCCCGGCATGATGGTGGAAATCGCATGCTTGTAGACAAGCTGCGACTGGCCATCGCGACGCAGGAGCACACAGAAGTTATCGAACCAGGTAATGACACCCTGCAACTTCACCCCGTTGATCAGGAAAATCGTCACCGGAACCTTTGCCTTCCGGACGTGATTGAGAAAAGCGTCCTGCAAATTCTGTTTATCGCCGGCCATTTTTTGTCTTTGCCTTTGTTATGGTCTTGTTTGCGCGACCGGATTTTCCCGCTCCCTCGCTGCGGGGAAAGGTCCGGTCTGGAAAGTATGTAACGGGATGCAGACAGTTTCCAGCCCAAAAACAGGGTTCCCGATATCTGTTACCCGGCTGTCACTGGCAGGGCGCGGCCTCAGCGGCGCCAGCCATCGGGGGTGAGCAGGACGAGGATCGCCAGAAGCTCCAGCCGACCGACAACCATGGTCAATGCGATGATCGTCTTTGCGGCCTGCGAGAGGGGGGCAAGGGCGATGGGGTCGGACCCGGCCACTTCGGCCAGGGGGCCGGTTGTGGTGAGCGCGCCGAGGGTGAGGATGAGGGCCGGTTCGAAGGCGATCCCGGCAAGGGCGAGGGCCGCGACGGCGGCCGCGATGGAAAGCGCGAAGAGCATGAAGAAGATCCAGGCGAGATAGGCCCCTTCCCGGCGCAGGCGGCGCGCGGTCTGTCCGGCGCCACCGACGGAATTGGGATGGATCAGCTTTTCCAGCTCGCGCTGACCATGGCGGAACAGGGCATAGACGCGCAGCAGCTTTACCCCGCCCGCTGTGGTGGCGATGCCGCCGCCGAAGATGGCAAGCCCGGCAAGGATCAGCCCCGGCGTTTCCAGCCCCGACCAATCCTTGGCCGTGGCCCAGTCGGCGGAGGTGAAGCCGGTGGTGGTGAGGAAGGACAGCGTGGTGAAGACCGCCCCCCAGAGCGACCGCAGCGCGGCGATGAGGTCGGCCTCCCCTGCCCCTTCGGTGGCGGCAAGCCAGTGGCGCAGGAAGAGGAGAAGCGGCACGATCAGCAGCAGCGCGAGGGCGAGGCGCAGTTCCGGGTCGCGGGAAAAGCGGCTGCCGCTGTCATGGATCATCGAGCCGGGCCAGAGGCGCCGGGTGATGCCTGCAAAAAGGACAAGGAAGATCGCAAGTTCGGCGAGGAAGGTCGGTCCATTGGCGGGCAGGCCGTTGCCGGGGCTGATGCCCGAGGTCGAGACCGTGGACATGGCATGGATCAGGGCGGGAAAATTCGGCTGACCGCCCATCAGGAGCGCGACCCAGAGCGTGACGGTGACGGCGCCATAGACGGGCAGGATGACGGCGGCCTGCTGGGCCACACGGCGGGCGGGATCGGCGGTTTCGGTGATCTGCGACAGGCCTTCGGCGCCACGGCCGGGGACACGGCCGGAGAGCACCTCCATCCCGCCCAGAGTCATGGGCGCCAGGATGGCGACGGCCGCCACGAGGATGAAGAGCCCCCCCATCCAGCCCACCTGCGCGCGCCAGAGATGGATGGAGGGCGGCAGACGATCGGGGGCATAGACCGTCATGCCGGTGGTGGTGAAGGAGGAGACCATCTCGAACCAGGCATTCGCGAGGCTGGTATCCGGCAGGGCCTGGACGAAGGGAATGGCCATCATCACGGGCAGCACCGCATAGGCCGCGACAAGGGCCGTCAGGTTGGCGCGGGCCGGGTTGCGGGCGCGGCGGTTCACGGTGGCAAGACCGATCATCGCCGTCAGGATGAAGAGGATGACCGAGGAATAGAAGAAGGCCCGCGCCGTTTCATGATCGCGCAGGATTACCGCATGGGCGGCGGGCAGCCACATGGACAGGGCCGTGATCCCCATGAGGAGGACGAGGAGCGGCAGTTCCCAGAGCCGCCGGAGCATCAGAAGAAGTCGATGGAGACTTGCAGGAGGCGTTCGACCTCGCGCACGTCCTTGGCCATGGCGAAAAGGGCGATGATGTCGCCCGATTCGATCCGCGTGTCGCCGGTCGGCTTCAGCACCTTGTCGCCCTTCATCAGCGCGCCGACGAGGACGCCTTCGGGAAATTCGATCTCGCGGATCAGGCGGCCTGCAAGCGGAGAGGTGGAGAGGACCTGCGCCTCGATCATCTCGGCCTCGGCATCGCCCAGCGAATAGATGGCGCGCACCTTGCCATGGCGGATGTGGCGCAGGATGGAGGAGACGGTGGTGGCGCGCGGGTTGATATAGGCGTCGATGTCCAGGGGCCCCATCAGCGGGGCCAGCGTGGGATCGTTGACCAGCGCGATGGACATGGGGCAACCCGCCTGTTTCGCGCGGACGGCGACGAGGAGGTTGGTCTTGTCATCATCGGTGACAGCAAGGACGGCATCGGCGCGGTCGATGGCGGCTTCGAGGAGGATATCCATATCCATCCCGTCCCCATTCAGGACGATGGTGCGTTCAAGGCTGTCGGCGGCGCGTTCGGCGCGGGCGCGGTTCTTCTCGATCACCTTGACGCGGATGCGGTCGGTCCGCGCCTCCAGTGCGCGGGCGACGCCAAGGCCGACATTGCCGCCGCCGATGATGACGACGCGTTCCTGTTTCTTGGTCTGCTTGCCGAAGATTTCCAGGGTGCGGTTGACGTCTTCGGAATGGGTGAAGACGTAGATCTGATCCTGCGCGAAAAGCTGATCTCCTGCTTCGGGGGCGAAGAGGCGACCGTCGCGGCGCACGCCCACGACGATGGCGCGCAGGGTGGAGAAAAGCTCGTTCAACTGGCGGAGCGGGGTGTCGAGGACGGGGCAATCCTCGTCAAGCTGGATGCCAAGAAGCTGCGCCCGGCCGAGCATGAAGCTTTCGGTGTCGAAGGTGGCGGGGGCGGCGAGGCGTTGCAGGGCGGCCTCGGCCACTTCGCGTTCAGGGCTGATCACCACGTCGATGGGGAGATGGTCGCGGCGGTAGAGATCGGAATAGATCGCATCAAGATAGGATTGCGCGCGCAGGCGGGCAATCTTGCGCGGGATGGAGAAGATGGCATGGGCGACTTCGCAGGCGACCATGTTCACTTCGTCGGAATGGGTGGCGGCGATGATCATGTCCGCGTCGCGGGCACCGGCCTTTTCCAGCACGTCCGGATAGGAGGCGAAGCCCACAACCCCCTGAACATCCAGCGTATCCGTGGCGCGACGGACAAGATCGGCATTGACATCGACAAGGGTGACGTCGTTGCGCTCACTCGAAAGCTGGCGGGCGATCTGCCAGCCCACCTGCCCTGCCCCGCAGATGATCACCTTCATGAGTGCCTCCGGTTCATCCTGGCCCCTGAGTGGCAGAAGGGGGGCGGTGGGTCAATGGCAGGGCCGGAGGTCTGCCCGCCCCGCCGCGCTGGGTGATCACACCTCCTCGCCCTCATCCTCGTCCATATCCTCGTCCAGACGGGCCATGCGGCCGCCGGCCTTGGCGGTGGTCACGACGCCGAGCGACTTGAGCTTGCGGTGAAGGGCGGAGCGTTCCATGCCCACGAAACTGGCCGTGCGGCTGATATTGCCGCCAAAGCGGTTGATCTGGGTCAGAAGATATTCGCGTTCAAAGACTTCGCGCGCCTCGCGCAGCGGCAAGGTGGCCATGGCACCGCCGAGGACAAGGCGACCCGTATCGCCTTCGGGAGTTTCCTGCCCCGGAAGTTCGCGCGCCTCGATCGGGCCGGTGCCATCGCCGAGGATGAGGACCCGTTCGATCACATTGCGCAACTGGCGCACGTTTCCAGGCCAGGACATGGTTTGCAAAAGCGCCTCTGCCTCGCCCGACAATGCCCGCAGCGGCAGGCCCTGGGAGCGGTGGAACATGTCGATGAAATGGCGGGTGAGATCGGGGATATCCTCGCGCCGGTCCTCAAGGCTCGGGACGCTGATCGGCACGACATTGAGACGGTCATAGAGTTCCTGCCGGAAGCGGCCCGAGGCGATTTCGCTGCGCAGGTCGCGGGTGGTGGAAGAGATGACGCGCAGGTCCACGCGGACCTTGTCGGTGCCGCCAGCGCGGGTGAATTGCTGTTCGACCAGCACGCGCAGGATCTTGGACTGGGTGCCGAGGGGCATGTCCGCCACCTCGTCGAAATAGACGACGCCGCCATGGGCCTGTTCGAGAAGCCCCTTTTCGACACCCCTTTCGCTGGTTTCCCGGCCGAAAAGCACCTCTTCCATCCGTTCGGGTTCGATCGTGGCCGAAGAAACGGAGATGAACGGCGCGCCGGCGCGGTTGGAATGGGCATGGATGAAACGGGCGGCCATTTCCTTGCCCGATCCTGCGGGGCCGGAGAGCATCACCCGCCCGTTCGACTTCGTTACCTTTTCAAGCTGCGATTTCAGGGCCTTGAAGGCGGGACTTGATCCCAGCATCTCGGCCGAGGTGACGTCCTTGCGGCGCAGTTCCGAGTTTTCGCGGCGCAGGCGCGAGGTTTCCATCGCGCGGGAGACGACGACCATGAGCTGGTCGATGTTGAAGGGCTTTTCTATGAAGTCATAGGCGCCCTGCTTGATGGCTGCGACGGCGATTTCGATATTGCCGTGACCCGAAATGATGACCACGGGCACATCCGGGTTGTCACGCTTGACGGTTTTCAGGATGTCGATGCCGTCCATGCGGCTGTCCTTGAGCCAGATGTCGAGGATCATCAGCGCGGGCGGTTCGGCATTGATCTCGGCCATGCAATCGTCGGAATTTCCGGCGAGGCGGACGGAATAGCCTTCGTCCTTCAGGATATCGGCGATGAGTTCGCGGATGTCCTTTTCATCGTCCACAATCAGAATGCTGCTCATGATCTATCCCCCCTGGGCGGCCAATGCCGCGGGTTTGCGGGTGCGGACCTTGGGGGCGCGCGGAAGCCGGATCTCGGCCATGGCGCCCGGTCGGTCATTGCCCTGGAAAATGGGTGCGTCGAGGAGGGCGAGCGTGCCGCCATGTTCCTCGATGATCTTCTTGACGATGGGCAGGCCGAGGCCGGTGCCCTTTTCGCGGGTGGTCACGTAGGGTTCGAAGAGCCGCGCGCGGTCGGGCGGCAGGCCGACGCCATTGTCCATGATGCGAATGATCGCGACATCGGCTTCGGCTGCAAAGCTGATGCGGATTTCCGGCCGATGGCCGGCGGGCGCGCCTTTTTCGTGAAGCGTTTCAATTGCTTCTCCGGCGTTCTTGATGAGGTTTGTCAGCGCCTGGCTGATCATGGTGGCGTCGAGATCCGTCAGCACCGGTTCCGTCGGGATGTCGGTGACGAAGGTCACGCCGGGCTGGCCGCTTTCCTGAAGGAGGGTCGCGTCGCGGACCAGGGTCGTCAGATCATTCTCGCGCCGGTCAGGTTCGGGCATGCGGGCGAACTTGGAAAACTCGTCCACGATCCGGCGCAGGTCGTTTGTCTGGCGGACGATGACATCGGTGTATTGATCGAGATCGTCAGGCTCGTTCACCTGCGGGCGGAACTTGCGCTTGATGCGTTCGGCCGAGAGCGCGATGGGCGTGAGGGGGTTCTTGATCTCATGCGCGATGCGGCGGGCCACATCCCCCCAGGCGGCCATGCGCTGGGCGGAGACGAGGTCTGTCACGTCGTCGAAGGCGACGACATAGCCTTCGAGCCCCCCCTCCTCGTTCCGGCGTTCGGACATGCGGACAAGCAGGCTTTCCAGTTTGCCCTTCCGGGTGAGGCGCACCTCTTCCTGTGCGGCAGAACTGCCGCTTTCCAGCAGGCGGTCGAAGAGCGGGCCGAATTCGGGCACGGCCACGGCCAGGGGCGTATCGCCCCCCGCCCCCATGTCCAGCAGACGTTCGGCGGCACGGTTGGCAAAATCCATCCGGCCATCGGAGTTCAGCCCGATCACCCCTGCGGTGACGTTGGAGAGCACGGAATCGAAGAGGCGACGGCGGGCCTCGGTCTGGCTGTGCGAATCCACCAGCGCTTCGCGCTGGCCCTTGAGCTGACGCGTCATGCGGTTGAAGGAGCGACCGAGCGAGGCGATTTCGTCATCGCCCTCTTCCTCGCGGACCTGCACGTCGAGATTGCCTTCGCCGACCTGTTCCGCCGCTTCGGCCAGACGGCCCACGGGGCGCGAAAGCCGTTCGGCGAACCACAGGCCAAGCCAGACGGCAGCCAGAATGAGGATGAGCGCGAAGCCGAGATAGAGGAGGCCGAATTCGAACAGAAGGCGCCCGCGTTCGGATTCGAGCTGGTGGTAGAGCGCCACGGTTTCGCGCGTGCCGTCCAGCAGCGAGAGGATGGAGCCGTCCACCGTGCGGGAGACGTAGAGATAGCGATCGGCGAAGGCATCGAGATGGATCAGGGCGCGGAATTCGTTGTTGCCCCAATCCTGGATCAGCACGGTTTCGCCCGCCCGCGCGCGTTGCAGGTCTTCCGCCGAGGGCTGTTCGAAATCAAAGAGATAGGAGCGTTCGCCCCGCGTCATCAATTCCCCTGCGCCATTCGTCAGATAAGCTTCTTTCAGGCCGCGCTGAATGGTGGCCTGCGCCTGGGTGAGGACGGGGCGCATCTGGCTGTCATCCACGAAGAACATGGACTGCTTGAAGAGGTTGAGTTCGCGGGCCAGCGCCTCGGCATCGGTGATGAGGTCCTGACGGTGCTCCTCTTCATAGGCTTCGGCCGCCGAAAGGGAGGAGCCGACGACCGAGCGGACACGATCCGAGAACCAGCCTTCGAGACCGAAATTCACCGTGATGACGGCGAAGACGGCGACGAGGACGGTGGGGATCAGGGCGACCACGGCGAAGACGACCGTGAGGCGCATGTGAAGGCGGGAGCCTGCGGATTTGCTGCGGCGATCCGCGATCATGCGGGCGACGCGGGCAAGGACGAGCGTGGCCACGACCAGTACATAGACGAGGTCGGCCAGCAGGATCAGGCGCAGGGCGGGCGAGTTGCCGCCCTGGCTGAGCGGGCCGAGGGCGAGGAAGGTCGCGACGGCAAGCAGCGGGCCGAGGAAGACCAGACCGAAGGTCATGGCGTTCTGGACCTGACGCTGGCGGCGCAGGCGGGTCAGGCGGGCCCAGGTATTGTTGCCGACGCTGCGATGCACCGCGTCCGATCCCCTGAAATGGCGGGACCAGGTCCCCGCAATCCACATCTTGTGCGCCTGCCCCGCTGCGGCGCGGGGGACACGCTTGATGTTGCGGTTTTACATCAGCTTGCGGCGGCGTGTCACGCGGATATCGAGATCGGTGATCTTCTTGCGCAAAGTATTGCGATTGATCCCGAGGAGATCGGCACATTTGGCCTGATTTCCGGCGGTTGCATCCAGCGCGATCTCGATCAGGGGCATCTCCACCTCGCGCAATATCCGCTGATAGACGCCTGCGGGCGGAAGCTGGCCACCGTGCAGGTCGAAATAGCGCTTCAGGTGGCGGGCGACGGAGGCCGACAGCTTTTCCCCCTCTCCACCGCCCTTGAGAGGTTCCATCGCCGGCTGGTTGCCCAGAACGGCCTCTACCTCGGTCTTGGTGATTTCCGTTTCGGACGAGGTGACCATCAGACGACGCAGCGTGTTTTCCAGTTGCCGGACATTGCCGGGCCAGGAATAGGCGCGGATGAGTTCGCGCGCATCGTTGGACAGGCGCCGCAGGCTGCCGTAATCGCGTTCGCCGCGGGCTAGGAAATGTTCGGCCAGAAGCGGGATGTCATCCACCCTTTCGCGCAGGGCCGGAACATGCAGCGTGACGCCGGAGAGGCGATAGAACAGGTCCTGCCGGAAGTTGCCCCCCTCCATCCGGGCGGACAGGTCGCTTTGCGAGGTGGCCATGATGCGGGGCGCGTTGTCGCCTGCCAGATCGAGCATGCGGACGATGCGCGCCTGCATGTCATCGTCGTAATCGGCGATCTCGTCGAAGACGAGGCTGCCGCCGCGGGCGCGGGACATGAGGGCGGAGGGGCCATCCATCCCGGCCAGATCGGAGGCCTGGGCAACCACGAAGGGTTGTGACCGGCGGTCGGAGAAATCGTGGATGGCCTTTGCGATCAGGCTTTTGCCGGTGCCCGACTCGCCGGTGATGAGGACGGCGAGATCGGTGTTCATCACCCGCGCCACGAGGCGGTAGAGCGCCTGCATCGCGGTGGTGCGACCCACCAGCGGCAGGTCATCCCCCGCCTCGCGCGGCTGGACCGGGCGCGCAGGCGCGCGGCGTTTCTGTTCCAGCGCGCGGGCGGAGCGTTTCATCAGATCGGGCAGGTCAAAGGGTTTGGGCAGGTAATCGAAGGCCTCGGCCTCGGCCGCCTGGATGGCGGTCATGATGGTGTTCTGGGCCGAGATGACGATGACCGGCAGGCCGGGCCGCATCTTCGAGATCCGGGGAAGCGCATCCAGACCGTTGCCATCGGGCATGATGACATCGGAGATGACCAGATCGCCCTTTCCTTCCTCGACCCAGCGCATCAGGGTCATGAGCGAGGAGGTCGCATGGACCTTGCAGCCGGCCCGCGTCAGGGCCTGCGTCAGAACGGTTCGGATCGTGCGGTCGTCATCGGCGACGAGGACGGTGCCATCCATCAGGCTTTCTCCTTCTTGTCCTTCGGCACCATGGGGAGGGAGACGCGGAACACGGTGCGCCCGGGCACCGAATCCACGGAGATCCATCCTTCATGGTCGGAAATGATCTTTGAGACGAGGGCGAGCCCCAGCCCGGTGCCGTTCTCGCGGCCCGAAACGAAGGGTTCGAAAATGTCGGCGGCGATTTCGGGCGGAATGCCCGGACCATCGTCGATGATCTCGATCTGCAAGGGCAGCGCGGCGGGGCGGCCATCCTTGCCGCGAATGCGCAGCGACAGGTCATAAAAGGTGTGCAGCCGGATCGTCGAACCTTCGGAGGCGCGCTGGCAGGCCTCGGCCGCGTTCTTGATGAGGTTGAGGAAGACCTGCATCAACTGATCGGGATCGGCATAGGTGGGCGGCAGCGAGGGATCGTAATCCTCGATGATCTGCATATGGGCGGCAAAGCCCACCATGGCCGATTTGCGCGCCCGGTCGAGCGCGTCATGGATGTTGACGGGGCGGCGTTCCGGCGGGCGAAGATTGCCGAACTGTTCCACCTGTTCCAGAAGCTTCACGATGCGGCGTGTCTCTTCGACGATGAGATCGGCCAGTTCGCGGTCTTCGGGCGGCAGGTTCATCCCGATGAGTTGCGCCGCGCCGGAGATGCCCGCGAGCGGGTTCTTGATCTCATGCGCCAGCATCTCGGCCATGCCGATGGCGGATTTGGCGGCGGATTTCACCTGCATGGCGCGACCGAGGCGGTCGGCAATGTCGCGGGGCGAGATGATCAGAAGGATCACCTCGGCATTGTCATGCATCGGTGCGACCTGGATGTTGCATTGAACCGGCGCGCGTTCGCCGGTGGTCACATCCACATCGTTGATGAACAGCGGTGACTGGTTGACGCGGGCGCGGGCCAGCGCCTCGTCCATCGGGGCGTCGATGGACAGCCTGTCGAAGGCGGGTTGGCCCATCAGGGATTTCGAGGAGGCGTTCAGGAAGATCTCGCCCGCCGGATTGACCTCGGCGATCCGGTTGTCGGGACCGATCAGCAGCGCAGGCAGCGGCAGCGAGGCCCAGACGACACCCGGAACCGGGTATGGCGTGCGATAGGGCGTCATGCCGCCACCTGTTTTCGGGCCGTGTCGGCAAAGGCCGCGCGGACGAGGCGCAGGACCTGTGCCGGGTCATCGGAGGTCAGGATGGCGTGGCGGGGGGCATCGCCTTCGACCCCATCGAGATACCAGCCCAGATGTTTGCGGGCGCAGCGCAGGCCGAGGGAGGGGCCATAGAAGGCCAGCATCGCCTCGTAATGTTCGGCAACGAGGTCGGCCAGGGCCGGACCTTCGGGGATCGCCGGGGCCGCCGTTCCATAAAGCGCATGGGCGATTTCGGCCAGCCGCCAGGGCGCGCCCTGCGCGCCGCGGCCGACCATCACGCCATCGGCGCCCGAAAGCGCCAGCGCCTGCCGCGCCGTGGCGGCATCGACGATGTCGCCATTTGCGATGACCGGGATGGTGACCGCCTGTTTCACCCGCGCGATGGCGGCCCAGTCGGCCTTGCCCTTGTAGAACTGACAACGGGTGCGGCCATGGATCACGATCATCCGCACCCCCGCCCCTTCGGCCCGGCGGGCGAGTTCGGGCGCGTTGAGCAGGTCGTCATCCCAGCCAAGCCGCGTTTTCAGCGTGACGGGAAGCTTGACCGCCTTCACCACGCTGTCGATCAGATCGAGGGCAAGGTCGAGATCGCGCAACAGGGCCGAACCGCAGAGGCCGGTCGTCACCCGTTTCGAGGGGCATCCCATGTTGATGTCGATGATCCTTGCGCCATTCGCCTCCATCAAGCGGGCAGCTTCAGCCATCCAGTAGGGATCGCGCCCGGCAAGCTGGACCGAGGTCGCCTGATCTTCAAGGCCAAGCTCGGCCCGGGCGCGGGCTTCGGGCTGGGCCTGTACGACTTCCTGGCTGGCGACCATCTCGGACACGACAAGGCCCGCCCCGAAGCGCGCGACGAGGCGGCGATAGGGCAGATCAGTGATCCCCGCGAGCGGGGCAAGCAGCACCGGCGGCGTGATCGTCTGGGGTCCGAGGCAGAGGGCCAATTGCCTGTTCCTTGTGCAGATAGGTCGGTGGTAGGGGCGATCCGGGCGCAAAGCCAAGCGCCATGCAACTCAGTATGTCTGAAAAACTGGCGTTGCACATTATTTAGGCATGTTTGCCGCAGGGCGCGCCAGATTGTCAGGCGCGGCGGTGTGGCCTAGGAAGGGAGCAAGCGCAAGTCGCGCAAGGATGGGAGTCGCGCCGGGAATGACAACGGCAGCCGTGATCGTGGCCGCAGGGCGCGGCAGCCGTGCCGGGGGCACGCTGCCCAAGCAGTGGCAGATGCTGGCGGGCCGGCCCGTGCTGGCGCATACGATCGACGCCTTCCGTGGCCATGTGGACAGGATCGTGGTGGTGATCCATCCCGATGACCGGAGCATGGCCGAGGCGGTGGCGGCGGGCTGTGACCTTGTCGATGGCGGGCCGACGCGGGATGCCTCGGTCGGGAATGCGCTGGAGGCGCTGGCGGGCAGCGCGGTGATGCAGGTCCTGATCCATGACGGGGCGCGGCCGCTTGTTTCCGGCGCGGTGATCGCGCGGGTGCTGACCGCGTTGCAAGGGCATCCGGGCGCGGCCCCTGCCCTGCCCGTGACGGATGCGCTGTGGCGCGGGGCGGAAGGACTTGTCGCGGGGACGCAGGACCGCAGTGGATTGTGGCGGGCGCAGACGCCGCAGGGGTTCCGGTTTGCCGAGATCCTCGCCGCCCATCGCGCGCATATGGGGGCTGCCGCGGATGATGTGGAAGTGGCGCGGGCGGCGGGCCTTGACGTGGCCATCGTGGAGGGCGAGGAAGCCAATCTGAAACTGACCTTCGCGGCGGATTTCGCACGGGCGGAGGCGATCCTGAAAGGGCGCGGGATGGAGGTGCGGCTGGGCAACGGCTATGACGTGCATGCCTTCACGGAGGGGGATCATGTCTGGCTGTGCGGGGTGAAGGTGCCGCATGGGCGCGCGCTGCTGGGCCATTCGGATGCCGATGTGGGGATGCATGCCCTGACGGATGCGATCTATGGCGCGCTTGCCGAGGGCGATATCGGGCGGCATTTCCCGCCGAGCGACCCGCAGTGGAAGGGGGCGGAAAGCCATATCTTCCTGCGCCATGCGACCGAGCTCATGCGGGCGCGCGGCTTCGACCTGGGCAATTGCGACGTGACGCTGGTCTGCGAGCGGCCGAAGATCGGGCCCCATGCGGCGGCGATGCAGGCTGCGCTGGCCCAGATCATGGGGGTGGAGCCGGATCGGGTGAGCGTCAAGGCCACCACGTCGGAACGCCTTGGCTTCACCGGCCGGGAGGAAGGCATCGCCGCGCTGGCGACGGCCTGCCTGGTGAAGGCGTGAGGTGGCTGGCGACCTTTTTCGGCGTGGGGCTCCTGCGGCCGGCGCCGGGGACCTGGGGATCGGCGGTTGCGCTGGGCCTTGGCGTGGTGATCGACCGTTTTGCGGGGTTTCCGGGGCTGGCGCTGGCGACGGTGGCGGTGCTGGTCGCGGGCTTTGCCGCCTGCAAGGCGGTCTGCGGGCCGGGGGATGACCCTGGAGAAGTGGTGATCGACGAGGTGGCAGGGCAGTGGATCGCGCTGCTTTTTCCCTCTTTCGCCTTCTGGTGGCGGGATTTCGAGGGGTGGATGCCCTATCCCGGCTGGCTGGTGGCTTTCCTTCTGTTCCGGCTGTTCGACATCTGGAAGCCCTGGCTGGTGGGGCGGGCGGATGCGCGGGGGGATGCCCTTGGCGTGATGCTGGATGACATCTGGGCGGGGCTTTTTGCCGGGGTCGGCGTGGTGATCGCGGCGGGCGTGGCGCATGGCCTTCTGATGGGGTGAGGCGGATGGCGACGGCGACGGAGGTCTTGCAGGCGGCGCGGTATTGGGGGGTGCGGATCGCCACCGCCGAAAGCTGCACCGGCGGGCTGATCGCCGGGGCGCTGACGGATGTGGCGGGATCGTCGGATGTGTTCGAGCGGGGGTTCGTGACCTATTCGAATGACGCCAAGCGCGAGATGCTGGGGGTCAGGGCGGAGACACTGGCCGCCCGGGGCGCGGTGTCGGAAGAGGTGGCGCAGGAGATGGCGGAAGGGGCGCTGCGCGCGTCGCGCGCCACGCTGGCCGTTTCGGTGACCGGGATCGCGGGACCGGGTGGATCGGAGTTCAAGCCGGAGGGGCGCGTGTGCTTCGGGCTGGCGCAGGCGGGCAAGCCGACAGTGGTGGAGACGGTCGAATTCGGGCCGCTTGGCCGTGCCGCCGTGCGGCGGGCGACGGTGGAGCATGCGCTGGCGCTGCTGGCAAGGGCGCTCGCCTGAAGGCCGGGGCGCGACGACCTGCGCCCCTCCCATGATCAGGGATGTTCGGCGAAGAAACGCAACACTTCGGCATTGGCGGTGATGTCGGCAGTGCCGCCCTGACGCGCCGCGCGGCGGCTGCCGGGCCAGGCATGGCCGCCCCCTTCGATGGTCAGGATGCGGAGCTGCGTCACGCCGCGGCTGTCGGTGTAGTTGCGTTCGATGACCCGCATCCCGTCATCCGCGCCGTCGATCACCCTTTCGGTGCGGGCGAGGACGGGGAACGGGGCGAGGAAAGCCGCTTCGACCGAGGCGACCGAGGCGAAGCGGGTTCGGGTGAGGCTGGTATCCCCCTGCCCGCCCGCATAGGGGACCATGCTGTCGGCGGTGCCATGGATATGCAGGAGCGGGACAGGACCGGTGGGCCGGAAGCGGCGGGTGTCCATCGTTCCGGCCACGCCCGCCACGGCGCGCACCCGGGCGGGACGCAGGGCGGCATAGGTTTCGGCCATGATCGCACCGTTCGACATGCCGGTGACATAGACCCGACCGCCGTCCAACCGGAACCGGGCGACAGCATCCGCTATGACGGCATCGAGGAAGGCGATGTCGTCAATCCTTTGGCGTTGCGCGGCGCCACAGCAGTAGCCGCCATTCCAGGTGCCGGCGCGGCCGGTGCCTTCGGGATAGATCACCGCATAGCCCTGCCGGTTGGCCGGGCCCGACAGGCCGGAGGAGCGCGCGAACTGATCGGCGCTGCCGCCGCCGCCATGCAGGGCGAGGATGATGGGCGCGCCGGTCGCGCGGGGTGGCAGGTCGATGCGATAGGCACGGTCGCCGAGGCGGATGGTTTCGGCGCTTGCCGGAAAGGCGATGACGAGAAGGAGCATGAGAAGGCGGAGCATGGCAATTCCCCTGGACAGGACGGTGAATGGTCCTGTTACGCCCCGCGGCGCGGTTTCCGTCGCGTCACATCCGGGGGCCGTGCAGTTCCGCCGCGCGGCGTTCGAAGGCGCGCACCACCCGTTGCATGGCATCGTTGAACACGACCCCGATGATCCCCTGGAGGATGGCATTGCGGAATTCGAAATCGACGAAGAATTCCACCTCGCAGCCGCCTTCGACATCGCGGAAGGCCCAGGTGGATTTCATGTGCTTGAAGGGACCTTCGATATAGACCGTGTCGATCTTCTTCGTCGCGGGCCAGAGCGTGACGCGGCTGCCGAACCTTTCGCGGAAAACCTTGAAGGAGATCACGAGATCGGCCTCCATCACCTCGGACCCGTCGGGAAGGGATTTGCGCGAACGAATCCGGGCGGCGGAGTTCCAGGGCAGGAATTTCGGATAGGAGCCGACATCGGCGACGAGGTCGTACATCTGCTGTGCCGTATAGGGCAGGCGCTTGGTTTCGTGATGGGTGGGCATGGCGGCGCCTGACTTCGTGACACAGTCCCCCGTTTTGGGTAGACCGGGGCGGGAAATCAAGGGGGACGGGATGCCGGAGCGGCCTTATGTCATAGATCAGATGATCAGCGCCAAGGCGATTGCCGCGCGGGTCGAGGCGCTTGCGGCCGAGATCACGACGCATTTCTCGGGGACAGACAAGCTTGTGGTGGTGGGACTTCTGCGGGGGTCCTTCGTCTTCATCGCCGATCTGGTGCGCGAGATCGACCTGCCGGTGGAGGTGGATTTCCTTGAGGCGTCCTCCTACGGCGATGCGATGCATTCCAGCCGCGAGGTGCGCATCCTGAAAGACCTGCGCGGCGAGATCGCGGGGCGCGATGTGCTGGTGGTGGAGGATATCGTGGATACCGGCTTTACCCTGCATCATGTGAAGAACCTGCTACTGAGCCGGGAGCCGAAGCGGCTGGAGGTCTGTGCCCTGCTGGACAAGCCGTCGCGCCGCGAGGTGGAGATCAAGGCGACCTGGACGGGGTTCGAAATCCCCGATGAATTCGTGGTGGGCTACGGGATTGATTTCGCACAGCGCAATCGCAACCTTCCCTATATCGGGAAGGTGCGGTTTACGGAGTGAGCGGATGAATCCGATGTGGCTGGTCCGGATGGCGCAATGGGCGCGCAACCCGCCTTCGCCCGAACGGGTGAAGCTGGTTTTCGGCGTGATTGCCTTGTGTCTGCTGATCTTCGGCTATGAATGGATGTTCGGCTGGCCCGAATGGCTGGTGCCGCAGAAGATCAAGCCCTGAGGGAAGGCTTCGCGACTTCGTCACTGGTCGGGAGGGGACGGTGCGGCTAGGCTGCGGCCACCACCTTTGCCGACGGAGGCTTTGCCATGCGCCTGATCCCCGCCCTTGCCATCCTTGCCCTTGGCGGCGCCGCCGGGGGATGGTGGATCACCGGACCTGATCCCCTGCCGGCCGCCACCTTCGACGGGCTTGTCGGCGATCCGGCGCGGGGCGAACTGGTCTTCGCCGCGGCAGGCTGCGCCTCGTGCCACATGGCACCGGGGGCGACGGGCGAGGCGGAGCTTGTGCTGGCGGGAGGGCAGCGGTTCCCGTCGGATTTCGGGACCTTCATCGCCCCCAACATCTCGCCCTCCGAAGCGGGGATCGGAGGGTGGTCCGTGGCCGATCTGGGCAATGCCCTGATGAGGGGGGTGTCACCCGAGGGGGCGCATTACTACCCTGCCCTGCCCTATGCCTCTTACGCGAAGATGCAGCCGCAGGATGTGGCGGATATCCATGCCCATATGCAGACCCTCCCGCCCTCCGATGCGGCAAGCCTGCCGCATGAGATGGGCTTTCCCTTCAACATCCGGCGCAGTGTGGGGGTGTGGAAGGCGCTGTTCCTGAATACCGACTGGGTCCTGACGGGTGAGTTGACGCCGGAAGAAACGCGGGGGCGCGAGATCGTGGAGGCCCTGGCCCATTGCGGCGAATGCCACACCCCGCGCAATGCGCTGGGTGCGATGGATACCGGGCGCTGGCTTGCCGGGGCGCCGAATCCATCGGGCGAGGGCCAGATTCCGAACATCACGCCGGCCAAGCTGACCTGGTCCACGGGCGAGATCGTCACCTATCTGACCAGCGGCTTCACGCCAGAGTTCGACAGCGCGGGCGGGCATATGGCGCATGTGGTTTCAAACATGGCCAAACTGCCGGATGCCGACCGGCAGGCCGTGGCGGCCTATCTGAAGAAGGTGCCCGCCGCAGAATAGGACATATCCTGATAATCGCGCAGAGGCACCGCCTTGTGATTGCAGGGAAACCCCATACGTGGTAGGTCTGTAAAAAAACAGAGCAGTATGGTGTATCCAATGAACAGGCTTTCGGGCGGCGCGCTGGCGCTGCTGTGTTTTCTTGCACCGGTTCCCGTGGTCGCGCAGGGCATGGATGCCCTGAGCTTTTCGGGGGACATCGAGTTCGAACATACGCGCCGCAACGGCGCCTCCGGCACCCTTGGCGCGGCCGAGCTGATGCTGCGCTATGAGGGGCCGTTCGGTTTCGAACTGGGCGGCGAGATCGACGAGAATCTGGAGACGGGCGCAGATGCCTCGCTTCCCTTCGCGGCGGTGACCTTCGGGGTCGGTCTGGGCGAGCTTGCGCTTGGTGCGCCGCAGCCTGTGGCGGATAAATTCATCGACATTCCGGATTTCGCGGGGATCCGGGAACAGCAGATCGGCTTTGAGGCGCGGACCACGTCGATCGCGAGCGGGCTGGCCAAGTCGCTCGACGAACAGATCTATGGTGCGCGCTTCACGGCGGAAACCGGGATGCTGCGCTATGGTGCGTCCATCCACCGCCTGACGCATCAATCGGGGACGCATTGGCAGGTGGCCGGGGAATACGAGGCCGGGATCGACAGCCAGATCGAGGGCGTGATCGAAGGCGAGGATGGCAATCTGGGGATCACGCTGGGCGCGGCCCATGCGTCGGGTCAATTCGACATGGGGCTTTACCTGATCAGCCAGCGGATCGTGGGCGCCACTGATGCGGCGCTGGCCTATGTGGGCTTCTCGGTCAGCGACTCCCTGACAGTGCGGGGCCATATCCGCACCGAGGATGGGACCGTGCAGAACAACCTTGTGGGGGTTGAGGCGGAATACGGCTTTTCCAACGGGGCCTATGCGCAGTTCGGTGCCGCAGACGGGAACAACACCAGCATGACGCTGGACGCATCGGTCGGGTTCAAGTTCTGAGCGCTGCCTGGGCTGACCTGCCGGACCTTGGAGAGCGGATGGCGTCAGCCGACGGAAATGCCGTTGATTTCTGCAACCATGCTTGCAATCCGGGAAAAGCGTCCATCCCGATGGTTCAGCTTGTGCACCGGTGAGAGGGGCAGGTATTCGGGAACGGTTTTGAAGAAGGTGTCCTCGGGTGTTTCCGGGTCTTGCGACGACCGTCCGAGAGCGAGCGGCAGATCGGCCGTTCGAAAGGGAACCCTATTCCAGATCGCGCGGACGTCAGTGCGGGAGGCAAGGACCTGGGCGAGACAGTAGTTGTGCGCCGCATAGGGATAGAACAGGCAGTTGCGCCCGCGCGCGGGATCGACGAACCATGTCATGTCGCGCCGTCTGACAGCCAGACGATGGCGGATAAAGTCCACTGGCCTGCCATGATAGAGGGCGCGCTTCCAGCTTGGCCAACGGCGTTCTGACTGGAAGTAGTCGGCGTAATTCGCCAGCCATGCCTGAATGAGGGTGTTTTCGGGCCGCGCGGCAAGAAACCAGTTTTGCAGGACGAGATTTGGATCGCCTGAGGATGAGAAGGCAAAGAACCCTGCCGGATCAAGAAGATCGGGCAGCCAGCTTTCGAGGGATCGCGTGGGCAGGAGGGTTGAGTCAACCCAGACCCCGCCCTCATTCGCCAAAAGCCAGGTGCGAACGAAATTCGCCTGAACCTGCGGCGACAGATGGTCCTTCCTGAGCCCGATTGTGCCGAGGATGCGGTCCGCATCCGCCTTTTCAAGCACGGTCACCTTACAGCCAGGGTTCAACGCTTCCCAAAGGAGAAAAACCTTCTGGACGAACTCCGGCGCAGCTTTGCGCCCCTGCAACCAGAGCGTCCATATCTTCATCTTCAGCCGCGCCCGAGCTTTGCGAAGCGCGCCGCCCGGAGACGGTCGAAATCGTCGCCGGCATGGTAGGAGGACCGCGTGAGCGGCGTGGCGGAGACCATCAGAAAGCCCTTGCCATAGGCAGCCGTCTCATAGCCCTTGAATTCATTCGGGGTGACGAAACGCGCGACATGGTGGTGCTTTGGCGTCGGTTGCAGATACTGGCCGATGGTGAGGAAATCGACATCCGCGGCACGCATGTCATCCATGACCTGTAGAACCGATTGCCGATCCTCGCCGAGCCCGACCATGATGCCGGATTTGGTGAACATGCCGGGGTCCATCTCCTTCACCTTCTGCAAAAGGCGCAAGGAATGGAAGTAGCGGGCGCCGGGGCGCACTTCGGGATAGAGGCCGGGAACGGTTTCGAGATTGTGGTTGAAGACATCGGGCCGCGCCTCGACCACGGTTTCCAGCGCCGAAGGCGGGCATTTCAGGAAATCCGGCGTGAGAATTTCGATCGTCGTGCCGGGGGCGCGATGGCGGATGGCGCGGATGGTCTGGGCGAAATGCTCTGCCCCGCCATCTTCCAGATCATCCCGGTCAACCGAGGTGATGACCACATGCTTCAAGCCGAGCTGTTCCACCGCATGGGCCACACGCCCCGGCTCGAAAGCGTCGAGCGCCTGCGGCTTGCCGGTGGCGACGTTGCAGAAGGTGCAGCCACGGGTGCAGATTTCCCCCATGATCATCATGGTAGCATGGCCCTGCGACCAGCATTCACCGACATTCGGACAGCCCGCCTCTTCGCACACCGTCACAAGTTTCTTTTCCTTCAGGATATCGCGTGTCTTCTTGTAACCTTCGGACGTGGGGGCCTTGACGCGAATCCAGTCTGGCTTCTTCGGCTGGGCATTGTCCGGGCGGTGCGCCTTTTCGGGGTGGCGCTGATCGGGAAGCTTGAGGTCGCGCAAAGGGTTTTCCTCCCAAGGGATGGGTCTGGAAATACGCCCTTGCGCCTTCGGGCGCAACCGGCGCGGATGACGCGGGGGGTTGCAGGAGATGCAGGACTGCCCCTCTTGATCCAGATCATGGGGGCGCGCGGGGCGCATGGTAACAGGGGGCGCTGTCCGAGGGAGGCCGGAGAATGACCCATCTTGAACTGACCCTTGCCCTGCTGGCCTTGCTGCTGACGCCGGGGCCGACCAATACGTTGATGCTGGTTGCGGGCAGCGAAGGCGGCTGGGCCCGGGTGGCGCGGCTGATCCCGGTGGAGTTGGCGGCCTATCTTTCGGTGATCCTTCCCCTTGCGCTCTTGTCCGACAGGCTTGCCGGGCCGATGGCGGCGGCGCGGCCAGTGGTTGCGGTGGCGGCAGGGATTTGGGTTCTTTATCTTGCGGTGCGGCTGTGGCGACCGGACGAGGCGATGGCCGAGACGGGAACGGTGACGGCCAGGCGCCTTGCCCTGACGACGGCGCTGAACCCGAAGGGCGTGGTGATGGGGGTCGTGCTCCTGCCCGCAGCCGGGGCGACGGCAACGGGCTTTGCCCTGCTCGGCGCCTGCATCGTGGTGGTGGCCATGCTGTGGGGCGGGATGGGCGTGGTGCTGCCCCGGGCGGGACGTGCCGCGCCGGGGATGGGGGTCATGCGGCGGGCTGCCTCGGTCTGGCTGATGGGCCTTTCGGTGCTGCTCGTGCTGGGCGGGATCGGCAGCGCCTAGCCGATCCGGCTGCGGTGGCCGTTTTCCTCGTAGAAGCGCTTCAGCCGCTGCAAGGCGATCCGCAGCACGATCTTTCCGGACCGGGCGGCCCAGCCAAGATGACGTTCGGTCGTTTCGATCCCTTCGAGGAAGCAGCAGACCCGCAGGACCACATCGCCCAGGCCGGGGCCAAGATCGCGCAGCGCATCTGCCACGCGGTCGCGTGCGGCGCGCGGGCCTTCGGCGGGGTGATGGGACGAACCAAACGTGCCACGATCCCCGCCCGTCAGGAAACGTTCCCAATTCTGCGCCACCCGCGGCCCCATCTGGGCCAGTTCGAAATCCTCGCGCAGCCGCTCCGCCACCCGGACGAGATCGGCCGAGAGATAGGGTTTTCCGTCGCGATCCACCTTGCGACCGAGCGCGCAAACCGGGCTTTCCGCCGCATTGTAGCGCAAGCGGCGCGGGCCATCGGCACCGTCCTCGGTGCGGCTGTCCATGATCCGATGCTGATCGGCATAGATGAACTGGGCCTCGCGCACACCACCGACCCGCATCTCGTCTTCCGACAGAAGTCGGCGCAGGGCGGAGCGGCCCGCGGCGGTGATCGCATAGGCCGAAATGCGGCCGGGGCGGTCGCAGGCGACCCAGTCCTTCAGGGCGAAAGCCTGGGCCACGCTGCGCGCCACAGTACAAAGCCGCGCTTGCCCGCCGCCCGGTTCCGACCGCAGCACCACCGCGCGGTCAAGATCGGCGGAGACGGCGAGGATCGCCCCCGGTTCGGCAAGGCGCCGCAGCACGCGGCGCGCCTCGGCGGCAAGGGTGGCGGCGTCCTGGGGCATGGGGTTGCTGCGCAGCGGGGCTGTCATGCGGTCCTCGTCATGGCTGGGGGTTTGCCCCGTTCCATCGGCGACGAGACCCTGCCGCAGCGCCTCGAGCGCGGCATCGACGAGCGGATCGTCGCGCCGCATCTCGCACAGCCTTACCTGACGCATCACGGTGGAGGCGGAGACGCCATCGCGGCGAGCCAGCGCGCGCAGGCTGCTGCCTGAGGCCGTGTGGTCAAGGTAGTGCCGGACGGCCTCGGGCAGCCATGGCGGCAGGGTTTCGATCGGGGAGCGGGTCTTGGTGTCGTGCATCATCGTCTTTCTGCCCGCCCCGTGATCACTGCAGCCTTCACGGCTCAACCCAAACGAGAATTGGTTACCCAAAGGTTAACGAGGGCGGACAAAACCGAGAATTGCCCGGAAATTGTCAACTCAACCTGACAGCGGCGCGCGCTGACTCCCGTCACCGCGCAACACCGGCTTGGCCGCCCCTAGGATGGAGGCCCGATCTGGAGGAGCCTGCCATGTCCCCTGTTCCTGCTGCCCGCACCCTGCCTGCCTGCGCCTCCGAGGCTGCCCCGACACGTCGGCCGCGCCTGCTCATCTCGGCCGCGCGCCATGGGATGGAAGAGTATCGGAGTGACAGGGACCTGCCCCGGCTGATCGGCACCGGTGTAAGGTCCGACGCGGTGATCGGTGTTCTGGCCGGGCTGGAAGAAAGGCTGGAACTGGCGCGGCGGTCGGGTGACCCGACATGGTCCTGCCTGCGCCATGTCGAGGTGATGATCGCCCTTCTGGCGGAGAAATCCCTGCGTCACGAATGACCCTGGAAAAGATCGGGGGGCGCCGGTTGCCCGCGCCCCCCTGCCCTGCCGAATTGCAGCCAGTGTCAGATGAAGGCATCCGGCATGGAGGCCTTTGTCCTGGCCACATAATCCTCCAGCGCGTCGCGGATGCCTTGGTCAAGCGCGGGCTGCTGGTAATCGTTCAACTGCTTCTTCACCCGCTCGTTCGCGAGTTGCATCGTGTCGCGCGCGCCTTCTTCGGCCCAAGTCTCGAACGGCTTGTAATCCAGCAGGTCGGAACGCCAGAAGGCCGATTTGAAATTCGCCTGCGTGTGCTCGCAGCCAAGGTAATGGCCGCCGGGGCCGACCTCGCGGATGGCATCCATGCCCTGCCCGTTCTGATCCATGATGATCCCCTGGGCGAGGTGATGCAGCGTGCCAAGCTGATCTGCATCCATCACGAATTTCTCGTAGGAGGAGACAAGACCGCCTTCCAGCCAGCCGCAGGCATGCAGCATGAAGTTGACGCCCGCCAGCAGCGCCATGTTCAGGCTGTTCGCCGTTTCATAGGCGGCCTGCGCATCCGGCAGCTTCGATCCGCAGAAGGACCCGCCGGAGCGGTAGGGAAGGTTCAGGCGGCGGGCAAGCTGGCCCGCGCCATAGGTGATATGCGCGGCTTCCGGCGTGCCGAAGGTGGGGGCGCCGGAGTTCATGTCGATCGAGGTCACAAAGGCGCCGAAGATCACCGGCGCGCCCTTGCGGATCAACTGGCTATAGGCCACGCCGGCCAGCACCTCGGCCAGCACCTGTGTCAGGGTGCCTGCCACGGTCACCGGGGCCATTGCGCCCCCCACGATGAAGGGCGACACGATGGCCGCCTGGTTGGCGCGGGCATAGACTTCCAGCGCGCCCATCATGATCCCGTCAAAGGTCAGCGGGCTGTTGATGTTGATGAGCGAGGTCATCACCGTGTTCTGATCGACGAAATCCGACCCGAACAGGATCTTGGACATTTCCACCGAATCCTCGGCGCGGCTGGGTTCGGTGACGGACCCCATGAAGGGTTTGTCGGACAGGGTCATATGCGCCAGCAGCATGTCGAGATGGCGCTTGTTCACGGCGATGTCGGTCGGTTCGCAGACCGTACCGCCGGAATGGTGCAGCCATTTGGACATGTAGCCCAGTTTCACGAAATTGCGGAAATCCTCGATGGTCGCATAGCGGCGGCCGCCTTCCATGTCGCGCACGAAGGGGGGGCCATAGACCGGGGCGAGGACGAGGTTGCGTCCGCCGATCTCGACATTCCGCTCCGGGTTGCGGGCATGCTGGGTGAAGGTCGAAGGGGCGGTGGCGCAGAGCGCGCGGGCGAGGCCACGCGGAATGCGGACACGCTCGCCCTGCACATCGGCACCTGCATCCTTCCAGCGCTTCAGCGCTTCGGGATTTTCAACGAAGTTCACGCCGATCTCTTCCAGAACCGTCTCGGCATTCCATTCGATGATCTGAAGCGCCTCTTCGTTCAGGATCTCGAAATTCGGGATGTTGCGCTGGATGAACTTCGCGGTTTCCAGGCTGACCGCCGTCCGTTCGGCGCGACGGGCCGATCCGCCGCCGCCCCGCGCCCTGCGCCCTGCCCCGGCCACTGCAACATCCGCGTCGCTCATCTTTCTCTCCATGTCTGCCGCCGCATGAGGGGGCGGAACGTTTTGCCTGCTTATGCGCCCAAAGCCCCGGCCCGCGCCCGTCGAATGCGGCGCTTGAGGTGCAAAAGCGACATGCGCACTCGCCGTCCGCGACACCGGGCCGGGAGCGGCCCCGGCTTCCTTCTGGTGGAAATCGTCGGGTCTGCCGACCGGTTCGCCCGCGGTTCGGGAACCGGCCGGCACAGGGGCAAGACCCCCGGCCTTCCTGACCTGCGCCCCCTTGCGAAATCCGGTCGCAACGGCTACGCGGGCGCATGACCCAGAGCATCCATGACCGCCTTCTCATCATCGACTTCGGCAGCCAGGTGACGCAGCTCATCGCGCGCCGACTGCGCGAGTTGAACGTCTATTGCGAGATCCATCCCTTCAACAAGGTGGATGACGCCTTCCTTGCGGCCTTTGCCCCCAAGGCGGTGATCTTCTCGGGCGGCCCCGCCTCGGTCTTTGCCGAAGGCGCGCCGATGCCGCCGAAAGGTGTGTTCGATCTTGGCATCCCGATCCTCGGCATCTGCTATGGCCAGCAGGTGATGATGCATTGCCTGGGCGGCAAGGTGGAGCGCGGCCATGGCACAGCCGAATTCGGCCGGGCCTTTGTGACCCCCACGCCGACGACCCATCCCATCCTGTCGGGCTGGTTCGACACCGATGATGGCCATGGCGGGCGCGAACAGGTCTGGATGTCGCATGGCGACCACGTCTCCGCGATCGCGCCGGGCTTTCAGGTGCTGGGCACCTCGCCCAACGCGCCTTTCGCCATCACTGCGAACCCGGAACGCCATTTCTACGCCGTCCAGTTTCACCCCGAGGTGCACCACACCCCGAAGGGCGCGAAACTCTATGAGAATTTCATCCGCCTCGCCGGCTTCAAGGGCGACTGGACGATGGGCGCCTATCGCGAGGAAGCGATCCGTAAGATCCGCGAACAGGTCGGCGACCAGAAGGTGATCTGCGGCCTGTCGGGCGGTGTGGACAGCTCTGTCGCCGCCGTCCTGATCCACGAGGCGATCGGGGACCAACTGACCTGCGTCTTCGTCGATCACGGCCTTCTGCGTCTGGGCGAGGCGGAACAGGTCGTCACCATGTTCCGCGATCATTACAACATGCCGCTCATCCATGCCGATGAAAGCGACCTGTTCCTCGGCGCGCTCGAGGGCGTGTCCGACCCGGAGGTGAAGCGCAAGACCATCGGCCGCCTCTTCATCGAGGTTTTCGAAAAACATGCAAAATCCGTGGGCGGGGCCACCTTCCTCGCGCAAGGCACACTCTACCCGGATGTGATCGAAAGCGTCTCCTTCTCGGGTGGCCCGTCGGTCACCATCAAGTCGCATCACAATGTGGGCGGCCTGCCGGAGAAGATGGGGATGAAACTGGTCGAACCCCTGCGCGAGCTGTTCAAGGACGAAGTGCGCGCATTGGGCCGCGAACTGGGCCTGCCGGATGCCTTCATCGGCCGCCACCCCTTCCCCGGCCCCGGCCTTGCCATCCGCTGCCCCGGCGAGATCACGCGCGAGAAGCTGGATATCCTGCGCCGCGCCGATGCCGTCTATATCGACCAGATCCGCAAGCACGGGCTTTACGACGACATCTGGCAGGCCTTCGCCGCGATCCTTCCGATGCGAACCGTCGGCGTAATGGGCGACGGGCGCACCTATGATTATGCGCTGGCCCTGCGCGCCGTGACCTCGGTTGACGGCATGACGGCGGATTACTACCCCTTCACCCATGATTTCCTCGGCGAGACCGCCACGCGGATCATCAACGAGGTGCCGGGTGTGAACCGCGTCTTCTACGATTGCACGTCGAAGCCGCCCGGGACGATCGAACTCGAATGATCCGGCTGTCGGGACGACTGGTCTGCATGAGCGAGGCGGAACGGGCGGCGGTGCTGGAGCATCGCCCCGCGCATGTCGCGGCGACGCGGGCGGAGGCGGGGTGTCTGTCCTTCAGCATCGACGAGACGGATGATCCGATGATCTTCGATGTCATGGAAAGCTTCCGCGACCGCGCCGCCTTTGACGCGCATCAGGCCCGCACCCGTGAGAGCGCCTGGTTTGCGGCCACGAAGGGCATCCTGCGTGATTTCAGGGTTGAGGAGTTGCGGAATTAACCTTTACGTGATGTGATTTCGACAGTCGTTCGAGTGCCGCAGGTTTCCACTGAACAAGATCAGATTGGCATGCAGACGTGAAGAAGTTTGACCGCGCGGTCGCAGTTTATCGAACCGAAGGGCTTGGCGGACTGACCCGGCGCCTGAAAAATCGGGCTTACCGGGTTGTGGTTGCGTTGCAGCGCGGACTTCGACGTCCCGTTGTTTCCTCGGCTTACGGCATCCGGCTTGCCGCGAACTGGCAGGATACGACGTTCAGATTCTACGTCTATGGCAGCTACGGGAATTACCTGTCGGACCTGATTGCCGGGATTGGCAGGGACTTTCATTTCATGGACATCGGTGCCAATCAGGGCCTTTATTCCATTCTTGCTGCACGTAACCCCAATTGCAGGGGCTGCGTTGCATTCGAACCAGTGCCAGGAACTGCGGCACTTCTGCGAAAGAACCTGGCCTTGAACGCCGTATCTGGTTCGGTCGAGGTGATCGAGGCGGCCGTCTCTGGACAGGTTGGACGTACTGTCATCCATCTGAATGAAAGTCATTCCGGCGGCGCAAGCCTGCGTTCCTCGGAAGGTTCGACATCGCTGCGCGCCATCGAGATCGAGCTTGTTGATGCTGTTGGTCTGCTCCGTTGGCGCCGGATCCCCGGCTTGCCCATCGTCGTCAAGATCGACGTAGAAGGGCACGAACCCGTGGTCGTGAAGGAATTGTTGAAGTCGAGCCTCGCCGAAGACATCAGCATGATCTTCTATGAGTGCGATGAAGCCTGGCTGGACGCCGGCAGCTTCGAGACCATGCTACGGGATGCCGGATTTAGGAAGTTCGAGAAGATCGGATCTGGCACGCATTATGATGTGCTGGCGCAGCGCTGACGGGCAGGATTGACCTTCTTGACTCTGCCTGCCCCTATGGCTGCGGGAGGACAGCACAATGAAGGCCACACGACTTTTTTCTATCGGCGATGTGCGCACGGCTGATGTGCCCATCCCCACCCCTGCCCCGGGCGAAGTGCTGATCCGGGTGGAGGCTTGCGGCATCTGCGGGACGGACCGTCATTTGCTGCATGGGACGTTTCCGTCAAAGCCGCCCCTGACGCTGGGGCATGAATTCGCGGGGATCGTGGTCGCCTGCGGTGAGGGCGTTTCGCTGCCCGAAGGCGCGCGGGTCACCTGCGATCCGAACACATGGTGCGGAACCTGCGAGAACTGCCGCCGGGGGCGGGTGAACCTGTGCCTCAGGAATGTGGCGACCGGACTTGGGCGCGATGGCGGTTTTGCGGAATTCTGCGCCTTTCCGGCCCACAAGGCGCATCTTCTGCCCTCCGATCTCGACCCTCTGCATGGGGCCTTTTGCGAGCCGCTGGCCTGCACCATCCACGGCATCGACATCGGCGCGCCCGTGGCGGGTGAACGGGTGATGATCCTTGGCGGCGGGGTCATCGGGATGCTGGCGCTGCAACTCTGTGCGCTGGCGGGGGCCGAGGTGATGCTGGTCACGCGGTCGGACAGCAAACAGGCGCTGGGGCGCAGCCTGGGCGCGGCAGAGGCGGCGGGAAGTGAGGCTGAGGCGCGGGCGATCTGGCCGAATGGGGCGGATCTGGTGGTGGAATGCGCGGGCGTCAGCGAGACGGTCGAAAGCGCCCCCCGGCTGGCGCGCGATGGCGGGCGGGTGGTGATCCTTGGTGTCCTTTCGGCGGGCCAGAAAGTCCAGATCGAGCCTTTCGATCTGCTTTTCCGCGAGGTGCAGTTCCTGTCCTCCTTCATCAATCCCTTCACGCAGGACCGTGCGGCGGCGATGATCGCAGCCGGGCGGGTGCGGCTTGATCCGCTGATCTCGCGCACCCTGCCGCTGAACGAGGCGGCGGCGGCCATCGCGAACCCCGCGCGACCGGGGGAAATCCGCGCCATCGTCCTGCCGGGTGGCTGACGGATGGAGGGTATCTTTGCGCCCGGACTCTTTTCGGCGAAGACCATCGTGGTGACCGGGGCCGCGGGCGGGGTCGGCGGCGCGGTGGCGCGATTGCTGGCCGCTCTCGGGGCAGAGGTCGTGGCGACCGATCTGCCCGCCGCGGGCCTTGAGGCGGTGCCGTCTGCCCTGCGGATCGGGGCCGATCTGCGCGACATCGCGGCCTGCGAGGCAGTTGTCACGCAGACGGTTGCCCGTTTCGGACGGATCGACGCGCTGGTCAACGCGGCGGGAGTCTGGGTCGAGGGTCCGTCCGAGCTTGCGACAGAGGCGGAGTGGAACCGCTGTCTTGACGTGAACCTGAAGGCCGCCTTTTTCCTGTCATCCCGCGCCATCCCGGCCCTGTCACAGACGCGCGGGGCGATTGTCAACATCGCCTCGGATGCCGGAATCATGGGCAATGCGGGGGCGGCGATCTATTGCGCCTCGAAGGGGGGGCTGGTGCTGATGACGCGGGCGCTGGCGCGCGAACTGGCGCCGAAGGGCATCAGGGTCAACGCCCTCTGCCCGTCCGACATCCGCACGCCGATGCTGGACCATCAGGCAGAGCGTTATGGCGACGGTGACCCTGAGGCCTATCTTTCCCGCCTTCTTGCGCTTTACCCGCAGGGCGAAAGCGCGCGTTTCCTGACGGCCGAAGAGGTGGCGGCACAGGTGGCCTTCCTGCTGTCCCCTGCCAGCGCAGGGGTGACCGGGGCCAGCGTCCTGCTGGATTTCGGGCTTACGGCAGGGTATTGACCATGTCGCAAGCAAGATCGACCCGGAACCCGGGCCGCTCTGGCGCCATGGCAGGCGGGAGTGAATTCCGTTCCGAAAATATGCCATATTCCATCCGTAGGGGATGAGGGACGCTTGCAAGACAGATCGGGAGAGATGACCGAAGACTTCGTCCAAGCCGTGGCGCGGGCCGCGTCGCCGCTGGTCCGCCTGGGGGGGCATCTGCGCGCCGGGCTGGCGCGCTGGCCGTGGCTGAGGCTTGTCGTTGCCCCCGTCATCCTGCTGGTGGCGGCGGGTCTTGCCCTGATGGCCTTGCTGGCGGGGCGGCACGGCCTTGCCATGCTGACGCTGTTCGTCGCCTTGCCGCTGGCCACGCTCTGCCTGATCCTCTGCCGTGATCCCGACGAGGATTGAGCGGGGCGACGGCAGGTCTGGACATTCCCGCGCCCGGGATGAACTGTCCTCGGCATGACGACACATCGCCCCATCGCCGCAGCGCTCTGGATGACAGGTTCCATCGTTTCCTTCACGGCCATGGCGATTGCTGCGCGGTCGGTGTCGGGGGTGCATGACACGTTCGAGATCATGATGTGGCGGTCGGTGGTGGGCCTGTCGCTTGTCCTGGTCATTGGCGGGATGCTGGGCCGCCTGGCAGAGATTCGGCGCGACCGGCTGGGCCAGCATCTGGTGCGGAATGCCATCCATTTCACCGGGCAGAACCTGTGGTTCTGGGCCCTGACGATGATCCCGCTGGCGCAGGTCTTCGCGCTGGAATTCACCTCGCCCGTCTGGGTCATCCTGCTGTCGCCACTGGTTCTTGGGGAAAGGCTGACACGACCGCGCCTGCTTGCGGCGGTGATGGGGTTCATCGGCATCCTGCTGGTGGCCCGCCCGGATTTCAGCGACCTTGATCCCGGCGTCCTGGCCGCGGCGGCGAGCGCGGTCTGCTTTGCCGCGACGAACATCCTGACGAAGAAGCTGACGCAGGGCGAAAGCATCGTGTCGATCCTGTTCTGGTTGACCGTGATGCAGTTTGTCTTCGGTCTGGTGACGGCCGGCTGGGACGGGATGATCCACCTGCCCACGGCAGAGACCCTGCCCTGGCTCCTGCTGATCGGCTTCTGCGGCGTCCTCGCGCATCTGTGCCTGACCACGGCCCTGTCGCTGGCCCCGGCAAGCTTTGTGATGCCGATCGACTTTGCCCGCCTGCCGGTGATCGCAGCCGTGGGGATGCTGTTCTATGCCGAACCGCTGGATCCCCTTGTCCTGCTGGGCGCGGCGATCATCTTCCTTGGCAACTGGGCCAATATCCGGGCCGAGACGCGCAAGCCTGCAACAGTGCCACCAGTCACAAATCCGTGACGTGGCGTCATGAATTGACCGTAATTCCGCCCGCACATACCGTTATCCCGAGGACGCTCATGGGGATGAGCGCGGGAGGAGTAAAGGGATCATGGTGATGATGAAAACAATGCTGGGGGCAACCACCGCGCTGGTGGTTGGAACCCTGACGGCGCAGGCAGGCGGCATCGACCGGTCGCGGATTGCTTACTCTGCCCTGTTCGAGGCGGGGCGGTATATCGAACTGGGTTTTTCCAATGTGCAACCCGATGTGACGGGCACCTATACGGGTGCCGCTGCCGCGCTGGGTACGCAGACCGGCAACATGGCGGGCAGCTACACGAACCTGTCCTTCGCCTACAAGTCGGACATCAATGACAGCCTGTCCTATGCGGTCTTCATCAACACGCCCTATGGTGCGGACTCGGCCTATTCGCAGGGCCTGTATAACGGCCTGACAGCCACCTGGGACAGCCAGCAGATTGCGGCCGTGCTGAAATACAAGTTCGACGAGAATTTCTCCGTCTACGGCGGCCTGCGCTATGTGGAGTCCGAGGCGCAGATCACTCTGCCCGACCAGTTCATCCGCGCGGGCCTTGCCGCTGCGGGCAATCCCCTTGCGGGTCTGGCTCCGGCCGGGACCCTTGCCTATTCGGCGCAGGGTGCGAAGGATGGTCAGGTCGGCGTGATCGTCGGGGCCGCCTATGAACGCCCCGATATCGCGCTGCGGATCGGTCTGACCTATGAAAGCGGCGTGACGCACAGCTTTGCCACGACCGAGACCTTTGCCGTCGCGGGCGCGATCAACGCGGCAGGCGTGACGACTGTGGAAATCCCGGATGCCTTCACGCTGGATTTCCAGACGGGGATTGCGGAAGACACGCTTCTCTTCGGTTCTGTCCGCTATGCGGAATGGACGGTCTGGGAAGTTCGCCCGCCGGTGTTCAACGCCAACTTCAACGACAACATCACCGATTTCGACAACAACGTCGTGACCTGGCAACTGGGCCTCGGTCGGCGGTTGAGCGACAACCTCTCGGTCTTCGCCCGCGCCACCTATGAAAAGGCGAATGGCGGCATCGCGTCGCGCCTGGCCCCGACCGACGGAACGAAGGGCTTCGGCATCGGTGCGACCTGGCGTCAGGACGGAATGAAGATCACCGGCGGCATCGAATATGCCGAGGTTGGCGATGCGGTCGATGGGTCCGGCACCCGTTTTGAGGGCAACTCGGCGGTGGGCTTCGGCCTGACGGTCGGCTACAGCTTCTGAACCGGTCCGATAGGACCGAAGGCCCCGCATCCCCGATGCGGGGCCTTTGCTTTTCCGCGTGAAATTCCCCGGGCGCTTCGCTATCACGCAGGGGCAGGATGGGAGAGCGGGCGATGATCTATGCAAGCGGGGCCGAGTTCCGGGCGGCACGGGAAAAGCGCGTGCTGCTCTTCGGGATGTCGGGGCTGGGCAAGACCCATCTTTCCAACCTTCTGCGCGATGCCGGTGGCTGGTTTCACTACTCCGTCGATTACCGCATCGGCACGCGCTACATGGGCGAATACATCGCCGACAACTTCAAGCGCGAGGCGATGAAGGTGCCGCTGCTGCGGGAACTGCTGATGACGGACAGCGTCTATATCGCCTCCAACATCACCTTCGACAATCTGGCCCCGCTTTCGACCTATCTGGGCAAGCCGGGCGATCCGGCGCGCGGTGGGGTGCCCTTCGCGGAATACTGCACGCGGCAGGCGCAGCACCGCGAAGCGGAAATCGCGGCGCTGCATGACACGCTGCGCTTCATTGACCGGGCGCGCGACATTTACGGATATTCCAACTTCGTCTGCGACAGCGGCGGTTCGATCTGCGAGGTCGTGGATGCGACCGACCGCAACGATCCGGTGATGGCGGCACTTTCCGGAACCCTTCTGATGGTCTGGATCAAGGGGTCCGAGGCGCATCGCGCCGAACTGGTGCGCCGCTTCGACCGCGCGCCGAAGCCGATCTACTACCAGCCCGATTTCCTGGCCGGACTCTGGGCGGAATACCTCGCGCAGGAGGGCAAGCCGGAGGATCAGGTCGATCCCGATGCCTTCCTGCGGTTCGGCTATGCCCGGCTGCTGGATCATCGCCAGCCGCGCTATGCCGCGATGGCCGAATGGGGCGTGACCGTCACGGCGGAAGAGGTGGCGCAGGTCACCGATGCTGTGGGCTTTGACGACCTGATCGCCCGCGCCATTGACCGCCGCAAAGCGCCCTGATCACCGACAACGCCCTTCGGCCTGGCCGATGGCAAGGGGCGCGCCTGCCATGGTAAACCGCCCGATCACCCGCCCTGCCCCATCCGCCACCTCGAACTCCGGACCAGAGGCCAGATGCAGGAAAAGCGGATCAGAAAGGCCGATGGGCGCGTATCCGGCCTCGCCCTCGATGACCAGATCGACCTCGCGCACCCGCCCATCCACCGTCACTGTCACCCGCGCGCCGCCCGCATAGGGCGACAGCGCCAGCACCGACGGGCGCCCCTTCCCACAAAGCCAATCCACCCGGACACCCGTGACCGGATCGCTGGTGCCGGCGAACATGCCTTGCCCGCCTTCCCCCGGCCCGAAGGTCCAACCCTCCGCTTCAAGGGGGGTCTCCGGCATCGGCGGCGGCACCGCCCCCGCCTCCTGCGGCAGGGACTGCGGCGGGCGGGGCTGCGGCCGCGGCGAAAGGGCCAGCCCCTCGGGCTCCGTCGCCGTTACCTGCCCCATCGCTTCACACAGACGGGCGACGCAGGCCGCATATTCGTCGCTCTCTGCCCCCGGCGAATTGGCCAGACAGGACCAGACGCAGCGTTGCTCTGCCATCGGGTCCACCTCCTGCGCCAAGACAGGCGGCGCGGCAAGCAGAGCGGTCAGCCAAAGGATCAGGCGCAGCATGGTCATATTCCCTGACGAAGCCTCAGCCTGCGGCGCCCTCTCCCCCGCGTCAAGCGGCCACCTCACCCTTCTTGATGTTCACAGCGTTTGCGATTACGTCACGGGGTCGCGCTATGCTGCCCGAGGATGCCATGCCCATCACCCTGCCCGAGACCCTGCCCGCCTTCGACGTTCTGCGGAACGAAGGCGTCATGGTCATGTCGCCCGAACGGGCGGCGCGGCAGGATATCCGTCCGCTCCGCATCGGCCTTCTCAACCTGATGCCGAAGAAGATCCAGACGGAGAACCAGTTCGCCCGTCTGATCGGCGCGACGCCGTTGCAGATCGACCTGCATCTGATCCGCATGACCGAGCATCAGACCCGCAACACCGCCGCCGAGCACATGGAAACCTTCTATCGCCCCTTCCAGGAGTTGAAGGCAGAAAAGTTCGACGGGCTGATCATCACCGGCGCCCCGATCGAGCATCTGCCCTTCGAGGAAGTGACCTATTGGGACGAACTTTGCGAGGTCTTCGACTGGACGCAGACCCATGTGCATTCCACCTTCGGTGTCTGCTGGGGCGGCATGGCGATGATCAACCATTTCCATGGGGTGGCAAAGCACATGCTGCCGAAAAAGGCCTTTGGCTGTTTCCGGCACCGCAATCTCGCGCCGACCTCGCCCTATCTGCGCGGCTTTTCGGATGATTTCGTGATCCCCGTCAGCCGCTGGACCGAGATGCGACAGGCCGAAATCGACGCGCGGCCCGGGCTGCGGACCCTGCTCGGCTCCGAGGAGGTGGGGCCCTGCCTCGTCGAGGATCCGGGCCACCGCGCGCTCTATATCTTCAATCACTTCGAATATGACAGCGATACGCTGAAGCAGGAATATGATCGCGACGTGGCGAATGGCACACCGATCAACGTGCCCATGAACTACTACCCCGAAGACAATCCGACGCGGCCGCCCCTCAATCGCTGGAGAAGTCACGCGCATCTTCTATATGGCAACTGGATCAACGAGATTTACCAGACCACTCAATATGAGATCGCCAAAATTGGCACTTAGCCTGATCCTTGCCGCCACCGTCCTCGGCGGCTGCGCCGTCGTGACCGATCGCCGTGCCGCAGCCCGCGAAGCCGCCGCCGAGGCCGCCTTCCCGCCGACAGGGCGCATTCTGGAGGTGGAGGGAAAGCGCATTCACGCCCATGTCCAGGGGGAAGGCCCGGATCTTGTGCTGATCCACGGGGCCAGCGGGAACACGCGCGACTTCACCTTCGCCCTCGTGGACCGCCTCGCAGAGGATTACCGCGTCATCGCCTTTGACCGGCCCGGCCTGGGATGGAGCGACAGCCTTGGTCGCGACGGCATCAGCCCGTCGATGCAGGCGGCCCTGCTTCAGAAGGCGGCAGACCAGCTTGGCGTTCGGCGGCCCATCGTCCTTGGCCATTCCTATGGCGGCGCGGTCGCGATGGCCTGGGGCCTGACAGACACGCCGGATGTGGCGGCGCTTGTGGTAGTCTCTGGCGCGACGATGCCCTGGCCGGGTGGCCTCGGCCCCTATTACGCGGTCACGGGCAGCCGGATCGGGGCGGCGACTGTCATCCCGGTGATCACGGCCTTCGCAAGCGAGCGGCAGACGGCGGGTGTGGTCGAGGCGATCTTCGCTCCCGATGCGCCACCGCCCGGCTATGCCGATTACGTCGGCATCGGCCTGACGATGCGGCGCGAGACGCTGCGCAACAATGCCTTCCAGGTGACGAACCTGCGTCCGCATGTGGTCCGCATGGCAGAGGCCTATCCGCGCCTCTCCATGCCGGTGGAGATCCTGCATGGCACGGCGGATGATGTGGTGCCGCATGACATCCATGCCCTGCCCCTGTCCAGGCTCCTGCCCGACGGGAACCTCGTGCTGATCGACGGCGCGGGACATATGCCCCACCACACCCATCCCGAGGCCGTGATTGCCGCCATTCACCGCGCAGCGCAGCGCGCCGGATTGCGCTGACCGGCCTGATCGCCATACTTGCCGCGACTTGGATGTGAGGGCCAGCATGACCGACCTACCCTTTGACGGCGCGATCAGCCGCTTCTTCCGCAAGGAAGCCCCGAAGGCCATCCGCAAGGCCATCGAGGCTGCGGGCAAGGATGATCTCATCACCCCCGGCTATCCCTATGCCGAAGAGATGAAGCGCAAGGATTACGAGGCGGTGATGGATGGGCTGCAACGGCAGCTCGTCCGGATGCAGGCCGATATCAAGGCGACCGGCAAGCGCGTCATCGTGATCTTCGAGGGGCGCGATGCCGCTGGCAAGGGTGGCACCATCGACGTGATGCGCGAGAACCTGAACCCCCGCGTCTGCAACGTGGTCGCGCTGTCGAAACCCTCCGACCGGGAGGCGGCAAGCTGGTATTTCCAGCGCTATGTCGATTGGTTGCCCGCCGCAGGCGAAATGTCGATGTTCGACCGGAGCTGGTACAACCGCGCCATGGTGGAACATGTCTTCGGCTTCTGTACGCCCGTGCAGCGCGAGACCTTTTTCCGGCAATTGCCCGAGTTCGAACACATGCTGGTCGATGAGGGGTTCGTCCTCGTGAAACTCTGGCTGGAGGTTGGACAGGCTGAACAGCTCCGCCGCTTCCTCGCCCGTGAACAGGACCCGTTGAAGCAATGGAAGCTGTCGTCGATAGATATCGACGGGCTGGGCAAATGGGATGCCTATTGCACGGCCATTGACGAAACCATGCAGCGCAGCCATTTCGAGTTTGCGCCATGGACGGTCATCCTTTCGGACGACAAGAAACGGGCACGGATCGCGGCGATCCAGTCGGTTCTGCACGCGGTGGATTATGCGGGCAAGGATGCCGCCCTGATCGGCAGCCGCGATCCGGCAATCTGCGGCGGGCCGGACCTGCGCCCGAAAGGATGAGATGAAGCACGGCTATCACCACGGCAATCTGCGTCAGGCTCTGGTCGAGGCGGCGCTGGCCCTGATTGCCGAACGGGGGCCGTCGGGCTTTACCCTTTCGGAGGCCGCGAAACGGGCGGATGTGACACCCGCCGCCGTCTATCGCCATTTCGCGGGCCGTGATGACCTGATCGCCGAGGTGGCACGGCAGGGCTATGACATCTTCGCCGCGCTGATGGAATTCGCCTATGCCGATGGCCAGCCTTCTGCACTGGCGGCCTTCGAGGCGACAGGGCGCGCCTATCTGGCCTTCGCGCGCAAGTATCCCGGCCACTACATGGCGATGTTCGAAAGCGGGCTGTCCTTCAACGCCCATCCCGACCTTGCGCTGGTTGCCGCAAAGGCGCGGGCCGTGCTGGAGAAGGCGGCAGAGAAACTGTCGGAACAGATGCCACCGGACCGCAGGCCGCCCGCCACCATGTTCTCGGCCCATGTCTGGGCAATGAGCCACGGGGTGGTGGAACTTTACATGCGCGGCGCGCCCGGCGCGAAGTCGCCTTTCACCCCCGAAGACCTGCTCGAAAGCGGGATCGGCATTTACCTGCGCGGTCTGGGCCTGCTGCCGCCGGATAGCTGATCGTCGCCACGGTCCAGGGTTCACCCCGCCGTACCGCACCGCCGTAGGGCGGGGTTAACCCCGCCTTACCGGAAAAGGACCAACGCCCCCGGCGACCAACCCACCCGCGCCCGCGCCCCGCGATCCAGAACCGGACGCCCGAACACGTTGCGCATGGAGATGCGGACGGGCGACTCCGTCCCGTCGATCTTCACGTCATAATAGGTCATGTCGCCGAAATAGACGACTTCCTCGATGGTTGCCATGCTTTCGCGGTCGGAGGCGGCGCTGCCTTCGTAGAGGATGGTCAGCGTCTCGGGGCGGAAGCCCACGGTCGCGCCTTCCGCCGTGGCACCGCCCATGACCTGCTTCGCCTCGATATGGATGCGGCCGAAACCCGCCGCGTCGATCTCCACCGCATCGGCCCCCTCTTCCAGCACCTTGGCCGGCAGGAAGTTCATGGTCCCGATGAAATCCGCCACCTTCCGGCTGTTCGGGCGACGGTAGAGCGTTTCGGGATCGGCAAGTTGCGCGATCTCTCCCTCGAACATCACGGCGATGCGGTCAGACATGACCAGCGCCTCTTCCTGGTCATGCGTCACCAGGATGAAGGTGATGCCGACCTGGCGTTGCAGCTTGATCAGTTCGACCTGCATCTGTTCGCGCATCTTCTTGTCAAGCGCCGAGAGCGGTTCGTCCAGCAGCAGGACCTTGGGCTTCAGGATCAGCGCGCGGGCCAGCGCCACACGCTGCCGCTGACCGCCCGACAGAGCATGCGCCGCGCGCTTGCCATAGCCCTTCAGCCCCACCATCTCCAGCGCCTCGGCCACGGCCTTGGCCTTTTCCTCCTTGGATCGCGCATCCCGCCGCAGACCGAAGCCCACGTTTTCCTCCACGCTGAGATGCGGGAAAATGGCGTAGGACTGGAACACCATATTCGTCGGGCGCTTGTTTGCGGGCACGCCCGCCATGTCGCGCCCGTCGATCAGAACCGCGCCGGAAGAGATGTCTTCGAACCCTGCGATGGTGCGCAGGAGCGTGGTCTTGCCGCAGCCGGACGGGCCGAGCAGGGAAAAGAACTCACCCGGACGGATGGTCGCCGTGATCCCGCGCAGCGCGTGATAATCCCCATAGTATTTGTGGACATCCCGGAACTCGATCATTGCATCGGACTTGGTCACAGGAAGCCTCCGGTATCCTTGCCGCCGGCTTTCGCGATGCCGCGACGGCGGAAATATTCAGCAGTTGCAAGAAGGGCGATGGACAGAAGGACAAGGATCGTCCCCAGCGCCATGATGGCGGGAACCTTGGCCGGGAAGCGGAACTGGCCATAGATATAGACTGACAGCACCGTATCCGTTCCACCAAGGAAATAGGCGATGATGAACTCGTCCAGCGAGATCGTGAAGCAGATCAGCAGCGACGAGATGATGCCCGGCATCACCAGCGGCAGGATGATCAGCCAGAAGGTGGAAATCGGCGTTTCGCCAAGGTCGTAGGCGGCTTCTTCCAGCGACTGGTCAAGCGACTGGAAGGCCGAGGACAGGATCGCCACGGCAAAGGGCGTGCAGACCAGAACATGTCCGAGGATGATGGTCAGCAGAGACAGTTCCACACCGATGGCCAGCAGCACCACCAGAAGCGCCATCGCAAGGATCATTTCCGGCAGGACCATCGGCAGCATGATCAGGCCCATGATCCCCGCCTTGGCCGGAAAGTTGAACCGCGTGCTGGACCGGGCGGCAAAGAGGCCGAGCAAGGTGGAAATCACCGCAACCGAGATCGAGATGATCAGGGAATTCTGCACCGCGTTCCAGAGGGTGACATCCTCCCACATCTCGCGGAACCAGGCCGTGGTAAAGCCCTGCAACGGAAAGGCGATGACCTTGCTGTCATTGAAGGCAAAGAGCGGCAGCAGGATGATCGGCGCGTAAAGGAAGATCAGATAGATGATCGCATAGCTGCGGAAGACGGGGGACTTCATTTCGCACCCCTCAGGAACCGGCGGTTCAGCAGCAAGAAGATGATGGTCACCGCCGCGACCACCAGCATGGCCGACACGGCAATGGCCGAGCCCAGCTCCCGATTGTTCTGTTTCAGCATCGTCCCTTCGATCCGGTTGGCGATCATGGGCAACTTGCCGCCGCCGATCAGGTCGGGCGTCACATAATCGCCCACCGTCGGGATGAAGACGATCAGCACGGCCGCGATGACACCCGGCATGGAAAGCGGCAGCGTCACGCGCAGGAAGGTCATGAACTGGCTTTCCCCAAGATCCCGCCCGGCTTCCAGCAGCGATCGGTCGATCTTTTCCAGCGCCACGAAGATCGGCAGGATGGCGAAAGGTGCATAGGCATGGGCCAGGGTCACCACCAGCGCCTGAACGTTATAGTTGATGGCTTGCAACGGCGCGTCGATGATGCCCAGCGACATCAGGCCGGAATTGATCACGCCGTTGAAGCCGAGGATCACCTTCCACAGGAAGACGCGGATCAGATAGCTGGTCCAGAAGGGAATGGTGATCAGGAACAGCCAGAGCGCCTTCTTGTCCGGCTTCACGTGGAAGCTCACGAAATAGGCCACGGGATAGGCGAGCAGAACCGTCACCAGCGTCACCGAGAGCGACACGGTCAGCGACCGCAGCATCAGCAACTGGTTGATGCGATCGGTCCAGACCGTGACGTAATTTCCGAAACCATAGCCGCCATCTTCAAGGGACAGCGAATAGACCACCACCATCAGCAGCGGCGCTGCCAGAAGCAGGATCACATAGACCAGCGGCGGGCTGATCAGCAAAAGGCCATTGGCCGCCTCGGAGCGGCCTGAACCGCCGCCCGTTCCCCCATTCGAAGCCATCGCGCCCCCTGTCGGCCCTTGCTGTGGTCGGTCTTGAAACCGATCTTTGATCAAATTTAGACGCAACGGACGCGAAGGCGCAAGCACAGACGCAGAAACATTGCGGCAAGATGGTGAAATGCACCGCACATGCCCGGAAATCAAGCGTTGGCTTCAGGTGATCCGCGACGTAAGGGGCTCAGCCGGCCACGCGTTCGATGGAAATCGACCGCTTTTTCAATTCATCATAAAGCGTGGGAACCACGCGCAGACTGCCGACAGCCGTGCGCAGGGCATCGGAGAGCTTGCCATCCTGCGGCTTGCCTTCCACCCGCCAGACCATGCGGCGCGCCACACCGTCATCATAGACGATCTCCGTCACGCCATTGCGCGACCGACGAATGCCGAGAAAATCCGCGCCACCATGCGGCGCATGAAAGAATGCCTGTTGTCCCATTTTCGGGTCCATTTATTGTGCTGCTCTTGTAGGCACAGAAAGGCCATGCAGGCGGCTTCAGGTCAATTCACCTTTTTGAAAACGCCTCCGGAACCCCCGAAACCGCGCCCGGAACGACACAGAATGGCCCCTTTCGGCGATGATTGTGGCAATGCCCCTCACAGGATTGCCACAATACTGCCGCAATTGCGGCCTGTCAGACGGCAGGCGGGTCATAGGGCGGCCGCGACAAGAGCCCGGCCAGTTTCTCCATCGCCAGGGTGAACCGCTCCTCCGGAATGTTGCCCGCCAGCGCGATCCGCACCGCATGGGGTGCCCGCCCGTGACTCAGCGCATATTCATCCGCTGATCGCACCAGAACCCCCTCCGCCTCCACCATCCGGGTAAAGGTCGAGGCCCGCCACCCCATTGGCAGGTTCAGAAAGGCAAAGCGCAGCCCCGGCTGCCAGGCCAGATCGAACCGCCCCAGATGGTTCACCATGATCCGGATGCGCCGGTCCAGATCCTCGCTCACCTTGCGGCGGATCTCCTGGGCGGCCCCGCTCTCGAACAGGTGCAGGCACAATTCGCTCACCGGCTTGGCCAGCGCGAAGAAGGCATGTTGCGCCGTCAACCGCCCCGTCTCGCCCATCCCCGCCGGGCAGACGATATAGCCGAACCGCAGCGCCGCCGAGATTGTCTTGGACAGGCTGCCCACATGCCAGACCCGCTCGGGCGCCAGCGCCCGCAAGGCAGGCCATTCACTTTCCGACAGGGTATAGCAATCATCCTCGATGATTTGCAGGTCGAAATGCCGGGCGATGGCCACGATCCGCTCGCGCCGTTCCAGCGTCATCCGCGCGGTCGTCGGGTTCTGCGCCTCGGTCGTCAGGCACAGAACCTGGGCGCCATGCCGCCGACAGGCCGCTTCCAGCGCCTCTGGGATCATCCCCTTGTCATCCGTCTCCACCCCCACAACCTCGGCCCGCGCCAGCCGCGCGGCATGGCGGAACCCCGGATAGGCCAGTTCCTCGGTCAGGACGACAGGCCGGTCCCCACGCAGACAGCACAGGAAGATCAGGGCGATGGCATTCTGCCCCCCCGCCGTCAGGGCGATGTCTTCCATACCCACCTTGCCCAGATTGCGATCCGCCAACCAGTCGCAGACCGCCCGCCGCAAGGGCAGCTCGCCCCGCTGGGTGGGGTAGTCGATCCAGTCATCGGCCAGATTCGCCATCCGGTCGCGCAGCGCCGCATCGAAGGCCCGCATCTGCCCCACATCCGGCAGGCGCGGCGCGCGCAGGTCGATCCGCCCATTCACCTGATCCGGTTCCCGCTCCAGAAGCAAAGGCTGCGTCGGCCCCAGCCTCGGCGCCCGCGCCGCGACAAAGGTTCCCCGCCCAACCGTCGCCGCCAGCAGCCCTTCCTGCGTGGCAAGGGCATAGGCGCGCGACACCGTGCCCGGCGTCACCCCCAATTCCCAGGCCAGATCGCGCACGGTGGGCAGTTGGGCGCCCTCGGCCAGTTCCCCCGACCGGATCGCCTCGCGCAGGGCGCGGGACAGGGCGAGGTATTTGGGGCCGGGATAGGCCGCGAGGTCGGGTTTCCATATTGTGTCTGTCACAATGTTCCTCTGGCCGGGACGCATGCGCTATTGTATCACTATCAATATCGGAAGCGATGTATTGTATCAACACAAAAGGAAGCCCCCCATGTCCGCCCGCGCCCTGCCCCGCGCCCTGCCCTCCACCTTGCCGCCGCTGGCCAGGCTTCTGGTGTCGGCCGCGCTGCTGCTGGCCGCCTGGGAGACCCGGCTTCGCAGTCGAAACGCCCTCGCCCGGCTGGATGACCACATGCTGCGCGACATCGGCCTGTCACAGGACCATGCGCATATGGAATGCGCGAAACCTTTCTGGCGGGACTGATCCCCCGCCACCGTTCCCCTGACTGGGCCGGGTGAACCCGGCCCTCTTTTTTTGCCCGGAAACGGAAAACGGCGGGCCAAGGCCCGCCGTTCCCGTCTGATATCTGCGTCGATCAGCTATTGGCCAGGATCGACCGGATCAGCGCAGCCGCACCGGTCGGGTCGCTATGGACGGCATTCGCGATGGCGCGGGCCTGGGCCGGGGTCAGGTTGTCCAGATCGGCATTCGGCACGAGCTGGCGCGCTTCCATCTTGGTGGACAGCGGCAGCGTGCCATCGGCGTTCATCGCGAAGGACGCGGTCGTCGTGCCGGCCAGCACTGCCGAGAGGAGAAGAACCTTTTTCATCATATGCCTCACTTACAAGGTTGTTTCAGGACCCCGCTTTCGGGGATCGGGCCGTGTCTGGCCCGGTGAGAGAGAGATGACATCCCGGCTTGTATTTGAAAAATCACAAGAAAATCGCATCGCCTCACGCGGAATTTGGCGATGTGAGTGAAACTAAACGCGATGAGGGGTTTTTCTGTCAATCCGGGTGAAAAAGACCTGCCGGGACGCGAAAGCCGTTCAAGTCCCGTCACGGCGCGGTGAGGTCTGGGTGAGATGCCGCAGAAATCGGGCTGGTGCAGGATTGTTGTGCAGATTTGCACAGAACCGAAAGGACTGGAAAAACGCGAAAGGCCCGCCACCGGGGCGGGCCTTTGCAACGAAGTTGGGTCCGATCAGCGCTTGGAGAACTGGAAGGACCGGCGCGCCTTGCGCTTGCCGTACTTCTTGCGTTCCACCACGCGGCTGTCGCGGGTCAGGAAACCGGCAGCCTTCAGCGCCGGGCGCAGCGACGGTTCATAGAGCTGCAACGCCTTGGAGATGCCGTGCTTCACCGCACCGGCCTGGCCGGACAGACCGCCGCCCGCCACGGTGGCATAGACGTCGAACTGGCCTTCCACATTGGCGATCTGGAAGGGCTGCTTCAGGATCATCTGAAGCACCGGGCGGGCGAAATAGGCCGCCATTTCCTTGCCGTTCACCACAACCTTGCCGGAGCCGGGCTTCACCCAGACACGGGCGACCGCGTCCTTCCGCTTGCCCGTGGCATAGGACCGACCCAGCGAGTCGCGGACCGGAGCCTTCGGCGCAGCCGCTTCCGCAGCGGCGGGGGCGGACGAACCGGCGACGGCCGATTTCAGATCGTCGAGGGATTTGATGTCGGCCATGATCAGGCGCTCCGCGTGTTCTTCGGGTTCAGGACGCGCAGGTCCAGAACGGTGGGCTGCTGGGCTTCATGCGGATGGGCGGCACCTGCATAGACGCGCAGGTTGGTCATCTGCTGGCGGCCCAGACGGTTGCGGGTGATCATCCGCTCGACGGCCTTGATCACCACACGCTCGGGGTGGTTGCCTTCCAGCACCTGCCGCGCCGTGCGCTGCTTGATCCCGCCCGGATGGCCGGTGTGCCAGTAATAGACCTTGTCGTTGCGCTTGTTGCCGGTCATCTGGATCTTGTCGGCGTTGATCACGATGACATTGTCACCCATGTCCATATGGGGGGTGAAGGTCGGCTTGTTCTTGCCGCGCAGGATATTGGCGACGATCGTGGCGAGGCGACCCAGAACGATGCCTTCGGCATCAATCAGGATCCACTTCTTCTCGATGTCCGCCGGCGTAGCCGTGAAGGTTTTCATCTCGAACCCTGTGAATTGAAGCGGGGGTCACCCCCCGGAATCTCGGATGGCGGCTTATCGCGTGAAGCGGGCAAGCGGTCAAGGGCAGCAGGAAACAAATAACCGTTTTAAACCATATGCTTAAAAAATAGGTATTATATTACCCCATTCATCGCAGCTTCGGCGGGCGCTGCGGATCGCTTCCGGGCGCGGCAGGTGCCTGACGTTCTGGCCGGGGCTGAACAGGCAGGTCGAACCTCTGCCCCACCCGGGCCACCTGCCCCGCTACCGGATCGTCGCCTTTCAGGAAGACGACATCTATCATCCCCGCCTCCACCCCGGAAAAGGCCAGCGCCTCGCGGATCGCGCGGGCCAGCGCGGCTTCGGCCTCTGGCGCGGCATCTATGAAGGCCATCAGATGGCCGGTCGCGCCGCCTTCATAGCGCACGCCCACCGCGAAGGCGGCGGCAGCCAGGCCTCCGGCGCGGGCCAGCTTGCCCAGCACCGCATCGACCAGCCGATCCGGCAGCACCCCCGGCGCGTGAAAGCCGACAGGCCGCGCCTCCATCTCTTCCGGGTCGTCGTCGAGCATCCCCGACAGCCAGTCCAGCGCCTCGGGCGGCAGCATCATCTGCGATGGCGCCACGCCCAGATTGACCCCCAGCCCGACGCCCTGCCCCGCCAGAACCTGCGCGATCACCCGCCCCGGCAGTGCCGCATAGGGCGCGATGCCACCGGTGAATTCGGCCATCCTCTCTTCCAGATCGAAGACCAGGACGACGGGCCCGTCCTCCAGCGGAAAGATGCGCGGTTTCAGGTCCGTCCCGACCGCCTCTTCCTCCAGCAGCAGGAAGAATTCGCCATCGGCGAGGCAGTCGAAGAACCGCAGGCGATCCGCCTCCTCCGCGCCGTCGCGCTCCATCGCGGCATGGGCAGCATCAAGCGGGGTCATGGCATCTCCTCCAGAAGGCTGCGGATGCGAAGGCGCAAGGCGGGGATCACCTCTGCCTCGAACCACGGGTTGCGGCGCAACCACCCGGTATTGCGCCACGACGGATGCGGCAAGGGCCAGATGCCCCGTTCCGCATGGCTGCGCCAGTCTGCCACGCGGTCGGCCACAGGCCCCTTGCCGATATGCCAGGCCTGCGCGGCCCCGCCGATGGCTAGCGTCAGCCGCAGCCCGGGCAAGGCCTCCATCACCCTGGCCCGCCATGTGCGCGCGCAGACCGGGGGCGGCGGCAGATCGGCCCCCTTCGCGTCGTAGCCCGGAAAGCAGAAGGCCATCGGCGCTATGGCCACGCGGGACTGATCATAGAACTCGTCTTCCGACAGGCCCGTCCAGTCGCGCAGCCGATCACCCGAGGCATCCGAAAAGGGCCGCCCCGAGGCATGGACCCGCGCGCCGGGGGCCTGCCCTGCGATCAGAAGCCGGGGCCCGGGGCGGAACCAGACCACCGGCCGCGGCTCATGCGCGGTGGCCGTCGCGGCGAAACGGTCGGCACAGATCCTGCAACGACGGATCGCGGCGATGAGGTCTTCGGCGGAAGGGGTGGCGATCATGGTCGGTTCGATCAGTCTGGGCGGGCGCGGCCGGTTGCAGAGGGGCAGGCCGCAAGGATGGGCGCAGGATGGCGCAGAGGCAACACCCGGACCGGCGGCTGCTGCGGATGACTTGCAGGACGCCCCTGCCGGGCATAGGCCGGATATCTGGCCCGCTGCCACGGGAGCTGCGAGAATGTACCGCGTATCCCCCTTCGTAAGACGCTTTGCCTGGGCGCTGCTGGGCGGCATCGGGCTGGCGACGGCTTGGGTCAACCTGTCTCCCGCCACCTATTACGATGCCGTCGAATACAGGCTGGTCGATTTTGCGAAACCGAGCTGGATCGCGGGCGAAAGCTTCGTCGTCACGCCGATGACCGTGGCCTCGGATCTGCTGATGGCCTTCTTCCTTTTCTTCGTGGGCAAGGAACTCTGGGAGGCGCTCATCCTCGAACGCGGCGCGCTGGCGGGGCGTCGGGCCATGCTGCCCGCCGGGGCGGCGCTTGGCGCGATCGCGGGCTCCGTCGCGCTGTGGTGGCTGCACAGCGCGCTTTTCGCGACGAGCGAATGGGTCCCTGCCGGGACGGGTTGGCCGCTGCCCATCGGATCGGACATCGTGATCGGCTATGTCGTCGGGCGTGCCGTCTTTGGCGCAGGCCACCCGGCGCTGCATCTTTTGCTGCTTCTGTCCATCGCCTCGAACGTCATCGGCATCACGCTGCTTGGCCTCGTCTATCCCTATGCCGGGCTGCAACTTCTCTGGCTCGGCCTGCCGCTTGCGGCGGCGCTGGCCGTGTGGCTCCTGCACGGGCGGCATGTCGGCACCGGCAGTTCCGAACTGTCCCGCAGGCGGGGTCTTGCCCTTTGGCCCTACTTCCTTGCGGGGGCGTTAAGCTGGTTCGGCGTCGTGGCGGCCGGTCTGCCCGGTGCGCTCGGCTTTCTGCCGATCATCCCGGCCATTCCCCATGCCGACCGCGCCTTCGGCCTTTTCGCCGAGGCGGAGGAGTTTCTGACCGATCCGCTGAACCGGATTGCGCATCTGATGGTCAAGCCCCTGTCCATCGCGCTGTTCCTGTTCGGCCTGACGCGCGGCGGCGTCGATCTTGCCGCCTTCGGCCCGACCACGGGCAGCGTTCTGGCCGCCATGTGGATCGGCAAGCCGCTGGGCCTTGTCCTGGGCGGCCTTGTCGCGGCGCAGCTTTTCCGGGTGCCGATGCCGGCCGGAATCCGCATCCGCGACCTTGTGCTGGTCGCGCTGATTTCGGGCATCGGGTTCACGGCCCCTGTCCTTGCGCTCGACAGTGCCTTGCCGGGCGGCGCGATGGCCGAGGCGGCGCGGCTCGGGCTGGCGCTGTCGCTGCTGGCCGCGCCCGTGGCGATCGGCCTGGCGCGCTTCATGCGGCGTTAGCGAAACAGTGCGAGGTTTCCATCTGCCATTGTCATGGGGCGGTAAATTCCGACATAATGTCGCCCAAAAGGGCAGTTAGCCGCACAATCGGTGGCAATGCGGATCATCCCCCCGGGGCCGTGATCCGCGATCCGGGGTGCGGCTTGCGGAAAGGGCAGGAATGATCGAGTTCGAAAACGTCTCGAAGTCCTTCTGGACCGGCCGGACGCGGAAGATCATCCTCGATCGGGCGACGTTTCGGGTCGAACTCGGCAATTCGCTGGGCATCCTTGCCCCCAATGGCGCGGGAAAGACGACCATCATCAACATGATGGCAGGGCTTGAACAGCCGGATGAAGGCACGATCCGGCGCTCTTCGCGCATCTCCTTTCCGCTGGGCTTCATGGGCGGCGTGGTCAACCGTCACAGCGGGACGGAAAACGCCCGCTACATCGCCAGGCTCTACAGCCTTGATCCGGACTACGTCGAAAGCTTCTGCCGCTGGCTCTGCGATATCGGCGAGTATTTCGACATGCCGGTGGGCACCTATTCTTCGGGGATGCGGGGGCGTTTCTCCTTCGCGCTGCTGCTGGCCCTGGAATTCGACATCTATCTGATCGACGAAGGCATGCCCGGCACCACCGATGCAGAGTTCAACCGCAAGGCGGGGGCTGTCCTGCGTCAGAGGCTACAGGATGCCACGGTGATCGTGGTGTCGCATCAGGCCTCGACGCTCGAGAAGTTCTGCAAGCAGGCCGCAGTCCTCAAGAATGGGCGGCTGCACATGTTCGAGACGTTGGAAGAAGCAAAACGGCTGTATGATTATGAAACTCAAGGTTAAGCGGTACAACACGCGGCGTCCCGATCCGCAGCCGGCAAACGCCGCCCCGCGGCCCGTTCCGCGCCCCGTGCCCAGCCTTGTGACAGAGCCGTCCCTTCCCGATCCCTCTGCCATGCCCATGGCGGCGGCGCCCGGCCCGTCCGCCGCAAGGGCCAGACCGCAGGATGAGGCGCTTTTCGCCCAGACCGAAGATGGGTTCGGCGCAGCCCCCTTCCCCACCGCCGCAGCAGCCCATGCCGATCTGGTGAATGGCGACAGCGTGACCCCAATCTCTGCCGCGTCCGGCAATGGCAATCCCAGCGCCGATCTCGATGCCATTCGGCGCGAAGGCCTGACCGGGCGGCAATTGCGCCTTGCCCGGCGGATGGCGCAGAAATACGGCCTGCCCGCCACGTCGGATTTCGATGCGGTCCGTCTCCTGCGGCAGGCCGGGCTGGACCCGTTCCGTCCCAATCCCGTCGTCGATATCGTGGCCGAAGAAGACGAGGCGGGCAGTCCCGGCACTGGCAGCACCATGCCCGTGCCGGCCGGGCAGCGCCTGCCGCAGACGATCAAGCCGGTGAAGATGCCCGCCGCCATGGACGAGGTGAACCACGCGGCAGAACTGCTGAAGATGCAGCAGGACCTGATGAAGCGGCGGCGGCGGCGGTCGCTTCTGCTGATGGCGCGGCTCTTCTTCTTCGTGCTGTTGCCCACATTTCTTGCGGGCTTCTACTACTACCGCGTGGCCACGCCGCTTTATGCCACCAAGACGGAATTCGTCATCCAGGTCGCGCAGCCGCCCAGCAGCAGCGGCACCTCGATGGGCGGCCTGATGAATACGCCTATGGCGAACATGCAGGATTCGATCACCGTCCAGGGCTATCTGCAATCGCGCGATGCGATGTTGCGGCTGGATCAGGATATCGGCTTCCGCGAGGTCTTCACCGATCCCGCCATCGACCCGATCCAGCGGCTGGAGCCCGACGCCACGAATGAAGCCGCCTACAAGATCTATCAGCGCAATGTCCGCGTCTCCTATGATCCGACCGAAGGCATCATCCGGATGGAGGTCATCGCGCCCGACCCGCAGACCTCCGTGCGGTTTTCCGAAGCGCTGATCGGCTATGCCGAAGAGCAGGTCGATCAACTGACCCAGCGTCTGCGCGAAGATGCGATGCGCGGGGCGCGCGAAAGCTATACCGAGGCCGAAGTCGCCCTGCGCGACGCCCGCCAGCGCGCGGTGCAGTTGCAAGAGACCTTCAAGGTCCTGTCCTCGGACCTGGAAGTGAACCTCATCACCAGCCAGATCGGCCAGCTTGAAGGGCAATTGACCGCCGATCGCCTGTCGCTGGCCCAGATGGAATCGAACGAGAACCCCAATCAGGCGCGGATGGACCCGCTCAAGCGCCGCATCGCCACGCTGGAGCAGGAAATCACCGCCCTGCGCGCGCGCCTGACGGAAGATGATGCCAGCGGCCAGTCGCTCGCCCGCGTGCAATCAGAACTGGCTTTGGCCGAAGCGGATGCCGAAACCCGGCAGATGATGCTGGCCGAGGCGCTTCAGGCCATGGAAACGGCCCGGATCGAGGCCAACCGGCAGGCGCGCTATATCTCGCTCTCCGTGGCCCCCGTTGCCCCGGACGAGGCGACCTATCCCCGTGCCTTCGAGAATACGGTGGTGGCGATGCTCATCTTCGCGGGTATATACCTGCTTCTGTCGATGACAGCGGCCATCCTGCGCGAGCAGGTCTCGGCCTGACCGAAATTCCGGGGGAATGATGAAGATTGTGAAGATCGGCCCGCTCGTGGCCGGGAATGACCGCCCGCTTCTGGTGATCGCGGGGCCGTGCCAGTTGGAAAGCCTCGATCACGCCCAGATGATTGCGGGTGCCATGGCCGAGGCCTGCGCGAAGGCGGGCGCGCAATATGTGTTCAAGGCCAGCTATGACAAGGCGAACCGCACCTCGCTCAAGGGCAGGCGCGGACTGGGGATCGACGCAGGCCTGAAAGTGCTCGAGGCGGTGCGCGCGATGGGGATGCCCGTGCTGACCGACATCCATGATGCCGATCAGGCCCGCGCGGCGGCACAGGTGGTGGATGTGATCCAGATCCCGGCCTTCCTCTGCCGGCAGACCGATCTTCTGCTGGCGGCGGGTGAGACGGGGGCAGTGGTCAACATCAAGAAGGGCCAGTTCCTTGCCCCTTGGGACATGGCCAATGTCGCGGAAAAGGTCGCGTCAACGGGGAACGAGAACATCCTCCTGACGGAACGCGGGGCCAGTTTCGGCTATAACACGCTGGTCGCCGACATGCGGTCGCTGCCGATCATGGCGCGGACCGGCTGGCCCGTCATCATGGACGCCACCCATTCGGTGCAGCAGCCGGGTGGCCAGGGCAATGCCTCGGGCGGCCAACGCGAATTCGCCCCCGTGATGGCCCGTTGCGCCGTTTCGGTGGGGATTGCCGGGGTCTTCATCGAAACGCATGAAGACCCGGATCGCGCGCCGTCAGACGGGCCGAACATGATCCCCCTCGCCCAGATGCCCGCCCTGGTGGACAGCCTGATGGCCTTCGACCGGCTTGCCAAGGCCGATCCTCTGCGCGTCTGACCGGGGTCAGAGGGCGGAGGGGTGCAGCGCGGGCCGCCAGCCCGCGCGCATCACTGCAACCATCGGCTCGGGTGTCAGCACAGTGACCGCGCCGCTCGGCACGTCCCGAAGCGGCCCATAGCCTGCCGGGCTGAAAGGCTGCACCGCCCCCTCGCGCATCAGATGCGCGCGCCCGTCCAGCAGGATCATCGCCCCGGGCGGCACCTCTGCCACCGGCGCAACATGGCGCCGCTGCGCCCGACGCTCGACCCTCGCGCGATGCAGGCTGCGGTCGATCGCGGCGGCGGGCATCTCGCCATACAACCCGACCCAGGCCTCGCGGAACAGCAGCCATTCCGCCCGCCGACATTCCGCGCAGGGCCGATGCCCTGCTGCACAGGCAACCGCCTCGTCCAGAAAGAACAGTTCGGTATAGCTCCCGGGCGCCATGAGGTTGCGCTTGCGGCCCTTGAATTCCAGCCGACAGGTGATCCAGTGCGGATGTTTCCAGCGCGCTACGCCCAGCCGCCCCTCCGCATCATGCAGGATGCCGCGATTGCCCATGAAAAGCCCCCGGTCGGGGATCGCGACGATGTCGCCGGTGGGCAGGACGCGGTTTTGCCGATGGGTCATGCCGCCTGACCCGCGACCCAGCCCGATGACCACGCCCATTGAAAATTGTATCCGCCCAGCCAGCCGGTGATATCCACCACCTCGCCCACGAAGAAGAGGCCCGGCACGCCCTTCGCCTCCATCGTGCGGGAGTCCAGCGCATCCGTCGCCACCCCGCCCAGCGTGACCTCTGCGGTTCGATAGCCTTCCGATCCTACCGGGCGCAGCGACCAGTCGGTGATCCCCCGCGCCACCTCCTCCAGCCGCGCCCGGCCCAATTCTGCCAGAGGCGATGAAATGCCTGACCGCGCCTCAACCAGCCGCGCCAGCTTTTCCGGCATCAGCCGTGACAGCGCGCTGCGCAGCGCGGCGCGACCGTTGGCCTGCTTCTCGGCGGCAAGGAAGGCCATCACATCGCGGTCCGGCGCAAGGTTCAGGGAGATCGCCTCCCCCTCGCGCCAGTAGGAGGAAATCTGCAAGATCGCAGGGCCCGACAGCCCGCGATGGGTGAAGAGCACCGCCTCGTCAAAGCGCGTCCGGCCATGGCTCACCCGGCCCGGCAGGGCCACGCCGGCCAGCGGCTGCATCCAGGCCAGTTCCTGTTCGGCAAAGGTCAGCGGCACCAGCGCGGGGCGGGTTTCGGTCACCGGAAGGCCGAACTGTTCGGCCAGACGATAGCCGATCCCGGTCGCCCCCATCTTCGGGATGGACTTCCCCCCTGTCGCCACGATCAGCGACGGGGCGGTGACAGGTCCACGGCCGGTTTCCACGACGAATCCCGCCGCCTCGCGCCGCACCTCGCCCAAGGCGCAGGAAAGCCAGAGATCGACCCCCGCCTTGGCCATGTCGCGCAGAAGCAGGGCGATGATTTCCGTTGCCGACCCATCGCAGAAAAGCTGCCCGAGCGTCTTTTCATGCCAGGCGATACCCGCCGCATCGACCCGGGCGATGAAATCCTGCGGGGTGAAGCGGCGCAGGGCCGAAAGGGCAAAGCGCGGGTTCCTGCCCAGAAAACGATCCACCGCAACGCCGGTATTGGTGAAATTGCAGCGCCCCCCGCCTGAAATGCGGATCTTCTCTCCCGCCGCCTTGGCATGGTCGATGACGAGGACGCGCCGCCCTCGGCGACCCGCTTCGATGGCGGCAAACATCCCGGCCGCCCCGGCCCCCAAGACGATGACATCACGCTGTTGCATGCCCCTCCCTAGCGCCTGCCCGCGCCCCTCGCAATCCGCCCCTGATTTTTGCGCGGCCCCCCTTGCACCCCCCCGAGGCCTTCGCTAAACACCGCCGCACGGTTGGGGCGTCGCCAAGTGGTAAGGCAGCGGTTTTTGGTACCGCCATACCTAGGTTCGAATCCTAGCGCCCCAGCCAGCCACCCGCGATGCCCGTGGCGTCCATGGTTTCCACCTCATCGTCGTAAGCGGTCCGTTCTGGATGCCCCAACGGGTGCCCCAGTGGTTGACCGCTAGATCGTGCCGAACAAGGATGTCCGAGCAGAGCTTTAGGACGGCAGACGATGACTGCAGATTGCAATACAGCCAAACAGCCCAGTTCAAGGACTTTGCATCCTCGGCGGGGTATCAGGTAACCAGCAAGACAGTCGTGGTCTGATTTCAGTCAGCCACAAGAGCGCGTCAGGCAGCTATTTGTCCTAGGATGGTCTTCCGGCGGCGAAGTGCAGCCATTGCGACTACAGCGCCCAGCAGTAGGAACCCGGCGGGAGGGAGTGGAACAACAGCCGTATCGTACTGCACCGACAATCCGGCGATCCGAACCTGATCTGTGTTACCCCTGATACCTATGCCAAAGAGCGATCCTACGGGGTTTGGGCTTGCAAACGAATAAACTCGTTGCCCTTGCGACGGTGTAAGGAAGTCGAACTGAAAGTCCAAGGGAGCGCCGATGAAGAAATCGAAGACATCGTTGGTGTCATTATTGAAGAAGGAAATGCTCAGCAGAGATACCGCCGACGAAAACGAGAATTTCAGAACCTCATTGTCATTCGCACCAGCACCACCATCAAGGAGAGGGGAGCGGCACCTACCCTCCTGCCCCACAGGAAGCGAGCCACACACTCCCAATCCATTTTGTCCGCGATCAACCTGAACGGCCGAGTTAATCGTTTCAGGTGCCGTATACAGATGGCCAGTAACGGTTAGGTCAACCCCGCCCTGCGAAAAAAGCAAGGAATCTGCGGTCGCGTTCCCGCCTGTAAAGTCATAAGAGAGGGTCACCGGCGCTGCGGATGCAGCACCTGCCTCAACCATCAGAGGGCAGCCAACCATCAGCAGAACCCGGAACATTTTGCCAAACATTGGAACTCCCCCCATCGCACTGCGGCAGCAGACTGCCCTTCCGTATACACCCGCAGAATCGTTCGGTGAGAGACGGAAAATCGCATGTGCTATGCTTTGCAACCCTCGGTTCGCGTTAGCGATTTTGCACGACCAGTGTGCTCGCGCCTTGCGTGTAACCCATGTTAACTTGCGCCACAAAAAACCCGCATTTCATTGACCCACTGCCGCGAATCGATTCGCGCCTACAGTTTGTTTATGAAAAAACTCCATTGCTGAACGCCATATCGCACAGCGCGGACCTGATGTTTAAGCACGGCGTGGGGGTCCGGGTGCGGGCCACCTACACGATCCAGACGGTCGATGAGGATTATTTCTCGTAGGTCACTCAGCCGCTCCGGCGCTGCGGCAGGTCGATCCAGAACCTTGTGCCGGCCTCCGTGCTGACATAGTCGATCTCGCCGCCGAGCGACGTCACCATGTGCTTGGCGATGGCAAGACCCAGACCGCTGCCCTGCTTGCGCCGGACATCGGTGGATTCGCCCTGCACGAAGGGTTTGAAGATATGGGCGCGCATCTCTTCGGGGATCGGCAGGCCGCCATTTGCCACTGCGACCCGGAGGTGACCTTCGGTCTGCGTCAACTCCACCGTGACCTCGCCACCCGGATCGGAATACTTCACCGCATTCGACAGCAGGATCCGCAGGACACGGCCCAGACGATCCGGATCGGTTTCGCAGATGACCCCGGCCTGCGCCGAAAGGATGCGGACGGGAATCCTGGCCGCTTCGGATTTCGGCCCAACCGCCTCTACCGCTGCGCGGATCATGTCCGCCATGTCCGTCTCCTGCCCCACCCAGAAGCTCTGGTCAGAGATCACCGTCTCCATTTCGAGGATGTCGTCGAGCAGCGACTTCAGCCGTGTCGCATTCTTCGCCGCCACACCCACAAGGCCCTGCGCCTTTTCCGGCAGCATCTGGGCGGCCATCACCTCCAGCAATCGCAAGGCCCCCATGATGCCGGTCAGGGGGGTGCGCAATTCATGGTTCACCGTGGTGATGAATTCGCTTTTCAGATGTTCCAGTTGCCGCGCGGCCGTGACATCGGTGATCTGCGAGATGTACATGATGGGCCTGTCATCGCTGTCCCGCACCACTGTCAGATGCAGAACGCCGACGATGATCCGCCCGCTGGAATGGATATAGCGCTTTTCCAGACGGACGCTCTTCTGATGGGAAGCGACCATCCGGCGTGCGGTCTGCACCGTCGCCTCGCGATCCTCCGGCAGGGTCACTTTCCGGAACCCTGCCTCCATCAGTTCCGCCTTCGAATAGCCGAGGAATTCGCAAAGCGCGGGATTGACGTCGATCCAGCTTCCATCCATCCGCGTCAGGGCCATGCCGATGGGGGAATGCTCCATCGAGGCGCGCAGCAACCGCTCGCTGTCACGCAGTTCGGCCAGGACCCTGGCCCGTGTCTGCCGGTCGGGTTCCGGCATGGCAGTGGCAGAAGAAGGCGAAGCGGCGCTATCGTACATGGCACACCGGGAAAATGGGAAATCGGAACCGGGGAGGCGTGGCTGTTGTCCTGCACCCTGTCAGGGTGGCCCTTTCAGCGATGCGGGACACGTCACCTTCTTCCCCCCGAGGTCTTGCACGACACCCTTCACCCTCAGGAACGGCCTGCCCGCCCCGGTTGTTAGCCCGTGACGCGCATCTGGCCCGCCCCCCGCGTCAGGGTCAGGCAAAGAGCGGAAATGTCACGCCAAGCGCCCAGGCCAGCATCAGGCCGAAACCGACACCGGCAATGGCGGGCCGCCCCGTGCGCCGACCGATCCAACCCGACATCGTGCCGAAGATCAGGAAGAACAGCAGGATGATCGGCAGGATCATCAGCAGGAACATCAGCCGATCGAAGTTCAGTGCGACTGCGATCAGAAGCGAGGCAAGGAACCCGCCCCGCGCAACGAGCACCCGCCAGAGCGGGGCGCGCCCGCCCTCTGTCAGGATGGCATCCAGAACAAGATAGGGAACCGTCCCAAGCGCGAGCCCGCCGATGATCAGCAGACGGCCCGGATGCGGCAGGAAGGACGCGACATAGTGGTCCAGCACCCAGCCGATCACCCCGATGGCAAAGACCGCCACCAGCGCGGCCATGGGCCAGATGCGGGCGGGGAATTGCCCGCGCAGATGACCGGCGCGCCCCAGCAGGACCAGGCCAAGCGCGCCAAAGGCCGCGAAATGCAGAACCAGGTAATCCGCCACCAGAACCGGCAGGATCTGCGTGCGCAACGGCGCAAGCAGCAGCGGCACCACGATGACCGGCAGAAGGGCCGCCAGCAGGAAATCCCGCCGCGCGATGGGCTTCGGCCCCGGCCCGGCAGGCAGGGCCCGCGCCAGCGGCCAGCCAAGCGTCGCCACCGACAGCAACAGCAGAAGGATCCACAGCCCGCGCGGCGCCGGATCGCCCCCTCCCTCGCGCCCGAAGGCAGCGTTCAGCCAGGCCACCGCCTCTGCCTGGGCCGGGCCCGAATACAGGATACCCACATGCTCCACCCCCGGCGCAAGGATTGCCCGGCGCCCCGTCCCCTGCCCCGGATCGCCGATCGTCTGCCCGAGGCTGGCCCCCGGATCGGCAAGATGCAGCATGTCCAACGCCGCATCGGCCAGACCGCCCTCCCATTCCCCAGTGATCAGCAGAAGATTCGGCGGAAACTCCGGCGTGACCGCCTTGGAGAAGGCCGAAAGCGCGACAACCGCGCCCGCCTCCGGGGCCTGCGCGGCCGCGCGGATGATGATGTCCGAGGCCATGGAATGCCCCAGATAGGCAAGGCGGCCATCGGCGCGCGGATGGGCCAGCGCGGCGCGGGCCACCAGGAGCGTTTCCTCCACCAGAAGCCGCGTCGTGCCGTCGATGGAGGTGACATCCCCCGTCATCGGGCGCGGATTGCGCCCATGCCCCATGAAATCGAAGCTGACGACGACATATCCCGCCCGCGCGACTGTCAGGGCGATGGGCTCCATCAGGGGGCGCGATCCGGCAAAGCCATGGGCGATCACGACAACCGGCGCGGGCCCTTCCCCCTCCGGCAGGTAAAGCGTCGCTGGCGGCCCTTCCGCCACCGTGAAAGGGGCGACGGTCACCCCGTCCCGGCCCGCCTCAAGCATCCAGACCGACAGACAACTGGCGATCAGCGCCAGAACCGCCACGACGATATGCACCCGGTTGCGCCCCCGAAACTTCTGCCCCGCCAGAACTAGCCCTGCACGCTTCAAGGCCCAGTCCGGATCACCGCCCGCGCAGCAACGCCTCTTCCAGAAGTCCGGTCACAAGGTCGGGCGGCACGTCCTCGGCCACGAAGGCCGCGCCGATCCCGCGTGCCAGGATGAACCGCAACCGGCCGTCGATCACCTTCTTGTCCTGCCCCATCAGCCGGACAAGGTCCTCTGCCCCCGGCAATTCGCCCGGAATGTCGGACAGATCGACCTTCATCCCCATCGCGCGAAGATGCGCCCGCACCCGGCTGGGCGCTTCCTGCGAACAGAGGCCCAAGCGTTGCGACAGTTCGAAGGCAAGCGCGCAACCGATCGCCACCCCCTCGCCATGCAACAGCCGATCAGAATAGCCCGTTGCCTTTTCCAGCGCATGGCAGAAGGTATGGCCAAGGTTCAGAAGGGCGCGTTCGCCCTCTTCCGTCTCGTCGCGTTCGACGATGCCTGCCTTCATCGCCACAGACCGCTGCACCGCATGTTGCAGATTGCCCGCATCGGCGGCCAGCGTCGGCCCCGCACCTTCCAGCCAGTCGAAGAAGGCCGCATCTCCCAGGAGACCGTATTTCACCACCTCGCCATAGCCGGCAAGGAAGTCGCGGCGCGGCAGGCTGTCCAGCACCGCGATATCGGCCAGCACCAGCGAGGGCTGATGAAAGGCACCAACCAGATTCTTGCCCTGCGCCGTGTTGATTCCGGTCTTGCCGCCCACCGAACTGTCCACCTGCGACAAGAGCGTTGTGGGAATCTGCACGAAGCGCACGCCCCGCCGCAGCACGGCCGCCGCAAAGCCGACCAGATCGCCGATCACGCCGCCGCCAAAGGCGATCACGATGTCGCGCCGCTCGATCTTCTGTTCCAGCAACCATTCGACGCAGCGCGTGAACTGCGGCCAGCCCTTCGTCGCCTCGCCCGCCGGCAGCGCCAGCGTGGCGACCGTCATGCCCTCCGCCTCCAGCGCGGCGACGAGGCGCGAAAGATGCAGCCCCGCCACAGTCTCATCGGTGACGACGGCGACGCGACGGCGGGCCAGCAGGGGGGCGATCTCGGCTCCGGCGCGGTCAATCAGGCCCGCGCCGATGCGCACCTCATAGGACCGCGCGCCAAGCGCCACGGGAACCACATCCAGGGCCATCGGCTATTCCTCTTCCAGGACATCGGGCCGGGCCGACAATGCCGCCACGACCTTTGCCGCCATCTCGTCAATCGAAAGGTCGGCGGCACTGTCAACCACGATATCGGCCAGGCTGTAGAGCGGCACGCGCGCCTCGTAAAGCTGGCGCAACGTCTCGCGCGGGTTGCCGGTCCGCAAGAGCGGCCGGGTCGTCTTGTGCCGCACGCGCTGCCAAAGAAGGTCCAGATCGGCGCGCAGCCAGACCGAGACACCCGCCTCCTGCACCAGCCGCCGGTTCGTCTCGGCAAGAAATGCCCCGCCACCGGTCGAGAGGATGCAAGGCGTCCCGCGCAGAAGCCGCGCCAGAACCTCGGTTTCGCGGGCGCGGAAGAAGGGTTCGCCGTCGCGTTCGAAGATTTCGGCGATGCTGCGCTGGGCGGCCTTCACGATCTCTTCGTCCGAATCGAGGAAGGGGACAGCGAGCGACCGCGCCACCGCCGTCCCGACGGCGGTCTTGCCGGCCCCCATCATGCCCACCATCACAACCGTCTTCTTCAGCCGACGCATCACCCGCTGCCCGCTTCACCTTTCCGTGTCCGGCGCAAATCCGCCCGCCGACATATGCTTCCCACCCCCTTCAATGGCGTGAACTTGCCGCGAAAGCCATATATAATCGTGGTCGGCCCTTGCGCTTTGCTGCAAAGCACATGACCTGCCGCTCTGCGGGGGGCCGCAACTATCAAGCGTCGCAGCAAGCGGCGGGAATAAGACGAGGCAAGGCGCATGGGTCGCATCTTCAAGGCAGTGCTGGTTCTGGCGATCCTCGGATTCGCCGGGCTCACGGGATTCGCCTATCTGGCCGATCTCAGCCCGGTGCAGGGCGAAGTGAAGGTTCCGGTGACGCTGAATGCCGATTGAGGCAAGCCGCCTTGGGCTCATCGCCGCAGTCTGCCTGCTGGCCCCGCTGGCGGGACGGGCACAGGAACCGCTTTCCGCCATCGACTGGCTGTCGCAATCCGTCGCGACCCCCGCCCCTGCCCCCGTCGATCCGGCCCGCCCGACGGCGACGACCGGGGCCACGCAGGGCTCCGTCGCCGTCACGGTGATCGGCGCACCTTCCGCCGATGCCGTAGGTCTGCTGCCACCGCAGGTGACGGGCCTGCCTGCCAATCTCTGGGGTCCCGGCCAGACGGAGGACATCGCCGCCCTCCTGACCGCCGAAAGGGTGGACAGCCTGCCCGCCCTGCGCGGCCTCCTGCTCACCGTCCTGCTTGCCGAAGCGCAACCTCCTGCCGATGCGGGGACGGGCGCAACCCTGCTGATGGCGCGGATCGACAAGCTGCTGGCCATGGGGGCGCTGGATCAGGCCCGTGCCCTGCTGGATGCGGCGGGCAGTCGCGATCCGGGCCTGTTCCGGCGCAGCTTCGACGTCGCGCTGCTGACAGGGGAAGAGGATCGCGGTTGCCGCATCATGGTGGAATCCCCCGGCCTTGCCCCCACCTTTCCGGCGCGCATCTTCTGCCTCGCCCGGTCCGGCGACTGGAATGCCGCCGCGCTCACACTGCGCACCGGCCAGGCCCTGGGCTACATCACGGATGAAGAGGACGCGCTGCTGTCCCGCTTCCTCGACCCCGATCTTTTCGAGGGCGAACCGCCCCTCGCCACCCCATCCCGCATCACCCCCCTCGCCTGGCGCATGTTCGAGGCGATTGGCGAGCCGCTGTCCACCGCGACCCTCCCCATCGCCTTCGCCCATGCCGAACTGCGCCCGCAGGCCGGATGGAAGGCGCAGGTCGAGGCGGCCGAACGGCTGGCCCGGGCCGGGGCCATTTCCCCCAACGCGCTGCTCGGCCTCTATACCGAACGCCGTCCTGCCGCATCCGGCGGTGTGTGGGATCGCGTGGCGGTTTTCCAGAAGTTCGAGGCGGCGCTGGACAAGGGTGACCAGACGGCCATCGCCCAGATCCTCCCCGAAATCTGGGCGCAGATGACGCAATCCGAACTCGAGGTGCCCTTCGCCGATCTTTACGGCAAGCGCCTCTCCGCCATCCCCTTCGAAGGAGAGGCGGCACAGGTCGCCTTTGCCCTCGGCCTTCTGTCGCCGGATTTCGAATCCATCGTCGCATCGCGCAAGCCGACCAATCCGCGCGAGGCCTTCCTGATCGGCCTCGCCCAAGGAAGGCTGGACGGCCTGACCCCGCCCGACAGCCTTGCCCGCGCAATCGCACCGGCCTTTCTTGGCCATGAGCCCGATGCCGATCTTTCCCGACTGGTCGAAGAAGGACGGATCGGCGAAGCCATCCTGATCGCCATCGAAAAGATCGAACGCGGGGTGCAGGGCGATCTCGACGGGGTGACGGACGGGCTCGCCCTCCTGCGCAAGGTGGGGATGGACAAGGCCGCGCGCCGCACGGCACTGGAACTCGTCCTGCTGGAACGGCGGGGCTAGCCATGCCCGCCCCGAGTGCCGACAGCCAATGGATTTCCACTTTCCTCGAAGCGGCGGCCGCAGAGCGCGATGCCGCCCGCAACACGCGCCTTGCCTATGGGCGCGACCTGGCCGATGCCATGGGATGGCTGGCGCGCCGGGGCAGCAGCTTCGCCGCCGCAACGCGCGAGGATGTGGAAGCCTATCTCGTCTCCTGCGAGGCCGCAGGCCTGTCGAAGGCCACGCGCGCGCGCCGTCTTTCGGCGCTGCGTCAACTGTTCCGCTTCGCGCATGAGGAAGGCTGGCGCGCAGACAATCCGGCCCTGCGCATCCACGGGCCCGGCGCGGCGCAGCGCCTGCCAAAGACCCTGTCGATGGACGAGGTCGAACGCCTGCTTGCCGCCGCCCGCGACAAGGGCAGGACCGAAGAGGAAAGGCTGCGCAACCGTTGCCTGATGGAATTGCTCTACGCCACCGGGATGCGGGTGTCGGAACTTGTGACCCTGCCGGTCGCGGCCGTCCGGGGCGATCCCCGGATGATCCTGGTGCGCGGCAAGGGGGGGAAGGAACGGATGGTCCCCCTTTCCCCCCCCGCCCGCGCGGCGCTAGCGGACTGGCTTGCCGAACTTGACCGCGCCGAAGAGGCGGCCCGCCGGAAGGGGCGCCCTCCGGGCCGCCACCTCTTCCCCGGATCGGGGGCAGACGGCCATCTGACCCGCCAGCATTTCCACCTGATGCTGAAGGACATGGCCCTGCGCGCCGGCATCGACCCGGCCCGCGTGACGCCCCACACCCTCCGCCACGCCTTTGCCACCCATCTGCTTGCCGGCGGGGCCGACCTGCGGGTGATCCAGACCCTGCTTGGCCATGCCGATGTGGCGACGACGGAAATCTACACCCATGTCCTGGACGATCACCTGAAAGACCTGGTGCTGGGCCATCATCCCCTCGCCCGCCCTCCCGGCAAGGCTTGAGCCTGCGCCCTTCCTTGCCCATCATGCCAGAGCAACCATGAACGGACCTTCGATGACCCTTGATGCCGCCTTCTGGATCACGGCGCTGGCGATCCTTCTGCTGCTTTGTCTTTCGGCCTTCTTTTCGGGTTCGGAGACGGCGCTGACAGCCGCCTCCCGTGGCAAGCTGAAAGCCCAGGCCGACAAGGGGTCGCGCGGGGCGGCCACGGCGATGAAGGTGACCGAAGACAGCGAACGCATGATCGGTGCGCTGCTTCTGGGCAACAACATCGTCAACATCCTCTCGGCCTCTCTGGCAACGGCTCTGTTCGTGCGGATGTTCGGGGAATCCGGCGTCGCCCTTGCCACGCTGGTGATGACGGCGCTGGTCCTGATCTTCGGCGAGGTGCTGCCCAAGACGCTGGCCATCACCTTCCCCGAACCGGTGGCCAGCCGTGTCGCCCCGGTGATCCGGGTCCTCATCCTGATCTTTTCGCCGGTCGTCTCGGTCGTGCGGGCCGTGGTCCGGCTGATCCTGCGCGGCTTTGGCGTGACCGGCAACGATGCCGGCCGCCTGACCGCCATGCGGGAAGAGATCGCGGGCACCATCGCGCTCGGCCATTCCGAAGGCGCGGTGGAAAAGGATGCCCGCGACCGGCTGCTTGGCGCGCTGGACCTGACCCACCGCACGGTGGACGAGATCATGCGCCACCGCCGCCAGATCGAGATGATCAACGCCGATGATCCCCCGGAACGCATACTCACCCAGGCGCTGGCCTCCCCCCATACGCGCCTGCCGATCTTTCGTGACAGTGATGACAACATCCTCGGCGTGATCCACGCCAAGGACCTGCTGCGCGAGGTGGACAGGCTGGTGCGCGGCGATGGCGATGGCGGGCTCGGCAACCTCTCCGACCTCGACATCGTGAAGGTGGCGATGAAACCCTATTTCATCCCGGAAACCACCACGCTCGACGAACAGATGCGCGAATTCCTCAAGCGGCGCACCCATTTCGCGCTGGTCGTTGATGAATATGGTGCCCTTCAGGGCCTCATCACCCTGGAAGACATCCTCGAAGAGATCGTGGGCGAGATCACCGATGAATTCGACGTCGTCGCCAAGGATGGCGGCCTGACCCCCACCGATGGCGGCGATTACCTCGTGGACGGGGCCATGACGATCCGCGACCTTAACCGCGCGATGGATTGGACCTTGCCGGATGACGAGGCCAACACCATCGCGGGCCTTGTGATCCACGAGGCGCAGATGATCCCCGCCGAAGGGCAGGCCTTCATCTTCCACGGCTTCCGCTTCGAAGTGATGCAAAAGCGCGAGAACCGCATCACCCGCCTGCGGCTTCGGGCCATCGACCGTTCCCCGCGCTAGCGGCTGCGGAACAACGACCCGAGAATGCCCCGCACCACGGCCTGCCCCGTCTTGGTGCCCAACTGGCGAGCAAAGCTCTTGGCGAAGGCGGTGCCGATGGAATCGCTGCGCCCGGAGGCGCTGCCACTGCGCCGCGGGGCCGCCTCCTCGCCGCGATCCCCGTCATAGCGCCGGGCGCGGCGATAGCCATCGGCCGCCTCTTCCGTCGCTGCCCCGCGATCCCAGGGCGAAGGCGCGGGGGGGGCGCTTTCCTGCGCCGCCTCGCGCGCCGCCGCATCCGCCCGGGCGCGCAGCTTCTCATAGGCGCTTTCCCGGTCCACCACCGCGTCATATTTCCCCTTCAGCGGCGACTGCACCATCAGTTGCGCCCGCAGCGCAGGGTCGATCGGGCCAAGCTGGCTTGACGGCGGGCGCACAAGCGTCCGCTCCACGATGCCCGGTATCCCCTTGTTCTCCAGCAGCGAGGTCACCGCCTCACCGGTGCCGACATCGCGGATCGCGTCCTCTGTCGCAAAGCGCGGGTTGGGGCGATAGGTCTCTGCCGCAAGTCGCAGGTCCTTCTGATCCTTCGCGGTAAAGGCCCGCAGCGCGTGCTGCACGCGGTTGCCCAACTGGCCAAGGATATTCTCCGGCACATCCGCCGGATTCTGGGTGATGAAATAGACCCCCACCCCCTTGGACCGGATCAGCCGCGCCACCTGTTCCACCTTGGAAACCAGCGCCTTGGGCGCATCGTTGAACAGCAGATGCGCCTCGTCGAAGAAGAAGACCAGCTTCGGCTTCTCCGGATCGCCCACCTCGGGCAAGGTTTCGAACAGTTCGGACAGAAGCCACAGCAGGAAGGTCGCATAGAGCCGCGGACTGTTCATCAGACGGTCGGCCGCAAGGATGTTCACCCGCCCTGCCCCATTCGCATCCAGCAGCATCAGGTCCGCCAGATCCAGCGCCGGTTCGCCAAAGAACTTTGCCCCCCCCTCGTTCTCCAGAACCAGAAGCCGCCGCTGGATCGCCCCGATCGACGCAGTTGCCACCAGACCATATCGCGTGGAAATCGTTTCGGAATTCTCGCCGATGAAGACCAGCAGCGCCTGAAGGTCCTTCATGTCCAGAAGCGGCAGCCCTTCCTCATCCGCCAGGCGGAAGGCGACGTTCAGAACGCCTTCCTGCGCCTCGGTCAGTTCCAGCAGCCGCGACAGCAGCAACGGCCCCATCTCGGCCACCGTCGCGCGGATCGGATGGCCCTGCTCGCCGAACATGTCCCAGAAGGTGACCGGAAAGCTGCGATAGGTCAGGGCATGGCCGATCCGTGCCGACCGTTCCGAGAAGGCCGCGTGCAGTTTGTGCGTCTCGGATCCTGCGGCCCCCAGCCCCGACAGATCGCCCTTCACATCGGCCATGAAGACCGGCACGCCGGCGGCGGAAAAGCCCTCCGCAAGGATCTGCAACGTCACCGTCTTGCCCGTTCCCGTCGCCCCGGCGATCAGGCCATGGCGATTGGCATATTTCAGCAAAAGCTGCTGCGGCACCGCATAGCCCTCGCCACCACCCCCAACGAAGATGCTCGCCTGATCCGTCATTCTCTTTGCCCCCAGCCCTGCGCCTGCCCTGCCCGGACGGCGATCCGGGCGGCAGGATACATGCTTCGCGCCCGCTTTCCAGCCTCTCGGACCCTGACCTTTCAACAGGGGTTGAACCGGCACAGAACCGCACAACCCGCGCGGTCCGATTTGACCGAAAGGACAGGAATTCCCCAATGTTTTCAGCCCCGGATCGGCTGAGATTCCCTGTTGACGGGCCGCGAATTCCCGCTTAGCGTCCCGTCATGAAGTCGGCCAGTCCGACAGGGAGCAAACAATACGATACAGATCAGGGCCGGGTGACCGGCCCTTTTCTATTGCCGCCTCGCGCCCCGGCTGGCCTTTGCCCATCACGCATTTGGGGCCTGACACTCTCCCCCGCGCATGGTAAGGCCCCGCCAAACCAAACGAGGTCAGACCGATGTCATTGCTCTCCCTTCCCCGTTCCGCTTCCCTCGCCCTGGCCCTTGGCCTTACCGCAGTCGGCGGTTCCATGGCGCTGGCGCAGGAAAGCACCGAAGCCCCTGCCGAAGGCGCGGCCGCCGAAGCTCCCGCCGACGGGCTGTCGATGGGCCAGGCACCGGCGGAAGGCCCCGGCTCCTCCTATGTGAAAGAGGCCTTCAACGATTGGGAACTGCGTTGCGTCCGGGTGGAAAGCGGCACCGAACCCTGCCAGCTCTACCAGCTTCTCCAGGATGGTCAGGGCACCTCGGTCGCCGAGATCGGCCTGTTCTCGCTTCCCGAAGGGGGCGAGGCGGCTGCCGGTGCCACGATCATCGTTCCGCTTGAAACGCTGCTGACCGCCGGTCTGCGCCTGGGCGTCGATGATGCCCAGCCGAAGATCTATCCCTTCACCTTCTGCTCGCAGGCGGGTTGCGTCGCCCGCGTCGGCTTCACCGCCGAAGAGGTGGACGCGTTCCGCAAGGGCGGCAAGGCCGTGATGACCATCGTCCCGGCCGTCGCGCCGGATCAGAGCGTGGCGCTGGACATCTCGCTCGCCGGCTTCACCGCCGGTTTCGAAGCCGTGGCCGCGACCCGCGCCGCCGAGCCCGAAGCACAGGAATGAACCTCTGAAAACTTGAAAGGCGCGCGGGGGCCTCCTCGCGCGCCTTTTTGCTGCGCGCTCAACCGCGCGAAACCACCAGAACCGCGTTCAGCCCGCCGAAGGCAAAGCTGTTGGACAGCGCCACCCGCACCTCGCCCTGCCGCGCCACATTCGGCACCACATCCAGATCGCAGTCGGGATCAGCCTCCTCATAGCCGATCGTCGGCGCGATGACAGAGTCGTTCAGCGCCATCAGGCAGGCCAGAAGCTCGATCGCGCCTGTCGCCCCCATGACATGGCCATGCATGGCCTTGGTGGAACTGACGGGCGGCACCGCCGCGCCAAAGACGGCGCGGATCGCCGCCGCCTCGGTCCGGTCATTCGCAGCCGTACCCGTGCCATGGGCGTTGATGTAATCCACGGCCGCAGGCTCCAGCCCCGCATCGGCCAGCGCCGCCCGCATCGCACCTTCCGCACCGGCCTGCGATGGCGCGACCAGGTCGCCTGCATCCGCCGTCATCGCCACCCCCAGGATTTCCGCAAGGATCGGCGCCCCGCGCGCCAGCGCCGCCGCGCGCTCTTCCAGCACGAAGACCGCCGCACCTTCCCCCTGCACCATCCCGTCGCGCGTCCGGCTGAAGGGGCGACAGGCGCGCTCCGACATCACGCGCAACCCCTCCCAGGCCTTGATGCCACCGAAGCAGAGCATCGCCTCCGCCCCGCCCGCCAGCATGGCCCGCACCATACCCGCCCGGATGAGCTGGCACGCCAGGGCGATGGAATGGTTGGAACTGGCGCAGGCGGAAGACAGCGAAAAGACCGGTCCGCGCAGCCCATGCGCCATGGAAAGCTGGCCCGCCGCCGCATTGGGCATCAGCTTCGGCACCGTGAGTGGGGCGACGCGGTTCTTCCCCTCGGCATAGACCGCGCGATAGGCCGCATCCGACGTGCTCAGCCCGCCGCCCGCCGTCCCGATGATCGCCCCGACATCCAGCCCGGCGTCGACCTCCAGCCCCGATTGCGCCATCGCCTGCGCCGCCGCCACCAGCGCGAACTGCGCGAAACGGTCCGTCGATGCCAGTTGCGCCCGCGTCAGATGCGCGCCCGCATCCCATCCGCGCACAGCCGCCCCGATCCGCACCGAAAGCCGGTCCACATCCGCAACGGCAAGCGGCGCGATGGCGCCCCGTCCCGCCGCCATGGCGGCAAGCGTTCCCGGCACATCCTGCGCTAGCGCATTCACCGTGCCCGCGCCGGTGATGACAACCCGCCTCATGTCACCTTCTGCGCCAGCAGATCCTCGACCGCCGCCACGATGCTGCCGACACTGGAAATGTCGAACCGCCCCTCCTCGGGGTCATTGGCATTGAATGGAATGGAGATGTCGAAACACTCCTCCATCGCAAAGATCGCCTCGACCATGGCCAGCGAATCCATCCCAAGCGCATCAAGGCTGCTGTCCAGCGTGACATCCGACGCATCCAGCACCGCCTTCTCGGCGATGATCGCGATGACCTTCTCGCGCACCGTCATCGCCACCTCCTACTCGTCCCCGCTCTTGCCGGGCCGGGGCGGCAGCACGATCCGCTCCATCTCGGCCACGCGGGCGGCAAGCCGCGGCAGGCGGCGCAGCGCCTTCTGCATTTCCACATGCGTCTCCATCTTCACCGCCGGATAGCCAAGCAGCACCCGCCCGGCGGGCGCATTGGTGAAGATCTTGGTCGCCCCCCCGGCGATCACGTCATCGCCGACAAAGATGTTGTCATTCACCCCGCATTGGCCGCCCATCACCACCCGATCCCCGATCCGCGCCGATCCCGCGATGCCCACCTGCCCGCAGAGCAGGCAATCCCGGCCCACCTGCACGTTGTGCCCGACATGGACAAGGTTATCGAGCTTGGTTCCCGATCCGATGACGGTATCGCGGATCGTGCCCCGGTCGATGCAGACATTGGCCCCGAGTTCCACATCATCGCCCAGCGTGACGGCCCCCAGCGAATGGATGCGAGTCCAGCTTTGCGCGCGTATCTCGCCACGCTCTCCCAGGGTTTCGCGAATCTCCTCCACCCCCGATTTCTCGGGTGTCACGAAGGAAAACCCATCCGCCCCCACCACCGCGCCGGGCTGGCAGATGAAGCGGTCGCCGATCGTGACCCGCGCCCCGATCCGCGCCCCCTGAAGGATCAGCGCATCCGCCCCGATCCGCGCCCCCTCGGCAATCGACACATGCGATGCGATGCGCGCGCGCGGCCCGATCACGGCCCCCTTGCCGATGGTCACGAAGGGGCCGATGGCCGCGCCTGCACCGATCACCGCCTCGGGGTCGATCACCGTCATGGGATGAATGCCGGGGGCGATGTCGGGGCCGCGGTCCATCAACACGCTCAGCCCTGCCATGGCCAGCCGTCCGCGCGGCGCAAAGATCGCGGCCTTCAGGCCAAGGCCCTGCCAATCCGCCCCCGGCCAAAGCAGCGCCGCCCGCGCCCGCCCCTGCGCGATGCCGGGCGCATATTTCGGATCCATCGCCAGGGCCAGTGCCTCGACCCCCGCCATCGACGGCTCGGCCGCGCATTCGACCACAAGATCAAGGTCGCCCGCCGCCTCGGCCCCAAGGGCTGCGGCGATGTCTCGGATCGTATGGGCCATGGTCAGGGTCTCCGGTCGGGCATCCTGCCCAAGGGATTACCCCTGAACATCGCCCAAGGCCACCCCGGCCTCGGTCAGCGCCTCGAAGATCCGCGCGTCACGGCCATAGACATCGCGCCGGTAGGTCATCTCGCCCTTGGCCGTCGGCCATGCGGTGAAATAGACCAGATGGACCGGCAGTTTCTCGTCGAACCGCACCACCGTCTCGCGGTCGCTGTCCAGATGCTCATGGAACAGCGCCTTGGGATCGGCGCTCTGCGCCGCCAGCAGCGCATAGGCGAAATCGAAGGGATCGCCCAACCGGATGCAGCCATGGCTATAGGCCCGGACATCATGGTCGAACAGTTCCTTCGCGGGCGTGTCGTGCAGATAGATGTTGTAGGGATTGGGGAACATGAACTTCACCTTCCCAAGCGCATTGCCATCCGAGGGCGGCTGACGCAGGCCGAAGGGGAAGCTGCGCGCCGAATAGGCGGCAAAGTTGACCGCGCCGCGCGGCACCACGTGACCATTGCGGTCGATCACCTGAAGATGGCTCACGGCATTCGGATTGCGCTGCAAGAGCGGCAGATATTCCTTCACGATGATCGACCGCGGCACCCCCCAGGACGGGTTGATGACCATGTGATCCATCTCGTCCGAAAACTCCGGGCTGCGCTGATCCGGCACATTCTTCCCGATGACCGAACGGGTCTGGAAGGTCACCTTGCCATGATCCACGATCTTGGCCGTGAAATCGGGCAGGTTCACCCAGATATGCCGCGCGCCGCGCTCCACGTCATGCATCCAGCGCAGGCGTTCCATCGCGACGATGATCGACTTCACCCGCGCCTCGGGCGCGACATTGATCTCCGCCAGCGTCACCTCATCGGCTGTGCCATCGGCACTCAGCCCGTGATCCAGTTGAAACCGCTGCACGGCGGCCTGCATCTCGCGGTCATAGACCGCTGTCACCGAACGGCGCAGATATCCCATGGCGACCAGACGGTCGCGCAGGGCCACCACCGCCGCGCCCTCGGCTCCGGCGGCAAGCGGCACCATCGCCAGCGGCTCGCCCCAGCCGCCCCGCGCGATCTGCGCCTCGATCTGAAGCTTTTCCTTCATCAGGCGGGCATATTCCGGCGCGTCCGGGGGCAGGTCGCGCAGCAGACCCTGCACATCCCCCGCCTCCACCCGCGCCAGAAGCCGCAACGGATCAAGCCGCGTCACCGTGCGATGAATGCCGGCATCGGCCTTTTCGGGGTCCAGCACACCTGTCGCCACGTCAGAGGCATAGGCGAGGAAGGCCCGCGTCATGCGCACTTCCAGACGCCCGCGATCCCCCTCCGTCACGGCGGCGGCAAAGGCCGCGCGCAGCGCAGCCGCATCATAGCGCGCCGTTGGCAGACCATGGGCCGCGGCCCCGTCCAATGCCGAAAAAAGGGCCGCACGGGCGGCGGCATCCTCGGGCCCGGCCCAGAGCGTGCGATAGTCGCGCGACGCGTAATAGGCCGACAGCGCCTCATCCTCGGACAGCGCGACGGCCACGGCCTGCGCGAATGGCGATGTGGCCGCCTGACCGACCAGCGGCGACAGGCCCAGGGTCAGGGACAGAAGAACCACAGCCCCGAGCCTGCGGCCCTGCCTCCCACCCGTACCATCGCAAAGCATCACGTTCCTCGAAATCCGTCAAAGTCCTTGTTCTTCCGCAATTTGTGCGATTCGAACCGGGGAGTCCATGAAGTTCCGCCTTGAAATCGCGGCGATCTCGCATCCGTGTCCCGAATTCGACAAGCCCGCCGCCCCGGCGCCCCTCCGCCCTGCGCGCAGATGGCGTTCAGCAAAAATTTGCCGATTGTCCCTGAAATGGCGACACCGCCCCAATCTGCACTTGGGGGACGAATCGACCTGTGCCATAACCATCCTGCGCTTGGGGGATAAGTGGCACGAAAGCTGCTCTGAAAAGGCGGCGACGACTTACCGGGGACAAACGTCAGAATGACAAATTCGAACGGACTTGGGGTCACGCGGCGGGGATTGCTGGGTGTCTTCGCGGCGACTGTCGTGGCAGCAGCGCCAACCTATTCCAACGCTTTCGGCCTCCTGCGCGGGGCTGGCGATATCCGCCGCATCCGCATGTATTCGGGCCGCACCGGCGAAAGCATCGACACGATCTATTGGATCGAGGGTGAGTACATCCCCGAAGTTCTCAAGGAAATCAATCACTTCATGCGCGACTGGCGGTCCAATGACCGCACCGACATGGATGCCCGCACCATCGACATCATGGCCGCCGCCCATAGCCTGATGGATGTGACCGAACCCTATACGCTGCTCTCCGGCTATCGCAGCCCGGCGACCAATGCCATGCTCCGGTCCAAGTCGCGCGGCGTCGCCCGCAATTCGCTGCACATGAAGGGTCAGGCCGCCGACCTGCGCCTGAAGTCCCGCTCCGTCAGCCAGATGGCCCGCGCGGCCGAGGCCTGCGCCTCTGGCGGTGTTGGTCGCTACTCCCGCTCGAACTTCGTTCACATGGATTGCGGTCCCGTCCGCCATTGGGGCGGCTGAGCGGGAAACCGCCGATCCCGCAGGGGCATCAGGGGGCGCTGACGGCGCCCCTTTTTCATGCCTCGGCGTCGCCCTCTTCGGCCTGTCGGCCCCGATATCCCATCGCGACCACGAACTTCTCGGAACTGTCCGACCGCGAGGCCGGCGGTTTCACATTTGCAACCTTGCGGAAATTCCGCTTCAGCACCGACTGCATCTCGTTCTCGGCCCCGCCAGCCAGAACCTTGGCCACGAAGGTCCCGCCATCCTCCAGCACGTCAAAGGCGAAGGCCAGCGCCGCCTCGACCAGCGCCACGATGCGCAGATGGTCCGTCGCCTTGTGGCCCGAGGCCGCCGCGGCCATGTCGCTCATCACCACATCGGCGCGACCGCCCAGCCAGCCCTTCACCTTTTCATCCGCCTCGTCCGACAGGAAGTCGAGCTGGTGCAGCTCCGCCCCCGGAATCGGCTCCACCTCCTGAAGATCCACGCCCAGGACCGTGCCCACCGGTTTCTTCGGGTTCTGCCCCAGCGCATTAACCCGCACCACCGCCACCTGGCACCAGCCGCCCGGCGCGCAGCCAAGATCCACCACCCGCGCCCCCGGCTTCAGGAAACCGTACTTGTCATCCAGTTCGATGATCTTGAAGGCCGCGCGCCCGCGATAGCCTTCCTTCTTCGCCCGCTGGACATAGGGATCGTTCAACTGCCGCTCCAGCCAGAGCGTCGAAGACAGCTTCCGCCCCTTCGCCGTCTTGACCCGCACGCGCAATTCGCGCTGCCCGCGCCCCGATGTGTTCTTGCCCGTCGTCATGCGTAAGGCCCGTCCTCCAGAACGCCATCCGCGCTCATCTGTGCGTAAAGCAGCCCCTCGCGCAGGCCGCGATCGGCCACCGACAGGCGATCCGTCGGCCATATCCGCATCAGCGCCTGAAGGATAGCCGCCCCCGACATGATCAGCGCATGGCGATCCCGCCCGATGCGCGGATCGGTGCGCCGTCCCTCGGGCCCGAGTTGCAGATACTCCCGGATCACCAGATCAATCTGGTCCGATGTCATCTGCAACCCGTCCACCTTCGTCCGGTCATAGCGGCGCAGGTTCAGATAGCTCGCCGCGACCGTCGTCACCGTCCCGCTGGTTCCGATGATCTGGAACCCGTCCCGCGCCTGCTGCGCGTTATAGGGCGAGAAACTCGCCAGATTCTCCTCGAAGAACCATGACATCAGCGCGAATCGCGCCGCGTCATCCTCGACATCGCCGAACTGGTCCTTCAGCGTCGCCACGCCCAGCGGCACGGAAATCCAGTCCACCACCCGCGCCGCATGTTCGCCCTGCGGCTGGAACCCGCGATGCAGCCGCATGATCGACCGCGCCCGCTCTTCCGGCGGCACGCCCGACAGGTCGATCCAGACAAGTTCCGTGGACCCGCCGCCGATATCCACGACCAGCAATTGCTCCGTCCGCGGGCTCACCAGCGGCGCGCAGGAAATCACCGCCAGCCGCGCCTCTTCCTCCGGCGCGATGATCTCCAGCGAAAGCCCGGTCTCCCGCCGCACCTGCCGGATGAAATCCTTGGCATTGCGCGCGCGGCGGCACGCCTCCGTCGCCACGAGGCGCATCCGCTTCACCCCGTGCTTCTCGATCTTCTTCTGGCAGATGCGCAGCGCCTGCACCGTCCGCCCCATGGACGCACGCGACAGGCGGCCCGAGGCTTCAAGCCCCACGCCCAATTGGACAGTCTTGGAAAAACTGTCCACGACCTGAAACTGACTGCCCCTCGGCTGGGCAATCAGCATCCGGCAACTGTTCGTGCCAAGGTCGAGCGCCGCATAAAGCGCGCCCGCCCCCGGCGGATGGGAGGCTGACGGTTCAACCGCAGGCAATGCGCCCTCGGGCACAGCCATGCGCTGCGGGATCGCGTCCGCCCCCTGGGGACGCTCGGGCGTCATCACCGCCCTCCATCTGTGGTTGCTCTGATCGTAGCCGCCTTTCGCCCCCCAAGGCAAGCGAAGGTGACAGGCCGATGCCGCTTTCGTTTCACCTCATCATTTGAATGAAAACTTTTCACGCCTCCCGCCCCCGTCCAGCATCGCCAGCGTGGCGCATTTGCGCTACCTCCGCCCTGCCGGAGGCCGGGGTCGCCTTCCGCGCGCACCATGTCGAAAACCGACATCGGCTGTCGGGGATCGGCGCTATCAACAGGGTCAGCAACCGCGAGGGAATCGAATGCCCGAAGTCACCATCGTCTATTGGCGCGACATTCCCGCCCAGGTCATCGTGGGCAAGGGCCGCCGGGGCGCCAAGGTTCAACTGACCGAACGCTTCGAACAGGCCATCGACCGCTGCGCCATGAAGGTCGGCGCCCGCGATACCGACAGCTACCTTGCCGAATGGCGCAAAGCCGCCCCCTATGAGGTGGAAGGCGATCAGGATGACATCGCCAAGTCCGAAGCCGCCCGCCTTGAAGCCGAATATGACACTGCGCGCCTCAAGGCGCTGATCGATTCCGAGGGTTGGGCGAAAGCCTGACCCGCCCCCGATGCCCATGACCCTGAGGGAGAGCCTGATGGCCCTGTTCAACTTCCGCCGCGAGGCCGCCGCCCCCGCCTCCGACAGCACCGCCGAACTGGAAGCCTTCCTCAAGGGCTTTTCCATCGAGGTGATGCCCCGCACCGCCGAAAAGGTGGAAAACTTCCGCGACATCCTGCCCGCAGGCACCCGCGTCTATATCGCCCATATCGACGGCACGGACATCGAAGACATGGTGGCCACGGCGCGGCGGCTGAATGCCGAAGGTTTCCCGGTGATGCCGCATTTCCCGGCCCGCATCATCAAGGACAAGGCCACGCTCCAGGATTGGGTCGCCCGCTACAAGGGCGAGGCGGATGTGAAACAGGGCCTGATCCTTGCCGGCGGCGTGTCGCAACCGGTGGGCGACTTCCACACCTCCATGCAACTCCTTGAATCGGGGGCCTTCGACGGCTTCGAACGGCTCCATGTCGCGGGCCATCCCGAAGGCAACAAGGACATCGACCCCGACGGATCGGACAAGATGGTGATGGAGGCCGCGCGCTGGAAATCCGCCTTCGCCGAACGCACGGATGCCAAGATGGCCATGGCAACCCAGTTCTGCTTCGAGGCCGAACCCGTCATCGCCTGGGTGGATCGGCTGAAGGCCGAGGGGATCGCGCTGCCGGTGCATATCGGCGTGGCAGGCCCCGCGAAACTCCAGACCCTCATCAAATTCGCCATCGCCTGTGGCGTCGGCCCGTCGCTTCGGGTTCTCCAGAAGCGCGCGATGGACGTGACGAAACTTCTTCTTCCCTACGAACCCACCGAATTCGTGGCGGCGCTGGCCGCGCACAAGGCGAAGAACCCCGATTTCGGGATCGAATCCGTCCACTTCTTCCCCCTCGGCGGCATCAAGACCAATGCCACCTGGACAACTGAAAACGGCGGCGCCTCCGGCCGCCCCGCAAACGCCTGAGAAAAGGTTCAACGATGACCCGTACCGTTCTGGAATCAAAAACGAAAACCGTGATCATCGGCTTCGATGAACCGTTCTGCGTGATCGGCGAACGCATCAACCCGACGGGCCGCAAGAAACTCGCCGCCGAACTGGAGGCGGGGAATTACGAAACCGTCATCAAGGACGCGCTGGAACAGGTCGCCTGCGGGGCGACGGTGCTGGACGTGAACTCCGGCGCGGTCTTCACCAACAAGATGGCCGAAGACCCGCGCTATGCCGACAACAACTTTGTCGAACCCCCGCTGATGAAGGCCCTCATCGAAATCGTGCAACAGACGGTCGACGTGCCGCTCTGCATCGACAGCTCGGTTCCCGCCGCGCTGGAAGCGGGCCTCGCCGCCTGCGAAGGCCGCCCCCTCCTGAACTCCGTCACCGGCGAGGAAGAGCGTCTGGAACTCGTCCTGCCGCTGGTCAAGAAGTACAACGTCCCCGTCGTCGCCATCTCGAACGATGATACCGGCATCTCGCCCGATCCCGATGTCCGCTTCGCCGTGGCCAAGAAGATCGTAGAACGCGCCGCCGACCATGGCATCCCGGCGCATGACATCGTGGTCGATCCGCTGGTCATGCCCGTGGGCGCCATGGCCTCGGCCGGTCAGCAGGTCTTCGCCCTCGTCCGCCGCCTGCGCGATGAGCTTGGCGTGAACACCACCTGCGGCGCCTCCAACATCTCCTTCGGTCTGCCCCACCGCCATGGCATCAACGGGGCCTTCCTGCCGATGGCCATCGGCGCGGGCATGACCTCGGCCATCATGAACCCCGTCCGCCAGCAAGAGATGGAGGCGATCCGCGCCGCCAACTTCCTGATGAACCACGATCCGAATGGCGGCGAATGGATCCGCTTCGCCAAGGTGCTGGAGGCCGTCGAAGGCGGGATGAGCTTTGCCGAAGCCTCCGCCGCCGCCTCGCAGGCCGCCAGCGGCCGCCGCGGCGGCCGTCGCGCCCGCGGCTGATCCGCCCGCACCAATGATAAAGGCCCTGCCATCGGCAGGGCCTTTTGCTTTTCCCGCAGGCAAGCGCCCTATTCGACGACGGTCACGCTGGCCATGTAATCCGGCGCATCCACCGCCCCGTTGGCGGCCTGATCGCCCTTCTTGATGGCATCGACCACCTCCATCCCCGACACGACACGCCCGACGACGGTGTATTGCCCGTCCAGATGCGGCGCGGGGGCGAACATTATGAAGAACTGGCTGTTGGCGCTGTTCGGGTCCATCGACCGCGCCATGCCCACCACGCCCCGGTCAAAGCTGACGGAGGAAAACTCCGCCGCAAGGTCGGGCATGGCCGATCCGCCCATCCCCGCCATCGACATGTCACCGCCCTGACGGCCGAATTCCACATCGCCCGTCTGCGCCATGAACCCGTCGATCACCCGATGGAAGACGACGCCATCATAGGCCCCTTCCTTGGCCAGCGCCGTGATCTGCGCCACATGGTTCGGTGCCACGTCCGACGCCATGTCGATGACGATGGTTCCCGTGGTGGACCCGGCCACCTCGATCACCAGATTCGGGCCCGGACCATCGACCACATCCTGCGCCTCGGCGCTCTGCGACAGGGCAAAGCCGCCAATCGCGGCCAGACCAAGGGCGAAAAACCCCGCGACGATGAAACGATCAGAGGACATCGGCAGCCACCCGCACCGTCACCATGCGATCGGGATTTGCCGGCGGCTCGCCCCGCGTGATCTTGTCCACATGCGCCATGCCCGAGATCACCCGGCCATAGACCGTGTATTGCCCGTTCAGGAAATGGTTGTCGGTAAAGTTGATGAAGAACTGGCTGTTGGCCGAATTCGGATTGGCCGACCGCGCCGCGCCCAGCGTGCCGCGATCATGCGGGATGCGGCTGAACTCGGCCGGAAGGTCAGGATGGGCAGACCCGCCCGTGCCAGCCCGGCGCAGGTTGAAATCCTTCTCCATATTCCCGTTCTCCACATCGCCCGTCTGCGCCATGAAGCCGTCGATGACCCGATGGAAGGCCACGTTGTCATAGGCCTTCTCGCGGGCCAGAACCTTCATGCGCTCGCAATGTTTGGGGGCGATATCGGTAAGAAGCTCGATCACCACCTCGCCGTCCTTCAGCGTGAGGATGATCGTGTTCTCGGGATCCTTGATCTCGGCCATAGGGCTTTCCTTCCGGTTTTGTCTGGCCGGGAACCTAATGGCGCCGGGGCGGCAAGGAAAGGGCGAATGGCGATTCCCGCCTGCGGCACGGTTGACGACCGGGCCGAAGCAACGGAAAGAGGGGCAGGACCCGATGACGGAGGCAATCATGGGCTGGAAGACGCTCGACGACGTGGCGCTGGCGGGCAAGACCGTGCTCCTGCGCGTGGATATCAACGTGCCGATGGAGGATGGCCGCGTCACCGACGCCACGCGGATCGAAAAGATCGTCCCCACTGTCGAAGACATCATCGCCCGCGGCGGCAAACCCGTCCTGCTCGCCCATTTCGACCGGCCCAAGGGCAAGGTCGTCCCGGAGATGAGCCTGCGCCACGTCCAGCCCGCGCTTGAATCCGCGCTTGGCCGCAAGGTCGTCTTCGGTGCGGATTGCGTGGGCGATGCCGCAAGGGACGCCATCGCCGCCGCCGGTCCGGGCGAGGTCGTGCTGCTGGAAAACACCCGTTTCCACGCCGGCGAGGAAAAGAACGATCCCGCACTGGCCGAAGCCATGGCCGCGCTCGGCGACATCTATGTGAACGATGCCTTCTCCGCCGCGCACCGCGCCCATGCCTCCACGGCGGGCCTCGCCCATCTGCGCCCCGCCGCCGCTGGCCGCCTGATGGAGGCGGAACTCAAGGCCCTCGAAGCAGCGCTCGGCACGCCCGTCCGCCCCGTCGTCGCCGTGGTCGGCGGTGCCAAGGTCTCCACCAAGCTGGACCTGCTCGGCAACCTCGTGACCAAGGTCGATCATCTGGTGATCGGCGGCGGCATGGCCAACACCTTCCTCGTGGCGCAAGGCATCGAAGTCGGCAAATCCCTCGCCGAACGCGACATGGCCGATACCGCCCGCGAAATCCTGCACAAGGCCAAGGCGGCAGGCTGCACCATCCACCTGCCCGTGGATGTGGTCGTCGCCCGCGAATTCAAGGCAGGCGCCGCCAGCGAAACCGTCGCCGCCACCGCCTGCCCGGCCGATGCGATGATCCTTGACGCAGGCCCCGCAACCGTCGCCGCCCTGACCGCAGTCTTCGAGTCCGCAAAGACCCTGATCTGGAACGGCCCCCTCGGCGCGTTCGAGATCAAGCCCTTCGACACCGCCACCAATGCCGCGGCACAGGCCGCCGCCCGCCTGACGCAGGCAGGCAAGCTCGTCTCGGTCGCGGGCGGGGGCGACACCGTCGCCGCCCTCAACGCCGCAGGCGCTGCCGACAGCTTCACCTTCATTTCCACCGCCGGGGGCGCCTTCCTCGAATGGATGGAAGGCAAGGAACTGCCCGGCGTCGCGGCCCTGATGGGCTGACGCGCGGCACGGCGGGAAAAACCGCCCCAACGTTGGCGCTAACTGCATTGCGGGCCCGGCAGGGCCTGCGATATGTGCGGGATCAACGCAGTTCACAGGGAGAAAGCCATGACCACCGCCGCAATGACCGCAAAAATGCGCGAAGGACATGGCTTCATCGCCGCGCTCGACCAGTCCGGCGGCTCCACCCCCAAGGCCCTGCGCCAATACGGCATCGCCGAAGACGCCTGGACGACCGAAGCCGAAATGTTCGACCTGATGCATGCCATGCGCGCCCGCATCATGACCTCGCCCGCCTTCACCGGCGAAAAGGTGATCGGGGCGATCCTCTTCGAACAGACGATGGACCGGATGGTCGAAGGCATCCCCACAGCCACCTTCCTGTGGCAGAAGCGCGGCGTCGTCCCCTTCCTCAAGATCGACAAGGGGCTGGAGGCAGAGGCCGACGGCGTGCAACTGATGAAACCGATTCCGGGGCTGGAGGCGCTGCTGGCGCGGGCCGTGGCGGCGGGAATCTTCGGCACCAAGGAACGGTCGGTCATCAGCGCCGCGAACCCGAAAGGGATCGAGGCGATCGTTGCCCAGCAGGTCGCCCTTGGCCATCAGGTCATCGACGCCGGGCTGATGCCGATCCTGGAACCCGAAGTCACCATCTCGATCCCCGACAAGGCCGAGGCCGAGGCGATTCTCCGCGATGCCCTGATCGCGGCACTGGATGCCCTGCCGCAGGACCGGCAGGTGATGCTCAAGCTTTCCCTTCCCACGGTGGACAATTTCTATCTGCCGCTGGTCAAACACCCCCGCGTGCTGCGCGTCGTGGCCCTGTCGGGCGGGCATGCACGCGATGCGGCCAATGCCATCCTGGCGCGCAACACGGGCGTCATCGCCAGCTTCAGCCGCGCCCTGACCGAAGGGCTCAGCGCGCAGCAATCCGATACCGCCTTCAACGCCACCCTTGCCGCCGCGATTGAAGGAATCTGGTCCGCCTCCGTCGCGGGCTGACCGCCTTCCTCCACGGCCCGGCACCCTGCCGGGCTGTGGCACGGATGCCCCAGATGCGCCTCCGTCGGCGGCCCGTCGGCCCCTCGCTCTTGGTCTGCGGCGGTCTTTGTGATCCATTATCCCCAAAGCGTCCCCGACAGAGGGGCGAATGATGGCGAGAGCAGATGAACCAGACTTCCAACCGCCCCTCCCTTGGCGCCATGGTCTATGTGCTGATGGCATTCACGCTGGGCAGCTATTTCACCTTTGCCGCCGTGCAGGGGGATTATGGCGTGTTTCGCCAGGTCGAAATCGCCGCAGAGGCCGAGGTGCTCAAGGCGGAACGCGACCGGCTCGCCGCCGAACTGGCCGACATGCAGAACCGCACCCAGCGCCTTTCCGACGATTATCTCGACATCGACCTCCTCGACGAACAGGCCCGCAGCGTGCTGGGCTATGTCCGCGCCGATGAGATCGTGATCCAGTAACCCCCCCTTCCCACCCTTTCCTCCGCTGCATGGCAGCCATGCGCCGCCCCCTTTTCCGGGCGGCGTTTTTGCTTTGACCCAGCATTCCCCGATATCGTATAGGTCGTTTAACGTTGAACTACTTTTGCAGCCTGCCAGGGGAGGACACCGCCGATGGCCGCGAAGAAGCCAGCCGATCGACCGAACGTGTCGAAGGACGATCTTCTGAAATACTACCGCGAGATGCTTCTCATCCGCCGCTTCGAGGAGAAGGCGGGTCAGCTTTACGGCATGGGCCTGATCGGCGGTTTCTGCCACCTCTATATCGGGCAGGAAGCCGTGGTCGTCGGCCTCGAAGCCGCGACGAAGGAAGGCGACAAGCGCATCACCTCTTACCGCGACCATGGCCACATGCTGGCCTGCGGCATGGATGCCAAGGGCGTGATGGCCGAACTCACGGGCCGCATCGGCGGCTATTCCAAGGGCAAGGGCGGCTCCATGCACATGTTCTCGAAGGAGCGCCACTTCTACGGCGGCCACGGGATCGTGGGCGCGCAGGTCCCGCTGGGGGCGGGCCTCGCCTTCGCCGACAGGTATCTGGGCAATGACAACGTCACCTTCGCCTATTTCGGCGACGGCGCCGCCAACCAGGGCCAGGTCTACGAGACCTACAACATGGCCGAACTCTGGTCGCTTCCCGTGATCTTCGTGATCGAGAACAACCAATATGCGATGGGGACCAGCGTGAAACGGTCCACCAAATCCACCACCCTCTTCGGCCGCGGCCTCGCCTATGGCATCCCCGGCGAACAGGTGGACGGGATGGATGTTCTTGCAGTCAAGGCCGCCGGCGAAAAGGCCGTCGCGCACTGCCGCGCCGGCAACGGCCCCTATATCCTTGAAATGATGACCTACCGCTATCGCGGCCATTCCATGTCCGACCCGGCCAAGTATCGCACGAGGGAAGAGGTGGAAAAGATGCGCTCCGAAAAGGACGCCATCGAACATGTGCGCGACCTCCTCTTGCAGGGCGGTCTCGCCTCGGATGACGACCTGAAGGCCATCGACAAGGAGATCAAGGCGCTCGTCAACGAAAGCGCCGAATTCGCCAAAGACAGCCCGGAGCCCCCGCTGGAGGAGCTCTGGACGGATATCTACGCGTAAGGGGGGAACGACAGATGGCAACGCAAGTACTCATGCCCGCGCTTTCCCCGACGATGGAGGAAGGCACCCTGGCCAAATGGCTGGTCAAGGAAGGCGACACCGTCAAATCCGGCCAGATCATCGCCGAGATCGAAACCGACAAGGCCACGATGGAATTCGAAGCCGTCGATGAAGGCATCATCGGCAAGCTGCTGGTCGCCGAAGGCACGGCCTCGGTAAAGGTCAACACGCCCATCGCCGTGCTGGTGGAGGAAGGCGAATCCGCCGACGCCGCCCCTGCCCCGGCTGCCACCGCCGCCGCAGCCCCCGCCGCGCCCGTGGCCGCCCAGGCCGCAGCCCCCGCCCCGGTCGCCGCACCGCAGGCCGCCCAAGGCTGGCCCCATTCCGACCTGCCCGAAGGCGTGCCGACCAAGACCATGACTGTCCGCGAAGCCCTGCGCGAAGCCATGGCCGAAGAGATGCGCGCCGATCCTTCCGTCTTCCTGATGGGCGAAGAGGTCGGCGAATATCAGGGCGCCTACAAGATTTCTCAAGGTCTCTTGGATGAATTCGGCGCCAAGCGCGTGGTGGATACGCCCATCACCGAACACGGCTTTGCCGGCATCGCGGTCGGCGCAAGCTGGGGCGGCCTTCGCCCCATCGTGGAATTCATGACCTTCAACTTCGCCATGCAGGCCATCGACCACATCATCAACTCCGCCGCCAAGACGCTCTACATGTCCGGCGGCCAGATGGGCTCGCCCATCGTCTTCCGCGGCCCGAACGGCGCCGCCGCCCGCGTGGCGGCCCAGCACAGCCAGGACTACGCCGCCTGGTATGCCGCCATTCCCGGCATCAAGGTCGCCATGCCCTATTCCGCCGCCGATGCGAAGGGCCTGCTGAAATCCGCGATCCGCGATCCGAACCCCGTGATCTTCCTGGAAAACGAAATCCTCTACGGGCGTTCGTTCGAGGTTCCGGCCGAGGGCGATTTCACCATCCCCTTCGGCAAGGCCTCCATCCTGCGCGCAGGCAGCGATGTCACCATCGTCTCCTTCGGCATCGGCCTGACCTATGCGCTTCAGGCCGCCGATGACCTGGCGAAAGACGGCATCAGCGCCGAGGTCATCAACCTCCGCACCCTGCGCCCCATCGACTATGACACGGTCCTCGCCTCGGTGATGAAGACCAACCGCTGCGTCACGGTCGAGGAAGGCTTCCCCGTCGGCTCCATCGGCAACCACATCGCCGCCACCATCATGCAGAAGGCCTTCGATCATCTCGACGCGCCGGTGGTGAACTGCACCGGGAAAGACGTGCCGATGCCCTATGCCGCGAACCTCGAAAAGCTCGCGCTCACGACGACCGCCGAAGTGGTCGCCGCGGTCAAATCCGTCTGCTACCGGTAAGGGAGGGGATCATGGCAACCGAGATTCTGATGCCCGCCCTCTCTCCGACAATGGAGGAAGGCACGCTGGCGAAATGGCTGGTCAAGACGGGCGACACCGTCAAATCCGGCCAGATCATCGCAGAGATCGAAACCGACAAGGCCACGATGGAATTCGAGGCCGTGGATGAAGGCATCATCGGCAAGATCCTCGTCGCCGAAGGCACGGCGGGCGTGAAGGTCAATACCCCCATCGCCGTGCTGGTCGAGGAAGGCGAAAGCGCCGATGCCGCCCCGGCCCCGGTCAAGACAGCAGCCCCGGCCGCCGCACCCGTGGCGGCCCCGGTTGCGGCGGCGGCCCCTGCCCCTGCCGCGCCCAAAGTCGCAGGCACCCGCGTCTTCGCCTCCCCCCTCGCCCGTCGCATCGCGGCGGAAAAGGGGCTGGACCTGACCAAGGTGCAAGGCTCCGGCCCCCATGGCCGCATCGTCAAGGCCGATGTGGAAGGCGCGAAACCCGTGGCGGCTTCCGCGGCTCCGGCTGCGGCCCCGGCCGCCCCGGCCCCTGCCGCCGCCCCGGCAGCCATGCCCACTGGCCCGGCCACGGAAACCGTCCTGAAAATGTATCAGGGCCGGACCTTCACCGAGGTTCCGCTTGATGGCATGCGCCGCACCATCGCGGCGCGCCTGACCGAAGCCAAGCAGACCATCCCGCATTTCTACCTCCGGCGTGAAGTGCGTCTGGATGCGCTGATGGCCTTCCGCGAACAGCTCAACAAGCAGCTTGAAACCCGTGGCGTGAAGCTCTCGGTCAATGACTTCATCATCAAGGCCTGCGCGCTCGCGCTTCAGGCCGTGCCGGATGCCAATGCCGTCTGGGCGGGCGACCGGATGCTGAAGCTGAAGCCTTCCGACGTGGCCGTCGCCGTCGCGGTGGAAGGGGGCCTCTTCACCCCCGTCCTCAAGGACGCCGACCAGAAGTCGCTCTCCACCCTCTCGGCGGAAATGAAGGACCTCGCCACCCGCGCCAAGACGAAGAAGCTCGCCCCCCATGAATATCAGGGCGGCAGCTTCGCCATCTCAAACCTCGGCATGATGGGGATCGAGAATTTCGATGCCGTCATCAACCCGCCCCATGGCGCGATCCTCGCCGTCGGCGCGGGCCTTAAGAAACCGGTGGTGATGAAGGATGGCAGCATCGGCGTGGCCACGGTCATGTCCATGACCCTCTCGGTCGATCACCGCGTCATCGACGGAGCGCTTGGCGCGCAATTGATGCAGGCTATCGTGGACAATCTGGAAAACCCGATGGCCATGCTCGCCTGAGACGGCTTCGGAAAAGGAAAAAGCCCCCGAAAGCAATGGCTTCCGGGGGCTTTTTCGTAAATTGCGTCAACCGCGCCGCAGGGACGGAAACCGTCAGTCGCAGTCCACGCAGCCCGTCAGCTTGTGATCCATCGACACGGCAGGTTGCGAACAGCCCGCCTCGCCCACGATCTTGGCCGGAACACCCGCCACCGTCTTCATCGGCGGGATGTCCTGCAACACCACCGACCCCGCCGCGATGCGCGAGCAGTTGCCGATGGTGATATTGCCCAACACCTTCGCCCCTGCCCCGATCAGCACGCCATTGCCGATCTTGGGATGCCGGTCGCCATCCTCTTTGCCCGTCCCGCCCAGCGTCACGGAATGCAGCATCGACACATTGTCGCCGACCACCGCCGTCTCGCCGATCACGATGGAATGGGCATGGTCGATCATCAGCCCCTTGCCCACCCGCGCCGCCGGGTGGATATCCACGCCGAACACTTCCGAAACCCGCATCTGCACGAAATAGGCAAGGTCCTTGCGCCCCTGCATCCACAGCCAATGGCCGATGCGATAGGCCTGCACCGCCTGATATCCCTTGAAGAACAGGATCGGCTGGATGAACCGGTGGCAGGCCGGGTCGCGGTCATAGACCGCCATCAGGTCCGCCCGCGCCGCCGCACCCAGTTCCGGGTCGCTGTCATAGGCGCGATCCGCGATCTCGCGCAGGATCTGCTCGCTCATCTCGCCCGAGGCCAGCTTCAGCGAAAACCGATAGGCCAGCGCCCGTTCCATGCTGGAATGGTGCAGAAGGCTCGAATGGATCAGCCCACCCAGCAGCGGCTCGGACGCAATCGCCTCCCGCGCCTCGTCGCAGACCCGCGACCAGACCGGATCAACCGTGGTGACTTTCGCCTTCACTTCGGCCATGACGCGCCCTCCATATCGAAACACCCGCATATCATATAGACACGGCGCTGGACAGGCCAACCATGGTCTAAGCTTCCACCGCGCCAGCGCCGCACAGGCCGCCCCCATCGCCAGCAGGGCCGGGGCGTCCAGCGCGACCGGCAACCGCCCCGGTCCCAGCCGCGCCATCACGCTGCCATTGCCCCAGACCGGATGCCCCCGCCCGAACCGCCGCGCATAGCGATGCGCCGCATGGGCCTCGGCCAGCACCCGCTCCGCCTGCGCGTGATGACCAGCGCGCAGATACGCCGCCAGCGCCAGCACATCCCCGATCAGCACCCGCCGCATCAGAGCGCGATCCGCCGAACCGGTCCCGCCCCGAACCGCGCCGAAAGCTGCGCCACCGCCACCTCCACCGGCCCATCCGCCGCCCGCCAAGCCGCCGGATAGACCCATTCCGCCACCGTCACTTCCACCCGCCGCAGCACCGCAGCCCCCTGCCGCACCTCCACCAGATAGGCCTCCCGCTCCTCCCCCAGCGGCACCTCGACCGACTCCCAGCTATCCCCGTCGATCCGCGTCCGCCGGATCCAGGTCAGCCGCACCCCGCCCGCCACCGCCTCGGCCCGCAGATGCGCCACCGCATAGGGCCGCAGGCCCAGCCCGGCAAAGGCCAGCCGCCGCTCCACCACATCGGCATCCTCCACCCCGCGCGCCGCTGCCCCCACGCGCCAGACCCGCTCCAACCCCCGCGCAGACAAAGGCAGCGACAGTTGCGCCACCGCCCCCGTCATCAGCACCACCCGGCTGCCCGCAGGCCAGAAGGCCGGCATCGCCCCTTCCGTCCCTGCCTGCCCGCGCAGCCGCATCGTCAAGGCCCAGCTTTGCGGCCCCACCAGCTCCGCCCCGGCGAACTGGAACAACTCCCAGCCATCCGCCCGCCCATCGCCGATCGCCGCAAGATTGGCCCCGTTCAGCACCGCCTCTTCGGCCCGCGCCTCCACGGCCCCGGCCGCAAAGCGCACCACCAGCGGCTCCCCCCGATCCCAAAGCCCGCCGCGTGCCGCCGCCAGGGCATTCTGGCTCTCCCCCATCACCGCCGCCGCCCCCAGCACGGAATTGAGTGCAAAGCTCTCCCCATCCCCCGGAGACCAGACCGCCACCCGCCCCGGCCAGGGCGCTGCCGCCACCGCCAGATGCGGCGCATGGGCCACCTCATCCCCCGCCATCAGCGGCAGGTCCAGAAAGACCGGCTCCACCGGCACCGCAGGCACGAAAGGCGCGATCCGGCTTTGCAGGCCGCCATCCGGGCCGGGCAGATAGACGCCGCGCTCCACCCGCACCGCCTCCACCTGCAAGGCCTCGCCCTGTTCCATCCGGTCGATCCGCCAGCGCTGCCCCTCCAGCGCCACCACATCCCCAACGCCCAGCCCGATCCGCGACCGGGGCAGCGTGAACTCCGCCACCTCGCGCCCCACCCGCAACTCCGACAGCCAGCGCTCCGCCAGCCGCCGCGCCTCCTCGGGCAAAAGCGCAACCGGCGTCTCCTGCTCCATGGCCGAGACCGCCTCCTCCCCCGGCCGCTTCGCCTCGACCACCAGCCGCTGATAATCCCCCTCCGCATCCGCATGGGTCAGCCGCAACCGCGCCGTCCCCTCGGCCTCCGCCGCCCGCCGCCGGATCAGGTCGCCCGCCTCGCCCGCCACCAGCGCCGCCGCGTCCAGAACCGCCGCCACCCGCGCCCCGCGCGACAGGAACCGCATCCGCCCCGCGCGCTCCAGCGCATCCACCCCGCCGGCCAACAGCAAAGGTTGCAAAGCCGACCGCGCCGTCCCCGTCTCGGTCAGCGCATAGCCGCGCAACAGGCCCTGCATCCCCCCGACATCCGGCATCTCCAGACCGGCGCGCTCCACGATCTCGCAGATCACCGCCTCAAGAGGCTGCGCCGTCGCCCGCCCGTTCAGCCAATGCCCCCGCTGGTAATTCGGCCCATCCGTCCAGACCTCGCCGCGCAGGGGAAAGGCCGGATAGGGCCGCGCATCCCAGGCCCAGAGATAGGCATGATCCATGTCCACCATCCGCCCGCCATAAAGAGGCGATATCGGATTGGCCGCCGCCTCTGCCCAATGGGCAGTGAAGGCGCGCACATATTGCATCTGGATCAGGTCATCGCGCTGCCCGCTCGATCCCCGCGGCACCGCCGATTCCGACGAGGCCGGATCGAAGAACAGATTGGGCTGGTTCGTCCCCCGGTCGATTGCCGGGCACCCATATTCGGTGAATCGGATCGGTTTCGACATCGGCACCCAGCCCGTGGCCTGCTCCAGCCGCACCCCGTCGATGCGGGGATGATGCGGCAGGCTCCACCAGCTCTTCAGATCCTTCACCCGCCAGATCCAGGGCTCGCCATGCTCCCCATCCGTGATCGGCTCGCGCCGCTGCGCCGCCACCCCTTCGTCCGAGGCATAGTACCAGTCGAACCCCTCGCCCCCCGCCACATTGGCGCGCAGATAGCCAAGGTCATGCACCCCCGGCCAGTCCGCATCCGCCCGCTCTTCACCCTCGCGCCAGTCCGACAGCGGCATGTAATTGTCGATCCCGATGAAATCGACAGCCGGATGCGCCCAGAGATCATCCAGATGGAAATACCGGTTCCCGTCGCGGGCAAAGCCGGAATACTCGCTCCAATCCGCCGCATAGCTGATCTTCGCCCCAGGCCCGAGGATTGCCCGCACCTCCCCCGCCAGCGTGGCAAGCGCCGCCACGGCCGGAAAGCTGTGCCCCGGCCCCCGGATCTGCGTCAGCCCGCGCAGTTCCGATCCGATGCAGAAGGCCTCCACCCCACCCGCCAGCACACAGAGATGCGCATAATGCAGGATCATCCGGCGCAGGCCCCAGTCATCGGGGGGGCCGGAATAAATCACCGCGCCCCCTTCCCGCGTGAAATGCCCCGGCATCGCCTGGCCGAAACAGGCCGCCACCTGCGCCACTGCCGCCGCCGTCCCGTCAGGCGATCCCGCCCGCCCCGGCGCGACAGACAGCGTGATCCGCCCCCGCCAGGGCCGCACCGGCTGCCCCAGCGCCCCGCTATAGGGGTCGGGCAGGGCATTGCCCGCCAATTGCTCCATCAACAGGAAGGGATAGAACATCACCGCCTGCCCGCCCGCCCGGATCGCCCTGATCGCCTCGATCACCGCGCCATCTGCCGGCGTGCCGCCATAGATCGACTTCCCCGCCTCCTGCGCCAGGACCTCGGCCTCCGCCCGCGAGATGCCCCCCGCCCGCCACGGCATCCGCGTGCCGTCATGGCCCCGCGTCTCGACCTTGGGCTTCACCTTGCACTGCCCGCAGCGCAGATCGTCGCCGAACCAGGACACCACCACCGACACCGCACCCAGGTCCGGCAATTCCCGCCGCATCTGCGCCAGCGACACCGCCATGTCGCAGGGTCCCGCCGCGCTGTGCTGATTGGCGACCGTCACCCCGCCGCCGCCACCCGACAGCAGCACCCGCTCCGTCGCCAGCGCATATTCCCCCGTCCCCGGGATAAGCGCCACCGCCCGCACCGCGCGGGCAAAAGGCGCCACCTGCGCCGCAAGCTCGCCCTGCGCCTCGCGCAGCACCTCAAAGGTGAATTGCGGCACCCGGTTGCCATAGGCCTCCAGCATCAGGTCCTCGAACACCACATAGGCCGTGCCGCGATAGGCGGGCGCCTGCTCGTCCCCCTCCAGCGCAGAGATCTTGGGATCGGGAAGTTGCACCTCGTCACCGGGATAGACGCGCAGGGTCACCGTGGCGGGGTTCACCTCCGTCCCATCCGCCCAGATGCGCCCGACGCCCTGGATCACGCCCTCGCACAGCGCCACTGCCAGGTTCACGCTATAGCTGTAGCTCGTCACCGTCGTCGTCGTGGTGGTGGACCGCGACCCGCCCTTGCCACCGCGCGTCTGGCTTTGGCTCTGGCTCTGGCTATGGGTCACATGCTCGGTAAAGGGCGAACACCAGATCACTTGCCCGCCCACCCGCATCCGGCCCCAGACCACCGGCAAGGCCCCGCCCTCGCCCGATATCATCACCCGGAGCCGGTCCAGCCGCGCCGTCTCCACCGACACCGCCTCCGACCCCGCCCCCATGAGACGCGAGTCGATGGCCCGCCCGATGGTCGCGCCCACCGCCCGCCCGATCACCGCGCCCGACAGGCCCAGCACCGTGCCGCCAAAGCCCGAACCGATGAAGGCCCCCGCCGCGCCCAGGATCAAGGTCGCCATAACTCACACTCCCAACGGAAAATCGAACCGCGCCACCACCCGCCGCGCCCAGGGCTCCGACAGCGGGCTTTCCACCACGCCATGCCCGGCATAGGCATGTACGAAACTCGCCCCCGCCCCGGTCCCGGCCTGTATCCCCAGATGCTTGGCCACCGCCCCTTCGCGCATCCGGAACAGCAGAACCTGCCCCGCCGCCACGCCCTCGCTCGGCCGCAACCAGCGCCGGGCCGCCGCCAGCAGATCCTCGCGCCCCCCCGCTTCCGACCAGTCCGCCGTATAGGCCGGCACCGCCTCCGGCTCCGCCCCCAGCACCTCGCGCCAGACCCCGCGCAACAGGCCAAGGCAATCCGCCCCCGCGCCCCGGCAACTCGCCTGATGCACATAGGGCGTGCCGATCCAGCCGCGTGCCGCGGCGACGATTCCTTCCCGCGCTGTCATGCTCAGCCCCCCGCCGCCACTTCGCGCGCTGGCGAAGCGGTCACCCAATCCTCATCCGGTACATGCGGGAAACCACGGAAATTCCTGAAATTCTGGAATTTCTGCCGACAAGTCTCCGCCCGCCCGTCACAGCCCACCACCAGCGAAACCACGCTTCCCGGCCCAGGCTGCGCCCCCGGCTCCTCCCAGAGTTCCACAAACCGCAGACCTCCCTCCGCCCGGTCGGCCTTCACCGTCCCCGACAGGCCCGCCGCCGCCCCGTCCAGAAACCGGCACAGCCCCCCCTCGAACCATCCCGGCGCAAAGGCCGTCTCCGCCTCCAGAACCAGACGCCGCCCCTCCGTCACCGATTGCAGCCGGAACCGCCCCGTATGGGCCGCCGCGTTCAGGTCCAGACCGCAGCGCCGATCCCCCACCACCGCATCGCAGCCCGACCGGATCACCCGCCCCAGCGGCCGGTTCAGCACCTCGGACAGCCCCCGCAACTCCACCCGGAATGCCTGCCCCCTCTGCTCCACCTCGCCCAGCGTGCCGCGAAAGCGCAGGCTGCGCATCTCCGGCGCGGCCCAGTTCACCAGCCACATCCGCACCACCGCCCCGTCATAGCGCCCCGCGCGCAGATCGGCCTCGGATATCCCCGCATCCGACAGCGCCCCCACCGCCTCCGAATTGTCCACCGCCAGCCCCGCCACCTGGCTCAGCGCCCGCGCCGTCATCCCCGTGCCCGCCCGGAAGGCGAATCCCTCGAAGTCCAGATCGCGGTCATGGTCGGTGAACCCCATCTCCACCCCATCCCGCCGCGTCACCGCCCAACAGAGACAGGTCGTCGCCACGCCTTCCCCCAGATGCGCCGCCAGCGCCTCGGCACCGCTCACAGCCGCACCTCCACCACCGGCACCGATGGCACCTCTCCCGCCTGAAAGGACGCGACCGACACCGCGATCCGGTCCGTGTCGAACCGCACCGGCACGTCGAATTCAAACCCCGCCGTGACCACCGCCCCCACATCCGGCGGCTCGGCAAAGGTCAGCAACCCCGCCACAGGGTCCAGCGCGTAATCCACCGTCTCCACCTTCGCATCCCCCCCCACCGCCGCCACCACCGTCCCCGCCACCGGCTTCAGGATCGGGCGGCGGAAGGCCGTGCCGAAGGGATCATAGGTCTTGGCCAGGGCAAAGACCCGCTCCGCCCCATCCCCCGCCCCCAGCACCTGATCCAGCGCCGACACCCGCGCCGAAGGCTTGCAGGATTTGAAATCCGCCCAATCCTTCCAGCGAAACCCGTAAAGCTGCCCGCGCCGCGCCTCGAAAAAGGCGATCAGCGCCGCCACATCGTCCAGCGACCGCAACCCGAGCCCCGCATCATAACGCCTCCGCGATTGCGCCCAGGGCGTGTTGCGCTCTTCAAACCCGTTGGCCAGCGTGACGATCTCCGTCCGCCGCTCCGGCCCGCCCGTCGATCCGAAACTCAGATTGGCCGGAAACCGCACCTCATGGAAACTCATCACCACCCCCTCACCGGTTCCGCTGCCCGCGCGCCAGCGCCCGCGCCGCCTGCGCCGCGATCTGGCTCTGGCTGCGCTCGAACCCCTTCACATCCGGCGTCGTGATGTTCATCACCACCGACACGGGCCGCGCCCCGCCCCCCGCCTGCACGCCCAGCCGCCCATCCGCGCCCCGCGCCAGGGGCAAAATCGCCTCCGGCCCCGCCTCGCCCATCAGCCCGATCCCGCCCCGCATGGGAAAGACCGTGGGCGAACTGACCACCCCGCCCTGCGCGAAAGGCGTCACCCGGCCCTGCGCAAAAGCCCCGCCCTTGGCGAAACCCATCACCCCGGACAACAGCCCGTTGATCCCCTCCGCCAAGGCCCCTCCCAGAGCGTTCTGCACCGGCCGCATCGCCACCGCATAGACAGACCGCGACAGGCTTTCCGCCACCTGCCCCAGCGCATCCGACAGCCGCATCCCGTCGAACACCACCCCGTCAAAGGCCCGCCGCAGCCCGCTCCCCAGGGCCGAGGACAGGCTTCCCACCTCCCGCCCCGTAAACAGCATGGTCTGGCTCAGCCGCGTCAGTTCCTGCTCAAAGGCCGCCGTCACCGGCACTGCCCCGTCCAGCCGCGCCTCCAGCTCCGCCAGATCGTCCCGCTCCATCGCCGCTCTCCCCATCCGGAAACGCCGCCGCCAGTTCCGCCAGCCGCGCGCGCGACAGGGGCGGCACCGCCGCCGCCCCCACCCCCAGCATCACCCGCAATTCCGCAGGCGTCAGACCCCAGAAATCGCGGGGCAACAGCCGCAACCCCCCGATCCCCGCCCGCATCAATCCGGGCCAATCCATCACGCCCCCTCGCCCGGCACCGCAAAGGCGCGGGCCAGCAGTTCTGCCGCCGCCCGCGCCGCCCCCACCGGGCCGCCGCCGATCTCCACCGTCATCAGATCGGCCGCGCGCCCCTGCCAGCCGCCGCCGCGCAGCCCCGCCACCAGCAGCGCCAGCACATCCCGCGTGGAAAACCGCCCCGCCTCGAACCGCGCCACCAGCGCCATCAGGCTGTCCTCGCCCAACGCCGCCTCCAGCTCCGCCAAGGCCCCCAGCGTCAGCTTCGCCAGATGGGGCCGGCCATCCAGCACCACCTCCACCTCGCCCGCAAAAGGATTGGCCATCACAGCGCCGTAAAGGCCAGGGCCCCGGCCGAGGCCAGCGTCAGCTCATAGGTCGCCTCGCCATTGTAACTCCCGGCATATTCGATGGCGGAAATCTGGAACGGCCCTTCCACCACTCCGAAATCGGGGATGATGACCTGGAATTCCGGCATTTCCCCGTCGAAGAAGATCTGCCGCGCCCGTTCATCCGTCGCCGCATCGCGAAAGACGCCCGCGCCGCTCACCTGCGCCGACCGCACGCCTGCGCCCGCCAGCAACTCCCGCCACCCCCCCGCGCTTTCCAGAGATGTCACATCCACCGTCTCGGCGTTGAAGCTGATCCGCGTCGCGCGCAGCCCCGCCACCGTCTCGAACTGGCCGTCCCCGGTCAGATCCACCTTCACCAGCACGTCCTTGCCGTTCTGCACCGCCATCACACGCTCCTCACGCCTCTACCCGCACCCGAAAGACCAGAGTGATCCGCCGCTCCGCGCCATCCTCCGACCGTTTCGCCACCGCCCGCTGAAACCGCGCGCCAACCACCCGCCCCGGCCCCGGCAGGGCGAGGCCCTCCATCGCCACGCAGACCGCCGCCGCCACGCCCTTCGCCGCCTGAAACCCCGCCGCGTCCGACAGCACCGAAATCTCCACCCGATGCTCCGCCCCCGCCCCCGTGGCGTCAGAGGCATCGCGCACCTCCTCGGCCCCGATCAGGACGAAGGTCCCTGCAGCCCCACCCGGCGGCACGGCATCCAGCACCGGCACCCCCGCCAGATCGCCCGCCGCCAGCAGCGCGCCATGCACCGCCGCCTGCACCGCCCCAGCCAGCCCATAGCTCATCCCGAAACCTCCTCGCAGGCGCAGGTCAGATAGCGCCCGCCCGCATCCGCCTCCGTCACCGCCAGCACGCGAAAGGCCCGCGCCCCGTCCCGGAACCGCATCCCCGCCACGGGCCGCAGGTCATGGCCCAGAGGCAACCCCCGCAGGATCACCCGCAAAGGCTGCACCGGCACCGCCGCCCCCAAGGCCGCAGCCTCGCGCCCCGCGCCGGGCCGGACCTCGGCCCAGACCGTGCCACGCGCCTGCCAGACCTCCGCATAGCCCCCTGCGCCATCGCCCGCGCGCATGGCGACCTCAAGCGTCAGGCGCCGCGTCAACCGCACCCCCCTCATCCCGCACCCCCGCCAAGGATACGCACCGTCCGCCAACGCTCGATCAGGGCCTGCACCGCCACCGGCAGCCCCGCCACCCCATCCCCCGGATCATGCCGCATCTCGTAGAACTGCGCCGCCAGCAGCATCACCGCCTGCCGCAGATCGGGCGGCAGATTACCCCATTCCGCCCCGAACCCCGCCGTCAGGGAAATCTCCACCCGCCCGCCCGTCGGGATCACCGGCAAGGCCCCCGAAGCCGCCACCAGCCGGGGCCGATGCGCATCCCGCTCCAGCCGGAACCGCGCCGCCTCCAGCACCAGGCGCGCGCCGGTCCCGTCCACCAACGCAATCTCGCCAAGTGCCACCACCGGCGCGATGGGCAGGGCCTGCGCCCCCTCCCCCCGCCATGCCCCCAGCACCAGCCGAAACCCCCGCGCGATCAACGCCTTGGCCGTCCGCCCTTCGATCACCGCCAGCGCCGCCCGCAAATGGCTCTCCACCAGCCCCGCCTGCAACGGGTCCCCCTGAAACGCCGTCCCCAGCCGCAGATGATCGGCCAAAGCCGCCACCGGCAGCGCCGATCCCGGCACCGCCCCCGTCTCTTCCAGCACCATCACGCCTACCCCCGCCTGCCAAACCGGGGCGGGGCCGCCAAGGCCCCACCCCCTCACCGCTCACGACACCGCAAAGCGCAAGAGCTTGATCGCCGCGTAATCCGTCACATCGCCCCCCACGCGCTTTGACGCATAGAACAGCACATGCGGCTTCGCGCTGAACGGATCGCGCAGGATGCGCAGATCGGGCCGCTCCGCGATGGTGTAACCCGCCCGAAAGTCGCCAAAGGCGATGGCATGGGCCCCCGCCGCGATATCCGGCATGTCCTCACAGATCAGGACCGGATATCCCATCAGCCGCGCCGGTTCCCCGGCCGCCAACCCGTCAGACCACAGGAAGCGCCCATCCGCATCCTTCATCTTCCGCACCGCTCCGGCGGTCTTGGAATTCATCACGAAAGACGCATTCGCCCGATACTCCGCCCCCAGCGCATAGACGAGGGTGATGATGCAATCCGCTGGATTCGTTGGTGAAAAGTCCGACGCCGCCCCCGACGGCACATAGCCCAGCGATCCCCAGGTCCAAGACGCATTCGCCACCTTCGGCGCGGTCAGAAACCCCTTCGGCTTGTCCACCCCGTCGCCCGAAACAAAGGCCGCCGATTCCGCCCGCAAGAACCGCGTGGCGATCTTCCCGGCCAGCCAGCCCTCCACGTCAAAGGCGCTGTCATCCAGCAGACGCTGGCTCGCCTTGGGCATGGCTGACAGTTCATGCAGTCGGATCGACACTCGCTCCAGAATCGGAGTCGCCGTCTCGGCCTGCGCCGCCGTCTCGGTCGCCCAGCCCGACCCCACCTCGGACCGGTCCACCAGCACGTCGAAAGACGACGCTTCCACCTGCACCACCTGCGCGATGGCGCGGATGGAGGCGGTGGAGACCAGCACCGACTTCACCGCCTCTGCCGTCTGCGGATCGACCAGATAGCCGCCATCCGCCGCCACTGCGGTATTCAGCGCCTTGCCCTCGGGGACGATGCCGCGCAGGCCATCATCATCCCCCGTCCGCAGATAGGCCGCAAAGGCCTTGCGATGCGGCACCCCCGCCTCCGCCGCCGCCGCCAAAGGCGGGCGGCCATGCCCCGCCATCTTGCGATCCAGCATCGCCACACGCTCCTGCTGCTCTTTCACCAACACTTTCACCTCACCCTGAAAGGCCCTGACCTCGCTGACGAAATCCGCCAGCGCCGCCTTCACTTCCACAGCCGCATCCGCCCCGCCGGGGGCCTCCCCGGCAGTCTGCATCCACTCCATCGCTTTCCCTCCGAAAGGCGCTACCGCGCCGCCAACCCGGCCCGCGCTGCCTTCAGCGCCGCCACCAGTTCTCCCGCCGCCCCCTTCACCGCCACCCGCGCCGCAGGCAGCATCGGAAAGGTGACCAGCGACACTTCCCACAACTCCACTTCCGCCAGAAGCCGCCGCCCCTGCGGCCCCCGCTCCGCCCGCACCGTGCGATACCCGATCGACAGCCCGTCGATCGCCCCCGCCGCCAGCAGCGCCGCCGCCTCGCGCCCCTTCTCCAGCTCCGTCAGCAACCGCCCCTTCACCCACAGGCCCCGCGCATCCTCGCGCACCTCGTCCCATACCCCGATGGGCTGGCCCGGATCATGCTGCCACAGCATCCGCACCCGGCCCCCGCTTGCCGCCATCCGCGTCAAGGACGCCGCATAAGCCCCTGGCAACACGACATCTCCGCCCCGGTCCACCACCCCGAAGACCGAGGCATATCCCTCCAGCGCCGCGCCTTTCATCACCAGCCCGGCCCCGCGCATGTCCTTCCGCTCCCACATCGCTCACCTCACCAAAGCCGCCATCACCACCGCCTCCGCCCCCTGCGCCAGCAGGAAGGCCGCCACCCCGAACACCATCAGCCACAGCCGCCGCTCCAGCCGCTCCAGCGCCGCCTCGATATGGCCCAGCCGGTAATCCAGCGCGGTCCAGCGCTCCTCGCTCACGCGCTCATGCGCCTCGATCCGCGCCGTCGTCGGATCGAAACTGTCGAACAGGAACCGCGACCCGCCCGCCGGCCCCGCCCCCTTCATCCCGGCTCCAGCGGCGGCAGACCCAGCGCCGCCCTCTTCTCCGCCGCCGTCAGGAAATCCGCCGCCGCCACCCGCGCCCAGGCCGCATCCCGCTCCACCGCCAGCGCGGGGATCATGTCGAGGTCCGGCCGCATCTCCACCGCCTCCCCCTGATGCGCCGAGAGCCAGCCCGACACCGCCGCCAGAACCCGCGCCGCCAGTGGCAGCACCGTCAGCCGATAGAAGGCCCGGTTCGCCTCGGCATAATTCGCATAGGTCGCATCGCCCGGTATCCCCAGCAGCATGGGCGGCACGCCAAAGGCCGTGGCAATCTCGCGCGCCGCCGCCTCCTTCGTCTTCTGGAACTCCATGTCGCTGGGCGAAAACCCCATCGGCTTCCAGTCCAGCCCCCCTTCCAGCAGCATCGGCCGCCCCGCATTCCGCGCGCCCTGGTGATGCGCCTCCATCTCGCCCACCAGCCGGTCATATTGATCCGGCGTCAACATCGACTGCCCATCCGCCCCCTTGTAGACAATCGCCCCCGAAGGCCGCGCCGCATTGTCCAGCAGGGCCTTCGACCAGGCGCTCGCGCTGTTATGCACGTCGATGGCCACCGCCGCCGCCTGCAAGGGCGAAAAGCCGTAATGGTCATCCTGCGGATGGAAACTGCGGATATGGCAGACGGGCGGCGCCTCCCCCGTCACGCCGAACCGATGCACCCGCCCCCCGACGGTGTAATCAAAGGCCACGGGCCAGCCATCCGCCCCCGGCACCACCGCCATCCGGTCAGACCGCAGCACATGCAATTCGCCCGGCAGCAGCCCATCCCCCGGCACCGCCTCCAGATAGGCATTCCCCGACAGCAGCAACTGCCCGTAAACCGCCTCCAGCAGTTCCGCCCGCCCCTGCGCCGCATTGGGCCGCGCCAGCAGCGCCGCCATCGGATGCGCCTCATAGCGCCGCTCGGCATCCTGCACGATCAGGGGCAGCGCCGCCGCCGCCTCGGCAATCAGCCGCACCGCCCGAAACCCCACCGGGTTGCCCATGAACCCCGTCCGCGTCAGGCTGCCCGCATCCCGCGCCGACCAGACCGCACGCCCCCCCATGCCCCAGACGGCCACGCGCCCCGCGGCACTGGCCTTCCGCTCCGGCACCGCCTGCACCACCGGGGCCTTCCTCAGAAACCGCAACACCATTCCACGCCCCCTCATCCGGCTGTCTCAAGACACCGGCGCAATCCTCTGAAATTCCGATGAAACCTACAGGCTCCGCATCTGCGGGCGCCGCCAGGCCGCCGCGCGATCCACCATCAACTCGGTCAGCGCCCAGACCAGCGCATCCACCCGATCCGGCGACCCCGGGCCGACAAAGCCGCCCCGCGTCATCTGCCCCATCTGCGCCTCCAGCCGCGCCAGCCCCGGCCCATGCGCCACGCGCCCCTGTTCATACAGCGCCGCCACAGGCTCCGCCCGCGCCACCTTGCCCTTGCTGGCATGAACCAGCGTCAGCGGCAGAAAGGCCTCCTGCTGCCGGATCACCGCCGCCACCAGATCGCCACCCATATTCGCCTCGGCCACCATCCGGTCGGCGGCATGGCGGCGAAAGGCCTCCACCGCCGCCGCCGCCCAGCCCGCCGCGCCAAGGCCCTGCACCGACGCATCCTCCATCACCACCGCGCGCCAGTCCTGCGGCGGCCCGTCCAGCATGGCCCCCACGACCAGGATGCCGCATTCATCCGCCCCCGCGCCGCTGCTGGCGGGCGGGTCCACCGCCACCACGATCCGCGATATCGCCGAGACCCGCACCCCCTGCGCCGCCGCGATCACCTCACGCGGCCAAAGCGCCCCGTCCGCATCCTCCACCAGCAGCCCGTCCAGCTCTTCAATCCCGCGCCGCGTGCCGCCATAGCGCGCCTCCATCTCGGCAAGAAAGCTCTCCGCCAGATTGGCCCGGTTAGCGCCCGTGGGCGCATGGGTCACGACTGTCGAAGGGTTCTTCAGCACCGCCTTCAGCACCGCCACATTGCGCGGTGTCGTCGTCACCACCGCCTGCGGCATCTCGCCCAGCCGCAGCGCGAATTGCAGCATGTCCCATGTCTCCTGCGCCTTGGGCCATTTCGCCAGTTCATCCGCCCAGGCGGCATCGAATTGCGGCCCCCGCAGGCTTTCGGGATCATGCGCCGAAACCACCTGCGCCACCGCGCCATTCGGCCAGACCAGCCGCTTGCGCGCGGCCTCCCAATCCGGCTTCCGGTCAGGCGGCGCGCAGGCCATGATCCCGCTTTCGCCAAAGACCATCACCTCCCGCACCTGATCCACCGTCTCGCCGACCAACGCCACGCGCCGCGCCCGGCCCGGATCGGCAGGCCCGGCCCCCTCGACCTGGCCCCGCACCCATTCCGCCCCGGCCCGCGTCTTGCCCGCGCCACGCCCTCCCATGATGACCCATGTCCGCCAGGCGCCATCCGGCGCGATCTGATGCGGCAGCGCCCAGAATTCGAACAGCCAGGGCAGCGCCAGGAAGGCCGCCTCGCTCAGCCCGTGCAGGAACTCATGCACCACCTCCGGCGTCGCGGAGGCGAGCCAGACGGCGCCCGATCTCAACCCGCGCAGCATCGAGGTCGAGGGCACGCCCTCCGACGACGCCGGCCACTTCGTTGCGAAACCTGTCAACTCTCACCCTCTCATCCAGAACCACCGCCAGGGCCATCTGCAACTCGCCCACGGCCCGCCGCGCCCGATCCGCGCCCTCGCCCTGGTCTGTCATCACCCCGGCCAAAGCCACGGCCAGATCGCGCGCCGCCCGGTCCAGCACCTCCAGCGCATGATCCAGCGCCTCGGTCATGCCCCGCCCCGAGGCCCGCCCATTTCCATCCTGCATCGAACGGCCCGCCCCCTGTCACCCCGAAAGGCGGAAAAGGAAAAGCGGCGCCGGGGTCACCCCCGGGCCGCTTGCCCACCTATTCCATCATGGCTTAAGTCCTACGCCAGACCGGCCGCAGAGTCAAGCTATTTTACAACCGATATCAATGGCTTACCGAACGTTCCGGTAACCCCGCCTTAACCTTTCGGCCCGGCCAGAGGCTCAATCCTGCACGCCCGATTCCTCCTGCGCCCCGCGCTCCCGCTCGATGGCCCGCCAGCGCGCCACGTTCTCGTTATGCTCGGCCAGCGTGCGCGCAAAGGCATGGCCACCCGTACCATCCGCCACGAAATACAGGTAATCGCTGTCCTCCGGGTCCAGCGCCGCCTCGATCGACAGCCGCCCCGGATTGGCAATCGGCGTCGGCGGCAGCCCGTCGATGACATAGGTGTTCCACGGCGTCTCGCGGCGCAGCTCGCTCTGCCGCAGCCCGCGCCCCAGCACGCCCTCGCCCCGCGTCACGCCATAGATCACCGTCGGGTCCGTCTGCAACCGCATCCCCTGCTCCAGCCGGTTGACGAACACCGCCGACACCCGCCGCCGTTCCTCCGGCACGCTGGTCTCCTTCTCGATGATCGACGCCATGATCAGCGCCTCCTCCGGCGTGTCATAGGGCAGCCCCTCCACCCGGTTCGCCCAAAGCTCCGCCAGGGTCGCCGCCTGCCGCTCCGCCATCAGCGCAAGCAGCTCCGCCCGATCCGCGCCCCGCGCCACCTCATAGCTGTCCGGCGCCAGTGTCCCCTCCGGCGGCACTTCGGCAATCTCGCCCGTCATGAACTCCGCCCGCCGCAGCGCATCCACCACCTGCCAGCTCGTCACCCCTTCGGCCAGCGTCACGCGCCAGCGGATGTCATCCGCCTCCGCCACCGCCAGATACTCCTCCGGCGCCGCTTCCACCGCCGGGTCAAAGGCCACCACCTCTACATAGCGGTTCGTCGCCGGGTCCAGTTGCCGCAGCACCACCTCGGAACTCGCCACCGATATCCGGAAATTCACCTCGCGCCCGCAGGTGGATTGCCCGCCCGCCGTCACCGAGTCCAAAACCTGCGCCATGCTCGCCCCCGGCAGCACGAGGTAGGAGCCGAATTTCAGATCATCCGCCTTGCCCGAATATTCCGCCCCGATCCGGAAGATGCGCGCATCCGAAATCGCCCCCTGTTCCTCCAGCGCGCGGCTGACGCCCGACAGCGAATCCCCCCGCTCCACCCGGAAACAGATCGCCTGTTCCAGCGGGCCAGAGCCTGCAAACTCCTCCCGCCCCCAGGCCAGCAGCCCCGCCGCCATCACCAAGAGCACGATGAACAGCGTCAGCGCATTCGACGCGATGGACCGCCACATCAGCCCGCCACCCGCCCCAGCACAAGGCTGGCATTGGTCCCGCCAAAGCCGAAGGAATTGGACAGCGCCACGTCGATCTTCCGCCGCACGGCCTTGTTCGCCGCAAGGTCCAGCTTCGGCTGAACCGCCGGATTGTCCAGGTTGATCGTCGGCGGCGCCACCTGATCGCGGATCGCCAGCACGCAGAAGATCGCCTCCACCGCGCCCGCCGCCCCCAGAAGATGCCCGATGCTCGACTTGGTGGATGACATCGTGGCCTTGCCCGCCGCATCACCCAGCAACCGCTCCACCGCGCCCAGTTCGATCGTGTCGGCCATGGTGCTGGTGCCATGAGCGTTGATGTAATCCACCTGATCCGGCCGCAGCCCGGCCCGCGCCAGCGCGGCACTCATCGACCGGAACCCGCCATCGCCATCCTCGCTCGGCGCGGTGATGTGATAGGCGTCCCCCGACAGACCATAGCCCAGCACCTCAGCATAGATCTTCGCGCCGCGCGCCTTGGCGTGCTCGTACTCCTCCAGCACCACCACACCCGCGCCTTCGCCCATCACGAACCCGTCGCGGTCGGCATCATAGGGGCGCGAGGCCTTCGTCGGATCCTCCGCCCGCTTGGTGGACAGCGCCTTGCAGGCATTGAACCCGGCAATCCCGATTTCCGAAATCGGGCTCTCCGCGCCGCCCGCCACCATCACATCGGCATCCCCCCACTGGATCAGCCGCGCCGCATCCCCGATGGCATGGGCCCCTGTCGAACAGGCCGTCACCACCGCATGGTTCGGCCCCTTGAATCCAAAGCGGATCGACACCTGACCCGAAATCAGGTTGATCAGCGCACCGGGAATGAAGAAGGGCGACACCCGCTTCGGCCCCTTCTCCTTGATCAGCACCGCCGTCTCGGCAATCGAGGTCAGCCCCCCGATCCCAGACCCGATCATGACGCCGGTCCGCAACCGGCCGTCCTCATCCTCGGGCATCCAGCCCGAATCCCGCACCGCCTGTTCAGCCGCGGCCATCCCGTAAAGGATGAAGTCATCCACCTTGCGGCGGTCCTTCGGCTCCATCCAGTCATCGGGGTTGAAGGTGCCGTCGCTGCCATCGCCGAAAGGGATCTCGCAGGCATATTGCGTCACGACATTCGACGCATCAAAACGCGTGATCGGCCCCGCCCCGGATTTCCCGGCCAGCAGTCGGCTCCAGGTCTCTTCCACCCCGCAGGCCAGCGGCGTGACCATCCCCAGACCCGTGACAACGACCCGACGCATCCCGCCCCTCCGCAATGAAAGCTTCCCGCAGGGGTGATACACGGGGGGGCAGGCCCGTGCAACACGGCCCCACCGCCAGCCCCCCCGCGCCCGCCACTCCCCGCCGGTCCGGACGGGCCTGCCAGGGCAGACGGGCGGCAACTCCCCCCCCGCCCCTCCGCGGCACCCGATCCAACCCCGCGCGCCCCTGCCACTTGCGTTCCTCTTTCGTTCCACCTACCCTGAGCCGGCGCCACCAGAAGGCCCGCGCCATGACCGATCCGCAAAGCCGCTTCACCGCCTTCAAGGCCCTGCATGACAGCGGTCCCTGCTTCGTCATGCCCAACCCCTGGGATGCCGGCTCCGCCCGGCTTCTCGCCAGCCTCGGCTTCAAGGCGCTTGCCACCACCAGCGCGGGCTATGCCTTCGCCCGCGGCAAGCGCGATTCCGCCGCCGAGCTTTCGCGTGACGAAATCCTCGACAACGCCGCCGAGATCGCCGCCGCCACCGACCTGCCGGTTTCCGCCGATCTGGAAGACGGCTTCGGCACCGCACCGGAGACCTGCGCCGAAACGATCCGCCTTGCCGCCGCCCGCGGCCTTGTCGGCGGCTCCATCGAAGATGCGACCGGCGATCCCGCCAGCCCCATCCTCGACGCGGGCCTTGCAACCGACCGCATCCGCGCCGCGGCCGAGGCCGCCCATGGCCTGCCCTTCCTGCTCACCGCCCGGGCCGAGAATTTCCTCTGCGGCCGCCCCGATCTCGATGACACGATCCGCCGCCTGCAATCCTATGCCGAGGCGGGGGCGCATGTCCTCTATGCCCCCGGCCTGCCCGATCTCGCCGCCATCCGCAGCCTCTGCGCGGCGGTGGACCGGCCGGTGAATGTGGTCATGGGCCTGCGCGGCCCGCTCTACAGCACCGCCGACCTCGCCGCCGCCGGTGTCCGCCGGATCAGCGTGGGCGGCTCCTTTGCCCGGGCCGCCTGGGGCGGGCTGATGCGCGCCGCGCAAGAGGTGCTAGAACAGGGCACCTTCACCTATGCCGAAACCGCCCTGCCCGCCGCCCGCCTGCAGGCCACGCTTCCCCCGCGCGCCTGACCGCCCCCACCTCCTGCCTCCGCGCATTTCGCCCCGACGCCCGCGTCCTCGGCCGCCGCATCCCCCCCACGTCCCCGCCAAGCTTGCCCCGCAAACCATCTCCCGAACGACCCACCCACCTTCTGTCTGAAAACATCCTCGGGGGGAGGCGCGGAACGCGCCGTGGGGGGGGTGAGACGCGCCCGGGCGATCTTCCAGTGGAAGATCGCCAGCGTGGAACGCCCGATGGTCTCACCATCGGGCCGGGTGACAGCCCCCCGTCCGACGCATCCACCCGCGCGACGCCCAAAGGCCGGGCATCAACCCACTCCCAAAGGCAGCACCCCGCAAAACCCCGAAACGACGCGCTGCACCCCGCCACGCCCCACCCACTTTCTGTCCAAAAATATCCTCGGGGGGAGGCGCGAACGCGCCGTGGGGGGCAGACAGCCCCCCGTCCAACGCATCCACCCGCGCGACGCTCATGGGCCGGGCACCAACCGCCTCCTGATGGTGAGCGCGCGGGAAGCCCCGAAACGACGTCAGCCTGCCCCGCCCGCAGGACCGCCGCCACCCATAACCCAGACCTATCCCAACCACCCGCCGCCATCACCCCGACCCCGGCGCATTAACCTTAACGCCCCGTAATCCCCCCGCGCGTGGCCACAGTTTGCGGCACAGGATGCGGCACGAAGCACGGCACAGCCAATTTCCGCCCGGCACCCGGATTAACAAGCCAGCCCAAAGGCCTGGCCCTGGCGCAAAAGAAAACGGGCGCCCCCTTTGGGACGCCCGTCATCCACAGGATCCGGATCGGATCAGGCGGCTTCCGAGATGAACTTCACCGCATCGCCGAAGGTCTGGATGGTCTCGGCCGCGTCATCCGGAATCTCGATCCCGAACTCTTCCTCGAAGGCCATCACCAGCTCGACCGTGTCGAGCGAATCCGCGCCCAGATCGTCGATGAACGAGGCGTTCTCGGTCACCTTGTCCTCTTCGACGCCCAGATGCTCGACGACGATCTTCTTCACGCGTGCGGCGATGTCGCTCATGTCTCTTCCTCTTTTCCGTGGCGGGCGCGCCCGTCCCTTGTCCCTGCCCCGAAGGGCATCTTCCCCGCCATTGCAGGCGGGTTGGCCGGGTTTCGCCCGGGCCTTTCGCCGCGCCTATACCAAGGGCGTTCCCGCAAGGCAAACGCTTTCCATGGTGCCTTCGGCGCGCACGATCCTCAGACCATGTCCATCCCGCCATTCACATGCAAGGTGGCACCGGTCACATAAGCCGCTTCCTGCGAGGAAAGATAGAGGACCGCCGCCGCGATCTCCGCCGCCTCGCCCATCCGTCCCGCCGGAACGGCCGTCAGGATGCGCGCCTTCTGTTCCTCATTCAGCTTGTCGGTCATGGCCGTGGCGATGAAGCCCGGCGCCACCACATTGACCGTGATCCCCCGGCTCGCCACCTCTGCCGCCAGCGATTTCGACAGGCCCAGAAGCCCCGCCTTCGCCGCCGAATAGTTCACCTGCCCGCCATTGCCGGTGGTCCCCACGACCGACCCGATATTCACGATCCGCCCCCAGCGCGCCTTCATCATCCCCCGGATGGAGGCCCGGCACAGCCGGAAGGTCGCGGTCAGGTTCACGTCAAGCACGCTCGCCCAATCCTCGTCCGACATCCGCATCACAAGGCCGTCCCGCGTGATTCCGGCATTGTTTACAAGGATATCCACCGATCCCATCGCCTCGGCGGCCCGCTTCACCAGCCCCTCGACCTCTTCCGCCACCGACAGGTTGCAAGGCAGCACATGCGCCCGCCCGCCCAGTTCCGCCGCCAGCGCCTCCAGAGGCTCCACCCGCGTGCCCGACAGCCCGACCGTCGCACCCGCGCCGTGCAGCGCCCGGGCAATCTCCGCCCCGATCCCGCCCGAAGCGCCGGTGACCAGCGCCGCCTTCCCCGTCAGATCGAACATCCACAGCTCCCTTGCGAAAATCTTGGGCGTCGTCCTAGCAGCATCCCGCCCGCCGCGCCACCCGTCACGCCCGCGCCGCCAGAAGGGCCCGCGCCTCCGCCTCTTCCGCCGCCACATGCTCCGCCGCCGCAGCAGCAAGCTCCGCGTCGATCACCGCGACCAGGCGGAACTCCTCCCACCACAGCCACATGTCGGGCGCAAAGACCCCCGCCTTGCGGAAGTAATCCTCATGCGCCGCCTGCCAGAAGGCCAGCGATCCGTCCCCCTCGCCCTCCAGCGCGGCAAAGGCCTCGTCGATCTGGTCATAGCGCCGCCGCCCCACGGCGACCGTCTCGATCACCGCCACGGCCCGCCCATCGGCCATCACGGCCCACCGCATGCCCGGCTCCGTCGGGTTCTCCTCCCGCCCATCCCAGACCGTCGCCCGCTTGCGCCCGGCGATCACCAGCGCCGCCAGCCGCGCATGCATCCCCTCCGACCCGAAGGAAAGACAGGGCAGCCGCCCGAAGCCCTCAACCACGACAGTCTGTTCGTCCATTTTCTGTCCCCAGATTTCCCGCAGGCGGAGGCGCCGCCCTTGCGGCGCCGGGGGCCGCACAGGCCCCCCGAACCCGAGCCGGAGCGGATGCGGAGGCGAGAGGAAAGGCTTGCAGCGGCACGCCGCCCCGCTCCCGTCCCGGCGCGGCTTCAGCCCTTCGCAGCCGCCACATCCTCCGGCGTGCCCACCGCGCGCAAGGACACCTCGCCCGACACGATCCGCTTGATCATCCCCGACAGCGCCTTGCCCGCACCGATCTCCCAGAACTCGGACACCCCCGCGCCCTCCATCCAGATCACGGATTCGCGCCAGCGCACCGATCCCGTGACCTGCGCCACCAGCAGGTCGCGGATGCGGTCCGGCTCCGTCACCGCCTCGGCCCGCACATTCACCACCACCGGCACCACCGGCTTTTCCACCACCACGGCGGCCAAGGCCTCGGCCATCACCCGCGCGGCAGGCTGCATCAGCGCGCAATGGAACGGCGCGCTCACCGGCAAGAGCAGCGCGCGCTTGGCCCCCTTGGTCTTGGCGATCTCCACCGCCCGCTCCACCGCTGCCTTGTGGCCCGAGACCACCACCTGCGCCGGATCGTTGTCATTCGCCGCCTGACAGACCTCGCCCTGCGCCGCCTCCGACGCCACCGCCACCGCCGCCTCGAAATCCAGCCCCAGCAGCGCGGCCATCGCCCCCACGCCCACCGGCACCGCTTCCTGCATCGCGCGGCCCCGGATGCGCAGCAGCCGCGCGGTATCGGACAGGCTCAGGGCCCCCGCCGCGCACAGCGCCGAATACTCGCCCAGCGAATGACCCGCCACAAAGGCCGCATTGGAGGCGACCGAAATCCCTTCCGCCTCCAGCGCCCGCAGCGCCGCGATCGAGGTTGCCATCAAGGCCGGCTGGGCGTTCTGCGTCAGCGTCAGTTCCGCGATGTCGCCTTCCCAGATCAGCGCCGACAGCTTCTCTCCCAGTGCCGCATCCACCTCGTCAAAGACGGCCTTCGCCGCCGGATAGGCCTCGGCCAGCGCCCGCCCCATCCCGATGGTCTGCGCCCCCTGGCCCGGAAACACGAATGCACGGCTCATCGCCCGCCCCTCCTTCATCACCCGGCCCTCTCCCGGCCCGCCCCCCGGCTTACCCAATGCGCCTCTGCCGCGCAATCTCCGGCCCACCCTGCCCTCAGCCCCGCGGCGGCCTCGCCATCCGCGGCTGAACTGGCACGACTTCTGCAAACCGCTCAACCATCGGTAAACCACCGGCCAGTATCGTCGTTATCCAATGCGAACTGCTGCCCGCACCGGGTCGCAGGCCTCCAGCCCATGACAAGGTGACCATGAAAGACATTTCCACCGACGAAATGCCCCTGATCGCGGATCGTGGCCCCTTCCCCGCATCGCTTGGCCCGGCAGGTGCCGCCCTCTCGATGCCCGAAACCGCCGTGATCCAGGAGATTGCGGTCGAAGTCGGCACCCTCTCCGTCTCCCTCGCCGATGTCTCCGGCGCGGTCGAAGATGTGGACAAGCTGATGACCAAGCAGGTGGAAACCCTGCGCGGATTGCGCGGCCTGTCGGAATCGCTCGCGCGCGGCAATGACGCCATCCGCGATGCCGCCCGCTCGGCCCTCGCCGCCACGGTCGATGCGCGCCAGACCGTCGCCTCGGGCCAGACCCGAATCGATGCCGCCCTTTCCGATGTCACCGCACTCGCCAATCAGGTCGCGCTCTTCGGCGAAAGGATCGAGGCGCTCACCACCGCGCTGACCAAGGTCGCCCGCGCCGCAGGCGACATCGACGCCATCGCCCGCACCACCAACCTCCTCGCCCTCAACGCCTCGATCGAGGCGGCCCGCGCCGGGGCCGCAGGGCGCGGCTTCATGGTCGTCGCGCAAGAGGTGAAACAGCTTTCCGGTCGCACCCAGGACGCCACCCGCCAGATCGAGGGCAATCTCGCCGATCTCACCCGCGAAATCACCGCCATCGCCGAAACCGGCCGCGCCGCCGCCGACCGTGCCGCGCAGGTCAAGCGCGAGGCGGGCCATGTCGCCCGCGTGATGACCGAAATCGACGGCGCGGTCCTCACCATCGCCGACCGGCAGGACCAGATCACCGAAACCACCGAAACCGCCACCAAGCTCGTCACCGCCACCGAAGACGGCTTCCACGGCATCGGCGCCGGGGTGACACAGTCGGCAGGCCGCCTCTCCGCCGCCAAGGCCAGCCTCTCCGATCTTGTCGATGCCAGCGAACGCCTCGTGTCCTCCACGGCCCGCCTCGGGGTGGAAACCGTCGATACGCCCTATATCAATGCCGTGCAGCGGGCCGCCGAGGAAATCTCCGCCGCCTTCACCGCCGAGGTGGAGGCAGGTCGCTTCTCCCTCCGCGACCTTTTCGATCACGCCTACAGGCCGATCCCCGGCAGCGATCCCGAACAGGTCATGGCCGCCTTCACCGGGCTGACCGACCGCCTGCTCCCCGCCATCCAGGAACCGATGCTGAACCTCTCCTCCGCGGTCGTCTTCTGCGCGGCGGTAGATACCAACGGCTATCTTCCGACCCATAACCGCAAATTCTCGCAACCACAGCGCCCGGGTGACCCGACCTGGAACGCCGCGAACTGCCGCAACCGCCGCATCTTCGCCGATCGCGTCGGTCTGGCCGCAGGGCGCAACACGAAACCCTTCCTGCTGCAATCCTACCGCCGCGACATGGGCGGCGGCACCTTCGCCCTGATGAAGGACGTCTCCGCCCCCATCTTCGTCAATGGCCGCCACTGGGGCGGGCTGCGGCTGGCCTATCGCGTCTGACGCGCCGGGCGCGCGGGCGCGGCGCACCCTTGCCGCCCCGCCGCCGCCATGGCACATCCGCACCATGGCCCTGCACCACCACCCCCGCCTGCGCCGCGTGATCTACGCCACCAGCTTCGAAGCGGGCGGCGTGCTCCTCTCGACCGTCATCCTCCTCGCCATGGCCGAAACCTCGGCGGGCAGCAGCCTCGTCTTCTCCATCCTCGCCTCCACCGTCGCCATGCTCTGGAACCTCGCCTTCAACGCCGGGTTCGAGGCCTGGGAATCCCGCCAGCCCGTCAAGGGCCGCAGCCTCGCCCGGCGCAGCGCGCATGCGATCCTCTTCGAGGCGGGTCTCGTCCTCTTCCTCCTGCCGCTCACAATGTGGTGGTTCTCCGTGACCCTCTGGGAGACGCTTGCCTACGAGGCCGCGCTGATCGTCGCCTTCCTGATCTACACCTGGGTCTTCACCTGGGCCTTCGACCGCCTCTTCGGCCTGCCCGCCTCGGCCCGCTGACGCAAACCGCCAACCCTTGCGCTCCAGCCGCCTTTCTGTATAAGGCCGCATCCTTTCCGCAATAACACGAACCGGCGCAGCCTCTCGTGGACGGGCCGCGGAAAGGCCGAACGCCCGCCCTATGAAATGCGCCTTGATAGAACTGGAGTGCACATGGCTCTTTACGAGCATGTCTTCATCGCGCGTCAGGACCTTTCCAACGCGCAGGCCGAAGGTCTCATCGAACATTTCTCCACGGTTCTCGCGGATAACGGCGGCAAGGTCGTCGAGTCCGAGTACTGGGGCGTCAAGACGATGGCCTACAAGATCAACAAGAACCGCAAGGGCCACTATGCCTTCCTGCGTTCGGACGCGCCCTCGGCCGCCGTGCAGGAAATGGAACGCCTGATGCGCCTGCATGACGACGTGATGCGCGTCCTGACCATCAAGGTCGAAGCGCATGGCGAAGGCCCGTCGGTGCAGATGCAAAAGCGGGATGACCGTGAACGCGGCGACCGTCCCGAAGGCGGCTTCGGCGGTGGCGAACGCCGCGAACGCAGCTTCGGCGACCGCCCGGAACGCACGGGCGACCGTGGCGGCTTCCGTCGTTGATCAGGCCCAGGAAAGGACCATAAACCATGGCGAACAAACCGTTTTTCCGCCGCCGCAAGGTCTGCCCCTTCTCGGGCGACAATGCTCCCGCGATCGACTACAAGGACGTCCGTCTCCTGCAACGCTACATTTCCGAGCGTGGCAAGATCGTCCCGTCCCGCATCACCGCCGTCTCGGCGAAAAAGCAGCGTGAACTGGCGCAGGCGATCAAGCGCGCCCGCTTCCTCGCCCTGCTTCCCTATGCCGTGAAGTAAGGAGAGACCCACATGCAAGTCATCCTCCTTCAGCGCGTGGCCAAGCTTGGCCAGATGGGCGAAGTCGTGAACGTCAAGGACGGCTACGCCCGCAACTTCCTCCTGCCGCAGGGCAAGGCGCTCCGCGCCAACGAGGCGAACATCAAATCCTTCGAGGCCAAGAAGGCCCAGCTCGAGGCGCAGAACCTCGAGACCAAGAAGGAAGCCGATGCCGTCGCCGCCAAGCTCGACGGTCAGTCCTTCGTGGTGATTCGTTCCGCCTCGGATGCCGGCGCGCTCTACGGTTCCGTCACCACCCGTGACGCCGCCGAAGCCGCGACCGCAGCCGGGTTCACCGTGAACCGCGCCCAGGTCGTGCTGGATCGCCCGATCAAGGATCTGGGCCTGCACACCGTCACGGTCGTGCTGCACCCGGAAGTGACCGTGAAGGTCACGCTGAACGTCGCCCGCTCGGCCGAAGAGGCCGAATTGCAGGCCTCGGGCAAGTCGATCCAGGAACTGGCGGCCGAAGCCGATGCCGCAGCCGATTTCGAAATCGCCGAACTTTTCGACGATATCGGCGGCGCGGCCTCCGAAGACGCGTAAGCGTCCTTCGATACCAGACCAAAGCAAACCGCGCAGGGCAACCTGCGCGGTTTTTTCTTTGCACGGCCATGTACAACAAACGCTGTCCATTGTTGTACATGGCATGGACTACAATTTTGACTCGCGTTGTCCATAGATGCTATAGACTACAAAAGAAAATTCCGTAGTCCAGAAATGCGCCCACATAGCCCCACCGCCCTCGCCGCCTATACCGACCTGCTCCGCATCCTGCGGGAAGAGGATGCCGCAGACATCACGGGTGCCCCCTTCCTCGAACGGCGCGGCAAACGGGGCTATTGGTACGAAACCCGTCGCATCGGCAGCACGGTCCGCAAACGCTATATCGGCGAAGACACGCCCGAAACCGCCGCCCTCGTCGCCCGCGCCCGCGATCTTGCCGCCACCCGCGCGGATCGCAGCGCAAGGGCCAGCCGCCTGATCCGCATCCTGCGCGCCGAAGGCTTTCTGTCGCCGGACCGTACCACCGGCGCGCTGCTCACCGCCATGGCGCGGACGGGCGTCTTCCGCCTTGGCGGCACACTTGTCGGCACCCATGCCTTCCGCCATTACGAAGGCGAACTGGGTGTCACCATCCCCCTCGACGCCGCCGCCCAGACCGACGACCTCGACATCGCCCAGTTCGAACGGCTCTCCCTCGTGCTGGAGGACAGGGTTGAAACCCCGCTCGCCGATACCTTCCGCGACCTCTCCTTCGCCCCCATCCCGACGATCGACGGGCGCGCCGTCTGGCGATGGAAACAGGCCGGAACCGAAAGCCTTGTGGAATTCCTCACCCCCTCCTTCCGCCCCGAAGAAGACATCCGCGACCTGCCCGCCCTCGGCGTCTCGGCCCAGTCGCTGCATTACCTCAATTACCTGATCGCCGAACCGATCAAGGCCGCCGCCCTCTACCGCTCCGGCATCCTGATCCAGATCCCGCGCCCCGAACGCTTCGCCATCCACAAGCTCATCGTGGCAGACCGTCGCCGCGGCGGGCCGGACCAGATCAAATCCCGCAAGGATCGTGCGCAGGCCGAATTCCTCATCCGCATCCTCGCCGAGGACCGCCCCGAAGACCTCCGCGAAGCCTGGGAGGATGCCCGCTCCCGCGGCCCCAACTGGCAGACCCGGCTCGACGCCAGCCTCGCCCGGATGCCCGAAACCGCCGCCCGCCTCGCCGCGCTCTGACCATCGCCCGCGACATTCCATGTCGCCCGCGCCCAAGCCCCGCCCCCTCGGCCCGCCTAGCCTTGGGTCATGAGAGCCACAGCCCAGCCCCTGCCCGGCCAGACCGCAAAAGGCATCGCCTTCCTGGTCTCCGGCGTTGCCGTTTTCTCCATTCAGGACCTGATCCTGAAACTCCTCTCCGGGGCCTATCCGCTGCATCAGGCCATGGTCCTGCGCTCGCTCACCGCGATCCCCTTCCTGCTGCTGCTCGTGCATTGGGAAGGGGGCTTGCGCAGCCTCTTCACCCCCGGCACCCGCGCCATGATCTGGCGTGGCGGGGTCATGTTCGCGGCCTATACCTGCTATTACCTCGCCCTCGCCGCCCTGCCGATGGCCACCACCGTCGCGCTCTACTTCTCCGCGCCGCTCTTCATCACCATCCTCTCGGTCTTCTTCCTTGCCGAAAGGGTCGGCCCCCGCCGCTGGGTCGCGCTGATGGCCGGCTTTGCCGGTGTCCTCATCATGGTCCGTCCGGGTGGCGATCTCTTCGACTGGGCGGCGCTGCTCCCGGTGCTTTCGGGCCTCACCTATGCCATCTCCATGATCTCCGCACGCCGCCTCGGCAGCACGGAAACCGCCTCGGCGCTGGCCTTCTGGGGCAATGCCGTCTTCCTGCTCGGTGCGCTGCTGCTCTCCGCGATCTTCGGCAGCGGCGCCTGGGAGGGCGATGCCCATCCCTCGCTCGCCTTCCTGCTGCGCGGCTGGGTCACGCCCAGCGGTTTCGACCTGATGCTGATGATGGCCTGCGGCATCATAGCCGCGGCGGGCCTCACCTTGCTGACGCAGGCCTATCGCGTGGCCGAAGCCTCGGCCGTGACCCCGTTCGAATATACCGGCCTCATCTGGTCGGTGATCTATGGCTGGGTCTTCTGGCAGGACTGGCCCAATGGCACCGACTGGATCGGCATCGCCATCATCGTGGGGGCAGGCCTCTACATCCTCTGGCGCGAAGCCCGAAGCCGCGTATGAAAAAGGGCCGGAGGCTGCGCCCCCGGCCCTGCCTCCCCGAAGGGAGAAAGCCTTACATCTCGTCCAGCGCCTCGATGGCCTTCTGCAACGCGTCCTTGGCGACTTCCTTCTCGGTCACCTTGGCCCCGGCCACGATATGGTCCACGACCTTGTCCTCGAAGATCGGCGCGCGAAGCTGCTGCTGCACCTGCTGGTTCTTCTGCACGAACTCGAAATAGGCGCGCTCCTGCCCCGGATAGTTGCGGGCCTGCGCCAGAACGGCCTGCGTCATCTCCGCATCCGTCACCGTCACCTCGGCCTTGCGGCCCACTTCGGCCAGCAGCAGGCCCAGACGCACCCGGCGCTCGGCCAGCGTCTTGTGCTCATCCGTCGGCTCGATGTTGCCGTGTTTGTGGCCATGTTCCTCGGGATGCTCTTCATGCCAGAGCTGATGCGCGATCTGCGCCGCCTCGGCCTCCACCAGACGTGCCGGCAGGTCGAACTTCACCATGCCGTCCAGCTGATCCAGCAGCGCCCGCTTCAGCACGGCGCGCGAGGCGCCCTTGTATTCGGCCTCCAGACGCTCCGCGATCTGCCCCTTCAGCGCGGCCAGATCCTCGGCCCCGTATTTCTTCGCCAGCTCGTCGTCGATCTCGGCCGGCTTGGCCTCCTTCACCGCCTTCACGGTGCAGGCAAAGACAGCGGCCTTCCCGGCCAGATGCTTCGCGCCATATTCCTCGGGGAAGGTCACATTGACCGAAACCTCATCCCCGACCTTGGCGCCGATCAGTTGATCCTCGAAACCCGGGATGAAGGACTTGGAGCCCAGCACCAGCGGATAATCCTCGGCCGAGCCACCCTCGAACAGCTCGCCATCGACCGATCCCTTGAAGTCGATCACGATCTGGTCGCCATCCTTGGCCTTGGCGCCCTTCTTGCGATCCTCGAAATTCTTGGCATTGCCCGCCAGATTGGCCAGCGCCTCGTCGATATCGGCCTCGGAGGCCTTCACGACCAGCTTCTCCAGCACGATCTTGCCCGCATCCAGATCCGGGATCGGCGGCAGCGCCTCGTAGGACATCTCGACGACGACGTCCTTGCCTTCCTTCCAGTTCTCGCCATCCACCATCTTCACTTCGGGTTGCAGCGCGGGGCGGTCACCGGTCTTGTCGAAATGCGCCTTCATCGCGCCGTCGATCGCATCCTGCATCGCATCGCCCAGCAGGCGCTGACCGAACTGCTTCTTCAGGATCGCCAGCGGCACCTTGCCCTTGCGGAAACCCTTCATCTCGATCTCGGGCTGCGCCTCGACCAGCTTTTCCTGAACCTTCGCGTCCAGCTCGGCCGCCGTCACCGTGATGGTGTAGGCGCGCTTCAGACCTTCGTTCAGGGTCTCGGTGACCTGCATGTTTCCGTCCTTCTCATCTCATCCCTGGTGCGGGCGAAGGGACTTGAACCCCCACGCCGTAAGGCGCCGGAACCTAAATCCGGTGCGTCTGCCAATTCCGCCACGCCCGCAAATTGCCCAAAGCGCGCCCGTCCGTCCCCCTCAGGTCCGGCCCGCACGTGCCCTGAAAATTCCGCGCCCTTCTAGCAAAGCCCCACGGGGGATGCGAGAGGAAAATCAGGGCGAAATCTGACGCAGATTTCGCACCGTTTCCTGACGCAGGAAACGGACCCCGGCCGGCGGTCTCAAAGCGGAATTTGCGCCAAATTCCGCAGCGATTTCTGCGTCAGAAATCGCCGCCTCACACCCCCAACCGCCGGAACACCGCAGGCAGCATCTCGGGCAGGTCCTCCGCGATCAGCCCCGGCCCGAATTCCCGCGCGCATTCCACATGCAGCCAGGCCCCCGTGCAGGCCGCATCAAAGGCCGAAAACCCCCGCGCCATCAGCCCCGCGATGAACCCCGCCAGCACATCCCCCGACCCCGCCGTCGCCAACCAGGGTGCCGCCCGCTCGTAATGCGCCGAATTGACCGCACAGCGCCCATCGGGTGACGCAATCACCGTATCCGCCCCCTTGAACAGCACCACACACCCCGCCCGCGCCGCCGCCTCCCGCGTCGCATCAACCTTGGAATAGGCAGGCCCCCTGGTGGCCGGCGCAGCCAGCTTCTCCGCAATATCCGGAAACAGCCGCGCAAACTCCCCGCCATGCGGCGTCAGAACGCAAGCCCGATGCAGCGCCCCAACCAAGCCCGCCTCCCGCGAAAGGATCGTCAACGCATCCGCGTCCAACACCGTAGGGCGGGGTTCACCCCGCCTCTGAAGGGGTTCACCCCGCCGTTGAAGGGGTTCATCCCGCCGCACCAACACCGCCGCCACCAACCCCGCCTCCCGCGCGGCCGTCCCCAGCCCCGGCCCCAGACACACGGCCCCGATCCGCCCATCCTCCAGGACAGCCCCCAGTGCCGCCCCATCCTCCACCACCCGCAGCATCACCGCATCCAGCCGCGCCGCGTTCTCGACCAAGGCCTCCGAAGGACAGCCCACCGTCACCAGCCCCGCGCCCACCCGCAGCGCCCCCCGCGCCGCCAGCCGCGCCGCGCCGCCGCGACCGGAGGGGCCGGAGAGAACAATCGCCGCGCCATGCCCAAACTTGTGCGAAGAAGGCGTCTTCCGAAGCAGGTCGACGTCAGGGGCTTCAACCAACGGCACCCCAACTTCACTCCTCAGGCCGATATCAGCCACCACCAGCTTGCCGCAACATTCCGGTCCTTCAGCAAGATAGTGCCCCTGTTTCGCGCAGTGAAACGTCACCGTCAGGCGCGCGCCGAGACGGTCATCAGGATCCTCATCCCCTGTTCGAAGCGGAAGACCGCTGTCGGCGCTGAGACCACTCACGATATCTACCGCCACAACATAGGCATGACCAAACCGCGCCGTGTTGGCGAGTAGTCCAGCGATGCGCCGGACATTTGGTTCAAGGGCGCGGGTAAGCCCTGTCCCGAAAAGCGCATCGAAAAAGACTGGTTTTGGGTGTCGACCTTGGTCCGCCCCGACGGCACCGAACAGCGAAGAGGCGGCATTGCGCAAGGTAAACTCACCCACCTCCCCCATCCCCCGCCACCGCTCATAATTCACCCGCGCGTCCGGCGGCATCTGCTCGGGGTCGCCGTAGAGGAACACCTCCACCTCCCACCCCCACTCCTTGAGCAACCGCGCCACCACGAACCCGTCGCCGCCATTGTTCCCCGGCCCGCACAGCACCACCGCCCGGAACGACCCCGCCGCAAGCTCCGGCCATTCCGCAAAGACCGCCTCCACGACCCCCCGCCCGGCCCGCTCCATCAGCTCCAGACCGGTCACAGCGCCGCTCTCGATGGCCGCCGCCTCGATGGCGCGCATTTGTGCAGCCGTCAGCAATTCCGTCATTTTCCCGCCCATTTCATTCGCAAACCGCCCACCAAGGAGGCTTATTGCACAACTTTTAATCACACCACTCGGAAACCCGTGGCGAAGCGCCTCATCCGGCCCGCCCGCAATTGTGGCCCCAATGCGAACATGATGAGACGTCCTTGGCAAGCCACGCGGGGGGAGAGTCGGCCCATGAAGAAGATCGAGGCGATCATCAAGCCGTTCAAGCTGGACGAGGTGAAGGAAGCCCTTCAGGAAGCCGGCATCCAGGGCCTCTCGGTCACCGAAGTCAAAGGCTTCGGTCGCCAGAAGGGCCATACCGAACTCTACCGCGGTGCCGAATATGTGGTGGACTTCCTGCCCAAGGTGAAGATCGAGGTCGTGCTGACCGACGACATGGTCGAAGCCGCGATCGAGGCGATCGTCTCCGCCGCCCGCACCGACAAGATCGGCGACGGCAAGATCTTCGTCTCTCCCGTCGAACAGGCGATCCGCATCCGCACCGGCGAAACCGGCGACGACGCGGTCTGACCTGCTGGCCCAACCCATCCCCGCCCCGGCCCCGGCCGGTGGCGGCAACTGCAACAACCAAACCGAAAGGCATCATGATGAGCGCAGTTAAGAATGCTCTGAAGCTGATGAAGGACGAGGAAGTCGAATATGTCGACATCCGCTTCACTGACCCGAAGGGCAAGCTTCAGCACGTCACCCTTGTGGCCGATCTTGTGGATGAAGACTTCTTCGAGGAAGGCTTCATGTTCGACGGCTCCTCCATCGCCGGCTGGAAGTCCATCGACCAGTCCGACATGAAGCTCATCCCCGATGCCTCCTCGGTCTATATCGACCCGTTCTATGCCGAAAAGACGATGTGCGTGCATTGCAACGTCGTCGAACCCGACACGGGCGAGGCCTATAGCCGCGACCCGCGCGGCACCGCCGCCAAGGCCGAGGCCTATCTGAAATCCTCCGGCATCGGTGACGCGGCCTATTTCGGGCCTGAGGCCGAATTCTTCATCTTCGACGACGTCCGCTATCAGGTCTCGCCGAACAAGGTTGCCTACCAGATCGACGCCGAAGCCGCCGCCTGGAACACCGACACGGTCATGGAAGGCGGCAACCTCGCCCACCGCGCCAATTACAAGGGCGGCTACTTCCCGGTGAACCCGATCGACGAAGCGCAGGACATCCGCGGCGAGATGCTCTCGACGATGAAGCGGATGGGCATGAAGGTGGACAAGCACCACCACGAAGTGGCCACCTGCCAGCATGAACTGGGCATGATCTTCGGCACGCTCACCGCGCAGGCCGACAACATCCAGAAGTACAAATATGTCATCCACAACGTCGCGGCCGCCTATGGCAAGACCGTGACCTTCATGCCGAAACCCATGAAGGGCGACAACGGCTCGGGGATGCATGTCAACATGTCGATCTGGAAGGACGGCAAGCCGCTCTTCGCGGGCGACAAATATGCCGACCTGTCGCAAGAGGCGCTCTACTTCATCGGCGGCATCCTCAAGCATGCCAAGGCGCTCAACGCGATCACCAACCCCTCCACCAACTCCTACAAGCGTCTGATCCCCGGCTTCGAAGCCCCGGTTCTGCGCGCCTATTCCGCCCGCAACCGGTCGGGCTGCGTCCGTATCCCGTGGACGGAGAGCCCGAAGGCCAAGCGTGTCGAGGCCCGCTTCCCCGATCCGTCGGCCAACCCCTATCTGGCCTTCTCGGCCCTGCTGATGGCCGGTCTGGACGGCATCAAGAACAAGATCGACCCGGGCCCCGCCTCCGACAAGGATCTCTACGATCTGCCGCCGGAAGAACTGGCCGCCATCCCCACCGTCTGCGGCTCGCTCCGCGAGGCGCTGGAAGAGCTGGAAAAGGATCACGACTTCCTGCTCGCGGGCGACGTCTTCACCAAGGATCAGCTCGAAGGCTACATGGCGCTGAAGTGGGAAGAGGTCTACGCCTTCGAACACACGCCGCACCCGATCGAATATCAGATGTATTACAGCTGCTGATCCCCGGATCGGTTGCCACAATCATCGCAAAAGGGCCGCAATCCGCGGCCCTTTTCTTTTTTCCGACATGGCAAGCGGGCGGCAAACTGGCGGTTCCTTGACATTAACGAACATCAATTCCGTCCTGGACCCCAACAATTACAGGTATTGCCGCGAACCGGTCCACAGAAAGGCCAAATTATGGACACGATTCGGTGTTTGCCTTCAAAAAAAAGAAGGGAATGCTGCCATGCTCGATTGCGATATCTCCTTCCTGCCAGTGCCCGAGTTTACCTCGTCCCGCTCCCCCCTCTCCGCCCGTCTTATGGCCGCAACGGCCCTGGCAGAGGGACCGCAAGCCGCCTCCACCTCCAGGGCTGACCATCCTGCCCAGAGTGCAGAACGGCATCCTGCGGAAACCTTTACCGCGATGCGTCCGGCTTTCTTCGACAGCCTGCCGAAATCCGACCTGCCGCCGCTGCCCGCAGTCCCGCCCCTCGCCGATCTGCGCGCCGAAGCCGCCGCCTCCCATGTCTCGCCCGCACCCGAGGCCCCGCCCGCCCCAGAGGCGCAGGCCGAAGAACCGGAGACCCGGCTGATCACCCCGCGCCGCCCGCTCCGTTTCACCTCCGCCCGCGGCGCCGAAGATGCGGCCCCCGTCTCCCTGCCCAGCTTCAACCTCTTCGACGGCGTCTTCGACGATGACAGCCTGTCAGGCCCGGATGTCGATCCCCGCCTCCTGCGCAGCCGCGCCCGCGCCCGCGCCCATATCGCCGCGATGGAAGCGGCGCTCGCTCCGGAACAGCGCAACCTCTGGCACGATGATCCGGCCCCGGAACCCAAGGCCCGGCCCGTGATGCAAACCATCGCGGAACCCGCCGCACCCATCGTGGCCGCCACCGCCGCCGAACCGGCCACCCTGATCGTGCCGCGCCGCCCGGTCCGCCACCTGACCCCGGCCGACAGCACCCGCAGCGCCCGCCCGCAGCCGCAGATCCACGATCCCCTGCGCGACCGCCTGCGCGACCTGCGCGACATCCTCTACACGCCCACCCCGGAAGAAGCAGAAGCCGCCGCCGCCGCCGAGACGCGGCAGCATCCGCTCCCCGCCCTGGCCCTCGCCGCAACCCTCGGTATGGCGCTTCAGGTGCTCGCCTTCCTGACCGGGCTGTTCCTCACCGTAATTCAGGCCGGACGGACCCTCCGCCAGCGCAGCCATGCTGCCGCGCGCCCGGCAACCGTGACGGCAACCATCACAGCCACCAGCACGTCACCCGCCACGGAAGAACGGGCCGCGCCGGAAACCACCCAAACGCAGCCCATCCCGAAACGCCGCGTCGGTGGATCACGCGCCGCCCGCCTCCTCGCCCCCATCTCCCGGCTCACCGCGCTCTGGCCTGCCCGCAGCTTCGGCCCAGGGCTCGCCGCCGCCGCAGCAGCCGCCGCCACCCTCGCCATCCCCATCGGCGCCCTCGCCTCCCCGGCCCTGCTGCCCTTCCTCTGATCGCGCGACCAGCGCGGCGACTCGCCCCCTGATTGCACCGCCGCGCTGTTCACAATCCCGATACAACCCCAGGATGATCGGCGGATTTCCGCGCGTTCGGGGTCAATCAGGGCAAGAATGGGGCATTCAACCCCGCCGATCCGGCCATTTTCCACAAACTGATCCGAAAAACGGCACAATTCACCAACATCCTTGGCAACACGCGACGCCCGTGGGGGGCAGAACGGGAAAGGAGGGTTGGACGATGGCTTTCGATGACAGCACCATCGCCCAGTTCGTGTTTGATCGTGATCCGGCGCTCAATCTCGGGCTTCTGGTCAAGGAACTCGACGCCGCGCTGGAACGCTCCGGCGCAGGTCGGCGCATCATCACCTGGGATTGCGACGATGTCGCCTTCCTCGATCTGGATGCCGTGCGCTTCACCCTCTCCTATACCGGCGAGGCCGCCGTCGGCCTGCCCGCCAGCCTGATGATCTCCGTCGGGCCCGGCCCGAACCGCCGCCACGATCCCGCAGACCGCCGCCGCTACGAAGGCCTCTGCCAGGTCATCGCCGAACGCCTGCGCTCCCGCTTCGCTCCGCGCGAAACGCTCTGGCATCAGGTCGCCGGTCCCGTCACCACCGATCTCGTGGATGACCTCTTCACCCGCCTCCCCGATCTGGCGAATGGCGCCCCCAAGACGCTGACCCGCCGCTCCGCCCCCGCCGAGGCGATCCGCGCCTTCCCCGAAGCCGAGGAAGGCATGCCCGTCTCCTTCGTGGAAAAGGCCATCGCGATCAAGGCCGCCAAGGCCGAACGCGCCCGCGCCCTCGGCCATGCCCAACCCGCAGGCGATGCCCCGCTTCCGGCCAATGACACGACCGCCGCCAATGGCCCGGACCTGCGCCGCGTCCGCGCCGCGCTCTATCCCGAAGCGGACACCCCGCCCGAAAATGTCCGGATGCGCCTTGCCGCTTCCGCCCTCGATGTCACGCTGATGGTGGTCTATCTGCCGATGGGCGCGGCCATGCTGACCCGCTCCCTCCTGCGCGGCGGCGATGTAAACGCCTCGGCCCGCGTCACGGCCCTGACCTGCACCATGCTGGGCATCGCCCATATGCTGGGGCTCAGCCCGGCCGGCCTCACGATCTGACCCGTCAGAGCCCCGCCGCGACCATCGCCTCCCGCGCCGCCGGGTCCAGCCGCTCCACCGGCACCAGATAGGTGTGGATCGAGAACAGCACCGCCTCCGTCTGTGGCAGGCGCAGCACCACCTGCCGCTCCGACCGCAGATAACGCCGCTCCACCGGACGCGGCCGCCGCTCCGTCTCCAGCCGGGGCTGATGCAGCGTCGGGTCGTCATAGATCAGCGCGTTGAACCGCTCCATCGGCTGGCCCACCCGCACCATGTCGAACAGCCGCTGCACCCGCCGCGCCAACTCCGCATCATAATGCGCCACCGGCGCATGAATGCCCGTCATCGGCCGCCCGATCTTCTGCGCCAGGGTCCAGCTTGCCGGAAAGCACAGGATCGCGCCCACCAGAACGCTCTCATCCCCCTGCTTGACCATCAGGCACAGATCCTCCTGCACCAGCCGCCCCAGCGTGATCAGGGGAAAGCTCCGGTCCACCGGCACCACCACCCCATCCGGCCGCGTCACCGCCGCCGCCCCCACGGCATAGCCCTCCCGCCGCGCCAGCAGGTCCAGCGCCGCCGCCAGCAACTCCGCCGCCGCCGCCCGCCCCTCGGGCAACAGCGCATGCACCAACGGCTGCCGTGTGGCAATCAGCCAGTCGCGTTCGGCCATCTGTCCGGCATAGGCCTCATCCACCCGCAGCCAGTCCTCCGCCCCGCAGGGCCGCATCCCCGGCAGGCGGGCAGTGGCCGGGCCCATCCACGGCACATGGGGCAATCTGTCCTGAAACACCGGCGCGCGCATGGCCCATGCCTAACCGCAGGGCCGCCCCTGGGCAAGCCGGTCTGAAACCGACGCGCCCCCGTCGCGCCCCGGCAACCCCGCCCGTCGCCGCCACGCCACCATTCCCACAGCAAGGGGAGGATCGCCGATGACCGTCCAGTACCACGCCGACCGCCGCAAGATCGACCCGACCCGCGGCCCGCGCCTCGGCGATGGCAGCCCGAATGACAATGACCGCGTCGAAATCGGCCCCACCCAGCTTGCCTTCCGGGAATGGGAGGCCGCCGGCCTCACCCCGCCCGATCTCGCCCGGATGCGCCAATACCGCTGGGATCGTCTGGTCAAGGCGCTCCACGCCCGCGATTACGGCGGCCTCCTGATGTTCGATCCGCTGAACATCCGCTACGCGACCGACACCACCAACATGCAGCTCTGGAACACCCACAACCCCTTCCGCGCCTGCCTGCTCTGCGCGGATGGGCATATGGTGATGTGGGAATACAAGAACTCCCCCTTCCTCGTGACCTTCAACCCGCTGGTCAAGGAACTCCGCTCCGGCGCCACCTTCTTCTACAACTCCACCGGCGACCGGGGCGAGGCCGCCGCCCGTGCCTTCGCCGCCCAGGTGGATGAGGTGATGCGCGACCACGCCGGCACCAACCGCCGCCTCGCCGTGGACAAGATCATGGTCCACGGCCTGCGCGCCCTGGAATCCATCGGGTTTCAGGTGATGGAAGGCGAAGAGGTCACCGAACGCACCCGCGCCATCAAGGGGCCCGACGACATGCTCGCCATGCGCTGCGCCGCCCATGCCTGCGAAAGCGCCGTCGCCGCGATGGAGGTCTTCACCCGCGAGAACGTGCCGAAGGGTGGCATCAGCGAAGATGACATCTGGTCGGTCCTGCATGCCGAAAACATCCGCCGCGGCGGCGAATGGATCGAAACCCGCCTCCTCGCCTCCGGACCCCGCACCAATCCGTGGTTCCAGGAATGCGGCCCCCGCATCGTCCAGAACAATGAAATCGTCGCCTTCGACACCGATCTCATCGGCGCCTATGGCTTCTGCATCGACATTTCCCGCACCTGGTGGGTGGGCGATGAACGCCCCAGCAATGCGATGATCTCGGCTTACGCCCATGCGCTGGACCATATCCGCGACCATCAGGCCCGGCTGAAACCCGGCGTCTCGATCCGCGAACTGACCTTCGGCGGGCATCAACTGGATGACCAGTACTGGAAGGGAAAATACTCCTGCAAGATGCACGGGGTCGGGCTCTGCGATGAATGGCCCTATGTCACCTATCCCGACGGCTGGATGGAAGGCGCCTTCGACGCCGTCCTCGAACCCGGCATGACGATCTGTGTCGAGGCGCTGGTGAGCCCCGAAGGCGGAAATTTCTCGATCAAGCTGGAAGATCAGGTGCTTATCACCGAAACCGGATGCGAAAACCTGACCCGATACCCCTTCGACAGGGCCCTAATGGGCGCGTAGGGCGGGGTTCACCCCGCCTTACGCCAAAATCCGGATAATTATTCAAAATCAATATCATAAAGGCCGAACCGAAGGCCAAGAATTAACTCCCCCGTAGGGCGGGGTTCACCCCGCCTCACCCCGCCCCACACCCCCGCTCACTCCGCCACGAACCCCGCCGCCTTGTGGCTTCCATCGCAATAGGGCTTGTTCTTCGACGCCCCGCAGCGGCACAGCCAGACCTGCGTCACCCGGTTCACCGTCCGCCCGGTGCCCGACACGATCTCCAGATTGCCCACCACCTTCAACGGCCCGTCCTTCTGCGGCTCCACCGACACCGCCCCGTCCCGCGCCTCCAGCGCCGCGCTCTCCTTCACCGCAGGCTCCCCCGTCGCCGTGAACCCCGCCGCCGCATGGCTTCCATCACAATAGGGCTTCGTCGCCGAGGCGCCGCAGCGGCACAGCGTCGCCCGCACCCCCGCCTCCGCGCCCTGCACAAGGATCGGCGCCTCGATCGCATAGGGCCCGTTCTCCCGCACCCGCAGCGTATTCACCACCGGCGCCACTTCCGACGATCCCGCCCCGTCATTCCGCTGCACCCGGATCGCGCCCGACGGGCAGTTGAACCCGATCCGCAGCACCGCCTCCGCCGGGGCCGCATCGGGAAAGATCCACTCCCCCTTCACGTTCGGAACAAAGACCTTCGGGTTCCCCAGCACGCAATTGCGCGAATGCACGCATTTCGCGCCGTCAAAGGTCACCGTGACCTCACGCCCCTTCACCACCTCGACCATCCCGCCCTCCCTGCCTGAACCAAGACCATCAGCCTGCCACGCCCCGGCCGTGACACCAAATCCTTTCACGCCTCACAGATCGCCATAAGCCCCCACCGTCTCCGACCCGTCATCCGACAGGAACCGCAACCGCACCCCGTCCCGCTCCAGGTCATAACAGGCCCAGCGATCCGATGGCGGCCAGACCGAACAGTACCGATCCCCCTCCACCCGCCACTTCCCCCAACTCTCTGCACCATAAAGCGTCCGCCCATCCGCGCGGAAATCCTGCACCGTGCCATCCTCATAGACCAGCGCCCGCCCCTCCAGCGCTGCCCGCACGCCCGCGCCATCCAGCCGCTCCCAGCCTTCCGCCGCCACGGCCATCGGCCACAGCGCCACCACCACCCCGATCCAGCGCATCCCGCTCTCCCCGATGCTTGCCACCCGTCCCGTCCCGGCATAAGGGACGTCACCGCATCCTAGCACAAAGGCCGCGCCGCAATGATCCCCCGCTATTCCCGCCCCGAGATGGTCGCCCTCTGGGACCCCCAGACCCGCTTCCGCATCTGGTTCGAGATCGAGGCCCATGCCTGCGACGCGCAGGCCGCGCTCGGCGTCATCCCCAAGGCCAATGCCGAAGCCGTCTGGAAGGCAAAGGACGTCACCTTCGACGTCGCGCGCATCGACGAGATCGAGGCCGTCACCAAACATGACGTCATCGCCTTCCTCACCCATCTGGCGGAGATCATCGGCAATGATGAGGCGCGCTTCGTCCATCAGGGGATGACCTCCTCCGACGTGCTCGACACCACGCTGAACATCCAGCTTGCCCGCGCCGCCGACCTTCTGCTTGCCGGCCTCGACCGCGTCCTCGCCGCCCTCAAGGCCCGCGCCCATGAACACAAGGACACGGTCCGCATCGGGCGCAGCCACGGCATCCATGCCGAACCCACCACCATGGGCCTCACCTTCGCGCGCTTCTACGCCGAAATGGCCCGCAACCGCGCCCGCCTCGTCAATGCCCGCGCCGAAATCGCCACCGGCGCCATCTCCGGCGCGGTCGGCACCTTCGCCAATATCGACCCGAGGGTCGAGGAACATGTCTGCAAGATGATGGGCCTCACCCCCGAACCCATCTCGACGCAGGTCATCCCCCGCGACCGCCACGCCATGTTCTTCGCCACGCTGGGCGTCATCGCCTCCAGCATCGAAAACATCGCCATCGAGATCCGCCACATGCAGCGGACCGAGGTGCTGGAGGCCGAAGAATTCTTCAGCCCCGGCCAGAAGGGCAGCAGCGCCATGCCGCACAAAAGGAACCCGGTGCTGACCGAAAACCTCACCGGCCTCGCCCGCCTCGTCCGCATGTCGGTCACCCCCGCACTGGAAAACGTGGCGCTCTGGCACGAACGCGACATCTCGCATTCCTCCGTCGAACGCGCCATCGGCCCAGACACGACCATCACCCTGGACTTCGCGCTCCACCGCCTCGCAGGCGTGATCGAAAAGCTCGTGATCTATCCCGAGAACATGCTCCGCAACATGAACAAGTTCAAAGGTCTGGTCATGTCGCAGCGCGTCCTCCTCGCGCTCACGCAGGCCGGCGTCAGCCGCGAAGACAGCTACCGCCTCGTGCAGCGCAACGCGATGAAGGTCTGGGAACAGGGGGCCGATTTCAAGACGGAACTGCTGGCCGACCCCGAGGTGACCGCCGCCCTCTCCCCGGCGGAGATCGAAGAGAAATTCGACCTCGGCTATCACACCAAACATGTGGACACGATCTTCGCCCGCGTTTTCGGCACCTGACGGCACGATCACGCAAGCGTGAGGCGATCCCCCGCCGCGCAAGAAAATTCCGCCCTTGCCCGGCGCGATTCTGTGCTAGCCTCAAAGTTACGCACCGGATGCGGATTTTCCGACCGCCGGTCGCCCTGCCCAAAGCCAAACGCGAAAGAAAGGACGACCCATGAAGATCAAGACCACGTTCATTGCCTTTACCCTCTCCCTCGCCCCGACGCTCGCCCTGGCGGGTCCGGGCTGCGACTATGAAAAGACCAAGATTTCGGCCTCCTCCTGCGTCGAAGGCACGGTCTATGACGCCGCCACCGGCACCTGCGTGCCCCAGACCACGTCGTGATCAGGCCTCTCGGGTGATCCGGCGCCGCTAAGCCCGGATTAACCCGCAGCCTCTACCCTTCCCGGCAAAGCCACCGGGAAGGGATATCATGCAGGACGAAAGCCACGTTTCACGCGCGCTTCTGACCTCCGGCTTCGGCCCGTCGTCCCCCTCTCCCTTCCCGCCGCGCCTCGTGCCACGCCCCACCTCGCCGGTGGAAAAGGTGGCGATCATCGTGCGGCTTCTCTTGACCGAAGGGATCACCCTCCCCCTCGCCGACCTGCCCGAACAGCACCAGACCCGCCTCGCCGAACAGATGGCCCGCATGGGTCTCGTGGATCGCGCGACCATGATCGCCACGGTCGAGGAATTCATCGCCGCGCTGGAGGCGACGGGTCTCACCTTCCCCGATGGTCTCGCCGGGGCGCTGGCCCTGGTCGAAGGCAATCTCTCCCCCGATGCCGCCAGCCGCCTGCGCCGCATGGCCGCCGGCCAGACCCGCGCCGATCCCTGGGATCGCATCGCCGCCCTCCCGCCCGAGGAACTGCTTCCCCTGCTCGCCGACGAGGCGCCCGAAACCGCCGCCGTAGCCCTGTCCCGCCTGCCCGTGCCCCGCGCCGCCGACCTGCTGTCGCGGATGCCCGGCGATCGCGCCCGCCGCGTCGCCCTCGCCATGTCGCGCACCGCCACCACCGCGCCCGAAACGCTGCGCCGCATCGGCCAGTCCCTCGTCGCCCAGCTCGATGCCCGCCCTCCCCGCGCCTTCCAGAACGGCCCCGTCGCCCGCATCGGCGCCATCCTCAACGTCTCGCCCAGCACCACCCGCGAAGACGTGCTCGCCGGTCTGGATGAGGCGGATGCCGCCTTTGCCGAACAGGTCCGCAAGGCGATCTTCACCTTCGCCCATATTCCCGCCCGCATCGCCCCGCGCGATCTGCCCCGCATCCTCCGCGCCACCGACCCGGCCCAGATCACCACCGCCTTCGCCGCCGCCACCGCCGACCCCGCCCTCGCCCCGGTGGTGGAAGAGATCCTCGCCGCCCTCTCCCCCCGCATGGTGCAGCAGATGCGCGACGACATGGCCGCCCGCGGCAAGGTCTCGCCCAAGGATGCCGATGCCGCCTATACCGCCCTCATCACCGCCATCCGGCAACTCGAAGCCGCAGGCGAACTCACCCTCCGGCAAGAGGAGGGGGAAGACTGACCCCGCCCCCGCCGGCCGCACCACCCGCCCGGCCCCGACACTTTCTGTCTTCAAATATCCTCAGGGGGTGAATTGCCCCGCCCTTGGCGGGGCAAGAGGGGGCGGAACGCCCCTTCACGCGGAGCCGGACGCGCGGCACGCGCGGGAGGCGACAGGAAAGGCTTGCGGCGGGCGCCCGCGCCCGGCGCTCCGCCGGATCACCGTCCCACCTGCTTGCACCCGCCCCCGCCCGCGCCTAGGGTCCGGCCAGCCCCAAGGACAGCCGATGCAGATCCCGACCGAAGCCTCCACCCGCACCGGCATCCTCCTGATGCTGGGCTCGCTCCTTCTCTTCACCGCGATGGATGCCCTGGCCAAGGGCCTCGTGCAGGATTACCCCACCGCACAGGTCGTCTGGGCGCGCTTCGCGGGCCAGCTCTTCCTCGTCGTGCTGATCCTGAACATCCGCCTCCGCCCCGCGCTGCGCACCCGCCACCCCAAGCTCCACGCACTCCGCTCCCTCACCCAGCTGGGCGCGACCGGCTTCTTCTTCGCCTCGCTCAGCCATATCGGCCTGGCCGAGGCCACCGCGCTCGCCGACATCAACCCCGTCCTCATCACGCTGGGCGCCGCCCTCTTTCTCGGTGAAAAGCTCGGCCCCCGCCGCCTCGCAGGCGTCTTCGCCGCCATGATCGGCGCCATGATCATCATCCGCCCCGGCGCCGATGTCTTCACACCCGCGGCGCTCCTGCCGCTCGCCTGTGCCGTCTCCTATGCCGCTTCCGCCCTCCTGACCCGCAAGGTCGGCATGACGGAAAGCCCCTGGACGGCCATGTTCTACGGCGCGCTTCTGGGCACCATCGTCACCTCCGCCCTCATGCCCGCCGTCTGGCAGCCCATCGCGCCCGAAGACCTCTGGCTCTTCGCCACGGTCGGCTGTCTCGGCACCGCCGCCCAGATCTGCCTGATCCGCGCCTTTTCCCTGGCCGAGGCCGGGGCCATCGCCCCCTTCGGCTATGTCGGCATCATCCTCGCCACCGGCTGGGGGATCGTGCTCTATGACGAATGGCCCGATGCGCTCACGCTCCTCGGCGCGGCGATCATCGTCATCGCAGGCCTCTATGTCTGGCACCGCGAAACCCAGGCGCGGCGCAAGGGCTAGGCGTCACTCCACCCGCGCCGCCGCCAGGATGGCGGCCGGCCCGGGCTCCTGAAGGATCACCACCACAGGCTCCGCCCCCGGCGCAGGCGCCACAAGCTCCAGCGGCGCCACGCCCGGCCAATCGCCCAGCTTCGTCCATTCCGTCACGATATTGTGGTAGGTCACCGTCTTCCCGGCATTCTCGCCACGCTCAATGGCGACCATCGCCTCCGGCAGATAGCGCACAAGCTGTACCTCCACCCCGGAAGACAGCGGCGGTTCCGCCACGGCCCGGATCACCACCTGATCCCCCTGCCGCTCCAGCGTCAGCCGCACAGGCCGCTCCGCCGCCAGATGCTTGCCGATCAGCTTCACCACGGCATCAGGCGTATTGCCCTCCACCCGGTCCAGCCCCCCAACGATCATCTGCGGCGTATAGATCATCCGGCTCTTCACCGCCCGGGCATAGCTCTTCTGCCGCTCGGTGAAGGCGGCATGGGCGAAACTGTCCTCCCAGCCGATATAGTCCCAGTAATCCACATGCAGCGCCAGCGCGATAACCTCTTCATGCGCCGCAAGCTCGGCCAGAAACTCATCCGCAGGCGGACAGGAGGCGCAGCCCTGGCTCGTGTAAAGCTCCACAACCACCGGCTGGCGAACCTCGGTCCCACCCGTCGCGCCCGCATCCTCGGCAAAAGCCGGCGCAGCCAGCGCAAGGGTCGCGCCACACAGGGCGCTGACGAAATGTCGCATAGGTTCCTTCCCGGTCGTCCCCAGTCCCATCCCTGTTACAAAAAGCCCGTCCGCCCCGCCAATCAAGGTTTTGCGAGGGGGGGCACCCCGCTTTTCACCCTCTCGCGTGGCCCCAGCGCCGCAGATGCCGCCCGCCGGATCGTGATCCTTGCGAAATCGGGGCTGGATTTTCGGCATACAATTGCATACAACATGCCCAACCCCTTGCATCTCGGGATTCCCCCGCAAGAATCCCCGTTGCAGAGGACAGAGACCGCCAGCCGTTCCGGCCCCCCGGACGACAGCCATTTTGCAGGAGGCATCCATGACCGTCACCGTCGGACATGACAGCGCGAAAACCCGTCAGACCCTTACCATCGGCGGCAAGTCCGTCGCCTATTACTCGATCCCCGCCGCACAGGCCGCGGGTCTGGGCGATTTCTCCCGCCTTCCCGCCGCGCTGAAGGTCGTGCTGGAAAACATGCTCCGCTTCGAGGATGGCAAGACCGTCTCGGTCGAGGATATCCGCGCCTTCGGCGACTGGGCAAAGCTCGGCGGCCAGAACCCGCGCGAAATCGCCTATCGCCCCGCCCGCGTCCTGATGCAGGATTTTACCGGTGTCCCGGCTGTGGTCGATCTCGCCGCGATGCGCGACGGCATCCTCGGGCTGAAAGGCTCCGCCGCCAAGATCAACCCGCTCGTCCCCGTGGACCTCGTCATCGACCATTCGGTGATGATCGACGAATTCGGCACCCCCCGCGCCTTCCAGGCGAACGTGGACCGCGAATATGAACGCAACATGGAACGCTACGTGTTCCTGAAATGGGGCCAGAAGGCCTTCAACAATTTCCGCGTCGTGCCCCCCGGCACCGGCATCTGCCATCAGGTCAATCTCGAATACCTCGCCCAGACCGTCTGGACCGACAAGGATCAGAACGGCGTCGAAGTGGCCTACCCGGACACGCTCGTCGGCACGGACTCGCACACCACGATGGTCAATGGCCTTGCCGTCCTCGGCTGGGGCGTCGGCGGGATCGAGGCCGAGGCCGCGATGCTCGGCCAACCGGTCTCCATGCTCATCCCCGAAGTGGTGGGCTTCAAGCTGACGGGAACCATGCGCGAAGGCACCACCGCCACCGACCTCGTCCTCAAGGTCGTGCAGATGCTGCGCAAGCACGGCGTGGTGAACAAGTTCGTGGAATTCTACGGCGAAGGCCTCGATCACCTGCCGCTGGCCGACCGCGCCACCATCGCCAACATGGCCCCTGAATATGGCGCAACCTGCGGCTTCTTCCCGATCGACGATGAAACCCTCCGCTACCTCCGCCAGACGGGGCGCGAGGAATCGCGCATCGCCCTGGTCGAAGCCTATGCCAAGGCAAATGGCATGTGGCGCGGCGCGGATTACGATCCGATCTACACCTCGACCCTCCACCTCGACATGTCGGAAATCGTCCCCGCCATCTCGGGCCCCAAACGCCCGCAGGACTATCTGCCGCTGACCGAGGCCAAGGCCTCCTTCGCCAAGGAAATGGAAGCCTCCTTCAAACGCCCCCTGGGCGTGGAAGTCGCGGTCAAGGGCGAAGACTACAAACTCTCCTCCGGCAAGGTCGTGATCGCCTCGATCACCTCCTGCACCAACACCTCCAACCCCTATGTGCTGATCGGCGCGGGGCTGGTGGCCCGCAAGGCCCGCGCCCTGGGCCTCAACCGCAAACCCTGGGTCAAGACCTCGCTCGCCCCCGGATCGCAGGTCGTATCCGAATACCTCAACGCCGCTGGCCTGCAAGAAGACCTCGACGCCATCGGCTTCAACCTCGTCGGCTATGGCTGCACCACCTGCATCGGCAACTCGGGGCCGCTCCAGCCGGAGATTTCGGCCGCCATCGCCGAAGGTGACCTCGTCGCCGCCGCCGTCCTGTCGGGCAACCGCAACTTCGAAGGCCGCATCTCCCCCGATGTCCGCGCCAACTACCTCGCCTCCCCGCCCCTCGTCGTGGCCTATGCGCTGGCGGGCGACATGAACATCGACCTGACGACCGAACCGCTCGGCACGGGCAAGGACGGCAAACCCGTCTATCTCAAGGACATCTGGCCCACCAACAAGGAAATCGCCGATCTCGTCCACGCCACCGTGACGCGCGAGGCCTTCCTCAAGAAATACGCCGATGTCTTCAAGGGCGACACCAAATGGCAAGGGGTGGAAATCACCGAGGCCGAAACCTACGACTGGCCCGCCTCCTCCACCTATATCCAGAACCCGCCCTATTTCCGCGGCATGGCGAAAACGCCCGGCACGATCAAGAACATCACCAATGCGCGCATCCTCGCGCTCCTCGGTGACATGATCACGACCGACCACATCTCACCCGCAGGGTCCTTCAAACCCACCACGCCCGCCGGGAAATACCTCGTCGAACGTCAGGTTCCGGTGTCGGAGTTCAACTCCTACGGCGCCCGCCGCGGCAACCACGAGGTGATGATGCGCGGCACCTTCGCCAATATCCGCATCAAGAACGAAATGCTGGACGGCGTCGAAGGCGGCTACACCAAGGGGCCGGATGGCGCGCAGACCTCGATCTTCGATGCCTCCATGGCCCATCAGGCGAATGGCACCCCGCTCGTCATCTTCGGTGGCATCGAATATGGCGCAGGCTCCTCGCGCGACTGGGCGGCCAAGGGCACCGCGCTTCTGGGCGTCAAGGCGGTGATCGCGGAAAGCTTCGAACGCATCCACCGCTCCAACCTCGTCGGCATGGGCGTAATCCCCTTCGAATTCACCAATGGCGACACGCGCAAATCGCTGGGGCTCAAGGGTGATGAAACCGTCTCGATCGAGGGTCTGGAAGGCGATCTGAAACCGCTCTCCACCGTGCCCTGCCACATCACCTATGCCGATGGCAGCACGAAGACGATCCAGATCAAGTGCCGCATAGATACGGAAATCGAGATCGAATATGTCGAACATGGCGGCGTGCTGCATTACGTGCTGCGCAACCTCGCCGCCGCCTGATCCCGGCCCCGGAACAACCCTTGCAACACCCCGCGCCCTGCCGCGGGGTGTTCGCATTTCCGCCCAACTCCTGCCCGAATTCCGGTGCAACACACCTTAACAAGCCGTCCGGTCGCCCTCGCAACAGGGCGCGCCGTAATGGCTTGTGGTGGAAACTCATTGTTTCCACCTCTCCGGGCTGATTCCCGGGGCAATTCTGGTAGAGTGATCCCGTAGCGTACGAGTGTTTCCCTCAATCCGCACCGGGTCCAGCCAGATGTCAGTCACCGATCTCCCTCCTCCCCCTGAACGGTCGCTGACGCGCCCCGGCGCAATCCTCCCTTGGGGCGAGGTTTTCGTGGCCCTCGCCCTCCTGCTCTTTGTCTGTTCCAGTGCCTGACGGTGCCACGACCGATTGCCTTAGGCGGTAGCAGCATCCGGCATCCCCAGTCCGGGTCAATGTGAAAAGGGGGGGCTTGCACGGCCCCCCCTTCTTCCTGTCCGGCAGGCGTCTCCGCCCCTATTCCGCCTCCGCCAGCGCCGCCTCCAGCGCAGGCACGAAGCGCGCCTCGTAATCCGTCCCCACCAGCGGCCCGATGAAACGGAAGGCCACCGTCCCGTCCCCCCGCAGGATGAAGGTCTCGGGCGGCGCGGTCACCCCCCATTCCACCCGGTCCCGCCCCTTGGGATCGAACCCCACGGCGAAGAAGGGATTGCCGTCCTCCTCCAGATATTTCACCGCCGCCTCGGCATCATCCATCATGTTGACGCCCGCAACCCGGATGCCCCGCGCCGCCATCTCCAGCAGAACCGGATGCTCCGCCCGGCAAGGCGGGCACCAGCTCGCCCAGAAATTCACCACCGTCACCTCACCCGTCCGCAGATCGGCATCGGTCAATCCCGCAATCCCCGGCAAGGCGGCCTTCGGCACCGGCGGCGCCTGCCGGTCCAGAAAGACCGACGGCAGGTCATCCGGCGCCGTGCGCTGCATCCCCATGTAGAACAGCCCCGCCAGACCCAGGAACAGGACCGGCGGCACCACCATCAGCCACCTAGCCATCGGCCCGCCCCTCCGCCCGCGCCTCGACCTCGGCCAGACGCCGCTTCACCCGCCGCCCCTGCCAGACCGACAGCCCCACGATCAGCCCCAGCAGCACCAGCGACGCCGCATAGGAGGACAGCACCTCGAAGGCGTATTTCCCAAGATCGGGCATCATGCCAGCCGCTCCCGCGCCAGCAGCGCCTGCAACCGCCGCGCCCTTATCTCCGTCCGCGTCCGCATCAGGACCAGCGCCACGAACAGCAGCACGAACCCCGCTATGCAGACCAGCAGCGGAAACCAGAACACATCCGCCACATTCTCCTCCTTGTCGAGCGACAGCGACGCCCCCTGATGCAGCCCCTGATTCCAGAACAGCACCGCATAGCGCGACAGCAGCGCAAAGACCGATCCGACCAGACACAGCACCGCCGTCAGGTCGGCCGCCGTATCCGGGTTCTCGATCGCCTCCCACAGCGCGATATAGCCCATGTAGAACAGCGTCAGGATCAGGAACGATGTCAGCCGCGGGTCCCAGGCCCACCAGGTCCCCCACATCGGCTGGCCCCACAGCGCCCCCGTCACCAGCGCGATCACCGTGAAGGTCAGCCCCACAGGCGCCGCCGCCTTGGCCGCCAGCGCGCTCACATGATGCCGCCGGATCAGCCAGATCAGGCTCGTGACCAGCATCATCACCCAGGCATTGATCGCCATCATCGCAGATGGCACATGCAGATAGATGATCTTCACCGTCGAACCCTGCCGGAAATCATCCGGCGTGAAGAAGAACCCCCAGACCAGCCCCGCCAGCAGGCAGAGCAGCGCCAGCCCCGCCACCCAGGGCAGCGCCCAGGCCGAGGTCTGCATGAACTTCTTCGGATTGGCATATTCCCAGATCGACATGCGCTTTCCCTAATTCCTCGGCCCGCAGACCGCAATTCACACTCCCGCGCGCCGCCTAGCGCAGATTGACGCGGATCGCCGCCGCCGCCGCAAAGGGCAGCAAGGCCACCGCCCCCAGCGTGATCCCGGACAAAAGCAGCAGCGGCACCGAAACCTCCATCCCCGCCGCGCCCCGCTTCACCACCTCCGCCCCGAAGATCAGCGTCGGCACATAAAGCGGCAGCACCAGCAGCGACAGAAGCAAGCCCCCCCGCTTCACCCCCACCACCAGCGCCGCGCCAAGGGCCCCGATCACCGAAAGCGCGGGCGTCCCCAGCATCAGCGACAGCACCAGCCAGCCATAGCCCGTCCCCGGCAGATTGAGCAGCACCCCCAGCACCGGCGCCACCACCGTCAGCGGCACCCCCGTCACCAGCCAATGCGCCAGCGCCTTCACCGCCACCACCGCCTCCAGCGGCATCGGGCTCGTGGCCAGCAGGTCCAGCGACCCGTCCTCGAAATCCAGCGCAAAGATGCGGTCCAGCGACAAAAGGCAGGACAGAAGCGCCCCCACCCACAGGATGCCCGGCGCGATGGCCCCCAGAACCCCGCCCTCCGGCCCCACACCCAAAGGCACCAGCACAGCCAGCAGCAGGAAGAAGGCCAGCCCCAGCCCGAACCCGCCCCCCGCCCGCATCGCCAGCCGCAGATCGCGGGTCAGCAGCGCCCACATGACGCCCCCCCGGCTTCATCTTGGCCCAAATACTCATTGACCACGGTGCCACCCGCGCCACGGCCGCAGGAAAAGGCACAGCCCGCCCTCATCCAAAAGCCTCGTCAAAGGCCCCGACCCGCCCGCCCGCCGCAGGCGCCTTCGCCCGGAAGGGCGACAGGTCCAGAACCCCCGCCTCCGCCAGCCCAAGGTCGATATGCGTCGCCATCAGCGCCGCCCCGCCCCCCGCCAGATGCGCCCGCACCACCGATCCGAACAGCGCGACCGATCCCGCATCCAGCGAAACCGTCGGCTCATCCAGCAGCCAGAAACTCCGCCCCGTCACCAGAAGCCGCGCCAGACCCAGCCGCCGCTTCTGCCCCGCCGACAGGTTCGCCGCCAGCCGCCCGCGCAGGGCGCGCAGGTCCATCGCCTCCAGCGCGGCCTCCACCGAATCCGTTCCATGGATCGCCGCCCAGAAGCGAAGGTTCTCCTCCACCGTCAGCACAGCCTTCAACCCGTCGGCATGGGCGGCATAGGCGATGCTTTCGCCCGGCACCGACACCCGCCCCGCCAGCGCCGGCTGCAACCCCGCCAGCGTCCGCAGAAGCGTGGTCTTGCCCACCCCGTTCGGCCCGCGCAGGATCAGCGCCGCACCCCCCACCAGCCGGAAGGACAGCCCCTCCAGCACCGGCACGCCCCCGCGCGCCACGGCCAGATGCTCGACGATCATCTCCATTCCGCGCCCCCGCCCCCCGGGCGGGCCGAAAAATCTTCGGACGAAGATTTTTCGCCGCCGCGCGTCACGACGCGCCCTCGGCGGGCAGGACCGGCAGCAGCGCCGCCGCGATCCGCCGGCCTTCGCCCAGCAGCACGTTATAGGTCCGGCAGGCGGCGGGCGAAGACATCACCTCCACCCCGATCCCCGCCTCCTCCAGCGCCGCCCGAAAGGCGCGCGGCGGATGGCCGATCTCCGCCCCCATGCCAAGGAGCAGCACGTCAATCCGCCCCACCATCGCCAGCGGCGTCTCGGTATCCGTCAACCCGCCCCACAGCCCCGCATCCCAGGGCGTGATCAGGCAGGCCCCGCGCAGCACATGCCTGCCCACGCGGAAAAACCCCGGACCATAGCCCTCTACCGGCTGCGCGCTGCCATAGCTGATCTCGGTCAGGCGCATGCGCCCTCCTCAGGCGTCGATATTGGCGAATTCGTCCGGCGTGCCTGCCTTCTTCGCCTTCTCGCTGCGGTCCAGCCCGATCATCAGAACGATGTTCTTTGCCACATAGACCGAGGAATAGGTCCCGAACAGCACGCCCAGGAAGATCGCCAGCGCAAAGCCGCGCAGCACGTCCCCCCCGAAGACCAGCATCGCCCCGACGGCCAGCAGCGTGGTCAGCGCCGTCATCAGCGTCCGCGCCAGCGTCTCGTTCACCGAAAGGTTCATCACCTCCCGCAACGGCATCTGCTTGTATTTCTGCAAATTCTCCCGCAGCCGGTCAAAGACCACCACCGTATCGTTGATGGAATAGCCAAGGATCGTCAGCAGCGCCGCCACGATGGTCAGGTCGAACTTGATCTGGAACACGGCAAAGATGCCGATGGTGATGATGACATCATGCAGCAGGGCCAGCACGGCCCCGACCCCGAACTGCCATTCAAAGCGCAGCCACATGTAGATCATGATGGCGACAGAGGTCACCGCCAGCGACAGGACCGAAGCCCAGATCAGCTCGCCCGAAACCTTCGGTCCCACCGTCTCCACGCTGGGGAAGGTCATCGCCGGGTCAATCGCCGCCCGCAGCACCTCTTCCACCTGCGCGATCTTCTCCGGCGTCACCGCCTCCGTCTCATCCTCGGCCGCGATGCGGATCATCGTCACATGCTGGTCATCGGCGAAACTCGGGTCAAAGACCTCGGTGATCGAGATGTCACCCAAGGGCAGCCCCTGCAACGCCTCGCGATAGGCCCCCACATCCACCGCCACGGTGGATTCCGTCCGGATCGTCGTCCCGCCCTTGAAGTCGATCCCGTAATTCAGCCCCATCACCGCCCAGGCGACAATGGCGATCACCGACAGCATCAGCGACCCGCCGAAGGTGATCCACTGAAAGCGGAAGAAGTCGAAATTCGTCTTGTCGGGCGCAAGCTTGAACCGCCATGCCATGTTCCGGCCCTCCCTCAGACGACCAAAGTCTTCGGCTTGCGCCGGTTGTACCAATAGGTGACGATCAGCCGCGTCACGTTGATCGCCGTGAAGACCGAGGTGATGATCCCGATGGCCAGCGTCACCGCAAAGCCCCGGATCGGCCCGGCCCCCAGGAAGAACAGCACCGCCGCCGTGATCAGCGTCGTCACATTGGCATCCACGATGGCCGACAGCGCCCGTTCAAAGCCCAGTTCGATCGCCCGCGCCGCGTTCTTCGCGCCGTTGCGCAATTCATCCCGGATGCGCTCATAGATCAGGACGTTGGCATCCACCGCCATCCCGATCGTCAGCACCAGCCCCGCGATCCCCGGCAGTGTCAGCGTCGCCCCGATCAGCGACATGATCCCGAAGATCAGCCCCATGTTGATGGCCAGCGCCACCACCGCAAAGACGCCGAACAGCCCGTAAGAGGCGATCATCAGCAGGCTCACCGACGCTGCGGCGATCACCGTCGCCACCCGGCCCGCGTCAATGGAGTCCTGCCCCAGTTCCGGCCCGATGGTGCGTTCCTCAAGGAAGGTCATGCTCGCCGGCAAGGCCCCGGCAGACAGAAGCACCGCCAGACGGTTCGCCTCCTCCACCGTGAAATTCCCGGTGATGATCCCCGAACCGCCCGGAATATGGCTCTGGATTACGGGGGCACTGATCACCTTGCCGTCCAGCACGATGGCAAAGGGTGCCCCGATATTCTGCGCCGTATAGTCGCCAAAGGCCCGCGCGCCCCGCGCATCGAACTGGAAGGCCACCGCCGGCCGCCCGTTCTGGTCGAAATCGCCCTTGGCATTGGTCAGGTCCTCGCCCGAAACGACGGGAACCTCCTCGATCGTGTACCAGACATTCTCCTCGTCCAGCGACGGCAGGCTCACATTGCCCGCGCCCGGCGTCTGGTCCTCGCTCGTGCCGCGCCGCACCACCGGGTTGAAGGTCAGCTTGGCCGTCGTCCCGATCAATTCCTTGAGTTCCGCCGCCGAGCCGATCCCCGGCACCTGGATCAGGATGCGGTCCGCCCCCTGCCGCTGGATGGTCGGCTCCCGCGTCCCGGCCTGGTCCACCCGCGTCCGGATGATCTCCAGCGATTGCTGGATGGTCCGCTGGTCCACCGCCGCCCGCTCCGGCTCCGAAAGCTGCACGATCAGCACATCGCCCTCGGCCGTCACGTCGATATCCGTCTGCCCCACCCCTGTCAGCGTGATGACATTGGACGCCAGCGCCCGCACCGCCTCCACCGCCGCTGCCATGCCGGCCGGGTTCTCGATCTGCACCCGCAGCTCATAGGGCAATTGCGTCGGCTGCCGCCGCACGCTGCCCACCTGATCGCGCACCTCGCGCAGCGCGTCGCGCACTTCCGGCCACCAGCCGTCCATCCGCGCCTTATAGACATCGGAGACCTGCACCTCGGCCAGAAGATGCGCCCCGCCCCGCAGGTCAAGACCCAGGTTCACGATCCCCGAGGGCATCCAGTCCGGCCACTGGTCCAGCGCCGCCTGCTGCTCGGTCGTGGCGAAACCCGCCTCCTCCACCGCCTTGGCCGCGTCGTTATGCGCCTCGACACGGGGATAGAACAGATTCGGCGCCGCCAGGGTCAGCCCGGCAGCGACCAGCGCCCAGACCAGAAGCTGCTTCCACAGCGGCGCATTCAGCAGCGGAGTATAGGCCATCGCTTGTATCCGTCCGGGCTCAGGCCGCAGCCGGTTCGGTCTTGTTCATCACCTGAACGATGGTGTGGCGCATGACCTTCACCTTCACGCCCTCGGCAATCTCCACCTCAAGCTGACCGTCTTCCTGCACCTTGGTCACCTTGCCGACAATCCCGCCCTGCGTCAGCACCTGGTCGCCCCGCCGCAGCGCCTCGACCATGGCCTTGTGTTCCTTCACCTTCTTCTGCTGCGGGCGGATCAGCAGGAAATACATGATCGCGAAGATCAGGATCAGCGGGATGAAGGAAGCAAAGGCAGAGCCGGCACCGGCACCGGCGGCCTGGGCATAGGCGGGGGTTGCGAACATCGTGGCGTCCTCACTGTCTCTCTCTGGGCCGGGGAACCGCCCCGACGAATTTGCGCGCACCCTATAATCGGGGGCATGGGAAGGCAAGGAGCCGCCCGAACCCGCGCGGACACCCACCGTCACGGCCCATATATGGACGCCTGCACAGATTACCAACCTCTGGCCGATCGGTGCTTCAAAACCCGGACAAGGGCCCGCGCGGGCCGGTCAGAGACCCAGCCTCCGCATCACGCCCAGCGTCTTTCGATACACGTAGGGGGGAAGCATCTCCTGCAACACCCTCCTCGTCGCCTCCGACCGATCCGCCTTGTCCGCTGTTCCGGGGCGCGGTCGGAACAGGGTGCTGTGCCCTTTTCGGGTCTCATCCCAGGTGGCCGTGTAATAGTAAAGGGCGATGGATTGCCGGGGAATGCCGTCAGGATGATTCACCGTCTCCGGATTGCCGTGCCAGCTGTCCGACGTAGTCGAAAAACACACCATACGGTTGAATTCCGGAACGAATGATTTCGCTTTGCGTGTCATCCCCTTCTCCCATAGCTCGAATGACCCGCCATATTCCGCTTTCCAATCCCGATTCAAATAGATCAAGACATTCAGACGGCGTTCCAGATTCATCTTGCCGTGATGGTTGAAATCGGCGTGGATATCCAGATGTCCGCCCGTCTCGATCCGATGGATGCCACCGCCCATGAAGTAAGGATCGGGAATAAGCCCGTTGATCCCCGTCAATTCCTCCAGGAAGGCAAGGAAAGGGCGCGAGTTCAAGGCATAGAAAAGGTTCTTGCTGTACTGCCCCAGGCGCTCCGGAACGTAGCTTGTCTTGAGCCGTTCTTGCGCCCGATCAAAGCTTGTTTCAGGCGACGGCAGATCATTCAGATCCTGCAAGACACGATCAAGGATCACCGGTGGCAAGAAATTGTCAAAGGCCGCATGCGGAAAAGGTTCTGCATTACGATAGGCCTCCGCATGGGGCCGCGCCGCATCGCGCGCCACCTCGGTTTTTACAAGCAGGCTTTCCGGATCAAGGGCATATACGGGCGGGGTCATGAGCACTCCACGAACAGGTGAAAAAAGGCACCGCAAAGATATGCCGGAAATTAACTAAAATAAATATCCTTGTATTTGAAGTTCCTTGGACACACCGCCCCGTGCCGAAAGCCTGACGACCCAATGCGCGCAGCGGCTCGGCAGCAATCCCTTCGTCATGGTGAGTCCTCGCCCCGGAACCTACTGCCCTCCTGTCAAGGAGCCGGTCCCGAGGCCCCGGATAGTCGTCGGAGCGACAACGGCTCCTGTTCACCCACGCACCCTTAACCATACCATCGCACCCTCGCCTCTCTGGATTTGTATGTACACTTTGCTGCACAGAAGGCGGCACAGTTTGCGGCACAGGCTTTTTCAACAAGATCAACCGCTTGCCGCCCCCTTTCCCTTCTTCGTCAAAACGGGCATACCTCCCCCATCCAGAGACCCGGAGGACAGGCCCATGCACGACATCCGCGCCATCCGCGAAAACCCCGCCGCCTTCGACGAAGGCCTGCGCCGCCGTGGCCTGCCCCCCGCCTCGCCCGAGATCCTCGCCCTCGACGCCGACCGCCGCGCCAAGATCGCCGCCGCCGAATCCGCCACCGCCGACCAGAACCGCGCCTCCAAGGATGTCGGCGCCGCCAAGGCCCGCGGCGATGATGCCGAATTCGAACGCCTCCGCGCGCTTGTCGCTGAAAAGAAAGCGGAAATCGCCCGCCTGACCACCGAGGCAGAGGCGCAGGATGCAGCCCTGCGCGACATGCTGATGCGCATCCCCAACCTGCCTCACCCGGATGTTCCGGAAGGCCGCGACGAGGACGACAATGTCGAACTGCGCCGCTGGGGCACCCCCCGCGCCTTCGACTTCAAGCCATTGGAACATTTCGACATTCCCGCCGTGAAGCCGGGGATGGATTTCGAAACGGCGGCCAAACTCTCCGGTTCCCGCTTCGTCGTGCTCAAGGGCGCCGTGATCCGCGTCCACCGGGCGCTGGCGCAGATGATGCTCGACACCCACATCACCGACCATGGGCTGGTTGAGACCTGGACCCCCGTCCTCGTCAAAGAAGACGCCATGTATGGCACCAACCAGCTCCCGAAATTCGCCGAGGACAGCTATCAGACGACCAATGGCTGGTGGCTTGTCCCGACTTCCGAAGTCACCCTCACCAACACCGTGGCGGGCGATATTCTGGAAGAAAATCAACTTCCTATCCGCATGACCGCCCATACCCAATGCTTCCGCTCCGAGGCAGGTTCGGCGGGCAAGGACACCACCGGCATGCTCCGCCAGCACCAGTTCGAGAAAGTGGAGATGGTGTCGATCACCACCCCCGACAGCAGCCTCGCTGAGCACGAAAGGATGACCCGCTGCGCCGAAGCCATCCTCGAAAAGCTGGGCCTGCCCTACCGCACCATCGTCCTCTGCACCGGCGACATGGGCTTCGGCGCGCAGAAGACCCATGATCTCGAAGTCTGGCTTCCCGGCCAGAACCGCTATCGAGAGATCAGCTCCGTCTCCGTCTGCGGCGATTTCCAGGCCCGCCGGATGAATGCCCGCTTCCGCCCCGCAGGCGGCGGAAAACCCGAATTCGTCCATACACTTAACGGCTCCGGCCTTGCCGTTGGCCGCACCCTGATCGCGGTGCTGGAAAACGGCCAGCAGGCCGACGGCTCCGTCGATCTGCCCGCCGCGCTCCACCCCTATCTCGGCGGCAAGACCCGCATCGCCGCCGACGGCACGCTGGCATGAAGGCCCGCGCCGCGCTCCTCCTGCTCGTCACCCTCGCCTTCGGCGCGGCCCCTTTCCTCACCCCGCCTTTTCGCGGCTATGACCCCGCGCTCTTCCCGGTGCAGATCGCCCGCCCCTCGATCCAGCCCGCAGGCTATGCCTTCGGGATATGGAGCGTGATCTACCTCTGGCTCTTCGTCCACGCTGTCACAAGCCTCTGGAAACGCATGGAAAACGCGACTTGGGACCGCACGCGCTGGCCGCTCATCCTCTCCATCGCCCTCGGCTCTGCATGGCTTTCCATTGCGCCAGTGGCGCCCATCGCCGCCACTGTGACGATCCTCATCATGGCCGCCGCAGCCATCACGGCCTTCCTGCGGGCTGACACGGGCACTGACCGCTGGCTTCTCTCTGCCCCCACGGCGATCCTCGCCGGGTGGCTCTCCGCCGCTGCCGCCGTCTCAACCGGCGTGGTGATCGCAGGCTATGGCCTTCTGTCCGACACGGCCTCGGCCCTTGCGATGATCGCGGCGACCCTCGCGCTAAGCCTTTGGGTGCAAAGCAAGAAACCCGCCATGCCCATCTACGGCCTCACGGTGATCTGGGCCCTTGGCGGGATCATCGCCGTCAATGCGGGCGTCAACCCCACCGTCGCCATCGTCGCTGGCCTTGGCATCGGAGCAATGGCGATGCTCCTTGGACGCCAGATGAAGAGCAGCCGCTAAGCCCCTTCATCTTTGCCTAATTTCCCAGGACTCCGCCCGTCCCACGAAATCGACGCGGCAGACATCTCCGGCAGTCCAAGCCGGAACGCCCGGCGGACTCAGTCCTTCCGCCCCTCGATATGCTTGCGCAACCGGCTGGGGGTGTGGAACTTCCGCTCCTTGAACGGGTTCTTGTCGCCCTGCGACCGGAACATGATGCGGATCGGCACCCCCGGCATCTCGAAGTGATCCCGCAACCCGTTGACGAGATAGCGTTTATAGCTCTCCGGCATCTCGTCCGGCCGTGAACACATGACCACGAACCCCGGCGGCCGCGCCTTCACCTGCGTCATGTAGCGCAGCTTGATCCGATGCCCGCCCGGTGCCGGCGGCGGATGCGCCTCGGTCATCGCACCCAGCCAGGAATTCAGCCGCGCCGTGGTGATCCGCTTGTTCCACACATCATGCGCCCGGCAGATCGCATCATGCAGCCGGTCCAGCCCCCGCCCTGTCTTGGCCGATACCGTCACCAGCGGCGCCCCACGCAACTGCGGCAGCAGCCTTTCGAACATCTCCTTGAGTTCGGCCAGCTTTTCCTGCTTTTCGTCTTCCAGATCCCACTTGTTCACCGCCACCACGACGGCCCGACCCTCGGTCTCCGCATAGTCGGCGATGCGCAGATCCTGCGTCTCGAAGGGTATCTCCACATCCAGCAGCACGACCACCACCTCGGCAAAGCGCACCGCGCGCAGACCGTCGGCGACGGACAGCTTTTCCAGCTTTTCCACCACGCGGGCCTTCTTGCGCATCCCTGCCGTGTCAAAGATGCGGATCGGCGTCCCCTGCCAATCGGCCCTGACGGAAATCGCATCCCGCGTGATCCCCGCCTCCGGTCCTGTCAGCAACCGGTCCTCTCCGATGATCTTGTTGATCAGCGTGGATTTTCCCGCATTCGGGCGCCCGATGACCGCAATCTGCAAGGGCCGCTTCGCGGTAGGGCGATGTGCAACCGGATCGACCTCGTCCTCGCCGATCTCGCCTTCGATTTCCACTTCGGTCTCGGGCGTATTGGCGGCCTCGCGCTCGGCAAACTCCTCGCGGAAGGGCAGAAGGATACGGTAGAGGTCATCCATCCCCTCGCCATGTTCCGCCGACAGCCGCACCGGCTCGCCCAGCCCCAGAGACCAGGCTTCAAGCGCGCCGGAATCCCCTGCCGCCCCCTCCGCCTTGTTCACACCCAGCACCACACGGGCATTCTTCTTGCGCAGGATATCGGCGAAAACCTCGTCCGATGGCGTGACGCCCACCCGCCCGTCGATCAGGAACAGGCAGACATCCGCCAGTTCCACCGCCCGCTCCGTCAGCCGCCGCATCCGGCCCTGAAGGCTGTCATCGGTCACTTCCTCAAGCCCCGCCGTGTCGATCACGGTGAAGCGCAGATCGAAAAGCTTCGCATCCCCCTCGCGCAGGTCGCGCGTGACGCCGGGCTGGTCATCGACCAGCGCCAGCTTCTTGCCGACAAGGCGGTTGAACAGCGTGGATTTGCCCACATTGGGCCGCCCCACGATCGCAAGGGTAAAGCTCATCGCCCGCTCCCGGTTTTCCGAAGGGGAACCCCTTACACGGGGTTGGCGTCAACGGAAAGCGTGAAGTTGCCCGTTGCCGGAAACGACATAAAGCGTCCCGCCCGCCAGCGCCGGAGGAGCCGAGGCCCCCCCCGGAATCTCGGCCCCGCCGACCAGCGCGCCATCCACCGGGTTGAACAGCCGAAGCTGGCCGTCACCGGACACGACCGCCAGCCGCCCGCCCGCCAGAACCGGGCCGAATTGCGGGAAGATGGCAATGCGCCGCTTCGGTTTTTCCTTGGTGAAATAGGGCATATCGACCGCCCAGATCGACTCGCCCGTCGCCGCGTCCAGCCGCACCAGACGGTTCTCGTCATTCACCAGGAAGACCGATCCCCCCACCACCAGCGGCGGGTTCAGCGCGCCCTCTACGGCAGTCCAGATCCGCTCACCGGATGAGGTATCCATCGCCGCCGTCCGCCCCGAGGCGGTGCCGACATAGGTCACGTCACCAAGGATCACCGCATCCCCGGTGATGTCGGTCAACCCGGCAAAGCCGCGCCCGACGCGCTGCCCCGTGACCGGCATCTGCCAGACCTGCACGCCCGAAACCTTCAGCGCGGCGGTGATCGACCCATTGGCAAAGGGGAACAGCACCAGTTGCTCCCCAACCGACGGGGCAGCCGAACCGATCACCCCGGTCGTGCCAACGGCCCCCGGAACGGTCCAGCGCACGCGCCCGGTATCCGCCGCCAAGGCCCAGCCCGATCCGTCGCGACCCGAGACATAGACCGTGCCGCCCGCCACGGCAGGCGCACCCGTCACCGGCGCATCAAGCCGCTGCCGCCAGATCACGCCACCCGTCGCGGCATCCAGCGCCACCAGTTCGCCATAGGCCGTCGCGGCATAGACCCGCCCGCCCTGCACCGCGAGGCCACCACCAGAAACACCACCACCACGGTCGAATTCCGCCGTCAGATCGCTGCGCCACAGGGTTGCGCCGGCGCTGGACGTGGCCTGAACGACCGAGGCGGAATCCAGCGTGAAGATGCGCCCGGCCTCTACCACAGGGGCCGCACTCACCCGGTTCTTGCGACTGTTGCCCGCCCCGACGGAAACCGACCAGACCCGCGCCGGCGCCGCCGACAAGGCGCCATGCACCGAGGCATGATTGGCCGAAGCCCCGCGCATGCCCCAATCGGCATTGCTCACGGCAGCCGGCAGGGAAATCGGCTCCGCCCGGTTTTCCGGGCGATCTGCGGGTGCCACCGGCGCCGCTTCACCCTCCACCGGGATCGAGGCGGAAAGATCGGCCCGCACCGGAAAGCGCTCGCCCGGCAGGATCAGCTCCCGCTCGCACCCGGCCAGAACCGTCACGACGGCCAGACCAGAGATCGTCCCCCAAACCCTGCGCTTCACAGTTCCGGCCCCCATCTGTCGTCCCTCGCTGCGCTGCGTGGCGCGATCAGCCCGCATCTTCTTCTGTCGCCTCGCCCGACGGGGCCGTGGTCGGTGCCACCTCGCCACCCAGCGCCACGATCATCTGCTCTGCCCGTGCCCGCAGGCCACCGGGCGATTCCTGGTCGCTCAAAAGCGCGGTCAAGGCAGCCACCGCCTCATCCGTCTTGCCTTCTTCGACCAGAAGATAGGCCATCTGTTCCAGCGCCATGGTGCGATAGGGGCGTCCGGGTGCCGCGACCGGGTCCAGCGCTGCACGCCGCTCGGCCACGGGCATGTCGGTGCCTGCGATCACGACTTTGCGCAGAACCGCAAGGTCGCGATAGCTCGGTGGCATACGTGCGTCATTGGCAAGGGTCTCCAGCGCCGCCAGCGTGCTCTCCCGATCTGCCACCGGATCCGAAGCAAGCAGCAGGTTCAGGATCGCCACCTGTTCGCCATTGGCCGGAATGGCCGCAAGGGCGGCCACCCGATCCTGCGGCGCGCCCAGATCCAGCGCATCCAGCACCGCATCCCCAAAGGCTTCGGCCCGGGCCTCGGCCTGCGCGCGCTGCCATTCTGTCCAGCCTGCGCCGCCCACGACACTCAGAACCAGCAGGACGCCGATCCAGCCATATTTGCGGAACAGCGCGAACAGCCTGTCGCGGCGGACCTCCTCGGTCACCTCGTCGATAAAGCTGTCGGGGTTGCTCACGGGCCTCTCCACATTCTTTTGCACCGTCTTACACGCAAGCGGGAACCCTTGCCAAGCCCCGCCCCTTTGGCCGCGGCGGGGCGCGGGGTCATTCCGCCGCCAGCGTCTCGTCCTCTTCCGAGGATTGCCGCGCCCACATCGCAGCATAGCGCCCGCCTTGCGCCAGCAGCACCTCATGCGTGCCCTGCTCGACGATCTCGCCCGCTTCCAGCACGACGATCTGGTCCGCATCCGCAATGGTGGAAAGGCGATGCGCGATGGTGATGACCGTCCGCCCCTGCCCCATCTCGCGCAGGCTGTCCTGGATGTCGCGCTCCGTCTGGGTATCCAGGGCGCTGGTCGCCTCGTCGAGGATCAGGATCGGCGGGTTCTTCAGCAAGGTCCGCGCAATGCCCACCCGCTGCTTTTCCCCGCCCGATAGTTTTAACCCGCGCTCGCCCACCTTCGTCTCATAGCCTTCGGGCAGCGAGATGATGAAATCATGGATCTTCGCGGCCTTCGCCGCCGCCACGATCTCCGCCTCGGTCGCCCCGTCCCGGCCATAGGCAATGTTGTAGCGCACCGTATCGTTGAACAGCACCGTATCCTGCGGCACCACCCCGATCTGTGCATGGATCGACCCCTGGGTCACATCGCGCAAATCCTGCCCGTCAATGCGGATCGCCCCGCCATTCACGTCATAAAAGCGGAACATCAGCCGCCCGATCGTCGATTTCCCCGATCCCGACGGCCCCACCAGCGCATAGCGCTGCCCCGCAGGCACCGTGAGGCTGATCCCCTTCAGGATCGGCCGGGCCGCGTCATAGCCGAACTCGACCCGGTCGAACTCGATGGCACCACCCTTCACCGCCAGATCGGGCGCACCGGGCTTGTCCACCACTTCCGCAGGCTGGCCGAGCAGACCGAACATCTCGCCCATATCCACCAGCGCCTGCCGGATTTCCCGATAGACCGTCCCGAGAAAGTTCAGCGGCATCGTGATCTGGATCATGTAGGCATTGACCATGACGAAGTCGCCCACGGTCAATTCGCCCCGCTGCACCCCCATGGCCGCCATCGCCATAACGGCGACGAGGCCCGAGGTGATCAGCAACGCCTGACCGCCATTCAGGAAAGACAGGCTCAGCCCCGTCTTCACCGCCGCCGCCTCATAGCGCTGCATCGCCACGTCATAGCGCGCCGCCTCGCGGCTTTCGGCGTTGAAATACTTGACCGTCTCATAGTTCAGCAGGCTGTCGATGGCCTTCTGGTTGGCATCCGTATCCTGCTCGTTCATCTCGCGCCGGATCTTCACCCGCCATTCCGTCACCGCGAAGGTGAACCAGACATACAGCGTGATCACCCCCACCACGACCAGCATGTAGGACATGCCGAAGACCGTGGCGAAGATCACCGCCACCATGGCCAGTTCAAGGACCAGCGGCCCGATGGAAAACAGCATGAAACGCAGAAGGAAATCGACGCCCTTCACCCCGCGCTCGATGATCCGGCTCAACCCGCCGGTCTTCCGCGTGATGTGATAGCGCAGCGAAAGCCGGTGGATATGGGTGAAGGTCTCCAGCGCCAGCCGACGCAGTGCCCGCTGACCGACCCGCACGAAGATGGCATCACGCAATTCCTGAAACGCCACCGTGCCAAGCCGGGCAAGGCCATAGGCGACGGTCAACCCGACCGCCGTCAGGCCCAGCAGGGTGCCGGTATCCGGCGTGTCACCCGCCAGCGCATCCACCGCCTGCTTGTAGAAGAACGGGGTAGAAACCGAAACGATCTTCGCCGCAACAAGCATCAGGAAGGCCGCAACCACCCGGCGTTTCACCCAACCCTGACCCTCGGGCCACAGATAGGGCAGCACACGGCGGATGGTGTGCAGCCCGCTCGCGGGCTTCTCGATATAGTCATCCGCCGAACGGACAGGGGTCTTGCGCATGGTGGGACGTCCTTTCGACGCCCTACCTAAGCGCCTTTGCGGGCACGCACCAGAGGCCGCGACGCAGCCTCAACTGTGCGCCCCCGCGCGGTCACTCCTCTGCCGGAATGGTAAAGACCTGTCCCGGATAGATCAGGTCGGGGTCGCGGATCAGGTCCTTGTTCGCCTCGAAGACCTGCACATAGCGGACACCATCGCCCAGATTCTCGGTCGCGATCCGCCAAAGGGTGAATCCCGGCTGGACCGTCACCGTCGTCGGCCCGGCCGGCGCGGCCGCCGCGACAGGCTCCGCCGCCGTTCCGCTCTCCGTCGCATCCGCCACGCCGACAGTCGCGCCCTCTGCCGCAGCCTCTGCCGCAGCTTCATCCGTCGCCACAGCCTCTGCCGCGCCCGATGCCGCAGCCAGCGCCTCCACCGTCTCGCGCTTGAACGGCGTCTCGAAGCGGCTCGTCACCGCCCCCGCCTCGTCAAGCTGATCGGCCCGCAGCACATAGACCCCCGGCGCCACATCCACGAGCGTCACGGCCCAGTCGCCAGTCGCACCGATGGCCACTTCGGCCACCTGGGCATTGTCGAGGTACAACCGCACCACCCGCTCCGCCGTCCCGCGCCCGGCCAGTTGCACCGCCCCGGCCTCGGTATAGGTGATCGTGTCGATGGTCACATTGGCAACCAGTTCCGGCGCGATCTCCGTCGCCGATTGCAGCACCTTGGCCCCCTCATCCGTCACCAGCAGGGCAGCCGGTGCCTCCGCCTCGGCCACAGGCTCTGCCGCAGGCGCGGCCTCCCCGGCGGTTTCAGCCTCGGCCAGCGCCACCGGCGCAACCGTCGGCCCGATCACGACCGTCGCCTCGGCCGGAACCACCGTTCCATCCGGCAAGGCCATGCTCATGGAAAGCACGCGCGGCGCGGGACTGGGCGCAAGATTGAACATGGCCACGAAATTGCCCTGCCCGTCGGCGGGCACCGACGCAAGCTCCGTCCCCGTCACCACGAGGGAAACCGTCGCCCCGGCCGCTGCCGATCCGGCAACCAGCGCCGAGCCGTCCTTTTCCACCCGCACCAGATCAAAACTCGGCGGTTGTGGCGCGGCCGCTTCGGGCGCGGCCTCTTCCGCCGTCACCGCATCGGCGGCCGCGGCAGTTTCGGCCCCGGCCGCAGGCGCATCCTCTGGGGCAGCAGCCTCGCTCACAGCCTCCTCCTCTGCGGGCTCTGCCGTTTCCGGTTCTGCCGCAGCTTCGGCGACCGGGGCGGCCTCGTCGCTGGCCGTCGTCTCGGCGGCAGCCTCTTCCGTCGCCGGCGCCTCGGCCGCGTCAGCTTCCGGCGCCACCTCCGGCTCTGCCTGTGTCCCGGTCGCGGTCACGGTCGCCTCTTCCATCGGCGCACGGCTCACCGTCCACGCCCCGTAGAACAGCGCCGCCACCACCGCGCCCACCACGGCCACGACGCCCGCCCGACCGCCCGATCCCATCTCAGCCCAAGACTTCATCCAGATACCCCGAAACAGGGGCCTGACCTCGGCCCCTTCTTCCCTTCATTCACCAAGCCCGATAACACGGATGAATCGATCAGCCCATAGCCCGAAAGCAGTTCCATGTCCGCCTTCCGTTCCATCTGTGTCTTCTGCGGCTCACGCGCCGGTGCCCGCCCCGCCTATGCCGCCGCCGCCCGCAGCTTCGGCCAGGCCATCGCGGCGGAAGGGTGGCGTCTGGTCTATGGTGCCGGCGACGTAGGCCTGATGGGCGAAGTGGCCCGCTCCGCGCAAGAGGCAGGTGCCCGCACCATGGGCGTGATCCCCACCCATCTGATGGCCCGCGAACAGGGCAAGCGCGACCTGTCGCAACTGGTGATCACCGAGGACATGCATGAACGCAAGAAGGTGATGTTCATGAATTCCGACGCCATCGTCGTGCTGCCCGGCGGGGCCGGATCGCTCGATGAATTCTTCGAGGTGCTGACCTGGCGCCAGATCGGCCTGCATCGCAAGCCCATCGTCCTGCTCGATGTCGAAGGCTACTGGCAACCCCTCAACGCGCTGGCCGGCCATGTGATCGCCGAAGGCTTCGCCGAACCCGCCATGCTGGATTACTACAGCACGGTCCCGGATGTGCCATCGCTCGTCACGGCACTGCGCGCCGCCCTCTCCTGACGCCACCCCTCCAGCGAATAAAGCGCCAGCGCCCCCCAGATAAGCGCGAAGGCCGCCATGTGCCAGCCGGTAAAGGCTTCGCGGAACACCATCACCGCCGATACCGCCTGAAGCGTTGGGTTCAGGTATTGCACCAGCCCCAGCGTGGACAGCCGCACCCGCTGCGCCCCCCAGGAAAACAGGATCAGCGGCCCCCCCGTGATCAACCCCGATAGCGGCAGCATCGCCGTCGTGAAGGCATCCGCCCCGAACCACCCGCCCGCCACCAGGCCGCCATGGGCCAAAGCCAGCCACAGCACCGCCAGGGGCAGCAGAAGCAGCACCTCCGCCGTGACCGAAACCGCCGCCCCCGCCGCCATCTGCTTCTTGATCAGCATGTAGGGCGCAAAGGAAAAGGCCAGCGCCAGCGCCACCCAGGGTGCCACGCCAAGGCCATAGGTCAGGACGATGACTGCCATCCCGGCCAGCCCGACCGCCACCCCCTGCCCCCGCGTCAGCCGCTCGCCCAGCACCAGAACGCCCAGAACCACCGTCACCAACGGAAAGATGTAATAGCCAAGACTCGCCTGCACCGCATGGCCGGTCTGGATCGCCCAGATGAACAGCCCCCAGTTCACCGCCACGATCCCCGCCGCCAGCCAGACCCGCCGCTGCAACGGCCCGCGCAGCAGCGACAGCACCGCCCCGAACCGCCGCTGCACCGCCAGCAGGATGCCGAAGAAGACGAAGGTCCAGACCGTGCGATGCGCCAGCACCTCCAGCGGCGGCACCACGGCCAGCGCCTTGTAGTAAAGCGTGGCCAATCCCCAGATGGTGCAGGCTGCCACAATGGCCAGAATGCCCTTCCCCGCCTCGCTCACCCCGCCCCCCGCGAAAAGCCCGCGCCTTTCCTTGCACCCTCTGCGCCTGACGGCAAGCGATCCCCCCCTTCATCTTGGCAGAAACACTCTCTGGGGGTCCGGGGGGCGAAGCGCCCCCGGGGGTTCGGCCAGACCGAAGGCCTGAAAGGAAAAGACCCGCCGCATCGCTGCGACGGGCCTTCCACAAACCTCCGGCGGAGATCAGAGCTTGGCGGCCACCGCTTCCCAGTTCACCAGCTTCTCAAGGAAGTTGGTCAGGTAAGCGGGACGCTTGTTGCGGAAGTCGATGTAATAGGAATGTTCCCACACATCGCAGCCCAGAAGCGCGGTCTGACCAAAGCAGAGCGGGTTCACACCGTTTTCCGTCTTGGTCACCTTCAGCGCGCCGTCCTTGTCCTTCACCAGCCAGGCCCAGCCCGACCCGAACTGCCCGGCACCGGCCGCCGCGAAATCCTCCTTGAACTTCGCCACAGACCCGAAAGCCTCCACCAGCGCCTTCTCAAGGCTGCCCGGCATCTTCTTGTCCTCGCCCGGACCCATCACTTCCCAGAACAGGTTGTGGTTCCAGTGCTGCGAAGCGTTGTTGAAGATGCCGTTCTGCGCCACGGCGCCAGCCTGATAGGTGCCGACGACGATCTCCTCCAGCGACTTCGCCTCCCACTCGGTCCCGGCGATCAGCTTGTTGCCGTTGTCGACATAGGCCTTGTGGTGCAGGTCGTGGTGATATTCCAGCGTCTCCTTCGACATGCCAAGCGAGGCAAGCGCATCATGGGCATAGGGAAGGTCGGGAAGCGTGAAAGCCATGGGAGTGATCCTCTCTGTTCGCGTGTTCACGGGATGGCGCAGATAAGATGCCTCGCGGCGTGAAGGTCAAGGCCGAAAGCGGCGATTTCCCAGTCAAGACAGTCTGCCGGAATCCAAGAAACCCCGCCAAGCCCTTCATATTCAGTCCGAAAATAACCCACGATAGATCGAGGGTGTCAAAGCTCCGGCGATGGCGGCGGAACCGACGGTCTCAGGAAAGCTCCGACCCCGGCTTCGCACTGGTCGCCAGCAGGTCAAAGACATAGCGCGCCACCGACCGGAAACAGACGACCGTGAACCCGTCCCCCTCCCTCCAGAAGGCCGCCGCCACCTGCGCCGCCCGTGTCCGCCGCAACTCGCCCGGTTCCAGCCGTGCAAAATCGACGGGCGACAGCTTGGCCAGCACCTGCTCGGCCTTCGCTCCCTCCACACGGAACACCGCGCGGGCATCGGACACATCCACCGCCAGATGATGCTCCTTGCCCATGGCCTGCGCCACCGCGTCGAGCACGGCAGGCACCGCCGCATAGGGCATGACCAGCAGATATTCGTCCGGGCTCATCCAGCCGCAGGCGCGGTCGCCCTCCACCACGATCCGTCGCACCGCAGGAACCCCCGTCCCCACCGCCGCCTTGATCGCCTTGGGCAGCGCCTTCACATCGGCCTTGCAACGCAGCGTGACCATGCCAAGGGGCCCGATCTCCCGGATCGTCGCAAAACCTTCAGAGACCGCACCGTTCAACGCGCTCACGGGTTCAGACATTCTGCTTCTCCCCTTCCTTGTCGTAGAAGACAGGGTCCACGACCCGGGCCTTCACGGTGCCACCCTTGACGGTGTTGAACTCCACCACCTCGCCCATCCGCTCCGGCCCGCGAAGCAGCAGGCCCATTGCGATACCCTTCTTCAGCGTGGGCGAGAAATAGGTCGATGTGACCCGCCCCTGCGTGTTCCCCTGCCCATTCGCATTAACCCCCGGCGCCACGATATAGGCCCCGTCCGGGATCACCGATCCGTCCAGCGTCTCAAACCCGACCAGTTTCCAACGATCCGCACGCGCAAGGAAATTGCGTTGCTGGCCCCGCTTGCCAAGGAAATCCGCCTTCTTCTTCGAGATTGCCCAATCGAGGTTCAGATCCTGCGGAATGACCGTGCCATCGGTTTCATCCCCGATCATGATGAAGCCCTTCTCGGCCCGCATCACATGCAATGCCTCTGTGCCATAGGGCATCGCCCCGAACTCCGCCCCGGCCTCATGCAACGCCTCCCAGAAGGCCGCGCCATGGCTGGCCGGGACCGCGATCTCATAGGACAACTCGCCCGAGAAGGAGATGCGATAGACCCGCACCTTGACCCCGCCCAGCGTGCCATCGGCCCAGGCCATGAAGGGAAGCGCCTCCTTCGACACATCCATCCCGCCCAGCTTTTCCAGCACCTTGCGCGCATTCGGCCCGACAACGGCAACCTGTGCATATTGCTCGGTCACATTGGCGGTATAGACCTGCCAATCCCACCACTCGCATTGCAGCCAGTCCTCCATCCAGGCATGGATGCGATCCGCCCCGCCCGAGGTGGTGTGGCAGAGCCACGTCTCCTCGTCGATCCGCGCCACAACGCCGTCATCGGACAGGAAGCCCTGCTCGTTGCACATCAGGCCATAGCGGCACTTGCCCACCGGCAAGGTGGACATCACGCCGGTATAGAGCATGTCGAGAAACCGCCCCGCATCCGGCCCTTTCACGATGATCTTGCCCAGCGTGGAGGCATCCAGCAGGCCCAACCGCTCGCGCGTGTTCACCACCTCGCGATGCACCGCCTGTTCATGCGTCTCGCCCGCGCGGGGGAAGCAGTAGGGGCGGCGCCAAAGGCCCACGGGTTCGAAATAGGCCCCGTTCTTTTCGTGCCATGCATGCATCGGCGTGCGGCGCAGTGGCTGGAAGATTTCCCCTCGCGCCTCGCCTGCCAGCGCGCCCAGCGTCACAGGCGTATAGGGCGGGCGGAAGGTGGTGGTGCCCACCTGCGGGATATCCTCGTTCAACGCCTGAGCAAGCACCGCCAGACCATTGATGTTGGACAGTTTCCCCTGATCCGTCGCCATGCCCAGCGTGGTATAGCGCTTGGTATGTTCGACCGATTCATACCCTTCGCGCGCCGCCAACTGCACGTCGGAGACCTTCACATCGTTCTGGTAATCCAGCCACATCTTGGACTTCAGCTCGACCGAAGCCCCCTGCGGCATGATCCAGACGGCCTCCATCGGGCCCTCTGCCGCTGTCTCGGCAACCGGAGCCTTCGCCTTCTTCGGCTTCATCCCCAGCGCCGTGACCGCCGCCTCGGCCTGCGTCGTGGCATCCGCCAGCGCGGCATTGGCCTTCATCGCCCCATTGGCCGCCCCTGCCGCCACGACCAGCGCGCCGCCGTCATGGTTCAGCGGCGGCCGCGCCGGATCGGGCCGGAAACAGGCGTGCTCCGTGTCCCAGATCAGCTTGCCACCGCAATGGCTCCACAGATGCACCACCGGCGACCAGCCGCCCGACATGGCGACGGCATCGCAGGCGATCTCGTCGATCACCGCGCCCTCGCCCGCCTGCAAACAAATGGCGACCGAGGTGACACGCTTACCCCCCTTCACCTTCGCGATCCCGCGCCCCGCCTCGATCCGCAGCCCCAGCGCCCGCGCCTTCGCCACCAGATCGCCCGCAGGATTAGCCCGCGCATCCACGATGGCCGGAACCGCCAGTCCCGCCTCGCGCAGCGCGATGGCGGTCCGATAGCCGTCATCGTTGTTGGTGACGACGACTGTCCGATCCCCCGGCGACACCGCCCAGTTCACCACATAATCCCGCACCGCCGAGGCCAGCATCACGCCCGGAATATCGTTCCCGGCAAAGCTGAGGGGCCGCTCAATCGCCCCCGTCGCCGTCAGGATCTTCCCTGCCCGGATGCGCCACAGCCGATGCTTCGGCCGCCCGTCGCCGGGCGTGTGATCCGCCACCTTCTCATCCGCCAGAACATAGCCGTGGTCATAGACCCCCGCCGCCATGCAGCGCGCGCGCAGCGTGACGTTCTCCATCCCCGACAGCGCCGCCACGGCCTCATCAACCCACACGCCCGCAGGCTTGCCGTCGATCACATCGCCATCAACCGGCGCGCGCCCGCCCCAATGGGCATTCTGCTCCAGCAGCAGCACCCGCGCCCCGGCCTTGCCCGCGACCAGCGCCGCCTGCAATCCGGCAATGCCCCCGCCCACGACCAGCAGGTCGCAAAAGGCATAGGCCTGCTCGTACCGATCCGCATCCCGATCCTTCGGCGCCTTGCCCAGACCCGCCGATTGCCGGATGACCGGCTCGAAGACATGCTTCCAGAACGGGCGCGGGTGGATGAAGGTCTTGTAATAGAACCCCGCCGGCAGGAAGCGGGACACGTAACTATTCACCACCCCCACGTCGAACTCCAGCGACGGCCAATGGTTCTGGCTTGTGGCCTCCAGCCCGTCGAACAACTCCGTCACCGTCGTGCGCTGGTTCGGCTCCAGCCGCCCCCCCGACCCGAGGTTCACAAGCGCGTTCGGCTCTTCAGGCCCCGCCGCCACGATGCCCCTCGGACGGTGATACTTGAAGGACCGGCCCACCAGCATCTGGTCATTGGCCAGCAGCGCCGCCGCCAGCGTATCGCCGCGATAGCCCTTCAGCCGCTTGCCGTTGAAGGAAAACTCCAGCGCCGCCGACCTGTCGATCAGACGGCCCCCTTTCGCAAGACGGGTGCTCATTTGTAACCCTTCCAGTCCGGCCTGCGGGCCTTGATCTTCTCGATGATGTCGGCAGGCGGCTCACCGACCTGCGCCGGATAGGTGCCGAACACCTCCAGCGTCGCCGTGCAGCGCGCGGCAAGGAACCACTTCCCGCAGCCATAGCTGTGCCGCCAGCGTTCGAAATGCACGCCCTTGGGGTTCTTTCGGGCGAACATATAGGCCTCGAACTCCTCATCCGTAGACCCCGGCCCGAAGCGTTTCAGATGCGCCTCATAGCCCGGAGAAAGCTCCGTCTCCTCGGCCTTCACGCCGCAATAGGGACATTCAAGCAGAAGCATTTTGCACCTCGTTTCCTGTCGAACGCCCAACCATCAATGCGCCACCCCGGCGGCCACCGACTCGTCGATGAACCGCCCCTCCTTGAACCGCCACATGTCGAATTCCGCCGCCAGCGGCCCCGGCTCGCCCTTCGCCATCAGCTCCGCCATCGCCCAGCCCGAACCGGGGATCGCCTTGAAGCCGCCTGTCCCCCAGCCGCAGTTGATGAAGCAATTTCCCAGCGGGGTTTTCGAGATGATGGGCGACCGGTCCCCCGTCATGTCCACGATCCCGCCCCATTGCCGCAGCATCTTGAGGCGGCTGATGATCGGAAAGGTCTCGATCAGCGCCCGCAGCGTTTCCTCGATGTGATGGAAACTGCCGCGCTGGGTATAGTTGTTGAACCCATCCGTCCCGCCGCCGATGACCATCTCGCCCTTGTCGGACTGGCTCATATAGCCATGCACCGTATTGGCCATCACCACGATGTCCATGCAGGGCTTGATCGGCTCCGACACCAGCGCCTGAAGCGCCACCGCCTCCACCGGCAGCCGGAACCCGGCCATTTCGGCCACCTGTCCCGAATGGCCCGCCACAACGATGCCCAGCTTCTTGCAGCCGATGAAACCCTTGGTCGTCTCGACCCCCGTCACCTTGCCGTTTTCCGACCGGACGCCCTTCACCTCGCATTGCTGGATGATGTCCATGCCCATCTCGGAACAGGCCCGGGCGTAACCCCAGGCCACGGCATCATGCCGCCCCGTGCCGCCTCGCGCCTGCCACAGCGCGCCAAGCACCGGATATCGCGGTCCGTCGATGTTCAAGATCGGGCACAGCTCCTTCACCCGCTGCGGCGTGATGAACTCCGTCTGCACCCCCTGCAACGCATTGGCATGGGCCGTGCGCTGATAGCCGCGCACCTCGTGATGCGTCTGCGCCAGCATCATCACGCCGCGCGGCGAAAACATCACGTTATAGTTCAGGTCCTGGCTCAGCGTTTCATAAAGCGAGCGGGACTTTTCATAGATCGCGGCACTGGAATCCTGCAAATAGTTCGACCGGATGATCGTCGTGTTCCGCCCCGTATTGCCGCCGCCCAGCCAGCCCTTCTCGATGATCGCCACATTGCGGATACCGTGGTTCTTGCCAAGGTAATAGGCCGTCGCCAGCCCATGCCCCCCGGCACCCACGATGATGGCGTCATAATCCCTTTTCGGGGCGGGCGAGGTCCAGGCCCGTTGCCACCCGGTGTGATGGCGCAGCGCCTCTCGGGCAATCGCAAAGACCGAATAGCGTTTCATGGCAACCCCCGTTCGCGCGGCCCCAGTCCGGCCTGCGCTTCTTCTGGAACGCAACCGCCTTTACGCCCCACCCTCCAGCGGCACAATCGGGAAAAATGCGACATGAACGGCCTGCGACCCCGTCGCACAGGTCACTTTCGCGTTTCCACCTTCCGATCCGCCCCCCAAGCCGTTACATCCCAGGCAAGAAACCGAAACAGGACGGACGCGATGGAGACTGCCGCATTCTGGGCTGCCGCCGGGGGCATGGGCCTCGCCGTCGCCGCGCTCTTCGTGCTGGCCCTGATCCGCGCCCGGTCGGACATCGCCGCGGCGGCAGATTTCGACCTGAAGGTCTATCGCGACCAGTTGACGGAAATCGACCGCGATCTCGCCCGCGGCACGCTGGCCGCCGAAGAGGCAGAGCGTCTTCGCACCGAAATCTCGCGCCGCCTGCTCGATGCCGACCGCCACGCCCAGACGGCCACCCGCCAGGGCAGCACCGGCGGCATCGCCCTCGCCGCCGCCCTCATCCTCGCCCTGATCGGTGGCAGCTACTGGACCTATCTGCGCCTCGGCGCGCCGGGCTATCCCGACCTTCCGCTCGCCACCCGCTTTGCGATGTCCGAAGAGATGCGCGCCAACCGCCCCAGCCAGGCCGAGATGGAGGCAGAGGCCGCCGCCACCCGCCCGGCCCCGCTGACGCCCGAACCCGATTTCGCCGCCCTGATGGACCAGCTTCGCCAGACCGTGGCCGACAGGCCCGAAGATGCGCGGGGTCTCGAACTCCTCGCCACGAACGAGGCGCGGCTCGGCAATCTGACCGCCGCCCGCACCGCCATGGAAAGCCTCCTCCGCGTCAAGGGCGACAGCGCCACCGCCGAAGACCATGCCGCATTGGCGGAACTGATGATCATGGCCGCCGGTGGCCTCGTCTCGCCCGAGGCCGAGGCCGAGCTGACGCGCGCGCTCACGCTTGATGCCGGCAATGGCACGGCCCGCTACTATTACGGCCTGATGGCTGCGCAGGTCGGCCGCTTTGACCGCACTTTCGCCCTCTGGCGTCCCCTGCTGGACGAGGGCCCTGCCGATGCCCCCTGGATCGCGCCGATCCGCGCCCAGATCGAGGATGTCGCGATGCGCGCGGGCGTGCAGTTCACCCTGCCCGATGCACCTCCCGGCCCGGATGCCGACGCCATTGCCGCCGCCGAGGACATGTCGCCCGAAGACCGGCAGGCGATGGTCGAAGGCATGGTCGCCCAGCTTGGCAACCGCCTCGCCACCGAAGGCGGCACGGTCGAAGAATGGGCGCGCCTGATCGCCTCCCTCGCCACGCTCGACCGCAAGGCCGAAGCGCAAGAAATCTATGCCGAGGCCCTCTTGCGTTTCGAAGGCTCTCCCTCGCAGCAAAGCTTCCTGCGGGAACAGGCCCTCAATGCGGGTCTCACCCCGTGATCTGCGCCACCCTGGACGAGTTCCTCGCCGCCCTCCCGCCCAACCGCGCGATCTGCGGACTCGATTTCGGCGACAAGACCATCGGCATCGCGATTTCCGACCTGCGCCGCATGGTGGCAACCCCGGCCGAGACCCTGCGCCGGGTGAAATTCACCGAAGACGCCACCCGCCTCCTCGCCCTCCTCGCCACGCGTGAGGTGAGGGGAATCATCCTCGGCCTGCCCCTCAACATGGACGGCAGCACAGGCCCCCGCGTGCAGGCGACGCAGGCCTTCGCCCGCAACCTGTCGCGACTGACCGATCTGCCCATCGCCTTCTGGGACGAGCGCCTCTCCACCGTTGCGGCAGAAAGGGCACTGCTGGAGGCGGATACGTCGCGAAAGCGTCGGAAAGAGGTGATCGACGCCGTGGCGGCAGGCTATATCCTGCAAGGGGCCCTCGACAGGATGGGCCATATGGGAAACGGGGTGCCGTCTTGAAGGACGAAGTCTGGAAGCGCGACGAGGTGCAATCGCCCTGCGTCAAGCTCTGCACCATCCATCCCGCCGAACGCATCTGCGTCGGCTGCTATCGCACGATCGAGGAAATCTCCGCCTGGTCGCGCCTGACGCATGAGGCGCGCGGCGCCATCATGGCCGAACTCCCGTCCCGCGCCCCCCGCCTTGCCAAACGCCGCGGCGGCCGCATGGGTCGGCTGCAAGACTGACAATCGCCGCTGCTGGCACTTTCTGTCTGGAAATATCCTCAGGGGGTGAATTGGCGCGCAGGCGCCAAGAGGGGGCGGAACGCCCCCTGACGGCGGAGCCGGAGCGCGGCACGCGCGCAGGCGACAGGAAAGGCTTGCGCGCAGCGCTCCGCAGGATCACCGGCGGTCGCGGCGCTCTTCCCCCGCTGTCCGTGTCAACCCGTATGGGGCCACCAGCCGCCAGACATGATCCGGAACCATGGTCTTCACCCGCGCCGGAAAGGCGCGGCGCAGGTGCAGCACTGTCTCGATGGCCTTCATCTCCACCCGCGCCCGCGCGAATTCCAGCCCACGCGGCCCGATCCGCGGTTGCAGGAAGGCCACGATGGGCCGCGCCCAGTCAGGCATCGCCCGCAAGGGCAATCCGCCCGCCGCCCGCGCCACATTTCCCAGAAAGCCCTTCACCGCCCCCTGCCGCTTGCCCCTGTCCGTCAGCGGCCGCAGCGTCAGCCGGTCGCCCAGCAGCGCCAGCATCTCCTCCCCCCGCGCATTGCGCGCGATCACCCATTGATCGCCATCCCCCCCCATATAGCCCACCGTGATGTCGGCCAGACGGTTGGTGTAATCGACGCAGGTCTTGCAGGTCATGGGAAAGAAATCGGCGGGCAGCTTCGACAGCGGCAGCTTCAGGAAGGGCACTGTCCGTGTCGCCCGCCCGTCGTCATAGCGCAGCTCCACCCGGTAATCGGCGCGGAACTCCAGATAGCTGATCCGGTCCGGGCGCGGGTCGATCTGGGCCAGGAAATGGTGGAAATTCTCGGTCGTCGTATTGTCCGAACAGGGCGTCCCGATGACATAAAGCCGCTCCAGCCCAAGCTCGGCCTCCATCACCCGCAAGGCATGAATCTGGCAGGGAATGCCCACCACGGCAATCCGCCGATGCCCCGCCGCAACCGCCGGCTCCAGCAGCGCCAGCGTCGGGGCGAATCCCATCCGCATCCCCCGCACCCCGGCAAGCGCGGCCGGGTCCGTCACGATCACCGGCAGGGGTTTCCAGCGGTCCGCCGGATCGGGGGCCGTCGCCAGCACCGCCGTCACCGCCCCTGTTTCCAGCAGCCGCGCCGCCAGCGCCGTGGTGATCCCGGTCCATTGCGCGCCTGGCAAAGGATCGGTCATCCGCGCCCGCAGCATCCGCCGCGTCACGCCAAAGAATCCCTCCTCACCCTGCCTCGGATCGGCCACGCGCCCATGCACCTCAGCCTCCCGCGCCGGATAGTCGGGGGCGATGAATTGGCAGGCCTTGCCGCAGGCCTTGCCATCGCCCATCCGCGACACGCCGCAATCGGTGCAGAGGCCGGGCCGCGCCGCCCCGAACAGGGTCGGGGCCTCAAGGCCGGGAACGGGCGGAAAGGGACCATCAGGCATGCGCGCCTCGCAGAAGGGTCGGGGTGACCTGCCAACCCAAGCTAGCCCGCGTCAGCCGATCCGTCCAGCCTGCCTGTCAACTTTGCCTGACAGTTCGACCTGCGCCCCGCGCCGGGGGGCGATGCAGATCGGCGATAAGCCCGGGCAAATCCTCCGCCTTGCAATCCCGCCCCGTCAGCAGCGCCACCGACTGACGCGCGCTCCGGGCATTGGTCAGCTTCAGCCCCGACAGAACCTCCTCCAGCGGCCGCCGCGACAGAAGCACATGCGCCTGTGCCTGCACCAGCAGCCGGTGATGCACCGCCTGTCGCAGGGCCGCCCAGGCCGCAGCATCAATCAGGCGGGTATGGCCCCAGAAGCGGATCGGAAAAGGATCGTGATGCTCCGCGCGCACCCGGCTCCAGGCCGAAAGGCCACTACAGGGATCGCCCGTGTCGCCAAGACCGTCCACCCCCTGTATCAGCGCCTCTGACAGCGTTCCGATCCGGGCGACAGAGATCAGGCTTCCTCCCACCCGGCGCGGCATAGTCCAGTCCAGCGCCACATGCGGCGCCAGAAGCGAGGCGGCAAGGGTCACTCTGTCCAGGATGCGCGACATTGGGGCAAGGCCTCCGCTAGCGTCACCGTAACTCTAGCCCATCCGGCGACGTTGCGCAGGATGGCCGGGCGGATTGGTGGCAGACCTAGGGATGGACCAAAGGAAAAGGGCGGCGCTCCCAAAGCGTCGCCCCTGTTCCAAGCACTACAAAATGATCCGCATCGCTCGTGGTTTCGATCGCCTCAAGTTCCGCTTAAATGCACTCAGCGGGACAAACCGGCGCGCCCTATCGACGTAAGTGCGATCGGTAAATGCCCTGTATGCCAGATCACTACTCGCTATCCTGTAGTCCTCCAAAGCAGTCCCACATTGCAGGAAGACAGCAGCCAAGTTTGCTTCCTCTTCTTCTAGGGTTGGAGGACGAATCGCGAACCCGGCCTCTCCCTTGTAGAGTTCGAAGTGCTTGTTGACTGCGCCGCGAGCGTGGTGATCCAACTGCACATGCCCGGCTTCGTGGGCTAGGATGAAGTTGTCAATGTAACTACCACGGACAGCATTTTCCCAAAGCTTGCTATCTGCCGTAAGAGTGACGCGCCCGCCGAAAACAATCACGGCAGCTTTCTTTGGATAGTCAGAACCATTCCCGAACCGAAAGAGATTGATCGAAACACTTCCTTGATCGTCGACAAGCTCTTTCCAGAAATCTGTCATCTTGAAGAAGTCTCGGTCGGCGCAGAAAGCGCGCCGAACCGAAAGCATCTCATCATAGATCTCCGCTGCACGTGAAGGTCTAACTTCTGGCCAACTAATACCTCTACGCATTAGAAGCCCTCAGCTACAGCCGCTCGTGCCGCCGCAGGTGTTGCACTTCATGCAGGTGCCGTTGCGCACCAGCGTATAGTTCCCGCACTCCCCGCAAGGATCGCCCTCATAGCCCTGCATCTTGGCCTTGGTCCGGGCGTCCATGCTGACAGTTCCGGTCCCCAGCGCCGTCGCAGCCCCCACATCCGGCATCATCGCGCTGATCGCGGCCATGCCTTCCGTCCCGGTGGCCAGCGCCGTCGCCCCCATACCGCCCTGGAACACCACCAGCTCTTGCGGCAGACGCTTGCGCAGATAGCCGGTCGAAGAGATGGACTTCAGCAGTTCCACCGATTTCGACGCCGCCGTGTCGCTGACTTCCCCGAAGTTGCGCTTGCCCTCGTCATCGCCGCGGCCAAGGTCATCGAAGGCCGCGCCGGTGGGCTTCACATGCGCAAGGTCCGTGCGGTCCAGATAGCTGATCGCCAGTTCCCGGAAGATGTAGTCCAGGATCGACGTCGCATTCTTGATCGAGTCATTGCCCTGCACCATGCCGGCCGGTTCGAACCGCGTGAAGGTGAAGGCCTCCACGAATTCCTCCAGCGGCACGCCATATTGCAGGCCGACCGACACCGCGATGGCGAAGTTGTTCATCATCGCCCGGAAGCCCGCGCCTTCCTTGTGCATGTCGATGAAGATCTCGCCAAGGCGACCATCGCCATATTCCCCGGTCCGCAGATAGACCTTGTGGCCCCCCACGATCGCCTTCTGGGTATAGCCCTTCCGACGCTCCGGCAGCTTTTCGCGATGGGTGCGGATGATCTCGCGCACCACGATCTTCTCGACGATCTTCTCGGCCAGAACGGCGGCCTTCTCCTGCGCCGACCCGGTGGCGAGGATTTCCTCGGCCTCCTCGTCATCCTCGACCAGCGCCGCTGCCAGCGGCTGGCTCAGCTTCGACCCGTCACGATAAAGCGCGTTGGCCTTGATCCCCAGCGACCAGGACAGCTCATAGGCCGCCAGCGTTTCCGAAATCGTCGCCGAATTCGGCATGTTGATCGTCTTGGAAATCGCACCCGAGATGAAGGACTGCGCCGCCGCCATCATGTGGATATGGCTTTCCACCGACAGGAACCGCTTGCCCGTCTTGCCGCAGGGATTGGCGCAGTCGAAGACCGGATAGTGTTCCGGCTTCAGGAAGGGCGCACCTTCCAGCGTCATCGTCCCGCAGACATGGTCATTCGCCGCCTCGATCTGCGCCTTGGTGAACCCGAGATGACGCAGCAGATCAAAGGTCGGATCGGCCAGCTTCTCCGCCGGAATGCCCAGCGTGCCCTTGCAGAACTCCTCGCCCAGCGTCCACTGGTTGAAGACAAAGCGGATGTCAAAGGCCGAAGGCAGCGCGCCTTCGATCTTCTCCAGCTCGCGGGGGCCAAAGCCATGCCCGATCAGCGCCGTGTGGTTGATGCCGGGGCAGTTGCCAAGGCTGCCATGACCCACGGCATGGGCCACGATCTCGGCGATCTGGCTGGAAGAATAACCAAGCGCCTCCAGCGCCGCCGGCACCGACTGGTTAATGATCTTGAAATAGCCGCCACCGGCCAGCTTCTTGAACTTCACCAGCGCGAAATCCGGCTCGATCCCCGTCGTGTCGCAATCCATCACAAGGCCGATCGTCCCGGTCGGCGCGATCACCGTGGTCTGGGCGTTGCGATAGCCATGCTTTTCACCCAGGGCCAGCGCCTCGTCCCAAGCCGATTTCGCAAGCGCGACAAGGCTTTGGTCGGGGCAGTTCGCGTGGTCCAGTGCCACCGGGTTGACGTTGACCGCCTCATATCCCGACGTCTCGCCATGGGCGGCGCGGCGGTGGTTGCGGATCACCCGCAGCATGTGGTGCGCGTTGCGCTGATATCCGGGGAAAGCGCCCAGTTCCGCCGCCATCTCGGCCGAGGTGGCATAGGAGATGCCAGTCATGATCGCCGTCAGCGCACCGCAGAGCGCACGCCCCTCCACCGAGTCATAGCCCAGGCCCATGTTCATCAGCAGACCGCCGATATTGGCATAGCCAAGGCCCAGCGTGCGGAAGTCATAGGAAAGCTGCGCGATCTCCTTCGACGGGAACTGCGCCATCATGACCGAGATTTCGAGCGTCACTGTCCACAGCCGCGAGGCATGGACATAGGCTTCCGCATCAAACCGGCCGTCCTTGTAGAAGGTCAGCAGGTTCATCGAGGCCAGGTTGCAGGCCGTGTCATCCAGGAACATGTATTCCGAACAGGGGTTCGACCCCCGGATCGGCCCATCCTCCGGGCAGGTATGCCAGGCGTTGACGGTATCATGGAACTGGATGCCAGGGTCCGCACAGGCCCAGGCGGCATGGCCGACCTGATCCCACAGATCGCGCGCCTTGATCGTCTTGGACACCTTGCCATCCGTCCGGCGGATCAGCGCCCAATCCTCGTCATTCTGCACGGCCTTTAGGAAGGCATCCGTCACGCGGACCGAGTTGTTCGAATTCTGGCCCGACACGGTGATATAGGCCTCGCTGTCCCAATCCGTGTCATAGGTGGGGAATTCGATGCTGGTGAAGCCCTGCCGCGCATATTGCAGCACGCGGTTGGTATAGGTGTCGGGGATCATCGCCTTCTTGGCGGACTTGATCGCCGCCTTCAGCGCCGGGTTCTTCGCCGGATCGACCGAATCCTCGGCCGACCCGTCCCACTGGCGGATCGCCGCAAAGATCTCGTTCAGCTTCTGCTCATGCGCCTTGGACCCGGCGACCAGCGAGGCGACCTTCTGCTCCTCGATCACCTTCCAGTTGATGAACTGCTCGATATCCGGGTGATCCATGTCGCAGATCACCATCTTCGCCGCGCGCCGCGTCGTGCCGCCCGACTTGATCGCCCCGGCCGCCCGGTCCCCGATCTTCAAAAAGCCCATCAGGCCCGACGACTTGCCACCGCCCGACAGCTTTTCCCCCTCGCCGCGCAGGGACGAGAAGTTGGTCCCGGTGCCCGATCCGTATTTGAACAGCCGCGCCTCGCGGACCCACAGGTCCATGATGCCACCCTCGTTCACCAGATCGTCGCTCACCGACTGGATGAAGCAGGCATGGGGCTGCGGATGCTCATAGGCGCTGTCCGATTTCGTCAGCTTGCCGGTCTGGTAATCGACGTAGAAATGCCCTTGCGACGGGCCGTCGATGCCATAGGCCCAGTGCAGCCCGGTATTGAACCACTGGGGCGAGTTCGGCGCCGCCATCTGGCGGGCCAGCATGAAACGCATCTCGTCATAATAGGCCCGCGCATCGGCCTCGGTCGTGAAATAGCCGCCCTTCCAGCCCCAATAGGCCCAAGCGCCCGCCAGACGGTCGAACACCTGCTTGGCCGAGGTTTCGCCCACGAAACGCTCCCCCTCCGGCAATTCCGCCAGCGCCGCCTCGTCGGGTACCGACCGCCATAGGAATTCGGGCACGCCTTTTTCCTTCACGCGCTTCAGGCGCGCAGGCACGCCCGCCTTGCGGAAATACTTCTGCGCCAGAACGTCCGAGGCGACCTGGCTCCATCCTTCCGGAATCTCCACCTGGTCATTGCGGAACACCACCTTGCCGTCCGGGTTCCGGATTTCCGACGTGGTCGTCGTGAAGGACATCGCGCCATAGGCGCCCGTCGCCTCCGAGGTGAATTTGCGTTCGATCTTCATCGCTGCCCCGTCTCCAATTCTGGCGGGGCCTGCGCCCCGTCCGTGTTAAATCCATGCGGTCGGCAAGGCTGCGCCGTCCCACTGCCAAGGGGCAGAAGAATATGGCATCTCCTCTGATGCCCTTTTCTGGGATGGAGTGAACCCGCCTGACGAACCGCCACTATATCTTGTGGCACCACCGCTCACTTCGTCAAACTGTCGTAAAGCCGAAGCAGGATCAACGACAATTTTAGCATCCCGAAGGCGATTTTTCGCTTGACGGTTTTCCTGCAACAGAGGCCCCCGACAGCGCCTATCCCACTCGGTCAGACGGGAAAAGCCTGGGGAAAACCGCTTGGATAACACGGGGATGACGGCGGTTTTCCGCGCTATGGCCTAGGGTTGTGCGGGGGCATTCAATGGCTGCATGAAAGCGCAATCCGCCCTTCAGCGCCCGACATCCCCGGCATCAGGCGATTCTTTCGCCACGCGCGGGCGCCGGTTGATCAGCACGATGCCCAACGCAACCAGCGCCGCAGAGCCCATCACCTGTGCGGTGACCGACTCATCAAAGAAGACCGCGCCCAGCAGGATGGCCAGGATCGGGGTCAGGAAGGAAAAGCTCGCCACCGTCGCCGCCGGATAGACCGACAGCAGCCAGAGCCAGCCGATGAAGCCCCCCGCCACCACCAGCGATGACTGGAAGATCAGGCCCGCCACATGCTCGGGCTGCAAATCCCGCACCAGCGGCCCGAAGAAGGGCGCCGCCAGCAGCAGGATCGGGCCGGAAACAAGCACCATCCAGAACAGTTGCATCTCCGCTCCGGCATGGCGCAGCCGCGATGCCCGCGCCACCAGCGCCGTCGCCGCCCAGCCGAAGGCGCCTCCCAGCGCCAGCAGATCGCCGGCAAGACTGCCCTGCGCCGCATTGGGGTCGCGCGACAGGATCGCCCAGGCCGTTCCGGCAAAGGCCAGGGCCAGCCCCGCCGCCCGCATCGGCGTGATCCGTTCCCCCGGCAGCACGAAATGGGCCATGATCGCGAACCAGACCGGCATCGAATAGAAGATGACCGAAGCCCGGCTCACCGCCGTCAGATCCAGCGCCAGGAACAGGCACAGGAATTCCAGCGCGAAAACCGTCCCGATCAGAAGCCCCGGCCCCAGATCGCTCCGCGTCAACCGCGGCGGCCGCCCGCGCCAGTGCAGCCAGGCCCAGACGAAGCCCACAGCCAGAACCGACCGGAGCCCGGCAAAGAAAACCGGCTGCAACCCTTCATTGACCCATTTCACGATGATCTGGTTGAAGGCCAGCAAAAGCGCGATCCCGAAAAGCGCCGCCCCGCCAAAGGCATCCAGCCTGTCCTTGCGCATGATGCCCGCCCTTCCGCATGACCTGCGCCACAGTTCCGCCGCCCGCCCGGCGAAGTCAACCAGAGCCGCCACGGCCACATCCGGCAACGCGATGAAAAGACTGGCAGCTTGCGAATCGTTAGCACTGGAAGCGGGCGGGGAATTTCACGTAAACGGCATGTAAGGGAACAGGAACGAGGCAGGAGATGGCCGATATCATCGCCCGCTGTGAGGCCAAGGGCCTCCGCATGACGGATCAGCGCCGGGTCGTCGCCCGCGTCATCGACGAATCCGAGGATCACCCGGATGTCGAAGAGCTTTACGCCCGCTCGGCCAAGATCGACCCGCGCATCTCCATCGCCACGGTCTATCGGACGGTGAAGCTTTTCGAAGAGGCGGGCATCCTCGACAAGCTGGAATTCGGCGATGGCCGGGCGCGCTATGAAGATGCCGAACGCGACCACCACGACCATCTGATCGACGTCAATTCCGGCGACGTGATCGAATTCGTGGACCCCGAGATCGAGGCGCTCCAGGAAAAGATCGCCGCCCGTCTCGGTTACAAGCTCGTCGGCCACCGGCTGGAGCTTCTGGGCATCCCGCTGAAGAAGTCCTGACATGGCCCGCCCGCGCCTTGCGGCAAGGGATGCCGCCGGGGCGGCGGGCAATCTGCGCGGCATCGGCCTCATGCTGGCGGTCATGGCGCTCTTCTCCGTGGAAGACATGTTCCTGAAATGGGCCGCCGAAGGCTTGCCCGTCGGTATGGTCGTCTTCATCGCAGGCGCCTTCGGCGCGCCGGTCTTCGCCCTGATGGCCCGGATGGAAGGCCGCCGCGTCCTGACCCGTGCCGCGCTGCAACCGGCCGTTCTGGCGCGCAACGCAGGCGAGATGATCGCCACCATCGCCTATATCCACGCGCTGGCCGCCGTAGACCTGTCCACCGTTTCGGCGGTGCTTCAGGCCACGCCGCTGGCTGTCACGCTCGGCGCGGCGCTCTTCCTGCGCGAAAAGGTGGGTTGGCGGCGCTGGTCGGCCATCGCGGTCGGCTTTGCCGGTGTCCTCCTCGTCATCCGCCCGGGGATGGAAGGTTTCCGCCCCGAGGCGCTCTGGGTCCTCATCTCCGTCGCGGGCCTTGCCCTGCGCGACCTCGCCGCCCGCGCCATCCCCGGCGATTGCAGCACCGCTCAGGTGTCCTGCTGGGGCCTGCTGTCCGTCGCGCTGCTCGGCGCGATGATGATGAGCCAGGGCGGCGCGGTCCGCCCGGATGCAACCCAGGTCGCCATCCTCTTCGGCGCGGTCGTCTTCGGCACTGCCGGTTACTGGGCCGTCGTCGCGGCCACGCGGATGGGCGAAGTGGCCGTCGTGTCGCCCTTCCGTTACGCGCGGCTGGTCTTCTCCATGGCGATCGGGAGTCTCGTCTTCGGCGAAAGGCCCGACGCCCTGATGCTCGTCGGGGCGGCGCTGGTGATCGGGTCGGGGCTCTATGCCTTCGCCCGCGAACGCGCCCGCAAACGCGCCCTTTCCATGCAGGGCGCCAGCGGGTAAACAGCCGCGCGAGAGCACCACGCGTTTGCCACGGAGGCCAAACAGCCCATGAGCACGATCATCGACATCCACGCCCGCGAGATTCTCGACAGCCGCGGCAACCCCACGGTCGAGGTGGACGTCCATCTCGAAGGCGGCTTCATGGGCCGCGCCGCCGTGCCGTCGGGGGCATCGACCGGCGCGCATGAGGCGGTGGAACGCCGCGACGGCGACAAGGCCCGCTACAAGGGCAAGGGCGTGCAAGAGGCCGTCGCTGCCGTAAATGGTGAAATTGCCGAGGAAATCGTCGGGTTCGACGCTCTCGAACAGGTCGGCATCGACCGCACGATGATCGAGATGGACGGCACACCGAACAAGTCCCGGCTTGGCGCGAATGCGATTCTCGGCGTCTCGCTGGCCGTGGCCAAGGCAGCGGCCGAGGCGACGGGCCAGCCGCTTTTCCGTTATGTGGGCGGCACTTCCGCGCGGGTGCTCCCGGTGCCGATGATGAACATCATCAATGGCGGCGAACATGCCGACAACCCGATCGACATCCAGGAATTCATGATCATGCCCGTCGGCGCGGACAATATCCGCGATGCGGTGCGGATGGGGTCCGAGGTGTTCCACACCCTGAAGAAGGAACTTCAGGCCGCCGGCCACAATACCGGCATCGGCGATGAGGGTGGCTTTGCGCCGAACCTCAACTCCGCCCGTGATGCGCTTGATTTCATTCTGAAATCCATCGAGAAGGCAGGCTATCGTCCCGGCGAGGACATCTTCCTCGCCCTCGATTGCGCCGCCACCGAATACTTCAAGAACGGCCGCTATGAGATGAAGGGCGAAGGGAAATCCCTTTCCATCGAAGAGAACGTCGCCTTCCTTGCGGGCCTCGCTGCCGATTACCCGATCATCAGCATCGAGGACGGCTGTTCCGAGGATGACTGGGCGGGCTGGAAGCTGCTGACCGAAACGCTGGGCAGCAAGATCCAGCTTGTCGGGGACGATCTTTTCGTCACCAATCCCAAGCGCCTTGCGGAAGGGATTTCAAAGGGTTGCGCGAATTCCATGCTGGTCAAGGTGAACCAGATCGGCACCCTGACCGAGACGTTGCAGGCGGTGGAGATGGCGCATCGCGCCCGCTATACAAATGTCATGTCGCACCGGTCGGGCGAGACAGAGGATGCCACCATCGCCGACCTCGCCGTCGCCACGAATTGCGGTCAGATCAAGACCGGGTCGCTGTCGCGGTCGGACCGTCTGGCGAAATACAACCAGCTTATCCGCATCGAAGAGATGCTGAGCGAGACGGCGGAATATGCCGGGGACTCGATCCTCAAGGGCTGAAACGCCTGTTCCGCGGGCTGTGCCGCAAACTGTGCAGCAAACTGTGCAGCAAACTGTGGCCACAGAGAACAGACAGAAGGCCCCCGTCGCAAGGCGGGGGTCTTCTGCTATCCGGTGAAGAACCGTGCCGAGCGGAACGGCGCCAGCAGCGCCTGTTCCCCCTGCCCGCCCAGTTCTGCCGCCAGAAGATCGGCGACAAGCGGGGCCAGCGTCGCGCCGGAATGCATCACCGCCAGAGACAGACCGGGCAGCACCGGCCCGATCACCGGCAGCCCGTCCCCCGGCACCGGCCGCTCGGCCAGAAACAGCCGGTCGGGCCGGATGAAGGCATTGGGAAAGAGATGGCGCAACCGCATCAGCGTGGCCTGTTCCATCTCTTGCGGCGGGGGCAGGGCTTCGGCCGCATCCGCCTGATGATGGGCGCTGGCGGGGGCGATCAGCCGCCCTTGCGCATCCTGCCGCACCTCCTGGTCGGAGGTGGCAAGGATATGGTGCAGCAGCGGCTGCAATGGCCGCGTCACCAAAAGCGCGCCGGGCCGGTGCAGCATCGGCAGATGCAGCCCCAGCGGCGCCAGCAGCGCGGGCGTCCCCGTCCCGGTGCAGAGGATGACATGATCGGCATGGATATCGCCCGCCGCCGTGCGGATGCCGGTGATGCGGTCGTCGGACTGGGTCAGCCCTTCCACCCGCAGGCCGCAGATCAGATGCGCGCTGTGCGACGAGGCGGAGCCCAGCAGGGCATGGGTCAGATCGCCGGGGTCCTGCGCGGATTCGAGCGGGAAGAAGAGCGCACGTTCAGGCGGATGGGCAAGGCGCGGCTCCAGCGCCGCGACGGCGGCACGGTCGAGCAGCCGCAGCGGATAATCCAGCGCCTCCAGCGCCGCAAGCTGGCGGTCGAAGGCCACGCCCGTCTCTTCATACCAGAGGCAGCCTTCGGGCTGATACGGGCGCGCGAGTTCGGCGGCAAGCTGACGATGCGCCTCCATCGCCGCGCGGCGCAGGTGGAAATGATCCTCCGACAGGAAGAAGCTGGCATTCACCCAGCCGAAGCTACGGCCCGACGCGCCGATGGCTGGGGCCAGCGCTTCGATCACGGTCACGGAGGCGCCATCCCGCGCCAGCCGATGCGCGAGGGCGGCACCCATGATGCCCGCACCGAGGATGAGGAAACGGGGTTGCATGGCGGCTCCTTTGCCCCATGGTGGCAGGGTCTGATGCCGGAGGGAAGCATGGATCACGCCGAAGCGATCATTGCCGCGCTGAACCTGGATCCGCATCCCGAAGGCGGCTGGTACCGCGAGACCTGGGCGGGGCCGGAGGTGGCGGGTCGTGCAGCGGGAACGGCGATCTATTTCCTGCTGAAGGCTGGCGAGCGGTCACATTGGCATCGCGTCGATGCGGGCGAGGTCTGGCTTTGGCATGCAGGCGCGCCGCTGGACTTGCTCATGGCGGAAACGGCGGCGGGGCCGGTGACGGTGAAGGCCTTGGGCGCGGATGTGCTGGCGGGGCAGCGCCCGCAGGCCGTGGTCCCCGCCGGATGGTGGCAGGCGGCCGAGGCGCGGGCGGGATGGGCCTTGGTCAGTTGCTGCGTCGCGCCGGGATTCCGCTTCGACGGGTTCGAACTGGCGGAACCGGGGTTCACGATCGACGGGCGTTAGGGCGAACTCTGACGCAGATGTCGCGGCGGGGTCACGCGCAGAAACCGCGCGGAGGCCTTTAGGCGCAGGTGACGGGGCGCGGAATTTGCGTAAAATTCCCCACCGGCTTCGGCGTCAGAAGCCATGTGCCGGAGGAGAGGCATGGATCACAAGGCATGGCTCGCCACGCTGCCGCCCGAGGTGAAGGCCGATCTGACGGCCCGGTCCGATGCGGCGGGCCTGCGCCATCTGGCGCTGCACCTGGGGCTGATCCTGCTCTGCGGCGCGGTCCTCGCGGCGGGGGCTCCGGGGTGGTGGCTGCTTTTGCCGGTGCAGGGCGTGCTGATCGTCTTTCTCTTCACGCTGGAACATGAGGCGACGCATCAGACCCCCTTCGCGCGGATCTGGCTGAACGAGGCGGTGGGGCATCTTTGCGGCTTCCTGCTGTTCCTGCCCTTTCTGTGGTTCCGCTATTTCCATCTGGCGCATCACCGCTGGACGAATATCGAGGGCAAGGACCCCGAGCTGGAAGGGGCCAAGCCCGAAACGCCGGCGGCCTGGCTCTGGCATGTGTCGGGCCTGCCCTATTGGCTGGCCGAGGCGCGGCTATTGTGGAGCCTTGCCCTTGGCCGGGCGCAGGCGCCCTATCTGCCGGACTCCGCCCTGCCCCGGATGACGCGCGAGGCACGGGTCATGCTGGCGGGCTATGGGCTGGTGGCGCTGTCGCTGTTGTGGACGGACCTCTTGCTCTGGGTCTGGCTGATCCCCGTCCTGCTGGGCCAGCCGCTGCTGCGGCTTTACCTTCTGGCCGAACATGGCGATTGCCCGCGCGTGGCCGACATGTTCCTGAACACGCGCACCACCTTTACCAACCGGATCGTCCGCTTTCTTGCCTGGAACATGCCCTATCATGCGGAACATCACGTCGCCCCCGCTGTGCCCTTTCACCGCCTGCCCGACCTGCATGCCAGGATGCGCGCCCATCTGGCCGTGACGGCGGAGGGCTATGCCGCCTTCACGCGGGACTATCTGGCCCGCCGCCTTTGATGGCCTGACGTTCTGGCGATAGGCCTGCATTATTGCCACCGTCACAATTCGGCATTGGCGCTTTGTCCCCTGACCCGATAGCAGGGGCGGCATGAGCGATCCCGTCCCCGCCCCGACCAAGAACGAGGACAGCCCCAAGGGCCTGTTCCTCGCCATCGCCGCCTATCTGATGTGGGGCTTCCTGCCGCTTTACATGAAGGCACTCTCCGCCGTGCCGGTGCTGGAGGTGCTGGCGCATCGCGTGGTCTGGTCGGTGCCGGTGGCGGGGGCGATCCTGATCTGGCTGGGGCGGACGGCGGATCTGAAGGCGGCGCTGCGCAGCCCCCGCATGATCGGGATGGCGGCGCTGACGGCGGGGCTGATCTCGGTCAACTGGGCGATCTATGTCTGGTCGATCCAGTCGGGGCAGGCGCTGGAGGCGGCCTTGGGCTATTACATCAACCCGCTCTTTTCCATCTTCCTTGGCGCGGTGTTGCTGGGGGAACGGATGAACCGGGCGCAGGGGGCGGCCATCGCATTGGCGGCTGCGGCCGTGGCGGTGCTGACATGGGAAGCGGGGCGCGTGCCGCTGGTGGCGCTGGGGCTGACCGTGAGCTGGGGGTTCTATGCCTATCTGAAGAAGCGGCTGCCGCTGGGGCCCAATCAGGGCTTCATGCTGGAGGTGCTGATCCTGTCGCCGCTGGCGCTGGGGTTCCTGCTGTGGCAGGGCGCGCAGGGCGGGCTGGTCTTCGGGGCCGATGCGGGGCTGACGGGGCTTTTGCTGCTGGCGGGCGTGGTGACGGCGGTGCCGCTGATGGTCTATGCCAATGGGGCAAAGCTGTTGCGCCTGTCCACCATCGGCATCCTGCAATATATCGCGCCGACGATGATCTTCCTGACCGCCGTCTTCGTCTTTGGCGAGGAATTCGGCACGGCCCGGGCCGTGGCCTTCCCGATGATCTGGGCGGCGCTGGTGATCTATACCGGGTCGATGCTGAAACGCTGAGCCCCGCCGGACCTGCGGGAGCGGGGGCCTGCCCCCGCACCCCCGGGATATTTGAGAACAGATGAAGCTGCGGCTTTGGGGGGATGACGGCAGATCAGTCCGGCCGGCTGACCTTGCCCCCGCCGACCAGAGCGCCAACGCCCGTGGTGGCGGGGCCGGAGGTGGGCAGGCCGCGCGCGACGCGGACGGCGAGATAGGCGAAAGCCTGCGCCTCCAGCATGTCGCCATCCAGACCCGCCGCCTCGATCGGTTCCGCCTCCAGCCGCATCCGGGCGGTCAGTTCCGCCATGATCCGGGCATTGTGCCGCCCGCCCCCGGTGACCAGAAGGCGGGTGATGGGAACAGGGAAATGCTCTGCCCCCCGCGCCACGGCGGCGGCAGCGGCGGCGGCAAGGGTGGCGGCGGCATCCTCCAGCCCGAGATTGCCGATGTCGAGCGCCGCGTGAAAAGCGTTGCGGTCGAGCGATTTGGGCGGCATCCGGTGAAAGAAGGGATGGCGCAGGAAGGCGGCAAGCCGGTCCTCATCCACCTGCCCCTGCATCCCCGTTGCACCTTCGGGGTCAAGTGGCTGGCCGGTGCGGGCGAGCATCAGGTCATTGAGCGGCGCATTGGCGGGGCCGGTGTCGAAGGCCAGAAGCGCGCCATGGCTTTCCGGCGCGGGCTGGCGCGGGTCGATCCAGGTGACATTGCCCACGCCGCCAAGGTTGAGGATCGCCAGCGGCTGCGCGGCGCCGATATGGCGCGCGCAGGCGAAATGGAAGAAGGGGGCAAGCGGCGCGCCCTGCCCGCCCATGGCGATATCGGTGCTGCGGAAGTCCCAGACCACCGGCAGGCCCAGCACCCGCGCCAAGAGCGCGCCATCCCCGGCCTGATGGGTGCCGCGCCCCTTGGGATCATGCGCCAGCGTCTGGCCGTGAAAGCCGATGATCCCGGCCCCCGTGAAACGCGACAGCAGTTCGGCATGGGCGGTTTCCACCACCTCCGCCGCCTCGGCCACCCCGTCTTCGCCCGGCCAGCGCCCCAGAGCGGCGCGCAGGACCGCCTGTTCGCCAGCGCTATAGGCGCGGAAGGCCGAGGGGCCGAACTCCAGGATGCGTTCCCCATCCGTCAGGATCATGGCCGCATCCACCCCGTCAAGCGAGGTGCCCGACATGGTTCCCAGCGCCCAGACCGCCCCGCCTTTCAGCATCTTCCTTTCACCCCCTGCCCCCGCTATACCGCCGAGGCCAAGTTAAAGCACGGGTGTCCCATGACCTACCATCCGAAATCCGACTTCCTGCGCGTGATGATGGAGCGCGGCTATCTGGCCGATTGCACCGATTATCAGGCGCTGGACGAGGCTTTGGTGAAAGGGGTCCTGCCCGCCTATATCGGCTATGATGCCACCGCGGCGAGCCTGCATGTGGGCCATCTTCTGAACATCACGATGCTGCGCTGGTTGCAGAAGACCGGCCACAAGCCGATCACCCTGATGGGGGGCGGGACGACGAAGGTGGGCGATCCCTCCTTCCGGGCCGAGGAGCGGCCCCTTCTCAGCCCGGCGCAGATCGACGCCAATATTGCCGGGATGCAGAAGGTCTTTGCCCGCTACCTGTCCTACGGGACGGGGCCGTCGGATGCGATCATGCTGAACAATGCCGAATGGCTGGACAGCCTGAACTACCTCGATTTCCTGCGGGACATCGGGCGGCATTTTTCGGTCAACCGGATGCTGTCATTTGAATCCGTGAAGTCGCGGCTGGACCGGGAGCAATCCCTTTCCTTCCTCGAATTCAACTACATGATCCTGCAAGCCTACGATTTCCTTGAGCTTTACCGCCGCTATGGCTGCCGCTTGCAGATGGGCGGGTCGGATCAGTGGGGCAATATCATCAACGGGATCGACCTGACCCGCCGCGTGCTGGATGCCGATATCTTCGGCCTCACCTCGCCCCTCCTCACAACGAGCGACGGCAAGAAGATGGGCAAGTCGGCCTCGGGTGCGGTCTGGCTGGATGGCGGGATGCTGTCGCCCTATGAGTTCTGGCAATTCTGGCGCAACACGACCGATGCCGATGTGGGCCGCTTCCTGAAGCTTTATACCGAGCTTCCGGTGGAGGAATGCAACCGCCTTGGCGCGCTGGCAGGGTCGGAGATCAACGCCGCCAAGATCATCCTCGCCAATGAGGTGACCACCCTTCTGCACGGGGCCGAAGCGGCGGCAGCGGCCGAGGCCACGGCGCGCGAAGTGTTTGAAAAGGGCGGGATCGGCGACGACCTGCCCACCGTGGCCCTGTCGGTGGACGAGGTGGCCGAGGGCGTCGGCATCGTGCAGCTTTTCGTCCGCGCGGGCCTTGCGGCCAGCGGCAAGGATGCCAAGCGGCTGATTTCCGAAGGCGGGGCCCGGCTGAATGACGAGATCGTCACCGATGCCGCGCTGCGCCTTGGGGCGGGCGATCTGGCCGAACCCGTGAAGCTGACCGCCGGGAAAAAGCGGCATGCGCTGGTGACGCTGGGCTGAGACCCGCGCCGATTGTCGCGGACCAGACGCCGCCCCTTGATCGCGGGGGGCGGCGGCGCTTTGCTGGTGCGGCCCATCAAGGAGCCTTGCGATGACCGCGCCCCAAGCCGCCCCCCTTGCCGGGATCACCGTTCTGGACCTGACCCATGTGCTGGCAGGCCCCTTCTGTTCCACCATCCTCGGCGATCTGGGCGCGCGGATCATCAAGGTGGAACGCCCCGGCACGGGCGATGACACCCGCGCCTTCCCGCCTTTCGTGGCGGGCGAGTCCGGCTATTTCGCCGCGTTGAACGCGGGCAAGCGCTCCATCGCGCTGGACCTGAAGGCGGCGGAGGACCGGATGATCTTTGACCGGCTTCTCGCCCGCGCCGATGTGCTGCTGGAGAATTTCCGCCCCGGCGTCATGGCGCGGCTGGGTTACGGGTGGGAGGTTCTGCATGCCCGCCATCCCCGCCTGATCTATGGCGCGGTGTCGGGCTTTGGCCAGACGGGGCCAGAGGCCGGGAAGCCCGCCTATGACATGGTGGTGCAGGCGCGCGGCGGCGTGATGTCGATCACCGGCGAAGAAGGCGGGCCGCCCGCGCGCGTCGGTGCCTCCATCGGGGATATCGTGGCGGGGATGTATCTGGCGCAAGGGGTGCTGGCCGCCCTCTTCGACCGGGAACGCAGCGGCGAGGGCCGGATGATCGACGTGGCGATGCTGGATGCCCAGCTTGCCATCCAGGAGCACAGCCTTGCCATCACGGCGGCCACCGGCACCCCGCCGGGGCCGACCGGCGCGCGGCATCCGACCATCACGCCCTTTTCCACCTATCGCGCGGCGGACGGGTTCTTTGTCATCGCCGCAGGGAATGACGCGCTTTTCGCCCGGCTTTGCGCGGCGCTGGCGCTGCCTCTGGCGGATGACCCGCGCTTTGCCACCAATGCCGCGCGTTGCGAGAATGTGCATCTTCTGAAACGGCTGATCGAGGCGGTGACGCTTGGGAATGGCGTGGCGCATTGGATCGGGGTGCTGGAGGCGGCAGGGGTGCCCACCGGGCGGGTGCAGGACATGGCCGAGGCGATGCGCGATCCGCAGATCCTGGCCCGCAACATGGTGCTGCCGGTGACGGCGCGGGAGGGCGGGCCGGGCTTCACCGCGGCAGGAAATCCCATCAAGATGACGGGCCTGCCCGAAGCCGCCGCCCGCGCGCCTGCGCCCACGCTGGACGGCGACCGCGCCGCGATCCTGCGCTGGCTGGAGGATGACCCGCCTGCGTGACGCCCGCAGGCCCTGACCTGACGCAATCCGACATGGACCCTGCGCGCCTGCGCCCTAGAACAGGGGGCGCGAACAGGAGACAGCCCTTTGCCGACCGCGACTGCCGTCGATGCCGCCACCCTGCCCGACGAACGCTGGGATGACCCGGCGCGCGGGACGATCCGCTTTCGCACACTGTTTTCTGCGCCGCAAACGGACAGCGATCAGCTTACCTGCGGCGTGGCGATGATGGCCGAGGGTGACACTTTCCCGCTGCACTCCCATCCGCAGGCCGAGGTCTATTTCGGGCTGGAGGGCGAGGGAGAGGTGATGGTGGACGGGATGCCGCATCGCCTTGCGCCCGGTGTGGCGCTTTACATCCCCGGCGGGGCCGTGCATGGCGTGCCGGTCGCCCGCGCCCCCTTGCGCTGGTTCTACTGCTTCGCCGCCGACAGCTTTGCCGATATCCGCTACAGCTTCCTCTTCGAAACGGACCCCAGACAATGACCGAAGACGCGCTCGTCATCTTCACCCCTTCCGGCAAGCGGGGGCGCTTCCCGCTGGGAATGCCCGTCCTGACGGCGGCGCGGCAACTGGGTGTGGACCTTGATTCCGTCTGCGGCGGGCGGGGCATCTGTTCCAAATGCCAGATCACGCCCAGCTATGGCGATTTCCCCAAACATGGGGTGACGGTGGCCGATGGCGCGCTGACGGAATGGAACGCGGTCGAGGAACGCTACAAATCCAAACGCGGGATGCTGGATGGGCGGCGCCTGGGTTGTCAGGCCAAGGTGATGGGCGATGTGGTCATCGACGTGCCGCCGGAATCCCAGGTCCACAAGCAGGTGATCCGCAAATCCGCCACCCAGCGCGACATCGTGATGGACCCGGCGACGCGGCTTCTTTACGTCGAGGTGGCCGAACCCGACATGCACGAACCGACCGGCGATTTCGAACGCCTCGCCATCGCGCTGCGCGATCAATGGCAGGTGGAGGATGTGACGGCGGACCTCGCCCTGATGCGCCGCCTGCAACCCGTGCTGCGCAAGGGCGAATGGAAGGTCACGGTCGCCCTGCACAAGGGCAACCATGACGCCACGCCCCGCATCCTCGACCTCTGGCCCGGCTTCCATGAGGGCGGGCTTTACGGGCTGGCCATCGACCTGGGCTCCACCACCATCGCGGCGCATCTCTGCGATCTGAAGGATGGCGCGGTGCTGGCCTCTTCGGGCCTGATGAACCCGCAGATCCGCTTTGGCGAGGATCTGATGTCGCGCGTCTCTTACGCGATGATGAACCCCGGCGGGGATGTGGAGATGACGCGGGCGGTGCGCGAGGCGATCAATGCGCTGGCCGCTTCCATCGCCGCCGAGGCGGGGATCGAGACCACGGCGATCTATGAGGTGGTCTTCGTCTGCAACCCGGTGATGCACCACCTGCTCTTGGGCATCGACCCGGTGGAACTGGGTCAGGCGCCCTTCGCGCTGGCGACCTCCGGCTCGCTCTCGCTTGATGCGCGCGATCTGGACCTGACGAACCTCAACCGCGCGGCACGGGTCTATGTGCTGCCCTGCATCGCGGGCCATGTGGGGGCCGATGCCGCCGCCGTGGCCCTGTCGGAGGAACCCGGCAAATCGAAGGACATGGTCCTGATCGTCGATGTCGGCACCAATGCCGAGATCCTCTTGGGCAACGAAACCCGCGTCCTTGCCTGCTCTTCCCCCACCGGCCCGGCTTTCGAGGGCGCGCAGATCAGCAGCGGCCAGCGCGCCGCGCCCGGCGCCATCGAACGGGTGGAGATCGACCCCGTGACCAAGGAACCCCGTTTCCGCGTCATCGGCAGCGACCTCTGGTCCGACGATCCCGGTTTCGCCGAGGCGACAAAGCAGAGCGGCATCACCGGCATCTGCGGATCGGGCATCATCGAGGCGGTGGCGGAACTGCGGATGGCCGGGCTTCTCGATCCCGGCGGGCTGATCGGCGGGCCGGATCAGACCGGGACGCCGCGCTGTGTGCCGGAAGGGCGCACCCACAGCTATCTTCTGCATGACGGCAGCGCCGAGGGCGGGCCGCGCATCATGGTGACGCAGGGCGATATCCGCGCCATCCAGCTTGCGAAATCCGCGCTCTATGCGGGCGCGCGGTTGCTGATGGACGAGATGGGGGTGGACAAGGTGGATCGCGTCACCCTCGCCGGGGCCTTCGGCGCGCATATCAGCCCGAAACACGCCATGGTGCTGGGCATGATCCCCGATGTCCCGCTGGACCGCGTCACCAGCGCGGGCAATGCCGCAGGCACCGGTGCGCGCATCGCGCTGTGCAACGTGGCGGCGCGCGACCAGATCGAGGCGACGGTGCATCACATCCACAAGGTGGAAACCGCCATCGAGCCGAAGTTTCAGGAACATTTCGTCAACGCCAATGCCATCCCGCACGCGACCGACCCCTTCCCGGAATTGAACGCCGTGGTCACCCTGCCCGATGTCAGCTTCAACGCCGGCGGCGCGGGGTCCGAAGGGCGCAGGCGGCGGCGCGGCTGACCGGGGTTTTCTTCCCCCGCCGCCCCGCTATGATCGCGCCGAACGCGACAGGATGACGATGACCGAAGACCCGGTAGCCGATCTTCTTTCCCGGGTGGCCGCGCAGGACCGCGCGGCCTTCCGCGCGCTTTATTCGCAAAGCGCGGCGAAACTCATGGGTGTGCTGCTGCGTATCCTTGGCAATCGGGCCGAGGCGGAAGAGGCGCTTCAGGAAGTTTTCACCCGCGTCTGGCTGCGTGCCGGGCGCTTTGACGCGACGAAGGGGCGCGGCATGACCTGGCTCATCGCCATCGCGCGCAACCACGCCATCGACCGGCTGCGGGCCCGGCCCTCCGAGGCCGCGCGGGATGACAGCGAGGGCGTCATCGACCGTATCCGCGACAGCGCCCCCACCGCCGAAACGCGGATGATCGCCCTGGGCGAGGCGGGCCGCATCGCCGACTGTTTCGCCACACTGGAACCCGACCGCGCCTCGGCAGTGCGCGGGGCCTATCTGGACGGGCTGTCCTATCAGGATCTGGCCGACCGCCATGCCGTGCCGCTGAACACGATGCGGACATGGCTGCGGCGCGGGCTCCTCAAGCTGCGGGAATGTCTGGACGCATGACCAGCGACGATACCCCCCTTTCGCCCGAAGATCAGACCGATGCCCTGGCGGCGGAATATGTGCTGGGCGTGCTGCCGCTGCCGGAACGGCTGGCGGCCGAGACGCGGATGAAGACCGATGCCGCCTTTGCCGCGCGGGTTGCGGCCTGGGAAGACAGGCTCGCCCCTCTCAACGAAGCCTATGCCGAGGCGACGGCGCCCGACCTGATGCCGCAGATCGAGGCGCGGCTCTTCCCCAGGCCCGCCCCGGCGCCAAAGCGCAATTCCCTGCTCGGCTGGCTGGCGGGGGCGGCTACCGCGGTGGCTCTGGTCCTGGCGGGGATGACCCTTCTGGTGCCGCCCTCGCCCGGAACGCTTGTCGCCGTGCTGGGCGAGGTGGATGCCAGCCTGCGCTTCGAGGCGCGTTTCGACGGGGATACGCTGACCGTGATCCGCGTCGCTGGCAGCGCCGCGCCGGCAGGTCAGGTGCAGGAAGTCTGGATCATCGCGCCCGAGGCGGCCCCCGTCTCGCTGGGTCTGATGCCCGCGGATCGTCTCGCCGTGCCTTATCCCGAGGCTCCGGCGGGCTGGACCCTCGCCGTCTCGCTGGAACCCGAGGGCGGCTCGCCCACCGGGGCGCCGACCGGGCCGGTGCTGGCGGCGGGGCTGATCACGGACCTGTGACCGGGTTTTCCGCCGGGCCTGAAACTCGCCCCGCCCTGCCCCCGTAACTCCCCGCACGACAAGGCGATGGACGCCTTCGCAACGGGAGAGACGACATGAAACTCGGATATGCCTTTCCGGCCCTGATCCTTGCCACCGGCATGGCCTTCGCGGCCAGCGACGGCAGCGAAAACCCGATGGTGGGCGGCGCGCCCATGTTCTCGGACAAGAATATCGTCGAGAATGCGGTGAATTCGGCCGATCACACCACGCTGGTCGCCGCCGTGCAGGCCGCCGGTCTGGTGGAGACGCTGCAAGGCGAAGGCCCCTTCACCGTCTTTGCCCCCACCAATGACGCCTTCGCCAAGCTGCCCGCCGGCACGGTGGAGACGCTGCTGAAGCCGGAGAACAAGGATCAACTGGTCAAGATCCTGACCTGCCATGTGGTCGCGGCGAATGCGATGGCCGCCGATATCGGCAAGATGATCGCCGATGATGGCGGGATGCATACGGTTTCCACCGTGGGCGGCTGCGACTTCACCGTGATGGCCGAGGGTGATGCGATCAAGATCAAGGATGGCATGGGCAATATCGCCACCGTGACCATCGCCGATGTGAAACAGTCGAACGGCGTGATCCATGTGATCGACACCGTGCTGCTGCCCGCCATGTAAGGCGCGCGGCAGGCGCGGGCGCGGGGGCGTCACTCCCCGGCCCGCGCAGCCGAGGTTCGTCCGCGCGCGCCATTTTCCTGTCCCCACTTCCGGCCGCGAGGACGGGCAAGAGGGTTCCGTCGGCATCTCCCCACGGAACCCTCTTGTCTTTTTCCCCGGCCATGGCCTTGATCGCGGGATGGATCGGCGGTTCCTCTTTCTTCTCTCTTCGGCCCGCAAGGGGGGCAATGCGCTAGCTCTGGCGCAGGCTGCCGCTGCCCCGATCCCGGCCGCCGCGCAGGTCTGGATCGACCTCTGCGACCCGCCCCTTCCGGCCTTCACCGATCTGCGCCCCGGTTTCGCCCTGCCCCACGGCCCCGTCGCCCAGATCCATGCGGCGATGCGCGAGGCGAGCGATATCGTGATGGTGGCCCCGATCTACTGGTATGCCCTGCCCGCCCCGGCCAAGCTGCTGCTGGATCATTGGTCGGGCTGGCTCGATGCGCCCGAGACGGGCTTTGCCGATTGGGTGAAGGGCAAGCGGATGCATCTGGTCACCGCCCGCGCCGACCCCGACCCGACGGTCCCCGACCTGGCCGAGGCGATGCTGCGGCGGTCGGCGGAATGGCTGGGCATGGTCTGGGGCGGCGCGCTGCATGGCATCGGCGATGCGCCGGGCGAGGTTTCCGGCGACCGCGCCGCGATGACCGCCGCGCGCCGCTTCCTCGGCAGCGACCTGCGCTAAGGGCGCGGCCCCGGCAGGCGCGCTTGCCGCTTGACGCCGCGCTGCGCATCGCTTACCTCAGCCCCGTCGCGGGTGTAGCTCAATGGTAGAGCCGCAGCTTCCCAAGCTGAAGACGAGGGTTCGATTCCCTTCACCCGCTCCAGCCCCACCCCTTCACTCCGCGTAGATGAACCCTTTCACCGGGTTCACGCGGCCCAGGCTGCCCGCCCCGTTTGCCACCCGCACCTTCGACCAGTCGCCCTTGGCCGAGACATCCACCACCACCGTATCCAGCGTGATGCGGTTCCTCTCCCAATTCGCCTGATCGACAAGCACCGTCCGGTCGTCGATCACCTTCGACACCACGGCGACATGGCCCTTGGGCATGGACCGGCTTGCTGCGAAAGCCATGACCGCGCCCACCTTCGGCTCATGCCCGCGCGCATAGCGGCCTCTGGCCTGATCCCACCAGGTGCGGGCATTGCCGCGGATTTCCACCCCGCTCACGGCGCGGGCGAAGGGGACGCACCAGATGCGCCCGCGCGGCGGGTTGGCCATCGCCACTTTCACCGCCGCCTTCAGTTCCGCCCGCGCCGCCCGGTCCGGCCCGCCCTTCTGCGCCGGCGCGAAAAGCGCAAGCAGACCCTGCTGCGCGCGTTCGGCCTGGGCCGGGGCGGTGAATGGAAGCAGGAGGGCGACAGAGAGGCAGAGCGGGCGCAGCAGCATCGGGAGGCCTTGATTTGTTGATCCGTCGCGCCCCCTGACACGCTCCGCCCGCCCTGCCAACCCCTCCAGCCGGATGGGCGGCGGGTTCTTGCCGCAGCGCAGCAAGACCTTCGGCGGGGTGCCGCCGCTTTTCTTTCCCGCGCGGCTGCGCTAACCAGCGCGGCAGATCAGGGAAAGGATTTCACCATGTCGGATATCAAGCGCATCGGCACCGGCCCCCGCATGTCGGAGGCGGTCTGCTACAATGGCATCGTCTGGGTTGCCGGACAGGTCGGAAATCCCGGCGACAGCGTGGCGGATCAGACCCGCACCTGCCTGGCCGAGGTGGACCGCATCCTCGCCGAAGCCGGGACCGACAAGACCCGCATCCTCTCGGCGCAGATCTGGCTGGCCGATATCGGCACATTTGCCGAGATGAACGCCGTCTGGGATGCCTGGGTCCCGCAGGGCCATACCCCCGCCCGCGCCACGGGCGAGGCGAAACTGGCGACGCCCGACTATCTGGTGGAGGTGATCGTCACGGCGGCGCTGAAGTAACCAAATTTCTTCGAAGAAATTTGCAAAATCTTCGAAGATTTTTGACCCCCGGCGTCCGGCGCCGGGGGTTTTTCATCCCCGGAACCAGGCCGCCAAGGCCGCCGTCGATCCGTCCTTGCCCTCTGTCCCCTGCCGCCCCTCCAGCACGGGTTGCAGCGCCAGCGCCAGTTCCTTGCCCAGTTCCACCCCCCACTGGTCATAGGAGTTGATCCCGAGGATCACCCCCTCGACAAAGACCCGGTGTTCATAAAGCGCGATGATCTGGCCCAGGACGAAGGGCGTTAGCCTTTCATAGGCCAGCGTCACCGAAGGCCGGTTGCCGGGAAAGACCCGATGCCGCGCCTGCCGCTCCAGTTCCGCGCCGGTCAGGCCCTTCTTCGCCATGATCGCCCGCGCCTCGTCCAGCGACCGGCCCCGCAGCAGCGCCTCGGATTGCGCGAGGCAGTTCGACACCAGAAGCACATGCTGATGCGCGAGATGCGCCTCATGCCCGCGCCGCGCGATCAGGAATTCGCACGGAACGACCCGCGTCCCCTGATGGATGAGCTGATAGAAGGCGTGCTGGCCATTCGTACCGGGTTCGCCCCAGACCACCGGGCCCGAATGCATCGGAAGGTCCGTCCCATCCATCGCCACGCGCTTGCCGTTGCTCTCCATCTCAAGCTGTTGGAGATAGGCGGGAAGGCGGCTCAGGCGCTGGTCATAGGGCAGGACCGCACGGGTGGCATGGCCGCAGATCTGGTTGTGCCAGATGCCGACCAGGGCCAGCAGCACCGGCAAGTTTGTATCGAAGGGCGCAGCGCAGAAATGCCTGTCCATCGCGTGGCCGCCCGCCAGGAAGGCGCGGAAATCCTCTGGCCCCACGGCCAGCATCAGGGCAAGGCCGATCGGCCCCCACATGGAATAGCGCCCGCCGACCCAATCCTCGAATCCGAAGACGCGGGCGGGGTCGATCCCGAAGGCCGCCGTCTTGTCGGCGGCGGTAGAGACGGCGGCGAATTGCGCCGCCGGATTGGCGACCTTGGCGGCCATCCAGTCGCGCGCCGTCTGGGCATTGGTCATCGTCTCGATGGTGGTGAAGGTCTTGGAGGCGACGATCACCAGCGTCGTTTCGGGGTTCAGCCCCTTGAGCACATCCGCCACATGCGCCCCGTCCACGTTCGACACATAATGGCAACGCGGCCCGTCGTGATAGGGCGCCAGTGCCAGCGTCGCCATGGCCGGGCCAAGGTCGGACCCGCCGATCCCGATATTGACCACATCGGTGATCCGCCCGCCCTGCCCCGTGAAACGGCCCGCGCGCACATCACGGGCAAAGGCTTCCATCCGCTCCAGCGTTTCGACGATACCGGGGATTACATCCTTGCCCTCCACCGTGACCGACCCGCCCAGATCGCGCAGGGCGGTGTGCAGGACGGCCCGCCCCTCGGTCTCGTTGATCTTCGCGCCTGCGAACATCGCCTCGCGCTTGGCCGCGACCCCGGCCGCCTCGGCCAGCGCCACCAGCAGGCGGCGGCCCTCGGCGTCGATATTGGTCTTCGACCAGTCGAGGCGCATCCCGTCCGCCTCGGCGGTGAAGGCACCCGCGCGGGCGGGATCGGCGAAGAGGTCAAGGATGCGGCGGTCCCCGACCGCCTCGTGATGCGCCGCCAGCGCGGCCCAGGGGTTACTCATGTCTCACTCCGCCCAATGCACGGTTGCGTTGTCGAGGACGGCGCGCACCGGCGCCTCCTCCGGGGGCAGGGTCAGCGCGCGTTCCAGCGCCGCACGCTTTTCCGCCCCGGTTATCAGGATATGGATGTTCATCGCGCCCTTCAGGACCGGCGCGGTCAGGGTGATGCGGGGCTCTCCCGCCGCCTCGGCCCGCAGCGCCATCAGGACCGGCGCATCGGGCGCCAGCGCCTCGGCCAGACGGTCGGCCCCGGGAAAGAGGCTGGCCGTATGCATATCCGCCCCCATGCCAAGAAGCAGGACGGAAATCGGCAGATGCGGGCGCAGCCCTTCTTCCAGTTCCGCCAGCTTCTCTTCCGGCGCTTCGGCCGGGGCATAGAGCGGCACCAGCGTCGCCCCCGCCGCCTTGCCCCGCAACAGACGTTCCCGCAACAGCCGCGTGTTGGACCGAGGGCTGTCCTCCGCCACCCAGCGTTCGTCGTTCAGGAAGACGGCGACCTGCGACCAGTCGATATCCACCCCCGACAGCGTGTCGAAGATCGGCCCCGGCGTGGTGCCGCCCGGCACGCAGAGCGAGGCCCGCCCCTCCCGCCGCAGGAAATCCGCCAACTGGCCGGCGATCACATTCGCCAGACCCAGCATCAGGAATTCCCGGTCGGGATAGGTCTCCAGCCTCATCCCTTGATCTCCCGCCAGCGCCGCCCGTCGCGATGCATCAGCATCAGCGCATCCTCCGGCCCGCTGCTGCCCGGATCATAGCCCTGCGGGCGATCCCCCCGCGCCTCCCACCCGGCGATGATGGGGTCGGCCCAGGCCCAGGCGGCCTCCACCTCGTCGCCGCGCATGAAGAGGGTCTGGTTGCCCCGGATCACATCCATGATCAGCCGTTCATAGGCATCGGGAATATCCTCGGCATCCGCGCCAAGCGCATCGGCAAAGGACATGTCCAGCGGCACCTGCATCAGGCGCATCCCCCCCGGACCGGGTTCCTTGATCATCATCATCAGGTTCATGCCCTCATTGGGCTGCAACCGGATCACCAGCACGTTCTCGCGCCAGCCGCTCGCATCGTCAAAGATCGAATGCGGCGGTTCCTTGAAGGTGATGGCGATTTCCGAGGCCCGCGCCCGCAGCCGTTTCCCCGTGCGCAGATAGAAGGGCGTGTTCTTCCAGCGCCAGTTGGAGATATGGCATTTCAGCGCGATATAGCTTTCCGTCCGGCTCTGCGGGTTCTCGGAATGCTCCACATAGCCGCCCTGCCCGCCCCCCGGCAGATATTGCCCGCGCACGATATCCTCGGGCTTCACCGGGTCCAGCGCGCGGATGACCTTCAGCTTCTCATCCCGCACGGCATCGGGATCAAAGTGATAGGGCGGCTCCATCGCGATCAGGCAGAGGAGTTGCATCAGGTGGTTCTGCACCATGTCCCGCATCGCGCCGGACTTGTCGTAATAGGCGCCGCGCCCCTCCACCCCCACGGTCTCGGCCACGGTGATCTGCACATGGTCGATGTATTCCGCCTTCCACAGCGGCTCGAACAGGATATTGGCGAAACGCACCGCCATCAGGTTCTGGACGGTTTCCTTGCCCAGATAATGGTCGATCCGGTAGATCTGATGTTCGTCAAAATGTTCCGCCAGCACCGCGTTCAGCGCGCGGGCCGAGGCGAGGTCGCGCCCGAAGGGTTTCTCCACCACGATCCGGCTCTTGTCATCGGCGATGCCATGGGCGTGCAGCCGCTCGGCCAGATCGCCGAACAGCGCCGGCGCGACGGAGAAATAGAAGGCCCGCACCACGCCGGGCCGCATCCGGCCCTTCAGCACATCCCAGCCCCCCGTCCCCTTCGCGTCGATGGAGACGAATCCCACCCGTTCGAGGAAGGCCGCGATGATCTTGTCCTCGCGCCGGTCCTGCGGGACGAATTCGGCGATGGCCTCGGCCACCATCTGGCGGAAGGCCTCATCCGTCAGATCGCCCCGCGCCGCGCCGATGATGCGGCTCTCGGCGGGCATCTGCCCTGCGAGGAAGCGGCGATAAAGGCCCGGCAGGATCTTCCGCCGGGCCAGATCGCCCGTGCCGCCAAAGATGACGAGGTCGAAAGGCTCGACCGGTATGACGCGCGAAACCATGTCTGTCCCTCGTTGACTGTCCCGGGGTTGCGCCTTTTGTTAGCGCTAACGCTGCCGCTTCTACCCCCGGAGGCCGCGCGAGTCTAGCACCGAGGCGCGTCAGGGCAACCACGGGATGCGCCCTGCGCGGTTTTCGGGCAGGACCGTCCGGCGCGGCCCGTCAGGGTGGCAGCCTTACCCTTCGTCCAGCGATTGCCAGCGCACCCGCAGCAGCCCCGGTTCGGCCACCAGGCGCTGCACGGCAAGTTCCAGCATTTCTTCCGTCACCCCATCGCCGGATACGGTGGCCGACAGGTCGATCCCCACGTCCTCTTCCGCCGGGCGGATGGCAACCTCGGACAGATGCAGCCCGCCGATGGTCAGGGTGCGCAGGATCAGGGCGCGCACCGCCGCCTCTTCCTCGCCCCGGCAGGTAAGGATCACGCGATAGGCCCGGCTGATCGGGACCCCGGCCTTGGTCTTGCGTTTCAGCCATTTCACCAGCGGACGCAGGCCCAGATTGACAAAGACCACCAGCACCGTCAGCAGCACCGCATGGGGCCAGGCCCCGGCCCCTGCCATCATCCCGACCGCCGCCGAACACCACAGCGTCGCCGCCGTGTTCAGACCGTGGATGTTGAACCCGTCGCGGAAGATGATCCCGGCCCCCAGGAAACCGATCCCCGACACGATCTGTGCCGCCACCCGCGTCGGGCTGACCTCGTCGGGGAACAGGCCCGAAAACACGACAAAGGCCGCCGCCCCCAGCGCCACCAGCGCATTGGTCCGCAGCCCCGCCATCCGCTGCCGCACCTGCCGCTCCGACCCGATCAGCGCGCCGCAGACCAGCGCGACGCCCATGTTGACCGCGGCGAATTGCAGGGCAGAGGGAAAGACGACTGACAGCATGGCGGCCCCCGAAGAAAGCCCGCATCATGCCGCGCCGCCGCTATTGTAACAGTTTTGTAACGACTGGATGACGGCTGAAACCGTCAATCCTCCAGCTCTGCATCCCAGTAGAGGAAATCCATCCAGCTTTCATGCAGATGGTTCGGCGGGAACTTCCGGCCATGCGACTGCATCTCTTCCGCCGTCGGCTGGCGCGGCGGGCGCATCAGATGCATCCCCGCCTGTTTCAGGGTCTTCGACCCTTTCCGCAGGTTGCAGGGCGAACAGGCGGCGACGACGTTTTCCCAAGAGGTGATGCCGCCGCGCGACCGGGGCAGGACGTGATCGAAGGTCAGATCCCCCTTCGCCCCGCAATATTGGCAGGAAAACTCGTCCCTCAGAAAAAGATTGAAGCGCGTGAAGGCCACGCGCTTCTGGGGTCGGACATATTCCTTCAACACCACGACAGAGGGTATCCGGAACTCCTGCCTCTGGCTGCGGACGGTGTGGTCATATTCCGCCACGATCTGCACCCGGTCCAGCACGGCGGCCTTGATCGCCTCCTGCCAGGGCCAGAGGCTGAGGGGGTAATAGCTCAGCGGGCGATAATCGGCATTCAGCACCAAAGCAGGATAATGCTTCAGCGCCGCCGGATCGCGTACAAACTGTGTCCTGAAATCGCCGTCCATGCTTTCCGAGACTCCGCCTTCATCCTGCGGTCCTGACCGACCCAGGGCGGGGAGCCCCGCCCCGACATGCGCACTATATCTGGCGTTTCGCGACTGGCAAGCCCAAGAGGCTGTGGTGTCCGGTCACATCCGCCTGACCAGCGGGATACAAGGCCAAGGTGACGGGGACGTGACGAAACCGCCTGCTTTGCAGGCAGTCCGGGGGCCAGCGCGCTGTTATCGCAAAGGAAAGGGGCGGCGCGGATGTCCCGCGCCGCCCCCCGATGGGTCTGCCCCGATCAATGCGCGGCGGCAACCGCGCGCTTGGTCAGCACCTTCACGAGGTTCGCCCGATAGGCGGGCGTCCCGTGCAGGTCGCCGATCAGGCCATCCGGGGAAACCGTCAGCCCCTCGACCGCCGCCGCCGAGAAGTTGCCCGACAGCGCCTTTTCCGCCTCGCTCCAGCGGAACACCCCGTCATTGCTCGCCCCCGTCACCGCGACCCGCACGCCATCCTTGAACTTCGCCACGAAGACGGCGGTCAGGGCAAAGCGGCTGGCGGGCTGGTTGAACTTCACATAGGCCGCCTTTTCCGGGATCGGAAAGGTGACGCCGGTGACGATCTCACCCTCTTCCAGCGCCGTGGTGAACATGCCCTGGAAATAGTCATCCGCCGCGATCTTGCGCCGGTTCGTCACCACCGTCGCGCCCGACCCCAGCACGCCCGCCGGGTAGCAGGCCGCCGGGTCGTTGTTGGCGATGGACCCGCCGATGGTGCCACGGTTGCGGACGGCAGGGTCACCGATTCCCCCCGCCAACGCGGCCAGCGCCGGGTAATGCGCCGCGGCCTCTTTCGCCACGGTCGCATGGGTGGTGGCCGCCCCTACGGACAGGCCATCCGCCCCCATGCAGACGCCCTGCATCTCGGCAATCCCGGTCAGCGAGACCAGAACCGAAGGCGCCGCCAGCCGCTGCTTCAGCGTGGGCGTCAGGGTCTGCCCGCCCGACAGGGCCTGCGCCCCCTCGGCCGACAGGGCCTTGACCGCATCGGCGATGCTGGAAGGCTTCACGAAATCGAAGTTGTGCATGGTCCTTCCTCCCTCAACCGTTGATCGCCTGCCACACCCGTGCCGGAGACACGGGCATGTCGATATGCTTGACATGCGTATGACCACCGCGATGCAGCGCGTCGATCACCGCATTCACCACCGCAGGCGGCGATCCGATGGCCCCGGCCTCGCCGCAGCCCTTCACCCCCAGCGGGTTATGCGTGCAGGGCGTGATGCAGGAATGGTCCACCTTGTAGAAGGGCACGTCATCGGCGCGCGGCATGGCGTAATCCATGTAGGACGCCGTCAGAAGCTGGCCGTTCTCGTCATAGGACGTGTTTTCCAGCAGGGCCTGCCCGATCCCCTGCCCCACGCCGCCATGCACCTGCCCCTCGACGATCATCGGGTTCATCACATGGCCGAAATCATCGGCGCAGGTGAAGCTGGCGATATCCACCTTGCCCGTTTCCGGGTCCACCTCCACCTCGCAAAGATAGGCCCCGGCGGGATAGGTGAAGTTGGCGGGGTCGTAGAAGGCGGTTTCCTCCAGCCCCGGTTCCAGCGTCTCCAGCGGATAGTTGTGCGGGACATAGGCCGAGAAGGCGATTTCGCCGAAGCTCTTCGCCTTGTCGGTGCCTGCGACACTGAACTTGCCATCGGCAAAGACGATATCGTTCTCCGAAGCTTCCAGCATATGGGCCGCGATCTTCTTGCCCTTGGCGATGATCTTGTCCACGGCCTTGCTCATCGCCGATCCGCAGACGGCGAGGCTGCGCGAGCCGTAGGAGCCCATGCCGAAGGGGATCTTCGAGGTGTCGCCATGCACGATCTCGATGGAGGATTCGGGGATGCCCAGCTTTTCCGCCACCACCTGTGCAAAGACTGTCTCATGCCCCTGCCCGTGGCTATGCGCCCCGGTCATGACGCTGATATTGCCGGTCGCGTTCACCCGCACCGTCGCCGCGTCGTAAAGGCCGACGCGGCTGCCCAGAACGCCGACAAGGTTCGACGGCGCGATGCCGCAAGCCTCGATCCAGGTCGAAAGCCCCATCCCGCGCAGCTTGCCCTTGGCCTTGGACGCCGCCGCCCGCTTTTCAAAACCCGCCACATCGGCCAGTTCGATCAGCTTGTCGAGCGTCGCCTGATAATTGCCCGTGTCATACACAAGGCCCACCGGGGTGGTGTAGGGGAACTGGTCCGGTTGGATCAGGTTCTTCCGCCGCACCTCGAACGGGTCAAGGTTCAGCTCGCGGCACATCTTGTCCACGATCCGCTCGATCGAGAACGTCGCCTCCGGCCGGCCCGCGCCGCGATAGGCATCGACGGGGGCGGTGTTGGTGAAGACCGTCTTCACGTTCACATAGACATGCGGCACCTTGTAGGGCCCCGCCATCAGCGTGCCATGCAGGAAGGTCGGCGTCGCGGTCGAGAAGTTCGACAGATACGCCCCCACATTGGCCAGCGTCTCGGTCCGGATGGCGAGGATTTCGCCGTCCTTCGTGCTGGCCATCTCGATCTTCGTCACATGGTCGCGGCCATGTGCATCGGTCAGGAAGCTTTCCGTCCGCTCCGCCGTCCAGCGCACCGGCCGGCCCAGCTTGCGCGCGGCGGCCAGAACCAGCGCCTCTTCGCCATAGTGATAGATCTTCGAGCCAAAGCCGCCGCCCACATCGGGGGCCACGACCGTCAGCTTGTTTTCCGGGATGCCCAGAACGAAGGCCGCCACCAGAAGCCGCGTCAGATGCGGGTTCTGGCTGGTCGTCGTCAGCTTGTAATCGCCCGTGCCGGGGAAATACTCGCCGATGCTGGCGCGCGGTTCCATCGCATTCGGCACCAGACGGTTGTTCACCAGTTCCAGCGTGGTGATATGCGGCGCGCTCTTGAAAGCCGCATCCACCGCCGCGCGGTTATCCTCGATCCAGCCCCAGTCGAAACAGAGGTTGTCGGGGATCTCGTCATGCACGCGGTTCGACGCATCGGCCACCGCCTTGCGCATGTCCACGATGGCGGGCAGTTCCTCGATGTCGCTGTCATCGGCCAGTTGCTGGGCCGCATCCTTGGCCTGATTGTAGGTCTCCGCAATCACGGCGGCATAGGCATCGCCCACATGGCGCACCTTGCCATGGGCCAGCACCGGGCGCTTGGGTTCGCGCATCGGCGTGCCGTCCCGGCTGTTGATCAGCCAGCCCGCCGGATTGCCCCCCACATCCTTGAAATCCTCGCCCGTGAAGATGGCCAGAACCCCCGGCATCGCGGCGGCATTGGCGGTGTTGATCGACTTGATCCGCCCATGCGCCACGTTCGACCGCACGAAGACCGCATAGGTCTGGCCGTGCATCGCCATGTCATCGGTATAGACCCCGCGCCCCGACAGAAAGCGCACATCCTCGCGCCGCTTGCTGCTGGCGCCGATCCCTGTGTCCTTCGGCATCCCAATTCCTCCCTGAAATCGCGCTTATTCGGCAGCCAGAGCGGCGGCGTCCTGCCCGGACGCGGCCAGCACCGCCTTGACGATGTTGTGGTATCCCGTGCAGCGGCAGATATTGCCTTCCAGATAATGCCGGATCTCGGCCTCGGTCGGCTTGGGGTTCTCGGCCAGAAGGGCGGCGGAAGACATCACCATCCCCGGCGTGCAAAAGCCGCATTGCAGGCCGTGATGATCCTGGAACGCCTGCTGGACCACCGACAGCGACCCGTCGGGATTGTTCATCCCCTCGATCGTCTTCACCTGCGCCCCCGCCACATCGGCGGCAAAAGTGGTGCAGGATTTCACCGCCTTGCCATCCACATGCACCACGCAGGCGCCACATTGGCTGGTGTCGCAGCCGACATGGGTGCCGGTCAGCCCAAGCCCCTCGCGCAGGAAGGTGGACAGAAGCGTCCGCCCCTCCACCTCGGCCGAGACGGCCTTGCCGTTCACGGTCATCGTGACCTTCGTCATGGTTATCCTCCCTTGGACATCCCTGGGTAATCGTTGGGGTCAGTTCAGCCGATCAGCCGCTTGAACCAGCCCTTCTTCTTTTCGCCCTCGCCCTCACCTTCGGCCTCTGCGGCCTCGTCCTCCTGCGGCCCTTCGACGGCCTCCTGGAAGCGGGTGAAGAAGTCATCGGCCATCTTCTTGGCGAAACCGTCGATGATGCGGCTGCCAAGCTGGGCGATCTTGCCGCCCACCGCCGCCTCCACATCATAGGAAAGCCGCGTACCGCCCTCCATCGGCTCAAGGCTCACCGCCGCGCCGCCCTTGGCGAAACCGGCAGGCCCGCCCTTGCCTTCACCCGAAATCTTCAGGCTCTTTCCTTCGACGATCTCGGAAAAGCTGACCGCGCCCTTGAAGGTGGCCTTCACCGGGCCGACCTTCTGGGTCACCGTGGCCTCGAATCCGTCGGCCACGCTGCCCGACATGCTTTCACAGCCCGGCACGCATTCCTTCAGCACATCCGGGTTCAGCAGGGCAGCCCAGACGGTTGCCGGATCGGCCTTGATCTCTCGAAAATCGCTCAGCTTCATGTTGGTCCCCTCACTTGCCCGGCAGATTAAGCGGCAGCCGCGCCGCCCGATATGGAACATTGGTCGTAGGGATCGCAGCGCCGCCAGTCTAACCCGCCGCAGGTAACCCCGCGATGAAGGATTCGAGAGCGCGCGCATCCAGCGGCTTCATCATCAGCCCGACCCCCGCCTCGGCACAGGCCGCGCGCAACTCTGGCCGGCGGTCGGCGGTCACGATCCGCGCCGGCACCGCCCCGTGCCGCGCCTGCACCTCGGCTGCAAAGCGCAACCCGTCCATCCCCTCGCCCAAGTTGAAATCCACGATAAAGCAGTCGGGCAGGATGCCCAACTCCTCGATCAGCTCCAGCGCCTCTTCGCCCGAAGGGGCGTCCAGCACGCTCACCCCCCATTTCTCCAGCAACAGGCCCATCGCCCGCCGCAGATCGCCGTCGTTTTCCACCAGAAAGACGATGCGGTTCTGCATCGACGGGCGCGGGCTTGGCACCGGGCGCGGCCCTTCGACCAGCGCCACCCCGTCCGACAGCGGCACCTGCACCATGAAACAGGTCCCCCGCCCGATCTCGGATGTCAGGCCAAGGGGATGGCCCAGCAGGGCGCAGGCGCGTTCGACGATGGCCAGCCCCAGCCCCATCCCCTCGCTGGCCGAGGCGCGGGCGTTCAGGCGGTGGAATTCCTTGAAGATGTTGTCCTGTTCCTCTTCCGGTATCCCCGGCCCGGTATCGCGCACCTCGATCCGCACCATCCCGCCGCGCCGCCGCACGCCCACCAGCACGCGCCCCCGGTCGGTATAGCGGATCGCATTGCCGATCAGGTTCTGAAGGATGCGCCGCAGATAGGCCGCATCCGACAGCACCACCCGCCGCGACGGCACCACTGTCAGGCGCAATCCCTTGGCCGCCGCAATCGCCCCGAATTCATCGTTCAACTGCACCAGCAGCCGCTCCAGCGGCACCGGCCCCACCGACACCGCCGCCCGCCCGCTTTCGAGTTTCGAGATATCCAGCAGCGCGCCAAGAATCCCCTCCACCGACAAAAGCGCATTCTGCGCCTTGTCCAGCGCCGCCCGCGCCTCCGCCGCCAAACCCTCTTCCGGCACAGACGAGATGAAGAGCTTCGCCGCACTCAGCGGCTGCAACAGGTCATGGCTCGCCGCCGCCACGAAACGCGACCGGCTGGCATTGGCGCGCTCGGCATGGGCCAGCGCATCCTCCAGTTCCAGCGTGCGCTCCATCACCCGCGCCTCCAGCGTCTCGTTCGCGCGGCTCAACGCCTCGATGGCCGCGCGTTCGGCGGTGACATCGGTGAAGGACATCACAAAGCCGCCATCCGGCATCCCTTGGGCAAAGACATCCATGATCATGTCGGGGCCCCGCCGCAGCTCAAAGCGGATCGCCCCGCGCCCGTCGCGCCCTGCCACCCAATCGCCCAGCCGCGCCTCGGTCATCCCCTCGCCAAAGGCCAGATCGGGACGGAACCGGTCAAGGATGGCGTCGAAACTCACTCCCATCCGGAACCGCGCCATCGGCACGGTCAGCAATTGCCCCAGACGCTGGTTCCACCCCACCAGCCGCGCCTCGGCATCGAAGATGCAGACGCCCTGGCTGATATGGTCCAGCGTGGCGCGGATCACCCGCGCCTGATCGTCCAGCATCTTGCCGCGCTCGGATCGTTCCAGCCGGATGATCTCGGTCACATCGGTTTGCAGGATCACCGTCCCGCCATCCGCCGTGCGATGTTCGCTGACCTGCACCCAGCGATCCCAGACCATGCGGACATTGAAGATGACATGCCGCTCCTGATGCCGCCGCCGCCGTGCCACGGCCCAATCCTCGGGCGTCTCGCCCGGCGGCAGTTCCAGGAACCGCGACCGGCTGACCCTGTCCACGTAATCGCCGAAGGTCAGCCCCGGCTTCAGATGATCACGCAGGTCCAGCATATGCATCCCGAAGCGGGAATTGCACATCACCAGCACATCATCGGCATCAAAGAGGGCGAACCCCTCCTGGATCGTCTCGATTGCATTGGCAAGGTTCTGCCGCGCCGCCTCGGTCGCGCGGTTCGCCTCGGCCAGCCGCGCATTGCTGTCATTCAACAGGTCCAACGCCCGTTCCAGATCGCGGGTGCGTTCCCGCACCTGATCCTCCAGCAAGGCCGCGCGCTGGAACTGCGCATAGGCCGCGCCGCTGTCATCGGTGATCTGCTCCACCCGCCGCATCAGCACCTGCGCGATGGCCAGCAGTTTCTGCGTCTGCCGTTCGGGCGGATCGGCGGGGTTGATCAGCGTCTCGATCATCCGGCCCTCTCGGGCGGATAGATCGCCACCCCCGTCATCGTCTGGTTCACATGCATGGCGTTGAACTGCTCGCCATAGGTGGAAAACCCCACCACCCCGTTCTCGCGCAGAAGGGCCGACACGGCGCCCGAGCGTTGCTTCTCCTGCGCCTCCATCCGCCGCAGGATGCAGTCGCAGGCCAGGATCGCGACCGGCGCCCCGCGCGCCGAAAGCTCCGCCATCCGCTCCGCCAGATGCGCCACCATGTCCTGCGGATCGGCCAGGGTCAGAACCACGCCCTCGTCAATGGCGGAAAAGAAGATCAGGTCGCCGCCTTCGCCCACCTCGCGGATCGCCCGCACGTGATGCTTGCCGCCGATCCGCACCACCACCGGATGGGCGGCAAAGGTGAATGACGTCAACTGTGCGGGGTCCTTGCCCAGAAGCCGCGCATATTCCTGCGCGGCGGGTTCGGCATTGATCCGATGCACGATCCGCCGCGCCGGATCGGCCCCGGTCACCACCATCCGCGCCTCGGTCGGCGTCAGATGGTCCAGGCTGAAGACCTTCACCCGGCACTCCGTCCGGATCAGCGCCAGCACGGCGGCATTCTGCAAGGCCTGCCCCTCATGCAGCACATAGGTCGCACGGAACCGCGTCCCGTCCCCCGCCGACCCCCCGAACAGGGGCACCGGGCCAAGGCCCGAGGCCAGTGCCGCCGCCAGCTCGTCCTCGCGCACCGACAGGCCATCCACCATCAGGAAGGCAAACTCCCCCTCCCAGTCCGGCCTTGCCCGCGCCAGCCCCTGCCGCGACCGGATCAACTGCCCGATCAGCGCCTCACGCTCCAGCACCGAAAGATCGGGAATCAGCAGCACATCAGCCGCGAAATGCGCAGCCGGCAGCGCCACGGCGACAATCTCGCCCTCGGTATAGCCCGCCCCCGAAATCTCCCCCGCCGTGGAACAGCCGATGACCGGCGCCCCGCCGAACCGCCCCGGCAGCCGCAGCGCCAGCGCGTCAAGATCGGCATCCGGCGACACGAACAGGATCACCAGCGCGAAAGGCCCCGGCCCCAGCGCCTCTTCCAGATGGCGCAGCGGATGGGGCATGTCCACGGGAACGGAGGCGCGCGCCACAAGGGCCGCGTCCCTGCCGGATGGCACGGGAAAATCCTCCCTCGGCTGGTTCATCGCGTCCTCCCAAACGCGTCGGATGGGGGGAAGGCTAGCCCCGCCCCCCCGCCCCGGCAAGCCCCGCCTTGGGCATCTGCGTCCCCGCAGCAGGCCGCCGCACGGGTCGCGGTCAGATATTCTCCGGCATCAGGCGGTCGAAACTGGCCTCCTGCGCGATCAGCACCGCCTGTGTCCGGCTCTGCACGCCCAGCTTGCGCATGATCGCGGTCACATGGGCCTTCACCGTCGTCTCCGCGATGGTCAGCTCATAGGCGATCTGCTTGTTCAGCATCCCCTCGCAGATCAGTTGCAGAATCTTCGCCTGCTGCCGCGTCAGCAGGGACAGCCGCGCGATCGCCTCTTCCCGCTGGCTTGCCGGCGCATTCGGATCGGCCTGCGGCACGAACCCCTCGGGCACGAACCCCTCGCCCGCCCGGATCGCATCGAAGGCCGCCTTGAACACCTCGCGCCGCGAATGTTTCGGCACGAATCCCACCGCCCCCGCCCGCAGCGCCGCCCCGATCACCCGGTTGTCGGCCAGCGAGGATACCACCACCACCGGCACCTCCCCCGCCGTCGCGCGCAACCGGATCAACCCATCCAGCCCGTTCACATCCGGCAGGTTCAAGTCGAGCACCACCACATCCGGCAAGGGCGAGATGTCCAGCCGCGCCAGCGCCGTTTCCAGCCGGTCCGCCGTCTCGATCCCCTCGATCCCCGCCACCGCCCGCAGCGTCATGGACAGGGCGTCGCAGAACAGCGGATGGTCATCCACGATCAGGGCCGTGGCCAACCTGCGCTGCGCTCCATCCATCGGAACCTCCTGTTCCCCCATCGTCACGCTAACAGCGCCCGCCCCCCCCGCCAAGCGCGCCAAAGGTCTTAGCCCCGCGCGAAGTTCCGCCCGCCACCCGGGCCTGCCCTTCCCGCCCGCGCCTGCGCCCGCTATCACCCTGACAAAGCCTGTCTTCCGGGGTCGTCACCATGTCCATCCAGCGCCGCCATCTCCTCCTCCTCGCCCTGCCCGCAGCCCTTGCCGCCTGCGGCGGCGGCCGGCGGGAAGAGCCCCCCTCGCGCGGCGCGCAAGGCCCGGAAGAGATCAACCGCCTGATCCGCAAATACGCCCGCGTCTATGACATTCCCGAAAGCCTGATCCATGAAACCGTCCGCCGCGAAAGCGGCTACAACCCCGCCGCCCGCAACGGCCCCTATTACGGGCTGATGCAGATCCACCCGCAAACGGCCCAGACCATGGGCTTTCGCGGCCACCCGTCCGAACTTCTGGATGCCGAAACCAACATGATCTATGCGGGCAAATACCTGCGCGGCGCCTGGCTCGTGGCGCGCGGCAACCATGACCGCGCCCATATGTGGTATCGCCGGGGCTATTATTACGAAGCCAAGCGCATGGGCCTTCTGGAAGAGACCGGCCTGCGGTCCTAATACCACATATCGGCCATCTCGACCTTCTTCCGGGCGACGAACGCCTCCAGCGCCTCGCGCATCCCCGCCTCCATCGGCGGCGCCTCATACTCCGCCAGCCGCTGCTTCCAGGCCCGGTTGGCGCGGGTCGCGGCATCCGTCGCCCCCGCCGCCTCCCATTTCTCGAAGGGTTCGTTGTCCGACAACTCGCTGTCCCAGAAGGCCGTCTCGTAATGCGCCATCGTATGGGAACAGCCGAAGAAATGGTTGCCCGGCCCCACCTCGGCAAAGGCCTCCACCGCCAATTGGTCGTCGTCGATCTTCACCCCGTCGAGATAGGAATGAAGCGCGCCGCAAAGATCGGCATCCAGCATGAACTTCTCATAGGACATGGACAGAAGCCCATCCAGGAACCCCGCCGAATGCAGGATGAAATTCGCCCCGCACTGTACGGCGGCCAGCATGGACATCGTCCCTTCCATCATCGCCTGCCCATCCGGCAGTTTCGAGGTGGTGAAATTCCCCGAACAGCGCAACGGCAGGTTCAACCGGCGGCAAAGCTGCCCGATCACCATGGACCCGATCGCCGGTTCCGGCGTGCCAAAGGTCGGTGACCCCGACCGCAGGCTCATAGAGGACAGGAAGTTGCCGAATATCACCGGCGCGCCCTTCCGCTCCAGCTGCGTCAGCGCGCAGCCCGCCATCGTCTCGGCCAGCGATTGCGCAATGGCCCCGGCATTGGTCACTGGCCCCATCGCGCCGCCAAGGATGAAGGGCACCACCACCGCCGCCTGATTTGCCCGCGCATAGGCGCGCAAGGACCGCGTCATCGTCCCGTCCCAGACCAGCGGCGAATTGACGTTCACATTGCCAAGGATCACGCAATTGCCATCGACAAAATCCCGCCCGAACACGATCCGCGCCATGTCGATGCTGTCTTCAGCCCGCTCCTCCGCCGTGACCGATCCCATGAAGGGCCGGTCCGACAGCGTCAGATGCGCCATCACCATGTCCAGATGCCGCTTGTTCACCGCGATATCCGTCGGCTCGCAGATCGTGCCGCCCGAATGGTGGAAATTGGGCGAAGCCTGCGCCAGCTTGATGAAATTCCGGAAATCCTCCAGCGTCCCGAAGCGCCGCCCCTTGTCGAGGTCCATGACAAAAGGGCTGCCATAGGCCGGCGCAAAGACGACCGACTTCCCCCCGATCACCACCGACCGCGCCGGATTGCGCGCATGCTGCACGAATTCCGCAGGGGCGGACCGCAACACCTCGCGCAGCATCCCCGGCGGGAACTTCACCAAAAGCCCCTCGACCTCCGCCCCCGCGCGCCGCCAATGGTCCAGCGCGACGGGATCATCCCGGAACTCGATCCCCGTCTCGGCCAATATCCGATCCGCCGCCCGCTCGATCCGGATCAGGTTCTCTTCCGACAGCACGTCATAGGTGGGAATGTTCCGCAAGATATAGGGCCGCCCGACCCGCGCGCCCTTGCGCGACCGCTCCGCCGTCCGCGCCGCCCGTCCCGCCCGCTGATGCCGAACCTCGTCCATCGCCGCCTCCCTTGTCCCGTTCCCGCAGCAGACGCCCCTCCGCCGCGCCCTGCCCCCAGAAACGCGACACAGGCAGGACGATTTCCGCCCCTTCACTTTCTGTCTGCAAATATCCTCGGGGGGTGTGGGGGGCGAAGCGCCCCCAGCTATGCCTGCGCGGCGGAACGCCGCGCAGGCGAGGCAAAAGGAACGCGCCGCGCCCTTCGCGCGGCGCTCCGCTTGAAAACCGCGGCCTCAGGTCACCACGTCGGGCGATTTGCGCCCCGTGAAATCCGCGATCCGCGCGATGCCATGCGCGGCACGGATCACCGGGGCCAGCGCCGCCTGCGGATCAAGGTCCAATCCCCCCGGCCCCGGCGCGTAGCGTTCCAGATACATCCGCAGCGTGGCGCCTTCCGTCCCCGTCCCCGAGAGGCGCAGAACGAAACGCGACCCGTCCTCGAACAGCACCCGCACGCCCTGTTTCGTGCTGACCGATCCATCCACCGGATCGGTATAGGCAAAGTCATCCGCCGCCGCGATCACCATGCCCTCCACCGCCTGCCCCTTCAGCCCCGGAAGCGCGCCCCGCAGCGCGCCCATCATCGCATCGGCCTTGTCACTGGCAATCGCCTCGAAATCATGCCGGCTGTAATAGTTCCGCCCGAACCGCGCCCAATGCTCTGCCAGAATCTCCGCCACCGTCTGCTTGCGCACCGCCAATATGTTCAGCCACAACAGCACCGCCCAAAGCCCGTCCTTCTCGCGCACATGGTCGGACCCCGTGCCGAAGCTTTCCTCGCCGCAGATCGTCGCGCGGCCCGCATCCAGCAGGTTGCCGAAGAACTTCCACCCCGTCGGCGTCTCGTAACTCCCGATGCCCAGCGCCGCCGCCACCCGGTCGGCCGCCGCCGAGGTGGGCATGGACCGCGCCACCCCCTTCAGCCCCTTCGCATAGCCCGGCGCGAGATGCGCGTTCGCCGCCAGCACGGCAAGGCTGTCGGACGGAGAGACGTAAATCCCCCGCCCCACCACCATGTTGCGATCCCCGTCGCCATCCGAGGCCGCGCCGAAATCCGGCGCGCTCTCCCCGAACATCTCATCCATAAGCGTCTTGGCCCAGGTCGGGTTCGGATCGGGATGCATCCCCCCGAAATCCGGCAGCGGCACGGCATTGACGCAGGTCCCCGGCGCCGCGCCCAGACGCCGCTCCAGTATCTCCACCGCATAAGGCCCGGTCACCGCGCACATGCTGTCCATCCGCATCCGGAACCCGGACGCGAACATCGCCCGGATCGCCCCGAAATCGAACAGGCTCTCCATCAGCGCGGCGTAATCCGCCACCGGGTCCACCACATCGACCACCATGCCCGCCAGCGAGGTCCGCCCGACGCGGCCAAGGTCCACATCCTGCGCCTCGACGATCCGGTATTCCGTGATCTCGGTCGTGCGCTTGTACATCGCCTCGGTCACGCCTTCGGGGGCAGGCCCGCCATTGGGCATGTTGAACTTGACCCCGAAATCCTCCTCTGGCCCGCCGGGGTTATGCGACGCCGACATGATGATCCCGCCATCCGTCTTGTTCAGCCGGATCAGATGGCTCGCCGCCGGGGTGGAGAGGATCGCCCCCTGCCCCACGATCACCCGCGCCGCCCCGTTCGCCGCCGCCATCCGCAGGATGACCTGCGCCGCCCGGTCGTTGAAATAGCGCCCGTCGCCGCCCAGGATGAAGGTCTTTCCCTGCGCGCCGACCACGTCAAAGATGCTCTGGACGAAATTCTCCAGATAGTGATGCCCCATGAAGACCGGGGTCTTCTTCCTCAGCCCCGACGTGCCGGGCTTCTGCCCCGCGATGGGTGTCGTGGCGATGGTGCGGATCGTCATGGTCTTCCTCCCGTGGAAATCTTGGCCTTGGTCGTCACCGACCGGAACACGAGCACGGATTGCGGCGGGGCGCGGGTCCCCGGCCCGCCCGGCGCGACCTCCAGATCGGGCCGCGTGGTATCCAGGATCAACTCCCAGCCCGGCGCCGTATCGGGCAGGCGCAGCACGCATTCCCCGCCCGTGTTGAAGACGGCATAGATCGCCCCCTCCCCCGCATCCGCCCCTTCGGCCGCCATCCGCAGCTCCACACCCAGGCAGCGGAAGCCCGGATCGTGCCAATCCCCCGGGCTGGGCTTCTGCCCGTCCGCCCGCCGCCAGATCACATCCGGCACCCCGTCGGAAGGCCGCTCCTTCGCATGCAGGAACCGCCGCTGCCGCAGCACGGGATGGGCGCGGCGCAGCGCCGCCAGCCGCGCCACGAAAGCCGCCAGCCCCGCATCGCCCTTCGCCCAGTCGATCCAGGTCGTCTCATTGTCCTGCGCATAGGCATTGTTGTTGCCGCCCTGCGTATGGCCGACCTCGTCGCCTGCCAGCAGCATGGGCACCCCCTGCGCCAGCATCAGCGTCGCCAGCAGGTTGCGCTTGCGCAGATCGCGCGCCGCCCGCACCTTTGGGTCCTCCGACGGCCCCTCCACCCCCATATTGTCGGAATGGTTCTCGTGATGCCCGTCGCGGTTCTCCTCGCCATTGGCCCAGTTCCGCTTCAACGTGAAGGACACGACATCCTCCAGATTGAACCCGTCATGCGCGGTCACGAAATTGACCGAAGACGTCGCCGCCCGCCCGTGATGGTCGAACCGCTCCGCGCTGCCCAAAAGGCGGCTGGCAAGGTCCGCCGCCATCCCCGGATCGCCCTTCCACCAGCGCCGCACCCCATCGCGGAACTTGTCGTTCCATTCCAGGAAGGGATGCGGATAGGACCCAAGCTGATACCCCCCCGGCCCGATATCCCAGGGCTCGGCAATCAGCTTCACCCGCGCCAGCACCGGGTCCTGCCGGATCGCATCGAAAAAGCCGCCACTGGGATCAAACCCATGCGCCTCGCGCCCCAGCACGGTGGCAAGGTCGAACCGGAATCCGTCCACATGCATCACCTCCACCCAATGGCGCAGGCTGTCCATCACCATGCGCAGCACCATCGGATGGGTCAGGTTCAGCGTGTTCCCCGTGCCCGTGTCATTCACGTAATGCCGCCCGCCATGCATCAGGCGGTAATAGCTGGCATTGTCGAGGCCCCGGAAAGACAGGGTCGGCCCGAACTCATCCCCCTCGCCGGAATGGTTATAGACGACGTCCAGGATCACCTCGATCCCCGCCGCATGGAACCGCCGCACCATGGACTGGAATTCCCAGACCTGCCCCTTGGTCAGATAGCGCGGCTCCGGCGCGAAGAAGGCGATGGTCTGGTATCCCCAATAGTTGCGCAGCCCCTTGGCCACCAGAAACCGCTCATCCGCAAAGGCCTGCACGGGCAGCAGTTCGACACTCGTCACCCCCAGCTTCACCAGATGCTCGATCACCGCATCGGAGGCGAGGCCGAGGAAGGACCCCCGCACCCCTTTCTCCACGCCGGGATGCAGCATGGTCATGCCCCGCACATGCGCCTCATAGACCACCGTCTCGGTCAGCGGCACGCGCGGCGGCGCATCTTCCCCCCACATGAAGGAGGTATCCGCCACCACCGATTTCGGCACGGCAAAGGCGCTGTCGCGCGTGTCATAGGACATGTCCCCGCGCGGGCTGCCCACCTTGTAGCCCATCAGCGCATCCGACCATTTCAACCGCCCCTCCAGCGCGCGGGCATAAGGGTCGATCAGCAGCTTGTGGGGGTTGAACCGGTGCCCCTGTTCCGGCGCATAGGGCCCATGCACGCGGAAGCCGTAAAGCGTGCCGGGCACCAGCCCGCCCACATGCCCGTGCCAGATATCCCCGTCCCGTTCCGGCAGCGCGATCCGCGCCAGTTCCTTGCGCCCGTCCGGCGAGAAGAGGCAGAGTTCCACCTTCTCCGCATGGGCGGAAAAGACGGCGAAATTGACGCCCTCGCCGTCATAGGTCGCCCCCATCGGCCAGGGCCGCCCCGCCGTCACCGAATGCCCCACCAGTCGCGGCGGCAAAAGCGCGCGCTGCGGTGTCACCGGGCCAGCCCCTCATAAAGCGCGGCATATTCCGCCGCACTCGTCTCCCAGCCCACGGGATGGGCCATCGCATTCTTCTGCACCCGCGCCCATTGCTTCGGATCGGCATGCAGCGCCACCAACTGCCGCAGCGCCTGACCAAAGGCCACGGCATCGGTGGGGTGGAACTGCACCCCCGTCGCCACCCCGGCGGCCAGCGCGGCGGGCGAGGCATGGATCACCGTATCCGCCAGCCCCCCGACCGAGGCCACCACCGGGATCGTCCCATAGCGCAGCCCATACATCTGCGTCAGCCCGCAAGGCTCGAACCGCGACGGAACCAGCACCGCATCCGCCCCCGCAAACAGCCGATGCGACAGCGCCTCGTCATAGCCGATCCGCACCGCCACCCGGCCGGGGAAGCGTTGCTCCAGCCCCCGCATCGCCGCTTCCAGCGCCGGATCGCCCGATCCCAGCACGATCAGCCCACCCCCGGCCGCGATGAAATCCGGGATCACGGCAGGCAGCAGGTCAATCCCCTTCTGATCGGTCAGGCGGCTCACAACGATGGCCAGCGGCCCCTCCGGCTCGGCAATCCCGAATTCCGCACAAAGCGCCGCGCGGTTCGCGGCCTTCCCCTTCATCGCTTTCACGGAATAGGGCAGCGGCTCCGCCTCGGGCGACCAGACGCCGGTATCCACCCCGTTCAGGATCCCCGACACCACCGCCCCCCGCGCCGTGATGACCCCCTGCAAGCCCATCCCGAATTCCGGCCGCATCAGTTCGGCCGCATAAGAGGGCGAGACGGTCGTGATCCGGTCCGCCGTCACCAGCCCGGCCTTCAGGCTGCTCAAGCCCCCGTAATACTCCAACTGCCCCGGATGGAACGCCTCGCGCGGCAGGCGCAGCGCGTCGATCATCCCGGCATCGGCCCAGCCCTGAAAGGCGATGTTGTGGACGGTGATCACCGATCCCGTGCCGCCGGACCCGCCATAGGCCAGATAGGCCGGTGCCAGCCCCGCCTGCCAGTCATGGGCATGGAGCACATCGGCCTTCCAGCCGTCGAACCCCTCGCGCGCCATCCGCGCCGCGACCCAGGACAGCGCGGCAAAGCGCTGCGGATTGTCCGGCCAGTCGCCCGCGGCGGAATTGTAAGGCCCCCCCTCGCGGTCAAAAAGATGCGGCGCGTCAAGGAGCAGCACATCCACCCCCGCCACCTCGCCCGCATAGACCACGCCCTCGCCGCCCCACAGCCCCGGCTCGTGCCAGACCGGGCGCAGGGCCGCCAGATGGTCGCGCAGCCGCCGATAGGCCGGCAGCAGAACCCGCATCTCCCATCCGAAGGGCCGCAGCGCGGCGGGCAGCGCGCCCACCACATCGGCAAGGCCCCCCGTCTTGACCAGGGGGACACATTCCGATGCCACCGACAGCACCCGCCCCTTGATCTGCATGACCTGCCCCTTCATCTGTTCTCAAATATCCTCGGGGGGTCCGGGGGGCAGACAGCCCCCCGGGGTATCCACCGGGAGCCCTCTCAGGACAATTTCCGCGCCCGCGCGTCAAGCATGTCCTGCGTGATCAACACGATGCCCCCTTCGCTGCGCCGGAACCATTTCGCATCCTCCTCCGGGTCCTGCCCGACGACAAGGCCCTCCGGGATCACCACGCCGCTGTCGATCACAACGTTCTTCAACTCCGCCTTGCGGTTCACCACCACGCGCGGCAGGGCCACCACATATTCCAGACTGGAATAGGAATGCGTCCTGACCCCGGTGAAGAGCAGCGAATTGCGCACCTCCGACCCCGACACGATGCAATCGCCCGACACCAGCGAGGAAATCGCCATCCCCCGCCGCCCATCCTCGTCATGGATGAACTTCGCGGGCGGCACGATCTCGGAATAGGTCCAGATCGGCCAGGAATTGTCATAGATGTCCAGTTTCGGCACGAAATCCGTCAGGTCGATATTGGCCTGCCAGAAGGCGTCGATCGTTCCCACATCGCGCCAGTAGGGTTCATCCTCCAGCCCCGATTTCACGCAGGAATCCGCGAATTTATGCGCCATGGCCTTGCCGTTCTTCACGATGGCCGGGATCAGGTCATTGCCGAAATCATGGGAGGAATTCGGGTCTTCCATATCCCGGATCAGCAGATCGCGCAGGAAGGCCCAGTCAAAGACATAGATGCCCATCGAGGCCAGCGCATGATCCGGATCGCCCGGAATGCCCGGCGGGTCCTTCGGCTTTTCAAGGAAGGAGGTGATGCGCATCTCCTTGTCCACCGCCATCACGCCAAAGGCCGTGGCCTCCATCCGTGGCACGGTCAGGCAGCCGATGGTCACATCGGCCCCGGTGGAGACATGCTGTTGCAGCATGATCTCGTAATCCATCTTGTAGATATGGTCGCCCGCCAGCACGACGACATATTTGATGCCATAGCTGTCCACGATGTCGATGTTCTGCGCCACGGCATCCGCCGTCCCCAGATACCATTTCGTTTCATCCACCCGCTGCGACGCGGGCAGGATGTCCAGATATTCGTTCCGCTCCGCCCGGAAGAAGTTCCATCCCCGCTGGCAATGCCGGATCAGGCTATGCGCCTTGTATTGCGTGGCAATCGCCATCTTCCGGATGCCGGAATTCAGCGCGTTGGACAGGGCAAAGTCGATGATCCGCGTCTTGCCGCCGAAATAGACCGCAGGCTTCGCCCGCCTGTCCGTCAACTCCTTCAACCGGCTCCCCCGCCCCCCGGCAAGGACGAAGGCCATCGCCTGGCTAGACAGGCGCGCATTCGGTCTCGGTTTCAACATGGCCTTCCCCTCCCTGATGCGGCTTCGCCGCTTATGTCGTCATCCTCACGCCTGACGGAACCAGACTGCCGACAAGGGCGGCAAGGTGACAAGCGCCGATTGCGCCTGCCCGTGCCATGCCACCGCCTCGGCCGTCACCCCGCCCAGATTGCCCCGGTTGCCACCGCCATAGACGCCCGCATCCGTGTTCAGGATCTCGTCCCAATGGCCCGCCGCAGGCAGGCCTAGCCGGTAACGCCGCTCCACCGGCGTCATGTTCACCACCGCCACGACCATCGGATCGCTCGCCCCCCCCTTGCGGACCCAGGCATAGACCGAGGCCCCCGCATCATTGCTTTCGATCCAGGCAAACCCTTCCGGCCGCGTGTCATTCACATGCAGCGCCGGGTTCTCCCGATAGGCGCGGTTCAGATCGCGCACCAGCGCCTGCACCCCGCGATGTTCGGCAATCTCCAACTGATGCCAGTCGAGGCTCTGGTTATGGTTCCACTCCCGCCCTTGGGCAAACTCGCATCCCATGAACAAAAGCTTCTTGCCCGGATGCGCCCACATGAACCCGTAATAGGCGCGCAGATTGGCGAATTTCTCGGGGCCATCCCCCGGCATCTTCTCCAGCATGCTGCCCTTGCCATGCACCACCTCGTCATGGCTGATCGGCAGGATGTAATTCTCCGACCAGGCGTAATGCAGGCCAAAGGTCATCTGGTGGTGGTGATACTGCCGATAGATCGGGTCCTTCTCCATGTAGGACAGGGTGTCGTTCATCCAGCCCATGTTCCACTTGAAGCCAAAGCCAAGGCCGCCATGATCCACCGGCCGCGACACGCCGGGAAAGGCCGTGCTTTCCTCGGCCACCGTCATCACCCCCGGCACCTCGCCATAGACGGTGACATTCATCCGCCGCAGCAGGGCCGCCGCCTCGTAATTCTCGCGCCCGCCATCCTTGTTGGGGATCCACTCGCCCTCTTTCCGGCTGTAATCGCGGTAGAGCATCGAGGCCACGGCATCCACCCGCAGCCCGTCCACATGATATTCCTCCAGCCAATAGAGGGCGTTGGAGACGAGGTAATTCGCCACCTCCACCCGCCCGTAATTGTAGATCAAGGTGTTCCAATCCTGATGGAACCCCTCGCGCGGGTCGGCATGTTCATAAAGCGCCGTCCCGTCGAACCGGCCCAACCCGTGCGGATCGGTCGGGAAATGCCCGGGCACCCAATCCAGAAGCACCCCCAGCCCCTTCGTGTGCGCCGCATCCACCAGCGCGCGGAACTCGCCCGGCGTGCCGTGGCGGATGGTCGGGGCGAACATCCCCACCGGCTGATAGCCCCAGCTTCCGTCAAAGGGAAATTCGCTGATCGGCATCAGCTCGATATGGGTAAAGCCCATATCGGCCACGTAATCCACCAGTTGCTCGGCCAGTTCCAGATAGGACAGCATCCTGTCCCCCGGCGCGCGCCGCCACGATCCCAGATGCACCTCATAGACCGATATGGGGGCGTCGATGGAATGCCGCGCCGCCCGCGTCGCCATCCAGTCGGCATCGTGGAATGCCCCGTCGATCCGCCGCACGACCGAGGCATTTGCCGGCGGATGCTCCGACCCGAATCCCACCGGATCGGCCTTCAGCGGGCCGGGCGCGCCATGTTTGCCGAGGATTTCATACTTGTAGGTCGCGCCCTCGCCCAGACCGGGGATGAAGGTCTCCCACACCCCCGTCGCACCGCGCCGCCGCATCGGATGGCGCCGCCCGTCCCAGATGTTGAAATCCCCAACCACCGAGACGCGCTCCGCATTCGGCGCCCAGACGGCGAAATGCGTGCCCTCCACGCCCTCATGGGTGATCACATGCGCGCCCAGCACCTGCCAGAGCCGCTTATGCGTGCCCTCCCCCAGCAGATATTCATCCATCTCGCCCAGCACCGGGCCAAAGCGGAAGGGATCGTCGAACTCCCACACCGCCCCATGCCCTTCGGCGCGCAGCCGGTACTCGGCCTTGCGCGCCAGCCGCGCGCAGAACAGACCGTCGCAGCCCGGCACCGCCTCCGCCTCAACGGCCTTCGCCGCCTTGCCCGTCAGCAGCCACAGCCGCTCTGCCCCCGGCACAAAGGCGGTAACGACCCAGGCCCCGTCCCGCTTGTGCAGGCCCAGCACGGAAAAGGGATCGCCATGCCGCCCTTCGACAATGGCCTTGGCCGCCCCGTGGTCGATCAGGTTTTCGCCCATGGCCGCCCCCCTCCCAAAGGGCGCCACCCAGACCCGTCACAGGGCCGAGGTGACCCCCCAAATCTCGTCCATATAGCTGCGGATCGTGCGATCCGACGAAAAGAACCCGCTGCGCGCCGTGTTCATCGCCGCCATCGAAACCCAGCGGTCGCGGTCCTTGTAGGCCCGGTCCACCTCGGCCTGCGCGGCGTGATAGGCGTCGAAATCCGATGCCACGAGGAAATAGTCATGATGCCAGACCCGATGCACCAGCCCGTGATAGCGGTCGGTATTGTCGGGGCTGAACCGCCCTTCGGCGATCATCTGCAAGACATCCTGAAGCGCCTGGCTCGCCTCGATGGCCTTGCGGGCATGTTCCGGGTCTTCGCGGCGCTTCATCACCTCTTCCGCCGTCAGGCCGAAGAGGAAGAAGTTCTCCGCCCCCACCTCTTCCAGAATTTCCACATTGGCCCCGTCCAGCGTGCCGATGGTCGGCGCGCCGTTCATCATGAACTTCATGTTGCCGGTGCCGCTGGCCTCTTTCCCGGCGGTGGAAATCTGTTCCGACAGATCGGCAGCGGGGATCAGCCGCTCCGCCATGCTGACATTGTAATTCGCCGGATAGATGATCTTCAGAAGATCGCCTGTGACCGGATCGTTGTTCACCACCTGCGCCACGTCATTGATCAGGTGGATGATCTCCTTCGCCACCGCATAGCCCGGCGCCGACTTGCCGCCAAAGATCTTCACCCGCGGCACCCAGCCCGCCTTGGGGTTGGACCGGATCTGGTGCCAATGCGCGATGGTTTCCAGGATGTTCAGAAGCTGGCGCTTGTATTCATGGATGCGCTTGATCTGCACGTCGAACAGCGCGTCGGGCGATACCTTCACCCCGCATTCCGCCGCGATCCAGTTCGACAGCGCCACCTTGTTGGCCCGCTTCGCCGCGCCAAAGGCCTCGCGGAAGGCCTTGCCCTTCACATGCGGCTCCAGCCCCTTCAGACGATCCAGATCGTCCTCCCAGCCCTCGCCGATCGTGTCGGTGATCAGCTTGGCCAAAGGCCGGTTCGCCATCTTCAGCCAGCGCCGCGGCGTCACGCCATTGGTCTGGTTGATGATCCGCCCCGGATGCAGGCGCTCCAGTTCCGGAAACAGGTTCTTCTTCACCAGATCGGAATGCAGCGCCGAAACCCCGTTCACCTTATGCGCCATGATGAAGGCCAGTTCCCCCATCCGAACCTCGTGATGCTTCACGATCCCCACGTAATGGGGCCGCGACGGATAGGTGCGGCGGTGCCAACTGTCGATCCGCTCCACGATCTGCATATGGCGCGGCAGCACATTACCGAAGGTGAAGGTCGCCCAGCGTTCCAGCGCCTCGGGCAGCAGCGTGTGGTTGGTATAGCCCAGACAGCCCCGCGCCGTCTCCAGCGCATCGTCAAAGCCCATCCCGTGATCATCCATCAGAAGGCGCACGAGTTCCGGCCCCGCAATGGCCGGATGGGTGTCGTTCATCTGGATCGCCACATGTTTCGGCAGCGCCTTCAGATCGGAATGCCGCGCCAGATAGCGGCGCAGAATGTCCTGCAAGGCGGCAGAGGTCAGGAAGAATTCCTGCTTCAGCCGCAACTCCTTGCCCTGATAGGTCGTGTCATCGGGATAGAGCACGCGGCTCAGCGTCCGCGCCAGCGCCTCGGGCTCCGCCGCGGCCGCATAATCCCCCCGGTTGAACCGGTCGAGGTCAAACAGCGTCGTCGGCTTCGCCGCCCAGAGCCGCAACGTATTGGCCCATTTCCCCTGCCAGCCGATCACCGGCGTGTCATGCGCCTCGGCCAGCACGGTTTCACCCGGAACCCAGACCTCGCGCCCGTCATGTGTCTCCACATGGCCCTTGAAGGGAATGGTATAGGCGCTTTCGGGACGGGCGAATTCCCAGGGATGCGCCTGGGTCAGCCAATCCTCCGGCGTCTCCACCTGCTGGCCGCCCTCGAAACGCTGGCGGAACAGACCATGCTCATAGCGGATGCCATAGCCATAGGCGGGGCAACCCAGCGTCGCCATGCTTTCCATGAAACAGGCGGCAAGGCGGCCAAGGCCGCCATTGCCCAGCGCGGCATCGGGTTCATTCTCCACGATGGCGCGGAAATCCTGCCCGAAGCCCGCCATCGCCTCTTCCGCAATGTCGCGCAGGCCAAGATTGATCGTGGCATCCTCCAGAAGACGCCCGATCAGGAATTCCATCGACAGGTAATAGACGCGCTTGCGATCCTCCGCCCAGGTCCGGCGGGTGGAGGCGAACCAGGGCTCCACGATCCGGTCGCGGATCGCGAAGGACAGCGCCATCCGCCAGTCATAGACCGAGGCGTTCGGGGCATCCTTGCCAAGGGTAAAGGTCAGATGCCGCGCAATATCGGCTTGCAGCAGATTGGGGGTCAGGCTCAGATCATTCACGTCACTGCATCCATCTCTTGGCACCACGCCTCAACCCTATGCCCCCCATTGCGCGGGTCAAGGCCAAGAAGATGCCCCGAGCCAAGGATCGGCCCTTTCAAACCGCTTTAAATGTTACCGCAAACATCCGCAAGTTTCTTGTTCCATCGCGCAGCATTTTTGCTTTTCCGGACGATCAAAACGCTTTGAACAACAGGGCGGCGCCCCACAGGCAACAGCCCCTTCCCCCCCGCCCGCCACCGATTTTCCACCAGCAACGGCTTTTCCACCGATCTGATCTGGATCATGTCGCAGAAGCTCTGCCCTGCATAAATCTTTGGCGACAGCAACCTGCCACAGCCTGTGCAAGGCCCGGAGCCCGCGCCATGAGACTCACCACCCGCACCAACCTCGCCATGCGCACCCTGATGTTCTGCGCCGTCAATCCCGGCCGGATCGTCCGCAAGCACGAGGTCGCCGAAGCCTGCGCCGCCTCGGAGAACCACCTCGCGCAGGTGATCCACCTGCTCGCCCAGAAGGGCTTTCTGCGCACCATCCGCGGCCGCTCGGGCGGGCTGATGCTGGGGCGCAGCCCCGAGCAGATCACCGTCGGCCAGGTCTTCCGCGACTTCGAATCCGTCCTGCCCTTCACCGAATGCTTCGCCGAGGGCGAGAACACCTGCCCCCTCGTCGCCGCCTGCCGGCTGAAATGCGTCATCTCGGATGCGCTCATCGCCTTCTACGCCGAACTGGATCGCGTCACCCTCGCCGATCTCGTGACCGGAAACGGTGATCTCCAGACCCTCCTGCGCGTCGCCTGACCCGGCCCGCCGAAGAAAAGTTTTCTCCGAAAACTTTTCCCCCGGGCGCCTCAAGGCGCCCCGAAAATTCTTCGTCGAAGAATTTTCCCCCTCGGCCTTGCCGAAAATTCTTCGGAGAAGAATTTTCGGCAGCGCCGCTCACTCTCCCCAGGTGCGGCGCAGCACCGACAGCCAGTTGCCCCAGGCCAGCTTGCCGATCAGCGCTTCGCCATAGCCGTGCGCCCGCAGCGCCGCGATCAGGCGCGGCAGGCCAGTGACATCGGTGATGCCCTCAGGCACCGTCGCGCCGTCAAAGTCCGACCCGAATCCGACATGATCCTCGCCCAGCCGGTCGATCAGATGGTCCAGATGGCGCAGCACCGGCTCCCATCCCATCGCCGGATCGCGCCGCCCGTCGGGCCGCAGGAAGACCGTGGCGAAGTTCAACCCCACAATGCCGCCGCTTGCGCGGATCATGTCCAGTTGCCGGTCGGTCAGGTTGCGGGAGGACGGCGTCACCGCATGCGCGTTGGAATGGGTGGCCACCAGCGGCGCGTCGGACAGGCGGGCCACCTCGTCAAAGCCCTTCTCGTTCAGATGGCTCAGGTCGATCAGGATGCGCAGGGCGTTGCAGTCCCGCACCAGCCGCCGCCCCGCCTCGGTCAGCCCCGGCCCGGTATCGGGGCCTGACGGAAAGGCGAAGGGCACGCCATGGCCGAAAATGGTCGGGCGGCTCCAGACCGGGCCGAGCGAGCGCAGCCCCATCGCATGGAAGGCATGCAGCGCATCGCAGCCCGCGTCGATCGCCTCCGCCCCCTCCATATGCATCACGCCCGCGATCACACCCGCCGCCCGGGCCGCCTCGATCTCACCCGCCGTGCGGCACAGCCGGAACGCGCCGCCCGAGGCGCGCTCCATCCACATGAGTTGCGCCACCAGGTCCAGCGCCACCGCCTGGCTGTCGCGCAAAGGCAGGGGCGCGGGCAGGTCCAGCTCATAGGGCGGCTGGTCCATCAGGGCCTCGACCGACGCATCCTCGTCGTCCGAGGGCGAGGGGATGTAGATCGCGAACATCCCCCCGGCAAAGCCGCCCGCCTGCATCCGCGGCAGGTCCAGATGCCCCCGCCCCTCGCCCGTCAGCCAGATCGCCTCGCGCGCCTCGGGCTGCATCAGGATGCGGTAGAGGATGTCGTTATGGCCGTCGAAGACGGGGATCAGGTCGGCGATCGGATCGGACATGGGCACCTCCATCTGCCCGCGCAGACTGGCATGCCCCGCCTGCGGCTTGAAGCCCCCTCAGTGGCAGGGCTTCGTCCCGCCGCGCCCGGCGGCCGTGCCCTCGGCCAATCCGGCCAGGATGGGGCAATCGGGCCGCTGGTCGCCGGCACAGCCCGCCACCAGATCGCGCAGCGTCGCCTGCATCGCGCGCAACTCGGCGATCTTGCGCTCCATATCGTCCAGATGCGCCTCGGCCAGCGCCTTCACATCCGCACTGGCCCGCCCGCGATCCTCATAAAGCGCCAGCAGCCTGCGGCATTCCTCGATGGTGAAGCCCAGACCCCGCGCCCGCGCCAGGAAGGCCAACTTGTGCAGATCGCTCTCGCGGAAGGCGCGATAGCCATTCGCCCCGCGCAGGGGCCGGATCAGCCCGATCTCCTCGTAATAGCGGATTGTCTTTGCCGGCAGCCCCGCGCGATCCGCCACTTCCTTGATGTTCATGCCCTGCCCTCCCCGGCCCGCACACCCGGCACCGCCCGCAACCGCAAGGCATTGCCCAGAACGAAGACCGAAGACAGCGCCATCGCTCCCGCCGCCAGCATCGGCGAAAGCTGCGGCCCGCCGAAAGGCACCAGCATCCCCGCCGCCACCGGGATCAGCGCGGCGTTGTAACCGAAGGCCCAGGTCAGGTTCTGCCGGATGTTGCGCATCGTGGCCCGGCTGACCCGGACCGCATCCACCACCGCCAGCGGATCGCCCGCCATCAGCACCACATCCCCCGCCTCGATCGCCACATCCGTCCCCGTCCCCATGGCCAGCCCCACCTCTGCCGCCGCCAGCGCGGGCGCGTCATTGATCCCGTCGCCCACGAAGGCCACCCCGGCCCCCATCGCGCGCACCGCCGCCCCCTTGCCCTCGGGCAGCACCCCCGCCTGCACATCATCCATCCCCAGCCGCGCCGCGATGGCCCCCGCCGTCACCGCATTGTCCCCGGTCACCATGGCAAGCCGCAGCCCCATCCCGCGCAGGGCCCCCAGCGCCGCCAGGGCAGAGGGCTTCACCGGATCGGCCACCGCGATCAGGCCGCGCGCCACCGTCCCGTCCCCGACATAGAGCAGCCCCTTCCCCGCCGCCGCCAGCCGCGCCCCCTCGACCGCCAGATCGCCCGGCACCTCGGCAAACATCCGCGCCGATCCGACCGCCACCAGCCGCCCCCCGACATGTGCCCGCGCGCCCAAGCCCGGCACCGCCTCGAACCCCTCTGCCCCCGGCAGGACGATCCCCCGCGCCGCCGCCTCGGCCAGCACCGCCCCTGCCAGCGGATGTTCCGATCCCGCCTCCACCGCCGCCGCCTCGGCCAACAGATCCTCGCCCACCAGATCCGTCACCACAGGCCGCCCCGCCGTCAGCGTCCCGGTCTTGTCGAAGGCCACGACCCGCACCTCCGACAGCCGCTGCAAGGCCTCGCCCCGCCGGAACAGCACGCCCAGTTCCGCCGCCCGCCCCGTTCCCACCAGAATCGACACCGGCGTCGCCAGCCCCATCGCGCAGGGACAGGCGATGATCAGCACCGACACCCCCGCCACCAGCGCCGCCGCCACCCCCTGCCCCGCAATCATCCAGCCCGCGAAGGCCAGCGCCGCGATCCCCATCACCACCGGCACGAACCACAGCGTCACCCGGTCCACCACCGCCTGCACCGGCAGCTTCGTCCCCTGCGCCTCTTCCACCAGCGCCACGATGCGCGCCAGCACCGTGGCCGCGCCCACCGCCCGCACCTCCACGATCAGCGCGCCAGTCCCGTTCACCGTGCCGCCCGTCACTGCGTCGCCCGCGCCCTTGGCCACCGGCACAGGCTCGCCCGTCAGCATCGCCTCATCCACCGCCGAGGCCCCCGAAACCACCACAGCATCCACCGGCACCCGCTCGCCGGGCCGGATCTGCACCCGCATCCCCGGCACGAGCGAGGCCACCGGCACCTCCGTCCCATCCTCCAGCCGCGCCGCCTTGGGCTGCATCCCCACCAGCCGCGCGATGGCCGCCCCCGCCTGCCCGCGCGCCCGCGCCTCGAGGAACCGCCCCAGCAGGATCAGCACCACGATCACCGCCGCCGCCTCGAAATAGACGGCGCGCGACGGCGCAGGCACCAGCGCGGGCGCAAAGGTCACCACTGTCGAATAGGCCCAGGCCGCGCCCGTCCCCATCGCCACAAGCGCATTCATGTCCGGGCTCCCGCGCAGCAGCGCGGGGATGCCCTTGAAGAAGAACCGCCGCCCCGGCCCGGCCAGAACCAGCGTCACCAGCAGGAATTGCGCCAGCCACAGCGCCTGCATCGGCACCACGCCCATCAGCCAGTGATGGAAGGCCGGCACCAGATGCCCGCCCATCTCCACCACGAAGACCGGCAGGGTCAGCGCCGCCGCAACCCCCGTCTCGCGCGCCAGGCGCCGCTGCTCGGCCGCCGGGTCATGCGCCGCCGCCGCCTCCAGGGGCGCCGCCGCATAGCCCGCCTTGCTCACCGCCGCGGCCAGCGCCTCGGCCTCCGCGCCGCCCTCGAACAGCGTCACCGTCGCCCGCCGCAAGGCCAGATTGGCCACCGCCTCCTTCACGCCCGGCTGGCCGCGCAGCACCCGCTCCACCCGGCCCGTGCAGGCGGCGCAGGTCATTCCCTCCACCCCCAGCACCACCACCGTCTCCCGCGCCGGATAGCCCGCCCTGGCCAGCGCCGCCGCCAATCCCGCCGGGGTGGCCGGGGCCTGCCATGTCACATCCGCCGTCTCCGTCGAAAGATTCACCACCGCCCGCACCACCCCCGGCTGGGCCAGCAGCAGCCGCTCCACCCGCAGCACACAGGAGGCGCAGGTCATCCCCTCCAGCCGGAACCGCGCATGGCGCTCCGGCGACATGCCTGACTGGGGGGCGGGATGGGCAGGGGCAGGCATGAGGGCGGCTTCGGTCATCTGACATCTCCTTCCGCATCCACACCTAATCCTTCCTGTCACGGGAAGGTCAAGCCCCGCGCTCTACCCCGATTTTTGATCTTCCCGCCCCCCTTGACCTTCCCGCAGGGGAAAGCCCCATATCCCGGCAAAAGCTGAAAGGACGCCTGCCATGACCACCCTCGCCATCCCCGACATGACCTGCGGCCATTGCAAGGCCTCGGTCGAATCCGCCCTCGCCGCGCTTGGCGACGCAGGCACCGTCACCGTGGACCTCGCCGCCAGGACCGCCACCGCCAGCGGTTCCGCCAGCCCCGACCGCCTGCTCCGCGCGCTTGACGAGGTCGGCTTTCCCGCAACCGTGATCGGCTGAAACGGTTTCCATACCTTTGGACCTGTTGCATCTGTCGCACAGTGTGGATAACTCGTCGCAAATTCGTCATGGCCTTGTCTTGCCGCAGCCGATTTCCGCGCTCAGATAAGAACCGAGGCGAATACCTGAGCAGAACAGGACACGAGCAGGACCATGGCAAAGAAACCCACGCCGACGCAGCAGCAGGGCGGCAGCACTTCCCCCCAGCCGCAACAGGACCAATCGCAGGGCACGACCCAGCAGCAAGGGTCCACCCCGATCTTCAAGGACTGGGCCTCGATCTGACCCAAGACGGAACGAAGGCCTTCTCTTCTCACGGGGTCAGCCGCTAGGCTGGCCCCGTTTCGATTCCGGCGGTCCGCCCATGCCCACACCCGTCTCGTCCATCCGCAATCTCGGCCCCGCGACCGAGGCCGCCTTCGCCAAGGCGGGCATCCATTCCGCCGAAGAGGTGCAGGCCCTCGGCCCGGACGAGGCCTATCGCCGCCTCATCCAATCCGGCACGGCCCCGCATTTCATCGGCTATTACGTGCTGGTGATGGGCCTGCAAGGCCGCCCCTGGAATGATTGCCAGGGTGAAGAGAAAAAGGCGCTGCGCGCCCGCTTTGACGCGATCAAGGCCACGACCACGCAAAAGGGCCGCTCCGAACTGGAAGCGGCCCTCGATATGCTGGGCGTCATCGACCGACGCCGCTGACCAAATTTCTTCGAAGAAGTTTGCAAAAATCTTCGAAGATTTTTGGCCCCTTCCGCCGATCAGCCTCAGCCGACCAGTTCAAGGCCCGAGAAGAAGAAGGCGATCTCGCGCGCGGCCGAGGCCTCGCTGTCCGACCCGTGGACCGAATTCTCGCCCTTCGACAGCGCGAATTCCTTGCGGATCGTGCCATCGGCGGCGGCGGCCGGATCGGTCGCGCCCATCACTTCGCGGTTCTTCGCGATGGCATTGTCGCCTTCCAGAACCTGCACCACCACCGGCTCGGAAGCCATGAACTCGCACAGCTCGCCATAGAAGCCGCGCTCCTTGTGCTCGGCATAGAAGGCGCCAGCCTGCGCCGTGGTCAGGTGGATGCGCTTCGAGGCGACGACGCGCAGCCCCGCCTCTTCGAACTTGGCAACGATCTTGCCGGTCAGGTTGCGCTTTGTCGCATCGGGCTTGATGATCGACAGGGTGCGTTCGATGGCCATGTCAGGCGTCTCCGTTTCTGGGGCGCGCGGACTGCCCGCCGCGCCGGAATTCTCTTGCGCGGCGCTCCTAGCACGCGTCCATGACGAAGGAAAGTCGCCGCGATCAGGGCCAGCCCCACCCCCGCTCTGCCGTTGCGCAAGGCCACCCCCGACCGTTCGCTGCGTGCCCACAGTTTGCGGCACAAAAGACGGCACGGAATGCGGCACAGCCCCGTTGACGCCCCGCCCCCCATCGGGCAAGCGATCAGGCATCATGCTGAAGATCGAAGACATCACCTATTCCGTCGAAGGCCGCCCCCTGTTCGAAGGCGCCTCCGCCACCATTCCCACCGGCCACAAGGTCGGGCTCGTGGGCCGCAACGGCACGGGAAAGACCACGCTTTTCAGGCTGATACGGGGCGAGCTTGCGCTGGAGGGCGGGTCGATCACCCTCCCCTCCCGCGCCCGCATCGGCGGCGTCGCGCAAGAGGTGCCCTCGTCGGAAACCTCGCTTCTCGACACCGTCCTTCAGGCCGATGAGGAACGTACCGCGCTCCTCGCCGAATCCCTTATCGCCACCGACCCCACCCGCATCGCCGATATCCAGTCCCGCCTCGCCGATATCGACGCCTGGTCGGCAGAGGGTCGCGCCTCCAGCATTCTCAAGGGCTTAGGCTTCGACACGGATCAGCAGCGGATGCCCTGCTCCGCCTTCTCGGGGGGCTGGCGGATGCGCGTGGCGCTGGCCGGCGTCCTCTTTTCGCAGCCCGACCTCCTGCTGCTGGACGAACCGACCAACTACCTCGATCTCGAAGGCGCGCTCTGGCTGGAAAGCTATCTCCAGAAATACCCCCATACCGTCCTTATCATCAGCCACGACCGCGGCCTCCTGAACCGCGCCGTGGGCGGCATCCTGCATCTGGACAACCGGAAACTCACTTACTGGTCAGGGCCTTACGATCAATTCGCCCGCCAGATGGCCGAACGCCGCGCCGTGCAGGCCGCCGAGGCGAAAAAGCAGGAGGCCCGCCGCGCGCATCTGCAATCCTTCGTTGACCGCTTCAAGGCAAAAGCCTCGAAGGCCACGCAGGCGCAAAGCCGGGTGAAGATGCTGGAAAAAATGACCCCCATCACCGCCCCGGAAGAGGCAAAGCGCGTGGCCTTCACCTTCCCCGCGCCCGAAGAACTCGCCCCGCCCATCGTCAATCTGGAAGGCGCGGCGGTCGGCTATGGCGGCCCTCCCGTCCTGCGCAAGCTTTCCCTGCGCATCGACCAGGACGACCGCATCGCCCTTCTGGGCCGCAACGGCGAAGGCAAATCCACCCTGTCGAAACTGCTCGCCGGGAAACTCGCCGCGCAGGATGGCCGCGTCCATCGCTCGTCCAAGCTGCGCATCGGCTATTTCGCCCAGCATCAGGTCGATGAACTCCGTATCGACGAAACACCGCTCCAGCATGTCCAGCGCCTGCGCCCCGATGAAGGGCAGGCCAAGAACCGCGCCCGGCTGGCGGGATTCGGCCTGATGGCCGAACAGGCCGAAACCGTGGTCGGCCGCCTCTCGGGCGGGCAGAAGGCGCGGCTCTCACTCCTTCTCGCCACCATCGACGCGCCGCATCTTCTGATCCTCGACGAACCCACCAACCACCTCGACATCGAAAGCCGCGAGGCGCTGGTCGAGGCGCTGACCGAATATTCCGGTGCCGTCATCCTCGTCAGCCATGACATGCACCTTCTGTCGCTGGTGGCAGATCGGCTCTGGCTCGTGAAAGGCGGCGCGGTCACACCGTTCACCGAGGATCTGGAAGCCTATCGCAAACTCCTCCTCTCCGGCGAGGATGAGGTGAAGATCGCCGCGAAACCCTCTGAAAAACCAAAGAAAGCCAGCCGCGACGAAATCCTCGCCCTGCGCGCCGACCTGCGCAAATGCGAAGATCGCATCGCCAAGCTGGAAGAAATGCATGCCAAGCTTTCGGCCCGGCTGGCCGACCCGGCCCTCTATGACGAGGCGAAGATTCACGAACTGGAAAGCTGGAACCGCAAATTCGCCGAATGCGAAGAGGCGATGGCGCGGGCTGAAACCCTCTGGATGGAGGCGCAGGAAAGGCTCGATGCCGCCGAGGCGGGCTGACCGGTGCCAGTCCTGAACAGCCAGTCCTAAACATATTGTGAACTGCCAACTGCCTGCCAAACCGCTATGCGGCGAACTGACCACCGTGACAACGGCCACCCCTGCGGGACGACAAGATGCTCACCAGACGCCACTTCATCCTCACCTCCGCCGCGCTCTTCTCGCCCGCGATCACCGCGCCCTTCGCCACCCCGGCCAGCGCCCAGCAATCGCAATGGGCCGCCTGGGATGCCGAGGTGACGCCGCCGAATTACGACCCCGCCACCTCCAACCCCTGGGGTCTGCATCCCCGGCTCCTGCCCACGCGGGTCGAGGCGAAGGACGGGCTCAAGCCCGGCGACATCCATGTCGATGCCATCGCCCGCTACCTCTACCATATCCAGCCCGACGGCACCGCGATGCGCTATGGCGTGGCCATCGGGCGTGGCGGCCTGTACGAACCCGGCCTCTTCACCATCCAGCGCAAGGCGAAATGGCCCCGCTGGACGCCCACTGCCAACATGATCGCCCGCGAACCCGAGATCTACGCGCAATATGCCGACGGGATGCCCCCCGGTCCGGCCAATGCGCTGGGGGCCAGGGCGCTCTACCTCTACAAGGGCGGGCGCGACACGATGCTGCGCATCCATGGCACGCCCTTCCCCCGCTCCATCGGCTGGCGCGCCTCCTCCGGCTGCGTGCGGATGGTGATGGCCCATATCATCGGGCTTTATGAAAATGTCGATGTCGGCGTAAATGCCTGGCTCTACCCGGCCGAGGACAGCATCACCGCCGCCACCTGAGGCGCGGGCTCAGCCTTCCGCCGCCGCGCAGATCGGCCGCCCCTCGGGCGTCCGCAACGGCAGCAGTGTGCGCTCCACCTGCCCGTCATGTTCATACCAATAGCAATTGTCCTCAGGCAGCAGCCGCGCCGTCGCAAGGTTCTGCCAGGGGGCCGCCACGGCCACCACCTGCTCGGGCAGCGGCGGCAGTTCCCCCTCGGCCCCCGGCGTGGTCACGCAACCCGCAAGGGCAAGGGCAACAGGCAGGCACAGGATCGGCTTCATCGCGGCTCTCTTCCATCGGCAATTCCAACCCGACGCAATCTGACAGCCCTTCCCGCCGGGTTCAATCGCCCCCGGCACTGCCCTACACGGCGCCGTGATCGCCCCCGTGCCGCCCCGGTGACATTTGCACCGGCTTCGCCTAACCTTCCCCTCCCGCATCCAGAACCGCAGGCATCCGGCATGGCCATCACGCTCAGGGAAGTCGCAGAACGCGCCGGGGTCTCGCGCGCCGCCGTCTCGCGCAGCTTCACCGAAGGCGCCTCCGTCTCGGCCAAGACCCGCGCCAAGGTGATGAAGGCCGCCACCGAACTGGGCTACAGCCCCAACATGCTTGCCCGCAGCCTGACCACGCGGCGCACGCAGCTCGTCGGGCTGGTGTCCAACAACTTCCGCAACCCGGCCTTCCTGCAAATCTTCGACCTCTTCACCCGCGCCCTTCAGGATCGCGGCCTGCGCCCGCTGCTGGTGAACCTGTCCGATGAGAACGATCCCGACCGCTCGGTCCAGCTTCTGCGGCAATATTCCGTGGATGGCGTCATCGTCGCCTCCTCGCATCTGCCCGACGCCTTTGCCACCGGCTTCCGCGCGGCGGGCATCCCGCTGGTGCAGGCTTTCGGCCGCGCCACCACCCCCCCGGCCGTCGATGTCGTCGCCATCGACAACATCGCTGCGGGGCGCATGGTGGCCGAAACCCTGATCTCACGGGGCTATCGCCGCCTCGGCTTTCTCGGCGGCCCGGCAACGGCCTCCACCACCGAGGATCGCCTCGCCGGTTTCACCGAAGTCGCCCGCGCCGCCGGGGCCGAGGTGAGCGTCCATTTCGCCGGGGCCTACAGCTTTGCCGCAGGCCGCGCTGCCATGCAGTCCCTCCTGCCCGGCACCCGCGCCGAAGCCTGGTTCTGCGCCGATGACGTCCTCTCCATCGGCGCAATGTCCGCCATCACCGATGCGGGCCTCCGCATCCCCGAGGATATCGGCCTCATCGGCCTGAATGACATGGAGATGGCGGGCTGGGCCAACATCGCCCTAACCACCATCCACCAGCCTTTCGAGGATATCGTGACCGCCTCGGTCGATCTGATCGCCGAACGCTTCACCGATGCCGACCGCGCCCCCGACCTGCGGCTCTTCCCCTGCCACATCGTGGAAAGAAAGACCCTGCGCCCGCTCCCCTAGCGGAACAGCGCGGGTCGCGCATCCACCCAGGCCCCCTCGGCCTTGGCCGAAGCCACCGCCGCATGGATCGCCGCGATGGACCGCAGCCCATCCTCCGCCCGCGGAAACAGCGTCACCGCCGGGTCCGGCACCCGCCCCTCTGCCGCTGCCAGCAGGCTTTCGGCCAGATCGCGGTAGATATTGCCAAAGGCAAGCGGCATCCCCTCTGCATGGCCCACCGTCACCCGGCTGGCCCGATCCGCCTCGGGCGACAGGTTCCCTTCGCCCCGCTCGATCACCTGTAACCGCTGGCCCAGCGGCATGTGGTAAAGCTGGTTCGGCTGCTCCTGCGCCCAGCGCAGCCCCCCCGTCTCGCCAAAGACCTGGATCGTCAGCCCGTGCTGCCGCCCGATGGCCACCGAGGATGTCCAGAGCCGCCCCACCGCGCCGCCCTCCATGCGGAAGTTGACCATGGCGTCATCCTCCAGCACCCGCGACGGCAGGCAGGAGGCGAAATCCGACGACAGCCGCGCCACCTCCTGCCCCGTCACGAAAGACGCCATGTGCAGCGCATGGATGCCGCAGTCGGCGAATTGCGCCGATACCCCCGCCTGCGCCGGGTCATAGCGCCAGCGCACACGCGGATTGTCGGCATCCGCCGCATTGGCATGGTGGCCATGGGCAAATTCCGCCACCACCAGCCGCACCTTGCCGATATCGCCCCGCGCCACCATCGCCCGCATGTGGCGCACCAGCGCATAGCCCGTATAGCCGTAATTCACCGCGCAGATGCGCCCCATCCGGCGGGCGGTCAGTACAAGGTCCTCCGCCTCGGCCTCCGTCACCGTCATGGGCTTTTCGCACAACACGTTGATGCCAGCTTCCAGAAAGGCCTTGGAAATCTCGTAATGCGTGGCATTGGGCGTCGCCACCGTGACAAGGTCGATCCTGTCCGCCCGGCCCCGCTCCCCCTCCAGCATCTCGCGCCAGTCGCCATAGGCGCGGTCCGCCGCCACGCCCAATTCCTGCGCGAAGGCCCGGCCCGCCGCAGGATCGGCGTCCAGCGCGCCGGCCACAAAGGCGAAATGCCCGTCCAGCCCCGCCGCGATGCGATGCGCAGGCCCGATCTGGCTGCCCTTGCCGCCGCCGATCATCCCCCAGTTCAAGCGCTTCATCCTGCCTGCTCCCTCAAAACCCGATCGACGCCAGATAGTCCCGGTTCGCCCGCGCGTCATCGACAGGCGAAGTCGGCCCCGCCGGATCGCAATCCTGCTCCACCGTGCACCACCCTACGAAACCGGCCTCCAGCAGGATCTGCCGCACCGCCGGGAAATCCACATCGCCCTTGCCCAGATTGCAGAAGATGCCTTCCGCGCAGGCCTCATAGAACCCCGTCCGCGCCGCCACGGCCCGCGCCTTCACCACAGGGTCGATATCCTTGAAATGCATGTAGGAAATCCGCCCCACATGCCGCTTCATGAAGGCCACGGGGTCGTATCCCGCATAGGAATGGTGCCCCGTGTCGAAACAGATCTTCAACAGGCCTTCATCCACCTCATCCAGCAGCCGCTCCAGCTCCGGCTCGAAATCAATGAACCCCGCCGCATGGGCATGGATGCCCACGGTCAGCCCCTGATCCGCCCCCAGTTCGGCCACCCGGCGGATGCGGTCCACGAACCCGGCCCATTCCTCCGCCCCCATCTGCTCGGCCTCTGCCGCCCGCCCCGCCGTCGGCGCCCGGCGCGGCGAGATGGAATCGATCAGCACCAGATGCCGCGCCCCATGCGCCACCAGCGCCTTGCAGGTCCGGACCGAGGCATCCCAGACCTCTTCCCACTTCCCCGGATCGTGGAAGGGCCGGAACACCACCCCGCCGATCAGCGTCAGCCCATGTTCCGCCAGCCCGTCTCCCAGGGCGACCGGGTCCTCCGGCATGAACCCGATGGGGCCAAGCTCGATCCCCCGATAGCCCGCCGCCGCCGCCTCGGCCAGCACGCGCCGCCATGGCGGGTTGCGCGGGTCATCCGCGAATTCCACACCCCAGGAACAGGGTGCATTGCCGATCCGGATCATTCCATTCCCCTCACAGTTCCACCCAGGCGCCCGAGGCCGCCGAGTCCCACGCCGCCGCGATCACGCGATTGACCTCCATCCCGTCGCGGAAGGTGGGCCAGACCGCCTCCCCCGTCTCGATGGCCCGCAGGAAATCCCGCGCCTCGATGATGATCTGGTCCTGATAGCCCGTCCCATGCCCCGGCCCCTGACAGAAAGCCCGGTAATCCGGATGCTCCGGCCCCGTCAGGATCCTGCGGAACCCGCGCAAGGCTTCGGGACCCTCGGCCTTGTAAAGCCAGAGCGCATTCTGATCCTCCTGATCGAACCGGATCGCGCCCTTTGTTCCAACGATTTCATAGGCATAGCCCATCTTCCGCCCCTGCGCGACGCGGGAAAAGGACAGATGCCCCATCGCCCCATTCGCGAAACGGCACATGAACTGCCCGATATCATCGTTGATCGCCCGCCCCTCCCGGCCGGGCCGATCCGGATACACCGTCCCCACATCCGCCGAGAGCCGCGCGATGGGGCCAATCAGCGCGAGTGCCGCGTTGATCATATGCGGCGCAAGGTCCCCCATCGTCCCATTCGCCGCCCCGAAATTCCGCCATGTCGCGGGGCGGCTGCCGTCGGCATCGAAATCCTCGGTATGTTCCCCGCGAAACCAGGTCACCTCCCCGATCTCGCCGCCTGCCACCAACGCCCGGGCGAATTGCGAGGCGGGCGTGCGGATATAGTTGAACCCCACCATATTGGGCAGCCCGGCCGCCTCTGCCGCCGCCACCATCGCGCGGCTATCGGCAAGGTCCGCCCCCAGGGGCTTTTCGCAGAACACGGGCTTGCCCGCCGCAAAGGCCGCCTCGGCAATCGCCCGATGCGTTTCCTGCGGCGAGGCGATCACCACCGCCTCCACCCGTGCATCCGCCACCAGCACGCGCCAATCCGCCGTCGCCCGCGCGAATCCATATTCCGCCCGATACCGCTCCGCCGAGGCGTCCGAGGTCGCGCAGACCATCTCAAGCCTTGGCCGCAGCGCCGAGGCAAAGACCGCGCCCACCGCCGCCATCGCCACCGCATGGGCCTTGCCCATATAGCCGCCGCCGATGATCCCGATGCCGATATCCCGCATCGCGCCCTCCCTCCCGGAACTATTTGCAACCGGTTGCAAAATGCGTATCCTGAACCCCGAACCCGCGTCAATCGCAATCCGCGCCGCATCCATAGCCTAGCAGAAAGCCCGCCGATGCAACGCCTCTGGCACCGCATGTCGCTCAATCGCTTTGCCGTCCTCGGCCGCGTCGGCATGGACCTGAACGCCGATCCTCCCGGCACGCGCATCGAAGAGGCCCGCGCCTTCACCACCTCCATCGGCGGCTCGGCCGGCAATATCGCGGCGGCGCTGGCCCGCCAAGGCGCAGAGGCCATGCTGATCTCCTGCGTCTCCGACGATGCCATTGGCCGCTTCTGCGCCGCCGAACTCTCCCGCTATGGGGTGGACACCACCCATCTCCGCGCCGTCTCCGGCGAGGCACGCACGTCCCTCGCCCTCACCGAAACCCGCGCCGAAGGCTGCCAGACCGTCCTCTACCGCAACGGTGCCGCCGATTTCGCGCTCTCGCCCGAAGACATCGCGCAGGTGGACTTCGCCCCCTGCGCCGCCCTCGTCGTCACCGGCACGGCGCTGGCCCGCGATCCCTCGCGCAGCGCCGCCTTTGCCGCCCTGGCCCGCGCCCGCGCCGCGGGCGCCATCACCGTCCTCGACGTGGATTATCGCGCCTATAGCTGGGCCTCCCGCGACGAGGCCGCCACGACCTGCCTCACCGCCGCGCAGGCCTGCGACATCACCATCGGCAATGACGACGAATGGGGTCTCCTGGCCGGAAGCCATGCCGAAGGCCCCGCCCTTGCCCGCCACCTCGCCCGGCAGGGCGCGCTCTTCACCATCTACAAGCGCGGGCCGCAGGGCAGCACCACCCATACCGCCGATTACAGCTTCGACACGCCCATCTTCCCCGTCGCCGCCCTGAAACCCACGGGCGCGGGCGACGGCTTCATGGGCGGCCTGCTCGCCGCCCTCGCCCAGGGCGCCCCCCTCGATACCGCCGTGAAACGCGGCGCGGCCACCGCCGCTATCATCGTCTCCGGCGTGGGCTGCGCCCCGGCCTCGCCGGATACCGCCAGGCTTGACGCCTTCCTCCGCCGCCATCAGGGATAACCCATGCATATCGCCCCGCACGACAACCATAACCAGCCCATAATCGGGGCCGACCACCCGCTGGTGCCGCTGTGTTATTTCAACATCGTCCATCTGACGAAGGGAGAGGTCTTCACCTCCCACGTCCCCGGCTACGAAACCTGCCTCGTCCCCGCCACCGGCACCATCGACGTGGCCGTAGGGGCGGAAACCTTCCCAACCATCGGCCTCCGCCGCGCCAATGTCTGGGATGGCGAACCCGAAGGCGTCTATGTCCCCACCGGAACCCCCGCCACGATCACCTGCCAATCCGACCGGGCCGAGGTCTTCATCGCCGGCGCCCGCTCGGATGAGGTGCATACCCCCTTCGCCATCCGCGCCGCCGATATCGACCCCGTGCAATATGGGTCCGACGACACCAAGACTCACCGCAAGATCAAGCATATCCTCGGCACCAAATACCACGGCCGCGTGGGCCGCCTCTTGGTCTCGGAACTCTACACCGTCGGCGCGGGCGGCTGGTCCGGCTTTCCCAGCCACAAGCATGACACGACCCGCCTGCCGCTCGAAACAAGACATGACGAGGTCTACAACTTCCGCTTCAACCCGCCCCACGGCTCGGGCCTCCAGATGCTGCAACGCGAGGATGGGCAACCCGGCGACGCCTTCCATATCGTGGACGGCTCCACCATCGCCATCGACAAGGGCTATCACCCCTGCTGCGTCCTGCCGGGATATGAGATGTATTATTTCACCATCCTCGCCGGCGAAACGCAGCGCTCGCTCGTGCAGTTCTTCCAGCCCAGCCATGCCCATCAGATCGACACGATCCCCGGCATCAAGGACATGATCGCCAAGTTCAAATGACCCTTGCCACCCTCCGCGACGTCCTCACCCCCTGCCTGACCGACGGCACCGCCGTCGCGGGCCTTGTCGTGCTGGGCTGGGAAGATGCCGTCGCCTTCACCCGCGCGGCCGAGGCCGAGGGTCGCCCCGTCATCCTTCAGGCCGGCCCCGGCTGCCGCGCCCATACGCCGCTTTCCGTTCTCGGGCCCATGTTCCGCACCTTGGCGGAAGGCGCCTCCGTCCCCGTCGTCGCCCATCTGGATCACGGCGAGGACCTTGCCACCTGCGCCCGCGCCATCGACTGCGGCTTCACCTCCGTCATGTATGACGGCTCTGCCCTGCCGCTGTCGGAAAACATCGCCCGCACCGCCGAAATCGTGGCGCTGGCCCATGCCGCAGGCATCTCGGTCGAGGCGGAACTGGGCTATGTCGGCTATGCCGAAGGCGCCGCCTCGCAGGGCACCGATCCCGCCGAGGTGGCCCGTTTCGCCGCCGAGACGGGCATCGACGCTCTCGCCATCTCCATCGGCAACACCCATCTGATGACCGAGGCACGGGCCGAGATCGACGATGCCCGCCTCGCCGCCATCATGGCCGCCGCGCCGGGGCTTCCTCTCGTCCTGCATGGCGGGTCGGGCCTTCCCCTGCCGCTGCGCCGCCGCCTCGCCCGCGAAACCACCCTCGCCAAGGTGAATATCGGCACCGAATTGCGCATGGCCTTCGGGGCCGCCCTGCGCGCCGCCCTCGCCGCCGACCCTGCCGCCTTCGACCGAATCCGCCTCCTTGGCGCCACGCTCGGCCCGATGGAAGTGGCCGCCCGCGCCGCCATCGCCAGCCTCTGCCGCGCCTGACGCACCCCCCGAGGCACCGCCCGCCAAGCGGCCTGCGCAACGACTCTCCGCGAATCGCCACGGCTGCGAAACGCAGCGTCAACCGGGCCGGAACAACCCACAACCCATGATTGTGTCCCATGCGACCCCGGCACGGCATCCATGCAACAGTCGCGGCAGCAATCGCCAATTATGGTCAAAATGAGGCCGGAACAGACCATTTACATGGCCGGAATTTGACCGCCATAAGGCTATTAACCATTCTTAAGAATGTGACCCCCTCCCGCGCCTCCGGCGCATACCTGTTGATGGAGTTTTTCGATGCCCCTTGCCCAGCCTCCCTTTGCCCGGAACCTGGCCCTTCTGGCCGTCCTCGGCCTCTCCGCGATCCCGGTTGCGGCCCAGGCCGAACTGCGCCCGGCCCTTCTGCCGGCCGAAATCTGCCTCGTGCTCGCCAACGGCCCCTTCGATGCCGATATCGCCGCCCGCATCCAGGCCCGCGACGACTTCGCCGATATCCTGCTGGAAGCCGAAGCCACCTGCCCGGATCTGGCCGGCAACCTTGTCGGCGCCACGGCCACCATTCCCGCCACCGTCCCGAACAGCGATACGGACGGCCCGAGCAACCCGCCGGTGGTGACGGCCACCCCTCCGGTGGACACGCCCGTCCCGACCGAGGAAGAGCCCGTCGATGAAACCCCGGTCGATGAAGAACCCGGCGGCGGCACCGACCCGTCCGATTTCCTCACCCGCGCCGAATGATCCCGCGTCGCCACCCGGCGACCATCACCTGAGATATGGCGGAGGGCAGCCCTGCCCTCCGGTCACACCGTCTCGGCGGCCAGCCGTGCCTCCAGATGCGCCGCCAGATGCGCCGCATCATGCCAGACCCCCCAGATGAAGGGCGAGGCCCGCCGCGTCAGCCAGGGCAGGCCCAGAAAGCACAGCCCCGGCACTTCGGTGATCCCCTGCTGATGCCGGGGCCGCCCCTGCGCATCGAAGATGTCAAAGCCGATCCAGCCGAAATCAAGCTGATAGCCCGTCGCCCAGATCACCGCCGAAATCCCCGCCGCCTTCAGGTCCAGCGACAGGACCGGCTCGGTCACGCAGGCGGGCATGGGCTGCATCACCCGCGCCTCCGGCTCTTCCGGCAGGTCCAGCCTCTCGCGCGCCACATGGGCATCCGCCTCGTCCAGCACAGAGAGGTAATTCGCATCCCCCCGCGCAATCGTTTCGGCCAGATCGGGGGCAAAGGACAGCCGCCCCTCGGCAAAGCCCGCCGTCCGCCCCACCAGCCGCATCCCCCGATTGCCCAGGTCCCGGAAATCCACCGTATGGCCGCCCTGCGCCCCGCTGACGGCGATGGTCACATGCTCCATCCCCGGTGTCTGCGCCCGCGCATCCCATTTGCCCAGCGCGCCCAGCCACCAGACGAAATCGCGCCCCCGATAGGCGCGCGGCGGCCGGTCATGCGGGCCGACCGACAGCCAGACCTCGCGCCCCGACCGCAGCAGCTCATCCGCGATCTGGCTGCCCGACGATCCCGCCCCGATCACCAGCACCGCGCCCTCCGGCAATTGCCCCGGATTGCGGTAATGGTTGGAATGGATCTGCATCACCCCCGCGCTCTCGGGGATCATCGCCGGAAAGACCGGCTTCTGGAACGGCCCCGTGGCCACAACCACATTCCGCGCCTCGATCACGCCGTCCTGCGTCACGGCGCGGAACCCCGCGCCCCCGGCCCCGCGCGTCAGCGACGTCACCTCCACCCCACAGCGGATCGGCGCCGCGATCTGCGCTGCGAATTCCTCGAAATAGCGGACGATCCGGTCCTTCCCGGCAAAGCTGTCGGGGTCGATATCGGCAAAGGTCGCATCGGGAAAGCGGTCATGCCAGGCCGGCCCGTTCGCCACCAGCGAATCCCACCGCTCCGTGCGCCAGCGTTCGGCGATCCGCGCGCGTTCCACCACCAGATGCGGGCGCCCCGCCTTGGCCAGATGCGCACTCATGGCAAGCCCCGCCTGCCCGCCCCCGATCACCAGCGTCTCGACCGACTCGACCGCCATCGCGCATCCTCCTGTCTGCCCCGGCCTCACCGGCCCTTCCCCTGCTTAGGCGACCGCGCGGCGCGCAGAAACACGCGATTTCTTGGCCAGTGCTTAGGCCCCGCCTAAGCAGCCCCCGACAGGTCGCCCCCGCCGGGCGGCCGCAGCGCGGCTCAGCGCTCCCCGCGCCGATAGGGCTGCATCAACGCCTCCGGCACCCGCGCCCGCCGCGCCACCAGAACCAGCGCCAGGATGGACAGCACATAAGGCGCCATCAGGAACAATTGATAGGGCACCCCCTCCACCACCGTCTGCAACCGCAACTGGAACGCGTCGAACAGCGCGAAAAGCAGCGCCCCCAGCAGCGCCTTCCCCGGCCGCCACGAGGCAAAGACCACCAGCGCGATGCAGATCCAGCCCCGCCCCTGCACCATGGTCGGGAAAAAGCTGTTGAAGGCCGCCGTCGTCAGGAAGGCCCCGCCCAGCGCCATCATCCCCGACCCCGCCATCACCGCCCAGATGCGGATGCGATGCGGGTTCAACCCCTGCGCCTCCACCGCATGGGGGTTCTCCCCCGTCATCCGCAGCGCCAGCCCCGCCGGCGTCCGGTTCAGGAACCAGGCCACCAGCACCACCAGGATCAGCGCCAGGTAGGTGGGCGGCATCTGGGTAAAGACCGCCTCGCCCAGAAAGGGGATCGACGACAGACCCGGGATCGCCAGCGGCTGGAACGGCGCGATGGTCGGCGGCAGGTCCCCCACCTCCACCCATAACCTGTAAAGGTAATAGGCCAACGCCGAAGCCAGCAGCGTGATCCCCAGCCCCGACACATGCTGTGACAGGCCAAGGGGCACGGTCAGCATCGCATGCAGCCAGCCCATCGCCATCCCCGCCAGCACCGCCACCGCCAGCCCGGTCCACAGATCGCCGCCCCAATAGACCGTCAGCCACCCCACCATGGCCCCCAGCGTCATGATCCCCTCGATGCCAAGGTTCAACACCCCCGCCCGCTCGCAGATCAGCGCGCCAAGCACGCCAAAGATCAGCGGCGTCGCAATCCGCAGCACCGCCTCCCACAGGCTCGCCGTCATCAGGATGTCCAGTGCCACCGTCATGTCCGCACCCGATAGGTCGCAAAAAGCAGCGCCACCAGCATCGCCAGCAGCGCCACCGCCATGATCACATCCGCGATGAAGGACGGCACCCCCGTCGCCCGGCTCATCGCATCCGCCCCGACAAAGACCGTCGCGACAAAGACCGAGGCCGCCACCACCCCCGCCGGATGCAGCGCCGCCAGCATGGCCACCACGATCCCCGCATAGCCGAATCCCGGCGACATGGTCGTGGTCACATAGCCCACCGGCCCCAGCACCTCGATCGCCCCCGCCAGCCCGGCAAGCCCGCCCGAGAGGATCGCCACCTTGGCCAGCGTCGCCGTGATCGGCACGCCCGCAAAGGCCGCCGCCCCCGGGTTCAACCCCGCCGCCCGCGTCTCGGCCCCAAAGACCGTCCGCGCCTGCACCAGCCAGAGTATCCCCGCCACCACCACCGCCAGCACCAGCCCCACATGCAGCCGCGACCGCGGCACCAGATCGGGCAACCGCAGCCCCGCCGCCACCGGCACCGACTGCGGCCAGCCAAAGGCCATCGGGTCCTTCAGAACCCCCTCCACCATCAGCCCGACGAACAGCAGCGCCACGAAATTCAACAAAAGCGTGGTGACAACCTCATCCACCCCGAACCGCAGCCGCAGCAGCGCCGGGATCAGCAGCAGCACCGCCCCCGCCGCCATCGCGCCCCCCGCAATCACCGCCCAGGCCGCAGGCAAAGGCAGCCCCACCACCGCCGAATGGCCAAGCGCCGCCGCCGCCAGCGCCCCCATATAGAACTGCCCCTCCCCCCCGATGTTCCACAGCCGCGCCCGGAAGGCGACCGCCGCCGCCAGCCCCGTCAGGATCAGGGGCGAGGCCCGCGTCAGCGTCTCCGTCACCGCCAGCCGCGATCCGAAGGCCCCGCGCAGCATCTCGCCATAGGCGACCCAGGGACTCACCCCCGCCATGGCGATCAGCCCCGCGCACAGGACCAACGCCCCCAGCACCGCCCCGAAAGGCGCAAGGATCAGGACCGCGACCGAAACCTCCTCCCGCCGTTCAATGCGCATCCGCCGTCCCCCAGACACCCGCCATCATCAGGCCCAGCTTGCGCGCATCCGCCGCCTCCGCCGCGATGGGGGCCGACAGCTTGCCCTTCACAATGGCCTGCAACCGGTCCGCCAGCCCCACCGCCTCATCGAGGTCTTCGGAGATCAGCAAGATCGCCGCCCCCTCGGCCCTTGCCTGCAACAATTCCCGATGCACCGCCGCAATCGCCCCTTCATCCAGCCCCCGCGTCGGCTGGTTCGCCAGCAGGAAGCGCGGCCCCGCCGCAAGGTTCCGCCCCAGGATCAGCTTCTGCATATTCCCCCCCGACAGCGCCCTTGTCCGCGTCGCAGGCCCGGCCCCCCGGATGTCAAAGCGCGCAATCAGCGACGCGGCATGGGCCATCGCCGCCCGCCGCTTCACGAACCCGAAGCGCGCATAATCCCGCAGACGCTCCAGCACCGCGTTTTCCCAGACCGCCAGATCGCCCACCACGCCCTCGGCATGGCGATCCTCCGGCACCCGGCCAATCCCCATCCGAACCGCCTGCCGGGGCGTCATCCGCGCGATGTCGCGCCCCTCGAAGGTCAGGCTGCCCCCGTCGGGCCGGGCAAGGCCCGAAAGCACCCGCCCCAGCATCGCCTGCCCGTTCCCCGACACGCCGACGATCCCAAGGATTTCCCCCGCCCTCACCTCGAAATCCACGCCGTCCAGCGCCATGCCGCCGCCCTGGCTGACGCGCAGCGCCTTGGCCACCACCACCGGCGCCCCCGCCGCATGCGCCTCGCGCCTGGGCCGCGCCACCGCGCGCCCCACCATCAGCTCGGCCAGTTCCGCCGGGGTCGTCTCCGCCGTCACCCGCTCCGCCACCACCCGCCCCTGCCGCAGCACGACAACCCGGTCGGAGGCCCCCATCACCTCATGCAGCTTGTGGCTGATGAACAGGATCGACAGCCCCCCCTTGGCCATCCCCTTCAGGATGCGGAACAACTGCTCCGCCTCGGGCCGCGCCAGCACCGCCGTCGGCTCGTCCAGGATCAGGATGCGCGCCTCGCGATAGAGCGCCTTCAGGATCTCCACCCGCTGCCGCTCGCCCACCGACAGATCGCCCACCCGCGCCATCGGATCGACCGGCAGGCCGAATTGCCGCGACAGATCCTCGATCTTGCGGATCGCCCCGTCCCGGTTCATCCCCACCTTCCAGAGGGACTCCGACCCGATCACGATATTCTCCAGCACGGTCAGATTGCCCGCCAGCGTGAAATGCTGATGCACCATCCCGACCCCTGCCGCGATGGCCGCCTGCGGCCGGCCGGGGGGCAGCGCCCGCCCCATCACCCGCACCGATCCCGCATCCGCCGCGTAATGGCCGAACAGGATGTTCATCAGCGTGGTCTTGCCCGCGCCATTCTCCCCCAGCAGGGCCAGCACCTCGCCCTTCTTCAGGGACAGCGTCACCCCGTCATTGGCCAGCAGCGCGCCAAAGCGCTTGCTGATCCCCTCCAGTTCCAGAACCGGCCCGCCCGTCATGGATGCCCCGCTATGTCGAAAGGATAGGTTACCGCAGGCAGATCCCCCGCCACCCGCGCCGCCAGCGCCAGAAGCCCCCGGTCACATCCCGCCCGCGCCGCGATCTGCACCCCCACCGGGATGCCCGCCCCGACCCTTGCTCCCGCCACGGCCCCCGCCACCGGCACGACCAGCGCCGGAAAACCCGCCGCATTGGCCAGCGCCGCCCCCGGCGCCACCGCGCCCATCCGCGCGAAATGGGCGGCCACATCCCACCCGCCCATGTCGAAAGACCCGACCTCCGGCACCCCATCCCGCAGGACGGGCGAGATCACCGCATCGACCCCCGCCATCCAGTCCTCCCACCCCGCCGTCAGCACGGCCATTTCGCGGCTCAGCGCAAAAAGCTCCGCCGCCGTCATCGCCCGCCCTTCGGCCATCAGCGCCGCCGCGATGGGCGTGATCTCCGCGCCCGACACCCCCAGAAACCCCATCCATTCCGCCAGCGAGGCCGCCAGCACCCCCCGCGCCACCCGCTCCGCCCGTGCCGCCAGCGCTGCCGGAAAGGCCCGCCGCTCCACCGCGATCCTGAAACCGCGCAGCACCCCGGCCACCGCCTCCACCCCGGCCACCTGCGCCGGGGCGCAGCCTTCCGGCACCACCACCGCCACCCGCTCCGCCGCGAAGGCCCGCCCCCCGGCCCAAGGCTCCGCCACCGCGTCAAAGGCCGCCGCCACATCCCGCAGCGTGCGCGCCAGAACCAGCTCGCTCGCCAGCCCCATCAGCCAATTGCCCTGATCCGGCCCCATCGGCACCGCGCCGCGCGTGGGCTTCAACCCCACCAGCCCGCAACAGGCCGCAGGCACCCGGATCGACCCTGCCGCATCCGTGGCATGAGCGATGGCCACGATGCCCCCTGCCACCGCCGCCGCCGCCCCCCCCGACGATCCACCGGGCGAAAGCCGCGCGTCCCAGGGGTTCACGCAAGGGTCCGAAGTCAGCGCCAGCCCGAATTCCGGCACCCGCGTCAGCCCGAAAGGCACCAGCCCCGCCGCCCGGAACCGCGCGAAAAGATCGCTATCCGCCGCCTGATCGACCCGCCGCCGCGCCAGGGCCGCCGATCCCGCCACGGGTGACAACCCCGCCGCCCCCGATCCCAGGTCCTTCCCCAGAAAGGGCACCCCGGCAAAGGGCCCCGCCCCGATGGGCCCCGCCACCGTCTCCACCCGCACCACCGCGCCAAAACGATCCGCCGCCGCCCGTGCAGCCTCCATCACCCCGGATGCCGTCACGGCACCCGAGGCGATGGCGCCCGCAAGGGAAGTCGCGTCCTGCAACGCTTAGGCGGGTTCGTTGGCGTCGATCGGCACTTCGAAGGTTCCCGCCGCGATGGCGGCCTTCTTCTCCTCCATCGCGGGGATCGCATCGGCGGGCACTTCCTCGGCCACGAAGATCAACTCGTTCCCGCCATACTTCATGAAGGAATACTCGGTGTAATCCCGCCCGACCGGACGCCCCGCCACCACATCGGCCACGATGGCCTCGATGGTCGGGCGATAGTTCCAGATCGCATTGGCGAACACCGTCCCCGGATAGCGCGGCGTATAGTCGATCAGTGACCCGATCGCCTTCACCCCCCGCTCCTGCGCGGCATCCGCCGTGCCGATCCGTTCGCCGAACAGGATATCTGCCCCGCCGTCGATCTGCGCCAGCGCCGCTTCCTTGGCTTTCGCGGGATCGAACCACGCCCCGATGAAGCCGTTCAGGAACTTCGCCTCCGGGTTCACCTCCTTCACGCCCATGCGGAAAGCGTTGATCAGCAGGTTGACCTCCGGGATCGGATAGCCGCCGACCGATCCGAAGGTCCCCGTCGTCGACATCTTCCCGGCCAGCATCCCGGCCAGATAGGCCGCCTCATGGTTGCGCGTGCCGAAGACGCCGAAATTGTCGCCCTCCGGCCCGCCCGAAGATCCCATCAGGAAGGCCGTCTCGGGGTAATCCGCCGCCACCGCGCGCGCCTCGGCCTCCACGGCATAGCTTTCGCCCCAGATCAGCTTGGCCCCGCCTTCCGCATATTCCCGCATCGCGCGGGGATAGTCGGTCGCGGCCACGCCTTCGGAAAACTCGTATTCGATCAGCCCATCCGCCGCCGCCGCCTGCATCGCGGCATGGATGCGCGAGTTCCAGGCGTTTTCCACCGGCGAGGCATGGACCCCCGCCACCTTCACCGCCGTCTGGGCCTGTGCCCGGCGGATATAGGCGGGCAGCGCCAGCGTGGCCGCAGCCCCCATCAGCAGGGTCCGGCGCGTCGTTGAAAATCTCATGTCGATACTCCCCTTGTTGTGACGTTTCTTTTCAGTCTTCCGCCATCGGCGCGTAATCCGCAGGGTCGATCCCCGCCGGACGCCCCGGCAAATCCAGCCGCGCCAGACGCGGCGCCGTCTCGGCGATCACCCGGCCCGCCCGGATCACCGCGATCCGCGTGGCCTTCATCCGCACCGCCTCGATCGGGTCGCGCGCCTGCAACACCACCATCGTCGCAGGCCCGCCCACCCGCAGCGTCGGGTCCGGCAATCCCATCGCCAGATGCCCGTTCACGGTGACCGAGGTGAAACTCCACCCCATCGCCTCGCGCGAGGTCATGGGGATCGCATGCACCCCCATATGCGCCACTTCCAGCATGTCGGCCGATCCCAGCGGATACCACGGGTCCATCGTGCAATCCTGCCCGAAGGCCACATTCACCCCCGCCGCCCGCAGTTCCGGCACCCGCGTCAGCCCGCGCCGCCGCGGATAGGTGTCAGAACGCCCCTGCAAGGTGATGTTGATCAGGGGGTTCGGCACGATATGCAGCCCCGCCTCTGCAATCAGAGGGATGAGCTTGGACGCATAGTAATTGTCCACCGAATGCATGGATGTGCAATGCGACCCCACCACCCGGCCCTGCAATCCCAGCCGCACCGTCTCTGCCGCCAGCGTCTCGATATGGCGGCTCATCGGATCGTCGCTTTCGTCGCAATGCAGATCGACGGGCAACCCCCGCTCCGCCGCGATCTCGCAGAGCCGCCGCACCGACTCCGCCCCCGCCTGCATCGTGCGCTCGAAATGCGGGATGCCGCCCACCACATCCACGCCCATGTCCAGCGCGCGCAGAAGATTCGCCTCCGCCGTCGGGTCGCGGAACAGCCCGTCCTGCGGGAACGCCACCAGTTGCAGGTCGATATAGCCCGCAACCTCGCGCTTCACCTCCAGCAGCGCCTCGACCGCCGTCAGCCGGTCATCGCAGACATCCACATGACTGCGGATCGACAACAGCCCCTGCGACACCGCCAGATCGCAATAGCGCAGCGCCCGCGCCTTCACCGCCTCCACCGTCAGAAGCGGCTTCAACTCCCCCCACAGCGCGATCCCTTCCAACAGCGTGCCAGACCGGTTCAGCCGCGGCAGACCAAGGCTTAGCGTCGCGTCCATATGGAAATGCGGGTCGGCAAAGGGCGGCGCAACCAGCCGCCCGCCCGCCTCGATCACGCGGGCCGCCCCAGCCTCGATCCGGGGGGCGATCTCCACGATCTTCCCGCCCTTCATCCCGATATCGACCGGGGTCTTCCCGTCAGGAAGACGCCCCGCCCTCACCAGCAGGTCCAGCATGTCTCTCCCCAGTGCTCTCGCCGTCGCCAGTTAGCAATCCCGCGCGGCGCTTGTCGCTTGACCCAGCGTTATCCGAATTTACCCATCGGTCAAAAAAATTCGTCTGCCGCAAAAACAGGCAGCCCGCCCCGACCCTGCCGCAGTGGCGGGCAGAGGCCGCATGCGCCTCCCGTCCCCGGCGGTCTTCACGCAAAATCAACGATGCTTTCCCATCCCCGCCTCCAGCGCGCGCTGCGTGGCCACAGTTTGCGGCACAGTTTGCGGCACAGGATGCGGCCCGCCGTCCCGCAGCGCCAACCCCGCCATATCCCCCGAATCATCTTTCTGCCGTCGCGTCGCCAAACTGGTTAACGCTCGGCCCCGCCTCCGGGTCATCGTTTCCATTGCCCGATCTTTCATCCCCGCCAATGCCCATTGGTCCTTTCCCGCCCGCCACCGCCGCCTTCAGGCTTGCGAGATGGCGGCATTTCGCTAAAACTTTGGCAATCGGGGTCCTCCGCAGGCCCCGCCCGCGCCTCGGCCGGGCAAGACCGTGGCAAACCGGTGGGGGCCGGCGCGACATGGGCGGAAACCGTGTAACGATGTGCCCAAGCTGCCGGGGTGTGAAATGTTTGTGCTGGTGCCTTCCGTCGCCTGTTGCGGCCCGTCTGTCGTCCCTGCGCGGCCGCTCTTCGCGGGTCAGGGGCGCTGACCATGGGCTTCCTTCCTCCGCAAGGCGCCCCCGCCCCCGAAACCTTCGCGCAGCCGTCCAAAGACACGGCACAAGCCGTTGAAGTGACGATGTTTTCCCAAGGCCTCCGCATCCGCATCGGGCCCGCCCCCGATGATCTCTGCCGGATCGAGGAACTGTCCATCGGCGAACCCGTCTGGGACCTTGCCGCCCAACGCCTCGTGGATATCGAGGCGATGGGCTGCGCCACCCTCGACGCCGCGCAGCTTGCCGAGCTTGGCCTTCGCCCCATGGCGCTTGCCCAGGGTGGCTGGTTCGCCCTCGCCTCCGCCCGCCTCCTCGCCCCGCCGCCGCGCCTTGCCACCGATATCGGCCCCACGGTCTTCTTCCGCGTCTGGCCCGACAGCCGCGTTTTGGCCGAGGTGGAAGGTCGCCCCGTCCTCCTCCGCCACGGCTTCACCTGACCCGCCTTCCCCTGCGCCCCGTTCCGTCGCAGGATGCGCCACCGGTGACGCAAGGGGGGGAACGGTATGGATATCCGCTGGCTTCAGGATTTCCTCGCCCTTGCGCAATTGCGCAACTTCACCCGTGCGGCCGAGTTCCGCAATCTCTCGCAGGCCGCCTTTTCCCGGCGTATTCAATCGCTTGAACATTGGCTCGGCACCGCGCTGGTGGTCAAAGGCTCGCAACCCGTCCGCCTGACCGAGGCGGGCCAGCACTTCCTGGACGAGGCCGCCACCTCCGTCGATCGCCTGCTTTCCGCCCGCGCCGCCATCCGCTCCTCGCAATTCGAGGTGATGAGCCAGATCCGCCTCGCCATGACCAATGTGCTGGCCCGCAGCGATTTCCGCCGCCTGCTCGGCCTGCTCGGCCCCACCCGGCGCAGCAGTTTCTCGGTCCTCGTCGGCACCACATCCGAGGTGACCGCCCGCTTCCTCGCCGGTGATGCCGATATCCTGCTGGCCCATGACTGCCCGGCGCAACCCCTGCACGAAGGTCTGGCCCAGCATGACCGCCTCCGCCTGCGCGGCGACAGGTTCCAACCCTATGCCGCTGTTTCCGCAGGTGATTTCGGCTTTCCCGGCACCGAAAGCGCGCCCTTCCCCCTCATCGCCTATGCCCAGCGCGCCTATTTCGCCGATCTCTTCGAACATGTCCTCTCCCGCAGCGAGGATCGCCCCGCCTATCGCATGGCCGTGCAATGCGACATGTCCGATGTACTGAAAGAGGTCATCGTCGCAGGCCATGGCGTGGGCTGGCTGCCCGAAAGCGCGGTGGACCCCGCCGCCGCCGCCCTCATCACCCCCATCGGCGGCCCTGGCTGGGCGCTCCCCCTCGACATCTGCGCCTTCCGCCCGCGCCGCGCGCTGGGGCCGCAGGTCGATGCGCTCTGGCAGGCGCTGGCCGCCTCCAGCGCCTGATCCCGCCCCCCTCCCGCGTCGCCCCCCGCATGGCCCATGCAGGATTTGCATTGGACGCCAGCCCCCCCTTGGCCCCATCCCTGCGCCACGGCCCGCAGGGGCGCAGTACAGGGAACAGGCCATGCAACACGATCTCCGCCGCGAAGAAGACAGCCTCGGCGCGCTCTCGCTCCCGCGCACCTGCCTCTGGGGCATCCACACCGAACGGGCGATTCACAATTTCCCGATTTCCGGCATCCCCCTGTCGCATTTCCCCGAATTCATCCGCGCGCTGGCCTGGGTCAAGAAGGCCGCCGCCCGCGCCAACCAGCATCTTGGCGAAATTTCCATTGAAAAATCGCGGGTTATCGAAGAAACCTGCGACGAGATCATCGCCGGCCGCTGGCACGATGCCTTCCGCGTGGACATGATCCAGGGCGGCGCCGGCACCTCCACCAACATGAACGCGAATGAGGTGATCGCCAACCTCGCCCTGATGAAAATGGGTTATCTTCCAGGGGATTACGCCCATCTGCACCCGAATGACGACGTCAACCGTTCGCAATCCACCAATGACGTCTATCCCACCGCCATGCGCCTTGCCATCGTCGCACAGGTCGCCCCCCTGACCGCCGCCCAATCCCGCCTTGCCGACGCCTTCACCGACCGCGCCAAGGCCTTCTCCCACATAAGAAAAATCGGCCGGACACAGTTGCAGGACGCAGTCCCCATGACCTTGGGCCAGGAATTCGCAGGCTTCGCCACCACGATCCGCGAAGACATCGACATCCTCACCCGCCTCTCCACCCTCCTCCTCGAAGTGAACCTTGGCGGCACCGCCATCGGCACCCGCGTCAACACCCCCGACGGCTATGCCGAAGCGGCGGTCGCGGAACTCGCGCAGGTCTCCGGCCTCCCCGCCCGCCTCGCCTCCGACCTGATCGAAGCCTCCTCCGATTGCGGCGCCTATGTCACCTTTTCCGGCGCGCTGAAGCGGATCGCGGTCAAACTTTCCAAGATCTGCAACGACTTGCGCCTGCTTTCTTCCGGCCCTCGCTCCGGCTTCACCGAAATCCGCCTGCCCGCCATGCAGGCCGGATCGTCGATCATGCCGGGCAAGGTGAACCCGGTGATCCCCGAGGTTGTCAATCAGGTCGCCTTTCAGGTGATCGGCAATGACCTGACCGTCACCATGGCGGCCGAGGCCGGGCAATTGCAGCTCAACGCCTTCGAACCGGTGATCCTGCTGAACATCCTGCAATCCATGCGCATCCTGATGCAGGCGATGGACACGCTCGCCACCCGCTGCGTCGCGGGGATCGAGGCGAATGCCGATACCTGCGAAAAGGCCCTGGAAAACAGCCTCGTGCTGGCCACGATGCTGGTGCCGCACATCGGCTATGCCAAGGCGGCCAAGGTCGCGCGGCAGGCGCTGGAAACCGGCTCTTCCATCCCCGAAACCGCGCTGGCCATGGGCGTGGTCACGGCAGATGACCTCCGCCGCTTTCTCACCCCCTGACCGGCGCGCGCCCCGCGCCTCCCCGCCGCCTTGCCCCTGCGGCGCGCCCCGGCCATAGTCCGGGGCGCGCAGCAACCAAGGCACCCATGGCCCATCCCGACGATCCCCTCCGCCCCGGCGAGCTTCGCCTTTCCCCCGATCCCGGCAGCCGGAACGACGCGACGCTGGCCTTTATCGGCCGCATCCGCTCTGCCTGGTCGCCCGAGGATTGCCCCAAGAACATCGCCGAGGCGCGCGCCCGCGCCACCCCGGCACGGCTGGAAATCGACGCCCCCTATCGCCCCGCCCTTACCGGCCTTGCCCCCGGCGATGCCCTGATCCTGCTCTACTGGACAGGCCGCGCCCGCCGCGACCTCGCCATCCAGTCGCCGCGCCACAAGCCCGCGCCCACGGGCACTTTCGCGCTCCGCTCGCCCGCCCGGCCCAATCCCATCGCCCTGGGCGTGGTGCGCCTGCTGTCGGTCGATCAGGCAACCGGGCTCCTCGGGATCGACGCGACCGATGCCTTCGACGGCACGCCGCTTCTGGACATCAAGCCCTTCCTGCCCGGCGTGGATATCCCGCCCGGCTGATCCCGGCGCAGCAGTCAGACCCCGAACAGCGCCCGCAGGTTCACATCAAAGGGCGGGCGGACGATCCCCTTTTCCGTAATCAGCCCGGAAATCAGCCGGTTGGGCGTCACATCGAAAGCCGGGTTGAAGGCGCGCGCCCCTGCGGGCGCAATGCCGCCACCGTTCACCACCAGCACCTCTTCCTCGGCCCGCTCCTCGATCTCGATCCCGTCACCATCCGGTGTCCCCATGTCGATGGTCGAGGTCGGGCAGGCCACATAGAAGGGCACCCCATTGTCCTGCGCCGCCAGCGCAAGGTTATAAGTCCCGATCTTGTTCGCCGTATCGCCATTGGCCGCCACCCGGTCGCAGCCCACCACCGCGATATCGACCTTGCGCTTGCGCATGATATGGGCCGAGGCGCCATCCACCACCACGGCATGCGGTACGCCATATTCCATCAACTCGAAGGATGACAGCTTCGCCCCCTGCAACCGGGGCCGCGTCTCGTCGAGATAGGCAAAGACCGTGTGCCCCGCCTCATGCGCCCGCCGGATGATGCCCAGCGCCGTGCCCACCCCCACCGCCGCCAAGGCCCCGGTGTTGCAATGATGGAAAAAGGTCACCTCCTGCGGCAGGATCGCCCGCGCATGGGCCGCGATGGCCTCATTGACGGCCACATCCTCCGCCTCCATGGCCAGCGCCTCCTGCTCCAGCCGCGCCGCATCCGCGCCCGCCACCCACAGGGCCCGCATCCGGTCCAGCGCCCAGAACAGGTTCACCGCCGTCGGCCGCGCCGCCCGCAGCACGGCATCCGCCTCTGGCAGCACCGCGCGCATATTCGCCCCCCCGGCCTGCCGCGCCGCGATCACCAATCCGAAGGCCGCGCTCACCCCGATGGCCGGCGCGCCGCGCACTGTCATGTCGCGGATCGCCCCCGCCACCGCCTCTGTCGTGGCCAGATCGCGATAGCGCACCACCTCCGGCAAGACCCGCTGATCCAGGAGCCGCAGCACCGGACCCTCGCTTAACCATTCCATCGTCCGAAACGCCATTCTGCCCCCCGCGCGCCACCTGACGCCGAAGGCTACAGCAAGCGCCCCGCGCCGCAACCCCGCGCTAGATCGGGTCCACCACGAAAGACGGCATCTCCCCCCCAACCCGCAGAAAGGCCCGCGCCGCATCCAGCGCCTCGCGGATCGTCACATCCATGTCGAGATAGCGATAGGTCCCCAACCGCCCGACAAAGGTCACCCCCCGCACCTCCCGCGCCCGCGCCACATAGGCCCGCAGCAGCGCCTGATCCGCCACCAGCCGGATCGGGTAGAACGGCGTGTCCCCCGGCCCGCAGGCCCGCGAATATTCCCGATAGCACACCGTCCGCTCGTGGCTTTCCCAGGGCGCGAAATGCATATGCTCCGTCACCCGCGTCCAGGGGATGGAAGCATCCGGATAGTTCATCACCGCGCAGCCCTGATGATCGCCCCGGTCCGTGAAGCGTTCGAAATCCAGCGTGCGATAGCCCAGCCGCCCCAGATCATGGCCAAAGAACCCGTCCAGCGGCCCGGAATAGAAGACATGCCGCCAATCCCCTGCCTCGCCCGCCCGGAACGGCGCGCAAAGCCGGACCTCGATCAGCGGATGATCCAGCATCCGCGCCACCATCGCGGTATAGCCCTCTTCCGGCATCCCCTGATGGCGGTGGAAGAAATAGTTGTCGTTATAGCTGAACCGCAGCGGCAGCCGCTTCAGGATCGCCGCCGGAAGGGCCTCCGGCGCGATGCCCCATTGCTTCACCGTATAGCCCTTGAGAAAGGCCTCGTAGAGCGGCCGCCCCACCATCCGCAGCGCCTGCGCCTCGAAACTCGCCGCCTCGCCCTCCCCCGGCTCGGCCTGCGCGGCGATGAAGGCCCGCGCCTCTTCGGGGCGGAAGCAGCGGCCGAAGAACTGGTTGATCGTGTGCAGGTTGATGGGCAGCGCATAGACCGCCCCGCCCACCACCGCCTTGACCCGGTTCACATAGGGCCGGAGCCGCGCGAAGCGGTTCACATAGGCCCAGACCTCGTCATCATCGGTGTGAAAGATATGGGGGCCATAGACATGGACCATCACCCCCGTCTCGTCATCGCGCCGGGTATGGCAATTGCCTGCCACATGCGCCCGCGCCTCCTGCACCACAGAGGCAATACCCGCCTCGGCCAGCCCCCGCGCGATCACCGCGCCGGACAGACCGGCCCCCACCACCAATACCCGCACCACAGCACCCGAACCACCAGTCACGGCGCTCAGGATGGGAAAATTCCGCCGCCTCCGCAACCCCGTGCGACGGGCCAGCCCCGCGGCTCAGACCCGTTCCAGCGCCACCGCGATGCCCTGTCCCACCCCGATGCACATGGTGGACAGCGCCCGCCGCCCCCCCGTCAGCGCCAGTTCCAGCGCCGCCGTCCCGGTGATCCGCGCCCCCGACATGCCCAGCGGATGGCCCAGCGCGATGGCCCCGCCATTGCGGTTCACCCGCGGATCGTCATCGGCAATCCCCAGCAGCCGCAGCGTGGCAATGCCCTGCGCGGCAAAGGCCTCGTTCAGCTCGATCACGTCGAAATCCGCCACCCCCAGCCCCAGCCGCGCCATCAGCCGCTGCGAGGCGGGCGCAGGCCCGATCCCCATCACGCGCGGCGGAACCCCCGCCGTCGCCCCACCCAGCACACGCGCGATCGGCCGCAGCCCATGCCGCAGCGCCCCCGCCTCCGACGCGAGGATCAGCGCCGCCGCCCCGTCATTCACCCCGCTCGAATTGCCCGCCGTCACCGACCCGTTGGCGAAAAGCGGGCGCAGCTTCGCCAGCGCCTCCAACGTCGTGGCGCGCGGATGCTCGTCCTGCGCCACCACCACCGGCTCGCCCTTCCGGGCAGGGATCGTCACCGGCACGATCTCTTGCGCCAGCCGCCCATTCCCTTGCGCCGCCGCCGCCTTGGCCTGGCTGGCCAGCGCCATCGCATCCTGCGCCTCGCGGCTGATGCCATGCTCATCGGCCACGTTCTGCCCGGTCTGCGGCATGGAATCGGTGCCATAGGCCGCCTGCATCGCCGGGTTCACGAAACGCCAGCCGATGGTCGTGTCATGGATCTCCGCATGGCGGGAAAAGGCGCTCTCGGCCTTGGGCATCACGAAAGGCGCGCGGGACATCGACTCCACCCCGCCCGCAATCATCAGGTCGGCTTCGCCCGCCGCGATCTGGCGCGCCGCCACCAGCACCGCATCCATCCCCGATCCGCAGAGCCGGTTGATCGTCGTCCCCGTCACCCCCACCGGCAGCCCGGCCAGCAGCGCCGACATCCGCGCCACGTTGCGATTGTCCTCGCCCGCCTGATTGGCGCAGCCGAAGATCACATCTTCCACCGCCTCCCAATCCACCACCGCCTGCCGCGCCATCAGCGCCCGCAGCGGAACGGCCCCCAGATCATCGGCCCGCACCGAAGCCAGCGCCCCGCCAAAGCGGCCGATGGGCGTGCGGATATAGTCGCAGATATAGACAGGGGTCATGGTCAAAGCTCCGGCACGATCAGATCACCCACAGGGCCGGGGATCACAAGCTCCGCCCCCGTCATCGCCTGCAATTCCTCTACCGAAAGCGTGGGCAGCTTCTCGCGCAGCACGAAACGCCCGCCCTCGATGTCGATCACCGCATGGCTGGAATAGACCCGCGTCACGCAGCCCACCCCCGTCAGCGGCAGGGAACAGCGCCGCACCAGCTTGGGCCGGCCCTCCTTCGTCACATGGTCGGTGATCACCGCCACCCGCTTTGCCCCATGGACAAGGTCCATCGCCCCGCCCACCGCAGGCACGCCCTTCGGCCCGGTGGACCAATTCGCCAGATCGCCCGTCTCGGCCACCTCATAGGCGCCCAGGATCGCGACATCCAGATGCCCGCCCCGCACCATGGCGAAACTGTCCGCATGGTGGAAGAAGGCCGTCCCGGGCTTGATCGTCACTGCCTTCTTCCCGGCATTGATCAGGTCCCAATCCTCTTCCCCCGCCGGCGGCGCCTCGCCAAAGCCCAGGATGCCATTCTCGGTATGAAAGATCGCCTCCCGCCCGGGCGGCTGGAACTTCGCCACCATCTCCGGGAAACCGATTCCCAGATTGACATAGGCGCCATCCGCGATGTCCTGCGCCGCGCGCCAGGCGATCTGCGTGGGGGTCAGTTTCGCGGTCATTCGGCCACCTCCGGGTAACGGGCATTGGCGCGGTTCAGCACCTCCTCCTGCGCGGGGTCCGGCACCTCCACCACCCCCTGCACGAAGATGCCGGGGGTGATGACGGCCTCGGGGTCGATCCCGCCCGGCTCCACGATCCGGCTCACCTGCACGATGGTCGTCGCCGCCGCCATGCACATCAGCGGGTTGAAGTTCCGCGCCGCCATCCGATACGTCAGATTGCCCAGCCGGTCGCCCAGATGCGCCTTGACCAGCGCGTAATCCGCCTTCAGCCAGCGTTCCCGCACATAGGACCGCCCCTCGAACACCTCCACCGGCTTGCCCGCCGCCAGATCGGTGCCAAAACTCGTGGGGGTGTAGAAGGCGGGGATCCCCGCCCCGCCCGCCCGGATACGCTCGGCCAGCGTGCCCTGCGGCACCAGTTCCAGCTCGATCTGCCCGGCCAGATAGCGCTCAGTGAAGACCACCGGATCGGCCGAGCGCGGGAAGGAACAGATCAGCTTCCGCACCATCCCCGCCTCGATCAGCGCGGCAAGGCCCACATGCCCATTCCCGGCATTGTTGTTGACCACCGTCAGGTCGCGCGGATGCCCCGTCGCAAGAAACCGGTCGATCAGCGCATGGATCAGTTCGATCGGCGCACCCGACCCGCCGAATCCGCCGATCATCACAACCATCCCGTCGGCGATCCCCGCCACCGCGCTGGCCGGATCACGAAGCGTCTTGTCCATCGCCGCACCCCCTTCACCGCGCGGCCCATACCGCCGCGCCCCCCCATCAGCCATAGCGAGGCGCGCCCCCTTCCGTCCATCCCACTTGTGCGATATGCTGCACTTGTTCACATATCGCACAAAAAGGCAGGCCATGCCGATCACCGACCGCGACACCATGACCGGCCTCGCCAAGGGCCTTGCCGTGATCGAAAGCTTCAGCCTCGATCACCCGCGCCAGTCGATCACCGAAGTCGCCGCCGCAACCGGCCTTGACCGCGCCACCGCGCGCCGCTGCCTGCTGACGTTGGCCCATCACGGCTATGCCGACTGGGACGGCAAGTTCTTCACCCTCACCCCGCGCATCCTGCGCCTCGGCACCGCCTGTCTCGCCTCCATGCCGCTGCCGCAGATCGTCCAGCCCGCGCTTGATGCCCTGTCGGAAGAGATCGGCGAAAGCACCTCCGTCTCCATCCTCGACGGGGCGGAAATCGTCTATGTCGCCCGCGCGGCCCAGCGCAGGATCATGTCCATCGCGCTCATGCCCGGCTCGCGTCTGCCCGCCTATTGCACCAGCATGGGCCGCGTCCTGCTCGCCGCGCTCCCGGAACCGGAGATGCGGCGCATCCTCGGCCCGCATCCTTTGCCGGCCCGCACCCCCCGGACACTCACCGATCCCGACCGCATCGCCGACTGCATCGCCACCGTCCGCCTTCAGGGCCATGCCCTGATCGACCAGGAGGTGGAGCTTGGCCTCCGCTCCCTCGCCGTGCCGCTGCTGAATGCGCGGGGCAAGGTGGTGGCCGCGCTGAATGTCGGCACTGCCGCCACTGCCATGACGGTGGACGACCTCGCCGACCGTTTCCTCGACAGGCTTCTGTCGGTCCGCGACCGGCTGCGCGGCATGATCGCCTGACCGCCAGCCCCGAGGCCCGCGCCACCCCGGCCATGCGCTCAGGGAAACAGAGGCCGCTTCGGACCGCAGGGCGTCGCTGCTAAAGGGAAAACTGGTCGGGGCGATAGGATTCGAACCTACGACCTACGGTACCCAAAACCGTCGCGCTACCAGACTGCGCCACGCCCCGAACGCGCCCTCCATACCCGCTCCGTCCGGGGATGGAAAGCCGGGAAGCGTCACTCGCAGGGCCAGGCCGCCGTTTCCTGCGGGATCGCGGGATGGCGCAGTTCCGCCCCCGCCGCTATGCCCATGCGCGCCGCCAGCCCGCCGTTGATTTCCAGAACAAAGCGCACCGCATCGCCGCCGTCGATCGGCGTCGTGTCATGGGGAACCGCATTCTCATGCACCCGCGTCACGCGCCCCGTCTCGTCGGCAAAGATCATGTCCAGCGGGATCAGCGTGTTCTTCATCCAGAACGAGGCCCGCTGCGGCGCCTCATAGACAAAGAGCATCCCTGCCGAGGCGGGCATCGACTCGCGGAACATCAGCCCCTGCGCCCGCTCCGCCCCGTCATCCGCAACATCCACGGTAAAGCGCGCCATGCCCGCCGGGCCGCGCACTTCCACCGTCTCCGGCGCGCAAGCCGCCGCGGCCAGCCCCGGCAGCAGCACCGCCAGCGCGCTCAGCGCCGCAATCAGCCCGTTTGACGCGTTGCCGCTTCCCAAGACACCACCTGAACCGCCATCCGTCCCCGCTTGCCCTCGACGATGCGCAGGCAGATCGCCTCGCCCGCCTGAAGGTCGGCAAAGCCGGACACACGCAACACCTCGATATGAATGAACACGTCCTCGGGCCGACCGAAGACATTGGCAAAGCCAAAGCCCTTCGCCTTGTCGAACCATTTCACCCGCGCCGGTTCCAGCGGCAGTTGCGCGATCTCCTCGGGGTCGGCGGGCGCGCTTTCATCACCCAGCGGGAAGCTCATTCCCTGCGGCGGCTCGATGCTCAGCACCTCCACCGCCTGCACGCCCCGCTGCGTCATCTGCACCTTCACCGAAATCACCGCACCATCCGCAACCGAGTTCTGCCCGTAATTCCGCAGCACATTGGCATGCAGCAGGATATCGGCCCCTCCCTCGTCGGCGACGATGAACCCGAATCCCTTGCCGGGATCGAACCACTTTACACGGCCATGCACTTCATGCACCGGCCTATCATTCTCTGTCATTTTGAGAGCCGTTCCCCAGAGTTAGCCCTTCACAAGTCATGCCGTGAATGTGGCACTCGTTTCAAGAGGCAAATTTTAACCTCTCTAAAGAGTTTCATTCACGAAGCGCGAATTTCACGGGTTCAATCTTGTCACCGTCCAGTCTGCCTGAACCGAGTCCCGCGTCCAGCGAAATCGGTCATGCAGGCGGAAAGCCCCATCCGCCCAGAACTCGATCTCGACCGGCCGGATGCGGATGCCGCCCCAGAAGGGCGGCCGCGCCGGGTTCGGCCCCTGCTGCACCGTGACCTTCGCCACCTCTGCCATCAGCGTCGCCCGCCCGTCCAGCGGCTCCGACTGGCGCGAGGCCCAGGCCCCCAGCCGGCTCTTCAGGCTGCGGCTGGCGTAATAGGCATCCGCCGCCGGCCCCTCCTCGCGCTCCGTCACGCCCCGCACCCGGATCTGCCGCCGCAGGCTCTTCCAGTGCAGCACGAAGGCCGCCTTGCCGCTGGCCGCGATCTCCTGCCCCTTCTTCGATCCGTAATTCGTGTAAAAGACGAAGGCATCCGCCTCGATATCCTTCAACAGCACCATCCGCACATTCGGCATCCCCGCCGCATCCACCGTGGCCAACGCGATGGCATTGGGGTCGTTCGGCTCCACCGGCTCCGCCTCTGCCAGCCAGGCCCGCGCGATCGAGAACGGGTCATCCCCGGCGAATATTCCACTTCTGTCCATCACAAGTCCCTGAAAGCCTTCCTGCGACGCCGCGCCACGGGCCACCCTTGAAGCAGCCCCGATGATCGCCTACACGTCAACCTCGACACAAAGGGTGGGCGAGGGACAGGCAATGTCAACCGGACTTATGGCAGGAAAGCGCGGCCTCATCATGGGGCTCGCCAATGACAAATCCATCGCCTGGGGCATCGCCAAGACACTCGCCGACCATGGCGCGCAGATGGCCTTCTCCTACCAGGGCGAGGCGCTGAAAAAGCGTGTCGAACCGCTGGCCGCCTCCATCGGCACGCCGCTCCTCTTCGAATGCGACGTCGCCTCGGAAGAGTCGATGGATGCCCTCTTCGCCGGACTCAAGGCCGAATGGGGACAGATCGACTTTCTCGTTCATGCCATCGGCTTCTCCGACAAGAACGAACTCCGCGGCCGCTATGTCGATACGACCCGCGCCAACTTCCTGATGACGATGGATATTTCCGTCTATTCCTTCACCGCCGTCTGCCAGCGCGCGGCGGCGATGATGCCCGAAGGCGGCTCTCTCCTCACCCTCACCTATTACGGCGCCGAAAAGGTCATGCCGCATTACAACGTGATGGGTCTGGCCAAGGCCGCGCTGGAATCCAGCGTCAAATACATCGCCGAAGACCTCGGCAAGGACGGCATCCGCGTGAACGCCATCTCCGCCGGTCCCATCAAGACGCTCGCCGCCTCCGGCATCGGCGATTTCCGCTACATCATGAAGTGGAACGAATTGAACTCCCCCCTGCGCCGGAATGTCACGCAGGAAGAGGTGGGCAAGGCCGCGCTCTACCTCCTCTCCGACCTCGGATCGGGCACCACGGGCGAAAACCTGCATGTCGATGCTGGCTATCACGTTGTCGGCATGAAGGCGGTGGACGCCCCCGATATCGACGCGGTGACGGGCCGGAACGGCAAGGAATGACCCTCGCGGCCTTCCTCGCCTTCGCGGGCCTCGTGATCTTCGCCGCCGTCTCGCCCGGCCCCGCCGTGCTGATGTCCGCCCGCACCGGCCTGACCGAAGGCTTCCGCACGGGGCTGATGCTGGCCATGGGCATCGGCGCAGGGGCGGTGGTCTGGGCCTCGGCGGCGATGTTCGGCCTCAACCTTCTCTTCGCCGCCGCCCCCGCCCTGCTCTGGGCGCTCAAACTGGGCGGCGCGGCCTATCTGATCTGGATGGCCGTTGGCCTCTGGCGCGATGCCAAGACCCCGCTCATCACCGAAGACAGCCGCCCCCTGCCCCGTTCCGCCCTCTCGGCCTTCCGGCTCGGCCTCTTCACGCAACTGGCGAACCCCAAGCCCGCCGTGATGTTTTCCGCCATCTTCCTCGGCACCGTGCCGCAAGGCACGCCGCTCTGGGTCTATCTGGCGCTGCTCGCCCTGATCTTCACGGCGGAAACGCTCTGGAACAGCCTCGTCGCCCGCATCTTCAGCCTCGATCGCACCCGCGCCCGCTATATCAGCCTCAAAACCCTGATCGACCGCAGCTTCGGCGGCCTGCTCGCCCTGCTGGGGATCAAGATCGCCGCCACCTGAAAGGGAGTTGCCCATGTCTGCCGAACGCCTGCCGCATGAAAAGGGCTTCCATGTCAGTTGGGACCAGATCCACCGGGACGCCCGCGCGCTGGCCTGGCGGCTGGATGGCAAGGGGCCGGGCGAGGGCGGCACCTGGAAGGCCGTGGTCGGCATCACGCGCGGCGGCCTCGTCCCCGCGATGATCGTCAGCCGCGAACTGGATATCCGCGTCGTCGATACGATCAGCGTCAAATCCTACCACTCCGGCGGCGGCGCGCAGGACCAGCGGCGCGAGGCGCAGATCGTGAAGGCCCCGCAGGCCGAACTGATGGGCGACGGGTCGGGCATCCTGATCGTCGATGACCTCGTCGATAGCGGACGGACCCTGGAACTGATCCGCAGCCTTTATCCCAAGGCGCATTGCGCCACCGTCTATGCCAAGCCCCACGGCAAGCCGCAGGTCGATACCTATGTGACCGAGGTCAGCCAGGACACCTGGATCTTCTTCCCCTGGGACATGGCGCTGCAATACGTCCAACCCTTCCGCGGCACCGACTAGGCGTTTTCTGACGCAGAAAACGCGGCGGAATTTGACGCAAATTCCGCCCCCCTCCTGCTGCACCCTGAACCTACCGTTTTCCCCCCGCTTTCTGCGTCAGAAAGCGTCACGAAATCTGCGCCAGATTTCGCCCTCCACCACCTGCCATTCCGCACATCCCCGCCCGCCACCCTGTCGCAAACGATGCGGTCCTTGCGCAAATTGACCGTCGCAGCCCGCCATTTCCGCCCCTAGACTGCGCCCGAACCGCCAACGGAGCCTGCAATGACCCTGCCCCTGAATCCCGCCATGGCCGCCACCTTCCCGCCCCCGGTGATGGAGGCCCGCCGCTGGCTTCAGGGCGCGACCTTCCCGCCCGACCGCCCACTGATCAATGTCAGCCAGGCCGCCCCCGTCGATCCGCCCCCCCTCGGCCTGCGGCAGGCACTGGCCGATGCCGCGCTCACCAATGACGCCGCCCATCTCTATGGCCCCGTCCTCGGCCTGCCCGACCTGCGGGCCGAGATTGCGGCGCAATGGTCCGCCGCCTATGGCGGCAGCATAAGCCCCGATCACACCGCCATCACCCAGGGCTGCAACCAGGCCTTCACCGCCGTCATGTCCACCCTCGCAGGCCACGGGGATGAGGTGATCCTGCCGACCCCGTGGTATTTCAACCACAAGATGTGGCTCGACATGCAGGGGGTCAAAGCCGTGCCCCTGCCCGCAGGCCCCGGCCTCATCCCCGAGGCCGAAGCCGCCGCCCGCCTCATCACCCCCCGCACCCGCGCCCTCGTGCTGGTCAGCCCGAACAATCCCGGCGGGGTGGAATATCCGGCGGAAACTCTGGCCGCCTTCCGCGACCTCGCCCGCGCTCACAACCTCGCCCTGATCGTCGATGAAACCTATCGCGACTTCGACGCGCGCACGGGCCGCCCGCATGATCTCTTCACCGATCCCGACTGGGACGACACGCTCATCCAGCTCTACAGCTTTTCCAAGGCCTACCGCCTGACCGGCCATCGCGTCGGCGCCATCATCGCCTCTCCCGCCCGTCTGGCCGAGGTGGAGAAATTCCTCGACACCGTCGCCATCTGCCCCAGCCAACTGGGCCAGATCGGCGCGCTCTGGGGGATGCGCAACCTCGCGCAATGGGTGGCGGGGGAACGCGACGAAATCCTCGCCCGCCGCGCCGCCATGACCACGGGCTTCGCCGCCCTCCCCGACTGGAAACTCCTCGGCTGCGGCGCCTATTTCGCCTATGTCGAACACCCCTATCCCATGCCCTCCGACGAACTGGCCCGCCGCCTCGTGCACGAGGCCTCCCTCCTCATGCTCCCCGGCACCATGTTCCAGCCCGACAGCCATCCCGAAGGCGCCCGCCAGCTTCGCATCGCCTTCGCCAATATCGACAGCACGGGCATCGCGGAAATGTTCAATCGCCTCGCGGCGCTGCGCCTCTAGCCCCGCTTGCCCCCCGCGCCCTGACCCACTAGACAGTCTGCGACACATTCCCAGCCCGGACAGGCGCGCCCCATGGCCAAGAAGACGACCGAGACCGAAGACCAGCCCCGCAAGAAGAAGGGCCTCGGCAGCTATGTCGTCTGGGTGCTGCTCGTCTTCGTCATGCTGGGCCTCGGCGGCTTCGGCGTCACCAATTTCGGCGGCGGCGTCACCACCCTCGGCCGCGTCGGCGACCGCGAGATCGAGGTGAACGACTACGCCCGCGCGCTCCAGCAGGAACTCAACGCCCTCTCGGCGCAGGTGGGCCAGCCCATCCCCTTCTCGCAGGCCCAGGCCTTCGGGCTCGACACCCAGGTCCTCCAGACCGTCATCACCCGCGCCGCGCTCGACAACGAAGCCGCGCGCATCGGCATCTCGGTGGGCGATGCCACCGTGGCGGGCGAGATCACCCAGATGGGCGCCTTCCAGGGCACCGCCGGCAGCTTCGACCGCGAGGCCTATCGCTTCACCCTCGAACGCAACGACCTGACCGAGGCGCAGTTCGAACGCTCCATCCGCGAGGATGTCGCCCGCTCCATCCTGCAAGGGGCCGTGGTCGGCGGCTTCGCCGCGCCCGCCGCCCTGACCGATACGCTGACGGCCTATGCCGGCGAACGCCGCGGCTTCTCGCTCCTGACCCTGACCGAAGCCGATCTGCCCACCCCCCTCGCCGATCCGACCGAGGCCGATCTGCAAGCCTTCTACGACGCCAACATCGCCCGCTTCACCCGACCCGAGGCCAAGCGCATCACCTATGTCGCGCTCCTGCCCGAAACCCTCGCCCCGACGATGGAGGTGGACGAAACCGCCCTGCGCGACCTCTATGACCAGCGCATCGACGAATTCATGATCCCCGAAAAGCGCCTTGTCGAACGGCTCGTCTATCCGACCGAGGCCGAGGCGCAGGCCGCCCGCGCCCGCCTTGACGCAGGCGAGGTGACCTTCGACGACCTCGTCGCAGAACGCGGCCTGACGCTGGATGCGATCGACCTCGGCGATGTCTCCCGGGCCGATCTCGGCACGGCGGGCGAAGCCGTCTTCGCCCTCACCGAACCCGGCGTTGCGGGGCCTGTCATGTCGGATCTCGGCCCCGCGCTCTTCCGCATGAATGCCATCCTTTCCGCCCAGGAAACCACCTTCGACGAGGCCCGCGAAAGCCTTTCGGCCGAAATGCGGGTGGATGCCGCCCGCCGCGCCATCGGGGCGCGGATCGACGAGATCGACGATCTTCTCGCCTCCGGCGCCGATCTGGAAGAGGTCGCGCAGGATGCGGGGATGGAACTTGCCACCCTCGACTACATCCCCGGCCAGTCGAATGAGGGCATCGCCGCCTATCCCGATTTCCGCGAGGCCGCCGAGGCGCTTCAGGAAGGCGACTTCCCCGAGGCGATCCAGCTTGACGATGGCGCCCTCGTCGCCCTGCGTCTCGACGAGATCGTCCCCCCCACCCCCATCCCGCTGGACGAAGCCCGCGACGCCGTGACCGAAGGCTGGCGCACCGAGGCGCTGCAAGCCGCCCTCGCCACCCGCGCCGAGGCGGTAAAGGCCGAAGTGGCGGCCGGCGCCTCGCTGGGCAGTTTCGGCATCGTCACCGTGGGCCGCGACATCACCCGCGACGGCTTTGTCGAGGATGCGCCGCCCGCCCTGCTCGACACGCTCTTCCGCATGACCGAAGGCGATCTGCAACTGGTGCAGGCCGACGGCTTCACCGGCCTGCTCCGGCTCGATGCGATCCGCCCCGCCGAAACCGAAGGCGAAGACGCCATCGCATTGCGCGAGGCCATCTCCATCCGCGCCCAGCAGACACTGGCGCAGGACGCCTTCCAGCTCTTCACCAATGCCCTGTCGAACGAGGCCGGCATCCAGATCGACCAGACCGCCGTCAACGCGGTCCATGCCCAGTTCAACTGAAGACCCGGCGATGAAACTGGAACCCTCCTTCGAGGCATTCGAAAAAGGCTGGGCCGAAGGGCGCAACCAGCTTGTCCATGCCCGTATCGCCGCCGATCTCGATACGCCCGTCTCGCTCATGCTGAAACTGGCCGAGGCGCGCGCCGATACTTTCATGCTGGAAAGCGTGACAGGGGGCGAGGTGCGCGGCCGCTATTCCGTGGTCGGCATGAAGCCCGATCTGATCTGGCAATGCCACGGGCAGCAAAGCCGCATCAACCGCGAGGCCCGCTTCGACCCGGCCGCTTTCACCCCTCTCGATGGTCACCCGCTCGACACGCTGCGCGCGCTGATCGCGGAAAGCCGGATCGACCTGCCCGAAGGCCTGCCCGCCATCGCCTCGGGCCTTTTCGGCTATCTCGGCTATGACATGATCCGTCTGGTGGAACACCTGCCCGATGTGAACCCCGATCCGCTCGGCCTGCCCGATGCGGTGCTGATGCGCCCCTCCGTCGTGGCGGTGCTGGACGGGGTGAAGGGCGACGTGACCGTGGTCGCCCCGGCCTGGGTCGCCTCCGGCCTCTCCGCCCGCGCCGCCTATGCCCAGGCCGCCGAACGGGTGATGGACGCGCTGCGCGATCTGGATCGCGCCCCCCCGGCCCAACGCGATTTCGGCGAGGCCGCGCCAGTGGGCGAGGCCGTGTCGAACTTCACCCATGAGGGCTACAAGGCCGCCGTGGAAAAGGCCAAGGATTACATCCGGGCGGGCGATATCTTCCAGGTCGTCCCTTCGCAACGCTGGGCGCAGCGCTTCGAATTGCCGCCCTTCGCCCTTTACCGGTCTTTGCGGCGCACCAACCCCTCGCCCTTCCTCTTCTTCTTCAACTTCGGCGGGTTTCAGGTGGTCGGGGCCAGCCCCGAGATCCTCGTCCGCCTGCGCGACGGCGAAGTGACGATCCGCCCCATCGCCGGCACCCGCAAGCGCGGCGCGACGCCGGAAGAGGACAAGGCGCTGGAGCTTGACCTTTTGTCGGACAAGAAGGAACTGGCCGAACATCTGATGCTGCTCGATCTCGGGCGCAATGATGTGGGCCGCGTGGCCAGGGTCGGCACGGTGAAGCCCACGGAACAGTTCATCATCGAACGCTATTCCCACGTCATGCACATCGTCTCGAACGTGGTGGGCCAGATCGCCGAAGGCGAGGATGCGCTTTCGGCCCTGCTGGCGGGTCTGCCCGCAGGCACGGTGTCGGGCGCGCCCAAGGTGCGGGCGATGGAAATCATCGACGAGCTGGAACCCGAAAAGCGCGGCGTCTATGGCGGCGGCGTGGGCTATTTCGCCTGCAATGGCGAGATGGATTTCTGCATCGCCCTGCGCACCGCCGTCCTCAAGGACGAGACGCTTTATATCCAGGCCGGCGGCGGCGTGGTCTATGACAGCGACCCCGAGGCGGAATATCAGGAGACGGTGAACAAGTCCCGCGCCCTGCGCCGCGCGGCCGAGGATGCAGGCCTTTTCGCCCGGCGCGGCAACGGCTGACCCGGGGACCGGCGTCGCAAGGGGGGCTGTCTGCCCCCCTCGTCGCTGCGCTCCTCACCCCCCGAGGATATTTTTCGACAGAAAGTGACAGGGCCCGTCATGCGGAACACCCCGCCCGATGCAGCCGGACGGGGTGCCACTTCCTGTCACGGTCATCGGGATCCCTCCCTGTACCGCAGGGCCATCCTCCCCTTGGCGGGTTAAGGAAGCGTGAAGACAGCAGAGGGGAGCGGATGGGTCGGGAGGCCGGAGATGGGGTTGGGAAACCCCTCTGGGGGGGGGCGTTAACCTTAATGCGGGATGAACCGGCGGCTGTCGGCCAGAGGGAAGTTTCAGGCCCCTCCCCCCCGCGTTTACCTTAACGGGGGATGAGCGTACGCTGCGTGGCCACAGTTTGCGGCACAGAATGCGGCACAGGATGCGGCACGGCGGTTTTCGCCTCGCCGGCCAGGTAAATCCAGCGTTCTCAGTTGTTTGCGGGCCGATCCAGCACCGCGCTCACCGGCGCCAGCGCCACACTCGCCCCCCGCCCCTCCACCGTCCATTCCAGGATCGCCGCCACCGTCTCCGGCCTTGCCCGGCCGATCACCACGACCCGCCCCTCCTGCGCCGCCTTGAAGGCCGCACGATCCAGGTAGTTGCGCATCTTGGGGACGGATTCCCCTTCGGAATCAAGGACCCGGAAGATCACCGCCGCCGGCACGCCCTCGCGCCGCGCCACCTGATCCGCGGGGTTCAGGCCCCGGTCATAGGTGACCAGCCCCCGCCCCTGTGCGGCCACGATCGGCACCGCCTGCCGCGCCAGCACCAGATCGTCCTGGAACCCGCCCAGAGGCGCATCGACCACCGCCACCGCCTCGGGCAGGGCCAGGTCCAGCGCCTGGAAGCTCTGCTCCATATCCGCCGCCGTCGCCCCCGCCGGAAGGCCTGTCGCCAGCATCGCCACCTCCTGCCCGGCATCCCGGTAAACCCTTGCAGCCGCAGCAGTTTCCGGCTTCAGCGGATCAAGGACGAAGGTCACCGGGAAGGGCAGTTCCGCCAGTTCCGCCCGCAGCGCCGGATCGGCCCCCTCGTCGATCAGGAGCAGCGCGAAAAGCGGCTTGCCCTCCGGATTGTCAAAGGCGCGGGCAAACAGTTCCAGCGGCGTTGTCCCCTGTTCGGCGATCTCTGCCTCCGCCTCGGGCGCGGTCTCCGGCGCATCGCCGATCCGGGGCAGCCGGTCGGTCGTCACCCCTTCCGCATTCCCCTGAATCGTGCCTTCGGGCGGCAGTTGCGCCTGCCCCTCCGCCCCGTCCGGCGCATCGGGAACGATCATCAGCGGCGGCAGCTCCGCCTCCGGTTCCGGGGCGGGGCTGAGCAGGGCCTCTTCCTGCGGGGCCGGGGCAGCGGCGGGCGGGGCTTCCGCCGGGGCCGGGGCCGCCTCGCCCATCGGCACCAAGGGCGGCGCCGGAAGCGGGGCCGGGCTCGGCTCGGCCGTCGGCTCGGGCACGGTGGCCGAGGGCGCGGCCGTCTCGGGCTGCGCGGGGGCCGAAGGCGCAGTCGTGGAGGGAGTCGGAACCGCATCGGCGGACGGCGTCGCAGCCGGGGCCGTCGGCGCGGCCGCGATGATTTCCACTGGTGGCTCAACGGCTTGCGCCTCGGCCGCTGGCGGCGCATCGGTTTCTGCGGCGCTGCCATCCTGCGGCGCGGCTTCGGCCTCTTCCGGGCCGGGCTCTGCCTCTGCGGCGGGCTCCGGTCCCTTCTGAAGGATTTCCGGCTTCTCCTCCGGTTCCGCCACCTCGGGCACGGCCACCGCCTCGGGTGCAGCCTCAGCAGCATCCGGCGGGATATCGCCCGCCGCCTGCGGCAGAGGTGCCACCTGAGACATCACGGCGAGGCCCGCCGCCGCCACCACGCCCCCCCAGATCACGCCCGTCACGAAGCCCCGGATCACCGCCTGCACTCCTCTTCCCTGCGGCCCTTTGCGGGCCTTGGGGGTGCCAGTATCACTTGACGCCCCTCTTGCGCTCGGCCCATGTATAGCCCGACCCTTTCGCGGGTTCATCCCCTATCCGGCAAGGCCCTGCAAGATGCTGCTTCTGATCGACAACTATGACAGCTTCACCTACAACCTCGTCCATTATCTGGGCGAGTTGGGGGCCGAGGTCGTCGTGAAGCGCAACGATGCGCTGGACGTGCAGGCCGTGCTGGCCCTGCGGCCCGAGGCCATCGTCCTTTCCCCCGGCCCCTGCGACCCGGCACAGGCGGGCATCTGCCTGCCCCTGACGATGGCGGCGTCAGAGGCGCGCATCCCCCTCCTCGGCGTCTGCCTGGGCCATCAGACGATCGGCGAGGCCTTCGGCGGCAAGGTCATCCGCTGCCACGAAATCGTGCATGGCAAGATGGGCGCGATGCACCATGCGGGCAAAGGCGTCTTCCGCGGCCTGCCTTCGCCCTTCCTCGCCACCCGCTACCATTCGCTGATCGTGGACCGCGCCACCCTGCCCGATTGCCTTGACGTCACGGCCTGGCTGGAGGACGGCACCATCATGGGCCTGCGCCACAAGGACAGGCTGATCGAAGGCGTGCAGTTCCACCCGGAAAGCATCGCCTCGGAACACGGGCACCAGCTGCTGCGCAACTTCCTGGATGAGGCCAAGGCCGCCGCGGTGCCGGCATGAGCGACGCGCTCCGCCCCCTGATCGGCATCGCCGCCGAACGCGCCCTGACGCGGGCCGAGGCCCAGACGGCCTTCGAGGCGCTCTTCAACGGCGAGGGCACCCCCGCCCAGATGGGCGGCTTCCTGATGGCGCTGCGCACGCGGGGCGAGACGGTCGATGAATATGCCGCCGCCGCCAGCGTGATGCGGTCGAAATGCAACCGCGTCACCGCGCCCCCCGGCGCGATGGATATCGTCGGCACGGGCGGCGACGGGAAGGGCACGCTCAACATCTCCACGGCCGCGGCCTTTGTCGTGGCGGGGGCGGGCGTGCCGGTGGCCAAGCATGGCAACCGCAACCTGTCCTCCAAGTCGGGCTCTGCCGATGCGCTGACGGAACTGGGCCTCAACGTCATGGTCGGCCCCGATGTGGTGGAGCGTTGCCTCGCAGAGGCGGGCATCGGCTTCATGATGGCCCCCATGCACCACCCTGCCATGCGCCATGTCGGCCCGGTGCGGATGGAACTTGGCACCCGCACCATCTTCAACATCCTCGGCCCGCTCACCAACCCTGCCGGGGCCAAGCGGCAATTGACAGGGGCCTTTGCGCCGCGCCTCTTGCGCCCGATGGCCGAAACCCTGCTGGCGCTCGGCTCGGAACGCGCCTGGCTCGTGCATGGCGGGGACGGAACGGATGAGCTTTCCATCGCCGCCCGGTCGCAAGTCGTTGCGCTGGAAGGCGGCACGATCCGCGAATTCGAGATCGGGCCAGAGGATGCCGGGCTGCCCTATCACCCCTTCGAGTCCATTCTGGGCGGGACGCCGTCGGAAAACGCACAGGCCTTTCGGGCTCTGCTGGATGGGGAACGGGGCGCCTATCGTGACGCGGTCCTGCTCAACGCCGCCGCCGCGCTTGTGGTGGCGGACAAGGCCGCTACCCTGCGCGATGGCGTGGACAAGGCCGCCGCCGCCATCGACAGCGGCGCCGCCCGCGCCAAGGTGGCCGCTGTCGCCCGCATCACCACAGGGGGGTAAGTCCCCGCCGGGGCCTTCCCTTCCCACCCACCACCCGCTAGGGACATGGCATGAGCACCATTCTCGAACGCATCAAGGCCTACAAGCTGGAAGAAGTCGCCGCCCGCAAGGCGCAGCGCTCACTTGCCGATCTTGAAGAGGCCGCCAATGCCGCCCCCGCCCCGCGCGGCTTTGCCCGCGCTTTGACAGAGGCCGCTCAGACGGGATACGGCCTGATCGCCGAAATCAAGAAGGCAAGCCCCTCCAAGGGCCTGATCCGCCCCGATTTCGACCCGCCCGCCCTCGCCCGCGCCTATGAGGCCGGGGGGGCGACCTGCCTTTCCGTCCTCACCGACGGGCCAAGCTTCCAGGGGGATGACAGCTATCTCACCGCCGCGCATCAGGCGACGGATCTTCCCTGCCTGCGCAAGGATTTCATCTACGATCCCTACCAGATCGTTGAGGCGCGGGGGCTGCACGCCGATTGCATCCTTCTCATCATGGCCTCGCTGACCGACACGCAGGCGGCCGAACTGGAAGAGGCCGCCTTCGCCTGGGGCATGGATGTGCTGATCGAGGTGCATGACCGGGCCGAACTTGACCGGGCCGCCTTGCTGAAGTCGCCCCTGATCGGCATCAACAACCGCAATCTGCACACGTTCGAGGTCACGCTCGACACGACCCGCGATCTGGCCCGCCGCGTGCCGGAAGACCGTCTCATCATCTCGGAAAGCGGACTTTACACGCCCGACGATCTGGCCGATCTCGCCCGCTTCGGCGCGCGCTGCTTCCTCATCGGCGAAAGCCTGATGCGGCAAAAGGATGTGGAGGCCGCAACGCGCACCATCCTCTCCCGCCCCCTGACCGGCAGCAGGTAGGCCGCATGACCTCGCCCCTCACCCATTTCGACGACAAGGGCGATGCGCATATGGTCGATGTCTCGGCCAAGCCCGTGACCGACCGGACCGCAATTGCCGAGGGCCGCGTGGTGATGACGGCGGAAACGCTGGCCCTTGTCACCGAAGGCCGCGCGAAGAAGGGCGATGTGCTGGGCGTCGCGCGCCTTGCGGGCATCATGGGGGCCAAACGCACTGCCGACCTCATCCCGCTCTGCCACCCCCTGCCCATCACCAAGGTCGCGCTGGACCTGACGCCCGACCCCGGCCTTCCCGGCGTCATCGTCACCGCCACCGTCCGCACCAGCGGCCAGACGGGGGTAGAGATGGAGGCGCTCACCGCCGTCTCCATCGCCTGTCTGACGATTTACGACATGCTGAAGGCCGCCGAAAAGGGCATGCGGATCGAGGGCCTCCGCCTTCTGATGAAGGATGGCGGCAAGTCCGGCAGGTTCGAGGCCGCGCCATGATTTCCGTTGAAGAGGCGCTGGCGAAATGCTTCGCCCTCACCCGCCCGCTGGAGGCGGAAACCGTTGCCCTGCGCCATGCCGCGGGCCGCGTCCTTGCGCAGCCCGTCGCCGCCACCCGCGACCAGCCGCCCTTCCCCGCATCTGCCATGGATGGCTATGCCCTGCAAGGCGACCCGTCCCCCGGTGACAGCTTCGCCGTGATCGGCGAGGCGGGCGCTGGCCATGCCTGGACCGGAACCATCGCCCCCGGCCAGGCCGTCCGCATCTTCACCGGTGCCCCCATCCCCGATGGCGCGACCCGCGTCGTCATTCAGGAAGATGTCATCCGCGACGGTGACCACATCACGCTCCGCGAAGGGGCCGATGCCGCCACCCATATCCGCCCCGCCGGGCAGGATTTCCGCGCAGGCGCCACCGTCACCCCCCGCCGCCTGCGCCCCAACGACCTCGCCCTTCTCGCCGCGATGAACATCGCCGAGGTGCCGGTCACGCGCCGCCCCGTCGTCGCCATCATCCCCACGGGGGATGAGCTGGTGATGCCCGGCGAAACCCCGCGCGATGACCAGATCATCGCCTCGAACAGCTACACCCTCGCCGCGCTGGTGGAGGCCGAGGGGGCACAGGCCCGCCTCCTCCCCATCGCCCGCGACACGGAGGCGGAACTCTTCACCGTCCTCTCCCTCGCCGAAGGGGCCGATCTGGTGGTCACCATCGGCGGCGCCTCGGTCGGCGACCACGATCTCGTCGGCCGCGTGGCCGAAAGCATGGGGATGGAACGCGCCTTCTACAAGATCGCCATGCGCCCCGGCAAACCGCTGATGGCAGGCCGGTTGCGCGGCATCCCGATGCTGGGCCTGCCAGGCAATCCCGTCTCCTCCATCGTCTGCGGGCATCTGTTCCTGTTGCCGATGGTGCGCGCGCTGCTTGGCCTGGGGCAGACCCCGCCCGCCACAGCCCGCGCCACGCTTGGCGCCGATGTCGGCCCCACCGGTCCCCGCGCGCATTACATGCGCGCCCGCCTTGCCCCCGGCACGGGCCTGCCCCGCATCACGCCCTTCGACAGGCAGGACAGCGCCCTCATCACCATCCTGACCGAGGCGGATGCCCTCCTGATCCGCCCGCTGGGCGATGGCCCGCGCCCCGCAGGAACCGAGGTCGACTACATCCCCCTCTGACGCTGCCTGCCGTTCCGGTTGACACAAAACGGGAACACAGGTAGAACATTGAACCAACTGTTCGGTGATGGAGGGGCCTGATGCTGACCCGGAAACAACTGGAACTTCTTGATTTCATCAAGACCCGCATGGATGCCGACGGCGTCCCGCCATCCTTCGACGAAATGAAAGAGGCGCTCGACCTGCGCTCAAAATCCGGCATCCACCGCCTGATCACGGCGCTGGAGGAGCGCGGCTTCATCCGCCGCCTCGCCCACCGCGCCCGTGCGCTGGAAATCGTCAAGCTGCCCGAGGCGATGGAAAAACCGGGCTTCAAGCCCCGCGTCATCGAAGGGGCCAAGGCCGAAGCGCCGCGCAACGCCCTGCCGGTCGAGGCGGTCCATGCGCTCGAACTGCCCGTGATGGGCCGTATCGCCGCCGGCGTCCCGATCGAGGCGATTGCCGAGGTGTCCCACCACATCGCCGTGCCGGGCTCCATGCTGTCAGGGCGCGGCCATCACTACGCGCTGGAGGTGAAGGGGGACTCGATGATCGAGGCGGGCATCAACGATGGCGACATCGTCGTGATCCGCGAACAATCCACCGCCGAAAACGGCGATATCGTCGTCGCGCTGGTGGAAGACCATGAAGCGACGCTGAAACGCTTCCGCCGCCGTGGCAGCATGATCGCGCTGGAGGCGGCGAACCCCGCCTATGAAACCCGCGTCTTCCCGGATCACGCCGTCCGCGTGCAAGGGCGCCTCGTCGGCCTGATCCGCACCTACTGACCCGCCGCGAAAAAGCGGGCGGGGTCATCCACCCCGTCCCGCGACCACAGCCTGCGCCCCGGATGGGTGACACGCAGCGCCATTCCATCCCCCGTCACCATCACCGCCAGGGTGCCGCTCCGGCGCAACCGCTCCGGTGTCACCGCGAGGCACGCTCCTTGGGGCAAGGGCCCCGCCTCCATGACCACGATGGCATGGGCGCGACAGGCCGCCTCGGCCTGTTCGGGGCGCGACAGGATCACCCCCGTCCCCGTCCCCAGAGCAAAGACCGCGCCCATCGGCCCCTCGGCAAAGCCCGCACGCCCCGCCGCCACCGCCTGCCTTGCCAGATCGCCGTCATTCTCCAGCCAGTTGCGCAGCATGAACCCATCCCCCCGCGCCGCCGACAGCGCCCGCCCCTCCGGCCCCATCACACCGACAACCCCCTCCCCCCCGATCAGGACCGTGGGCCGCGCCCCCTGCATCCACAGCACCAACGCCACCATCACCGGCGCCACCCCCGCCCACCGCGCCCGCCCCTGCCAGAAGCACAACCAGCACAGGCCCAGCGTCAGCACCGGCAGCACCGCCCCCGGCGGGGCCGGGATCGCCGTCACCGCCCCTTCCAACCGCGCCACCTCATGCGCCACAAACAGGATCCAGCGGCAGCCCATCTCCAGCACCCAGAGCGCCATTGGCGCCAGCCCGAACGGCCACAAGAGCGCGGCCATCACCCCCGCAGGCATCACCACCGCCGCCATCACCGGCCCGGTCAGCAGATTGGCAATCAGCCCATAATCCGTGAACCGGTTGAAATGCGCCGCCGCAAAGGGCGCCGTGGCAAGGCCGCCAAGCAGGGATGACAGGACCAGCGTCGCCACGAATTGCGCGCCCCGCGACCATTGCCGCCGTGCCATCCGCTCGGCCCACCAGCCGAACCCGAGGATGAGCGCAATGGTGGCGGCAAAGCTCATCTGGAACCCCGGCGACAACAGCGCCTCGGGCTGCCAGAACAGGATCACCGTCCCGGCCACCGCAACCGACCGCAGCGTGATCGCGCGGCGGTCCATGAGCACCGCTCCCAGCATCACCGCCACCATGATGAAGGCCCGCTCCGTCGCGACATTCGCCCCGGACAGCAAGAGGTAGAACAGCGCCGCGCCCAGGGCGACCACCGCCGCGATCTTCTTGCCGTTCACCCGCAGGGCGGCGGGCGGGATCAGGGCCAGCCCGAACCGCAGCAGCGCAAAGACGAAGGCCGTCAGAAAGGCCATGTTCATCCCCGAAATCGCCAGCAGATGCGCCAGCGAAGAATCCCGCAGCGCCGCCACCGCCTCCACCGAAAGCCCCGACCGATCCCCCGTCATCACCCCCGCCGCAAAGGCCCCGGCATCGCCCGGAATGGCGGCCCGGATCGCGCCGGAAAGATAGGCCCGCAACCGCCCGATGCGCGCCTCCCCCGGCGCTGCCTCCTCCCACAAAAGAGCGGGGTGCCGCGTATAGCCGACCGCCCCCAGCCCGTCGAAAAAGGCATCCCGGCGAAAGTCGAAGGCCCCCGGCTCCACCGGCCCCGGCGGCGGCGACAGGAAGGCCGTCGCCATCACCACCTGCCCCGGCTGCGGATCGTGCCACAGCCGATCCCCCTGCAAGGACAGCCGCACCCGTGCAGGCGTCTCCTGCGGCGGCAACTCCGCGATCCAGACCCGGTCCAGCGTGATCCGCAACGCCCCGGCCTGCGACCGGTCGATCAGCACCACACGCCCCGTGACCGGACCATAGACCTCCCCGCCCAGGATCGGCGCCGCCACCATCCAGGCCCGCCCCCCGCAGAGCAGAAAGCCCATCCCCAGGGCCGCCGCAAAGATCAGCACGGGCCGCGCCCCTGCGGCCCACAAAACCCCCGCCGCCAGCGCGCCCACATACAGCGCCACGGCGGCGTAAAGGGCGGCAGTCGGCTCCTGTGCCAGGCCGAACCAGACCCCGATCCCGCATCCAAGCCCGACCGGAAAGAAGGGCAGCAACCGCCCGTGCTGACGGGCCAGCGCCTCGGCCAAGAACCGCATCCCGTCCGCCGCCCCGCCCACCTTGTTTCCGGCCCCGCATTTGCCTAGACAGGCGCCTGACCCTAGACCCGACCGGTTTCCGAAAGGTTAACACCTCCATGAGCGACGCCTCTTCCGCCGCCCGCCCCGGCCAAGCGCCGGTCGTCACCCGTTTCGCCCCCTCGCCCACCGGCTATCTCCATATCGGCGGCGGGCGCACGGCGCTGTTCAACTGGCTCTATGCCCGTGGCCGGGGCGGCAAGTTCCTGCTGCGGATCGAGGATACCGACCGCGAGCGGTCCACCCCTGCGGCGACCGAGGCTATCCTTCAGGGCCTGCGCTGGCTGGGCCTCGACTGGGACGGCGAGGCGGTCAGCCAGTTCGAACGCCGCGACCGCCATGCCGAAGTGGCGCATGAGATGCTCGCCCGCGGCACGGCCTATAAATGCTTCTCCACGGCCGAAGAAATCGCCGCCTTCCGCGCCGCGCAAGAGGCGCAGGGCGCCTCCTACGCCATCTTCCAAAGCCCCTGGCGCGATGCCGATCCCGCCACCCATCCGGCGGGGGCGCCCTATGCCATCCGGATGCGCGCCCCGCGCGAGGGTGAAACTCTGGTCGAGGATGCCGTTCAGGGAACCGTGCGCTTTGGCAATGACCAGTTGGATGACATGATCGTGCTCCGTTCCGACGGAACGCCCACCTATATGCTGGCCGTCGTGGTGGATGACCATGACATGGGCGTCACCCATGTCATCCGGGGCGACGACCACCTCAACAACGCCGCCCGCCAGCAGATGGTCTATGATGCGATGGGCTGGGCGATCCCGGTTTGGGCGCATATCCCGCTGATCCACGGCCCCGATGGCAAGAAGCTCTCCAAACGCCATGGGGCGACGGCGGTCGGCGACTATCAGCTTCAGGGCTATCCGGCCGCCGGGATGCGGAACTACCTCTCGCGCCTCGGCTGGGCGCATGGGGATGCGGAATTCTTCACCTCCGAACAGGCGATGGAATGGTTCGACCTGTCGGGAATCGGGCGCTCTCCGGCGCGGCTGGATTTCAAGAAACTGGAAAACATCTGCGGCCAGCATATCGCCGCTGCCGATGATGCTGCACTGCTGCATGAAATCGAGGCATTTCTCGCAGCCACCGGCAAGGCGCCGCTGACGCCCCCCCAACGCGACCTCCTGTCGCGCGCCCTCTACTGCGTCAAGGAACGGGCGAAGACCTTCCCCGAACTCCTTGAAAAGGCGCATTTCGCCCTGACTGCACGCCCCATCGTCCCGGACGCGGCCTCGGCGCCCGCGCTGGACACGGTATCCCGTGGTATACTGAAATCGTTGACGCCGCGCCTGCAAACTGCTAGCTGGACGAAGGAGGGTCTGGAGCCGATCCTGACCGAAACCGCCACGGCCCACGGCATCGGATTTGGCAAACTGGCCGCCCCGCTGCGTGCCGCCCTTGCCGGGCGCAGCGCGACACCAAGCGTCTACGACATGATGCTCGTCATCGGTCGGGATGAAACGATTGCGCGGCTTGAGGAGGCTGCGGGCTGACCCCCTGCCCCCTCGCGCCGCAATGCTGCACCCGCCGCTCCCGCTCGGCGCGGCCTAACGAGGGACGTTGAGAGATGGCCGAAGGCAAGAGAACCGCGACGCTGACACTGGACGGCAAGACCTATGATCTGCCGATCCACGAACCCACTCTCGGGCCCAGCGTCCTCGACATCCGCAAGCTCTATGGCGAGGCGGATGTCTTCACCTTCGACCCCGGCTTCACCTCCACCGCCGCCTGCGAAAGCGCCATCACCTACATCGACGGCGATGCCGGCGAATTGCTGCATCGCGGCTATCCGATCGAACAGCTTGCGGAAAAGTCCACCTATCTCGAACTCTGCTATCTGCTGCTTTACGCGGAACTGCCCACGGCGGCGCAACTGGCCGATTTCAAGGGCCGCGTGACGCGCCATACGATGGTGCATGAACAGATGCACTACTTCTTCCGTGGCTTCCGCCGGGACAGCCACCCGATGGCCACGATGGTCGGCGTGGTGGGCGCGATGTCGGCCTTCTATCACGACTCGCTCGACATCAACGACCCGTGGCAGCGCGAGGTTGCGGCGATCCGGATGATCGCGAAACTGCCGACCATCGCCGCGATGGCCTACAAGTATTCGATCGGTCAGCCCTTCGTCTATCCGAAGAACAGCCTCGATTATGCGGGCAATTTCCTGCACATGTGCTTCTCGGTCCCGGCCGAGGAATATGTGGTCGATCCGGTCCTGTCCAAGGCAATGGACCGCATCATGATGCTGCATGCCGATCACGAACAGAACGCCTCCACCTCCACGGTGCGTCTGGCGGGATCGTCGGGCGCGAACCCCTTCGCCTGCATCGCGGCGGGCATCGCCTGCCTCTGGGGCCCGGCCCATGGCGGCGCGAACCAGGCCTGTCTGGAAATGCTGCGCGAAATCGGCAGCGTGGACCGCATCCCGGAATACATCGCCCGTGCCAAGGACAAGAACGATCCCTTCCGCCTGATGGGCTTTGGCCACCGCGTCTACAAGAACTTCGATCCGCGCGCCAAGGTGATGAAGGAATCGGCGGATGAGGTGCTGGGCCTGATGGGGATCGAGAACAACCCCACCCTTCAGGTCGCAAAGGAGCTGGAGCGCATCGCGCTGGAGGATGATTATTTCGTCTCCAAGAAGCTCTATCCGAACGTGGATTTCTACTCTGGCATCATCCTTGATGCGATGGGCTTCCCCACCTCGATGTTCACGCCGATCTTCGCGCTGTCGCGGACGGTGGGCTGGATTTCGCAGTGGAAAGAGATGATCGGCGAGGCGAACCAGAAGATCGGCCGTCCGCGCCAGCTTTATGTCGGCCAGACAAAGCGCGATTACGTCGATCTGAAGCACCGCTGAACAATCGGGAAAAGACCAGAAACGGCGGCCCCTTGGCCGCCGTTCTTCATTTGGCGTCCTGCAACCACTGCCACACGCGCTGCGGGCTGAACGGCATGTCCACCCGCGCCACGCCCCGCGGGGCCAGCGCATCGCGCACCGCGTTGGAAATGGCCCCCAACGCCCCCACCGTCCCCGCCTCGCCGCAGCCCTTCATCCCGAACGGGTTCAGGACCGAGGGCACGGGTTCCGATGTGAACCCGATGAAGGGCAGGTCATCGGCGCGCGGCATCGCGTAATCCATGAAACTGGCCGTCAGCATCTGCCCCGCCTCGTCATGCACGGCGTTTTCCATCACCGCCTGACCGAAACCCTGCGCCACCCCGCCATGCACTTGGCCGATGGCCAGTTCCGGCGCGATCAGCGTGCCGAAATCATCCACCACCGTATAGCGGTCCAGCCGCACCGCCCCCGTTTCCGGGTCAATCTCCACCTCTGCCAGATGCGCGCCATTGGGGAAGGACCGCCCCTCCAGCGTGATGGTCGCCGCCCGGTCACAAAGGTCATCCCGCCCCTTCGCCCGCGCCATCTCCGCCGCCTCGGCCAGCGTCAGCCGCAGGTTCGATCCCGGCGCACCGAAGGCGAGGTCGTCGAAACGCATCCCCTCCACCCCCGTTTCCTCGGCCAGAAAGGCCGCCAGCCCCTCGGCCAGTTGAATCACCGTCGCCCGCGTCGCCGTCCCCTGCACCGTCACCGACCGTGAACCGCCCGTGCCACCCCCCGCCGGGATGGCATCGCTGTCGCCCTGCACGACGCGGATCTTGCCCTCCTCGATCCCCGTCATCCCCGCCAGCATCCGCGCATAAACCGTCTCATGCCCCTGCCCGTTCGACTGGGTGCCGACATAGAGCGTGGCCCCGCCATCGGCCTCCAGCACCACCCGCGCGGTTTCCGACGGGTCGCCTAGGATCGATTCGATATAGGTCGCCAGCCCCAACCCCCGGAGCATCCCCTTCGCCTCACTTGCCGCCCGCCGCGCGGCGAAGCCCGCCACGTCCCCCTCCACCTCGGCCCGCGACAGCACGCGGTCAAAATCACCCACGTCGATCACCTGCCCCGTAACCGTGCGATAGGGGAAGGCCCGGATGAAATTCCGCCGCCGCAGGTCAAAGGGATCGGCCCCCAGAACCCGCGCCGCCTCGTCCATCACCCGCTCGATCGTCAGGATGGCCTCGGGCCGCCCGGCCCCGCGATAGGCATCGACAGGGGCGGTGTTGGTGAACACCCCCAGCGTGTTCTGCCAGGCATTGGGGATGTCATAGACCCCGGTCAGGACCTTGGAAAACAGTTCCGATTGAATGGGTTGCCCGAATTGCGAGTTATAGGCGCCAAGGTTGGAAAGCACCGTCACCCGATAACCGGTGATCTTCAGATCGGCATCGAACCCCATCTCCGCCCGCGCGATCAGGTCGCGCCCGGCATTGTCGGACAGCATCCCCTCGCCGCGTTCGGCCATCCAGCGCACCGGACGGCCCAGCATCCGCGCCGCCTGCGCGATGACCACATATTCGGGATAGGTCATCGCCTTCATGCCGAAACCGCCGCCCACATCGGGATTGGTCACCCGCACCGCCGCCTCCGGCAGGCCCAGCATCCGCGCCAGTTCCTTCTTCTGCGTCCAGACCCCCTGCCCGTTCACCGCCAGATGCAGCCGCTCCTCCTGCCACTCGGCCCAGGCCCCGCGCGGTTCCAGCGGGTTCACGATCACCCGGTTGTGGATCACTTCCAGACGCACCAGATGGGCCGACGCTGCCAGCGCCGCCGCCGTCTCCGCCTCGCGCCCGATGCCATAGTCGAAGGCAAGGTTGCCGGGGGCCTCGGGATGGATCGCCTCCTCCCCCGGCTCCAGCGACAGCGCGACGGGCAGCTCGTCAATCTCCACCTCGATCAGCTCCGCCGCATCCCGCGCCTGATCCAGCGTCTCGGCCACCACCATAGCGATGGCCTCGCCCACGAACCGCACCCGCCCCTCGGCCAGCACAGGGCGTGCAGGCCCCGCCCCCTTGCTGCCGTCGCGGTTCGTCACCCGGGAAAACCGCATCCCCGTCTGCACCCCTGCCGCGCGCAGATCATCGGCCGTCAGCACCAGATGCACCCCGGGCGCCGCCCGCGCCGCCGTCACATCCAGCCCGGTAATCACCCCATGCGCCCGGTCAGACCGCAGGAACCATGCCCTGAGCGAATTTTCCGGCGCGATATCATCGACATAGCGTCCTTGCCCCGTCAGGAAGCGGACATCCTCGATCCGACGGGCGGGCTGCGACTGGCCGAATTTCATGGGGGATTCCTTCCACAGGTCGCCGCAAAACCTACGCCCCCGGCCGGGAATGTCCAGCCGGGGGCGCAAAAGGTTAACGCAGTGTTAAGGCGAAGGACCGTCTCAGACCTTGAGCGACAGCACCGTGGCCAGCGCCAGTTCCCCGAACCCGTTGAAGCGTGTGTTGGTCACCGTCGAATAGGCGCCCATCCCCTGCACGATCACATAATCGCCTTCGGCGATATCGGACGGCAGCGGCACCTCGCCCGGCAGGCGGTCCACGGAATCGCAGGTCGGGCCAAAGACGATGCGCGGCAGCGCCGCCCCCGTCCGCAGCACGCCCTCATCCGACAGAACCTCCACCCGGTCGATCACGCCGATCAGCGGCAGTTCGGTCAGGCTTCCATAGACGCCGTCATTCAGGAAGACATGCGTGTCATCGCGCAGCGCCTTGACGCGGGCCGCCAGCGTGAAGGCATCGCCGCACAGGCCCCGGCCCGGTTCGCAGATCAGCATCGGGCGGGCGGCACCGAAAGCCTCGGTCGCCACGCGGTCGATCAGGTCGAAGGTGGCCTCCAACTGAGGCACCACGCCCATCAGGCGGTGCGACGGGAAACCGCCGCCCACGTTCAGCCGCGCGATGGTCACACCCGCATCCCGCGCGATCTCTGCGGCGGTGCGGATATAGGCCTCCCAGGCGGCCGGATCGGTGCATTGCGTGCCCGGATGGAAGGTGACAGACGGGATAAAGCCCGCCTCGGCCACGCGGCGCAGCAGATCGGCCGCCAGTTCCGCCGTCGCCCCGAACTTCGCCCCGAAATTATAGGCCGCCCCTGCAACGGGCAGCTTGAACCGGACGGAGATTTCGCTGTCCCCGGCGGGGACATGGGCGATCAGCTTTTCCAGCTCCGACCGCGAATCGACGGACCAGGACTTCACGCCCTTCTCCACCGCATGGGCGATTTCGGCCAGCGACCGGACGGGGTTGTTGTAATGGATGGCCGCATCGGGGGCGAGGCGGCGGATCAGGTCGATCTCGAAGGGCGAGGCGCAGTCATAGCCGCGCACGCCAGCGGCAGCGAGGTTTTCGATCACCTCTTCGCCGGGATTGGACTTCACCGCATAGGTCACCATGCCGGGGAAGCCATCAATGAACCGCCGCGCCGCGGCCTGAAGCGCCGAGGGCGAAAAGAACAGCACCGGATGCTCCGGCTGCTGGTTGCGGAGGAATTCGGTCGGATTGGTCCAGATCGTTTTGGACAGTCCCATCGGCGTGATCCTTTCTGCCAACAAGACGCAAGCCCTCCCCGTTGCTCGTTCACGGGACGGCAAGGCACCTGCGCGGTTTTTCCAACCAGGCCAGGTGCGTATGAGCCGCCCTTTTCCTGCAACTGAGGATGCCGCATATGGTGTACAAACTCACCGAACAAAACTGTATAAATGAAGTGAAACGTCGTTATAATGACGAAAAGATCGGGCAGATTGCATGGACGAACTGGATCGCAACATCATCGGGCTTCTGGGGGCGGATGCCCGTATGTCGGTGGCGACGCTGTCACGACGACTAAAGGTTGCGCGGTCCACCATTCAGGCGCGGCTGGAACGGCTGGAAACGACCGGTGTCATCGCCGGATATACCCTGAAACTGGGCGAAGGGGCGCGGCAGGGGCGGCTGCGGGCCTCGGTCCTGCTCACCATCGAACCCCGCGCGCAGGCGGGAATCCTGCAACGGCTGAAGGCGATTGCCGAGGTGGAGCGGGTCTTCACCACGAGCGGAAGGTTCGACCTGCTGCTTCAGATCGCCTGCCCCAATACGCAGGTTCTGGATCAGGTGCTGGACCAGATCGGCACCATCACCGGGGTCAGATCCTCGGAAAGCCTGATCCATCTGAGCACGCGCCTGGACCGGGCAGTCTAACCTGAAACGGCTGTGCCGGACTCTGTGCCGCAAACTGTGCCGCAAACTGTGGCCACGCCGCGCACGGCAGATTGAGGAAGGATCAACCGCCCTCGCCCGTCACCGCCGGGGCAGCGCGCGGCGCAGGACGCCCGCGATCATCGCCTCTCGCGCCTCGGGCGGCAGGGTCAGCATTCCCGACAGCCGCCCGGAGGCCAGCAGATCGGCCAGCCCATGCGCCATGGCCCAGACCGCTCCCTCATCCGCCGTGCTGGTCCCCCCCGCCGCCGACACCTGATCGACCAGATGCTGAAAGGCCGCCCGCGCCGCCTGCCCCAGCTCGGCATCGCCGAAATCTGGCCGCTCTGACTGCCACAAGAGATGGAACAGCGCCGGCCGCGCCATGGCGAAATCGACATAGCCAAGGCCCGCCGCCACAAGCTGCTCTCCCGGATCGGGCGGGGCCTCTGCCTCGCGCGCCGCCTGCGCGGCGAGGAACTGGCGGAACCCTTCCGCCGCCAGCGCCGTGAGCAGGCCCTTCGCATCGCCGAAATGATGCGCCGGTGCGGCATGGCTGACCCCGGCCCGCTTGGCCACCTGCCGCAGCGAGAACCCCTCTACCCCCCGCTCGGCCAGTTCTTCCTCCGCCGCCGCCAGAAGGGCCGCGCGCAGATCGCCGTGGTGATAGGGCCGCGTCGCGCCGGGATCGGCGGGCGGCGACGGGCGCAGTCGGGGCGGTTGGTCGGTCATGACCCTGACATATCGCCCCATCTTGTCACTGGCAAGATTTTCCTTGACAGACCGCTGCCGCCCCATATCCTGACAGTGTCAAGATAAGGAGCCCGCAATGCCGACCGATCCCCATATCCTGTTCCAGTATTCCGGCCCGCTTGCGATGCTGGGCTGGCTGATCCTCGCCCTCGCCCCGCTTGCGCCCCGCCTGGCCGGGCTTGTGGCAGGGCTGGCGATCCCGGCCATCCTGTCGGTCGGCTATACCGCGCTGATCCTTGCCCACTGGGCCGATGCGCCGGGCGGCTTTGACAGCCTCGCCAATGTGATGGCGCTCTTCACCGATCCGCCTGTCGCCTTGGCGGGATGGCTGCATTACCTCGCCTTCGACCTGTTGATCGGCGCATGGATCACCCGCACCGCCCGCGCCGAAGGCATCCCGCATCTTCTGATCCTGCCCTGCCTCGTGCTGACCTTCCTTTTCGGCCCCGCAGGCTTCCTTGCCTTCCTCATCCTCCGCGCCGGTTTCACCGCCCGCGCCCGCATGACCGGAGTGTCCGCATGACCGCCGCCCTCGCCACCCCATCCGCCTCTGCCCCGGATCTGCGCCGCCTCTGGACAGATGCGCCTGCGCTGACCCTGACCTCGGTGATCCTGATCCTTGGCCTCATCCCGCTCTACGCGGCCATGTCGCTCGACCTGCGGGACTTTCAGGGCAACAGCCCCTGGACGAAGCCGGTGAAGTTCCACTACGCCCTGGCGATCTATGCGATCAGCCTTGCCTTCTTCGCCCGCTACATGCCCGAGGCCACCCGCAAGGGCCGCCCCTGGCGCTGGTTCACGGGCGCGGTGGTCTTTGCCATCCTTGCCGAATGTGTCTGGCTCTGGGGCGCGGCCAGCCTGAACACGGCGGCGCATTTCAACACCGACCACCCGGTCTTTTCCGCCATCTATTCCCTGATGGGCGCCTTCGCCGTGCTGCTGACCTCGGCCAGCCTCGTGATGGGGCTCTCCATCTGGCGCAATCCGGCGACAGGACTGCCCCCTGCGGTCAAGCTGGCCGTCGCGCTCGGCCTGATCCTGACCTTTGTGCTGACCGTGCCGACCGCGGGCTACCTCTCCTCGGCCGGGGGGCATTTCGTGGGCACGCCCGTCACCGGGGCCACCCTGCCCCTCTTCGGCTGGTCGCGCGAGGTGGGCGATCTGCGGGTGGCGCATTTCCTGTCCACCCATGCGCTGCATGGCCTGCCGCTCTGGGGCCTGATCGCCACGCGCATGGGCGATGCGCGCGGGGGGCTGACGCTGGTCTGGGGTGGCGCTGCGCTTTACATGATCCTTGTCGGCGCAACCTTCATCCAGGCGCTGAACGGGCAGCCCCTGTTCTGACACCCGGCCAGGGGCATCTGCCGCTTTCCCTCGCCGCGCACGCGCGCTAGAACCCCCGGCGACAGTCAGGGATGCATGCGATGCCGATGGAAAAGACCTTCAACGCCGCCGAGGCCGAAGCGCGGATTTCCGCGAAATGGATCGAGAGCAAGGCCTTCCGCGCCGGGGCGAATGCCAGGCCCGGCGCCGAAAGCTTCTGCGTCATGATCCCGCCGCCCAATGTGACCGGCTCGCTCCATATGGGCCATGCCTTCAACAACACCTTGCAGGACATCCTGACGCGCTGGCACCGGATGAAGGGGCATGACACGCTCTGGCAGCCGGGAACGGACCATGCCGGGATCGCCACCCAGATGGTGACCGAACGCGAGATGGCCCTGCATCAGGAACCCGACCGCCGCAGCATGGGGCGCGAGGCCTTTACCCGGCGCGTCTGGGAACAGAAGAAGAAATCCCGCGGCACCATCATCGGGCAGTTGCAGCGTCTGGGCTGTTCCTGCGACTGGGACCGCGAGGCCTTTACCATGTCGGGCGCACCCGCTGCGCCTGCGGGGGAAGAGGGCAATTTCCATGACGCGGTGATCCGGGTCTTCGTCGATCTCTACAACAAGGGCTTCATCTATCGCGGCAAGAGGCTGGTGAACTGGGACCCGCATTTCGAGACCGCGATCTCCGACCTTGAGGTCGAGAACACCGAAGTTGACGGCCATATGTGGCATTTCAAATACCCGCTCGCCGGGGGGGCCACCTATCGCTATGTCGAGAAGGATGCCGAGGGGCGCGTGGTGGTGGATGAGGTCCGCGACTACATCTCCATCGCCACGACCCGGCCTGAAACCATGCTGGGCGATGGCGCAGTGGCGGTGCACCCGTCCGATGAACGCTATGCCGCCATCGTCGGCAAGCTCTGCGAGATCCCGGTGGGGCCGAAGGAACACCGCCGCCTGATCCCGATCATCGCGGATGAGTACCCGGACCCCGCCTTCGGCTCCGGCGCGGTGAAGATCACCGGCGCGCATGACTTCAACGATTATGGCGTGGCCAAGCGCGGCGGCATCCCCTGCTATCGCCTGATGGACACCCGCGCCTGCCTGCGCGCGGATGGGGTGCCTTATGCCGAGGCGGCGGCCATCGCGCAGGCCGTGGCGCGGGGCGAGCGGGTGTTGTCGGAGGCCGAGGCGGATGCCCTGAACCTCGTCCCCGATCACCTGCGGGGGCTGGACCGGTTCGAGGCGCGGAAGCGCGTGGTGGAAGAGATCACCGCCGAGGGTCTGGCCGCGATGACGCGGGCGGATGATGCGCGACTGGGCAAGGCGGCGGTCAAAAAGGACGCCGAAGGGGCGGATGAACTCGTGCCGCTGGTCGAAGCCAAGAAGATCATGCAGCCCTTCGGTGATCGTTCGAAAACTGTAATTGAACCCATGCTGACGGACCAATGGTTCGTCGATACTGTTCGAATTGTGCAACCCGCTTTGGACGCCGTCCGCAACGGAACGGTGAAGATCATCCCCGAAAGCGGCGAGCGGACGTACTACCACTGGCTCGACAATATCGAACCCTGGTGCATCTCGCGCCAGCTCTGGTGGGGGCATCAGATCCCGGTGTGGTATGACGAAGAGGGCAAGCACTATTGCGCCCCGACCGAGGCCGAGGCGCAGGCCATGGCCCCCGGCAAGACCCTCACCCGCGACCCCGACGTCCTCGACACCTGGTTCTCCTCCGGTCTCTGGCCCATCGGCACGCTGGGCTGGCCCGAGGAAACGGACGCGCTGAAGCGCTATTTCCCGACCTCCGTCCTCATCACGGGCCAAGACATCCTCTTCTTCTGGGTCGCCCGGATGATGATGATGCAACTCGCCGTGGTGAATGAGGTGCCGTTCAGGACGGTCTACCTCCATGGCCTCGTGCGCGACGCAAAGGGCAAGAAGATGTCCAAATCCCTGGGCAATGTCATCGACCCGCTGGAGATCATCGACGAATACGGCGCCGATGCGCTGCGCTTCACCAATGCGGCGATGGCGAGCCTTGGGGGCGTGCTGAAACTCGATACCCAGCGCATCGCGGGCTATCGCAATTTCGGCACCAAACTCTGGAACGCCTGCCGCTTTGCCGAAATGAACGGCGTCTGGGAGGGCCACGCCACCCAATCCGCCCCGCCCCAGGCCACCGCCACCGCCAATCGCTGGATCATCGGGGAAACCCTGCGCACGCTGGCCGAAGTCGATGCCGCCCTGACCGACTACCGCTTCGATCAGGCGGCGGATGCGCTTTACAAATTCGTCTGGGGCAAGGTCTGCGACTGGTATGTGGAATTCGCCAAGCCCCTCTTCGACGGCGGCACCGCCACCGAGACCCGCGCGGTGATGGCCTGGGTGCTGGATCACTGCATGATCCTGCTGCATCCGATGATGCCCTTCATCACCGAAGAGCTTTGGGCCACCACCGGGAAACGCGCGAAGATGCTCGTCCATACCGACTGGCCCGCCGCCGACCTCTCCCTCGCCGATGCCGCCGCCGACCGCGAAATGGGCTGGGTCACCACCCTGATCGACGAGATCCGCTCCGCCCGCGCCCAGATGCATGTCCCGGTGGGCCTGAAGATCGACCTCGTCGCCACAACCCTTTCGGACGAGGCCCGCCAGGCCTGGGCGCGCAACGAGGTGCTGATCAAGCGCCTCGCCCGCGTGGAAACCCTGACCGAGGCCGCCACTGCCCCGAGGGGCAGCGTCTCCCTCGCCCTCGAAGGCGCGGCCTTCGCCATGCCGCTGGACGGCATCATCGACATCGCCGAAGAAAAGGCCCGTCTTTCCAAGGCGTTGGACAAGCTCGCCAAGGAAATCGGCGGGTTGAAGGGCCGCCTCAACAACCCTGCCTTCATCGCCTCCGCCCCGGAAGAGGTGGTGGACGAGGCCCGCAGCAACCTCGACGCGCGCGAGGATGAGGCCGCCAAACTCGATGCCGCCCTCAAGCGCCTGGCCGAGATCGGCTGACACTTTCTGTCGAAAAGTATCCCGAGGGGGTGAGCCCCCCGCAAGGGGGGCGAGGGGGGCGAGCAGCCCCCCTTTTCTTTGGCCGCCATCGGCACCACACTCGGCGCAAAGGAGACACCCGATGTCCTGGCTCAGCCGCCTTGCCGAACGTCAGATGCAGAAGGCCCGCCTGAAGGGCCAATTGCAGGGCTTGGAGGGCGAGGGCAAACCCCTGCCCGACCGCCCCGGCGATGCCTTCATCAGCCCCGGCGATGCCGTCGGATTCCGCATCATGGCCGAAGCAGGCGTTCTTCCCGAAGAAATCGTCCACAAGAAGGAAGCCGTACGCCTGCGCGATCTTCTTGCAGCCGAAACGGATGAAACCAGGCGCAAGGCGATCATGGCTGAACTCGCGCAGGTCGAGATGCGGCAGGCCATGGCCGAAGAGGCCCGCCGCCGTTTTCTGCGCGACTGATCCGACCTAAGCGAAAGCCCAGGAATTTTCCCGAAAATTCCTGGGCGTCCCGACCCGAAGAATTTTCGGCGAAAATTCTTCGGGTAACGGCGGGCAAGAATTTTCGGATGAAAATTCTTGCCCCCTTGCGCTCCCGCGCGGCGCTTGTTTCCCTGCGCCGCATGACCGGACCCCGCCTCACCCCGCTTGCCGCCCGCCTGCCCGACACTGTGCCCTTCGTCGGCCCCGAGACGCAGGAACGCGCCCTCGCGCGGCCCTTCCGTGCCCGGCTCGGCGCGAATGAAAGCCGCTTCGGCCCCTCGCCCCGCGCCGTGGCCGCGATGGCCGCCGCCGCGTCCGAGGCCTGGATGTATGGCGATCCCGAAATGCACGACCTGCGGGCCGCCATTGCCGCCCATCACGGGGTGACACCGGCCCATGTGATGGTCGGCGAAGGGATCGACGGGCTTCTTGGCACGCTGGTCCGCCTCACTGCCGGGCCGGGCGATGCCGTGGTCACCTCGCTTGGGGCCTATCCCACCTTCAACTTCCATGTCGCAGGCTTCGGCGCCGATCTCCACCGCGTCCCCTATCGCGACGACCGCGAAGACCCCGAGGCGCTGCTGGCCAAGGCAGGCGAGGTCGGGGCAAAGCTGATCTACCTCGCCAATCCCGACAATCCGATGGGAAGCTGGCATGAGGCCCCGGTGATCGAGGCGATGGTCGCCGCCCTGCCCGACGGCGCGCTGCTGGTGCTGGACGAGGCCTATGCCGACCTCGCCCCCGCCGACGCGATCCCCCGCCTTGCGCCGGATGATCCGCGGGTGATCCGGCTGCGCACCTTTTCCAAGGGGTATGGTCTGGCCGGGCTGCGGGTGGGCTATGCGCTGGCCGCGCCCGATCTGATCCGCGCCTTCGACAAGGTGCGCAACCATTTCGGCATGGGCCGCATCGCACAGGCCGGCGCCATGGCGGCGCTGGCCGATCAGGATCATCTGCGCTTGGTTCAGGCGCAGGTGGCCGCCGCGCGCGACCGCATCACCGCCATCGCCAGGGCAAACGGCCTTGCAGCCCTGCCCTCTGCCACCAATTTCGTCACCGTGGATTGCGGCCGCGACGGCGATTTTGCCCGCGCAGTGCTGCGCGGCTGCATCGCGCGCGGGCTCTTTATCCGGATGCCGGGCGTTGCCCCGCTGGACCGCTGCATCCGCATCAGCGCGGGCACCGGGGCCGATCTCGACGTGCTGGAGGAGGTGCTGCCGCAGGCCCTGACCGCCGCCCGGGCCGAGGCTTAGGCCAGGTTCATTCCGCCCGCCCCAGGGTCGGGGCGGGGCCCGGCACCGGCTCCACCGCCGGGCCGAGGCGCGGGGTCGGCACGGCCTCTGCCGCGGTCAGGCGCAGCGCGCCGGGCTCTGCCGGGGCGGCGACAAGCGCCCCCGGCCCTGCCAGGCTGCGGCGGAAGATCAGCACCGTCTGCTCCACCACCCGCGTCTTGGTGAATCCGGCACGTTCCTCGGTGGGCAGCGTCTCGGCGCGAACATATTCCCAGCCGTCGCGGCCCAGATCGTTCATCACATTGGACAGGGTCAGCGCGAAGCGGTCCTCGCTCGTCTTGGCCTCGCGCGATTTCGTGCCGCGGCGGGGGGCGGGGATGACCTTGTATTCGTGGCGCGGCATGGGGCTGGCTCCGGTCGATTGCGCGGGGAAAGTAGCGGTGGGCGGCGGGTCTTTGAAGGGGCAGACGCGCGGCAGCGGGCTTTCCCGCCGACGGCGCCTTGATCGGGGGCCCCGGTCAGAGCCCCAGCTTCGCGGCCACCATCTGGTTCACCACCGCCGGATTGGCCTTGCCCCCGGTGGCCTTGAGCACCTGCCCCGTGAACCACCCTGCCAGCTTGGCATTGACCTTGGCCTTCTCCACCTGTTCCGGGTTCGCGGCGATCAGGGCGTCCAGCGCCCGCTCGATCTCGCCCGTATCGGTGACCTGCTTCATGCCATGCTTGGCGGCCTGTTCCGCCGGGTCGCCACCTTCGGACCAGAGGATCTCGAACAGGTCCTTGGCCATCTTGGTGGTGATCTCGCCCGATGCGATCAGATCCAGCACGCCGCCGATCTGGGCGGGCGAAAGGGGGCTGTCCGCCACGCCCTTGCCTTCCTTGTTCAACCGGCCGAACAGCTCGTTGATGATCCAGTTCGCCGCCTGCTTGCCGTCGCGGCCCTTGGCCACCGCCTCGAAGAAGGCCGCGTTGTCCAGTTCGGCGGTCAGCACATTGGCATCATAGTCGGTCAGCCCGAAATCGGCCATGAAGCGGGCCTTCTTGGCATCGGGCAGTTCCGGCATCCGGGCCGCGATGTCATCCACCCAGGCCTGTTCGATCTCCAGCGGCAGCAGGTCCGGGCAGGGGAAATAGCGGTAATCATGCGCCTCTTCCTTGCTGCGCATCGACCGCGTCTCGCCCTTGTCGGGGTCGTAAAGCCGGGTTTCCTGATCGACCTTGCCGCCATCCTCCAGAATGGCGATCTGGCGCCGCGCCTCATAGTCGATGGCCGCCTGGATGAACCGCAGCGAGTTCATGTTCTTGATCTCGCAGCGCGTGCCGAGGTGCGAAAAGTCCTGGCTGGCCTGATAGCGTTCGTAATCGCCCGGACGGCAGACCGACACGTTGACATCCGCCCGCAGGTTGCCGTTCTGCATGTTGCCGTCGCAGGTGCCGAGATAGCGCAGAATCTGGCGCAACTTGGCCACATAGGCCGCCGCCTCTTCCGGGCCGCGGATATCGGGGCGGCTGACGATTTCCATCAGCGCCACGCCCGTGCGGTTGAAATCGACGAAGGACATGTTGGGGTCCATGTCATGGATCGACTTGCCCGCATCCTGTTCCAGATGGATGCGCTCGATCCGCACATGGCGGGCGACGCCCGGCCCCATCTCGACGATCACCTCACCCTCGCCCACGATGGGGTGGTAAAGCTGGCTGATCTGATAGCCCTGCGGCAGGTCGGGGTAGAAATAGTTCTTCCGGTCAAAGGCCGAGCGCAGGTTGATCTGCGCCTTCAGGCCAAGGCCCGACCGGACCGCCTGTTCCACGCAGAATTCGTTGATCACGGGCAACATGCCGGGCATCGCCGCATCGACGAAGGCCACGTTGGAATTGGGCTCCGCCCCGACGGCGGTGGAGGCGCCCGAGAAGAGCTTCGCGTTCGAGGCGACCTGGGCATGGATTTCCATCCCGATCACCAGTTCCCAATCGCCCTTCGCCCCGGCGATGACCTTGGGCTTCGGGGCCTCATAGCGGATGTCAAGCATGGGCTGCCGTCCTGTTTCCGGTTCGACGGCCTGTCTAGGGCGTCACGGGCCGGGCTTCAAGTCGCCTTGGGCCCGTCGCGCCGCCATTGCAGGCAAGGCCCGCGCCCGCCCCGACTCGGGGCCCTGCGGCATCAGGGCGGCGATGACCAGGATGAAGGGCAGAAGAAGGATGAAAAGCAGCAGGTTGAAAAACCTGCCGCACAGGTCGGCTGTCACCGACCGGGCAAGAATACGCGACATGGCAGTGTCACACCATTTACAGGGGCCCCGTCACAGCAGCGTTCAGGGGCCGTTACAAGTGATGGCAGAATTGCAGTCCAATTGTGGCAAAAGCGAGGCAGCCCATCGCCGGACAGGCGCCCTCCGCCCCGAAAAGGCGGTTTTCTGCCGATGATCTGTGGAAACAATTCGTTTCCGTGGACAGGCGCGGCAGCGATTGATCAAAGGCAGAGGTCGCGCATGGGGGCGCGTCGCTGCCGCTACGGAACCTGATGAGACTGAGTCACGCCTTTCCGGCCCTGTGCCTTGCTGCCGTCACGCTGACCGCCTGCGTCAAGCCCGAGGGCGAGACCAGCCTCTCCACCAGCGGCCAGATGCCGCCGATGCAATGGGATGTGCGGCCCGAAGGGCGGGAATGGACGCAGGATACGCTGGTGGCGCTGGCACAGCATGACACGGTTCTCGCCTCGTCCGTCCCCGCCGATGTCCAGAGCTGGTGCCCCGGCTATGCCGAAGCCTCGCTGACCGACCGCCGCGCCTTCTGGGCGGGACTGATGTCCGCCGTGGCGCGCTATGAATCCACCTGGAACCCGCAGGCCGCGGGCGGTGGCGGGCGCTATATCGGCATCATGCAGATCTCGCCGGTTTCGGCGGATTATCACCAATGCGAGGCCGATACGGTATCCGAACTGAAGGACGGTTCGGAAAACCTGGAATGCGCGGCGCAGATGATGGCCAAGGCCGTGGCGCGCGACGGTCTGGTGGTGGGCGGCGGCAATCGCGGCATCGGGCGCGACTGGATGCCCTTCCGCGACGCCGAAAAACGCGCCGCCATGGCGGAATGGACCCGGGCGCAGCCCTATTGCCAGGTCCAGGACGGCGGCGGCCTCTTCACCCCGCGCCAGAGCACCACGGTTTCGACGAAGGGCTGACGGCCTATCCCGCAAGGCGCACCGGACACTTTCCGGGCGCGTTGGGCTTTACAGGAGGTGCCCGATCATGCCCGGCACCGGGTCACTCCCCCCGCATCCGCCCCACCATCTCGCCCAGATCGCGGCTCAGGCCCGGCGCGGCTGCCATGCGCGCCAGTTCCGCCTGCACCATCCCCTGCCGGTCGGCATCATAGCGCGGCCAGGTGTCAAAGGCGGTGGACATGCGCGCCGCCGTCTGCGGGTTCAACGGATCAAGCTTCAGCAGCCAGTCCGCCACCAGCCGATACCCCGCCCCCGAGGCGTGGTGGAACCCGGCATGATTGGCCGACAGCGCCCCGATCACCGCCCGGAACCGGTTGGGGTTCTTCCAGTCGAAATCGGGGTGCCGCGTCAGGCCTTCCGTCACCGCGACCGCCCGGTCGGGATGGGCATAGGCGATCTGGAGCGCGAACCACTTGTCCATCACGTTGCGGTCCTTGGCCCAGCGCGCCTCGAAGAGGCGCAATTCCTCCTGCCCCGCGCCGATGTCGAGAAGCGCAACCAGCGCCCCCACCTCTTCCGTCATGTTGTTGGCCGCCGCATAGGCGGCCCGCGCCGCCTTGCCGCCATCAAGGCGCGTCAGAAGGTTCAGTGCCGCGATCCGCAAGGCCCGCCGCCCCGCCGCCCGTGCATCCGGCGTGAAAGGCCCCGGCTCCGCCAGCGTCTCGATCAGCCCCGGCAATTGCGGGCCAAGACGGCGCGCCAGCGCCTCGGCCATCCGCCGGCGTTCGGCCCAGAGCCGCGCGGGATCGGGCGCCACGCCCGCAGCGTGCAGCGTCGCTGCCATGTCATCCTCGCCCGGCAGGCGCAGCGCCAGCGCGCGGAAGGCAGGGTCCAGCGTTTCGTCAAAGGTCACACGGGCGATGGCATCCAGCCAGTCCGGCCCCGGCGCCGCGCCCTCCGTCACCATCCGGGCCAGCAGGTCCTTGGCCAGCGCCCGCCCCGCCTCCCATTTGTTGAAAGGGTCGGTGTCATGGGCCAGAAGGAAGGCGCGTTCCTCGGGGGAAACCTCGCGCTCCAGCACCACGGGGGCGGAAAAGCCGCGCAGGATCGACGGCACGGGTCGCGTCGCGGCGGGAAAGCGGAAGCTCTGCCGTCCTTCCGTCAGTTCCAGCATCGTCGTCGGCAGCACCTCGTCGCCATTGGGGTTCAGCAACCCCACGGCAATCGGGATGACCTTCGCGCCCTTCTCGGGTTGCCCCGGCGTGGGCGGGTTCTCCTGCTCGAAGGTCAGGGAATAGGTCGCGCCATCCCATTCCTCCCAGACCTTCACCCTTGGCGTCCCTGCCTCGGTGTACCAGCGCTTGAACTGCGTCAGATCGCGGCCCGTGGCATCCTGAAACACCGTCAGCCAATCCTCGATCGTCGCCGCCTGCCCGTCATGGCGGGTGAAATAGAGGTCGAGCGCCTTGGCATAGCCCTCCTCCCCCACCAGACGTTTCAGCATCCCGATGACTTCGGCGCCCTTCTCATAGATGGTCGCGGTGTAGAAATTGTTGATCTCGACATAGCTGTCGGGCCGCACCGGATGCGCCAGCGGCCCGCCATCCTCGCGGAACTGCCGCGCGCGCAGCAGAAGCACATCCTCGATCCGCTTCACCGCATGGGACCGCATGTCGCCGCTGAACTGCTGATCGCGGAAAACGGTCAGCCCTTCTTTCAGGCAAAGCTGGAACCAATCGCGGCAGGTGATGCGGTTGCCCGTCCAGTTGTGGAAGTACTCATGCGCGATGATCGCCTCGATCCGGGCGAAATCGTCATCCGTCGCGGTTTCCGGGCTGGCCAGCACGAATTTGGAGTTGAAGATGTTCAGCCCCTTGTTCTCCATCGCGCCCATGTTGAAATCATCCACGGCGACGATGTTGAACACGTCCAGATCATATTCGCGGCCATAGACCTCTTCATCCCAGCGCATCGACCGGATCAGACTGTCCATCGCATAGGCACAGCGGTCCTGATCGCCCGGACGCACCCAGATGTTCAGCGCGACATCCCGCCCGGATGCGGTGCGGAAGGGCGCGGAATGGGCGACAAGCTCCCCCGCCACCAGCGCGAAAAGATAGGCGGGCTTCGGCCAGGGATCGACCCATTCCGCCCATCCCTTGCCCTGCCCCGCCGGATTGCCGTTGGACAGAAGGACCGGCAGATCGGACTCGATCCGCACCCGGAACGGGGCCATCACATCGGGCCGGTCGGGATAGAAGGTGATCTTGCGGAACCCCTCCGCCTCGCATTGCGTGCAATACATGCCGCGCGACATGTAAAGGCCTTCCAGCGCCGTGTTCCCCTCGGGGTCGATCTCCACCTCGGTTTCCAGCGTGAAGGGCCCGTCGGGCAGCAGCGCGGCGGGGATCGTCAGCCCCGTATCATCGGGCGCGCAGTCCAGCGCCGCCCCGTTCAGCCGCAGGGACAGAAGCCGCAGGTTTTCCCCATCCAGCCGCAGGCCATGCCGGCCGGGGCGCGCCGGATTGGGCGCAAGGCGCAAGCTGGCCGCCACCCGCGTGGCCCTTGGGGCAAGGTGGAAGACCAGCGCCACCTCCTCCACCCGATGCGTGAAGGGCAGGTAGTCGGACAGATGGATGGCGCGGGGTTCGGCGGTCATGGGGGCACTCCTTTGGCAGGAAAGCTATGGACCGCGCCGCGTGAAGGCAAGCGGCCCGCTCAGGCCAGCGGCACCCGCAGGGTGAAGGTGCTGCCCTGCCCTTCATGGCTTTCATAGCTGATGCTGCTGCCCGTCAGATCGGCCAGACGGCGGCAGATCGCCAGCCCGATGCCAGTGCCGGAGATTGTGCCATTCTCATGCCCCAGCCTGTCAAAGGGCGTGAACAGCCGCGCCTGCCGGTCGGGCGGGATGCCGATGCCCGTATCCTGCACCCGGATCGCCAGACGCCCCGGCTCTTGCCGGAAGGACAGGGTCACCGACCCGCCGGCGCGGTTGTACTTCACCCCGTTCGACACGAGATGCGTCAGGATGCGCAGCAGGATCTCGGGATCGGCCATCGCCTGGGGAAGCGGGGTCTCCGGCATTTCCACCGACAGCGTCACGTCATGCGACCGCAGGCCGGGCCGCGCGGCCTCTACCGCCTGCTGGGCCAGCGGGATGATCTGGATGGGCTGGCGGTTGTTGCGCACCTCGCCGCGTTCGATGCGGCTCAGTTCGATCACCCCTTCCACCAGTTGCAGCAATTGCCAGCCGGCATCCGAAATGGCCTGCACCTGCCGCCCCGCCTCGGGCGGCAGAGGATGGGCGGGATCGTTCTTCAACAGTTCGGAAAAACCGAGGATCGCATTCAGCGGCGTGCGCAATTCATGGCTCATGGCCGACAGGAAATTCGCCTTGGCCGCATTGGCCGCCTGCAACCGCGTGCCCATGTTCACAAGGTGATCGCCCACCGCCTGCAATTCGGCCACGCCATAGCGGTGATCGGCCGCCACCGTGCCGCCTTCGGTGATCCGCGCCATGTTCCCCTCGATCTCGGCCAGAGGCTGCGCCACGCGGGCCGACATGGCGATGGACCGCCGCCAGAGGAACAGGAAGAAGATGCCGTAGAACAGGATCAGGATGCCCAGCATCGCCCAGGAGACGAAGGTCAGTTCATCGCGCAGCGTGGTCGCCGCGGCCAGCAGGCTCTCTTCGCTGGTCAGCACCATCAGCTTCCATTGCGGCCCCGCGATGGTGGCCCAGGCCGCCATCATCGGGCGGCCCAGATCGACCCGCGCATCCCCCTCCGGCGCCGATTGCAGCGCCTGCGCCAGATCGAACAGTTCCGCCCGGCGATAGATGTTGAAGCTGTCGGGCTTGAACGTGTCCTGAAGGATCGCCTCCTCATAGCTGTGTTCCAGCAGCGCGCTCACCCCCAGATCGCCCTCCGCCTCGGGCGGCAGGGCGAGGATCGTGCCGTCGCGGCTGACAAGGATCGCATAGCCATCGCCCTTGAAGTCGATGTCCAGCACCTGATCGACAATGGCCTTCGTGGTGATGTCCAGCCCCACCACGGCATCCAGCCGGTCCGGATCATCCGCGCCATAGACCGGCGCGATGGCCGAAACCATCCAGCCCGCCCCGGCCGGATCGACATAGGCATCGGTCCAGACCACCCCGCGTCCGGGGTTATGCACGGCATCCGCCTCATAATAGAAATTGTAGCTCGGGATATCCATCCGGGGCGGATAGATGGCCAGCACGTCAAACCACGGATAGATGCGGTTCAGCGAATCCGAGGTGTTGACGTAAAGCTGCGCGATCAGCGGGTCGGCAGCGCGGATCGACTTCATCACCGGGTCCAGCCGCAGCGTGCGCCAGACCTTGTCCTCCTGCACCGGGCCGACCGGCACGACCCCACTGACGAAGACGGCCGATCCGCCCCGGTCGGTCTTGCTGTGAAACACCCCCTCCGGCGAAAGGGCATGGTTCGCCCGTTCCGCCTCCGGCACCTCGGGCGCAGGCAGGGCCAGCGCCCGCCCCGTCTCCTCGGCATAGACGCCGGTCAGCGCCGCGATCGTCTCCAGCCGCCGCGCGATCACATCCGCCTCGCGCAGCGCCGCATCGCCCAGCGCGGCAGTGGAAATCTCGGTGATCGCGCCCGCGCTGCGGTCATAGACGACGCGGCTCGTGCCCCAGTAGAGCGCCACGAAGGTCAGTTCGATCAGCAGAAGCGGCACCAGCGCCGCCCGCAGATAGGACCGCCACAGCCACGCCTTCAGCGGCGGCGGGCCTTTCGCGGCGGTCTCGGCGGCACGGTTCATGGATGAAGGCCCAGGGGAGACGTCCCCCTCCGTCAGGATGTATCGGCAGGATGCCGTAATCCCGTGCCATGGCGAAGCAATGTGTGGCAACCCCGGCGAAGGATAGGGGCCACCCATCCGAAAGGATGGGTCCGAAAGGACACAGCCCGCAGCCGCGCCGCGCCCTCCGCCCTGGCGGAAGGCGCGCGCCGCACAGGAAAGAGGCGCTCAGGGTGCAGGGACCGGGCAGCCCAGAGGCCGCCTCCCGGAGCCGCGTGGCGGGGCTTTACGAATCCCCCGCGATGGCTAGATTGATGTTCCATGAATGTTCTCGTCTGGTTCAAGCGCGACCTGCGCCCGCATGACCACCCCGCCCTCGCCCGCGCGGCGGGGTTGGGGGCGGTCATGCCGCTCTACATCGTGGAACCGGAGTACTGGCACCTGCCCGACACCTCCGCCCGCCAATGGGCCTTCACCGCCGAGGCGCTGGCCGATCTGCGCGAGGGTCTTGGGGCGCTGGGCGCGCCGCTGATCCTGCGGGTGGGCGAGGCGGTTTCGGTGCTGGACCGGCTCTGCCGCCAGCACCACATCGCCCGCATCCTCAGCCATGAAGAGACGGGCAATCTCTGGACCTATGCCCGTGACCGGCGCGTGGCGGCATGGGCGCGCGGGGCGGGGGTGATCTGGGAGGAATTGCCGCAGCAGGGCGTCATCCGCCGCCTCGGCAGCCGCAACGGCTGGGCCGGCCAGCGTGACGCATTCGTGGGCGGCCCGCAGGTCGCCGCGCCCGCGGCGCTGCGGGCCGTGCCGGGGGTGGAACCTGGGGCGATTCCCTCGGCCCGCGCGCTGCGCCTGGCCGATGACCCCTGCGCGCATCGTCAGGCGGGGGGACGCCAGCACGGGCTGGCGCTTCTCGACAGTTTCCTCACCCAACGGGGCGAACCCTATCGCGCGGCCATGTCCTCGCCCCTCACCGGCGAACGCGCCTGTTCGCGGCTGTCGGCCCATCTGGCGCTGGGGACGCTTTCCTCACGCGAGGTGGTGCAGGCCGCCGCCGCCCGCGCCGCCGAACGCCCCGGCGGGCGCTGGCCCGGCGCGCTGGCCTCGTTCCAGTCCCGCATGGCCTGGCGCGACCATTTCATCCAGAAGCTGGAAAGCGAACCGCGGATCGAGATCCGCGCCCTCCACCGCGCCGCCGATCAGCTCCGCCCCCTTGCCCCGGATGCCGCGCGCCTTGCGGCATGGGAGGCGGGGGAAACCGGCCTGCCCTTCCTCGATGCCTGCATGCGCTATCTGCGCGCGACAGGATGGCTGAATTTCCGGATGCGCAGCATGGTGATGGCGGTGGCCTCCTATCACCTCTGGCTTGACTGGCGGGCGACGGGCGCGGTGCTCGCCCGCCGCTTCACCGATTATGAACCGGGCATCCACTGGCCGCAGGTGCAGATGCAGGCGGGGGTGACGGGGATCAACACGATCCGCATCTACAACCCCGTGAAACAGGGCCATGACCAGGACCCGACCGGGGCCTTCACCCGCCGCTGGGTGCCGGAACTGGCCGCCGTCCCCGATCCCTTCCTGCAAGAGCCGTGGAAATGGCCCGGCGCCCGCGCCGTGCTGGGGCGGCTTTACCCCGAACCCATCGTCGATGTCGCCGCCGCCGCCCGCGCCGCGCGCGAGGCCTGCTGGGGCCTGCGCAAGGAACGCGGCTTCCGCGAAGAGGTGGCCGAGGTGATCGAACGCCATGCCAGCCGCGCCGATCCCCGCTTCGTCAATGACCGCAGCCCCCGGCCCCGCCGCCGCGCGGATGCGGCGCAGATGAGCCTCGACCTCTGATGGCGAAGATGCGCAAGAAGGGCGATCTGCCCGAAAAGACCTGCGCCACCTGCGGGCGGCCCTTCGCCTGGCGGAAGAAATGGGAAAAGGTCTGGGACGAGGTGCGCTATTGCTCCGACCGCTGCCGGGCCGAGCGGAAATCCGGCGCGGGCCAGACGGCGGAAAGAAAGCCTTAACCCCGACCTGCGAGCCTGGCGGGATGACCGCCTATCGCCGCCTGCGCCTCCCCGGGGGGACCTATGCCTTCACCCTCTGCCTTGAGGCGCGGGGCAGTTCCCTGCTGACCGACCGGATCGACCTGCTGCGCCTCGCCTGGCGGGATGCCTTCCGCGATTTCCCCGCCACGGTGCAGGCCGTGGTGATCCTGCCCGACCATCTGCATGTCGTGCTGACCGAGGCGGAGGGAAGCGTGCAGTTCTCCGAACGCTGGCAGCGGATGAAGGGCCGTTTCAGCCATGCCATCAGAGACCGCAGCGCGGTCCGCCCCAGCCTTGCCCGCAGGCGCGAGGCGGGCATCTGGCAGCGGCGGTTCTGGGAACATGCCCTGCGCTCGCCCGATGCGGTGGCCGAGGCCGTGGCCTATTGCCGGACCGACCCGGTCCGCCACGGGCTGGTGCGCGATCCGGCCGACTGGCCCTATCTGACGATCCGGCATCCGTAGGATGGGCGATACCGCCCATCCTACCCGACCGACCTTTCAACAGTAGGATGGGCAATCCTGCCCATCCTACCCAGCCACCACCACCGCCAGCTTCCCCAGCGTCTGCAAGCCCAGCGCCTCGGCCCCGAAACCCTTCGCCCCCTGCCAGGCCTCGACCGTATCGAACACCATCCCCAGCGTGACCTCCGTCCCGCCCTCCACCGGCGCGAACATCGCCCAGGCGTCGGCATGTTTCGGCCCGCCCTCCCCCGCATGCAGCGCATAGTCGATCCGCGACCCCGGCAGCACCGCGCCATAGCGGTGATGGTTCGGCCAGACCGTCCCGTCCGGCCCGATCATGTCGAAGACCCACTCGCCCCCCGCCCGCAGGTCGATCCGCGCCGTGCGGCAGGAAAACCCCTCCGGCCCCCACCAGCGCGGCAGGCTCTCGGCATTCCACCACGCCCCCCAGACCGCCGCCACCGGCGCGGCGATCACGCGCCGGATCACCATCATCCGCCCCGCCACCTGCGCCAGATTCCCGACCCCCGCATCGAACCCCGCGCGATAGCCCGCCGCCATCCCCCCCGACAGATCGGCAAGCTGCACCGTGACCTCGATCCGCGCCCCCTCGCCCTCCGCCGCCACCTCCGCCGTCACCAGCGCCGCCGACAGCGTCACCCCCGCGCGCGAGATCACCTCGGAATTCACCGCGCGCCGTCCCGGTTCCAGCACCAGCCAGCCCACCTCGCAGCGGATATCCGCCTCGCCCGTCACATGACAAAGCGACACTTCCCGCCCGCCTTCGCGGCTGTCGGCCTCCAGAAACTCCACCACCACCTCCGGCGACGGGGCCGCCCAGAGCGCCCGCGCCGCAGGGGCCGTCCAGCCCTGCCAGAGCGTCCCGGCCGGCGCCGCGACCGACCGGGAAAAGCTCAGCGTGGCGAAACCGCTCATCGCGCGAGGCCCTGCGCATAGGCCTCCAGTTGCGTCGCCACCGTCCCCCAGCCCTCCTGAAAGCCCATCTCGGCATGGGTCTTCGCCGTCTCGGCATTCCGGTGCCGCGCCACGGCGGTATAGCGCGTCCGCCCGCCGCCCAGATCCTCGAAGGTCACGATGGCGGTCATGAAAGGCTCCGCCGCCGGTTTCCACCCCTCGGTATAGGTATCGGTGAAGACCAGCCGCTCCTGCGGGACCACTTCCAGATAGACGCCCCGGTTTTCCATCACATTCCCTTCCACATCGAAGGTCGTGTTGCAGGCCCCGCCCACGCGCAGATCCAGATGGCAGGCCGTCACCCGATGCGGGCGCGGCACGAACCAGTGGACCAGATGTTCGGGCTTGGTCCAGCAGTCCCAGATCACCGCCCGCGGCGCGGCAAGCTCGCGCACCAGAACCAGATCGAGCTCCGGATCGAACTCCGGCAGGTCTTCCGCTTTCATCTCTCGCGCTCCTTCATCAGCCGCGTCACGTAATCCTCCAGCCGGTCCAGCCGCGCCTCCCACAGGGCGCGCTGGGCCTGAAGCCAGTCCTGCATCGGCACCAGCGCCTCGGGGCGCAGCGCGCAAGACCGCACGCGCCCATCCTTCGCCGTGGCGATCAGCCCCGCCGCCTCCAGCACCGCCAGATGCCGCAGGATGGTGGGCAGGCGCAGCCCCGACGGCCCCGCCAGTTCCGTCACCGCCGCAGGCCCCTGCGCCAGACGCTCCAGCATCGCCCGCCGCGTCGGGTCGGACAGGGCGTGGAACAGGAGCGAGAGGTCAGGTTCATGCTTAGCCATATCGCTAACTATCACCCGCACCCGAGTCGCGGAAGCGAAAACTTAGCCAATTGGCAAACCATTCTCATTCCGCGCGAAAAGCTGAAGGTGATGTTCGGGATTTCCGGCAAATCCCCGCCCGCACGATGTTGCGACCGCTCCGCCGCCGGATATATTGTGTGCCATCGCATACCAAAGACGGGAGAGGCAGATGGAACGGCTGGAACGCCACGGCTTGCAGGTCGATGCCCGCATGGCGGCCTTCCTCGAAGACAAGGCCCTTCCCGGCACCGGCGTCACGGCCGATCGCTTCTGGAACGGGTTCGCCGCCGCCGTGGCGGAGCTCGGCCCCGTCAACCGCGCCCTGCTGGACACCCGCGCCCGGATGCAGGCGCAGATCGACGACTGGCACCGCGCCCGCAAGGGCCTGCCCCATGACGCCCAGGCCTATACCGCCTTCCTGCGCGAGATCGGCTATCTGCTGCCCGAAGGCCCCGATTTCACAATCCGCACCACTGGCACCGACCCCGAGATCGCCACCATGCCCGGCCCGCAACTCGTGGTCCCGGTGATGAACGCGCGCTATGCGCTCAACGCCGCCAATGCGCGCTGGGGGTCGCTCTACGATGCGCTTTACGGCACCGATGCGCTGGGCGATGCACCGCAGGGGAAGGAATATGATCCCGCCCGCGGCGCCCGCGTCATCGCCTGGGCCAAGGCCTTTCTCGATGATGTGGCCCCGCTGGCACAGGGCAGCCATGCCGATGTCACCCGCTATGCCGTGGTGGATGGCCAGCTTTCCCCCGCCCTCCGCGACCCGGCCCAATTCGCAGGCTTCCGCGGCCGCGCCCAGGCCCCTTCGGCGATCCTGCTGAAGAACAACGGCCTCCACCTCGTCCTGCGCATCGACCCCGGCCACCGCATCGGCGCCGACGATCCCGCAGGCCTGGCCGATATCCGGATGGAATCGGCGCTCTCGGCCATCATGGACCTGGAAGACAGCATCGCCGCCGTGGATGCCGAGGACAAGGTCGCCGCCTATGGCAACTGGCTGGGCCTGATGAAGGGTGATCTGGTCGAGATGGTCACCAAGGGCGACCAGACCCTCGAACGCCGCCTGCGCGACGATTATGCCTTCACCGCACCGGATGGCATGCCCCTCCTCTTGAAGGGCCGCGCGCTCATGCTGGTGCGCAATGTCGGCCATCTGATGACCAACCCCGCCATCCTCGATGCCGAGGGGCGCGAGGTCGGGGAAGGCCTGATGGATGCCTTCGTCACCACGCTCTGTGCGCTGCATGACCTGCAAAAGACCGATGGTCCGCGCAATTCGCTGCATGGCTCGGTCTATGTGGTGAAGCCCAAGATGCATGGGCCGGAAGAGGTGGCCTTCGCCTGCCGGATCTTCGACCGGGTCGAGGCGGCGCTGGGCCTTCCTCCTTTCACCGTCAAGCTCGGCATCATGGATGAGGAACGCCGCACCAGCGCGACCCTCAAGGAATGCATCCGCGCCGCCGCCGACCGCATCGCCTTCATCAATACCGGGTTCCTCGACCGCACCGGGGACGAGATCCATACCTCGATGGAGGCCGGCCCCATGATCCGCAAGGGCGACATGAAATCCGCCGCCTGGATCAGGGCCTATGAAGACCGCAATGTCGATATCGGCCTGGCCTGCGGGCTGAAGGGCCGCGCCCAGATCGGCAAGGGGATGTGGGCCATGCCCGACCGGATGGCCGCGATGCTGGAGGCGAAGATCGCCCATCCGCAGGCGGGCGCGACCTGTGCCTGGGTCCCCTCGCCCACCGCCGCCACGCTGCACGCCACCCATTACCACCGCGTCGATGTTCTGGCCCGTCAGGCAGAGATCGCCACTGCCGGCCCGCGCGGGCGGCTGGAAGACCTGCTCACCCTCCCCCTCGCCGAAGGCGTGAACTGGTCCGACGCCGACATCCGCGACGAGGTGGAAAACAACGCCCAGGGCATTCTCGGCTATGTCGTGCGCTGGGTGGATCAGGGCGTGGGCTGCTCCAAGGTGCCCGATATCCATGACATCGGTCTGATGGAAGACCGCGCCACCTGCCGCATCTCGGCCCAGGCCCTGGCCAATTGGCTGCATCACGGCGTGGTGTCAGAGGCGCAGGTCATGGCCGCCCTGCGCAAGATGGCCGCCGTGGTCGATCGCCAGAACGCCGCCGACCCCGCCTATCGCCCGATGGCCCCGGCCTTTGACGGCCCGGCCTTCAAGGCCGCCTGCGATCTGGTCCTTGCCGGCCGCGCGCAACCCTCGGGCTATACCGAACCCGTCCTGCACCGCCGCAGGCTGGAAGCGAAGGCCCGCGACCGCCTGCATCTCGTCTGACGCTTGCAAAGCGGCGCGGGCATGCGCCCGCATTCCTTTTGTCTCGCCTCCGCGCTGCCGCGCTCCGGCTTGGTGTTTTTTTGAGTATTTATGGCCAAGATGAAGACCCTGCCGCTTCATCTTGGCCCAAATACTCGCGGGGGGGCCGCCCGGAACGGGCGGTGGGGGCGGCAGCCCCCCATCGAGCCGAAGCGCGGCACGCGCGGAGGCGAGGGGAAAGGCTTGCGCAGCCCCCTGTTGGGGGCAAGCTCCGTTCAATCAGCCGATATCCAGCGCCAAGGCATGGATGCGGGTGTTCAGGTCCCCCAACGCCTTCTGCACGGCGCGGTGGCGGTCCAGCCGCCCCATCGGGCCGAAGGCGGCGGCGCGGATCCTCACCTTGAAATGGCTTTCCCCGGTCCCGTCATCCCCGGCATGGCCCGCATGGCGGTGGCTTTCATTCACCACTTCCAGCTCCGTCGGCTGAAAGGCCTGTGTCAGCCGTTCGATGATTTCGTCGCTCACGGCCATTTTTCGCTGCCCCCTCTTCTCTCTGCTGCGAGAACCCCTAAACTCTCGCCTCCGAGTCGGAAAGGCCTGCCCCAGAATGACCCAACGCCCCCCCTTCGAGTTCGATCTTCGCGTCTCCGCCGACAAGAAGCGCCGCAAGACCGGGCGCAGGGGCATGTCCGGCGCTTTCGAGACCTCGCAGAAACGCTGCGACTATCCGGGCTGCGCCGAACAGGGCGCCTATCGCGCCCCGAAATCGCCCGACCACCTCGATGAATATTTCTGGTTCTGCAAGGACCATGTCCGCGAATACAACCTGAAGTGGAACTTCTTCCAGGGCACCACCGATGAGGAATTCCAGAAGTTCCTCGAAAAAGACCGGCTCTGGGGCCGCGAGACGCAGCCCTTCGGCAAGAAGCCCGACGAGGGTCGCGCCTGGGCGCGGCTGGGCGTGGATGATCCCATGGCCATCCTGGGCGAAAAGGCCACGCTCAACCCCGCCAAGCCCAGCGGCGCCGCCACCCGCAAGCTGCCGCCGACCGAACGCAAGGCGCTGGAGATTCTCGACTGCCGCGACACCATGACCAAGGCCGAGATCCGCAAGCAGTACAAATCGCTGGTCAAGGACCTGCACCCCGACATGAACGGTGGCGACCGGTCCGACGAAGACCGCCTGCAAGAGGTGGTCTGGGCCTGGGATCAGATCAAGGACAGCCGCTACTTCCGCGACTGATCACCACCGCCGCGCCCCTGCCGCAGCGCCACCACCTGCGCGGCGGCGGCCCCGGCCAGCGCCGCCCCCCAGGACAGCGGCCAGCGCGGCACCTCGGCCAGAAGCGACAGCGCGCCCCCGCCAACCCCGCCCAGCAGCGGCAGCAGGACCGGCACCACCAGCCCCACCCCCACCAGCAGCCCTGCCGCCGCAATCCCGGCCCGCACCCATCCCGCAACACCCGCGCGCCCGAACTGCCCCGCCACGGCCCATCCCCCGGCAAGGGCCAGCGGCAGCGCCGCGGCAAAGGCCGGGGTGAAGATCGCCGCGGCCTCCGTATCCGCCCCAAGCTCGGCCCGGGCCAGCGTCGCGGCGGTAAAGAGGGTCAGGATCAGGCTGCGGATCAGGCGGTGCTTTGCGGTCATGCCCCCCAGATAAGGCCGCGCCCCGCCCTGCGCCAGCCCCGCAGACCGCGCCATATCGCCTGCAAAGACCCTGCCGCGCTGCCCTTCCCCTTGCACCCCCCCGCGATATGTTCCACACATCCCAGACGCCCGAGGGGCGCGCGAAAATGACCATGATGGCGGACGGTATGCTGGACACTGTGATGAAACCCACCGAAGAAATCTCTGTCCGCGACGTGTTCGGCATCGACACCGAGATGAAGGTCAAGGCCTTCGCCGACCGCACCGATCGCGTGCCCGAGATCGACCCCACCTACAAGTTCGACCCGGACACCACCCTCGCCATCCTCGCCGGTTTCGCCTACAACCGCCGCGTGATGATCCAGGGCTATCACGGCACCGGCAAATCCACCCATATCGAACAGGTCGCCGCCCGTCTGAACTGGCCCTGCGTGCGCGTCAACCTCGACAGCCATATCAGCCGGATCGACCTGATCGGGAAAGACGCGATCAAGCTGCGCGATGGCAAGCAGGTCACCGAATTCCACGAAGGCATCCTGCCCTGGGCGCTGCGCAACCCCGTCGCCATCGTCTTCGACGAATATGACGCAGGCCGCGCCGATGTGATGTTCGTCATCCAGCGCGTGCTGGAACATGACGGCAAGCTCACGCTGCTGGATCAGAACGAGATCATCACCCCCCACCCCTCCTTCCGCCTCTTTGCGACGGCGAATACGGTGGGTCTGGGCGATACGACCGGCCTCTATCACGGCACCCAGCAGATCAACCAGGCGCAGATGGACCGCTGGTCGCTCGTCGCCACGCTGAACTACCTGTCCCACGATGCCGAAGCCGCCATCGTTCTGGCCAAGAACCCGCATTACAACACCGAGAAGGGCCGCAAGACCATCAACCAGATGGTCACCGTGGCAGACCTGACGCGCACCGCCTTCATGAATGGCGACCTTTCCACCGTCATGTCGCCCCGGACCGTCATCAACTGGGCCCAGAATTCGGAGATTTTCCGCAATGTGGGCTATGCCTTCCGCCTCTCCTTCCTGAACAAATGCGACGAGCTGGAGCGTCAGACGGTGGCCGAATTCTACCAGCGCTGCTTCGGCGAGGAACTGCCCGAAAGTGCGGCTTCCATGGCGATGAAATAGGGCCGCGACAGCCCCGCCCCTTGCAAAAGCCCCGCGCAGCCTGCGCGGGGCTTTTTTCATGCCGCCGGTTTCAAGCCCAGGCCCCCCGGTTTCCAACCCCGCGCCCGTGACGGAGGTCGATCCTGCGAACGGATCGCAGTTTCCCCGTAAACATCCGCGACATTCTGTCGTCCTGAAGGTGAGGATTGCTTCCGAAACGCCCCTTCCGGAGACCGGACCATGAAACTCACCTCCCGACTGTCCCTCAAGACGCGGCTCCTTGCCGTGCTTGTCACTGCGATGGCCGTGGTCAGCGGCGTGCTTCTGGCCGCCGTCCTGTCGCAAAAGGAAAGCGACCTGCGCGCCTCGACGGCGCAGCGGGTTGATGCCGCCGTCTGGGCCTTCTCCCGCAGCCTGCCTCATGAAGCGTCGGGCTTTGCCATCGGCACCGCCGCCGATGGCCGCCTCAACGCCCTGATCGGCGATGGCAGCGAGGTCAAGATCGGCGAAGCGGTCGTCGATTCCGTCCTCACCGGCATGGATGTGCATGTCACCTACTTTACCTTCAAACCCGACACGCAGGAATTCATCCGCGTGATGACCAGCATCACCGCAGCCGACGGCACCCGCGCCGTGGGCACGCCGCTCGATCCGAAAGGCCCGGTCATGCCGGTTCTGATGCGCGGCGAGGTGTTCGTCGGCGATGCCACGATCCTCGGCGAACCCTATCTCACCCGCTATGAGCCGGTCTTCGATGCCTCGGGGGCCATCGTCGGTGCCGTCTTCGCGGGCCGGTCCATCGCGCAGATCAACGCCGTCTACATGGAAACCGTCACCTCGCTTGGGTCCATCACCCTGGCGCTGATCCTCGTGGCCTCGGTCATCTGCTTCTTCCTGATCTATCGCACGATGCGCCCGGTCCGCACCCTGGCCGATCGCGTCAACCGCCTGAAGGATCGCGATTACGATGTGGAAATCCGCCCCGTCGCCACGAAGGATGAGGTGGGCGAACTGACCACCGCCTGCATCAAGCTGCGCGACGACCTGCGCGAGGCCGCGCATCTGGCGCAGATCGCCGAAGCCCAGGCCGCCGAACGCGAACAGCGCCGGGCCGAGATGGATCGCCTGATGGCCCAGCTCAGCCGCGGCGCGACGGAACAGGCCGCTGCCGCCGAAAAGGCCAGCGCCTCGATGGAAGAGATGCGCGCCAATATCCGCCAATCCGCCGCAAACGCGGCTGAAACCGAACGGATCGCCCTGATGGCCGCCAATGATGCGGCGGAAACCGGCGCCGTGGTCAGCGATGCCGTCACGGCCATGTCCAGCATCGCCGAGCGGATCACCATCATCCGCGAAATCGCCCGCCAGACCGACCTCCTCGCCCTCAACGCGGCGGTCGAAGCCGCACGGGCCGGCCAGCACGGCCAGGGCTTCGCCGTCGTCGCCGCCGAGGTGCGCAAGCTTGCCGAACGCAGCCAGCAGGCCGCCGCCGAGATCGGCCAGCTTTCCGGCACCACCCTTCAGGTCAGCCGCAAGGCGGGCGAGAAACTGGCGGCGCTGGTGCCGGCCATCCAGCAGACCGCCGCCCTCGTGCAGGCGATCAACACCGCCTCCAGCGAACAGAGCATCGGCGTGGAACAGATCAACGAGGCGATCCGCGACCTCGACGCCGTGATCCAGCAGAACGCCTCGGCGGCGGCCAAGGTCGGCATGACCTCCGACGACACATTCGCCCCGGAGGAGGAATATCTGAGGGCGGCGTGACGGTGGCGGGCAGGCGGGGCGATGGGCAGCGCCCTCTCCTCCGCCTGCCGGCACCTGCTCTGGCAGTTTTCAAACTGCATACTTGATTGGCGTAAAAAATCTGCTCATGCTGCTTTCATGGGCGGTTTGAAAACATATCTCCGCGTCCCGGCGCTGCTCTGCGCCCTCTCTGCCCCCCTGGCGGCGCAGGCCCAGCCCGACATTCCCGACGATCCCCTCCGCTTCTTCGCCACCTGCGCGGGCCGCATGTCGGCGCTGATGGAACATCAGTGGATCGTGGACGGCCCTGCCTCCGATGTCACCAAGCTGCACCGCGCCGCCGTGCTTGACCTTGTCGCCGCCCTCACCCCGCCGGGCGACGAGGCGCGGGTCATGACCTGGCGGATCGAGGCCAAGGCCGCCCATGCCGCCCTTCTAGGCCAGTCCCGCCACGGCGACCACAGCGGTACCGCCCGCGCCGCCCGGCAGGCCAGCGCGCTTCAGGATCAGTGCATGGCGCTTCTCTCCTGACCCGCCTCTGTTCCTTTCCGCCGCATTAACCTTAACGCGTTGCCACCGCGCGCTGCGTGGCCACAGTTTGCGGCACAGATTGCGGCACAGGATCCGGCACAGCCGTTTTCGGCCAAACCACGGGCGTTAAAGGCGTTTTCTCACAGCCGCAAAGAAAAAGGGGCGGCGAAACGCCACCCCTTCCCGACAGAGAGATGCCGGTCAGATCAGCCGCGCGCGGCCTTGGTCGCCTTGGCCCACCACACCAGATCATCCAGCGAGGCGGTGGCGGCGGGCAGCAGGTTCGCTTCGACATCGGCCATATTGCCCGACCCGCCCATGCCCGGATGGACCTTGAAGAAATCCCCCATCCCCAGATGCACGGCATTCCGCGTGGGAACCATCTGCAACTCCACAGCGATATTGCGCAGATGCTCCAGCGCGCGGGTGCCGCCGACCGAGCCATAGGCCATCGCCGTCATCGGCTTCTTCGCCCATTCCACATAGGCCTGATCCAGCGCGTTCTTCAAGGCGCCGGTGATCGACCGGTTGTATTCGGCCACCACGAAGATGTAACCGTCGAATTCTGCAATCTTCTTCTGCCACTTGACGGCAGCCGCCGATTGCGACGGGGCCCAGGCGTTGGAGGCCACTTCGTTGAACAGCGGCAGGTCAAAGTCGCGCAGATCGACCAGTTCCACGTCCATATCCGTGCGCGCCTTGGCCTGGGCGAGCATCCACTGTGCCGGGATGTCGGCAAAGCGCGAGTCGCGGGTCGAACCGATGATGAGGGCGATCTTGGGGTTGCTCATGGCGTTGTTCCGTTCCCTAGAGGAGGCTGTGAATTCTGTCCGCAACAGATGGACCCCTGCCGCCCTTCGAACAATTCGGCGCGGACGCAAGGGACCTGTGCGCCCATGCACCTTTTCCCCCTGCCGCAGCCGAAAGGCCAAGCCCGCCCTTGCCCCTGTCCGCCCCAAGTGCAAATCTGCCCCAGACACGCGCGGCACCCTGCAACGCGCGCCCGGATGCCCGAAGCGATGACCAAACCGAACGACAACCCCGCCGATCCCTTCAAGAAGGCGCTGGCCGAAGCCACCCGCACCATGGCCGATGACCCGGACATGACGGTACAATATTCGGTAGATCCCCCCGGCATGAACCGCGAGGGGGTGCGTCTGCCGCAGGTGTCCCGCCGCATGACGCGGGATGAGGTGATGCTGGCGCGCGGCACCGCCGATGCCTTCGCGCTGCGCCGCAAGTTCCACGATGACGGCGTCGCCGCCCGCTATGCCCCGCAAGGCAACCTTGCCCGCGAGATCTACGAGGCGATGGAAACCGCAAGATGCGAGGCGGTGGGCGCCCGCGCCATGCCCGGCACGGCGGTCAACATCGACGCCAAGATCGCGCATGAGGCGGAACGCAAGGGATATTCCCAGATCACCAGCATGCAGGACGCGCCCCTCTCGGTTGCGGCCGGCTACCTTGTCCGCCACCTCGCCACGGGCCGCGACATGCCGAAAGGCGCGGGCAATGTGATGGACCTCTGGCGCGGCTTCATCGAGGAACAGGCCGGCGGCACGCTGGAAAACATCGACCATGTGCTGGAAGATCAGGCCGCCTTCGCGCGTCTGGCCCGCAAGGTCATTTCCGACCTCGGCTATGGCGATCAGCTTGGCGACGACCCGGATCAGGACGAACCCGACGATCAGGAAGGCGAGGCCGAAGAGGATCAGGACAGCCCCGACAGCGCGGGCGACGAGGAACAGGAGAGCGACGACTCCGAAGCCGCGCCCGAACGCAGCCAGGAGGAACAGCAGGACCAATCCCAAGCGCAGGTCACGATGGAAGACAGCGCCGATATGGAACAGGGCGACGAGGCCGAACTGCCGGAAGGCGAGGCCCCGCTGGAACCGCCGCCCCCGGCCCCCTATTCCGACGCCGACCCGAACTACACCGTCTATACCACCGATTTCGATGAAGAAATCCGCGCCGAGGATCTGGCCGAGGCGGCCGAACTGGAACGGCTGCGGGCCTATCTGGACCAGCAGCTTGAACCCCTGAAAGGCGCCGTATCGCGGCTGGCGAACAAGTTGCAGCGCCGCCTTCAGGCGCAGCAGAACCGGTCCTGGCTGTTCGATCTGGAGGAAGGCACGCTGGATGCGGGCCGCCTGGCGCGGGTGGTGGCGAACCCCACCACGCCCCTCTCCTTCAAGCAGGAGAAGGACACCGAATTCCGCGACACTTGCGTGACGCTGCTTCTGGACAATTCCGGGTCCATGCGGGGCCGCCCCATCTCCATCGCCGCGATCTGCGCGGATGTGCTGGCGCGCACGCTGGAACGCTGCTCGGTCAAGGTGGAAATCCTCGGCTTCACCACCCGCGCCTGGAAGGGCGGGCAGTCGCGCGAACGCTGGCTCGCCCAGGGCCGCCCGCAGGGCCCCGGTCGCCTGAACGACCTGCGCCACATCATCTACAAGGGCGCCGATGCGCCCTGGCGGCGGGCGCGGCCGAACCTCGGGCTGATGATGAAGGAAGGGCTCTTGAAGGAAAACATCGACGGCGAGGCGCTGGAATGGGCGCATCGCCGCATGATGGCCCGGCCCGAAGCGCGCAAGATCCTGATGGTGATTTCCGACGGCGCGCCGGTGGACGATTCAACTTTGTCCGTCAACCCCGCGAATTTCCTGGAAAAACACCTGCGCGACGTGATCGCCATGGTGGAACGGCGGCGGCAGGTGGAACTCATCGCCATCGGCATCGGGCATGACGTGACCCGCTATTACCAGCGCGCGGTCACCATCACGGATGTGGAACAATTGGCGGGGGCCATGACCGAACAGCTTGCCGGTCTCTTCGAAAGCGACCCGAAGAAACGGGCCAAGGCCGGCCTGCGGCGGGCGGGATAAGGGGCTGGTCCGGCGACGGCGGCAGAACGGGGAAGACGCATGTTCCAGAGCTTCGAGACCACCGCCGATCCTTCCGCCGGTCCGGGCCGTCTGGCCCGCCTGCGCGATCATCTGCGGGCCGAAGGGCTGGCCGGGTTCCTGATCCCGCGCGCCGACGTCCATCAGGGCGAATATGTCGCCGCACGGGATGAACGGCTGCAATGGCTGACGGGCTTCACCGGATCGGCGGGCTTTGCCATCGTGCTGCCCGAAACGGCGGGCGTCTTCATCGACGGGCGCTATCGGGTGCAGGTGAAGCATCAGGTCGATCTCTCTGTTTTCACCCCCGTTCCCTGGCCCGAGGTGAAGCCGGGGCCATGGATCAGGGAGCATCTGGCCGAAGGCATCCTCGGCTTCGACCCCTGGCTGCACACGGCGGATGAGGTGGGCCGCCTGGAAGAGGCGCTGAAGGGGTCACCCGTCACCCTCCGCGCCGTGGCCAATGCCGTCGATGCGATCTGGCCGGACCAGCCGCCCCCGCCCATGGGCGCGGCCTTTCCCCATCCCGTCACGCTGGCGGGTGAGACGTCCGAGGCCAAGCGCGCAAGACTGGCCGACACCCTGCGCAAGGCCGGGCAGGCGGCGGCGGTGATCACCCTGCCGGATTCGCTCTGCTGGCTGCTGAACCTGCGGGGCGCGGATGTACCGCGCAACCCGATCCTGCACGGCTTTGCCATCCTGCGGGCGGATGCGACGGTGGATGTCTTCGCCGCGCCCGCCAAGCTTGGCCCGGGCGTGCTGGCCGCACTCGATGCGGGGGTGCGGCTGCACCCGGCAGAAGCCTTTGAAACCAAGCTGAAATCGCTGACCGGCAGCATCCGGGTGGACCGTGCCACCGCGCCCCTTGCCGTGTCCCGCCTGATCGAAGGCGCGGGTGGGACCGTGGTCTGGGGCGATGATCCCTGCCGCCTGCCCAAGGCCGCCAAGAACGAAGCCGAAGTGGCAGGCATGCGCGAGGCGCATCTGCGCGACGGCGCGGCGGTGGTCGAATTCCTGGCCTGGCTGGACGCCACCACCCCCAAGGGCGGGCTGACCGAGATCGACGTCGTCACCGCGCTGGAAGGCTATCGCCGCGCGACCAATGTGCTGCATGACATCAGCTTTGACACGATCTGCGGCGCGGGGCCGAATGGCGCGATCATGCATTACCGCGTCACGCGCGAGACGAACCGTGCCGTCGGAAGCAACGAATTGCTCCTGGTGGACAGTGGCGCGCAATATGCGGATGGCACGACCGATATCACGCGCACCATCGCCATCGGCGATCCCGGAGAAGAGGCGCGGGATTGCTATACCCGCGTCCTACAGGGCCTCATCGCCATTTCCCGCGCCCGCTGGCCGCGCGGCATCGCGGGGCGCGATCTCGATGCGCTGGCGCGCTTCCAGCTCTGGGTGGCGGGGATGGATTTCGACCATGGCACCGGGCATGGCGTCGGGGCCTTCCTGTCGGTGCATGAAGGGCCACAGCGCCTGTCACGCGCGTCGGAGGTGCCGCTGGAACCGGGGATGATCCTGTCGAATGAGCCGGGTTATTACCGCGAAGGGGCTTTCGGCATCCGGCTGGAAAACCTGATCGTGGTGCAGGAAGCGCCCAGCCTGGGCGACAAGCGCGACCAGCTTTGCTTCGAAACGCTGACCTTCGCCCCTTTCGACCGCCGCCTGATTCTGGCCGCGCGGCTGTCGGAGGATGAGCGGGCCTGGCTGAACGCCTATCACGCCGAGGTGCTGGCCAAGCTGTCACCACGCCTGAGCGCCGAGGCCGGGGCCTGGCTGAAGGCAGCCTGTGCGCCGATCTGATGCATCCTTGGGCTGCTTGCCGCCGATCACGGCGCCGTGACCGGCAAGTCAGCGCCGACCCCAGCCCACAGGCTTGCCGCAAGGTCAACTCGGGCGCATTCTGGTGCCTTGGCAAGGGAGGCTGACATGACACTTACCCTGGAAATCCGGCCCGTGCCGGGCCGCTACATCGTGCGAGCAAGTGGCACCATCATCGGCGAGACGGAACGCGCGGTGGAACTGGTCGAAGGCGCACGCCCGCCCGTGATCTACGTCCCGCGCGAGGATGTGGCGATGGCCCTGCTCGACCCGACCGACCGCCAATCCACCTGCCCGCACAAGGGCGAGGCGAGGTATTACAGCGTCGTCACGCCCGAGGCGCGGCTGGAAAACGCCGTCTGGTCCTATGAACGCCCCATCGCAGGGGCCGAGGCCATCGCGGGCCATCTGGCCTTCTATCAGGAAAAGGTGCGGGTGGAGCCGCGCTAGGCGGCCGCCGCCGCCACCGCGCGGATACGCTCCACCATCGCGCGCAGGCCGTTTGACCGCTGCGAGGAGAGGTGTTCATTCAACCCCAGCCGCGCCAGTTCGGCGGGGGCATCCACCTTGCCGACCTCGGCCAGGGGCAGGCCTGCGTAAAGGGCATGAAGCACCGCGATCAGCCCCTTCACGATCATCGCGTCGCTGTCGCCCTGAAAATCGAAGCGGCCTTCGGTGATGACCGGCTGTAGCCAGACCTGGCTCGCGCACCCCTGAACCTTGGTCGCGGGCACCTTGAAGGCCTCGTCCATCGGAGGCAGGGCCTTGCCAAGCTCGATCACATGCCGATAGCGGTCTTCCCAATCATCGAGGAAGTCGAAGGTTTCGGCGATCTCTTCAAAGGCGGGGGTGGCCATCACGCTCTCCGATGCTGTGGCCATGACCTAGGGCCTTGGCGGGAAAAGGTCCACCCCGCGCGGCGGGGTGCTTTTCAAAGCCCGCGCCATCGGCTACCCAAGGGGCAACAGACGGGGGACCGAATGAAACGACGGGTGGTTCTGGCTTTGGGCGCGGCTTTCCTGGTGACGGGCTGCGGCGCGGTGCGTGACTCGCGGCTGAACCCGTTCAACTGGTTCGGGGGCGCCCGCCGCCGCCAGCGCGTGGAAACCACGGCCGAAGCCGCCCGTGACCAGCGCCTGCTGGTCAGTGACGTCACAAAACTCTCCGTTGATCCTTATTCCAGTGGCGCCATCGTCCGCGCGACCGGCATCGCCCCGACCCAGGGCTGGTGGGATGCCGAACTCGTGGCCCGCCCGATCGACGAGAACGGCGTCCTCGTCTATGACTTCCGGGTCTTCCCGCCGCTGACGAACACCCCATCCGGAACGCCGCGTTCGCGTGAGATCACGGTGGCCTCCTCCCTGTCCACCGTACGGCTTGAACAGGTGCGCGAAATCGTGGTGCAGGGCGCCAACAACGCGCTGTCCTCGCGCCGCTGAACGGTCACAGGCGGACGACGCGCACCTCGTTGCCCTTAGCCGACAGGGCGATCTCACCCCGGCAGAGCCGAAGCGCGTCTTCGCCAAAGGCTTCGAACCGCCAGCCCGACAGCGCCTCGACCTCCCGCTCGCCGGCAGCGATGGCATCCAGATCGGCCGCCGAGGCGATCAGCTTGGACGCGACGCCCAACTGTTCCGATTTCGCCTTCAGCAGCACGCGCAGAAGATCGGCCAGCGCCGGGTTGACCTGGATCTGGTCGCGCGACAGATCGGGCTTGGGCAGGTCATCGGGCCGCATCTCCAGCCCTGCCTTGATGGCGGCAAGGATGCCTTCCGCGATCTCCGGCTTGCGACCCTCGCGCAGAAGCAGGCGGGAGCGGCCCAGTTCCTCCATCGAGGCGGGGCGGGTCGAGGCCAGTTCAAGCAGCGCGTCATCCTTCATCACCCGCGACCGGGGAACGTTCTGCCGCTGTGCGTAATCCTCGCGGAACCGGGCCAGTTCCTTCACGATGGCAAGGAAACGCCCCGATGTCGTGCGAGTCTTGACCCGCAGCCAGGCCTCTTCGGGATGCACGGTATAGGTCTGGGGATCGGTCAGGATGGACAGTTCCTCTTCCACCCATTTCGTGCGGCCGTTCTTTTCAAGCTGCGCCGCCAGCCATTCATAGATCACCCGCAGATGCGTGACATCGGCCAGTGCATATTCCTGCTGCGCCGCCGAAAGCGGCCGGCGCGACCAATCCGTGAAGCGCGAGGTCTTGTCGAGGTTCTGCTTCGCGATCTTCTTCACCAGCGTCTCGTATCCGACCTGCTCGCCAAAGCCGCAGACCATTGCGGCAACCTGGGTGTCGAACAGCGGCTCGGGGAAGACCTTTCCCTCGACAAAGAAGATTTCCAGATCCTGCCGCGCCGCGTGAAAGACCTTCACCGTCGCCTTGTGGCGAAACAGGTCGTAAAGCGGTTCCAGGCTCATGTCCTCGCCTTCGATCGGGTCCACCAGGACGGCCTGGCCGCTCTTTCCGGGCAGGGCCATCTGGATCAGGCAGAGCTTCGACCAATAGGTCCGTTCCCGCAGGAATTCGGTGTCGATGGTGACATAGGGCTGGGATTTGGCGGCGTCGCAGAAGGCGGCGAGGTCGTCAGTCGTGGTAATCGTGCGCATCTTGCGATCCATCCTGCCAGAGGGGCACGGGTTCATCCCGCAAATCCGCTATAGGCAAGGGCGCGGGAAATGGAAAGAGACCACCCGAAACCGCGGCGCCTTCCGGCGCGGGCATGGATCACAGGAAAAGCGGTGTCCGGTCCCCGGCCGCAAAGCGGCGCAGCACGGCCGGATAAAGCCGGTGCTCCTGCACCAGAACGCGCGCCGCAAGCGTATCTGCCGTATCCCCCGGCAACACCGGCACCCGCGCCTGGCCAAGGATCGGGCCGTCATCCAGAACCGGCGTGACCTCATGCACGGTGCAGCCCGCCTCGGCATCACCAGCCTCCAGCGCACGCTGATGGGTGTGCAGCCCGGGATAAAGCGGCAGGAGCGACGGGTGAATGTTCAGCATCCGCCCGGCAAACCGGTCCACGAAGCCCGGCGTCAGCACACGCATGAAACCTGCAAGGCAGAGGATGTCTGGCCGGACCGCAAGCAGCGGCTCCAGCAGCGCCGCTTCAAAGGCCGCGCGGTCGCCGCCGAAGGGGCGATGATCCACGGCAGCGACCGGAACGCCAAAGTCAGCCGCCTTGGCAAGCCCTGCCGCCGCCGGGTCGTTGGAGGCAACAAGCACGGGGCTGGCCGGATGGTCGCCGCTGGCCATGTCGCGCAACAGGGCCAGCATGTTGGAGCCGCCACCGGAAATCAGGATGGCGACCCGTTTCGTCACAGAAGGCGGCCCCGGTAGATGACCCCCTGCCCTTCCACCACGCGGCCAAGCCGCGTGACGGTTTCCCCCGCCTCGGCCAGCAGTGCAGACAGCGCCTCGGCCCGGTCCTCGGCCACGACAAGGATCATCCCGATCCCGCAGTTGAAGGTCTTGAGCAGTTCCGGTTCCGCCATATTCGCCGTGGTGGCGAGCCAGCGAAAGACCGGCGGCAGGGTCCAGGCGCCAAGGTCGATCTCGCAGGCCAGGCCGTCGGGCAGGACACGCGGCGGATTCTCGGTCAGCCCGCCCCCGGTGATATGGGCAAGGCCATGCACCCCGCCCGCCCGGATCGCGGCCAAGGCTTGCTTGACATAAAGCCGCGTCGGGGCAAGCAGCGCCGCACCGAGATTTCCGTCCGAGAAGGGCGAAGGCGCGTCCCAGGTCAGACCCGAAAGCTCCACCACCTTGCGCACGAAGCTGTAGCCGTTGGAATGCACCCCGTTGGAGGCCAGGCCGAGCAGCACGTCACCCGCCTGCACGCCGGCGGGCAGATCCTGCCCCCGCTCCATCGCGCCGACGGCAAAACCGGCAAGGTCGAAATCGCCCTTGTGATACATGCCCGGCATCTCTGCCGTCTCGCCCCCGATCAGGGCGCAGCCGGAGGCGGCGCAGCCCTCGGCGATGCCTTCGATGATGCGGGCGGCCTGATCGACCTCCAGCTTGCCGGTGGCGAAATAGTCCAGGAACAGCAGCGGTTCCGCCCCCTGGCAGACCAGATCGTTCACGCACATCGCGACAAGGTCGATGCCGATCGTATCGACATTTCCGGTGTCGATGGCGATGCGCAGCTTCGTTCCCACCCCGTCGGTCGCGGCCACCAGGATAGGGTCACTGTATCCGGCCGCCTTCAGGTCGAACAGCGCGCCGAAACCGCCAAGACCGGACATGGTGCCGGGGCGGGTGGTGCGCTTTGCCGCGGGTTTGATCCGTTCGACCAGTTCGTTGCCTGCGTCGATATCCACCCCCGCCTGCGCATAGGTAAGGCCGTTCGTCATCGCACCGCTCCGCCGCTGTCCCGCATTGCGGCGCGGCATATACCACCCCTGCCCGCGCCGCAACGCCGGATGCCGCGCCTTGATGCGGATCAAGGCCGGAAAGGCCGTTTCATGGCATGGCAAGGCCAGGACGCGCGTAAAGGAGGATATGCCATGTCGCGGCTGTTCATGCTTCTCTTCGCCCTGATCGGGCCCTCGCTCGCCGGTGCGGGCGTCATCATCGTGCTCTCGGCCGGGCTGGTGACGCTGAAACCCATCCTCGCGGCGGCGGCCCTGGGCATGGCTTTGGGTGTGCCCGTCTCCTGGGCCGTGATGCGACGATTGACAGCGGGGGGCACTGCCTGACCGGCCAAGCGGACCTCTGGCCTGCGCCTCCTCTTGACCGGGGAACGGCGAAGCCTTACCCCCTTCGCCCATGGGGCTGTAGCTCAATGGTTAGAGCCGGGCGCTCATAACGCCTTGGTTGGGGGTTCGAGTCCCTCCGGCCCTACATGATTTCCCGAACACCATCCCTGACGCAGGCGGCGATGCGGCCGGCCCAGCCCGCAGGTCCTGCCAAATGCAAACAGGCCGGGCTGTCACACCCGGCCTGTCAAACCTCTGGTTCTTGACGTCAGAAGGACGCGAAGCCGCGACGATCCCGGTCGCTCGACACCAGCTTGAGGTCGGATTTCGCGGGCGCCCCGCGATTGGCGACCATCGCCTGGATCTGCGAGAACAGTTCCGGCGGCAACCCGTCGAGGGACAGCGTATTGCCCCCCTTGCGCTCGGCCAGCTTGAAACGTCCGACCGCCGCGCGGACGGAGTCGAGCGCGCTGCGCATCTCCGCCGAAGAGGCTGCAAGCTGGTCCGCCTGGCTCGACGTGGACATCGCCGCCTTGGCCACTTCGCCAATCGCGATGTTGATCTGCGCCACGCCCCGCGCCTGTTCCAGACTGGCGGTCGCGATGGAGGAGACGAGCGTTTCCGACTTCTTCACGTCGCGGGCGATGACAGAGAAGGCCGCCTGCGCCTCGCTGGAAATCTTGACGCCCGACTGGACGCGGACGGTTGCATCCTCGATCAGGTCCGATGTCTCGCGGGCCGCGCGGGCCGACCGGCCGGCAAGGTTGCGGACCTCCTGCGCGACGACGGCGAAACCGCGGCCATGCTGCCCGGCCCGTGCCGCCTCCACCGCGGCATTGAGCGCGAGGAGGTTGGTCTGGAAGGCGATCTCGTCGATCACCTTGATGATCTTCGCGATATCCTCGCTGGACGAGCGGATGCCCTCCATCGCGCCGACCATTTCGCCGATCTTCTGATGGCCGTCATCGGCGGCACGCGAGGCCGAGATGATCAGTTCCTTCGCGCTATCGGCAGCCGAGGCATTGGCCTTGACCTGCATGTCGGTCTCTTCCGAAGAGGAGGAAACCTCATCGACCGAGGCCGAGGTGATCTGCGAGCTCTTTGCCAGATCGAGGCTGCTTTCCGACACCTGCCCGACCGTGTCGGCGATCTGTTCGATCTGCGCCGAGATGGTCGCGAAGGCGCTGTTCAGGCTGGCATAGGCCTCGGAGAAGGCTTCGATGATTTCGCGGAACTCGCCCGAGAAGGCGCCGGGGTCGATGGCCCGATCCAGATGCCCATCCACGATGGCCCGTGACAGACCCTTGATTTCGCCCACAACCTTGCGGAAGCTGTCGCGGACGGCATCCATCGCCTGATTGATGAAGGCCCGATCCCCGTCGAACCGCTCCATTTCATAGCTGAAGTCGCCTTCGGCATAGGCCTTCGCGCAGGCGATGATCTTCTTCTTGGTCGCGATATGGTTCTGCACCATCTCGTTGACCCGCGACGCAAGGTCGGCCAGGTCTTCGCGATACTTGGACGGATCGAGGCAGACGGAGATGCGCCCTTCGGCATGGGCAACGGCCATGTCGCGGATCTCGCCGATGATCGTCTCGATCTGACGCTTGCCCTCGACGGCAGCGGTCATGTCCTTCCATTCGACCCAGACCGATTGCAAGGCGCCACCCGGCCCGAATTTCGGCGTGGCGCGGAATTCCAGGTCCCTGCCGCCGATGCTGAACTTGCCGTCATGCGGCTTGGACAGGCTGGCCATGAGACGGCGCTGATAGATCGGGTTCTTGTGGAAGACGTCGATGGGTTTCCCCACAACCTCACGCGCGCGGAAATGCGGCAGGTCGGTCTGGATGTCTGCCTCGATGGCTTCGAACATCTTGTAGGCCGCCTCGTTCACGAAGCGGATCACCATGTCGTTGTCCGCCAGCATAATCGGGCTGGAAAGAATTCCCAGAGCCTCACGCGCCGACGCCCCGCCGAAGACCGGATCAAGGTCTTGCCCTTCGCCTGCCAACATTTCCGTCTCCAAATAGGTCACACTGCGACAATAAGACGTTCAGGATCACGAAACTGTTAGGCCATGCGGCGGATCAGGCTGCGCGACTGCCCGCAGCCTCGGCTGCGATCCAGTCACGGAAGGCAGACAGGGCCGGAGACTCGGCCCCCGTTTGCGGCCAGACCAGCCAGTAGCTGCCCGCCGCCCGCACGGCCCCGCCCCAGACCGGAACAAGGCGCCCCGTCGCAAGATCCTCTTCAATCAGGAACCGGGGGAGGAGCGCCACGCCCAGCCCATGGATCGCCGCCTGCTGCATCGTGGCGAACTGGTCAAAGACCATGCCCGCCGGACGTTGCCCCGGCAGACCATGCGCCGCGAACCATCGTCCCCAATCGCCCTTGCGGCTTTCGATCTGCAAGAGCGGCAGCGACAGCAGGTCACCCGGACCCGTGACCCTCTCGATCGCCAGATCCGGCGCGGCAACCGCCTGAACCTCCTCTTCCATCAGCAAGAGATGTTCGGCCTCCGGCCAGTCGGCCCGCCCATAATGGATCGCCGCATCCACCCCTTCGGCCCGCAGGTCGAAGGGACGAAGGCGCGTGCTGAGGGTCAAGGTCACATCCGGGTTCCGCTGGCGAAAGGCCCGGAGCCGGGGGGCGAGCCAATGCATCCCGAAGGCCGGCAGGATGGCAAGCGACAGGACCGCCCCGCCCCCGCCCGTGCGCAGCCGCAGCGAAGCCTGTCCGAGCAGGTCCAGCGCCCGACGGGCCTGCGCTACATAGTCACGCGCCGCCGCCGTCGGGCGCAGACGCTGCCGGTCGCGGATGAGAAGCGGCACGCCCAGTTGCGCCTCTACCTCCTGAAGCGCGCGGCTGATCGCGCCCGGCGTCAGGTTCAGTTCGCGGGCCGCGGCCGTGGTGGTGCCCAGACGTTCCACCGCTTCCAGCGCCAGAAGGCCGGACAGCGCGGGCAGATGCCTGCGGGAGGGAAGCATGTGCAATTTCCTCAAAATATTGCGATTAAGTTTCGCTATTCTTGCACAATCATCGCTGCCATAGAAGATGCATCCCGGCATGGCGCGACTCGCGGCCCGCTGGCAGACTGCATCGCACCTTTCGGAGGAACCGACATGAGCCTTGACGCCCCCAAACTGAAAGCCAAGGACGCTCCGGATCTGGCCCGCTTCGACTGGGAAGATCCCTTCCGTCTGAACGATCAGCTCACGGAAGAAGAGCGCATGTTGCGCGATGCGGCGCGGGCCTATGCGCAGGAGAAACTGCAACCCCGCGTGATCGCCGCCTATCGCGAAGAGACGACCGATCCCTCGATCTTCCGCGAAATGGGCGAGATGGGCCTGCTGGGCGTCACGATCCCGGAGGAATACGGCGGGCTGGGGGCCTCTTACGTGGCCTACGGCCTTGTCGCCCGCGAGGTGGAGCGGGTGGACAGCGGCTATCGGTCGATGATGTCGGTGCAAAGCTCGCTGGTGATGTATCCGATCTATGCCTATGGGACCGAGGCGCAGCGGGCGAAATACCTGCCCAAACTGGCAAGCGGGGAATGGATCGGCTGCTTCGGGCTTACCGAACCGGATGCCGGGTCCGATCCTGCGGGGATGAAGACGGTCGCGAAGAAGACGGCGAATGGCTATGTCCTGAATGGCGCGAAGATGTGGATTTCCAACGCGCCCATCGCGGATGTCTTCGTCGTCTGGGCCAAGTCCGAGGCGCATGGCGGCAAGATCAAGGGTTTCGTGCTGGACAAGGGCATGAAGGGCCTGTCGGCCCCCAAGGTGGGCGGCAAGCTCAGCTTGCGCGCCTCCATCACGGGCGAGATCGTGATGAAGGACGTCGAAGTCGGCGAAGAGGCGTTGCTGCCCAATGTCGAAGGCCTGAAAGGCCCCTTCGGCTGCCTGAATCGCGCGCGCTATGGCATTTCCTGGGGCGTGATGGGCGCGGCAGAGTTCTGCATGCATGCCGCCCGCCAATATGGCCTTGACCGCAAGCAGTTCGGCAAGCCCATCGCTGGCACGCAGCTCTTTCAGTTGAAGCTGGCCAACATGATGACCGAGATTTCGCTGGGCCTACAGGCCTCGCTCCGCGTCGGGCGGCTGATGGACGAGGCCAATGCCGCGCCCGAGATGATCTCGATCATCAAGCGCAACAATTGCGGCAAGGCGCTGGAGGCGGCCCGCTGGGCGCGCGACATGCATGGCGGCAACGGCATCCAGGAAGATTTCCAGATCATGCGGCACATGGTGAACCTTGAAACGGTGAACACCTATGAGGGCACGCATGACATCCATGCCCTGATCCTCGGCCGGGCGATCACGGGTGTTCAGGCCTTCTTCTGAACCTGCGCCACGGCTGGAAAACTCTTCCAGAAGAGTTTTCCAGACAAACACCGCAAAACTCTTCCCGAAGAGTTTTGCGAGAGTCGGGCCGAAAATTCTTTGCAAAGAGTTTTCGGCCTTTCCCTGCACGACATTCCAGGCGCGTCCCGGTCGTTTTCGGGGATGACAGGGCGGTTTTGCCCGCTACGCTCGGTTTCATGACACATGCGACCCTGCCCCCCGAACTCGACGCCTATCTCGCCGCGCATCCCGGCACCCGCTTCCTCGATGCGGTGATGTTCGATCTTTGCGGCACGGCCATCGGCAAGCGATACCCGATCCGCGATGCGGCGAAGGTCTGGACCTCGGGCGTGGCCTTCTGCGCCGGGATCACCACGCTCGACGCGCTCGGGGCCTGCTGGGATGTCGAAGGGATCGGCTTTTCCGATGGCGATCCCGACGCGATCTCCTACCCGATCCCCGGCACCGTGGCCGAGGTGCCCTGGCAGGCCGATACCGCACAGGTTCTCATCGCCCCTGCCCCGCCGGAAGGGATGGCACAATGGTGGTTCGATCCGCGCAGCATCCTTGCAGGTGTCGTGGCCCGCTTCGCCGATCTGGGCCTTACCCCGGTCACGGCCTGCGAACTGGAATTCTACCTCGTCGATCCTGCCCGCGATGCGGCAGGTCGCATCGCCCCGGCCCGTCCCGCCCGGTCGGGCCGTGCGCCGGAAGCCCCGCGCGTGCTGGCCTTCGACAAGCTGGATGAATGGGCGGACATCCTGGCCGAGATCGACGCGGCCTGCATCGCCCAGGGTGTCCCCGCCGGGGCGGCCACCGCAGAATATGGCGGCGCGCAGTTCGAGGTGAATCTCGGTCACCTGCCCGATCCGGTCCGCGCCGCAGACCATGCGCTGATGCTGCGTCGGATCGTGAAGGGCGTGGCCAACCGGCATGGGCTGGACGCGACCTTCATGTCAAAGCCCTTTGCCGATCAGTCCGGCTCGGGCCTGCACATCCATCTCAGCGTTCTGGATGCCGAAGGGCGCAACATCTTCGACGACCGCCTGCCCATGGGTGACGCCATGCTCGGCCATGCCATTGCGGGCTTGCAGGCCACCACCCATGACGCCATGGCCATCTTCGCCCCCAATCTGAACGCCTATCGCCGCTTCGCGCCCAACCAGTTCGTCCCCGTCAACACCTCCTGGGGCACCAACAACCGGTCGGTCAGTTTCCGCATCCCGGCAGGCGGCGGCGCGGCGCGGCGGATCGAACATCGCATCGCAGGGGCGGAAGCGAACCCTTACCTCGTCATGGCCGCCGTCCTTGCTGGCATCCATCACGGGCTGTCGCAGCGTCTTGCCCCCACGCCCCCCTCCACCGGCAATGCAGGCGAAGAGGCGGATCCTGACATGCCGCTGAAGCTGTGGACTGCGCTGGATCGGCTGGAGGGCTCGGCGCTGATGGCAGAATACCTCGGCCCGCGCTACCCCGCCGCCTATGCAACCATCAAGCGGGCGGAGTTCGAAGCCTTCATGGCCGATGTGCTGCCCCGCGAATATGACTGGTATCTCTGAGGTGATGCGATGACCGCCCCTGCCCGCATCGGCGATGTCTCTTTCTGGTATGCCGATATCGGCCTGCCGCAGACCCGCCGCCCCCCGCTTCCCGGCGACACCACCGCGGATATCTGCATCATCGGTGCAGGCTATACGGGCCTCTGGTCGGCCTATTACCTGAAGAAGGCTGATCCCGGCCTTCGGATCATCATCTGCGAAAAGGAATTCGCGGGCTTCGGCGCCTCGGGCCGCAATGGCGGCTGGCTGACCGGCGGCTTCGCCTGGAACCATGACCGCTATCTCGCCACATCGGACGAGGCGGGTGTGCGCGCCATGGTGCAGGCGATGAACGGCACGGTGGACGAAATCATCCGCGTGGCGGGCGTCGAAGGGATCGAGGCCGACATCCTGCGCACGGATGAATTGATGGTCGCGACCACCCCCGCCCAGTTGGCCCGATGCGAGGCCGAGACCGCCCATCGCCGCCACTGGGGCGAGGACCGCGTCCACATGATCGGCGCAGGCCAGACCGCCAGCCGGGTGAACATCCCCGGTGTCCTGGGCGCGATGGTGGTGGAAGGCGTCGCCCGCATCCAGCCGGCGAAACTGGTCCGCGGGCTCGCGCAGGTGGTCGAGGCGATGGGGGTCACCATCCACGAAGGGACCGAGGTCACCGCCATTTCGCCCGGACGTGTGGCCACAGTTTGCGGCACAATAAGCGCACACACCATCCTGCGCTGCACCGAAGGCTTTACGGCGACCCTGCCGGGGCTGAAACGGGAATGGCTGCCGCTCAACTCCGCCCAGATCGCGACCGAACCGCTGCCGCCCGAGGTCTGGGCGCAGATCGGCTGGCAGGGCCATGAAATCCTTGGCGATTTCGCCAATGCCTATTGCTATTGCCAGCGCACCCGCGAGGGGCGCATCACTGTGGGCGCGCGCGGTGTGCCCTATCGCTTTGGCTCCGCCATCGACTCTTCGGGCATCCCCGATCCGGAAACCATCCGGCGGCTGACCGATATCCTGCACCGCCATTTTCCCGCCGCCCGCCCCTACCGCATCGACCATGCCTGGTGCGGGGTGATCGGCGTGCCCCGCGACTGGTGCGCGACGGCGGGCCTTGATCCCGTCACCCGCATCGGTTGGGCCGGCGGCTATGTGGGGGTGGGCGTTTCGACCTCCAACCTTTCGGGCCGCACGCTGGCCGACCTGACGCTGGACCGGAAAACGGACCTTACCCGCCTGCCCTGGGTCAACCGCCGGGTGCGGAAATGGGAACCCGAACCGCTGCGCTGGCTGGGCGTGCATGGGATGTATGGGCTTTACGGCATGGCCGACCGGCGCGAGACCGCAAGGCAAGGCCCGCCGTCGCGGCTTGCCAAATTCGGCAACTGGCTGACGGGGCGCTGATGACGGCACTCATCTTCGATCTGGATGGCACGCTGGTGGACAGCGCCCCGGATATTCATGCCGGCGTCAATCAACTTCTGGAACAGGAGGGGATCGCCCCACTGCCCTTCGCCGTGGTGCGCGGCTTCATCGGCGGGGGCGTGCCGATCCTGATCAGCCGCGTGATGCGGGCAACGGGCATGGAGGACGATCCGCAGCGTCATGCAACCCTCTGCGCCCGGTTCATCGAAAGATACGAGCGTGATCCGGGTGGGCTGACACGCCCCTATGCCGGGGTCGAGGCCGCCCTGGCCGCGCTTGACCGGCCGCTTGCGCTTTGCACGAACAAGCCGGAAGGCCCGACCCGCGCGCTGCTTGCGCAACTTGGCTGGAGCGGTCTTTTCAGCGTCATCGTCGCTGGCGACACGTTGCCGGTGCGCAAGCCCGATCCTGCCCCCTTGCTGCATGGCATCTCCCTTCTGGGCGGAGGGCCGGTTCTTTTCGTCGGTGACAGCGAGGTGGATGCCGAAACGGCAGAGCGGGCGGGCGTGCCGCTTCTTCTCTTTACCGAAGGCTATTGCAAGACGCCGGTCGCAGAATTGCCGCACCGGGCCGCCTTCGCCGATTGGGCCGCCTTTCCCGATCTGGTTCGCAGCGTCATACCAGCGTGACGCGCAGCCCGTCCGGGCCTGTGCGCAGGCCCGTGCCCATCGCGGCACCGAACAGACGCAGGCCGTGCCACAGACCTCCGCCCCTCGGGGCGAGACGCCGGCCGCGCAGGGCGGGAGGCTCGTAGAGTTCCACCATATCGGTCCCCGAGGTCAGGAAGCGGACCCTGGTCACGCCATCGGCGCGGTCCAGATCAACCGCGGCAACCTGCGTCAAGCCAAGACTGAGGAAGAAAGCCTCGGTCGCAGCAAGATCGGTGCAGGGAATACCGATATGATCATGCCCGGGCAGGCCGGATCGCGGCGGGCCGCCGAGCCGGGCGCAGAGTTCGATCCGCGCGCCTTCCGGCCCCTCGAGAAAGACATAGCGCACGCCGCTGCCCCAGAATTCCGCGATTTCGCGCGGGCCATCCGGCGTTGTCGCCTCCAGCACGGCACCTCGTTCCCGCGCCAATCGAAGGGCAGCATCCAGATCGTCAACCGCCAGCGCCAGATGGTCGATCACCCCATGTTCAGGCGATGGGCCGGCAGGAACAAGGGCGATCCACTGATCCCCGAGGGACAGCATATCCTCGTGTCCCGAAAGCGGCGCGAAGCCGAACACGCGGGCCAGCAGCCCAGCCGCAGCCTCGCGGTCCCTGACGGCGAGTTCGGGAACGATACGCACGATGCCCTTCCTTTGCATGTCTGTTACCTGCCTGTGGCAGAAGCGCTTGCCGCAATCAACCTCGTCTTGCACTATGCCGCCTCCGGCCACCAAGGGAACGGCCCGAAGCCGGGTTCAAGCCGCCCGATTTCTTGACATTCCGGTGGCTAAGGTAAATGCAGGGTTCAGCAATTTTCAGCGGACGTCGTCCCCTCCACCTGAAAGTCCTTCCCATGGTCAAACGCTTCATCCTTGCCATTCTGCTGCTTGGTCTCGTCGGCGGTGGGCTTGTCGGCTTCAATCTGTTCCGTGACAACATGATCACGCAGATCTTCGCCAACATGCCGCGCCAGCCCGCGACCGTGTCCACCATCGAGGCGAAGCCGGTGGACTGGACCCCGACGATCGACGCCATCGGCACGGTGAATGCGGCCCAAGGCGTTGACCTGACGGTCGAAACGGCCGGGGTGGTGAAGGAGATCGCCTTCGAGCCGAATACCGAGGTGGCGGCGGGCGAAGTTCTGCTTCGGCTGGATGATGTGGTGCAGAAGGCGGATGTGGAAGCAGCCCGCACGACGGCGGAACTGGAACGGTCGAACCTGCTGCGCGCGCAAGACCTGACGCGGCGCGGTGTGACCACCAATGTCTCTCTTGATCAGACGCAGGCGGCCGCGCAGGCCGCAGAGGCGCAATTGGCCCGCGCCATCGCGGTGCTGGAACAGCGGCAATTGACGGCCCCTTTCGCAGGAACAGTCGGCCTGCCGCGCGTGGACCTTGGCCAGTATGTGGCCCCCGGAACCATCGTCGCGACACTCCAGGACATTTCGACCATGCGGGTGGATTTCAGCCTGCCGGAGCAGGAGCTTCCCAACCTCTCCATCGGACAGAAGATCGAGGTGAGGATCGAAGGGCTGGATGAAACCTTCCCGGGCGCCCTGACCGGCATCGACCCGCGGGTCGATCCTGCGTCCCGCCTTGTCGCCCTGCGCGGCTCCATCGACAATGCACAGGGCAAGCTGACCCCGGGGCAGTTCGTCCGTATCCGCGTCGTCCTGCCCAGCGAAAGCGGCGTGATCGCGCTGCCGCAAACCACCGTTTCGACCAGCCTCTATGGCGACTATGTCTATGTTGTCCGTCCGTCCGAGGCCGATGCAGAGCAACTGGAACTGCGGCAGGTCTTCGTGCAGCTTGGGCGGCGCTCGGGCGGCGTGATCGAGATTGTCGAAGGGGTCAGCCCCGGAGATCAGGTCGTCACCGCAGGGCAGAACCGTCTGTCGAACGGGCAACCCGCCACCATCGACAACAGCGTCAATCCGGCCGCGACCGCCACCGGCGATGCTGTTTCTGGGGCTGTCTCTGGGGGTGACCAATGAGCCCCTCAGACATCTTCATCAAGCGGCCGGTCCTTTCCACCGTTCTTGGCCTTCTGATCATGCTTCTGGGCCTGCAAGGGTTCTTCAACTTGCAGGTCCGTGAATATCCGGAAGTGGACGAGACCGTCGTGACCATCACCACGGTCTATCCCGGCGCATCCCCGGACCTGATCCAGGGCTTCATCACCTCGCCCATCGCCGCCGCCGTGGCGACGACGGAGAATGTCGATTACATCACATCCTCCTCGCGCCCCTCCGCCTCGACCGTTACGGTGAACATGCGTTTGGGCGCCGATCCCGACGTCGCGCTCACAGAGGTCATGTCGAAGGTGCAGCAAGTCCGCTCGCGCCTGCCATCCGAGGCGGAGGATCCGACCATCGTCAAGGGGACGGGGATGACCTTCGCCACGATGTATCTGGCGTTGCAGAACCCCAACATGACGTCCGAACAGGTGACCGAATACATCGAACGGGTCATCCGTCCGCGCATGTCCACCATTCCCGGCGTGGCGGAGATTCAGGTTCTGGGTGGACAGGTCTATGCGATGCGGGTCTGGATCGACCCGGTTCGCCTTGCAGGCCGCAACGTGACGGCAGCCGAAGTTTTGGCGGCGATCAACGCCTCGAACTTCCTTGCCGCTCCGGGCAGCACGCGCGGGGACCTTGTCTCCTATCCGATCACGATGGAAACGACCCTTCAGACGCCGGAAGCCTTCGGCGCCCTCCCGATCAAGGGCAATGGGGCAGATGTCGTGCGCCTGTCAGACGTTGCGCGCGTAGAACTTGCCGCAGAATCAACCGATACCATCGTGAACTTCAACGGAGAGCCCGGCACCTTCATCGGGGTCTTTCCGACCCCGGGGGCCAACCCTCTGGACATGTCTGCCGCCGTTCTGGCGGAACTGCCCTTGATTCAGAACAGCCTGCCGGAAGGCATGACCCTGACGCTGATGTATGACGCGACCGAGCAGATCAGCGCCTCGATCAACGAGGTGTTCAAGACCATCGCCGAAGCCGTCGCCATCGTCATCGTCATCATCCTTCTCTTCCTCGGCTCGTTCCGGTCTGTCCTGATGCCGGTGGTGACAATCCCCTTGTCGCTGATGGGCGTCCTGTTCGTGCTCTATCTCTTCGGCTATTCGATCAACCTCCTGTCGCTTCTGGCGATGGTGCTGGCCATCGGCCTTGTCGTCGATGACGCCATCGTCGTGGTAGAGAACGTCCACAGGCATATCGAAGAGGGTTTCCGTCCGATCCAGGCCGCCTTCATCGGGATGAAGGAGATTTTCGGCGCGGTCGTCGCCATGACCATCACGCTGGCTGCGGTCTTTGCGCCGCTGGCCTTCACCGGCGGTCTGACCGGGGCATTGTTCCGCGAATTCGCCGTGACGCTTGCAGGGTCCGTCATCATCTCGGGGATCGTGGCTGTCACCATCACCCCGATGATGTCGGCCCGCCTGCTTCAGAAAGGGGGCCATTCCCGCTTTCAGATCGTGGTGGACCGCGCCTTCGACCGGCTTGCGAACTGGTACGAACGCCGCGTTTCCTCGTCTCTCGACTATCGGCCTGTCACGATCCTCATGGTGGTCGTGCTGGCCGGGCTTACCGGGTATCTCTTCACCAAGACCTCCACGGAACTGGCACCGGAAGAAGATTCCGGCGCCCTGTTTTCCTTCGTGAACGCGCCGCCCTACGCGACGTCCGATTACACGCGGACCTATGTGGATCAGATGAGGGAACTGACAGAGGATCTGCCCGAGCTTTCGGCCAATTTCTCGATCACGGGCTTTGGCGGGGGCACGAATACGGCCATCGCTCTGTGGGCCTTCAAGGACTGGTCGGAGCGCGACCGTTCACAAGCCGAAATCCAGCAGGAATTGCAGGCCAAGATCAGTGGCGTCGCGGGCGTGGAGGCCTTTGTCTTTGCGCCGCCCTCACTCCCCGGCGCGGGTGGTGGATTGCCGATCAGCGTGGTGCTGCAATCGACAGGCCCCTCGGACCGCATCTTCGAAGTGGCCGAAGAGGTGAAGGCCGCAGCCATGGCCTCGGGCCGGTTCATCGTGGTCCAGAACTCGCTGTCCTACAACTCGGCGCAGGTCGTTCTAAGGATCGACCGCGACCGCGCAGCCGCGCTGAACCTGCCTGCACGCGACATCGGCACGACGCTGGGTCTTCTGGTCGGCGGCGGGGCGATTGCGCAGTTCGACCGGGATTCGAACAGCTATGACGTGATCATGCAGGTTCCGGCGGAGTATCGGAACAACCCGGAAAAGCTGACGGAATTCTACATCCGTTCGGCCACCGGGCAGATGGTTCCGCTTTCGGCGGTGGTGACGGTGGATACCGAAGTGGCACCGACAGCCATCGAGCAGTTCAACCAGTTGAACTCCACCACCATCTCGGCGCTGCCGATCCCCGGTGTCTCGACAGGCGATGCCTTGCAGGTCATCGTGGACGAGGCGCGCAAGGTGATGCCAGACGGGTTCTTCATTGATTATTCCGGCCAGTCGCGGCTGGAGGTCACGGAAGGCAACACCATCCTTCTCGCCTTCGGGCTGGCCATCGTTGTCATCTACCTGGTACTGGCCGCACAGTTCGAAAGCTTCCGCGACCCGCTGATCATCCTGATGTCGGTTCCGCTGTCGATCTTCGGGGCCATCGTGCCCCTCAACCTCGGTCTGGGAACGCTGAACATCTATACGCAGGTGGGGCTGATCACGTTGATCGGCTTGATCACGAAGCACGGGATCCTGCTGGTGGAATTCGCCAATCAGGCCCGGCGAGAGCGGGGCCTCACCGCGCGGGAAGGGATCGTCGCCGCTGCCAAGGTGCGGTTGCGCCCGATCCTGATGACCACTGCGGCGATGGCGCTGGGGGTGATCCCGCTGATCATCGCTGATGGCGCAGGTGCTGCGGCGCGCTATTCGGTGGGTCTGGTGATCTTCTCGGGCATCACGATCGGAACGATCTTCACCCTTTTCGTGGTGCCTGCGTTCTACACGCTGATCTCGCGCAAGGAACTGGCAAAGCCGGTGGAAGACCCGGTCGCCACGCATTGACCCGTGATCGCGGCCCCTTGCGGGCCGCGCATTACAGGCCTTCGACGATGACCACCGCCACCGTTGCTGCGGTCGCCCGCGCTGCGCGGGCAGTGGCGTATTCCTCGGAATGATAGCAGGCCCGCGCCGCCGCCAGATCGGGGAACTCGATCACCACATGCCGCTCTGCCGGCGGGCCCTCCAGCACCTCGGCCTCGCCGCCACGGGCGAGGAACCTTGCCCCGAAGCGGGCGAAGGCCGCAGGTGCCAGTGCCTGATAGCCCCGATAGGCCTCCGGGTCCGTCACCGTGACATGCGCGATCCAATAGGCGGCCATCACTCCGCCTCCAAGGCCTTCTGCGCCAGAGCGGCGGCCTCGGTCAGGTGATCTTCGACCGCCTGCCGCGCAGCCTTGCCGTCGCGTGCGGCGATGGCAGCGGCAATGCGGGCCATCCGTTCCGGCCCCGGCACGGCACGGTCCCGCGCGGCGAGGGTCAGCGCCCGCAGGCGGCTGATCCGTCCATTCAGGCGCTGCACGATCTCCCACGCGATGTGATGCCCGGCAGCGGCGAAGATTTCCGCATAGAAGCGGGTCGTCGCCGCGAAAACCCGATCTTCCCCACCGGCGCGGCCACCTGTGCGGATCGTCTCCAGCGCATCGGCTAGCGCGGCATCAACAGCCGCATCGGCGACCAGCGCGCAGGCCTCTGCCGCGCTGCCTTCAAGCTGCCGCCTGATGTCATAGACCTGCCGGGCCTGCGGCCAGTCAAGCCGCGCCACCACCGGCCCCCGGTTCGGCAGCGTCTCGACAAGACCTTCCGTTTCCAGCACCCGGATCACCTCGCGCACCACCGAACGGCTGACGCCGAGCTGATCGCAGAGCGTGCGTTCCACCAGCCGCGTGCCCCCCGGGAAGCGGCCGGCGATGATTGCGGCGCGCAGCCTGTCCAGCGCGATGCCGCGCAGCGTCTGCGGCGGACGGTCGATCCGCAATTCGTCTGGTGCCAGATGTTCCATCCCCAACCCCTTCGGCTGCCGCGGCAAACGACTCATTGACATTCTGTCGTATGGTATACCAGCATATGACATATCGAAAGCCCGAGGTTTCCCATGCCCGCCCTGATCCGAAAGACACTCCTGCATGTCGAGACGACGCTGATCGAAGGCGGACGCGCCGCGCCCCGCCCGCTCAAGCTGATCGGGGCGGCGGCGGTGCTGCGGAACCCTTGGGCGGGACTGGGCTTTGTCGAGGATCTGAAGCCCGCCATCCATGACGTGGCGCCGGAGCTTGGCGAGACCCTGACCGCCATGGTTCTGGAGGCGGCAGGCGGTGGCGACAAGGTCGAAGCCTATGGCAAGGCCGCCATTTGCGGCCTGGCGGGAGAGGTAGAACATGCCTCGGCGCTGATCCACACGCTGCGCTTTGGCAATCACTATCGGCAGGCGGTCGGGGCGAAGACCTATCTAGCCTTCACCAACATCCGGGGTGGGGCCAATACGCCGGTGATGATCCCCCTGATGGACAAGCATGACGAAGGGCGCCGGTCGCATTACCTGACTGTCCATTTCTCCATCCCCGACGCGCCGGCCGAGGATGAGATCGTCGTCGCGCTTGGCGCCTCGATCGGCGGGCGTCCGCATCACCGCATCGGCGACCGCTATCAGGATCTGAAGGATCTGGGCCATGAAGTCACGAACCCTGCGGCTGTCTGACGGCCTCTCTGTCGGGCTGATTGAAGTCGGCCCCAAGGACCGCGCAGGGGAACCGCTGGTCCTGATCCACGGTGTCGGCCTGAATGCCCGTGCCTGGGCCCCGCAGATCGCGGCGCTGGCCGCAAGCCACCGGGTCTTTGCTCTCGACATGCCGGGACATGGCGCTTCCTCCCCCCTGCCCGCGGGCGCGCGTCTGCCCGACTTCGTCACCTGGGCCGCTCGCACCATCCTTGCATTGAATGTCGGAGCGGTGAATGTGGCAGGCCATTCCATGGGCGCGCTGATCGCCACTGGCCTTGCCGCCGACTATCCGGAACTTGTCCGCCGCGTCGCGGTGCTGAACGCCGTCCATCGCCGCACGCCAGAGGCCCGCGCCGCCGTCATCGCCCGTGCCAACGCGCTCGTGATCGGTGATTTCGACCCGGAAGCCCCGCTGGACCGCTGGTTCAGCAGGGCCTCTGCCGATGCGGCCCCTCGCGCACAGGTGGCACGCTGGCTGAATGAGGTGAACCCGCAGGGTTATGCCGCCGCCTACCGTGCCTTCGCCGAAGGCGATGATGTCTATGCCGATCGTTGGGAGGCGATCTGTTGCCCGGCGCTCGTCCTTACGGGGGATGGCGACCCCAATTCCACACCCGAAATGACGCGCCTCATGGCGGCCACCGCCCCTTGCGGTCGCGCCGTGGTGATCGAAGGGCATCGCCACATGGTCAATCTTACTGCCCCGGACCGCGTCACCGCCGCCTTGCGCGACTGGCTCAACACGCCGCTGATGGCGGAACCGGAAAGATTGCGGGCATGACAGACACGGGCGATGCACGCCGCGCCCTGCGCGATGCTTTCGGCACCTTCATGACGGGTGTCACGGTGGTAACCACCCTGGACGGAAGCAGGAACCCGCTTGGATTCACGGCGAACAGCTTCGCCTCCGTCTCGCTCGACCCGCCCCTGCTGCTGGTTCAGATTGCACGGAATTCCGTAAATTACGTAAATTTTACCACCAGCCAGCACTTCGCGGTGAACATCCTGGCCGAAGGACAGAAGGACATTTCCTCGACCTTCGCCCGCCCCGTGGCCGACCGCTTTGCCGGGATCGACTGGCAGATCGGCCCGGTCGGCAGCCCCATCCTGCCCGCTGTCGCGGCCTGGTTCGACTGCACCCTGTTCCAGGTGGTGGAAGCAGGGGATCACGCCATCCTGATCGGCAAGGTCGAGGCCTTCCATGCCACGAACGCGCCGGGCCTGGGCTATTACCGTGGCACCTATTTCACCCCCGTCGCGACCCAGGCCAGCATTCCCACCGGTCCGGATATCATCGTTTCGGCCATCCTTGAAAAGGCGGGGCAGGTTCTGCTTGTCGATGACGGCTTCGGCGGATTGACCCTTCCCACCGCCCGCGTCGGGCGCGATGGAACCGGCGCCGCTCTTGCCGCGCTCATCGGGCAGTCCGGGCTGACCGCCGCCGCGGGGCCGCTCTACTCCGTCTATGAAGACGTGGCGCGCGCCCAGCAGCACATTGCCTTCCGTTGTCCCTGCACCGCCGGGCAACCTGCCCGGGGTGCCTTCGTCGATCTCGCGCCCGACAGCTTTGCCGAGGTTACCGATCAGGCGCTTCGCGTGATGCTGGAACGCCTGGCCGAGGAATCGCGGATGGGCAATTTCGGCATCTACTTCGGAAATCAGGACAGAGGCCAGGTCGCGCTGGTCACCGGGGAGACCACGTGATGAAGTTTTCGCTGTTCGTGCATATGGAACGTGTCAGCCCCAACGATCCCGAGCCACGCCTTTATCAGGAAATGCTGGAGCTTTGCCACATGGCCGATGAAGGCGGCATGTGCGCGATCTGGACGGGCGAACATCATGGCATGTCCTTCACCATCGCACCGAACCCGCTGTTGAACCTTGTCGATCTGGCACGGCGGACAAAGAATGTCCGCCTCGGCACCGGCACGGTGATCGCCCCCTTCTGGCACCCGATCAAGCTGGCGGGCGAGGCCGCCATGGCCGACATCATCATGGACGGCCGCCTTGACCTTGGCATCGCGCGAGGGGCCTACAGCTTTGAATATGAACGCATCCTGCCCGGCCTTGACGCATGGAACGCAGGTGGGCGAATGCGCGAACTCATCCCCGCGATCAAGGGGCTTTGGGCCGGGGACTATGTCCATGACGGGCAATACTGGCAGTTCCCCGCCACCACCTCGGCCCCCCAGCCACTGCAACAGCCGCATCCCCCGATCTGGGTCGCGGCACGGGATCCGAACAGCCATGAATTTGCCGTCGCGAACGGCTGCCACGTGCAATGCACCCCCCTGCACAACCCCTTTTCCGAAGTCGAAAGCCTGATGCAGCGCTTCAACGATGCCTGCGCCAAGAACCCCGAAGTGCCGCGGCCGAAGATCATGGTGCTGCAACATGGCTTTGTCGCGAAGGACCGAGCCGATGCCGAGATGGCGGCGCAGGAACTCAACCATTTCTACAACTATTTCGGGGCGTGGTTCCTGAACAAGCGGCCGATCCGGCAGGGCCTGATCGCCCCCCTGACGGAAGAGGAAATCGCCGCCCACCCCTTTTATTCCCCACAGGTCATGCGCGACAACCTACTGATCGGCGACGTGCCCGAAGTGATTGACCGGCTCCACCGCGTAAAGGCCTTGGGATATGATGAATTCTCGCTCTGGATCGACAGCGGGCAAAGCTTTGAACGCAAGCGCGCGAGCCTGAAACGCTTCATCGAAGACGTGATGCCCGCCTTCCAGTAGGATCCCCCGATGGACCGTTTCCAACTCTATATCGACGGGGCCTTCGAGGATGGCGCGGCCCGCTTTCCCAGCCTCGATCCCGCGACCGGCACAGCATGGGCCGAGATGCCCGAGGCCCGTGCCGCCGAGGTGGACCGTGCCGTCGCTGCCGCCCATCGCGCCTTCCTCTCCGGCCCCTGGCCGAAGCTGACCGCCAGTCAGCGCGGCAAGCTGCTGATGCGGCTCGCCGATCTGGTGGCCGAGGCCGCGCCTGATCTGGCGCGGCTGGAAACCCGCGACACGGGCAAGATCATCCGCGAAACCTCTGCGCAGATCGCCTATGTGGCGGACTACTACCGGTATTACGCGGGCCTCGCCGACAAGATCGAAGGCGCGCATCTGCCCATCGACAAACCCGACATGGAAGTCTGGCTGCGCCGCGAGCCTGTCGGGGTGGTCGCCGCCATCGTGCCCTGGAATTCGCAACTGTTTCTATCGGCTGTGAAGCTTGGCCCAGCACTGGCTGCGGGCTGCACTGTGGTTCTCAAGGCTTCGGAGGATGGCCCGGCACCGCTGTTGCACTTCGCCCGCCTTGTGCATGCGGCGGGTTTCCCCCCCGGCGTGGTGAATATCCTCACCGGCTTTGGCCCGGACTGCGGGCAGGTGCTGACCAGCCATCCCAAGGTTGCCCATATCGCCTTTACCGGGGGCCCCGGCACGGCCCGTGCCGTGGTGCGGAACTCGGCCGAGAACCTGGCGTCCACCTCGCTGGAACTTGGCGGCAAGTCGCCCTTCCTCGTTTTCGACGATGCCGACCTTGAAAGTGCCGCCAATGCGCAGGTCTCGGGGATCTTTGCCGCAACAGGGCAAAGCTGCGTGGCAGGCTCGCGCCTTCTGGTGCAGGATACCGTCAAAGATGCCTTCCTCGCGCGTCTCAGGACCAAGGCAGAGGCGATCCGCATCGCAGCCCCCGATGCGATGACGACAGAGGTCGGCCCGCTCTGCACCGCCCGCCAACGCGACCACATAACGGAGGTGATTGCTGCCTCGCTCGCCCAAGGGGCGCGGCTGGTGACGGGTGGAAGTCCCCTGCCCGGCCCCGGATTCTACTTTCCGCCAACCATTCTTGATTGTTCCGCCTCTCCCGACGCCCCGGCCTTGGCCGAAGAATTCTTTGGCCCCGTGCTTGCCGTCGATACCTTCAGGACCGAAGAGGAGGCATTGGAGAAGGCCAATGCCACTGCCTATGGCCTGGCATCCGGTGTCTTCACCCGGTCGCTGACCCGGGCGCACAGGATGATCCGGGGAATTCGGGCAGGTGTGGTCTGGGTCAATACATATCGGGCCGTTTCGCCGATTGCACCTTTCGGCGGTCATGGACTTTCGGGCCACGGGCGCGAAGGCGGGCTTGCCGCCGCTCTGGACTATACACGCAGCAAGACCGTCTGGCTGCGCACCTCCGATGATCCGATCCCGGACCCTTTCGTGATGCGCTGAGGCAGCCATCCCGGAAGGAAGGGAACGGCGTTTCTCGCCTTGGTCGAGAAAAGATGGACGGGCCCGCGAGGGAGCGAGCATACGGGCCCGTCCGCAAGAATGGGTCAGTCGGCGAGACCCATTCTTTCCCGCACTTCCCGATCGCATATCAGCATCCGCGCCCGGTTCGTGTGGGAGTTGTGTGTGAACTGGTCATCGGTGCTCACCGATGCCTTGACCTTCAGTTGCTGCATGCAGCTATCGACACCGTCACGAAAGGTCACGCGCAGCGCCTGGCAGGCCTCGCTTTGCCCGACGGCCGGACCGGTCAGCGGGCATTGCGACAAGGGGTCGATCACGGCACCATCGGCAAGCGCGGGGCCGGCAAGACAGGCAAGGACAATGCTCGTCCAAAGGAATTTGGTCTTCATAAGTTGCTCTCCACTGTTGCTCCGCCAATGCTGTGATCGGCTGGATCAAGACAGCTTGCCCCCGCCTGCGTGATGGCTGCGTGAAGCGAACGGTAATCGCAGCGTGAAGCCGGGGCATGAAATGCGGGACAAGACTTCACGGCAGCCGATTGCGCGCGTCCGGACGAGCCGTCCCGTTGCGGTTTGGTGATCGCTTGTTGAAAGGAACCTGCCGAACGTGCAACTTGACGTTAGGTAATGTTTTCGAGGCCGCCGATCATGGTGCGATTTCAAGTCGATCTCCTAGGCGGCGTCCGCGCCGTACGGGTATCGACAGGTCAGGAGATCGCCTTCCGCACCCGCAAGGCGCGCTGTCTTCTTGGCCTTCTGCTGCTGAGTCCGGGTTACCGGCTGAACCGCGAACAACTGGCTTCGCTGCTCTGGGACCCGGCGCCGGAGGCCTTGGCCCGCAGCAGCCTGCGGCAGGCCCTCAAGGAACTCCGCGATGTGCTGGAGCCCGATGCGGAGCTGATCGACACCGATCGCTTTACCGTCGGCCTGCGGGGCGAAGCCTTTTCTGTCGATGTGCTGCGCCTGCGCGCCCTGATCAGCGACGAAGCGGCGGACCAAGCCGCGCTTCTGACGGCTGCGGGGCTGTGGCGGGGGGAGTTGTTCGGCGCCTCCCAACCCAGCGCGCCGGTGTTCGAGGCCTGGCTGCAAATCGAACGGTCGCAACTCCGCTCGGCCCTCACGATGGCGCTGACGGATCATGTCGGACATCTGATCACGGCCAATGCCTTCGGCGATACAAGGATCGCGGATGAACTGGTCCGGATCGAGCCCAGCCATGAACTGGCCCATCAGTTCCTGATGCGGTTCCATGCCCTGCGGGGGGACCAGTCGGCAGCCTTGCGACAGTATTCGCTTCTGGAACAGGCCCTGGCCGACGAATTGGACAGCGAGCCGAGCGAGGCGACGAATGAGCTGCTGGTGGCGATCAAGTCCGGGCAGGTTGCGCTACAACGCTCTGCGGCCCCGGCTCCTGCCGCGGCGGAAACCAATCCGAGACGCGGTGGACCGCCCCGCCTGACGATCCGGCCACCGCTGACGAGATATCACGATGACAGCAAGGACTATCTCAGCGAGGGCTTCGCCTTCCTTGCCAAGACCTGTCTGTCCCGCTTCCGTTGCTGGATCGTCATTCCCTGGCCCTCGATCGGGTTCGAGTCCGACAGCGTGGTGGATTTCACGGCCATCGGCCGTGCCATCGACGCGGATTTTGCCGTGGATTGCGTGCTGGACTGGCGATCACCGACGGGCAAGCTTTTCGTCGCCCTGATTGATTGCCGCAATGGCAGCGAAGTCTGGTCCGGCCTGTTCCCGACCGCAGAGGATGAGTTGCAGGCGACCTCCTCCTCGGTTGCGGGTGCCGTGGCCGCCAACCTCGCCTCGCAGGTCAATCACATCACCCTCCTGCGCCATGCCCGCAGTTCGGCCAGCGACCCGGCGGCCTATGACCTCTGGCTGCGCGGGCATCAGCTTTCGCGACTGTGGTCAGCCGAAGCGGATGACGAGGCAGAGGCGTTGTTCCTGCGTGCCATCGCGCTTGATCCCGGCCTTGCCGGCAGCCATGCGAGCCTTGCGCAAATCCTGTCCACGCGCGGCATGGTCCGCCCAGGCTACAGGAGGGCCGAGGAGGACCGGACCCGTGCCTTTGCCCATGCGCGGGACGCTCTCGCGCTTGATCCGTTCGATCCGCGCTGTCATGTCAGCATGGCATGGAACTGGTTGATCGCGCGGTCGCCGGAACGGGCGAATACCCATTTCCGCATGGCGGTGGACCTGAACCCCCATGATTCCGAGACCTTGATCGCCGCCGCAAGCGGCCTTGGCTTCCTGGGCCATACGGATGACGCGCTGGATTACGCGCGGCAGGCGGTGCGGCTGAACCCCATCTTTCCCGAATACTACTCGGTCTATATGGCAGGCATCCATTTCATGGCAGCAGATTACGAGGCGACCCTCGCTGCGGTCGAGAAATGCCATGACGGTTTTCCCGATCTGGGCGTCTGGGCTTCGGCCGCCTGGGCGCATCTGGGGCGCAGCGACGAAGCAGGCCGGTCCTATGCCATGTTCCGGGATCTGGTAGCGGCGGCATGGCATGGCGAGGGCCCGGCATCGGACGATGCCATCGAGGGGTGGGTGATGACGACCCTTCCGATCGCCTGGGGTCCGGGACGCGACAGGTTGCTCAGCGGTCTGCGCCTCGCCCGGCGGATGGCCGGGCAAGGCTGACGCGGCACAAGCTTCAGCGGCAGTGCCGCATGAAGTAGCGGGCAAGCAGGACCGGAAACCGTTTCGCCGGATCGCCGCCATAGGTGGGTTCGTCCTGCACGGCAGGCGGATTTTCCAGCAACCCCTTCCACGGGATGCGGACATGCATGATGGTCGGCGTGTCATAGACCGGGACGATGGTCACCGAGGCCGGAATCTGGCCATTTGCGCCCGCCCCGGGCCCGTCATAGCGATAGCCGACCTTGTGCAACCATTTGCGCGGGTCTGCGCTGAAGGCGGCCCATTCCGACTCCGGCCCATCCTGAAAGACGCTCTGGCTGAGGCGCATGATCGCCTCGCCCGTCTTGCGCTGATCGGCAAGGTTGCCGCTCTTGAGATTGAAGAAACCGACCATGCTTCATCCTTCCTGTCCGGTTGCGGGTATCGTTGCGACGGGTCCATCCTGCGCCCTTGTGGCCATCAGAGCGGGGCTTGCGTGAAGCCAGCGTGAAACCGGCTGCGATGGTCCGCAATGGCGGCTTGATCGGACTTCGGGACAGTCGTCCAATGCGGACCATGATGATGAAGCATGACGACATGATCACCCTGCTCAACCGGGCGCTTGCCACGGACTTCCGGCTGATGCCGATGTACACGCCCGACACGCCGGTCTTTCTGGCCGTGGCCTGGCCCACGGCGGAAGGGGTGACGGGGCTGAAACCGCGTCTGCCTGCCGGGCGGGGCCTGACGTTGCAACAGGCGATGCTGTCCGCGGGGGCGGAGGCGATCGAACTGCGGGCCAGCCTCGCGCAGTCGCATCGGGCCATGCTCGGGCAATGCCCCCGGATCGCTGACCTTGCCGTCGTGACCTGCACGGATCTGGCGACGGGTGAAGAAGTGCAGGTGCCCGCTCAGGACGTCTTTCTGGACTGTGCGGTGGTCCTGGGCGAACGGCTGGTCAACGATGCCAATTCCACCGGCTGCGCCGTCGCGCCGACGCGCGCCGAAGCGGCGGATCTCGCGCTATGGGAATGCATCGAACGTGACGCTGTGGCCCTGTGGTGGCATGGCGGTCTGCCACCCGGGACCCTGCCGCAGGATATCATCGACGCCCATCATCCCCGACTGGGATGGTGGCTGGAACAGCGGATGCGGCGCACGCGGTTCCTCGATCTGACGAGCGATATCGGCCTTCCCGTCGTGGCGGCCGTATCCTGTGACGCCGATGGCGGCCGTGTGGCCATGGGGACCGCATCACGCCCCCATCTGGCGGATGCCGCCCTCGCTGCCGTGACGGAACTGGTGCAAACCGAAGTCAGCCTCGAAGAGGCTCTGGCTCAATCCGACCCAGAGGCGGTGGCTTGGGCAGCCCAGGGGCGGATCAGCCAGCCTGCATTCCAACCGGTTGGAGAAAAGGCCGCCGCGGGCCATCTGCACGGAGGCGATCTGCTGGAACGCCTCGGGGCCATGGGTCACCGCGTTCTGACCTTCGACCTGACCCTGCCCGAAGACCCGTTGCCCAGCCTCAGGGTGCTGGTCCCCGGCCTCTGCGCTATGGGCGGTCGGATCGGGACGGACCGTTTCCGCAGGCTCTGCCCCGATGCGGCGCATCCGCATTTTCCCGAACCCTTCTGACAGCGGACATATCCCGATGGTCTTGATTCGCAGCGCGCACGACCTGAGCGAGTCGGCATCCTTCACGCCGCCCCCGGTGGCCGGACCGCCCAGATTGAGGTCGCAGTATCGCTATCTTTTTCCCGACCTTGCCGATGATCCCATGGCAGGGTGCTTTGCAGGGACGGACGAGGCCGGAACCATCGCCCGCCTGAAGGAGTTCGAAGAGGCAACCCGCCTGCCCCTCACGCCACCTGCGGCACTGCTCATGCGCCTGCCTGCCGCCTACACCTATTTCGGCCAGTTCCTGAATCATGACATTTCGGCCCCCATCGGCGGCATCGTGGAAGATCCGGAGGCGATACCGCCCGCAGGCGTCATCGGAACAGCCGACCCGCCCGGCCTGGGCAAGACCTGGCGCGCGGATCGCGCCACCATCCTTGCGCGCATCCTGAACGAACAGGGTAACCCGCTGATGCTGGCCAGTCTCTATGGCGACTGGCCCGATACCGACGATCCCGACATTGCCGCCCTCTACAAGGCTGACGGGATGCGCTTCCGCCTTGCGCGGACGGCGGTGCCATCAAAGCAGGAGTTTTCCGACATCGACCTCGACCCGGAGACGATCATCCATGCGACGGGCGCACCCGATCTGCCCCGCCGGGGACGCGCCGCGCTGATTGCAGACCGGCGCAATGACGGGAACCTGATCCTCTCGCAGCTTCACCTCGCCTTCCTGCGCGTCCACAACCGGGCCGTCGCGGCACTTCAACCAAAGCTGGGGCGCGGCCCGGCCTGTTTCCGCGCCGCGCGGCAGTTGGTGACCTGGCATTATCACTGGCTGATCCTGAACGATTTCCTGCCACGCCTTCTGTCCCGCTCGGTCCTGAGGCGCCCGTTGTCCGAATGGCAGCCTCGGGGGGGCGCTTCCCGCGCCGTGCCAATGGAATTCACCACCGCGGCTTTCCGTTTCGGCCATTCGATGGTGGGCCGGGCCTATGACTTCAATGCGAATTTCGGCGTCGGTGGGCGGATTGCGCGTGCGGCGTCGCTGACCGAATTGTTCCGCTTCACCTCGGCCCAGAACATGGGCCATCTCGACGGCCCCGCGCGACAGGTGCCCGACCATTGGGTGATAGACTGGGATCGGATGACGTCAGGGCGCAACCTCGGGCGACGCTCCGGTCATGGGGGGGCGGAGCGGATCGACCTGAGCTTCGCGCCAGACATGCTGAATGTCGCGGGCGATGCGACGGTGGCCGAACATGGCTCGATCCTGTTTCGCAACCTTCTGCGCGGTTTCCACCGCCGCATTCCCTTTGGCCAGAAGCTGGCCGAAGCCTGCGGCGTGCCGGTCCTGGACCGCGACCAGCTCCGCGCTGCCTTGCCGCGTCACGTGTCACCCAGCGGGGATTTCCCCTCGCCCCTCGCCGCCGCCGAGGCGCTGGGTATGCTGGAAGAAATGCCCGCCTGGCTATACATGCTGTGTGAGTCAAAGGCCCTCGAGCGCGGTGCAAGGGTCGGCCCGACGGCCAGCCGGATCATCGCTGACACCATCGTCGGCCTGATGCTGGGCGAGGATGGGTCCCTGCTTCGGCAGGAAGGTGGCGACTGGCACCCGCGCGACAGCATCCTGCGCGACAGGAACGGCCAGGCGTTGGAAACACTTCGGGGCTTCCTGCTCTTCTCGGCCGAGGACTAGCGGTCGAAGCCGTCGCAGACGCCGGGGCGCAGCCGGAAGCGCCGGCCGGCGTCAGCCAAAGGTGCGCAGCGCCGCTGCAAGGGCCGGACTATCGCCCACCGCCTGCTCCAGCGTCAGCCCCGCCATGGCGGCGGCCCAGGCATCCTGTATCGACCGCACCCCTGCCGCCGGCCCGTCGGGATGGGCCATGATGCCGCCACCTGCCGCAAAGATCAGGTCCGCGCGCCGCAAGACCTGCCATGTGCCGAAGGCCTGAAGCGCCGTCTGGCCCGAGGAAAAGACCGGCATGGTGATCGCGGGATTTTCCGACGTCATCGGCGTCAGCAGTGACCGCGCCGACGCGATGACGCTTTCGTCCGACTCGCAGAACTTGTTGTTCAGGCCGTTGACATGCATGTGATCGGCTCCGGCCAGCCGCCACAACTTTGACCAGGCCGGATAGTCGAAACCCAGCGCGGGATGCCGGGACAGATAACCCCAGCCGTTTCGATGCAGATGGATCGGCAATTGCGCATGGCGGCGCAGCGCCAGCATCCCCGTAAGCCCGATCGAATTCGCGCTGGCCATGATGCAGGTGCCGCCTTCCGACAGCACGAGATCGTGGCGCGCCCGCATCTCGTCCACCTCTCCGGTCAGGTTGAAGGCATACATGACCTTTCGCCCGGTCCGCTCGGCATGGCGCCGGATCACGGGCATCACGGCCCGCACCCGCGCCTCGAAGGGGCAGACCGCCCCATCGGCCTGCAATTCGTCATCCTTGATGAAGTCGATCCCGGCCGTGCAGAGCATGTCCACCATGGCAGCGGTTTCTTCCGGGCTAAGACCGATGGAAGGCTTGATGATCGTGCCGATCATGGGCCGCCCTTCCACCCCCGAAAGCCTGCGGGTTCCGTCCACCCCGAAGGAGGGACGCGGCGATGCCGCCACGAGTTCCGGCGGGAGGCGCAGATCGGTCAGCCGAAGCCCTGCCACGCAGTTCAACTCGAAAAGATTGCCCGCCACTGTGGCCAGGATATTGGGCAGGCTAGGCCCGGTATTCGCCAGCGGCCACGAAATGGTGATCCGGGCACGCCGATGCGACTTGTCCCGGGCGGCGGCCCCCGGCAGGGCCGGGCCGGCCAGGGCACCCAGATCCGCGATCCGCTCGACCCTGGCGGCAGAGCGGGCCTTCAACGCCTCCGTCTCGCCGGGAACTGCCATGAAGGTGCCCGAGGATTGCTCCCCAGCAATTGTCGCGGCTGCCTTCTCGAAAGGCAGCGCCGTCTCAAGAATGTAGTCGGCTTCAAACCGTGCAGACATGGTCCATTCCCTCCGCAGCCGCCAGGCGATTGCTGGTCGCAAGGCGGCTATCTTCCTGCCGCGTGCAACAATGAGAGCCACCCGATGCTTTCGGTGTCTGCGTCCCGACTGAAGACGCACCGCAACGACCCTTTCGCAAGGATCAGGAAACCGGACTGGATCGCCATGTTGCAGGGCGTCGATCAGCAACTGGTATGACCTCATCACAAGTCAGGGTCAAGCCGGATGCCCTGCCCCCTGCCCCGGACTTGCACCGCTGTTCAACCGACGCGATGCGTCCTGCACTCAGTCGGCACGAACATACATCTCGCGGGATCGGTCGAGATGGGCCCGCATGACGGCAACTGCGGCATCCGGAGCATGGGCGGCGATCTGATCTACGATATCGGCATGCTCACCGAGAGTGACCTCCTCCTTTCCGGACCAATGGAGGAGCGACGTGTGATATTCAAACAGCCAGCGCAGCATCGCCTGGGATGCCGCCGTGATGATCGGATTGGCACTGATGGCGGCGATGCGGACGTGAAACTGCATGTCGGCCTCGATGAAGGGCAAGGGATCGCCGCCGAGCCGCGACCGTTGCAGGTCCACGGCTGCGCGCAGATCGGCGATATCCGTCGCCGTCGCCCGTTCCGCCGCCACCCGCACGACGCCCAGTTCGAACATGGTGCGAACTTCCTTCAGATGTTGCAGAGTCGCAGGTGCAACATTCAGCAGAAGCCGGGCAATGTCGTCGCTTTGCTGGAAGAAGGTCTCCGCATCAATGGCGTTGACGCGCGTCCTTTCGCCATGCGTGATCGAGACCAGTCCCGTCTGGTGAAGCGATTGCAGCGCCTCACGTATCGCAGGCCGCCCCACCCCGAACCGCGCCATCAGCACGCGTTCCGACGGCATCGCATCCCCCGGTTTCAACTCGCCGCTGCGGATCATCTCGCGCAGCCGCTCCAGAACCTGATCGGAAAGTTTCCGGCGCACGATCCGTTCGGATTTCCCTGCGGACCCAAGCAGAAAAGACATCAGGCGTCCCCTTCCCCATGTGAGACGCAAGTATAGCGCATGATCGTCCCTTGCAACGAAACTCGCGCCCCCCGCCCGGATAGGGCGGCAGGATCGCGGCCCGGCGCCGGGCGGCCACTGCTTCCCCCCACGGGTGGCACCGCCCAGCGTTCCGCCGGATCAGCCTGTCCGATCAGTGCGGAGCCGGAACCTCTGGATCTTTCCCGTCTGCGTCTTCGGCAAGGCCTCCACGAAGATGACGCGGCGGGGATACTTGTACGGGGCGATCACGGATTTCACATGGTCTTGCAAGGTCTTGACCAGCAGCGCGTCGCCGGTCTGCCCGGAGGCCAGAACGACATGCGCCTCCACGATCTGGCCACGCTCTTCATCCGCTGCCCCCACCACCGCGCATTCCAGCACGGCGGGATGGGACAGCAGCGCCGCTTCCACCTCTGGTCCCGCGATGTTGTAACCGGCAGAAATGATCATGTCGTCGGATCGTGCAGCGAAGTGGAAGCGCCCGTCCTCATCCTGCCAGAAACTGTCTCCCGTCAGGTTCCAGCCGTCGCGGACATAGGCCTTCTGTCGTGCATCGGCCATGTAGCGGCATCCGGTCGGGCCGCGCACCGCCAGCCGTCCGATCTCTCCCCGAGGCAGTTCCGCCATATCCGGCCCCACGATCCGCGCCTCGTATCCTGTCACCGGCCGTCCGGTGCAGCCGGGACGATGGTCATCGAAACGATTGGTGATGAAGATATGCAGCATCTCGGTCGCGCCGATGCCGTCAAGCATCGGCTTGCCAGTCCTGGCCATCCACTCTTCATAGACGGGCGCGGGCAGGGTCTCGCCCGCGCTGACGGCGGCCCTTAGGGACGACAGATCCGCCCCTTCGTCCATCGCCTTGAGCATCACGCGATAGGCGGTCGGAGCGGTGAAACAGACTGTAGCCCGATGCTCCTGAATGATCTGCACCATGTTGGGCGGGCTGGCCTGTTCGAGAAGTGCCGCAGCCGCGCCAAAGCGCAGCGGGAAGATGGCAAGGCCACCAAGCCCGAAGGTAAAGGCCAGCGGCGGCGAGCCGACAAAGACATCCTCGGGGGTGACGGAAAGCACCTCCTTCGCATAGCCATCCGCGATGATGAGAAGGTCGCGGTGGAAATGCATCGTGGCCTTGGGTTCCCCCGTGGTTCCCGAAGTGAACCCCAGAAGCGCAACATCATCGCGGCCCGTCGGCGGCGGGGTGAAGCGAACAGGCTTCTTCAGGGCGATGCGGTCAAGCTCTGCATCATGGTTGGCCGTCCCGTCGAACCCGATGACCGTATGCAGCACGCCCGAGGATTTCTGGCAGGTGACCAGCTCTTCCATCAGGCGGGTGTCGCAGAGCGCATGGGTGATCTGCGCCTTGTCAACGATCGCCGTCAGTTCCCCCGCCCGCAGCATCGGCATGGTGTTTACCACCACTGCCCCGGCCTTCGTGGCAGCCAGCCAACAGGCCACCATCGCCGGATTGTTGGCCGAACGGATCAGAACGCGGTTTCCCGGCCGGACCCCGTAATCCGCGACGAGCGCATGGGCGATGCGGTTCGACCAGTCGGTCAGTTCCTTGTAGGTGCGGGTTCGGCCATTTCCGATCAGCGCGACATGATCGGCGAAGCCGCGATCGACCATGCGGTCGGTCAGTTCCACCGCAGCGTTCAGCCATTCGGGATAGTCGAAACCATCAAGTCGCAGGTCAGGCCATGTCTCCGCGGCAGGAAGATTGTCGCGGGTAAAGCAGTCTTCATGGCCCGAGGGGCCGAGCGAAATCTGGGTCATCGGAAAACCTCTCGGATCAAGAGCGGGGCGCGGTCTTGCCGCGCCCCGGCCCGGCCATCAGGCGCGATTCTCGCCCATGCGGGCAAATCCGGCCGGATCGGCCTTCTCCAGCCGCACTGCCGCCAGCCAGCCCACAAGCGCCGCCACCGGGATGAGGCCGGGAAGAATCCAGCTCAGCCCGCCGCCTGCCGTTCCTGTCAGATCGCCGAAATTGGCGAAGATGTAGAGGAAGAGCGCCGCCATGATTGCCCCCGACACCGCCGGAAGCACCAGGGTGGACATGACGGGAGCCTCGCCCCCCTGACGGCGAAAGAAGACGATCACCGCAAGCGAGGTCACGACCATCATCCCCAGCACCCCGAGCGTGCCGACCTGGCTGATCCAGGTGAACATGTTCAGCACCGGATCGAGCCCGAGCCCGGCAAAGACAGCAAGGACAACCAGTGCCCCCAGCGACTGCACCACCGACCCGACATGCGGGCTGGAATGGGTATCATGCGTGCGGCCGAAGGCAGCGGGCAACAGCCCCTCGCGCCCGGCGACATAGCTGTAGCGGGCGATGTAGTTGTGGAAGGCCGACAGCGCGGCGAAGAGGCTGGAGACCAGCAGGATGCCCGCGATGGGCGGAACCGGGCCTCCGACATACATGTCGGCCAGCATGAAGAAGTATTCGGTCGGATCGGCCAGCCCGCCGATGGTGGGGATAAGGTTCTCGGCACCGACACCGGCAATCATCAGCCAGGTGGTGAAGACGAAGAACAGGCCGATCATCAACACCGAAAGATAGGTCGCGCGCGGGATGGTCCGATCCGGATCGCGGGCCTCTTCGGCATAGATCGTCGTCGCCTCGAACCCGATGAAGGAGCCGAGACAGAACAGGATCGCCGCCGTCAGGGAGCCCGAGAAGATGGCATTGGCATCGAAGAGATTGACCGACAGCCCCCCCGCATCCGCCGCCCCGCCCTGGGCAAGGATGGCGAAATCCACGATCAGCACGATCAGATATTCCAGGGCGACCAGCACGATCAGCACCTTCGCCGACAGATCCACCTGCCGATAGCCGAGGATGCCAACCAGCAGGATGGCGATGAGGCTCCAGGCCCACCAGGGCAGGATGATGCCGAAACTGCCGAAGACGCCGGCCGATATCCCGCCCAGAAGGCCGATCAGCCCGAACTGCATCGCGTTATAGGCCGCCAGCGCGGTAAAGGCCGTGGCCCCCGCCCAGCGCCCGCCAAGGCCGCGCGCGGCATAGGCGTAGAAGGCACCCGCATTCTTCACATGCCGCGACATGGCCACATAGCCCACCGCGAAGGCGAGCATGACCAGCGTCATGAACAGGAAGGTCGCAGGCACCCCCGTTCCATTGCCGATGAGGAAGGCGATGGGGACGGCCCCCGCCACCCCCGTAAGCGGGGCCGCAGCCGAGATCACCATGAAGGTGACCGCAAGCAAGCCCAGCGAGTTCCGGCGAAGCTGGTTCGCCCCGTTCCCTGTGTCGTGTCCCATTCGTTACTCCATGTTGGTTGCGGGCCCCGGTCTTTGTGCCAGGTGCCCCGGTTCTCCCCGGCATCTCGCGTGCCAGTGGATGGCTTTGCGTCAGACCTCCCGTCCGGGCAGATGAACCGCCCGCCGATAGGCACGCTGGCCATAGAGCAGCGCTGCCGGGTGATCTGACAACCGGACGGAATGGACCCGTCCGACGATGATGTGATGCGTCTCCCACAGAAGGGCCGTGGCGAGGCGGCATTCGAATACCGCCGTTGCGCCCGCCAGCACCGGCTGACCCAAAGCGCCCGCTTCCCATTCGGCCCGGTCAAAGCGCGCGGCGTGATCGCTGCCCGCCCGACCGGCGAACAGGTCCGAAACCCCTTGCTGATCCTCCGCCAGAAGATTGGCGCAGAAGGCACGGTTCCGCAGGATCGCGGCGGCGGCAGGGCTCTGGTGATGGATGCAGGCAAGAAGCGAAGGCTGGTCGCCATCCGCCGAGACCGAGGTCAGGGAGGAGATGGTCACGCCCGCCCTTCCCCCATCGCCATCGGTGGTGGCCACCGCGACGAAGGTCGCCGCGCGGCTCATGCCTTCCAGAAAATGGGCGCGCAAATCGTCCATCCCGTCACCCCAGATCGAAGAAGCGTTCCAGTTCCACATCGGGAACCTTGCGCCGGAATTCATCATGCTGCCCTTCGCGAGTGGCGGTGAAGGCTTCCACGAAACGCTCTCCCAGCCAGACTTTGGCGAAATCCGATCCCCGCAGCCGGGCGATGGCCTCTGGCATGGACCGCGCGAAATCGCGCGGCGGGGTCTGGGCATAACCGGAACCGATGGTTTCCGGGTCCGGCTCCACCCCCTCGATCACCCCTGCCACGCCCGCCGCTATGGTTGCGGCAGCGGTGAGATAGGGGTTGGTATCTGCACCCGGCAGCCGGTTCTCCACGCGCAGGCTGCCCGCATCATGGCCGACAATGCGAAAACAGGTCGTGCGGTTCTCGTAGCCCCAGGTCAGGCCGGGCGGCGCAAAGGTGCCGGGGGCAAAGCGCCGATAGCTGTTCACCGTCGGCTGGAAGATCAGGGTCATGTCACCGATGTATTTCTGCAATCCGCCAAGGAAGTGCAGGAAGGTCTGGCTCACCCCGTTCTTGCCCGAAGGATCATGGAACAGCGGCTTGCCCGCCCTGTCCTTCAGGCTCACATGCAGGTGGATCGACTGGCTGTCCGCCTGTTCGTTCCAGCGCGGCATGAAGGTCACCGATTTGCCCTGCCGCAACGCCAGCGCCCGGATAAAGTTCTTCAGCAATACAAGCTGATCCGCCGGTTCCAGCCCCTCGCCCGCCCCGATGCAGGCTTCCATGAAGCCCGCGCCGATCTCTTCATGCATCTTGGCAAGGTCGATCCGCAACGGCTCGCACATCGCGGCGATGCTTTCATACCACTCGGTCTGAAGCGCCTGATAGATCGTCAGGTCATGGCTGGCATGCTGGGTCGCGGGCTTCAGGTTGCGATAGCCCTTCGCGCGTGCACTCTCCGGGGTCTCGTCGAAAAGCGTGTATTCCAGTTCCATCCCGTATTTCGGCACGAAGCCCGCCTTCGCCGCCCGCGCCAACACGGCGGACAGGATCGAACGGGGGCACATCTTCGCAGACTCGCCGGTGAAGTTCGACAGCACCAGCAAGTCATGCCCCGGCTTCGACCAGGGCAGGCGCCGCACCGTCGCCGGGTCGAGCTTCAGGGGATCGTCATGGAAATCCCCGGTTTCGTCATTCACGCCGGGGATCGTCAGCAACACGTCGGTCGGATCGAGTGAAAGCTGCGCCGGGGCCATGCCCATCCCGTTCTTCGCGATGCCCTTCAGGCTGTTGACCGAAACCATCTGCCCGCGCAGGAGGCCGTTGGTATCCGCCATCGCCACGGTAGCAAAGCGGCTCGCCGGATCGGCGATGTAATCGTCCAGTGTCATGTTCCTGTCCCTGTCGTTCGGGCGCTTGCAAGCGCCTCTAGCTGTTCAAGATCGCGTGCCGGATCGGTGGAATAGGCGCGCAGGAAGACGCGCAGACCATTCAGGATGTACCGCGCAAGTTCGGCCCGTCCCGGCACAGCATCCGGGCGGTAGAGCGCCTGGGTGCGAGGCGCGGAAAGGATCAGGCCCCACAGGTCTTGCGCGGCGAGTTCCGCATCCTCGAAGGCAAGCCGCCCGGCATCGCGCTGCGCCGAAACATAGCCGATGATCCCGGCCAGCAGGCGGTCTGGTCCGCTGGCCTGATAGGCCCGCCCGATCTCTGGAAAGCGCTGCACCTCGCCGATGATGAGCCGCGCCAGCGACAGCATTTCGGGCCGCATCACCCCATCCGCGTAATCCCAGGCAAAGGCATGCAGGTCATGCACCATCCCCGCCTCGGAGGGGTGTTCGAAGACCGTCATCATCCGGTCCCGCTGGCCCAGCATCATGGCCTGGAAGAGGGTCTCCTTGCTGTCGAAATACTGGTAAAGCGTGGGCTTCGACAGCCCGACAGCCGCCGCGACGGCATCCATCGTGGTGCCGGAATAGCCTGCCTCGGCAAAGACGCGCAGCGCGCCGTCCAGGATGCGCTGCGTCCGTTCGATCCGGTTCTGGGCGCGGCGTGACAAGGCGGTCATGCCGGCAATCCTGCAAGGAAATCGGCAAGGTGGCGGTTATAGGTCTCCGGCTGTTCCAGATTGCAGACATGTCCCGCCCCTGCGATCACCTCGAAGCGGACATCGGGCCGCTTCGCGCTGTCCCAGATGCGGCCTGCGATCCCGCGGATTTCCGACGAGGGCGCAAGCCGGTCATGTTCGCCGGTCATCATCAGGACTGGCATGGAAAGACGTGAAAAATCAAACCGTTCGCGTGGATTGGTAAAGCAGACCAGCGCATCGCGATACGTCGGCGCAGCTATGGCCGACATGGAGGCGAGGAGTTCGGCGCGCACCGCTTCGGGGGCATCGGGACCCGCCAGAACCTTCACAACGGCCGGGGCGAAATCGGCCGGCACTTGGCCCGCGTTCAAGGGCACTTCACGGCTGAGTCGGAAGGCTTCGCGTTCCTCCGGCCCTGCCTCGGACATGCCGGTGCAGCCCCCGGACAGAACCAGCCCGTCCAGCATCTCGGGATGCCGCATCGCAAAGGACGTGGCGATCCAGGACCCGTAAGACAGCCCGACCAGAACCAGCCGCCGCGCCCCCAGAACCTCGGCCACGCGCAGAATGTCGGCGCAATAGTCATCAACAGTCGATTGCCGCGGCCCCAGCGTGCTGTCGCCATAACCGCGCAGGTCCAGCGCAGCGCAGCGGATGCGATGCCCCGCCGCGCCCAGTTGGGCACGCCAGTTCTGCCGCCCGCCGCCAATCCCGTGGAGGAACAGGCACAGCCGTCCGTCGCCCCGGTCCGGCGTCTCCGTCAGGGCAAGGCGCGGCAGGGCGTCGATGGTCCGCTCCGTCAGGCGCAGGGGCGCAGGCTCCGCCGGCTCCATCACCGGCGTTGTCCCGCCAACCTTGGCCAGCGCCGCGATGCCGGCCTCGAACACCGCCCGCGTGCCATCGCAGATCGCGCTCAGACGGGGCATCGGCGCGCTGACCTGCGCCGTCCATGTCACCGTGCAACCACCCGCCTCCGACGGCGTTACCGTCACCCGCGCGTCATAGGACTCGCAACCTGCGATCCCTTCCAGATGGGTATAGGCCAGCACCCGGTCGCTGTCGGAAAGATAGGTGCGCTGCTCGCGGTAAAGCCCATCCTCCCCCTTCACCGTGAAGACCCGGATCAGGCTGCCGCGCGGATCCCGCTCCACGTTGATCCGGTCGATCCAGGGATGCCAGCCCCCGCCGAAATCCCGCAGCACGGCCCAGACCGCCGCCGCATCGGCCGGAACATGGCCGTGGACATGGACCCCCTCGCGCGGCATCGCCCTAACGCAGCCCCTTGAGCGAACCCGCATCCCCGCGCCAGAGCGAGTTGCGCGCCCCGCCCTCGTCGCCGGGGGCATCGTCGATCTCGTCCATCTCATAAAGCGTCAGGATCGACAGATAATCCTCCATGATTTCAGATGTGTAGGGCAGCATGAGCGCGCCGCAGCGGCTGTCGCGATACATCCGCTCCAGCGGCAATGACCGCAGCATCGACTGACCGCCGCAGGTGCGGATGGCCATGCTCGTCATCTCGGCTGCACCTTCCATCACGTTGTACTGCGCCGCATACATCCGCATCACTTCGGCCTTGGTGGGGAAACCCTTCGCCTCGGAAAAGGCCTGCCACCACAGCGCCCGCATATTGGCCAGACGCGCATACATCTTGCCCACCGCGATCCGCTTCGTCGCATACATGCGGCGGTCGATGGGCGGCTGGCCCGGCACCTGCCCCTTCAGATAGGCCACGGTGAAATCAAAGGCCCCCTGCGCCACGCCCATATAGGTGGGTGAGAGCGTCGCCATCATGTGCGGCCAGTTGGGCAGCGTCTTCCCGAAGATGCCCCGCGGCATCAGCATGTCTTCGGCGGTGACGAAGACATCTTTCAGGATCAGGTCACGGCTGTTGGTGCCGCGCATCCCCAACGGGTCCCAGTCCCCCTTGACCGTCAACCCTGGGGCATCCTTGTGAACGACGAAAAGCATCGTGTCCTCGTGGCGCGGCTCCATGCCCTCGAAGACCTCGGTGCAGACGATGGTGTAGTAATCGCAATAGCCCGCGAGGGAGGCAAACTTCTTGAACCCGTTGATCTTCCAGCCGCCCTCGACAGCCCGACACTGCGTCTGGTTCGGTTTTGACGTCCAGTTCTGCCCCCCTTCGGAGATCGGCTGCGAATAGATGGCCCGCTCTGCAATGGCGCGCTTGAACTGTCGTTCGCGCAGCGGGGCGAAGGCGGCCTTCTCTTCGGGCGTCAGGTTCGGCATCTCGAACATGAAGCGCGACCATGCCATCGACGAGTTATGCATGTTGAAGGTCAGCGCGGTGGCGCCGCAATACTTCGCTATCTCGGCCCCGACCATGGCGTATTCCCACATGGAAAAGCCCATGCCGCCATATTCCTCGGGGATGCAGAGCGTCAGGAACCCTTCCTCGGCCAGATCGCGATAGTTCTCCGTCGGGAACGACGCCTCGTCATCCACGGCCTTCGCGCGGGCCGCAAAGACCGGGCCAAGCGCATTGATCCGCTCCAGCATGCGCAGCACCTCGGGGCGGATGCGCGACAGGTCATAGTAATCGCCGGGATGGCTCATCGGCATCGCGGCGGCGATGGGGCGCTGTTCGGTCATCAGGCAAGCTCTCCCTGCAAAACGCCGTCACGCACGACGACGCGCCCGTCGAGGGCGATGGTGCAATTCCTCATCGGAAGGTCGAAATGGCCCAGCGTGTAGCGCCCGGCATATTGGTTCGCGCCGGTGGACCACAGAAACGAACCGGCAATCGCGCGGAACTCCACGGCCTGCATGTCGCGCTTGTCATACATCGCGGCCGACACCCATTTCGCGCCGTGGTTCATCCCCCAGCCGACATGGCTCAGGCCATAGGCGTTCCTGTCGCCCCAGGCCTCCATGTATTCGCGGAAATGCAGGGCATCTATGCCATCGCCATCAATGCGGGTGACGAAGTCATTCTCGATGGTGAAGTCGATCCGGCTGGTGAGAAAGGTCTTGAACGTCAGGTTCATGTCGCCGACGTCCATCACGATGCGGCCATTCACCGCCTGTTTCCCCGGAAAGGCGAGGCAGAGCCCGCCCGGCCAATGCGCCACAGCCCCCGGCGAGGTGCCGAAACCCGCCGTCCCGCCACAGGGCGCGCCGCGCAGATCGACGGTCAGGTCCGTGCCTGCCTTCGACGTGACGCGCATTTCCGACGCCTCGCGCAGCATCTGGATACCCAGTTGCAGCTTTACATTGTCTTCCGCCTTCGGCTCCGTCCGTTCCAGGATCTCGGGATGTTCATTGGTGATGACGAGAAGCCGCGTCCGGCCGGCCTCTTCGATCTCCGGCCATTCCGGGGCGTGGATCAGCCCCTCGACCGTGCAATCCACGATCACATCCACCAGCTTCAGCGCCTCGATCACCGCGCGATTGCCCTGGATCGCCCAGCTCGTGCCGGTGGATTTCACAGGCACAGGGGCCGATTGTGGCGGCGTGGGCATCTGGATCATGCAGAATTCAGCGCCAAGGTCATAGGCGGCCAGTTCGCAAAGCTGCACCAGCACGGGGCGCGACTGCGTCTCCGAAAGGATCGCGATCCGGGTCCCCTGCCCGATTCCGTTCAGCGCAAAGACACGCCGAAAGGCGGCAAGCCATTTGCCTTCGATGCGTTCCTGAAGCATCGCACCATCCCTGTTGTGACGATTCGCATTGGCGCGAATTTCTTAACTGTGAAGTTAAGATTTCACCGCAAACATGAGTCTGTCAACCGAAACTTCAAACTTGAAATTTCAACAACGGGGCCGACCCGGCGCGCCCTTATCAGTCGCGTGGCTGCCTCTTTCACGCCAGCGGAATGCCGTCAGTTCAGGATCAGAAAGCCCTGCGCCGAAAAGATCGCGTCGCCCTGTTCCGAGGCCAGCGCCTCGAAAAACGCCGAGTCAGCCGCATCGCCAGCCCCGGCCAGCAGCGCGCCGGGATAAAGGATCGGCGGATGGCTGTCTGCCGGGAAGGTGCCGACGACAGAAACATTGTCATCTGCCGCCGCATCCGTCGCATAGACGATCCCGTAAGGCGCCTCGCCCGTGGATACGAGCGTCAGCGCCGCACGAACATTCTCCGATTGCGCAACGGAAGCCTCGACCTGAGACCAGACCCCGAGGCTCTCCAGCGCGGCCTTGCCATATTGACCTGCGGGCACGGCATCGACCATCGCCATCGAAAGGCGCCCATCCCCCAGAAGACCCGCCAGATCAAAACCGGGACCGACATCAACCGACGCCGCCTCCTTGCCATGGGCGATCAGCACGAGCCGGTTGCCCAGCAGATCCCTGCGCGTGCCATCGACCACCATCCCCGCCTTCTCCACCTCGTCCATCCAGTTGACGGCAGCGGAAAGGAAAATGTCGGCCGGTGCCCCTTCGATGATCTGCTTGGCCAGGGCGTTCGAACCGCCATAGCTGATCGTAACCTCATGGCCGGTGGCAACCTCGAACTCGGCGGCGAGTTCGTCCAGCGCGGTCTTCAACGAGGCCGCGGCGAAGACCACCACTTCTTCCGCAAAGCCGGGCGACGCGAAGAGAAAGGCAAAAGCGGATGCGAGGGCAGCAGGGCGTGACATGATTCCTCCAGTCGATATGTTCTGAAAAACATATCAGCGCGAGGCCAGTATTGCTGCAAGCGTTATTTTCGGTCGGAAATATCCCCCGGCTGGGCAGGACGCAGCATCGCTTCCAACGTTCCGATCCGGGCCGCAGCGGCGTTCTCAGCCTTGGCGACGATGTCGTGATACAGTTCAAGCACCCTCGCACCGCTTTCGGTCAGTTGCGCACCGCCTCCGCCAGGCCCGCCCCGCGTGCTGATCACCAGCGGTTCCCGGAACGCCCGGTTCATCTCTTCCACCAGCATCCAGGCGCGCTTGTAACTCATCCCCATGTCCCGGCCTGCCGCCGCGATGGAACCGGTCTTTCCGATCCGTTCCAGAAGCTCGGCCTTGCCGGGACCCAGCATCGCATCGTCGAATACAATCCTCAGGCGCAGGATGGTCATGGCGCAGGCCTTTCTCAGCATCACCGAAGTGTTCCCCAGCCGCAGTTTGCAGGCAAGACCCCATCAGTCTGGCCGACCGGCCCAAGGACAGGCCGCTGTTCCCGTCATCTTGCGGCGCAAGGGCGCCGGGGGAAATCGGCATAGGCCTAATGTCGCGTTGCACCCATGCGTCTTCGGGTGTTCACTGTCGCGGTTGCTGATGACCGCTGCCGTCACCCTTGCGTGACGACGGGCGCAGCCGGGGCAGAACGGGAAGCTTGAAAGGGCGATCCATGCCGACACCTACGACAGCCCACATCACCCGCATCGAAGCGGCCATTTCAGGCGGCTTGGCTGCAAAATCCAGCGTCGCGGCCTCGTGGGTCCGATCGGCGCAGCTTTACCGCCTCGACCCCGCCTCGCGATCCGGCGACAGCAGGATCACGGCCAGCGAGCTTGCCCTTGCCCGGGATCAACTCGGACCGCTGCTGCCGACAGCGGCCCCGCATCTCGACCGGCTGTTCCAGATCGTCAGCGGTCTTGGGGCTTGCATCGTTCTGGCCGATTCCCGGGGCGTGGTCGTGGATCGGCGGGGGGCGCCGGGGGATGATCGCAGCTTCGAGCAATCGGGCCTGTGGACCGGAACGATTTGGTCAGAGGCGGATGTCGGTACCAACGGGATCGGCACCTGCCTGGCCGAGGGACGGGCGGTGACGATCCACCGCGACCAGCATTTCCTTGCCCGCAACATCGGGCTCAGCTGTTCCTCGGCTCCGGTGCATGGGCCAGACGGGCGGCTGGCCGCCGTGATCGACGTCTCGACCGCGCGCACCGATCTTGGCGATGCTGTCGCCGGGCTGATCGGCAGCACGGTTGCCGAGGTGGCCCGCAAGGTCGAAGCCGACCTCTTCCATCTGGAGTTCCCTCGCGCAAGGGTGGTGCTGGTGCCCGGGCTGGACCGGGGGCTTGGCGCGCTCCTCGCCGTTGATGCCGATGATCTGGTGATCGGGGCCACCCGCGCCGCGCGTCAGCATCTGGGCGTGACAGGCGATCTCGCCACCGCACCGCGCCTGCTGTCCGATCTCCTGGGTCTCGACAGCCATGACACGATGGACAAGGCCGAAAGGGGCGTCCTTACCCGCGCGCTGGTCCGCTCGTCCGGCAATATCTCGGCAGCGGCGCGCGCCCTCGGGCTGAGCCGGGCGACGCTGCACCGCAAGCTCGACCGCGGCTGACCCACATTCCCGCTCCCACCTGTCGCAGTTCTGCGACAACCGCCCTCCCCCATCCTCTCCCCCCCGGATGACCGACTCGGCAAGGCTGCGCAGTCTCTCTGTCAGGCCGCGTGGAGGCGGCCCCGTCAGGAGGAGTTGACCCATGAACGTGATGACCAAGGAAACCGGCCTTGCCGGATCGCCCTTCAAGACCCGCTATGACAATTTCATCGGAGGCCGCTTCCTGCCGCCGGTGAACGGGCGCTACTTCGACAACATCACCCCGATCACCGGCGCAAAGATATGCGAGATCGCCCGTTCCGACGCCGCCGATATCGCGCTGGCGCTGGATGCTGCCCATGCCGCCAAGGATGCCTGGGGCAAGACCAGCGCCGCGCATCGTTCCAACATCCTGCTCCAGATCGCCGACCGGATCGAAGCGAATCTCGAACTCATCGCCACGGCGGAAACCTGGGACAACGGCAAGCCGATCCGCGAAACGGTGAATGCCGACATCCCGCTTTCGGTGGATCATTTCCGCTATTTTGCGGGCGTCCTCCGCAGCCAGGAAGGCACGATGTCCGAGATCGACCATGACACCGTTGCCTATCACTTCCACGAACCGCTGGGCGTGGTCGGCCAGATCATCCCCTGGAACTTCTCGATCCTGATGGCGGCCTGGAAACTGGCCCCCGCCCTGGCCGCCGGCAATTGCATCGTGATGAAGCCTGCGGAACAGACCCCCGCGGCGATCATGGTATTGGTGGAACTCATCGCCGACCTTCTGCCCCCCGGCGTCCTGAACATCGTCAACGGCTATGGCGCCGAAGCGGGCGACGCGCTGGTCCGTTCTGGCCGCATCGCCAAGATCGCCTTCACCGGCTCCACCGCCACCGGCCGCAAGGTGGCCGAAGGCGCGGTGGCCAGCCTCATCCCCTTCACGCTGGAACTGGGCGGCAAGTCCCCCAACATCTTCTTCTCCGACGTGATGGCCGCCGATGACGCCTTCCTCGACAAGGCCGTCGAAGGCTTCGTCCTCTTTGCCTTCAACCAGGGCGAGGTCTGCACCTGCCCTTCGCGCGCATTGATCCAGGAAGACATCTATGACGCCTTCATGGAACGCTGCATCGCCCGGGTGAAGGCGATCAAGCAGGGCGATCCGCGTGACATGGCGACCATGGTCGGGGCGCAGGCCTCCCGCCAGCAGCATGACAAGATCATGTCCTACTTCACCATCGGCCGCGAAGAGGGCGCAGAGGTGCTGGTTGGCGGCGACGCCGCGCGGTTCAACGGCGATCTCGCGCAGGGGTTCTACATCCAGCCCACGATCCTGAAGGGCCACAACAAGATGCGGGTCTTCCAGGAGGAAATCTTCGGGCCCGTCGTCTCTGTCACCACTTTCAAGGACGAAGCCGAGGCGCTCCAGATCGCCAATGACACGATGTATGGCCTCGGCGCCGGCGTCTGGACGCGCGACGGAACCCGCGCCTACCGCTTTGGCCGAAACATCGAGGCGGGCCGCGTCTGGGTGAACAACTACCATGCCTATCCTGCCCATGCGGCCTTCGGCGGCTACAAGCAATCCGGGATCGGGCGCGAGACGCACAAGATGATGCTCGACCACTATCAGCAGACCAAGAACATGCTGGTCAGCTACAATCCGAACAAGCTGGGCTTCTTCTGACGCTTGCCCGGAAGGGCCATGACAACGGGCGCGGGGAAAACCCCGCGCCCCGACTCCTCGGCCCGGGATTCTGCCCAAGTGCGGCCAGCCGATAGAGAATAGTCTTTGGCATCACCCGTGTTCAGCGGGGGCCAAAGCAGGCGTGGTCCGGACCATGCTCACGCAGAGGATGAAACAGGCCCTCAAGGCGCGCATGGAACTCGCCGCAGACTGCGCCCTGCCGGACCGTGACGTCCAGGTTCTTGTTGGAATGCGTGAAGTCAACGGCGGCCCTGCCGATTGACACGACTTCGCCCCAGCCGGACGGCGCGCGGGTCGCCGACAGCGCCGGACGCCCCCTTGCCCGATCACTCCGAAGGCTTGGCCCGCCAGATCCTCTCCTCCGTATCTTTCTCATAGCCGAGGGAGGTGAAGCTTGCGATTTCAAGCGACTGCCCCCAGGGAGCATTGAAATAGATCCAGTTGAAGCCTGCCAAAGGCCCTTCGGTCACGGTGTTCGGCCCCTCAAGGAAGTCGATCCCCTCTGCGCGCAGCCGCTCGACCGAAGCGAAGACATCCTCCACCTCGAAACAGAGATGCGTGCCACCGACCTCGGAGTTGCGGCGGGGGCGGGCAGAACTGTCTTCGCCACTGTATTCGAACAGCTCCACATTCGTCCCGGCACCGCAACGCAAGAACACCAGATCGCGGATGCGTGTATGCGCGGGCGTGCCAAGCCTGCGCTCCATGAAGGACTCGTCCACGTCGAACGCGCCTGTGCGAAAGACCTCAACCGCCCCGAAGACGGCCTTGAAGAAGCGGATGCCCTCTTCGATGTCGGGCACTGTGATGCCGATATGGTGCATGCCATAGACCCGTTCCGCCATGATGTTTCTCCTCCTGGTTACTGCGGCTTGATCCTGATCTTTGCTTTTGCAGCCGGCCCGTCTCTCACCCAGGAAGGGGCGGGAGTGGCAGCCTGCCGTCCATCCATGCAAGTGAAGCGGCTCGCCACCGCCGTTCCGACAATCCGAACGGCGAGAAGTTCCTCGGGACAGGCTAGGATATCTGCCATCCGCCCCCCGCTATTTCAGGGCAACATAGGTTGCGGGATCGAGCGTCGAAATCCGGACGGCGACATGGCCTCCGGTTGCTGCGCCCACCACGTCGCGCAGCTTCGCACAAAGGGCCAGCAGCGCCGCGCGGGTGCGCTCCGGGCGCGGCATGATCTGCAATTCCACATTGACCGGGGGAAGGTCAGGCAAGGCGAGCACCGGAATCACGGCGATCTGGCAGGCAGGCCGGTCCACGACAAGATCCTCGCATAACATGTCGAGGATCGGGCCAAGCGCAGCGGGCAGCCCTTCGCGGCAGGCGGGATAGATCGCTTCATCGACATAGATTTTCACATTCGGCATCTTGGCCCCTGCCCTTGCCCGGGTCGCTGGTCATCCTGCGCCTCGCCACCCGCGGTCACGGGTCCGATGTCCGATCGGCGGTCAGCAGGCGGATATTCTCGGGCTGCGGGCGAAGCGTTCCCGCCTCGATCTGAAAGGCAATCTCGACCACGCGCTGATTGACCGGCGCGCTGCGGCCATGCCGAGCCAGGGTCTGCACCACCCAGCCATTCACCTCTGCCACTTCGGCCCGTCGTCCCTTGCGCCAATCCTGAAGGGACGTGGTCAAGGTATCCTCGCGCGAGAAGGTCCGCAGCACTTCCTCGAAGATCTCATCGACATAGCGTTCCGGGTCATTGCTCATGCTTGGTGGCATTCCGATGATCGGCATGATCGTGGCCCCATCCACCAGCGCAGCCTGCATCGCCTCATAGCCTGCGGCTCGCATCACTTCGAGCATGCCGGGCGCACGGGCCGCATCGTTCAAGGCCGTGTCGATGATGGCGGAAGGGATCAGCTCCGCCGCATTCACCACCAGCTTCATCCATTTGGCGGACCGGATGTCATCCACGACCTCGACCCGCCCCGAATGGCGCAAAAGAACGGCCACATCCTCGACCCGGTGCTGCTGCGCGGGGTCGAGCGCGCCCAGCGCGAACCAGGACTCGTCATGATCGTTCTGCCGGTTCGTCACGCCCGGCACCCACATGTTCGAGGCAATCTCGATCACCGCGCCGATGGTGCGGTGACGCCCCACGATGGCGGCAATCTCTTCATGCGTCATCCCGTTCTGAAGGCCGATCACGAAACCATCCTCGGCGAGGACCGGCTTGATCAACTGGGTGGCCCAGCTCGTGTCATAGGCCTTGACCACGAGAAAGATCAGATCGAAGGGCTGCCGGACCTCGGCCACCTGGCACAGATGCAGCGCCGGGACGCGCACGTTGATCTGCCTCGCGGGCAGGTTCACCGTAATGCCATTTGCGCGGATCGCCTCGATATGGGCAGGCCACTGGTCGATGAAAGTGACGTCCAGCCCGGCAAGCGCAAAGTCGGCCGCGATAGAGGCTCCCTGTGCGCCGGTTCCAAGAAAGGCGATGCGGGGTCCGGTCATTGCATCACCATCCCGCCGTCGATCATCAGGCATTGGCCGGTCATGTAGGCCGAAGCGGGCGAGATCAGGAAGGCGACGGTCCCGACAATGTCTTCCGGCCTGGACGTCCGCCCAAGTGGAATGTTCCGGGAAAAATTCTCCATCGCCTCCCCCGGGCGCGATGCCGCGCCAAGCGCGATCAGGTCAAGGTCAAGCTGCGTCCAGAGATCGGTTTCAACCACGCCCGGAGCAAAGGCATTCACCGTGATCCCATGGGGCGCAAGCGCGCGGGCTGCGGCCTGCGTCAGGCTGATCACCGCGGCCTTGCTGGCGCAATAGGGGGCCCATTGCCCATCTCCGCTACGCCCGGCGATGGAGGCGGTGTTGACGATACTGCCCCCATGTCCGGCCGCGATCATCGCCTTGGCGGCCTCCTGGATGCCGATCAGCACACCCAGCCCGTTGACCTTCATGATCCGGTTCCAGTTGTCTTCCGTGGTTTCCAGGAAGTTCTGGGGCTTGTTGAAACCTGCATTGTTGACGATGGCGTGGATGTGGCCAAAGGCTTCCTGGCAGGTCGCGACCGCTGCGGCCACCATGGCCCGGTCTGCGACATCGACCCGGCAGAAGACCGCCCTGCCGCCTTCGGACTTGATGTCGCTTGCGGCCGCCTGCCCCGCCGCCTCGTCCAGATCCGCGATGACGACGCCATGGCCCGAACTGGCCAGATTGCGCGCGATCGCAAGGCCGATGCCCCGAGCGCCCCCTGTAACGACCACTCCTCCAGTATCTGCGCCCATCATCCCATCCTCCCTTGAAGCTCAGGCCGCCGCCTGGCGTGTCAGAACGAAATCGAACGAAGACACCCATTTCGTGTCGCCGCCGATGCGAGGTTCAAAAGGAGCGATCAGCGAGTCCTTGACCCCGAAGACGGCATCCGACTGCAAGTAGTCGTCACCTTTCACGAAAGTATGGGTGATGACGGTCTCGAAACCCTCTGCGCTGACGATGAAATGCATATGGGCCGGTCGGAAGGGATGGCGGCCCAGATGGCCCAACATCTGCCCCACCGGGCCATCATCCGGTATCGGATAGGAGACGGGCTTGATCCCGCGGAACCAGTAGCGTCCATCCGCCCCCGTGACGAAAACCCCACGATTGTTGTGCCGCGGCTGAAGATCAGGTTGCTGGACGTCGTAGAAACCATCCTCGTTGTCCGACCAGACGTCGATCCGTGCGCCCGCCAGCGGATTGCCGTCAAGGTCGGTCACCCTGCCCTCGAAGAGGCAGGTCTCCCGGCCTCCGGCAAGCGAAATGTTGGCGCCCATCGGATATTCCGGCACGCCCCCGACGTGAAAAGGCCCCAGGACGGTGTTTTCGGTCGCCCCTGCCGGACGGCGATTGTTGATCGCATCCACCAGCATGGAGACGCCCAGCACATCCGACAGCAGGATGAATTCCTGCCGGTTGCCATCGCAGGTCTGGCCAGTGCGCGTGAGGAAGTCTATCGCCGCAGCCCATTCCGGCTGTGTGAGTTCGACATCCTTGATGAAGGCATGCAGATGCGTCGCCAGCCGCGCCATCACATGCGCAAATCGCGGATCGGTCCCCTTGCCAACGCGGCCATTCACGGCCTCCACTGAATGGCTTTCGGTAAAATACTCAATGGCGCCTTGTGCAGTCATCCTCTTGTCCTCTCTCGCATGGCATCGCAGGGGTCAGGGCGCAGTCTCCGCCCATCCCGGGGGCGGCACGGGGCAAGGCCCCTGAACCGAACCGCACCGGCAGGCATGTCCGGTCAGCCCCCGCCGCATCAGCCGTGACCCGCCTGCCGCCGTGCCGTCGAATAGATCAGAGCGGCAGCAAGGATCAGCGCCCCCTGGAACAGGTATTGATAGGTCTGCGACAGCCCCAGGAAGGCCACGGCATTCAGCACTTCGGTCAGCAGAACGGCACCCATGACAGTGCCGACGAACGTGCCTCGCCCGCCACGCAGGCTGGTTCCGCCCAGAACGACGGCGGTGATGCTGGCCAGCGTATAGTTCACGCCCTGCGCCGGATCGCCCACGCCGATCTGCACCATGAGCATGACGGCCCCCAGCGCCGTGAACAGCGCCACGGCGATATATCCGCCAATGACCACCCGGTTCACCCGGATGCCCATCCGCCGCGCCGATTCCTCATGCGACCCGACGGCCCGCAACTGCCATCCAAGGCGGCGCCTGCGCAGCATGTATTCGGCCAGCAGCGCCACCAGGACCAGAACGATGAAGGCCAAGGGCAAGGGCCCGAGCTTCCAGCCGATCGCATCCATCACCGCAAAGTTGATATATCCCCCCGGCCCGTCGCGCAGCACGAAGCTCAGTCCCTGCAAGCCGATATACATGGCCAGCGTCGCGGCAATCGGCGTGAAATTGGCAAAGCGGATCAGGCAGCCGTTGATCGCTCCGACCACCAGCGCGGCCAGGAACATCAATGCGAAACCCAATGCGATCGTCTGCGGCGACTGTCCGTCATTGATGAAGAAAGAGGCCACGACCACAAGGAAACCGGCCAGTGGACCCACCGAAAGGTCGATCCCGCCCATCAGCAGGGCAATGGTCTGGCCAATCGCGATAAAGCCGAGCGCGGTCGCCAGAAGCAGGATGTTCGAGATGTTGAAGGCCGACAGAAAATTCTCGTTCTGCCCGAAGACATAGAGCCCCAGCAGCACCACGACGGCGGCAAGCGGCGCCACGGTGGCATTGTCGCTCTGGATGAACTGGCGCAGCCCGCGACCGGCGGATTGCGTCGCCTTCGTTGCCGCCTCGAGTCCCGCGACATGCGACTGCGCCTTGACCGCCGCCGCGATGATGCGGCTTTCCGTCACCTCGTCGCCCCGCAGGGTTTCCGCAACGCGCCCGCGCGACATCACGATCACGACGTCGCACAGCCCTTCAAGCTCTGCCGCGTCCGAAGAATTCACGATGACAGGCGTCCCGGCCTGCGAAACCTCGCGCAGGATGCGATAGATCTCGAACCGCGCGCCGACATCCACGCCCTGTGTCGGTTCATCGGCCAGAATGAAGCCCGGCTGCGACATCAGCGCCCGCGCCATCACCACCTTCTGCTGGTTGCCGCCCGAAAGGGACAGGATGCCCGCATCCAGCCCCGGCGCCTTCACGGCAAGAGAACCGAACACCTGCCGCACTTCGCCCAGTTCCCGGCGGCGGCTCAGGATGCCGAGCGTGCTGAACTGGTCCAGCGCCGAAAAGGTCGCGTTCTCCCGCACCGTCAGGTCGGCAATGATCCCCTCTTCATGGCGGTCCGACGGCATATAGGCCGACTTTTCCTTCACCTCCGCCGAAGAGAGCGAGATGCCGTTCAGGGTCACGTCGCCCTTCCAGGCTTCCAGCCCGGCGAGGGCACGCATGACGCCGGACTGGCCGTTGCCCTCGACGCCTGCAATCCCGATTATCTGGCCACGTCCGACCTCAAAGCTGACATCGCGGAAGGATCGGCCCGTGAGGTTCCTGACAATGAAATTGGTCTCCGGCGCTGCCTCCGCCGACTTGGGCGGAAAGGCGGATGCAAGACTGCGCCCGACGATCATGGCAAGAAGATCATCATCCGTCACATCGCGGACCAGAGCGCTGCCCGCATGATGGCCGTCGCGCAGCACGGTCACGCGCTGGGCGATCTGGCGCAGTTCGGCCAGTCTGTGGGTGATGTAGATGACCGCCGTCCCCTGCGCCACGACAGTCCGGATGCGGGCGAAAAGCATCTCGGTCGCATCCTGATCCAAAGCCGCCGTAGGCTCGTCGAGGATCAGAACCGGGGGGCGTGTCGCCAGCGCCTTGGCAATCTCCAGCAGATGTTTCTGCGCCACCGTCAGGCCATCTGCCCGCGCAGTCAGCGGCACATGCAGCCCCACGTCATCCAGCATCCGGCGGGCGATGATGGCCGGGTCATCGCCGTCGAAGACGCGATCGGGCAAGGCCACGCGCAGATTTTCAAGCACCGACAGATCATCCAGCACAGCCGGATGCTGATACGATATGGATACGCCCAGCGCGGCGGCGCGCTCTGGCGTCATCGGCGAGATGACCTCGCCGTTGAATTCGATCACGCCGATATCCGGCTGAAGCACGCCCGAGATGATGTTCATCAGCGTGGATTTGCCCGCGCCGTTCTCGCCAAGTATGGCATGGACTTCGCCGGGATGAATCTCCACCGACACATCCGACAAGGCCACGACGCCAGAGAACAGCTTGGTGATGTTGGACAGCCGGACAGCCGGCCTGGCCGTGACCGCAACGGTCAACTCTTCCGTTTCCATGCGCTTCATCGCTGCGACCTCGGGCATCTCGCGTCTTGCCTCAACTGCGGCTGTTACGAAGGGCGCGGCCCCGGGCTCCTCCCACCCGGGGCCGCGACCATGCTCACTGGCCGACGGCTTTCGCCTGCGCATCATCGGCCATTTCCGCCGACAGATAGATGGAGCCGGGCAGATCGGGGCGGCAGGTCACGGGGTTCGGCTCGCCTGTGACCGAGTTCTCGAAGACCGGCGCCTTGAAGATTTCTTCCGCAGGCGGGGTGCCCCCGGTGGCAAGGGCCACGGCCCATTGCACTGCAAGGCGGACATTGTCGTTCCCCGTGGCGACGGTAAACAGCTTGAAGTCCGGGTTCGCCTCCTTGTTCTGCTCCCAGAAGCAGGACAGCGAATTGCCGTCCGACGTCGCCAGCGCCGGGATGGACCGGCCGAACTCCGCAAAGACAGGCAGCGCGCCAACCAGCGACGGGCCGAAGTCCGACACGATCACGTCAATCTTGTCATTCTTGGCAATCTCGGCAGAAAGCACCTGCTGCGTCAGCGACGGGTCCCAGTTGGTGACGGCGAAGGGCTCCGGGTTGATGAAAACGTATTTGTCATCCAGCACGGATTTCATGCCGGCAAGCTCGTCAATGCCCTGGCTGTTGCCGGCCGGTCCGCTGAGGAACAGCAGGTTCCCACCTTCGGGCAGGATCTCCTTGATCCAGTTGCCCCAGCTCACGCCATCCTCGAAGAAGGACGATCCGATGAATTTGGCGTAGTTCACGCCTTCCTCGCCACCGACATTCACGCGGTAGGGCACGACGATGGTTCCGGCGCGATGGGCGTTGGTCAGCGCGGGCAGGACCGCAGGCCCCGCATCCCCGAAGACCACCATCGCGTTGATGCCGCGCGCCGCCATGGAATTGATGTCCGAAATGGCCTTCTGGGTGTCGCCCTGCCCGTCGGCATATTCATACTGCGTGATGCTGGGGCATTTCGCGGCTTCCTCCGCACCCGAGGCCGTCGTGACAAGCCGCCAGCTATTGCCGCCGAACCCGTCCAGCAGCGCCAGCGAAGCCTCATTGGGCCCGCACCAGGACGGCGTTTCGGCAAGTGCCGTCGATGCGGCAAGGCCCATGGTCAGGGCCGCCGCCGCACAAGCGGCGGTCATCATCTTTTCCTTAAGCATTGTCCGTTTCCTCCATTTTGGACTTGAGTGCACGTTTCGTTGCCGCCTGTTTCCAGCGCAGCGAATAGACGCCGATCCCGAAGACCAGGGCCAAGGCCTGGATGATGGTCTGGGCCGAGAAGGGCACGCCGACCGCCAGCGCGAACTGGCTCAACTGGTTCAGGAAGAAGGCCGCGATGACGGTCGAGATCGGAAAGCCGCGCCCGCCCAGAAGGGACGTCCCCGCCAGCACGACCACCGCGACCGACGGCAGCAGCAGGCTGTCGCCCTGAAAGGCCGTGGGTTCCCGCGTGATGCCCGAAATCAGGATGCCTGCCACGCAGTAGTGCAACTGGGCAAAGACATAGGCCATCGCCTGATAGAGTTGCACCTTCAACCCGGCCGCATGGGCGGCGGCGGGATTTGCGCCAATCGCTTCGAACCGCCGCCCGATCACCGTCTTCTTCAGGACGAAGGCCACCAGCAGCATGATCCCCAGCGCAAAGAGAACGGAATGCGGGATGCCCAGGGTCTTGCCACCCGCGATCTCGGCCATCAGCGGCGTGGTGATCCGCGGAACGCCCCCCGACACCGCGAAGACCGCACCATACAGCAGCGCATTCATCCCGATGGTCGCCACGATCGCGTTCAGCCGCAGCACACCAACCAGAAGGCCGTTCACCACCCCGGCGACCACCGCGCAGCCGAAGGCAAAGGCGATGGAGGTGAAAAGCTGCGCATCATCGCCGCCCGACATATGGGTGGTGATCACCACCGCCAGCGACACGCCCCCTGCAAGGGACAGGTCGAACCCGCCCTGCTGCACGACCAGCATCTGCCCGAGACCCACGATTGCGATGATGGCCGCAAAGGGCAGACTGCCGGCAAGACCACCCGCCGAGATGGCCGAAGGGGCGAAGACCGCACAGACGACGATCAGCGCAAGAGTCGAGATGACGACCGTCACGAAGCCGCGCGCTGGCTTGAGGGACCGCAGATCAAGGCCCGGCGCATCCTGGCCCGCCGCCTGATGGTATTGTGCCATGCTCCCTCCTCCCCCCTTGCGCCGCGCCTTTTGGCGTCAGGCGATTTCCAGCGTGATCTTCACGGCCTTCGACGGGTCCTTCCCAAGACTGAAGGCCTCGATCGCGTCATCCAGCGCAAAGCTGTGGGTCTGGATCGGCGACAGGTCGATGCCCGTGCGTTCCAGAAACCGGATGGCGGCAGGCCAGACGCCGGGCGACCCGATGCAGCCGCGCACCGTCAGATCCTTGATCTGGATCTTGCCCAGCTCGACCGGGATCTTCTGCCCGATGCTGATCCCCACCATCGAAACGAAGCCTTCGGGCCGCGCATAATCGAAGACATTTGCAAGCGAGGCCGGATGACCCGCCGCCTCGATCACCAGATCGGCGCCGCCCCTCGTCATCTCGGTGACCGCCTCGACGGCATTCCCCGCCGCAGGGTCCACCGTCCCCACCGCGCCCAGCTTCATCGCGATTTGCCGCCGCAGCGGCACCGGATCGACGACAATGACCTGCGCGCCCATCCCGATGGCCGCCGCTGCCGAGACAAGGCCGATCGTCCCGCCGCCCGATACCACCACGGTCTGCGAGGCATCCACCCTGCCATGCCGCAGCACCGCGTAATAGCCGCAGGTGAAGGGTTCGATCAGCGCGCCTTTTGCATCATCTACCCCGTCCGGCAGCTTGTGCAGCCATTCCGGCCGCGCCGCAAAGAACTCACGGTTCGCGCCATCCATCGAAAAGCCAAAGTGATGAATGCGCTCGGGGGTGCGGATCACGCATTCGCCGACCACACGGTCGCCGGGCCGCAGCCCCTTGACGTTGCGCCCCACCTCCACAACCTCGCCCACCCATTCATGGCCCGGAGTGACGGGATAGGAGATCGGGATGATGTAGTTTCCCGAAAGCAGTTCGTAATCCGAATGGCAGATGCCCACGCGGCGCGACCGCACCATCACCTCGTTGTCGCCGATGGTCGGCATCTGGATGTCGGCGACCACGGGCTTGTTCGGTTGATCGAAGATCAGGGCTTTCATCGGTGTCTCCATCAGGTTGGGCAGCTCAGGCCACGGTTTCGATGCGGCCGCTCTTGGCCGATGCAAAAACCGCCTCCAGCAGAGCGATGTTGTTGATTAGATGGTCCGCAGTGATCGGATAGTCGCCGCCGCGCACGGCACGGGCGAAGGCAACCAGATTGTCCTTCACAGGTTCGGCCTTGCCGATTTCGCGGGTGGTGATCGGCCCGCCGGCCATGGCCGATGTGACGATCCAGCCATCGGGGGCTTCCACATGCGCCTTGTCGCGGATATCGACCCAGCCCTTTGACCCGAAGACCGCGAAGCGCGAGATGAAGGGATTGGCAAGCGAGGCCGAAACATAGGAGGTGCCGCCGCCCCTGAACTTCACGAAGGCCGCCACCGTGTCGCCCTGCGGCAGGTCCGAAGACAATTGCTCGCAGATGCAAAGCACGCTCTCCGCCGCGCCCAGAAGGCGCACCGACAGGTCCAGAAGGTGGATGCCCGTGGCTGTCATGCCGCCGGCCGGGGCCTGATCCGCCTTCAGCCGCCAATTGTCACGGGCAAGCGAAAGGAACTTGTCATGGCTGAAATTCGCCTCGATCTGCTGGATGCGCCCCAATGTGCCGGCATCCGCCATGGCCAGCATCTCGGCCACCGGCGGCTCGAACCGCCGTTCATGCCCCATGCCCAGAACAAGCCCGGCCTCACGGCACAGCGCCACGGACCGCTCCGCCTCGACCTTGGTCAGGGCCAGCGGCTTTTCGCAGAAGATGTGCTTGCCTGCCGCCGCAGCCGCAGCGATCTGCGCCGTATGCAGCGCATGGGGCGTGGCCAGAACCACCGCCTCGACTTCGGGATCGGTCAATGCGTCGGCATAATCCGCAGACAGGGCGATACCGTGCCCGGCGCAAAGTGCGCGCACACTGTCCAGGTTCGGCTCCACCGCGCGGATGACGCGAATATCCTCCGGGGCGGATTGCAGGACGGACAGCATCTTCTGCCCCCACCACCCCATGCCCACGAGGGCGATCTTGACCGGGCCAGCCATCAGCGGTTGTCCACGCGCTTGGCAAAGGGCCGGATCGACACGGTCTTCCACAGCCCGACCCGTGCAAAAGGATCGTTGCGATTGAACTCCTCGACTGCGGCAAGGCTGTCCGCCTCCAGCACGAAGCAACTGCCGATCATCGTCTTTTCGTCATCCGCCAGCAGCGGGCCGGAGATCACGGTCTTCACCGGGGCCTGCGCCAGATAGGACTTGTGCGCTTCGTAATTGGCCAGACGCTTTTCGACGGCTCCGTCATGGTCCAGGCAATGAACGACATAATGCATGGCTGTATCCTCAGGCCGGGATGATGCGACGGGCGCGCAGTTCATCGAAGACGTCGGTGAAGCTGCTGCGCGTGGATTGATAGGCATCGAAGCCCAGCGTCCGGCTGTTGGTCATGTCGGTGAAGCACTCCAGCGTGCGCCCCAGATCGGCATCGCTGTGCCACCAGGAGGCAAGCTTGTTCACCGGAATGTCCTGAAGGCCATGCTTGGCCACGATCTCGGACCAGACGGCCTGTGCATCGGTCATCTGTGCCTCGAGGGGCGTCGGATGCCCCGGATAGGGCGCAGCCGCGATGCCGAAGTAGTCGGCTATCTGCTGCCAGAGCCATGTCCAGCGGAACAGGTCCCCATTCGCTGTGTTGAACGGCATGTTTGCCGCTGCGGGAGTCGTCGCCGCCCAGTGCAACTGCTTGGCCAGAAGGCGCGCATCGGTCACGTCGGTGACGGCATTCAACTGCTCGGGCGATCCCGGATAGACGAAGGGCCGCCCGGTATGCTTGCAGATCGAGGCATAGACGGCCAGCGTCACCGCCATGTTCATCGCGTTTCCGATGACGAAGCCGATCATCGTATGCGGCCGATGCACGGACCATGTGAAGCCGCGCTTCTCAGCCATCTCGAACAGCACGTCTTCCTGTGCGTAGTAGAAGTTGAGCCCCGGCAGGCGCGGGCTGCCTTCAAGAAACGGGGTGTAGGGTTTGACCTTGGCGTAATCGTCGAAGGAACCCAGATAGTGCTTCAGCCCCGTCACCAGTGCCGCGTGCCGGATTGGCGCGGCAGACAGCCCGTCGAACAGGTTGCGGATCATCCCGGCATTGACGCGGACATTCTCCGCTTCGTTCGCCTGGCGCGACCAGGTGCAGAAGAACACATGGGTCACATCCGACGCGGCCCGCAAAGCGGCCACCGTCGCCGCCGGATCCGACAGATCGACAGCAACATGCCTATCGGAAAACTCCAGATCAGCCGCCCCGCGTGACAGCGTCACAACCGTCCAGCCCTCGTCCTTCAGAAGCCTTCCGGCGTAACTGCCGGACAGACCCGTGGCCCCGACAATGAGAGCGACGTTTTTTGCAGCCATTTTTCCCGTCTTCCTGCTTTTGGGGTCCGAGGTCACGTCGTGACCAGAATCTTCAGATGCTCGCCCGACGGATCGAGTAGGGCTTCAAAGCCCTTGGCGACCACGTCCCGGGCGTCAATCCGCGCGGTGATCACCTTCTCCACCGGGAAGATGCCCGCGGCGATCATCCGGGCGATGCGGGGCCAAATTTGCGTCGGGTAGCACCACGTCGCCTCGACCGTGATGTCCTTCAAGGCCCAGAGCATCGCGTCGATGCTGGCAGGCTTCATGTGCAGCCCGACCTGCACCACCTTGCCCTGGCGCCGAACGGCCTGGACACAGGCATTCAGCGAAGTCTCCAGCCCGACGCATTCCAGCGCCACATCGACACCGACGCCTTCCTCCGTCAGGTCGCCCACGACCTGCGCCAGCGTGCCGTCGCGCGGATCCACGACATGGGCATAGGGCGCAATCTCGGTCACGATGCGACGACGGTTCGGGTTCGGCTCCGACACGATGATGGTCGCGGCCCCGGCCGCCTTGGCCGCCAGAATGGTCAAGGCCCCAATCGGACCCGCACCCGATACAAGCACCGTCGACCCCGCCGCGATCCCCCCGCGGTCCACGCCGTAAAGCGCGACTGCGGCGGGCTCGATCATCGCCGCCTGCTCGTCCGTGATGCCGTCCGGCACGGGCTGGGCATTGTAATCCTTGATCACCGCCTTCTCGGCCATCCCGCCCCAAGCCCAACTCAGCCCGACGCAACCCATCTGCGGTGACAGATGATACAGGCCGCGCTTGCCGTAATAGTCGTTCCGTGGCGACAGCAGAGGCTGGATCGAGATGCGATCCCCCGCTTTCACATGACCGACCGCGCCGCCCACCGCCAGAACGCGGGCCGAAAACTCATGACCCAGGATTTGCGGATTGCTGGCCCCCGTGAAAACATGCGGCGCCTGTGGCGTGACGATCGGCCCGGCGATGAATTCGTGCAGATCGGTGCCGCAGATGCCCGAGACGGCGGGCGCAATCAGCACCTCATCCGGCGCAAGACGATCAGACGGTTCGGCAACGTCCTCGACCCTGATGTCCCTGGCCCCGTGGAAACGAACCGCTCTCATTCCATATCCTCCCTCACCACCGAAGCCCTGCCCCAGCCTGCCGACGCACCGCGCAGAACAGCCGCCACCGCCCGGGCAAAGCGACCTTTGCACCGGCACCCACCTAGGGTTGCCCATTCACGGAAACTGCTGTGGCGATGACTCACTCCCGCCATCAGTGTTACCAAAAGCCGCCGGGCCGAAATGATGAAATTTAGCCGATCCGGATAATTTATCCCGAACGCCGCCACTCCGGCGATTTATGGTCAATGCCGGAGCGAGGGGTGGATAACGGCATGCAGACGAACAGGGCAGAGACGCCACGCATGGACTCGGGCCGCCCGGCCATCGGCTGGATCGGCGCGGGAAAGATGGGCGCGCCGATGATCCGGAACCTGCTCGCAGCCGGCACCACGGTCTCGGTCACCGAACCGGATGCGCAGGTCCTGCGCGATCTTGAACGCGCAGGGGCGATAGGCGCTGCCACACTCGACCTGCACAGCGGGAACGACATCGTCTTTGCGACCCTGCCGAATGATCAGGTGCTGCGCGAGGTGGTTTTGGGAAAGGAGGGTGCGACCGGTCTTGTCCACCATCTGGCCCCTGGGGCGATCTTCGTGGAAATGAGCACGGTTTCCCCCGAATGCTCGACAGAGATTGCCCTCGCTCTGCGCAAACATGGCATTGCCTATCTTCGCGCGCCCTTGTCCGGCAGCACGACCCTTGCGGAAAAGGCCGCACTGACAGTGCTTGCCTCGGGCGACGAAGCGGCCTGGGAAACGGTGCTGCCGACGATCCGGCTCCTGTCAACGCGGCAGTTCTTCCTCGGCCCGGGCGAAGAGGCCCGCTACATGAAGCTTGTGATCAACACGCTCGTCGGCGCAAGTTCCGCAATCCTGGCCGAGGCCGTCGCGCTGGGCGAAAGCGGGGGGCTTTCGCGGGCAAGCATGATGGACGTGATCTGCGAAAGCGCGGTCGCCTCGCCGTTGCTACGATACAAGGCCGAGGCCGTGGTGAAGGCCGACTACACCCCGGCCTTCACCATCGCGCAGATGATCAAGGATTTCAGCCTCATCAGCGATGCGGGACGCGCCAATGGCGTGCCGCTCCTGACAACGGGGCTGATCCTGGAACTCTATCGTGCCGCGGCCAATTCCGGGTTGCGGGATCAGGATTTCTTCGCTTTGGTGAAATGGCAGTCCGAAATCTCCGCATAGCAGGGTTCCGTCCGTGCAACAGTTGAACAGCGCTCCTGCCCCCGCATCGGAACTGACCAGCCACGAGCTTTCGCGCATCGTCGATTTCCTGCGCAAACTGCGCGCGCCTTTCGATACAGGGGTTCCGGGCGCAACGAAGGATGTGTTCTGGAACATCGTCCTGGAACTGGTGGATGCCCATCTGCGCCGCCGGCCGATCGACAAGTCCGGTCTGGTGACGCTGGCTGGCGTCCCCTACAGCACCGGCAACCGGATGATCATCAAGATGATCGCCGACGACCTGATCCGCCAGGTGCCGCGCGGAGGCGGGCTCAAGACCCATTTCCTCGAACCGACCGATACGCTGCTGCACAGCTTCATGGACTATGCGACCCATGTGAAGGGGCACTTGGCCAAGACCTTCGGTCTGCGCAAGGGGACCGAGGCGAACGAATACTATTTCGGCGGCAGTTACTTCGCGGCCCAGATCATCTCGCCGGTCCGGGGCGATGATATCGCAGGCAAGGTGCCGGGCGACATCCGCTTCCTGCTCAACGACGACAATTACTTCTCCTCGATGCGCAACATGTGGTCTGATTTCCGCAACGACCTCGGCCGCAAGAGCAGCTTTGAACTTCAGCGTCTTCAGGAACTCTACGTCAGCGCCCAGGCACATTTCGCCAAGCCGTCGCCGGAATATGACGTGATTTCCATCAACATGCCCTGGCTTGGCGAATTCGCCGAGAAGGGCCACCTCGCCCCGCTTGACGAGTTGTTGCAGGATGCCGCGATCAACCCGCTCGACTTTCATCCTTCGGTCTGGGGAACCGGCAACTGGAAGGGGACGCAATATGGCATTCCGCTCTATTGCACGATCGAGATCCTCGCCGCCCGCCGCGACCTCTTCGACGAGCGCGGACTGACCTACCCGCGCACCTTCGACGAAACCATCGCCGCAGCCCGCGCCCTGCATCGTCCGGCCGGCGAATTCTACGGGATCGCATGGAACGGGCAACGCGGGATGCCCATTGCGAATTCCTTCATGTTCTTTCTGGCCGCCTGCCAGAAGACCATCATCGACATGCCGATGCACAATCAGGAAAGCTGGACCTTCGACCGGTTCGAGAAGCTGAAGCTCCAGATTGAAACCGATGATGCGGTCGAGGTGATCGACTACATGAAGCAACTGGTCGAGGTCTCGCCCCCCGACATCGAATTCATGGATTGGGAAAAGCGCATCCAGTGCTTCATGTCCGGTCGCGCCGGTCTCGCCTATTGCTGGACGATGCGCGCAGCCCGCTTCGAACATGAACTCAGTTCTCAGGTGGCGCGCCGCGTGGCCTATCTGCCCCCGCCCTCGCGCAGGATGCGCAAGATCGCCGCGCCGATCGGAGGCTTCCTGATGACGATACCCGCCAATGTGCCACCTGCGCGCCAGCGGCAGATCATGAACGCCATCGCCTGGATGGTGTCCCCCGAGGCGATGAAGGCACATGTGAAGAACGGCTTCCCCGTTGCGCCACGCTTTTCCGTCTGCGCGGATCCCGAGGCACTTGCCTCATCGCCCATCGTCAGCATGGTCGATCAACTTGCCCGCAGGAACGAGATCGTGACCTGGGCCCGTCCGCCGATCCCCGAGTTCAGCTTGATCGAAGCGATACTCGGAACGGAGATCCACGACGCGGTCTTCCACGGCAAACCGCCCGCCCAGGCCCTCAGGGACGCGGAGAACCGCATTCACGCCGGATTGCTGGACAGACAGTCCTGACGATCCACCGGCATCCCGCCTGCGCCGCACCCGCACAGGGACAGGCGTGGTCAAGACCTGCGCCAGCCGTCCGGTCCATGTTCCTCCCTACCCGCAGCCGAACCAGTGGGAACCTGATCGGAAGCGGAACGACGCGGGCTCAGCCCGGCATACGCCAGCGTTGCAACCTCAACGCGTTCAGCGTGACTAGAACCGTCGCCCCGGTATCGGCCAGCACCGCCATCCACAGCGTTGCCTCCCCCGTCACCGAAAGTCCTAGGAACACCGCCTTCAGGCCAAGCGCGAAGATGACATTCTGTAGGATGTTCGCCCGCGTCCGCCGCGCAAGGTCGATCATAGCCGGCACGCCGCGCAGGTCATTGTGCAGGATCGCGGCATCGGCAGCCTCCAGCGCCACATCGGTGCCGCTGCCCATGGCCACCCCGATCGTCGCCCGTTTCAGTGCGGGCGCATCATTGATCCCATCCCCCACCATCATCACGCCCCCTTCAACCGAAAGCGCGCCCAGCGCCGCAAGCTTGTCCTGCGGCAGAAGGTTCGCTTGCGGATCAAGGCCCAGTGGCTCTGCCACCGCCCGCGCTACACCGGCATTGTCGCCCGTCAGCATCACGGGATGCAGCCCCTGCCCTCTCAGCGCCGCCAGTGCAGCCCCCGCCTCGGCACGCGGTCGGTCGGCCAGGGCAATCAGGCCCAGCGCCTCACCGTCGCGCAACAGCACCACAAGGCTTTCGCCACGCGCCTCGGCCAGCCTTGCCCGATCCAGCAGGTCGGCAGGAAGGTCTTCCCCGGCATGGCGCAGGCCCACGGCGCGGATCAACGCGCCGCCAAGCTGCGCCTCTGCCCCGACCCCGGGAAGTCCCCGCGCATGGCGCGTGGCAAGCAGCGGCAATCCTCGCGCCTCCGCGCCTTCGAGGATCGCCCGCGCAAGCGGATGGGTCGAACCCGCCTCGACCGATGCGGCAAGTGTCAGAACCTCCTCCTCGCTCCGGCCCGCGACCGGGTAAACGGCAACGATTGAAAAGCGGCCCTCCGTCAGGGTTCCGGTCTTGTCGAAGGCCACATGACGCAAGCGGGCCGTCGCTTCCAGCGCGGCCCCGCCCTTGAACAGAATCCCTGCCCGCGTGCCGGTCGCCAGCGCCGATGCAACCGCTGCCGGAACCGAGATCACCAGCGCGCAGGGGCAACCGACCAACAACAGCGCAAGGGCGCGATAGGCCCAGTCCCCCCAGGCCCCGCCAAACACAAGCGGCGGCAGGATGGCCACGGCAACGGAAAGACCCAGAATGACGGGCATGTAGATGCGGGCAAAGCGCTCGATGAACCGCTGCGTCGGCGCACGGGTGGCCTCGGCTTCCTCCACCATCCGCGCGATGCGCGCGATGGTGTTTTCCGTGGCCGCAGCCGTCACCTCCACGTCAATCACCGCATCGGTGCAGATGGAACCGGCCATCACCGCATCGCCGATCCCGCGCAGAACGGGCAGGCTTTCCCCCGTTATGGCGCTTTCGTCCAGCCCGGCCTGCCCGCGCAGGATGCGCCCATCGCAAGGCAAACGGTCGCCGGGGCGCAGACGGACGCTCTGGCCGGGTCGCAGGCTCGCAGCCGGTACGGAATGGGTGTGATCGCCATGGATCAGAAGCGCCGTCTCGGGCAGCAGCGCCGACAGCGCCCGAATGCCCCGCCGGGCGCGCGCCGCAGCAAGCGATTCCAGCATCTCGCCCACTGCGAACAGGAAAACGACCAAGGCCGCCTCCTCGGCAGCCCCGATGACCAACGCACCTGCAGCAGCAATGGTCATCAGCGCTTCGATCGTGAATGGCACACCGGCCCGCAGCAGTGCCAGCGCCCGCCGGGCCACGGGAAGCGCCCCCAGGACACAGGCCAGAACGAAGGTCCAATGCACCACTGCCCCGGAAAGCAGAAGTTCGGCACTCCAGGCAAGGGCCAAGAGCAGCCCGGTCGTGATCAGATGGCGGCCCCGGACGCTTCGGTGCCATGGCGTGTCGGACCGCAGCTCTGTCACCACAGGTGCTGCCCGCTGCTCTGCGTGACTGTCGTGCTCATGGTGGGGACCTTCCTCATGCAGCCGCTTATGCGGATCGCAGCACGGCGCCGGATCGCCCCGCAGCGTGGCACCAAAGCCGATGGCACGGATGGTCCGCTCGATCTCGTCACCGCTGGCCCCACCGGGCAGCACCTGCAGGCGCAGCCGCTCCGCCATCAAGGCCACCTCAGCCCCCTGCACGCCCGGCAACCGTTCCACCGCGCGCTGCACCTTTGCCGCGCAGGACCCGCAGTCCATGCCGGTCACAGTGAATTCAAGGGTTTGGCCCGTCTCGTCGCGCATCCGATTTTCCTGTTGTCTGTCGCGACTCGGATATCTAATGTCTCTAGTAGCTATAGGTTCAAGGACAAAGTGATGCTCTCGATCGGAAAGCTGGGTCAGGCGGCAGGGGTCAAGGTGCCGACCATCCGCTACTATGAACAGATCGGTCTCCTGCGCCCGGCGACGCGCAGCGAAGGCAACCAGCGGCTCTATGCCCAGTCCACCCTCTCGCGGCTGGCTTTCATCCGCCATGCGCGCGATCTGGGTTTTCCGCTGGAGGCGATCCGCGATCTGCTTGCCTTGCAGGACGACCCCAACCAGCCCTGCTTGGCGGCCGATGCCATCGCGCGGGCGCAGCTTCAGGCCGTGAACCGGCGCATCGCGCAACTGGAGGCCCTGCGCTGCGAGTTGGAGCGGATGGTGCAGCATTGCGCCCATGGAAAAGTTGCCGATTGCCGGGTGATCGAGGTTCTGGGCAATCACGATCTCTGCCTGCATCCCGATCATGACAACGGGGCCGGGGATGATCATCACCATCACTGACAGGCCCTTGCCTTGGCAGCTTCTGCGCTTTCGGCGGGATGAAACCGCCAAAGATGCTTTCCGGCCACCCCTAGACTGCACCGAAACCCAGTGATGGAGCGCGCCGGATGCACCAGACGATGCAACTGACCAAGATGCTCGACCCATACGAGTTGCGGGCGGTCCCGATGACGGCCGCCGACATCCCGCAATTGCACGAGCTTTCGGTGTCCGTCGTCTGGCCGCATCGCCCCGAAGACTGGGACCTCGTGATCCGTCACGGTCATGGACTCGTCGCCCGGGACGAGATCGAACGGCTGGTCGGATCGACGATGTGGTTTCCCCTCGGCGAAAGCCATGCGGCGGTGGGAATGGTGATCACCTCCCCCCGCTTGCAGGATCACGGAACCGGACGTTGGCTCATGGGGCTCGTGATGGATCAGATCGGGGATCGCGGTATGGTGCTGAACGCCACGCGACCCGCCTATCGGCTCTATATCTCGTTGGGCTTCATGCCGCTGGCCCCGGTGTTCCAGCACAATGGCGAAGTGACGGCCAGCCCTGATACAGCCCAACTTCCCGCGCTCGGCCCCGGCAAGGTCAGACCCCTGCTCCCCGAGGATCGGGCCGCCATCCTGGGCCTCGACCGCGCCGCCTTCGCGCTGGACCGGACAGCCGTGATGGACGAGGTGATCGGTCTGTCGCATGGCACGGTGCTGGAGCGTGGGGGTCAGGTGCGGGGCTTCGCGCTGTGCCGCAGGTTCGGGCGGGGCCATGTGATCGGCCCCGTGGTCGCCGAAACGGAGGCTGAGGTTCTGCACCTGATCGCCCCCATCGTGGCCGAGCATCGGGGGCAGTTCCTGCGGATGGACACCCGCGCACCCGACGGCCCGCTGCGGCGCTTCCTTGTGGCGCATGGGCTGGTGCATCACGACACCGTCACACGCATGGCGCTGGGCCGCGCACTCCCCGCGCCAGAGGGCGACGCACGCACCTTCGGGCTGCTGAACCAGGCCTTCGGCTAGAACTCCGCCACCTTGCCCCAGGCCGACCGAGCAAAGCGGGCCGGGTGGTACGGCACCGGATCGACGATCGGGCGGGCATCGGTGACCAGATCGGCAATCAGATGCCCCGCCCCCGGGCCGATGCCAAAGCCATGCCCCGAAAAACCCGCCGCAAGGATCAGGCCCGGCACTTCCGCCGTTTCACCGATTGCCGGAACACCATCAGGCGTGCTGTCGATATAGCCTGCCCAGGATGCCGTGACTGGCACATCCGCCAGGCCGGGAAACAGCGCGCGGGCGCGCCGCAGGGTTTCCGCAATCTGCACTCGGTCAACCTTCGGATCGAGAATCCGCCGCGCCTCCATCGGCGTGGGCCGGTCCAGCGCCCAACGGGCCAGCGATTCATGCCCTGACCGCAATCCCTCCAGCCCACCGGGGGCCAGCGACCGGCGCCGCTTGAAGAACATCGGCAGGAAAGAGGTGGCAAAGCGCATCTGTTGCGGCGTGACGTCCACCCGCGCCCGCCCCGATATCGCCAGCGTATGCCCCCGCCCACGCCGGGTCACCGAAACCTCTGCGGTATGCAGCGCATCGGGCAGAGCGGCTCCTTCCGCCACCGACAGGATCGACGACCGGATCGAGGCCTGAGGAAACCGCACGCCATATTGCCGACAGAAGGACGAAGCCCAGGCTCCCGCTGCCAGAACCGCGACGCGCGTCCGGATCGTGCCCCGTTCGGTGATGACACCCGCCACCCGCCCCCCCTCAAGCTCCAGCCCGCGCGCCGCGCAATACTGCAGCACCGCCCCGCCCCGCTCGGCAAGGCCGCGGGCAATCAGCGGGGCGGCGCGTTCCGGATCGGCGATCCCGTCCGATGGGGAAAAGACCCCGCCTTTCCACGTCTTGCCGGTGGCCGCACCGCGCGCCGACGCCTCCTCCGCCGTCAGAGGATGACTGATCACCCCCAGGTCGCGCGCAAAGCGGCACCAGTTGGCCCAGCCTTCGATCTCGGCCTGATCGTTCGAAAGATAAAGAAGGCCACAGCGCCGAAAGCCCAGATCCTGCCCGGTGGCCGCGCTCAGATGCTCCCAAAGCGCAAGGCTCTTGGTGGACATGGGCAATTCGCGCGCATCGCGGTTCTGCTGGCGACACCACCCCCAGTTGCGGCTCGACTGTTCCGCGCCAACGCGCCCCTTCTCCACCAAGGCGACCTTCAACCCGCGCTCCGCGAGGAAAAAGGCCGCAGACGTGCCGACGATCCCGGCCCCGATCACCACCACATCCGCCTGTGACGGCAGATTGGCCGGGATGTCCACATGCAGAAGAGGCGCTGGCATCATGTCACCGTCGTGAGGAGATCGGGGAGACCATACCAGCCATGGCGCGCGCTTTGCGCCACATCCGCACCCGATCCAGCATAAAATTCTGCAAAGCGCAGAGGATTTGGTTTGAGCTTCGCCAGCCACCGCGCTAAAATACGTTACATTATTACAGTATTGCCCATCAGAGGCGCGGAGCATCGGCTTGAAACTGGACAGGATCGACATCCGCATCCTGCACGAGTTGCAGAAGAACGGTCGCATCACGAATGTGGAACTGGCCGAACTGGTGCATCTGTCGCCCAGCCCCTGCCTGATGCGGGTGAAGAAGCTTCAGGAGGCGGGCTTCATCACCGGCTATTCCGCGCAGATCGCCCTGTCAAAGCTGGGACCGACGATCACGGTCTTTACCGAAGTCACACTCAAGAACCACCGCCAGATCGACTTTGCCCGCTTCCAGCAGGCGATCGAGAAGGTCGAAGAAGTCATCGAATGCCACCTGATCTCTGGCGGCTACGACTATCTTCTGAAATTCGTCGCGGCCTCGATCAGCGATTATCAGGAAATCATGGAACGTCTGACCGATCAGGATATCGGGATCGACAAGTATTTCTCCTTCGTCGTGATGAAGACACCCTTCATCAAGTCCCACCTGCCGCTGAAGACCCTCTTCCCGATCTAATATCCACGCGCGCGGTCGATCAGCCCGGGGATCGGCTGCCCCGCTCTCCAGGCCCCCAGCACCGCCGCCACATGGCGCGCCCCATCTTCGGCGCGGGTCTGGCAGGCCACATGCGGCGTCACGATCACGCGCGGATGGGTCCAGAGCGGGTGCTGCGGCGGCAACGGTTCCGGGTCGGTGACATCCAGCATCGCAGCCGAGATCTGGCCCGTCGCCAGCGCGGCGATCAGATCCCCCGCCACAAGCTGCGCGCCCCGCCCGGCATGCACAAGCGCCGCCCCATGTGGCAATCCGGCAAAGAGGCGGGCATTGAGCATGCCGCGCGTGGCATCCGTCAGGGGCAAGAGGCAGATCAGCAGATCGGTCCGTGCCAGAAAGGCGCCAAGGTCCGAAAAACCCTCCACCCCGGCCGGGGCTGTCCCGGCCCGGCTGAACCCCGCCAGCGGAAAGCCGAAGGGCGCAAGCGCGGCCAACACTGCCGCACCCAACTGGCCCATGCCCATCACACCCACCCGCCGTTCGGCGGCAGGTCGGTTGCGTCCGGCCCGCCACTCGCCACGCCGCGCCTGGTCAAGATAGGTCGGCAGGTCGCGATGCAGCGCCAGCGTGGCCAGGGTCACGTATTCGACCATCTGCTCCGGCAGGCCAGGCTCCAGCATCCGCACCACCTGCACCTCGGGCGGTATGCGCGACAGGTCCAACTGATCCACCCCTGCCCCGACCGATATCAGCAGCGACAGGTTCGGATGCCGTTCGAACAGGTCCGGCGGGCAGGTCCAGGCGATGGCGACCGTCACTTCCGCAGGGTCGGGCGCGGTGCCTTCGTGAAATGGCAGATCGGGCATGGCCTGCGCCAGATGGGCACGGAATACCGCGCCGCGCTCCGGCGTGGACAGGTAGAGTATCGCCATCAGCGCAGAACCGCGCGGATATCGGGGTCTTCCAGCGTGGCATCCAGCACGGCCCGCGTGCGGGCCAGCATAGCATCAACCTCCGCCTCGGTGCAGCAAAGCGGCGGGGCAAAGCCGATCACCCCCTGCGCAAAGGCGCGGATCACCAGCCCCCGCTCCCAGGCGCGGGCGAAAATGCGGGTCGCGGCCTGCGCGGCGGCAGGAAGCGGGGTCCGCTTCGCCTTGTCGGTGACAAGTTCCACCGCCGCCAGCATTCCCCTGCCCCGCACATCACCGACCAGCGGATGATCGGCCAGCGCCCCTAACCCGGCCTGCAATTGCAATCCGCGCTGCACACCATTTGCGAAAAGCCCGCCCTCGTATAGGTCCAGCACGGCCATCGCCACAGCGGCGGAAACGGGATGCGCCGAATAGGTCTGCCCATGACCGATCACCGAAGCCCCCGCTGCATCGGCGATGGCATCAAAGATGGCGGATCGGATCAACACCGCCCCCATCGGAACATAGCCAGAGGTCAACCCCTTGGCGCAGGTCAGGAAATCCGGCACCACCCCCTCGTCCGCGCAGGCAAAAGCCGGGCCGGTGCGCCCGAAGGCGGTGATGACCTCATCGGCGACGAACAGAATGCCATGCGCCGCACATTCCGCCCGCATGGCCGCATACCAGCCGGGTGGCGGCACGATCACCCCACCCGACCCCTGGATCGGCTCGGCATAGAAGGCGGCGACCCGGCCCGGCCCGCCAAGGCGACCGATCAGATCACGCAATTCGGCAAGCGAGGCGGCAATGATATCCTCGGCCCACGGCCCCGCAGGATGGCGATAGGGATCGGGCGAGGCGATCTTGTGCTGCCAATCCAGCGGCACGCCGAAACCCGCGTGGAACAAGGGAATGGCCGTCAGCCCCGCGCCCGCACTGCTCGACCCGTGATAGCCAGCCTTGACCGAGATGAACTGATCCCGTCCCGGCTGGCCCATCGCCTGCCAGTAATAGCGGATCAGGCGGATCGTCGTATCCACCGCATCCGACCCGCCAAGCGTGAAATAGACATGGTTCAGATCGCCCGGCGCCATCTCGGCCAGCCTCGCGGCAAGTCGGATGGGCGGCTCGCTTGCCAGCCCGAAATAGCCCGTCGCGTAAGGCAGCCGCGCCATCTGTTCGGCGGCGGCCTGCACGACGCTGTCATGGCCATAGCCGGCATTCACGCACCACAGCCCGGCAAAGCCGTCCAGCAAGTGCCGCCCCTCGGAATCGGTCAGGGTCGCGCCCTGCGCGGCAGTCAAAACCCGCGCTCCGGCCGCTTGATGGCCACGCCACGACGCGACGGGATGCACCAGATGGGCGCGGTCCAGTTCGATCAGATCATTGGCGAACATCGGTCTAGCCCAGTGCCTGCGCAGCCAGCGCAAAGGATTGCTGCGGGCCTTCGATCGCCACCGCCTTGCCCAGCCGCATCTGTACGCCCCCTCCCGCATGGCCAAGACCCTGCGCCGTCAGCCATGGCGCCAATCCGGACGACACCGGCGTATCCACCCGCAGGAACCGCCCCACGCAGGACGCGATCAAGGGCGCCATGATCGCCCGCGCCGCATCGGCGGACCCGGCGATGACCGGCCCCAGAACCTCTCCCCGTCCAAAGTGGCGAAGGGCGGCAAGGGCCGTGATCGCCCCGCCCTCTCGCAGGACATGGACGGAACCTTGCCGCAGCAAGGCGGCATAAAGCGACCTGCGATCCATTCCCGTCGCCGCGCGGTCAAGCGCCGCCAAAGCGTCTATGTCGCATTCCGAGGCAAGATCGGGCAGCGCACCCCCGTTGGCCTGCGCCGTCACGATGCCCTGATGCTGAACGATCTCTCCATAGGCCACGAAGCCCAGCTTCCGATACAGCGGCAACCCGTCCACCGTGGCTATCAGCCGCCATTCCTCGGCGCCAACCTGCGCCATGGCGGCCTCCATGACCCGCCGGCCAAGCCCCGCACCCCGCCTTGCGGCATCGACAATGATCATGTTCGCGCAGGCGACGGGCCCGAATTGCGTTGCCAAAGCCGTGGCGACCACATCCGTCCCGTCAAGCACCACCGCTCCCCGCGACAGCGACAGAAGCAGCGCCCAGTCTTCGCTCCGGTGCGGCCATTGCGCCGCCCGCGACAAGGCCAGCGCACCGTCAATATGGGCGCTTTCGAAGGGGCAGAAGGTCAATGTTGTCATGGCGCTGTCCGGACTGGCTGGCATTACTCCTTCAGCCTAGCGGCAGGCGGGGCGCAGGGCGTTCCGAGGACGCCCCCCAGGCGGTATCTTTGACCGAAGGCAGGCCCCGACGCGGAACGATATGCCAACCGACGCGGGAATCGCCCTGCCCTGCCCCAACCCACAGCGCGATGCGCCGATGCCAACGGCAGAAGATGCTGCCGACAGCGGCAAGGCAAACGGCGCAAACTGCCCCTGCGCCCTGTTTTCCCGGACACGGGTGCCGCGCCGGGCCGTCTATCCTGCCCCCGATGGCGCCATCGCGCCGCCGACCACAGCCGCAGACCGGACAGGGGCCCCCGATGACATTCCGACCCAAATTCGTGACCTTCGATTGCTATGGCACGCTCATCAACTTCGACATGGCCGGTGCGGCCCGGCGCATCTATCAGGATCAATTGGCTCCCGATCTGATGCAGGCCTTCATCCGCAGCTTTTCGGCCTTCCGTCTCGACGAGGTTCTGGGTGCCTGGAAACCCTATGCCGAGGTTGTCCACAATGCGCTGGAACGGACCTGCCGCCGCCACGGCATCCCCTTTCGCCCCGAGGATGCCGAACGCATCTATAACGAAGTGCCGACATGGGGCCCGCATCCCGATGTCCCGGCGGGTTTGGCGCGCCTCGCGCAACATATCCCGCTGGTGATCCTGTCCAATGCGATGAACTGCCAGATCATGTCGAATGTCGAGAAACTGGGCGCGCCCTTCCACCGTGTCATCACGGCCGAAGAGGTGGGCAGCTACAAGCCGCAGATGAACGGCTTTGAACGGATGTTCGAGATCCTCGATTGCGGGCCGCAGGACGTGACGCACGTGTCTTCGTCCTTCCGCTACGATCTGATGACGGCGCATGACCTCAACATCACCTCGAAAGTCTGGGTGAACCGGGGGCACGAACCGGCGAACCCCTTCTACGGTTATACCGAGATCGCCGATATCGGCGGCCTGCCGGGGGTATTCGGGCTGTGATCCGCTTCACCTCCTATTGGCATGACAGCGCCGAACCTTTCGCCGCGACCGGTGCCGAGGTTCCGCCGCAGGCCGACATTGCGGTGATAGGGGGTGGCTTCACTGGATTGGGGGCTGCGCGGCGTCTGGCCATGACCGGCCGCCGAGTCGTCGTGCTGGAGGCGCGGCATGTGGGCTTCGGTGCTTCGGGGCGCAATGGCGGGCATCTCAACAACGGCCTCGCGCATTCCTACCTCGCCGCCCGCGACGCTTTCGGCCCGGACCGCGCAAGGGCCATGTGGCGCGCCTTCGATGACGGGATCGACACGATCCGCCGCATCATCGCAGAGGAAGGCATCGACTGCGATTTCCGGCTGGCCGGAAAGCTGAAGCTGGCCTCGAAACCCGCCCATATGGAAAGCCTTGCCCGCAATTTCGAAGCGATCCGAGCCGAGGTGGACCCTGAAACAGACCTGCTCTCCCGCGCCGACCTGGCGGGCGAGATCGGGTCAGACATCTTTCATGGCGCGATGCTGCAAAGGCGCAGCGCGATGATGCATATGGGCCGCTTCGTCGCCGGGCTGGCCAATGCCGCCGCCCGCCACGGTGCCAGCGTCATCGAAGAGGCGCCCGTCACCGCTCTGGCAGGCAGCGAGGGCGACTGGCGCCTGACGACGCCGAAAGGCACCCTCGCGGCGCGACAGGTGCTGGTGGCCACCGGGGCCTATACCGGGCCCGTCCTGCCCTGGTTCCGCCGTCGCCTCGTTCCCGTGGGCAGTTTCCTGATCGCCACCCGCCCGCTCACACCCGTTGAGGCGCAGTCGATCATGCCGGGCAACCGGACCTGCGTGAATTCGATGAATGTCGGAAACTACTGGCGGCTTTCTCCTGACAACCGCCTGATCTTCGGCGGACGCGCCCGCTTTTCCGCCCGGTCCGACCAGACCAGCGACAGCAAGGCCGGAGCGATCCTGCAACAGGCGATGTTGCGCGTCTTTCCGCAACTGGCCGGGGTTGAAATCGCGCATTGCTGGGGCGGGCTGGTTGACATGACTGCCGACCGCTACCCCCGCGCCGGGCAGGCACAGGGGCTCTGGTATGCGATGGGCTATTCCGGCCACGGCGCACAGCTTGCCACGCATCTGGGTGAAACCGTTGCGGAACAGATGGCAGGGCTGCGTCAGGGCAATCCCTTCGACCATCTGCCATGGGGCGCAGTGCCGGGCCACACCGGCAGCCCGTGGTTCCTGCCGCTGGTCGGTCTCTATTACCGCGCGCTCGACCTGGTGAAGTAGGTGGTTCGGTGCAGGGGGCGGCGCGCGCGCCCTGCACCACACGTGGTCAGACGATCATGTGAAAGGCTTTGGTCTCCAGGTATTCCCCGATCCCTTCCCGCCCGCCTTCGCGCCCCAGTCCCGAAAGCTTGACCCCGCCGAAAGGTGCAACCGTCGTCGATACACTTCCGGTGTTCAGCCCCACCATGCCGAATTCCAGCGCCTCGGCCACCCGCCATGCGCGGGACTGGCTTTCCGTGAAGAAATAGGCGGCAAGGCCGAAAGGCGTTGAATTGGCCAGGGCAACGGCCTCTTCCTCGGTTTCGAACCGGAAGAGAGGCGCCACCGGACCGAAGGTTTCCTCCTGCGCCAGCCGCATCTCCGGTCCGGCCCCGGTCAGCAGCACGGGGCGAGCCCAGGTCGCCCCCTCCGGCGCCTCGGCATGGGCGGCGATCCGCGCCCCCTGCCGAAGCGCATCGGCAACATGCAGCTCGATCTTCTCCACCGCGGCCGCGTTGATCATCGGCCCGATCTCCACCCCCGGCACGGTGCCGGGGCCGACCCGCAGCGCCGCCACCCGGGCCGCCAGCCGGTCCATCAGCGCCTGATGGATGCCAGCCTGCACAAGGATGCGGTTGGCGCAGACGCATGTCTGCCCGCCATTGCGAAACTTCGACGCCATGATCCCCTCGACCGCCCGGTCAAGATCGGCATCCTCGAAGACGATGAAGGGCGCATTCCCCCCGAGTTCCAGCGACAGCCGCTTTACCGTCGGCGCGCATTGCGCCATCAGAAGCGATCCGACGCGGGTCGAACCCGTGAAGGAAAGCTTCCGCAGCGCCGGATTGCCGGTCATCTCGGCACCAATCCCGTCCGGCAGTCCCGTGACGACGTTCACCACCCCCGGTGGAATCCCCGCGCGCTCCGCCAGAACAGCCAGAGCCAGCGCCGAAAAGGGCGTCATCTCTGACGGTTTCACCACCACAGTGCAGCCCGCTGCCAGTGCCGGGGCCACCTTTCGAGTGATCATCGCATTGGGAAAGTTCCACGGCGTGATGATCCCGCAAACCCCGACAGGTTCGCGCAATGTCACGATGCGGCGGCCCGCATCGGGCGCGGGAAGGACCGCCCCCTCGATCCGCCGCGCCTCTTCGGCGAACCAGCGCACGAAGGACGCACCGTAAAGCACCTCACCCCGCGCTTCGCCAAGCGGCTTGCCCTGCTCTCTCGTCAGGATCAGTGCCAGATCATCGGCATGGGCAAGCATCAGGTCATGCCAACGCAAAAGCGCCATTGCCCGCGCCTCATGCGGGACGCGCCGCCAATCGGCAAAGGCCGCTTCGGCCGCAGCGATGGCCCGGGCAGTCTCCGCAGCCCCCATCGCGGGAACCGCGCCCAGCGCCTCGCCCGTGGCAGGATCGGCGACCGTCAGCCCACCATCCCCCACCCATTCGCCACCGATCAGCGCCGCCTGCCGGAACAGGCCCGGATCGCGCAACCCTTCCATCACATCTCCTCCAGAATGGCCGCCGTGATCACTTCGGTCCGGTCGCGTCCCGGCAGCGTGCCGATACCCCGCCCCGTGACGCGGCCCAGCGCCGCCATGATGCGCGCGGCTGCCGCGCCCTCGCCCAGATGATCCAGCATCATCGCCCCCGACCAGACCGCCGCGATCGGGTTCGCAATCCCCTGCCCCGCAATGTCAGGGGCAGAGCCATGGACAGGTTCAAACATGCTGGGCGCATCGCCATCGGGGTTGATGTTGGCCGAAGCGGCAAAGCCCAGACCGCCCTGTATCGCCGCCCCCAGATCGGTCAGGATGTCACCGAAGAGGTTCGATGCCACCACCACATCAAGGCTCTCCGGCGCCATCACCATCCGCGCGGCCATGGCATCGACATGATAGCGCGTCACCTCGACATCCGGGAATTCGGCGGCGACAAGGTCCGTCATCTCGTCCCAGAAAACCATCGAATGGCGCTGCGCATTCGACTTGGTGACCGAAGCCAGCCGACCGCTCCGCGCCCGGGCCTGACGAAAGGCGAAACGCAGGATGCGTTCCACCCCGGCGCGGGTGAAGATCGCCGTCTCCACCGCGACCTCGTCCCGCGTCCCCTGATGCACACGCCCCCCGGCCCCAGAATATTCGCCCTCGGTATTCTCGCGGATGCAGAGGATGTCGATCTCCGCCTTCCGCAACGGGCCTGCCACTCCGGGCAGCAGGCGATGCGGGCGGATATTGGCATATTGTCGAAACGCCTTTCGGATCGGCAAGAGAAGGCCATGCAGCGACACGGCATCCGGCACCGTGGCAGGCCAGCCCACCGCGCCAAGCAGAATGGCATCGAAACCGCGCAGGGTCTCGATCCCGTCCGGGGGCATCATCGCGCCGGTCCGCAGGTAATGGGTGCAAGACCAGTCAAGGCTCACGGTCTCCACCCCGCCCGGCAGGGCGCGGTGCAGCACCTCCAGCGCGGCGGTCGTCACGTCCAGGCCGATCCCGTCACCCGGAATCACGGCAATGCGATGGGGCATCTCTCACTCCTGAAGGTCGATCAGCACGGATTTGCGGCGGCGACAGGCCAGATAGGCCTCGCGCCCCAGATCATGGCCCAGGCCCGACTGCTTCCAGCCGCCGGTCGGAAGGATATGATCGCGCGACCGGCCATAGCGGTTGACCCAGACCGTCCCCGCCTGAAGCCGCCGCACGACCCGCAACGCCCGGCTGAGGTCTCGCGTGTAAAGCCCGGCGCAAAGGCCGTAGGTGGGGTGGTCGGCCAGAAGGAGCGCCTGCTGCTCATCCGCGAACGTCTCGAAGGTCAGAACAGGACCGAAGATTTCCTCGGTGACGGCGGGATTGGTTGCATCACCCGGCGCCAGGATCGTCGGGGCATAGAAGAAGCCCGGCCCTTCCTGCGGCGCACCACCGATGAGCAGTTCGGCCCCTGCCGCCCGCGCCGCCTGCACGATGCCATCTATCCGCGCGCTCTGCCTTGCACTGATGATCGGATAGTATTCCGGTTGCGGCCCCCAGGTGGGAGAGGCGGCACGAGGCTGCATCCGGGCAATCAGCCTTTCCAAAAGCGGTTCGGCAACGGCCTGCGCCACGATCACACGCGCCCCCGCCACGCAGGCCTGCCCGGCATTGAAAAGGATGGACCGTGCGATGCAATCGGCGGCAAGGTCCAGATCGGCATCGGCAAAAACGAGCTGCGGGCTCTTCCCCCCCAGTTCCAGGGTGAGCGGCTTCACCCCCGACCGGGCGACATTCCCCATGATCGCCGCCCCTGCCCCGGTCGATCCGGTAAAACTGACCTTGGCCACATCCGGATGGGCCACCAGCGCGGCGCCTGTTGTTGCACCATCGCCCAGGATCACGTTCACCAATCCGGGCGGCAGCCCCGCCTCCACCGAAAGCTCCGCCATCCGCAAAGTGGCGAAGGGCGTCATCTCCGATGGTTTCAGCACCACGGCATTCCCGGCCGCCAGAGCCGGGGCCATCTTCCATCCCGCCATCGAAAGCGGAAAGTTCCACGGCGTGATCGCCCCCACCACCCCGACAGGCGCGTCGAGGATCAGGCCGAGACTTGTCTCCCGTGTCGGGACGGACAGACCGCCCTCCTTGTCGGCAAGCTCCGCGAAGAACCGGATCTGTTCCGCCGTGACCGCGATGTCGCCCCCCGGCAATTCATCCACGGGGCGGGTGGACACCACCGCCTCCAGCCGCGCGAGTTCCGCGGCATGGGCCTCGATCAGGTCAGCCCAGCGATGCAGGGCACGGGTGCGGTCACGCGGCGGGCAAGTGCCCCAGCCGCTGCCTGACTGCGCAGCCCGGGCCGCCTGCACGGCGCGGTCCACGACATCGGCCCCAGCAACGGGGATCTCGCCCGCGACGCGACCGTCCGACGGGCGGATCACCGAAAGGCCGGGGGCATCCGCAACACGCCCCCCTCCGATCAGGTGGCAGGAATCGAGAGCGAGGCTGTCGGGATCGAAGGCAAGGGTCATGACGGGCTCCTGTCCGCCAAGGGTAGCGGCACCCCGCCACAGGCGAAGCGCGATCCGGGCAGGCCGCGCAGCGCTTTGCTTCTTTTGCGGGGGGCGGAACGGCACAGGCTTCTGCGGCAGGGAATTCCGCGCGGCGCGGCATCTTCGGCAGGCGATGCCAGCCCGGCCTGCGATGATCATCCGGTCAGGCGGAGAAATGACATGACCGAGATTTGCCCCGAAGAGGTTCTGGACAGGCTGGTGGCCATGCCCTGCCTTCCCGGCCAGCCCAATGCCCAGATTGCCGACTGGATATTCGAACGCCTCCGGGCGGCAGGCCTGACCGTCCATCGCCTTCCCGGCCCGGAGGGCGACCGCGTGAACCTCCTTGCCAGCATCGGACCGGCCGACCGTCCCGGCATCCTCCTGTCGGGCCATATGGATGTGGTTCCGGTCGAAGGGCAGGCCTGGTCAAGCGATCCCTTCCGGCTGACCGCCCGAGACGGGCGGCTGTTCGGGCGCGGCACTTCGGACATGAAGGGTTTTCTGGCCTGCATGATTGCCGCTGTCCCACTCTTCCAGGCAGCCCCCCTGAAGCGCCCCCTCCACCTTGCCTTTTCCTATGATGAAGAGATCGGCTGTCGCGGCGTGCCGCATCTGATCGCCGCCCTGCCCCGGCTTTGCGCCCTTCCCGAAGGCGCGATCATCGGTGAACCCTCCGCCCTGCAACCGGTCCTGTCGCACAAGGGCAAGCTCGCGCTTGAACTGGCCTTCACCGGACGCTCGGCCCATTCGTCGAACCCTGGCGCCGGTGTGAATGCGCTTTACGCTGCGGCGGCACTGGCCGATGGCCTGCGGCAAGCGGCCGAGATGCTGGCCCTGCACGGCACCCGCGACACGCGCTTTGAACCCGATCACTCCACTCTGGTCGCCGGGCTGATGCAGGCCGGAACGGCGGTGAACATCATCCCCGCTCATGCGACCCTGGCAATGGAGGTGCGGACGATCCCCGCCGACAGCGCGCAGTCGATCATGGATCCGATCCTTGCCCGGGCCGAAGCCCTGGTCGCCGAAGGACGCGCCCTTTCCTGCACGGTCCGCGAACTCGCCTCCTATCCCGCCCTTCCGCCCGAGGCTTCCGGGCTGGCGGAACTTCTGTCAGGCTGGACCGGCCGCCCCATCCGTCAGGCGGTCAGCTATGGCACCGAAGCCGGGCTGTTCCATGCCGCGGGCATTCCCTCGATCGTCTGCGGGCCGGGCGACATCGCCCGCGCCCACCGACCCGACGAATACATCACCCCGCAGGAATTGCAGGGTTGCATGGAAATGCTGGCACGGCTGGCCCGCCACCTGTCTCAATAGACGACGACATAGATTTTGCGCACGGTCTCGATCGTGCGCCAGGTGCCGACGAAGCCGGGTTTCATCACGAAACTGTCGCCCGCCGTGAAGGTCCAGCTTTCACCATCCTCTGCCGTGATCTCGACCAGCCCCTCAAGGATATGGCAGAACTCGAAGGTCTCCCCCTTGATCGACCGTGTCAGCCCGGGCGTCGCCCGCCAGATGCCGGATTTCACCTGGCCACCACGGCTTTCATCCATCGCCCAGGTGTCGAACTCCGGCGTCCCCTCGATCAGCCGTTCCGGGTCCGGATAGGCACGCTTGGGAGTGAATTCGGGATTATGGTCGATGCGCTGGATCAGGGACATGGCGGACACTCCTTCAGAGTTACATGATCAGGACAAGGCAGGCGGGCAAGCCGCCAGGCAAGGATGAAACAGCTCAGCGCCATGGCCGCAATCACGGCCAGGCCGAGCAGAGGCGACTGTGCCAGCAGCGTCGCCAGAAGCGCGGGCGTCACGGCGCTTGCCGCGTCCGAAACCCGCGACAGCCGCCCCAGCCGGCTGCCATAGCCACGCGTGCCGAAGATATGCTGCACCAGCGCCGGCCGCATCAGACCCGCCAATCCCTGCGGCGCGCCATAGGCCAGCGCAGCAAGCGCAGCCAGCCAGAAGGGTAAGGCAGCCCCGACCACGGCCCAGCCGAGAAGCAGAAGAAACGGAACCGGCAAGGTGCCGAAAACCAGCAAGGTCATCCGGATCGGATCAAGACGATTGCCGAAGGCGATCTCGGCCCCACGCGCCACCAGAAAGGCAATCCCGATCAGCGAGGCCGCATGGACAGCCTCTGAGCGCGACAGTCCAAGGCCGTAAAGGATGTCGATCATCAAAATGCCAACCGCGTTGCCAATAGCCGCACTGAAGGCGAAGATCACGGCCAGCAACCGGAAACTGCCTTCCGGCGGCCGATGGACGCTCTCCTCGGACAACACCTGATCCGGCTGTGGCGTCATCGCCGTGAGCACCGCGCGCCCCCGCAACGTGAAGGCCAGCACTAGATTTATCGGCACCACAGCGCAGAGCGTTGCCGCGGCATAAAGCAGACAGATGCCCCGCCAATCCATGAACCCCTGAAGAAACTCGGTCAGCGGCCAGATCACCGTCGCACAAAGACCGGTGGCAAGGGTCAACAGCCCGATCACGCGCCGCGCCCGATCCCTCCAGACCTGTGCAATCGTGGTGTAGCAGGCCGTCATCAGCATGAAATGAAAGGCCAGCCCTTGCAGGCCCCAGGCCACGAAATAGCCCAGCACCCCCTGCGCCTGCGACAAGAGCGCCAGCGAGGCCGCGCCCAGCACCGCGCCGGGTGCCAGAAGCCACGCCCCGCCGATCCGGTCGGCTAGCCGCCCCGCAAGGGGCGCACAAAGCGCGGCACAGCCGTAAAGCACCACCGCGGCCGAGAACACCACCCCCGCCGACAGACCGAGGTCATCACCGATCGGCTGCCCCAGAACCCCCAGAAGCGCAAGGCTCGTCCCCCAGCCGAAGGTCTGCGTCGCCATCAGCGCCGCGAGCACCGCTCCTCGCCCGAGGCGGGTCAAGTCCCGCGGCGCATCTTCCCGTAGCTGCATCAGGCTCAGGCCCTTTCGCCTTGGCTGCGATGCCGGCACGATCCTGCGGCTCACCCGGCAGAATCTGCTGGTCGTGCCTAGGACACTACCCATTCGACGCGGCGAAGCCATGCCGGACAACTGCTGAAACGCGGCAGAAGCTGCTATGAAGCAGGGCCAGAACGATATCATTTGCCTTTGCCATGGACCGAACATCCGCCATGGCCCGACTGACCGGAGCCGGAGGTGCTGCCATGTGGAAAATCGCCCTTCAAAGACTGGCGATGCTGGTCCTGATGATGCTGACCGTCTCGCTTCTCGCCTTTCTGGTCCCGATGGCCAGTGGCAGCGATCCGGCGCGCACGATCCTGCTGTCGCATGGCAGCGATCTGGCCCTCGACACCGCGCAGGTCGCGGCCCTGCGTCAGGAACTCGGGCTGGACGAACCGCTGGCGACGCAGTTCCTGATCTGGCTGGGCAATGCGGTGCAAGGCGATTTCGGCAATTCCTTCGCCTCGCGCCAGCCGGTCATCGAAGATGATCGGTCGCGCCTTGCTGGTTTCGGCAACGCTGGCCCTGACCGCCCTCGCCATCGCGGTGATCGTTGCACTGCCGGTCGGCACCCTTGCGGCCTCGCGCCCCGGCGGCAAGGTGGATGGCGCCGTCACCCTGATGGTGCAGACCTTCGTCGCCGTCCCGGAATACTGGCTGGCCCCGATCCTCATCCTTGCCTTCTCGCTGCATCTCGGCCTGCTGCCTTCTTCGGGCTGGTTCGGGCCATCTTCGGTGATCCTGCCCGCTTTGGCACTGTCGATCCGGCCCATGGCCTATTTCACCCAGGTAACCCGCGCCGCCATGGTGGACGTGCTCAACGCCTCCTACATCACCGCCGCCCGTGCACGCGGGCTGTCCATGCGCCAGACGGTGCTGCGGCACGGGCTGCGCAACGGGTCGATTCCGGTCGTGACCTTCTTCTCGCTCTGGTTCGCAAGCCTTCTGGGCGGCTCGGTGGTGATCGAGGTGATCTTCGCCATCCCGGGCATGGGACGCCTGTTCTATGAAGCCGTCATCAACAAGGACATTCCCCTCCTGCAAGGCGGTTTCGTCGCGATCGTCGCGCTGGCCATCACCATCAACACGCTGGCCGATATTCTCTACGTCGTCATCAACCCTTCGCTGCGGGGTGCCCATGGCCGCTGAACTCTCCCTCACCCCGGCCCGCCGCGACATCGGCCCGCTGCGCCGCTTCCTCGCCACCCGGCACTGGACCTTCGCGGCAGGCTGCACGATCTTCAGCATCGTGCTGGCCATCCTGCTGGCAGGCCCCTGGCTCTGGTCGCTGGACCCTGCGGCACAGAACATCGTCCAGCGGCTCAAGCCGCCATCCGAAACCTATTGGCTCGGCACCGACAATCTCGGCCGGGATGTCTTTGCCCGGCTGGTCGAAGGCGGCCGCTTCACTGTCACCATCGCGGCCGTATCGGTGGTGATCTCGGTGGTGATCGGGGTCGCCGTGGGCATCCTCGCGGGCCGCATCGGCGGCTGGTTCGAAGAAATCTCGATGCGCCTCGTCGATCTGCTCATCGCCATCCCGGACACCGTCATCGCCATCTTCCTCGTCGCGATCTTCGGTCCCGGCCATGTGACCCTGATCGTGGCGCTGACAATCGTGGGATGGACGCCCTATGCCCGGCTCGCCCGCGGTCTCGCCCTTCAGGTCAATGCGATGGATTACATCCGCGCGGCCGAGGTGCTGGGCATGACCCGCCGCTTCATCCTGATCCGGCATTTCCTGCCCAACCTCATCCGCCCGATCTCCGCCGTCACCTTCCTTCGCTTCGGCCACAAGCTCATCACCGTGGGCGGGCTGTCCTATCTCGGGCTCGGCGTGCAACCTCCAGCCCCGGACTGGGGCCTGATGCTCGCGGCCGCCCAACCCTATCTTGACCGCGCTCCCATGCTGATGATCGCGCCCGGCCTCGCCATCTTCGTCACCGCCCTCTCGGTGACGTGGATCGGCCACGGGCTGGAGATCGACCGCACCAGACCGCATAACTGAAGGACCCGCCGCGATGTCCCATGATGCAGAGACACTCCTGTCGGTCCGCGACCTGACCGTGACCCCAACCGGCGGCGGCAAGCCGATCATCGACGGCCTTTCCCTGCAAATCCGGCGGGGAGAGATCGTGGCCCTGGTGGGTGAAAGCGGATCGGGCAAAAGCATGACCGCCCTCGCCATTACGCGCCTTCTCCCCCGTGGACTGCGGATCACCTCGGGCGAGGTCGTCTTCGCCGGGCGCGACGTGACGGCGATGTCGGGGGACGACCTCAACCACCTGCGCGGCGCGGGCATCGGCATGCTGTTCCAGCAGCCCCATGCCATGCTGGACCCGACAGCCCGTGTGCGAACGCAGGTGGCGGAACCCCTCACTATCGGCAAGGGTCTGTCGCGCCGCGCGGCCTTCGCCCGGGTGATCGACCTGATGCGCAGCGTGCGCATCCCCGCCCCCGAGGCCCGCGCCATGGCCTATTCGCATGAACTTTCCGGCGGCATGGCACAACGGGTGATGATGGCCACCGCGCTTGCTGCCGAACCGGACCTGCTGATCGCCGACGAACCTACCACCGCGCTCGACGTCACCGTGCAGGCGCAGATCCTGCAACTCCTGAAGGCCGAACAGGCGCGGCGGCATTTCGCCATCTTGCTCATCACCCACGACCTGACCGTCGTGCAGGCCTTCGCCGACCGCATCGCCGTCATGTATGCAGGCCGCATCGTCGAGGAAGGCCCCGCCGCCCGCATCATGGACGCGCCGCAGCACCCCTATACCCGCGCCCTCATCCGCTGCTCGTTGCTTGAACCCGAGGCGGATGGGCGACTGCTCTCCATCCCCGGATCGGGCTCCACCGCCCGCGACATCGGCTGTGGCTGCCGCTTTGCGCCGCGCTGCACCCTTGCGCGGGGTGACAGCCACCTGCATGACCGCTGTCATCAGGCCGAACCCGGCCTTGCCGGGCATGACCACACCGTCCGTTGCCACGCCAGCCAGACCGCGAGCGCCGCATGATGAAGGCCACCATCCCCAGCATCGCCCGCCGCGCCGCGCCGGATTATGCCGAAACCTCGCGCCGTGATCCGGCCTTCCTGTCGGTCGATGGTCTGTGCAAATACTATACATGGCGCAGCTTTGGCGGCTCCCGCCCGATCAAATCGCTCGATGGCGTCACCCTCCGCGTCGCCAAGGGCGAGATCATGGGCATCGTCGGCGAAAGCGGATGCGGCAAATCCACCCTCGCCAAGGTCGTCACGCGGCTGACATCGGCCACGGCCGGCCAGATCACGCTGGATGGCGAGGATTGGCTTGCCCCGCGCGGCGAGGCGCTGCGCCGCCGCCGCCCTCAGGTGCAACTGGTCTTCCAGGACCCGCATGGCGCGCTCGACCCGCGCATGACGATCGGCACCGCCATGGCGGCCCCGATGGCGGCACATGGCATTGGCACTCCAGCAGACCGGCGCGACCGCGTGCTTGCCATGTTGGCCGAGGTGGGGCTGGACGAAAGCTTCCACGACCGCCTGCCCGCCCAATGCTCCGGCGGCCAGTTGCAGCGTGTGGTGATCGGGCGGGCGCTGCTTCTGGAACCGCAGCTTCTGGTCTGCGACGAACCCACCTCCGCGCTGGACGCGTCCATGCGCACGCAGATCCTGAACCTGCTGATGGACCTGCGGGCCAGACGTGGCCTGACCATGCTGATGATCAGCCACGACCTTCGCGTCGTCCGCTACATGTGCGATAGGATCGCCGTGATGTATGCAGGCCAGGTGGTGGAACTTGCGGACCGCGATCATCTCTTCGACCATCCCGCCCATCCCTACACCCGCGCCCTGATCGCCTCTTCCCTGCTTGAACCGGGGGGGATCGACCTGTCGCGCCACCTGCGCGAGGGCGAGGTGCCAAGCCCGCTCGCCATGCCCGAAGGGTGCCGTTTCGCCAGCCGCTGCCCCTATGCGCAACCCGATTGCACCGCCTTGGAACCGGCGTTGAAACAGGCCGGGTCGCGCCACTTCGTCCGCTGCCGGCACTGGAACACCCATGCGGCTGCAACCATGCCGCCGCGGGGCTGACATTCGCAAAAGATTCTGCCGCACCCGCGCCAAACGGCAAATGCTGCGGCAGAGTGGTTCCTAACCTGATCCTTGACGGCAGCCGATCCGCAGAAACCGGCGCCGCATCTGTGCAACGTCCATCCAGGGGATTCCCATGTCCATGCTCTCCCGCCTGTCTGCCAGCGTCGCCCTGCCGATGCTTCTGGCCCTGCCCGCCGCCGCCGAAACCACCGTTACGCTGACCGAGGCTTTCGGACCCGCCGCCAACTGGGCGCTGCATTCCGATGACTCCTGGCTGGCGATGCGTGCCGGCTGCTACGAAGGCCTGACCCGCATCTCCAACTCGATCACCGTGGAGCCCGCCCTGGCGACGGAATGGAAGCAGACCGGCGATCTGACATGGGAGTTCACCATCCGCGATGGCGTGACCTTCCAGGACGGCACCGCCGTCACGGCCGAAACCGTGGCCAATTCGCTGAACAAGCTTCTGACGGCGGAAGTGCCGGCCCGCGCCTTCTCGCCCACCGTCGTCGCCAAGGTCGAGGCGACGGGCCCGATGACCGTCACGATCACCACCGTCGATCCGCTGGTCACCCTGCCGGGTCGGCTCGCCTCGCCGCCGGCCGCCATCCTGTCGCCCGCAGCCTATACCGAAGCCGGCATCAACCCCGTCGGCACCTGCACCGGGCCCTTCAAGATCGCGGCCATCGACCCCGAACAGTCGATGACGCTCGAGGCAAACCCCGCCTATTGGGGCGGCGCGCCGCAGATTGCCGGGGCCACCGTGCGCTTCGTGCCCGATGCCGACACCCGCACCACCATGGCTCGCTCGGGCGAGGCACAGATCGTGCGCCATGTCCCGGCCTATTCGGTTGCCCAACTTCAGGGCGATGCCAATCTCACCGTGTCCGAAGTGACCACGCCGCGGGTGATCCAGCTTCTGCTGAACAACAAGACCGGCATCTTCGCCGATGAACGGGTGCGCCTTGCCGTGAAGCTGGCGCTGGATACCCAGGCCATCGACGATGCCGTCTTCGAAGGCCTCTACTCGCCCGCCGCATCGCCCTTCCGCCCCGAAGAGCTCTGGGCCCCGAAAGGCCTTGCCGCACCGACCCCGGATCTTGAAAAGGCCAAGGCGCTGCTGGCCGAGGCAGGCGTCGCGGAAGGGACCGAAGTCAGCTTCCTGATCTACAACACCAAGAAGGAACTCGCCGCGATGGGCGAGGTGGTCCAGGCGATGCTGGCCGAGGTGGGGCTGAAGGCGAATATCCGGCTGGCCGAATATGCGGCGCTGGAACCCGACATGCTCGCCGGCAACTACGACATGGCCTTCATGTCACGCGGCTATCTGACCGATGCGCCGGAACCCGGCGGTTTCCTCGCCGCCGACTACAGCTGCGCCGGCAGCTTCAACATCAGCCAGCACTGCAATGCCGATTTCGACGCAAAGCTTGCCGCGATCAACGCGAACCCCGATCCGGCCGCACGCAATGCGGGCTATGCTGAACTGGCGCAGTATCTCTTTGACAAGACCGTATCGGTCTTCGTGGTGAACGAGACAGCCTTCGACGTCAACGCCAACACGATCAGCGGCTATGTGCCTCACCCGCTGAACTACGTCGGCCTGTCGGCCGCCATCGCGCCCAAGTAAGCGCGGGCCGCTCCTGCTCCCTGTCTGCGCCGCCGCGGGTTGCCGTGGCGGCGCTTTTTCAACCGACCCGGGCCCTATGATGTCGCCTCTGCCAACCCCGCCTGACCATGCCAGCCGACTGAACCGCCTCGCCGTCATCAGCATCCTCGTCGGCCTGCTGGTCCTGGCGCTCAAGCTGCTGGCCTGGTGGGTCTCCGGCTCCATCGCCCTTCTGTCGGACGGCCTTGAAAGCCTCGTCAATGTGGCCACTGCCGTGACCACGCTTATGGCACTACGATATGCAGCCCGCCCGGTGGATCACAACCATACCTACGGCCACCATAAAGCCGAACTGCTCAGCTCCGCCCTCGAAGGCGTGCTCATCGTCGCCGCGGCGCTGCTGATCCTGCATCAGGCCCTGACCGGGCTGCGGACCCCGCCGGAACTGGTTGCCGGCCCGCTCGGCCTGGGCATCAACATCGCGGCCTCGGTGCTGAACGCGGTCTGGGGCTGCATCCTGCTGCGTGAGGGACGCAGACTGCTTTCCCCCGCGATCGAGGCCGATGGCCACCACCTCCTGTCAGACGTGATCTCTTCTGCCGGGGTCCTCCTCGGCACCGCTGCGGCGATGGCGACCGGCTGGACAATCCTCGATCCGGCCACGGCGGCCCTGGTCGCGCTGCATGTGCTGGCGACGGGCCTGCGCGTCCTGTGGTCGGCCGGCCGCGAGCTCATGGACGAGGCCCCGCCCCCGGAAACCATGGAAGTGTTGCACCGGACGATCGCGCGCACCGCTCTCGGCGCGACCGAGATTCACGACCTGCGCGCCCGCAAGGCCGGACGCTCCGTCTTCGCCGAATGTCACCTTGTGGTTCCCGCCGGGATGACGGTGGACGCCGCCCATCGCATCTGCGACCGGATCGAGGCCGCAATCGCAGGCGCCCTGCCCGGCTGCCACCTCACGATCCATGTCGAACCCGCAGAAAGCCAGCCCGCCACAAGCGCAGACGGCGACAGCAACCTGATCAGGATCGTCATCTAGGGCGTCCGTTTGGCGTCGATCCACAAGCCGTGCGATCGTCCGAGGGCAGTCCGTTCGGGGTTTGGGGTGCATCCGGGCACGCGGGCGGCCACCCTGACATTCGGCATCGCCAGGACATGGCTGTTGATCCCACGGTCCTGTCCACGGCCCACGCGATCCGCCACCATGCGCAGACCCCGCATTCATGAACGCCGCCGAAGAGCCCGACTGCCACCAGATCGGTGCGCATCTTCTTCTCAGGGTCTGCTGTTCATGGCATGGCCCACCGGCATGGGTCTTCAAACAATGCTTCTCGGCAAATGGGTCAAGCATGATCGCCCGCTCCGTCGTCACGAAATGCGGCTCGATGACACTTGGCCATAGTCATGTCTTGGTGGCGATCCGCGGCAACTTTCATCCGAGATCGACAGCGCAAGCCCGCCCCTTGCGAAGCGTCGTGGTCCAGGGTCTTCATTCCGAAGGCCTCGGACCACCTTCCATTCTTCTCAGCGCTTTCTTTGGAAAGACGCGTTCGATCCCGAACCCACCGAGGCAGCATGATCCGCAACCGACCGTCCGCTCTGTGCCGGGCGCAGACATGGGTTCGTAGCCTGGAAAAGCGGCGTCACGCGCGCCTCAACTCCCATCCCGCAGATTGTCCGGGGCGCTTTCCGCCACGGCCGCATGATCGAACCGCACCCTGCAACCTGCGCCCGTGGGCGACTGCGCGACGATGTCCACGCAGGATACCTGTCCCGGCAAGGCAAAGAAGCGCAACAGGTCCCATCGTGCTCCGTCAAGTGAATGATGGAATGCACATGCCTTTCCCGTGAAGCATGCTCTCAGAAAAATGAACGGAGACGCGAAAGTCGGGCCATTGGCATCATCCGACGTGTCTTTCGTGACGATGCTCACGGCCATTTTCCGTCCATCCGGCGCCTGCTCGAAAGCCAGCTTGGCCCAGGCGCCAGTCCTGCTCCGAACCATCAGGGCACCCGCATCGAAGGCGGCGGCGAAATCGGGCGTGACGCGCATGGCAAGGGCCCAGGGACCGGACGGACAGGCAAATCGCAGACCCGGCAGACGGTCAATCACGGCGGCACCATCCGGCGGCACAAAGGCATCCGTCGACGCCGATGCCGAGATGAGGGTCACCGCACCGTCATGCACGATCCGCCCGTGGTCAGCCCCCACGACGGGCAAGGATGAAAGGTCAAACTGTCTCAAGGAACATCTCCGCTTCTGTAGGACACCCCGGTCGCACCCCCCCTCGCCTTGCCTGCCGCTCGCCCGGTGCTGTGCCACGCAAAAGCATTCCGGACGGACCTGGCGGTTGGAAAGGGACCGGAGCCTGGTTCGCCCCGTTGCTTGCGACTGCGATCCTCAGCCGCCAGCTGGACCAAGGGAGCATCTCTCACTTCTCAACCGCCGGATCGACGACAGCGACGTAGTGCTGCCGATCAATCGAGACCAGATCAATCATGGTCAGATCCTGTCGCATGACCCTCGGGAGCGCTCTCAACGCCCTGGCGAGGCAGGCACCGAGGATCGGCGCAAGTGAGGCATGGGCGGTAATGAACGGAAGTCCCGGGGTAGGAGATGTCCAATCCAGCACGCGCAGATTGCCCGTCCAGGGATCAAGGCGCGTCATGTGCCGCCATGAAACCGCATCAATCCCTGCAATATCCGCCTCCCCCTGCTCTACCATGCGCGCCGAGGCATGATGCGACCCGCTTAATTGCAAGGCCCCGAAGCGTAGGCCCGCCTCCTGTGCGGCCAGCAGAGGGGCGGCATAGCCGGATTGGGAATGACGGTCATTGCAGGCTATCGTTGCCCCGTGAAACTCGACCAGCCGCTGTCTTGGATCATCGCGGCGCACGACAAGGGCACTGCGGTAGTATCCGGGCGGACATTCCTCCAGCCCGAAGTCGGGCGTCCCCACCAGCGTCACCTGATCCTTCAGGAAATGCCGGTAGGGAAAGCCGCAGGTCTGGCTGAGAAGAAGGTCGGGGCGCTGCCAGAACGCAAGCAATCCCTCGTCCACCACCGTCAGCCTGTCCGGCACATCCTCCTCGCCCTCCGCGCGCAAACCGTCCCGCGTCCCCTCCCACAGCGCATCGAAGGCCGGTCGCAATTCCGGGCGATTATACATCGGGAAGGCTGCAACCCGGCCGGTCATCGCCGGCCCGCAAGACTGTTCAACCGGCCCATCAGCGCATCATCCACAGCGACACCCTCCACCTCGGCCCTTTGCCTGTGGCTGTGGCGCCGGTCTCCGGGGATGCGAACACCGGGTTGACTTGCCATCTCGGCAAGCAGCCCTTCGATCCGCGCGGCAAAGCCCGCCTGACCCGGATGAATGGCAATCAGCGTCTGGCCAAGACGGGGCGGCCCGCCGAGATCGTCACCCAGTGACGAAGCCTCATGCGAGAAATGCGCCCCCGTCAGACCCGCCGCCAGAACCTCGACCATCAGGGCAAGCGCGCTGCCCTTGTGACCGCCCGCCGGAGCGATGCTTCCTTGCAAGGCGGCCTCGGCATCCGTGGTGGGCTGCCCCTCGGCATCCAATGCCCAATGGGGCGGGATCAGCTCCCCCCGTGCAGCGGCCGTGGCGAGGTTCACATAGGCCGTGGCGGAAGAAGAGGAATCAAGGATCAGCGGCGCGCCGTTCCTTGGGGCCGCAAGCGACCAGGGATTGGTTCCGAAGAACGGCTTGCATCCGCCCCAGGGCGCCATGGTGGAAGAGGCATTCGCGAACATCAGCGCCACAAGGCCCTGGCGTGCCAGCCGGGCGGTGAAGTAGCCCAGCACCCCGCAGGCATAAGCATTTGAAATGCCGATGAGAGCGATCCCCTGCGACCGCGCGGCCGCCACCAGCGCGGCCTCGCCTGCCTCATAGGCAGGATGGGCAAAACCGTCACCCGCATCGACCATCACCATGCCGGGCGCGGTCTGCCGGACTGTCGGCAGCGCATGCCCTGCGATCTTGCCCACCTTCAGATGCCCGCAATACCAGGGCAGATAGCCCAGACCGATGCCGCGGGTTCCCTCCGCCTCGGCATCGCGGATCGACCGGGCCACCGCCCCCGCCTGAAGCGGCGACCCGCCGCTGGCCGTCAGGCAGTCAAGGGCAAGGGTCTCGACCTCATCAAGCGAAAGTCTGTGCGCCATATCCTGCCTCATCGCTTCCGGAAGGTGCTGCCATAGGCCGAACCGGGCGGGGCTGAGGCCCCGGCCGGAAACCGGCCTTCCGCCAGATACCTTTCGTGGCAACGCTTCAGCGCCTTTCGGTCCAGCGTCACACCCAGGCCGGGGCCCTCGGGCAGGCGCAACACACCTGATTTCGGCACGAAAGGGCCGCCCTCGATCACGTCATCCGCATACCAGCGCAGCAAGGTCTGGCTTGCCCCGCGGATATGGTCGAGGGCTGCCGAAAGATGCAGATAGGCCGCCGAGCCCACGCCGGTTTCCCCCGAATGGAAACGGAACGCCACCCCCATCGCTGCACAGGCCGCCACGAAGTCCAGCGTGCCGCGAATGCCGCCCAGTTCGTTGATATTGGTCACGATGGCATCAGGGCAGCCAAGCCGCACAGCCTTTGGCAGATCGACGAGATGGGTGGAGAAGGAACAGGCGAAATGCTGCCGCAGGGCGAACATCTCTTCATAGCTTTCGCAAGGCTCTTCGAACCAGGCGATATCAAACGGCATCAGGGCGCGCAGTGCCTGCCTTGCGGTGGGCAAGGTCCAGATACCATTGGCATCCAGTTGCAAGGGCCGCGCGCCGATGGCAGCGCGCACCTCGGCCACCATCCTCACCTCTTCCGCAAGGTCCACCGTGCCGACCTTGCCCTCAAAGATCAGGGCATCGTGCTCTTCAACCATCCGTGCGCAATAGCGCGCTACCGCGCCGGGGCTGTCCTCCCCCGCTTCGTCCCGACCGGGCAACCGATAGCTGAAATACTCCGTCAGCGGTATTTCATCCCGCACCGCGCCGCCCAGGAGGGCATAAAGCGGCACGCCCTCGCTGCGCGCCCGCGCATCCCACATCGCCATCTCGATCCCGGCAAAGACGCGGCGATGCGCCGTCACATTGTCCCAGGGCGTATAGGCCATGCCCTGCATGCAGGACCTTGCCAAAGGCCCGATGTCGCGCAGATCGCGTCCGATCAGGCGTTGCGCCATCCGGCCCACATCCGCCGCCCGGTCCCCGTCGGCACATTCGCCCAGACCGGTGACGCCGTCCTCGGTCATCAGTTCGATCACAGTCTTGGTCAGCGACCCGGTCGAGCCATAGCTGAAGCGGTAGGGCGCGCGCAGCGGGATGTTCACCGGCGTCGCGCGGATTTCTCTTATCTTCATCTCGTTGTCCCGGTGGGCCGGAAGACCCGGCGCCAAGCGCCCCCCGCAGCATCCATGCCGCAGGGGGCGATGCCGTTCAGCGGTCCAGCCAGACCGCCTCCAGATGCATTTCGCGCAGGGGATGGCGCTTGTATCCCTGCACCGCCTCAACCCGGTGCATGATAAGCTCATTCCAGTAGGGCTGGATGATCACCCCGCTGTCCTGAAGCATCTTCTGCATCTCGGCCATCAACGGGCGGCGCTTGTCCGGATCGAAGATACCCAGAGCCTGCTCCAGCTTGGCGTCGAATTCCGGGTTGGAATGGGCGCTTTCGTTCCATGCCTCACCGCTGCGATAGGCCAGCGCGTAGATCTGCACACCCAAGGGCCGCGCGCCCCAGGAAGTGGTCGAGAAGGGATATTTCGTCCAGCCATCCCAGAAGGTCGCGCCCGGCAGGACGGTGCGCTTCACCTTGATGCCTGCATCCCGCAACTGCCCGGCGATGGCATCCGATGTAGTGGCCAACCAGCCTTCGTCGATGGAAATCAACTCGATCTCCGTCTCTGCGTGACCAGCCTCGGTCAGCATCGCCAGGGCCTTTGCCGGGTCGGGGGCGATCTTCGGGATTTCGGCATATTCCGGATGAACGGGCGCGACATGGTGGTTCTCGGCCACCGAGCCAAGGCCCGCCACCCCCAGTTCCAGTACCACGGCATTGTCGACGGCAAGCTGCATCGCCTGACGCACCTTCTGGTCCGTGAAGGGGGCAACCTGCGTGTTCATCCGCGCCACCATCGTTGTCGCCGTGACCGCAGATTCCCGCACGAGCCCCGCCGCATCATTCGCGTCGGCGAAATCCGGGCTTGTCTCGTCATTCATGTCGATCTCACCCGCCGAGAAGGCGGCAAGGAAGGCCGACTCGTCGGTTCCCATGTCGATGAACTCGATCCCGTCCAGATAGGCCTCGCCCCCCCACCAGGCCCCCGCTTCGCGCCGCTTGACGACAGCCCGCACCCCGACCTCGAAGGAAACCAGCTCGAACGCCCCCGTTCCGATCGGGGCCGTCGCCAGATCGCCGCCATCCGGGAAGGACGGATGCACGCAAAGCGCCGGGTAATCGCCAAAGCTGGGGATCAGGGTGATGTCAGGATTGCGCAAGTTCAACTGAACCGTGAAATCATCGACCTTGACCACCGCATCCTCGGCCGCCGTCAATTCCTCGCCATTGCGCAAGGCAACAAGCCGCGCGGCCATCGAATTGCCCTCGACCGTCGCATCGGCCATCCGGCGGATGTTGAAGATCACATCATCGGCGGTGAAGGCGTCGCCATTCGTCCAGGTCGCGTTCTGACGGACCTTCAGCGTATAGGTGCGCGCGTCGTCGGAGACTTCCCAGCTTTCCAGAAGCGACGGGGTGAAACTCCCATCCGGCTGCCACCGCACGAGCGGTTCGCAGAACTGGCGGGCGACATTGGCCTTCTGCGGCCAGTCATAGACCCGCGGGTCATTGATCGCCAGCACCTGCTGACCCACCCGCAGGACACCGCCCCGCTTGGGGGTCTGCGCCAGCGCCGGGCCCGGCAAAGAGGAAAGGCCGACCGCCGCCCCAAGACCGAGGACGCTTGAAAGGGCAAGAAATTCACGCCGGTCGATCCGGCCTTCCTTGGCGGATCTGGTGAGGCTATCGAAAAGCCTTTTCCGGGTCTCAGTCATGGTCTGGTTCATGGCAGGGTTTCCTTGGCTGGCTTTGGTTCGGGAGGAGCAAGAGGAGGAGAGGCCGCGCATTGATTTTGCCCGATGCGCCAAGATTGGAATGCCAGAAGCCTTGCGCCAATTGACAAGTTCGCCGCCTGACTTTTACCTGAGGTAAAAGGGCAAGGTGATGCGCAACGCACCAGCAATGACCGGTCTGCGCGCGCTGGAGGCGGTTCTCCGCACCGGCTCGCTTTCTGCGGCCGCCCGCGAACTCTGCGTCACACCGGCGGCCATCAGCCACCGGCTCCGCGACCTCGAAGCCCGCTGCGGTGCGCCGCTGGTCTACAGGTCCGGCAATCGCTTCGAGGCAACAGAAACCGGGCGCGCCATCAGCGCCGCCCTCGGAGATGCCTTCCAGCGGATCCGTCTGGCCGACGAATTGCTTCAGGATGGGCATTCGGGCGAATTGCGGATCACGGCCTCATATTCCTTCGCCGTCCTGTGGTTGATGCCGCGGATTCCCATGCTGGAAAGGGTGTTTCCCGAAACCGACCTGGTGATCAACCCGACCCATGACCCGCTTGGCCTCGCGCCGGCCGATGTGACCATCGTCCACGCCGCCCATCGCCCCGAGGGTCCGGGCTGGTCGCTGCTGTTCAATGACCGCTGCGCCGCCGTCGCCAGGCCGGAGCACCCGTTCTTCACTTCGGCAGAAACTGACATGCAGAAGGTCCTCGACAGCCGATTGCTGCATATCTCCCATCATCAAGGCCGCGACTGGGGCGAGTACAGTTGGCGCGACTGGGCCGCGCAACTCGGCCTGAACTGGTCTGAGACCAAGAAGAAGGGGCCATCCGTCTCGGCCGAGCATCTTGCGGCCGAAATGCTTCCGACATCCGATCTCTTCGCGCTGATCAGCGTGGTCAATGCGTCGGATCTGCTGGCCGCCAACCGGCTCAGGGTTGTCGCCGGAAGCGAGGTCGCAACAGGGTGCAGCTACTGGATTGGCAGTCGTTACGCCACAGGACCGCGGGCAACCCGGGCAAAAAGGTTCATTGATCGGATGATCGAAAGCCTCAAGGCCTGAACGCCCGACACGGCTGCCGGGTGGGGTAGCCCCCCTGAAACGGCTGTTGCCCGCTTCAGGCAAAGGTCGGCGTCGGTCAGGCCGGCAACTGCGGCACGATGGCACCAAAGGCGGCGTTCAGGTCATAGCGCAGGGCAAGTTCGGCCCCCTCCTCGTCGCGCCGTTCAAGGGCCGCGATGATGCCTTCGTGCAGATCAGGCATCGCCACCGCCCCGCTGCCGCCGAAATAGCGGTGCAGCATCGGGCCGACGCGCAGCCAGAACCGCTCGATCAACTCGACCAGGGTCGTGGACCCGCAGTGGCGGTAGATCTCGAAGTGGAAGCGAAAGTTCTGCGCAAGGGCGGCGCGGACGGCCTCCAGCATTTCGGCGCGCGGCAGCCCGGCTTCCACGCCGCAGGCCCGGTTGATCTGCTTCAGCCGGGCGATGTCTTCATCGCCCAGGTTCCGCACGGCCCGGCGGATCGCCATCACCTCCAGCGTGAGGCGGATATCCAGTATCTCGCGGAATTCATCCTTGCCGGGTTCGGCGACGTAAAAGGCGCTGCGGTTGCGGCTTTGCAGGGCATGGTCCGCCTCAAGCCGTTTCAGCGCAACCATGATCGGCGTCTGGCTGACACCCAGTTGTTCTGACAGGGAGCGCGAGGTCAGCATCTGGCCGGGCAGCATCTTGCCCGACATCAGCGCATAGCGCAGCGAGTCATAGACCCGCCGTTCGATCGGATCGTCGCTGTCGTCGAGATGCAGGTCGGGCGCAGCGGTCTGCCGCCTGCCTTGCGTCTGACGGGCGAGGATCGTGACCTCGGCGTCCTTCTCACGGATCGGATTTGGCGTATTCATGGCCTGTGTCGTTCTCTTTCCTGGGGCAGCCGGGGCCTGCAACCGCAAGACGATGCCCGATCAGTCTGTTGCATGAGCCGGGCGGGCGCAAGCTGATGCGTCCGCCCGCCGTCCCGACGCTTAGAACTTGATCCAGACGGTCTTGAGATTGGTATACTTGTCAAAGGCATGAAGCGACTGGTCGCGTCCGATGCCCGATTGCTTGAACCCGCCGAAAGGCACGATGTTCCCCGCCGCATCCATGCAGTTCACCGACAGGGTGCCGACATGAATGCTGTCCGACAGCCGCATCACGCGCTTGAGGTTGTTCGACCAGACCGAGGCCGCCAGCCCATAGATCGACGAATTGGCGATGCGCACGGCCTCTTCCTCGGTCTTGAAGGTCATCACCGACAGGACGGGGCCAAAGATTTCCTCTTGCGCGATGGTCATGTCGTTCGACACCCCGTCAAAGATTGTGGGCGTGACGAAGTTGGACGATCCGCCGATGGTCTTCTGTTCACCGCCCGCCACCAGCCGGGCCGAGGCCTTGCCCTTTTCGATATAGGACAGGATGCGGTCGGTCTGGCGCGCCTCCACGATGGCTCCCATCGGCGTGGCGGGGTTCAGCGGATCGCCCGGCTGCCAGTTCTGCGCGCGGGCCTTGAGCAGATCGACAAAGCGGTCCTTGATGCTCTCCTCCACCAGAAGGCGCGAGTTGGCGGTGCAGACCTCGCCTTGATCATACCAGATGCCAAAGGCAGCAGCATCGGCGGCGGCCTCAAGGTCGTCGCAATCGGCAAAGATCAGGTTGGGGCTCTTGCCGCCACATTCCAGCCAGGCAGGCTTCATGTTGCTTTCGGCCGAGTATTTCAGGAAATACTTGCCCACCTCGGTCGATCCGGTGAAGGCAAGGCAATCCACATCCATATGTCGGCCCAGCGCCTGCCCCACCGTCTCGCCATAGCCCGGCAGCACGTTCAGCACACCCTCCGGCAGCCCCGCCTCGGCGGCCAGTTCGGCCAGGCGCAGCGCGGTCAGGGGCGATTGTTCGGCCGGCTTCAGCACCACCGAATTGCCCGCGGCCAGCGCGGGCGCGATCTTCCAGCAGGCCATCATCAGCGGATAGTTCCACGGCACCACGCAGGCCACCACGCCCAGCGCATCGCGCTTGATCAGGGCCAGATTGCCGGGTCCGGCGGGGGCGATCTCGTCATAGACCTTGTCGATGGCCTCGGCGAACCACTGGATCGTGTCCGCCGACAGCGGGATATCGGCCGTCAGCGCGTTGGTGATCGGTTTGCCGGTATCCAGCGACTCCATCAGCGCGAGGTCTTCAAGATTGGCGCGGATCAGGTCCGCAAGGCGCAAGAGCACGGCCTTCCGCTCACCCGGCGCGCAGCGTGACCACACGCCACTGTCGAAGGCGCGGCGCGCGGCAGCCACGGCACGGTTCGCATCCTCGACATCGCATTCGGCGACGGCGGCAAGGCGGGCATTGGTGGCGGGGTTGACGCTGTCGAAGGTCTTGCCAGACGCCGCATCCACCAGCTTGCCGCCGATGAAGGCCTTGGTCTGAAAGGTCAATCCCTTGGCGCGGTCATGCCAGGTCAGGTGCTTGTTCATGTCTGTCTCCCGTGTTGGCTTTGGGTCAGGTCTGCAAGGCGGAAAGGTCGCGGAAATGGGTCAGGCTTTCTGGATTGGCCAGCGCATCGGCATTGCCGGCGCTGCGGCCATTCACGACCCTTGCGATTGCGGTTTCGCTGATCTTGCCCGATACGGTGCGCGGCAGATCCGGCACGGCCAGGATGCGGGCGGGCACATGCCGGGGGCTGGCCTCGCGGCGCAGGGTGGCGCGGATGCGCGCCTCAAGCTCGGGCGTCAGGGCCTGCCCCGCTGCAAGCCGCAGGAACAGCACGATCCGGCTGTCGCCCTGCCAGTCCTGCCCGATGCAGGCCGCTTCGCTGATCTCCGGGATGCCTGCCAGCGGGCCATAGATTTCCGCCGTCCCGATCCGCACGCCGGCGGGGTTCAGCGTGGTGTCGGACCGGCCATGGATCACGATGCCGCCGGTCGGGGTGACCTCGGCGTCATCCCCGTGATGCCAGAGACCGGGAAACCGCGCGAAATAGCTGGCATGGTAGCGCGCGCCATCCGGGTCATTCCAGAATCCCAGCGGCATCGACGGAAAGGGCTGGCGGCAGACCAGATCACCGCGCCGGGCGGGCTGGCCCGCGGCATCGACGACATCGACCGCCATGCCAAGGCCGGGGGCCTGGATCTCTCCGGCATGAACCGGATCGGTCGGCACCCCAAGGACAAAGCACGACAGGATATCCGTCCCGCCCGAGATCGAGGCGAGATGGACATCCGCCTTCACCGCCTGATGCACATGGCGGAACCCTTCCGCCGACAGGGGCGACCCGGTCGAGGTGATGCAGCGCAAAGCCGACAGGTCATGCGTGTCGATGGGTCGCGCGCCCGACCGCCGCAGCGCATCCAGCCAGCCCGCCGAAGTGCCGAAATGGGTGGCCCCCTCGTCTTCCGCATAGTCCAAGAGCGAGGTCGCCTGCGGATACATCGCCGCCCCGTCGAACAGCAAAAGCGTCGCCCCGCTGGCCAGCGCCGAGACATGCCAGTTCCACATCATCCAGCTTATGGTGGAATACTGGAACACCCGGTCACCCGGTCCGATATCGCAATGCAGGCGGTGTTCCTTGAGGTGTTGCAGCAGCACCCCGCCCGCCCGATGGATGATCGCCTTGGGCTTGCCCGTGGTGCCGGAGGAGAACATCACGCAGAGCGGATGATCGAAAGGCAGGCGCGGGAAATCGGGCACCGGGGCCCCTGCCCCGACCAGCGCGTCCTCCATGGGCAGCGCATCCGCGATGGCAGGCCCGCCGCCCACCTGCACCACCCGCGTCAGGCCGGGAAGGCCCTCTGTCACCGCGCGCGCCTTGTCGGTCAGGTCAAAGCGCTTGCCGCCGTGGTGGTACTGGCCCGCCACGAACAGGATCTTCGGCGCGACCTGGCCAAACCGGTCCAGCACGGCCGGCGCGCCGAATTCGGGCGCGCAGCCGACCCAGACCGCCCCCGTCGCCGCACAGGCCAGCATCAGGGCCACCGCCTCGGGCGTGTTGGGCAGAAGGGCCGCAACGCGGTCACCGGGCACCACCCCTTCGGCCCGCAGGAAGCGCTGCAACCGGGCAACCATGGCACGCAGATCGCCCCGCGTCAGGCGGCGTTCCTCACCCGCCTCGGACCGCCAGACGATGACCTCGTCCCCGTCCGGCCCCCGCAGGCAGGCTTCAGCAAAACTGAGCCGCGCCTCGGGAAAGAACCGCGCCGCGGTCAGGGTCGCATCGGGGACGAATACGGGGCCAGGCCTGTCACCGGGCAGATCGGCAAAGTCCCACATCAAGCCCCAGAACCCGGCCAGATCGGTGACTGACCAGCGGTGCAAGTCGGCGTAACGCGACAGGTCACGCCCCGCGACGGCCCCCGCGCGGGCAGCGAACCGCGCCAGCGCCGTCCCCGCCGCCCGCGCCGGGGCGGGCGACCAGAGCGGGCCATCGGTACCGGCGGCAAGGGTCGGGGCCATGACGGTCATCCGTTCAGCGCCGTATCCGCCGCGCCCTTCAGGTCCAGAAGCGCGCGGGTCTCTGCGGGGGTGGCGACCTCCAGAGACAGTTCGCTCAGGATGGTGCGGATGCGGGCCACCTGGGCTGCATTGCTCTCCGCCAACTGCCCCTTGCCCAGATACAGGCTGTCCTCCAGCCCGACGCGCACGTTGCCACCCATGATGGCACCCATGGTGCACAGGCCCATCTGGTGCCGCCCGGCAGCGAGGATCGACCATTGATAGGCATCGCCGAACAGCCGGTCCGCCGTTTCGCGCATATGCATCAAGTGCTGCGGATCGGCCCCGATACCACCCAGAATGCCAAAGATGGTCTGGATGAACAGCGGTGCCTTCACCAGACCCCGGTCCAGGAAATGCGCCAGCGTATAGAGGTGGCCGACGTCATAGCATTCGAACTCGAACCGGGTGCCGCAATCTTCGCCCAGATGCTTCAGAATGTATTCGATGTCCTTGAACGTGTTGCGGAAAATGAAATCGCGCGAGTTCTCAAGGTAATCGGGTTCCCAATTGTGCTTCCAGGTCGGATAGCGGTCCTTCAGCGGGAAAAGCCCAAAGTTCATCGACCCCATGTTCAGCGAACACATCTCTGGCCGGAAGGCCAGCGGCGCGGCCAGCCGGTCCTGCACCGTCATGTTGTGCCCGCCGCCGGTGGTGATGTTGATCACGGCATCGGTCGCGTCATGGATCTGCGGCAGGAAGGCGCGGAACACCTCTGGGTCGGGGGTCGGCCGACCGTCAAGCGGATCGCGGGCATGCAGATGCAGGATGGACGCCCCCGCCTTTGCCGCCGCAATCGCGCTGGTGGCGATCTCATCCGGCGTGATCGGCAGATGGGGCGACATCGTGGGGGTGTGGATCGACCCCGTCACCGCGCAGGTGATGATCACCTTGCGGCCCACCGGTCGCGCGCGGGTCGGGCTGACCGTCTGGTCGATGCGGGTCATTGCGGGGATCCTTTCGGGAAGGTGGGAATGGGGGTGTCCTTCAACTGGCGCAGCCGCAGCACCTGCGCATCGCGCCAGGCCTGGCGGGCGGCATGCGCCCCCATCGGCAGGGTTGCGCGGCGGCTGGCGGCAACCTCTGCGGGCGCATCGCCAGCCCATGGGTCGGGCACGCGGGCGGCCATGTCCTGACGCAGCGCCGCGAACATGCCACCGAAGACCTGCGCATATTGGCCAAAGCCGCCCGCCGCGTTCAGGTCCATCGTCTCGAACGGGCCGATGAAGGCCCAGCGCAGCCCAAGACCCGACCGCACGGCGATGTCGATATCCTCGGGATCGGCCACGCCCTGTTCCACCAGCGCCAGCGCCTCGTTCACCAGCGCCGCCTGCAAGCGGTTGACGACAAAGCCCGGCAGCACCCGCTTCAACACCAGAGGGTCCTGCCCCGCCGCCTGCATCAGTGACCGGGTTTCCGCCAGCGCCTCTCCCGCCGTCCAGCGCGAGGCGGCAAGTTCGACAGCAGGCAGAAGATGCGGCGGATTGGTCGGATGGGCCACCAGCGCGCGGTCGCGGAAGGCGCACCCCTCGAACAAGACGTCGGGCACCAGCGCCGAGGTCGAGCTTGCTACCACCGCGCCGGGCGCAAGGTGGGGCGCAATGGCGGCATAGATCGCCTGCTTCACCTCCAGCCGTTCGGGGCCGTTCTCCTGCACATGCACCGCCCCGGCCAGCGCCGCCGCCAGATCGTCGGTCAGCACCACCGATCCGGGCTGCTCACCCTGCGCCCGCAGCCAGTGGTCGGCCCGATCCAGCGCGGCAGCATCGGTGTCATAAAGCGCCACCGGATGGCCCGCCCGGGCAAAGAGATGCGCCCAGCTTCGCCCGATCAGCCCCGCGCCGATCAGCGCGATCTTCGGCTTCGCGCTCATGCCTCACCGCCCTTCGAAGGGGCCTTGCGGCGGCGGAACAGCGTCTCGAACTCGATGTCGCCAAGGATGCCGTCGCGCCGCCAGATCATCGTGGCCACGATCACCGCGCCCAGGAAGAACCCGGTCAGGCCGAACATCTCGGGCAGGTCCACGCCCAGCACCACCGGGCCGCTTTCCAGCGTCCGCGCAATCTCGTTGCCCACGGAAATCGCCAGCACCCCAAGGATCGTCCCCGAGACGGACCGCATCCCACCCAGGATGATCATCGCCATCACAAGGAAGGTCTGCGAGAAGTAAAAGCTGTTCGGCCCGATGGCGCCCAGATAGGTGGCGTGCAGCACGCCCGCCGCCCCCACGATCAGCGCCGAGATCACCCAGGCAATGTGACGCAGCCGCCCGATATGCACGCCCATGGCGCGGGCGGCCAGCGTATCCTCGCTTGAGGCGCGCAGTTGCAAGCCAAGGTCGCTGTCGCGGAACAGCCGCGCCACCACGACCGACACGCAGGCCACCGCCGCCGCAAAGCCAAGGCCCGAAGTGACGGGGATGCCATAAAGCGACCGCTGGCCCCGCGTCAGATCAATCCACGCGGTGAAGACCACATAGGCGATGACCAGCAGCGCCAGCGTGAAAATCTCAGCCGCCGCCCCCGACAGGCGCGAGACGAGGAAACCCGACAGGAAGGCCAGCACCAGCACCAGCGCAAAGGCGATGAGAGCGGCGACCAGCGGCGACAGTTCCACCCCGGCCAGACCGAAGGGCGCATCGGGGATCATCGTCGCCTTCAACGCGACCGGGATCGTCAGGATGGCAACGGCATAGCTTGCCACCCCCATGAACCCCAGATGGCCAAAGCTGACCACGCCGGAATTGCCCATGAACACCTGCAAGCCCAGCGCCAGCACCAGGTTCATGAAGAAGGCATAGGCCAGCCGCACCTGGAACGGCTCGGCAAAGGTCTGGATCAGGGCCGCCAGCGCCAGAAGGCACAGCACCGGCAGCGCCGAAACGGCAAGGGTTCGTCCAAGATGCCGCATCATGCTTCCTTGTCCCCCAGTTCGACGCGCTTGCCCAAAAGGCCCTGCGGATAAAGCACCAGCACCAACCCCACGACCGAGAAGGCGATGGCATCGCGATAGGCCGCGGCATCGGCGGGCAGGACGACCTGCAAGAAGACCTCGAACATCCCCAGCAAAAGCCCGCCCAGCACGGCCCCCGGCAAGGACCCAAGGCCCCCGATCACGCAGGCCACAAAGGCCTTCAGCACCGGAACAAACCCCATGAAGGGATCCACAGCCCCCCGGCGGCTGAAGATGAAGACAGCGGCGATCCCGGCCAGAAGGCCCGAAATCAGGAAGGCCACCTGAATGACCCGGTTCGCCCGCACCCCCATCAGCCGCACCGTGGTGAAATCCCGCGCCGCCGCCCGCATCGCCAGCCCGATGGTCGTGGACCGCAACAGGACAACCAGCGCAAGGATCGCCACCGCCGTCGTCAGCGTCTCGACCACCTGCAAGACAGGAAAGCGCAGGCCGCCGATCGTGACGATCTCGGCCAGAAAGGCCGGGGTCTGCACGGCGCGGGGCCGGGTCGCGACGAAGATGACAAAGACATTCTGGATGATGATCGACACGCCGAAGGCCGTCAGCATCCCCGTGTTCAGCGAGGCATTGCGGATCGACCGGAAGGCCACGCGTTCAAGCGCGGCGGCCGCCAGCGTGGAACACAGGACCGCAAGCGCGATCAGCAGCCAAGGATTCTGCACCCAGACGGCGGCCGAGAAGAACAGCGCATAGCCGGATACCGTGATCAGCTCGCCATGGGCGAAGTTCACCAGATTGACGATGGAATAGACGATGGCCAGCCCCAGCGCCAACAGCGCATATTCGCTGCCCACGGCCAGCGCGTTGACCATCTGTTGCAGGATGTATTCGGTCATGCTTGCGTTCCTTTCAGCCGTGCGCCGCGGCGCCCAGATAGGCATCCGTCACGTCCTGCGACCCGATCAGGTCGGCCGCCTTGCCGCCATGCACGATCCGGCCATTGGCCATCACATAGGCCCGGTCCGAGATCATCAGCGCCTCCGTCGCGTTCTGTTCGACCAGAAGGATGGTCATCCCGTCCTGCTTCAGCGTCACCAGAAGCTCGAAGATCTGCTCGACGATCCGCGGCGCGAGGCCGAGGGAAGGTTCATCCAGCATCAGAAGCCGCGGGCGGCACATCAGGGCGCGGGCGATGGCCAGCATCTGCTGTTCACCCCCCGACAGCGTCTTCGCCTCGGTCCCGGCGCGGTCGCGCAGGATGGGGAACATCCCGAAAAAGCGGTCGATATCGGCCTCGACCCCGGCGCGGTCGCGGCGGGTGGCCGCGCCGAGGATCAGGTTTTCCCGCACCGTCAGGTCGGCAAAGACGCGACGGCCTTCCGGGCACAGGGTGAGGCCGACGCCCACCACCGCTTCGGCCGGCAGGCGCGTGATGTCGCGCCCTTCGAACCGGATCGTCCCGCCCGCCACCGGGATGATCCCGACCGCCGCCGAAACAAGCGTGGTCTTGCCCGCCCCGTTCGCGCCGAGAAGCGAGACGATCTCTCCCTTCCCGACGGTCAGGGAGGCACCGCGCACGGCCTGTGTCGCGCCGTAGCGGACCTGGATGTCGGCCAGTTCCAGCATCACGGTGCGGGGATGTAGTCGGGGACGAACTTCGCCACTGGGACAAAGGCACCGTCCTGGATCTGCACGATGGTCAGCTCTTTCGACGGAACGCCGGCCCTGCCCTTGTAGGAGATAGAGCCCGAGGTTATGCCCTTGAAATTCTCGGTCTCGGCCAGCGCCGCATTGATCGCCGCCGGATCAGCCGAGCCCGCGCGTTCGATTGCGCCCTTCAGCAACAGCACCGTCTCGCCCGCCAGCCCAAAGAAGATGTTCTGCACCGTGTAACCCCGCGCGGTGCAATCGTCGTAGAACGCCTTCAGGTCAGACCCTTCCGACGGAAAGCCATGCGTCGCGAAGGTGATGGTGTCGGCCGCGTCCCCTGCAATGGGCAGAAGGTTCGGGTCATCGAACCCGTCGGTGCCAAAGAACTTCACGTCCATCCCCGCCGAGGCGAACTGGCGCGGCATGACGCCCGCTTCGGGGCTGATGAAACCGCCGACAATCAGCTCGGGCTTGGGGTCCATCGCGGCCACCTCGGCCACCTGGGCGCTGTAGTCGGACAGGCCGATGTTGTAATTGACCCGGCCCACGACGGTGCCACCGTGATGTTCAAAGGCATCCGCCCAGTATTCCGGCAGCGCGATGCCATAGGACCCGAAATCGCGGCTGATCATCAGCGCCACGGTCTTGTGCCCCTGTTCGGCGGCGTATTGCGCCGAAGCCGCAGCCGAAAGGTTGTCGCCGAAGGCAGTAAGATAGGAATTCGTAGGCGAAGCCATCGGGAACTGCACCTGGGTCGAACCCACGGTCATCACCGCCATGTTCAGAGGCAGGGCAAGCGCGGCAATCGGGATCGCAGTGTCGTCGCTGGGCGGCGCGATGATCGCCGACACACCCATGTCGATCAGCTCTTGCCCGACGACCGACGACAGGACCGCATCGCTTTTCATATCACGCGCTTCCAGCGCAAGCGGACGGCCCAGCACGCCGCCCGCCTCGTTCAGCCGGTCGATCATGCAGCGCGCGCCGTCAACACTGTCATAGGTGGCAAGGGGACCGGTCATCGCGGCGGCATAGCCGATCACGATCGGATCGCCCTCTTGCGCCAGCACCGGGACGGCGGTTCCCGACAGCAAGGCGGCAAGCAGGGTGGTTCGGCAGGCAAGGGTTCTGGCAAGCGCAGCAGACATCGGAGAAACCTTTCTGTTGGAAGTTCGGGTCATTTCTTGCGTCCGAGGTAGATTTCGGCGACGCGCGGGTCGTGCCGCACGGTTTCGGGGTCGCCCTGAACCAGGATCTGGCCCAGATGCATGACGTAAAGCCGCTGCGAGACCTGCATGATGAAGCCAAGGTCATGGTCGATCACCACGACACCGCAGCCAAACCGGTCGCGCAGGCCCCGCACGGTGGCGATCAGGCCTTCGGTTTCCTGCTCGTTCATCCCGGCGGCCGGTTCGTCCAAGAGCAGGATGCGCGGACCAAGGGCCAGCGCGCGGGCAATCTCGACCCGGCGCTGATGGCCATAGGACAGCGTGCCCGCCGGTCGGTCGGCCAGCGCACTCAGCCCGGCGAAGGCGATGATGTCCTCGACCGCCGCGCCATCCACCGCCCCGCCCTTGACCCGCGCGCGGGTGATCGCGGCGACACGGATGTTTTCTCGCACGCTCAACCGCTTGAAGAGGCGGATGTTCTGGAAGGTGCGCCCGATGCCGCGCTCGGCGCAATCCACCGCCGAAGGCGCGGCAAAGGCACTGCCGTCCAGCCAGACCTGACCTTCCGACGGGGTGATCGTGCCGGAAATCAGGTTCATCAGCGTCGATTTTCCCGCGCCGTTCGGCCCGATCAGGCCGACGATCTCGCCCACCGCGCAATCCAGCGTCACGCCGCGCACGGCATAGACGCCGCCGAAATTGCGCGACAGGCCGCGCACCGAAAGGCCCGCCGCAAGGATGCCGTCATGGCCGCTGCTGGAAGGAAGAGCGTTCACGCCGCCACCCCCTGATCCCCACGCTCCCACTGCGCCGGATTCAGCGCAAAGTCGGCCGCGCGTTCGGCGATCATGATGGTGGGCGCATTGGTATTGCCGCTGACGATGGCCGGCATGATCGACGCATCGACCACCCGCAGCCCGGCCACGCCATGCACCCGCAGCCGGTCATCCACCACGGCCATGCTGTCCTGGCCCATCTTGCAGGTGCCGACAGGGTGATAGACCGTCTCGACCGCGTTGCGCAGATATTCGTCGATCTCGGCATCGGTCCGCACATTGGGGCCGGGCGCATATTCGGTGCCCCGGAACGGGTCAAAGGCCTTCTGCGCGATGATCTCGCGCCCGATGCGGATGCCCTCGCGATACAGCGCAATATCGTCCGGGTCCGAGAAATAGTTGGGCTGGATGGTCGGATGTCTGGTCGGATCGGTCGAGGCGATCCGCAGCCAGCCCCGGCTTTTCGGACGCGAGATGTTGAGATAGGGCATATAGCCGTGTTCCGGCACCACATACCGGCTGTGATCGCGGTACATGATCATCTCGAAATGATACTGGATATCGGGCGCGATGGCCTCGCGCCGCGCCTTGACGAAGGCCAGCGCCTCGATCCCGTGATAGGCGCCATCCCCCTTCTCGGTCAGCAGATACTGCGCCAGGGCCAAGGCCGCCCGGTGCAGGCGCACATAGGTCAGCAGCGTGTTCTTCTTGGTGGACCGGGTCTGCACGCCCACGGCCAGATGGTCATGCAGGTTCTGCCCAACGCCCGGCAATTCGGCCTGCACCTTGATGCCAAGGCCATGCAGATGGTCCGGATCGCCCACGCCCGACAGTTGCAGAAGCTGGGGCGAGTTGATCGACCCGCCCGACAGCAGCACCTCGCGGTCACAGCGCAGTTCCTTGCGGCGGCCGCCTTGCAGATATTCGACACCCACCGCGCGCCCACCCTCGATCAGCACGCGGGTCACAAGCGCGCGGGTGATGATGGTCAGGTTCGGCCGGTCCTTGGCAGGGTGCAGATAGGAATAGGCCGTGCTCGCCCGCCGCCGCACCTCGCCCATCTGGTGGATCGTGCTGTCGCAGGGGCCGAAGCCTTCATTGTCGCCCCGGTTGAAATCATCGGTCTCGCGATAGCCCATCTGCTTTCCGGCCTCGATGAAGGCCTTGGAAAGCTCGTGGCGCACGCCAAACCGGCTGGTATGCAGGAAACCGCCCTTGCCGTGGAAGGGGTCGTCCGGGCCGTTCCAGTTCTCTGCCTTCTTGAAATAAGGCAGACACTCCGCGAAAGACCAGTTGCGGTTGCCCATCTGCTGCCAGCCGTCATAGTCGCTGGCCGCACCCCGGATATAGACCATGCCGTTGATGCAGCTGCACCCGCCCAGCACCTTGGCGCGCGGCCAGAACAGGCGGCGGCCGTTCAGGTGCTGTTGCGGTTCCGTGTGATAGCCCCAGTCGATCTGGCCGGTTTTCATGAGCTGGAAGTGGCCTGCGGGCATCCGGATGAAGGGGCTCTTGTCCCAACCGCCAGCCTCCAGCAGCGTGACCTTGACCGCCGGGTCGGCCGACAGCCGGTTGGCCAGCACGCATCCGGCCGATCCGCCACCCACGATGATGAAATCCGTCATGCTGCCCCCGTTCTCGGCATGACACATCCGGGCCCGCGCAAGGCAGGTGGCGTGTCGGCTCTATCTGCTGTCTGCGCCCCCGGCCGTTCGCCGGAGGCAGGTCTCGCTGTTGGTCGATGCGGCCCGGGTTCGGTCCGGGCTCTGGTCTGCGGCTGCCCCACTTCGAGGCAACGCTGCATTTCTGCAATGTCAGATAACATGCGCAGAGAGCGCCGCCCTGTCAACTGTTTTCCCGGCAACCCGACGGACGGGCGAGTCGCCCGAACAGAACGGGAGAGACGAGAATTATGTAGCTGTTTTTATTTTATTATTTCGAAAATCTGGCCTCACCATAACGCCCACCTAATCACCCCAAGGCGGCAGGCGATCACCGCACCAACCAACGGAACCCACCCACCAGAACCCCGCCGCATCGCAGCATGATTCGTCCGAAACCATGGGAAAGGCGCAGGAAGAACACCCTTATTGCAATCTCAAAAAACTGCCGCTACCGTAAACTGACGTTTCAGAAAGCCACCCGCATCCTCTGCTGCCCATGGAGTCCCCCGATGACCCGCCCGCTTGCGAACCGCACCCTTGCCGAAATCGACATCGCCTCGGTCTTTCATCCGGTCAGCTCGATCGCCGATGTGGCGGCCAACGGGCCAGCGATCTTTTCCCGCGCGGCGGGCGTGCAGGTGCGCGACCTTGACGGGCGCGCGCATATCGACATGGGATCCGGCCTCTGGTGCGTGAACGTGGGCTATGGCCGCGCCGAACTGGCCGACGCCGCCCACCGCGCCATGCTCGACCAAAGCTTTCAGCACCTCTTCGCCGGGGCCTCGGCCGAAACGACGATCCGGCTCGCCGACCGCCTGCTCACCCTGTTTCGCGAAACCACCGGGGCCACGGACATGGCCCGCGCCTTCTTCGGTGCCTCGGGGTCGGATGCCAACGAGACCGCGCTGAAGCTGGTTCGGCTTTACCACAACCTGATCGGCCAGCCGCAGAAGAAGAAGGTCATCGCCCTGGAAGGCAGCTATCACGGATTGACCACGGGGGCGGCCAGCCTCACCGGCATCAACGCCTATCACAAGGCATTCGACCTGCCATCGCCTGGCATCCTGCACGCGGGCTGCCCGCACCACTTCCGCTTTGCCCTGCCGGGCGAGGATGAGGCCGCCTTCTGCACCCGCCGCATCGCCGAGATCGAGGCGCTGATCGCCCGCGAAGGCCCCGACACCATCGCCGCCCTGATCGTGGAGCCGATCCTCGGCACCGGCGGCGTGCTGATCCCGCCCGCAGGCTATTACCCGGCCTTGCAGGCACTCCTCGATCGCCATGCCATCCTCTTGATCGTGGACGAGGTCATCACCGGCTTCGGCCGCACCGGCCACTGGTTCGGCACGGGCGCCTTCGCTTTGCGGCCGGATATCGTGTCGCTCGCCAAGGGCATCACCAGCGGCTACTTCCCGATGTCGGCCTCGCTCGTCGGTGACCGCATCTGGCGGGTGCTTGAGGACGCCTCACCCCGCATGGGCGCGGTGATGCACGGCTTCACCTATTCCGGCCATCCCGTCGGCGCGGCTGTGGCTATGGCGAACCTTGATGTGATGGAGCGGGACGGTCTGGTTGACTGTGCCGCGGCCAATGGCCCCTATCTGCTGCAAGGCCTGCGCGACCGTCTGGGGGATCATCCCTTCGTCGGCGATATCCGGGGGCGCGGGCTGATGTGCGCGGTCGAATTCGTGGCCGACCGGGCCGATGGCCGTGCATTTGGCGCAAGTCAGGCGCCGCACCGGCTGGTGTCCAAGGCCGCGCTGGCCGAGGGTGTGCTGACCCGCGCCCTGCCCTTCGTTCCCGCCAATGCCTTTGCCCCGCCACTGCCGATCAGCCGGGCGGAGATCGACGCCGCACTCGATGCCTATACCCGCGCGCTGCACCGGGTAACGCCCGATCTGGCCGCACTTGCCCAAGGGGGGAATGCATGAAACTTGACCTGACGGGGGCTCGTGTCGTCGTGACGGCGGGCTGTGGCGGCATCGGTCGCGCCATCGCTGATGCCTATGCAGGCGCCGGTGCGCGCGTTGCAGTCTGCGATGTGGACCCAACGCTAGTCGCCGCCTCTCCGCACCTTGCCGCGCTCTGCGACGTCGCGGACGAGGCGCAGGTCGCCGCCTTCTTCGGCAAGGTCCTGGCCGATCTGGGTGGCATCGACGTGCTGGTGAACAACGCAGGCATCGCCGGGCCGACCCTGCCGGTGGAACAGATGCCGCTGGCCGCCTGGAACCAGACGCTGGCCGTGAACCTCACGGGCCAGTTCCTCTGCGCCCGCGCCGTCATCCCGGCGATGAAGGCGCAGGGCAGCGGCGCGATCATCAACCTGTCCTCCACCGCGGGGCGCATGGGCATGCCCCTGCGCAGCGCCTATTCCGCGTCGAAATACGGCGTGCGCGGATTGACGGATGTCCTGGCGATCGAACTTGGCGAATATGGCATCCGGGTCAACGCCATCCTGCCCGGCATGGTGGCGGGGCCACGGCTTGACCGGGTCGTCAGTGAACAGGCCGCCGCGCGCGGCATGACGCAAGAGGAGTATCTGCCCCTGATGCTGCACAACATCTCGATGCACAGCACCGTCACCGCAGACGAGGTTGCCGCCATGGCGCTGTTCCTTGGCTCACCGGCTGCACGGCATGTGTCGGGCCAGTCCATCGGCGTTTGCGGAAACTTCGAAAGCTACCGCGCGCCGCTCGCGGCGGGGGGGCTGGCCAATGCGTGATCCGGCGTCGCTCTTCACCTTGCAGGGCCGGACGGCCCTCGTCACCGGCGCCTCTTCGGGCATCGGGCTGGCAGCGGCGCAGACACTGGCGGCTGCGGGCGCAAGGGTGATCCTGGCCGCGCGCGGGGCCGAACGGTTGCAAACCGCCGCCCGCGCTATCGGCGAAACCGCCGTGGCCATTCCCTGTGACCTGAGCACCGCGACCGGCATCGAGGCGCTGACCGACGGGCTTGCACGGCGTGGGCTTGCCCCCGACATCCTGATCAACAACGCCGGCGCCATCGACCGCGCCGGGTTCGACGATGTCGCCCGCGCCGATTGGGATCGGGTCATGGCGCTGAACGTGACAGCGCCGATGCTGCTGGCGCAGGCCCTGGTGCCCGCGATGCGCGTCCGGGGCTGGGGGCGGATCGTCAATGTCGCCTCCATACTCGCGATCCGGGGCAAGCCCAACGCCCATTCCTATGCCGCCAGCAAGCACGCCATCGCCGGGCTGACCCGGTCGATGGCGGCAGAGCTGGGCGGAAGCGGCATCTGCGTCAACGCGCTCTGCCCCGGCTATGTGCGGACCGAGATCAACCAGACCCTCCAGGCCGACCCCGCCTTCACCGCCATGCTGCAAGCCCGCGTCCCCCTTGGCCGCTGGGGCGAAACGGGGGACCTTGCCGGTCCCCTGCTGCTTCTTGCGTCCGATGCCGCGTCCTTCGTGAACGGGCATCTTCTTGTCGTCGATGGCGGGATGACCGCGACCCATTAGGTCGCGGTCTCCCCCCCATCCGGCACCACGGCCGCCTTGCGCCCCTCGGCCGCCAGCAGAAGCTTCAGCATGGCAGGCAGAAGCGACAGCGTCAGAAATGTCGCCACGGCAAGCCCGCCGATCATAGCAAAGGCCATCGGCCCCCAGAACACCTGCGGCGCGATGGGAACCATGCCCAGGATCGCGGCCATCGCCGTCAGCAGGATGGGCCGCGCCCGGTGCAGGGTGGCCGCCCGCACCGCCTCGACCGGGGCCTGGCCACGGGCAACATTGCCGTCCACCTCTTCGATCAGGATCACCGCGTTGCGGATGATCATGCCGATCAGCGCGATGATGCCCAATTGTGCGACAAATCCCATCGGCACCCCCGTCAGCAAAAGCGCCGCGACCACGCCGATCAGCCCGAAAGGTGCCATCGCCATCGCCACCCCCATGCGGGTGAAGCTGCGGAGCTGGATCATCAGCAGGGTCACCATGATCCCCAGCATCAGCGGGATCACGGCAAAGACCGAGGCACTGCCCTTCGCCGCCTCCTCGACCATGCCCCCCTCTTCGACGGCATAGCCGGGTGGCAACTCTGCGGCAAAAGCCGCGACAGCAGGGGCCAGCCGGGCCGACAGCGTCGTCGCCTCGAGTCCCGGCGCGACATCGGCCTGCACAGTGATGATGGGCCGTTGCGCGCGCCGCCAGATCACGGGGTCCTCCACCCCCCAACCGATCCGGGCGATCTGGCCCAACGGGACCGACCGGCTGCCGTCCACCGGAATCTGCAAGTTGGCAACCGTCGCAGGGTCGGTCCGCGCCGAAGCCTCTGCCCGCAACACCACATCGACCAACCGGTTCCCGTCGCGCAATGCCGTGACGGTCGTGCCGCCATGGATCAGTGCCAGCATCGAGGCAACGTCCTGCGACGACAGGCCCAGGGCCCGCGCCTCGGTCTGGTTGACCTCGACCCGCAGCACCTTCTGCGGCTCGCCCGCCGACAGGGTGACTTCGCGCGCGGCGGGGTCTGCGGCAACGAGGTCGGCCAATTGCAAGGCAAGTTCGCGCACCTTTGCCGGATCGGGGCCGGTCACCCGGTATTTCATCGGCCAGCCGACCGGCGGGCCGAGTTCCAGCGGCGTCGCCCGGGCGGTGATCTCGGCGAAATCAGTGGCAAAGGCCGCCTCCAGCCGCGCCTTCAGCGCATCGCGGGCCTCAAGGTCCTTGGCCACCACCACGGCTTGCGCGATGTTGTCATTGGTCAGAAGCACGTCCATCGGCAAATAGAACCGGATCGCCCCTGCGCCGATGTAAGTCGAGAAGTGATTGACCGCCTCATCCTCCTTCAGGATCGCCTCCAACCGCTTGGCCGCCGCATCCGTCGCTTGAAGCGAGGCATTCTGCGGCAAGGTCAGGCTGACCAGAAGCTCGGGCCGGTCCGACGCCGGGAAGAATTGCTGCTCCACCTTGCCCAACCCCACGACCGACAGCCCCAACGCCAGCACCGAAGCCGCGATCAACGTCTTGGGACGCGACAGCGACACATCGGCCACCGCCCGCACGGCGCGCATCATCCGCCCCTCGCCATGCCCATGCGCGGCCATCTTGTCCGGCAGGACCCAGGCGCCAAGAATTGGCGAGAACAGCACCGCCACCACCCAGCTTGCCACCAGCGAGATCAGCACGACAATGAACAGCGAATAGGTGTATTCCCCCGCGCTGGACTGGGCAAAGCCCACCGGCACGAAACCCGCCACCATCACCAGCGTCCCGGTCAGCATCGGCATCGCGGTCGAGGTCCAGGCGAAACTGGCGGCGGCGGTCTTGTCCCAGCCTTCCTCCAGCTTCGAGACCATGGTTTCAACCGTGATCATCGCATCATCGACCAAAAGCCCCAGCGCGATGATCAGCGCGCCAAGCGAGATGCGCTGCAAGCCGATGCCCAGAAGCTCCATGCCGACGAAGGTCATCGCCAGCACCAGCGGGATTGACAAGGTAACGACGATCCCCGCCCGCGTGCCCAGCGACAGGAAGGACACCGCCAGCACGATGGCGATGGCTTCGGCCAGAACCTTGAGAAAGCCCTTGACCGCATCCTTCACCACAACCGCCTGATCCGCGACCTCGGTGATCTCGATCCCATAGGGCAGTTCGGCCTGCGCCTTGGCGATTTCCGCGCCGACCGCCTTGCCGAAGTCCAGAAGGTTGCCGCCTTCGGCCATCGACACCGCCAGCCCGATCGCCGGTTCGCCGTCGACGCGAAACATCGGCGCGGGCGGGTCGGCGGGTGCGCGGGTGATCGTGGCAAGCTCAGTCAGCGGCACGAAACGGTCGTTCACCCGGATCTCGACCGCCCGCAGACTGGCTTCGGTCGCAAAAGCGCCCGAGACGCGCAGCGCCATCTTTTCCTCGGGCAGGATCACCGTGCCCGCAGGGGCGACGGCGTTCTGCCGCGACAGGGCATCGGCCACGGTCTGCACATCAATTCCATAGGCCGCGAGCCTGGCCGGAGAGAACTCCACCAGAACCTGCTCTTCCTGCACGCCGATCAGGTGGACCTTGCCTACACCAGGCACGCCCAGGATACGGCTCCGCGCGGCATCGGCCGTATCGCGCAGCTCGGCCATGGAAAAGCCTTCGGCGGTAAATCCGTAGATCAGCCCGAAGGTATCACCGAATTCGTCGTCGAAGACCGGCCCGATCACCCCTTGCGGCAGCAAGGGCGCAAGATCGCCCACCTTCTTGCGCACCTGATACCAGACATCCGGGACCGCAGCCGGTGGCGCATCGTCGCGCAGGTGGACGAAGATCACCGCCTCGCCGGGGCGGGTATAGCTGTCCAGCCGGTCCAGATGCGGCGTTTCTTCCAGCCTGTCTTCCAGCCGGTCGGTGACAAGATTCATCATGTCTGTGCCCGAGGCACCGGGCCAGTAGGCCGCCACGACCATGGTCTTGATGGTGAAGGGCGGGTCCTCGTTGCGCGACAGGTTCATGTAGCTGAAGGCCCCCGCAACAAGGGTGGCGATCATCAGGAAGATCACCAGCGACCGGTTCGCCAGCGCCCAGGCCGAAAGGTTGAACTTGGGTGCAGCGGTCATTGCGCAGCCTCCCACAGCGTCACGTCCTGGCCGGGGCGCAGCTTGCTGACACCCGCCGTCACCACACGGTCCCCCACGCCAATGCCGCCCGACAGGATTGCGGTCGCCGTCTCATAGCGCAGGATGGTGACAGGCCGTCGTTCCAGCTTCATCCCGGCGTCAACCACATAAACCGCGGGCGCGCCGTCCTGCACGGTGATGGCCGCGGCAGGGATGGTGAAACGGCCCGCGACCGGCACCAAGACCTTGCCTTCAACCACAGAGCCGAAAGACATGGCGTCAGGCGCGTCGGGCAAGGTCACAAACACGCGATAGGTGCGGGTGACAGGATCGGCGACGGGGCTGACCTCGCGCAGAGTGCCTGTGGTCGTGACCGTTGGGTCCGACAACAGCATCACCTCGACCGCAAGGCCCGGCTTCGCCTGCGAAGCCAGCTCGGCCGACAGGTTGAAGGCCGCCTCGCGCGCACTGCCCGCGGCGACCTGCACGACGGGTTGACCAGAGGCCACCACTTCGCCCGGATCGGCCATGACTGCCGTGATGATCCCGTCAACCGGCGCCCTCAGATCGGCATAGCTGCGCTGATCCCGGGCCGAGGCAAGTTTCGCCCGCTCTGAATTGAGACGCCCCTTCGCCGCTTCGGCCTCGGCCTCGGCGGCCTGAAGGGCGGCCTCGGCGACAATCCCCTTCTCGAAAAGCTGGCGCTGCCGCTCTGCCTGCGCCCGCGCAGCCGCCTCCGCCGCTTCGGCCGCCGCAACTTCAGCCTCGGCCATGGCGACCGAATTCTCGATGTCGCGCGGGTCAATCGTGGCCAGAAGGTCGCCCGACCGCACCCTGTCGCCCGGGGTCACATCACGCTGCAAGATGCGCCCCGGAACCTTGAAGGCCAGGTCCAGCGCCCGCATCGGAACGATCTCGCCCGTCCGCGTAACCGCCTCCTCCGTGGCTTCCGCCGTGACCTCGACTGTCCGCACCGCCCGCGCGGGCTCCGGCGCAACCGCCTCTTCCTTGCACCCTGTCAGGACCGTAACGGCCATAAGGGCTCCCAGAATCCACCATCTTCCCATCCGCATCACCGTTCCAGAAATCTGACAATCATTCAGGTTATATGCATTGACCGAAACGCATGGTCAAGCTAAATCTGAATTGTATTCAGCTTTTGAGGCCAGATGAGACAGGACCGGACAAGAGCGGACGAACCGCGCGCCCCGCGTCAGGACCGCAGCCAGAAACGCGTCGACCAGATCCTTGCCGCCGCGCGTGAAATCATTGCCGAAAAGGGCTGCGCCAATCTGGCGATGACCGAGATCGCCGCGCGGGCCGGCATCACGGCGGGGTCGATGTATCAGTATTTCTCCAACAGGACGGCCATCGTCGGCGCCCTCGCGGGGGATTACCTCAGGGCCTTCAGCGATCACCTCGTCGGCACGCTCGAGGCCGCGCGCGATGAAGGAAGGGGGGCAGACGCGGTCGCGGGCATGATCGGTGACCTGCTCAGGAGTTACGAGACGCTTCACAGCGAAGACCCGGTCGCACGCGATGTCCTGGCGGGCTTCTCCGCGGACAAGTCTTTGCAGGCGTTAGATGCCGAACTGACAGAGGCACTTCTGGACAGGCTCGTCGGCATCTTCCTTTCGATGGATCCGCAGTTTGACCCGGCATCGCTGCGCATCCAGGTACGGCTCCTGCTGCAATATGCCGATGCCGCCGTACGCGTCGCTCAGGACAAGACGGGCTTGGAGCGCGACGAAATCCTGCATCGAGCGGGCCAGAACCTTGCAGACCTGTGGCAGGCCTTCTGTAAGACGACGCAGCAAGCCACCCTTGAAGCGCGAGGCCGCGAAGAGCCACAAGACACGCGGGCAAGAGGTCAAAGGTGATACGACCGGCCGAAGGGGAACGGTCATACAACTGTCTTTCCTGCCGGGTGGCAGCGGCCCGCTGATCCGGCTTCTGGCTGGCGATCCCCAAACCAGCGGCGGGGCAGTCAATGCGCGGCGGCCGGATCACCCCTCGCGCAGCGCCTCTTCCTTCGCATCCGAAACATCGCGAAGGTCGGCTTCTGTCACCCAAGGCACGCTGTCCGGGGGCGTCAGCGCATTCAGCAGCATCCGGGTGTTGTCGGCGATCACGCGGTCCAGTCGGTCGGTGAAATCGGCCCGCAGGTCCGCATAGCTGGATGAAGCGGGTGATGCCATTCGCTCCCTGATCGAGAAGACCGTCCTCACGCCAGACCCCAACGGCGCGGGCTTGACCGTCGATCTGCACGGCGCTATGGCCGCACTTTTGCGCCTTGCGACGGGTCTTCCGGCGCATCGGGCGAAAGGTCGGGCACAAATGCAAAAAGCGCCCCGAGGGGCGCTGTGCATGTATCTTATAAGAACGGTAAATTTGGTTGCGGGGGCAGGATGCATTGAAGCCCCTACCCTGCAAATCGCTGCTAAAGAGCGCGGGCCAGCGCACCGGCAAGACGCCCATATGCCATCCAGCAGAGTTAAGTACGAGCCAAAGCACCAAGTGCCTAGCTACGCAAAGAGCCCATAGCCGTCGGTCAGGCAGGGTGTGGCAAGGTGGGCTCTTGGCAAGCGCAGCATGGCGATATCGGCCCAAAGCGGACGGCCGATCAAGTCTCTCGAACGCCCGCGTCTGGGCAACAAGACGGTCCATTTCCGTGGTCTAGATTGGCGAGCGTTGGGAGGCCCGGGTCTGAAGTGGAACCTTCTTCACTTTTCACGACAGGGCCTTCTTGCCGGGTTGGGCCGCTAAACAGTCCAGGTGGATTTCAGTCGAGGGGTATCGAGCGCGTCGAGCAAGAGGTCGCGTGCATAAGCTATCCTCGGGTGCCGCAAGGCACCCCTAGCCCAGACGAGGCGCAGCCCATTGCCTGGACGCGCAGCAGGGGCGGGAATTTCAGCGAGCCGGTCCGTTTGGATATCTCCTTGGCACAGGTAGTCGGGGAGCACTGTCCAGCCGGCCCCCGACAAGACAAGTGATCGTAGGACGCGAAGGTCGGGTACAGACGCCACCGGGCGCCGTGCGCCTAACGACAGGCCATTAACGTCAATCCAGTTGCGAAGTAGTGGAAGATCAAGGTCATAAGACACGAAGGGTGCGTCAATGCCTGCGCTTGCCATCGAAGGCAGCGTCACGGCGATCAGCGTCTCGGTTCCGATCAGGTGGCTGTCAAGGCGCGAGTCTTCCGGCGCGGAAGCGGTAACCGCCAGATCGACTGCGTCGGACAGCAGTAATTCGTAGAGGATCTTCTTGTTGCCAGTCTGAATGCGGACCTCAAGCCCTGCTTCGGTTAGCCGAGGCAAGACCGGAGCGACACAAGAGCCCAAGTATTCGGCAGGACCCGCCAGATGGACCACCCCGGACAACTTGGCCGACCGCGCCTTGACTGTAGCCAGCGCGGCCTCGGCACGGTCTAGCGACTGGCCCAGATTGGCGGCGAGGTCGTCGGCAACGGCGGTCGGCACGACCCCGCGGGCATGGCGTTGGAACAAAGGGCGGCCCAGCTGCGCCTCTAGGGCTGCGATATGGCCTGAAACGGCGGGTTGCGTGAGGCCGAGCAGTCGCGCGGCCTCGCTGATCGAGCCGCGCCGGTGCACCTCGACGAAGGTGCGCAGATGGACGAGGGACATGGGGGCTCCAAAAGACAGGTATAAGTTTTCTGATGGGTGATACCAAAATGCGAAAGATGTCGCGATGAGTAAAGGGATCTATCTAGGGTCCATCACCAAGAATGGAGACCAAAATGAACCCCAAAATCCTGATCATCACCACGTCGGCCGCGACCATGGGCATCAGCGATGATCCCACCGGCCTGTGGCTGGAAGAGTTGACCACCCCCTGGTACGCCTTCGTCGACGCCGGCGCGGATTTGACGCTCGCCTCGATTGCGGGCGGAAAAATCCCGGTTGATCCGCGCAGCTTGAAACCCGCGGGCGAGAACGATGCCTCTGTCGAACGTGCCCTCAACGACGCGACATTCCAGCGCCTCATCGCCGAGACCCCGAAGTTCGACACGCTGGATGCCTCGGGGTACGATGCGATCCTGCTGCCTGGCGGCCACGGGACGATGTTCGACTATCCCCAGAACGCGGCGCTTGCCCGCCTGGTGGCCGAGTTCGACGCAGCGGGCAAGGTCGTCGCCGCAGTCTGCCACGGTCCGGCGGGACTTGTGGGCGCGCGCAAGGCAGACGGGACGCCGGTTGTCGCTGGCCGTCGCGTAGCGGCTTTCACCGACAGCGAAGAGCGCGCGGCCGGGCTGGACAAGGCTGTCCCCTTCCTTCTGGAAACCCGCCTGAAAGAATTGGGCGCTCGGCATGAGTCCGGCCCCGACTTCAAGCCCTTCGCGTTGCGCGACGGCAACCTCGTCACCGGGCAGAACCCCGCTTCGGCCGAACCGCTGGCGAAGCTGGTGATGGAAGCTCTCGCAGCCCGGGTCGCCGCATGACGCGCTATCTGCACACCATGATCCGGGTGACCGATCCCGAGGCGACGATCCGGTTCTTCAACCTGATCGGCCTCACGGAAACCCGGCGGATCGAGAACGAAAAGGGGCGCTTCACCCTGATCTTCCTTGCCGCCGACGAGGACCGCGAGGCAGCTCTGGCGCGCCGCGCGCCCGAGGTGGAGCTGACCTGGAACTGGGATCCTGAGCCCTATTCCGTCGGGCGGAACTTTGGCCACTTGGCCTTCCGCGTGCAGGACATCTACGCGACTTGCGCCCGCCTGATGGCTGCGGGAGTGATCATCAACCGCCCCCCTCGGGATGGCCACATGGCCTTTGTGCGCACCCCAGACGGCATTTCGCTGGAGCTCTTGCAAGAGGGCGAACACCTTGCCCCGGCAGAGCCCTGGGCGTCGATGCCGAACACAGGCAACTGGTGAAAGCCGGACCCGGGCGATATATCCGCCCGGGTCGCAACCTTGATGACAAGCCGGAAGGAAATCGGAATGGAACGAGTCCCCCTGTCAAACGGCGTCAGCCTGTCGCGCATCGTCTACGGGATGTGGCGGCTTGGCGATGACCCCGACACATCCGACCGTCACATCCGCGCCAAGGTCGATACCTGCCTCGAACAGGGCATCACCACGATGGACCATGCCGACATCTACGGCGGCTACACGGTCGAGGCCTTGTTCGGAGAAGCGATCCGCGGGACCGACCTGCGTGACCGGATCGAGATCGTGACGAAATGCGGCATCATCGCGCCCGTGGGTGACTATGCGGAGGCACGGCTCAAACATTACGACACCTCGCGCCGTCATGTGACAGCTTCGGTCGAACGATCCCTTCGCCATCTGGGAACCGACCGGATCGACCTTCTCCTGATCCATCGGCCCGACCCGTTCATGGATTTCGACGAAACGGGGCGCGCGCTGGACGACCTTGTGGCGTCGGGCAAGGTGCTTGCGGTGGGCGTATCGAACTTTCGCCCGTGGGATAGCGCGCTGCTGCAATCGCGAATGCAGACCCCGCTGGCGGTGAACCAGATTGAACTGAGCCTTCAGGCCCGCGAGGCATTTACGAACGGCGACCTGTCCGAGATCCGCCTCGCCGGCATGCGGGCGATGGCTTGGTCACCTCTGGGCGGTGGCAGTCTGATGACCGGGGAGAGTGCGCTGGGTCAAAAGCTTGCCCGCATGGCGGCAGAGTTCGGCGTGGACCGTTCGGCGGTCGCGGTGGCGTGGCTTCTTGCGCACCCCGCGGGGATCATGCCCGTGATGGGAACAAACTCCCTCGACCGGATCCGCCGCCTTTCTGAAGCGCTGTCCGTGACCCTGACACGCGAAGACTGGTTCGACCTTTACAGCGAAGCCGAAGGGCGGGAAGTGCCGTGACCAACACGGGGTCGAGCGCCGGGCGGCGATCAGACGATCAGCTCCATACTGGATTATCCATGCGCCCAGCGGTCCGCGACTCTGGGCATGCCGGACAGTTCGCCTTCGCTTGCCAACATGCGCTGGTCCAAGGGGGTTCGTTTCCCAATGCCTCTGCTCGGAATCTGCCCCCTAAGGCTGCCTCGATGGTAATCATTCCGCCTGCGCTGCTGGCCCTTTTGCCGCCAGCGCTGCCTGACGGATGGGGTAAGCGCCTCCGCTCCCTTCAACACTGATGGCCTGGTGCCGGTTTCGTGGACAGTAGGCCAGATCGTCAGGACCAGCAGGTGGTGGCGGACTGAAGGTCGACTGCCGCCTTGTGCGACTGATGGAGTCTCAAGAAGGCGTCTTTTTGCATTCTAGGCCGTTGCAGCCATGACCTCGATCTCGACCTTAAACTCTGGTCGCGAAAAGCCTGCAACCAACAGTAGTGTCGAAGCAGGCAGAACTCCCGAGTCGCCGAGGAAGGCGTCTCTTGCCTGTGTTTCGGCGTGCAATTTTGACCCCCTAAGGCGGGGTATCGGCGTCCAATTTTGACCCCCCTGACGTTCTGTCAGACCGTTCGTTGCGAGGCAGCGGACGGAGGGAGGGATGAAGCGGGTGGATACGATCGCGCGGGTTCGGCGAGCCTTCTATGTTCAGGGCTGGTCGGTGAAGAAGATCGTGCGGGAACTGCACGTGTCGCGGAATACCGTGCGCAAGATCCTCCGGACGGACGAGACGGATTTCAGCTACGAGCGCGAGCGCCAGCCGATGCCGCGGATCGGGCCATGGCAAGGGCAGCTCGAGCAGTTCCTGTCGACCAATGCGAACAAGCCGTCGCGGGAACGGCTGACGCTGATCCGTATCTTCGAGGAACTGCGCGGGCTCGGATACGAGGGCGGGTATGATGCCGTGCGCCGCTTCGCCAAGAGTTGGTCGCGGAACCGGGGTGCGGTGACGGCGGAAGCCTATGTGCCGCTCTACTATGCGCCGGGTGAGGCTTACCAGTTCGACTGGAGCCATGAGGTGGTGGTGATCTCGGGCGTCACGGTGACGGTCAAGGTGGCGCATGTCCGGCTTTGCCACAGCCGGATGATGTTCGCCCGCGCCTACATGCGCGAGAGCCAGGAGATGGTCTTTGACGCGCATGACCGGGCCTTCGCCTTCTTCAAGGGCACCTGCACGCGGGGCATCTACGACAACATGAAGACGGCGGTGGAGGCTGTGTTCACCGGCAAGGAGCGGCACTACAACCGCCGCTTCCTGCAGATGTGCAGCCATTACCTTGTCCAACCCGTCGCCTGCACCCCGGCGTCCGGCTGGGAGAAGGGTCAAGTCGAGAACCAGGTCGGGCTGGTGCGGGAACGGTTCTTCACGCCACGCCTGCGCGTAAAGAGCCTCGATGAGTTGAACGCCTGGCTGCTGGACAAGTGCGTGGCCTATGCCAAGGCGCATCGCCATCCCGAAGAGGCCGACAAGACGATCTGGGAGATCTTCGAGGCCGAGCGCCCCCACCTTGTCCCCTACGTTGGCCGCTTCGACGGCTTCCACAGCGTGCCTGCTTCCGTGTCGAAGACCTGCACGGTGCGGTTCGACAACAACAAATACTCGGTCCTGGCCACGGCGGTCGGACGTCCCGTCGAGGTGCATGCCTATGCCGAACGCATCGTGATCCGGCAGGATGGCGTGGTGGTGGGCGAACACGCTCGCGCCTTCGGGCGGGGCCAGACGGTCTACGACCCATGGCACTATGTGCCTGTTCTGGCACGCAAACCAGGGGCGCTGCGCAATGGCGCGCCGTTCAAGGACTGGGTGCTTCCACCCGCCATGGCCGCGATCCGGCGCAAGCTGAAGGGCAGCGATGACGGCGACCGGCAGATGGTCCAGATCCTGAGCTGCGTGCCCGATGATGGGCTGCAGGCTGTCGAAGCCGCCTGCCGCGAAGCCATGGATCAGGGCGTCCATTCCGCGCCAGTTGTCATCAACATCCTCGCCCGACGACGCGACCCGACCCCGCCACCACTTCTACTCACCCCCACAGCGCTGCGCCTGACCCACGAACCCGTGGCCG
>NZ_PKRQ01000029.1 GCF_002855575.1 Tabrizicola sp. TH137 | reverse complement strand
ACCGCCTCTTCGACGGCCTCACGGCCGCCGGCATCACCCATGTCACCGTGACCTTCGACGGTGCTGGAGACAGCGGCCAGATCGAAAGCATCGGCGCATGGTTCGGTGAAACCGCCGTCGATTTCCCCGCCACCGAGATCGCCTATGCCGCGCTGACCTGGGACGACCCCGAGGTCGAGATACGGCAGCTCTCGCTGGAAGACGTCGTGGAGCAGCTGGCCTATGACTTCCTCTCCGACACCCATGGCGGCTGGGAAAACAACGACGGCGCCTGGGGCGAGTTCTGTTTCGACGCGTCCGCCCGCTGCATCCATCTCGAGTTCAACGAGCGCTTCACCTCGTCCGAACTCTTCACGCATGATTTCTGAGGGGGCGGGTATGGCACATCCCTATCACCACGCCCTGTCTTCGGTGAAGAAATGGGGCGGCACGGTCGACGACTTCATCGCGGTCCATGCCTGGTTCGATGCCAGCAAGGAGATCACGGCTGACTTCCGGCACAGGGCCTTGCGCCACCATGCCGAGGGCATCTTCATGGCCGTTACATGGACAGGCAAGCGTAAAGGCGCAGGGGTCTTGGGTAGGAACAGGCCGACCGCCGCGCTCCCCAAAAAGCTGGCGGTGGTCGGCCTGTTCCGTGTGCAGGACCGCATTTCATTCCAATTCCTCGCCGAGGTCGGTCAGGAGTTGTTCGACTCTTCTTGCGACGGCGCAATGACGTTCGACTTCACGCGACCAAGAGCGGGCGCGCGCGTCTTCGGCGAGAGACAGTTCCAATCGACGGCGTTCGCGCAGCCGCGGCGCGTAGCACGGCGTCGTCACAAAGCGAGAACAGCTCAGGTAAAGGTCGCATTCGCAAGGACCTTCCGAGGGCAACCTCAGACAATGTCCCAGTTCCAGCGCAGTCTTGAAGAAGTGGCTGCGAAGCCAGTCGACCGCGCTTTCGCCAAGATTTCCGGATCGGATCACTTCCGCTCCTGCACCCGCAATCATGGCGCCTGGTTCCAGAACGGACTGGTAGTCGCGCAGCACCTCTGCGTCGCTGATCCGCGCATATACCATCGTCATCTGAGGGCTTTCGTGGCCGAGGACGCTCATGATGGTGTGAAGCTTTGCACCGCGTTCTGCGAGTTCGGTTCCGAGCGTGTGGCGGAATCGGTGCATGGTCACGGTTGGCCTGCCTCGGGCGTCGGCCAAGCCCGTGGCGGCACACACCCGCTTCAATGGCGCACCAAACAGATGGCGTCCGCTCATCAGTTTTCCGCGCCAGACGAACACGAACCGGACGAGATCGCCTGTCCGTTCGTCGGGCAGCATTCGGTCTGCGACCTTAGCGCGGAGACCCAGCACAACCCGAAGGGCCTCTGCGGCCTCATCATGCAGTGGGATTTGGCGCTCACGGGCGGTCTTACCGACGGGCAGCCGAAGGCGCGCGGTGCCATCGGCGTATTGGTCGAGGCAGTCCACAGATAGGCGCTGAATTTCGCTGCGGCGCGCACCTGACCACCTAGCGAGGAGCATAGCTGCGCGCTGGAACGGATCGGAAAGCGCCCGGATTTCCTCCATCAGCCGTTCGAGCTCAGCACGAGGGATGTATCGGGGAATTCGGTCGGGCACGCGCGGCAGATCGCGTTTTGCCACGAGCGGCCATCGCGGCACTTCAGTCCACGCCCAGTCCTCGGCATCCTTGAAGAATTGTGCCAGCCGGACAACGCGTCCCCTCTGAGAATTCGCAGTGAGTGGTCGCCCGGTCTTTGGCGACAACTCGGTCTTCATCGCGTTCATCCAGCTGACGATGTGCTCATGCTTTACCTGCCCAAAGGTGCGCACTTCTGGTGCCGTTTTGGCCAAATGCTGCAGAAATCGGCGGGCGGTAAGCGCGTGGTGGTACACGGTGACCGGTCGCAAGCTTGGTGCACGGCGTACAAGCCATTCATCGATCAATGCGCCCATTTCAGGCTGTGCCGCCTTCAAATCCGCCGATGGCATGATCTTTCGCGGCGGGTCGTCGACTTGCCCGCGGTGATAGAGTGCCAAGCGCAGCTGGCCGATCATCGTAATCCAAGCTTTGGAGACCAGACGATACCGGTCGCTCGAGGTCCAGTAGGCACCAAGATCTGATCTATCGCCGAACATCCGAACGGCGACGAGGAGCTCATTGATGTCGTTCTGACGCAAAGCGCTGACCAGTTGGGGTCCCTGGTGAAGGGCGAGACGCCCGAGCGTCCACCGCATTGCTCGATCAGCACCCGCATAGACGAGACCTAGGTCTGTCGCCTCGCGCGCAAGTCTCTCGACACCGAGATCGATATCCAACAGCCGTGCCACGTCGTGAACGCAAAGGTCGCCGACGGCGAGCAGCCACGGATAATCAAATCGGAGATGCCCTTTCAGCGCCAGATAGTAGAGATAGGCGCGCGCGAAATAGGAGGGTCGATCCTGAAGGGTAGCTCTGGTTTGCCCGTTGATCCGACCGACACGAACTGCGAGCGGCGCGGCCAGCCATTCTTCAATGTCTGGCCAGGCCTCGACGAATTGCTTGCGCTGACTTCGGCGTTGTTGGACGAACTGCTTCGTCGGATAGCAGCGTTGTAGAAAAGCGTCGTATTCATCGGCCGAACAGTGGCTGCTGCGAAAGAGAGATGGGGCATCGATCGAACGTGCCTGCATCGCTGCCGAGGAGACTGGGCCCCGCATCACTTTGCGCCTTCCGCAGGGTCCTGCACCTTCTCGTCTGGAAGGCCGAGGGCACGGCGATATTCGGCGACAACAATCGGATCGGAAACCCGGGTGTAAACGCGGGTTGCTTCTGGCGATGCATGACCAAGCCTTCGCTGAAGCGTCAGCTCGCGCATCCCGGCCTCCCACATCTTTGTTGCATGTGTATGGCGCAGGGCATGTGGGGTCACCCATGGTTTACGTATGTTCGCACGATCGCACGCCCTCGCAAAAAGCTTGGCCAGCGCGGCGTAGGAAAGTGGCTCATGCCTGCGTGGGCCACTGCCACCGACCAGAAACAGGAAGGGACTGTCTGTGTCCTGTGGTCGTTCGGTCATGACATATCCGCTGACTGACTGCAGCGTTGCCGTTTCATGCAAATCGACGACGCGCTCAGATCGTGACTTGCTCCGAACGCCGCGCGGGTGATCGAAACGCACCCTGACGGTCACCCGTCGCCTGCCATATGCGATGTCGGCGAGGTGCAAGCCAAGCACCTCACCTGGTCGCAGACCGCCGTCGAGCATCAAGCGAATGATTGCCAGATCGCGGCGCGTTCGCAGCTGCGCGATCAGCGCGTCGACCTGCTCATCCGCCATCGGGCGGGGCAAACGATGGATCTGCCGCAACCGCACCGGGCTCCGTAAGGCCGACTGCGAGGTGACGCCAGTCAGGAACGGTCGATGGCGTTCAGCGACATGTGCGGCAGCGCGATCATGAATTCGGGTGATCGGGTTTGGGCCAGCAAAACGATCAGTGAACCGCGCCCATTCGAAGAATGAAGAAACCGCTGCAAGCACCCGGTTGATCGTCGCCGTGCTGAGCCGAGCAGATTGTTCTCCATCGGTCGCGGCCAACGACGGGTACGGCCCGGTGCCGCGGCGACGGCTCGGCTTGCTGCGCAGATGGATCAGCAAGTCAACCGCGCGCGCCGGTGTCAGCGCACGCCAATCCCATCCCTGTTCATCAAGAAAGGAAAGAAGATGCGAAAGATCGTGCTGATAAGCGCGCGCGGTGTTGGGAGAACATCCCGACCCATTCAGGTACGTCACGAACGCGGCGATGGTTGCGGCGAACGAAGATGGATCAGGGCCTGCGCCTTCAAGCTTTGCATCCACCATGGCGCATCTCCGACTGAGTCTAAATCGCCTGCCACGATACGCCCGAAGTCGGTTTTGACCGACTCTGTCTATATAATGGCCGAGACGATTTTCGGCCCGACCCTCACGCTCTCGACCGGACGCATCATCCCGACCCGCTGGGTCGGCGAGCAGCATGTGAAGGA
>NZ_PKRQ01000028.1:0-2500 GCF_002855575.1 Tabrizicola sp. TH137 | reverse complement strand
CCCGAAACCAGATGATCTAGCCATGTCCAGGATGAAGGTTGGGTAACACCAACTGGAGGTCCGAACCAACACCCGTTGAAAAGGGTCTGGATGAGGTGTGGCTAGGGGTGAAAGGCCAATCAAATCTGGAGATAGCTGGTTCTCCGCGAAAGCTATTTAGGTAGCGCCTCGGACGAATACCTCGGGGGGTAGAGCACTGCATGGGTGATGGGGTCCCACAGACTTACTGAGCCTAAGCAAACTCCGAATACCCGAGAGTACTATCCGGGAGACACACGGCGGGTGCTAACGTCCGTCGTGAAGAGGGAAACAACCCTGACCTGCAGCTAAGGCCCCTAATTCGTGGCTAAGTGGGAAAGCATGTGGGACGGCCAAAACAACCAGGAGGTTGGCTTAGAAGCAGCCATCCTTTAAAGATAGCGTAACAGCTCACTGGTCTAGACAAGCTGTCCTGCGGCGAAGATGTAACGGGGCTCAAGCCACGAGCCGAAGCTCAGGATGCACAGCGATGTGCGTGGTAGCGGAGCGTTCTGTGATATAGCTTCATGTGTTTTATCCACCGCGAGGTGGATCGAACACGCGAAGCTTTCTGTGAAGCCGGGCCGTGAGGCATCCGGTGGAGAGATCAGAAGCGAGAATGTTGACATGAGTAGCGACAAAGAGGGTGAGAGACCCTCTCGCCGAAAGTCCAAGGGTTCCTGCTTAAAGCTAATCTGAGCAGGGTAAGCCGGCCCCTAAGGCGAGGCCGAAAGGCGTAGTCGATGGGAACCAGGTTAATATTCCTGGGCCAGTGGGATGTGACGGATCTCGACTGTAGTTTGCCCTTATCGGATTGGGTGAGCTGCTTAGAGGTCCCTGGAAATAGCCCCACATCAGACCGTACCCTAAACCGACACAGGTGGACTGGTAGAGTATACCAAGGCGCTTGAGAGAACCACGTTAAAGGAACTCGGCAAAATGCTCCCGTAAGTTCGCGAGAAGGGAGCCCCGTCTGTAGGCAACTATGGGCGGGGGGCACAGACCAGGGGGTGGCGACTGTTTACTTAAAACACAGGGCTGTGCGAAGCCGTAAGGCGACGTATACAGTCTGACGCCTGCCCGGTGCTGGAAGGTTAAAAGGAGGGGTGCAAGCTCCGAATTGAAGCCCCAGTAAACGGCGGCCGTAACTATAACGGTCCTAAGGTAGCGAAATTCCTTGTCGGGTAAGTTCCGACCTGCACGAATGGCGTAACGATCTCCCCGCTGTCTCTAACGTGGACTCAGCGAAATTGAACTGTGTGTCAAGATGCACACTACCCGCGGTTAGACGGAAAGACCCCATGAACCTTTACTCCAGCTTTGCACTGGCATCAGGATTGTGATGTGCAGGATAGGTGGTAGGCATCGAAGCAGGGACGCCAGTCTCTGTGGAGCCTCCCTTGAGATACCACCCTTCGCACTCTTGATGTCTAACCGCGGCCCGTCATCCGGGTCCGGGACCATGCATGGTGGGGAGTTTGACTGGGGCGGTCGCCTCCCAAACAGTAACGGAGGCGCGCGAAGGTTGGCTCAGACCGGTCGGAAATCGGTCGTTGAGTGCAATGGCAGAAGCCAGCCTGACTGCAAGTCTGACAAGACGAGCAGAGACGAAAGTCGGCCATAGTGATCCGGTGGTCCCAAGTGGGAGGGCCATCGCTCAACGGATAAAAGGTACTCTGGGGATAACAGGCTGATGATGCCCAAGAGTCCATATCGACGGCATCGTTTGGCACCTCGATGTCGGCTCATCTCATCCTGGGGCTGGAGCAGGTCCCAAGGGTATGGCTGTTCGCCATTTAAAGAGGTACGTGAGCTGGGTTTAGAACGTCGTGAGACAGTTCGGTCCCTATCTGCCGTGGGTGTAGGAGACTTGAGAAGAGTTGCCCCTAGTACGAGAGGACCGGGGTGAACGATCCACTGGTGGACCTGTTGTCGTGCCAACGGCAGTGCAGGGTAGCTATGATCGGACAGGATAACCGCTGAAGGCATCTAAGCGGGAAGCCCCCTTCAAAACAAGGTCTCCCTTGAGGGCCGTGGAAGACCACCACGTCGATAGGCCGGAGGTGTAAGTGCAGCAATGCATTCAGCTGACCGGTACTAATTGCCCGATAGGCTTGATTTGATCCAGAAACAGCAAGGCTGTCTCAATCAAAAGCAAACAAACTTGGAACAACAAAACTGATGTAAGGGGAAAGGACAAAAAACCTCTCCCCGTGCTCCTTCCTCGGTTTGGTGGTCATAGCACGAGCAAAACACCCGGTCCCATCCCGAACCCGGAAGTTAAGTGCCGTCGCGCCAATGGTACTGCGTCCTAAGACGTGGGAGAGTAGGTCACCGCCAAACCTAGAAAGAAGCACACACCAATCTCAACGAAACACAAACCAACCAAGTCAGACAACAAGTGACGCGGGGTGGAGCAGCCCGGTAGCTCGTCAGGCTCATAACCTGAAGGCCGCAGGTTCAAATCCTGCCCCCGCAACCA
>NZ_PKRQ01000027.1 GCF_002855575.1 Tabrizicola sp. TH137 | reverse complement strand
CGGCCGCATGGCCTGCGGCGAGATCGGCCTCGATGCTTGCGATCAGGGTGGGGGTTTTCATCGACGTCAGCAGATGGCCGAAGAAGCGCTGCTTGGCGGACTCGAAGGCCGAGCGTGCGGCGGACTTGGCCTGGCGGTTTAGCGTGCCAGAATCTCCGGTGATGTTCGCCGCCTCCATCGCGGCGGCAAGGTTGTTGTGGATGATGGCGAAGGCCCCGGCATAGGCATCGTAGATGCCGCGCTGCTCGGGCGTCAGCGCATGTTCCAGCATTTCGTATTCGACGCCGTCGTAGGAAAGCGACCGGGCGGTGTAGAGGCCGAGCGACCGCAAATCGCGGGCGAGGACCTCCATCGCGGCGACGCCTCCGGCCTCAATGGCCTGCACAAACTCGGCACGGGTTGCGAAGGGGAAATCTTCGCCGCCCCAGAGCCCGAGACGCTGCGCATAGGCGAGGTTGTGGACGGTTGTTGCCCCTGTGGCCGAGACATAGACCACGCGGGCGTTTGGCAGCTTGTGTTGCAGGCGCAGGCCCGCCCTGCCCTGCTGCGAGGCTTCCGTATCGCCACGCTCGCCCTTGGACCCTGCGGCATTCGCCATGGCATGGCTTTCGTCAAACACGATCACCCCGTCGAAATCCGCACCCAGCCAATCGACGATCTGGTCGACCCGGGATTTCTTGGCCCCGCGTTCCTCCGAGCGCAGCGTCGCATAGGTGGTGAACAGAATGCCCTCGGAGAGCGGGATGTCGCGACCTTGCGCAAAGCGCGAGAGCGGCGTCACCAACAGCCGCTCCTGGCCGAGCGCCGACCAGTCGCGCTGCGCGTCCTCGAGGAGCTTGTCGCTCTTTGAAATCCAGAGCGCCTCGCGGCGGCCCCAGCACCAGTTGTCGAGCAGGATCCCAGCCGACTGGCGGCCCTTGCCCGCGCCGGTGCCATCGCCAAGGAAGAAGCCGCGGCGAAAGCGGACGACGTCCGCGGCATCGTCGGGCGCGGCCGAGACCATGTCGCCGGTCTCATCGACGCACCACGATCCCGCGAGATACGCGCCATGCGCTTCGCCCGCGTAGATCACGGTCTCGAGTTGCGCGTCGGATAGTAGGCCGTCGCGCAGGACGGCCACGGGGAGTTTCGGGTGGTTGGAGGGTTTTGGGGGGGCAACTGAGGCCATGGCCGCCGACTGCACCAGCTTGGTCGGATGCGGGGCCGCGCCGGGGATGTCGATCGCCTGCAGGCGGAAGGTCTCGTAGATCGCGTCCGACAGGCGCGCAGCGCCGAGATCGTCCGCGGCCTTGCGCAAGGTATAGGCCAGATCCTCCGTATCCGGCGTGGCGACATGCACGTCCACATTGGCCGCTGCCGTCGAACGCAAGGGTCGAGCGGCAGGGCCGGACGCACGGGGAGGAAGTCCCCGGAAAGGGGAAGCGGGCTGCGATTGAGCGCCCACGCCCGCATCCATCTCGAGGCGTGGCGGGACCTCTGCTACGATCCGGCCGAGGAGCTGCGGCGCATCGACGGACATCGGCCGGGCCAGATCCGCCGTTATGCCACCGCGCTCACCGCCCCGGCATTTGTCGAAGACCGAGATCCGGGTCTCAAAGCTGGTGCCGTGTTTGGCGAATGCGGCACCGGAGACGGCGCCGGTGAAGACAAGATGCGCCGTCTCGGTCAAACGGCCGAAGGTTTCCGCCCAGGCGGGCGCATCCGGCGCGAAACCGGCGCCAGTGATGGCCACCAGACGCCCGCCGGGCGCGAGGCGGGCAAGGGAAGAGCGCAGATGACGGGCTGTCGCCTCGGTCGTCCGGCCATCGACATGGGCCACGGCAGAGAAGGGCGGGTTCATCAGGATGACGCTCGGACGAACGCCCGCGTCCAGATGGTCGTCGATTTGCGCGGCGTCAAAACTGGTGACGGGTCGCTCCGGAAAGAGGAGGCGCAGGAGGTCGGCGCGGGTGTCGGCCAGCTCGTTCAGCGCGAGACTGCCGCCAGCGATCTCGGCGAGGATCGCGAGAAGCCCGGTCCCGGCGGAAGGCTCGAGGACGAGGTCACGCGGGGTGATCTGCGCAGCCGCCAAGGCCGCGAGCCCCATGGGCAGCGGAGTCGAGAATTGCTGGAAGCGCTCCATCTCCTCCGAGCGGCGTGTGTGCGTGGGCAGGAGGCACGCCACCTTTGCGAGGATCGGAAGCAGCGCGGGAGGCGAGCCCGCCCGGGCGAGCAGCGCACGGCCGAATTTCCGCAGGAAGAGGACCAGCGCCACCTCGCCCGCCTCATAGGCAAGCTTCCAGTCCCAAGCGCCATCGGCAGCGGAGCCGCCAAAGGCGCGCTCCATCTCGAGGCGCAGACGCAGCGCGTCGATCTGGAACCCCTGCGCCAGATCAGGCTGAAGAGCTTCGGCGACAGCGAGGATCGCGGGCGCGGGATCACGAGACGGGACAGGAAAGGGAGGCGCAACGGGCGCGAGATAGGTCATCGGGAAACTCCGGAATGGGGGACAGGGACAGGCCCGGACGCCCTCTCTCGGGCACCCTCAGGCCTGATCTTTCCCGGCCCCTCTCTCCCTCTCGAACCGGTGCGTTCCGTTCGCTTGGGTTGATTTTGTTCCCGTTATGTTCTATATTGAGGATCAAGCCAGCAAGGGAGTTTCCCGATGGACAGCACCACGCATGCCCTGCCCGCGACGGCCAAGCAGATCGCCTATGCGCGGTCTCTCGCCCTGCGCAACCAGACCCTCCTGCCCTGGGAGGTTCAGCAGGACCGTCGGTCGCTCAGCGCCTGGATCGAGGCGCAGGCCCAGCTGAAGCCGGTATCTGACATGGACCGGCTGCCGACCTCAAAGCAGGTAGCCTTCGCGGAGAAGCTTGCACGGATCAAGCGCCGTGCCGTTCCGGAGGAATGCTTCCGCGACAAGGGGCTCATGTCGAAGTGGATCGACGGGAACAAGTGATCCCGGCACCGGCTGGCTCCGGCCTTCCGGAGCGTCTGCCATATCGTGGCTTGGCAACCGAAGCTCAATTGCCAACCTATAGGTTGGCAGGTTCGACCTTCAGGACTTCAACCTCGGTCAAACTCCCGTCCGTGCCGCGCCAGATCCGCGAGTGCGGCATCTTTTTTCTGCATGTCGTCCTCTTCAGCGATCAGCTTGCGAACTGTGCTGACGGACAGGAACATTCTGAGCGGGTTCGAAGGCATCGGCTCAAACCCGTAGCTCTCGTAAAGCGCCTTGCGGCGCGCAACGCGGTCTGGATCGCCGCAGTCGAGCACATCGAGCATGACGACGGCGACGCCAATGGCGTCGGCCGCAACGGCAATGCGCCGTAGGGCGTCGACCAAAAGATCGCCGCCAAACCCGGCACCGCTGAACTTCCGATCCCTCCCGATCATCGAGATATAGGCGGCAGGAATGTTGCCATGCGAAGGCCGGGTCCGCGCGAACTTCGCAGGCAGATCCGTGAACTGAACGGCGTGCGCATTCAGGGCATAGAATCCTATAACCGTCCCGTCAGGGTCGACCATCACATAGAGGCGGACATTGTCCGCCTTGGCGAGCTTGTTCGCGGTCTTCTGGAAATAGTTGTCGACTTGTTCAACGCCGCAAGAAAAAGCCGCCCGATCATGCTTCGAAGAATCGAACGGCTCGATGGTGTAGGCGGCCGGTTGTGACGCGGCCATTTACTTCGACACAACCGTGTCGCTGTGTCGACGGAAGGCCGCGCGCAGGGCATCGGTCGGCGCAGCTGGTGCATCGAGCGCTGCAAAGAACGCCTCATGATCCACCGGCTGGAGCACTGTCCGTTCATGCGCTGCGATCGTTGCAAGTGCGGCCTGGTAAGCGGCATTCATCGTGAAGACGGAATCGTCGACGCCGGACAGGGCCGCCGCCTGTTGGATGGCAGTCTTGATGCGCGGCTTCGTCCGAAAATTCATCCGGGCCTCGTTGCGCTCGTCGATCGCGCGGGTGGTGTCGTGGAAACCGAGCATGGTCGCCTCCTGAAATGTCTTGTCGATATGTACGCCAGATCGACGTACGTTTCAAGCATGCGGTGGGGAAAGTTCTTCGACGGGTGCGCCTCACCCGAACCGGCGCCCGGCTTCCGTGAACGTATACTCATTCACAATGATCCCCTCCTCGATGGCCTCGTCCGAGGTCAGGTGCTCGTATTCAGCCTCAAGCTGCCGGTAGAGCCAGCGGGCCAGATCACGCAGCGCCTCGGTCACGATCTCCACGGCCTCCTCGGTCGGCGGCTGCCAGTTTGGGCTGTCGCGCGTGACGTCGATCGACATGGTGTATTCATGGTAGTGGCGCCCGCGATGGCTGACCTCGGCGGCCAGCTGGTAGAAGTTACGCCGCTGAATGGCCCGAAGCCGGTCGGCGATGCCATGCAGGGTTGCGTCGGTCGGAGCGTAGTCCCGGATGCGCGCGGCCGCGCCCTTGGCGTGGCTAAGATACCCTTCGAACGACGCTCCGTCCCCCTGGCTGCAGAAGCCGGAGAACCAGATGCAGGCCTTGGCTCGCGTCCCGCCGCCCATCAGGCGGACGGGCGTGGTCTTCAGGCGGATGCCGAGGATGTCGCAGACCCTCTCGAAATCTTCATAGACCCCGTCCCACCAATCGTCGTGGGGGCCAAGCTCGCGATACCAGCTGCGCGCCTTTTCCTTGGCGGCATCCGAGAGTTCGGAGAACTGGTAGACGGTGGTGCAGATCAACTCAGGCATCGACATCCTCCCCGTTCAGTGCAGCGGCCAGCCATTCCTGGCTGCTCGTCCAGCCGATGGACTTACGCGCGCCGAGGTCGATGACATGCGCGCCGCCGCCGAATGCGTCGAGGCGCGGCCGGGAGCAGGTCAGGGCGTATTGGAAGCCCCAGAGGCCGATGAGGTCGAGCTCGTCCGCCAAGCGCAGCACGAAGCGGATGACGGCTTCGACATCGCCGTGGTCGTCGTCATGGATCCAGAGGGCGCTGCCATCAGGCGCGTCCTGGCGCACGAGGTCGAAGCCCGCGACCTCCGGATCATCAGCGTCCTGATCCGCAGCGCGGAGTTCCTGAAACAGGGCGAGTGCGCGGGCGGCGTTGTCGGGGGTGCCGACGTCGAGCAGGCATGAGAAGTGGGTGAAGTAATCCGCCATGGGAACCTCCTGAATGGGGAAGACCCGGCCGAGCGGCCGGGCGTTGTGTCGGGATGAAGGGGTGGTTGGGGCGATCAGCCGGTTGGTGTGTCGCCCGCCGCCTGTCGCGCGGTATGCTCGCAGAGCATCTGCCGGTAGAAGCGCTTGCGCGCGGCCCGGAAGCCGCGAACCGCGCGCGTGTCGGGATGCAGCGCCCGGACCGCTGCCCGCAGGACCGTATAGGGCGACGCCGTCGCCGGCAGCCCGAGGCGCTGATAGGCCGGATCGGTCATCTCAGCTGACCTCGACCACGGGCGAGGCGAGATGCGGATCGACCAGGGCCTCGATCCGCGCGGTCCGGCCCATCCACGGCTCTGGCCGGATGGCCTTCACCCAGTCGGCAAAACTCGGGATGAAGCCGAGGTCCTCCTTCACATGCTGCTCGCCGACCCAGCGGGTCGGGATGATGCGTCCGGTCGAGAGCGTGAGGGTCGGGCCGAAAATCGTCTCGGCCATTATATAGA
>NZ_PKRQ01000026.1 GCF_002855575.1 Tabrizicola sp. TH137 | reverse complement strand
TCTATATAATGGCCGAGACGATTTTCGGCCCGACCCTCACGCTCTCGACCGGACGCATCATCCCGACCCGCTGGGTCGGCGAGCAGCATGTGAAGGAAGACCTCGGCTTCATCCCGAGCTTCGCCGACTGGGTGAAGGCCATCCGGCCCGAACCCTGGATGGGCCGGTCCGAACGGATCGAGGCGCTGGTCGATCCGCATCTCGCCTCGCCTGTGGTCGAGGTCACCTGAAATGACCGATCCGGCATATCAGCGCCTCGGTCTGCCAGTGACGGCCTCGCCCTACACCGTCCTGCGGGCAGCGGTCCGGGCGCTGCACCCCGACACGCGCTCAGTTCGCGGTTTCCGGGCCGCGCGCAAGCGCTTCTACCGGCAAATGCTCTGCGCCCATGCCGCGCGACAGGCGGCGGGCGACACGCCAACTGACTGATCGCCCCCAACCACCCGGTCATCCCAATCCAGCGCCCGGCTTCTCGGCCGGGTCTTCCCCATTCAGGAGTTCCCTATGGCGGATTACTTCACCCACTTCTCATGCCTGCTCGATGTCGGCACCCCCGACAATGCGGCCCGCGCTGTCGCGCTGTTTCAGAAGCTCCGCGCTGCAGATCAGGACGCCGACGACCCGGAGGTCGCGGGTTTCACTCTCGCGCGTCAGGACACGCCTGAGGGCAGCACCCTCTGGATCCATGACGACGACCACGGCGATGTCGAAGACGTCATCCGCTTCGTGCTGCGCCTCGCGGAGGAACTCGATCTCACCGGCCTCTGGGGCTTCCAATATGCCCTGACCTGCTCCCGACCGCGCCTCGACCCCTTCGGCGGCGGCGCGCATGTCATCGATCTCGGCGCACGCAAATCCGTCGGCTGGACCAGCAGCCAGGATTGGCTGGCCGCTGCGCTGAGCGGGGAGGACGTCGATGCCTGAGATCATCTGCACCACCGTCTACCAGTTCCCCGAACTCTCGGATGCCGCCAAGGAAAAGGCGCGGAGCTGGTATCGCGAGCTTGGCCCCCACGACGATTGGTGGGACGCGGTCTATGACGATTTCCAGCGGGTTTGCGAAATCCTCGGCATCCGCCTGAAGACTACACCCGTCCGCCTTATGGGCGGCGGGGCGCGGACCAAGCCCTGCATCTGGTTCTCCGGGTTCTGGAGCCAGGGCGACGGCGCCTGCTTCGAGGGCTATTGGTCCCACGCCAAGGGCGCGGCCGCGCGCATCCGGGACTACGCCCCAAGCGACGCGACGCTCCATGGCATCGCCGACCGGCTGCAGGCCATCCAGCGCCGGAACTTCTACCAGCTTGCAGCCGAAGTCAGTCACCGCGGCCGCTACTACCACGAATACACCATGTCGATCGACGTCACGCGCGACAGCCCGACCTGGCAGCCGCCGACCGAAGACGCCGAAGAGACCGTGACCGAGGCGCTGCGCGATCTCGCTCGCTGGCTCTACCGTCAGCTTCAGGCTGAATACGACCACCTCACCTCGGTCGAGGCCATCGAGGAAGGGATCATCGTGAACGAGTACACCTTCACGGAAGGAGGGCGCCGCTTCGGGTGAGAGCGCAGGCAGTTCATTTGATCTTTACAATGAGACCATATGATCTATGTTTAGGGCAGTGGAGGACGCCATGTACGTTGCTGAGAAAATCCGGGAACCCGCACAGATCAACGCCGTCGCGTTGAAGGCTTACGCGCGCGTGGTCGATGCCTGGGGCCTCAACCTGAACGAAGCGGCTAGCCTTGCCGACATGACGGTGAGCACCTGGAAGCGCGCCAAGAAGCCGGACTTTGCGGGAGAACTGACCAAGGACCAATTGTTGCGGCTCAGTGCGGTGATCGGCATCTACAAGTCGCTCGAACTCTACTTCTCCGAGCCGCTCGCCCGAAGCTGGTTCACCCGACCGAATACAGGGCCGCTGTTCGGGGGTAGCCGTCCGGTTGACACCGCCATCGACGGGGGCTTGCCGCAGATCCTTGCCATGCGGACCTATCTTGATTCCTTGCGCGGTGGGGCATGAAGCAGACCGAGATTTCCGATCGCGGTCTGATTCGACTGATCCCGGCCACCTACCACAAGCCCCCTGCGCTGCGCGGGCTTGTCGATACCGATGACGAGATGGAGATCTTGGCAGAGATCGAGGGCCTGACCAGCGGCCGTCTTCTGGCGGAACGTGGTCGCAACCCGCATCTGGACCCGCGTGAGCTTGCGTGGCAGCGCCGCAGCCGCGACCTGCGCGTCTATGGCGACAGCCATGTCAACGCGGCCTTCACCTATACCCGCGCTGGCGGAAACCGCTTCAACACCGAGGAGCGCGGCGCGTGGTATTGCGCATGGGACGTGATGGTGTCCGTCAGCGAAGTGGCCTGGCACCGCACGCGCGAACTCGGCTTTACCGGGAGCTTCCATGACAGCGCCCGCTATGTGGAATTGCTGGCGGATTTCATCGGTGTCTTCGACGACATGACCGACGAGCTGGGCCATCCCGCGCTGCATCCGGATCCGGCTGTCGGATATCCCGAGGGCCAAAGCCTGGCCCAACATCTCCGCCGGGCTGGATCGCGTGGCCTGATCTATCCCTCGGTCCGGGCTCCTGCGCCGGGCGGGAATTGCCTCGTCTGCTTCGAGCCCCACGCCATCCAGAACGTCCGGCCGGGCGCATCCTGGGATCTTGTTTGGGATGGGACGCCGCACTACTCGGTTACGGCTGTCGGCTGACGCGTTACAGCGAAAGCGCCCTTGGAGGTCCGAAGAAATGAAGCCTGCAAACGACAACAGCGCGGACGTCACATGCTTGAAGCCATGCGACCATCAGGCATTCTTCGAGGTTTTGGACTCTCCGCCCTCACCGACGGAAGCGTTACGGGCAGCATTTCGCCGGACGAAAGAGAGGTCATTCCGGCAAAACACATGGCTTCCAAAGATGGTCTGAGTCCGCCGGTCTTCTGGGCTTCCCATAGACGCGCTGAGGGCAGCGACGCCTCTGCCCCAAGAGACCACTATAGTTTTCTTCGATGAGGTTGCTTTTCCAGCGTTATGGACGCTCCAATATCACCATTTTCAAAGAATTGAGGGACTAGCCCCACGTGGAGGAAGATCTGAAGACGCTGGGTCGAGAGACGACTACGACTTGCGGTGGTTGCCGAAGGTCGCAGCAGTGCACCTCCCGGCGTGCCATCGGGACCAGGCTTTGGTCCTTCGGACAGGAGTTTGACCGGGGTTGATGTCCCGAAGGGCCAATCTGCCAATCTATAGGTTGGCAACTACGCTAAGTTTGCCAAGCCACGGTATGGCAGAAGCTCCGGAAGGCCGGAGCCAGCCGGTACCGTGCTCACTTGTTCCCGTCGATCCACTTCGACATCAGCCCCTTGTCACGGAAGCATTCGTCCGGGACGGCGCGCCGTTTGATCCGAGCGAGTTTCTCCGCGAAGGCCACCTGCTTTGACGTAGGCAGCCGGTCCATTTCGGATACCGGCTTCAGCTGGGCCTGCGCCTCGATCCAGGCACTCAACGACCGGCGATCTTGCTGAACCTCCCAGGGCAGGAGGGTCTGGTTACGCAGGGCCAGAGACCGCGCATAGGCGATCTGCTTGGGTGTCGCGGGCAGGGCATGCGTGGTGATGTCCATCGGGAAACTCCCTAGCTGGCTTGGCTTTCAATATAGAACATAACAGGAACAAAATCAAGCCAAGCGTCCGCAACGCACCGGTTCGAGAGGGAGAGAGGGGCCGGGGAGGATCAGGCCTGAGGGTGCCCGAGAGAGGGTGTCCGGGCCTGTCCCTTTCCCTTTCCTTCATCCCGGAGCTTCCAGATGACCTATCTCGCGCCTGTCGCGCCTCCCGTTCCTCTTCCATCTCGCGATCCCGCGCCCGCGATCCTCGCTGTGGCCGAGGCGCTGCAGCCCGATCTGGCCCAAGGCTTCCAGATCGACGCGCTGCGCCTGCGCCTCGAGATGGAGCGCGCCTTTGGCGGCTTCGATGCCGATGGCGCCTGGGATTGGAAGCTCGCCTATGAGGCGGGCGAGGTGGCGCTCGTCCTCTTCTTGCGGAAGTTCGGCCGCGCGCTGCTCGCCCGTGCCGGCTCGCCTGCGGCGCTGCTACCGATCTTCGCCAAGGTGGCGGGCCTCTTGCCGACGCATACCCGGCGCTCGGAGGAAATGGAGCGCTTCCAGCAATTCTCGACCCCGCTGCCGATGGGGCTGGCGGCACTGGCGGCGGCACAGATCACCGCGCACGATCTGGTGCTGGAGCCATCGGCCGGGACCGGGCTTCTGGCGATCCTCGCCGAGATCGCGGGCGGAAGTCTCGCGCTGAATGAGTTGGCTGACACCCGCGCTGATCTTCTGCGCCTCCTTTTTCCAGGACGCCCGGTCACCAGTTTCGATGCCGCCCAAATCGACGATCATCTGGACGCAGGGCTGCACCCGAGCGTCATCCTGATGAACCCGCCCTTCTCGGCTGTGGCCAATGTCGATGGCCGAACGACCGAGGCGACGGCCCGGCATCTGCGCTCGGCGCTCGCGCGCCTTGCTCCCGCCGGGCGATTGGTCGCGATCACCGGCGCAAACTTCGCACCTGATGCGCCCGCGTGGTCCGAGACCTTCGGCCGCCTGACCGAGAGTGCCCATCTGGTCTTCACCGGCGCTGTGTCGGGGGCAGCCTTCGCAAAGCATGGCACCAGCTTCGAGACCCGGATCTCGGTCTTCGACAAGTGCCGTGGCGGGGAGCGGGGTGGCATTACCGCTGATCTGGCACGCTCCATCTCGCCGGATGTGGCGCAACTCCTCGCTCGGATCGTGGCCGAGGTCCCACCGCGCCTCGCGTTGGATGCGGGTGATGTCGCTCGAACCCGAGCCCCCTTCCCGGGTGCTCCTGCCCGTGCATCTGGCTACGCGGCTGGAAAACCGCGTGCAACGCCGTCGGCCAGTGTCGCGGCGAATGTCTCCGCGCCAGATGCCGAAGACCTCGCCTACACGCTGCGCGAGACGGTGGACGACCTCGGCGCCGCGCGCATTTCAGACGCGATCTACGAGACCTTCCGCCTGCAGGCCATCGACATCCCCGGCGCGGCCCCGCACCCGACCAAGCTGGTGCAGTCAGCGGCAATGGCCTCTGTCGCGCCCCCGAAACCCTCCTACCGCCCGAAACTGCCCGCCGCCGTCCTGCGCGACGGCCTGCTCTCCGACGCGCAGCTTGAGACCGTGATCTATGCCGGTGAGGCGCATGGCACCTATCTCGCCGGCTCGTGGACCGTCGATGAAACCGGCGACATGGTCTCGGCCGCCAAGGACGACGATCCCGATGCCGTCCGTTTCCGTCGCGGCTTCTTCCTTGGCGATGGCACCGGCGCGGGCAAAGGCCGCCAGTCGGCCGGGATCCTGCTCGACAACTGGGCACAGGGGCGGCGCAAGGCACTCTGGATCTCGAAAAGCGACAAGCTGCTGGAGGATGCGCAGCGCGACTGGTCGGCCCTTGGCCAGGAACGCTTGCTGGTCACGCCGCTGTCGCGCTTTGCCCAAGGCAAGGACATTCCGCTCACGGAAGGCATCTTGTTCACCACCTATGCGACACTGCGCTCCGAAGAGCGGGGGGCAAAAAAGTCTCGCGTTGACCAGATCGTCGACTGGCTGGGCTCGGATTTCGACGGGGTGATCCTCTTTGACGAAAGCCATGCCATGGCCAATGCCGCCGGCTCGAAGGGCGACCGCGGCGACACGGAAGCTTCGCAGCAGGGTAGGGCGGGCCTGCGCCTGCAGCACAAGCTGCCCAATGCCCGCGTGGTCTATGTCTCGGCCACGGGTGCGACGACGGTGCACAACCTCGCTTATGCGCAAAGGCTCGGACTTTGGGGCGGCGGGCCCTCCGCTTGCGCTCCGGGCGTTCAGGATTGGCAAAGCTCCACTGGAGCTTCGCCTGCCCCTTTGGGGCACCATCCTTCACTCCCCTTCGCGACGCGCGCCGAGTTCATTCAGGCCATTGAGGCGGGTGGCGTGGCTGCGATGGAGGTCCTCGCGCGCGATCTGCGATCCCTTGGCCTCTACACCGCCCGGTCGCTTTCCTATGACGGTGTCGAATATGAAATGCTGGAGCACGCGCTGACCCCCGAGCAGCGCGGCATCTACGATGCCTATGCCGGGGCCTTCGCCATCATCCACAACAATCTCGCTGCCGCGATGGAGGCAGCCAACATCACGGGCGACAGCGGCACGCTCAACCGCCAGGCCAAGTCCGCCGCGCGCTCGGCGTTTGAATCTGCCAAGCAGCGCTTCTTCGGCCATCTGCTGACGTCGATGAAAACCCCCACCCTGATCGCAAGCATCGAGGCCGATCTCGCCGCAGGCCATGCGGCCG
>NZ_PKRQ01000025.1 GCF_002855575.1 Tabrizicola sp. TH137 | reverse complement strand
GCACGAAGCTTCAAGTCGCCCATATCAAGCTGTCGCACAGTCGGGCCTTTCTCCTGCGCGCCTATCCTTTGCAGACCCATGAGATGCTGTTCGATGCACACTGGCACGCGTTCCGGGTCTTCGGCGGCGTGCCGGAACGGGGCATCTACGACAATATGAAGACGGCGGTTGATCGTGTGGGCCGCGGAAAGGCCCGTGAGGTCAATATCTGCTTCCTCGCCATGGCGAACCACTATGTCTTCGAGCCCGAGTTCTGCAATCCGGCAGCAGGTTGGGAGAAAGGGCAGGTCGAGAAGAACGTCCGCGACGCCCGTCACCAGATGTTGCAGGGCATGCCAAACTTCTCTGATCTTGCGGGACTGAACACCTGGCTGGAAGAACGCTGCCACGAGCTGTGGCATGAGACTGCCCATGGCACGCTGCACGGGACCATCGCCGATGTCTGGGCGGCGGAACGGAAGACCTTGATGCCTCTGCCAGTGGCATTCGACGGCTTTGTCGAGGTGAGCAAGCGTGTCTCACCTACCTGCCTGATCAGCTTCGAGCGCAATCGCTACAGCGTTCCAGCATCATTCGCGAACCGGCCCGTCAGTCTGCGGGTCTATCCCGACCGGTTGGTGGTGGCGGCGGAGGGTAACATCCTGTGCGAGCATGTCCGCCTGATCCAGCGCAGCCACAAGTTGCCCCCGAAGACGATCTATGACTGGCGGCACTATCTGGCGGTTGTCCAACGGAAGCCCGGGGCTCTTCGCAATGGCGCACCCTTCCTGGAATTGCCACCTGCCTTCAGACAGTTGCAGGATCAGATGCTCCGCAAACCCGGTGGTGATCGCGAGATGGTCGACATCCTCGCGCTCGTCTTGCAGCACGATGAGCAGGCCGTGCTGACCGCCGTGGAATTGGCACTGACAGAGGGTGTGCCGACCAAGACCCATGTGCTGAATCTCCTGCACCGCCTTGTTGACGGCAAGGTGATCGGTGGTCCGCCACTGGATACTCCGCAAGCGTTGATCCTGAGGCGTGAACCCAAGGCCAATGTCGAACGTTATGACGCCCTGCGCAGTCAGATCGCTGCAGGAGGCCGCCATGCGTCATGACCCTGCCGCAGGTGCCATCGTGATCATGCTCCGCAGCTTGAAGATGTATGGCATGGCCCAAGCCGTTGAGGATCTGATCGAACAAGGTGCTCCGGCGTTTGAAGCCTGCATCCCGATCCTGTCGCAACTGCTGAAGGCCGAACTGGCCGAACGAGAGGTGCGCTCCATCGCCTATCACATGAAGGCGGCACGCTTCCCAGCCTACAAGGACCTCTCGGGCTTCGACTTCGCCGCCAGCGAGATCAACGAGGCCACTGTCCGGACGTTGCATCGCTGCGAGTTCCTCGACGGCGCGCAGAATGTTGTCCTGATCGGGGGACCGGGCACCGGCAAGACACATGTCGCAACGGCTCTTGGCATACAGGCGATCGAGCACTATCGCCGCAAGGTTCGCTTCTTCTCCACTATCGAACTGGTCAACGCCCTTGAACAGGAAAAGGCCAAGGGCAAGGCGGGACAGATTGCCGAAAGCTTGACCCGCCTCGACCTCGTGATCCTCGACGAACTGGGATACCTCCCGTTCAGCGCATCAGGCGGGGCGTTGCTGTTCCACCTGCTCAGCAAGCTTTACGAGCGCACCAGCGTCGCGATCACAACCAATCTCAGCTTCAGCGAATGGGCCACGGTCTTCGGCGACGCGAAGATGACCACGGCCCTCCTCGACCGCCTCACACACCGCTGCCACATCCTGGAAACCGGAAACGACAGCTTCCGCTTCAAGGCAAGTTCAGCCGCAGCAGCCCGAAAGAAGAAGGACGCAAACCATGCCTTGACCCCAGAATGACCCAAAATCCATAATCAAAGGTGGGTCACTTCTCGATGGAAAACCCGGGTCAGCTCTCAGTGGAAATCAACAGTCAGGGAAAACATCCGCCTGAAACAGTTCATCCTGCGTTGTGACGATGTTTTCGACTTCCGACGAAGCTTTGGCTTCCTGAAGAGCCAGCGTGTCGATCAGGATGCCTTGGTTCGGAATGGTCTTGGCCTGACCCTTCAGATCCGCAAGCGCGCGGCTGGCGCGAGCGAGCGCCTTCAGGACCGGAACGGTTTCGATCTCGGCCGGGGGTGGCAGGGCGGGAATGGCATAGGTCGGCTTTAACATGTGCTCCGCGTCGTGTTAAGAAATCGTCATTTTTCTAACATGATCGAACAGTCGTGTCAGCAAAAACCGGTTTCCTTAACTTGGGCCATGCTTCGCCCGGGCGGGGTCACCCAACTCCGTCAGACCGCCAGAGCGCTCGGGTCCTTGCCGGCGTTGATGTGGTCTGCGAACCACTGCGGTTTCCGGCCCCGGCCCGACCAGGTGAGGGCCGCGTTCTCAGGGTGCCTATACTTCGCGAGGGCCGGCGCACGGGTGGCTTTCACCTCAATACCGATCAGTTCGGCGAGGGAGTAGCCCATCTCCTTGGCGATGGCTTCCAGCTTGGTGCGGGCTTCGGCCTTATGACGGTCCTCATAGGTGGAAATCGCCTTGGCGAGGTCCTTATGCATTTGCCGCAGTTCCTTGAGCGACATCGCCTCGAGATTGAAATCAGCCATTGGGCCCTCGTTTCCTGAATGCTGCATCCGGGATAGCCGTCAGGTCGCAACACCGCAACTCCCACGGAGGACGCCGCGATAGGGCAGCGGGATGAGGTTGGCTTGAGCTGCCGGGTCGGCGGTTTCGCAACTGCTTCAACCCGGTTGCCTTGGTGAGGAAGGCCGAGTTCTGCGAGAGCCCCAGGTCGCTCCCATCCCCGGCTCCATCCCTTCGACTGACAATCCCCTAAGCCTGTTCGGCCTCTGGCGCGCAACCCCGCGTCAGTCCGGGCCGTGTTGGCTAGCGTTTCTGAGGAAACGCGTCACCTGCCCGCTCCACCCCGGCCCTTTGGAGGTTTCCGGTCGCCGTTCCGTCTCCCGTGCACGCCTCAGCCGACAGGCTTTTTCCGGGTCTTGTCGAAGGGACGGTCCCAGGGACAGGAAACACAGGAGCTTAACATGCAGAACATCGTCATCCTCGCCGGCAACATCGGTCAAAAGCCCGAAGTGCGCTCGACCCAAAGCGGCACGAAGATCACCAACTTCACCCTGGCCACCTCCCGCCCCCGCCTCTCGGAAGGTCGCGTGATGCGCGACGAGAACGGCTACCGGGTCATGGACACCGAATGGCATCGCATCACCTGCTTCAACGGTCTCGGCAAGACCGTCGCAGAGCACTGCGAGAAGGGCATGAAGGTTCTCGTCCACGGCCGCATCCACTACACCAAGTGGACCGACGCAACCGGCACCGACCGCTACGGCTGCGAGATCATCGCAGAGAAGGTCGACTTCCTGAGCCGCCCGAAATCGGCCGAGAACGAAAACCCCGAGCTGGTCGACCGCGACGACGAGATCCCGTTCTGAAAAGAACGGGGTCTCCCCCTCGGGCCCGGCGGGGAAACCCGCCGGGTTCCGTCGTTTTCGGCCCCAGAGCTGCCGTTCGACTTCATTGCAACGAAGGTCCTCTTGGAGCCCAAAGTACCAGTTACTGCACTATGCGCGAATGTCGGCCATCAATGATACTACGCCTACACACGCGCAATCTCACGGATCAGATCATTTGTCTCCGGTCTCGTCGTTTGGTGCCGATAACGAAGAGCAGAAACAGTTCGCGAAATTTCAAGGCCGTCGATGGGTATCGAAACGAGGCCCCTGTCTGCTGGAATTGCCGTGGTTGGCAAAATCACCGCGCCTAATCCCTGCCGCGCGAGTTCGACTAACCAATCCACACGATTTGACCGATAGGCCGCGCAGAGTTCGAGACCTTGGTCTGCACATGCCCCATGCAACGCATCCCGCATTTCGCAATTGGGTCGATCGAGCATGTCAGTTTCAGCGAGTGTCGAAAGAGAAATAGCGTCTCGTTCAGACAACGGGTGCGACTTGGACACCACAACCTTGTAGGACTCGTCATAGAGCTGGTCTATTCGATAGAGGTCTTCACTGACCGTCGCCGCCGTGACAACGACGTCAAATTCACCCTCTCGCAATCCTGCCAGAAGCTTGGAGGCAGACGCCACGATCAACTCTATTTCGGCTTGCGGCAATCGTGTACGGAAGCGTCCCAAGGCGGCCGAAATCCGGTTGTGACCGATCGTTTCGCCAACTCCGACAGAAATAGGAACCCGCTCTAGTCGCGTGTGGCGGACGGCTTCTGCCTTAGCTGCCTGGGTTTCGTCATGCGCTTTCTGTAGCCTTGGCTGCATGAGTTTTCCGAGTGCCGTCAACCTGCATCCCGCGCGGTCCCTGACAAACAGATCACCCCCGAGCTCGTGTTCAAGCTTCTTGATCGCGGTCGTCAAGGACGGTTGGGAAACATTTGAGGCGCTAGCGGCATGGGTGAAGTTGCGATGCTGGCAGACAGCCAAAAAATACCTGATCTGGTTCATCTCCACTGCCACAGTCTCCGTCACTTTCCGCCATGAGGTTCACCATAGCACATGTCTATCAAAGAATAGAAGTTCGGGATTGGTGCCCGAGGCATTCGGCATGGGAAAAGGGTGCATCGAAACCAACCACGACGACCTGTCGATCAGGAGGCGACCATGAAAGCCCAAATTCTCAAGACACTTGCCGCTTTGGCCTTGATCACGACATCTGCATCCGCACAGGAAACCCCAATGGAAAATCACACTGCCAGCTACATCGCCATGCCCGCCGCTGAAGGCCAGACCGAAGCATTCGCCAAATTTCTGGCCGGAGCCGCCCCGATTGTCGCGGACACCGAACCAGGCACCGTGCTTTGGTTTGCCTTGCAAGCCGACGATACGCTCGCGATCTTTGATATCTTCGTGGATGAAGAAGCGCGCAATGCGCATTTCTCCGGCGCTGTGGCCGCGGCTTTGAACCAAAATGCCGACGCGCTGGTCGCCGGGGGCTGGGACGATGGTGTTGTCGCGAATATCAACAATTCCGATGTCCTGTCGGTGAAGGAACCGGTTGATCTCTACTCGGCCACGACAGCCACGTACATCACGCTCGAAGCAGCACCCGGCAAAGGGCCGGAACTGGCAGCCTTGCTGACCGCAGCTGGTCTCATCGTCGGAGAAACCGAACCCGGCACATTGTTCTGGGCGGCGCTGCAGATTGACGAAACATCCTTCGCAATCTTCGACATCTTCGCCAACAATGCTGGCCGTGAAGCACACTTTGCCGGTCAAGTCGCCGGGCTGCTGAACGAACGGGCAGCGGAGTTGGTCGCTGGCGGGTGGGACGACGGTGTGGTCGCTAACGTCCACAACTTCGACATCCTCGCCATCAAGTAACGCGATGTGACAGGAACAAGAGGCGCCTGGTGCAACGCATCAGGCGCTTTGCCGAACGAATTTAGATTCACCGTGGAGCGGTCGTTCGAGTAACTGCAGCGAATTAGCGCTTTGTTCGCATTGCTGACCTCCATCCTTTGCGCAGCGACCGTCCGCTCTCTGCCCTTCACGTCAGCCAGAGCAAGAGGAGTGCCGGTTTCCCGGCGACGGGTTGAGGGCTGGGAGAGTGGCTTCCGGCGCCTGTCACGGGAGATAGCCGATGGGCGTTGTGGAAGTTCTGGATCCGGTCGCACCGGCGCGGGCTGGTGGCTGGAAAGTGGATGTGAGCCGGGGTGAGCGGAACGGGCGAGTGTCGTCCGAATGGTTCAACCGGCCGGATGACGAGCGGTATCTGTCGCTCGACGATCTCTGGGCATCGGTGAAGGGTCGGTCCGAGCGCAGCCGCAGCCGGGTCGTGCAGACCGCGGATATCAGGGTCGAGGCGGCGCGCGACAATCCCGAGCGGTTGCACCTCGTGCTCCCGAAAGCGCAGGAACCCGTCGCGCCCACGCATTGGGCATTCGGCCAGCTTGCCAGCATCGTCGGCGCGCCGGCGGCCTACCTGCGGCAACTGCCCGCGCCGCTGGCAGGGATCAACCTGCAATACGGCCTAACCAACCACCGCGCCGAGCAGGTGAAGACCTTCGAGACGGAAGACGGCCGCACCGAACTGCGCGCGGTCACCGGGCCGGACTATGGCCGCATCCATGACCACGAGCTGGTTGAGGCGGTCCAGCGCATCGCGGGCAATGGCACGGGCGACACGCGCTGGAAGGTGCCGGGGGTGCTCGACTGGTCGACCGGGGTCTACAACCCCGATGTCGAAATCAGCCGCGACACGACCACGCTCTATGCCTCGGACCGCGACGTCTTCCTGTTCCTCGTCGACGATCACAACCCGATCGAGGCGGGCCGCCTGCCGGATGGCTCCCCTGATCTCTACTTCCGGGGCTTCTATTGCTGGAACTCCGAGGTGGGCGCCAAGACGCTCGGCATGGCGAGCTTCTACCTTCGGGCGGTGTGCCAGAACCGCAACCTCTGGGGCGTCGAGGATTTCCAGGAGATCAAGATTCGCCACTCGAAATACGCCGCCTCGCGCTTTGCGCATGAGGCCGCCCCGGCACTGACACGGTTCGCCAATTCTTCGCCGCAGGGTTTCGTGAACGGCATCAAGGCGGCGCGGCAGCAGATCGTGGCGCGAACGGATGAGGACCGGGATAACTTCCTGCGCAAGCGCGGCTTCTCGAAAGCCGAATCCGGCAAGATCATTGAGAAGGTGCTGATGGAAGAGGGCCGCCCGCCGGAGTCGATCTTCGACTTCGTGCAGGGCATCACGCGGCTTGCGCGCGACAAGACCCAGCAGGATGCCCGCCTCGACATGGAGGGGCGCGCGAAGAAGCTCCTCGACCGGGTTGGCTGACGCCGGGCCCGACATCGCGACCGCCCTCGCGCGCGGCGGTCGCGCTTTCCCCTTCCACATGCACGCTACTGGCCACGCCCCGAGAGGGCAGGGGGTTCCGGTGCGTGCAATTCAGCGAGATCCCCATGACCCCCCAGGAAGAAACCATCATTCTCGAGGCCCGTGATATCCTCGGCCGCTATCTCAGCCAGAACCCCGTCATAGGCAGCTGGCAGGCGCTGATGGACTATTGTGCTCTGACCGTCCGAGGTCCCATCGAGCGGTTCCATGTCCTCTATCTTGACCGCAAGAACCGCGTCATCTCCGATGAGCTTCTCTCGACCGGCACGGTTGATCATGTCCCGGTCTATCCGCGCGAGGTGATCAAGCGGGCCCTGATGCTGAACGCCAGCGCCCTGATCCTGATCCACAACCACCCCTCGGGCGATCCGACGCCCTCGGAGGCCGATCTCAGCATGACCAAGGAGATCCAGAAGGGGTGCAGGTATCTCGGGCTGACGTTGCACGACCACATCATCGTCGGCGCTGGTACAGAGCTGAGCCTGCGGGCTCTCGGCAAGCTCTGATGGTGCCAACAGACCTGCCGCCGCCCCTTCGAGGAAGAGGGCGGCGGTTCAGTCTTTGACGGATGAGGCGGGGAGAGAGGCTTCCGGCGCCGTCGGAGATACTCCCATGTTCGACTTGCCCCTGCCCATCCACCCGACCACCGGCCCGCGAGGCTTCTCGCCGGTTTTCGCTGTGGGCGATGCTGATCCCAACCACCCCTTTGCCCTGACCCTGTCGCGCCGCACGCCTGCGGATCTGATGTCGGGCCGGGCCGCACCCTTGGTTCTCGCGCGCTTTGCGACGCTGGCCGAGGCCATGCAGGGCGCAATCGACCATGCCGAGGGCATCGCCCCGGATGCTGCACCCCAGCTTCTGGCGATCCTCGATCGCGACGAACGCCTTGTGCTGGTCGGGGCCGCCAGCGACCACGCTGTCGCCTGGTGCCACCCGGTAACGAGCGCTGCCGAAGCGCGGGGCGTCGTGACTGAGGCGAGCCATCTTCGCGCGCAGGCAGGCCGCGCGGCCGCCTGGGGCGAGCCCTATCTGGCGGGTCGGCTACGGCACCGCGCCGATCTTCTGGACGGGCGTCTCGTCGACCCGCTCTGGCGCGCCTTCGCCGCCCGGGCGCTGCAGGTCGCTGCGTGAGGCCCGAGAGGCAGAGAAGGGCAGGGGGGATTTGGAGCTTGTCCGGGGGAGAGAGATCGCCCGGCCCGGCTCCGATCCCTTCCCCGTACCGGAGACACCCGATGACCCTGAGTGAACCCACCCTCGCGCCCCCGATGGCGCCCTCGACCGTCGACATGGCGCAGATCTTCGCGGCCCATGCCGAGCGTGCCGCTCGGATCGAAGCGCTGCGCCCCGGCAACAAGGACCGCCTCTTCGACGGCCTCACGGCCGCCGGCATCACCCATGTCACCGTGACCTTCGACGGTGCTGGAGACAGCGGCCAGATCGAAAGCATCGGCGC
>NZ_PKRQ01000024.1 GCF_002855575.1 Tabrizicola sp. TH137 | reverse complement strand
CGCGACGACAGACACCGCTCGGGGCGAAGAACGCTTGCCCAGCGAGCAAAATCAGGCGATCTTGAAGTCAAGCGGCAGGCCACTTGGGGAATGTCGGGTTCATACGCTTAGGTGGCCTGCGCGTTTGGACCTCTGAGCCTGTGGCTGAACTTAAGTGTTCCGTCGTGCGAATGCGCTAGAAAGTGATTGCCCCGCGACTTGAAAATGTCCCTAAACATGGGGTCAGATCGCAGTCAGCTATTGGGCATAGTTAGAACGGATAATGAGCGAGCTCTTGGAACAAGGATTTCAGCTGAAATCCGCTATGTGGGAAGCAGCAAACACGCTTCGTGGTTCTGCCCTCGATCGCACGGATTGGAAGGGCTACATCCTCCCCCTTCTGTTCTTCAAGCGCATCTCCGATGTGTGGGACGAAGAAACCGCCGAAGCAAACGAAGTCTATGGGGAGGCCGATCCGTCCCTGTTTCCGGAGGTGCACCGCTTCGTCTTGCCCGAAGGCTGTCATTGGAACGACATCAGGGCAGTCCCTGCAAACGTCGGTACGGCTCTTCAAACGGCGATGCTAGAGATTGAGCGAGCCAATCCAGACACTCTCTTCCGTGTCTTTGGTTCCGCGGATTGGGGCAATAGGGAGAAGTTCTCTGACGAATTGCTAAAGGACCTGATCGAAGGATTTTCTGAGATCAGGCTGGGCAACACTGCCGTCCGTACCGATGTGCTGGGCGACGCTTATGAATACTTGGTTGGCAAGTTCGCGGATGTAACTCGCCGCAACAAGGCAGGCGAGTTCTACACTCCGCGCAGCGTCGTGCGGATGATGGTTGAGATACTCGATCCGAAGGAAGGCGAAAGCATTTATGATCCCGCCTGCGGTACGGGCGGCATGCTCCTCGGAGCTATAGAGCATGTGGTGCGCAAGGGTGGCGACCCGAGGACTTTCTACGGGAAGATCTACGGGCAGGAGAAAAACCTCACCACCGCCGCAATCGCTCGGATGAATCTCGTTCTGCACGGGATTGAGGACTTCCAGGTGGCCCGTGAGGACACGTTGCGGAACCCGGCGTTCACAGACTGCAGCACGGGCGGCCTTGCCACCTTCGACTGCGTCATCGCGAACCCGCCGTTCTCGCTCAAGGAATGGGGGCGTGACCTGTGGGAGACAGATCCCTGGAGTCGCGCCCAGTACGGCATCCCGCCCGAAAGCTATGGCGACTACGCGTTCGTCCAGCACATGATTGCGTCGATGGCGCCCACCGGGAACAGCCGTATGGCGGTCGTCCTGCCACAGGGCGCGCTGTTTCGCAAATCGGCCGAGGGCTCAATCCGACAGGCCCTGCTGGAAAAGGACATGGTCGAAGCGGTGATCGGTCTTGCGCCGAACTTGTTCTACGGCACCCAATTGGCCGGGTGTGTCGTTATCTTGCGCCGTAAGAAGCCTGAGGCCCGCAAGAACAAGGTGCTGATCATCGACGCCTCGAGCCTTTTCCGCAAAGGCCGAGCCCAGAACTTCCTCGATCAAGAGCACAGCGACCAGATCGTCTCCTGGTACCGCGCCTTCGAGGATGTCGAGGACCGTGCAAAGGTCGCGACGCTGGGCGAGATCAAGGAGGAGGGCTGGACGCTAAACATCTCGCGTTACGTCCTGCCGCCTATCGGCCAGGACATCCCGCCGCTCCCCGAAGCCGTCGAGGCGTTCAAGACCGCGCTGGCCGAAGCCCGGGCGGCCGAGGATCACCTGCGCAAGGTGCTGGTCGACGGAGGATGGCTGCAGTGAGTGGTACCCAGCCAAATCTCTGCGTAGCGGAATGCGAAGAGCTAATCGCGTTCCTGGAAGACTTGTGCGCCGAGAGTGGTTCCGGTTCCTTTGTGCGAAATCTGTCAGGTCGGAACGAAAGGTGGGTATCCGTTCACGACCTTCTCCCTGATAAGAAAATCGAAACCCTTGACCGGTTTGCGTTCAGACCACTGAGAAAGAGCGATAGATTCAGTTCCGGCAACCTGAAGGTGCACTATGTGCTTGACGAGGATTTCGTGAATAACGGCTCTGCCATCGTGGTGTTCGCTCTCGTCGGTTCCCAGTGGACCCACGTCATCCACCTCCGGGATCAGAACGACTTCACGCCAGCAGAAAAATGGCTGGAGGGCCAAGAGTGATGGGCCAGCTCAGTCAACGCGAACTAGAAAGCTATCTCTGGGGTGCCGCCACACTGCTGCGCGGGTTGGTCGATGCCAGCGACTACAAGCAGTACATCTTCCCGCTCATGTTCTTCAAACGTCTATCCGACGTCTGGGACGAGGATTACCAGCAGGCGCTCGATGAAACCGGCGACGAGGGCTATGCCACCGACACCGCTAACGACCGCTTTGTGATCCCCGAGGGCGCGCATTGGAACGACGTCCGTTCCGCACCGCGCGATGTCGGGCGGGCTCTGCTGTCGGCCTTCCTCGCCATCGAAGCCGCCAACCCCGAACGCCTGCAGGGCGTCTTCGGCAACGCGAACTGGACCGACAAGGCCCAGATGCCCGACAGCACGCTGAAGAACCTGATCGAGCACTTCTCCAAGCACGACCTGACCCTCGCCGCCGTGCCCGAGGATGAGCTTGGCAATGGCTACGAATACCTGATCAAGAAATTCGCCGACGACAGCGGCCACACCGCGCAAGAGTTCTACACCAACCGCACCCTCGTCCATCTGATGGCGCAGATGCTGGAACCCCGGCCGGGCGAGAGCATCTATGACCCCACCTGCGGCACCGGCGGCATGCTGATCTCGTGCTTGGCCGAGGTGAAGCGGCGCGGCGGCGACATACGCACCACCGGCCTTTACGGGCAGGAGCTGATCACCATCACCGCCGCCATCGCGCGGATGAACCTGGTCATCCATGGCGTGGACGATTTCCACATCGCCAGCGGCAACACGCTGGCCACGCCCGCCTTCGTGCAGGGCGACCGGCTGCGCACCTTCGACGTCGTCCTCGCTAATCCGCCCTATTCCATCAAGAAATGGAACCGCGGCGCGTGGGAGCAGGATGCCTGGGGGCGCAACTTCCTTGGCACCCCGCCGCAGGGGCGGGCGGATTACGCCTTCTTCCAGCACATCCTGTCGTCGATGCACCCAAAGACCGGGCGCTGCGCGATCCTGTTTCCGCATGGCGTGCTGTTCCGCAATGAAGAGGCCGAGATGCGGCGCAGGCTGGTGGAATCCGACCGCGTCGAATGCGTGCTCGGGCTGGGGCCGGGGCTTTTCTACAACTCGCCGATGGAGGCCTGCGTGGTGATCTGCCGGTCGCAGAAGCCCGAGGCGCGCAAGGGGCGGATCCTGTTCATTGATGCGGTGGCCGAGATTGCGCGCGAACGGGCGCAAAGCTTTCTGCGCCCCGAACATCAGGCGCGCATCCTGGCGGCCTATCACGCCTTTGCGGATGATCCCGGCTTTGCCGCGGTGGCGGATGTGGCCGATGTGCTGGCGGCCGACGGCAACCTGTCGATTGCCCGCTATGTGAAGCGGCCCAAGGCGGCGGTGGCGGGCGGTGCAACGCTGGCGGCGACCTGGGCGGCGTTTGACGAGGAAGGGCGCGAGTTCTGGACGGGCATGGACGCGCTGGTGGACATGCTCGACGGTCTGACGCCTGCGGAGGAAGCCGATGCTTGAGCGGCCGATTTCCAAGGTAGGGTGGACGCGTGTGGCCTTTGGCGATGTGGTGCGCCTGTCGAAAGCGCGGGTGGCCGATCCGGAGGCGGCCGGGATCGAACGTGTCGTCGGGCTGGAGCATATCGAACCCGGCGACCTGCGCATCCGGCGCTGGGGCGACGTGGCCGATGGCACGACCTTCACCACGCTGTTCAAGCAGGGGCAGGTTCTGTTCGGCAAGCGCCGCGCCTATCAGCGCAAGGTGGCGGTGGCGGATTTCGAAGGGGTCTGTTCCGGCGACATCTATGTGCTGGAACCGGCGAACGACCGGCTGATGCCCGAACTGCTGCCTTTCCTGTGCCAGACCGACGCCTTCTTCGACCACGCCGTCGGCACCTCGGCCGGATCGCTGTCGCCGCGCACCAACTGGACCAGCCTCGCCAGTTTCGAGTTCCTGCTGCCGCCGATCCAGGAGCAGGCGCGGTTGGTGGAGGCGCTATCGGCGTTCCGAACGTTGCATGAGAAGCTCAACGAGGCAACTCTATCGTCGCAGATGCTTCGCGAAGCGGCTTTCGCAAGCGCCATTTCCGACTCTACAATCGACCGGGAAGAAATCGGCAAACTTGCGAAGTTTAGCAGCGGCAAATTGATAAGGGTTTCAGACCTTCCAAAAAGCCGCAGCGAATTGTTTCCAATTCCAGTTGTGGGTGGCAATGGTGTCGCAGGTTATTCAGACCAGCCGCTTGAGGAGGTGCCCAGTCCCTGCATCGCAATCGGAAGAGTTGGTGAATATTGCGGTGCCGTTCACTTCATCGATGAGCCCTGCTGGGTGACGGATAATGCGCTGTATGTGAAGTCGCACAGTGACCGCCTTAAGTCCCGCTATTTTGAGTTGTGCCTACAGAACTTGCATCTCAACGGGCACGCCACAGGTGGCGCTCAGCCATTGATGACACAAAGCATCATTAATAGGTTCAAAATCCCAGTTCCGACTGTCGAAAAACAACACGAAATCATTTCGGCTGATTTGGCAATTACGGCTAGTCTCGACGCTGTGCTTCGAAGGCTTGCGTCTGTTCGCTATCTTGGAAAAGAACTCCTTCTCAAGTGTTTTGAATCATGATCTTCACCGAAGCCAACACCGTCGAAGCTCATCTGCGCGACCTTCTCACGGGCGCGGTCTCGGCCCGACCGGCGCAACTCTCCATCGGCCTTGCCCGAACGGGCGGCAGGATCGCGGGCCTCGGCTGGCATTACATCGCCCCCGCCGATCTGCCCCGCCAGCCGCAAGAGGTGCTGGTCGAACCCCATCTGCGCGACGCCCTGATCCGCCTGAACCCCGACATTGCCGCCAACCCTGGCCGGGCCGATGACGTGCTCTACCGCCTGCGCGCCATCGTCATGGGCGCGCGGTCAGACGGGCTGGTGAAGGCGAACGAGGAATTTGCCGCGTGGGCACTGGGCGAACGCTCGATGCCCTTCGGCGTGAATGGCGAACACGTCACCATCCGCCTGATCGATTTCGACGAGATCGAAAAGAACAGCTTCGTCGTCACCCAGCAGTTCATCATCCGGGCCGGGAAGACGGAAAAGCGCGCCGATCTGGTGCTGCTGGTCAACGGCATTCCGCTGGTGCTGATCGAGGCGAAGACGCCGGTGCGGTCCAGCCAAAGCTGGCTCGACGCCGCGTTGCAGGTGCATGACGACTATGAGCGGAACGTGCCGGAACTGTTCGTGCCCAACGTCTTTTCGGTGGCGACCGAGGGCAAGGAGTTCCGCTATGGCTCCGTCCGGATGCCGGTCGATATGTGGGGCCCCTGGCGCGACGGCGACGGGCCGCAAACGATGGGCGCGGTGGAAAAGGCCGCCACCTCGATGCTGCGCCCGGCGATGGTTCTCGACATGCTCGACAGCTTCACCGCTTTCGCGACGCAGAAGGGCAAGCACCGCATCAAGATCATCGCCCGCTATCAGCAGGTGGACGGCGTCAACAAGATCGTCGCGCGCGTCGTGGCAGGCCAGCCGCGCAAGGGGCTGATCTGGCATTTCCAGGGGTCGGGCAAATCGCTGCTGATGCTGTTCGCTGCGCGCAAGCTGCGGCTGCACCCGGCGCTGAAGAACCCCACGGTGCTGATCGTGGTGGACCGTATCGATCTGGACAGCCAGATCTCCGGCACCTTCTATGCCGCCGACATGGCCAACATGGTGCGCACGGAAAGCCGCAAGGAACTCGCCGATCTGCTGGCCAAGGACGCGCGGAAGGTGGTGATCACCACGATCCACAAGTTCGCCGAGGCCGACGGCGTGCTGAACGACCGCGACAACATCATCGTGCTGGTGGACGAGGCGCACCGCACACAGGAAGGCGACCTGGGCCGCAAGATGCGCGACGCCCTGCCGAACGCGTTCCTGTTCGGCCTGACCGGCACGCCCATCAACCGCGCCGACAAGAACACCTTCTACGCCTTCGGCGCCGACACCGACGATGGCGGCTACATGAGCCGCTACGGCCTGAACGACTCGATCCGCGACGGGGCGACGAAGGAGCTGCATTTCGAGCCGCGGCTGGTGGACCTGCACATCGACCAGAAGGCCATCGAGGAGGCCTATGCCGAGCTGACGCAAGGCCTGACCGACGAGGACCGGGATCGGCTGGGCAAGGCGGCGGCCAAGATGTCGATCTTGGTCAAGGCGCCGAAGCGGATCAGCGCGATCTGCGGCGACATCGCCAAGCACTTCCAGGAGAAGGTCGCCCCGAACGGCTTTGGCGCACAGGTGGTGACCTTCGACCGCGAAAGCTGTCTGCTTTACAAGCAGGAACTCGACCGCCACCTGCCGCCCGAGGTCTCGGACGTGGTGATCTCGGTCAACAGCAATGAGCCCGAATATGCAGCCTTCAAGCGCGACCGCGATGCCGAGGAGAAGTTGCTCGACCGGTTCCGCGATCCGAAGGACCCGCTGAAGATCATCATCGTGACGTCGAAGCTGCTGACCGGCTTTGACGCACCGATCCTGCAGACGATGTACCTCGACAAGCCGCTGCGCGACCACACGCTGCTGCAGGCGATCTGCCGCACAAACCGCCCTTATGGTGAGCAGAAGACCCATGGCCTGATCGTCGACTACCTCGGCATCTTCGACGACGTGGCCCAGGCGCTGAAGTTCGATGAGGAGGGCGTGCAAAAAGCGGTGTCGAACATCGCCGAGCTGATCAACGCCCTGCCGACCGCTCTGCAGAAGTGCCTCGCCTATTTCGCGGGCGTGGACCGGAGCCTGACCGGCTACGAGGGCCTGATCGCCGCGCAGGAGTGCATCTCGAACAACGACCTGCGCGATGCCTTCGCGGCCGACTTCAGCGTTCTGGCGCGCATATGGGAGGCGCTGTCACCCGATCCAGTTCTGACGCAGTACGAGACCGGCTATCGCTGGCTGGCGCAGGTCTATGAGTCCTTGAAGCCCTCTAGTGGCACAGGGCGGCTGCTGTGGCATCGGCTGGGCGCCAAGACCATCGAGCTGATCCACGAAAACGTCCATGTCGATGCGGTGCGGGATGATCTCGACACGCTGGTTCTGGATGCCGAACTGCTGGAGGCGGTGCTCGGCAACCCTGACCCGGAAAAGAAGGCCAAGGAAATCTCGGTCAAGCTGGCGGGCCGCCTGCGGAAACATGCGGGGAACCCGAAGTTCAAGGCGTTGGGCGAGCGCCTGGAGGACCTGAAGAACCGGCATCAGCAAGGTCTCCTGCTGTCTATCGACTTCTTGAAAGAGCTTCTGGCGCTGGCGAAAGACGTGGTGAAGACCGAACGCGAGACGCCGGAAGAAGAGGACATCGACCGTGGCAAAGCGGCGTTGACCGCGCTGTTTGAAGAAGCCCGGAACGGCGACACGCCCGTGATGGTCAAGCGAGTCGTGGATGATATTGATGCCATCGTCCGCGAGGTGCGTTTCGAGGGATGGCAGGCGACCCATGCGGGCGAGCGCGAGGTCAAGAAGGCCCTTCGCCAGACACTCTTTCGCTACAAGCTGCACCAGGACGCGGAGCTGTTCGAGAAGGCATACGGCTACATTCGCGAGTATTACTGAACATGAAAGAGTTGCTCGACAATGCGGTGCTTTCGATCGAGCTCGGAGTTGAGGACTACCAGACAGGCGACGAGCGCCGCGTGCTCTCCGCTATCCGGAACCTCTACGCCGGCGTCCTACTGCTATGCAAACAGGTACTTTGGAACCTGTCGCCGCAAGGAACAGACGGCTCACTGATCTACAAGGATCTCGTTCCGCGAAAGATCGATGGCCGTGTTCTCATGGTGCCAAAGAAGCCACACCGGAACACGGTTGACCGACAACAGATCGAGGAGCGTTTCAAGGAGCTGGAGCTCAATCTCGACTGGTCAAAACTCCAGGAGCTTGCTCGGATCAGAAATGATGTCGAACATTTGTTCATGACGGTGAAACCTGCGATTGCGAAAGAAGCTCTTGCTTCGGCCATGCCTGTCATCGAGCAGCTGTTGGTGGAGCACCTTCAGGAAGAGCCCGCACATCTCTTCAGAGATGATGTCTGGAAGTCCCTACTAGAGAATAAGGATGTTTTTGATCAGCAGCAGGCGAGATGCACTGAATCGTTCCGAAACATGAACTGGGAGTTCGAGACCCTCGTTGAAGCGGTCAAAGAACTCAGGTGCTCGAATTGTGGATCCTCTTTGGTTCGGCAGATTGATTCCGACAACCAGAGCTTCGAGGCGATGGCGATCGATTGCGCGGAGTGCGGCGAGGCGTTGGATCGTGAGGATGTTTTCGAGGCTGCAATCGGCGAGACTGTGGCAAGCGACGCATACATCGCCATGACGGACGGCGGAGAACCGCCAGTCACAACCTGTCCTGAGTGCAATCGAGAAAGCTGGGTGAATGGAGAAGGTTGCGTCCTCTGCCCGGGCGCTGATCTGACATGTTCAATGTGCCGAGAGGAGTTCAATCCAGACGACTTCAACTATGACGCCGGCATGTGTTCATACTGCGCATACCGAATGGACAAAATCATGCGCGAGTAGCCCATCCGGCTTCTTCACTGTCGCCACCCGGCAACGTTCGATCTCTGTTCGAAGTGACCTGAAGGATGATCCGTCCGGCTGCGAGGCGACGAGCAGGATCAGCACCCCGCCCTTCGCGATGGCGAAACTTGCCCCCATTTCGGTCAGCGTCGGAGCACCTGTATCGACCCAGTGAAAATCTGCTCATGCTACAAAGGAGAAGGTAGCGATGAGTGTGACGATGGACGACAGCATCAAGCGGTGGACTGCGAAGCGTAAGACGGCGCTGGTGGTCGAGATCATTCAGGGCAAGACGACGGTGGCAGAGGCCAGTTGTGTTTCGGCGTGCAATTTTGACCCCCTAAGGCGGGGTATCGGCGTCCAATTTTGACCCCCCTGACGTTCTGTCAGACCGTTCGTTGCGAGGCAG
>NZ_PKRQ01000023.1 GCF_002855575.1 Tabrizicola sp. TH137 | reverse complement strand
AAACCGTGCATTGACCCAAGCATGACACAAAATCCATAATCAAAGGTGGGTCACTTCTCGATGGAAAACCCGGGTCAGCTCTCAGTGGAAATCAACAGCACCACTGCAAAACCTACGAGTCCATTAATCAAGATCACAGTTTGGGCCCAGCTGTCCGAACCGCCCGCATCCGCAATGAGAATGGGCAAGGCGGAGAACAGCTGAGCGAAGAGGGTCCAGAACGGAATGAGTGACATGGCGAAGAGCACATATGGCCGATCGAATGTGAAGACTGATCCCCGTGTGAGCTGATGGGTCCGAGGTGTGAGGTGTGGGCGTTGCATGCATGCCCACACGGTCACACCTGCAGTGGCGGCGGCGGCGATATGGAAACTCGTGGAGGTCGACAAGCCTGCAAGGAGCGCTAGTCCGGGGCCTATCACACATCCGAGGTTCAGGGCCTGCACGTGCCGGAGCAGAAGTCTATCCCGCTTGTCCGTATCGGCGGTGCCTAGCGCGCCATAGACTGCGGGTTCATGGAGGGCGACGCCAACGCCAAGCAAGAGAGCCACTAGGTAAGCTTTACTAGTGCTATCGACAAAGGGAACGACGGCCAAGCCGGTCGCGCGAAGCGCAAGACCGACCCGTATTGCACCCCATGCACCTACACGGTCGGCAAGCGGGCCGGTTACCAAGGGCCCGATCCGTGCAATCGCGAGGAACAATCCAAGCGCGAGTCCAGCGACGCTCGGCCCAACGGCAGGGATGGCCGCGAGATGCAGTGCCAAGACCGGAAGCGCGAGAAAATGTGCGGCATTCATTGCGGCCTGGCTCAAGACCAGCCCGTCGAGAGACGCATGAGCGAAAGTGTCTTTCATTGTGACCTCCGCGCTTGACGTAGCAGGTTCCTCGTGCATCCTGAATGGATACAAGATCAGGTAGGTGTGCACCTATGGGATACATTGAGACGTCGGCTTCCATTCGGAACATCCTTCGGTCCGACACGATGCGTGTAATTGTTGCGCTAGCCGAATTGAATTCGGTACGTGCTGCCGCGGAGGCGCTTGCGCTGAGCCCGTCCGCCGTCAGCAAGCAGTTGCGCCGGCTAGAGGATCAGGTGGGGCGGCCCCTTTTCCTGCGGTCGCGTCAGGGTGTGGTGCCGACAGCAGAGGGCGCAGAACTCGCGCAGGTCGGTCGACGCTTTCTCGCGCTCGTCGACGAGGTCGGGAAAAAGTTCGACCGAGAGATGGTCAGCGGGCATGTGCGGCTGGGGATTACGGAGGATATCGGCCTCACGCGCGTGCCGGACGTTCTCCGCCAATGCGCTGCGCGGTTTCCCGGCATCGAGGTGGAACTGACCGTTGCCTATTCCTCGGAGTTGCTGGCCGCCCTCGAAGCGCAGAAGCTCGACCTCGCGCTTCTCGCCGATGGCGGACCGCGCCTGCCAGACACGGCCTTGCGACTGCACCCGGAACCGATGGTCTGGGTCGGCCGAAGCGATGGCAGCCCTCCCCCGCGTCCGCTTCCCTTGGCTGTCTCGTCGGAAGGCTGCCAATGGCGCGCCAAGGCAATTCGAGCCCTCGAGGCCGCGGGCATTCCGTACAAGATCGTCTGCACCAGCCCATCTACGGCGGGCCAGTTGGCGGCCGCACGCATCGGACTTGGCGTATCTCCGCTGCCCCGTTCCGTTGTCTCGGGGCAAGACGGGATCGCCATTATTCGGGACGGTTTGCCAGCGCTCACTGATGTAACGCTTGGTCTCGTCTTGGGTGCCCGAGCAGGCAAGGCGATCCGAACGCTCAGCGACGCTCTCGTCACCGCCTACGGTGCGCCAGATCGCCTGCAACTTGGTACGTCGTGAGGCATCAGAAATGGATCAGATGCTTGACCAAGTCTTCGCCGTTTTGTCCGCGATCCGCTATGTGGCAGTGTTGCGGGACGGAGCATTGACGACCCGCCAACGGCCTGATGTCGAAGGCGCCTCCGCCTCCGAGAGCGATCGTTACGAGGAGCTTTTGGTCAATCCCACCCTTCTCAAGCTCGCCACGCAGCGCGGCGAGATCGATTGCGGAGGGTTGTCGCACATCGTGGTTGGATACGGGAACTTCCAGCAACTCGTTCTTCCGATCGCAGGCGGCCATGTTTCTGTCTGTTTCGAACTTGGGCACGACCCGCAGATATATGTGAACCGCATAGCTCAACTGGTGAAGCGATCAGCTCCGCCCCCTTAATGACTGCAGCATATCTGGCATCCCAGCACGACCGACCTACGGCAGATTTTTCTTGATTGAGCGGACGCAACCCTTCATGTGTAACGCGACACTTTTGGAGACGCCATGCGCCGCAGGTCGAATTGGCTACCAAGCATACCGGATGGGCCAGGCCGGCTGCACGAGCGGCTGACCGAAAGTATCGCCACCGCGATTGTGACCGGCGAACTCGCCGCGGGGACGCCCTTGCCCGCGCACAGAACTCTTGCTGGTGAACTTGACGTCAGCGTGGGCACGGTCACGCGCGCCTATGATCTGCTGCAGCGGCGTGGCCTTGCGCGATCGGAACGCGGACGTGGAATGTTCGTGGCAAACACCGCGCCGACCCGCACGGCGCGCATCGACCTGAGCGTGAACCTTCCGCCCTCGATCCTCACGACGACCATGCTGTCGAACCTCATGTCACGCGTCGCAGGGGCCGTGGAAGCCGACCAGTTCAACAGCTATGCCCCCCCGGCAGGTCGCCCCGAGCACCGGGCCATGTTGGCGCGAGCCATCTCGGAGGGGCGTGATTTCGCCGTGGATCCGGCCAACCTCATCATCACCAACGGCGCCCAACACGGTATCTTCATCGCCCTGGCAACACTTCCAAAGGGGCCTTTGGCGATCGAGGAACTGAGCTATCCCGGTGCGCTTCGCGCCGCGCGAACGATGGGCCGCACACTCGTCCCGGTCGAGATGGACGACGAGGGCGTAACACCCGAGGCGCTGCGCCGTGCACTGTCGCAAAGCCCCGCGCCGCGTGCTCTTTATGTCATGCCGTCGCTACAAAACCCCACCGGTGCCACCATGAGCGCCGCGCGGCGGGAGGAGATCGTCGCAATCGCGCGCGAGCACGACATTGTCCTGATCGAGGACGATGTCTATTCCGTGTTCACCCCGCCGGACTTGCCTACGCTGGTCCAACTCGCGCCCGAACGCGTCCTGCACATCGGCAGCCTGTCCAAGTCCCTCGCCCCCGGCCTCCGGGTCGGCTACCTTGTGGCGCCGGTTGACCGCGTCGAGGCCTGCATGGCCTGGATGCAGGCGACACAAAGCATGGCTAATCCGGTGTCTGCGCTGCTGATGGCGCAGGCGCTTGCAGAGGGTCTGACGAAATCCGTCGCGCAATCCGTACGGGTCGAAGCGAAGCGCCGGACCGAGATCGCACGCAGCCTGCTCGGTCGCCACATGGCCCCGCAAGATCATGCCGGACTGCATGTCTGGCTGCCGATGCCGACCGCAAAGGCGCGCGACGTTGTCCTGGCTGCTGCCCGGCTCAACATCACGCTTGCGCCGCCCGAGGCCTTCATGGCCGATCTGGACTCCCTGATGGCGGGCCTACGGCTCTGCCTTGGGACGTTGCCCGAGCGTGATCTACGCCAGGCCCTGGAGATCATCGCCAACCTCCTCGCGGCCGAGGCCGACATCGCGCTGGCACTTCAACCCGTCGCCTAAAGCGGCCTTCGATCTCAGTCTACGGTCGCTATGCGGTCAACCTGGGCACCGGCGGCCCGAAGAGCCTCGGTCAGTGTCACCGCGACCTTCTCCACATCCAGCGCAGCGTTGTCGTGCAGGGCCTCGGTCACCATCAAGGCGCGCCTTGTCCAAGAACGCACGGCGGATCGGCCGCTCTGACGGTGTGTCCAGCGCCGGGCATGGGCCCAACCTTCGGCGTCGCGGAAAATGATCTCGCCCGGTTCGGGGTGTTCCTCTTCTCCGGCGAAGGTGACGTAGCGTTCGTCGCCGGCGGCGCGCGTGACGATCAACGGAAGGGCGACGCGATCAAGGTCGAAAATGGCGAGCGGGAGGGCGAACGCAGCTGAGACCGCATTGCCGAAATCGACCAGGGGGTGCAGCGCAGGCATGTCGCCCTGCGTCCGCAACCGACGGAGGAGCGACTCCGACGCGCAGCGATACTGAGTGGGCTTCAGACCCGTTGCCGTGAAAGCCGCGCGCCACGCACGGATCTCTGGCAAGGCGCCCTCTGTCGTATCTACGAGCCTTGCGCGCGCCACGTCGAGATGGGGGACGCCATCAAGGTCTGGGGCCGTAAGACGGTCCACCCCCTCCACCACCAGTGCAGCGGTCGCGAGGGTGGGAAAATTGGCGTACAGGGCGGGATCGTGGCGGATGATCGAGGTCATGGAGAAACCGGGCTTTTGCGATGGGGAAGGGACAGGAGCGCGATTGCAACGATCACAGCCAGCATCCCGGCGATTTGGGCGGGGCCGACCGGCTCGCCCAGCAAAAGCGCCGCGCCTGTCACCGCTGTCAGCGGCGCGACAGCTGTGAAGGTGGCTGCCTCTGCGCCGCTCACACGGGCCGCGCCCGCATACCAAAGCAGGAAACCCCCGACTGTCGGAACGAGAGCATACCATGTGACCGCCGCAAGCGCCGGAAAAGTCCAGTCCGCGCTCCCAACGTCAAGCAGCGCGAAAGGCGCCGAAATGACGAGGCCAAGGCCCGTCATTGCCGTGGTTTGCAAGAGCGGCGCAAGCGGCACCGCCATGCGTTTGTTGAGCAGGATGAAGGCGCTTTCGCAAAGGACGGCCCCCAGGACGAGAACTACCCCAAGCCAGGATCGCTCGCCAGCACCAGACCAAGCGACCGCCAACACACCGGCGGTCGCGAGTACGACGGAAAGCAGCAGGCGCGGATGAGGCCGTTCACCCAGTATCGCCACAGCAAAGAGCGCCGATACAGCTGGCAGCGTGCCAATCACAACGCCCGCGTCGGCCGCCGGCATATGCGCCAGACCCGCGATCAGGAGCGTCGTGTAACCACGAGGACGACCGCGCGCCGCCAGACGTTCTGCGCGTCATTGACCGCATTGCCGCCATGCTCGGCAAGTCGGCGTTCGAGGTCACACAGCATAAAGCCGACAAAGCCCTCGGGCGGTGTTCAAGCTGAGGGTATCCCATCTCTCGGGCCATTCCTTGAGGCCGGCTCGGACGGGCGTGCTGTCGATGTGGTGCCGACGACCCACTACCGTGTCTCAATGCTTCCCACAGTATCACACGATCCTTTGGGCCAGCTCATCAGGGTTAGTGACCTCCACATGCCAGAAGCTCTGCGCATCAGGGCCTATGCGTTCGAGGACCCGATCGAGATCGCGTTGATCAAGGCTTCTACGGAGCGCCCACGCAGTGGCTTCGATCGCGTTGTCGGGCGTAAGGTTGTGGTGGACCCTGACCTTCTTGGCCTCCGCTGTCATCGTCGTGCGGTCCGTGAATGGCGTTGGAGGATTCTCGACAATCCAGTCCTTTACGAAGATCGCGCGCGGGATGCTTGGCAATACACTCGCAAAATCCAGACCCTGCTGGGCCGTAAGGCGACGTCTGAACACCTGAAACACCGCATCTACGGCAGTATAAGCCATGTTGTCGGATTCTAGGGACATGAGCTCTTTTACATCGTCGAGGAAAGCCCGGAATTCGCGGCTGGCGTGGCGATAGGTCCAAGGCATTGGCATGCTTCTGTTGCTCCTCGTCGTTGTCGGCGCCTTCCGTTGTCGGACCGGACCGAACTGGCATCCGGTATCGCAGGTGCCGACCAAACGATATCCATTTGCGCGGGCGCCTGTGGACGCTGGCAGGCGAACGGCGCCTCTTCGGCTATCGGCGGCCGCATGTCTTGCTGCGGCGAGAAGGCCATTCGGTGAACCACAAGAAGACGCAACGGATCTACCTTGAGGAAGGCCTGTTCATGCGAAAGTGGAAGGGCCGCAAGAAGGCCGGTGGCGCACGCGAACCCGCTCTGAGCGTGGTCATGCTAAATGCAGGCTGGTCGGTCGATTTCATCCATGACCAGTTCGCGTATGGTCAACGCTTCTGCATCTTCAACTTCATCGACGATGTAACGAAGGAGTGCCTGGCTGCGGTGGTAGATACCGCCATCTCAGGCTGCCACGTTGCAAGGGAACTCAAAACGTTGATTGAGCGGCACGGCAAGCCTGGACTCATCGTCAGCTACCACGGCACGGAGTTCACTTCCAATGCGATGCTGGCCTGGAGCGAGGAAGCATGGGTGCCTTGACACTTCATCGCGCCGGGAAAGCCAATGCAGAACGGAAACTGCGAAGCCTTCAATTCCAAGATGCGGGATGAACACTTGAATGAGACGCTGTTTTTTGGCCTCGACCACGCCCGATCTGCCACCCCGCGCTGGGTCGCTGATTACAACGCAACCAGGCCGCACTCCGCGCTCGGCTACCTAATACCCGCAGCCTATACTGTCGAGCTCACCACAATGGGCGACTGGCTTCTCGAAACGGAAATGCTCCGCCGCTCGCCCATTGTGGTCTTGCCCCCATTTTACCGGACACTCAGGCGGTTGCTGTTTGAGCTGCGATGAACTCGCGTGGCGAGCGCATTTTCAGCCCTGAGTGTGGGTGGTTTTTGTTGTAGTCCTCGATCCAGCCTCCGATCAATCCGAGAACGGTTTTGGCATCCGGCAGCGGCGTGATCTGGACGTAGTCGCGCTTCAGCGTCTTCACGAAGGCCTCCGAGATGCCGTTGCTCTGTGGGCTCTGCACCGGCGTGAAGCAGGGCTTCAGGCCGAGCTGGCGGGCGAAGAACTGGGTGTCCTTCGCGATGTTGGGCGGGCCGTTGTCGGACAGCATCTCGATGACCGAGGGCGCACGGTATGCGCCGAAGCGGCGTTCCACCGCCTCGAGCATGATGTCGCGGATGTCGGAGCCACTGATCCCGGCGTTGACCACCGCCCGCCAGGCGATGATCTCGCGGTCATGGGCGTCGATGATGAAGGCGCCGCGGGCGATGTCTCCGTTCCAGCAGGTGAACTCGAACCCATCGCTGCACCAGCGCAGGTTAGAGCGCATGACGATCACCTTGCCGTCGTGAACATGCTCGGGGCGCTCCGTGTACCGGCGCGCCAGCAGCAGGTTGTGGGCCTGCATGATCCGGTAGACCCGCTTATGGTTGACCGGTGCCATGCCCTGCGCGCGCAGCTGGCGGTTCAGGATCGCCGTGATCCGCCGGTAGCCATAGGTCGCGCGCGCCGACACGAGCGCCGTGATCAACGGCACCACCGCCGCGTCTTGCGCTTTGTGGTAGCGCCGACGCGGCTTCGTCCTGCCCTTCAGCCGGTCGATCAGGTTCGAGCGGGCCACGCCCAGGGTTTCGGCCACGACCTTCACCGGAAATCGTTCTTCAGCGGCGACCGCGCGAGCAAGGTCGGTTTTTTTGACCGTGACTTGTCCAGCGCCTCCCGCAGGATCTCGGCTTCCAGCGTCTTGCGCCCAAGCTGGCGTTCAAGCTCGCGGATGCGGTCCTCCATCTGGCGGACAACCTTGTTGCTGGTGACGTCATCGTCTTCGGACACCGCGACACTTCCCCCTTCGAGCATGAGCCGGCGCCAACGATACAACAGGTTCGGCGCCACACCATTGCGGCGCGCAACGATCGAGATGCTGGCACGCTCGTCCAGCGTCTCCTCCACGATCCGCAGCTTCTCAGCGGCGGTCCAGCGGCGCCGACGGCCGCCATCGGTGATGATCTCGATCTCAGACATAAGCACGTGCTCAGGCATATGCCTAAGCCTACATGGTTATGCCCAAGTGTCCGGTCGAAACGGGGGCCAGTTCACATTGCTTTCAGCGCGCAACCGCGCCGGTTTGAACCATCGGCTCTGGTTTCAGGTGGATGAGTAGAGGGGGGAAGAGAACATCGCCAATGCCACCGGCAGAGTCAGATCGCTCATCTGCTGCCGTGGAATACCGCCGTCACGGTGTGATCGGGATACCGCTTACACAATGTCGTGGTTTTGCCCTATGTTTAAGTGTGAGCTCAAGGCTGGTGACCTTCAGACTATTGCAGGGTCTTCTTGTGTATCAATGGGGCCGCTTCTACGCGGCTGTCAATTTCGGAACAAAACGGTTTCCGAAACGAGCCGAGCGCCAAGCGCACCCATAACCACTCCGGCAGCGCGGTCAAACCATCTCTTCGCTCGAAGATAGGCCGAGCGCGGACCTTGGGCCGAAAACGCCAAGGCAACAACTGCATACCATGAAGTTTCGAGAAAAAAGACTAGAGGCGGGAGCGTCAAGTACAGCCAAGCGGGTGCTGAGGCTGGTAAGAACGCAGCGAAGATACTTGCGTACACGATGGCGGTCTTGGGATTACTGACCTGCGTCACAAAACCAAGTGCCAATGACCGAAAAGCTGAACTCGGCCGAGCTCGATGATTATCGGCGCATGCTAGAGGTTCCGAAGCGCCGCGCCAGATACCTATGCCAAGATAAACTAGATAGACGCCGCCTAAGATACGTAGTGCCATGTATAACCACTCGACCTGAAGCAATAGAGTGACGAGGCCTAGAAGTGCGAGCGTCGAGAACAACGCACCTCCAATCCCCATACCAACCGCGGCCGCCATGCCGTCGAGCCTTGAGGACTTTGCAGCGACTCTCGACACTAAGACAAAGCTCGGACCCGGGCTAACGGCGCCTACCAGCAGTGCCCCGAGAATACCGGCTAGAGCTATTGTTTCTGACATTAAGATCTCCCTTGTTTTCCCAGCGGACACCTGTTGTTTGCGGAATGAAAAAAACACATGCCTCAGAAAACCGCGTAGTCACTATCGTCTGCTCGACGGCAAAAAAACCGAGTTAGTAGTAGGTACGGTCGAAAGCCTGCTCTTTAAACAGACCCGAGGTCAGCCTTACTTCGCGTTCCGCGCGTGTCCCAACTCAAAACCCCGCTCTCCTGTCTCGTTCAATACTGCGACCCGGTGTGCCTTCACAGTGCAGAGGATTGCCGGCGACCTGCCTGCCAAAGGTGACGGCCTTTGTGGCGAAGTTCAACCCCGACCCTCTAAGCCTGACCATCCCTGATCGGAAGTGGCCGATGATCGGATCGCCGCTGACTATGCGGAGTGGACAGTAGCATTGAATAAAAGGGTCTTGATGTCGTTCCTGTACTCGATCAACGCGTGAGAGTTGGCGGATCAAAGGGTAGATCCGCTCGTTCGCGCTCCGTCATTCGAAAGATGTCCGGATGGCTCAAGGGATCGTCTGCCCAGTCCGGTCCGGGAAAATCATGCCCAGACCCTTTAGGCATCCTACTAAACGTGCGTGGGTGGAGGAGTGGCAATAGCGCTCGGCCTCTACTCCTGCCCCATGATAGGAGGCTCCTTGTTTGGATCATATTCATGCGGATATTCCTAAGTTTACGCCACATTCTTGCAAATCACACTAGCACTTTGGAGGCGCTTGGGGTATCGCTCATGCCTAACGGACTGTTTAGTAAAACTGAGCTATCAAGTGATGTTGGAACACCTCTCCGCACTTCAAGTTGCAGAAGCGGTCGCTCGGTTAGGCAGCATGCGGGCTGCGGCGGATGAACTGAACGTGACTCCGGGCGCAATCAGTCAGCAGATCAACAAGCTGGAAGCGCGTCTGGGACGAAAGCTTTTTGAGAGGCGGTCTCGCGGCATCGTTCCTACCGAGTTGGGCGAGCGAATAGCTGTACACCTTTCGCTTGGTTTCCAAGAGATCCGGCGTGGCCTCGCCTTGATCCACGAGCGCGACGATAACGTGATTTCGATCTCTGTCGCGCCAGTCTTTGCAGGTCGCTGGTTGGTGTGGCGGCTGCATCGCTTCTCTGAGGCTTTCCCCGGAGCCCGGGTTCAGGTCGAAGCGACGGTAGAGATCGTAGATCCAGCCATGGCAGGTATCGATGCGTGTATTCGGGTAGGACGTGGAGAGTGGCCGGGCGTGCGTGCTACGCAGCTTATCGAACATCGCGTCTTTCCTGTTTGTGCCCCTGAACTCGCAAGGTGCATTAGGCAGCCAGCGGACCTCGCTCACGTCCCTATCATCCGTGACACGCGTTCAATGTTCGATTGGGACACTTGGCTTCGTCCCAACAATATGTCGAAGAACGTGCTCGGGGACGGCCCGTTGTTTTCGGATTCCTCCATCGGGCTTGACGCGGCTATTGCGGGGCAGGGCGTACTTCTAGCATGGGAGACGCTCGCGACAGACGCTATTTCTTCCGGGCGTCTTGTCGCGCCTTTGCCGGGAAGGTTCAAATCAGGGCTGTCCTATTGGTTCGTGGAGCCGGAAGGCACTCGGCGTCGGGCCGTTGTTGCGGCGTTTCGCAAGTGGCTAGTAACAGAGCTCAGTGCCTTTTCGACATGAAAGATGATGCTTTTCTGCCCATGACAATTGGTCTGAAGGGTGAGTTACTCTCTAACTGTTGGACAGTTTCTGATGTGATTTAAGCAGTAAGCGGTGTTCTGACCCCACAGGGCGTCAGTTTTTTTGCGGAATGGGATGACGTTATCGCCTCGCATGAATGCGACTGGATTTGTCCGGAAAAGTGGAGAGCACCAACAGAGGAACCAGGAGATGTTCTATAGGAGCCGGGAACAGCCCGACGCTGGAATTATGGCGTGAAGCTGTGCGGCTGGCACTGACCAGCGTCCGGACGCGACGGAAGATCGCGGAGGATCTGAGCATTGGACTGTCGACGCCGACGCTGTGGCTGAGAGATGAGCGTGATGTCTGCGAGCGGAGTGAGGTACCCGTCGATGTCCATATCGAGTTGAGGTGGCTACGGCGGGAGAATGCGGTTCTGAAACTAGGTAAGGCATGGTGCGCCACTGGTTCAAGCACTATGGCGAACGCCTTATTCGCGAAAGAGGGATGAACCGCACCGGGTTTGCCGGAGACTCCAACTCCTGAGTAGGATGGAGCATCATGAGCAAGACGACGAACAAGTTTTCCCCCGAAGTGCGTGAACGCGCGGTGCGGCTGGTCTTCGATAACGAGGGTCAGCATGGGTCGCGCTGGCATGCAAGGTGAACCGCCAGTTCCGTGTGCCTGCACCGAACATGCTATGGGTCAGCGATTTTACCTATGTCGCCACCTGGAGAGGTTTCGTCTATGTCGCCTTCGTCATCGACGCCTATGCCCGCCGCATCGTGGGCTGGCGCGTCAGCAATTCGGCCCTTGCGGGGTTCGTTCTCGATGCTCTCGAGCAGGCAGTGCATGAACGCCGTCCCTGAAAGGGCATGGGACTGGTCCACCACAACGACAGGGGCAGCCAGTATCTGTCTATCAAATACACCGAGCGACTGGCCTAAGCAGGTATCGAGCCTTCAGTCGGCAGCGTCGGCGACAGCTACGACTGTGAGTATGGTATCGCAGCCTGATGGCCTGACCCATGCTACGATTGACTCCGTGTCATTGTGTTGACGTGTCGACCATCAGGTTGCCC
>NZ_PKRQ01000022.1 GCF_002855575.1 Tabrizicola sp. TH137 | reverse complement strand
TGCGCCTCGGTCAGCCAGAATAGGTTGCTCATCGTTCAGTCTCCTTGCGGAGCCTGAATCATGCTGCAAGAGGAAGATCAATGGGTCCTGACCCTAGGGTCAGGATGTTGATTTCCACTGAGAGCTGACCCGGTGGGGATGCGGACGAAAAGTTGGACTATCTAGAAGATAGTTCATGCATAGTTACGAAGATCGGATGAGGGCGGTGGCGCTCTACATCAAGCTTGGCAAGCGGGTGCAGGCGACCATCCGCGAGCTGGGATACCCGACGAAGAATACGCTAAGGTGCTGGTATCGCGAATACGAGCGCATTCAGGATTTACCGATAGGGTCAGCCCCGCGACCGCCCAAATTCTCGGACGCTCAAAAGCAGGTTGCACTGGAGCACTACGCCAGCAATGGGCGCTGCATCTCATGGACGATGCGTGCGTTAGGCTATCCCGGTCGAGCGATGCTGACTGCATGGGTGCGCGCTGCATTTCCTGAGACCAAGACGGTCTCGGGCGGGGCCCGTGGACGAGGTGATCACTCCGCTACCGTGAAGCAGGCTGCCGTGGTAGGCCTTTATTGCCGCGAAGAAAGTGCGGAGGCCTTGGCGAAAAAGGTCGGCGTCAGTCGTCCGACACTTTATGCTTGGAAGAACCAGTTCCTTGGTGCGGAGGCTCCTGCCACGATGAGACGCAAGAAGAGTGCTGACGTGCCCCCCGAGATTGAAGAACTGGAGCGCCAGCGTGCGGCATTGCAGCGCGATATCCGCGAACTCCAGATTGAGCATGACCTGCTCAAGACTGCGAGCGACCTGATAAAAAAGGATCTTGGCGGCGACCTGCAGTGCCTGAGCAATCGGGAAAAAACCACGCTGATCGTCGCCCTAAAAGATCAGTATAGGCCATCGGCGCTGTTGATGCGGTTAGGGTTGGCGCGAAGCTCCTATTTCTACCACCGCGCCCGTATCACTCTGGAAGATAAGTATCTTCCGGTGCGCCGTGTCATGGTGGACATCTTTGAAAGCAACCGCCGATGCTACGGCTCTCGCCGGCTCGCAGCCTCTCTGACGCGGCATTCCATCGCGATCTCCGAGAAGGTGGTCCGGCGCCTTATGAAACAGGAAGCTCTGATCGTCCCAAAGCCCAGGCGGCGGCGTTATAGTTCATATCTGGGTGAGATCAGCCCGGCGCCGGAGAACATCATTAACCGTGACTTCCAGGCCTCTGCGCCAAACGAAAAATGGCTGACCGACATCACCGAGTTCCACATCCGTGCGGGCAAGGTTTACCTCTCGCCGATCATAGATTGCTTCGACGGGATGGTCATCAGCTGGGCTATCGGGACCAAACCGGATGCGGGTCTGGCCAACACCATGTTAGATGCAGCGCTGGAGACCATCGCAGACAGCGACGTGCGGCCAATCATCCACAGTGATCGGGGAGGCCATTATCGCTGGCCTGGCTGGCTGGAGCGTGTCAACGCAGCGGGGATCATACGTTCAATGTCGCGCAAGGCGAGTTCGCAAGACAATGCCGCATGCGAAGGCTTCTTCGGCCGCCTCAAGACCGAGTTCCTTTATCCGCGTGACTGGCGGGCCGTCACTCTCACTCAGTTCATCGACGCCGTGGATGCTTACGTCCACTGGTATAATGAAGCGCGCATCAAGCTGTCGCTTGGCGGCCTCAGCCCCATAGAATACCGAAAAAGCCTCGGCCTTATGCCGTGAAACCAGTCCAAGTTTTTGTCCGCATCCCCCCCGGGTCAGCTCTCAGTGGAAATCAACACTCGATTTTCGGCGCAGTTCTGGCACGGCTTCAAAGTGACCACGAGATCAGTATGGGCAGAAAGACTGCCCATGATGTTATGAGGATAGCGGTCGGTCGGGTTGGCATAGTCCGCCTGAACGGCCACATGGAAAGTCTCATCCTGCGCGGACGCCGTGCCCACGAAGCCCAAGGCAACCACGAAGCAGGCCCAGAGATTTCCGCTTTTCCAGATAGACCGCGTGATGATCTCCTTCGGGACCGTCCAATGTGGGCACATTGTGCCAAGCGCCTCTATGATCCTTACATCGAAAGTCACTTGGCCACCCGCCGGACTACACGGGACGGCTTGCTCGATATCCCGGGATCACCCGACGATGGGATGCTCACTTTAGCGCTTCAAACCAGTCCAGAGCCATCGGCGCCCAGCCCTTCGGGATACTATGCCCTCCCTCGTGCAAGGCGAAGATAAGGTCTGTGCCGGGGGTGCAATTTGTCCATTGTTGAATAGAAAACGGGCCAAGGGTTGCCGTTCTGTCGGCAACCTCTGACTTGCAGCCATTTGCCTTGCGCCAGATCTGCACCGCCTCCAACACATCGCCCTGCACGAAACCGGGCATGATCTGGCGTCCTTCAAGAGGAACAGTCCGGTCTGCGGTGCCATGCGTATGCAAGAGCCTGACCGGACCTGCGCAACTGGCCGGATGCGGGCGCCAGAAGCTGCCTGCAACCGGAGCAAAGGCGGCAAAGGCAGTCGGGTTCACACAGGCAAGATAGCTTGTCATCGATCCACCGATCGAAAATCCGGCCAGTAGCATTTCATCCCGTTTCAGGCCGTGTTTCGCGGCCGCATCATCCGCCACGGCAAGCAGAAAGGCGGTTTCATCGCGGGTTGCGGGGCGGTTCGGATGAAAGTCCCATGACCGGCCCTTGCCATCCTCGCGCGGTTGGCCATCCGGAGCGATGACGGCATAGCCGCGCGCGAGAAACTGCCGGGCCACCCCGTCATTGCGGACGAACTCCGCCCCTTCGCCACCGTAGCCATGCAGCAGCAGGACAGCAGGTTGGGGGCCAGCCGTGCCTTTCGGAAGGACGAGGTGATAAGTGCCATCGGTCAATCGGCATGGCTCAGGATCGCCGTTGCACCCGGCTGCGGCGATGGAGGCGCAGAAAATCGAGGCGAAGGTGACGGCCAGCGCGGTGAAGGAGGGGATCATGCGGCGTGCCCTTCGTCTTTGTGGCGCATGAAGGCCGAGCGAGGCATCTGCATCAGAGCCGCCAAAGGAATGGTCAGGCAGAGGCTGACACCGATGGGCAGAAGCCAGAGGCTGATCTGTCCGGCGAGGGACAGGGACACAAGCGCTGCGCCAAGCCCGGTTTCGATGGCATGAAAGCGCAGAAGGGTGCGCAGACCAGAGCGGCCCGTGGCATGCGGCATCCAGCCACCATCAAGCCCCCTCAGAATGCGCAGCACCGCTCGCAGATGGTGCACCATCATGGCCGGGGCGAGGAGCGCAGAGACGAAAAGCTCAGCCATTACGAGACCGGCAAAACGCGGGGCAGCGGTAAGGGGCAGCCCATTTCTGCGCATATAGGCAAGGATCCCCAGAAGCTTTGGCGCGACGAGCGTTGCGACGATCACGCCAGTGATGCTGGCAGTTGGGAGCGGGGAGGCCAGTGGCCCGTTTGGCACCAGCGGTGCAGCAAGGGTTGCGTTTCCAATTTGGTTGGTGAGTGCCCAGAGCAGAAGCAGCAGGAGCCACCAGACTGACGAAAGATAGGCCATCGCCCCTTGCAAGAGGTGGAAACGTGACAAGGGATGCAAGCCGGGAACAAGAATCAGTCGGATATGCTGCAGGTTCCCCTGACACCAGCGCTGGTCGCGCTTTAGGTGGCCGATCAGGGTTTCGGGCGTGTCTTCATGGCTGTCTTCCGCTTCTGGCATCATCTGCACACCCCATCCGGCGCGGCGCAGGAGGGCGGCTTCGACGAAGTCATGGCTGAGGATTACACCACCTCGCGGGGCCACGCCGGGCAGATATGGAAGGCCGGCCGAGGTGGCGAAGGCCTTTATCCTGACCAGAGCATTATGGCCGAGGAAATTTCCTTCGCTGCCCGTCCACATGGCGAGGCCGCGCCCCATGTTGGTGCCATAAACCTTGGAGGCAAAGCTTTGCAGCCCCTGCCAGACAGTCTTGCCCGGCAGGATACGCGGGATGGTCTGGATCAGGCCGAGGCCCGTTTCCCGTGCCATTTCATCGGTCATCCGGATCACGGTTTCGAACCCCATGACGCTGTCGGCATCAAGGATCAGCATGGCGTCATGGGCGTGGCCTTCCGTGATCACCCAGTCGCGGATGTTCCCGGACTTGTAGTCGATGTTCCGAGCGCGGCGGCGGTAGGTCAGAGAAAGGCCCGGGTATTGCCGTCGGTTTGCTGCGACGGCGGCTTCCTCGAGCAGGGCCGCCGCCGGCGATCGAGTGTCGGACAGGATATGCAGCGCGAAAGCGTGCCTGCCCTTGTGGGGGAGGCTGGCCAGAAGCTGCACGGCATTGCCGATGGTTTCTGCGGCGGGCTCGCCATACATCGGCAGCAGGATTGCGACCTTCAGCCCGTGAAGGGGGAGCGCGGTCGATCGAGGCTTCCAGCAGAGGCCGAGTGCCGCGGTGCCGACCGAAAGGACCATCCAGAAGAAGGCAAAGCCTGACAGCCCGGCGAGCAGCGCCTCGGCCATCGTCAGCCTCCCGTCCATCGCGAACCAGTCAATCCAATGTCCGGTGAGTGCGACCGTGCCGCAGATCGGCAGCAGAAGCACAAAGGCCCGACAGGCCAAGACCTGCCTGCTTTTGTTCAGGCCCGGTGCGGCCGGATCACGGAAGGATGCCGTCAGGCTCTGGTCCGGCATCTGCAGCGGTTCTGGCGCGATGCTGCCGGGCCGAAGCTGACGCGGTGAGAAGGTCACGACCGCACCCGGGATTGCCAAGGCGTTTCAGCCCCGGCTTGGGCGGTTCGGACCGGTGCTGTCCTCCACGGTTGGCTTTTGAAATAGGCAGCTATCCAAGCCACGCCGATGATCAGGGCAAAGCCCGCAAGGTTCACCACGAGGGCGGCGAGAGGGCCGCTTCCGGCCAGTTTCAGAAAGGCGCCAAGGACGCGCGCCAGCACCATAGAGGCGGCGAAGACAGCCAGCGACTGCTGACCCACGCGGCAGATGGTGGCGATGATGCCTCCGGCCCAGCCGCCAAGGCTGAGTCGCGCGCCATCTGGCCCGACGGCGACCCAGGCAAGATAGGCCAGAGAGAGGAAGTGGATGTAGCGCAGGATGCCGAAATCGGTCTTGTTGAAGAGGGGAGCGGCAGACTTCCGGATCTCGCGCAGCAAGTCGAATTGGGTGAAGACCTTGCCCCATGCGAAGGGCACCGAGAAGATCACGATCCCGACCGCAAGCCAGATCAGCGCGCGGTTGACGGGCGGTGCGGGAAGCCAGCCCGCCATCAGCGCGAAGCCGGTGAAGAACACAAGCTGCCACGCGAAGGGGTTGAAGAACCATTGGCGGTCAGACGGCTTGATGAACCAGAGTTCGGCCGGAAAGTTCAACCCGGCGGTGGCAGCGATCCAGAGCACGATGCTTGCCGCCAGCGCTAGCCGCACATCCTGCCGGGCAAGCGCCATCATCACGGGGATAAGCGCGAGGATCACCAGATACATCGGCAGGATGTCGAAATAGTTCGGCACGTAAGTCAGGGTCAGCAAGCCGATCAGGTTCGGCCCGGTATTGTTGAGAAAAGGCTTGAGGTTCAGCGCCCCGACCTCGTCCCGCGGGAAAAGGCCGGTCATGTTCAGCGCCAGCATCAGGGTGAGAGTGACGAAGAAAACACCCAGATGCACCCAGTAGACCTGCCAGACCCGATGTAGGATGCGGACAGTCCCCAGAATCCAGCCTGCCCGGGAAAAGATCGCCCCGAACGCCAGCGCGGAGGCCATGCCGGAGCAGAAGACGAACATCTCGGTCGCGTCGGAAAAGCCGAAGCGGGCGGGTATCCAGAGCGCCCAAGGATTGCCGGTGATATGGGCGATGAGGATGATGAACATGCCGAGCCCGCGAAAGAAATCGAGGCGAATGTCGCGCTGCTTTCGGGCCGGATTCATCTTAAACGGCTTTCACGCGGACTGCTTCGATCAGGGACAGGCGCGCGGCGGTATAGCCGTCGATGGTGCCTGCGCGACGTAACATCCGATCACGAAGCAAGGCTTCGGCTGCATCCGCGTAGCCGCTTCGGAGGGCGGCCTCGATGGTGATCCGGTCAAAGACATCACGCTGCGCGTGGCTGCCGCCTATCTGCTGCAGGTCGGCGCGTCCGGCGCGCAGGTGCATCCATGCCGAGGCATATTCCCCACCGGAAAAGGCTTGCAGTCCCTGCGCGATGTGCAGGCCGGGATGGGCGATGACGCGCTGCGCTTCATGCGCCGCGGGGCGTGTGGCCTGCATGCGGGCGATAAGGCGGGCGGCAGCCTGATCCCGTTCTCCCCCGCAGAGGGCCAGCATGTAGTGCAGGTCCGCGAAGGCGAGGCAGCCGTCGGTGGCACGTATTTCGGCCAGTTCGGCCAGTTCCTCCCACCGATCGCCGACTTCCACGCCTTCCAGTTCCAACCGCGCAAGTAGGGAGGCCGCGTTCGAGATGTCGCGGTAGTCGTCGGTCTTTTCGGCACGGATATCGGCGTCGTAGTGCGCCAATGCGGTTTCGTATTCCCCGAGGTCGAGATGCATCAGCGCGCGATGCCACCAGACGTGGAACCGGAAGTTGTTGCAATGCGCCCATGCGGCTTCGCGGCCGCTTAGCCAGTCGAGCCCGTCGCGGGCACGGGCGGTGCTTTCATAAACATGGGCCACTGCATGCAGACCCCAGGCATCATCCGGGGCAAGTGCGACGCCTTCACGACCGATCCGTTCGGCCTGTGCGAATTCCCCGGTTTCCTCGAGCGTGAAGGCATGACAGCCAAGGATGAAGCCGCGCGCGGGGTGATCGTTCCATGCCGGAAGGATGGCTTCGACCGAGGCGCGCATCGCTTCGGGCCTGCCCATGACGAAATGGATGGCCTGCACCATCTTCATCGCCAAGGCATCCCGCGGGTTCATGCGCAGGATCACCTCCATGCGCGCGGCCGCGCGGGACGGGCGGCCCGCCAGCCAGTCGCCAAGAGCGTGGACGAAAGCGATTTCCCGCATCGTCGCCGGTGCCCCGGTCAGCGCGGCGGCATAGGCCTGACGTGCGATCTCCACCATCTCGGCGCGGCCGAGCAGAAGACAGGAAATGCCACGGATCGCCTGACCGAGCGCGAAATCGGGATGGGCTGCAAGCACGCGGTTCAGATCGGGGCCGGTGCTCGCCGCATGCGAGAGGATACCCCTGATCACCCTGTTCCAGTCGCCGATGCAGTCCGGTGAAAGCGAGGTGGGCATTCCACTCAGGTCATCTGACAGCGGCATAGGCAAACCTTTCACGGCGGGGTGAAGGCCTGCAGGGGCGGAGACCGGCATTTGCAGGCGCGGACATAGTGCGCTTCGCTGTCCGGGCCGGCTTTGTTACAGCCGGAAAGGATTATGACTTCTGCCTCACGCGGTCGTTACGTCACCTGCCCTAGAAGGCCCCGTCATAGGCCCGGCGCGGGATATGTGCCGCGATCAGGGTGAAGCGGTCGCGGCCAAGCGCGGCGCGTGCCTCGGTGGCCAGCGTGGCGCTGTCTGATACGTCGACACCATGTCCACCGAAGGCGTGGGCGAGGGCCGCGAAATCGGTGCCCAGGCCCGGTCCTCCGAAGTCTACCCCAAGGTTGGGGCGTTGGCTTGCGCGCTGCTTCATCTCGATCAGGGTCAGGCTATGATCGACGAGAACACAGATCAGGACGGGCAGGTTCTGTGCCGCGAGGGTGGCAAGTTCGCCGGCCCCCATTTCAAGCCCGGCATCGCCAACGAAGGCAAGGACAGGTGCATCGGGCCGTCCCAACTTTGCACCACCTGCAAGGGGCACGGCGCAGGCCATTGTGCAAAGACCTGATGATTGCAGGATCTGGCGGGGTTCGGGGCAGGTCCACATTTGGGACAGCAGAATGCGATGCGCGCCGGAATCGGCGGTGATGACGGTCTGCGGCGGCATGACCTTCCGCAAGGTTGAGAAAACGGCGTGCGGGCCCCATTCATCAGGGCCTGTGAAGGCGGCCTTCAGTGCGGTGCGGGCGGCGTCCGACTGGCCCTCGCTCCATCGTTGGGGCATGTCGTGACGCAACGCATCGAGCGTGAGGGCGATCCCGCCGATCAGCGGGATATCGGCGCGGTGCATGCCGTGGTCGCGCCGGATCGGGGCGATGTCGATCACGGTCTGTGAGGGCCCGAAAGGGTTGCGCCAGCCGATCCGCATTTCGATCGGATCATAGCCGATGAGTAGGACAGTGTCGGCCTGCGCAATGAGCGGCATCAGGATACGGTCGGCCTTTGGCGACAGGCCCGCGCCGCCAAGGCAAAGCGGATCATCTTCGTCCAGCAAGCCCTTGCCTTTGTAGGTGGTAATAAGCGGGATGCGATGGCTGCGGCAGAAGGCGGCGATGGTGGGACCGGCGGCCTCGTTCACCGCATCGACGCCTGCGATGGCGATGGGGCGCCGGGAAGCCAGAAGCGCGGCAAAAGCGCGTGTCAGATCGTCCAAAGGCGGCAGCCCGGGGGCAGCGTTCCAAAGGCCAAGGGGGGATGTCTCGTCAGCCGCACTTTCGGCCACAGCGATCGGGACGTCGACATGCACCGGTCCCGGCTGGCCAGAGGTGGCAAGGGCGATCGCCTTGGCCATACCGGCGCCGATGGCACCCGAGGCGAGACGGAAGCTGCCCTTGACGATCGGACGCAGCATCGCCTGATGGTCGAAGACCTGATGGGTATAGGTCTCCGCCTCGGCCGCATCGACGCAGCCGGTCAGGAAGATCAGCGGCACACGATCCTGCATCGCATTGGCCACGACATTGACCGCATTGGCCACGCCCGGGCCCAGCGTCGCGACAAGAACGGGCAGCGCCCCGGTCATGTGCCAATGCCCCTCGGCCATGAAGCCGCCGCCATTTTCGTGCTTGACCAGAACGAAGCGCAGGCCTGCGGCATCCAGCCCCTGCATCAGGGCAAGTACCTCGCCCCCCGGAATGCCGAAGGCATGGGTGGCCCCGGCCCGGGCCAGGGCGTTGCCGATGATGTCCGCGCCGGTTGTCGTCATGGGTCAAGATCTCCGTCAATCACGCCTGCGGCGGCGAGGTTCGAAAGCTCCGCCCGTGTCAGGCCAAGGTGGCGGGTCAGAACCGCGCCTGTATCGCCCCCCAGCGCGGGGGGCGGCTTTGCATAGGTCACGGGAGTTTCCGACAGCTTCAGAGGGTTGCCGATCAAGGTCGCCGAAGTGCCCGTCGGAAGGGTCATGCGCACCGTCATCTCTCGCGCTGCGACCTGCGGGCTGGCAAAGACCTGTGCAAGGTCGTTGACCGGGCCTGCCGGGATGCCTTGCGCCGTGCAGACCGACAGCCAGTCCTGCGCCGTCCGTCCTGCCGTCAGGACGGCGATGAGGGGGATCAGCACTTCGCGATGACGCACACGGGCCGCATTGGTGGCAAAGCGTCGATCGGTCGAAAGCCCGGGTGCACCGGCGAGGGCGGCGAAACGGGCGAATTGCGCGTCATTGCCGATGGCGAGGATGAAGGTGCCATCGCTGGCTGGAAAGGTGCCGTAGGGCACGATAGTGGGGTGATCGTTGCCGCGCCGGGGCGGGATCCGCCCATCGGTCAGATATCCCACCCCCTGATTGACGAGCATCGCTACCTGCGCGTCCATCAGCGCGAGGTCGATATGCTGACCCTGTCCGTTTTTGTGCCGCGAAGCGACGGCAGCAAGGATGCCCACTGCGGCATACATGCCGCAGATCAGATCGGCGACGCCGACGCCCGCCTTTAGAGGGGGGCCATCGAGCACGCCTGTCAGGCTCATCAACCCGGCTTCGCCTTGCACAAGGAAATCGTATCCAGCGCGCTGCGCATTCGGCCCGGTCTGGCCGAAACCGGTGATCGAGCAGTAAATGAGGCGCGGATTGGCTGCGCGCAGGCTTGGTGCATCCAGACCGTAGCGCGCCAGGTCACCGGGTTTGAAGTTTTCGACCAAGACATCCGACTGCGCGGCAAGGCCCTGCACCAGCGCCTGCCCGCGTGGATCGGAAATGTTGATCGCAACCGAATGTTTGCCCCGATTGGCAGACAGGAAATAGGCGCTGACGCCCGTTTCGCGCGTGTTTTCATCGGACAGAAAGGGCGGTCCCCATCCACGCGTGTCGTCGCCTGCACCTGGACGTTCGATCTTGATCACCTCGGCCCCGAGATCTGCAAGTAGCTGGGTCGCCGAAGGGCCTGCGAGGATGCGCGACAGATCAAGCACGCGCAGGCCCCGAAGGGCTTGCGCTTTCTTCTGGGTCGGATCGGTGATGGTCAAGTTCCGTTCCCGATCAATTGGTAACCGGGGCCGCAGAAACGAAATCCGGGATCTTGGCTGTCGAAGCCTCATCGGCTTCGATGCCGGGCCAATTTGCCTCGGATTTCCGGAGATTGCCGGGAATGTCGGATTCCCAGAAGCCGACCACGTTCTTGGTGATGTTGAGGTAGAGCTTGCCGTCGACGATCCGCCACAGAATGGGGTTGCCGGGAACCTTGCCGCCCTTCGAGACGCCATAGGCGCAATGCCCGTCGTATTGCGGGACAAAGGCCTGCGGATTGGCAAGGAAGGTGTCGCGGTTCGCCGCCGTGGCAAAGGCGAAGGTCGCGCCGTTGAACTCTGCCGTAATCGCCGCATTGCCGGGCAAGGGGGATGCTTGCGGTTGGCCCACCTCGGATTGCGGCAGGTCGAAGTATGACACCACATCATAACCTGAAACCGCAAATCCGGTCTTGTCGACATACTGATCACCCGCAAAGGCGGTTCCCATCATTCCGGCGGCAAAGGCGAGGGCGGTGGCTTTGAACATCGAAAACTCCTGTTTTGTCTGCCTGTCCATTCGCAGGATGAAAGAGCGGCGTTACCGAGGGGTCAGTCCGGTCGCGGAGACGTGATACCGATGGGAGGGTGTCATTTCTCGTGCCCCAACTGGGCAGAAAGCGCCGCACAGAGTGCGTCGCGCTGTAGGGTCAGGAACCGATGCGCTGCACTTTCGGTCGGGTGCAGGGGGTCTTTCACCCGGCCAGAGGCTGACCGCCGGAAGTTTGCTGCATTACCAAGGTTCTCACGGATGGTCTCCGGCGTCAGCCCGGCGACAAAGCTGCACTGCCCACCAGCCGTTGCGAAAGCTGCCTCGATATTGGCCTGTGCCACTTGCCGCAGACGGACGGACTTCTCGCCATAGGTCGGGGCCGACGTCATGAAGATGCAAGGCTGATCCACAGGCAAATCGGCAATGAAAGCACGCGCATCCTGCAAAGCATCCTCTGCGCTGGCAGCCCAGCGTCGCGTGGCATTGCCCATCAGGAACATGATCAAGAGCTTTGGCTGGTAATACCCCTCGTTGAACACGGCCTGAAGGGGAGAAAGGCCGTCATGACAGAACTGGAACCGTTCGCCTTGTCCGATCTGGACATAGGGGTTTGCACCTTGGGAGAGCACTCCGTAGGCACCGGCATTGACCTTCCACTTCGGGTCGATGTCGCAGATTGCCCCTTTGGCCGAGCGTCCCGATGACGTCCATGACTGCAGACTGCTTGAGCGTACACCGATGACGCCGACAGTCGTGTCGCGAGAAAGCCCGCAAGCGCCCCTCAGCTCCTCAAGGATCGTAACAAAGGCCTCACCCGCTCCGAAAGATAGCTGAGAGTCGCCTAGAACGAGTATGTCTGGCGATGTCTGCGTCTGGGCTATTGCTGTGCCGTGCAGGAACAGTCCCATTGCGGCGATGGCCAAGGCGGCAACCCGGTTTTTCATGGCAGGTCCTTTCGGCGATGTGCTGCATCGGCTGCTCCGACCTGCGGCACTTCGCTTGCCGAAACAGCACCGTTACAAGCAGGACCGGGCAAAACCGTAAATCAGCGCGACGCGACAGCAAGTAGGGAACCCCAAGGCAGAAGCCGCTGAAGTCTCATCTGTGGCCATCTGTTTCCCGAAAGGAACTGCGAGCGCCGTTGTAGACGTCGTTTCATGTGTTCCATGCCCACGGCAAGGTCGACCCCACTCCCCCATCCGGGACGCAAGATCATGCGAGGCTTCATCGAGGGCAACGTCTTTGACGCTATGGGCACCTGGCTTGGGGTCAACGGCTACCCATCGGACACGCTCTGCTGAAAAGCGTAGTCTTGGCACCTGTTCCATCAAGCACTGGACCCGCTGTGCGCCGGGGGCCAGCCTCAGCTTTGCCCGACACGAAGCCAGGCACGGCGTCCCGAAGGGCTGGGCACAAATGACGATGGACTGGTCCGCCGCCTTGCTCTGGCGCCCGCGCCTCAGGACAAGGCGTTACCAGCGCAGGACCCGCGACCCGATCAGTGTCGAGGCCAAAGCGACCCCCGCAATCGCTACACCGTACCAGGTGACAAAAAACAGCGGGCTGTCCTCGGTGCAATGCATGGCATAGATCATCGCGGCCAAGCCGCTGCCGCCGATACCCGCAGCAAAGCCTGCGAAGGCCGGTGCTGTGGTCGCGCCTCGGCGCAGCGCCAGAAAGATTGCCGCCACCGGCAACACCGACAGAAGGGGGATTGTCACTAAGCAGGTGACCATGGTCTTGCCTACAAGCGCCATCTGTCGGCCATCGGCCGGGGTGGAGGCATAGGCCCAGCCCAAAAGCCCAAGCGCTGCGACCACCGGCACCATGACCGGCCAGATGCGCGCGAGGCGTCGACCTTCCGGTCGGGCTAGCACCAGCGCGAGGCGCATGCCCAGCAAACCCAACGCCGCCGTCAGCAGGTAGCGCATGGCTGCAACCGGCTCGACCAAAGATTGCAGGAGATCGTCTCGAAATCCGAGGCTCAACTTGAGTGAGACCATCGCCGCGACGAGCGCAAGGGCCAGAGCAGGCCAAAGAACGAGCTTTGGGGGCGGTTCTGTCCGGCTGTCGGCGGCCATTGCCGCGATGAGTTCTTCGGTTTTCATTTCAGATGCCTTTCCCGTAGGGCGGCCAGTGTCTTGAAGGCGCGATGCAGAGCAACCCGAACCGCTCCTTCTGTCATGTTCAAGACCCGCCCAGCCTCGGCCGTGCTTGCCCCTTCGATCCCGATCATCCGGACCAACCGGCCCGACCGATCATCCAAAAGCCCGATCATCTTGGCCATGTCCGCAGCCTCGGTCGGGTCGGGTCCGGCCTCGGCTTCGAGAATCTCGTTGAAATCCTCAATCGGCACTTCTATCTTGCCACCCCGCGCACGGAAGGCATCGACGACCTTGTAGCGTGCGATGGCGTAGAGCCACGGCCGCACCGGCGCATTGGTCTGCCAAGTGTGCCGCTTCAGGTGCACCGCAAGCAACACCTCTTGTAGCACGTCCTCGCACGCCGCATCACTCAGGCCGCCGCCCCTTGCCCGGACGACACCTCGCAGGACCGGCGTTATCTTATGCAAAAAGGTAGCATAGGACTTGTTATCACCCGCGTTCGCGGCGGCCAGCAGGTTGCTCCAATCATCCATTTAACTGCGCATTCCCTAACTGCCTATTCGCGACCGATTTCATTTCGTTACACAAGCGCCTCAAATCTCCCGCACCAAGTCACCAAAGCGTGAAGTCAGTCAGAAGAGATCACGTGGTCGCGGATGGCCTTACATTCAACTCTCCCTAGCATAAGGCCGGGAAGAACTTAGTTAAGGTGTCGTCAGATTTTCTGCAGCCAAGATCAATGCTCTGCACGGCGAAGCCCAAGGCCCTCTATGATGGGTAGGCCTAAACGAAACTAGGTCAGTGGTGATGCCAGAATACAGGGGCCAATGTCTGCTCTGGGCCGAGGCTGTGTGGAAACGCGGTAGCGACGTCAGGGGCGTGGGTGATCCCAGCATTTCCGGAGATCAGGTTCGCAGTGAGGGCACATCGCGTTCACCGCGCCCCTGGGACCGGGTTCTGACGTCCGCTGGTCGGCCCGATGTAGCGCAGAATGATGCAGATTACCCCTGCATCGCGCGCATCAGCCCTCTGACGCCGAGCAGGGCAACCATTCGTTTGATGTTGTAGGCCAGAACGTTCAACGCCATCTCGCTGCGGACGTTCTTCAGCCTTCGCGTCAGGAAATGGGTGCCGCCCATCCACGCCTTGATCGTGCCGAACGGGTGCTCGACGGTGCAGCGGCGGAGGGACATATAGTCCGGGTCCCGCCCAAGGCGGCTATCCATGTCGTCGACCAGATCCTCTCGCTCCCAGCGTGAAATCCGCCGCTCGTTGCCGGTCGTGCAATTGGTGCGGAGCGGGCAGGTCTTGCATCCATTGATCCAGTATCGCCGGATTGGAATACTGCGTTCCTCGGTCGTGTAGCGGTAGGTCCGGTCCTCGCCAGCCGGACAGACATAGACGTCCCGTTCGGCGTCGTAAACGAAGTCCGCCTTCACATACATGCCCTTGGCCGCATTGCCCGAGGTCGCGGGCCGCGGCACGGTCATGGTGATGCCTGCCTCATGGCAGGCCAGGATCTCGCGGCCGTTGAAGTAGCCCTTGTCGGCGATGGCATGCAACTCGTCCCGTCCAAGCGCAGCCTTGGCCGCGATGGCCATCGGGCTGAGCTGTTCGCGGTCGAAGCCCTGATTGGTGACCTCATGCGCGACGATGAGATGCGTCTCGACATCGACAGCACTCTGCACATTGTAGCCGACCAAGCCGCTGTTCCGAGCGCTGGTCGCCATCGCGCGGGCGTCGGGGTCCGTCAGGGAGATCTGGCCGTCCGGCGCGTCGGCAAGGGCTTGGTCCATCTCCTTGAGCCGCGCGATCTCCTGTCGGATGCGGCCATAGCGGCCGGACAGATGCTCGACCTTTCCGGCCCTTGCCTCGCCTTCCTCCTGCCGGTCGATGCGGACCATCTCAGTGATGTAGCGTTCGACATCGGCTTCGAGATGGGCGATGCGGCTGGCCGCTGACCAGTTGGCGGGCAAACAGCGCCGCGCTGACCAGGCCACCTGCCACCATCACCAAGGCAGTCGCGTTGAATGATCTGTCGCGGGTCAGGACAGCGATTAGGCTCGCCAGAACGGCAAGCCCGATGACCGCCACCGCCAATGCTCCCAGAGCCAAGCCGCAGCTAAGGTTCAGACTGGAAAGGAACCGATCTGCCGCCAGCATCGCCAAGGCCGGAAACACGGGCAAGGGATAGGCGTCGATAACGAAGGCGACATAGGTGAAGTCCGATACCCACAGCCTGTTCGGCGCAGGCACCCGGAACTGGCGGTTCACCTTGTCCAGCGGGCACGGTGCATTGTAATCCGGGATCGTCGTATGGTGCGGCTTTCCTCGGATAACACCCTCAATCCCCATGCCCTTCATCAGCCGCACCAGCGTTGCCATCACCACCAATCTCAGCTTCAGCGAATGGGCCACGGTCTTCGGTGACGCCTAGATGGCTACGGCCTTGCTCGACCGTCTCACGCACCGCTGCCGGTGACCTGACCCCTGGAAGTTCCCTCGCTGTGATGTAGAGTCGGCCCAACCTGAGAAGGAGCAGACGAGATGAGGAGAAGCCGTTTCACTGAGGCGCAAATCATCGGGATGATCAAGAAGTAGGAGACTGGTTTGCCGACCTCCGATCTCTGCCGAAAGCACGGGTTGAGCCATGCGACCATTTACCAGCTGAAGGCCACGTATAGCGGGATCGGCCTTTCCGACGCCGAGCGGCTGAAGCAGCTCGAAGACGAGAATGCCAAGCTCAAGTGCCTGCTGGCGGATGCCATGCTCGACAATGTGGTTCTGAAAGATTTGCTGGGAAAGCCCTGACGACGCCGATGCAACGACGGGGCGCGGTGTTGCGGGCAATGAAGGATCACCTTGAGCTTTCTCGACAAATGATCGTTAGCGACAGCCAGTTCTCCGATCTTGGGATGCAGGTCGCGCACCGTTTCTTCGGCAACCTCGGCTGCCACTGCAGCCTTACTGCCGCGTTCGAAGATGCTTGCCGCACCCTCCAGAAACGACCGCTTCCATTGATGGATCATCGTCGGATGCACGCCATATTCGGCGGGCCAGTTCCGACGCTGTGCGCTCTCCCTTCACGGCTTCCAACGCCACACGCGCCTTGAATGTGTTTCGGCGTGCAATTTTGACCCCCTAAGGCGGGGTATCGGCGTCCAATTTTGACCCCCCTGACGTTCTGTCAGACCGTTCGTTGCGAGGCAGC
>NZ_PKRQ01000021.1 GCF_002855575.1 Tabrizicola sp. TH137 | reverse complement strand
CGCGACGACAGACACCGCTCGGGGCGAAGAACGCTTGCCCAGCGAGCAAAATCAGGCGATCTTGAAGTCAAGCGGCAGGCCACTTGGGGAATGTCGGTGAAAGAGGGGCGAGATTTACCGGATGCAGCTGAAAGGGCTTTGACATGACCACCGCGCCACAGGCCGTCTTGCGTTGGCGGATACTGGCAATCATCTGCACCGGTGTTGTCGGCGTGCTTGCAACATGGTTTTCGGCAACCGCGATCATGCCCGCATTGATCGTAGAATGGAATCTGTCAGCGTCACAGGCGGCATGGATGACCAATGCTGTGCAGGTCGGTTTCGTCGTGGGGGCAATCGGCGCATCGCTTGTCAACCTGCCCGACATTATCTCCATGCACCGGCTGATGACTGCATCAGCGGTGCTGGCTGCACTGGCCAATGCAGCACTGCCCTTTTTGGGGCCAGAGGGTGCGATTGCCCTACGCTTTCTGACCGGCATGGCTCTGGCGGGGGTTTACCCGCCCGCCCTCAAGTTGATGGCAACATGGTTCGTACAGGGGCGTGGACTTGCACTGGGCTTCCTGATTGGCGCGCTGACGCTGGGGTCATCCATGCCGCATCTGGTGCGCGCAATGACCAGTGGGCTGGACTGGCGTGCGGTGGTCTGGGCAACATCGATCTCGGCTCTGGTCGCAGCCCTGATGTTCGCGACCCTGTTACATGAAGGCCCTCATCCTTTTGGCAAGGCCAGCTTCGACCCACGCAAAGCGTTGGCAGTCTTTTCCAACAGGCCGCTGCTTCTGGCCAATATCGGTTATTTCGGGCATATGTGGGAACTCTATGCCATGTGGGCGTGGATTGTGACCTTTGCCACTGCGGCCGAGGCGGGTCTGAATACCTTTCCTTTTGGATCAGCGTCCATGTTCAGCTTTATTGTCATCGCATCAGGTGTCCTGGGGTGCTTGTTGGGTGGCTGGCTGTCCGATCGCATAGGGCGCTGCCTGACCTGCGCAGGGATGATGCTGGTGTCGGCGGGTTGTGCAGCCCTGATCGGGCTGTTCTTTGATGGCCCCACGTTCATCCTCGGGCTTTTGGCTGTTGTCTGGGGAATTTCGGTGGTCGGTGACAGCGCCCAGTTTTCAGCAGCGGTGACAGAACTGGCCGACAGCGCATTTGTTGGCACCGCCCTGACATTGCAGATGGGGATCGGATTTGCGCTGACCGTGCTGGCCATCTGGGGCCTTCCTCTCTTTGCAGAGCTGATCGGCGGTTGGCAATGGGCCTTTCTCTTTTTGCTGCCGGGGCCGCTGGTTGGAGCATGGGCAATGCTGACTCTGCGTGCCCGCCCTGAAGCCAGAAATCTTGCCCAAGGCGCCCGTTAGGCGCAAAACGCCATGGCGTGCGTAAAGCCCTTTGCCAAACGCGGGACAAGATATGTGGGCACAGTCAAAGCCTGCCCTGCCGGATCAAGACCCCTGTCAGCAGAATCCCATGCAGGTCATTGCGACAGGGGTGGCAAAGCCCTGCCGCTGACATCCGGGCATTGAACATGGCCGTCGGTGCAACTGCTGCCTGTTCTGCCTATTGCGGGATTGTTTGATGTGACCCCATTTGCCGCCGCTTTTGCGGGGTACTGACGCCAATTGCAGCCACCGCAAGACGCACCGCAGCTTCCATCGCATCGATGACCACCACACGGTGTTTGCGGCACAAATACGGAACTATGTGAGAAACTTGGTATATCCGAGTGAGAAAGCAGAGCAAGGGAAGGTTCTTTCCAGATTTTTTGAAAAATTGCGGGCACTTCAGATGGAGTGGACTTCCATCTTGGACCCGGCACACTCCAGCGGAAGATCTCCATCAACAGAAAAATTGCCACCCACCCCGGGCCACAAGAGGTCTGCACCAAAGAAGCTTGTGGTGACTTTTGATGATGGAACAACGATATGTGAAGGTTCTTCAAGTGAGACTTTTGCGCTATGTATTGCAAAGATTGGCGTCGAGAAGATTAAAGATCTCGGTTTGGAGAGGTATGGACTTCCGCTTGTTTCCACGACGAAATCAGAGAAGTACTCTTCAGCGCAAATTGGCAATCTGCACTTGATCACGCATTTCAACGCCGAGGACAAAAGGGCGATCCTCAGGAGCATCGGAGAATTGATCGGCATAAGTCTTGATGTCTCGATAGAGTAACACGTTGTCGGCAATTCTTCTCGTTTGATCGCTTGGGTGGCGGAAAGGCCTCAAGTAGTAACATCCAATGCCGAAGCTAGTAGGGAAGCCAGCTTTTTTGCTAGGAACGGCGGCACGGCGTTCCCAACCTGAACGTACTGCTGGGTCCGGTTGCCGATGAACAGGTAGTCGTCAGGGAATGTCTGCAGACGTGCAGCTTCACGCACCGTCAAGCTGCGGCACTGCGCAGGATCGGGATGGATGAAGTAATGACCATCCTTCGAGATGTGGCTCGTGACCGTGGTCGATGCCTCGTCCGCCAGTTGAACCCGGAAGCGGTCATTGAAGACACCGCTGTGCCAGTTGCGGTGATCGGGGCTGAGCACCAGAGGAAAATCGGCAGCCTTCGGGCTGTAACCAAAGACGGCCCCGAACACGGCAGCAAACAGGTAACGGCCCAGATCCGACGCCATGTGCCCGCGCGTCTCGTGCTGGGCGATCGCGCGGAGTTCTGGTCGTTCGATCCACTTGAGCAACGCATCGTTCGAAGTGCCATAGCCATCCGGCAAACGTGTCGCTACCCGAACGGTAGGCGTGTTTTCCTTCACTCGCTCCGAAACGGTCAGGAACGCTTCACGGAGCGCACGTTTCTCCTTCCCCTTGGAGATGCCGGCCAGCAGCTTGGCGGCGTCGAGGACTTCTCCTCGCCAGGCAGCCGCATCGTCGCGCCCGCGGCTGATGCCGCTTCGCAAGGCGGGCATCGTTTCGATGACATCGCGGACAGTCCGCGCCATCCCGGATACAGCGATCTCCGCATCGGCGGCCCGTCCTGCGAGGTCCGAACGGATGCCGATAATGATCACCCTGTGGCGACGCTGTGGGACTCCGAACGCCTCGGCGCGCACGATAAAGTCCGAGGGCTGTGCGGCCGCCTGCAGGCTGGCCTTGCCATCCTCTACCCGGACGCAACGAAGTTCGTAGTGATGGGCGTGACCCGTGCCGAGCGACGACAGATCCTCCATCAGCATCTCGAAAACCAGTCGGCTCTCGACCGTGGACGAGAGCATGCCCTTGACGTTTTCCATCACGAAGGCGGCGGGGCGAAGCTTGTCGAGGACCCGGATGTATTCGCGAAAGAGGTAGTGCCGCGCATCCTCCTCCGGGACGTAGCCGACCTTGCCTCTGGAGCGGACGCGCCCCACCAGGGAATAGGCCTGACAGGGAGGGCCGCCGATCAGGATCGTGTCGTCGTACTTTGCCTTCAGCGTCGCGATGGCACGATCTATGGCGGTCGCCGCGGCCCCGGTGCCGAGCTCAAGCGCGCGAGCTTCGTCGATGGCATGCTGCCACGCTTCGGCATCGACGGCTGACCAGTCCGGTTCGGATGCCAGCCCGGCATGGAAATCGATGAACTCTTTCGGCAAGACGCCATGACGTGCACGGTACTCGCGCAGAAAGGCGCGCAGCGTCAGGGTCCGATGAGCCGACGCCTCCTTCTCGACCGAAATGCCGATCCGGAACGGCGCATGGCCGTCCTCGACCAGGGAAGCGAACCCCTCGCCAAGTCCGCCCGGGCCGGCAAACAGATCGACAATGGCGAAAGTGGAAGGCAAATCAGGCTCCTGACGAATTTCATTCAGCCGGTGTATACTAGGTTCAGGGACGAAAACCAGGACGGATGTGACCGATATCGTGGATCAGGAGACCCGTTCCCGGATGATGTCGGGGATCAGGGGAAAGAACACTAGGCCCGAGCTGGCTCTCAGGCGGGCATTGCACGCGCGCGGTTTCCGCTTCCGGCTTCATTCCGGCAAGGTTCACGGTCGACCGGACCTTGTCCTTCCGAAGCACCGCGCCGTGGTCTTCGTGCACGGCTGCTTCTGGCACCGACACGAGGGGTGCCGCTACGCGACCGTACCGGCAACCCGGCCAGAGTTCTGGCGGGCGAAGTTCGATGCGAATGCCGCTCGAGACAGCGCCGTTCGCACAAGCCTCCTCGAAGAAGGGTGGCGCGTGGCGACGGTATGGGAGTGCGCCCTGCGGAAGCCGGAACAGGTGGCAGCCTCGACGGAAAGCCTGTCGATCTGGCTGCGAACAGAAGAACTTCAGATCGAGATTGGCGACAACAACGCACGTCGATCCTGAGCGGAGCACGCTACGCTATTCACAGGCCCGCGCCTGGTCGCGCATGACGGCGTAATCGCTCAGCATTTCCACGATCACCGATCCCTCCGGCAGCCCAGCCAGTTCCTCGGCCGCCCGCGCCCGGAGCTCCCGGCCATACTCGACCACGGGCGGGCACGTCGCGAGCCTGCTGTCCTCAGAACTCACCGCCGCGCAGCCTGTCAGCGAGATCGTCGCGATCGCGGGGACGGCGAGCCGCCGCTTCCAGCATCCGGCGTTGGACATCATTGGCCTTCTCCGCGGTTTCAAGACGATCGGCGAGGCTTCCCGCGCGCTCGCCAGACCGCCGAAGCGAAAACAGGAACAGGAGCACGGCGAGGATGATGGCGCCGTGGCGCAGCGCCGCCCGTATCCATGGGCTTGTGGCGATCACGGTGAGGAGCCCACCGATCATCGCCGCCCCCGCTTCCAGTCATCGAGCCTGGCGTAGATCGTCACCGCGATGCCGCCGAGAGCGACGGCAATGAACACCCAGCGCAACGTATCAAGATACGGCACGAGCGGCAGGATCGCGGTCTGAGTCTCGGCGAGGACGCTCTGCGCCACCTCTACGCCCGCCGCGCCCAGCGTCGCCACTCCAGCCGCCCCACCACCGCGCAGCGTGCGACTTTCCGACAGAACCTCGCGCGCAGGCGGCAGTTCCGGTGCAAACGGCACCGGCCGCACTGGGAAAGGATCGCCCCAGGACCGGGCGGGCCCGAGGTCGATGTGCATGAAGCCCGAGCGGGGATAGTATCCGAAGCCGAGGAACCCGACCGATCGCGCCGCTGCCTCGAAGGCCGCAGGATCGTGGTTCGCCATGGCGATGTCAAAGGCGGTGCCTTGCATGTGTTTCGAGGCCGGGGCCCCGCCGACAGCGTGGTTGTGCTCGGGGCTGCGATAGGCGGATCGGACGATCAGCGGTTTGCCGAGGCGGTCGCGCAGCTCCTGCAGCTTGTCCATCGCCTCGGTGTTGATCTTGATCGCGCCGGTGCCGCGGCAGGCGATCTCCGCGGGCGAAAAGCTGGACCAGCGCCACGCCTTCTCGGGAACGTCGCGCCAGGTGGGGAAAGACAGGGTCGGCATGGTGGATCCTCCAAATGGAAAAACCCGCCTTGGGGGCGGGCGAGGTGGTGATTTTGATGATGAAATCAGCAGTGCCTCCCCGTCAGGGTGCGCTGCCAAAGATCTTCAGCTTGATCGCGATGCCTGCGAGCAGCGCCAGGATCACGCCGGTGGTGATCAGGTGGACCGCGCTCTGGACGGCAGTGCGGCGCACGAAGCGGATGGCATCGAGCAGCGCACGGAGATCGCGGATGTCGAGGGCAGCTTCCTTGCCGTCGAGCCCTGCGTCGGCCAGCGCCCGCTTCGCCCCCTCTTCTGCCGCCCGCGCGAGGAGTTCCTCGAACTCGGCATCCGGCATGCGGACATGGCCATCTCCGGAACGGCGCGGGCTCATGCGGAAAGGATCCCGACTTCGGCAGGCACCGTGACCGATGTCCAGGCGCTGCTGTCCGTGGGGTTCAGCGCCCATGTGGAATAGACCGACCTCGGCGCAAGAGACGGCACGGTTACCGGGGCCGCATCATGGTTGACCCCACCTATGCGCAGGAAACCCGCGACCATCTGCGGCCCCACTGTCCCCGCCTGTGCGATCTGCTTCACATGCACGCCCGCGATGGCTGCGACAGCCGCAGGCCCGGTCGGCCCGGTCAGCGAGAAGGATAGCCGCTGCCCGGCCGTGTTGCTGGACACGCGTGTGCCGACATCCTCGTCCTTCAGCGCGTCGATGCTGCCCACCATCTGGCTGAGGGTCGCGATGGCGTTGGGGGTACGCCGCACGAAGCGCCGCCCGATAGTCGATACCCCGTCCAGCACCGCGAAATGCGCATAGTACCAGGTGCGGCTGCTGGCAGAGCCGTGAAGTCCGACATTCGGGAACACGATCTGGACCGGCTTGCCCTTGCCTTGGGAGTTGGCGGCTGTAGCCGTGCTCTGGAGAACGCCGTCGACGTAGAAGTCGATGATGATGCTGGCCCCCACCGCCACGCGGACGTCGATCCATTGCGGCTGGCCATTCGGCGGGCTGTAGCTCGAGTTGCCCTGAACGACCGTGTCGCCACGGGCGATAGCATGATGGCGGCGGGTGCTGGTGAGAGGCTGGATATGCGCGATCCGGACGAAGTTCGCGTCGTAGAAATCGACGAACCCTGCATTGCCTTCGGTGATGAGGTCGGCTTCCCCGCTCGGCGGAACATACCGAAACCCCAGCCAGAGATCGCCAGAGGGTGCCGCAAATCCGAGGGAAAACGGCATCGCGAAACTGCGCGATCCACTAAAACGGATGCCGTTCACGTCGAGGTTGGCGTCGAACCCGATGGCGGTCGTGTTCAAGAGTCCGGAGATGCCCGAGACGTCGGTCGGCTGGTGGCCGAGATGCAGGATGTAGCTCATGGCAGTTCCACTTCGATGTAGAGGTTAGCTTGGGTCCAGGTGGCCCCGCGGCCCCCACCGTGCTCGATGAAAAACGCGGTATCTGCGGCGGTGAGATGTGCCCCGCCACCCCGGCTGATCCAGAGGGAGGCTCCCGCTACGCTGAGGCCTCGATCCCAGCCGATCTCGAGGAAGGCTGCGGCGTCGAAGATGCGGAGGTCGGGATCGAGGTAACCAAGCGCCGTCACGCCGGGAGGCACGGGGTAGCTGAACTGAGAGGGGAGCGAGCGAAGCGTGCCGCCATCGCCTAGATTGCGCCCCTGGATTTGCGGATAGAAGGCCGAGCTTCCGCCTGCGGTCCAGGTCGCGGCGCCGCTCACCGGATCGTCGCGCCAGACTCCGTTCTTCCCGATCCAGAGGCGGCCGAGGGCCGGATCGAGGACGAACATCAGCACATCATTCGCGCCGAAGGTCGGCAGACCAGTCAGGCTTTGTTGGGCCGTTGTAGTTGCCGAGGACCAGAGCGCCCCTGTGCCACGCCAGCCGATCGAGCCCAGCGTGATGGGGTTGAGGCCTGCATTGAACTCCTCACGCTGTGCGGCCGCGACGACGCCTATGTAGCCGTCGAAGGTTGCGGCACCCGGGGCGCAAAGGACTTCCCAATAGCGCCGCCCATCCGTGGGCAGGATCGCCTTGGCGGTCGGCACCCAGCGCAGGTAGTTCGTGCCGCCCGAGGTGTTGACGGCGGTCTGATTGCCGTTCGACAGGGTATAACCCGAAGGGCGGCGAGTGGTGTCCAGCTGCCAGACTGCGCCGATATCGACCGGTGGTGCGGCATCGCCGCCTTGGGCAAGGATGGCGCCGCGCATCATCAGAAGGCTCATGCGACGGCTCCTGCCAGGGCACCCTGGATGATCCAGGCATCGGCGCCGCGTTTCACGAGGGCCGCCCCTGACCATTGGCCGTCGAGGGCAACGGAACCGCCCACCACGCCATTAAGCGATACCCCTGCCGCAGCCGTCACTGTCGCGACCCCGGCGCCAACCTGCGTCACGTTGATCAGCGCGCCGAACTCGAAGGGAACGGTCGCCTCTGGGGGAATGGTCACTGTGACAGCTGAGGAACCGGTGGTCTCAATGATGCTACCGAGATCGACGGCTCCCAGCGTATGGCTGGTGGCGGTCAGGGTCCGGATGCGCACGATGCCTGGTCGCGGCACCTCGACCCATGATCCGGCCGCGAAACGCACATGCCGCGCCTCATCGACGATCCAGACCTGCCAGCCCTCCTGCGGGGTGAGATAGACCCATGCCGCGGCTCCGGCGGGTGACTGGTCCCAGAGCGCCAGCGCATTGGCGTTGACCCCGTCTGCGGCGGGCACGATGGCGACCTGGCCCGCGGTGCCGGTGGCAGGAAGTGCTGCAGTCCGTGACGTGGCACGCGGCTGTACCAGCGCAGACAGGCGTCGCAGGTCTTCGCTAAGACTGGTGCCCCAGTTCCGCTGGCCGGGATCGTAGAAGGCGCGCAGCCCCAATCCCGGCATGATCCGTTCCGGCATGCTCGTCCTCGCTCGTTATCGTGAATTCCGGGGTCAGGTGCCCCAGAGGAAACCCCAACCGCGATCCCATCCGGCGGCGAAGGGTGCCGTCAGCCGAAACCAGCGCGCTTCGCGATCCGTGACCCAGCTTCCCTCGACCAGACGCCGCGAGCGGACGGCCAGTTCGATCTCAGCCGTCCGATCCGGGGCGCCGAGTTCCGGGATGGCCTCAGGCGCGAGGGTCCAGCTGGCGGCACTGCCCGCATCAATCACCACGCCCGCAGGCAGGATGGCTACACCCGTGTCCGGGTCTACCCAGCGCACCTCGATGATGTAGCTGACCCCCGGTTCCGGCCCGATGGAGGCGCCGGTGTGATCGACGATCACGGGACTGGTCTGCGTCAGCCGGTCCCGATGGGTCCAGGTCAGGGCAAGACTGCCAATGACGAGCGCATCGACATTCGGGGCGAAGCTGCCGTTACCTTGTACACGCCCGGGCGGCAGCGGCCGGATCGCACGACGGTCCAGCGTCACGGCATCTTCCGGTGCCAGCGCAAATGCCAGCGTGCCGCGCCCGGTCTCGGGCAGGAGGCGGGCGGCCAGCGTCTCGCCCGCCGCCCAGCTGTCCTCGGTGATCCGCGCGACCCCATCGAAGAAAATGACCGACGTGCCCGAGGGATGCGCGCGCGGGACGGTATCGAGGCATCCACGTCCAACTGTGATGCTGGTGGGCGTGATCCCATCCACGCGGACCAGTTCGCCATCGATGCTGGCGAGCGTTCCGATCTCGACCTCGCCGATATCACGCCAGCCGGTGACCGGGATCACGCACGCTTCCGGGCTGTCGGTCAGGTCCGAGGCCAGCAGTGCGGTCGGGGCGAAAGCAACCACGCCCTCCTGCGCGGGGCCGGTGCCGGGATCGATCCAGAGCTGGGCCGCCAACGCATCAGCGCTGGGGCGTTCGCCGGTGGCGACCAGCGCGCCTGCATCCGGATCCTCGGCAAGGCGCCGGTCGGCCTCACTGTGGCCAAGCTCGCGGACGAGAAGCCAGTACGGGGCTTCCTCGACCATGCGGCGCGCGAGTGCCCGCGGCGGGGCGGCCACACCGGTGCCGGTCGGCATCCGTCCGCCCGCGATGGCGGTGGTGCCCAGCGCGAAGACGTCCTCGGCGATCTTCAGCCGGATGCCGTTGTCGCGACCATCGCCCTGTCCGATCTCGGAAATCCGCATCACCACATCGGCAAGCCCCAGACGTGTCGAGCGCAGCCGGATCACATCGCCGGGTCCGAGATCGGCGCCTTCGCGGTTGACGACGATCTCGCCAGTCAGGAGCGGGGCGGATAGAGCGCGCAGGTCGCGTTCGGCGACCCGGACGGCGAGCCCCTGATAGCGGATGCCGGGATAGTCGAGCGTGGTCGCCAGCACCTCGCCCATGGACTGGACGCGGGCCGTGTCGGTCACAGAAACCGCTCCGGTGTCGTCGGTCCAGGCATCGGTGAAACGTACTGTCACTGAGTTCACGAGATCGGACGGGGATCGGCGACCAAGACGGCCCCAATCCACCACATTGGTCTCGTCGAACAAGGGCAGCGTTGCTGCGGTGTAATCTGCCCGGATCAGCTTCAACTCCCACAGCCCCGTGCGCCGGTCGATGAAGAGCGTGGCGTCGATATGGTCGAGGACGCTGGCGATGAACTCCTCGATGGAGGAGTCCTGCTGCCAGATCAGCGAGAGGCCGAAGCCCTCTGTATAGAGCGCATCCGCCGCCGCCGTGAAACTCGCGCCGATCTCGACCGAGGAATAGCCCAGTCCCCAATCCCGGTTGGTGAGGCATTCCCGGATGATATGAGCCGGGTTCATGTCCGGGCCGTTGCCGAAGGCGCCGCGCAGGGAGGCGACCAGCGCTTGCGGATTGCCGGGCGGAATCACTGGCACGCCATCGACGGGGGTGTTGTCGATCTGGGCCGTGTAGGACGTGTTCGCGAGCGAGATGTTGAAGCCGAAGATATCGGCAGGCGGCAGGGTGCGGATGATAGCGAGGGCCGCATCGACCGAGGAGACGGGCGATGGCTCACCATCGGTCACGAAGATGACGATCCGGCGCTTGGACCCACCACCCGCGAAGAAGGCATTTGCCTCGGCAAAGGCCGCGTTGAAGCTGGTGCCACCGTTGGTGAAGTTGGAGATCCCGAGCATCCAGGCCTCGAGCGCGGCATAGTCCGCAGGCCCCATGTTGCGCCGCTCGATCGATCCGGCGACTGCCGCGTTCCAGAGGACGATCCGGATGTCGTTGGGTCGGTCGGGATCCACGCCTGCGGCAATCTCGCGGATCAGCGCCGCGACGCCTGCTTTCTGTGCCGACATGCGGGTTCCCGACATGGAGCCCGAAACGTCGAGGGCGATGTAGATCGCCGCATCCGAGATGTTGGCCTCCGGGACGATGGCGGCCTTCTCGGGATACCATTGTGCCGCGCCTGCCTCGCCAGTCAGCACGCGGGTGACGCGCACAGCCCATGGCTTGAGATACGGGTTGATGCCAAGATAGACCTGTCGCAGGACAAGGCTGCAGAGGCCACGGTAAGCAGGCACATCCCCGCCCATGCGCGCGGTGAGGTAGTCGTTCGGCCCCTGGCCCGGTCCGCCCATCAGCACATCGACATCGCCGCGGATACCACCCTCCCGGCTTTCGCCACCGAAAAGGTCGGGTTTGTCGATCCGGATGCGGCCGCCACCCGCGCCGGTATTGCTGGCGCCGGTCGTGGCCTCGAACACCTCGACGGTCTGGGCGGCGAAGCTCAGCGCCTCAGGCAGGACCGTCCAGCGCGTGATGTTGGTCGCGGCATCGAAGGTGACGGCCTGCAGGGTGATCGTCTGGCTCGACCCGTTGGCGAGGGCCAGGCGGTAATCGCGTCCGATGCGGACGCCAGCCTGCGTGCCGGGAAAGCTGAGGGTAGCGCCGCTGTCGCCCGCAAGTGCCGCGGTGGCGGCCATACCCGTGACGGTGCCAATGCGGGTCTCGACCGCTGCGCCCCCGCCTCCCGAAGATCCCCCGCCGGTCGTGACGGACCAGGCGGTGCGGCGGTCGACGAGGATCTCGCGGATGGCGTCGACCGGCCCATGGCAGAGCGCAAGATGCACGCCCAGCGAGTAGCGATAGCCGACAGTCTGGGCCTTGCTCCTACCGCCCAACGCTGGCCTCCGGCATCATCGACGCACGTGCTTCAGCCTGCAGGATCACCGGTTCCACCAAGGCGTCGCCCGTGGCGCGGAGCGTCTCGACGTCGATGCCGCCGTCGAGAAACGCCTGCCAGTCCAGCCCATGCCGCAGAAACCATGGCCGCACGCCTGCAAGGCAGTAGCGCGCCGCGCGCAGGTCCTGGATCATCACGCGGGTCACTTCTTGCCGCCTTTCTTCTGGATCGGATCAACCCTCAGGTCCCCGGCCCAGACGACATTCGGGCCGGTGATGAGCACGGTGCCGAAGACTACCGGGATCGGTCGGCCTTCTTCAGCCGTGGGCAGCGTGAAATCGTCGAGCCCCGCGGCCTGGGGCTTCTCGACCTTGGGCCGCGGGCTCAGAGCATAGGAAATCGCAGAGAGCACGAGCCCGAGAACGAGCCGCGCGATGAAGGTCCAGACCATGATGGATGCTCAGACGATTGAACTGCCGCCAAACGGGTTGCGGCCGGGGATCTCGGGGAAGCCGCCGAAGTTCGCGAGGTTGCCGAACTTGGCAGCACAGGTGGCCGCACGCAGGTCGCAACCGGGCGCGATATCAGCGACTACGGGCAAAGGGTCGCCGGTCTCAGGATCGACCTCGGGAGCGGCCAGCGCCGCCGAAACCTCGGGTATCGGCCGGGACAGGGTCAGGGTCGTTCCAAGATGACCGATGACGAACCCAAGTTGGACCCCGAACCTCAGCACCCCTCCGCGAAACCAGCCATCGGGCTGGCCCGCCGCCTCGGGAATGGTCAGGGCATTACCCGCGACGGCCGTCACGGTGCCGGTCTGCCAATGGAACCCGATATCGAGCCCGCAACCTCGGCCATAGAGCGCGTGGCGGCAAAGGCGCTGGTACTTTGCGCGCACCCCGGCCCGGCGCAGGGTGCTGAAGACGGACTCGCAGTTCAGCAGGATTCGCACGCCCTCGATCTCGGCCCCAACCACACGGCCCTTCCAATACGCGACGGTCTCGCCCAAAACCTGCTCATGGCCACGGAAGATGGTCAGCGTCACGGGCGTATTTCCCAAGGGGGCAATGAAGCGGCGTGCGAAAGGATGCGACAGAGGCCAGGTCAGTTCCAGCCTCCCGCGTTCGATCTCGCTGGTCTGCACGACATCACCATGGGAGATGGCGGCGGCTTCCCAGCTGATTGTGTCGCCCTCGCTGCCTGCACTGGTCCAATCCGTGGTCCGGCTGGTGAAGCGCCAGACCTGATCACCCTCGACGAACTGGTAGAGGTAGTAAGGGCGGCCCTCGACAGGGGAGGCCTCGATGGTGGCGTAGGTCATTTTGGATGAACCGATTGCAGCTCGAGATACCGCATGCCCCGCGGCCATTGCGCTGCACGAGGCCCGCGCTTGGGAAGGGGCGAAGACAGATGTTCGACAGTGCCTTTCCTTTGGCTTGAGCAAAGGCTTGGCAAACCATAGGCTTGGCTGAAGTAACGGCGCAGTTTGGCTGATCGGGATAACATTAGCAGGAATGACGATGAACATTGACCTGAGCACAAAAACGGACGCCCAGATCAACGCGCTCATCAAGAACCACGAAGATCAGAATGCGCGGGATCGTCCGATCTATCCGCTACTTCTGGAAGAACGTGCGCGGCGTGCACAAGCCAAGGGGCGTCTCGATTTCAACAAGTCAATCGGGCTACTGCGAGACGCCGCGATCAAGCAGACCTGTACCTCTTACGGTCAGATTGCCGAGGCAAGCGGAGTTGAATGGAGTGTCGCCCGTCACCAGATGAACGGGCCCAATGGCCATCTGGACCGGCTTCTGGATCTTTGCCATTCCCGCGGACTGCCGATGTTACCCGCTATCTGTGTGAACAAGCCGAACCTCCTTGTTGGCGACCTTGACCCCACCGCTCTTTCCGGTTTTGCCAATGGAGCGCGGCGACTGGGGTACGACTTCACTGATGACCGCGCATTTCATCGCTCGTGCCAAGAAGAGTGCTGGGCATGGGGACGGGAACAGAAGGCGTGAGGCAGTTTTCATCTCGACTTCCTCGCAAGTGCAGCGACCGCATGGCAACCCAAGCCTACGCTATTCCTTGATCTCGACGACCGGCATGGTCACCTCGCTAGCCACAGGCCCGTGCCGGATCTCGATCCGATCCGCGTCCAACCGCACCAGCGTCAGGAAATGCACCTTGATCCCGATGGCCACCGGCTCGCCGAGGCTGGAGGACAGCGTCAGCCGATGATCCGCACCATCCGCCACAGCCGCGGTGATCGTCCGGAACCGCAACCCGCTCGGCATCTCAAGCAGGATCGCGCGCCCGACATAACCCGCCAGTTCCGCAACGGGCACGACGCGCATCAGCGTGGATCCTGACGTCATTGCTGTCCGCAGCTGCAGCTCCCGCCCAAAGGTCGGCAGCCAGAAACTTGCCTGCCGCCCACGCAGAGACCAGAGCCAGCGGCGCAAGGCCCAACGTTCCGCCGCGCCCTGCGCCTTCAGGGTAAACGCCTCACTGCGCTCGAACAGATCGCGCAGCGGTTCGACCACGACCGGCCCGAAGCCGTTGTCGACGTATTCCACGGCGCGACGCAGGCTGGCGGTGATCGGCGAACGGGTCAGGCTCGGGTCGGTCTGGACCGGACGGCCGAGATAGGTTGGCATGACCGGTGCGGACAAATCAGGAGCATCGCGCAGCAGGAAGGTGGCCGTGACCATGCCGTCATTCTGGCGGCGACGTGCGAGCTCGACGGGGGCAGACAGTACGCCGAAACGGACGGGTGCAACGGCGATGCGCGTCGCAGCCACGGTTGCTGCGGGTAGCTGTGCGGCCAGTGGTTCCACCAGGATCAGCCGATCCGTCTCGACGACTGCGATCTCCGTGACGGATGCCTCACGCCCGTCCACGGCGATGGCCACCGCGTCCCCCGCCCGGAAATCCGCCACGCCGGTGTCGACGGCAATCTCGGTCGCCCCCTGCGCCAGATCTACATTCGGCTGCACCGCAATGTGCCAAAGCGGCACCCGCCATTCCCCGACAAACCCCGCCCGCGCCAGCTCCGCCGCCCGTGCCATGCCCAGCGCATCGCAGCGATGCTGGAAGGTGACGATCTCCCGCGGGGTGGACCGGAGCGCGATTCGCTGCTCGCCTGCCTCGGACTGCAGCACATCGGTGCGCCATTCCAGAAGCTCGGTGATCTCCTGCGCCGCCGGAAAGGGCCAGAGCGGCGGCCGGTCGTCCGGTTCAGGCATTGATGGCACCCCGGTTGCGGCGGATCACGTTCAGGATGGCCCGCTCGCCCGAGGGCGTGGCGAGATAGTCCCCGACGACAGATGGGTCGAGTACGTTGATGATGCGCGTCGACATGGAGGACCCCGCGGCCGCGCCATCGCCATTCATCTCGACGCCAAGCCTGCCGCCTTTGCCACGACGCAGGGGCAGGATGGCTTCCGGCCCGGCCTCGCCCATGAGCCCCACACCTTTGGCGAAGGGAAACACCGTCGGCCGGTTCACGACGCCACCCCGCGCGAAGGCGGTCAGTTCCGCGCCACCCGCAAAGACACCACCCTTGGCAAAGCCGAAGAGACTGGCGAAGAACCCGCCGCCGCCCCCAGCACCTCCACCAGTGAAGGCGTTGATCAGGGCGTTCTCGATGGGCTTGAAGGCCAGATCGATCAGCCGGGTCGCGAGATTCTGCGCGATCCGAGAAATCGCCCCGGCGAAGGTCTCCCAGGTGAACTCACCCGAGGTCAGTGCCTCCTTGATCGGGCCGGTGATGTCCTGCGCGAGGCCCTGGGCAATCTCGCGCGACTTCTCCTGCGCCTTGCGCACCGCCTCGGCTGTGGCCTCCCAGCCATTCTTTGCCGCGTCTGCCCCCTCACGCAGGGCATTGCCCGCGCCGCGCCCCGAACTGCCAGCGGCGTCTGCGGCCTCCCCGGCACCCTGCAGGGCGGTCCCGAGTCCGCTCGCGGCCGTGCGTGCGTCCTCGAGCCCAGCTGCAGCCTCGCTCCCCGACGCCGAAACAGCATCCCGCAGGGCCGCCACGGATTGCAGGGGAGCGGTGGCCGCCGTCGCCACTTCGCCCATCATGTCGCGCAGCCGTGCGGCCTCGCCCCGTGCCGCCTCGGCAGCCGCCGACAGGCCCAGATCGGGCGGCGCGATGGGATCGCTGTTGAAGGCCGCCTCGAAGGCCGCACGCGCCTCCGCACCGGCATTGGCCGCAGCCCCCTCGAACGGGTTCTCGATCCCACCCAGCTCGATGGTGCCGATCAGCGGCACGCGCTTCTCGATGCCCAGCACATCGAGACCGGCGTTGATCCCTTCGAGGAAGCCGTCGATCCGCGCCGCTACGCCGTTCAGCATGGCCTCGACCCCGCCGATCAGCGCATTGGCCGCGCCATAGGCGAACTCGCCGATGGTGGCAGGCAGCGCCGACCAGAGCACCTTCACCGCCTCCATCGCCCCCTGGAAGGTGTTCAGCGTCGCGCTCGCGAAGCCCACTACCGCTTCGAGCCCTGTCTGCAAGGCGGCGGTGATGCCCGCACTGATCTCCGCCCAGCCCGCCATGATCGAGAGACCCAGCGCGACCGTGCCAAGCTTCATGCGGTCCCAGACCTCGCGGGCAAGATCGCCGAGGAGCCCCAGCGCGGCCCCGACACTGCCTGTGCCTTGCACCAACCGTCCGAACTGGAAGATTAGTTCACCCGCGCCGACGATCAGCGCCCCGATGCCGGTGCGGATCAGCGCCCCGCGCAGGACGACGAGCGCGGTCGCGAGACCACGGACGGAGAGCGCGGCAGCTGCCAGCCCCGCCACCCAGCGCCCCGCCATAACTCCAACGAACGCTGCCGCATAGGAGGCCATACGGCCGAGGTTCTCGCCCAGCGCATCAAGGGCTGTCCGCAAAGCGCCGCCTTCGGAGGCAAGCGCCACGAAGGCCTCGGCAAGCCAGGTGACGGCAGGCGCCACAGCGACGGCGATCTGGTTGCGGATCCCGTCAAAGACCATGCCGAGACTGCCCAGCGCGATCTGGGTCTGGCGCAGCGAGGACAGCGCTTCGCCGTCGAGGATCGCGCCAACGGCACGCGCCTGATCGCCGAAACGGGTCATCTCGGCCCCTCCATCGCGCAGAAGCGGCAGAAGGCGTGTAGCATCCGAGGCCATGGCCTCGAGATAGAAGGTCATCTCCTGCTGGCTGAGCCCGGCCTTCTCCAGCGAGGTCACATAGAGCTGCAGTGCTTCCGGTCCCGAGAGGCGCGCGAACTCTTCAGCCGTCACGCCCACGCGCGGGGCGATCTGTTCGAAGAAGTCCTTCATCGGCCCGCCGCCGGTCTGCAGGAAATCCCCGACCCGGTCGTTCACGTCCTTGAGGATATCGGCCAGCTTGTCCTGCTCGACCCCGACCGTGCGAGCCCCGGCCGCCCAGCGCTGGAAGCTCTCAGGTGTGGCGTTTGCCACTTGCGCGAACTGCCGGATCTGGTCGGCGCTCTGGGCCGCATTGCGCACGATGATGCCAAGGCCTGCGGTGGCCGCGGACGCAGCCGCAGCCATGGCGATCCCGGCCCGCCGCGCAAAGGCGGCGAGCC
>NZ_PKRQ01000020.1 GCF_002855575.1 Tabrizicola sp. TH137 | reverse complement strand
GGCTCGCCGCCTTTGCGCGGCGGGCCGGGATCGCCATGGCTGCGGCTGCGTCCGCGGCCACCGCAGGCCTTGGCATCATCGTGCGCAATGCGGCCCAAAGCGCCGACCAGATCCGGCAGTTCACGCAAGTGGCAAACGCCACGCCGGAAAGCTTCCAGCGCTGGGCGGCGGGGGCCCGCACGGTCGGGGTCGAGCAGGAGAAGCTTGCCGATATCCTGAAGGACGTGAACGACCGGGTCGGGGATTTCCTGCAGACCGGTGGCGGGCCGATGAAGGATTTCTTCGAACAGATCGCCCCGCGTGTGGGCGTCACGGCCGAAGAGTTCGCCCGCCTCTCAGGGCCGGAAGCCCTGCAGCTCTATGTGACCTCGCTCGAGAAGGCAGGGCTCAGCCAGCAGGAGATGACCTTCTATCTGGAGGCCATGGCCTCGGACGCCACGCGCCTCCTGCCGCTTCTGCGCGATGGCGGGGCCGAGATGACCCGCTTCGGCGATCAGGCCCGTTCCGTTGGCGCGATCCTCGACGGCGAGGCGCTGACGTCGCTGCACCAAACCCAGATCGCGCTGGGCAGTCTCGGCATGGTCTTTGACGGGATCCGCAACCAGATCGCCGTCGCTCTGGCGCCTGCCGTCACCTGGCTTGCCGAAGCCTTCGTGGCGCTGGCCTCCGAGGGCGGCGCGCTTCGGACGGCCCTCGATGCGCTGGGCGAGAACCTGGGGCGGATGGCCTCCTATGCGGCGGCGTTCGTGGGCGTCATGGCGGGCCGCTGGGTTGCGGGGCTAGCCGCGGCGGCACTTTCGGTTCGGAGTCTCGCGACCGCGCTTGTCGTCCTGCGCGGCGCGCTGATCCGCACTGGCATCGGGGCGCTGATCGTCGGCGCGGGCGAGTTGATCTTCCAGTTTGGGCGGCTGGTTCAGGGTACGGGCAGCGTCGGAGCCGCGCTGGGCCTTCTGGGCGACGTAGCTCGCGAGGTCTGGGATCGGATGAAGCTTGGCATGGTCGCGCTGGGCCTCTCAATCATGGCGGGCTGGGCCGAGATCAGTGCGGGCATCACCGCCGCGCTGCAGACCGGGCTCGAAGCGGTGGTGGGCTTCGGGAACGCGACGTTGAACACGTTTCAGGGGGCGATGGAGGCGGTGAAAGTGCTTTGGTCAGCCCTGCCTGCCACCATCGGCGAGTTCGCCTACGGCGCGGCCAATGCGCTGATCGGCGGGGTCGAGGCCATGCTGAACGGCGTGGCCGCGCGCATCGACGGCTTCCTAGAAGGCATCAATGCCGGTCTCGATGTGCTGGGCATCGAGAAGCGGGTACCTCTGATCGGCACCATCGAGCTCGGCGGGATCGAGAACCCGTTTGGGGGGGCTGCGGCAAATGCCGGGGAGGAGGCGCGGGCGGCTTTCGAGGCCGCGTTCAACAACGATCCCATCGCTCCGCCCGATCTCGGCCTGACCGCTGCAGCCGAGGCGGCGCGGGGCGAAGCTGCACGTCTGCGCGGCATGATGGGCGAAGTGGCAACGGCCGCGACTGAGCCCCTGCAATCCGTGGCCGCGCTGCGGGATGCCGTTTCGGCATCCGGCACTGATGCTGCAGCAGGGCTCGAGGACGCACACACTGCCGCGACGGGCCTCGGCACTGCCCTGCAGGGGGCTGGGGAGGCCGCCGAAGCCGCAGGCAGTTCGGGGCGCGGCGCAGGCAATGCGCTGCGCGAGGGGGCTGACGCGGCAAGGAATGCCTGGGAGGCCACGGCCGATGCTGTTCGCAAGGCGCAGGAGAAGTCGCGCGAGATCGCCCAGGGCCTCGCGCAGGACATCACCGGCCCGATCAAGGAGGCCCTCACCTCGGGGGAGTTCACCTGGGAGACCTTCGCGGGGGCGATTTCGCGGATCGCGCAGAACCTCGCCACCCGACTGATCGATCTGGCCTTCAAGCCCATCGAGAACGCGCTGATTAATGCCTTCACTGGTGGAGGTGTCGGGGGCGGCGGCGGGTTCTTCGCCAGTCTCTTCGGCTTTGCCAAGGGTGGGGTCTTTGCCGGTGGCGCGGAATTGACCGCCTTCGCGCGGGGTGGTGTCGTGAACCGGCCGACGGTCTTTCCCTTCGCCAAAGGCGTGGGGCTGATGGGCGAGGCTGGGCCCGAGGCCATCCTTCCCCTGCGTCGTGGCAAGGGCGGCAGGCTTGGTGTGGAAATGAATGGCGATGGCGCAGCTGCGCCATCTTCGATGTCGACGCGCATCATCAATGTGCTCGACCCCTCCGTCGTCGGCGACTATCTCGCCACGCCCTCGGGCGAGCGGGCCATCCTGAACGTCATCCGTCGCAACCGGGGCGCCATCAATGCCTGAACTCTGGCCCTTTCCGGCCGCGCAGGAGATCACCGAGCTTCTGGAATGGCGCACGGATGTGCTGCAGTCCCAGGCTGGCGAACAGCGCATTGCACTCCGGTCCCGTCCCCGCGAGATCGTCACTTTCCAGCATCGCTGCGACGCGCTGGGCATGGCGCGCGCGGCGGAGCTGTCGCGGGCAGGGTTTGCCGGGGAGTGGCGGGTGCCGCTTTGGCATATGGCGGTGCAGCCGACGGCAGATGTGGCGCAGGGGGCAACGGAGATTGCCGCTGATACCAGCGTGGCGGATTTCCGGGCGGGGGACGCTGTGGCCGTCGCGGTGGACGGACGAGAGGCATCGCTCACGGAGATCGCGGACGTCGAGGCGGATCGGCTGATCCTGGTGGAACCGGTGGGCGCACAGTTGCCCGCAGCAACCGTAGCTGCGACGCGCGTCACCGTTGCACCCGTCCATTCCGGCGTACTGTCTGCCCCCATCGAGATCGCACGTCGCCGCCAGAATGACGGCATGGTTACGGCCACCTTCCTGCTGCGCGATGCTCCTGATCTGTCCGCACCGATCATGCCGACCTATCTCGGCCGTCTAGTCCAGACCGACCCGAGCCTGACCCGTTCGCCGATCACCGCCAGTTTGCGCCGTGCCGTCGAATACGTCGACAACGGCTTCGGGCCGGTCGTGGTGGAACCTCTGCGGGATATGTACGAGAGGGGCGAGGCGATCGCCCTGAAGGCGCAAGGTGCGGCGGAACGTTGGGCGTTGCGCCGCTGGCTGTGGTCGTTGCGCGGCCGACAAACCAGCTTCTGGGTGCCGACCTGGGGGCGCGAACTGCAGTTGCGTGCGGCCATGACTTCCGGATCCACGCTGATGCGCGTGGCGCCCATCACGGACCTGGCGGCCTATGTCGGGCGCGCGATCCTGCTTGAGATGCCGAGCGGGTTTCGGTTCCGGACGATCACCGCTGCGGTGGTGGACGGTGCGGATCATCGGCTGACGCTGTCCTCCAGCCTTGGCGAGCCGGTGGCCATCGGAACCAAGGTGCATTTCCTGACGCTGGTGCGGTCGGATGCAGATCGGATCGAGATCCGGAATGGGGCGGTGGCGAGTGAGGTGACCCTGCCGGTCGTGGAGGTTTCCGAATGACCTACGCCACCATCGAGTCCTCGACCGCAGAGGGCCGACCCTACTACCTTTACCAGTTCGTCGAGGGCGATCAGGTCTGGCGCTTCACCAGCCAGACCACCGACTGGGCCAGTGCAGCCAGCGAGGGCGACACGATCACATGGGAGGCCGCCGCCATCTCCCATGGCGATGTGGTGCAGACCAGCGAGATCGAACGCGGGCGGCTGGAACTGACCTGGCCGCTGTCGCACCCCTTCGCGCGGCGGTTCCTCGCGCCCTTGGGCAATACGCCGGTCACGCTGACCATCTTCCGCGGCCATGAGCAGGTGCTGGGCGAGACCGTCGCGCATTGGAAGGGTCGCGTGGTGGGCGCCGAGGTCGAGGGGGTGCGGATCCTTCTGAACTGCGAATCCGTCTTCAGCACCCTTCGCCGGGCCGGGGTCAGGGCAAAGTACCAGCGCCTCTGCCGCCACGCGCTCTACGGGCGCGGTTGCGGACTCGACATCGCGTTCCACTGGCAAACGGCGACGGTGACGTCCGTCTCGGGCAATGCCCTGACGATCCCGGAGGCGGCGGGACAGCCTGACGGCTGGTTTCGCGGCGGGGTGCTGAGGTTTGGGGCGCAGCTTGGGTTCGTCAACGGCCATGTTAGAACGACCCTGACGCTATCGCGCCCGATGCCGGAACTTGCAGCGGCGCTGGCCACGCCCGAGGTGGATCCCGAGACCGGTTCTCCGCTCCCCATCGTCGCGGACATCGCTCCCGGCTGCGACCTGCGCGCGGCCACCTGTGCCGCCAAGTTCGGCAACCTCCCGAACTTCGGCGGCTTTCCCGAGATCCCGGGCCGCAACCCGTTCGGCGGCAGTAGCATCGTCTGAGCATCCATCATGGTCTGGACCTTCATCGCGCGGCTCGTTCTCGGGCTCGTGCTTTCGGCAATTTCCTATGCGCTGAGCCCGCGGCCCAAGGTCGAGAAGCCCCAAGCCGCGGGGCTCGACGATTTCGCGCTGCCCACGGCCGAGGAAGGCCGACCGATCCCGGTCGTCTTCGGCACGGTTTTGATCACCGGCCCGAACGTCGTCTGGGCCGGGGACCTGAGGGTCGATCCCATTCAGAAGAAAGGCGGCAAGAAGTGACCCGCGTGACGATCCAGGACCTGCGCGCGGCGCGCTACTGCCTTGCAGGCGTCCGGCCATGGTTTCGGCGGCATGGGCTGGACTGGCAGGCGTTTCTCGACGGCGGCATCGACGTCGAGACGCTCCGCGCCACGGGCGACGCCTTGGTGGAACCAGTGATCATGCAGGCTGAAGCGCGAGAGGCTGCTCAAGAAATGTCGAACGCGGAGGCAGACGATGGGCGGTAGGAGCAAGGCCCAGACTGTCGGCTATCGCTATTCGCTGGGCGTGCATCTGGCCCTTTGTCACGGGCCGGTCGATGCCATCCGCGAGATCCTCGTCGACCGTCGCACCGCCTGGTCCGTCACGACCGGCGGGGGCTCTTCCGGAGGCGGCGGCGCGGCGGTCGAGACGCGCATCGGCAGCGTCGCGGGGATGGCCGCCACCGCGGCACTGGCGGGCGACAGCGGCGCAACAATCAGCTTCCCCGGCACCCGCGCGGGCGTGCGCATCGGGCGTGACTACCGCCTCGCCCTCACCAACGGGTCGAGCCAGACGATCACCCTGCAGGCCGTCACCTTCGATGCCACGACCAACATCACGCGCTGGACCGTCCTGCCCGAGGCGCTGAGCTTTGCCACCCAGAGCGTTGAGGTCTTCGAGGCCACGACCGGCGCCAGCAATACCGGTGCCGGGGGTGGGCGCATCCGTATCGACAAGCCTGACCTCTTCGGTGGCGAAAGTCGCGAGGGCGGCATCCGCGGCGATGTCGATGTGCTGATGGGCGGACCGGGCCAGGGGCCAAACGACTATCTGGCCGCGCGCATGGGTGGAGATGTTCCCGCCTATCGCGGCCTCTGCAGCCTCGTGCTGCGGCAGGTCTACCTCGGCATCAACCCGTATCTCAAGCCATGGGCCGTCCGTCTCACGCGCGTGCTGACCGGCGAGGCAGGCGCGGCGCAATGGTATCCTGAGAAGGCGGCCATCGTGCCCGAGGCGAACATCTCGGATGCGGCGATCTACATCGCCCTCGACGTCTCGGGCTCCATGTCGGGCACACGCATGTCCGCCCAGAAGGCAGGCGTCGCCGCCCTGATCCGCGAGATTGCAGCAGGCGTGGACCCCGACCGGCCGAACGACATCCGCATCGTGCTCTGGAACGTGGCAGTCGCCGGGTCCATCGAACGGCGCAACACGGGCCCTGACGATTATGCCGCGCTTGAGGCCTGGATGCTGGGGCTGTCGAACTTCACCAACGGCGGCACCAGCTTCAACGCCGCCTTCGCAGAGGCAAACGCCTTCTTTGCGGTCGGCGGGTCGAAGCGTCGGATCGTCATTTTCGTGACCGATGGTGAGCCGTCACCTGTCTCCTCGGTCGATGCGGCGCTCGCGATCATCCGCACCCTGCCGCCCACCGACATCCACGGCTTCAACATCGCTCTGGCCGACACCTCCTACACCGCGCGCATCGACAACACCCCCGTCGATGGGGTACCGGTGATCCCGCCCGGGAACCCGCAGGCGCTGGTGGCTTCCCTGCGCGGCGCCTTTGGCAACGGCCCGGACATGAACCCGGCGCATATCATCCGCGAATGCCTGACCAACCGGGATTGGGGGCTGGGCTACTCCTCGGTCGAGATCGGGGCGAGTTTCACCACCGCGGCGGATGCGCTCTACACTGAGGGCTTCGGCCTCTCGCTGATCTGGCAGCAGGACTCGTCCATCGAGGAGTTCATCGCGAGCGTCCTCGACCATATCGATGCCACGCTGTTCATCGACAGGCGCACCGGGCTCTGGGAGCTGAAGCTGATCCGGGCGGATTACACCGCGGCAACGCTGCCGCTCTTCGACGAGACCAATGTCGTGGATTGGGGCCGATTGGGCCGCCGGTCGCCCTCCGATCTGGTGAACAGCGTCACAGTGCGGTTCACCGACGCCTGGACGGATGACACTGGCGCGGTTTCAGTGACGGACACCGCCCGCGTCCAGGTGATGGGCGAGGTACTGGCGACCACGCTGGACTATCCTGGCATCCGCTATCAAGGGCTGGCGGTGCGCGTCGCCGAGCGCGACCTGCGTGCCTTGTCCGCCCCCCTCCTGACCGGTGAGATCGTCGTCAACCGCGAAGGTGCAGACCTCGGGCCCGGCGATGTGATCCGGCTGCGTTCGACGCGGCTGGGGCTGGATGACGTCGTGATGCGGATTTCCGAGATCGGACAGGGCGATGGCCGCGACAACGGCATCCGGCTGAAGATCGCCGAGGATGTCTTCGCGCTGGGCGCGACCGCCATCGCGGGCGGGCGCATGCCCACTGGAACCGGCGTCGCCGCCCCGCCGCGGGCACTCGCGCGCCGCATGGTCGAGGAAGCGCCGTACTGGCTCCTTGTCCGCGAGCTTGGCCACAGCGAGACCGACCGCCGCCTTGCCGAAGATCCCGATGCAGGCGCGCTGGTCGCCACTGGCGAACGCCCGAGCGCCGATGCCCTGGCGGCCCAGCTCTGGATCGATCCCGGTACCGGACCCGCGCAGGAGGGGGTGGTCGCTTTCGCCCCGACCGCACTGGTCGCTGCGGATGTGACAGACAGCCCGGAAGCGCGCGTGGTCCCGGTCACCAGCTGGCGCGACATCGGCGAGGTCGAGATCGGAACGCTCGCCAGCATCGATGGCGAACTGGTCCGCGTCGACGGGATCACGCCTAGCAGCATCACAGTTGGACGTGGATGCCTCGATACCGTCCCGCGCGCGCATCCCTCGGGCACGTCGGTCATTTTCTTCGACGAGGTGGCGCGGATCACCGAGGACAGCTGGGCGGCAGGCGAGACGCTGGCGGCCCGGCTACTGCCCGAGACCGGGCGCGGCACGCTGGCCTTCGCGCTGGCACCTGAGGATCTGGTGACGCTCGACCGTCGCGCCATCCGGCCGCTGCCGCCCGGGTGCGTGCAAGGGAATGGCAGCTACGCGCCCAATGTTGATGCGCTCGTCACAGGCCCTCTCTCCCTGACCTGGGCCCATCGCGATCGGCTGACCCAGACCAGCCCCGTGATCGTCGACCACACCGGGGCCTCCATCGGGCCGGAACCGGGGGTCAGCTACATCATCGAGGTGCGCTGGGTAGACCCTGACACGGGTGCAACCATCTTGCCTGCGGGCGTGGTGATCGATGCGGGCAGTGCCGCCAGCTGGACCCTCGCGCCTGAGGCCATCCCGGAGCTCGGCGCGCCAGATCGCACGGCTGAGATCGAGCTCGCGGTCCGGTCCAGGCGGCTAGTCGAGGGCAGCTGGGTCACCGATCGCGAGGCGCGGTGGTTTCGGCTGACGGCACCCTTCGCCGCCGGATGGGATCGCGGCTGGGGTTTCCTCTGGGGCACCTGATCCCACACCTCCCTGCCACAAAGCAGACCATAACGAACGAGGACGAGCATGCCGGAACGGATCATGCCGGGATTGGGGCTGCGCGCCTTCTACGATCCCGGCCAGCGGAACTGGGGCACCAGCCTCAGCGAAGACCTGCGACGCCTGTCTGCGCTGGTACAGCCGCGTGCCACGTCACGGACTGTAGCACTTCCTGCCACCGGCACCGTGGGCCAGATCGCCATCGTGCCCACCGCAGCAGGCGCCAATGCAAATGCGCTCGCACTCTGGGACCAGTCACCAGCCGGGGCCGCAGCTTGGGTTTATCTCACCCCACAAGAGGGCTGGCAGGTCTGGATCGCCGATGAGGCGCTGCATGTCCGCTTCACGGCCGGGGCGTGGGTCGAGGTGCCGCGCCCTGGGATCGTGCGCATACGGACGCTCACGGCGACCAGCCACACTCTGGAAGCCGTCGATCTTGGCAGCATCATTGAGACCACCGGTTCCTCGGCCGTCACGGTGACCATCCCACCCGAGGCGACCGTTCCCTTCGAGTTCGGCGCGCTGATCAACGTGACACAGGTCGGCGCCGGGGTCGCAACAGTAACTGCAGCCGCCGGAGTATCGCTGAACGGCGTGGTGGGCGGATCGGTCGCCATCGACGGCCAGTGGTCGGGTACGGCACTCGTGAAGCGCGGGGCCGATGCCTGGATCATCCAGGGCGCGCTGGCAGGAGCCGTCGCATGAGCCTTCTGATGATGCGCGGCGCCATTCTTGCCCAGGGCGGCGATGCCGCACCCCCGGTCGATATCGGCGCGGTCTGGCAACTCGACACCACTCGCCGTCCCTCGGGCTATACCCTGTCGGACGGCAACAAGACCGCAGTGAACACCTCGGGCGGCAGCAACTACATGCGCTGGGTGCCGACAGCCAAGGCGATCCTGCCCACGGACGGGCGGCGCTATTGGGAAGTTCTCTGCGCGCCGGGGGCCGCCACCTTCGACGGCTACATGGGCGTAATCGCGGCCGCGCAGCGCCAAGAGTACAATACAGGCTTCAATCCGATCACGCTGGGCTCGATCGGCTGGCGCGGCACCGGAGAGCTCTGGTCATCTGCCACCTCCAGCACTGAACTGCGCCTGTTCGGTCTGCCAACCTTCGGCGCGGGCGACGTGCTGATGTTCGTCCTCGATCCCGCATTTGGCCGCCTCTGGATCGGCAAGAACGGGATCTGGCGCGACGATCCGATCAGCGGCGCGGCCACATGGACGGCAGGTGGAAACTCAGCCTTCTATCCGCAGGTCCAAGGGCGGAACCCGGGCGATGGCGGCACGCTCCGCTCGCTGCCATCGCAGTTCACCTATCCGGTGCCCCCGGGCATTACTGCGCTGGGGTATCTCGATCCAGATCTTCGATTTCTGGAAGCTGCGGCCTTTCTCGAGATCAGCTGGGATCGCGGCCTCAGCGTCGCGGGCACCTCCCACTGGATCAGCCGGGGCGGCGGGCCGCATCTCAGTCATGCCGATGCGGCGCTCTTTCTCGAACATGGTGGCGGTCGTGGGGCCACCTGGACGCAAGCCAACCTCTACATCGAAGTGGAACTGCCATGAGTTATATTTTGCACCTTGGCCATCAGCCGACGGACATTTCCGGCATCGCGGGGATGCTCAGCACCGTGGCAGGAGGGTTCGACGCCAACCTCGACGTCAACGGCGTCCGCTTCATCGGCACACGGACTTATGCCGCGCCGTTCTCGATCGCCTTCGCCCCCCCTGTGGGTGATCTCTGGCTGGGCTTCCGCTATGTCCCGCCCAACGCCGACTCAGAGAACATCACCGAGTCCACGGCCAACTTCATCGACATCTATGACGCGAACCTGGTCCGCATCGCTCAGATCCAGCCGATTTCCACGACAGATCGGTACCATGCCATTGCGCGGGGCGACACGACCGTACAGGGCAATTCGAGCTACATCGCCGCCAACGGCCAGCCGCAATGGATCGACGTGCGCGTGGCGGTGGGGGCCAACATCACCATCGACTTCTTTGTCGACGGCGTTCTTCAAAGCACTGCCACAGCAGTCAATACCCAAGGCAAGGGCAAGCCGGTGCAGATTGTCTTCCCAAACTACGGACTGCACGGCAACAACGTTTCCCGCACCTGGTACTATGCGCATTTCGCGGTGCTGGATGGGGTGTCGACCATTGGGCGGCGTTTCGTCCGTCGATCGCCTAACGCCATCGCGACCTTCAGCCAGATGGCAGGCAGCATCGATGCGCTGAAGGACGAGGATGTCAGCACCCGAGTGTCCAGCAACACGGCCGGGCAGCGTCTGTCCTTCTCGCTCACGGGACCGACGGGGCCTGCGGCGGTTGCGGCCATCGCGGGCGTGCATGTGAAGCAGATTGCTCAGGCAGGGACGGTCGGGCCGCAGGCGGCCGCAGGTTTCCTGCGCATGGGCGGGGTCAATCATGATGCGGCCCCAGTCACCGTGCCGTCTCTTGCGCCGAGGTCGGTCTATTCCACATGGGCGCTGAACCCGGCCGACAGCAGCGTTTGGATCAGTGTGACCCTGCCTGCCGAAGTGGGGATTCTGTCCGCATGAGCCCGCGCCGTTCCGGAGAGGGGCATGTCCGCATGCCGGATGCCGAGTTCGAGGAACTGCTCGCGCGGGCAGCCGAGGAAGGCGCCAAGCGCGCACTGGCCGACGCTGGCCTCGACGGCAAGGAAGCGGCCCTCGACATCCGCGATCTGCGCGCATTGCTCGATGCCATCCGTTTTGTGCGCCGCACTGCCGTGCAGAGCGCGGTCCACCTGATCACCACCGGTGTGATCTTGGCGCTATTGGCGGGGATAGCCCTGAAGTTGAAAATCTTCGGCAGCGGGCCCTAGGCACAGCCCTGCCATCTCCACCGCGAACACGACCAACTCGGCCGTTCTCCGGGCGGGTCGTCTTTTGCCATCCCCAAAGAAAAGGAAACCTACCATGACGACCGGTTCCGAAGAGCCGATCCGCGACATCCAGCGTGCGCTTGAAACGTTAGGTCACTCGCCTGGTCCCGTGGACGGGCGCTGGGGTTTGCGCACCGCGCGAGCCCTGAAATCCTTGCTTGCGGCAAACGGCAAAGCGGCTTCGGCCGTTCTTCAAGGGCCGCTGCCGTGGATTGCAGAAGCAAAATCCGCACTGGGCCGCCATGAGGCTCGCGACCGATCCTGGATGATGGATTGGCTGAAGAGAGATGGTCGAAGCTTGGGCGACCCCTCGAAGAACCCCTGGTGCGGCGATTTTGTCGAAACCTGCATCCGCATCTCTTTGCCGGACGAGCCGCTACTGGGTGCACTGGGAAGCAATCCCTACTGGGCCCGGCACTGGCTCCTCTTTGGACAGGCCGTACAGCCGGTCATGGGCGCTGTGCTTGTCTTCGAACGCGGTTCTGGCGGCCATGTCGGCTTTGCCCTCGGCCAAGACGACACGCATTTCTACGTGCTAGGCGGCAATCAATCCGACGCAGTCACTGTCGCCCGCATCGCCAAGTCGCGCCTCTTGGGTGCGCGTTGGCCTACGACTGTCCCGCCCGGGAACGAGGGCCTTCCCACGATGAAGCCGGGCGAATTCCTCACCACCACAAATGAAACCTAGAACAGGAGCTTCCTCCATGCTTAGACCTGCCATCTTGGCCCTTTTCCGTCAGGTTCTGACCGTCGCTGGTACTGCCTTGGTCGCGAAGGGCTATATCGAGGCGTCCGATATCGAACCTGTCATCGGTGCCCTTCTTACCATTGGGTCCGTCGTTTGGTCCGTGGCCGACAAGCGGGGGCGATCCAAGACCTCCTGATAGCGATTTTCGAAGCAACTTGGGCGCGCCGTTCGACCTCCCACATTCGCAGGAGGGAACGGCGCGCCCACCCGAGTGAACAGACATCGTTCAATACGATGCCTGCACGGTCGGCAATATGTCGGCCGACCGTGGTGGGCTCCGAGCGGGTTCGCCGCCATCCCCACCCCGCGCTTGATCCGACCCACAGTTCGGCGTCTCCCGCGGTCCCCGCGCTTTCGGGTCCGGGTCCCCTGTCTCTTCAGATGCCTTGCAGCCTACTCGAGGGCACTGGTCGGCATTGCTGGCGGATCAGTTGGCTGCGTCAGTGTGCCAACGATCTGCCGAAACTCTCCCAGGATTTCCGTGTGGTTGCGCTCGAGGTACCTGACCAGTCGTTCATTTCCCAAGAGGCGCTCCACGTAACGACCGGCTACAACCAGACGCAAATGATCGGGGCCAAGATTCCCTTCGATCAGTTTGATATTCTTCTGCAGGTTGGCCATCTCCGCCTTCATGCGATCTGCCTGTTCGCGCGTGATGCCCGATGTCGCCTTCATTGAATTCGGGTTGATCAGATCGGCAGGATCCGTCGCGGCCAGAATAGCTTCCACGTAGGGCACCGTGTAATTGTTCGCTGCGATCATGAGCTCGGCAGCCTGGATCTGGCGGAGCGGCTTCATCTTTCGCAAAGCACGAAAGCTGTTGAGCGGGCAATGCTTTGCCTTCAGGAGCTCTGCCGCTTCGGGGCAAATCCCATTCAAAAGGGTCCGCTTGTGCTGAATAAGGGCGACATTGACGTTCAGGGCAGCGGCAATGCGGGCCTCGGAAACACCCCGCTGAACCGCACGCAGGATCATCTTGTGCTCTTGGATCGTAGCAAGGCGGCTGATGCGCTTGTTGTAGGTAAACGACTCATCGTCAGTCGCAACGAGGCAGGTCACATTTTCTTCTCCCATCTCTTTCAGGACGTGCAGCCGCACGTGACCATCTAGAAGAATGAACGCACCGGTCTGCCCGGCCGCGCGTGATACCACCGGTGGCTCGATCAGCCCGACTTCCCGGATGGAGGCTGCGATCTGCGCATATTTCTGGCTCTTAGCGATAGTGCTGGGAAGAGGCTTGACCGGCAGGATGGCCGCAATCGGTATCGTGCACAGGCTGGCTTCAAAGCCCGGCTGCTTGGGCGACGGCAGTTCCTCGAGCTGTGTCATATCCGTTGTTCTCCCAGGCCGTCGACGATGATGCCGGGCAAGGTTTCGAGCCCTTCGGCACGTAGAAGGGTCAGGAAGTTCTCATCGCCCAGCAGCGATCGGAACGCGGCGTCCATGAACAGAAGGCTGCTTCGGGTCGATTGAGCCCGACGGATCATATCCTGCTGGCGCTCCGCCTCCGCTCGATACGCTCTGACCAGCGTTGCTGACGTCATGCGAGTTCGAGGCTGGCCAGCTGAGCGCGTCGTTCCCTTCTGCTTGCCATGCCGTTGTCGCAACTCGACCAGTCGTCGCGCTTCAAGCAGCTTCTTGCCGCGCAATTCGCCCGAGGCATAGGCGGCCTCCAGCGCTTTCTGCACATCCTTTTCCTCGGCTCGCGAAATGTAGAGCGCAACGCTGAGGGGCATCTGGCCCGTCTCGACAGCAATGAGGAGACGCTCCTCGCCATTGGCGATCAGCTCGCCGATCTCATGGACATAGGCGAGGGAGAGCCCTGTTTTTTCGGCGATGTCCTGGTCCGAGTATCCTCTGTCCCGCAGAATTCCGATATCTTGCAGAAGTTCCAAGGGCCGGTGCTGGCGGCGTGCGATGTTTTCAATGACGCTGCGAAGAAGCCTCTCGACCTCATTAGCGTCTACAACGATGGCTGGTATGTGGGTTTCACCCAAGGCCTGATAAGCCTCCATCCGCCCCTGGCCACAAACAAGGCGGTAACTGTCACCTGCCTCGTCGACGACCCGAGCAACTGTGATCGGCTTCTTCAGACCAACCTTACCGATGCTTTCCACCAACGCACGGAACGTTCTCTCTGATCGTTCCCTCGGATTCTCGACGGTGATAGCGGAAATCGGGATGACCTGCACTTCGCTCTGCGTGTCGACCTCGCCTACCATGGCGCAACCTCCGAGATTGGCACACGCCGTGCAATGTCGAAGAAGTAATCCAGCGTTTCAAATCGGAAGGCGTCGAGCATCAGGCCATTCTCCTCTCCAAGCCCCAAGGGCTTTGTCCGCATCTCGAACTGGGGCAGAAGGTAAAAATCGAGCGCGGCGGTATTGGTTGTGTTCATCCGGATTGCGATCGTGATGTCTGGAGCCAACCCGGCGTCGAACCGAATTTTCCACCTCAGTCGGCCAGACGGTGTTGCCCGACACCGCGCAACGACAACTGATGCTGTGAACTCGCCGTTGATTTTCAGCAGGTCGGTCACCGGGTTGCGGGTGACTGTCGCTCCATGCTGGGCGATCTCGCGGATAACGCGGGCGACCTCATCGCCATGAAACTGGCGCAACATCCGATTGACTTCGATGTAATGGTAATCACGGTCCGGGGTAAAGCCGACGAGCGAGTAAGCCCGGAGCAGGCTGCCAAAGCGATGGGCGTAGGCTGCGCTCGACGGCATGGCGTCCGCCTCGTCGATCACAATCCCAGAGATGTAGCCATGGCGTTGGAGGAGCCGTGTCAGGCGCTCCAGCATTTCGTCATCAGAGAAACGGCGGTTGCGGGCAGCAATGATGGCCTGCACTTTCTGGAAATGCTTGGGCTCGACGATAGCCTGAAACACGCCTTCCGACCGGATCCACATATCCGGGCCATTGGCGACACGCTTCTGCTTCAACTTGAACGATCGGCGATTGTAGACATTGTTGCCGATGTATTTCTCGTTGGTCAGCACCTGATGGACGGTCGCACGGGTCCAGAGGCGCTCGAGATCGGTCAGGACCCCGCGCTCGTTCAACTCGGCAGCGATTTCGCTTTCCGAACGACCGTGCTTCAGGAACCGGCTGTAGATCCAACGGACGGTCTGGACCTCAACGTCGGGCCCAGGCATCAAGATGACCCTGTCGGTTTGCAGGCTTTTGTGCTCGCCACGCTTTAGCTCGGCCTTCACTTCACCGCGTTCGTCAAGCAGGACTCGCCGAAGGCCAAAGCCAGCCGGGCCGCCCTGACGGTAGCCGAGCTCGATCAGACGGCACTGCCCGATGAAAACCTTGTTGGAAAGTTCCCTGCTGTATTCCCCAGCCATGGCACGCTTGACGCCTTTGACGATGGTTGCGATCGGACTGCCATCGTTTTCGAATTGTTCCGCGCAGTATTCGACCTGCTTGTTCGCGCGACGGCATATGTATTCGTAGTAGGCGGACTCGTCGGCATCCTGAAATCTGCCCCAGCGGCTGACGTCATAGACCAGTATCACTTCGAAATCGGCGGTGCCGTCCTGGACGTCCTGGATCAGTTGCTGCAAGGCTTCGCGGCCTTCGATCCTCAACCCACTCTTCCCGGCGTCGGCATAGGAACGGACCAGTTCGAAACCCCGTTCCGTCGCATATTTACGGATCGCGTCCGACTGATTTTCCGTCGAGTACTTCTGGTGGTCGGTGGACATGCGGACGTATTCGGCCGCACGCCGTAACGGCGGGGAATTCGCAGGTTCTTTCGATGAAGGCGGCTCTTTGCCTGCCATGCCCCTCTCCCGATTAATTTATGCAGGCGTCTCCGTCTGGTCGGACCCGGGGTCTTGGCTGGGGCGCAAAAGGGAATCTGCCGCTGTGTTGTCTTCTCCACAGGTTTACCGGAGGAGGACGCAGCAATGCGGATCAAGATGGGCACATCTGTGCCGAAAATGGGCACAGATGTGCACCTGGACGCGGATCAGGCCGCCTATCGCGAGGCCATAGCCGATGCCCTGCGGCGCGAACTGGGACCGACGCATCAGGCCATCAAGACGGTGATGCGCTGGACGGGAGCGAGTGAGCGGACGGCCAAGTATTGGCTGTCCGGCGAACGCGGTCCGAGCGGAGAGCATCTGATCCGGCTCGCGCAGCATTCAGACGCTGTGCTGATCACTACCCTCACCATGGCAGGGCGACTGTCGGAGCAGCCGCGGCACAGATGTCCAAGTTGTCCAGAACGGCTTCTTATCATTCAGAATCTCAGACAGGATGACCCAAAGTCCGAGGGATCATCACAGCCTTAAGTGCACCCTATGGTCAGGGTAAATCAGAGATGCGGAGAATAGGCCCATCATTCTCCGCATATCTTGCGGGGTTTTTCCTTGCGCTTGCGGAGAATGCGGCCCACAATCGCCGCATCTGGCGCGGAGAATGTGGTGTACATCTGGGAACAACCAAACTGGCCTAAGCTGACTTGGCAGGACGGCAGCATTGCCGCTCCCCTTGCTGCGGTCCGTCACGACCAAGGGCGGTTGCTCGGCCGGATGGAGGCGCTGGGCTTCAAGCTGCGCGAGGAGGCGGTCCTGCAGACCCTGACGCAGGATGTCGTCAAGACAAGCGAGATCGAGGGCGAACAGCTGGACGCCACACAGGTGCGGTCATCGCTCGCCCGGCGGCTCGGCATCGACATCGGCGCCTTGCCCCCAACCGATCGCAATGTGGAAGGCATCGTCGAGGTGATGCTGGACGCAACGCGGAACTTTCAGGCCCCGCTCACCGCAGAGCGTCTTTTCGGCTGGCATGCGGCTTTATTCCCTACCGGGCGAAGTGGCATGACGAAGATCATCGTCGGAGACTGGCGCGACGACAGCACTGGCCCGATGCAGGTCGTTTCAGGGCCCTATGGCCGGGAGAAGGTTCACTACGCTGCTCCTCCGGCACCGCGGGTCGCGGCGGAGATGGGAGCCTTCCTCACATGGTTCAACGCACCCTTGACCACCGACCCGGTGATCAAGGCGGCACTAGCGCATCTGTGGTTCGTGACGATCCACCCCTTCGAAGACGGCAACGGTCGCATCGCCCGCGCCATCGCTGACCTGGCGCTTGCCCGGTCGGAGGGCAGCTCGCAGCGGTTCTACAGCATGTCCGCGCAGATCAGAGCTGAGCGGAACGTCTACTACGACCAGCTTGAGCGCATCCAGAAGGGTGGAACGGACGTCACTGCATGGATCCTTTGGTTCCTCGACTGCCTCGGCCGCGCGATTCACGGTGCCGACAGCGTCTTGGCGGCGGTCGTCGCCAAGGGACAGTTCTGGGAACGCGCTGCAGCGCTAGCGCTGAACGAACGCCAGATCAAGGTACTGAACCGCCTGCTCGATGGGTTCGAGGGCAAAATGACCTCTTCGAAGTGGGCCATCATCGCCAAGTGCTCACAGGACACCGCGAACCGCGACATCGCGGCGCTACTCGACCTCGGTCTGCTGCGGAAGGGCGAAGGCGGCGGCCGCAGCACACACTACGAGTTGGTGCTGTGATGGCCACTTCGACGATTGTCCGCGCCGTCGATGGGCGGCTCGGTAAACGCTGACCAGGTGTTGACAAGAATTTGGAATGAGTAAAGCCGAGCGTTATGCTCGGCTTTGAAGTCTTTGATCTTACGTAATTTTTTGGTTGCGGGGGCAGGATTTGAACCTGCGGCCTTCAGGTTATGAGCCTGACGAGCTACCGGGCTGCTCCACCCCGCGTCACTTGTTGTCTGACTTGG
>NZ_PKRQ01000001.1 GCF_002855575.1 Tabrizicola sp. TH137 | reverse complement strand
CGGGTCTCCCCTAGTAGGCCGATATGCAAACAATCCAGACGCCGATGCGCCCAAACCGCCCACATATCCCTTCATAAAAACAGCAATGTCAAAGAGCTACCCAAGGACAAAAACGATCAGGGCGCCAGCTTCCTAGCGTATCCCCGTCCGCCTTGTCTTCAGATGTTCCGGCTTTCTGCGTCGTTTCCGCTTTCGCGTCATTGTCGCTTCCGACCGTCACCGTCGCCGTTCCGCTTCGGTGAGGGGGTATTTACGGAGGTGCGCCGGAGGCCGCAAGAGGGAAAAATGCGAAAGTCGCGATTTTTTTCCCGGAGACGGATTTATCCACAAAATCTTGGGGTTGGCGCAATTCTGGGCACCAGGGACGCTGCGGCGCAGCAACTTTGTGACGCGGTGCAGCCGTTTTCAGGCGGTTTGCGGCATCCGCCGACGCCGGTTGTGCCAGACCCGTGCCGCCAGCAGGACCAGGATGATCGACAGATAGGCCAAAGGCTCTACCGGCCAGGCCTTCACCAGCATCAGGTAGTGAATCGCGCCACCCAGTGCCGCCACATAGGTCAGGCGATGGAGGCGATTCCATGCCGCGGCCCCGAGGCGGCGGATGGATGCATTGTTTGAGGTGATCGCCAGCGGCAGCATGGCGAGGAATGCGATCATGCCGATGATGATGTACCAGCGTTTCAACAGATCGGCGGCCATCTGGTCCCAGCGCAGACCCATGTCGAGCACGACCCATGTCAGCAGATGCATGGTGACATAGAAGAAGGCGAGAAGGCCGATGGCACGGCGGAAGCGGATCAGGTTCAGGCCAGCCCAGCGCAGCGGCGTGACAAGTAGGCCCGCGACGATGAACTGGAGGCCGAGTTCCCCCAAGCGCAGTTCTATCGCCTTCACCGGATCTGGGCCGAGGCCATTGGTCAGGGTAAGCCAGACGATCCAGAGGAAGGGCAGCACGCCCGCCAGATAGACGGCATTGACCGGAACCCGGCGGGCGAGGGTGTTGATCCGGTCCATCAGTAGAACTTCGCCAGGTCCATGCCGGCATAGAGGGAGGCCACTTCGGCCTCGTAGCCGTTGAACATGAGCGTGTCCTGACGACCCCCGAAAAGGCCCGAACCGACGCGGCGTTCCGTGGCCTGCGACCAGCGGGGGTGGTCCACCGTCGGGTTCACATTTGCATAGAAGCCGTATTCGGAAGGTTGCAGCATGTTCCATGTCGTCGGCGGCTCTTCGGCGACCAGGCTGATGCGCACGATGCTCTTGATCGACTTGAAGCCATATTTCCATGGCACGACCAGCCGGATCGGCGCACCGTTCTGCTTGGGCATCTCTTCGCCATAGAGGCCGGTGGCCAGAATGGTGAGGGGGTTCATCGCCTCGTCCAGACGCAATCCCTCACGGTAGGGCCAATCGAGGATGGGCGACTGCTGTCCTACCATCTCATCAGGACGGACGAGCGTTTCGAAGGCCACGTATTTTGCGCCCGGCTGCACGCCGACACGGTTGAGCAGGCCCGAGAGTTCGAAGCCGATCCAGGGAATGATCATCGACCAGGCCTCGACGCAGCGGAAACGGTAGATGCGTTCTTCCAGCGGCTGGTCCTTCACCACATCCGCAATGTCATAGGTGCCGGGGCGATCGACAAGTCCGTCGATCACGATGGACCACGGGTCGGTCGTCAGCGCCCCGGCGTTGCGGGCCGGGTCTTCCTTGCCGGTGCCGAACTCATAGAAGTTGTTGTAGCTGGTGATGTCTTCGAAGCTGTTGGGTTCTTCGGTCGTCGAAAAGCTGCTTGGGGAATAGGTCAGCTTGGCGGTTGCGGGGCCTGCCAGCAGGGCCGCCCCGGCCCCGGCCAGAACTGCGCGGCGGTTGAGCCAGAGGTGTTTCGGGGTCACGTCGGACCAGCCGAGGGTGGTTTTCTTCATCTCTCTCTCCTTCGCAGCCTGCTGCGCAACAGTGTGCGCCTGTCCGGGCAAAAGACAACGGACCGCCTCATCACCATGGCGATACGTGGAAAGATGAAGCCTTGTTTCAGTAACGGAAGATAAATCCGCGTCACAGGTTTTTGAGTTGAAGCAGAAAGATGCCGCCGCTTAGGGCGGCCACGCCGGGCGGCAAGGCGGCATAACGCATCTGTCAGCGTCATCCGATCCGTTTCCTACCCCATATGAGGGAGGCCAATTCTGGCGAGAGATCAAATGGGAGTGACGCCAATGATCCGCAGAACCTTTCTTGCCCTGACCACCGCGATGGCGATTTCGGCACCGGCCTTTGCCCAGGATGCGAAGGACATCGTCGACACCGCCGTGGGTGCGGGCAACTTCACCACGCTGGTCGCCGCTGTCGAAGCGGCTGGTCTGGTTGAAACGCTGAAGGGCGAAGGCCCGTTCACCGTGTTTGCGCCGACCGACGCCGCCTTTGCCGCACTGCCCGCCGGCACGGTGGAAGACCTGCTGAAGCCCGAGAACAAGGACAAGCTGACCGCGATCCTGACCTATCACGTCGTGCCGGGCAAAGTGATGTCCACCGACCTGTCCGAAGGGCTGAAGGCCGCGACGGTTCAGGGTGGTGAAGTGACCATCACTCTGGACGGTGGTGCCAAGGTCAATGGTGCCGTCATCTCGACCGCTGATATCGAAGCGTCGAATGGCGTGATCCACGTCATCGACTCGGTCATCCTGCCGCCGGAAGGCTGATTCTCCGCTTCTTTGTCGGAAACCTGGGGGCGCAGCAACGCTGCGCCCCCTTGTCTTGTCAATGAACGACCGCCTGTGCGGGCCTGTCGCGGCGCGAGGCGATGACGCGGTCGCCCACGATCAACCCCTCGGCCCCTGCGGTGACATGAACGGTGGCGCCATCGAGGATGTCACCGGCGAGCAGCATTTCGGCCAGCGGGTCCTGCAACTGGCGCTGGATCACCCTCTTGAGGGGCCGCGCGCCATAGACGGGATCATAGCCTTCCTCGGCAAGCCAGGCCTTGGCATCGGCGGCAAGATCGAGCGTGATCTTCCGCTGCGCCAGCCGTTTTTCCAGACGGCGGAGCTGGATATCCACGATCCCGGTCATGTCGGCGCGACCGAGGCGATCGAAGATGATCGTCTCATCCAGACGGTTCAGGAATTCGGGGCGGAAATGGGCCCGCACCGCCTCCATCACCTCGCGCTTGGCCATCTGGGCGTCGGCGCCGTCAGGCAGGGTTGAAAGCGCCTGCGATCCGAGGTTCGAGGTCAGGACGATGATCGTCTGCTTGAAGTCCACCGTCCGGCCCTGCCCATCGGTCAGGATGCCGTCGTCGAGCACTTGCAGAAGCACGTTGAAGACGTCCGGATGGGCCTTTTCCACCTCGTCGAAGAGCACGACCTGATAGGGTTTGCGCCGCACCGCTTCTGTCAGCACGCCGCCTTCGTCATAGCCGACATAGCCGGGGGGCGCACCGATCAGCCGCGCCACGGCGTGCTTTTCCATGAACTCGGACATGTCGATGCGGACCATCGCGGTTTCATCGTCAAAGAGGTATTCGGCGAGGGCCTTGGTAAGTTCCGTCTTGCCCACCCCGGTCGGGCCGAGGAAGAGGAACGACCCAAGCGGGCGGCCCTCGTCGTTCAGCCCGGCGCGGGCGCGGCGGACGGCTTTGGACACGGCTTCCACCGCCTGACGCTGACCGACCACGCGGCGGCCGAGTTCCTCTTCCATCCGCAAGAGCTTTTCCTTTTCTCCCTCCAGCATCTTGGTCGTAGGGATACCGGTCCAGCGTTCCACGACTTCGGCGATCTGTTCGGGGCGGACGGCTTCGGACACCAGGGCATCGCCTTCGCGGGCCTCGGCCTCGGCCAGGGATTTCTCCAGCCCCGGGATGCGGCCATATTGCAATTCGCCTGCCTTGGCGAAATCACCTTCCCGCTTCGCCTGGTCCAGTTCGGCGCGGGCGCGGTCGAGCTGTTCCTTCAGCTCGCGCGCCTGTTCGAGGCTGTCGCGTTCGGCCTGCCATTTGGCCGTCATCGCGGCGGATTGCTGTTGCAGGTCGGACAGTTCCTTTTCCAGCTTTTCCAACCGGTCGCGGGAGGCGGCATCGTCCTCTTTCTTCAGCGCCTCGGATTCGATCTGGAATTGCAGGATCTGACGATCCAGCGCATCGAGTTCCTCGGGCTTGCTGTCCACCTCCATCCGCAGGCGGCTGGCGGCTTCGTCCACAAGGTCGATCGCCTTGTCGGGAAGGAAGCGGTCAGTGATGTAGCGGTGCGAGAGGGTGGCCGCTGCCACCAGCGCCGAGTCGCTGATGCGGACGCCATGGTGGAGTTCGTATTTCTCCTTGATCCCGCGAAGGATGGAGATGGTATCCTCCACTGTGGGTTCGTTCACCATCACCGGCTGGAACCGGCGGGCGAGGGCCGCGTCCTTTTCCACGTATTTGCGGTATTCATCCAGCGTGGTGGCACCGACGCAGTGAAGTTCACCCCGCGCGAGCGCGGGCTTGATGAGATTGGCCGCATCCATCGCGCCATCGGATTTGCCCGCGCCGACGAGGGTATGCATTTCGTCGATGAAGAGAATGATCTCGCCATCGGCGGAGGTGACCTCGTTCAGGATGGCCTTCAGACGTTCCTCGAATTCACCGCGATATTTTGCGCCCGCGATGAGGGCGCCCATGTCCAGCGCCATGAGCCTTTTGTTGCGCAGGCTTTCCGGCACGTCGCCGTTGACAATGCGCAGGGCGAGGCCCTCGGCGATGGCGGTCTTGCCGACGCCGGGTTCGCCGATGAGGACGGGGTTGTTCTTGGTGCGGCGCGACAGGACCTGCATGGCGCGGCGGATTTCCTCATCCCGGCCAATGATCGGGTCGATCTTGCCCTGTTCCGCGGCCTCGGTCAGATCGCGGGCGTATTTCTTCAGCGCGTCATAGCCTTCTTCGGCAGATGCCGTGTCGGCGGTGCGGCCCTTGCGGATGTCGTTGATCGCGGTGTTGAGTTTCTGCGGCGTGACGGCACCGGCATCCAGCGCCTGTTTGGCGGCGCCGGGCACCATGGCCAGGGCCATGAGGATACGTTCCACGGGAACGAAGCTGTCGCCGGCCTTTTTCGCCACCTTCTCCGCCTCGTCCAGAACCTTGACAAGGCCCGGATCGGTGAAGGGCTGTGCGTCGCCAGAAACCTTGGGGAGTTTCGACAGGGCGAGCGTGATGCCTTCCACCACACGGGCGGGTTCACCCCCGGCACGGCGGATGAGGTTGGCGGCCAACCCCTGTTCGTCATCCATGAGCGCCTTGAGCAGGTGTTCGGGCGCAAGCCTCTGATGGCTTTCCCGCATGGCGATGGTCTGCGCGGCCTGAAGGAACCCGCGCGAGCGTTCCGTGAACTTTTCAAGGTTCATCGGCATATCTCCTTTTCATAGCACCGTCCTGCGACCGCCCTGAAGAGGCACGCCCGCACCGGCCTTGTCGAGAAGATGGGTCACCCTGCCCCCTGCTGCAAGATTGCAACGCAGGGATGCGTCAACTTTTCCGGAACCGGGCGGGAAAGCCGTCAGGGCGTGTAATGCACGAAGGCGAAGGCGTGGCCATCGGGCGCCCAGTTCGGCACGTTCATCGTGCCCTGCCCGCCCGTGACTTCCAGGATGCGGCGGCGGTTGCTGCCATCGGGACGGCACAGGACAAGCGCGACCGGCAGATCGGCGGGATGGCCCTCTGTGCCGGGCGGATAGGCGAGATACACGAGATGCCTTCCGCAAGGTGAGGGGTGGGGGAACCAGTTCACGTTATCATCGGCGAAGAGTTTTCGCTGATCGGACCCGTCGGCCTGCATGACCCATATCTGCGCATGGCCGGCACGATCGCAGTTCCAGTAGATGCGCCGCCCGTCATGGCTGAAATCCGGGCCGTCGGAATGGCCCTGGCCAAAGGTGAGACGGGTTTCTTCGCCCCCTGCGGCGGGCATGGTGTAGAGATCGACGATCCGGCTGCCGCCCCGTGCGGCGGCGAAGGCGAGGGTTTCGCCATCGGGCGACCAGCCATGCCACCAGCTTGGCGCGGCGTCATTGATCAGGCGCGGGGTCCCGCCTGTGGCGGGGATCATGAACATCTCGGCCCCGCGCCCGCGATGGGCCGAGAAGATGATGGTCTTCCCGTCGGGGCTGATGCCGTGGTCATTGTTGCAGCGGGCATCCAACCCGATGTCGAAAGGGTGCAGGGCGGGCCGGTCCAGCGGCACGCGGAACAGCCGCCCGCCCCCGTTCACCAGCAATGCCTCACCCGAAGGAAACCAGTTCGGTGCCTCGATCCGGTGATCAACGGTCAGGATGGTGCGGGCGCGGGCTTCGGCGATAGTCCAGATGGCGAGGTGAGATTTCACCGGTCCCTGGCCTTGAGCAGTTTCGGCGGGCGGAGCCTTTCGGCATCGCGCATCAGGCTGAAGGTCTGGTTGACGTAGTTCACCACGCCCGAGATCTGTTCCATGTAGGTGGTGAGTTCGGGGGTCTTCTCGGCCTCGACCATCTGGACGGGCCGGTCGGGGCCTTCATGTTCGAACTGGCAGTAGAAGAGGGGTTCGCCCCGCTTCAGGATGATGTCTTTTTCCGGTTCGTGCCATTCGAAGGCCCACATGATGGGGCGCGGCCAGAGGTTCAACTGGAAGCGGCCGCCGAAGATCGTGCCGGGGAGCGGGTCCTTGCGGTAATGGGCAAAGGTGCCGACCTGCGTCATCCAGACGGGTTCGTCGGCGATGAAGGTATAGGGGAGTTGCAACTGGATTGTCGGGCGATCCGGGTAGCGCCATTCCACCTCGGACACGAGGGTGAGGACCTCGTTCAGCTTGTTGGACCGGATGGGCGAGGCGCTGCCGGCACGATTGACCAGCACGGCCTTGCCCTTGTCATCGCGGGCAAAGCCGATGTGCAGGTCGAAGGGGCATTTCACCGCGAAATAGCGGCTTTCCATCTGGATGACGGCGGGGCAGCGGCTGGCGCTTTTCGCATGGCTGCGGTTGACCTGGCGCGAGACGAGGCGTTCGGGCGGATCATAGAGGACCGCGCCCTTGTCGGAGGACAGGAACCAGCCGACCTGCACGGGGCCGGAACGGGGGCCATCATCGGGGCGGTCATAGGTCACGGTGATCTGCACGGGTCCAACCTTTTCTTCTACAGCGCCTTGAGGGCCGCCGTCAGGGCACGCACCGCGGCATCCGAGGTGACGCGCCGTTCCGGCGGGCCGAAACCGAGGGATGATATGGTGGCTGCCTCGGGTTCCGGCATGGAACAGGAGGCGTGGATTTCGCGCAAGGGCAGATGGGCAAGCGCGGACAGGGTTTCGGGACGGATGCCCGATCCGGGCATCACCGTGATGCGGCGCGACGCCAGTTGCATCAGGGCGGCGAGGGAGTCCACCCCCTCCGGCGCGGTGGCCGCGCCGCCCGAGGTGAGGATGCGGCTGAAACCCAGTGCAATGGCGGTTTCGAGCGCCTGTGCCCTGTCGGGCGTCAGGTCGAAGCAGCGGTGGAGCGTGGTGTCCATCCCCTCGGCCTCGGCCAGGAGGGTGGAAAGCATCCATTCATCCAGCCGCCCGTCGGGCCGCGAGGCCCCGAGGACGACACCGGCAAGGCCGACGCTGCGGGCGGCGGCGATGTCGGCCTTCATCTGGCGCAGGTCTTCGCTGGACCACAGGAATCCGCCCGCGCGGGGGCGGATCATGGCCATGACGGGGACGGAGGCGCGGGCGGCCTCGGCCATCAGGCCGGGGGAGGGGGTCAGGCCACCAAGGGCAAGCGCCGAGCAAAGCTCGATCCGCCCTGCCCCGCCGCGGATGGCGGCGGCAAGGCCGGTGGCATCTTCGACGCAGACTTCGAGCAGGATGTCAGCCAAAGGCCACCTCGGCGGCGGCGGCGGCCCCGATCAGCCCCGGTTCGATGCGGCAGAGCGCCGGGACGACGAGCGGGCCATCGCTGCGGCGCAGGATCATGGCGCGGACGGCCTCGTCCAGATGGGCGATGAGGGCGGGGACGTTGGACAGGCCCCCGCCGACCGGGACGATGGAGGCGCCGACGGTGTTCAGGATCATGGCCAGGGGCGGGGCGAGGAGCGCGCGCCAAATCTCGACGGTCTTTCGGGCCTGCGGATCGCCGGATTGCCAGCCTCGCAACAGGGCTTCGGATGTGACGGCTGCGCCGTGGAGGGCAAGGTGCAGTCTTTCGATCCCGCGCGCCGAACAGACGGCGTCGAGGCAGCCTGTCAGGCCGCAGCCGCAGGCAAAGGCGGGCAGGGTGACGCCTTCGACCTGTGTCCGCGCGACAGGGCCATGGCCCCATTCCCCCGCAAACCCGCCGGGGCCGGAGACGGGCCGACCCTCGATCACCAGCCCGCCCCCGACCCCGGTGCCGAGGATGATGCCGAAGACGGTGCGGTGCCCCTGCCCCGCGCCCTGCGTCGCTTCGGCCATGGCGAAGCAATCGGCATCGTTCAGGATCAGGACCGGAAGGTTGAGGAGGGATTCGAGATCGGGGCCGAGGCGGCGGCCATCGGCGCAGGGAATATTGGCGACGCGCAGGCGTTGCGTATCGGGGTCCACCACCCCGGCGATGGAAATGGCTATGGCTGCGGGCTGCTGACGATCGGCGAAGCGGGCTATGGCAGAGGTAAAGGCGGAGAAATCATCCGTCGGCGTGGGCGTGTCGCCGAGTGGCGAAAGGCGGCCACCTTCGGACGTGGCGGCCTTGATCCGGCTGCCGCCGATGTCGAAACAGAGGATCATGCGCTGTCCCATGCGGTTTTCGCGCAGATTAACGGGCTTCGCGCGGCTTGACAGCCCCGCCCGTGCGGATCATCTGGCGCGGGCTTTCATCGGGGGAATGCGGATGTCTGACGACCGTCTGATCGTGGCGCTGGATGTGCCGAACGTGGTGCAGGGTCTGGACCTTGTTTCCCGCATCGGGGACGCAGCTTCCTTCTACAAGATCGGGCTCGGCATGCTGACCGGGGGTGGGCTGGCGCTTGCCAATGAGATCAAGGGCGAGATGGGAAAGCGCGTCTTTCTGGACCTGAAGCTGTTCGACATCGGCGCGACGATCGAGGCGGCGGTTCGGGGCATCGCGCGGTACGATCTGGACCTGCTGACGGTGCATGGCGACCCGCAGGTGGTGCGGGCCGCGGCGGAAGGCAAGGGCGGCACGGGGTTGAAGATCATGGCGGTGACGGTGCTGACCTCGCTCGACCGGGCCGATCTGGATGCGAACCTGATCAAGGCCGGTGATATCCATGATATCACGCTGGAACGGGCGGCGCGGGCGCTGGAGGCCGGGGCGGATGGCGTGATCGCCAGCCCGCAGGAGGCGGCGATGATCCGGGCGCTGCCGCAGGCAAGGGGCAAGCTGATCGTCACGCCGGGTGTGCGCCCGATGGGCGCAGCGGCAGGGGATCAGAAGCGGATCGCAACGCCGGCGCAGGCCATCGGTGATGGGGCGGATCACATCGTGGTGGGACGGCCGATCTGGCAGGCGGCGGACCCTGCCGCAGCGGCGCGCGCCGTCATTGCAGAGCTGCCTGCGCGTTGAGCGCGAGGCGCACGCGCTGCTGCATGGCGGGTATCGCCTTGGGATGGCTCAGGAATTCCGGGGTCTGCATCAGTTTCCAGGCCTGACCTTCGGACCCGAAGCGGATCGCTGCGACCTCGTCGCGCGTGATCTGCCCTGCAAAGAAGATGGCGGGTTTCGATGGATCGAGAAGCGACGGCAGCACCGCGCGGAAGGTGAGATGCCGGGGTGTCAGGTGCAGACCGAATTCTTCGTGCACTTCGCGGAGAAGGCAATCTTCGGGGCTTTCCGCACCTTCGCGGCCACCTCCGGGCAGGTCCCACATTCCCGGCCAGGGCAGGCCGGGATGTGTGTTACGCAGGCAGGTCAGAAGCGCATCGCCGCAGAAGAGAGCGGCCTTGGCCCCGACGAAACCCGCCTCAGTTATCATTGATATCGCGGTCCCAGACCTTCACCTGACCGGTGCGCACGCCCATCGTGCGGCGCAGGACGACCCAGGCGACGAGGGAGCAGAGCGCGAAGGTCAGGAAGAGGAAGGCCGGGCCGCCGGACAGGATGCCCAGTCCGACGAAGATGCCCGTCATCACTGCACCGATGGCGAAGCCGAGGAAAATGTAGCCGGGAAGCACAACTTCCAGCGCGCCGAGCAGGAAACCGGCGACGACCCAGACCCACCAGATGGACCACCACATCAGGATTTCCCCCGCACCAGCTTGAACGCATCGGAGAAGGCCTCCAGCGCGTTGGCGGGAAGGAGGATCGTCTGTTTGCCTTCGCCGACGGCGACCTGGGCCAGCGCCTCGACTTGCTTCATCGCGATCTGGTATTGCGCGGCCTCAAGCCCGTTGGCGGTGATGGCGCCGGCGATGACGCCTGTGGCATAGGCTTCGGCATCGGCAGTGATGCGCTTTGCCTTGGCGGCCTGTTCGGCGGCGTAGAGGTCGGCGTCGGCGGCGAGTTCGACGGCGCGCTTTTTCCCTTCCGCCTCGGTCACCTGAGCGCGGCGGGCGCGTTCGGCGTTGAGTTGCTGGAGCATCGCGGCGCGGGTCGCGTCGTCGAGATTGACGTCGAGGATTTCGGCCCGCGTCACCTCTACCCCCCAGTCATCGACCATCATCCGCACCTGTTCGCGCACCCTTTCGATGAGCTGGGCGCGGTTCGATTGGACCTGGTCGAGTTCGAGCTTGCCGATTTCGGACCGCACGATCCCGGCCACGGTGGTGGCAATGGCCGCATCGACATCACGGATGCGATAGACCGTCTTTTCCGGTTCGGTGATCCGGTAGAACACCGAAGTTTCCACCTTTACCAGCACGTTATCGGCGGTGATGGCATCCTGCGAGGCGTTGGGAAGTTGCCGTTCGAGGACAGAAATCTTGTGCGGCACACGGTCGAGGAAGGGGACGACGAAGTTGATCCCCGGACCGAGGACGGACCGCAGGCGACCGAAGCGTTCGACCACGTGCTTTTCGGACTGCGGCACAATGCGGACGCCAAGGAAAATGCAGATGATGATGAAGACGGCGATGGAAAGAAAGATCGCATTGCCGCCGAAAAGTTCAGGCTCCATGCCCGCCGCCTCCTGAAATGTCACGTGCGAATCATGGGGGTTTGACGCGCGGCGCGCAAGGGCCGGGCATGGACGGGCGGGCGGGCGCGGCGCATAGTGCTGCCATGCCTGCCCTTTGCCGCGATTGCCTGACGACCTTTGATACCGGCCTGCGCTGCCCCGCCTGCCGCAGCCCGCGGGTTCTGGCGCATCCCGAACTGTTTGACCTGTCCATCGCCCATATGGATTGCGATGCCTTCTATGCGAGCGTGGAGAAGCGCGACAATCCCGAGCTTGCCGACAAGCCCCTGATCGTGGGGGGTGGCACGCGGGGGGTTGTGTCAACCTGCTGTTATATCGCGCGAATCTCGGGCGTGCGGTCGGCGATGCCGATGTTTCAGGCGCTGAAGCTCTGCCCGGATGCGGTGGTGGTGAAGCCGCGGATGGCTGTCTATGCGGCGGAGAGCCGGAAGATCCGCGCGATGATGGAGGCCTTGACGCCCGATATCGAACCCCTGTCGCTGGACGAGGCCTTTCTCGACCTGTCGGGGACGGCGCGGCTGCATGGCGCGCCGCCTGCGGTGATGCTGGCCCGACTGGCGCGGCGGATGGAGACGGAACTGGGGCTGACCGGGTCTATCGGATTGAGTCACAACAAGTTTCTGGCGAAGATCGCCTCGGACCTCGACAAGCCGAAGGGGTTTTCGGTGATCGGGCGCGCGGAGACGCAGGCGTTTCTGACGCCGAAACCGGTGCGGATCATCTGGGGGGTGGGGACGGCGACGCAGGCGGCGCTGGAGGCGGCGGGGATACGCAGCATCGCGGACCTGCTGCGTTGGGAGCGGGCCGATCTGGTGGCGCGGTTCGGGAGCATGGGGGACCGGCTCTATCATCTGGCGCGGGGGCAGGATCAACGGCGGGTCAGCCGGGACGAGCGGCCCAAGTCGATCAGCAAGGAGACGACGTTCAACGAGGATACGGGCGATCCGGATATCCTGGACGGGCATATCTGGCGGCTGGCCGAGCAGGTGGCGGATCGGGCGAAGGCGAAGGGTCTGGGCGGGCGTGTTGTTGTGCTGAAGCTGAAACGTGATGATTTTCAGACTGTTACGCGGCGGCACGCGCTGGGGGATGCGACGCAGATGGCGGATCGCATCTATCGGGCGGCGCGGGAGTTGTTCGATCATGCCGGGGCGAAGGGGCAGTTCCGGCTGATCGGGGTGGGGATTGCCGATCTGGTGGCGGAGGATCAGGCGGATCGGTCAGGTGACCTGCTGGACCCGGAAGCGGGCAAGCGGGCCAGGGCGGAGCGGGCGGCGGATGCGATCCGGGCGAAGTTCGGGAAGGATGCGATCATCAAGGGGCGCGCGCTGCGGTGAGGCGGCGCCTCATTCCGCTGCAAGCGGCATGCTGCCCGCCTGAGGGGCGGTGACATCGGCGATGACGCGGGTCATAAGCCGCTGAAAATCCTTGAAATCCGCCCGGGGTTCGATGCGGGCCTCATCCATGTAGAGGGCGCGGTCGATCTCGATCTGCACCACATGCTGATGGCGCGAGGGGCGGCCATAGGCCTGGGCGATATAGGCGCCGGCGAAAGGGGCGTTGCGGGCGGTGCGCAGGCCTGCGGCGGCAAAGGCCTGTTCGATGCGATCCACCACATCGCGGGCGGCGGCGGCCCCGAAACGATCGCCCAGAACCACATCGGGGCGGGGATAGCCGGGGCGGGAATGCGCCTCGATCGCCTCATGCGGCATCGAGTGGCAGTCGATGAGGATGGCCCGGCCGAATTGTGCAAGGCTTTCATCCAGAAGGATTTTCAGTGCGGAATGGTAGGGGTGCCAGACGGAAAGGATGCGCTTTTCCGCCTCGGAGCGCGGGAGTTTGCCGCGATAGATGGCGCGGCCGCCGGCCACCACGCGGGGGATGACGCCGAGGCCGGAGGAAACGCGGGGGTTATGGGGGGCGCGGTCGATGCCTTCGATGACGGCGGGGTCAAGTTCGTCGGCGGCGCGGTTGAGGTCGATATAGGCGCGGGGGATGCGGGCGGCGAGCAGGGGCGCGCCGTGCAGAGGGGCCGCGGAAAAGAGGTGATCGACGAAGGCATCTTCCGAGGAGCGGATCGTGTGGCGATCAAGAAGGCTTTGCGAAACAAAGCTTTGCGGGTAGTCGGCCCCGGAATGGGGCGACGAGAAGACGACCGGGGTGGTCCGGCGCTTGGGAAGGTGGAGGGTATAGGCGTCGCTTTGCATCCCCCAGATATAGCCGTGTTTCTTCGGATGCCAAAACCCCTTGAACCTATGGGCGACTCCTTTTATAGACCCCACGACCGACGCGGACCCGCCCGCGTCCTTTTGTTTTGGGAACGGGCGGAAATGTGAAGGAGCGTGGGCGGTTAGCTCAGCGGTAGAGCACTACGTTGACATCGTAGTGGCCACTGGTTCGATCCCAGTACCGCCCACCATTTCGCCGTTTTCCGCGAGGGAAACATCAAGGATTTCAAGGCGCTGCGCGCCGCGAATGGGAGAAGAACGATGAAGGTTGCGAATTCGCTCCGCTCGCTCAAGACGCGTCATCGCGATTGCCAGGTCGTGCGCCGCAAAGGCCGCGTCTATGTGATCAACAAGACGCAGAAGCGGTACAAGGCCCGTCAGGGCTGATCTTTTCCGGGTGACCGGAGGACAGGGCCGCCCGGTGGGCAGCCTTTTGTTTTGCGCTGTCGCCAAGTGGCCGGGAACGCTGGCTTAATCTGGACATAGGGGCGAAAACGGCTGTGCCGTATGTTGTGCCGCGTTCTGTGCCGCAAACTGTGGCCACGCAGCGCACGCCGGGCGCGCGTTAACCTTAACGCAGCGAATCGTTTGGAGGGTCACAAGATGCATCCCAATCCCGCCTTCCGGGGCGCGGCCGAGGCGGAAAACCTGCGCTTCGCCGCAGCGAAGGGGTTCGGGATGCTGTGCCTGAACGGCGCGGCGGGGCCGTTGGCGGCGCATGTGCCTTTCGTCATGGCCGGGCCGCGGGTGGTGGAGGTGCATCTGGCGCGGTCCAATGCCCTTGCGCGGGTGGAATTGCCTGCGCCCGCCTTGCTGGCGGTGCAGGGGCCGGATGCCTATGTCTCGCCCGATTGGTACGGGGTGCCGGATCAGGTGCCGACATGGAATTACGTGGCGGTGCATCTGCGCGGCGTGCTGTCGCCGATGGAGCCGGAGGAGCTTGAGCCGCAGGTGGATGCGCTGTCGGCCGCCTTCGAAGGGCGGATCGCGGGCAAGCGGCCCTGGACCAAGGCGAAGATGGGCGAAGGCGTGATGCCGCGGATGATGCGGGGCATCCTGCCCTTTCGGCTGGAGGTGACGGAGGTGGAGGGGACCTGGAAGCTGAACCAGAACAAGGCGCCGGAGGCGCGGGCGGGGGTGATCGCGGCACTGGAGGCGCAGGGCGGGATGGCGGCGGAGATCGCGGCCCTGATGCGGGCGGTCGGGTGAGGGCTTGTCGGGCGGGGAGACCCCCGCCGTGTGGCAGTCGCCGGGCTGGGGAGGCGAAATCTGGCGCAGATTTCGCGGCGATTTCTGCACGCAGAAATCGGGGCAAGGCCGGGCGCGCGGCTGGGGAGCGGAATTTGCGTCAAATTCCGGCGCGGTTTGTGCGTCACAAACCGCTTTCCGGCGATGGGTCCTGCGCCTAGGGTCGGGGCAAAACCGACGGAGCCTGTGACATGCGCCTCTATTTCTCTCCCACCTCGCCCTATGTCCGGAAGGTCATGGTCCTGCTGCATGAGACAGGCCAGATGGATGAGGTGGAGCTTGTGGCCGGATCGGGCAGCCCGGTCGATCCGGGGACGGCGCCGCTGGAAGCGAATCCCTTGGGCAAGGTGCCCGCGCTGGAGCGGCCCGACGGGCCTGCGCTCTATGACAGCCGGGTGATCTGTCGCTATCTCGACGCGCGGGCGGAGGCAGGGCTTTACCCGACCGGCGCGCGCCTGTGGGACAGCCTGACCGTTGAGGCGACGGGGGACGGCATCCTCGATGCGGCGCTGCTGATGGTCTATGAGGGGCGGCTGCGTCCGGAGGAGCTGCGCTTTGCCCCCTGGGTAGAGGGGCAGTGGGCCAAGGTGGACCGGGCGCTGGATGTGCTGGAAACGCGCTGGCTGGCGCATCTGCGGGGGCCGCTGGAGGCCGGGCAGATCGCGGTGGGCTGTGCGCTGGGCTATCTGGATTTCCGCCATGGCGCGCGGGGGTGGCGGACGGGGCGGCCGGGTCTGGCGGCCTGGTTCGAGGGGTTTGCGGCGCGTCCGTCCATGATGGCGACGGTGCCCGCCTGAGATGACCCTGCCCTTCGGCGCTTTTCTGACCGTCTGGCTGTTTCTGGCGGCCAATATCGCCTCGCCCGGACCGAATGTGTTGAACACGATCGCCCTGGCGATGGGATCGGGACGGCGGGCGGGGTTCGGGTCGGCCTGCGGGGTGGGGCTTGGCATCGGGCTGTGGTGCCTGTCGATGCTGCTGGGTCTGGCGGCGGTGATCGCGCTTTTGCCCTGGATGGCGGAGGTGCTGCGCTGGGCGGCGGTCGGGCTGCTGCTGTTGTTCGCGCTGCGCTATCTGCGGGCGGCCCTGGCGGGATACCGGGCGCGGGGGATGGCGGTGCCGGAAGGGGAACGGGGTCTTGGTTTCGGGGCGGGGTTCCGGCGGGCGCTGGCGGTGATCGCGGTGAATCCCAAGGCCCTGACAAGCTGGCTGGCGGTGATGGGGATGTTTCCGGTGGCGGAGGCGCGGGCGGGGGATATGGCGATCCTCTGTCTTGGGGCCTGCCTTCTGTCCTTTGCGATTCACGGCATCTACATGATTCTGTTTTCCACTGGCCCGGCGCTGCGCTTCTATCTGCGGGCGGGATGGCTGTTGCAGGCGGCGGCAGGGATTCTGTTCACGGGTTTTGCGCTACGACTTGTCGCAGGGGGTTGAGGCGAAAGCCGTCCGTTCCATTGTCTGCGGCATGACCTGTGTCCGGGAGAGGCGCATTCTGCGCCCGAGCGGCCACAGCAGGCATGATTCCGCAGGCTTTGGCCCGGTCTGCGCCTGTTTGTCCGCTGGACGATCCGGCGCGCCTTGGCTAAAAGCCGCCCGGCAAGGCCGCAGGTGACTGCGGCCCCATCGTATATGGGTCGCGGGAGCCCCCCGCGCCTGTGAAAGGGAGAAGATCTCGTGTCCCACGCTGACGAAAACGCAGGTACCCGGCGGGATTTCCTGTACTACGCGACGGCAGGGGCCGGTGCGGTTGCCACGGGCGCCGCGGTCTGGCCGCTGATCAACCAGATGAACCCTTCGGCCGATGTCCAGGCGCTGTCGTCGATCTTCGTCGACGTGTCGGGCGTCGAGGTCGGGACGCAGCTTACGGTGAAATGGCTGGGCAAGCCGGTCTTCATCCGCCGCCGCACGCCGGAAGAGATCGAGGCGGCCCGCGCCGTGGCGCTGACCGATCTGGTCGATCCGCTGGCCGACAACGCGAACAAGCCGGATGCCGATGCGTCTGACCAGAACCGCACGCTGGACGAGGCGGGCGAATGGCTGGTGATGATGGGCGTCTGCACCCATCTGGGCTGCGTGCCGCTGGGTGACGGCGCCGGGGAATTCGGCGGCTGGTTCTGCCCCTGCCACGGGTCGCATTACGATACGTCGGGCCGCATCCGCAAAGGGCCTGCGCCGCGCAACCTGCCGGTGCCGGTGGCGGCCTTCGAAGACGAAACCACGATCAAGCTCGGGTAAGGAGCAGAACAGATGGCCGGAATTCCGCACGACCATTACGAGCCCAAGAGCACGGGCGAAAAGTGGCTTCACAAGCGTCTGCCCATCGTCGGGCTGATGTATGACACGATCATGATCCCCACCCCCAAGAACCTGAACTGGATGTGGATCTGGGGGATCGTGCTGACCTTCTGCCTGGCGTTGCAGATCATCACGGGGATCGTCCTGGTGATGCATTACACGCCGCATGTGGACCATGCCTTTGCATCGGTCGAACACATCATGCGCAACGTGAATGGCGGCTACATGATCCGCTATCTGCACCAGAACGGCGCATCGCTGTTCTTCATCGCGGTCTATCTGCATATCTTCCGCGGTCTCTACTACGGGTCCTACAAGGCCCCGCGCGAGATCACCTGGATCATCGGGATGCTGATCTACCTGCTGATGATGGCGACGGCCTTCATGGGCTATGTGCTGCCCTGGGGTCAGATGTCCTTCTGGGGCGCGACGGTGATCACCGGTCTGTTCGGGGCGATCCCGGGCGTGGGCGGTGCGATCCAGACCTGGCTTCTGGGTGGGCCTGCGGTGGACAATGCCACGCTGAACCGTTTCTTCAGCCTGCATTACCTGCTGCCCTTCGTGATTGCCGGTCTGGTGGCCGTGCATATCTGGGCCTTCCACACCACGGGGAACAACAACCCGACGGGCGTGGAAGTGCGGCGCGGGTCGAAGGAAGAGGCGGCGAAGGACACGGTGCCCTTCTGGCCCTATTACGTGATCAAGGACCTGTTCGCGCTGGCGATCATCCTGGCGGTGTTCTTTGCCATCGTGGGCTTCATGCCGAACTATCTGGGCCACCCCGATAACTATATCGAGGCGAACCCGCTTGCGACGCCTGCGCATATTGTGCCGGAATGGTACTTCCTGCCCTTCTACGCGATCCTGCGCGCCTTCACCGCCGATGTCTGGGTGGTGATCGCGGCGGAATGGATCACCTTCGGGATCGTGGACGCCAAGTTCTTCGGCGTGCTGGCGATGTTCGGGGCGATCGCGGTGATGGCGCTGGCGCCGTGGCTGGACACGTCTTCCGTCCGGTCGGGCCGCTATCGGCCGATGTTCAAATGGTGGTTCGCGCTGCTGGTGATCGACTTCATCGTCCTGATGTGGGTCGGCGCGATGCCGGCGGAAGAGCCCTATGCGACCATCTCGCTGATCGCTTCGGCCTATTGGTTCGCCTACTTCCTGGTGATCCTGCCGCTGCTGGGCGTGATCGAGAAGCCGCTGCCGCAGCCGGCCACGATCGAGGATGACTTCAATGCCCACTACGGCAAGTCCGGCGGCAATGCCGTCGCGCAGCCGGCCGAGTGAGAAGGGAACTGAGCAAGATGATCAGGAAAATCGCACTTGGCACCGTTGCCGCCCTCGCGCTGACCTCCGGGGCTGCGCTGGCGGCGGGCGGGCACAAGGAAATCACCGATGTGGACTTCGCGCATGAAGGCCCGTTCGGCAAGTTCGACCAGTTCCAACTGCAACGCGGGTTGCAGGTCTATATGGAAGTCTGCTCGGCCTGCCACGGCCTGAAATATGTGCCGATCCGCACGCTGGCCGATGAAGGTGGCCCGCAGCTTCCCGAGGACCAGGTCCGCGCCTTTGCGGAACAGTTCACCATCACCGATGCCGAGACGGGCGAAGACCGTCCCGGCAAGCCGACCGACCATTTCCCGGCCTCGGGGATGGAAGGGGCACCCGACCTGTCGCTGATGACCAAGGCGCGGGCGGGCTTCTCCGGCCCTTACGGGACGGGGATGAGCCAGCTTTTCAACGGCATGGGCGGGGCGGAATACATGTATTCCGTGCTGACCCATTACGAGGAAAACCCGGAATGTGCCCCCGATGGCATCGACGGGTTCTACTACAACACCTCTTTCGACAAGGGCGCGATCCCGGATACCTGCAAGGATGAGAATGGGATTTCCACCATTCCCGGCAGCTGGATCGCGATGCCGCCTCCTCTGATGGATGATCTGATCACCTATCAGGACGGCACTGCGGCCACGACGAGCCAGATGGCGGAGGATGTGTCCTCCTTCCTGATGTGGGCGGCGGAACCGAAGCTGATGGACCGGCGCGAGTCGGGCTTCAAGGCGGTGATCTTCCTCGTGATCCTTGCCTCGCTTCTGTATCTGACGAACAAGCGGATCTGGGCGGGCGTGAAGGGCAAGACGGCCTGAGCAGAGCCTTGATGAACTTTGGAAAACCCCGCCTGAAAGGGCGGGGTTTTTTCTTTGGCCGGGAGGCGGAATTTGACGCAAGTTCCGCGGCGATGTCTGGCGCAGACATCGCAGGGTGGCCGTGGCGCATCGGTCGGGGGGCCGGAATTTGCGTCAAATTCCGCTGCGGTTCCTGCGTCAGGAACCGCCTTGGCCGAGATAGTCGGCCAGGGCCTTGGGGGGATGGGCGAAAAGGCTGGCGGTGTCGTGCGGGGGATGGGCCGTGCCATCGGCGACAAGGATGGTGCTGCCGGCGAAGCGTTTCGCATCCTGCGGGTCATGGGTGACCATCAGGACGGTGGCACCGGTTTCCTCGGCCACTTCGGCCACGAGGGCGAGCATGTCCTGTTTCAGCGCAGGCCCCAGCGCGGCGAAAGGTTCGTCGAGCAGGAGGAGGGGGCGGGCGCGCAGAAGCGCGCGGGCAAGGGCCGCCCTGCCCTGCTGGCCGCCCGAAAGCTCTGCCGGTTTGCGGGGACCGAGGCCGTGAAGGCCGGTGCGGTGGAGTGCCTGTTCGACACGGGCGCGGATGTCGGGCGTGAGGCGGCCATCCGGAGCAAGGCCGAGGGCGAGGTTCCGTTCCAGCGTCAGATGAGGGAAGAGGTTCTGATCCTGGAACAGGATCGTGACCGGGCGCTGACCGGGCTCTGTTGCGGTGATGTCCTGCCCTTGCCAGAGGATGCGGCCGGATTGCGGCGCAGTGAAGCCGGCGATGGCGTTGAGGAGGGTGGATTTGCCCGCGCCGGAGGGGCCGATGATGGCCGTTCGCGCGCCTTGTGGGAGCGTCAGGTTTGCGGTGAGGCGGAAGCCCGGGGCCGCGAGGGTGAGGTGGTCAAGCTTAAGCATGGCGGCGACCGATCCCGTCGAAAAGGGCGAAGAGGGCGAAGGAGAGTGTCAGCAGGAGGAGCGAGGCAGCGGCGGCCTGTTCCATCCGGTAGCTGCCCATCAGGCTGTGGATATAGAGCGGGAGGGTGGCGTTGGTCTGACCTGCAAAGAGCGTGATGACGCCGAGATCGCCCATGGACAGCGCCGCCGTGATGCCCGCGCCGAAGCCCAGGGGACGGGCGAGTTGCGGCAGGGTGATGAGGCGGAGTTGCGTCATGGGCGTGAGGGCGAGGGCGGTGGTGAGCCTGCCGTAATCGGCCTGGAGTGTGCGGGCGGCGGGGGCGAGGAGGCGATAGCTGTAGGGCAGCGCAAGCGTGGCGTTGGTTGCGATGGTGACGGGGATGGCGAGGTCGGACGTGTTGGCGACGGGGCGAAGCGTGAGGAAGAGCCCGGTGCCGATGACGAGGGAAGAGGCCGCGAGGGGGAAGGTGGCGGCGGCGTCATAGAGCCTGTGGCCCGGGGCGCGGCGGGCGGTGGCCAGCGCGAGGGCAAGGGCGGCGGTGGTGGCCAGCGCGGTGGAGGCCAGCGCGATGGCGAGGGAGCGGGCGGTCGCCTCGATCAGGCCCTGGGGGAGGTTGGTCAGGCCGGGCAGGCCACGGGCGACAAGGGCGGCGAGGGGGAGGATCAGGAAGGCCGCCGCCAGCGTGATGGCGGCGCCGTCGAATGCCCGGCGCCAGCCTTTGGGGGCGGGGAGTTCCGGGGGGCGGCCGAGGCCCGCGCCGAAGCCCGTGTCGCGGAGGATGGCCCAGCCGGCGAGGAGGGCGGCGGTCGTCAGGGCGAATTGCATCAGGGCGAGGGTGGCAGCGCGGTCGGGGGCGAAGTCAAAGCGGAGGGCCTGATAGATGGCGAGTTCGACAGTGGTGGCCGCCGGGCCGCCGCCGAGGGTGAGGGCGGTGGCAAAGCTGGCGAGGCAGAGGGTGAAGATGGTGAGGGCCGCGCCGGGCAGGGTGGCGCGGAGCATGGGCAGTTCAAGGTGCCGGAACTGCGCGCCGGGGGTGAGGGCGAGGGCGCGGGCAAGGCGGAAACGCTCGGCCGGGATGGCTTGCCAGCCTTGCAGGATCATGCGGGTGGCAAGGGGGAGGTTGAGGAAGACATGGGCGAGAAGGACGCCATGCAGGCCATAGGGGGAGAGGGGTGGCAGGCCCGTGGCGGCGAGGAGTTGGTTGAGCGTGCCGCCCCGGCCGAAGATGGCGAGAAGGCCGAGGATGGCCACGATGACGGGCAGGAGGAAGGGCGCCCCCATCAGGGTGATGAGAAGGCCGCGACCGGGAAAGCGGCGGCGGGCCAGCGCGCGGGCGACGGGGATGGCGAGGGCGGTGGAGATCAGCGCCGAGAGCGCGGCTTGCAGCAGGGTGAAGCGGAGGGCGGACCAGTCGGCGGGGCCGAGGGGGGCCGTACCGGCATGGATCGCCACGGCGCCGACGGTGCCGAGCGTCATTGCCGCAAGGAGGGCGGCGGCGAGCGCCGCCCCCAAGGGCAAGGTCAGCGGGCGAGCGCGGCTTGCCATTCGGCGAGGGCCGCATCGCGGGCGGATTGCGCCTCTTCCGGCGTCAGGAGGAGGGATGTCTCGGGCTGGATCAGCGTTTCGAAGCCCGCGGGCAGGCCTGCTTCGGGGGTGACGGCGGGATACATCCAGTTCGTGGTGGGGATCACGGATTGGAAGGCATCGGTCCCGAGGAAGGCGAGGAAGGCATCGGCCAGTTCGGGCTGATCCGACGCGGCGAGTTTTCCGGCCACTTCGACCTGAAGGTAATGGCCTTCGGTGAAGGAGGCGGCGGCCTTGGAGGCGTCTTCCTCGGCGATCAGGTGATAGGCGGGGGAGGTGGTGTAGGAGAGGACCATGTCCGCCTCGCCTTCCAGAAACAGGCCGTAAGCCTCGGACCAGCCGGGGGTGACGGTGACGATGTTGTCGGCCAGGGCGGCCCAGATTTCCGGCGCGCGGTCGCCATAGGCGGCCTTGACCCACATCAGGAGCCCGAGGCCGGGGGTGGAGGAGCGCGGGTCCTGGATCAGGATCGTCACGTCGGAGGCGGCGAGGGCCTCGAAGGAGGTGGGGGGGGCGGGGAGTTTGGCCTTGTCATGGACGAAGGCGAACCAGCCCCAATCGAAGGGGACGAAATTCGGGTCGGCGAAGGGGACGGGGAGGCTGTGCTGCCAGGTCTGGCCATGGGGCGCGAAGAGGCCGGTGGCGGTGGCGGCAGCGGTGAGGTTGGTGTCGAGGCCGAGGACGATGTCGGCATCGGAGGCGGCGCCTTCCATCTGGATGCGGGCCAGAAGCGCCGCGCCATCGCCGGCGGCGAGGAATTGCAGGTCGCAGGCGCAGCTTTCCTCGAAAGCCTTTTCGACGGCGGGGCCGGGGCCCCATTCGGCGGTGAAGCTGTCATAGGTGAGGACGGTAAGCACGGGCCTGTCTTGCGCCACGGCAGCGGTGGCAGCAGTGGCAAGGCCCAGCGCAAGGATCGAAGTCTTCATGTTTCTCTCCAAATGCGACGGGTGGTCGGAGATGGAGACGATCCATGCACCTTCCCTCCGCCGGTATGATCCGGTTCAGGTTCAACGGGTCCGCTTTCGCATCTCAGCCCGTCGGACACAGTCCGGCGGGCACCCCGAGGTGGGGGTGAACATAAGGGCAGATGTGGCGGGCGCAAGGGGGGATCGTTGGCGCGGGTGGAGGCAGCGGGACCGGGGGTTTCACACCCCCGGACCCCCGTGGGATATTTTTGAACAGATGAAATTGGGGGGGCGTTAAGGTTAACGGGGATGCGTTAGGGTTAATGCGGTGAGGGGTGAGGGGTGAGGGGTGAGGGGTGAGGGGTGAGGGGTGAGGGGTGAGGGGTGAGGGGTGAGGGGTGAGGGGTGAGGGGTGAGGGGTGAGGGGTGAGGGGTGAGGGGTGAGGGGTGAGGGGTGAGGGGTGAGGGGTGAGGGGTGAGGGGTGAGGGGTGAGGGGTGAGGGGTGAGGGGTGAGGGGTGAGGGGTGAGGGGGCGTCTCATCGCCGGTTGGCGCGGTCAAGCCCCTTCAGTTTCAGGACACCCTTCTGTTTCAGGATGCCCTTTTGTGGCAGCCCGATTGGGCGGCCGGTCTGCCGAACCCCTTTGCGCCCTGCCCCGCTTTGGCCTATGGACAGGGCCGGATCAGGGAGCCTTTGCGATGTCCTTCAACACCTTCGGCCATATCTTCCGTGTGACCACCTGGGGCGAGAGCCATGGGCCCGCGCTGGGCTGCACGGTGGATGGGGTACCGCCGGGGGTGGCGCTGAGCGAGGCCGATCTCCAGCCCTGGATGGACAAGCGGAAGCCGGGGCAGAACAAGTTCACCACCCAGCGGAAGGAACCCGATGAGGTGCGTATCCTGTCGGGCGTCTTCGACGGGGTGACGACGGGCACGCCGATCCAGTTGATGATCGAGAATACCGATCAGCGGTCGAAGGATTACGGCGAGATCGCGCAGGCCTTCCGGCCCGGCCATGCCGATATCACCTATCACCAGAAATACGGGGTGCGGGATTATCGCGGCGGCGGGCGGTCCTCTGCGCGCGAGACGGCGGCGCGGGTGGCGGCGGGGGCCGTGGCGCGGGCGGTGCTGGCGCGGCTGGTGCCGGGGCTGCGGATCACCGGCTATATGGTGCAGATGGGCGTGAAGGGGATCGACCGGGCGCGTCTTGATCTGGCGGAGGTGGAGCGGAACCCGTTCTGGTGCCCGGATGCAGCGGCGGCGGCGGAATGGGCGGCCTATCTGGATGAGTTGCGGCTGGCGCATAATTCGGTGGGCGCGGTGATCGAGGTTGTCGCGGAGGGCGTTCCGGCGGGGCTGGGCGCGCCCTTGTATGGCAAGCTGGACAGCGATCTGGCGGCGGCGATGATGTCGATCAATGCGGTGAAGGGCGTGGAGATCGGCGATGGCATGGCCTCGGCCGCGCTGACGGGCGTGGAGAATGCCGATGAGATCCGGATGGGGGCGGCGGGGCCGGAGTTCCTGTCGAACCATGCGGGGGGGATTCTGGGCGGAATTTCCACGGGGCAGCCGGTGGTGTGCCGTTTCGCGGTGAAACCGACCTCGTCGATCCTGACGCCGCGGCGGACGGTGACTGTGAAGGGCGAGGAGATCGATCTGATCACCAAGGGGCGGCATGACCCCTGCGTGGGCATCCGTGCCGTGCCGGTGGGCGAGGCGATGATGGCCTGCGTGCTGCTGGACCATCTGCTGTTGGATCGTGGGCAGACGGGCGGTGTGCGTGGGGTGATCGGCTAGGCCCGGCGCGAGAGCTGCACGGCGAGGATGCCGGCGGCGACGATGGCCGCGCCGAGGATATCGGTCAGGCGGAGGCTTTCGCCCAGCAGAAGCGCCGCGATGGCGGTGCCGAAGGCCGGGTTGAGGAAGTGGAAGGTCGCCGCACGGGTGGGGCCGATGCGGCGGACGAGGGCGAACCAGATCAGCGTCGCGGCAAGGCCGGGGATGACGATCTGATAGGCGAAGGCCAGCGCAAGCGGCAGGCTGGGCGTCAGGCGGAAGGGCTCCGTCAGGAGGGCGATCACCGCCAGAGCCGCAGCGCCTGCCAGCATCTGGAGGCCGACAATCAGGAGGAGCGGGCCGAAACCGCCCTGCGCGCCGGAGGCCGAGCGCAGGGTGAGGGTGGCCACGGCCAGTGCCAGGGCGCCGAGGACGCAGAGCAGGGTGCCGAGCGGATCGGCGCCGCCGGAGAGGCGGGTCCCCATGATGAGGGCCGTCCCGGCGAAGCCCGCGATCAGGCCGGCGAGGCCGAGCGGTGGCAGGCGTTCGCCCCGGAAGGCCCAGGAGAGCGCGGCGACCATGAGCGGCATGGAGGCGGCGATGATGACGGCAAGCGACGCCTCGACCCATTGCATGGCGACGAAGTTGAGGCCGAGATAGGCGGCGTTCTGAAGCAGGCCGAAGACGGCGACAGAGCGCCATTGTGCCGGGGTGAGGGCGAAACGCGCGCCCAGCGCCAGGGCAACGGCGACGGCCAGCGCGCCGGAGATCAGGAAGCGGGCCGCCAGGGCCGCGAGGGGGGCGGCATCGGCCACGATGATGCGGGCAGTGGCAAAGGCGGAGGACCACATCAGGGCGAAGATCAGCCCCATCAGGAGGGCGCGCAGGTCCATCGGCATCCTTTACGGAAAAGGGCCGCCCGTTGCGGGGCGGCCCTGTGTTCGGCCAAGGCCTGCGATCAGGCGTTGACGCTGTCCTTCAGCGCCTTGGCGATCGAGAACTTCACCTGCTTGTCAGCGGGCTTGGTCACGGTTTCGCCGGTGGCGGGGTTGCGCACCTGACGCTCCGGCCGGGCGCGGCAGACGACCTTGCCCAGACCCGGCAGCGTCACGGCGCCACCGGCGGCAACCTCGCGCGCCACGACGGCGGCGATGGCATCCAGCGCGGCATTGGCCGTCTTCTTGTCCGACCCCATCGTTTCGGCGAGGGCGGCGACGAGCTGGGTCTTGGTCATCGGTTTCGACATGTCATGTTCCTTCGTTTGCGGGCCCCGTTATGGTGCGGGGCTTTCCCTGTCCATGAAGCGACTGGTTGTCGCTAAATTCTGTTTTGCCGAACAAATCAAGCCCATTCTGACCGGTCCGGCCGGTTTACGCTGCGTGGCCCGTCCGAGTGTGGCCTAGAGGAAGGCCGTTTCATCGAAGCTGCGGAGCTTGCGGCTGTGGATACGTTCTATGGGCATGGCGCGCAACCGCTCCATCGCGTTGATGCCGATCTGGAGGTGGCGGGCGACCTGGGTCTTGTAGAATTCGGAGGCCATGCCGGGGAGTTTGAGTTCGCCGTGCAGGGGTTTGTCAGAGACACAGAGGAGCGTGCCGTAGGGGACGCGGAAGCGGAAGCCGTTCGCCGCGATGGTGGCGGATTCCATGTCGAGCGCGATGGCGCGGGATTGCGAGAGGCGCTGCACGGGACCGGACTGGTCGCGCAGTTCCCAGTTGCGGTTGTCGATCGTGGCGACGGTGCCGGTGCGCATGATGCGTTTGAGTTCATAGCCTTCGAGCTGGGTGACTTCTTCCACCGCGTCTTCGAGGGCGATCTGAATTTCGGCCAAGGCGGGGATGGGGACCCAGACGGGGAGATCGTCGTCGAGCACGTGATCTTCGCGCAAGTAAGCATGGGCGAGGACAAAATCGCCCAGGGATTGCGAGTTCCGGAGGCCCGCGCAATGGCCGACCATCAGCCAGGCATGGGGGCGCAGGACGGCGATATGGTCGGTGGCCGTCTTGGCGTTGGAGGGGCCGACGCCGATGTTGACCAGGGTGATGCCGTTCCCGTCGGCGCGTTTCAGGTGGTAGCTGGGCATCTGGGGCATCTTGGCGGGGGGCGGCAGGGTGCCGTCCGGGGCCGTCAGGATGTGGTTTCCGGGGGCGACGAATTCAGTATAGCCGCTGGCCGGATCGGCCAGAACCTGACGGGCATAGGCTTCGAATTCATCGACGTAGAACTGGTAGTTGGTGAAGAGGACGTGGTTCTGGAAATGCGCTGCATCGGTGGCGGTGTAATGCGAAAGGCGCGCGAGGGAGTAATCCACGCGCTGCGCCGTGAAGGGGGCGAGGGGGCGCGAGCCATCGGCATGGACCTGACGGGTGCCGTTGACGATGTCGTCATTGGTGGTGGCGAGATCGGGCACGTCAAAGATGTCGCGCAGCGAGAATTCCAGCACGCCTTCCTGCGGGACGGAAACCTTGGGGTTTCCGGCCACGGCGAAATGCACGGGGATCGGGGTTTCGGACGGGCCGATCACGATGGGCTGGCCATGGTGGCGGATCAGGAGTTCAAGCTGCTGGGTCAGGTAGTTGCGGAAGAGGTCGGGGCGGGTGACGGTGGTGGAATAGGTGCCGGGTTCCGCGACATGGCCGAAGGAAAGGCGCGAGTCGGTCTTCACATGGCTGGTCGTAGTGAGGCGGATCTCGGGGTAGAAGGCGCGGATGCGGGCATGGGGTTTGCACCCGGTCACGGCGGCGGTGAAATGCTGCGACAGGAAGGCGGTGGCGGCGAAGTAAAGCTCTTCCAGACGGGCGACGGCGGCGGCGGGGTCGGTGAAGGCCTCGGCTGCCTGAACATCGGGGGTCAGAAGGGGAAGGGCGTCGTCGTTCATTCGGTCTGTATCTTTCATCGTCATCAATTTGATCCGGCATCTAATCCGAAAGGGGGGGGCAAGGGCAAGTGAAGGCTTTGCGACGCGGGGCGGGGCGATTGCGGGGCGGGGCGATTGCGGGGCGGCCTTGCGGCGGGGGCGCGGGCGGGGGATAGTCGCGCCCATGAACACGCTTCTTTCCATCGGACATGGCTATTCGGCCGAAGCCCTTGCACAGCGGTTGCTGCCGCAGGGCTGGCGGGTGATCGGTACCACGCGGCGGCCTGAGAAGGCGCGGCGTCTGGAGGCGGCGGGGGTGGAGCCCGTGCTGCTGCCCGGATCGTTGCGCGAGGCGCTGGCGGCGGCGACGCATGTTCTGGTGTCGGTCGCGCCCGAGGAGGCGGGCGATCCGATCCTGCGCGACCATGCGGAGGAGTTGCGCGCGGCGCGGCCCCGTTGGGTGGGGTATCTTTCGACGACCGCCGTTTATGGCGATCATGCGGGCGGCTGGGTGGATGAGGAGACGGCGCTGACCCCCACCACGGCGCGGGGCCATGCGCGGGTGGCGGCGGAGCGGGGCTGGGCGGCGCTGGGGCTGCCCTTGCAGATCTTCCGGCTGGCGGGGATCTATGGGCCGGGGCGCGGGCCGTTCGAGAAGGTGCGCGACGGCACGGCGCGGCGGATCATCAAGCCGGGGCAGGTGTTCAGCCGCATCCATGTGGAGGATATCGCGCAGGTTCTGGAGGCATCCATTGCACGGCCAAGGGCGGGGGGCATCTACAATGTCTGTGACGATGATCCGGCCCCGCCGGAGGATGTGATCGGGCATGCGGCAGAACTGCTGGGCCTGCCCTTGCCGGAGGCCATTCCCTACGATCAGGCCGAGATGACGCCGATGGCGCGCAGTTTCTATGCCGAGAGCAAGCGGGTGCGGAATGACCGGATCAAGGCGGAGTTGGGCGTGACGCTGATCTATCCCACCTATCGCGAAGGGCTGGCCGGACTGCTGGCCGCCGAGGGTGATCACGCGCGGATCACGGGCGCGTGAAAATTCTGCAGTGCAGAGACTTGAATTCGTGACTCTGCTTCCCACCTTTTGCGGGCGGGCCGGGCCCCTCTGACGCGAAAGCGCCATGTCGGACCGCATCGAGTGCGTCTCGATGTCATGCCCGGACCTGATCGGCTGACCTTGCGGCGCTTGGACGTGTTCAAGAGAGGTCAACGGGGAATGGAATTTCTCTTCCTGCTGTTTCTGGGCAAGCCCATGTGGATGTGGCTGCTCTTCATCACTTTGGTCATCGCGCTATTGGCGTTTGACCTTGGTGTCCTGCACAAGGACGGAAATCACGAGATCGGTGTTGCGGAGAGCCTGAAGCTTTCGGCGATGTATATTGCGCTGGGGCTGAGCTTTGCCGGGTTCGTCTACTGGCAGATGGGGTGGGAGCCTACGGCCCATTACCTGACGGCCTTTGTCGTCGAAAAGACGCTGGCGATGGACAACGTGTTTGTCATCGCGCTGATCTTCACCTTCTTTGCGGTGCCGCGCGCCTATCAGCACCGGGTTCTGTTCTGGGGTATCCTGGGCGTGATCGTGCTGCGTGGCATCATGATCGGGCTGGGGGCGACGATCGTCGCGTCCTATTCCTGGGTTCTGTATATCTTCGCGGTCTTCCTGATCTTTACCGGTATCAAGATGATGTTCGTGGGCGAAGGCGAGCATGACATCGCCAACAACCCCGTTCTGAAGTTCATCAAGCGCCGCTTCCGGGTGACGGAAGAGCTGCATGGCAACAGCTTTTTCGTGCAGAAGCCGGATGCGGGCGGGAAGATGGTGCGCTATGCGACGCCCTTGTTCATCGCGCTGATCCTGATCGAGATCGCGGACCTTGTCTTTGCCGTCGACTCGGTGCCTGCGGTGTTCACGATCACGACGGACCCCTACATCGTCTATACGTCGAACATCTTTGCCATCCTTGGCCTGCGGGCGCTGTATTTCGCGCTGGCGGCGATCCTGCACCGCTTTGCCTACCTCAAGTACGCGCTGTCGCTGCTGCTGGTGTTTATCGGATCGAAGATCTTCATCGCGGATATCATGGGTTGGGAGAAGTTCCCGCCGAGCTGGTCGCTGGGCATCACCTTCGCGATCCTGGCGGCAGGGGTGATCTTCTCGCTGTGGAAGACGAAGGATGACAAGGCCGAGGTCGTGAAACCGGCCGAGTGATGGCCTAAACTGCAAGGGTGCCCGGACTGAAAGGTCCGGGCACCTTGATTCGGAGTGGAGTGCAAAAGATGACCCTGCGCGAAAGGGCGGAAACCTTTCTTGAGCGGCCTTTGGTGACCCGGTTCATCATGGGCGTGATCCTGTTCAATGCGGTGCTGCTTGGGCTTGAGACATCAAAGCCCGTGATGGCGGCGGCGGGGGATGTGATCCTGACGCTGGACCGCATCTGTCTGGCGATCTTTGTCGCGGAACTGGTGTTGAAGCTGTTCGCGCTGGGGGGGCGGTTCTTCCGGTCGGGGTGGAACCTGTTCGATCTGGCCGTGGTGGGCGTGGCGCTGATGCCGGCGACGGGCGGGCTGTCGGTGCTGCGGGCGCTGCGCGTGCTGCGGGTGCTGCGGGTGATTTCCATGGCGCCCAGCCTGCGGCGGGTGGTGGAAGGGTTCCTGCGCGCGTTGCCGGGGATGGGGTCGGTGCTGCTGTTGACGCTGATCCTGTTCTACGTGTCGGCCGTGATGGCAACGAAGCTGTTCGGGGCGAGTTTCCCCGACAGGTTCGGCGATCTGGGGGCGACGGCGCTGACGCTGTTTCAGGTGATGACGCTGGAAGGCTGGGCCGATGCGGTGGTGCGGCCGGTGATGGAGGTCTATCCCTATGCGTGGATCTTCTTCATCGGGTTCATCCTGGTGACGACCTTTGCCGTCATCAACCTGCTGGTCGGTCTGGTGGTGAACGCGATGCAGGAGGCGGCAGAGGCCGACAAGCCGGATGAGGCGGCGGCGCGGCATGCGGAACTGATGGCGCGGATCGCCGCGCTGGAGGAGCGGCTGGCGGGGCGTTAGGTCAGACGATGTCGTCGATGTCGGTTCCCAGCGCGTTTGCAAGGGCGCGCAGGGTGGACAGGCGCGGGTCGATCTTGCCGCGTTCGATATCGGAGACGGTGGAAAGCCGAAGCCCGGCCCGTTCGGCCAGCGCGCCCTGCGTGAGGCCCGCCGCCTGCCGCCAGGCAGTGAGGGGGTGGAGCGTGCCGTCGATCATCGCCTGCGCCAGATCGGCAGGCATCCGGGGGGCGGCTGTATCGCGCGACCGGGCGGCCTGGGCTGCGGCGGCCAGCGCCGCATCGCCGCGCAGGGTTTCGTATTCCTGCGGGGTCAGCACGATGAGCATGTCGCCCTTGGGGGTGGTGGCGTGGTTCATCTGCAAACCTCCCTCCGGTGCGCGATGAGAAGGACGAGTACGTCCCCCCGCTGTTCAAAGATCGCGCGCCAGTCGCCGTGGCGGAGGCGGAACAGCCCCGTCTCCCCCGTCAGGGGACGGACGTCGCCCTGCCCTGTTGCCGCCCAGTGATCCAGCTTGGCCAGCAGTGCCGTTGCATCCGTGCGCGGCATCCGGCGTAGCGCCTTGGTGGCGGTTCTGGACAGGATGACCTGCATTGCGCGATCCCTTGAAGGATTGCGCGTTACCGTAAATCGGTCAAGTTAATTGCGCATTAACGCAAACCTCAGGCCCGCCGCCCCACCACCGCCACGCCGAGGGTGGAGAGGACCTTTGCCTCGATCTGCGCGGCGTCCATTCCGGCGATCTGATACATGCGGTCGGGGCTGGCCTGGTCGATGAAGATGTCGGGCAGGACTATGCTGCGGAATTTCAACCCTGTGTCGAAGATGCCCTCGTCCGCGAGCAGTTGCGCGACATGGCTGCCGAAGCCGCCGATGGCGCCTTCCTCGACGGTGATCAGCGCCTCGTGGTGGCGGGCGGCGTTCAGGATCAGGTCGCGGTCCAGCGGTTTGGCGAAGCGGGCGTCGATCACCGTGGGGGCAAGGCCGCGCTGGGCGAGCGACTCGGCGGCCTTCAGCACCTCAGACAGGCGGGTGCCGAAGGAGAGGATCGCGGCGCGCCCGCCTTCGCGGATCAGGCGGCCCTTGCCGATGGTCAGGGGCGTGCCACGGGCGGGCAGGTCGCAGCCGACGCCATCGCCGCGCGGATAGCGGAAGGCGATGGGGCCATCGTCATGGGCGGCGGCGGTGGCGACCATGTGCATGAGGTCCGCCTCATCCGCGGCGGCCATGACCACGATGCCGGGCAGGTTGGCGAGGAAGGCCACGTCGAAACTGCCCGCATGGGTGGCGCCGTCGGCCCCGACAAGCCCCGCGCGGTCGATGGCGAAGCGGACGGGAAGGCGCTGGATGGCGACATCATGGACGACCTGATCATAGCCGCGTTGCAGGAAGGTGGAGTAGATGGCGCAGAAGGGGCGCAGGCCCCCGGCGGCAAGACCGGCCGAGAAGGTGACGGCATGCTGTTCGGCGATGCCCACGTCGAAGCAGCGGCGGGGGAAGCGGTCGGCGAAGAGGTTGAGGCCCGTGCCATCGGGCATGGCGGCGGTGACGGCGACGATCTTTTCATCCCGCTCCGCCTCTGCGATCAGGGATTGGGCGAAAACCTTGGTGTAGCTGGGCGCGTTGGAGGCGGCCTTGGCCTGCACGCCGGTCAGCACGTCGAACTTGGCCGTGGCGTGGCCACGGTCGCGGGCGGCTTCGGCGGGGGCGTAGCCTTTGCCCTTTTTCGTCAGAACATGGATCAGCGTGGGCCCGGTGGCGCGGGCGCGGGCGGTGCGCAGCACGGGGAGAAGCTGGTCGAGGTCGTGGCCGTCGATGGGGCCGATGTAGTTGAAGCCCAGTTCCTCGAACAGGGTGCCGCCAACGGCCATGCCCTTGAGCATCTCTTTCGCGCGCCGCGCGCCTTCCTGGAAGGGTTCGGGCAGGAAGCTGACCGCGCTTTTGGCGGCGGCTTTGAAATCCTGGAACGGGGCCTCGGCATAGAGGCGGGAGAGGTAGGAGGAGAGCGCGCCGACGGGGGGCGCGATGGACATTTCGTTGTCGTTCAGGATGACGAAGAGGCGGGTCTTGAGATGGCCTGCGTTGTTCATCGCCTCGAAGGCCATGCCGGCGGACATGGAGCCGTCGCCGATCACCGCGATGGCATCGCCCGGATCGCCGCCAAGGTCGCGCGCGGCGGCAAAGCCCAGCGCGGCAGAGATGGAGGTGGAGCTGTGGGCCGCGCCGAACGGATCGTAGGGCGACTCGCTGCGTTTCGTGAAACCCGACAGGCCGTTTTCGGTGCGGAGCGTGCGGATGCGGTCGCGGCGGCCGGTCAGGATCTTGTGCGGATAGCACTGGTGGCCGACGTCCCAGATCAGCTTGTCGCGCGGGGTGTCGAAGACGGCATGGATGGCCACGGTCAGTTCGACGACGCCCAGACCCGCGCCCAGATGCCCGCCGGTGACGGAGACGGCGCTGATGGTTTCGGCGCGCAGTTCGTCGGCAACCTGCCGGAGGTCGCGGTCCGAGAGGGCCTTGAGGTCGGAGGGCGCGGTGATGCGGTCCAGCAGCGGGGTTTTCGGTCGGTCGGTCATGCGGCCCTCCGGGCGGGCGTCTTGGGGGGCATCTGGGGGCGCGTCAGCTTTCGCGGCTGATAACGAAGCGGGCGCAGGCGATCAAGTTCACTGCCCGGTCGCCATAGGGGGAAAGGTGGTGCTCGGCCTCGGCAATCAAAGACCGGGCGCGCGCCTTTGCCGCATCGAGGCCGAGGAGCGAGACGAAGGTCGCCTTGCCTGCATCGGCATCCTTGTGCAGGCGTTTGCCCGTCTTGGCGACATCGCCTTCGACATCGAGGACATCGTCCCAGATCTGGAAGGCAAGGCCCAGCGCGGTGGCGTAGGCGGCGAGAGGTTTCGGATCGGCCCCGGCGAGGATGGCCCCGGCTTCGGCAGACCAGCGGATGAGCGCGCCGGTCTTGCCGGCCTGCAATTCGGTGATCTGGTCGAGCGTGAGGGGCGCGGCGGCGGTTTCGGCAGCGATATCCAGTGCCTGCCCCAGCACCATGCCTTCGGCGCCGGAGGCCCTGGCCAGACCGGCGACAAGGGCGATGCGGGTGTCGCCGGAACCCAGCGCCGGATCGGCGAGAAGCTCGAAGGCGAGGGTCTGGAGCGCGTCACCGGCCAGAACCGCCGTTGCCTCGTCCCATTTCACATGGACGGTGGGTTGGCCCCGGCGCAGGTCATCATCATCCATGCAGGGCATGTCGTCATGGACGAGTGAATAGGCATGGAGCGATTCCACCGCCGCCGCCGCAGACAGGGCCTGCGCGGTGGAAAGCCCATGCATCCGCGCGCCTTCCAGAACGAGGAAACCGCGCAGGCGTTTGCCGCCCCGGAGCGCATAGCGCATGGCATGGATGACGGGCTGGTCGGCGCGATGGTTGAGCGCGGCCATCAGATGCGCCTCGATCGCGGCGGCATCCTGCGTCAGGGTTTCGGAAAAGCTCACATCCCCTCCGCTGGGGTGGTGCCGATGGCGCGGCCTTCCTGGGCGCGGATGAGTTCGACCTTTTCCTCGGCGGCCTTGAGCTTGGCCGCGCAATGCGCCTTGAGCGCGGCGCCGCGTTCGTAAAGGGCGATGGATTCCTCCAGCGCAACCTCGCCGCGTTCAAGCTGGTTCACGACCTGCTCCAGCGCGGCCATGGCCTCTTCGAAGGTCATTTCGGATACGGGTTTCGTCGTCATCTGCCACGTTCCTCCAACACGCCCACATGCGCGGCCACCGAGGCCTGAAGCGCAGGAAGATCATATCCGCCTTCGAGTGTCGAGACGATGCGGCCATGGGCATGGGCGTCGGCGACGTCGCAGAGGCGGTGGGTGAGCCAGGCGTAATCCTCGGTCTGCCAGGCGAGGGAGGCGAGGGGGTCTGCCTCATGCGCGTCGAACCCGGCGGAGATCAGGAGGAATTCCGGGGCATAGGCATCGAGCGCGGGGAGGATGTGGGCATCATAGGCCGCGCGCATGGCGGCGCTGCCGGTGCCGGGGCGAAGGGGGTGGTTGAGGATGTTGCGATGCGCCCCCGTTTCGGCCGCGCTGCCCGTGCCGGGATAGAGCGGCATCTGATGGGTGGAGGCAAAGAGGATGCGCGCCTCGTCCCAGAGCAGATCCTGCGTGCCATTGCCGTGATGGACGTCGAAATCGACGATGGCGACGCGGGTCAGGCCGTGGTGGTCGAGCAGGCGCCTGGCCGCGATGGCGACCGTGCCGAAGAGGCAGAATCCCATCGCGGTGGCGGTTTCGGCATGGTGGCCGGGGGGGCGGGCGGCGACAAAGGCATTCTGCGCCTGCCCTGCCATGACGGCATCCACTGCGGCGGTGATCCCCCCGACGGCACGAAGCGCGGCGTTGAGCGATCCGGGCGACAGGATCGTGTCACCATCCAGCGCGACCCAGCCTTCGGTGGGCAGGGCGCGCCGGACCTTGGCCAGATAAGCGGGAGGGTGACAGCGCAGCACCTCGTCCTCCGGGGCCGTCGGGGCCTCGCTCCGGATCACGGGGAGATGGGCCAGCCCGCGTTCCACGGCATGGAGGCGATCCAGGCATTCCGGATGGCCGGGGGGCGTGACATGGGTCAGGCAGTCGGGATGTCCGTAGACGATGGTCGCCAAGGCCCCTGCCTCCTTCATCTTGGGAAAAATACTCTGGGGGTCCGGGGGTGAAACCCCCGGGGCTTTCCGCCCGTTCAATCCGGCTGGAGCATGTAGCCTTCGCCGCGCACCGTTTGCAGATAGCGGGGCTGACGGGGATCATCCTCGATCTTGCGGCGCAGGCGGGTGATCTGCACATCGACGGCGCGTTCCTGCGCGCCCTCCTCGCCCCCCCTGCCAAGATCGCCCACCAGTTTTTCGCGCGGGATGGGCTGGCCGGGCTGGGCCGCGAAGAGGCGCATCAGGGCGGATTCGGTGGCGGTCAGGCGGACGGGATCGGTGCCGCGCCAGAGTTCGCCCCTGTCCATGTCATAGCGGACGGCCCCCATATGCAGCACCTTGGGGGCCTGCGGCACGGGCTGCACCTGCGGCACGCGGCGCAGGATGGCGTTGATTCGCAGCAGCAGTTCCTTGGGTTCGAAGGGTTTCACGAGGTAATCATCGGCCCCGGCCTCCAGCCCTTCGATGCGGTTCTGGGTTTCGCCGCGCGCCGTGAGCAGCAGGATCGGCACCGCGTTGCGGGCGCGGAGTTCGCGGGTCAGGGTGATGCCGTCTTCGCCCGGCATCATCACATCGAGAACGATCATGTCGAAGTCCAGCCCGCCCAGCAGGCGGCGGGCCTGGGCGGCATCGCGCGCCACGGTGACGAGATAGCCGTTGCGCATCAGGAATTTCTGCAACAGGCCGCGGATGCGTTCGTCGTCATCGACGACCAGAAGATGGGCTTGCGGTTCGGTCATTTCTCTCCCTCGCGGAGGGATTGATACTGTCTGCGCATCTCGGGGTCCATCATCGCTTCGAGCACGGTGCGGAAGCCCTGAACGGCGGCGGGACCTGCGGCGCGGTAGGCGGCGCGCATGCGGGCGCGTTGCGCATCGGAAAGCTGGCGTTCAAGGTCCTGGCCCTTGGGGGTGAGGTAGAGGTTGCGCTCGCGCTTGTCGGATTTGCCGACGCGCGCCTCGACCAGACCATCGTCGATCAGGCTGCGCAACACGCGGTTCAGGCTCTGCTTGGTGACGCCGAGGATGGCGAGGAGGTTCGAGACGGTGGTGCCGGGGGAGCGGTGGATGAAATGGATGGCGCGGTGATGGGCGCGGCCGTAATCCATGGTTTCGAGGATGCGGTCGGGATCGGCGGTAAAGCCGCGATAGGCGAAGAACATCGCCTCGATTCCCTTGCGAAGCTGTTCATCGGTGAGGAAGAGCAGCCCTTCGCCGCCGGTCGTGCCCTCTGCCATCGGTCCCTCCCTTGATTGCGAGGAATTTACGTCAGCCTTGTTGACTTTCCAAGTCACAACTGTTAGCTCAGCCTCGCTTTCGCGCAATATTATGTCCGGATCGGACTTAATCGGCGCAACAATCGGAAATTCTGCCCTTGGGAGTGGGACATGGCTGGTTACGACGATCGCGACGGGTTCATCTGGATGGATGGCAAGCTGGTGGAGTGGCGCGGCGCGAATGTCCACATCCTGACCCATGCGCTGCATTATGCCAGCGCGGTGTTCGAGGGGGAGCGCTGCTATAACGGCAAGATCTTCAAATCGACCGAGCATTCGGAGCGGCTGCGCATGTCGGGCGAGTTGCTGGACATGCCGCTGCCCTATAGCGTGGAAGAAATCAACGCGGCCAAGGAGGCCGTGCTGAAGGCCAATAACCTGACCGATGCCTATGTGCGTGCCATCGCCTGGCGCGGGGCGGGCGAGGATATGGGGGTTGCGTCGAAGCGGAACCCGATCCGGCTGGCGGTGGCCTGCTGGTCCTGGGGCAATTACTACGGCGATGCGAAGTTCAAAGGCGCAAAGCTGGACATCGCAAAATGGAAGCGGCCTTCGCCCGAGACGATCCCCCATGCGGCCAAGGCGGCGGGGCTTTACATGATCTGCACCATGTCGAAGCACGCGGCCGAAGCGAAGGGGTGCAGCGACGCGATGATGTTCGACTATCGCGGCTATGTGGCCGAGGCGACGGGGGCGAATATCTTCTTCGTCAAGGATGGCGAGGTGCATACGCCGATTCCGGATGCGATCCTGAACGGGATCACGCGGCAGACCGTGATCGGGATGCTGAAGGACATGCAGATCAAGGTGCATGAGCGCCGGATCGAGGCGTCGGAGTTGGAAGGGTTCCAGCAGTGCTTCCTGACCGGGACGGCGGCGGAAGTGACGCCGGTGGGCCAGATCGGGGATTACAATTTCGAGGTGGGTGACCTGACGAAGCGGGTGGCCACCGAGTATGAGCGGCTGGTTCGGGCCTGACGCTGCAATCCGCCCCGCCGGGGCGGGCCGACCAACAGATGAGGGGCGATGCCCGCGATGGCGGGTGTCGCCTTTCTTGCCTTCCGATACCTGCCGTCCCCTGCCCCGTCCGGAGCAGGGCCGCCTCAGTGGAAGCGCACCATCAGCACCATGGCCAGGATCGCGCAGCCAAGACCGGCCATCTCGCGCAGTCCGAAGGGTTCGTTGAACCAGCAAACCCCGATGGCGCAGAGCGCGACGAGGGTGAACATCGCATAGGCCATGCCGGCCTGTGCGATTCCCACGGATTGCATCGCCCCGAACCAGATGAGCGCCGAAAGGACGTAAAGCGCGCAGCCGGAAAGGACGTGATGATGATAGACAGATTGGCCCTGATCGGCGGCCAATTTCAGCAGGATATCCGCAAAAATAACGATAACGGCTGTGGCCAGAACAAGGCCATAGCCCAATGCAACGGACAACATGAACCCCTCTTCAATTGTGGGTCGAGGCACTCAGTCACCCGGAAAGGATCAGACCATCCCGCCTTTTCGTCAAGCCGGTGCGATGGCGGTGATCTGGCGAGGCTAGAGACTGTCCCGGATGAGCGGGGTGGTGGAACAATGCAGCCCGCCGCCGTTCTTCTGCACTTCGGCATAGGGGATGGTGGTCCAGGTGACGCCTGCCGCCGCCAGCCGGTCCAAGGTGCGGTTGGTGGCCCCTTCGGGCATCAGCACCTTGCCGGGCGCGATGGCCAGTGAATTGACGATCCAGCCGTCATCGGCAGGATCGGTTTCGATCCAGCGGATGCCGCGGGCCTTCAAGTCTTCGAGGAAGGAGAAGGGCAGGCCCATGGGATTGAGGATCGCCAGATCGCGGTCGATCATCAGGAAGCTGACATCGAGATGGATGTCATAGCCCACCAGATCGACGATCAGGAGTTCCACCCCCTGGCGCGCCAGCACCTCGCGCACCTGTTCGGCGCCGTCGCGGTTGACGCGGACGCCCACGCCGATGGCGCAGGTCTTTTCGTTCAGCCAGGCGAAGCTGCCGCCTTCCATGACGCCGGTGCCGTTGATCGTGCGCAGGATCGGGATGCCGAGACGGGCGAGGGTGCGGGTGACGGCGAGTTCCTCGCCGCGCCGGATGCGGGCGCCCATGCGGCAGATGATGGCGCCGCCCTTGACCATGATCAGCGGGTCGCGGGTATAGACCTGTTTCAGGCGATTGCCGGCCTCGCCGTCGAGGTAATGGACGATGACGCCTTCCGCCTCTAGCGCGGCGACGAAGGCGGCATGCTGGCGCTGCATCAGGGGGATATCGGGCGGGGTGTCGGACTGGAAATACCAGCCCACGGCGGGGTCGCCGTAAGAGCCGATCTCGGGCAGGCGCTTGGTCGGATCGACGACGGCCATTTCCGGGCCGGGGCGGTGCATCAGGATTTCGCGGATGCGGCCCACGTCATTGTCGATGCCCCAGACCTTGCCCCAGGTGGCGGCAAGTTCGCCGGGGTCTTCGAAGCCTGGTTCGGCCCCGGCGGCGAAGGTCTTGATGGTCTGGGTGTAGATCCAGTGCGGATTGGTCATGGCGGCCCCGAATGATGTTCGGGGCCAGCCTATGCCCGGCGAAGGCGGGGCCGCAAGCGGCCCCTGCCCGGATCAGGCGAGAACGGTTTCCACGGCGATGTTGCCCTTGGTCGCATTGGAATAGGGGCAAATGAAATGACCGCGTTCGACGATCTTTTCGGCAACCGCGCGATCAAGGCCCGGCAGAGCGACGACCAGTTTCACGGTAAGGCCGAAACCGCCATCGGAGCGGGGACCGATGCCGACATGGGCGTTGACGGTGGCATTGTCCGGCACGGTGCCCAGCTTTTCGCTGCTGGCGGCAAAGCGCATCGCGCCGAGGTAGCAGGCGGCATAGCCGATGGCGAAAAGCTCTTCCGGGTTATGGCCCGCGCCGGACCCGCCGAGTTCCTTGGGGCTGGTCATGGTGACGGTCAGCTTGCCATCCGCCAGTTTCGCCAGCCCGTTGCGGCCACCGCCGGTGGCCTGCGCTTCGGTCCAGTACTTGGGATCAACACTCATCGGTCTTCCTCCATCCATGTGTGCGATTAAATCGTATGCGATTTAACTACGGCGAGTCGGGGGGTAGAGTCAATCGCTTGCGCAAGGATCGCGTGCGATATATTCATGACGCATGAGTGACACCCTTCCCCCGCCCCAGATGCTGTGCTTTGCGCTGTATTCGGCCGCCCATGCGATGCAGGCGGCCTATAGGCCGCTGCTGGAGCCGCTGGGGCTGACCTATCCGCAATATCTGGCGCTGTCGGCGCTCTGGGCCGAGGACGGGCAGACGGTGGGGCAGATCGGCGCGGCGCTGATGCTGGACAGCAATACGCTGACGCCGCTGCTGAAGCGGCTGGAACAGGCGGGATGGGTGACGCGGCGGCGCGATGCGGCGGATGAGCGGCAGGTTCGCCTGACGCTGACCGAGGCGGGGCGGGCGCTGCGCGAGAAGGCCGCGGCAGTGCCGGGCTGTTTTCTGGAGCGGACAGGGCTGGTGCTGCCTGAGGCGGCCGCGTTGCGCGACGAGGTCGCCGCGCTGCGCGACAGGTTGCGCCCGCGTTAAGCCGTCCGCCCGCGCGAGATGCGCAGGAAGTGGATCAGACGGCTGGAGCCTGCGGCCGGGCGCGGGCGGTGCCACGTTTCGCGCGGGGTGCGGGACAGGCGCAGGAACTGCTGCACGCGGCTGCCGGTGGAGGGGGCGCGCTTGTCGGCGATGTGCTTGGTCATGTCGTCCTCCTGTTCTGGTTGCGTGAGCCTAGCAGGGAATCGGCGGCCGACCTATGGTCATATGCATGGCCTTGCAGGCATCTGCCCAAACCGCGCCTCAGGACAGGCGGGACAGCGCCCATTGTGCGGCTTCGGCCACCGTCGGGTCGGGATCGGCGGTCAGCGCCTGTGCCACGGGGCGCAGGCTGGGCAGGCCGGAATTGCCGATGGCGTAGAGGACGTTGCGGATGAACCGGTCGCGCCCGATCCGCTTGATCGGGCTGCCGGCAAAGCTGGCGCGGAAGGCGGTGTCATCCAGCGTGGCAAGTTCGGCAAGGTCGGGCGCACCGATGCGGGGCTGATAGCCGATCTCGGAGGCCGCCTTGGCGAATTTGTTCCAGGGGCAGATGGCAAGGCAATCGTCGCAGCCATAGATGCGGTTGCCCATGAGGGGGCGGAGGTCGGGGTCCACCGGCCCCTTGTGTTCGATGGTGAGGTAGGAAATGCAGCGCCGGGCATCGAGGCGGAAGGGTGCGGGGAAGGCGCGGGTGGGGCAGATGTCGAGGCAGGCGGTGCAACTGCCGCAATGCTGGGACTCGGGCGCATCCTTCGGCAGGTCGATCGTGGTGAAGATCGCGCCGAGGAAGACCCAGTTGCCAAGATTGCGCGACAGAAGGTTGGTATGCTTGCCCTGCCAGCCAAGGCCCGCGGCCTGTGCCAGGGGCTTTTCCATCACGGGGGCGGTATCGACGAAGACCTTGATCGCCTCGCCCTGCCCGGCCTGATCCAGCAGCCAGCGGCCCAGCCGTTTCAGCCGCCGCTTCACCAGATCGTGGTAATCCTTCCCCTGCGCATAGACCGAGATCGCGGCGCGGTCGGGATGGGAGAGGATGGCAAGCGGGTCGGTTTCGGGCGTATAGGCCTCGGCCAGCATGATGACAGAGCGCGCCTCGGGCCAGAGCGCGGCGGGGTTGCCGCGCCAGTCAGACCGGTCGGCCATCCACTGCATCTGGCCATGGTGGCCCTCGGCGAGGAAGGTCCTCAGGCGGGCGGCGGCTTCGGGGATTGCGTCCGGGGCGCAGATGCCCATGGCGGCAAAGCCTTCGGCGCGGGCCTGGTCTGACAGCCGTTCCTTCAAGCTGGCGGTTTTCATCTTGGCCCCAATACTCTCGGGGGGAGGCGCGGCACGCGCCGTGGGGGGCAGACAGCCCCCCTGCCCGGCCGGGGCCTAGAAATCGAGGTCCGCATAATGCTGTGGCGGCGGGAAGCCCGGCACCTGATCGGCCAGGAGGGTGCGGAAACTGGGGCGGGATTTCACCTTGGCATACCAGTCCTTCACCGTGGCCGAGCGGTTCCAGTCCACATCGGAGATGTAGTCGAGGCAGGACAGATGCGCGGCGGCGGTGAAATCGGCCAGCGTCATCACATCGCCCGCCAGCCAGCGGCGCTGATCCAGCAGCCAGCCGAGATAGTCGATGTGGTACTTGATGCGGCTGGCACCGAACTTGACGTTCTTGCTGTCGGGATAGCCCTGCCCCATCACCTTCTTGTTGACGCGTTCGTAGAGGAGTTTCGAGGTGACCTCGTCATGGAACTTGTCATCGAACCAGGCGCAGAGACGCCGCACCTCGTAGCGCTGTTCGGGGTCGCGGGGCATGAGTTGCGGGGTGGGGACGGTTTCCTCCAGAAACTCGCAAATCGCCTGGCTTTCCGACATCACGCGGCTGTCCCAGCGCAGGACGGGGATCTTGCCGGCAGGGTTGCGGCGCAGGAAATCGGGGGTGGGTTCCCAATAGCGTTCCTCGACCAGTTCCACCTCAAGGCGCTTTTCGGCAAGCGTCAGACGGACCTTGCGGCAAAAGGGCGAGAGGGGAAAGTGATAGAGGCGGATCATGGGATGAATGCAGCCCGGGGGGAAATGTAACGGTCCGGAGTCTCTTGCCCCTTCGGGGGCGGGATTTCAACGGTCATTCCTGAAAACAGGCGGCGCGGCCGTCGGCGGCGATGGTTTCGGCGCCGGAGAGGATGGCGCGGGTTCTTTGGCGGACGAAGTTGGAGGGGTTGGAGGCGGAGCGGCCCTTGGGATCGGGCAGGACGGCGGCAAGGCGGGCGGCCTGTGTCGGGCTGAGGTCCTTGGCATCGACGCCGAAATGGTGCTGCGCGGCGGCCTGCACGCCGAAGACGCCTTCGCCGAATTCGGCGACGTTGAGATAGACCTCGAGGATCCGGCTTTTCGACCAGAGCGTTTCCACCACCGGGGTCAGCGCGGCCTCCATCGCCTTTCTGAGCCAGGACCGGCCATGCCAGAGGAAGACGTTCTTGACCGTCTGCTGGCTGATCGTCGAGGCCCCGCGGTTGGAGCCTTCGGCCACCGCCTCGCGGATCGCGGCCATGTCAAAACCCCAGTGAAGACAATAGTTTGCATCCTCGGCCGCGACGGCGGCGCGGGCCATGACAGGGGCGATATCCTCCATCGGGACCCAGTCCTTCTCGATCCCGCCGAGGCGGATGCTTTCGCCCAACTGGTAGAAATTGATGGGCGGCGGAAGGAAGGAGAAGAGGAGGATGAGGAGGAGGTAAAGCCCCGCGATACCGCCTGCGATCCGGCCCGCCCAGCGCAGGATGCGACGGCGCAGGGGCGCGGCTGCCGGGGCGGGCGCGGCCTTGGTGGCCGCCTTGCGCGGCTTGGCTTTGGGTTTCTCGGGGCTGTCGGTCATGGCCGGGACAAGAACCACGGGCGGGGGGATCGGGTCAAGGCGGGGCGCGGGAGATGGGTGAAAAGGGCCGCATCGGATGTGCCGGATGTTGTGCCGCAAACTGTGCAGCAAACTGTGGCCACGGATCGGGCGGTGGGGGAAGGGTTCGGTAAGGGGTTGGTCACGTCGCGTAGGATGGGCAGTCTTGCCCATGCTGCCGGGCGCGTGCGGGGCCGACAGTTGGCGAGGGGGTGGATTCGGGGTAAGGTGGAAGGATGAACACCGTCACGATTTCCATCGAGGCAGCAACAGAAGCCTGGGCCGAAGAGAAGGCGCGGGCCGAGGGCTATGCCTCTGCGTCCGAGTATGTTGCATTCCTTGTCCAGCGTGAGCGGGATATCGAACATCTGCGGTCCTTGCTGGACGTGGATGAAAGCGATGTCCTTCCGGTGGATGATGCGATCGGGATGGTTCGGGCGGAGATCCGGGCCGCACGGTGAGCGGCGTCACCCTGACGCGGGCGGCTCTGCGCGACCTTGAACGGGTGCGCGATCATCTTATCCAGACAGCAGGTGTGGAGGTCGCGCTTCGGTTCCTCGACGCGTTTGAGAGATGCATCGGTCTGTTGGCCGAGTTTCCGAAAGGCGGAGCGTCGTGGGATTTCGTCGGGCATGGCATCCGGCGGTGGAATGTATACGGTTTTCCCTACGGGCTTTTCTATCGAAATGAGGGGGATCGGGTGGTCATCCTGCGCATCCTGCATTCCGCGCGGGACATTCCTGCAACGTTGCGGGGGCCCTGAGAAAGGGAAAGGCCCCCGGTTTCGCGGGGGCCTTCCTTTGCGTCATTCGGCCGGGACCTTTGCTGCCTCGTCCGAGAGGGGATGGGCCAGATGGGGAAGCATCTCCTTGGGGCAGACCTGGAGGAAGTTGCGCTTTTCCACCTCCCAGTTCGCGAGGATGCGTTCGGCGATGCGGGAGCCGGTTTCGGCCTGGTGGCGTTCGATCAGGCCGCGCAGTTGCGCCTCCCAATGCGGGTGGCCGATGCCGCAGGTGAGGATGGATTCGAGGTTCATGAAATCCTCGGCCATCCCTTCGGGATCATAGACATAGGCCATGCCGCCGGTCATGCCCGCGCCGAAGTTTGCGCCGATCCGGCCAAGGATCACCGCAACGCCGCCGGTCATGTATTCGCAGCCGTTGGAGCCGCAGCCTTCGACCACGACCTTGGCGCCGGAGTTGCGCACGGCGAAGCGTTCGCCCGCCCTGCCGCTCGCGAAGAGATAACCGTCGGTCGCGCCGTAGAGGACGGTGTTGCCGATGATCGTGTTCTCTTCGGCCTTGAGCGGCGAGGACATGAGCGGGCGCACGGTGATCGTGCCGCCCGAGAGGCCCTTGCCGACATAGTCGTTGGCGTCGCCCTGCACCTCGATCTTCAGACCGCGCACGGAGAAGGCGCCGAGCGACTGGCCGCAGGAGCCGGTGAGCTTGACGGTCAGGTGATCGGGTTGCAGGCTGTTCTTCATCCCGAACTTCTTGACGATATGCGAAGAGGCGCGGGTTCCGATGGTGCGGTGGGTGTTCCGCACGGCATAGGAAAGCTGCATCTTTTCGCCGTCTTCGAAGAAGCGGTGGCCGTCCTTGATGATTTCGGCATCCAGCGTATCCGGCACCGCATTGCGCGGCTTGGACCGGTCGTAGGTGATCTTGGACGCGCCATCGACGGTGATGAGGAGCGGGTTGAGGTCGAGGTCATCCAGCGCCGCATGGCCCCGGCTGACCTGCGTCAGCAGATCGGCGCGGCCGATGATTTCATCCAATGACCGCGCGCCGATGGAGGCGAGGATTTCCCGCACTTCCTGCGCGTAGAAGGTGATGAGGTTGACCACCTTGTCGGCCGAACCCGTGAACTTCTGGCGCAGCGCCTCGTTCTGGGTGCAGACGCCGACGGGGCAGGTGTTGGACTGGCACTGGCGGACCATGATGCAGCCCATGGCGATCAGGGCGGCGGTGCCGATGCCATATTCCTCGGCCCCCATCATGGCGGCCATGACCACGTCGCGCCCGGTGCGGAGGCCGCCATCGGTGCGCAGCGTGACGCGTTCGCGCAGGTTGTTCATGGCGAGGACCTGATGCGCCTCGGTCAGGCCCATTTCCCAGGGGAGGCCTGCGTATTTGATGGAGGTGGCCGGAGAGGCCCCGGTGCCGCCGTTGTGGCCCGAAATCAGGATGACGTCGGCCTTGGCCTTGGCCACGCCTGCGGCGATGGTGCCAACGCCAGAGGCCGAGACCAGTTTCACGCAGACCTTGGCGCGCGGGTTGATCTGTTTCAGGTCATAGATCAACTGGGCGAGGTCTTCGATGGAATAGATGTCGTGATGCGGCGGCGGCGAGATCAGCGTCACGCCCGGCGTCGAATGGCGCAGGCGGGCGATGAGGGCGGTGACCTTCATCCCCGGAAGCTGGCCGCCTTCGCCGGGCTTCGCTCCTTGCGCGACCTTGATCTCCAATTCCTCGCAGGCGTTCAGATATTCGGCGGTGACGCCGAAGCGACCTGAGGCGACCTGCTTGATCTTGGCCGACGGGTTGTCGCCATTGGGTTCGGGGGTGAAGTGGGCCGGGTCTTCGCCGCCTTCGCCAGAGTCGGATTTCGCGCCGATGCGGTTCATGGCGACGTTGAGGGTCTTGTGCGCCTCGGGGCTGAGCGCGCCCAGCGACATGCCAGGGGTGACGAAGCGCTTGCGGATCGAGGTGATGGATTCGACTTCCTCGATCGGGACGGGCTTGCCCAGCGGTTTGATATCCAGAAGGTCGCGGATGTGGATGGGCGGGTTGGCGCGCATCGCGGCGGAGTATTGCTTCCAGATGTCATAGCTGGCGCGGTCGCAGGCGGATTGCAGCATGTGCATCGTCTGCGCTTCCCAGGCGTGCTTTTCGCCGGAGCGGCGGGCCTTGTAGAAGCCGCCGATGGGCAGGACGTCGGCCCCGCCGAGCCAGCCTTTGGCGTGGACTTCCTCCAGTTTCTGTTCGATCCCCGTCAGGCCGATGCCTGAGATGCGCGAATGCATGCCGGGGAAGTATTCGGCCACCATGGCGCGGGAGAGACCGACCGCTTCGAAGTTGAGGCCGCCGCGGTAGGAGGAGATGACCGAGATGCCCATCTTGGACATGATCTTCAAAAGCCCTGCGTCGATGGCGTCGCGGTAGCGGCGCATGGCATCGGTGAGGGTGCCGTCGAGAAGGCCGCGCGAGATGCGGTCGGCGATGCTGTCCTGTGCAAGGTAGGCGTTCACCGTCGTCGCGCCGCAGCCGATGAGGACGGCGAAGTAATGCGGGTCGATGCATTCCGCCGAGCGGACGTTGACGGAGCAGAAGGTCCGCAGGCCCTTGCGGGTGAGCCAGCTATGCACCGCGCTGGTGGCGAGGATCATGGGCATCGGCACGCGGTCCGGCCCCTGATGCTGATCCGTCAGGACGAGGTGGCCGGCGCCGGAGCGGACGGCATCCTCGGCCTCGGCGCGGATGCGTTCCAGGCCCTGCCGCAGGTCGTCGAGTTCGGGCGAGACGGGGAAGGTGCAGTCGATGAAGGCGACCTGATCGCCGAACTGGCGGACCATCACGTCGAATTCGGCATTGGCGATGAAGGGGCTTTCCAGAACGAGGATCTCGGTCTGGCTGCTGTTTTCATCCAGCACGTTGCGGAGGTTGCCGAAGCGGGTTTTCAGCGACATGACGCGCCCTTCGCGGAGCGAGTCGATGGGCGGGTTGGTGACCTGGCTGAAGTTCTGGCGGAAGAAATGCGACAGCGGGCGATAGACCTTGGAGAGGACGGCCGCCGGGGTGTCGTCGCCCATGGAGGCGACCATTTCCTTGCCATCCTCGGCCATGGGGGCGAGGACCTGTTCCAGTTCTTCGACCGTGTAGCCGGCCGCGATCTGGCGGCGGCGGAGGTCGGCGCCTGCGAAGAGGGGCGTTTCCGGCACGTCGCGCAGCAGGCTGTTCAGATCGACGATCTTTTCGATCCATTCGCCATAGGGCTGGCTGGAGGCCAGTTTGTCCTTCATTTCGGCGTCGTGGTAGAGTTTGCCTTCGGCCATATCCACCGCGATCATCTGGCCGGGGCCGAGGGCGCCTTTTTCACGGATCGTGGTTTCATCGACGGGGACCATGCCCGCCTCGGACCCGGCGATGAGCATGCCGTCGCCGGTGATGACATAGCGCATGGGGCGCAGGCCGTTGCGATCCAGCCCGCCGCAGACCCAGCGGCCATCTGTCATGGCGAGCGCCGCGGGGCCGTCCCAGGGTTCCATCACGGAGTTGCAATAGGCATACATGTCCGCCCAGGCCTGCGGCATGTCGGTGGTGGTCTTGGACCAGGCTTCGGGCACCAGCATCGTCTTGGCCATGGGGGCGGAGCGGCCGGAGCGGACCAGCACCTCGAACACCGCATCGAGCGCGCCGGAGTCGGAGGTGCCCGAGGGGATGATCGGCTTGATGTCTTCGGCGGCGTCGCCGAAGTTGTTGGAAGCCATCCGGATTTCGTGGCTGCGCATCCAGTTGACGTTGCCCTTCAGCGTGTTGATTTCGCCGTTGTGGGCGAGCATGCGGAAGGGTTGGGCCAGCCACCATTGCGGGAAGGTGTTGGTGGAATAGCGCTGGTGGTAGATCGCGAAGGAGGATTCGAAGCGGTCGTCCATCAGGTCGGGGTAGAAGACGGCGACCTGTTCGGCCAGCATCATGCCCTTGTAGATGATCGACCGGCAGGAGAGGGAGCAGAGGTAGAGACCCTGAATCTGCGCGGCGACCGCCGCCTTCTCGATCCGGCGGCGGATGATGTAGAGTTCGCGTTCGAACTGTTCCTGGTCGATGTCCTTTTCGCAGCGGATCAGGATCTGTTCGATTTCGGGGCGGGTGGCGTTGGCCTTGTCACCCAGAACTTCGGTGTTCACCGGGACGTGCCGCCAGCCATAGATGTAATGGCCCATGCGCAGGACTTCGGTTTCCACGATGGTCCGGCAGCGTTCCTGCGCGCCGAAATCGGTGCGGGGGAGGAAGACCTGCCCGACGGCAATGAGCTTGTTCGGGTCGGGTTCGTGGCCGGTGCGGCGGACCACGTCGTAGAAGAACTTGACCGGGATCTGCACATGGATGCCCGCGCCATCGCCGGTTTTCCCGTCGGCATCGACCGCGCCCCGGTGCCAGACGGCCTTGAGCGCGTTGATACCATTTTCCACGACCTTGCGGGACGGCTTGCCGGAGATCGACACGACAAGGCCCACGCCGCAGGAGGCGTGTTCGTCATCCTGCTTGTAGAGGCCGTTGTCGTGGAGCCATTGCCGCTTGGCCTCTTCGGCCTTCACCCAGGCTTCGTCATAGATCGTCATGGCGGGTTCTCCTTAGGACCGGGGCGGCAGCGGCAGCGACGACATCACGGCGTCGCAGTCGAAGAGCGGTTGGGTGCTGGCGAAGCCTGCCTCGCCGGGGAAGATGAACTGGATGGGCGAACCGTCGATGGGAACGTAATTCCCGTCGCCGCCATCCCATTGCGAGGGGCCGGAAAAGAACAGCCGCCATTCGGGATGGATGTATTCATTGCCGCGCGAGCGGCGCAGGACGTTTCCGGCGAGGTCCGTCTCGGTGAAGTTGAAGGCGGTTTCCTGCAACTCGATCCCGTCGATCACCACGACACGGCCGGTGAGCGTGTCGGCCCCGCGGACGCGGGTGCGTTCACCCGTGTCATCGGAGAGGCCGAAGATGTAATTGTCGCTGCCCGTGGCCAGCAGATCCGAGAAGGAGGCCGGATCGGTGGGGTTCGGGTCGAGCGTCTGGCGGATGGGCGGGTCGATTTCGTAGCTTTCGACCCATTCCGCCTCGCTGTTGATGCGGGAGGAGAAGAAGGGGCCTTCCTGATCGAAATCAGTGCGCCACTGATCGCCGGGGGCATCGGCGGTGCATTTGAAGTGGTTCGAGACGCGGCAGCCCTTGGATTGCACCGTCATGAAGGTGGTGCAGCCTTCGGGGGGCGTGAAGGTGCCCGCCGCCAGCGCCGGGGTGGCGAGGGAGAGGGCGACGAGGGGCAGGAGGACGCGGATCATGCGGGCTGTCCTTGTGCTGCTTCGGGGCGCTGCGGCGGTCATTCTGCCGCGACCTGGGCGGGCTGGGCGAGGTAGGCGAGGATGGCATCCGCCGCTTCGCGCCCGTCGCGGATGGCCCAGACGACGAGAGAGGCCCCGCGCACGATATCGCCTGCCGCATAGACGCCGGGCAGGCTGGTGGCATGTGTCAGGAAGTCGGCCTTGATCGTGCCCCAGCGGGTGACGGCAAGTTCCGGCACGCCCCAGAGGGTGGGGATTTCCTCGGGTTCAAAGCCCAGCGCCTGCACCACCAGATCGGCGGGTTCGATGTAATCGGCGCCTTCGATGAGTTCGGGCGACTGGCGGCCGGTGGCATCGGGCGCGCCGAGGCGCATCTTCTGCACCATGACGCCTTCGACATGGTCGCCGCCGGTGAAGCCCTTGGGGGCGGTGAGCCAGACGAATTCGACCCCTTCCTCTTCGGCGTTCTGCACTTCGCGCTGCGACCCCGGCATATTGGCGCGGTCGCGGCGGTAGAGGCATTTGACGGAGGTCGCGCCCTGGCGGATGGCGGTGCGGACGCAATCCATCGCCGTGTCGCCGCCGCCGATGACGACGACGCGCTTGCCTGCGGCGTTGAGTTCGCCGCTGTCGAATTCGGCAACGTCATCGCCGAAGCTCTTGCGGTTGGAGGCGGTGAGGTAGTCGAGCGCCTTGACGATGCCCTTGGCGCCCACGCCGGGGGCGGAGATGTCGCGCGCCTTGTAGACGCCGGTGGCGATGAGGACGGCGTCATGCTGGCCGCGGATGGCGTCGAAGCTGATGGTTTCACCGACAGTGCAGTTCATCACGAATTGGACGCCCGCCTCGGCCAGTTGGTCGATGCGCTGCATGACCACGGGCTTTTCCAGCTTGAAGCCGGGGATGCCGTAGGTGAGCAGACCGCCCGCGCGATCATAGCGGTCATAGACGGTGACCTGCACGCCCTTGCGGCGGAGCATGTCGGCGGCGGCAAGGCCGCCGGGGCCTGCGCCGATGATGCCGACGGATTCGGTGCGTTCGGCATGGGGTTTGATGGGCTGGACCCAGCCGTTTTCCCAGGCGGTATCGGTGATGTATTTTTCGACCGAGCCGATGGTGACGGTGCCGTGGCCGGATTGTTCGATCACGCAATTGCCTTCGCAGAGCCGGTCCTGCGGGCAGATGCGGCCGCAGATTTCGGGGAAGGTGTTGGTGGCCTGCGAAATCTCATAAGCCTCTTGCAGCCGGCCTTCGGCGGTGAGGCGGAGCCAATCGGGGATGTTGTTGTGCAAGGGGCAATGCGACTGGCAGTAGGGGACGCCGCATTGGCTGCACCGTCCGGCCTGTTCGGCGGCCTTTTCGGCGGCGTATTCGCGGTAGATTTCGTGGAAATCCTGCGCGCGCAGATTGGCGGGCCGCTTCTCGGGCGTCTCCTTTTCGACGGTGACGAATTGGAGCATGCGGTTCTTTGCCATGAGGGCGCCCTTTCCGACCGGGGTTACCTGGGTGCGCCTTCATACTTTGGTGGGGAGCGGAATAAAAGTCAGTATGTTTGACCTAAATGGCGGTTTTCTTTCGGTTGGGTCAAAACTGCTGTCTATTTGTGCTGAAATTAGGTCAGTATGCGTTCCTATTTTGCCTAGAAACCCAGCGAAAGCAGGAGAAGGGCGACCGATCCGACGATGATTCGCCACCAGCCGAAGATTGCAAAGCCGTGGCGCGAGACGAATTCCAGCGTCCAGCGCACCACGAGGACGGCGGAGAGGAAGGCCAGGGCGAAGCCGACGGCGATGTCGGTGAGGGCGGAGAAGTCGAGGATGTCGCGGCTTTTCCAAAGGTCATAGGTGAAGGCCCCGGCCATGGTGGGCATGGAGAGGAAGAAGGAAAATTCGGCCGAGGCGCGCTTGTCCACGCCCAGGAGGCGGGCGCCGACGATGGTGGCGCCCGAGCGGCTGACACCGGGGATCATGGCGAGGCACTGGATCAGGCCGATGGAGAGCGCCTTGCGGAAGGGGAGCCGCATCGCATCGTCATGGATGGGCGCGGGGGCGATGCGGTCGATCACCAGGAGGACGAAGCCGCCGAGGATGAGCATTGTGGCGATGAGGACCGGGGTTTCGAAGAGGACGGTCTTGATGATGTCATGCGCCAGCACGCCGATCAGGGCGGCGGGGAAGAAGGCGAGCAGTATGGAGGCCACGAAGCGGGCGGAGGCCGGGTCGGTGTGGATGGTGGCGGCGACCTTCCAGAGCTTGGCGGCATAGACGGTGAGGATGGCCAGCACCGCGCCAAGCTGGATGACCACCTCGAAGGTGCGGCCGGGGCTGTCGAAGCCGAGGAAATGGCCGATCAGCAGCAGATGGCCGGTGGAGGAGACAGGGATGAATTCGGTCAGGCCTTCGACAAGGCCGAGGATTGCGGCGACGAGGGTGTTCATGTCCATTGGGATTTCCTAGCGGTCGCGCAGGCGGGTGGCGAGGACGGTGCCGTCGGGCTGCACCTCGCCGCGCATCTCGGCCTCGCCGCCGATGGCGGGAAGGTCGTCGAGCCGGGTGGAGCCGTCAACGGTGAAGCGGGCGCCGTCGATTTCATTCTCGCCGGTGAGGATGCCGCGCAGGCGGACGCGGGCGCCGACGGGGATGGGGGCGGCGGTGCCATCGGCGGCGCGGGCACCCTGGGCGATCCAGTCGCGGATGAGGCGGATGTCATCCTCGGGCAGCCAGGGCGGGCCGTCATAAGGCATCCGGGGATCGGAGAGGCCGGTGATGCGCCGCCAGATTTCGGACATTTCCGGATTGCCGGGGACCACCGCCACCCGTTCATCGGCGGCGAGGGCATGTTCCCAGCTATCCAGCCGCAGACCTTCGGGCGGGCCGCCGACCTTGGAATTGTCGGAATGGCACTTGGCGCAGACCTTGAGGAAGATGGGTTCCACATCGGACCAGAGCACATCCTCGCCCGGCGCGGGGCGGGTGCGTTCGGGCAGGGCGGTGAAGGTGGCGGCGCCTTCGGGCATCCCGGCGGCAACCCAATCGGCGACGAGGGTGATTTCCGCCTCGGACAGGAAGGGGGGGCCGTCGAGGGGCATCTGCGGTTCGGCCTGCCCGCGCAGGCGTTGCAGGAGGGGACTCATCGCATCGCCCGCGAGGACGACGGGGCCGTTTTCCGAGCCGTTCAGCACGCCCTGATAGCTGTCGAGATGGAGCCCCAGAGGCGCATCCGTGCCGGAATGGCAGATCACGCAGCGTTCAGCGAAGAGCGCCCCGACCTGGGCGAAGTCGGGGGCATCCTGCGCGAGGGCCGCATTGGCCGTCAGGAAGAAGGCCAGCGCGGCGCGCATGGGGCCTAGACCTTCCGCAGGTTCTTGGCCGATTCCTTGATGGCGGCATATTGGCCCGAGGGGCGGTAGCGCCAGAGATATTCGGGCAGCACCGCCTCCATCGCCGTCGGGGTGATGCCGAGATCGGCAAGGCCCTTCGCGCCCGGGCTGACCACGTTGTCGGCCTTGAGGTTGCGGACCTGATCGCGGGTGATCATGCCGTTCTGGATCAGGCCGAGCGAGAGGGTCTGAAGCAGGTCGAAGGCCCCGCCCATGAGCGTGGCAGCGAAGAAGGGGATGTTGATGACGAGGCGGCGGCGGCGAATGACATGGAGCATCCGGCGCATCAGATCGCGGAAGGTTTCCACATCGGGGCCGCCCAGTTCATAGATGCCGGGCGCGGCCTGGCCGGTGATGCCCTTGACGGCGGCCTGGGCCACGTCATCGACATGGACGGGCTGGAAGCGGGTATTGGCGCCGACGACCGGCAGGATCGGGCCGAAGCGGGCCATGGAGGCGAAGCGGTTGAAGAAGCCGTCTTCGTTGCCGAAGATGATGGAGGGGCGCAGGATCACGGCCTTGGGAAAGGCGGAGAGAACGGCCTTTTCGCCTGCGGCCTTGGTCTGCTGATATTCCGAGGGGCTGTTTGCATCCGCGCCGATGGCGGAGAGGTGGACAAGCTGCGCCACGCCTTCCTCGGCCGCGAGGCGGGCGATGCGGGCGGCGCCGCTGGCCTGCACGGCATCGAAGGTGTTCTTGCCGGAGCGGTTGAGGATGCCCACGCAGTTCACCACCGCATCGGCCCCTTTCATCGCGGCGCGCACGGAGGCATCGTCGCGGATGTTGCAGGCGACGGGTTCGACCTGACCGACGACGCCATAGGGTTTGACGAAGAGCGCGTCATTGGGGCGGCGCACGGCGACGCGGACGCGCCAGCCTTCCTTGGCCATGCGGCGCGCGATGTAGCGGCCGACGAAGCCCGAACCGCCGTAGATGGTGACAAGCTTGTTCATGTCCGGTTCCCCAATTCTTGTTGCGGCGTGATTACACCCTTGCGCCGCGAAGGCCAAGCATCCGCTGTGCCGCAGGGGGTGGAAGAGGGGCGGAAGATTCTTTTTGGCGACCGTTGACAGTGCCTTGGGCCTTCTTTACATCGCCCTCCATCGACTTGGGCCCAGATGGCGGAATTGGTAGACGCACTGGTTTCAGGTACCAGCGCCGCAAGGCGTGGAGGTTCGAGTCCTCTTCTGGGCACCATGTCGATCTAGCGAAGGGGCGCGGGGAAACCCGCGCCCTTTGCCATTCGAGGCCGCGTCTCCGTTGACCCCTGCGCGGGGCGTGGGTAATGCAGCCGAACCCCCTGCCGAAAGGACGCCTGCCTTGGCCATCTTCCTGCATCAGAACGACCTGCCCGATGGCCTGACGCTTGGCCCGATCGTCGCTATCGACACCGAGACGATGGGGCTGGATCCGCGGCGGGATCGGCTGTGTCTGGTGCAATTGTCGGACGGGAAGGGCGATGCGCATCTGGTGCAGATCGCGCGGGGGCAGAACCGCGCGCCCAATCTGGAGCGGCTGCTGACGGACCCGGCCACGCTGAAGCTGTTTCATTTCGGGCGGTTCGATATCGCGGCGTTGCAGAATGCCTTTGGCGTGGTGACGGCGCCGGTTTGGTGCACGAAGATCGCGTCGCGGCTGATCCGGACGTTCACGGATCGGCACGGGTTGAAATACCTGCTGCTGGAACTGGTGGGCGTGGACGTATCCAAGCAGCAGCAGACGAGCGACTGGGGGGCGGAGGTCCTGACCGAGGCGCAGAAGGAATATGCGGCGTCCGACGTGCTGTATCTGCATCCTCTGAAGGAGGCGCTGGAGGCGCGGTTGATCCGCGAGGGGCGTATGGAGCTGGCGCAGCGCTGTTTCGATTTCCTGCCCACGCGGGCGGAGCTGGACCTGCTGGGATGGGAAGAACCCAATGACCTCTTCCACCACTGATTTCCTGGCGACGGGGCAGCGCGTGATCCGCCGCGAGGCGGAGGCTTTGGAGATGTTGGCCGAGGGGCTGGACGGGGCATTCACCGCGGCGGTGGAGATGATCCTGCGCGCGGAGGGCCGGGTGATCGTGTCGGGGATGGGCAAGTCGGGGCATGTGGCGCGGAAGATCGCGGCGACCTTCGCCTCTACTGGCACGCCCGCGCAATTCGTGCATCCGGCCGAGGCGAGCCATGGCGACCTGGGCATGGTGATGCGGGGGGATGTGGCGCTGGTGCTGTCGAACAGCGGCGAGACGCCGGAACTGGCCGATATCATCGCGCATACGCGGCGGTTCGACATTCCGTTGATCGGGGTGGCGGGGCGGGCGGAATCTACCCTTCTGAAGGCGGCGGATGTGGCGATCCTGCTGCCCGCGGCACCGGAGGCCTGCGAAACGGGGATCGTGCCGACGACATCGACGACGATGACGCTGGCGCTGGGGGATGCGCTGGCGGTGGCGCTGATGGAGCATCGGGCGTTCACGCCGGATCAGTTCCGGGTGTTCCATCCGGGCGGCAAGCTTGGGGCGCGGCTGGCGAAGGTGCGCGACCTGATGCATGCGGAGGCGCCGCTGATTTCCCATGACGCGCCGATGAGCGAGGCCTTGCTGATCATGTCGGCCAAGGGGTTCGGCGTGGTGGGCGTGACGGATGGCGAGGGCTATTTGCAGGGGATCATCACCGATGGCGACCTGCGGCGGCACATGGCCGGGCTTCTGGACCTGTCGGCAGGGGATGTGATGACGGCGGCGCCGCGGACCATCGGGCCGCAGGCGCTGGCCGAGACGGCGGTGCGGATCATGAACGAGAAGAAGATCACCTGTCTTTTTGTCGTGGACCCGGAGGGAAGCCAGAGCGTGGCGGGCGTGCTGCATATCCATGACTGCCTGCGGGCCGGGATCGCCTGATGGCGCGGTCGGCGGGAGGGGACGGCTGGTCGCGGCTGGTGGGGCTGCTGAAGGTGGTTCTGCCGCTGGCGGCGCTGGGGGCGCTGTCCACGCTGTTCCTTCTGTCGGACCGGATCAACCCGGAGGATGCGCTGCCTTTTGCCGAAGTGGATGTGGAAGAGCGGCTGCGCGAGCCGCGGATGACCCGGCCCGCCTATGCGGGGATGACGGAGGATGGCAGTGCCATCGAGGTGACGGCGGGCGAGGCGCGGCCGGCGCAGGAGGGCGTGAAGGGGCAATCGGCGGCAGATGTGACCGGCGTGATGACGACGCCGGACGGGGTGGTAACGCATCTGGTGGCGGATGCGGCGAACCTGCCGCAGGACCAGAGCGAGGTGGTCTTTACCGGGAATGTCGTGCTGGATCACGAGACGGGCTATCGCGTGCGGACCGAAGAGATGATCGCGAACCTGCAACGGACCGATGTGCGGTCGGACCTGCCGGTGGTGGCGGATGGGCCTGTGGGGCAGATCACCGCCGATAGGATGCGCCTGACGCAGGATGGGGCTGGCGGCGGCGGGTATCTTCTGGTTTTCAACGGAAACGTTAAGCTGATATACCAACCCCCGAAATGATGCGGATGTATTGAGGACCTGATGCGGCTGGCCCTGCGAGCGATGATCGTCCCGGTGGCGATATGGGCGGCGGCGATGGGGATCGCGTCGGGGGCCTTTGCCCAGACGACGGTGGCCTTGACTGGGCTGAAACAGGATTCGTCGCTGCCGGTCGAGGTGGAAAGCGATGCGTTGCAGGTGGATCAGGGCACGGGCGAGGCGATCTTCACCGGCAATGTGAAGGTGGTTCAGGGCGAGATGACCATCACCTCGGACAGCGCGCGGGTGGAATATACGCCGGGCGGCAACGAGATCGACAAGGTGTTCTTCTTCGGTGGCGTGCTGTTCACCAGCCCCACCGATGCCGCCGAGGGCGAGGAGGCGGTCTATACGCTGGCCTCGGGCGAGGTGGTGATCACGGGCAATGTGCTGCTGACGCAGGGCGCGACGACGATTTCGGGGGCGAAGCTCGTGTACAATCTGGATGCCGGGACCGGGGTGATGGAGGGGCGGGTGCAGACCGTCTTTGTCCCCGGCAGTGGCACACCGTGAAATCGGGGCCCGACCTGACGGTGACGCAGGGGTCTGCCGGGCTGGCGGTGCGGTCGCTGCGCAAGAGCTATAAGCGGCGGCCGGTGATCCGGGATGTTTCGATGCATCTGAACCGGGGCGAGGTGGTCGCGCTGCTTGGCCCCAACGGATCGGGCAAGACGACCTGTTTCTATGCCATTGCGGGGCTTGTGACGCCGGAAGGCGGCGAGGTGCTGATCGACGGGCGGGATGTGACCGTGCTGCCGATGTATCGGCGCGCGCGGCTGGGAATCGGCTATCTGCCGCAGGAGGTTTCGATCTTCCGGGGGCTTTCGGTCGAGGACAATATCCTTGCCGTGCTGGAGATCACCCATTCCGACCGGCACAAGCAGCGCGAGCGGCTGGAAGAACTGCTGTCGGAGTTTTCCATCACCCATCTGCGGCGGGCGCCCGCGCTGGCCCTTTCGGGCGGGGAAAGGCGGCGGGTGGAGATCGCGCGTTGTCTGGCGGCGGACCCGAAATACCTGTTGCTGGACGAACCCTTTGCCGGGGTGGACCCGATCGCGGTGGGCGAGATCCGGACATTGGTTCAGGACCTGAAGGCGCGGGGGATCGGGGTGTTGATCACCGATCACAATGTGCGCGAGACGCTGGAGATCGTGGACCGCGCCTATATCCTGCATGACGGCAAGGTGCTGATGAGCGGGACCACCGACGAGGTGGTGCGCGACGAGATGGTGCGGCGCGTCTATCTGGGCCAGAATTTCCGGATCAGTTGATCGCAGGCGCGGTTCGGGCGGCTTTCCCCTCATCCGCAAGACTCGGTTGACAAGCAGGCCCCGGCGGATGCCAAATACCTGTGATGCGTGTGCAAATCGCCCTGTTCGATCCTGCCTCGACCGCCGCCAAGACGGTAGCTCGCCTTGCAGGAACGGACCTTCGGACCCAAGTCAGATTCAGGAGGCCCAAGTCGCCCTTACAACCGGGGCGGGTGGGCCGGATTCACGCGGAGGACCAACCATGCGTTATCAGATCAGTGGCAAACAGATCGACATCGGAGAGGCGCTGCAAACGCATGTGAAGGCGGAAATGGGCGAGGTGGTGGAGAAATACGCCCAGCGCCCGACCGATGCGGTGGTGATCTTCTCGCGCGTCGCGCATGAGCATGTCTGCGAGGCGACGATCCATCTGTCCACCGGTCTGACGGCACAGGCGAAGGGCCATGCCCCTGAAATCTATGCCGCCTTCGAATCCTGCCGCGAGAAGATGGACAAGCAGCTTCGCCGTTACAAACGGCGGCTGCGCAGCCATCATAGCGCGCGGACGGCCCCTGTTGAATTCGGCGGCGGCTCCGCCTATATCCTCGCGCCAAGCGAGGAGCCCGAGGACGACGACCACAGCACCGACACGCAGCCCATCGTGATTGCCGAAATGGAGACGAAGATTCCTTCGATCACCGTCGGTGAAGCGGTGATGCAGCTTGAGCTGGGCGGTCAGAAGATGCTCGTGTTCCGGAACGAGGGACATGGCGGCGTGAATGTCGTGTACCGTCGAGATGACGGGAACATCGGCTGGATCGACCCGCGCAACAGCAAATGACGCCGATCCGGCGTATAGGAACGACATAAGGCATGGACCTTTCCAAGCTTTTGATCCCCGGCGCGGTGCGCGTCGTCGGACAGCTAACGAGCAAGAAACGGCTTTTCCAGGAACTGGGCGAGCTTGCGGCGCAGGCCTATGGGATGAGCGGGGCGACCGCCATCGACGGGTTGCAGGAGCGCGAGAGCCTGGGGCCGACGGGTGTGGGGCATGGCATCGCCCTGCCCCATGCGCGGCTGGAGGATCTGGCGCAGATCAGGGGCGTGTTCATCCGGCTGGAAAAGCCGCTTGATTACGACAGCGTGGACCGGCAGCCGGTGGACCTTGTCTTCGGGTTGTTCGCGCCGAAGGATTCGGGCGTGGATCATCTGAAGGCGTTGGCGCTGGTCAGCCGGACGATGCGGGATCAGGCGGTGGTGGCAAAGCTGCGCGCCAACAGTGACCCGGCAAAGATCTATGCGATCCTGACCGAGGCGCGATCGACCCAGGCGGCCTAGCGCAGGGGGTAGAAGCCGAGCCCCTGATAATCGCGGGCATAGGCGTCGCGGGCGGCTTCTTCCAGTTCGCCATCGCGGATGGTGTCGAGAAGGGCATCTTCGGCGCTGCGTGGCGGCAGGGGCGGCGGCGCAGGCAGGCCGAATTCGGCGGCGAGGAAGGCCATGCCTTCGGCGAGCCGGTCTTCACGCAGGATCAGGTCGGGCGATTGCAGGGTGGCGAAGCCGTGCAGGAGGGCGGATTGGCTGGCCCATGCGGGATCGGTCTTGAAGGAGGTCTGGCCTGCGAGGTTGCGCTTGAGGAAGCGCAGGAAGGCGAGAAAGGCCGTGCGGCGTTCGGCGGGATCGGTGAAGGGCTGGCCGGGCGCGGGCAGGGCGATGCCGTAGAGGCGCGCGAGTTGCCGCCGCAGATCGCCGGAGAGCGCGCCCTGTTCCAGCGCGCAGAAGGCGTGATGGGCGCGGTTCAGCGGATGGCGCAGGACGGTGAAGCTGCGATGGCCGGGATGGGCGCGGCGCCATTGGCGGAGCGATTTGTGGGTGAACTCTCCCTCAAGGCCGCCGAGGCTGGCGAACCAGTCGAGGATCGGCTGCACCGGCGCGCCCTTGACGGGGAGGAACAGCAGCGGGGCGGTGCGGGCGGCGATGTAGCCGGGGACGGCGGCGCCGCGGCGGGGTTCGAAATTCGGCGTGCGGGCGAGGTTGAACCGGTCAAGCCGCGCAAGGGCCTGTTCCATGGCGGCGGGGTTGGTGACCTTTTCGGCCAGCGGTTCGGGGTTCTGCACGGTGAGCGAGGCATCGACGGAGTCGAGCCGCCCCTCGACCCCGAGGAAGGCGGCGAGGCCATTGAGGACGTCGAGATCGGGGATATCCTCGTAGTCGATCCAGAAGGCCGTCTGGCCGCGCAGCTGTAGGGCGCGCAGGAGGCGGAGCTGGGCCTGCTGCATCTGATCGAGATGGGCGGTGAATTCGGCCGCGTCGAAGCGGGCCTTGGCCTGTTTGAGGTTCTTGGGATTGGTCAGCTTCCACTGGCCGGTGGCCTGCGCGATCTTGAGGCTGACATAGCTTTCCAGCGGGTTGCGGGTGAGGATGATCTTGGCGCAGCGGGGATCATCCATCACCAGATCGAAGATGCGGGGATCGTGGTCGTGGAAGTAGCGGAAGCCCGCTAGGCCCGGCGTGCGGTCGCGCATCCGGCGCAGGAGGAGGGCGGGATCGGCCTCGCGGTCGGCGAAGGTGACGCCGAACATCTCGGTCTGGTCCTTCTTGCCGATGAAATAGGGATTGAACGCCTCGCCATGGCAGGCGAGGCCGGGGATGGCGTTCAGATTGGCTTCGAGGAAGTTGGAGCCGGTCCGCATCTCGGCGAACATGACGAAGGAATCGAACGGGCGGGTCACTGGTTCACTTCACAAGGTAGGGGCGGCCCCGGCGGGATTCGGAGGGACGCGGGTCGCCCGTGGCGGGGAAATCGCCCATCAGGACGGGCTGCATGCCTTGGTTGCGGAGGTTCTGGAGGAACTGGCCGAAACCGGTGAGATCGGTCATCCGGGGGGCTTCGGTCAGGCGGCGGAGGGAGCGGGGGCTGATCTCATCGACGATGGTCTGGAGGGGTTCCATCGGGTTTTCGATGAACTCCGCCAGGTTCCAGACGCGGATGCGCGCCTTCGAGCTGGAATGCCGCAGGATGGCGAGGTGGTCGAGTTCGACCTTCTGAAGGCGGGCGGCTTCGCGGCGGATATCGGCGAAGTTGCGGTTGGATTTGAAGAGCGGGATCGCCCAGGCGCCGGAGATGACGGAAATCTGCGCGTTGGAATCGAGCGCCATGAACCAGTTGAGTTCCTGATTGTCGGCGGGGCCGAACTGGAAGCATTGGCGTTCGCCGCGGGTGGCCCAGATCAGGTTGGCGAGGAAGGATTTCGGGTTGTAGTCGCGCAGGGCGGCGCTGTCGGAGAGGGCGCCGTTGAACACCGCCTCGCCCCCCGCGAATTCGACGCGGTCGGGGGCGAAGAGATGGCCGTGGACGCGGGTGCCGGTGACCTTGGCCAGCCAGCCTTCGAAGCCTTCAAAGACGTCGGAGAAGCCCTGGAACACGGAATAGGCGGCGGCGGTGCGGCCGTTTTCCCAATGTTCGTTGGGAAAACGGCTTTGCATGTAGAGGCCGGGGCGGCCCTTCACGCGGCGTTCGACGGCCTTGGAGAAGAGCCGGTCGATCTTGCCGGGATTGGGTTCGCCGCCGGCCTGCCCTTCGGCATCGTCGGAGAGGAAGGTCGAATAGAGCTTGGTCGCATGGGGCCAGATCTTGCGCGCGACGAAGCAATCGGAGCGGCGCAGGAGTTGGAGGTGGTCGTCATAGAAGATGTGCGGCTTGCCCTGGAAATCGAACTTGGAGAGCGTGAGCGAGCGGCTTTCTACGTTGGAGGAGACCTGGCGGACGAGCGTCTGGAAATAGCTTTCGTCGGGGATCCAGACGCGGCGGAAGTAGCGGTCATAGGTGGCGCGGTCGGGGCCTTGCAGGATGGCCGAAAGTGTCTGGCGGGTGAGGCACCACCATTGGCTGCCCAGATGGGGGACAATGCCGTTGGGGATGCTGCGCTGGAACCCCACGGCGCGTTGCAGTTTCACGTAGCGGTCGAAAAGCCAGCGCTGGGTGCGCCAGGAGAAGGGGAAACGCAGGGTGAAGCGTTCCATGTTGAGACCGCCGATCGTCCAGCCCACCTCTTCGGTGGTGACGGATTCGATGAAATCGGTGCGGGGGCGTTCGTCGAGATAGGCGATGAGTTCCTTGACCGGGCGCAGCGGCAGGCAGGAGCCGGAGGATAGATAGACGTGCCGGACGGAGGGGAATTCTTCCAGCATCACCTCGGACGCGGCCTGGGTGGCGGCGACGATGCCCCAGGTCCCCCATTCGCAGGCGAAGCGTTCGGAAAAGCGGATATTGGGCAGATCGGCAAGGTCGGACTGGAGTTTCTCCACGCTCCATTTCTGGACGCGCTTGTCCACGTGAATGACCACGGGACAGCCGCGTTCGGCCCAGTGTCGGGCGGTATCGGCGGCGCGGTGGAAGGCCGTGTGGCAGAGCATGACGAAGCCGAGCGTGCCGTTCTGCCGCGGCGTGGTGGCGGGAAGGGAGGGGTCGGCGGTGACCGGAAGCGTCGTCATGCCCAGTTCCCCTTGGACATGAGCCCGAGGATTTCGAGCTGGCGCCAGTTGATGTATTTCTCGGACCATTTGCACCACAGGTCCGGCTGGCTTTTCAGCCCGTCGAGATAGGCGCGGTATTCGAGACTGTCGGCATAGTGCTGGTGGCGGGCGAGTTCTTCTTCGGCCTTGAGGGCGAAGGTATCGAGGAACTTGGCATGGAGCAGGCAGCCGGAGGCCTTTTCGCCCCCCCATTCGTCATAGACGAGGTTCAGGCCGCGCGGCAGCAGGCTGTGGGTGGAACTTTTGTAGGCATAGGCGCGGTTCCACTTTACCAGCGGAATCTTGTTCAGCGCGGGCGCCTTTTGCGGTTCATCGGCAAAGAAGGTGCGGGCGCGGGGGCCGCCCTGAATCCAGAGATTGCCGTCGCCGGGATTGCGTTTGACGGAATAGTTGGCGCTGTCGAACCATTGGGCGATTTCGAACGGGTCCTGCCCTTCGCGATAGGGCTGCGCGTCCATCGGCCCCTTGGGATACATGTCCAGAAGCATGGCCGAGAAGGAGCGTATCCCCGAACTCTCCAGCCAGTCCGTCAGGGCGCGGAGGGGGCGGGTTTCGCAGAAGGGATAGACCAGGAATTCGTCCGGATCGACGACGAGAGTCCAGTGGCCATGGCAATACTTGCGTTGCAGCGCGGTGATCCAGTCCATGCCGAAGCGGGCATTCTTGTAGCTGCCGCTGGTGGACCAGAGCGAGACGTCGGGCTGGTTCTGAAGGAATTCGCGCGAGCCATCGGTGGAGCCGTTATCGACGATCAGGAAGTGGTTGACGCCGAGATCGCGGTAATAGCGCAGGAAGAAGGGCAGGCGGATGCGTTCGTTGCGCAGGGTGGAGAGCAGGAGGATGGAATCGCCACGGATGGCCCCGGTGCGGTTGACGACGGAGGAAAGTTCGCGCCGCTTGGCCCAAGCGCGCAGGTGAAGGCGTCTGCGGCGCAGCCTCAGCCGATATGCCCCGACGATTCCCACTGGCCGTGCCGCCCCTACCCTGTGCGATCCCCGCAGCCCTGCCGCGATGACCGTGCCACCCGAAACCCAAACGCCTCTGCCTTTTCTGCGCGATGGCCGCCCCTTTGGGCACGGCATCACGATATTTGGCTGAGTGTAGTATGTGGCATCGGTCAAGTAAACAATTGCTGGACATCGCTACAAGAGGATGTGTCGCATTTGCGGGGCTTCTGTCCCGTCAGATCCAGCCGCCCCGCGACATCAGGCCGAGAGATTCGAGCGCGCGCCAGGTGGTGAGGCGGCGGGAATGCGGGGTCCAGAGATCGGGATTTTCGGTAAGCGCCTCGTAATAGCGATCATAGAGGGCGGAGTTCGAGAAATGCTCGGCCCGGCCCTGTTCGATGCGGGCGCGTTCGACGACGGTATGGAGGAACTTGGTGTGCAGGAGGAGGCCCGAGGGCGCCTCGCCCTCGTCGCGGTCATAGATGCGGTTGAGGCGGGGCGGCAGGAGGGAATGGGTGGAGTTCACCCAGGCGTAGCGCCAGTGCCATCTGACCAGTGGCACCTTGTTCAATGTGGGGGCGCGGCGGGGATCGGCGGCGAAGAAGGCGCGGGCGCGGGGGCCGCCCTGGATCCAGAGATTGCCCATCGGTTGCTGCACGCGGATGCCGTAACCGGCGGGGTCGAACCAGTGGAGGTTGGCGAGCGGGTCTTCGCCGGCGCGATAGGGAAAATCGCCGACCGGTCCCTTGGGGTAGAGATCCAGCATCATGGCGCCGAACATCGGGCGGTTCCCGGCCTCCAGCCATTGGGTGAGGGCGCGGAGATCGCGGCTGTCGCAATAGGGGTAGATCAGGAGTTCATCGGCATCGACGGTGAGGCACCAATGGCCGTGCCCGTGGCGCATCTGCAACCAGGTGAGCCAGTCCATCCCGAAGCGGGAGGCCTTGTAGGAGGCAGAGGTCGTCCAGAGCGATACGTCGGGCTGATCGGCGAGGAGATCGGTGGAGCCGTCGTCGCTGCCGTTGTCCACGATGAGGAAATGGGTGACGCCGAGGCGGCGGTGATGATCGAGGAACCACGGGAGGCGGATCGCCTCGTTCCGGATGGTGGAGAAGGCGAGGATGTCGCCCTTGCGGATGGCGGCGGTCCTGTCCTGACGGGGGGTCAGGTCATGGCGGCTGCGGAAGGCACGGGCGAGGAGCCTGCGCCGTTTCCAGCGCAGGCGGTAGGCTTGCCAGAGGTCTTCGGGTGAGGTGGCCACCCTGCCCCCGGCCCGCCGGCTATTGCGCGGCCTGCTGGAGGGCGACCATGTCGGAGAGATAGGCGGCGAATTCCTCGCGCAGGTCGGGGCGCGAGAGGCCGAAGGCCACGGTCGCCTGAAGGAAGCCTGCCTTGGAGCCGCAATCGTAGCGCTGGCCCCGGAAGCGGTAGCCGAAGACCTTGCCCGCTGCGGTTTCCTCGGCAATCGCGTCGGTGAGCTGAATCTCGCCGCCGGCGCCCTGCTTCATGCGGTTGAGGTTGGTCAGGATCTGCGGCGACAGGATGTAGCGGCCGATCACGGCAAGGTTCGAGGGCGCGGTGCCGAGGGCGGGTTTTTCCACCATCCCCTTGGCCTTGACGATGGCGCCCATGTCATCGGCGATGTCCAGCACGCCGTAGGATTTGGTCTTTTCCGGCGCGACTTCCATCGCGGCGACCATGTTGCCGCCGGTCTGTTCATAGGCCTCGACCATCTGCTGGAGGCAGGGCTTTTCGGCGGCGATGACGTCATCGGGCAGGAGGACGGCGAAGGGTTCGTCGCCGATCAGGCGGCGGGCGCACCAGACGGCATGGCCGAGCCCGAGCGGGCGGTTCTGGCGGATATAGGCGATGGCGCCCGAATCCATGTTGGTTTCCTTGAGGATTTCCAACAGGTCGTCCTTGCCGGACTTGCGGAGCGCGCTTTCCAGTTCGGGGGCGTTGTCGAAGTAGTCTTCAAGCGCGGACTTGCCGCGCGAGGTGACGAAGATGAACTCCTTGATCCCGGCGGCGCGCGCCTCGTCGATCGCGTATTGAATGAGGGGGCGGTCGACCAGCGTCATGATCTCTTTCGGGATCGACTTCGTCGCGGGGAGGAAGCGCGTCCCCAGACCGGCAACCGGAAAGACAGCTTTTGTGACCTTGCGGACCTTCATATCATTCACCCAATTCTGACCCCTGACCTTCGCGGGGTCGCCTTTGCCACATGTCGGAAACATCATTCTGCCAATTTTGGCGGCACTGGCACAGAATAGCAGCGTTCCCGTAACGAAGAAACGAATGCGTGATGCGGTAACGCGGCAATTCCCCCATGGCAAGGATTGGTACGGCAAGAGAATGGCGGAATTGTCACGATTTGGCGACCTTCTGCCGAGGTCCGGCAGGACTGCCTGCGATTTCGGCATCACGCCATGGCGGCGAGCATCTTTTCAATCACCGGGACATCCGACGGGTTGTTGAGTTCCCAGAACTGGCGGCCACGGGCGGCCACCTCGACGCAGAGGACGGAGCGGCCGTTTTCGAGGAAGCGGAGCTGTTCCAGCCCTTCGAGACGTTCCAGCGGTCCGGTCTGCCAGCCGTGATAGGCGGCCAGCGCTGCGGGGCGGTAGGCATAGACGCCGACATGGTGGAAGACGGGGGTGGGTTCGTCGGCGGCGTAGCTTTGGCCGGTATAGGGGATCACTTCCTTGGAGAAGTAGAGCGCGCGCCCAGCCGCACCGAAGACGGCGGTGGTGCCGCCGACGCGGCCATGGCGGCGGTCTTCCAGCAGCTTGGCCAGCATCGCGCCTTCGCAGCGCAGGACGGGGGTGGCAACCTCGGCCTCGGGCGCGGCGCGGAGGCCGGCGACCAGATGCTCGATGAACCAGGCCGGGGTGAGGGGGGCATCGCCCTGAAGGTTCACCACGATGTCATGGCCCGGCAGTTTCGACGCCACCTCGGCGCAGCGTTCAGTCCCATTCTGACAATCGGAGGAGGTCATCACCACCTCGGCCCCGAAGGCCGTGGCGTGATCGGCGATGCGGGCATCGTCGGTGGCGACGACCACGCGGTCAGCCCCCCGGACGGACATCGCCGCCTCCCATGACCGGCGGATGAGGGTCTTGCGCCCGTCGGGGCCGTTCAGTTCCACCAGCGGCTTGCCGGGATAGCGGGTGGAGGCATAGCGGGCGGGGATGGCGATGAGGACGGTCACGGCGCGGGCTCCAGCGTGAAGATGCCGCCTTCGAACGGCAGGAAGGCCACGTCGCGGCCATCGGTGGTGACGAAGGGGTAGAGGATGCGGCGGGCGGCGGGGTCGCCCTTGCCTTCGCAGGTGATGCGATGGACGAAGACCGTTCCGGCGGCGGAGAGGCGCGGATCGTCGAGCGTGGCGAAGGCCGCGAATTCCGGATTGGCGAGGAAATCCGCGGTCGCGTAGGTCGTGTAGGCCATCGACTGGCCCGCGAAATCGCAGGCGTAGAAGGCCCCTTCGGCAAAGCCGCCTTCGAAAGACTGCGTGGCGCCGGTCAGGGCGGCGGGGTCGATGAACCAGGACTCGCCGGTGAAGTCGGAGACTGTCCAGGTCGTTTCGATGAAATCGGCGCGAGCGGGGCTTGCCAGTGCGAGGAGAGCGGCAAGGAGGACGGGGGCGGAAGGGTTCACTTGCGCAGCTCCACGCCCGGGGCGAAGGCGATGAAGAAGGGGTTGTCCCAGCCCGGCTTGCCATAGGTGAGGGGTTCATGAGTGTCGAAGCGGACGACATGGCCCCCGGCCCCGCGCAGGACGGCATCGCCTGCCGCCGTATCCCATTCCATGGTGCGGCCGAGGCGGGGATAGAGATCGGCCTCGCCGGTGGCGACGAGGCAGAATTTCAGGCTGGACCCTGCGCTGCGGGAATCGCGGACGGCATATTTCCCGATGTAGTCATCGGTCGCCTGATCGCGGTGGGATTTGGAGGCCACGACCATGAGGGCGGCATTGTCGGGGGTGGCGACGCGGATCGGGCGGGTTTCGCCCATGCTGTCTTTTTCGAAGGGGCCGGTTTCTTCGACCGCCGTGCCATCGGGCAGGGTGTAGAAGAGCCGATCCTGCGCCGGGGCATAGACGACCCCGCGCCGGGGGATGCCGTCTTCGACATAGGCGATGTTGACGGTGAAATCGCCGCGCCGCTGCACGAATTCCTTGGTGCCATCCAGCGGATCGACGATCAGGAAGGTCCGGGCGGAGAGGGCGTGGCTGTCGGCCTGTTCCTCGGTGATGAGGGGCAGGTCGGGGAAGGCGGCGCGCAGGCCTGCGGAAATGAGGGCATCGGCGGCTTCGTCCGCCTCGGTCACGGGGGAGGCGTCGGACTTGGCCTTCACCTCGAAATCCGGGCTGTTGTAGACGGCGAGGATACGGTCGCCCGCCTGAAGCGCCAGACGGCGGATGACGGGGATGAGGGTGGCGTAGTCCATCGGAAACCTCGCATCGGGCGGGAATGCCGCCGCAGTTGAACGAAACACACCGCCGCCTTATCATGCGGGAAAGAAAAAACGGCAAGAATGAGCGGTACCGGGGCGCGATGCCCCGCAGCACGGGGTGGCGGCAGGTGCGGTTTTACGCGGATGTCAAGCGGACGCGGGCGCGAACGGCGCTGGGCATGGTGGAACTGGTGTTCCACGGCGCGGTCCACAATGTGCGCAAGACCCATACGAGCGCGGTGATCGGGTTGGTGCTGAACCTGGTGCAGATGGTGATCATGATCGCCTTCTTCTACCTGATGATGACCTTTGCCGGGATGCGGGGCGTGTCCATCCGGGGCGATTACGTGCTGTTCCTGATGTCCGGCATCTTCATGTTCATGACGCATGTGAAGACGATGCGGGCGGTGATGACGGCGGACGGGCCGACCTCGGCCATCATGAAACATGCGCCGATGAATACGCTGATCGCGGTGGCGGCGGCGGCGCTGGGGGCGCTGTATCTGCAGATCTTCTCGGCCGCGATCGTGCTGTATCTGTATCACGCGATCATGGCACCACTGACCATCGACCAGCCGGTCGGGATGATGGCGATGCTGCTTCTGGCCTGGGGCACGGGTCTGGGCATCGGGATGATGTTCCGCGCCGCCACGCCCTGGCAGCCGCGGTTCTTTGGCACGGTCGCCTCGATCTATTCGCGGCTGAACATGATCGCTTCGGGCAAGATGTTCGTGGCGAATGCGATGCCGACCGCGGTGCTGGCCTTCTTTGACTGGAACCCGCTGTTCCATGTGATCGACCAGGGGCGGGGCTATATCTTCCTGAACTATGCGCCGCGCTATTCGAGCCTGGAATATCCGGTCTATGTGATGCTGGTCTGCATGACCATCGGGCTTATCGGGGAGTATTACACCGGCAAGCGGGTGAGCCTGAGCTGGACGATGGGCAAGTAACCGGCGGGCAAGTGAGCGGCGGGCAAGTGAGCGGCGGGAACGCGGGTTTCAGGCCACGACACGCAGGGTGAGGTTGATGCGCCCGCCCTGCGGCAGCAGGCGGGAGGAGCCGAAGCGGGTGCGGTCGATCCCGTGGAAGGCGAGGCGGGCGGGGCCGCCCAGCAGCAGCGCATCGCCGGATTTGAGCCAGAGGCTGGATGTCGGGTCGCGGCGATGGGGGCCGCCGATGCGGAAGAGCGCATCGTCGCCGAGGCTGATCGACAGGACGGGGAAGGAGAAATCGCCTTCGTCGCGGTCCTGGTGCAGGCCCATCCTGGCGCCTTCGCCGTAGAAGTTGACGAGGCAGCAATCGGGCGGACGATCCAGCCCGGTGAGCCGGTGCCAGAGCGTGAGGACGGCGGCGGGGATCGGCGGCCAGGGGCGGCCGGAGGGGTGGCGGGCGGCATAGCGATAGCCCGAGGCATCGCTGACCCAGCCGAGGCGGCCCGCCGCCGTCATCCGCACGGACATGGGCCGCCCGCCCGGCGTGACGGGCGAGATCAGCGGCGCAGCGGCGACGACGGCGCGCAGATCGGCCACGAGGGCCTGTTGTGCGGCCTCGTCCAGCAGCGCGGGCCAGTGGAGACAGCCCCGGATTTCCTGTGCTTCGGTCATCGGTCCTTTCCAAGGCAGGTGCCTAAATTCCATTCTTTGCGGCGCTTGCAGCCCCCCTCACCCCCCCTTATATACAGCCGGACGCCGTGTGACGGGCTGGCCGCCCGCACCGGTTGCCATTGGGATCGGGGCCGGATGCCTTGCCAGGGTCCAGCCCCCTAACATCGCCGACTGAAGAGGTAGCACATCATGGCCAAAGTCATCGGGATTGACCTCGGGACCACGAACTCTTGCGTTGCCATCATGGATGGATCGCAGCCCCGGATCATCGAAAACTCGGAAGGGGCGCGCACCACGCCCTCGATCGTCGCCTTCACCGAAAGCGAGCGACTGGTGGGACAGCCGGCCAAGCGCCAGGCCGTGACGAACGCCGCCAACACCATCTTTGCCGTGAAGCGCCTGATCGGCCGCCGGCATGACGATCCGGCGGTGACGAAGGATCAGAAGAACATTCCCTACAAGGTGATCAACGGCGGCAATGGCGACGCCTGGGTCGAGGTGCGGGGCGAGAAGTATTCGCCGTCGCAGATTTCGGCCTTCATCTTGCAGAAGATGAAGGAAACCGCCGAGTCCTATCTGGGCGAGACGGTGACGCAGGCCGTGATCACGGTGCCTGCCTATTTCAACGACGCGCAGCGTCAGGCGACCAAGGACGCGGGCAAGATCGCCGGTCTGGAAGTGCTGCGGATCATCAACGAACCGACGGCGGCCGCGCTGGCCTATGGTCTGGACAAGAAGGAAAGCCGGACGATCGCGGTCTATGACCTTGGCGGCGGCACCTTCGACATCACGATCCTGGAGATCGACGATGGCCTGTTCGAAGTGAAATCCACCAACGGGGACACGTTCCTCGGCGGTGAAGACTTCGACATGCGGATCGTCAGCTACCTGGCCGACGAGTTCAAGAAAGAGCATGGCGTTGACCTGACGCTGGACAAGATGGCGTTGCAGCGCCTGAAGGAAGCGGCGGAAAAGGCGAAGATCGAGCTCTCCTCCAGCCAGCAAACCGAGATCAACCAGCCGTTCATCTCGATGGACAAGAACACCGGGCAGCCGCTGCACCTTGTGGTGAAGCTGACGCGGGCGAAGCTGGAATCGCTGGTCGATGACCTGATCAAGAAGTCGATGAAGCCCTGTGCGGCGGCGTTGAAGGATGCCGGTCTGTCCACGTCGGATATCGACGAGGTGGTTCTGGTCGGCGGGATGACGCGGATGCCGCGGGTGATCGAAGAGGTCACCAAGTTCTTTGGCAAGGAACCCCACAAGGGCGTGAACCCCGATGAAGTCGTGGCCGCCGGGGCCGCGATTCAGGCGGGCGTGTTGCAGGGCGACGTGAAGGATGTTGTCCTGCTGGACGTGACGCCGCTGAGCCTTGGCATCGAGACGCTGGGGGGTGTCTTCACCCGCCTGATCGACCGCAACACCACGATCCCGACGAAGAAGAGCCAGATCTTCTCGACCGCCGAGGACAACCAGAACGCCGTGACGATCCGGGTGTTCCAGGGCGAGCGCGAGATGGCAGCGGACAACAAGATGCTGGGCCAGTTCAACCTGGAGAACATCCCCCCGGCGCCGCGCGGGATGCCGCAGATCGAAGTGACCTTCGACATCGACGCGAACGGCATCGTTTCGGTTTCGGCGAAGGACAAGGGGACCGGCAAGTCGCAGGCCATCACCATCCAGGCCTCGGGCGGCCTGTCGGATGACGACATCGAGAAGATGATCAAGGATGCCGAGGCCAATGCCGAGGCGGACAAGGCGCGCAAGGAGCTGGTGGAGACCAAGAACCAGGGCGAAAGCCTGCTGCATTCGACGAAGAAGTCGCTTGCGGAGCATGGGGACAAGGTCGATCCGTCCACGGTGGAAGCCATCGAATTTGCCATGTCGCCGCTTGAAGAAGCGCTGAAGGGCGAGGATGCGGGCAAGATCAAGGGCGCGATCCAGAACCTGACCGAAGCGGCGATGAAGCTGGGCGAGGCGATCTACAAGGCCAGCCAGGCGGAAGCCGACGGCAAGGACGAGGATGGGCCGCGACCGGTGGATGACGACATCGTCGATGCCGACTTCGAGGATCTTGGCGAAAACAAGCGGAAGTGACACCGCGTGAATCGGAAGAGGGGGCGGTTCGGGAACGGACCGCCCCCACCCGGTTCTGAGAGGGGATTTTGTCCCGAATGGCAAAACGTGATTATTACGACATCCTCGGTGTGACGCGCGGCGCTTCGGCGGACGAGCTGAAGAAGGCCTATCGCCAGAAGGCGAAAGAGCTGCATCCCGACCGGAATTCCGACAACCCGAATGCCGAGGCCCAGTTCAAGGAAGTGAACGAGGCCTATGACGTGCTGAAGGACGCCGACAAGAAGGCGGCCTATGACCGTTATGGCCATGCCGCCTTTGAGGGCGGGATGGGCGGCGGCGGGCGCGGGGCGCAGGGATTTGGCAATGGCAATGCCGATTTCGCCAGCGCCTTTTCGGACGTGTTCGAAGACCTGTTCGGCGATTTCATGGGCGGCCGGGGCGGCGGCGGGCGGAGCCGTGCGCAGCGCGGATCGGATCTGCGCTATAACCTGCGGGTGTCGCTGGAAGAGGCCTATCAGGGCGTTCAGAAGACGATCAACGTGCCGACCTCGGTTTCTTGCGAGGTGTGCCGGGGCACCGGGGCCGAGGGGGGCGCAGAGCCTGTCACCTGCCCCACCTGTTCGGGCATGGGCAAGGTGCGGGCGCAGCAGGGGTTCTTTACTGTGGAACGCACCTGCCCCACCTGCAACGGCATGGGTCAGATCGTGAAGAACCCCTGCCGGGCCTGCGGTGGCGCGGGCCGGGTGGAAAAGGAACGGGCGCTGTCCGTCAACATCCCCGCCGGGGTGGAGACGGGGACGCGCATCCGGCTGGCCGGAGAGGGCGAGGCGGGGCTGCGTGGCGGGCCTTCGGGCGATCTCTATATCTTCATCGAGGTGCGGGAACATCCGATCTTCCAGCGCGATGGGGTGCATCTGTTCTGCCGCGTGCCGATCAGCATCACCACGGCGGCGCTGGGGGGCGAGGTGGAGGTTCCCACCATCGACGGCGGCCGCAGCCGGGTGAAGGTGCCGGTGGGGGCGCAGACGGGCAAGCAGTTGCGGCTGCGCGCCAAGGGGATGCCCGCGCTGCGCGGGGGCGGCAGCGGCGACATGGTGCTGGAACTGGCGGTGGAAACCCCGGTCAACCTGACGGCACGGCAACGCGAATTGCTGATCGAGTTCGAGAAGCTGAGCGAAGAGAACAACCCGGAAGGCAAAAGCTTCTTTTCCAAGGTGAAGGGCTTTTGGGACGGGATGAAGAGCTGATGGGGGCGGGGCCTGCCCGGTTGGGCGGGCCCCTGCCCTTTTCGGGCCGGCGTTAAGCGGCTGTTTACGCCTTCGCGCGATGATGCGCGGATGAAACAGGCATCCCATTTCCAAGAGGCGACGCTGCCCCTCTTCCCCCAGGGGGACGAGGATGAGGCGGTGCAGGCGGCCCCCCTTTCCGTGGGTGGGCGCTTGCCCAGCTATATCGCCGATCATCGCCAGAGACTGCGCACCCGGTTCATGGAGGGCGGCGGGCAGGGGGTGCAGGAGTATGAGTTGCTTGAGATGATCCTGTTCCGGGCCATCCCGCGGCAGGATGTGAAGCCTCTGGCACGGCGGTTGATTGACGCTTTCGGCGATCTTGCACGGGTGGTGGCCGCCACGCCCGCACGGCTGGCGCAGGTGCATGGGGTGGGGCCTGCGGTGGTGATGGAGCTGAAGCTGATGGAGGCGGTGGCGCAGAAGATGGCGCGGTCGCGGGTGATACAGCGGCCGGTGCTGTCGTCATGGACGGCGCTTCTGGATTACTGCCACACGGTGATGGCCCATGCGGAGCGCGAGCATTTCCGCATCCTGTTCCTGGACCGGAAGAATGTGCTGATCGCGGATGAGGAGCAGGCGCAGGGGACGGTGGATCATGTACCGGTCTATCCGCGCGAGGTGGTGCGGCGGGCGCTGGAACTGGGGTCATCGGCGCTGATCCTTGTGCACAACCATCCGTCGGGGGACCCGACGCCTTCGGTCGCGGATATCGACATGACGCGCAAGATCGCGGAGGCCTGCACGGTGCTGGGCATCACGCTGCATGATCATCTGATCATCGGGAAAAGCCGCGAGGTCAGTCTTCGGTCGGAACGTCTGATCTGAGGAAGTCGGGGCGCAGCCAGAGTTCCACGCGGCGATTCAGGCGGCGGCCGGCGGCGGTTTCATCGCAGGCCATGGGCAGCGCCTCGCCGAAGGCCATGACCTGCGGCAGGCGGTCCGGGGGCAGATCGGGCGCGGCGGCGGCGAGGGCGGAGAGGACGGCGGCGGCGCGGTCTTCGGCCAAGGCGAGGTTGGCCGAGGCGGCGCCGGAGCCATCGGAAAACCCGGCCAGGATCAGGGATTCCCCCCGGAAGCCGCCGGATTGCAGGAGGCGGGCGAGATCGGCGAGGTTGCCCTGGGAATGGGCATCCAGCGTGCTGGACCCGTCTTCGAAGCGGAAGGTCAGTGAGAGGCGATCGGCGCCATCCATCACATCGACGAGGCGCTTCAGATCATCGAGGGTGGTTTCCTCGCCCGCGCCCTGGATCGCATTGATGAGGCGGAGCCCGTCAGCCGTCATCGGCTGGCGTTCGGGGTTGCGGTCCACATAGCCCGCGGCGGCAATCACCTGTTGCGCCTGCGGCAGGGTGAGGAACTCGAGGAATTCCCGCGCCATGAGGGGCAGGCGTCGGCGGGGGGTGAGAAGGTGGAGCGGCAGGGCGAGAGGGTAATCCTCGGCCTTGACGGCGAGGCTGGTGGGAAGGAGCGGGAAGCCGCAACTGTCGGTCATCGTGAGGATGCGGGCGCGGCCGGCCATGGCGCGGCCGGTGACGCCGAGCGCCCAGGGGTCGCGGGCCACGGCGGCGGCGAGGGAGGCAAGATCGGGGTGGATTTCCGTGGCGGCGATGTCGCGGCCCAGCCTTTCGGCCAGAGCGCGGCGGAGGCCGCTTTCGGGGCCGAGACCATGCAGGACGAGGGGCATGTCGGGGCCGCCGATATCGGCCCAGCTATCGACCTCGCCTGCAAGGGCGCGGGCGAGATCGGAAGAGGAGATTTGCGCGACCGGATTGTCGGCGGCGGCGATGGGGACAAGCGCATCGAGCGCGAGGGGGCGGAAGCCGAGATCGGCTTCGGTTCCGGTGGAAAGGATGAGTTCGGCGCGGCCCGACACGAGTTCGGCGCGGGCCTGATCCTGCGACAGGGGGGTGAAGGAGAACTCGGCCAGGGTCTGGCCGGTGGTGGGATCGGTCAGGCGGGCGATACCGTCGGTGACCGCGTGGTCAAGTCCGCGGGCGGCGGCGAAGGCCGCGACAAGGGGCGGGATCAGGCTGCGGCCAGGATCGCCTTCGCCGACGATGCGGACGGGGATACGGGGGGCGGTCAGGTCGGGGCAACCGGGGCCTTCGCAGATGACGCCCTGCCCATCGACGGTGAGTGGACCATAGGCGGTGTCGATGCGATAGAATTCGCCATCCCAGCCTTGCAGGGTGCCGATGAGGGACAGGCCGCCGTCGCGGGCGGTCAGGGTGACATCCTGCGCCAGGGCGGCCACCGGAAACAGAAGCGCGGCGAAGATCGCCGCGCGACACGACACAAGACGCATGAACCCCCGCCTGACCCTATTCCTGGGCGGCGAGTTTCATGTCGGGGACCGGATTATTCAAGACCACAAAACCACCCTCGGCGTCGCAGTCGGGCAGGGCGATGGAGAGGTCGGCCACGGTCAGCCGACCGGCATCGGAATAGACGGCCATGGCCATCATCTCGCGCCCGCAGGTTTCGGGGGTGACGGGTGCCTCGATCGACAGGGGGGCATCGGCGGAGGGCAGGGTGATGACCTGGGCATACATCGGCAGCACGGTGGCGCGGGTGCCAAGCGTGGTGACGGGGCCATCGCCCGAGACCGTGAAGCTGTCACCATCAAGCCATTGCACCGCGAGGCGATGGTGATCGGCCATGTCGGGCACGGGTGCGGCGGCGGCGACTTCGGTGCCATCGGCGAAGCGGAGGGAGATGTCGCCCGCAGGATCGAGCGCGGGGAGATCGAGGAAGAAGGAGCCGGTGGCAGTGGTCTGATAGGTGACCGCGATCCCGCCGTGGCGCAGGACGAAACCCTGATCGGGGCGGCAGGGGGCGGTCAGGCTGAGCGAAAGGGTGGCGTCGGGGCTGGAGAAGAGGTCCAGCTTGACGGGGCAATCGGGCGCGGCGGCGAGGGGCGCCGGCTCTGCCGGACGGGCCGGGGGCGCGGGCGGGGCCGCATCGGCCTTGGCCGCGGCGAGAATGGGCTGCGGTTCATGGGCAGCCAGGGGGGTGGCGGCGGCAAGGCGCAGGGGCGGCGGCGGATCGGCCTTGGGCACCGGCGTCATGGAGGCCGCCGATTCCGCCGTGCCGGATTGAAGATATTGCCCTGCCGCCAGGGCCACCGCCACGGTGGCCACGATCATCGCCAGATTGCGCCTGCGATCCATGTCACACTCCTGCCGCACCGATACAGCCTTTGTCTTGCCACGGAAAATCGGCCAGCCGAAGGCAGGATTGTGGCAAAGGCGGAAACGACCGAAGGGATCAGTCGTTTGCGCCGTGGCAATGCTTGTAGCGCAGGCCCGAGCCGCAGGGGCAGGGATCGTTGCGCGATGGGTTGCCCCAGGTGCTGCGATCCGATTCGACGAAGCCCGGGCGTGCCGCAACGGCGGCTCCGGCGGCGCCGGCCTCGGCCGCCACGGGGATGGCGGCGGCGGCGGCAGTCTTTGCCGGTTCTGCGGCGGCCTGTGCGGCACGCTGCTGGGCAAGGATCTGCTGCATCATGGCGTCCTGCTCTTCCTTCGTCATCGGGCGGATGAGCGCGATCTTCTGCGTCACGTCCTGACGGAGCGAGTTGAGCATGGATTCGAAGAGGGTGAAGGCCTCGGTCTTGAATTCCGACAGCGGGTCGCGCTGGGCATAGCCGCGGAAGCCGACGACGGAGCGCAGATGTTCCAGCTTGAGCAGGTGTTCGCGCCATTTGGCGTCGATCGCCTGAAGCAGGACCTGCTTTTCGATGTTGCGCATCGTGTCGGGACCGAAGGCCGCGAGTTTTTCGGCCACCATCGCATCGGATTTTTCGGTCAGGCGTTCGCGCATGGCGTCCTGATCGACACCTTCCTCGGCGGCCCAGGCTTCGATGGGCAGATCGAGGTTGAGCTTGTCCTTGACCGCCGCAGCCAAACCGGGGGCATCCCACTGGTCGGCATAGGTCTTGGGCGGCATGTAGAAATCGACGAGATCGTCGATGACCGAAAGGCGCATGTCATTGGCGATATCGCCGACTTCCTGAGTCTGCATGATTTCCAGACGCTGGCCGAAGATGGCCTTGCGCTGGTCGTTCATCACGTCGTCGAATTTCAGAAGCTGTTTGCGGATGTCGAAGTTGCGGCCTTCGACCTTTGCCTGCGCGCGTTCGAGGGATTTGTTGACCCAGGGGTGAACAATCGCCTCGCCTTCCTTCATGCCAAGCTTGGAGAGGACGGAATCCAGCCGGTCGGAGCCGAAGATTCGCATCAGGTCATCTTCGAGCGAGAGGAAGAAGGAGGAGCGGCCCGGGTCGCCCTGACGCCCCGAACGGCCGCGTAGCTGATTGTCGATGCGGCGGGATTCGTGGCGTTCGGTGCCAAGGACATAAAGGCCGCCTGCGGCGATGACCTTGGCCTTTTCATCGGCATGTTCCGACTCGATCCGGGCGCGGACTTCGTCGGGGTGAAGGTGGGGATCGGCGGCGATGGCCTCCATCACCTTCATTTCGACATTGCCGCCAAGCTGGATGTCGGTGCCGCGACCGGCCATGTTGGTGGCGATGGTGACGGCGCCGAAGCGGCCCGCATCGGCCACGATCTTGGCTTCCTGTTCGTGATGGCGGGCGTTCAGGACGTTGTGGACGATGCCATCCTGTTTCAGCATCGACGACAGGATTTCGGATTTCTCGATGGAGGTTGTGCCGACCAGGATCGGCTGGCCCTTCTCATGCGCCGCCTTGATCGCCGCGACGATGCCGAGGTATTTTTCCTTGGCGGTCCGATAGACCTGGTCATGTTCGTCAACACGGGCGACGGGGCGGTTGGTCGGCACCTCGACCACGCCGAGACCGTAGATTTCCATGAATTCCTCGGCCTCGGTCTGGGCGGTGCCGGTCATGCCGGAGAGTTTTTCATAGAGGCGGAAGTAGTTCTGGAAGGTCACGCTGGCGAGGGTGACGTTTTCCGGCTGGATGGTGACGCGTTCCTTCGCCTCGATGGCCTGATGCAGGCCTTCGGAGAGGCGGCGGCCGCGCATCATGCGGCCGGTGAATTCGTCGATCAGCATCACCTCGCCGTCGCGGACGATGTATTGCTGATCCTTGTGGAAGAGCTTGTGCGCCTTGAGCGCCTGCGTCACGTGATGGACGAGCGAGGTGCTTTCGGGATCGTAGAGCGACTGGCCTTCGGGCAGGAGGCCGGCCTCTTGCAGAAGCTGTTCGATATGTTCGTTGCCGTCTTCGGTATAGGTGACCGAGCGGGTCTTTTCGTCGATCTTGTAATCCTCTTCCCGCAGCAGCGGGATCAGGCGATCCACCTTCTGATAGAGGTCGCTGCGATCCTGCGAGGGGCCGGAGATGATGAGGGGGGTGCGGGCCTCGTCGATCAGGATACTGTCGACCTCGTCCACGATGGCGAAGTAATGGCCGCGCTGGGCCATGTCTTCGATCGACATCTTCATGTTGTCGCGGAGGTAGTCGAAGCCCAGTTCGTTGTTCGTCGCATAGGTGATGTCGCAGCGATAGGCGGCGCGCTTTTCGGCGTCGGGCTGGTAGGGATAGACGACACCGCAGGTCAGGCCGAGCTGGGCATAGACCTTGCCCATCCATTCGGCATCGCGCTTGGCGAGGTAGTCGTTGACGGTGACGACATGCACGCCTTTGCCGGTCAGGGCGTTGAGATAGGCGGGGAAGGTGGCCATGAGGGTTTTCCCCTCGCCCGTCTTCATTTCGGAGATGTTGCCCTGATGCAGGAAGATGCCGCCCTTGAGCTGCACGTCGAAGGCGCGCAGGCCCAGGGCGCGCTTGGCCCCTTCGCGGCAATTGGCGAAGGCTTCGGGAAGGATCGCGTCGAGGCTTTCGCCGCCTTCCTGCACCCGCTTTTGCAGTTCGGCGGTCTTGGCCTTGATGCCGTCGTCGCTGAGGGCGGCGAATTCAGGCTCCAGCGCGTTGATCTTTGCGACCAGCGGGCGAACCGACTTTACCTTGCGGTCGTTCGGGGTTCCGAAGACCTTCTTCGCAAGTGTTCCGAGACCCAGCATGTTTTCTCCGCCTACCTGACATCATCGTGTGAGGCTGTGGCCTTGCCCGCCCCCAACGCCTTCCATAGAAGAGCCAAGTGGCCCGGCGGCCCCGTCGCACGCGACCCCCGCGAAATAAGGGAGAGGCCGGGTATAGTCAACGTCGCTTAGGGAAGCGGCCCGATCAGGAGAAGGTGATATGGCGAAACATGGCAGAGCCCTGGGTGGCGTGCTGGCCGGGCTGGCGATGACATGCGGGCTGGCGTTCCCGGTGCTGGCGCAGGACGAAGCCGCCACGGCCGATACCGTGGTGGCCACGGTGAACGGGACGGATATCACGCTGGGCGAGTTGATCATCCTGCGCGAGAAGCTGCCGGCGCAGTATCAGGCACTGCCGGATGACATGCTGTTCAAGGGGCTGATCGACCAGGCGATCCAGCAGACGGCGCTGGAGCAATCGGTGGCCGAGACGGTGACGAAGCGCGACGAGCTGTGGATGCAGACCGACCGGCGCAGCTATCTGGCGGGCAAGGCGCTGCAATCGGTGGTGCAGGCGGCGGTGACGGATGAAGCGTTGCAGGCGGCCTATGACGAGAAATACGCCAATGCCCCCGCGGCGAAGGAGTATTCGGCGCAGCACATCCTTGTGGACAGCGAGGAGAAGGCGAAGGAGTTGAAGGCGCAGATCGACGGCGGGGCGGATTTCGCCGAACTGGCGAAGGCCAATTCCACCGACACGGGGTCGGCGGTGAATGGCGGCGATCTGGGCTGGTTCGGGCTGGGCATGATGGTGGCGCCTTTCGAAGAGGCGGTGGTTGCAGCGGCGCCCGGCACGGTGGCGGGGCCGGTGCAGACGGATTTCGGCTGGCATCTGATCAAGGTGAACGAAGTGCGCGACGCGGTGAAGCCAACGATCGACGAGGTGCGCGACGAATTGGCGGCCGAGATCGAGCAGAAGACAGTGGAAGCCAAGCTGGCCGAACTGACCGCCGCGGCCGAGATCGCGCGGCCGGGCGAGGGGCTTGACCCGGCACTGATCCGGGATGCAACTCTGCTGGACAAGTAACGAGGAGACTGGGCCGATGGCGAAGACCGATTGGAAATCCGAAGCGAAGACGCTGAAGAAGAAGGTCAGGAAGCTGAAGGCCCGGATCATGGGAGACGAGGTCGGGGCGGCGGTGGCCGCCGTCCCGGCGAAGAAGGCGAAAGCGGTGTCGCCGCTGGCGCCCAAGGACGGGTTTCCCAAACTGCCGGTGATTGCGGGGGTGGAGTTCGCCGCCGTCGAGGCGGGGGTGCGCTATCAGAACCGCAAGGATGTGATGCTGGTCCGGCTGGCGCCGGATACGGCGGTGGCGGGGGTGTTCACGCGGTCTTCCACCCGGTCGGGCTGTGTGCGGGATTGTCAGGCGAAGCTGGCGATGAAGGTGCCGGGCGGTGCGGGCGCGGCGATCATCGTGAATTCGGGCAATTCCAATGCCTTCACCGGGAAGGTGGGGGATGAGGCTGTGGCGGCGGTCACGGGCGGGGTGGCCGAGGCGTTGGGTATTCCGGCGAGCCGGGTCTTTTCGTCTTCAACCGGGGTGATCGGGGAGCCGTTGCCCTATGAGAAGATCACCTCGCGCATCGGCGATCTGGTGGCGGGGTTGCGCGAGGATGCCATCGAGATGGCGGCCCATGCGATGATGACAACCGACACCTTCCCCAAGGGCGCGGCTGCGGTGGTGCAGGGCGAGGGGGGCGAAATCCGCATCGCCGGGATTGCCAAGGGATCGGGGATGATCGCGCCGGATATGGCGACGATGCTGGTTTACATCTTCACTGATGCGAAGATTTCGGCGGCGGCGTTGCAGCGGATGCTGTCGCGCAATGTGGATGCGACATTCAATTCCATCACGGTGGACAGTGATACATCGACATCCGACACGCTGCTGGTGGCGGCGACAGGGCAGTCGGCGGCGGCCGAGGTGAAGGGTCCGGTGGCGAAGGCCTTTGAGGCGGCGCTGCGGGGCGTGATGATGAACCTTGCGCATCAGGTGATCCGTGATGGCGAGGGGGCGACGAAATTCGTCGAGATTCGCGTGACGGGTGCGAAGGATGATGCGGATGCCGCGCGGGTGGCCTTTTCGGTGGCCAATTCGCCGCTGGTGAAGACGGCGATTGCCGGGCAGGACCCGAACTGGGGGCGGATCGTGGCGGCGGTGGGCAAATCGGGGGCGGAGGCGGATCGGGACCGGCTGACCATCCGCTTTGGCGATATCCTTGTGGCCGAGAAGGGCTGGCGCAATCCGGCCTATCGGGAAGAGGATGGCGCGGAGTACATGCTGGGCGAGGAACTGGTGATCGGGGTCGATCTGGGGCTGGGCAAGGGCAAGCGATCTGTCTGGACCTGCGATCTGACCAATCGCTATGTGGAGATCAACGCGGATTACCGGTCGTGAAGATCGTCCTGGTTTCGGCAGTCGCCCTGATCGACGTCGAGGGGCGTGTGCTGCTGGCGCAGCGGCCCGAGGGCAAGTCGCTGGCCGGGCTGTGGGAGTTTCCGGGCGGCAAGGTGGAGCCGGGCGAAACGCCAGAGGCCGCGCTGATCCGCGAGTTGAAGGAAGAGCTGGGCATCGACACCTGGGCGAGTTGCCTGGCCCCGCTGACCTTTGCCAGCCACAGCTATGAGGGGTTCCATCTGCTGATGCCGCTGTTCGCCTGCCGGAAATGGGAGGGAATCGTTCAGGGGCGCGAGGGGCAGAAACTGGCCTGGGTGAGGGCCAAGGACCTTAGGGATTATCCCATGCCCCCTGCGGATGTTCCGCTGATTCCTATCCTTAGGGATTGGTTGTGACCTTTTTCCAACAGAGTTATCCACAAAGATAACCTCTGGTTGTGGAATTTTCTCTGGTTTTGCAACAATTCTGCGTTAACCTTTATATTGTTGAAATGCTCGGGGGAGGGGCATGAGCATGTTGAGGACAATAACGCTGGGAAGCTGCGTTTCCGTTCAGGGAGTCGTGGTCGGACAGATGGCCGATGGGAAGATCGTGGTGAAGGTCGATGAAAAGACCTTTGTCGGCTTTCCCGTCGCGCAGGTGCGCGCTGCCTGACAAGGTGGCGGCGCACTGAGCAGAAAGGGCCGGGCATCGCTGCCCGGCCCTTTGTATTTTCCGTCATTCGCGATCAGGCCAGCGAGCGCTGCACTTCCTCGCGTTCGAAAATCTCGATCACGTCGCCAGCGCGGACATCGTCATAGCGTTCGAAGGCCATGCCGCATTCCTGACCGGACTGGACTTCCTTGACCTCGTCCTTGAAGCGCTTGAGCGTCTTGAGCGTGCCTTCGTGGATGACCACGTTGTCGCGCAGAAGGCGCACCCCGGCCGAGCGGCGGGCGACGCCTTCGGTGACGAGGCAACCCGCGACATTGCCGACCCCGGTGATGCGGAAGACTTCCTGGATACGGGCGTAGCCGATGAAGTTTTCGCGCACTTCGGCCTTGAGCAGGCCGGATGCGGCTTTCTTGATGTCGTCGATCAGGTCGTAGATGATCGAGTAGTAGCGGATCTCTACGCCCTTCTGCTGGGCCGAGTTGCGGGCCGTGGCATTGGCGCGGACGTTGAAGCCGATGATCGGGGCCTTTGACGCCTCGGCCAGGCCGACATCGGAATCGGTGATGGCACCGACGCCGGAATGCAGGACGCGGACGCGGACCTCTTCGTTGCCGACCTTTTCGAGGGCCTGGATGATCGCCTCGGCGGAACCCTGCACGTCGGCCTTGACCAGAACGGGCAGTTCGGACACGTCGAGATCAGCCTTGGCCTTGGCCATGAGCTGTTCCAGCGTCGTGGCGGCACCGGCGGCGGCGCGTTTGTCCTTGGCCGCCTTTTCGCGGTAGTCGGCGATTTCGCGGGCCTGCGCTTCGGTTTCGACGACGTTCAGGACATCGCCCGCCTCGGGCGTGCCGTTCAGACCCAGCACTTCGACGGGGACGGAAGGACCGGCCTCGGCGACGGTTTCGCCCTTGTCGTTGATGAGGGCGCGGACCTTGCCCCATTTTTCGCCGACGACGAAGATGTCGCCCTTCTTGAGCGTGCCGTTCTGCACGAGGACGGTGGCGACAGGGCCGCGACCGACATCGAGCTTGGCTTCGATAACCGCGCCGGAGGCGGCGCGGTTCGGGTTGGCGCGGAGTTCGAGGAGTTCGGCCTGAAGGGCGATCGCCTCGAGCAGGTTGTCCAGACCCTTGCCGGTCTTGGCCGACACTTCGACATCCTGCACTTCGCCGGACATCTGTTCGACCACAACCTCGTGTTGCAGCAGGTCGGTGCGGACCTTTTGCGGGTTCGCGTCCGGCTTGTCGCATTTGTTGATCGCCACGATCATCGGCACCTTGGCGGCCTTGGCGTGGTTGATCGCCTCGATCGTCTGGGGCATCACGGCGTCATCGGCCGCAACCACCAGAACCACGATATCCGTCACCTGCGCGCCGCGGGCGCGCATGGAGGTGAAGGCGGCGTGGCCGGGCGTGTCGAGGAAGGAGACCAGCGCGCCGTTCGGGGTTTTCACCTGATAGGCGCCGATGTGCTGGGTGATCCCGCCGGCTTCGCCTGCGACGACATTGGCCTTGCGGATCGCGTCGAGGAGCGAGGTCTTGCCGTGGTCCACATGGCCCATGATGGTGACGATGGGCGGGCGCGGTTGCAGGTCTTCGGCACGGTCGGCGACCGTTTCGATGGCCTGTTCCACGTCGCTGTCGGACACGCGGACCGCCTTGTGACCGAATTCCTCGATCACCAGTTCGGCGGTATCGGCGTCGATGGTCTGGTTCATGGTGACCATCATGCCCATTTTCATCAGCGCCTTGACCACATCGGCGGCCCGTTCGGCCATCCGGTTGGCAAGTTCCGAGACCACGATGGTTTCGGGAAGCTGCACGTCGCGGACCTGCTTTTCGGCCTTCTGGCCGAAGCCCATGGCCTTTTGCCGGGCCTTTTCCTGCTTGCGCTTCATCGCGGCGAGGGAGCGCTGACGGCCGCCTTCATCCGAGATGGCATCGGACAGGGTGAGCTTGCCGGCGCGGCGACCTTCGTCGCCCTTCACCTTGCCACGGTCGCGGTCGGTGGCGCGTTCGTCGCGTTCGCGTTCGGACTTGCGCGGGGCAAGAGGGGTGCGGGGTGCGGCACCGCCACGGGTGGTGGCATCCTCGGCCGGGGCGGCCGGGGCCGCCTTGGCGGCGACGGGCGCTTCGGGAGCGGGGGCGGATTTCGGACGGGTTCCCAGAACCTCGGCCTTGCGGGCGGCGGCAGCGGCGATCTTTGCCTCTTCCGCAGCGCGGGCGGCGCGTTCCTCTTCCTCGGCCTTGGCGCGGAGTGCGGCTTCGCGTTCGCGATCCTCGCGCTCCTTGGCCTCCATCTCTTCGCGGCGGCGCTGGCGATCTTCTTCGCGCGCCTTCTCTTCCTCGGCGCGGCGGGCCGCGTCTTCCTGTTCGCGTGCCTTGGCAGCGCGCAGGGCGGCGAGACGCCGTTCCATTTCGGCATCGGTGATGCCGGCGGGACGTTTGGAGGGATCACCCAGATGAGTTGCGGTGCCGGATGCACCACCGGTCGCGCCCGGCGTGCCGGGTTTCGTGGGGACCACCACGCGCTTGCGCTTGACCTCCACCGCCACGCTCTTGGTGCGGCCGTGGCTGAAGCTCTGCTTCACTTGCCCAGGTCCACGCGCGCCGCCACCCAAGCCGAGGGGTTTCTTGCCGTCAGTATCGCTCATGCCGTCTTCGTATCCTCTCCGGCGGAAACTCCGCCGATATGCCCGCGCAGGCCCGCGAGCCTTGCCGCTTCCTCTACAACACGTCGTTCGAGTCCACCAGCCGCAAGCGCGGCGTGTATGGCACGTTCGCGCCCGAAAGCCAAACCCAATTCCCCCGAGGAAAGGCAGCCGATGAAGCTGTCTTTGCCGTCCGGCGGATGCAGCTTGGTCTTGCCGCGTTCCGAACCGTCATTGGCCTGGAGCAGGACGGATGCCTGCCCCTTGACCAACCATTCCTTCACCTTCTCGTATCCGGTGACGGCCTCGCCCGCCTTGCGGGCCATCGACAGAAAGTCGATCACCCGCCGCAGCAGCTGCGCCTCGATAAGGTCCGACAGGGAGTCGGGTGCCTTCACCGGCTGGCGTGCCGCGCGGGAGAAGAGACCCTTTGCCACCGCCTTGTCAATGGCGGTGCGATCTGCCGCCACGTAAATGCCGCGCCCCGGAAGGCGGGCCAGAACATCGGGCACCACCATCGCGTCGGGGCCGATGACGAAACGGATCAGGCCGGCCTTCGGCTGGCTTTCACCGGAAACGATGCATTTGCGTTCCGGTTCGTCCTGATCTGTCTGCCGCCCGCCCCGCGCCATGGCTGCGCCGTGTACCGAGACCTGCGATCAGGCCTCGGCCTCCTCTTCGGTTTCCGCCGTGTCGGCGGTTTCCAGTTCGGTCGGATCGACCCAGCCCAGCATGACGCGCGCGGTCATGATGAGGTGCTGGGCTTCTTCGAGCGACATTTCGAACTTTTCGAGGACGCCTTCGTCTTTCTTGCGTTGGCCGTTTTCGGTTGTCCAGCCGCCGGCAAGTTCCCAGTCGGCGCAGGTGGCGAAGTCTTCCAGCGTCTTGATGCCGTCATGGGCCAGCGCCTCGATCATCTGGGGGGTGAGCCCTTCGAAATCAATGAGGCTGTCCTCGACACCCATGGCGCGGGCGTTTTCCAGCGCCTTGCGGTTCTGTTCTTCGAGGAAGTCGCGGGCGCGGGCCTGAAGTTCGGCCGCCGTATCTTCATCGAAGCCGTCGATGGAGAGGAGTTCGTCCACATCGACATAGGCGACTTCTTCGAGATTGGTGAAGCCTTCGGAGACGAGGAGTTGGGCCATCATCTCATCGACATCGAGGGTGTCCATGAAGAGCTTCGTCCGTTCGGCGAATTCTGCCTGACGGCGCTGCGATTCCTCGGCCTCGGTCATGATGTCGATGTCGAGGCCCGTCAGTTGTGAGGCCAGTCGCACGTTCTGGCCGCGGCGGCCGATGGCGAGCGAGAGCTGTTCGTCGGGGACCACCACCTCGATCTTGCCGGCCTCTTCGTCGATCACGACCTTGGAGACTTCGGCAGGCTGGAGCGCGTTCACGAGGAACGTTGCCTGATCCTGGTTCCACGGGATGATGTCGATCTTTTCGCCCTGAAGTTCGTTCACCACGGCCTGGACGCGGCTGCCGCGCATACCGACGCAGGCACCGACCGGGTCGATGGAGTTGTCATAGGAGATGACGGCAATCTTGGCGCGCGAGCCGGGGTCGCGGGCGACGGCCTTGATCTCGATGATCCCGTCGTAGATTTCGGGGACTTCCATCTTGAAGAGTTCGGCCATGAATTGCGGGTCGGTGCGCGACAGGAAGACCTGCGGACCGCGCGCTTCGCGCCGCACATCCTTGATGTAGCAGCGGATGCGGTCGTTCGGGCGATAGGATTCGCGGCCGATCTTTTCGTTGCGGCGGAGGATCGCCTCGCCCCGGCCGATATCGACGATGAGGTTGCCGTATTCCTCGCGCTTCACCACGCCGTTGATGATGGAGCCTTTGCGGTCCTTGAATTCTTCGTACTGGCGGTCGCGTTCCGCCTCGCGGACCTTTTGAAGGATGACCTGCTTGGCCGATTGCGCGGCGATGCGGCCCAGATCGACGGGCGGCACTTCGTCGATAATCTCATCCCCGATCTGGGGGTCGGGCTTGTAGGCCTTGGCCTGCTTGACCGTCATCTGGGCGTGATGGTTTTCGACGGCCTCATCCTCGACCACGGTGCGGATGCGGGCGAAGGTGGCGCGGCCCGTCTTGCGGTCGATCTTCACGCGGATGTCGAGGTCGCTGCCATAGCGGGACTTGGCCGCACGGGCGAGCGATTCCTCCATCGCCTGGATCACCAGATCGGGGTCGATCATCTTTTCCCGCGCCACGGCCTCGGCCGTTTGCAGGAGTTCGAGCTGGTTCGCGGAGGTGATAGCCATGAGGGACTCCCGGTATCAGTGTTTCGTCTCGGGCGCGTCGGGGGCGGTGTCGCCCTCGTCCTCGCCTTCGTATTCTTCGATGTCGGTGAATTTCGATTCGTCGATCACGCCGGAGGCTTTGCGCTGGCGCAGCATTTCGGCGATCAGGTCGTCGGTCAGGATCAGCTTGGCATCCGACAGCCAGTCAAATTTCAGGCCGATGGTGAGGGCTTCGCCGCCCTCTTCAATCTCGATCAGCACTTCGTCGCCTTCGGTGCCTTGCAGCGTGCCCTTGAAGCGGCGGCGGCCGTCGATGAGTTCGGTGGTTTCCAGGCGGGCTTCGTAATCCACCCACATGTCGAAATCCTTGAGCCGCGTCAGGGGCCTGTCGATGCCGGGGGAGGAGACTTCGAGGACGTAGTTTTCCTCGATCGGGTCTTCGACATCCAGCACGGCGGAGACGGCGGTGGAGATGGTGGCGCAATCGTCCACCTCGATCCCGCCTTCGGGGCGGTCGGCCATGATCTGGAGGATGCGGGTCTTGCCGCCCATGAGCCGGATGCGCACAAGCTCGAAGCCCAGCCCTTCGATGACGGGGCCGACGATGCCTGCGAGGCGGCGGTCGATGGCGGTCTTGGCGATCAGGTCGGTCATTCGGGTTCCGGTGGAAACAAAAAAGCGGGCTCAGCGGCCCGCGTGTCAGGATCGGTGGGGCCGGGTTTGGACCCCGACACCGCTGTTGCAACGGCATATACGTGGCGGGGGGCGAGTCTGCAAGGTCTATTGCAGATAGGCGGCCCCCATGGCAGCGAGGACACCGGCGACGATCCCCAGAACCGACAGCACTGTTGTCAGCAGGAAGCGTCTGGCCTGTTGGCTTTCACGTTCGACAAGCTTGTTCATGTCGTCGCGGGCGGCGTCCAGTCGGTTGCATATGGCAACCAGACGGTCGAAAAGCTGTTCGAAATCCTTGTGATCGGGGGTCCGGTCCTCTCGCGCCTCGCGCGTTTCGGCGATGCGGCGCGTGACCGTTTCGCAGAGGGCCAGAATTTGGTTCCAATCCGGAACGACCGAGGAGATGATGACGGAACGATAGTCTTCCTTGAACTCGACAATCCGATCGAAGGCAAAGAGGATACCAGCCTCGCTTGCCTCATAGGTTGCGCGTTTGCAGTGGTTTATGGCGCGCTGGAGTTCCTTTTCGCCATCCACATCGTCTGATGTCGGCGCGATGGTATTGACGAGATGATGCGCGACGTAGCGCAACTCGTTGATCGCGGGGACGCCGGCAAGGCGGACGAATTTCTGGACTTTCTTGGCGGTCCTGTCGGCGAGATCGTATTCCTGACGCAAGATCAGAAAGGCATCAGATCTACTGCCAGACCCCTTTTTGCCGGTAGCGGGCGAACTTGGCATCAACATCTGCCTTCACGAAGAACTGACCGAACTGGAGCCGCAGATTACCGTGAGAGGCGGCTGCGACGAGGGCCTTGTCGCGCGCTTCGCGAGACAGGCGAGGCGGGGCCGAAACGGCGCAACCGCGCAGGGCAAGGGTCAGGAGACGCAAGATGTTCATACGCAACCACCAACAAAACTGCCGCGCCAGAGAGACGAAATGGGGGTTGAAGTCAATCCGTCTGCGACCGCGGCGGCAGTCTATGGCAGGGCCTGTTGCAAGGAAACCGGGGGGAATTCAAGGCGTCGGGCCTGTTGCGCCGATGACTCAGGATGGATCAATGCCGTCGCAACCCATCCATCGCGCGGACGAGGCCTTCGCTGATGCCGGGTTCGGAGAGGGCGTGGCCGGCGAAGGGGATGAGGCGGAGGTCGCAATTCTCCCACCCTTGGGCGAGTTTCCAGGCGGAGACGGGCGGGCAGATCATGTCGTATCGGCCCTGGATGATGGTGGCGGGGATGTGCCTGATCCGTGCCCGTTCGCGCAGGATCCAGCCGTCTTCCTCAAGGAAACCGCCATTGTGGAAGTAGTGGTTTTCCAGCCGGGCAAAGGCGCGGGCATATTCTGCCGGGCTTTCGCCCAAGGGGCCGTCATTGTGGATCGAGGCGAGGGCGTTTTCCCAGTTGGCCCAGATGCGGCCGAAGCGGGTTTCTTCCATCACATTGCCGGAGAAGAGGCGGCGGTGATAGGCGGCGATCAGGTCGCCGCGCTCGTCATGGGGAATAGCGTTAACGAAACGTGACCAGAGTTCGGGGAAGAAGGCCCCTGCCCCGCCGCCATAGAACCAGTCCAGTTCCGCCCGCGTCATGAGGAAGACGCCGCGCAGGACCATGTGGGCCACGCGGTCGGGATAGGTGATGGCATAGACCAGGGCGAGGGTCGCGCCCCAACTGCCGCCGAAGCAGATCCAGCGCGAGATGCCGAGTTCCTTGCGGATCACCTCGATGTCGTTGACCAAGTGCCAAGTGGTGTTCTGCAAGACGCTGGCATGGGGGCGGGAGCGGCCGCAGCCGCGCTGATCGAAGAGGATGATGCGGAAGGCGGAGGGATCGAAATAGCGGCGCATGGCGGGGCTGCACCCGCCACCCGGCCCGCCATGCAGCACGACGACGGGGATGCCGTCGGGATTGCCGCATTGTTCGACATAGATGCGGTGACCATCGCGCATGTCGATGATCCGCTGATCGAAAGGGTCGATCGGCGGGTAGAGAAATTCGACTGCGCGCTTTTGGCCTGATCTCTGATCCATCGACGCCCTATATAACGCCTAAAATCCTTGCGCCAAAGTTAAAGAAGAGGACGGCAGATGGTGACGACCACGGTGGACCCCGCCGAAGTGGCGAAATTCGAGGCGATGGCGGCGGAATGGTGGGACCCGAACGGGAAGTTCAAGCCGCTGCACATGCTGAACCCCTGCCGGTTGGACTATATCACGTCCCAGATCGCGGCAGAGTTCGACCGGGATCTGACGCAAGCTGAACCCTTCAAGGGGTTGAGATTGCTGGATATTGGCTGTGGCGGCGGGCTTCTGTCGGAACCGATGGCGCGGCTGGGGGCGACGGTCGTGGGGGCGGATGCGGCGGCGCGGAACATTCCGGTGGCGCAGGTGCATGCGGCGCAGTCGGGGCTGGAGATTGATTACCGGCACAGCACGGCAGAGGCGCTGGCCGAGGCGGGGGAGCGGTTCGATGTCGTTCTCAACATGGAAGTTGTCGAGCATGTTTCCGACCCGCAGGCCTATCTGACAGCGTGCCAGATTCTGTTGAAGGACAACGGGTTGATGATCTGTTCGACGCTGAACAGAAACCCGAAGAGCTTTGTCATGGCGATCATCGGGGCGGAGTATGTGATGCGGTGGCTGCCGAAGGGGACGCATGACTGGGCGAAGTTCATCACGCCGGATGAGCTTTATGACCTGATCCGCAAGGCGGGGCTGGAACCGGTGGACAGAAAAGGCATGGTTTTCAATCCGGTAAGCTGGTCCTGGTCGCTGTCGGCGCGTGATCTTTCGTGCAATTACGTCACCGCTAGCGTGAAGCGGAGGGCGGGTTAACCACGGCAACGGCTGTGCCGGATCCTGTGCCGCAAACTGTGCAGCAAACTGTGGCCACGCGGCGCACGGTGGGGGCTGTGGTGTTAACCATCGCTTCAACGGGCCGTTGCGGGAGGACGTCGGCAGGGTTAGATTACCAAGTCATACCGAAGGTGCACGCATGACCGTCAAGACCACGCTGAGTTTCACCGACCGACACCACAGCTTTCTGACCGAGAAGGTGGCGGAGGGGGTTTTCGCCTCGCAGAGCGCGGCGGTCGCGGCTGCTCTGGAACAGATGATCCGGGACGAAGAAGAGCGGGCGGTCGCGCTGGAAGCGATGGCGGCGGAAATCCGGGCGCGAATGCAGACGCCGCCCGGCGCGTATGTCGATGCGGCGGAAGGATTTGCAGCGGCCCGGTCGCGCATCGCCTAGACACGGGCGGAATGAGCTTTCGGGTCCGGCTGTACCCGGCGGTGGCGGATGATCTGGTGGCGATTGCCGAGATGATCACGCGCTATGCGGGGCCAGAGGCGGCGGAGCGGCGGTTGCAAGAGATCGAGGCGGCGGTGATGCGCCTGTCAGAGGTGCCGCTGAAGGGCAGCCTGCGGACCGAGATTGCACCGGGACTGCGCGCCGTGCCAGCGGGCCGGAAAGCGGTGATCGCCTTCACGGTGGACGAGGAGCGGCGCGAGGTTCTGGTGCATTTGATCGGCTATGCCGGATCGGATTGGATCGGTCAGAGCACATTGCGGAGGTAACGAAAAGGCGGCCCTTTGCGGGGCCGCCCTTTGTCTTTGCACGGTGCGGGGTCAGATGTTCCCGGCCGACATTTCGCGGGCGATGTGGTCGGCCTGGCGGATGGCCAGGGCGACGATGGTCAGCGTCGGGTTTTCCGCCGCGCCCGTGGTGAATTGCGAACCGTCCGAGATGAAGAGATTCGCGATGTCGTGGGTCTGGCCCCATTTGTTCACGACCCCATCCTCGGGCTTTTCCGACATGCGGTTGGTGCCGAGGTTGTGGGTCGAGGGATAGGGCGGCGTCGGGAAGGCGCGGGTGGCCCCGACCGCCTCGTAGATCGCGACGCCCTGCTTGTAGGCATGGTTGCGCATGGCGATGTCATTGGGGTGATCGTCGAAATGCACATTGGCGACCTTGAGCCCGTACTGGTCTGTCGTGTCGGACAGGGTGACGCGGTTGGTGGCCTGCGGCATGTCCTCGCCCACGATCCACATGCCGGCCATGTTTTCGTAATGGTCGAGGGCGGTCGTGAAGCCACGGCCCCAGGCGCCGGGGTTGAGGAAGGCCGCCATGAAGGGCAGGCCGAGCGACAGGGTTTCCAGTTCATAGCCGCCGACGAAGCCGCGCGAGGGATCGTGGCGCGCCTCGTCCTGCACGATGCCGGCCATGGTGGTGCCGCGCCACATGCGGACCGGCTTGTCGAAGATCGCGTAAACCGAACCGGTGGTGTGGCGCATATAGTTGCGGCCGACCTGATCGGAGGAATTCGCGAGCCCGTTGGGGAACATCGACGAGGCGGAGTTCAAGAGAAGGCGCGGCGATTCGAAGCTGTTGCCTGCGACGGCGACGATGCGGGCGGCCTGGAATTGCAGGTTGCCGTCCTTGTCGAAATATTCGACCCCGGTCACCTTGCCCGCGTCATTGTGCAGGATGCGGGCGACATGGGCGCGTTCGCGCACTTCGAGGTTGCCGGTCGCTTCGCCATTGGGGATGTCGGTATAGGCTGCGGACCATTTCGCACCCCATTTGCAGCCCTGGAAGCAGAAGCCCGTCTGCTGGCAGGCCATGCGGTTGTCATAGTCGGAGGAATTGATGGCCATGCGCCCGGTATGGACTTCCTTGTAGCCCAGCGCCTTGGCCCCCTTTTCGAAGACCTTGAAGTTGTTGTTGCCCGGCAGACCGGCGCGGTCGCCGGTGCGGGTTACGCCCAGCTTGGTTTCGGCCTTTTCATACCAGGGTGCCATTTCGGCGGCGTCGATCGGCCAGTCGAGGAGGTTCGCGCCTTCGACCTTGCCGTAATTGGTGAGGGCCTTCCATTCATGGTCCTGGAAGCGGATCGAGGCGCCCGCCCAGTGGGTGGTGGTGCCGCCGACGGCCTTGACGATCCAGGCCGGGAGACCGGCGAAGTCTTTCGCCACCCGCCAGCTTCCGCTGGTGGTGCGGGCGTCGAGCCAGGCAAGCTGGGTGAAGCTTTCCCATTCGTCGTTGATGTAATCCTCGGGGAGGTAGCGACCCCCCGCTTCGAGCGCCACGACCTTGACGCCCTTTTGCGCCAGTTCGTTGGCCAGGACACCGCCGCCTGCGCCGGTGCCGATGATGACGACGACGGAGTCGTCGGTCAGGTCGAATTTCGCAACCATTGGTCCGCCTCCCCTTACAGCCAGTTGATGTCGTCGAAGCCGCGCTCGATGTAGCCGCCGAGCGTGAAGCTTTCGCCCTCGTAGCCGAAGATCGGCCAGAGGTCCTTTTGGTTGTAGAGGCCGGTCACCAGGCCGGCGCGGACCGTCTGGAAGAAGGCGCCGGATTCGATGGCCTTCAGGACGGCGACGCGGTCTTCTTCCCAGCCGATGGACAGGTAATCGGCATGGCCCGCGGCGACGGCGGCGGCGTTGAGTTCGGCGATGCCCGCCTCGACCTTTTCGGCGTTCTCGGCGCTGTCATAGCCTTTGACGGCCACGGCATAGAACTGATCGGCGACCTGGTCATGGGGGTAGATGTCGCGGGCCATCTGGATGAGGGTGGCCATGGATTCCGGCTTGATCGCGGTGGTTTCGAGCGCCCAGGCGGCGTTGCCCGATGCGACGAAGCCCGCGCCGACGACAAGGCTGGCCCCGGCCGCGACCGAGCGCGACAGAAGCTGGCGGCGCGTCAGGCCCCGGCTTTTCAGTGGTTTTGTCATTGTCTCCTCCCTGAGCATGACGTTTGCGAAGCGGGGCGGGCGGCTTCTGCGGCCGCCTTGCCCGGTTTGGTTCAGAGGTAGCGACCGGCCCTTTGCAGCACCTCGATCTGGTAGCCATCGGGATCGGCGATGAAGAAGAAGCGGGCGATGACCGTGCCGCCGGGGGCGAAATCCACCAGCTTGCGCGGGGCGAGGCCGGCCGCGGTGAGGCGGGCATGTTCGGCATCGACATCCGAGACGGAGAAGGCGAGGTGGCCGTAGCCATCGCCGAGGTTGTAGGGCTCTGTCCGGCCCTTGTTGACCGTGAGCTCCAGTTCGAATCCGGTTTCCGGGTTCGACAGGTAAATCAAGGTGAAACTGTCGAAATCGAGCCGATCCGCGACCTTGAGGCCGAAGGCCAGGTCGTAGAAGGATACCGAGCGTGCCTCGTCGAGCACGCGGATCATGCTGTGTATGGCCTTCGCCACCGTCTTCCTCCGTCAGGTCATTCAGGACTGTCCTGAGGGGAAGTGTGGACCCTGTCCAACGGGGGCGGGTAGTAGGTCTATACTACGCTTTGCTTTTCACTCGGCGGCCAGTGCGTGGGCGCTGCGGGCGGCGGCGCGGGCGTCCATGTGGATGAGGCAGGCGCAGCGCAGGAGCGAGGTGAAATTCTCGGGCTCGCCGCGTTGTTCCAGCACTTCGGAATGCAACTTCGACACGAAGGCCGGGGTGGTGGTGCCTTCGCCGGCGGCGATGTCATCCAGGATGTCCCAGAAGGCGCGTTCGAGGCGGATGCTGGTGCTTTGGCCATTCAGGCGCAGGCGGCGGGTGATGCTTTCGTAACGGGCGGGGTCCTGCCCCGCGAAGACCTGGCACATGGTGACTCCTCCCTTGGTGGTCCCTCCATCGGTGGGGGATGGCAGTTCAAGTAAAGCGGGAGCGCCGGAGACAAGGCAAGGCGGCGGGGGATGAGACATAAGTCGTAGGGGCGGTTGCGCGGGGGCGCGTTCCATGCGGATATCGGGGCGTGGAACGGATGGGGGCGCATGGCACCGATACGGAATGGAGCCTGGCTGTTGATGCTGCCGGCGGCGGCGGTGATGGCCTTCGTGGGGGTGCTGCCCCTGATCGCGGTGTTCAACTATGCGCTGCATGACATCTTTTCCCTGGCCGATGTGCATTGGGTGGGGGTGGAGTGGTATGAGGAGATCGTTACCTCGACCCGGTTCCATGAGAGCCTGCTGCGGAGCCTGATGTTTTCCGCCATCGTCCTGTCGGTTCAGGTGCCGCTGGGGGTGGGGATCGCGCTGCTGTTGCGGGGGACGCGGGGGGCGGTGCTGGTGCTGATGCTGGTGGCGCTGCCCTTGGTGGTGCCGTGGAACATGATCGCGATGATGTGGCTGGGGCTGATCGACCCGGCGACGGGGATCGTGGGGCAGGTGCTGGCGGCGGCGGGGGTGGTGTTCGACTGGAAATTCACCGCCTGGCAGACCTGGGTGCTGCTGGTGGTGATGGATACCTGGCACTGGCTGGGGCTGGTGGTGATCCTGGCCTATGCGGGGCTGTCGGGGATCACGGCGGAATATTACCGGGCGGCGGCCATTGACGGGGCTTCGCGCTGGGCTGTGTTCCGGTTCATCGAATTGCCGCGGATCATGGCGCCGATGGGCATCGTGCTGCTGCTGCGGTTCGTGGACAGTTTCATGATCTATACCGAGGCCTTTTCCATCAATGCGGGGGGGCCGGACATGGCCACGCATTTCCTGGCCATCGACCTGGGCGAGGAGATCAAGGGGTTCAGCTATGGGTCGGCGGCGGCGCGGTCGATGGTCTATTTCCTGATCGTGATCACCATTGTCTGGGCCTTTGTGAAGATGGCGGGCCTGTCGCGGCAGGAGGAGGGGGCATGAGGGCCGTGCTGCTGCGGGGGGCGGTCTTTGGTGGGCTGGCGGTCTTTATCCTGCTGCCGCTGGTGCAGACCTTTGCGCTGTCCTTCATGTCCACCCTGCCGCGCGAGGGGATGGTGGAGGGGCAATGGAGCCTGATCAACTATCGCAACATCGCGGCCGATCCGGTTCTGGTGGAATCCATTGCCAATTCCCTGACCTATGTGCTGCTGAACGTCGCGCTGTGCATCGTGGCGGGGTTGCCTGCGGCCTATGCCCTGGCGCGATACCGGTTCGTGGGGGACCGGCATTTCCTGTTCCTGATGATGGCCTTCCGGGTGACGCCGCCGGTGGTTTTGTCGCTGCCGATCTTCATCCTGTTCGCGCAGGTGGGGCTGGTGAACCGGCCGGTGGGGATTGCGCTGGTGCATTGCCTGTTCAACCTGCCGATTGCGATCTGGATTCTGGAGAGTTTCATCCGCGCCGTGCCGCGGGAGTTTGACGAGACGGCCTTTCTGGACGGCCATTCCCTGCCGGGTTTCATGGTGAAGCGGCTGATCCCGGCGATTGCGCCGGGCATCGGGGTGGCGGCCTTTTTCTGTTTCGTGTTTTCCTGGGTCGAGGTGGTCTTTGCCCGCATCCTGACGGTGACGGCGGGCAAGCCGATCACCATGGCGATCAACGCGCTGTTCACCTTTCAGACGGATATCGGGCTGGTGATGGCGATGACGGTGGTGTCGCTGATTCCCGGAGTGGGAATGATCTGGTTCGTCCGCAATCACATTGCGCGGGGGTTCACGATGCGGGCGTGATCTTTCCCGCGCAGGCTGTGGATAAACCTGTGGAAAACATGTGGGAACTGCGACTGCGTCGCATCATTACGGAGTTTGGGGGATATCCCCCATTTTGTGCGCCCAGATTACGTAATTCACCTTAATTGATGTTGCGCGATTGGATTTCCCTCTGTCATGCTGATTGCGGGGGAAGGGCCAACGAGGACAAAATGATAAAGATATTGAGGGCAGTTGCGGCAGCAATGTTGCTGGCGACAGGAGCGCATGGGGCGACGGTCGATGGGCCGACGCTGACGGGGCCAGTGGGCGGTATTCAGTCTGGGGCGTACAACAGCTTCTTTTTCCAGACGGGGCCGTTGGACAGTTTGCCGAGCGGCTACAACCAAGCGCTTTCGGCTTCTGAAGCGCTCATGTACGTAAATGACACCTACGTCTCTGCATCTTATGCATTTGGTGTGGATGCTTCGACCATTAGCTTCAAGTTCAACTGGCTGGCACCAACAGAACCATTGAACCCACTTAGCTTTAGTTTTGTCCTGAAGCGTTACAAGAACGCTTTTCCGCAAGCACCGTTCAACGGGCAGGATGAGGGCGTAATCACGGGACTTGGATTTCCACAAGGCGCCATACCAGTTTTCGTAAGTTCGACCTTCGGCCCTTTCACGCAGAACCAGTCGACGGGCGCTTTCCGCCTTGCTGGCGCTGCGGAGCCCGAGGTAACTCCCGTCCCCATCGGTGGCACGCTGCCCTTGATGCTGTCGGCGCTGGGGATCGGGGCGCTGGTGATGCGGCACCGGGCGAAGCAGGCGGCGGTGGCGTAAGGGTCAGCGTTCGCGCAAAGCCTCGGACCCGCGCCAGAGGGGGCGGGTCAGGTAGCGCAGGATGGTTTTTCCCCCCGTCTGAAACTCTACCTCCGCCTGCATGCCGGGGCGGATGGCGAGGGAGTGCTGGCGTTCGGTCAGTTCCGACAGGTCCACCCGCAGGGTGACGCGGTAATGCGGTTCGGCCTCGCGCGTGGTTTCATCGCGGAAGGTGTCGGCCGAGACGAAGGTCACCGTGGCGGGCAGGGTGCCGTAGATCGTGTAATCATAGGCGGAGAGCTTGACCGTGGCGCGCTGGCCTTCGCGGAGGGTGGCGATGTCGGCGGGGCGGACGCGCGCCTCGATGAAGAGGCCCGTATCGAGCGGGATGATCTGAAGGATTTCCTCGCCGGGCCGGACGACGCCGCCGATGGTGGTGACGGCGATGCGGTTCACGACCCCGCGCATAGGCGCGGTGAGCGTGGTGCGGGCGAGTTGGTCTTGCGAGAGGCGGAGGCGCTGGCGCAGCGAGGCGAGTTCGGCCTGGGTGGCGGCGTAATCATCGGCGCGTTGAAGGCGGGCTTCGGTCGTGAGGTCGTCGAGACGCGACTGTGCATCGGCGCGGGCCTTTTCGGCGCGGGTGCGTTCGATTTCGGGGGCAAGGCCCTGATCGGCCATGCGGCGGATCATGTCTTCCTCTTCCAGAGCCTGTTCCAGAACGGCCTGCGCCCCGGCGCGGCGCGAGGTGAGGTCGGAGAGGCGGGCAGAGAGCAGGGCCTGTTCGGAGGCGAGGATATCGGGAACGCGGGCGGCAAGGTCGGGCGGGGCGGTGAAACGGGTCTGTCCGGCCATCTCGGCCTCCAGCCGCAGGCGGCGGATGTCGAGGGCGGCGATCTGGTCGGTCAGGTCATCGACGGCCGCCTGGTATTGGGTGCCGTGAAGCTGGGCGAGGGTCTGGCCTGCGGCGACCGTGTCGCCTTCGGCGACGTGGAGCGCGGCGAGGATGCCGCCTTCGAGGTTCTGGATGATCTGCGGGCGCGAGGAGGGGACGATCTGGCCGGGGGCGCGGACGATTTCCTCGACCCAGGCGAAGGCGGCCCAGAGAAGGAAGGCGGCGACGGTGGCGGCGATGAGCCGGACGATGCGCGAGGGCATGCGGGCGCGGGTTTCGAGCGGCGGGTCGAAGGTGGCGAGCGTCATGCGGTGGCCCGGGCGAGATGGGCGAGGACGGCCTCGCGCGGGCCATCCACGGCGAGGCGGCCGTTCTGCAGGATCAGCGTGCGGGAGGTGAGGCCGAGGATGGGCAGGCGGTGCGTGGCGATCAGCGCGGTGCGCCCGTGCAGCCAGGGGCCGAGGCGCGAGACGAGGGTGGATTCCAGCGTCTGGTCCAGCGCGGCGGTGGGTTCGTCGAGAAGGACGATGCGGGGGTCTTGCAGCCAGAGGCGGGCCCAGCCGATGGATTGCCGCTGCCCGAAGGAGAGGCCTTCGCCCATTTCGCGGATTTCGAGATCGAGGCCGCGGGGATGGCCGCGCAGGAAATTTCCCAGCCCCGCGAAATCGAGCGCGGCGAGGAGGCGGTCATCATCGGGTTCGAGGTCCGAAAGGACGAGGTTTTCGCGCAGGGTGCCGGAGAAGAGCCGCACCTCCTGCCCCAGATAGCCGATGTTGCGGCGCAGGTCGCGGGGGTGGATCTGGCCCATGTCGGCGCCGTCGATCTGGATGCGGCCCTGCGTGGGGTCTGCAAGGCCTGCAATACAACGCAGGAGGGTGGATTTGCCCGATCCGTTGGCGCCGAGGATGGCCGCGTGCTGGCCTGCCGGGATGGCGAGGGCGGGGATGTCGAGGACGGGGGCGGTGTCGGGGCTGTAGCGGAAGGTGAGGTCGCGCAGGTCGATGCGGCCCGACAGGGTTTCGCGGCGCAGGTAGCGGCGGGCGGGGTCTTCGGTCTGGGGCGCGGTGGCGATGGCGTCGAGGGCGGCGAGCGCGGTGCGGACCTGCGACCAGCGGGCGAGGGTGGCGGAGAGTTGCGAGAGGGGGCCGAGGGTGCGGGCGGTGAGGAGCGAGACGGCGATGATGGTGCCCACGGTGAAGCTGCCCGCGAAGACGAGGTAGGTGCCGATGAGGATGGCGGCGATGCCGGTGGCCTGTTGCACGCCTTGCGCCCAGGCGGAGAGGAGCGTTGTCAGGTGGCGTTGGTCCGAGGCGCGCAGGGCAGAGAGGGTGACGAGTTCGTTCCAGAGGCGGGTGAAGCGGTCCTGCCCGCGCAGGGTGGTGACGGTTTCCTGTTCGAAGACCGCCTCGAACAGCAGGCGGGCGGCGCGGGTATTGGCCCCCTGCCCCGCCTGCGTGAGCGCGATCATCCGCCTTTGCAAAAGCAGGCCGGGGACGATCATCAGGAGGCCGCCGAGGATGAGGACCCAGACGAGGTTGCCGCCGATCATCGCCACGAGGGCGAGGAAGATGACGAGGAAAGGCAGATCGGCCAGCGTGCCGATGGTGGCGGCGGTGAAAAACTCGCGCACCGAGCCGAAGTCGCGCATGGCGGCGAAGATCTGGCTGGGCTGGCGTTGCCCGGGGGCCGGGCGCAGGTGCAGGAGGCGGGTCATCAGCCTGTCCTGCACGGCGGTTTCGATGCGGCGACCGGCGTTGTCCATCAGCGCGGCGCGGGCGATGCGGAGGGCGGCGTCGAAGGCGATGGCGAGAAGCGCGCCAAGGGTGAGGACCCAGAGCGTGGGTTCGGACTGGTTGGGGATGACGCGGTCGTAGATCTGGAGCGCGTAGAGGGCGACGGCGGTGGCCAGAAGATTGGCGGTAAGCGAGGCGGCGGCCACTTCGGCGAAGGCGCGGCGGTGGTGGCGGAATTCGGACCAGAACCAATGCGGTTCTTCGCCGGGTTCGGCATGGCGGGCGGCGACCTCGGCAAAGGGGAGGCGGACGCGGAGGAGCCAGCCAGCGAAATGGGGGGTGAAGTCTGCAAGCGGGATATCGGCGCTGCGGTCGGGGGTGGTGGGATCGTAGATCGTGATCCGATCATCATGGCGCGACAGGATGAGGAGGAGCTGGCCGGTCTGCATCTCGGCCAGGGCGGGAAGGGTGGCGAGGTCGGGGTCGTGGTCGAGGGCGACGGAATAGCCCGCGCGGCGGAAGGCGGCGGAGAAATGGTCAAGGCCGGGGCGTTCGGGCGCACCGAGGGCGGCGAGGTGGTCGAGCAGGTCGGAGGGCAGGAGGCGGCCGCCGAGCCGGGCCGAGAGCACGGCGGCGAGTTCGGCGCGGGCGCGGAGCGCGCTGGGTGCGGCAGGCGGGGCCGGGGTGAAGGGGGGTGTCGCCTGCGGAGCGGCGCGGGCGGGGTGCAGGTCGAAGGCGAGGACGCGCGGCTGCGCCGCCGGTTCCGTCACAGCCGCGCCCCATCGAGGAGGAGCCCGGCATCGCGGGCGATTTCCAGTTCGAGGCGGGCGATGTCATAGGCCAGCGCGGCCTGATCGCGTTCCAGCCGCGCGGCGGCGGCGGTCTGGGCGGTGAGGTCGGTCAGGCTGCGCCGCCCGATGCGGTACTGTTCGGCATAGAGGTCCAGATTGGCGCGGGTCTGGCGCAGGACTTCGGCCCCCTGCGCCTGCCGGATGCGGAGGGTGGCGATGCGGCCCTCGGCTTCGGTGCGGGCGCGGAGGGCGGCGCGGCGGGCCTCTTGCGTCTGGCGGGCGACGAGATCGGGGGTGGCGGCGGCGGCGGCCAGGGTGGCCGGGCTGCCGAGACCGAGGGTGACGCCCCCCAGGGCAAGGCCGGGGGTGATGGCGTCATCGGTCGCGGTGGCCGTGGCGGAGAGGCCGGGAAGAGCGCCTGCGCGGGCGATCCACGCCTCGGCCAGGCGGCGGGTGCCTTCGGCCTGCTGGCGGAGGATGGCGAGCGCGTCGGCGGGGGGAAGTGGTGGCAGGGGATCGAGGCCAGACAGGGTTTCGGCCATGTTAGAGCCTGTTTGCACCGCGAGATCGGCCAGCGCCTGGGTACGGGCCTGATGATCGGCGGCAAGCGTGGCCTGCATTTCGGCCATGGTCTGGGCGATGATCTGTTCTTCGGTCCGGTCGGACAGGCCGCCTGCGATGCGGGCGGTGACGATGCGGTGAAACTCGGCCAGGCGGGTGCTGGCGGTTTCGGCGATGGTGGCCTGATGGCGGGCGCGTTCGGCATCGAGATAGAGGGCGATGGCGTCGAAGGCGCGGGCGTTCTGGCGGGTGGAGAGGGTGACGGCGGCGAGATCAAGCTCGGCCCTGGCGCGGGCGCGTTCGGCGGCGCGGCGGCCATTGTCGAGAAGGGGCTGGTCCAGCAGGAGCCGAGCGGTGAGGCCCGCGATGCCATCGAGCGAGAGGCTGGGGGTGATCGTGGGCCAGCCGTTGCGGGCGGCGGCCTCGGCGCGCAGGCGGGCGAGGCCAAGCTCTGCCGCCTCGACCTGCGGGGCTGCGGCATGGGTGGCGGCGGCAATGCGGGCGAAGGCGCCGTCCGGCGGCAGGATGGAGCGGCGGGCGGCGAGATCGGCGATGACGGGAGAGGCGGTGCTGCCTTCGGGGGAGAGGCGCTGGCCCTGATGAAGGGCGGCGGGAGGGGTTCCCGGCGCGAAAGCCAGCCTGGCGGGCGGCTGCAACCCGCCCGAACAGCCCGAAAGCAGCACCGCAACGGCCAGAAGCGCCCCTTCGGGGCGAAGACGGGCTGCCCTGGCCGATCTGGAAGGAAGGGGGGCAGGCTGCATGGCGCCGCCCCTAGGTCACGCTGCGGGAGATGTCATCCTCGAGCAGGATCTGTGCGCCCGAGGTGCCGAGGGTGTAGATGTCATAGACCGTGCCGTTGATCGTCTGGTTGGCCTGGACGCTCGTGACATCGGCAAGGGTGACGTGATCTGTCGCCTCGCCCTTGATGACAAGGGTCCGGTCGGGGCCGGTGAGGGCGAGGAGCTGTTCTTCCGTGATCGTCAGGCTGGCATCCGGGGCGCGGGTGAGGTCGATCGCCGAAAGATCGAAGGCGGCGAGCCCCTCGCGGTTTAGATCCACTTCCGCCCCGGTGGCCGTGTTCTTGATGAAGAGGGTGTTGGCCTCGTTCCCGGCGGGATCGGTGGTGTTGATGACCAGATAGCTGCCATCGGGGACCGTCTGGCCGTTGGTGAAGCGGAACAGATCTTCGCCCGGTTCGGCATTGCGCTGTTCGGTCGCCTGAAGCGCGACGGGGGCGCCGGTCGCATCGACGCGGTGGAAGAGGTAGCTGTCTTCGCTGGTCAGGGTGGTGAAGCCGCGCATCGCCCCGGCGACATCCTGGGTTTCGATCACGGTCGGCGTGTCGGGGGCAATGGTATCAATGCCGACGGACAGGTCGTAGGGGCCGAGGACGTTTCCGGCCGTGTCGGTGACGGTGACGCGGACGGGGAGGGAGTCGATTTCGCCAGTGGGGATCTGGCTGGCGGCGAAGGTGACGGACCAGGCGCCGGTTTCGCCTGCGATGGCGCTGCGGCTGTGGCCGTTGACGGTGACCTGCACGGTGGCACCGGGTTCGGCGAGGCCGGAAACCGGCAGGCCGCGCGCATGTTCGGCGGCATTGAGGATGCCGTCGCCGCCGGTGCCGAGGCGGATGGCGGTGGCTTCGAAGCCGGTTACGGTGGTGTCGATGGCGATGGTGCGGCTGATCGGGGCCGAGATGTTGCCGTTGGGATCGGTCGCGGTGGCGATGATCGTCGCGGTGGCCGCGGCGCCCTGCGGCAGGGCATTGGCGGGGACGGTGAGCGTCCAGGTGCCGGATTGGGTGGCGGTTCCGGGAAGGGTGGTGGACCAGTCGCCGATCTGGATGCGGAGGGAGGAGCCGGGTTCGACGGTGCCTTGCAGGACGAGGCCCTGATCGCGTTCGACAGCGTTCAGAACGGAGGCATCCCGGGGGCCATCGGCGATGGTTCCGGTCAGATCGGGGGCGGCGAAGGCGAAGCCGTCCACGCCGGTATCCAGCACGAAGCTGCGGGTGATGGTGTCGCTGCGGTTCCCGGCCAGGTCGATGGCATAGGCGGTGATCGTGCCGCCGGTCTGCGCCGTGAGGGTGGCGAGGTCGGCGGTGGTGAAGCTGTAGGACCAGAGGCCCTGTGCATCTGCCGTGACGGGGCCGTGGGCGGTGCCGTTCAGGGACAGGAAGATCTGCGATCCGGCCTCGGCCGTGCCGTCGAGGGTGACGCCTGCGGCGGCTTCGGGGCCGGAAAGCAGGCTGTCGGTGCCGACGGGTGTGGCTTCGACGGTGAGGGTGCTGGCGAGGTCGATCTTCACGCTGCGGGTGGCGGTGGCGATGTTGCCCGCCGCATCGCGCGAGGTGAGGGTGAGGGTCGCGCTGTCGCCCAGCGCGGCGAAGCTGTCGGCCGGGAGCGTGAGCGACCAGGTGCCGTCGCCGGCCAGGGTGGCGGCGCGGCCCGTGCCACCGAGAAGGAGGGTGATGCCGGTCGTATCGGGGTCGGCGGTGCCGGTGAGGGTGATCTGGCCCTGCGATTCCGCAAGGTTGACGATGTTGTCTTGCGCGATGGGGGCGGGATCGAAGGCGAGGCCAAGCTCTGTGTCGATCCGCAGGTCGCGGCTGAGCGTGGTGGTGTTGCCTGCGGCATCGCTGGTGGTGACGGTCACGCTGCGGCTGTCGAGGCCAGGCGGGAAACTGCCGGCGGGCAAGGGCAGCGACCAGTTGCCGGAGGCATCGGCGATGCGGGTGACGGGATCGCCCAGCCCTTCGATCGTGATGGTGACGGTGCTGTTGGGGGCGGCGGTGCCGCCGATCACGAGATCCGACTGCGCCTCGGCGCGGTTGACCGTGTCGTCGCTGGCCATCGGGCGCAGGGCGAGGGGCGGGTCGATGGTGTCGAGGACCAGAACCTCGGTTCGGGTGGTGGTGTTGCCGAGGGTATCGGTCGCGGTGAGGGTGATGTCGGTGCTGCGGTCGCCGCCCGGCACGTCGGCCCCCGTGAAGGTGACGGTCCAGGTGCCGTCATCCGCGACGGTGGCGTCGCGGGTGGTGGTGCCGATGGTGATGCGGACTGTCGCGCCCGGCTCTGTCGTGCCCGAGAGGGTGATGCCTTGGCCATGTTCGAGACGATTCACGACATCGCCGGTGGCCTGGGTTCCATCGGTCGCCTCCAGCGGGGGGCGGGTCATGTCGATGACGAAGGCCGGGCCGGAGAGGGTCTGGCTGTCGGCGCCGGTGAAGGTGGCGGTGGCGGTGTGGGTGCCGTCGGCGGGCAGGCCGGTGGCAGGGAAGGTGGCCGACCATGTGCCATCGCTGCCGACCGTGGTGGTCTGACTGCGGTCGCCGATGGTGACCGAGACGGTTTCGCCCGGATGACCGGTCCCGGTGAGGGTGATGGTCGGGTCCTGCGTGTTCGTGGTGAGGGTCGTGGAGGTTCCCGCGCCGTCGATGCCGCGGGTATGTGTTACGTCGCCGTCGTCGTCGCCGCCGTCGCCATCGTCGTCGTCATCCCCACCGTCACCGTCGTCATCCCCATCATCGTCATCGCTGCCGTCATCATCATCGCCGTCGCTGCCGTCGTCGTCGTCATCGCCATCGCCGCCGTCGCCATCGTCATCATCGCCGCCATCGCCATCGCCGTCGTCGTCATCGCCGTCGTCGCTGTCGCCATCGTCATCATCCCCGTCGTCGTCGCCGCCGTCATCATCGCCGCCGTCGCCGTCGTCGTCCCCGTCATCGCCATCATCGCCGCCGTCATCTTCGTCGCCGTCGTCATCGCTGCCGTCGTCATCATCCCCGTCGTCGCCGCCGTCGCCGTCGTCATCATCCCCACCGTCGCCGTCGTCACCGCCGTCATCGCCATCGTTGCTGTCGTCATCATCCCCGTCCCCGTCGCCGTCCCCGTCACCGCCGTCATCGCCGGGACCATTGGGCGTGTCGGTGCCGGGGGTTTCCGTGCCGGTCCCGCCGCCGCCGCCACCGATGAGGGCCGCGCCGCCGATGAGGGCGGCGGCACCGAGGCCTGTGCCGCCAAGGCCCATCAGGGCCGGGGTGAAGATGCCCATGCCTGCCGGATCATCCTCGCCCGTCCCGGCGAGGGCGACCACGGGATCGTCCTGGGTGAAGCGGAGGTCGTCGAGCGGGCTCCACTTTTCGGCGGGGGGCGCGGTGGTGAAGCTGGCTGCGAGGATGCCGTCGCCCGGATCGGCGAGGGTGACTTCAGTGATCGCACCATCGGTGGAAAGGTAGAGACGGCCGGTTGCGGCGGGATCGTCGTGGAACCAGTCGGCCAGCGTGAGAATCCGGCCATCGGCCAGTTCGATGACGAGATCGGCGCCGTCGCGGGTATAGCCGATGATGCTGATCGGCGAGAGGTTCAGCGACAGGCTTTCCCCCGGCGCCATCTGGATGAAGTTGCTTTGGCCCTGGCCGGCAAACTGGCCATTCTGGGTTCCGCCCGCAGCACTGCGGACGGCGAAATCAATCGCCGAACTCATTACACTACTCCGCCTCAACCGCCGGGAAAATATGCCGGCGCACCGCTCTTGACTGACCCTATGGGTGGGCCTTGCAAAAATGCATAGCCGCAAATCGCCCCTGATTCCAGCGTTTTTGTATCAAGATGATGCGGAAAGGGGTTGAGCGGGGGCCGGATGTGGCGGTGAGGGGTCAGCGCAGGCGTTGACCGGCGGCATCGAAGTGGAAGGCGCGGCTGTCGTCCGGCGTGACATGGACGGGTTCATCGACGGCGTAATCATGTTCGCCGAAGAGGCGAATGGTGAGCAGGCCGTGGGGTTCGCTGCGGACATAGACGAGGGTTTCGCCCCCCAGTTTTTCGACATGGGAGACGGTGCCGGACAGGGTGCCCCGGTCGCGCGACAGGGTGAGATGTTCGGGGCGGATGCCCGTCGTTTCGCCGCGCTGGCCGAGGGCGGCGGATTTCAGGAAATTCATCTGCGGGCTGCCGATGAAGCCTGCGACGAAGGTGTTGTCGGGGTTGTTGTAAAGCTCCATCGGGCTGCCGGTCTGTTCCACCACGCCGGCGCGGAGGACGACGATCTTGTCGGCAAGGGTCATGGCTTCGACCTGGTCATGGGTGACATAGACCATTGTCGCGCCGAGGTCGCGATGGAGGCGGGCGATTTCGATCCGCGTCTGCACACGGAGGGCGGCGTCGAGGTTGGAGAGGGGTTCGTCGAAGAGGAAAAGCTTGGGCGTGCGGACGATGGCGCGACCGATGGCGACGCGCTGACGCTGGCCGCCGGAAAGCTCGGCGGGGCGGCGGTCGAGATAGGGGTCGAGGGCGAGCATGGCGGCGGCGCGTTTAGTCGCCTGATCTATCTTCGCCTTGGGTTCGCCCGCCTGTTTCAGCGCAAGGCTCATGTTGTCGCGCACGGTGAGGTGGGGGTAGAGGGCGTAGGTCTGGAAGACCATGGCGATTTCGCGTTTCGCGGGGGCCTCGTCGGTGATGTCGCGGCTGTCGAGGGTGACAGTGCCGGAGGTGACATCCTCCAGCCCCGCGATCATGCGCAGGAGGGTGGATTTCCCGCAGCCGGAGGGGCCGACGAAAACGCAGAATTCGCCTTCTTCGACATGAAGATCCACGCCCTTGATGACATCGGTCTTGCCGAAGGATTTGGTGACTTTGGACAGCGTCAGCGCACCCATGGGTGACCCCTTTACAGTTTGACGGGCTGGCCGGACCGGACGCTTTCGTCGGCGGCAAGGCAGATGGCGAGGGATTGGACCGCGTCTTCCATGTGGCGGGTGAGATCGAGGTCTTCGGTGATGGCGCGGGCCATGTAGGCCTGTTCGCGTTCGCACAGGTCCTGATGGCCGGGCTCGTCGGCCATACTCAGATCCTCATCCGGCTGGCCCACGCGGTGGACGCGGATGGTGGAGGTTTTGGTGTGCGTGTCGTGATCGTCGGACCGGGCGCTTTCGGGCATGCGGATGGAGACGGCACCGTTCGGGCTGACCACATCCTTCACGAAGAAGGCGGTGTCGGACATCATGGGGCCCCAGCCGGCCTCATACCAGCCCACAGACCCATCGGCGAAGAGGACCTGGAAATGGCCGTAATTGTACATGTCGGGGGCGATTTCGTTGGACAGGCGCAGGCCCATTCCCCGCACCTCTACCGGTTTGGCATCGGTGATCTGGCACATGACATCGACGTAATGCACGCCGCAATCGACGATGGGGGACGTGGTCTGCATGAGGGTCTTGTGCACCTCCCATGTCGGGCCGGAGGATTGTTGGTTCAGATTCAGGCGGAAGACGTAGGGGCCGCCCAAGGCGCGGGCCTCACTGATCAGGCGCATCCATGAGGGGTGGTGGCGCAGGATGTAGCCGATGACGAGTTTGCGGTTGTTGGCCTTGGCGCAATCGACCACGCGGCGGGCGTCGGCGACGGTGGTTGCCAGCGGCTTTTCAACAAAGACATGCGCGCCCTGTTCCATCGCCATGCAGGCGTAATCGGCATGGCTGTCGGAATAGGTGGAGATGTTGACGAGATCGGGTTTCAGCCGGGTTAGAGCCGCTTTGTAATCCGGTTCGATGGCGTAGGCGGCCAGCGCCGGGTCCAGTTTCGGTTCCGACCGGTTGACCAGACCGACCAGATCGAAGGCCGGGTTGCGGTGATAGGCCAGCGCATGGCTGCGGCCCATGGTGCCGAGACCGGCGACGAGCGTGCGGATGGGGGTCATTTGACGGCTCCTGCGGTGATGCCGCGGATGAGCTGGCGCGAGAAGATGAGGTAGAGCACCAGCACCGGGACGATGGCGAGGGAGAGGGCGGCGAGGACGGCGTTCCAGTTGGTGACGAACTGGCCGATGAAGACCTGTGACCCAAGGGTAATGGTCTTGGTTTCCTCGGACGGGGCGAGGATCAGGGGGAACCAGAGGTCGTTCCAGATCGGGATCATGGTGAAGACGGCGACCGTCGCCATGGCCGGGCGCACCAGCGGCAGGACGAGGGTGAAGAAGATGCGGTATTCCGAGAGGCCGTCGATGCGGCCCGCATTCTTCAGGTCATCGGACACGGAGCGCATGAATTCCGACAGGATGAAGACGGCGAGCGGCAGGCCCTGGGCGGTGTAGACGAGGATGAGGGCGGTCAAAGTATTCACTAAACCGGCTGAAACCATCATTTCGAGGATCGCCACCGTGCCGAGGCGGATGGGGATCATGATGCCCAGGGCGAGGTAGAGGCCCATCAGAAGGTTGCCGCGGAAGCGGTATTCCGACAGAGCGAAGGCCGCCATCGCGCCGAAAAGCAGGACGAAGAACAGGCTTGCGACCGTGACGGTCATGGAGTTGAGGAAGTATTGGAAGAAATCCCCCTGTTCGAGGACGGTGGTGTAGCCGACGAGATCCCAGTTGCCGGGCATGGGCGGCATCAGCGGTTCGGCAAAGATGGCGCGGCGGGATTTGAAGCTGTTGATGACGATCACGAAGACCGGGAAGAGCGCGATCAGCGTGTAGGTGATGAGGATCGCATGGGCGGCGATGCTGCGTCCGGCGTGGCTGCGGGTCTTGGCCATGGTCGCCCCCCTAGAACTGATAGCGGCGAAGCCGCGTCTGGATGCCGAAGAGGTAGAGGCAGACCCCGATAAGGATAATGACGAACATGGCGGAGGCGATGGCCGCGCCCATGTGGGGGTCGCCCAGTTGAAGCTGGAAGCCAAAGAAGGTGCGGTAGAGGAAGGTGCCGAGGATGTCGGTGGAGAAATCCGGCCCGGCCAGCGCGCCTTGGGCCACATAGATCAGGTCGAAGGCGTTGAAATTGCCGACGAAGGTGAGGATGGAGATGATGCCGATGGAGGGCAGGATGAGGGGAAGCTTGATCTTCCAGAACTGGCTCCAGCCAGTCAGGCCGTCCATCTCTGCCGCCTCGATCACATCATCGGGGATGGAGAGGAGCGCGGCATAGATCAGCATCATCGGGATGCCGACGAATTGCCAGACGGAGATGAGGGCGAGGGTGGTGAGGGCGTATTCCTCTTTCCCGAGCCAGGGGGCGAAGAGGAATTTCAGGCCGACGGCATCGAGCATCCCGGGGGCAATGCCCCAGATGGGCGAGAGGATCAGTTTCCACACGAAGCCGACGATCACGAAGGAGAGGATCGTGGGGATGAAGATCGCGGTGCGGTAGAAGGCGGCCATGCGCAGGCGGGGGGAGGAGAGTAGCGCCGCCAGCAGGATGCCGATGGGGTTCTGCACGAGCATGTGGATGATGAAGAACCAGCAATTGTTCCAGAGCGCGTTCCAGAAGGCATCGGACCAGCGCGGATCGCCGAAAAGCGTTACGAAATTGGCCAAACCCACGAAGATGCGGTTCTGGCCATCGAGGTTGTAGAGCGACAGGTTGAGCGTCCCGAAGAGCGGGATGATCATGATGGCGGTGTAGACCAGCACGGCAGGTGCCAGAAATACGCCGATATGCCAGCGGAAAGGCTTCCGTCGCGCCATGACGCCCTCATGTGGATTGGGAGAGGTGGGGGGTCCGGGGGGCGGAGTTGCCCCCCGGTCCTGTCGGTTCAGACCGCGATCACTTTTGCGGTTCGTACCAGCTTGCCAGACCGTCTTGCAGACGCTTGGCCGCATCCGCCGGGGTTTCGCTGCCGCGGATCACGTTGGCAGAGGCGTTCCAGGTTTCATTTTCCAGGTTCGGCGTGCCGCGCGAGAGGATCTGGTAGGTGGAGCGGATCGTCGATTGGCACTTGCCGCGCCAGGAGACGAATTCCTGGGCCAGCGGGTCCTGCATTTCCACCGGGGTGGAGTTCAGGCTGAAGAAGCCCGGCAGGGCGTTGGCATACATCGTCGCGAATTCCGCGCTGCCGACCCATTCGAGGAACTTCTTCGCGGCATCGGCATTGGGCGAGGCGGCGTTCAGGCCGATGGCGATGTCGGTGTGGTCGGAGATGTAGCAGGTATCGCCCGCCGCCGCGACCGGGGGCGGGAAGGCGCCCATGGCGAATTGCGCCTGGGCGTTGAAGCCCGAGATTTCCCAGGAACCGGCCGGATAGATGGCGGCGCGGCCGAGGGTGAAGAGGTTCTGGCTGTCGGGATAGGTCTGGGCTTCGAACCCGTCACCCAGATAATCCTTCCAGCGGGCCAGCTCTTCGAACGGGGCGACCCATTGCGGATCGGTCAGCTTCTGTTCGCCCTTGATCAGCGCGAGGCGGCCTTCTTCGCCCTTCCAGTAGTTCGGGCCGATGTTGTTGTAGCCCATGGTGGCGGCTTCCCACTGGTCGTTGGTGCCCATCGCCATCGGGATGTAGGTGCCGTCGGCCTTGATCGCGTCGAGGACGGCGAAGAATTCGTCGCGGGTGGTGGGGACGGAGAGGCCGAGTTCGGCGAAGGCGTCCTTGTTGTAGATGAAGCCGTGGATGACCGAGGCCATGGGCACGCAGAAGGTGGCCGCGCCGTCATCCGTCTGCCAGGCCGATTTCGCGACGGGCGAGAAATTCGCCATGGAGGCCAGACCCGACAGATCGGCCAGATGGCCCTGATTGTAGAGTTCGAGCGAGGCATCGAAGGGGCGGCAGGTGATGAGGTCACCGGCGCTGCCCGCCGCAAGCTTGGAGTTCAGGGCGGCGTTGTATTCGGCGGGGGCGGTGGGGGCGAAGACCACCTTGATTCCGGGATTCTGCGCCTCGAAGGCCGGGATGATGGTGTCTTGCCAGATCGTCAGGTCGTCGTTGCGCCAGCTTTCGATGGTCAGCGTCACGTCCTGCGCCGAGGCTGCACCGCCGAGAAGGGTGCTGGCGAGGAGGGCGAAGCGGAAGGTCTTGGTCATGGAGAGTCTCCCTGTTGGTGGCCTTATGGGTTCAAAGCGGCGAGGGCCGGGCCGAGTGCCCCGTCGCTGTTCTTGAGCAATGCCCCGGCCTGTTCGGGCGAGGCCCCGGCGGCGATGAGCACGGCCGGTTTCACGGCGCCGCCCGTCTGGGCGAGCGCGTGTTTCGCGGTGTCGAGGTCGCGCCCGGAAAGGCCTGCCACGATGCGGGCGGCGCGGTCGATCAGCTTGGCGTTGTCGGCGACGACATTGACCATGTAGCCGTCATGGACATGGCCGAGACAGATGCCCAGACGGACCGAGAGCATGTTGAGCGCCACTTTCTGCGCCGTGGCCGCGCCCATGCGGGTGGAGCCGTTGACGACCTCGGGTCCGGTGTCGAGGAGGATGGGAATGTGGCTCTGTTCCAGCAGTTTCGAGCCTGCGACATTGGCGATGCCCACCACGGTAAGCCCGGCCTTGCGTGCCAGATCGGCGATGACGAGCGTATAGGGCGTGGAGCCGGAGGCGGAGAGGCAGAGGATCGTGTCGCCCTGTTTCAGGGCGGCGCGGTGAAAGTCGGCCTCGGCCAGGGCGGGATCATCCTCCACCCCGCCGGTCATGTGGAGAAGGGCGGCGGTGCCACCGGCGAAGAGGATGGGGGTGGCTTGCGGCGGGATGCCGAAGGTTCCGGCGAGTTCCAGCGCATCGGCCAGCGCCATGAGGCCCGAGGACCCTGCCCCGGCATAGGCAAGCTTGCCGCCTGCGCGCAGGCTGCTGGCGGCGGCGGTGGCGGCCTTGTCGATCATCGGGATGGCGGGGCGGACGGTGGCGAGCGCGGCGAGCTGCGCATCGAGCAGATGCGACAGGGCGTCGGGTCCCGGCAGGGTGTGAAGCCCTGCGGAATGGGGATGACGGGCCTCTGTCGGGCGGTCTGCCATGTGATTCCCTTCCTGTTTCCCTGACAATGCCAAAATAATACCAATTGTAAAGCATCTTCTGTTTTCGCAGGTGCAGCAAAGGTTTTCGGGGGGTTTTCGGAAAGGTTCTTTCCATTTGGTATTGTTTTGGTATCTTTGCGGGGGAGAGGATTCGTCATGCAGCTTTTTCTGGGGATCGACGGGGGCGGCACGGGGTGCCGCGCGGCTGTGGCCGATGCCGCGGGCGTGATCCTTGGGCGCGGCGTGGCGGGGCCTGCGAATATTGCATCGGACCCGGAAGGCGCGGCGGCGAACATCCTTGCCGCGGCGGAGGCGGCGCTGGGCGCGGCCGGGGGTGGCGCGGTGGTTGCGGCGGGGCTTGGGCTGGCCGGGGCGAATGCGGCAGGGGCGACGGAACGGTTGCGGGAGGCCCTGCCCTATCGCCGGGTTGCTGTGGTGACGGACGGGATTACCGCGGTGAAGGGCGCGCTGGGCGCCGGGGATGGCGTGGTGGCGGCACTGGGGACGGGGTCTGTCTTTGCGGTGCAGCGGGCGGGGGCGATCCGGCAGATCGGCGGGCGCGGGCTTGTGCTGGGGGATGAGGCGAGCGGGGCCTGGATCGGGCGGGCGGTGCTGGCGGCCAGCCTGCGGGCGGTGGACGGTTTCGCGGCGATGACGCCGCTGCTGGCCGCGCTGGTCGAGGAAATGGGCGGGCCGGATGGCGTGGTGGCCTTTTCGCTGCGCGCCCGACCTGCGGATTTCGCGGCGCTGGCGCCGAGGGTGGTGGAAAGCGACGATCCGGCGGCGGTGGCGGTGATGGCGCGGGCCGAGGCGGATGTGGCCGAGGCGGTGGGCCTGCTGCGCGGGGTGGAGGATTTGCCAGTGGTGTTTTTGGGCGGTTTAGGGACTGTTTTTGCCGGTCGGATGGCGGGCCGGTTCCCGATCCGGGCAGCGGCGGGAACGGCGCTGGACGGGGCGCTGATGCTGGCGCGGGAGGCGGCGTGATGGAGCAGATCTTTTCGCCGGACGGGTTCGAAGAGATCGGCGGCGGGCCGCTTTACCTGCAATTGCAGCGCCGGATCGGCGAGGGCATCGCCTCGGGGCGGTTGCGGCCGGGGGATAGCCTGCCGCCGGAGCGGGACATGGCGGCGATGACGGGTCTGAGCCGGGTTACGGTGCGCAAGGCGGTGGAAGGGTTGGTCGCGTCGGGGCAACTGGTCCAGAAACGGGGATCGGGGACCTTTGTCGCGCAGCGGGTGGAGCGTCTTGAGCAGGCGTTGAGCCTGTTGACGAGCTTTACCGAGGACATGGCGCGGCGGGGCAAGAGCGTGGAGTCGGTCTGGCTGGCGCGGGGGCTGCATGCACCGGCGCCGGAAGAGGTGATGGCGCTGGGCCTGGGGGCCGGGGATCGCGTGGCGCGGCTGGAACGGGTGCGGCGATCGGACGGGGTGCCACTGGCGATCGAGCGGGCCTCGCTGTCGGCAGCGGTGCTGCCGGAGCCGGAGGCGGTGGAGGCATCGCTGTACGCGGTACTGGAGGCGCGGGGCATGCGCCCGGTGCGGGCGGTGCAGCGGATTTCGGCGGCCAATCTGGGCGCGCGGGATGCGGAACTGCTGCATGTGCCGCCGGGGGCGGCGGGGCTGCGGATCGAACGGATCGGTTACCTGCCGGACGGGCGGGTGGTGGAATTCACAAGGTCGCTTTATCGGGGCGACGCCTATGACTTCGCGGTGGAGCTGAAGCTAGCGCCGGAAGCGGAAAGGAACGGATGATGACCAGTCACATGGCGCGGGAAGTGGGCGAGATTCCGCAGGTTTCGAGACGTTTTCTGACGGAATCGCGGGGGGCGCTGGAGGCGGCGGCCGGGGCGATGCGGGGGGTCGATCCGGGGCTGATCGTGACGGTGGCGCGGGGGTCATCGGACCATGCGGCGACCTATCTGAAATATGCGGTGGAATTGCTGGCCGGGGTGCCGGTGGCATCGGTCGGGCCGTCGGTTGCATCGGTCTATGGGCGGCCACTGAAGCTGCAACGGGCGGCCTGTCTGGGTATTTCGCAATCGGGACGCAGCCCGGACATCGTGGAGATGATGCGGGCGGCGGGGGCCGGGGGCGCGCTGACAGTGGCGATCACCAATTTTGCGGACAGTCCGATGGCGCAGGCCTCGGCCCATTGCCTGCCTTTGCGGGCGGGGGTGGAGCAATCAGTGGCGGCAACCAAGACATTCGTGACCTCGGTTCTGGCGGGGTTGGCGCTGGTGGCGGAATGGCAGGAGGATGCGAGTCTAAAGGCCGCTGTAGAGACTCTTCCCGGGGCTTTCGAGGCTGCTTTGGCGCTGGATTGGTCGGATCTGGCGGCGCGGATGGCGCGGGCGCAGTCGGGATTCGTGCTGGGGCGCGGGCCGGCCTTTGCGATTGCCAATGAGTGTGCGCTAAAACTCAAGGAAACCTGTGGGTTGCATGCCGAAGCTTATTCGGCGGCTGAAGTTCTGCACGGGCCTTCGGCGATTGTGCAGGCGAATTTCCCGGTTCTGGCGCTTGCAGTGGACGATGCGGCGCAGGCGGGCGTGATTCAGACGGCGGAGCGGCTGGCGGCGCAGGGGGCGGATGTCTTTGTCACGGGGGCGGCGGCGGCGGGCTGTGTGACGCTGCCATCGGTGGCGGGTTTGCACCCTCTGGTGGCGCCTCTGGTGCTGGCGGTGGGGTTCTATGGGTTCGTGGAGGCGCTGGCGCGGCGGCGCGGGTTTGACCCCGACACGCCGCCGCATCTGCGGAAGGTGACGGAGACGGTGTGATGGGGCGCATCTCTTTCACCGGGGCGCGGGTCTTTGACGGGGCGGGGTTCCGCGACGGGGCGCTGATCCTGGAGGCGGGGCGTGTCGCGGGGTTCGGGGCCCCGGAGGGGGAGGTGGTGGAGCTGGCGGGCGGGGTGATCGCGCCCGGCTTCCTTGACTTGCAGGTGAACGGGTCGGGGGGCGTGGCCATCGACGGCGAGACGGATCTGGCGGTGCTGGAGACTGTCTGCGCGGTGCAGGGGCGGCTGGGGGCCACGGGGTGCCTGCCGACACTGATCACCGACCGGCCCGAGGCGACGGCGCGGGTGGTTCAGGCGGGAATCGCGGCAACCAAGGCGCAGGTGCCGGGGTTTCTGGGCCTGCATCTGGAAGGGCCGCATCTGGATGTGCGCCGGAAGGGGGCGCATGATGCGGGCCTGATCCGGCCGATGGAGGGGCGCGATCTGGACCTGATCCTTGAGGCGGCGTCGGAATTGCCCGCGCTGATGGTGACGGTGGCGCCGGAATCGGTGAGCGATGCGCAGATTGCGGCGATGACGGCGGCGGGGGTCGTGGTGTCGCTGGGCCATACGGAGTGCGGCGCCGGGGTGGCGCGGGCGGCGATGGCGGCGGGGGCGCGCTGCGCCACGCATCTGTTCAACGCGATGAGCCAGATGGGGAACCGGGAACCCGGGATGGTGGGGGCGGTGCTGGGATCAGGGGGCTTTGCCGGGCTGATCGCGGATGGGGTGCATGTGGACGTGCTGACCCTGCGGGTGGCGCTGGCGGCGAAGCGGGAGGGGGTGTTCCTTGTTTCGGACTGCATGGCGTTGGCGGGGACGGAGGGGACGGAGTTCCGGCTGGGCGGGCGGCGGATTCTGCGGAGACAGGGTCGATTGACGCTGGAAGATGGCACGCTGGCGGGGGCTGATCTGACATTGCCGCAGGCGGTGAAGGTGTTGGTCGAGGATGTGGGGATCGCGGCGGAGCGGGCGCTTGCCATGGCGTCGGCGATTCCGGCAGCGGTGATCGGGCGGGGCGATCTGGGGCATCTGCGGCCGGGTGCGCGGGCCGACATGGTGCATCTGGGGCCGGACTGGGCCTTGCGCGGCGTCTGGCGCGGCGGTGTTGCCGTCTAGAGCCAGTTCTTCCAGCGGAAGTAGAGATAGGCGATGAGCGAGGCTGCGAGCATGGAGAGCAGTGCGGCGGGATAGCCCCAGGGCTGTTGCAGTTCGGGCATGCGGTCGAAGTTCATCCCGTAGATCGAGGCGATGAGCGTGGGGGGCGAGAAGAGCACCGCCACGACCGAGACGATGCGGACGGTGGAGTTCTGTTGCAGGTTGATCATGCCGAGGGTTGCGTCGGAGGCGAGGCCGACACGTTGGGACAGGAAGTCAGTATGCACTTCCAGCGCGTCCATGTCGCGCATCAGGTTGGCGACGCTGCCGGAGAGACCTTCATCCCCGATCCTTTCGCGGGCGGTCTGGGCGTAGAAGCCCAGCGCGCGGTTGAGGGTGAGGAGCGCGAGGCGGATATTGCCGAGAAGTTCGGCCTCGCGCCCGATCTGGCGGAGGGCGACTTCGAGCCGTTTCTGGTTCTGGCCGCGCTTGCCGGGGACATAGACGGTGCGCGAGACGTGATCGAGGCTGCGACCCGAGGATTCCAGCAGGTCGGCGAGGCGGCCGACGATTTCTTCGATCAGGGAGAGGAAGATGCCATTGGCATTGGTGCAGCCGGGACCGACCTTGTCGGCGCGGGTGGGATAGGTTTCGAAGGGGCGGCTGTCGTGGTGGCGGACGGTGACCAGGCGGCTGGGCGAGAGGATGAAGGTGACAGGGCCGGAGACCGGACCGGTGGTTTCGGAATGGCCGGTAAGCTGAACCGTGAGGTAATCGGTGCCGCCTTCACGATAGAGGCGGTTGGAGATTTCGATTTCCTCCATGTCTTCCAGGGTGGGGACATCAAGGCCGAGGGCCGTGATGGCGGCGGCTTCGTCATCGGTGGGGCGGTTGAGGTCGATCCAGACGGCGGAGGTCAGTGGCGCCTCGGGCGCGAGGCGGATCAGGCGGCCTTCGGCCTCGCGGTAGGCAGTGAGCATGGTGGACCCCTTCGCTGCTGCGCGCGGAGGTTAGGCGGGAGGTGCCTTGGCGGCAAGGTGGGGGTCAGGGGATGAAGCCGTGGCGGGCATGGAAGCGCGCGAGTTCACGGGGCGTTGGGGCGGCGTCGGTGAAGAGTTCGACGTAAGAGGGGATGCGGGCCATGCGGGTGGAGAGGGATTCCGTGACCTGCATGGAGATGTAGCCGATCTGGGTGAGATAGACGGCGCGGGCGCGGGTGTCTGCCTCGACCCCCATGACGCCCCAGCGGTGATAGAGGGCGGTGAGGGCTGCGATGCGGGTGTCATCCTCGGCATGGAGGCGGGCGGTGATGGTGGCATCCTGAAGCGCCCAGGCGCGGACGGCGTGTTCGAGGCGGCTGTCGAAGGCGGTGTCGTCGAGGAAACAGGAGATGACGTTGAGCATCGCCTCGGCCCGGCTGTCGGCATATTCGGCGCAGGCAGCGACGAGGCCGGTGGTGGTGCGGGCGACCCATGAATCGGCCAGGGCGGCGAGGAGGGTGTCGCGGTCGGTGAAGTGCCAGTAGAAGCTGGTGCGGGCGATGCGGAGGCGTTTGGCGAGCGGCTGGATACGGACGGCGTCGATGCCCCCTTCGACCAGCAGGGCCAGGGCGGCGTCGAGCCAGACCTCGGGCGAGCCGCGCCAGCCGGTTTCGGGGGGAAGGTCTTCGGTCATGGGGGAAGGGTAGCGGGGTGGCGGGATGGCCGCAAGGAAATGTTCATGGATGCATGTAAACTTGACAGTGGTGAACATTTGGCAGGATGGTGGTGGGGACGCCAAGCCCGGAGAGCCCTGACATGTCGAACGATCCGCTGTTGCAGCCTTACAAGCTGAAGCATCTGACCCTGCGCAACCGGATCATGACCACGAGCCATGAGCCCGCCTATGGCGAGGACGGGATGCCGAAGGATCGCTATCGGCTGTATCACGTCGAACGGGCCAAGGCGGGCGTGGCGATGGTGATGACGGCGGGGTCGGCGAGCGTGAGCCGCGACAGCCCGCCCGTGTTCAACAACCTGCTGGTCTGGAAGGACGAGGTGGTGCCGTGGCTGCGGCGGATGGCGGATGACTGCCACGAGGCGGGCGCGGCGGTGATGATTCAGGTCAGCCATCTGGGCCGGCGGACGCGGTGGGACAAGGGTGACTGGCTGCCCGTCGTCGCACCGAACAAGTCGCGCGAGCCGTCGCACCGCGCCTTTCCCAAGGTGATGGAGGATTGGGACATCGCGCGGATCGTGCAGGATTACGCGGATGCGGCGGAGCGGATCAAGGCCGGTGGACTCGATGGGATGGAGTTCGAGTGTTACGGCCATCTGATGGACCAGTTCATCAGCCCGCTGACGGCGGCGGAGGCGGGGCCTTATGCCGGGCCGCTGGAGAACCGGTTGCGGTTCGCGATGGAGGTGCTGGCGGCGTGCCGGGCACGGGTGGGGGAGGATTTCCTTCTGGGCGTGCGCTTTGTTGCGGATGAGGATGAGCCGGGGGGGATACCGCCAGAGGAGGGGCTGGAGATCGCGCGGCGGTTCCGGGAGTCGAGGCTGGTGGATTTCCTGAACATCATCAAGGGGCGGATTCACACGGATGCGGCGCTGACCGATGTGATCCCGGTGCAGGGGATGCGGTCGGCCCCGCATCTGGATTTCGCGGGGCGGGTGCGGGCGGAGGTGGGGATGCCCACCTTCCATGCGGCGCGCATTCCGGATGTGGCGACGGCGCGGCATGCAGTGGCGACCGGGCAGCTTGATATGGTGGGGATGACGCGGGCGCATATGGCGGACCCGCATATCGTGCGGAAGGTGATGGAGGGGCGGGAGGACGATATCCGGCCCTGCGTGGGTGCGACCTACTGTCTGGACCGCATCTATCAGGGCGGCATGGCGCTGTGCATCCACAACCCGGCGACGGGGCGGGAAGAGACGATGCCGCATGTGGTGGCCCCGGCTGCGGAGAAGAAGCGGGTGGTGGTCGTGGGCGCAGGTCCTGCGGGGCTGGAGGCTGCGCGGGTGGCGGCGGAGCGGGGCCATGCGGTGACCGTGTTCGAGGCGGCGGCGCAGCCCGGCGGGCAGGTGCGTCTTCTGGCGCAACAGAAGCGGCGGGCCGAGATGATCGGGATCATCGACTGGCGCATGGCGCAATGCGCGGCGCGGGATGTGGCGTTCCGGTTCAACACCTGGGCCGAGGCGGGGGATGTGCTGGCGCTGAACCCGGATGTGGTGATCGTGGCGACGGGGGGCCTGCCCGAGACGGCGGTGCTGGAGCGGGGCAATGATCTGGTGGTGAGCGCCTGGGATATCCTGTCGGGCGACGCGAAGCCGGGGGCGAATGTGCTGCTTTACGATGATGCGGGCGACCATACGGCGATGCAGGCGGCGCAGATGCTGGCCGAGGCGGGGGCGGTGGTGGAGGTGATGACGCCGGACCGGACCTTTGCGCCCGAGGTGATGGGGATGAACCTTGTCCCCTATATGCGGGCGATGCAGGACAAGGCGGTGACCTTCACGGTGACCTATCGGCTGCTGGCGGCGGAGCGGGAGGGGAACCGGTTGAAGGCGGTGATCGGGTCGGATTATCGGCGCGACCTGCGGCAGGAGCGGGTGTTCGACCAGATCGTGGTGAATCACGGGACGCAGCCCTTGGCCGATCTCTATTTCGAGTTGAAGCCGCAGTCGGAAAACCTTGGCGCCGTGGATTACGAGGCGCTGGTCGCGGGGAAGCCGCAGGGGATGGGCGGCGGGCCGAAGGGGTTTCGCCTGTACCGGATCGGGGATGCGGTGGAATCGCGCAACATCCATGCGGCGATCTATGAGGCGCTGCGGTTGGTGAAGGATATCTGACGGCGGTCAGCGCGGGGTCAGGTAATCGGCGAGCGGGGCGTTCTGCCGGGCGGTGGCCGCGTGGAGCATGTCCATCGGCATGGCGTCCTGTTTCACGAATTCGGTGAACATCTGGTTGAGGTTGTTGAAGACAAGCTGGCTGACCGCTTCGGCATCCACATCGGCGCGGGCATAGCCCAGCGCCTGAAGCCGGCGGATCAAGGCGCAGACCTGCCGGGCGAGCGAGGCGTCAAGATCGGTGTAGCGGACGGAGAAAGGGGTTCCCGGCGCCTCGATCGAGATGGCCATGGCGGTGCGCCACATCTCTTTCGAGAGGTAGTGGAGCGAGTGGTCGTAGTAGATGCCGATCAGCGTGGCGAGGGCCTGGCCGATGTCGCGCGGCGGGTTGGCGACGACGGTCTTGCCGGCCTGAAGCACCTCTTCCACCTCCATCGAGACGATGGCGAGGAGGAGATCGCCCTTGTTGGCGAAGTAGTTGTAGAGCGTGCCGACGGATACCTCGGCCGCATGGGCGATGTCTTCGATGCGGATGGCACCATAGCCGGTTTCGCGGAAGAGCCGCGAGGCGGCGGCGAGGATGCGGCTGGTCCTGTCGGCCTTCTGTCTTTCGCGCAGTCCTGTCATGGCACCCGTTCGTAACTTGCCCGTTTTTTAACATTGACTTCAAAAATGAACGAACTCAATTCTTTTCTGGATGCGCCCGGCAGAGGTGCGACGTGACCCCGACATGGAGATGAGAATGGCCCATAAAGCGACCCTTCCGCTGACTGCCCTTGCCCTGCTGGCGGTGGCGAGCCCGTCCTTTGCGCAGGAACTGAACGCGCTGGTGTGGTGCGACCATACCGACCCGGCGCTGATTGCGCCCTTCGAGGAGAAGTTCGGCGTCACGGTGAATCTGAAGGAATATGAGGGGACGGCGGCCGGGTTGCAGATCCTGGAACAGTCGCAGCCCGGCGAATGGGATGTGCTTGTCATCGACGCGGTGGATGTGAAGCGCGCGGTGGAGGGCGGGTTCCTGGCGGAACTGCCGGCGGATCAGTTGCCGACCGATGACTTCTTTCCCGAAGTGGTGATGGCCGAGAACAACATGGTGGACGGCAAGACCTATGCCGTGACCGAGAAGTTCGGCTACAACACGATTTCCTATGACAAGACAAAGGTGGACCCGGCCGACATGCAGGACATGGCGGCGCTGACCTCTGGCAAGTATGACGGGCGGATCGGGATCTATGACTATTACCTGCCGGTGATCGGGCTGGTGGCGCTGGGTCAGGGTGTGAATACGGCCGATATCACGGCAGATACCCTTGGCACCCTGAAGGAGCCGCTGATGGCGCTGCGGGCGGCATCGAAGCAGGTGTCGGATGTGGTGTCGGCGCAGACGGCGTTGGCCACGGGCGAGGTGGATATCGTCGTGGGCGGGGGCGAATGGCTGACGGCGGTGCTGGCGGCGGACAATCCGAACCTTGACTGGACGATCCCGAAGCAGGGCGGGCTGCGCTGGGCGCAGTCGATCGGGGTGGTGGCGGGATCGACGCAGCCCGATCTGGCGCTGGAATTCGTGAAATACATCGTGTCGCCCGAAGGGCAGGCGCGGCTTGCGACGTCCTCCTGCTATTGGGGGATGCCTGCCAATGCGCGCGCCGGGGATGCCTTGTCGGTGGAGCAGCGGGAAATCCTGCGCTGGAATGAGCAGCCGGAGTTCCTGAAGCGGGCGCAGCTTTACCCGATCCCGGATGCGGCGCTGGACACGGCGATGCAGGATATGTGGACCGAGATGCTGAACCAGTGACGCCGTGAGGCTGGCTGCGGCAGAGAAGCGGATGGGTTGGGGCCTTGTGGCCCCTGCCCTGCTTTGGACGGCGGCCTTTTTCGTGCTGCCCTTTGCCGCGATGGTGGCGCTGTCTTTCGCGCATATGGAGGGGCGCGAGGTGGTGCGGGGGTTTGATCCCGGCAATTACATCCGCATCTTCACCGACTGGACGATGCTGAAGGCGTTGCTGAACAGCCTTGAGATTACGGTGGTGGTGACGGTGGTATCGGTCGTGCTGGCCTATCCGCTGGCCGCGATCATCGCGTTTCGGGTGCCGGTGCGGTGGCAAAGGCTGGCGCTGCTGCTGGCGGTGCTGCCGTTCTGGACGTCCTATGTGGTGCGATCCTATGCGTGGCTTCTGGTGCTGGGGCAGAACGGGGTGGTGAACAAGGCGCTCTTGTCGCTGGGCCTGATTGCGGAGCCGTTGGAGATTGCGGCAACGCGGACGGCGACGGTGATCGGCTTCGTCCATTTCTTCGTGATGCTGCTGACGCTGACGATCTATGCGAACCTGATCCAGTTGTCGCCGAACTATGCGCGGGCGGCGGCGGACCTTGGGGCGGGGCGGTGGCAGACCTTCCGCCATGTGATCCTGCCCTTGACCCTGCCGGGGGTGGTGACCGGGGCCTTCCTGACCTTTGTGCTGTGCATCGGGGATTACATCACGCCGCAGATCCTGGGCGGGAATGCGGAACTGACGCTGCCGCAGCTGATCATGTTGCAGATGGGGCGGAGCGGGAATTTCCCGCTGGCTTCGGCCCTGTCGGTGGTTCTGATGGCGGTGGTGACGCTGGCCTATTTCGCCAGTAGCCGATGGCTGAGAATGGATCGGGTGTAGCGATGCGCGCGCTGTCCTGGGCCTATCTGGCGGTTGCCTATGCCTTTGTCTTCCTGCCGGTGGTGGTGCTGGTGGCCTTTTCCTTTCAGGATGGCCGCTTGCCGGTGCCGCCCTTTCAGGGTTTCACGCTGGAGTGGTATGGGCGCGTGCTGGGCGAGCGGGACCTGATGGAGGCGCTGGTGAATTCGGCGCTGGTGGCGGGGGTTTCGTCACTGATCGCGCTGATTTTGGGGTTTCTGGCGGCGCATGCCTTGGCGCGGGTGAGACTGCCGGGATCGGTGCTGATGCGCGGGGTGCTGATCGCGCCGATGACGGTGAGCTATCTGATCATCGCGCTGGGTCTGCTGACGGTGTTCAATCAGGCGGGGGTGCGGTTGTCGCTGTGGACGGCGGGGGTGGGGCATGTGGTGATCAACCTGCCTTTGTGTTTCGCCATCACCTATGCGGCGATGGGGGATCATCAGAAGAACGCGGAACGGGCGGCGCGCGATCTGGGTGCGCCGGAGTGGAAGGTCTTGGCCCTGGTCTCCGCGCCGATGCTGGCGGCGCCCTTGGCGGCGGCTTTCTTCCTGTCGGTCACGTTCAGTTGGGATGAGTTCATCATCGCCTTCCTGTTGACGCGGTTCGACGTGACCTTGCCGGTGGAGATCTGGTCGATGCTGCGGTCGGGGATTTCGCCTGCGACGAATGCGGTGGGGTCGCTGGTGTTCCTTGTTTCCGTGACGCTGGTGGTTCTGCTGGAGGTTTTCGTGTTCCGGAGGGTGAAATGACGGCGGGGGTGTCGATCCGGGGGGTGACGCAGCGCTATGGCAGCGCGCTGGCGCTGGATGCCGTCGATCTGGAGATCGCGGCGGGGGAGTTCGTGGTGTTGCTGGGGCCGTCGGGATGCGGGAAGACCACGTTGCTGAACATCATCGGGGGGTTTGCGGAGCCGACATCGGGCAGCGTTCTGATCGGCGGGCGGGATATGGGCGGCGTCGCGCCGAAGGATCGGCCGACGACGACGGTGTTTCAGGATTATGCCCTGTTTCCGCATATGACGCTGGCCGAGAATGTGGGGTTCGGGCTGCGGATGCGGGGGGTTTCGCGCGCGGCGCGCGACGCCAAGGCCGAGGAGATGCTGGCGCTGGTGGGGCTTGAGGGGCGCGGGGCGCGGCGGCCGCATGAGCTGAGCGGCGGGCAGCGGCAGCGGGTGGCGCTGGCGCGGGCCCTGGCGGTGGAGCCGGATGTGTTGCTGCTGGATGAGCCGTTGGGGGCGCTGGACCTGAAGCTGCGGCGGGCGATGCAGGACGAGTTGAAGGCGATCCAGCGGCGGGTGGGGACGACTTTCGTGCATGTGACGCATGATCAGGAAGAGGCGATGGCGATTGCCGACAGGATCGTGGTGATGAATGGCGGGCGGATCGCGGATCAGGGACCGCCACGGGAGGTGTATCTGCGCCCGAAGAGCCTGTTTTCGGCGGGGTTCATGGGTGAGGTGAACAAGGTTCCGGTGACGGGCGGCGAGGCGGCCTTTGGCCCGGTGGCGGTGCCGGATGGGGTGCTGTGCATCCGGCCGGAGGCGATTTCGGAGGGGGGGCGGTTGCGGCTTGGCCCCTGCCGCGTGGTGGAGACGGTGTTCTTCGGCACGCATCTGCGCGCGCATGTGGCGCCGGTGGCGGCACCCGGGCTGCGGCTGGTGGTGCATCTGCCGCAGGGCGCGGCGGTGGAGCCGGGGGCGGCGGTGGAGCCGGGGGCGGTGCTGGACCTGGGGGCGGAGGATTTCACGGTGCTGGAGGCGTGATGGAACGGGCAGGACCGGGGGATTGGTGGCGCGTGCGGCGACTGGATGACGGGGTGACCTGGATCGACGAGCCGAATTTACACGACTTCTATCGCTGCAATGTCTGGCATGTGCGCGGGCGGGATGGCGACATGCTGGTGGATAGCGGGATGGGAGTGGTGAGCCTGCGGGACTGGGTGCCGCTGGTGACGGAGCGGCCCTTGCAGGCGGTGGCGAGCCATACGCATTTCGACCATATCGGGTGCCACCATGAATTCGACTGCCGCCTTTGCCATGGCGCGGAGGCCGAGATGATGCGGAACCCGACGCGGGTGGCGACGCTGGCCGATCCTTATGTGCAGGATGACATCTTCATCCGGATGCCGCCTGTGCCCTATGCCTCGGCCACCTATCAGGTGCGGTCGGCGCCTGCGACGCGGCTTCTGTGGGATGGGGATGTGGTCGATCTGGGGGATCGGCATTTCGAGGTGGTGCATACGCCGGGCCATTCGCCGGGCGGGATCGCGCTGTGGGAGGCGGCGACGGGCATCCTTTTTGCGGGCGATCTGGTCTATGACGGGCCGTTGATCGAGGATGCCTATCATTCCAACGCGGCGGATTATCAGCGCAGCATGGAGCGGCTTTACGACCTGCCGGTGCGCGTGGTGCATGCGGGGCATTACCCGAGTTACGGGCGCGAGCGGCATCGGCAGATCATCGGCGACTGGCTGAAGGCGAAGGAAAAGGCATGAAGACGTTCAACCAACCGCTGGGCGGGAATGAAATGGCGCGGTTCGGGGGGCCTGCCACGATGATGCGGCTGCCTGCGGCGGTATCGCCCGAGGGGCTGGATGTGGGGTTCATCGGGATTCCGATGGATCATGGCACGTCGAACCGGTCGGGCACGCGGCTGGGGCCAAGGCAGATACGGGATGAAAGCCGGATGCTGCGCCCCTACAACATGGCGACGGGGGCGGCGCCCTTTGACCATTTGCAGGTGGCCGATCTGGGCGATGTGCCGATCAACACCTTTGACCTGAAGAAGACGGTGGACATCATCACCGACCATTACCGCAAGGTGCTGGCGGCGGGGGTGATCCCGCTGACTTTGGGCGGCGACCATACGCTGACATGGCCGATCCTGCGGGCGATGAAGGAGAAATACGGGCCGGTCGCGTTGATCCATATCGACGCCCATGCCGATATCAACGAGCAGATGTTCGGCGAGACGGTGGCGCATGGCTGCCCGTTTCGGCGGGCCTGGGAGGATGGCTGCCTGATCAACGACAAGGTGTTTCAGATCGGGCTGCGCGGGACGGGCTATGCGGCGGATGATTTCGACTGGGCGCGGGGGCAGGGCTGGACCGTGGTGCAGGCCGAGGAATGCTGGGGCAAGTCGCTGGTGCGGCTGATGGAGATCGTGCGCGAGACGGTTGGCGAGATGCCGGTCTATATCAGCTATGACATCGACAGTCTGGACCCCGCCTTTGCGCCGGGGACGGGGACGGTGGAGCCCGGCGGGCTGTCCACCTGGCAGGCGCTGGAGATCATCCGGGGCTGCGCGGGGCTGAACATCGTGGGGGGCGATCTGGTGGAGGTGTCGCCACCCTATGATCCTTCGGGGAATACTGCCCTGATCGGGGCGAATATCCTTTACGAGATGCTGTGCGTGCTGCCCGGCGTGCCGCAGCGGCCGTCGCGGTTTTCGGGGCTGACCTTCTGAGGGCTATTTGCGCCAGTGCGGCATGGACTTGACCGCGCCCCCCACATGGATGGGGCGCGGCACACGGTAGGCATCGGGGAAATCCTTGCCGCGGAAGCCGTAGATGCTGTCATGGGTGCAGAGATCGTCGCGGATGAGGGGCCAGACCTGTTCCATCAGGAAGGCCTGATCGCCGAAGCGGTTGTTGAAATGGCGCTGGGCCTGCATGATGAGACCCTTCATGTCCGGGATCACCCCGGCAACGCCGCCCCACATTCCCGCGAGCATGAGCTCCATGTGGTAGATGTGGTCGCGCATGACATGGAAGCGCTTGCCAGACCTGATCCAGTCTTCCACAGCGATGAGTTCCTGCGCATTCAGCCGGCTGTCGGTGTCGCGGCAGATGAAGCGGTCAACATCGGGGTCGTCTGAGGCGAAGAAGCGCCACATGGGGCGGACGGCCTGAAGGGCCGGGTCTGTCATCATCACCACCTGTGCGCCTTCATCGCGCAGGATTTGCAGGGCGTCGGCGGGGACGGTGCTGTCGCAGTAGAAGCGGCAGGTCCAGCCGTAATACATGTTCGGCGCGAGGCGGGCATTGACGATGGCGCCATGGACATAGACCGGGTTGTCACCCCAGAGGCTGAAGGAAATGATGTTGCGGCGGCGGCCCGTGGCATCGAAGGGCGGGTTGCGGTCAGTCAGTGCCACCGCAGCAGCGGGGGAGCCGGGGAAGCGGGCGACGGCAAGCCGATCCTTGGCGTCGAGGTTGATGCGCCCGGCGGTGACGGCCTCGGCTTCGCGACCGGCACGGCAGAGGCTGACGACGAGCGTGTTGCGGGTTTCTATGTCATCCTTGAGGGTCAGGGCCTTCTGAAGGATGGTCACGGCTTCGGAGAAGCGGCCTTCGTTCTTGAGAAAGACGCCGTGCAGGCTCCATCCTGTGAAATAGTCGGGATGGCGGGCGTTGAGGTCGTGATAGGCGGCCTCGGCCTCGGGCATCATCTGGCCTTCCTTGAGGGCCGTGGCGCAGTAGAGCAGCGGTTCGGGAAGGGAGATGTCCAGATCGGCGGCGCGGCGGAAGGCTTCGGCGGCGGCGAGGTAGTCCTTGTTGCGGCGAAGCGCGTGGCCGAGGTTGAAATGGACCTGCGCGTCGGTGCTGCCCTGATCGGCGGCGTGGCGGAGGGCGGGGAGCGCGTCGTCCCAGTGGCCCTTGCGGGCGAGTTCGAGGCCGGTCTGACCGAGGGTTTCCGTGCTTGTCCTTGCCATGATGCGCCCGTGCTTTGCCTGCCGGGACGTTCATATCCGTTAAAGTTGACGGCAGAAAAGCGAAAGGATGGCAGCGGGTGCCATCCTTTCACGGTTTCGGCTGTGTCTTCGCCTATTCGGCCACGTGGAGGCTGGGCCTTGAGGGCGGGGAGGGGCGCGTTTCGATTTCGGCCAGACGCTGACCCAAGGCGTCGATCCGTTCGGCGAGGACATGGGCGGGCGGTTCCTCGGGTTCTGCCTCTTTCGGGCCGATGATGCGGCTGAAAAAGCGGGTCACGACGCGCGACAGATCATCCATGATCAGGAAGAAGGCCGGGACGATGACCAGCGACAGAACGGTGGAGACGATGATGCCGCCGATCACCGCCGTCGCCATGGGCGCGCGGAAGGAGCCGCCTTCACCCACGCCCAGCGCGGAGGGAAGCATCCCGGCGGACATGGCGATGGAGGTCATCACGATGGGGCGGGCGCGTTTGTGCCCTGCCTCGATCACCGCCTCAAACCGCGACATGCCCTGATTGCGCATCTCGATCGCGAAGTCGATCAGGAGGATGGCGTTCTTCGTCACGATCCCCATGAGCATCAGGATCCCGATGAGCACCGGCATGGAGAGGGCCGAGTTCGTGAGGATCAGCGCCGCCGCCACCCCGCCGATGGCGAGGGGGAGGGAGAAGAGGATGGTGAAGGGCTGGATCACCGATTTGAAGAGGAGGATCAGCACTGTCAGCACCAGCATCAGGCCGAGGATCATGGCATTGCCGAAGGCGGCCATGAGTTCCTGCTGCACCTCGGCATCGCCGGCTTCTTGCACCCGGACGCCGGGGGGGAGTTCGACACTGGCGATGATTTCGTTGAAGCGGGCGGTCGCGGTCCCCAGCGCCACGCCCACGGGCAGGTTGGCCCCGATGGTGGCGCGGCGTTCGCGGTTGAGACGGTCCACGGTGGAGGGGCCTTCGGCGATGGCGATATCGGCCACGGCAGAAAGGGGAACGGTGGCCCCGGTCGCCGTGGTGAGTTTCAGCGACCCGATGCGGGTGAGATCTTCGCGGCTGGCGTCGTTCAGGCGCACCCGGACAGGGATCAGGCGGTTGTCGATGGACAGCTTGGCCAGCGCGGCATCCACGTCGCCGATGGTGGCCACGCGGACAACCTCGGCAATCTGGGCGGTGGTGATGCCCAGGCGGGCGGCTTCGTTGGCACGCGGGGTGATCTGGATTTCCGGGCGGGGCAGCGCGCCTTCGGAGGCGACATTGGCCAGCAAGGGATCGCCGGAAAGCGCCTCTTCGAGGCGGGCAACGGCGGTATTCAGATCAGCCTCGTTATCGGCGAGGATGGAGAAAGACAGGTCGCGTTCGCCCCGGTCGTTCAGCTTGAAGGCGCGGATATCGGGGACGGCGGCGAGGCGCTTGAAGATTTCCGCCTCCACCTCGTTCTGAGGGATGGTGCGACCGGTGTTTTCGACATCGGGGACGACAAGTCCGACAACGGGAATGGCATTCGCGATCTGCGAGAGTTTCAGCAGGAGCGAATGGTCGAGCCTTTGCAGGAGCACCGTCACGGAGGCGCGGCGGATGTCGCGGTCACCCGTGGGCGATGAGCCGCCGAGGACGAAGACGTTTTCCACGCCTTCGACATCGCGGATCACGTCAACCATCTGCTGTGTGGTGCGGTCGGTTTCGGCCAGGGTCGTGCCGGGGGGCAGTTCGACCGAGATCGGAATGCGGCTGACGTCTTCCGGCGGGATGAAGCTGCCGGGGACCTTGAGCATGAAGTGGATGGAGACGGCCAGCACGGCGATGGCGCCGACCAGCGTCAGGTAGCGGGCCGGGATGAAGAGGAAGCGGCCCGAGGTGGTGGCGCGGACGAGGCGGAGATAGCCCTTCATCATGGGGCCGTCTTCGCTGTGCTTTTCCTCGGCATCCTTGGCGCGCATCAGATAGGCGGCCATCATCGGCGTGATGAGGCGGGCCACGACAAGCGAGAAGAGGACGGCGATGGCCACAGTCAGGCCGAATTGCCGGAAATACTGGCCGGGGATGCCGGGCATGAAGGAGACCGGCACGAAGACCGCGACGATGGTGAAGGAGGTGGCGATGACGGCGAGGCCGATCTCATCGGCGGCGTCGATGGCGGCACGGTAGGGCGACTTGCCCATCCGGATGTGGCGGGCGATGTTCTCCACCTCCACGATCGCGTCATCGACCAGGATGCCGGTGGCCAGCGTGATGGCGAGGAAGCTGACGAGGTTCAGCGAGAAGCCCAGAAGATCCATCACATAGAAGGTGGGGATCGCCGAAAGCGGCAGGGCGACGGCGGAGATCAGCGTGGCGCGCCAGTTCTTGAGGAAGGCCAGCACGACGAGTACGGCGAGGATGGCACCTTCGATCAGGGTGTGAAGGGCGGCTTCGTAGTTGCCATAGGTGTAGAAGACGGTTTCATCGACGAGCTTGATCTGCACCTCGGGATGCGCGGTGCGGAGCTGGTCGAGTTCGGCATTGACGACTTCGGCAACGGACACCTCGGAGGCACCCTTGGCGCGGAAGACGGCGAAGGTGACAACCTGTTCGCCGTTCAGCCGCGAGAAGGAGCGGAGTTCTTCATAGGTGTCGTTGACCTGGCCGAGATCGGACAGGCGGACATGGCGGCCGGAGGGAAGGGCGATGGTGGTGTTGGCCAGCCGTTCCACGGTCCGGGCATCGCCGAGGGTGCGGATGGCCTGTTCGGCGGCGCCGAGTTCGGAGCGGCCGGAGCCGAGATTGGCGTTGGTGGCGCGGAGCTGGCTGTTCACCGCGCTGGCGGTGATCCCGTAGCTGTCGAGTTTCACGGGATCGAGTTCGATGCGGATTTCGCGCTCGGCCCCGCCGTAACGATCCACCCGCCCGATGCCGGGCTGGCCCTGAAGGCTGCGGATCACGGTGTCATCGACGAACCAGGAGAGTTCCTCGATCGTCATGTCGGGGGCGGAGACGGCGAAGGTCATGATGGCCTGACCTTCGACGTCGATGCGGGTGACGACGGGTGCCTCGATTGAGCCGGGCAGGTCGCCGCGGATCTGGTCGATGGCATCCTTGGTGTCCTGCACCGCCTTGTCCGTGGGCACTTCCATGCGGAATTCGACCACGGTGGTCGAGGTGCCGTCGGTGACGGTGGAGACGACGTTCTTGACCCCGGTGATGCCGGCGACGGCATCCTCGATTTCCTTGGTGACCTGCGTTTCCAGTTCCGCCGGGGCGGCGCCGGACTGGTTGACCGTCACGGCGACGAGCGGGACGTCGATATTTGGGAAGCGGGTGATGGGCAGGGAGTTGAAGCTTTGCCAGCCCAGCACGAGAAGCAGAACGAAGGCCAGAAGCGGGGCGACGGGGTTGCGGATGGACCAGGCGGAGAAGTTCATCGCGGAAACCTCAGTTCATCGCCACGGGGACGGGGTTGATCTTGTCGCCATCACGGACGAAGGCGCCTGCCTTGGTGACCACGGTATCGCCGGGCGAGAGGCCCTCGACGATCTCGATCCAGCCGCCATCGCGGATACCGGTCTTGACGGGAATGCGGGCGACGGTGCCGTCGGTGACCTTCATCACCGTGCTGCCTTCGGAGGAGGCGCCGACAGCCGTCACCGGCACGGCGATGGTTTCCCGTTCGGCAACGAGGATTTCGGCATCCATGAACATCCCGGCGCGGACCCCATCGGGTTCGTCGATGGTGATGCGGGCGCGGCCAAGTCGGGTGGTGGTGTCGATGGTCGGTTCCACCAGCCGGACCGTGCCGGTCAGCCGATCGGGTGCGCCGACGGCGATCATGCTGACGGTCTGGCCAGGAGCAAGGCGCATCAGGTCGATCTCGGCCACGTCGCCGGAGAGTTCGAGCGCGCCGTCGCGGATGAGCGTGAACATGGGTTGACCCGCGCCGGAGGCGATGGAGCCGATCACCGCGTTGCGGCGGGTGATTTCGCCGGCGACGGGGGCCTTCACCTCGGTCCGTGACAATTGCAGATCGACATTGGCGAGTTGGGCCTGCACCAGCGAAAGCTGTGCGCGCGCCGCTTCGAGCGACTGGACGGCGACGGTGACGCGGGCGGTGGAGGCGATGGCATTCGCGCTGGCCTGATCGGCGGCGGCCTGCGAGGCGGTGCCCTGCGCCTTGAGCGCGGCGGTGCGTTCGTTGACGCGCTGCGCCTCATCGGCGGAGGCCTGGGCTTCCAGAAGCTGCGCTTCGGACTGGGCGATGGTGGCTTCGGCCGAGGCGAGCGAGGCCTGATACTGGCTTTTCTGGAGTTCGAGGGTGGTCTTGGAGAGGGTGGCGAGGACCTGCCCCTCGGTGACCCAGTCGCCGACATCGGCGAGGAGCGTTTCGATGGGTTGGCCTTCGATGAGCGGGGCGACCTGCACCTCTTCGACCGGGTTCACCAGACCAGAGACGATGACGCGGTCGCGCAGAAGGCGCGTCTCGACGGTGGAGACGGTGATGGCGGGAAGTGTGGGGGCCGGTTCCACGGCGGTTTCGTCTGCGGCGCGCAGCGGCGTGGAGAAGGCGAGGGCGGAGAGGAGGGCGGAGGCGACCAACAGGGCACGCATGGGGATCAACCTTTCAGATCGTCGCTGACGATTTCATCGAGAATGCGGTTCGCAGTACGGATGGTGAGGGCAGTCAGATGTTCCCGCGCCTCGGGTGTCTGGCTGCGGTGCATGGCGCTGGCCTTGACCATCATCACCAGAAGGCTGGCATGGGCGCCGTAAGTGGCCTGCGCTTCTTCGAAGGAGATGCCCTTCACGCGGGCGAAGACGATGCAAAGATAGCGGCCGACTTCCGTCTCCATCTGCCGGGTGATTTCGGCGATCTCGGGTTTGCGGAGGGAGGCGGCGGTGACTTCGGCCCAAAGCTGGCCATCGGCGTTGCACTGGTCTTCCTCGATCCTGTAGCGCAGGGCTTCGCGCAGGGTGCGCATCGGATCGGGGCTTTCGATGATCTTGCTGAATTCCTCTTCGACTTCTGCCAGATCGCGGGTGACGAGGGCAGCCACGATGGCGGCCTTGGAGGGGAAGTAGCGGTAGAAGTTCCCCACGCTCATGCCGCAGGTGCGGGCGAGATCCTGCATCGAGGCCCCGTCGAAGCCTTTCTCCGCAAAAGCGAGGCGGACGCCTTCGAGGATCTCGACGGCGCGGACTTCGGATTGCGGCGGAGTGCGGTCTGGCTGGTTCACGGAAGCCTTGCGGGGTTCGGGGCGGGGTTCGGGAGGGAGAATGAACGTTCATTCACACATAGAGACCCTGCCCGCAGCGTCAAGGGGATTCTTCGGCGGGAGTACCGGCGTGGACCGGTTTCGGAAGGGTACGACCGGGCCTTTCTTTGCGCATTGCGAAATTAGCGGTTACTAACTGGAGATTATAAGATGCAATTGCAGCGCAATTGAAGGTTGCGGGTTATTTGCTTTTGGGGCAGGCCGGAGCGCAGCGCCTGTCCGGGTTTCCGTGGGGTGGGCGGCGTCATGGGCGCGCTCGTTTCGCCCCTCGGGATGGGCGGGGCGCGGCGGCGGCCATGGGGGGAGTTTGGCCGTGAGCTCGGGTGAAGCTGGGCGGCGGGGAGGATGGCGCGGGCGGCGGTTGGCGCCCAAGTTTGGCCATAATGTGACCTTGGTGCCACGAATTTGGCCGAATTGAGGCTTTTTCAGGGGGTTTGCTGCCCTAAACTGAGGTTTATGGCCTCATCAAGGTCCCAGAACGCTGGTTGACGGGGGGAAATCCTGGTGTGCGACGTGATTCGTTTCCTCGGGGGTCGGCACTGTTGACCGTGCTTAAACAGCTTGCACGCATAGGTTGTGCTTTGCGATATCACAATACCGTAGGGCGTGAATTACGGCGTATTTTGGAGAGGCAAAAGGCATAATTAAGGCGAAAATTTGACCGGAAGGCTGTCCTCGCGTTAACGAAAGTTAATGCCATCCCATCCGTTGGGATGCACCGATCGCCAGGAGTTACGGTCATGAAGTCACGTCGTTCGCGCTATATCCCGAAAAGGGGCAAGGTTGCCGGTTTCGGCTCTGCCTTCATCATCATGGGAACGCTGTTCATCCTGCCGAATACCGCAGGCGCCGAAGTTCAGTCGTTGTCCATCGACGATGAAGAGTGGTGCGAGATCCTTGAAGAGGAACCGCTGAACGAGGCGCTTCTGGCGGAGCTGCGCAAGCGGCCGGACTATCTGCGCATCTTTGAATATGTGCAGAACGAGTGCGGCGATCTGGCTGGCCTGCTGATCGGGCCGACCGGCACGGTCTCGACCGTGGCAGATCGGCCTACGGAAGGCCCGCCGAACGACACGCCCGATGACGAGGACGACGGCGATACGCCCACTGAACCGACCGATGGCTCGGATCCGACGATCCCGACCAATCCCAGCGAACCGACCGGTCCGACCGGCCCGAGCGATCCTTCGGGCCCGACCGGGCCGTCTGGTCCCAGCGATCCTTCGGGTCCGACAGGGCCGTCCGGTCCCAGCGATCCTTCGGGTCCGACAGGGCCGTCTGGTCCCAGCGATCCTTCGGGTCCGACCGGGCCGTCCGGTCCCAGCGATCCTTCGGGCCCGACCGGGCCGTCTGGCCCCAGCGATCCGTCGGGTCCGACCGGGCCGTCCGGTCCCAGCGATCCGTCGGGTCCGACCGGGCCGTCCGGTCCCAGCGATCCGTCGGGTCCGACAGGGCCGTCTGGCCCCAGCGATCCTTCGGGTCCGACCGGGCCGTCTGGTCCCAGCGATCCGTCGGGCCCGACAGGGCCGTCCGGCCCGAGTGACCCGCATGATCCCGAAGATTCGGGTGACTCGAATGGCGACAACTCGGAGTCCGGGGACGGCAATGGCGGGAACTCCGGCGGCAACGGGGGCAACACCGGCGGCAACGGGGGGAACTCCGGAGGCAACGGGGGTAATTCCGGCGGCAATGGCGGGAACTCCGGTGGCAACGGGGGTAATTCCGGCGGCAATGGCGGGAACTCCGGTGGCAACGGGGGCAACTCCGGTGGCAATGGTGGGAACTCCGGCGGCAACGGGGGCAACTCCGGCGGCAATGGTGGGAACTCCGGTGGCAACGGGGGCAACTCCGGCGGCAATGGTGGGAACTCCGGTGGCAATGGGGGCAACTCCGGCGGCAATGGCGGGAACTCCGGCGGCGGCAATGGTGGCGGTTCGGGTGGCGGCAACGGCGGCGGCTCGGGTGGCGGCAATGGCGGCGGTTCGGGCGGCGGCAACGGCGGCGGTTCGGGCGGCGGCAATGGCGGCGGTTCGGGCGGCGGCAATGGCGGCGGTTCGGGCGGCGGCAATGGCGGCGGTTCGGGCGGCGGCAATGGCGGCGGCTCGGGTGGCGGCAATGGCGGCGGCTCGGGTGGCGGCAATGGCGGCGGCTCGGGTGGCGGCAACGGTGGCGGTTCGGGTGGCGGCAATGGCGGCGGCTCGGGCGGCGGCAATGGCGGCGGCGGTGGCTGCAACACCTGAGGCCAGCTTGTGATAAAACAGGAAAGCCCGCATCTCGGTGCGGGCTTTCGCTTTTCCGATCAGCCGTTATGGATCAGCCGAGATCGCGCCTTTCGGCCTCATAGGCGGGCAGCACCGGTTCGAGCTGCCGGGCAAACCGCTCCGAGAACCCCACCAGATCGGCCCGGATCGCGCCGACGCCATCCAGCGACCGCCCCGGCAGAAGGTTCAGCGCGCGGCCGTCATCGCCGGCGGCCTGGCGGAGGGCAGCATCCTCGACCGGAAGGCCGAACTGGGTGAGCAGGCGGGTGGCGGTGCCGACGGGATCGGCGACCATCTCTTCATAGCGGATTTCGGCCATGGGATTGGGCATCGTGGCCATCCAGCGCCGCGCGAGAAATTCGGTGCGGGCGATGGCGCGGGCGGCCGTGCCGAGATCGTAGGTGTAGCGATGCGCCTTGTTGAACTGCTTGAAATAGAGCGAGGCGGCGAGATCGCGCGGGTCGCGACGGACGAAGATGATGGGCACATCCGGATGCAGCGGCCCGAGCAGGCCAAGCTGTTCAAGGCTGCCCGGCGTGGTGTCGATGCAGCGCAGCGCGGACTTCTTCGGCCCATGTTTCAGACGGTCGGCAAAGTGATCGCGGATCGGCTGGCCGGGCAAGGCGCGGAGGGCCTGCATCGTGCCATCGGCGCCGCCTGTCCGATCGACATCGAGGAACAGGTTGTAGAGAACCGAGGTCTCGCCCACGGCGAAGAGCGCGCTTTGCGAACCGAGCAGCTTTTCCAGAAGGGTCTTTCCCGAGCGCGGCAGCCCCGCGATCACCAGAAGCGGGCAGGGATCGGGTGCCTTCATCGGGGAATATCGCCGCTGGAAGGCGGCATCGAGTTCCGGAAGAAGGCGGCTGAACGCGTATTCGAGGCGGCGGTTTTCATGCACCTCGTCGCGCATCCGGCGGTTGCCTTCGTCGAAGAGGCGGAAGGCCATGTCGTCTTCGCCAGCGACCATGTGGATCTGGGCACGCAGGAACCAGGTGGAGGCGCGATCATAGGCCTTCATTTCGGGGTCGTCGGCGGCCTTGGCGAGACGGTGATAGATGTCATCGTCCGGGGCGATGTTTTCGAAATCCATCAATTCTCGGATCGAGTTCAGATGGACGGGCGTGTCGCGCAGGATGGCGCGATAGATGGCCGAGGCCTTGTCCCAGCGGCGGGCGAGGACGTGAATCCGTGCCTGCATGATGCGGTGCGTGATCGAGCCGGGAAAGAGCTTGGACGCCTCGCGCGCGTTTTCGAGGGCAAGGTCGAGCCGTTCCATCCCGATGAAGGCGCGGGTGCGTATCTTCCAGACCTGCGGCTGCTTGCGGTCGATGCGGGTGACTTCGTTGCAGAGGATTATGGCCTGTTCGAAGCGGCCGTCCTCCTCGGCCTCTCCGGCGTCCTCGCAGCGCTCGGCGAGGGCTTTTTCCAGACTGCTCACGCTCATGTCCGTTTCTTGGTCTTGTGATCCCGCGCGATAAGGCCTCGCTGGACCTGACGCGTCAATGCGCCCGTTCGGCAGTGGCGATGGACAGGCGGGGGATTGCGCGTTCCGGTCAGCTATTGGGAAGCATCCCGCCCGCCATGACCGACACCCAGCGCGCGGGTTGGCGCGGATCTTGCAGACGCAGGAAGGTGTAACCCGTCTTGTGCCAGGGAAGGATGCGCGAGGTCATGTTGTCGAGGACGAGATCCTGTGTGCCGGTGCGAAGGATCAGGACCGCATGGGACTGACGCTTGCGATCGAGCACCGCGGCGATGAGGAGCTGTTCGGCCGGAATGCCGGCGCGGATCAGTTCGCGTTTCTTGTAAAGTGCGTAATCTTCGCAATCCCCGCCGCGCGCGGTCGGCAGCGACCAGCGTTCCGCGATGCGGTACTGATTGATGTCGGAGACCGGGCGGATGATGCGGTTCGCCTTGGAATTGACGGCGCGCACCGTCTGCATGACGCTTTCACCGATGGGCAGGAACTGACCGGAGGTCGCGCAAGCCCAGTCATAGGTGGCGCAGAGGCCACGGGCGCCGGGCGGCGGATGTGCCTCGGCCCGGATCGGGATCATGTCCACGGTCGGGCGGCGCGCGTCGATGGCGAGGGCAGGCATCGTTGACGAAAGGCCGATCACGATGGCGAGCCACGCGATACCGGTGCGAGGCGCACGGGCATGAGAGTGGTGGAACAGGCGAGCGAGCATGGTAGTCCCCAGGAATGGCAGAGCAGCGAGTACAGGGGACATTTCCCGCGGGGCGTGGTTGGGGCCGAAACGGGGCAATATCGGCACATCTCTGCGACCAGGACTGGGCAGAATTGCAACCAATAGAGGTAGTTAGCGGGTTTTCTCGCCTATTGGTTATGATTTAGCATCAGTTGCGTGCATCCGTTCGGATGGGGTCGAAGAGCAGCCGCAAACCGTTCAGAACGACGAGAAGCGTGCCCCCCTCGTGCCCGATCACGGCGAGGGGAAGGGGAAGATCGAAGAACAATCCTCCGATCACGAGGACCACCATCGCACCCAGGGCGAAGGCGAGGTTCTGGCGGATGATCCGCGCCGTCCGGCGCGCGAGGTGGTGGGCGGCGGCAAGCCGTTCCATGTTTTCGGACAGGAGCGCCACTTCCGCAGCCTGCAAGGCGACTTCGCTTCCGGCGGCGCCCATGGCGATGCCCACATCGGCGCGGGCCAGCGCGGCGGCGTCGTTCACGCCATCGCCGACATAGGCGACCGGCCCCTCGCGGGCGAGATCATCGACAAGACGGACCTTTTCGCCGGGGAGAAGATCGGCGTGAATGTCCTGCGGCGCGAGGCCAAGCGCCGCCCCGATGCGGAGCGCGACCGGGCGGCGGTCGCCCGTCATCATGCACAGCCGGGTGATACCGGCGGCGCGGAGAGCCTGAAGCCCAAGGCGCGAGGTTTCGCGCGGCTGGTCGGCCACGGTGATGACACCCAGAAGTTTTTTGCCGGTCCCGAAATAGACCACGGTTTCCGCCCCGTCCTGAACGGCGGAAAGGGCGGGGTGATCCCCGGCCGCCTGCATCCTTTGCAGCATGCGCGGGTTTCCGGCCCAGACCTGCGCGCCGTCGTTAAGGCCTGTGATGCCTTCGCTGGGATTGGAATTGACTTCTGTTACGGAAAGCGGCGTCAGACCCTGAGCCTCGGCCGCGCGGCGGATGGCGGCGGCGATGGGGTGTTCCGACTGCGACTCGAGCCCGGCGGCGAGGGCAAGAAGGGCGGAGGGCGGACCCTGGAGCGGGATGATCTGCGTGACTTCAGCCTTGCCGGTGGTGAGGGTGCCGGTTTTGTCGAAGGCGAAGGTGCGGACTTCGGCCAAGCGTTCCAGCGCCGCCCCTCCCTTGAACAGGACCCCACCCCGGGCGGCTGCGGACAGGGCGGAAAGGATGGCGGCCGGAACGGAGATGACCACGGCGCAGGGGCTCGCGGCCACAAGGATGGTGGCGGCGCGATAGAGGGCGTCCGCCTCGGGCATGCCGAGGCGGATGAAGAGGAGGAAGAGCAAGGTGGAGCCGAGAAGGACCGCCACGGTATAGCGCTGACCGAACCATTCCGAGAAACGTTCGGACGGGGCCTTCATCGCCTGGGCCTCGGTCACCATGCGGATCATGCGGGCCACGGTGGATTGCGACAGCGGGCGGTCCACATGCAGGGCGAGGATGGCGGTCAGGTTGACCGTTGCTTCGTGCAGCTTTGCGCCGGGGGCCTTTTGCGCGGGGATCGACTCGCCCGTGATCGAGGATTCATCCAGGGCGCCTTCGCCTTCGATCAGCGTGCCGTCCACCGGCACGCGCGCGCCCGGGCGCAGGATGACCGTGTCGCCGATGGCGAGCTGGGCGACGGCCACTTCTTCGGTGCTGCCATCCGCCTTGCGGCGGATCGCGGTTTCCGGGCGCAGGGCCATCAGCGCCTCGACCGCGCGGCGGGCCTTGCCCATGGCCCTTTCCTCCAGGGTGCCCGAGAGGGAGAAGAGCGTGAGAAGGACCGCGCCTTCGACGGCCGCGCCCACGGCGGCGGCGGCAAGAGCGGCGATGACCATGAGCAGGTCGATGTCGAGGATATGGTCTACCCAGAGCGCGCGGAGGGCGGAAAGCGCGGCTGGAATGCCCCCGGCAAGATAGACGGACCAGAGCGCGGCATCGGCCAGTTTCGGGGGCAAGGGCAGGAGAAAGGAATCACAAAGGACCAGGGCCATGCCGACCAATGTGATGGCCGTCATGGGCAGGCCGAGTCGGCCGTCTGTCAACAATTCCTTCATGTTTGCATGATTATCCCCGTGAAGCGGCGCAGCAAGCGGATAAGGCGCAATACGGGAACGGTGCATTCAACCGCGGGGATATTGTGATTCAAGATCGGTTGATGTTTATGAACCTTCGGGGGTGGCGCAGCAGGGATTTCCCTGCGGGCGCAGTGCAGGAGGTCGGGGTGCCCGAAGAGATTTCGGTTGTGCGCATGCTCAACGAGCTGGTGCGGACGCCCTTGCCAAATCTCGACCAGGCCGTGACACGGTCTATCGGACGTTTGGCAGAGGTATCCGGCGCGGGCTGGGCCTGTCTCTTCCGTATGGAAGACGGCCACCTTCGCAAAAGATTTAGCTACATGGCGCCGGGACTTTCGCCCGTCACCTGCGACCAGGATCTTCTGGTTCAGCCCTTTCTTCCGGATCTGACCGCAAATCTGCCCGCCTATGTGGCCGACCGGACCGCCCTGCCCGACGATCATCCGTTGAAAGAGGTGCTGGCCTGCGGGGCATTGCTGGCGTTGCCGATCAACGAGGACGGGCGGTTGACCGGCGTTCTGGCCTTTGTCTATGCCACGCCACGGACGGATTTCGGCCCGTTGCAGATCGACAGGATGAAGGCGGCGGCGGAGGTTCTGGAAACCGTGCTGGCGCGGCGCGAGACCGAACGTCGCTATCTGGATACGACGCGCCGTCTGGAGGCGACGCTGGCCGCCCTGCCCGACCTTCTGTTCGAAGTGACGGCTGACGGGCGATTTGCCGAGTTTGTTGCCGGGCCGGCGCATCTGATGATTGCGCCGCCCGAAGCGCTGCGGGGCAAGAGTTTCGCGGAACTGCTGCCCCAGAAGGTGGCCAAGCTGGTGCAAGGGGCGCTTGAACAGGCGCTGGCCACCGGGCGGGTGGACGGAGTCCGCTACCGTCTGGACCTGCCGGATGGGCCGCACTGGTTTGAACTGACAGGGGCGGTGAAGCCGTCGGATACGCCCGACACGCAGCCCAGCGTGATCTTCCTTGTGCGCGACGTGACCGCGGATACCCGGATGCGGGACGAGCTGACGCAACTGGGCAAGATCGTCGAATCGATGTCCAATCTGGTGTGCATCATCGACCTTGATGAGAACATCGTCTGGTGCAACGCGGCTTTCGAGCGGCAGACGGGCTGGACCCTGGAAGAGGTGCGCGGGCGCTATCTGGGGGACATCGTCCGGGCACCGGGGATCGACCCGATGAATGCCGAAGCCGTGCATGATGCCATCCGCCTGCGCGAAGCCTATTCGGGAACCACGATCAACCAGGATCGCTGGGGCAATCGCTACTGGATAGATTTCAACGTGGTGCCGCTGCATGACGCGCAGGGGGATCTGGCCGGGTTCGTGACCATCGAGACGGTCGTGACACAGTTGAAGGAGCAGGAGGCCGCCATGGCCGAACTGGCCCGCAGCGCGACCGAGGCGCGCGAACGGCTGGAGAATGCTGTGCGCGCGCTGCCGGATGCGGTGATCATCGTGGATGACAAGGAGCGCGTGGTCGTCGCCAATAGCGCCTATCACGAGATGGTGCCGCAGCTTGCGCCCTTTGCCGGCGAGGGAGCGAGCCTCGAATCGATCCTGCGGAAGGGTGTGGAGCTTGGCGTCTTCGGACCCTGCGAGACGGAGGAGGAACGCGAGGCCTGGGTGGCCAAGCGGATGGCGGCCTATCGCAAGCCGTTCGATCAGGATGAGATCCAGCTTCCCGACGGGCGGTGGATGCGGCGGCTGCATACACGCACCTCGGACGGGGGCATCGTTGCCATCGCCATCGACGTGACGGCACGGCACAACCAGATTGCGGCCCTCGACGCAGCCAATCAGGAACTGAGCGCCGCGCTTGCCGAACGCGACCAGGCGGAGCGCAATCTGCGCAGCATCATCGACGGCGCCGCGGTGGGAACCTGGGAGTGGGACATCAGCGCGGATGTCCTGCATGTCGGCGGAAGATGGGCAGAGATGCTGGGCCGCACGGCCGCGGAGCCGGGGGTTTTCTCTCTGGCCGAGTTCCGCGCCTCGGTGCATCCGGAAGATGTGACGCTGCTGCCGAATCCGTTCCGCACCGAGATGGGAACCGATGACAGCTTCAGCGAGATCGAGTTCCGGCTGCGGCATGATGACGGCGGGTGGACCTGGGTCCTGTCCAGATCGCAGGTGACGGAGCGTGCAGCGGATGGCACGCCCTTGCGGATGGCGGGGGTGCATCTGGACATTTCCGACCGGAAGCGGCTGGAACGGCAACTTCAGACCGGGCGCGCCTATCTTTCGGAGGTCATGGATACCTCGATCGCCGCGCTTGCGGTGCTGAACGAGCGCGGCGCGATCACCTATGCCAACCAGGAGGCGGAGCGCATCCTGCGGCTGGAACGATCCCAGTTGCGAGGACGGGCCTATAACGATCCGGGCTGGAAATTGCAGCGGGTGGATGGATCGCCGTTGCCGGATGACGAGTTGCCTTTCCGGCTGGCTATGGCGCAGGGCGGGATCGTGCGGGATATCCGCTTTGCCGTGCATCTGGCGGACGGGACGCGGCGGGTGCTTTCGGCCAATGCAGTGCCGCTGACTCCGCTGGATGGCGGGCAGCAGGTGGTGGTGTCCTTCTCGGATATCACGGATGAACTGGCCTCGACGGCGCGACTGGAAGAGGCGCGTTCAAGGGCGGAAGAGATGAGCCGCGCGAAATCCATCTTCCTGGCCAATATGAGCCATGAAATCCGGACGCCTCTGAATGGTGTCCTTGGCATGGCCGAGGTTCTGGACAGCATCGTCGAGGTGCCGGAGCAGAAGCAGATGGTGGCGACGATCCGACGGTCGGGGGAAACGCTGCTGACAGTTCTGAATTCGATTCTCGACATGTCGAAGATCGAAGCGGGAAAGATGGTGCTGGAAGAGGTGCCGATGGTCCTTTCCGACGTCCTCGCGCAGGTCGAGGCGCTGCATCGGGTGAAGGCGGAGGAAAAGGGGCTGGAGTTGCAGGTCCTGACCAGCGCGGGGGCGGACCTTCCGCGCATGGGTGACCCGCATAGGTTGACCCAGATCCTGAACAACCTTCTGAGCAATGCGATCAAGTTCACCGAGCAGGGACGGGTGCGGCTCAAGCTTTCATGCAAGCCCGGGAAACCGATCAACATCGACGTTTCGGATACCGGCGTCGGGATGACCGAGATCCAGCTGTCGCGCGTCTTCGAGAGTTTCGAGCAGGCGGACGGGTCGATGACGCGGCGCTTTGGCGGGACAGGGCTTGGCCTTTCCATCGTGCGGCAACTGGTGCTGCTGATGGGGGGGATGATCTCGCTGCAAAGCCGGCCGGGCGAGGGAACGCAAGTGCGGGTGGTGATCCCGTTGGCAGAGGCGGCAATCGGTTCGGTGGCCGGCCCGGAACCGGACGAAGCCCCGGACCTGACTGCCCTGAACGGGCGCAACCTTCTGATCGCAGACGACAATGTGACCAACAGGATGGTTCTTGCAGAGATGCTGGGGCAGACCGGGTTGCGCACGACCATGGTGGAGAATGGCCAGGAAGCTGTGGTTGCCTGGGAGAGGGCACAGGCACAGGCGAGCCCGTTTGACCTGCTGCTTCTGGACATCACGATGCCGGTGATGGACGGCCTGCGCGCACTGGCGGAAATCCGGGACCGCGAGGGGCGTGGCGGCGTGGACCCGGTTCCGGCCATCGCGGTGACTGCCAATGCCATGCCGAACCAGGTGGCGGATTATATCATGGGCGGGTTTGACACCCACCTTGCCAAACCTTTCAAGCGGAAGGAGCTGCTGCATGCAGTCAAAACACTGTTGCGCAACTGAGGCGATGTGCCATCCAAATATTGCTTGAACGACTCTCCGAATATGCTTCTGTGTTAAGAAGTATTTCTATCCGCGATTTCACCACATTCTCGCCCATGAGTTGTGATGACGTGGAATCGGACGAGTGATCGCACACAGGGTTTTCGAATGAACGCGGCGTCGTATCAGCAGAAGTATCGTGTCCTTCTTGCGGAGGATGACGAGGTGAATCAGCAGATCGTGATGGCGTTCCTTTCGGCGGCGCCCAATATCGAATTGACCGTGGTCGGGGACGGGCGCAGCGCGCTGGAGGCGGCGCTGGGCACGAAATACGACCTGATGCTGTTCGACCACAACATGCCGCACATCACGGGTGACCGTGTGATTCGTTATCTGCGGTCCGGAAATTCCAGCAATGCCGCGACCCCGGTGATCCGCTTTACCGCCGATGCCGACCGCGTGGACATCCGCAAGCAGGACGGATTGATTGATGCCGTGCTGCCGAAACCGCTTACAGCCGAGACCTTCCTTTCGACAATCGAATCCATCCTGCAATTGGAGTGATCCGTGGTTCGACACTGGCCCTGGAAGGCGCGGATGACCCCTGACCCCGAGAAGCCGAGCCGCACCAGCGCCGAGCCTGATTGGGGCCTGGTGACACCCGAGGCGCTGCTTCTGGCGGAACGTCGTCTGCGGGACGTGATCGAAGGGGCGCAGGTCGGAACCTGGACTTGGGATTTCGATTCGGTCGGACAGATCGTGAATGACGTCTGGGCCGCGATGCTGGGCTATGATCTGAAGGAGTTGCCCCTCATCACCTATGAGACATGGAGCACCCTGATCCATCCGGATGACAAGGATTGGGTGGAGGCGGAGCTGCGTCGGTGCAGCGAGGGTGAAGACGACAGTTACGAAGCCGAGTACCGGATGCGGCATCGGGCGGGGCATTGGATCTGGGTGCTGGACCGCGCAAGGGTGGTGCGCCGGAAGCCGGACGGAACGCCGAAGGTGATGGCGGGCATCCAGATCGAGATTTCGGAACTGAAGTCACGCGAGGCGGCGCTGATCCGGGCGAAGGCCGAGCTTGAACAGGCGCTGGCGCAGCGGGCGAATGCGGAACAGCGGTTTTCCGACATTGCTGCCGTTACCGACGGCTGGCTTTGGGAACAGGATCAGAACCTGCGCTTCTCCTATCTTTCGGGGACGGAGCATGTCGAACAGCTTGGCCTGACCGCGGGGAGCATCCTGGGCAGGACACGGGAGGAATGGCTGGCAAGCCATCCCGAGGTGCGGGCCAGCGCGGATTGGGAGTCGGTTCTGATTGCCCAGCGCGAACACAAGGCCTTTCGAAACTTCGTCTATCGTGCGCCGAACGCGCCCGATGGCGTGGAACGGTGGTTCCGGATTTCGGGCCAACCGGTCTTTGACCGGTCGGGGGTCTTTCTGGGATATCGCGGCGTCGGGTCCGACGTGACGGAGCTTTACCTTGCGAAGGCGCGGGCCGAGCTGGCCAGCCGGACGAAATCCATGTTCCTGGCCAATATGAGCCATGAAATCCGGACACCGATGAATGGCGTGCTGGGGATGGCGGAGGTTCTGGAGGCGGCGCTGACCGATCCGGAGCACAAGCGGATGATCGGCACGATCCGCAAATCCGGCGAGACCCTGCTGAACATCCTGAACGACATTCTGGACATGTCGAAGATCGAGGCGGGCAAGCTTGAACTGGAGAATGTTCCGTTCAGCCCCGTCGAACTGGCCGAGAGGGTGGAAGACCTGCACCGGTTGAAGGCCGATGAGAAGGGCCTGGATTTCGAGGTGCTCGTCTCCACCGGGGCCGAGTTGCGGCGGATGGGTGATCCGTTCCGGGTGCAGCAGATTCTGCACAACCTTGTGTCCAATGCGATCAAGTTCACGGATCGCGGCGAGGTGACCGTCGAGGTTTCGGGTCGCCTGGGGACGCCTCTGGTGCTTGAGGTGCGCGACACGGGTATCGGCATGAGTGTCGAAGAGATCGAGCGGCTGCATGAGGAGTTTCGCCAGGCGGACAGTTCGGTCACGCGGCGGTTTGGCGGCACCGGGCTGGGCATGGCGATCACGCGGACGCTGGTGAACCGGATGGGCGGGGAGGTGCGGGTTTCATCGGCCCCCGGCGTGGGAACGACGATCCGGGTGACCCTGCCCCTGCCGGTGACCGAGGCCGCCCCGGAGCCTGCGCCCGTGCCGGCGGAGCGGTCTGTCGATGGGCGTCTGGACGGGTTGCGTATCCTTGCCGCGGATGACAACGGAACGAACCGTTCCGTGCTGGAACTGATGCTGACGCGTTGCGGGGCGACGGTGACGACGGTGGATGACGGGTTGCAGGCGGTTCAGGCCTGGGAGCCCGGAAAGTTCGATGCGGTGCTTCTGGACATTGCGATGCCGGTCATGGATGGCAAGGGAGCGCTTGAGGAGATCCGGATGCGCGAGGCGGCCGCAGGATCGGGGCGTGTGCCAATCATCGCCGTTACCGCAAATGCGATGTCGCATCAGATCGTGGAATATCTGATCTGGGGTTTCGATAGCTGCGTTTCAAAGCCGCTGACGATGAGCGACGTGACGAAGGCCATCCGGTCGCTGGTGGTGAAGAGCTAATCTTCCGTCAGTTCGGCGAGGCAGGACATCAGCTCGCGCAGTGACCGGAGCAGGACATCATGCGCGGCTTCCTTCGTGCAAAGCTGTTCGACATCATCGGCGACCTGCCCGAGGCGGGTATGGCCGAGCGATGCGGCAACTCCGGCGATCTTGTGCGCCACGATGCGGATGTCGTTGCGGGCGCGGGCCGCGTCGCGGCCCGTTTCAAGGCGCATCCAGCCAGAGGCGAGGATATCGAGTCTTTCGCCGGCCGCCATGCGGAACATCTGCTCGGCGCGGGCGAGCGGGTGATCGGCGTTCTGGCCGGCCCAGACCCCGACGGCTGTCATGCGACGAGTTGCCCGTTCTTCGTGCGTTTTTCAGGCGGCGTCGTTGCCGACTGGATCGCGCGTTCCAGGATGCGCGTCGGTTTGGTGGGGGAGAGGAAGGCGCTGCGCGCCGGTTCACCCACGCGGACCTGCGGCACCGGCAGGCGGTCAGAGGCGTAGATCGTTTCGAAATCCATCAGACCGATGTTGATGAGGATTTCGAGATCGTCCGGCGACTGGCCAAGATCACGTTCCGTCATGCAGACGAAGGTGCCGCTGCCGGCATAGGCGATCATCACCTCTTCGGTCTTGAGCGCATCCACGATCTGTGCCCCGACATCGCCGAGCATCTGCACATAGGTTGCCCCGGATGCCTTGTTGAAGATGATGCCAGCGTTCTTGACGTGGATCGCGAAGGCGGATGTGGAATACATCCGCTTTACCCCAAGGGTGAGGAGGTAGTTTTCCATCGCCAGAAACTCGATCCCGCGGTCGAAACCGGGGATGAGGATGGGGGTGTCGAATTCGGCCTTGATTTCCGTTGCGGCGGCGCGCTGTCCGACGAGGCGGGCAAATTCGGCAAGACGGCGACGTTCGGCGAGCAGCCGATCAACCATCCCGATCCGGGCGCGGAGTTCGATGATGTCGAGCGGTTTGGTGATGTAGTCGGTCGCACCTGCGGCGAAGGCTTCGTCCACGGCGTTCTTGCCGGACATGGCGGTGATCATCAGGATCGGGGTCTGGCGGTAAGCCGTGCGCGAACGGATCGCCGAGGTGACGGCCGCACCGTCCATGTCGGGCATCTGCATGTCGGACAGGATGCAATCGTAGAGCGTGCCGGAATAATCCAGCTCGTGCAGCGCCTCCTCGCCGGAGGGCATGGTCGTGACTTGTGCGTAGCCGATCATCTTGAGCATGCCGGCCAACAGCTCGAGAAACACAGGATCGTCGTCGATCGCGAGTATTCTCATTACACCACGTCCCATTCCTTGGTCACGTTGCCCCGAGTGGAAGGGTCACACGCAAATCAGTTAGCCCCGCTGTCAGGGTCGCTTTCAATAACGGCAAAAGTAGGACGTGTTAACGGTGATTAAAGGCCGGGAAGGCAGCAAACCAGGGTCATGTGAGCCTGCCTGTGAGGATGCGCCCGTCCCATGGGGATTGCAACTGCCAGCAAGGCCGCGTCCTGTGGAAAAGTGACGAAAAATCATGCGATTGAGCAAATGCCGAGCAGTACGGAATCGACATGCGAAAGGTCGCTTCCCGACCCTTTCGATTGACGCACCCCCCCACGTCCCCTAGTTAGGTAAGCCAAGAAAAGGCCGTCTGAACGGCTGGGCTTCAGGGGGGAATTCGGATGCAGGGTCTGCTTGGACTCTCGGCACTCATCGACCGTTTCAACGTGATCGTGGGGAAGGCTGTCGGCTGGCTGATCCTGATCGCCATTCTGGTCAGTGCGGGCAATGCGGTGGTGCGGAAGGTGTTTTCGACTTCGTCCAATGCCTGGCTGGAACTGCAATGGTATCTGTTCGGCGCGGCCTTCATGCTGGCTGCGGCTTACACGTTGAAGCAGAACGAACATGTGCGGATCGACGTTCTCTATGGCCGGGTGAGCGACCGGACGCGGCAGTGGATCGACCTGCTGGGACATCTGTTCTTCCTGATGCCTTTCGCGCTGCTGATGGTCTATTACCTTGTGCCCTATGTCGCCTCATCCTTCCGGAGCGGCGAGGTTTCGACGAATTCCGGCGGGCTGATCATCTGGCCGGCGAAGGCGATCCTGCTGGTCGGGTTCATCCTTCTGACGCTTCAGGGCATTTCGGAGATCATCAAGAAGATCGCCATCATGCGCGGGCTGATCGAGGACCCGCATCCGTTCCACAACGCAAAGGAACAGGCCGAGCTTGAAGCGCAGGCCTTGCTGGAAGAGGTGCGGAAATGATTGAATTCATTGCCCTGAACCTTGCGCCGATCATGTTTGCGAGCCTGGTGATCTTTCTGATCCTTGGCTATCCGGTGGCCTTTGCCCTCGCGGCGAACGGGCTTGTCTTCTTTTTCATCGGGGTGGAGCTGGCGCCGCTTTCGGGCGGGTCGATCACGCTGGACTGGCCGCTGCTGAACACCTTGCCGAACCGCATCTGGGGGGTGATGTCGAACGAGACGCTGCTGGCCATTCCCTTCTTCACCTTCATGGGGATCGTGCTGGAACGATCCGGGATGGCGGAGGACCTGCTGGACACGATCGGGCAACTGTTCGGGCCGATCCGGGGTGGCGTGGCCTATGCGGTGATCCTGGTGGGCGCACTGCTGGCGGCGACGACGGGGGTCGTGGCGGCGTCGGTGATCGCGATGGGGCTGATCAGCCTGCCGATCATGCTGCGCTATGGCTATGACCGGCGCGTGGCGGCGGGGACGATCGCGGCGAGCGGGACGCTGGCGCAGATCGTGCCGCCGTCACTTGTCCTGATCGTGCTGGCGGATCAGTTGGGGCGGTCTGTCGGGGACATGTATCACGGGGCGATCCTTCCGGCGCTGATCCTGACCGGGCTGTACATGGCCTATATCTTCCTGCTGTCGATCTTCCGGCCCAATGCGGTGCCTGCCCTGCCGCCCGAAGTGCGGACCTTGGGGCGGGGGGTGAAGTCCCTGCTGGTGGCGATGGTCGCACTGATGGCGATCGGCTATGGCGCGCATGTCTGGCTTTATCCGACGCATGGGGCGAATGCGGATATCCTTGGCGCCGTCGTGGGCGTTCTGGTCATCTATGGCTATACGCTGGCCGACAAGATGCTGGGGCTGAACACCATGTCGCGGCTGGCGCAGCAGGTGATATTCGTGCTGATCCCTCCGCTTGCGCTGATCTTCCTGGTTCTTGGGACGATCTTCATCGGACTGGCGACGCCGACCGAAGCCGGGGCGATGGGGGCGGTGGGGGCGCTGATCCTCGCCTTCATGAAGCGACGGCTGAAACTCACGGTGATCACCCAGGCCCTTGCAGCGACGACGCGACTGTCGGCCTTTGTCATGTTCATCCTGATCGGAGCGCGGGTCTTTTCGCTGACTTTCTATGGGGTTAATGGCCATGTCTGGGTGGAGCATCTGCTGACCTCTGTCCCCGGAGGCGAATACGGGTTCCTTTTCGTGGTGAACCTTGTGCTGTTCCTGCTTGGCTTCTTCCTGGATTTCTTCGAGCTGGTGTTCATCATCGTGCCGCTGATCGTTCCGGCCGCGGATGCGCTGGGGATCGACCTGATCTGGCTTGGGGTGATCCTTGCCATGAACATGCAGACGTCGTTCCTGACGCCGCCCTTCGGATTTGCGCTGTTTTACCTGCGGTCGGTTGCGCCGAAATCGCGCTACAGGGACACGGTGACGGGCAAGCTGGAAGATCCGGTCCGGACGGATCAGATCTATGCCGGGTCTATCCCCTTCATCATGATCCAGCTTTTCATGGTGGTGGTGGTGATCGTCTTCCCGCAGCTTGTGCTGCATTACAAGGCGCCGGTGGTGGACCCTGCGACCGTGACCATCGAGATGCCGACGCTGCAACCGCTGGGCGGGGGTCTTGGGGGTTTGGGGCAACCGGGCGCGTTGGGCGGCGGACTTGGTGCGCCAGCCGGGTTGCAGCCCGGAGGCGGAGCCACCGCGCCGGCGCCGGGTGGACTTGGCACGCCGCCCGCCTTGCAGCCTGGGGGCGGGTTGGGCCAGCCCCCGGCCGCGTTGCAGGCCCCGGCGACAGGCGACTGAACGAAAAAACCCCCGGTCCTTCGACCGGGGGTTTTGCCTTTTGCCGTGATGGCTGTGATCAGAGCTTTCCGGCGTTCTGTTGCAGCATCATGAAGGTGTCGTAGTTGTATTCCGCCACCTGCGCCCAGGTGTAGTTTTCCTTGCGGAAGGCCTTGATCGACCCCCAGAGCTTGGCAAAGGCGGGGTTGGTTGCCTCCATCTCGGCATAGACCTCGTTCGCGGCGTTGAAGCAGGCTTCGAGGATTTCGGGCGAGAAGGGGCGGAGTTGTGCGCCGCCGGCGACCAGCGACTTGATCGCGGTGGGGTTCTTGTAATCGTACATCTGGAGCATGTTCGCATCAGCCGCCTGCGCCGCGGTGCGGAGCAGAGACTGGTATTGCGGCGGCAGCGCGTCGTACTGGGCCTTGTTGAACATGAAGTGGACGGTCGGACCACCTTCCCACCAGCCGGGGTAGTAGTAGAAGGGCGCGACCTTGTTGAAGCCGAGCTTTTCATCGTCATAGGGACCGACCCATTCGGCCGCGTCGATGGTGCCCTTTTCCAGTGCCGGATAGATGTCGCCACCCGCGATCTGCTGCGGCACGACGCCTAGCTTTTCGAGGACTTTGCCGGCGAAGCCACCGACCCGCATCTTCAGACCCTGAAGATCGGCCACCGAATTGATTTCCTTGCGGAACCAGCCACCCATCTGCACGCCGGTATTGCCGCCCGGAAGTGCCACGATGTTATGCTGGGCGAGGAATTCGTTGTAGAGGTCGATCCCGCCGCCATGGTAGTGCCAGGCATTGATCCCGCGCGCCGAGAGCGAGAAGGGAACGGCTGCAGCGACGGCCCAGGTCGGATCCTTGCCCCAGTAGTAGTAGCCGACGGTGTGGCAGGCCTCGATATTGCCGGCGGTCACTTCATCGGCGGCTTGCAGGCCGGGGACGAGTTCGCCGGCAGCGAAGACCTGAATCTGGAAATTGCCTTCCGAAGCCTCGGACACCATGCGGGACAGAACTTCCGCCCCGCCATAGATCGTGTCGAGCGACTTCGGGAAGGACGAGGTGAGGCGCCATGTGACCTTGGGCGCAGTCTGGGCGATGGCCGGAGCGGCCAGCGCTGCGGCACCAACACCGCCGACGGCGGCCTTGGTCAGGAATGAACGACGATCCATTGGTTTCCTCCCGAGTTTCGTTTTGTGCGACGTAACTATAGCGAAATTTTATTTCTGCAACCTGCGGCAGACGCAAGCCCTAATGCCTGCGAAGGGCGCTTTTTCGGTGTTGAGGAAGAATAGTTAACCCAAAGTAAAGGCTTGCTTTTCAGGCAAGTGCCGACACTTTCGGCACTGTCCTAGCCGCCCCTGCGGACGATTGCCTCCAGGTCGATGACTTCCGGTTCAGTTGGCGCCTCGGGCGCCTTGTCTTCCCCTTGCGGTTGCGGGTCCGATACGGGCTTTGGCGGAGCAACAAGGACGGGCAGAAGCTCTGCCCCTGTGGCGGAGGGGCCGCTGCGTTCGGGCGGTTCGCGCCAGGACAGCGTGTCGAAGCCACCGCAATTGTCGCAGATCGGATCCCATTTGGCATGGACCGCATGGCATTTGTCGCAGCACCATTGCGGACCGCGCGGCGCGATGAGCGCCTTGGCCAGCCAGCCGCGCACCACCGCCTCGTCTGCGCCTTCACCGCGTTCGATGGCGGCCATGATGGCGAGGGCGCGCTGGGTGGGATGGGTTTCGACAATGTCGCCGAGGGCGCGCCGCGCCTCGGGGAAGTCTTCGGCGGCGATGTTGAGTTCCGCCAGCAGGAGGCGGGTCTCTTCATGCTGCGGGTGGTTCGCGACGAGATTGCGGAACCGCTTGAGGCGCTGCGAGGGGCTTTCCCCCGGTTCGATATCGGCAAAGGCGGCGGCAAGGTCGGGATGCGGCTTGGCATCCCATGCCTTCTTGAGGACGCGGGTTGCCCCTTTCTTGTCGCCCTTCTCTGCCAAAGCACGAGCGGCCATGGCGGCGGCCGGGATCAGGTCGGGGGATTGCCGGTTCGCTTCGATGGCTGCTTCGCGCGATTCGAGACTGCTGCCTTCATCAAGGATCGTCTGCGCCTGTTGCAGGGCCAGAACGGCATCGCGGCGGCGATAGACATCGCGCGGGAGGGCGCCCGCCTTCATCTTGGCACCAAGGGTGGTGCGAGCACCCTTCCAGTCCCTGCTTTCAGCCTGAAGTTTCAGCAGGATATCCTGCGTCTCTTCGTGCCGGGGTTTCAGTTCCAGCGCCTTGATCGCGAGTTTCTGGGCAGTATCGGTATCGCCTTCGGTCAGCTTTTGCCGCAACAGGCCACGGATGGCGACAAAGCGGGTGACATCGGAGGAGAGCAGTTCCTTGTAAGCCTCGGTCGCGCGGCGGGTGTCGCCTGCCGCCTCGGCCGCCTGGGCGACGAGGAGCGTGGTGAGATGCGGGTCGGCGAGGTATTTCTCGGCCTTGATCGCTCGGTTGAGGGCGAGGCGGCCTTCGCCAGCGGCCAATGCCATCAGACCTTCGGAGAGAGCCTCGAACCCCTTGCGTTCGCGGTTGCGGTCGAAATAGCGGCTGATCGCGGTTTCATCGCCGTTGAGGAAGCGGAAGAGGGCGATGATGAAACCCACCAGCTTCATCAGGAGCCAGACGAGGACGATCATCACGAGAAAGGTGATGAATGCCTGAAGCGGGCCGAGGGTAAACTCGTATCCGGCCACGGCAATGCGGATGCCGCCCCCCGTGTTGAGCAGAACCTCTGCCCCAAGGGTAAGGGTGGCGAGGATCAGAAGGAACAGCAGAACCTTGGCGAGGGACCAGATCATTCCGGGTGCCCTCTACTGTGCCTGGAGCTGCGCGAGCGCATCTTCAGCGGCGGTTCTGATGCGGGCCTGTGCAGCCCAGTCGGCCAGGGCAGGTTTGCCTGCTTCGGGCAGGGCATCGAGTTCGGCGAGGGCGTCGGCGAGGCGCCCAGCGCCCAGCGCCGCCTCGGCGCGGGAGAGGACGGCATCGGGATCGTCGCCGTCGCGCGGGGTGAGGGACCGCAGGCCGGTCTGGCTGCGGAGGAAGTTGGAGACCCGGTCCGTCCAGGTTTCGCCCATGTTCGCGCGAAGGGCATCTTCGAGGGCGCGACGGGCGGCGTCTTCGAAGCTGTCCTGAAGTTCGCGCAGGGTGGGCAGGCCGGTGGCGGCGTGATCGGCAAGGTCGGCTGGCAAGGCGGGGCCGAGATCGGCGGCAGCGGCAGCGAAGGGGGCCCCACTGTCGAAAGCGGCGGCGATGCGGTCGAGCGCGGCCGTGCGCCGTGCCTCGGCAGCGGCCTTTGTCGCCTGCTCGGCAAGGGCGGCGGCGCGGGTTTCGGCCTCCTTGAGGCGGTTCTCGGCGGCTTCGGCTGCGGCGATCACATCGGCGGGAACCGTTCCACCCGTTCCGAGCGTTGCCACCTGTTCTTTCAGGGCGGCGAGTTCGGCGCGGAGGGCGGGATCGGCGGAAATGCCGTTACCTGAGGCTACAGGCAAGGCCGCCACTTGCGATTCAAGGGTCGCAAGGCGGGTGTCAAGGGTGGAGAGATCCGGGGCGGCGGCAGCCTCGAGGGCCGTGATGCGAGATTCGAGTCCGGGGTCGGGAGCGGGCTTGGCAGGCAGGGCGGCGAGTTGTTCACGCAGGGCGGCCAGTTCTTCTGCCTGCGCGGCGACAGTGGCGGCGAGGGTGTTGTCGGTGCCGAGAGGAAGAAGATCGGGCATCAGGCGGGCGAGACCGAAGCCCGCCCCTGCGGCGATGGCACCGCCGAGGACCATGGCAAGGAAGGCCCCTGCCCCGCCGCCACCGGGGGCCCTGGTTGGGTGAGGTTGCGCCGTCGGTTCGGTGGCCGGTGGCAGTTCGGGCGGGACGGGGGGTGCAGAGTCGATGGCCTGTGGATCGGTCGCCTCGACCACGGCCATCAGATCGCCCTCTTCCGCCGGGGTGGATTCGTCGTTCTTGCGTCTGGCCATGGTCGGCTCCTTCTCCCGGCAGTGTCGGGCGGTTCATCTGACACCCTAATCCCCGGAGCATTGCAGGTTCAAGAAGCGGGGTCGTTCATCATCGTTTCGATGACGGTCGTCATTGCCGCAGCATCGGGGTGATCAGCCACAAGCAGCCGGGCCGGTGCGAGAGGTGCAGTTGCCCGGGCCGTGGCCGGACTGATGGCTGCGATCCACAGTGGGGCCGTGAAAGGACCCTGCGCGGCAAAGAGCGCCGCGGAGCGCGGCGAAAAGAGCGGAACGAGGACGGGCGAAGGGCCGGAGAGCGCCGCCTGGGCCTGCCCGTTCAGGGGCAAGGGTTCCTGGGCATAGACGATGGCGGCATGGGCGGGTTTGCCTTGGGCGGCAAGCCTTGGCGCGATATCGCCGCGCGCCTCGCGGCCGCGCAGATGCAGGAAGGGGCCGGGATCGTTGGACGCGAGGATGAGGGCGAGTAGCGCCTCGGCATCGCCCTGTGCGGAGGTGGCGCGAAATCCGGCCGACTCTGCGACCTTTGCGGTACGGTCGCCGACGCACCATGCCGTTGTGGGCAGAGTACGCCCTGCCTCGCGCAGGCGGGCGGCGGCTTCGACCCCTGTTTCCGAGGTGAGGATAAGGGCGGTGTATGCCGCCTCGGGCCAGACCGGAGATAGGAAGGCGGGTTCCATCAGCGGTGTGCGGACCATGTCGAACCGGCCCGGCAACCGGGCCGCCAGATCGGCGGCGAAGCGGTCTCCCTGCGTGGCGGGGCGGGTGAGAAGCAGGGGAAGGGGGCGGGATTGCGGGGCCATGGCAAGGGTGTTACCCCCAAGCGATCCCTGCGGGCAATGGATATGGCAGCGCTTACCTTCCTTGGCATCGAATCGAGCTGCGACGACAGTGCCGCCGCCGTGGTGCGACTTGGCGAGAATGGCGCGCCTGAGCTTCTGTCTTCTGTCGTGGAAGGTCAGGCGGTTCTGCACGCGGCCTTTGGTGGGGTTGTGCCGGAGATCGCGGCACGGGCCCATGCAGAGCGGCTGGATGATTGCGTGGAGCGCGCCCTGACGGAGGCGGGGCTTTCCCTTGCAGAGGTGGACGGGATCGCCGTGACCTCTGGTCCCGGACTGATCGGGGGGGTTTTGTCCGGGGTTATGATCGCCAAGGGCCTGTCGGCAGGATCGGGCAAGCCGCTTTGGGGGGTGAACCATCTGGCGGGCCATGCCCTGACCCCGCGGCTGACGGAGGGGCTGGCCTTCCCCTATCTGCTCTTGCTGGTTTCTGGCGGGCATTGTCAGTTCCTGATCGTGGACGGCGTGGATCGGTTCCGGCGTCTTGGCGGCACGATCGACGATGCGCCGGGTGAGGCTTTCGACAAGGCGGCGAAGCTGTTGGGGCTTGCACAGCCGGGCGGGCCGGTGGTGGAGGCAGAGGCGGCCCAAGGCGATGCGAGGCGCTTTGCCTTTCCGCGGCCCCTGCTGGACCGGCCCGGTTGCGACCTTTCCTTCTCGGGGCTGAAGACTGCGCTGCTGCGGGCGCGGGATGCTCTGGTGGTACAGAAGGGCGGGATCACCGTGCAGGATCGGCGCGATCTCTGTGCCGGGTTTCAGGCAGCGGTAGCGGATGTTCTGGCCGAGAAGACACGCCGCGCGCTGGCGGTTCATCTGGCGGAGAGGCCGGCGGAGCCAGCGCTGGCCGTGGCGGGTGGTGTGGCAGCAAACAAGGCCATTCGGGCAATGTTAGAGACTGTTTGTGCGGAATCCGGCGCGCGGTTCGTTGCGCCCCCCTTGCGGCTTTGTACCGATAACGCCGCCATGATCGCCTGGGCCGGGATCGAACAGCATCGTGCGGGACTGATGCCCGGCACGGACCTGATCGCGCGTCCGCGCTGGCCTTTGGACGGGCGGGCGGTGCCGATGATCGGGTCCGGGAAGAAAGGCGCAAAGGCGTGAGCGCGCCGCGGATCGGGGTTGTCGGGGCCGGGGCGTTTGGAACGGCGCTGGCTGTGACGCTGGCCCGTGACGGGCGCGCCGTATCGCTTTGGTCGCGGGACAGGGAACAGGTTGCGGCGATGCGGGACGGGCGAGAGAACCGCGCCCGATTGGCCGGTGTCGTTTTTCCTGAAAACGTCTCTGTTACTGCGGAGATCGCGGAAATTGCGGAGAGTCAGGCCGTTCTGCTCTGCCTGCCGATGCAAGGTCTTCGCGCGTTTCTGGCGACGACAGGGAGGGCGCTGACGGATCGCCCATTGGTGGCCTGCTGCAAGGGCGTTGATCTGGAGACCCTGACCGGCCCCTCTGCGATCATGGCAGAGGCTTTGCCGGGTTCGCCACACGCGGTTCTGACAGGGCCGAGCTTTGCTGCCGACATCGCGAGGGGATTGCCAACGGCGCTGACGCTTGCCTGTCGGGAGGACCGGGACGGCGAGATGCTGCAACGCCTGATTTCGACGCCCACTCTGCGCCTTTATCGAACGGATGATGTGACTGGTGCGGAGCTGGGAGGGGCGCTGAAGAACGTCATCGCGATTGCCGCCGGGGTGGTGATGGGCGCCGGATTGGGGGAGTCGGCCAGGGCGGCCCTCATGACGCGCGGCTATGCCGAGATGGCGAAGCTTGCCCTGTTGCTGGGCGCGCGGACGGAGACACTGTCAGGCCTGTCGGGGCTGGGCGATCTGATACTGACATGCACTTCGGCGCAATCGCGGAATTTCCGGTATGGCATGGCTTTGGGGGCGGGGACGGGCTTCGACCCATCTGTCACCGTCGAGGGCGCGGCGACGGCAAAAGCAGTCTCTAACCTTGCCAAAAAGCTTGATCTCGACATGCCGGTCACGACGATGGTGGCCGCCCTTGTGGATGGCAGGCTTGACCTTTCCACCGCAATGCAGACGCTGTTGTCGCGTCCGTTGAAGAAGGAGTGAACCATGCGCGTTGCGTTGATCTGCATCGACAAGCCGGGACATCTGCATGTGCGGCAGGAGAACCGGCCGGCGCATCTGGCGCATATCGAAGCGTCGGGCGTTGTGGAGATGGCGGGGCCGTTCCTGAACGGGGCGGGCGAGATGGTGGGGTCGCTGGTCATCCTGACTGTCGAGACCCTGGATCAGGCGCGGGACTGGGCGGTGCAGGACCCCTATGCGAAGGCGGGATTGTTCCAGTCGGTCGATGTCCGGGAATGGAAGAAGGTGATCGGCTGATGGCCTATTGGCTGTTCAAGTCGGAGCCCGATGTCTTTGGCTGGCCGCATCAGGTGGCGAAAGGGGCGGTTGGCGAAGAGTGGACCGGGGTGCGCAACTATCAGGCGCGCAACAACATGCGGGCAATGAAGGTTGGGGATCTGGGGTTCTTCTACCATTCCAACATCGGGAAGGAGATCGTGGGGATCGTCGAGGTTATCCGGGAAAGTGCGCCGGACAGCACGACGGATGATCCGCGTTGGGATTGCGTGATGGTCAGGGCAGTGGAAGCCTTGCCAAAGCCTGTGAGCCTTGAGGCCTGCAAGGTGGAGCCGGGATTGGAACGGATGGTTCTGGTGAACAATACCCGACTGTCGGTGCAGCCGGTGACGCCCGAAGAATGGCGGATCCTGTGCCGCATGGGGGGACTGACGGGGTAGAGGGCGCGTGGTTTTGCAGTTGGGCAGCAAAACAAGGAAATGGAGGGCCCGCACCCCTACGGAACCCTCCATCCACCCCACACACTCCCCATGCGCTGTGCGTGATATGAAAATCGGGTTCCGGACATACTGCCCTGCCCCATCACCTTGCCGGAAGGCGCAGGTCAGGGCAAAGGGATAGTGTCGCGGATTTTAGATGTTCTTGCCCCGCGCCGCAGCGCGGGGCGATCCGCTGCGGCGGCCTTCAGGCGTAGGCCTTTTCCTTGCCGAAATGCTTTACCAGCATGTAGTAAACAACGGGACGATACTTGTTCCGTTCGGACCGGCCATAGGTGTCGATCACGGCGTTGATCGCTTCCATCAGCTTGGGCGAATCCGGAAGACCGAGCTTCTTCATCAGGAAGTTCGTTTTCACGCGTTCCAGTTCTTCCTTGTCGGAGGCGGCGACGGTTTCGCTGTCGGCGCTGTAGATGGCGGGGCCGCAGCCGATGGTGACCTTTTCCAGAAGCGCCATGTCTGGCGTGATCTTGCACTTGGACTTGAGGTCTTCGGCGTATTTCGCAATCAGTTCGGCTCTTTTGCTCATGTTCTTCAAACTCTCCCTGAAGTCCGGCGATGGCCTGCCCGCCGTAAGGAAAGCTTACGGTCATCGCTTGGGCGTGCAAAATGTTTTTGCCGCCGGGCGGGATTTCGGCAGTTTGGACACGAAAAACCCCCGTCCTGGTGCGGACGGGGGTTCGATCCGGAGGCTTTGGCCAGAGATCAGTAGCGGTAGTGTTCCGGCTTGAACGGGCCTTCGGGTTTCACGCCGATATAGGCGGCCTGGTCCGGGCGCAGTTCGGTGAGCTTCACGCCGATCTTCTTGAGGTGCAGGCGCGCGACCTTTTCATCGAGTTGCTTCGGCAGGATATAGACGCCGGGTGCATAGTCCTTGCCCTTGGTCCAGAGTTCGATCTGCGCCAGAACCTGGTTGGTGAAGGACGCCGACATCACAAAGGACGGATGGCCGGTGGCATTGCCGAGGTTGAGCAGGCGGCCTTCGGAGAGAAGGATGATGCGATTGCCCGAGGGCATTTCGATCATGTCCACCTGATCCTTGATGTTGGTCCATTTGTGGTTGCGCAGGGCGGCGACCTGAATCTCGTTGTCGAAATGGCCGATGTTGCCGACGATGGCCATATCCTTCATCTCGCGCAGATGCTCGATCCGGATGACGTCCTTGTTGCCGGTGGTGGTGATGAAGATGTCGGCGGTCTTGATCTCATCCTCGAGGATCGTGACTTCGTAGCCGTCCATCGCGGCCTGAAGGGCGCAGATCGGATCGACCTCCGTGACCTTGACGCGCGCGCCCGCGCCGCGCAGCGAGGCGGCAGAGCCCTTGCCCACGTCACCATAGCCGCAGACGACGGCGACCTTGCCGGCCATCATGGTGTCGGTGGCGCGCCGGATGCCATCGACCAGCGATTCCTTGCAGCCATACTTGTTGTCGAATTTCGACTTGGTGACGGAGTCGTTGACGTTGATCGCCGGGAAGGGAAGCTGGCCCTTCTTGTGCAGCTCGTAAAGCCGGTGCACGCCGGTCGTGGTTTCCTCGGACACGCCCTGAATGGCGGCGCGCTGCTTGGTGAACCAGCCGGGCGAGGCGGCGAGGCGCTTCTTGATCTGGTTGAACAGGCAGACCTCTTCTTCCGAGGTGGGAACCTCGATGATGTCCTTTTCGCCCGCCTCGACCCGCGCGCCGAGGAGGATGTAGAGCGTCGCATCCCCACCATCGTCGAGGATCATGTTGCAGGTGCCGCCCTCGCCACCGAACTGGAAGATCCTGTCGGTGTATTCCCAGTATTCTTCCAGCGTTTCGCCCTTGATCGCGAAGACCGGCACGCCTGCCTTGGCGATCGCGGCGGCCGCGTGATCCTGGGTGGAGAAGATGTTGCAGGACGCCCAGCGCACATCCGCGCCCAGCGCGACGAGGGTTTCGATCAGGACGCCCGTCTGGATCGTCATGTGGAGCGAACCGGCAATGCGGGCGCCCTTGAGCGGCTTGGAGGCTCCGAATTCCTCGCGGCAGGCCATCAGGCCCGGCATTTCGGTTTCGGCGATGGTCAGTTCCTTGCGCCCGAATTCGGCCAGCGCGATATCCTTGACGATGTAATCCTGCGGCATCTGCCGTTGCTCCTTGAACCTTGCTTTGCGGCGGCAGATAGCATGAGAGGCGGGATTGGACAATGGAACGGTCGGCTATGCTGATGAACGCGCAAAAGGCCGCAGGGGCATGAAACAGCCGCGTGCCTGGCAGAGGATGTTGTCGGGGCGGCGGCTTGATCTGCTGGACCCGACGCCGATGGATATCGAGATCGAGGATATCGCCCATGGTCTGGCCTTCGTGGCCCGGTGGAACGGGCAGACGCGGGGGGATTGGCCCTATTCGGTGGCCGAGCATTCCCTGCTTGTCGAGGAGATATTCAGCCGCTGCAATCCGGGCATCGCCGCGCGTTGGCAACTGGCCGCACTGCTGCATGACGCGCCGGAATATGTGATCGGGGACATGATCAGCCCGGTCAAGGCGGCGGTGGGTCCGGGCTACGGGGCGCTGGATGAGCGGCTGACCGCTGCCGTGCATCTGCGGTTTGGGCTGCCGATCACGCTGCCTGTGCCGATCAAGAAAGCCATAAAGGCTGCCGACAAGGTTTCCGCCTGGCTGGAGGCAGTGCAGATCGCAGGTTTTTCGGAGAACGAGGCGGATCGCTTTTTCGGGAAGCCCGATGCGCTGATCCTGCGCGGCCTTGAGATCAGGCTGCGTCCGCCCGCTGTGGTGCGGGCGGACTATGTGTCACGACATTCGGAACTTCTGGCGGCCTGCACGGTTCAGCCACCCACGCGGGACGGCGGGGTATAGGGACCGGGGCGTTCCGTGCCGCGGGTGCCATCTTGCGGCGCGGGCTGGCGCTTGTTCGGGCGCTGTTCGATGCGCTGACCTGCGGCAAGCAGCAGGGCTTCGGCGATGATCTGTAACATTTTCTGATCCTGTCATTCGGTTTGTGCTGGCAGATATAGCCAGAAAAGGGCATGTTTCCGAGTCAGAAAACTTTCAAAACTGTTAGCTGAACTTTCATATGTCTACGGATTGGCGCGCCCTTCCCCCGTTGTCATCTCTCCGCGCTTTTGCGGCGGTTGCGGAATTGGGCGGGTTTTCCCAGGCGGCGCGGGCGCTGAATGTGACCCATGCGGCAGTTGCGCAGCAGGTGCGCGCGTTGGAACAGATTCTGGACATGCCGCTGGTGGCGCGAGACGGGCGCGGCATGGCGCTGACGGCAGAGGGGCAGCAGCTTGCGCAGGCGCTGAGCGAGGGGTTCGGTGCCATCGCCAATGGCGTGGCCGCGCTGAAGGCCGGCGGATCGGACCGTCCGGTGCGCATCACCCTGACGGCAAGCTTTGCAACGCAATGGCTTATGCCGCGGCTGAAGGATTTCTGGGACCGGCACCCGGATGTCGCGCTGTCGTTGCACCCGGATGCGCGGGTGCTGGACCTGCGGCGGGACGGGATGGATCTTGGCATCCGCTATGGAAATGGCGATTGGCCAGGGGTGACGTCGCGTTTCCTTGCCCCGGCGCGGATGGCCGTTGCAGCCGCGCCCGACCTTCTGGACGGTCGGACGGCGCTGACGGCGGCAGAGATGCAGGAGATGGAGTGGATCCTTGCCCGCGACTGGCCGGAACAGGAAAACTACCTGAAAAGCCTTGGGTTGAAGCCCGAGACACTGTCGCGGACGGAGTTCGTGAACGAGGAGCTGTCGCTGGCAGCCGCAAGGCAGGGGTTGGGGCTGGTGGTCGAGAGCCTTGCCCTGATGGAGGATGATCTGGAGGAGGGGCGGCTTATCCTGCTGCATGACAGCAAGGACAAGCTTCCCGCCTATTTCATCGTCACCCAGCCAGGCCCGCAGCGCGCGGCGACGCGGGCCTTCCTGAAATGGCTGGAGCAGGCGGCCTGATCAGACCGCCATATCCTCGGGTTTCTTTCCGGCGGCCAGCGCTTCGGCGAACCAGCGCGGCTTGCGCCCGCGGCCCGACCAGGTATCGGCGGGATTGGCGGGATTGGCGAATTTCGCCGAGGCCGGGGCGCGTTTGCGCGGTGCGACGGTGCCGGTCAGTTCGGCAAGGGAGAAGCCCATTTCACGGGCTTTTTCTTCCAGTTCTGCAAGGGCCTGTTTTTTCTTGCGATCTTCGTAATTCGCAATTGCACGGGCCACTTGTCCCTGCAGGTCTTTCAGTTCCTTGAGGGACATGGAATTCAGATCGAAGCTCATTCAAGCGCACTCCAATTGGCTGGACTGCGTTTTTGTTAATGCATCGACTGATGTAATTCAATGACGCGATTATTTCGGGCTGCGTTTCGCAAGAATGCGCTGCAATGTCCGGCGGTGCATGCTGAGCCGTCGCGCCGTTTCAGAAACATTGCGATCACACATTTCATAGACGCGCTGGATATGTTCCCAGCGGACGCGATCAGCAGACATGGGATTTTCTGGCGGCGCAGGAAGTGTTTCGGTACGTGACAGAAGGGCATTCGTCACGTCATTCGCGTCGGCCGGTTTGGACAGGTAATCCGTTGCGCCAATCTTGACCGCCGCGACGGCCGTGGCGATTGCGCCATAGCCCGTCAGCACCACAATCCTGCAATCGGGCCGTCTTTCCCGCAGCGTTTCCACCACATCAAGGCCGTTGCCATCCTCGAGCCGCAGATCAACCACCGCATAAGCCGGCGGGCGGGTCATGGCGATTGCCTTTCCAGCTGCCACGCTTTCTGCCGTTTCGGGCAGAAAACCGCGTTTTTCCATGGCCTTGGCCAGACGCTTTACGAAGGGTTCGTCATCATCGACGAGCAGAAGGGTCCGATCCGGGCCAAGCTCGGCAGTCAGGTCGTCAGCCATGCGGTTTCCCTTTGTTATGTTCTTGCCTGAAAGCTAGGCGTCTTTCGGGGTTTGGTCAAATCCCGACAGGGTCAATCGGACAGGAAGCAGGCCGTCCGATCCGCCATCTGTTCGGCGGTTTCATCGCGCTTGAAGAAATCGACAAAGCCGGTTTCGGGAAGGACGAGATAGGTGAATGTGGAATGATCCACGAGGTAGTAGTCCGGATCTTCGGAATTCTGCTTGCGGAAATAGGTCTTGTAGGCCTGCGAGGCCGCCTTGACCTGTTCGGGGCTACCGGTCAGGCCGATCATTTTCGGGTGATGATTTGCGGCGAAATCACGCACCACATCCGGTGTGTCACGTTCCGGGTCGATGCTGATGAAAACAGGGGTCACGTCGAAGCCGCGCTCTTCGAGGATATCGACGGCTTCGGCATTGCGGGCATTGTCGAGCGGGCAGACATCGGGACAGAAGGTGTAGCCGAAATAGACAAGGCTCGGCTTGGTGATGACATCTTTCTCGGTGACCGTCTGACCATCGCCGTTGACCAGCGTGAAGGGGCCGCCAATATCGCCGCCGACAGCACCGGCGCGGCATTGGGCGAAGCGGTCATCCGACCCGGCGAGCTGTGCATAGGCAAAAAGTCCGCCGACCATGCCGACGACAGCGGCGGCTGCCAGCCCTGCGTAGAGTTTGCTCATCCAGTTTCTCCTTGCCGTTCCGCCACATTGATCCTGCAAGCGGCGATGCTTAACAATGCGAAACTTGGTCACGTCGCCGTGTGGTGCGCGCCTTATGATGAATCCCGGCTTCGGCCTTCTTTCCCGCGACACGCGCAGCGATTGGGTTCGTCTGCGCACCCTGATCCTGTTGCGCTGGATGGCGATTACCGGGCAGATCGCGGCGATCACCGTTGCCGACAGGCTCTATGGGATCGAGTTGCCGCTTGGGCTTTGCTACATGGCGGTTGGTGCGTCGATCATCGCCAACCTGATTTCCATCTTCGTCTATCCCGAGAACAAACGGCTGAGCGAAGTGGAGGCGATGCTGACGCTTCTGTTCGACCTGTCCCAGCTTGCCTTTCTTCTGTACCTGACCGGCGGACTGACCAATCCTTTCGCGCTGCTGATCCTTGCGCCGGTCACGATATCCGCTTCGGCGCTTGAACTGAGGACGACTCTGCTTCTGGGCGCGCTGGCGATCCTGTTCACGACGGTCATTGCCTTTGTGAACGTCCCGCTGCGTTTTGCCGATGGCACCTCCCTCCAGGTGCCGTTGGTCTTCGAGTTCGGGTTCTGGCTGGCGATCGTGATCGGGATCGTCTTTCTCGGGCTTTATTCGAGACGCATTTCGACGGAGATACGGTCCATGTCCGATGCGCTTCTGGCCACGCAGATGGCATTGGCGCGGGAACAGAAGCTGACGGATCTGGGCGGTGTCGTCGCGGCTGCGGCGCATGAGCTTGGCACGCCCCTTGCGACGATCAAGCTGGTCAGTGCGGAGATGATGGAGGAGTTGAAGGATCAACCGCATCTGGCCGAGGATGCGCGGCTGATCCGCGATCAGGCTGACCGTTGCCGCGATATCCTTCGCGGGATGGGGCGGGCGGGCAAGGATGATCTTCATCTGCGGCAGGCACCGCTTGCCTCGGTTCTGCGTGAAGCGGCGGAACCCCATATGGGACGGGGAAAACAGGTGGTCTTCACCCTTGGGCCCGGCCCGGGCGCGGGTGACCGACAGCCCACCATATTGCGACGGCCGGAAGTGATTCACGGATTGCGGAACCTGATTCAGAATGCGGTGGATTTCGCGCGGACGACCGTCTGGGTGGATGGGGAGTGGACCGAGAGGAGCGTCACGATCAGGATCGTGGATGATGGAGAAGGCTATCCGCCGCAAGTGATCGGGCGGATCGGAGATCCTTTCGTGAGATCGCGCCGGTCGGCACAGGATCTGGACAAGCGCCCGGAATATGAAGGCATGGGGCTGGGATTGTTCATCGCCAAGACCCTGCTGGAGCGGACGGGCGCAGAGCTTTCCTTTGCCAATGCTTCGGACCCTTTCCTGACGCCGGAAGAACGGCCGGAAAGATGCGGCGCCATCGTGGAACTGGTCTGGAAGACCGGCGACATCCTTGCACCGACGACAGCGAGCCTTGGCAGCAACACACCGTTCGAAGTCTAGGGCGCGGGCGCGCCTGCACAGGGGGTGCCGGGCGGGTTGGTTACCCATGACCGTGACGGTTTGCACCGCTGGCGGAAACACTGCACGGGCGATTCCGAAATTAACGGAAAATTAAGGTTACTCGCTCATAAGTTGCATGAAACCTTGGATGGGCTCATGACTCTTTGGGGCGGAACAGATTTCATCGTGCTTGGTCTGGGTGCGGCGATCCTCTTGCTGTCCTTGGCGCTGCGTTTCTGGCGTGGCCCTGTCTTGTTGCGGCTTGCGAAGGGGCGGTGGGCTGCGCAAGTGGCGCGGGACCTTCCCTTTCCGATTTGGAAAGGCGGTGCGCCCGACGCCGGGGGTGGTGCCCCGATCTGGGCCAACGACGCCTTTCTGCATCTGCGGGCCGAGGAGCGCGCGCGCCTTCTGCGGAACGATGCGCGGGTGCTGCTTGATATCGACGGAGCCTCGGGATGGTTTCAACGGCACCAAATGGGCAAGGTCGGCTTTGCCCTGCCCTGTGACGACCTTGTCAGGGCGGAAGACGGACTGCGGGAAATGGTTCAGACGATGACGCAGACCTTTGCGCAATTGCCGCTGGGTCTGGCTGTCTTCGATCGGTCGCTGCATCTGGCGAGCTTCAACCCGGCATTGGCGGAATTGACCATGCTTTCCCCTGCCTTTCTGTCGCGGCGACCATCCTTGAGCGCGATGCTGGATGCGATGCGGGATCGCAGCATGGTGCCGGAACCCCGGAACTGGAAGGATTGGAGGGCGAACCTCATCAGTCCAGAACACGCCTCTGCCACGGGGGTGTTCGATGATGTCTGGGCCCTGCCGGGCGGGCAGACCTACCGAGTTACGGGTCGGCATCACAAGGGAGGCAGTCTTGCCCTGATGATCGAGGATATCTCGACCGAGATCATTCGCGGTCGGCGGTATCGCGCCAGTCTTGCGCTGTGCCAGAGCGTGATCGACCGGATGGAAGAGGGCGTTGCAGTCTTTGCTGCATCTGGCCAGCTTGTGATGACAAATCAAGCCTATTCCGTGCTTTGGGGACATGATCCCGGCCCCGACATGTCGAACGCGGATATTGCGCAAGCCGCTGGACAATGGCGCGCAAGATCCGCGCCGACACCGCTTTGGGCCGACCTTGAGGCAATCGTCGGCCATCCGGAAGAACGGCGGTCACAACAGGGCGAGGTGCGCCTGACCGATGGTCGGCTGGTTCGTTGCAGATGCGAGCCTTTGACGGAGGGGGCGATACTGGTGGCTTTCCGCCCCGTTGCCGTGGAAGGCCCGCCACGCGCTATTTCGGCCGAGAGCGCCTGATGCGCTTGCGGTGGCCGGAGGGGGCGGTAAAACTGATGGAATGACCATCCCGCGCCTTTCCGAAACCTCTCTCTTCCTTCCGGACGAGGCCGCGACGGCCAACTTGGGAGAGCGGATTGCATCCTTGCTGGAGCCGGGCGACACCGTTCTTCTGGAAGGGCCGATCGGTGCCGGAAAATCGCATCTGGCCCGTGCCTTGATCCGTGCGCGTTTGGGGCGGATGGAGGATGTGCCATCGCCGACCTTCACCCTCGTACAGACCTATGATGCCGGCGATGTGGAGATCTGGCATGCCGATCTGTATCGTCTTGGCCATCCGGATGATGTGCTGGAGCTGGGTCTGGAAGATGCCTTCGGCAAGGCCATCTGTCTGATCGAGTGGCCCGATCGTCTTGGCCCCCATCTGCCGGCGAATGCGCTGCGGTTGAGGCTTTCATCGCAAGGTGAGGGCCGTCTTGCACAAATGGATGGTGGAAGACCGGGGTTTCTGGAACGTCTGGCAGGGCCAAGACCATGAGCGGGCGCGAGATTCTTCGCGATGCCTTTCTGGCAGAGGCCGGATGGGGGCAGGCAGCGCGGCGTCCGCTGGCGGGGGATGCGTCGGAGCGGCGCTATGACCGGCTGGAGCGGGGACTCCAGACCGCCGTTCTGATGGATGCGCCGCCCGGCATATCGGATGACACGATGGCCTTTGCGCGGATTGCGCGGCATCTGGGCGATCTGGGACTGTCGGCCCCGGTCATCCTTGCTGCGGATCACGGGAAGGGTTTCTTGCTGCTGGAAGACCTGGGGGATGGGCTGTTCTCGCGGCTGATTGCCGATGATCCCGCTTTGGAGCAGCCGCTTTATGCGGCGGCGACGGATGTTCTTCTGCATTTGCAGGCGATGCCCGCAGACTATGGCCTGCAAGACCTTTCTGCGCGGGACTGGGCGGAAGCGGCCTCTTTCGCGCTGACATGGTATCGGTTCGCGGCGACGGGAGAGGCGGTGGATCCGGCCGTGTTCGTGACGATTCTTGAGGGGCTGATCCGGGATCATGCGGATGGCCCGCGGGTGATGATCCTGCGCGACTATCATGCCGAGAACCTGCTGTGGTTGCCGGATCGCGCGGCGCTGGCGCGGGTGGGGCTTCTGGACTTCCAACTCGCCCAGATGGGGCAGCCGGGGTATGATCTGGTGTCGCTGTTGCAGGATGTGCGGCGGGATGTAACAGCGGCGACCGAGGCGACGATGATCGCGCGGTTCTGTGCGGCGACAGGTGCCGATCCGGATGCCTTTGGCGCAAGCTATGCCGTGCTGGGGGCACAGAGGGCGTTGCGGATTCTGGGTGTCTTTGCGCGGCTTTGCCTGAAGGGGGGGAAGGCTGGCTACGTTGGGCTGATACCGCGCGTCTGGGCGCAGTTGTGGCGCAACCTTTCGCATCCCGCGCTTGCGCGACTTAAAGTTATCTGCCGGGACGTGCTGCCCGAACCCACCCCGGATGTCCTGGAAAGGATCAGTGCAGAATGCGGCCGTCACCCCCACCGTTGATGCTTTTTGCGGCCGGAGTTGGCACGCGCATGGGCAGCCTGACGGCAACGCGGCCGAAACCCCTGATCGAGGTGGCGGGCCGGGCCTTGATTGATCATGCGATTGCGCTGGCCGATGCGGCGGGGATCGGGCGGATCGTGGCGAACAGCCACTATCTGCCTGACCAGATCGAGGCCCATCTGGCCCCGCGCGGCATCGCCGTATCACGTGAGGCGCCGGTGATCCTTGAGACCGGCGGGGGCCTGAAGCGGGCGCTGCCTCTTCTTGGCGGGAGTCCGGTCCTGACACTGAACACCGATGCGGTGTGGACGGGTCGCAATCCGCTTGTTCAATTGCTTGAGGCCTGGGACGACAGGCGAATGGATGGCCTGCTTCTGCTGTTGCCGGTTGCCGAGACCCTGGGGCATGGGGGAACCGGCGACTTCGTGATGGATGACGAAGGTCGCCTTGAACGGGCGAAGGGTCGGTCGGGGTCTGTCTATCTGGGTGCGCAGATCGTGAAGACCGAGGGGCTGGCCGGGATTGCGGACGAGGCGTTCTCTCTCAATCTTCTTTGGGATCGCATGATCGCGGAAGGGCGGCTGTATGGCGTCATCCATCAGGGGGGATGGTGCGATGTGGGCCGACCCGAGGGGATCGCGCTGGCCGAAGAGATGCTGAGGTCCGCGACATGATGTTCCGCGATCCTGCGCCGCGCCTTTTTCATCTTCCACCCGGAGCGGATTTCGCCCGCGGTCTGGTTTCCGGTCTGCGCTTGCGGTTGACGGAGCAACCACCGGAGGCGATGGCGCGGGTTACGGTCTATGTGAACACGACGCGGATGCGGAGGCGCGTGGTCGAAGCCTTTCTGGAGGGTGGGGCCGGATTCCTTCCGCGCCTGCGCCTGCTGACCGACATTGCCGAAGGTCAGCCCCTGCCAGGGGTCGCGGCGGCGGTCTCGCCCTTGAGGCGGCGGCTGGAGTTGACCCAGCTCATTTCCGGGCTGCTGGATCGACAGCCCGATCTGGCACCGCGTGCGGCATTGTTCGATCTAGCGGACAGTCTCGCGGGCCTGATGGACGAGATGCAGGGCGAGGGCGTTGCGCCGGAACGGATCGCGGCATTGGATGTTTCCGACCATTCCGCCCATTGGGCCCGCACGCGGGAATTCCTCAGGATCGTGACACCCTTCGTCAGCGGGGCAGAGGCACCGGATGCAGAGACGCGACAGCGGCTTGCCGTTGACGGGTTGACGGCGCGCTGGGCGGCCGATCCGCCGCAAGACCCCGTGATCGTGGCCGGTTCCACCGGGTCGCGCGGGACGACGGCGGCGTTGATGGAAGCCGTGGCCAAGCTGCCGCAGGGAGCCATCGTGCTGCCCGGGTTTGATCCGCATATGCCCAAGGAAACCTGGGACTTTCTTGACGATGCCATGACGGGAGAGGATCACCCGCAGTTCCGGATGCGCCGCATGATGGAGCGGATGTCCATTTCCGCCGAGGCGATACAGCCCTGGGTCGATGTGGAGCCTCCCAGTGTGGAGAGGAACCGCCTGATTTCGCTCTCGCTGCGGCCTGCGCCCGTGACAGACCAATGGTTGCGCGAGGGACGGGCTTTGACTGACCTCGTCGAGGCAACGAAGACAGTGACGCTGCTGGAGGCGGAGACGCCGCGAAGAGAGGCTGTAAGCATTTCGCTGATCCTCAGGGACGCGGCGGAGCGAGGTGTTTCCGCGGCGCTGATCACGCCGGACCGTATGCTGACCCGGCGCGTTGCGGCGGCGCTTGATCGTTGGGGGATTCTGCCGGACGATTCTGCCGGTAGGCCGCTGGCGCTTTCGGCGCCGGGACGTTTGCTGCGGCATGTCGCCGGGCTGATGGGGGCCAAGCTTGCCTCCGATGCCCTGCTGACGCTGCTGAAGCATCCCCTCGTCTTTTCGGGCGGGGATCGTGGGCAGCATCTGCTCCATACCCGGCGGCTGGAGTTGCGGTTGCGCCGGGATGGCCCGGCATTTCCGACCGGGCATGACTTGCGCCTTTGGGCCCGAGCGAGGGCAGAGAAACGCGAGGAGACGGGCCTGGTCCTTTGGGCCGATGAGTTGGCATCCTGGATCGAGACGGCTTCGGCGGTGGAAGAGGGCCCGCTTGCTGCCTTGATAGAGCGGCATCTTGATCTGACGGAAAGGATTGCCCGCGGAACGGCAGAGGCAGGGAGTGGGGGGCTTTGGGAGAAGGAGGCCGGGGTGGAAGCCCGCGCCTTGATGGAAAGCCTGCAACGCGACGCGGATGCGGGCGGCGAGGTGACGCCAGAGGCCTATCGCGACCTGTTCGAAGCCGTGATCGCCCGGGGCGAGGTGCGCGAGACTGTGCTGGCGCATCCGGGCATCCTGATCCTTGGGCCGCGCGAGGCGCGAGAGCAGGCCGCAGAGATTGTGATCCTGGCGGGACTGAACGATGGATCATGGCCGCGCCTGCCGGAGCCTGACCCCTGGCTTAACCGGCGGATGCGCAAGGAGGCGGGGCTTTTGCTGCCGGAACGGCAGATCGGATTGTCGGCCCACGACTACCAGATCGCCATCGCTGCTCCGCAGGTGGTTCTGAGCCGGGCCGCCCGGGATGCGGAAGCGGAAACCGTGCCGTCGCGCTGGTTGAACCGGCTGACCAATCTGATGGAGGGCCTGCCGGAAAAACGCGGCCCCGAGGCGCTGCTGGCCATGCGTCGGCGCGGGGCGGAGTGGCTGGCTCTGGCCTCTGCGCTGGAGGAACCGACAGAGGCACAGCGGGCCGATCCGAGGTTGCGGGCCGCAAGGCGGCCTTCGCCGCGCCCGCCGGTGGCAGAACGGCCCAAGGAACTGTCGCTGACGCGGATCAGTCTGCTGATCCGCGATCCCTATGCGATCTATTGCCGATATGTACTGAACCTGAAGCGGCTTGATCCTTTGCGCCATGCGCCGGATGCGGCCCTGCGGGGACAGATCCTGCACAAGATCCTGGAGCGTTTCGTGCGCGACAGGCCCGAGAACGAGATGTTGCCAGCCGCCAAGGCGCGACTGATGGAGACGGCGGGCGCCACGCTTGAGGAAATGGTTCCCTGGCCTGCGGCGCGGGCCTTGTGGTTGGCGCGGCTTGCAAGAGCGGCGGATTTCTTCCTTGCCGTCGATGGGCGAGGCGGTGGCACGCCTGTCATTCTGGAGCGCGCGGGCAGCGTGACGGTTGCGCCGCATGATTTTCGACTGATCGGAACGCCTGACCGGATCGACCGACTGCCCGACGGGCGGCTGCATATCCTTGACTACAAGACCGGCTCGCCGCCAACGCAGGCCATGCAGAAGGCCTTTGACAAACAGCTTCTTCTGGCGGCCGCGATGGCGGAGCGCGACGGTTTTCCGGGCCTGGAGGCATCGGAAGTGGCCCAGATCACCTATGTCGGCCTGGGCAGCAACCCCAAGGTGGAAGCGACCGAGATCACGCCCGAGATCACCGCCGAGGTCTGGGACGGGCTTCGGGCCCTTGTTGCGCATTATGCGGACCAATCCAACGGCTACACGGCCAGGCGGGCCGTACAGAAGGAGCGGTTTGAAGGCGATTACGACCACCTGTCGCGGTTCGGCGAATGGGATACGACCGATCCGCCGACCGGGGATGTCGTGGGGAGGCGCAGATGAGGGACGCCGCATCAGAGCGCCAGGTGCAGGCCGCGCAGCCATCCTTTTCCACCTGGCTTTCGGCGAATGCCGGATCGGGCAAGACCCGCGTCCTGACGGACCGTGTGGCGCGGCTGTTGCTGGGCGGGGTGGAGCCACAGCACATCCTGTGCCTGACCTACACCAAGGCGGCGGCGACCGAGATGCAGAACCGACTGTTCAAGCGTCTTGGGGAATGGGCGATGAAGCCCGATCCGGCTTTGCGCGCTTCGCTTTCGGAACTTGGCGAGGGTGGCCGTCTGGATTCGGCCACATTGGAACAGGCGCGACGGCTTTTTGCGCGGGCCATCGAGACGCCGGGCGGGCTGCGCATCCAGACAATCCATTCCTTCTGCGCCAGTCTTCTGCGCCGCTTTCCGCTGGAAGCCGGGGTATCACCACAGTTCACGGAGCTGGATGACCGCACGGCGCGCCTGATTCAGGACGAGATCGTTGAGGAGATGGCTGACACGATCGCGCCCGACCGGGTGGCCGCTTTGGCCAGGGCCTGGACGGGCGAGGAGTTCGGTCATCTGGTGCGCCAGATCGTGGGGAACCGTGCTCGCTTTGCACGGCCGCTTACGCCCGACGCGGCCCGCCGACTGTTCGGGTTGAAGCAGGGGGAAACGGCCGAAACACTTATCGCGGATACGTTTCTTGGTAATGAGGGCGACTGGATGCCCGACGTCATCAGCGCGATGGAGAAGGGATCGACGACAGATGCAGGGAACGCCGAAAAGCTGCGCGAGGTTGATTTCTCCTGCCCAGAGCTGGACGCAATTTCCGCGCTGGAAGCTGTCTTTCTGACTGGTGCAAAGGCCAAGGAACCGTTCAGCGCGAAGATCGGAAGCCTGCCGACGAAGGAAACCCGCAAATCCATGGATGCCGCGCTTCTGGCGCGCCTCGAAAATCTGATGGGGCGGATCGAAACGGCAAGACCGGCCCGCTGTGCCTTGCAGGCGATGGACAGGGCGCTGACCCTGCATGATTTCGCCGCTTGTTTTCTGCCGATCTACGAGAAGCGCAAGGCGGCACGCGGCTGGCTGGATTTTGACGACCTGATCATGCGGGCTTCGGCGCTGTTGACCGATCCGGGTGTGGCGGCCTGGGTCCTGTTCCGGCTGGATGGCGGTATCGACCATATTCTGGTGGATGAAGCTCAGGACACGAGCCCAGAACAATGGCGGGTCATCGAAGCCCTTACAGCGGAGTTCACGGCCGGGTCGGGTGCGCGGGACGTGGACCGGACCCTGTTCGTGGTGGGCGACAAGAAACAGTCGATCTATTCTTTCCAGGGGGCTGATGTCGCGGCTTTCGACGAAAAGCTTTCCACCTTTCAGGCACGGTTCCGGGCAGTGGGACGCGCGTTCCAGTCGCTGGAGCTTGAGCATTCGTTCCGGTCATCGCCGGCCATCCTGCGGGTCGTTGACGAAATCTTCGGCGACCGTTTCCCCGAGGCGCTGGGTGGGCGGTCGAGCCATATCGCGCAATGGTCCGGGATGCCGGGCCGGGTGGATCTCTGGCCGCTGATCGAAAAGGCAGACGGGAAGGAAGAAGACGATTGGCGCAATCCCGTGGATCGGATCACGGAAGAGCACCATGCCGCACGCCTGGCACGCAGGATTGCCGAGGAGATAGATACTCTCGTCAGCGCCGGCACTGCCATCACCGACAGCAGGGGTGAAACCCGCCCGATCCATGCCGGTGATTTCCTGATCCTGGTGCAGCGCCGGTCGGAATTGTTTCAGGAGATCATCCGGGCCTGCAAGGCGCGAGGTCTGCCCATCGCCGGGGCGGATCGTCTGAAACTTGGGGCGGAACTGGCGGTGAAGGATTTGCATGCGCTGCTGTCTTTCCTGGCCACGCCGGAAGATGACCTTTCGCTGGCAGCGGTGTTGCGGTCGCCCCTCTGCGGCTGGACCGAGGCGGAACTGCACGATCTGGCGCAGCCGAGGACGGGCTGGCTTTGGGAAGCGCTTCGGGAAAGGGCCGGAGAGTTTCCGGAAACGCATGCGATGCTGACCGATCTTCGCGACCAGGCGGATTTCCTGCGGCCCTACGATCTGATGGAAAGACTGCTGACGCGACATGACGGTCGGCGGCGGCTGCTGCAACGGCTGGGCGTCGAGGCGGAAGACGGGATCGACGAGCTGCTGTCCCAGGCCCTGGCCTATGAAAAAGGGAATGTGCCAAGCCTGACCGGCTTCCTCGTCTGGATGTCCACCGATGAGGTGGAGGTGAAGCGGCAGAGCGATGGGGAAGGGCAGCGTATCCGGGTGATGACGGTGCATGGGGCGAAGGGGCTTGAGGCGCCGATCGTGATCCTTCCGGATACCTGCGACCCACGGGACAAGGACCGCGACGAGGTGGTGGAGGTCGAGGGAACGGCCGTCTGGCGAACGCCGACAGATGAAAGCCCGCCTGCAATGACCGCTGCGCGAAGCCGGAGGAGACAGCGCGAGGCGGAGGAACGGTTGCGCCTGCTTTATGTTGCGCTGACGCGGGCGCGGTCATGGCTGATTGTCTGCGGTGCGGGCGAAGCAAAGCTTGAACATTCCTGGTATCGACTGGTCGAGGCGGGAATGCAGGCCGCCGGGGCAGAGACGATTGCAGGCGGCATTTGGCGGCATGGTTTCGGGCTTTGGCCAGATCCGATGACGCGCCCTGAAACCACCGTGGCCCTGCCGATCCTGCCCCGTTGGGCGACTGGTCCGGCAGATGTGCCGCAACGCCCGGAACAGGCCCTTTCGCCGTCGAACCTTGATGGGGCCAAGGCCTTGCCCGGCGACGGGCTGGATGAAGACAGCGCGAAGGCACGGGGCACGGCCTTGCACCTTTTGCTGGAGCATCTTCCCGGCGCGGCGGTGGCAGACCGGCAGGCGTTGGGCGAAGCGCTGATCCCGGACCCGGTGTTGCGCGCCGACCTGCTGCCCGAAGTGGAGGCCGTTCTGGCCAGCCATGCGGCCCTGTTTGCCCTTCCGGCCCTGACGGAGGTGGAGCTTTGTGCGGAGTTCTTGGGTCGCACCCTGCGTGGCACGGTGGACCGCCTTGTCATCGAGCCGCATCGCGTTCTTGCCATTGACTACAAGTCGAACCGAAATGTGCCTGCGCGGCCCGAAGATACGCCCGAAGGTCTGTTGCGGCAGATGGCGGCCTATGCCGTTGCCTTGTCGCAGATCTACCCGGATCGGCGTGTCGAGACGGCAATCCTTTGGACAAGGACCGCGTCTCTGATGCCGCTGCATCCCGATATCGTGAGTGACGTGCTGTCTCGCACCACGATCCCTTGACGATTCCGCGGGCCATCCCTAGCTTTGGCGACTGATATTCCACTCAGGAGATATGACAGATGGGCGCTGCGACCGTCGCCGTCACCGATGCCACCTTCGATACCGAGGTCCGCAAGTCGGACATTCCGGTCGTGGTGGATTTCTGGGCCGAATGGTGCGGCCCCTGCCGCATGATCGGCCCGGCCCTTGAAGAGCTGGCCACCGAATATGCGGGGAAGGTCAAGATCGTGAAGGTCAATGTGGACGAAAACCCGGACAGCCCGGCCCAGCTTGGCGTGCGCGGGATTCCGGCGCTCTTCCTGTTCAAGAACGGGCAGGTGGTTTCGAACAAGGTCGGCGCTGCGCCGAAGGCCGCGCTGGCGACCTGGATTCAATCCGCGATCTGACTTCCGTCTTTCGAATAAAGGAAGGGGCGATCCGAGGCGGTCGCCCTTTTCCTTTTGGCGCTCTCATGCCCATATGCGCTGAGATACAGGAGGCCCCCATGTCAGATGACAGATTTCCCGGCTGGCACGGCACGACAATTCTTGCCGTCCGCAAAGGCGGGCAGGTCGTCGTTGCGGGGGACGGCCAGGTCAGCCTGGGCCAGACCGTGATCAAGGGTTCTGCGCGGAAGGTGCGCCGCCTGTCACCGGGCGGGAGGGATGTGGTCTGCGGCTTTGCCGGGTCCACGGCTGATGCCTTTACCCTGCTGGAACGTCTGGAAAAGAAGCTTGAGGCCGCGCCGGGCCAGCTTGCCCGTGCTTGCGTCGATCTGGCGAAGGATTGGCGCATGGACAAATACCTGCGCAACCTTGAGGCCATGTTGATCGTGACCGATGGGCGCGACCTTTTCGTGATCACGGGGGCGGGGGATGTTCTTGAGCCCGAACATGACGTGGCGGCCATCGGATCAGGTGGCAACTTCGCGCTGGCGGCTGCCCGCGGCCTGATGCAGGCGGACCTGCCAGCCGAAGAGGTGGCGCGGCGGGCGATGGCTATTGCTGCGGATATCTGCGTTTACACCAACGGGAACCTGACTGTCGAAACGATCAAGGGCTAGACCATCGCCATGACGAACCTGACACCTCGCGAGATCGTTTCGGAACTTGACCGGTTCATCATCGGGCAGCGCGACGCCAAACGTGCCGTGGCCGTGGCGTTGCGCAACCGCTGGCGGCGCAAGCAATTGGGTGACGATCTGCGCGACGAGGTCTATCCGAAGAACATTCTGATGATCGGTCCGACCGGCGTGGGAAAGACGGAGATCAGCCGCCGCCTGGCCAAGCTGGCGAAGGCGCCCTTCCTGAAGGTTGAGGCGACGAAGTTCACCGAAGTGGGCTATGTCGGGCGCGACGTTGACAGCATCATCCGCGATCTGGTGGATGCGGCGATGATCGAAACGCGGCAGCGGATGCGAGACGAGGTGAAGGCCCGCGCGCACAAGGCGGCAGAAGAGCGTGTGGTCGAGGCGTTGGCCGGAAAGGATGCGCGTGAACAGACGCGTGAGATGTTCCGCCAGAAGTTGAAGCGGGGCGAGCTGGACCAGACGATGATCGAGCTTGAGGTGCAAGACAACGCGACGCCCTTTGCCATGCTGCCCGGCGGCAACGGGATGGAAATGCAGATGCAGGGGCTCCAGGATCTGTTCAAGGCCTTTGGTGGCCGATCTACCCGCAAGAAGATGACCGTGGCGGAAAGCTATGACATCCTGATCGGGCAGGAGGCGGACAAGCTTCTGGATGATGAGGCGGTGAAGGCAGCCGCACTGGAGGCGGTGCAGGAGAACGGCATCGTTTTTCTGGATGAGATCGACAAGATCTGTGCCCGGTCCGATGCCCGGGGCGCGGATGTCAGCCGGGAAGGCGTGCAGCGTGATCTTTTGCCCCTGATCGAGGGGACAACGGTTTCCACGAAATACGGTCCGGTGAAGACGGACCATATCCTGTTCATCGCATCTGGCGCATTTCACATTGCCAAACCTTCCGATCTGCTGCCGGAACTTCAGGGACGGCTTCCTATCCGGGTGGAGTTGCAGCCGCTGACGGAGGAAGATTTTGTCCGCATCCTGACAGAAACGGACAATGCCCTGACGCGGCAGTATTCGGCGCTTATGGCGACCGAAGAGGTGGCGGTGAGTTTCACCGAAGACGGCATCGGCGCGCTTGCCCGCATCGCGGCCGATGTCAACCGGAGCGTCGAGAATATCGGGGCGAGGCGGCTTTATACGATTATGGAACGCGTGTTCGAGGAACTGTCATTCACGGCACCGGATCGCTCGGGCGAGGCTGTCGTCGTTGACGCGGCTTTTGTCGAGGCCAATGTCGGACAGCTTGCCCGATCGGCGGATATTTCCCGCTACGTCTTGTGACGGTGTGACCGGGCTTGACCCCGGAATGCGCGCGGCAGATCAATCGGGTCTGGTATTCAAGGGACCAAGCATTTGCGCGTGTTGGCATTCACAACCCTGATGATCGTCCTGTCCGCCTGCACCCCGCGGGGCGTCATGGTTGTCGTGCCGCCAGAAACGGCCGAAGGTCCCATATCGACTGTCTTTGTCGGCACGACACGTGGTCTGGAAGGCAGTGGTGTCTTCGGGGGCCAACGTGCGGAGGAGATGCGTTTTGCCCGGTATGATGTGGCGATCCCACCCCAGCGCAACGTGGGCGAAATCAAGTATCCGGCGCCGCGACGGCCGAATGTTTCGACCGACTTCGTAACGACGGACCAGCGGATCTACAGTGCGGAGACCGACTTCCGCCGCGACCTGAATCAGGCATTGAGCGCGAATGGGCGTGAAGCCATCATCTTCGTGCATGGGTTCAACAATACCTTTACCGAAGGACTCTACCGCATCGCGCAACTGCGGCATGATCTTGAGGTGCCGGGGGTCGCGTTGCATTACTCCTGGCCATCGGCGGCAGAGCCGCTGGGTTATGTTTACGACCGGGACTCCGTCGTCTTTGCCCGGACCGGGCTGGAAGAGCTTATCCGCGAAACCATCGCTGCGGGCGCGACGCGGGTGACGTTGGTGGCGCATTCGATGGGCAGCTTTCTGTCGATGGAGGCCCTGCGCGACATCGCGTTGAAGGATGGCAGGATCATGCCCCAGCTTCGTGGCGTTGTGTTGATTTCACCTGACATTGATGTGGAAGTGTTCCGCATGCAGGCGAAGGATATCGGGACCTTGCCGCAGCCTTTCCTGATCTTTGGATCAGATCGGGATCGGGTCCTTCGGCTTTCGGCGCTGATCACCGGACAGCAGGGACGGCTTGGTTCTCTGGACAGTGTGGAGCAGCTTTCCGAACTTGAAGTAACCTATCTGGATGTCGGGGCGTTTTCGCAGGGTTCGGGACATTTCGTTCCCGGCACCTCACCCGCGCTGATCCGACTGTTGGGTCGGATCGGTGATGTCGATCAGGCGTTCGGCAATGATGCCGCAGGTCGGGCCGGACTTTTGCCTGGAGTGATCCTGACGGCCCGAAGTGCGACACGGATCATCCTGACGCCGGTGGCAGAGATCACCGGGGATGCGTTGAACTGAGTGGTATCAGCGCCTGCGCAGGTAAACGTAATAGGCCCCGGCTCCGCCGTGTTTCAGATGCGCTTCGCTGACCTGAAGAACGGCCTGGCCCAGCGGTGACATGCGCAGCCATTGCGGCACCTGATGCCGAAGGGCGCCCATCCGTTGCGGGATGGGACCCGTATCATCGCCACGCTTTCCCTTGCCGGTGATGACGAGAACCAGACGGTGGCCGGCGGTCTGTGCATTCAGGATGAAGCGGATCAGTTCGGGTTGGGCTTCTGCCAGGGTCATGCCGTGCAGGTCAATCCGCGCTTCGGGCATGACCTTTCCGCGAACCATCCTGCTGTGAAGCTTTGCATCCATCTGCACCGGCGCGTTGCGCAGAGTTTCGCCCAGTGAGGGGGCAATGTCATGGCCTGATGCAGACCGGGCCTTCTGACCCAAACGGAAGGGTTCAAGCCAGGCTTTCGGAGTCTGCACCTCGCGCGGCCTTGGCTCGGGGGTCGGGGGATGGGGGTGCGCTACGGTTTCGATCCCCCGCAGAAAGCCCTTGGCCTTGGGGTGAAGAGGGCGGGCGCTGCGTGCGACAGCCTGCCAGAGTTCCTCTTCCTCGGGGCGAAGGGTGCGGCGGCGGCTCATCACATTCCATCCGGCAGCATGGCATAGGCACGGTCGATGGGAAGAAGGACGACCATGCGGCCACCATCCTTGATGGTTCCTGCCGCCTCACCTGCCGCAGGGCCGGTACCGTAGAAAATGTCGGCGCGTTGCGGCCCCTTGATCGCCCCGCCAGTATCCTGCGCGATCATCAGACTGCGGATGGGATCAGCCCCGGCCTTTTCGATCCAGACCGGTGCGCCGAGAGGCGTAAAGGCCGGGTCTATCGCAACAGAGCGAAAGGCCGTGATGGACCGGCCCATCGCGCCGATCGGGCCCTTTTCGGGAGGAACATCGTCAATTGTCCGGAAGAAGACATAGGACGGATTGACGTTCAGCAGGTCTGATCCGGCGTGGTTGCGGACATAGGTCGCAATCTCCTGTGCCGAAACCTGATCCATGCTGTGCGTGCCGCGTCGCACCATTTCCTGACCGACAGAGCGGTAGGCGTGGCCGTTGCGGCCGGCATAGCCCACGCGCATGACGCGGCCATCTGGCATTTTGATCCGCCCGGAACCCTGGACCTGGAGAAAATACACATCAACCGGATCATCCAGCCATGCCAGTTCCAGCCCACGGCCCCTGAGAATTCCTGCTTCGATGGCGGCGCGGGTATGGAAGACCTGTCCGTCGCGCAGTTCCGGCGGGCGTCGATAGATAGGCCAGGCAAAGCGTGGCGTTCGGACGGGGGAGCCTGCAAGTTCGGGTTCGAAATAGCCTGTGAAAAGGGCGGGCGGGTCCCCGATTACGACTGGGCGGAAGAACAGCTCAAAGAACTGGCGGGCCGTGTCAGGGGTCTGCGCCGCATCACCTGCCAGTTTGCAGAGCGGAACCCAGTCTCCCTCTGTCAAGAGATCGCAGGTTTCCTTGAACGCTGCCAGAGCAGAACGGTGATCGTCCTCAGCCCATCCTTCAAGATCGGCAAAGCGCAGGATTTCGGCAGGGGCTGGGCTGGTCGTCATCGCGACCAGAACCATAGCCGCTGCAAGGGCGCTGCGCATCAATCTCCGGTAGCGACGAGTTGCCAGTTGGGATCGTTCGATCCCATCTTCCGGGCGAAGGTCCAGATATCGCGCTGCCGCTTGATTTCCGTCGGGCTGCCTTCGACCACTTCGCCGGCGGCATTCTTAACAACCGACGTCAGTTCGCCGACAAAGCGGACGGACACCTCTGCCTCGCGCGACTCGCGGTCGAAGTTCGCGTCGTGCAGGGCGAGTTCGCGAAGTCCCACGAAGCTTGCCTCGACCTTCAGGCCCTGCTCCTCGCGCAGGCGAATTGCCTCGTCGAAAGTATCCGCCACTTCAGGCGACAGGAAGGAGCGGACCTTGTCCACCTCGCCCTTCTCATAGGCCATGAGGATCATCTCATAGGCGCCGCGTGCGCCGGACAGGAAGGAGGACACGTTGAAGCCCGGTTCCGCCATCTTCATTCCGGCAAGAGCCTTTGCTGCATCGGAACCATCGGCGACATGGTCGGTGATGTCGCGGTCGGGACCGCCTTCGATGACTTCGAAATCACGCCGCGGCTTGGTTGCCGGGCGGATGTCATCAAGCGGGATCGGAGGCTTTTCAAAGCCTTCCCGCGTGCCCAGGACGGAGCGCAGCTTCAGGATCAGGAAAATGGCGATCCCGGCCAGAACCAGCAGCTGGATCAGGGAAGAACTCATCGGAACCTCTGGGTGCGATGCCGCGATGCGGCAGGGCTTGGGGTTGGTATATGATGTACTTGGCCCTTATGTAGGGGTCATGGGGTCGCGTGTCCATGCCACGACCTGCTGAAAAGCCTGTTGAAATGGCCGAGAGGTTCATCGAATGCCCGCATTTGCCCTTCTTCTGCTCTGGCCATTGATCGAAATCGCCCTTTTCGTTGTGATCGGTGGGTGGATCGGGCTTTGGCTCACACTCCTGATCGTGATCGGGACGGGTGTGGCGGGCGTGATGCTGTTGCAGCGCATGGGCCTGAGAAACGCCGAGCGTCTGCGCAACGAGATGGGCAGGATGCGCGACCCGCTTGGCGCGGCGGGTGAGGGCGTGTTGAAGGCCCTTGCCGCCTTGCTTTTGATCTTGCCTGGCTTCCTGACGGATCTCCTGGGTGTCTTGTTGCTGGTGCCACCGTTCCGGGCGGCGCTTGTGGCGGCCCTGGCCAAGCGGATGGGCGTTGTCTCGATGCGGTCTGATCAGCCGGCACGGCGCAGTGACGGCATCGTGATTGATGGCGAATTCGTCGAGTTGGACGAACAGAAATCCGCAGGCCCTACGCCCCGGACTGGCCCGCCATCGGGTTGGACGAGGCATTGAGGCGCAGTTGCCTTCCTGATAGGAACGCTGCGACAACGGTTCGCCAGGGAGTATCAGGGATGGCCGAAGAAACCACCGCCGCAGATGCAGGTGCAGCGCCGGCACAGCCGCAAATCCGAATGCAGGTTCTGGCCCAGTTCATCCGTGACATGTCGTTCGAGAACATGGTGGCCAAGAAGGGCGTTTCTTCGGGCGAGGTTCAGCCCGACATCCAGGTGGCCGTGAGCCTTGATGCCCGCAAGCGCCCTGTCGATCATCAGTATGACATCATCTCGAAGTATCGCTGCACGTCGAAGAACAAGGCCAATGGAGAGACGCTGTTCCTTCTTGAGGTCGAATATGGCGCGATCTTCCATGTCGAAGGTGTGCCCGAAGAGCAGTTGCATCCGTTCCTTCTGATCGAATGCCCGCGTCTGGTGTTTCCTTTCGTAAGGCGGATCATTTCCGATGTGACGCGCGATGGCGGGTTCCCGCCCCTGAACATCGACACTGTCGATTTCGTGACATTGTATCGTCAGGAGCTGGCACGCAGGGCGCAGGCCGCTCAGTCGCAGCCGACCGTAAACTGAGCGTCTGTCGGGTCTTGCAAAGAGGGCGCGCCTGATCAGGCGCGCCTTTTCCATATTGCGCCTTCGCCAAGCTTGGCAACGAAGGCGGCATGGGCATTCGCCTCTTCCTCGGTAAGGCGCGAGGCCAGCGGCGTTGCACGCGGGCGGGGGCGCCAGCCGTCGGATTGGTTTTCCCTGGTGGGTGTGGCTGTCGCTGTCTCGGCCGTCGCCAGCGCAAAATCGGGCTGACGGCCACCGATCAGTTCCAGATAGACTTCGGCAAGGATTTCGCTGTCGAGCAAGGCGCCATGCTTTTCGCGGGCAGAGTTGTCGACGCCAAATCGGCGGCACAATGCATCAAGGGAGGCAGGCGCCCCGGGGAACTTTCTGCGTGCTACCGCCACGGTATCGAGGGCGCGCGTCATCGGCAGGGTTGGAAATCCAGCCGCTTCAAGTTCAGCATTGAGAAACTTCATGTCGAAGGGCGCGTTGTGGATCACAAGCTTCGCCTCTCCGATGAATTCGAGAAAGGCAGGGGCGATTGCCTTGAAAACCGGTTTGTCGCGAAGGAAGTCGTCGCCCAGACCATGCACATCGAAGGCTTCCTTCGGCATGCTGCGCTGCGGATTGATATACTGGTGGTAGGTGCGCCCTGTGGGCAGGTGGTTGAACAGTTCGACGGCACCGATTTCAACGATCCGATGACCTTCGGAGGGTTCGAGTCCGGTGGTTTCCGTGTCCATTACGATTTCACGCATCCCGATACTCCCGGATATGTGCGATGAGGGCGCGCACGCAGGCGCGGGCCGAGTCCATGCTCAGGGTTTCTATGATGTGATCCGCCTTTGCCCGCTTTTCCGCGTCGGGCATCTGCCGCGCGAGGATGGCAGCGAATTGGGCTTCGGTCATGCCGGAACGGGCCAGCACCCTTGCGCGCTGAAGAACCGGGGGCGCGGTGACGACGAGCGTGGCGTCCATTTGCGTCTCTGTGCCCTTTTCAAACAGAAGAGGTATGTCGAAGACGACGATATCTGCATCTGCCTGCGCAAGGAATCCGGCGCGATCAGCGGCGACCAAGGGATGCACAACTTCTTCGATCCGCGGCAATGCGGTCGGATCTGTCGCAATCCAGGTCTTCAGGACCGTCCGGTCGATGCTGCCATCAGAGACTGACGGGGGATGGAGCGCGCCGATTGGCAGGACGGCGGCACCGCCCTTGGCGTAGAGACGATGAACGGCGGCATCCGCGTCCCAGACAGGGATGCCTTCGGCAGCGAAGAGATCGGCCGTTGTCGATTTGCCCATCCCGATTGACCCGGTCAGGCCCAGGCGGAAGGGCGTCATGCGGAAAGCACCGCACTGCGGGTGGCATCATCAACCTCGGGCCTTTGGCCAAACCAGCGTTCGAAGCCGGGGGCCGCCTGGTGAAGAAGCATGCCAAGGCCATCAACCACGGTGGCACCACGCTCTTCCGCCTCGATCAGGAACTGCGTCTTCAGCGGGGTGTAGACGAGGTCTGTGACAAGCGCGTGGGGTGACAGAGAATCGAGAGGCAGCACTAGGTCGGGTTTCCCGGTCATCCCCAGCGAGGTGGTGTTCACGACAGTCGTCGCGCCGTCGATCATGGCGTCCGCCTGCACCCATTCATGCACATGGACCTTTGCCCCGAAATCGGACCGGAGCGCATCCGCGCGAGCGCGTGTCCGATTTGCAAGACGGATTTCCGGAACGCCCACTTCTATCAGGGCAGCAATCACCGCCCGCGCGGCGCCACCTGCACCGAACACGGCAGCCGGACCGATCGAGGGCGTCCAATGGGGAGCGGCCTGCCGCAGATTCGCGATGAAACCCGCGCCATCAGTATTGTCGGCCTGTATCTTGCCATCCTTGCGAAAGATCAGCGTGTTGGCAGCACCAATCAGCGCAGCCCGGTCAGTGATTACATCAGCGATGTTGAGAATGGCTTCCTTGTGCGGGATGGTCACATTCGCTCCGACGAAACCCATTTTGGGCATCATCCGGAGCACTTGTTCCAGATCGGCCTGCGCAACATCCATGGGAATGTAGAACCCCTTAATGCCGTATCTCTTGAGCCAATAGCCATGCAACGCGGGCGAGCGGCTATGTGCTATGGGCGAGCCGATCACGGCCGCAAGGGGAATGCGCGGATGATCCGTCATGCCGGGATGAAACCCCGCTGGGACATGTGGTTCAGAAGAGGCAGGAGGGGCAGGCCAAGGATCGTGAAGTGATCGCCTTCCACCTGCGAAAAGAGGCGCGCGCCTTCGCCTTCCATCTGGTAGGCGCCGACGCAGTGGCGGACCTCTGTCCAGTTCCGCAACAGGTAGTCATCCAGATACGCATCCGAGAACGAACGCATCGTCAGCCGGGCCTCCCCAATATGCCGCCAGACGGGCCTTGCTGCCTCATATAGCACGACAGCCGAGAACAGGCGGTGCGTGTGACCACGAAGCCTTTGCAACTGTGCCCGGGCTGCATCAGGCGTTTCAGGTTTTGCCCAGATTTCTCCATCGAAGGCGAGAACCTGGTCACAGCCCAGAACCACGGCGGCGGGCAGCCGATCGGAAAGCTTGCGTGCCTTCATCTCGGCCAAGGTATCAGCCAGATCGCGGGCACCCGCGCCTTCGGACAGAAGAGCATCCCGGATGGAGTCTTCATCCACCCGCGACGGCATCGCCTCCACAAGGACACCCGCGTTGCGAAGCAATTGCAGCCGTATGCTGGATGAAGAGGCCAGGATGATCTGCGGCATGGGGGCGATCCTGTGGAAACTCCGGTTTTGTTCCTGCGGTGCTCTTGGGGTTTGTTCTGGCGCCCAGGGGGGCAGAACAGGCAGGCTGTGGAGTTCTCGATGAGCAGAGGCGATTTGTCCACCTGTGGGAACGGGAGAGCGACCGCGGAGGAAAAGTCGTTCACCTGTCCTGACTGGCAGGGTGCCTGTGGATGAAGTGTTCATCTTGAATCACTTTAAGTTATTGGTTTTATTTAATTTTGTTCATTCCTGTTTTCAGCATCAAGAGTTTTCCCTGCTTTTTCCACATGGCTCCGCCTGTGGAGGAAAGAAAGGATTAACCATGATATTCTGCTGTCCACAGGGCCAGCATCATCATTCTCTTTTCAAATCTTATTGTTAAGAAGAAGGGGAGCAATGAGTAGGACGACGACGAATGGATGACTTCCTGGCGGACTGGTACCTTTGGACCAAGGCGCTGCATATCGTTTCAGTCATCGCCTGGATGGCGGGTCTGTTCTATCTTCCGCGATTGTTCGTCTATCATGTGGAGGCCGTGGAGCGTGGAACAGCAACCGATGATCTGTTCCAGACCATGGAGCGCCGCCTTCTTCGCGCAATCATGAACCCGGCCCTTATCGCGACCTGGGTGTTTGGTCTGGCCCTGGTCTTTACGCCCGGTATCGTTTCCTGGTCGGAGGTCTGGCCATGGGCAAAGGCCGCGGCCGTGATCGGCATGACCTGGTTCCACCACTGGCTTGGACTGCGCAGGAAGGATTTCATGGCTGGCAAGAACGTCCTGACAGGGCGTCACTACCGAATGATGAACGAGGTGCCCACTGTCTTGCTTCTGGTGATCGTTTTTTCGGTTGTCCTTAAATTCTAGGACTGTCTGTCGCCGTCGTTGACTTTTCCCCCTGTCCTTCGTATCTGCCGGGATGCATGGCCGTCCGGCCAAGGGCAGTTTCCAATCCACTGACAGACAAGGGCGCGCCGTGGCTGCGCCGCTTCAGGATTTTTCCGCACATGACCACCGAACGGCTGAACCTTTCCGACCTGAAAGCCAAGACACCTGCTGATCTTCTGGCAATGGCTGAGGAATGGGAGATCGAGAATGCGCCCTCCATGCGGAAGGGCGAGATGATGTTCCAGATCCTCAAGGAACATGCCGAGGAAGGTTTCGAAATCGGCGGTGATGGGGTTCTGGAGGTCTTGCAGGACGGGTTTGGTTTTCTGCGCAGCCCGGAGGCAAACTATCTGCCGGGGCCGGATGACATCTATGTCAGCCCAGACATGATCCGGCAGTTCTCGCTTCGGACAGGGGATTCCATCGAAGGTGTCATCCAGGCACCGCGTGAGAACGAACGCTATTTCAGCCTCGTCAAGGCGACGAAGATCAATTTCGACGACCCTGAAAAGGCACGGCACAAGGTTCACTTCGACAACCTGACGCCGCTTTATCCCGATGAGCGGTTGAAGATGGAGATCGAGGATCCCACCATCAAGGACAGGTCGGCGCGGATCATTGACCTTGTCTGTCCGATCGGGAAGGGGCAGCGAGCCTTGATCGTTGCACCGCCCCGCACCGGCAAGACCGTGCTTTTGCAGAACATCGCGCATTCGATCGAGAAGAATCATCCGGAATGCTATCTGATCGTCCTTCTGATCGACGAGCGGCCCGAGGAAGTGACCGACATGCAGCGTTCGGTGAAGGGAGAGGTTGTTTCCTCCACCTTCGACGAACCGGCGACACGGCACGTGGCCGTGGCAGAAATGGTGATCGAAAAGGCCAAGCGACTTGTAGAGCACAAGCGGGACGTCGTGATCCTGCTGGACTCGATCACCCGGTTGGGGCGTGCCTTCAACACGGTTGTTCCGTCTTCGGGCAAGGTTCTGACGGGCGGCGTTGATGCCAATGCCTTGCAGAGACCGAAGCGGTTCTTCGGCGCGGCGCGGAATATCGAAGAGGGCGGGTCCTTGACCATCATTGCAACCGCCCTGATCGATACGGGTAGCCGGATGGACGAAGTCATCTTCGAAGAGTTCAAGGGTACCGGCAACAGCGAGATCGTTCTGGATCGCAAGGTTGCCGACAAGCGCGTCTTCCCGGCGATCGACATCCTTAAATCCGGGACGCGGAAAGAGGATCTTCTGGTCGACAAGATCGACCTTCAGAAGACCTATGTCCTGCGGCGTATTCTGAATCCGATGGGAACGACGGATGCCATCGAGTTCCTGCTTTCCAAACTGAAGCAGACGAAGACAAATTCGGAGTTCTTCGATTCAATGAACACATAAGTGTTCTGAATCAAAGGGTTGATCCTGATGGACACGATCTATGCCTTGGCCAGCGCGCGCGGCAAGGCCGGGGTGGCGGTATTGCGCCTTTCCGGCCCCAAAGCGCATGAAGCGGTGGTTCAGCTGACAGGGTCTTGTCCGACTCCACGGACTGCCGTTTTGCGGACCTTGCGATGGCAGGGCGCGGTTCTGGATCAGGCGCTTGTCGTGATCTTTCCGGAAGGTGGCAGCTTCACCGGGGAAAAGGTGGCCGAACTTCACCTTCACGGTTCTGTTGCCGTCATCCAGTCTGTTATGCGGGTGCTAGGGACGATGGACGGGTTTCGCCTTGCCGAACCCGGCGAGTTCACCCGCCGCGCATTGGAGAACGGTCGGTTGGATCTGACCCAGGTCGAAGGTCTGGCTGATCTGATTGACGCAGAGACCGAGGCGCAGCGTCGGCAGGCGATGCGCGTTCTTTCCGGGGCGATCGGTCGGCGTGCCGAATTATGGCGGGCAAAACTCGTGCGTGCTGCGGCCTTGATTGAGGCGACGATAGACTTTGCCGATGAAGAGGTGCCGCAGGATGTGGGTCCGGAGGTTCTGGATCTTGTAACATCGGTCTTGCAGGACTTGCGCAGCGAGGTGGCGGGAAGCGGGGCAGCAGAGCGAATTCGGGATGGGTTCGAGGTGGCCATCGTGGGAGCGCCCAATGCAGGGAAGTCCACGCTTCTGAATGCGATAGCGGGACGAGAGGCAGCGATCACATCTGAAATTGCTGGCACAACCCGCGATGTGATCGAGGTCCGGATGGATATTCGGGGCCTTGCCGTGACCCTGCTCGATACGGCCGGATTGCGTGAGACAGAGGACAAGGTAGAGCGTATTGGGGTTGACCTTGCGATCAAGCGCGCGCGCTCGGCCGATTTGCGGGTTTTCCTGTTGAGCGACGATCCCTTGCCTGAGTTGCAACCGGGACCGGATGATCTGGTGGTGCGAGGCAAGGCTGACCAGGACGGGGAAGGAGTGTCCGGCCTTACGGGTAGGGGTGTATCGGAGCTGATCGACGCAATAGGCGACCGGCTCTCCAGGCAAGTTGCGGGCGCAGGTGTGGTGACGCGCGAACGGCACCGCATTGCGCTCACGCGTGCGATCGGGGCTATGGAATCGGCGAGGCTTGAGATAGAGAAGGGCGCAACGCGGGCGGAGATTGCCGCAGACGAGTTGCGAGCTGCGATCCGTGCGCTTGAGGCGCTTGTGGGCAGAGTTGATGTCGAGTCACTCCTTGACGAGATTTTTGCCAGCTTCTGCATCGGGAAATGAGGATGTTTCACGTGAAACAGTTTGATGTCATCGTCATCGGGGGTGGCCATGCGGGCAGTGAGGCTGCTGCGGTGTCGGCGCGGATGGGCGCCTCGACCGCACTGATTACGCTGCGCGCCGAGTCCATTGGCGTGATGTCGTGCAATCCCGCCATCGGGGGCTTGGGAAAGGGCCATCTGGTGCGCGAAATCGACGCCATGGATGGTGTCATGGGGCGTGTTGCTGACCGGGCAGGGATTCAGTTCCGGCTTTTGAACCGTCGGAAGGGCCCCGCCGTGCAAGGCCCGCGCGCGCAGGCGGATCGAAAGCTGTATCGGTTGGCAATGCAGGACGTCCTTCGTCGCCAACCCAACCTCTCTATTCTTGAAGGCGAGGTTGTGGACCTCTTGATGGACGGCACCAGAACATCAGGCGTTGTTCTTGGTGACGGCACGAAGGTGATGTCGAAGGCCGTGATCCTGACTGCCGGAACGTTTCTGAATGGAGTCATTCACATCGGGGATCGGCGTCGTCCAGGCGGTCGTGTTGGTGACTCACCGTCTGTTCGTCTTGCGGAGCGTCTGGCCGATCTCGCCCTTCCCCGTGGTCGGTTGAAGACCGGTACACCGCCAAGGCTGGATGGTCGAACCATCGACTGGGATCGCCTTGAAAAGCAGCCCGGCGATGAAGCACCTGTGCTTTTTTCGTTTATGAACCGATCACCAGAGGCAGCGCAGATTTCCTGCGGGATAACCCATACAAATGAGCGCACCCATGAGATCGTTCGCGCCAATCTGACACGATCTGCCATGTATGGCGGCTTTATTGAAGGTGTCGGACCCCGATACTGCCCCTCGATTGAAGACAAGGTGGTTCGGTTCGCGGAAAAGTCCGGTCATCAGGTGTTTCTCGAGCCGGAAGGGCTGGATGACCATACCGTTTACCCAAACGGGATTTCGACATCCTTGCCGGAAGAAGTGCAGGAGGCCTATGTCCGAACGATTGATGGTCTTGAGGATGTCACCATTCTGCAACCGGGCTACGCAATCGAATACGATTTCTTCGATCCCCGAGCACTGAAACAGAATCTGGAACTGCGCCAGATCTCTGGCCTTTTCTTCGCAGGCCAGATCAACGGCACGACCGGCTATGAAGAAGCGGCGGCTCAGGGTCTCGTTGCAGGATTGAATGCTGCGCTGCATGCTCAATCGGCTGACCCGGTGATCCTCAGTCGGCGCGACAGCTATATCGGCGTGATGATTGACGATCTTATCACCCGAGGCGTGACAGAACCCTATCGCATGTTCACTTCGCGCGCCGAGTTCCGGCTGGCTCTCCGGGCGGACAATGCAGATCAACGCCTGACGCCACTGGGTCTGACGCTCGGTTGTGTGAATGAAGATCGCTGTCGCCGCTTTGGCGAGAAGATGGAAGCGATAGCGGCGGCGAAGGCCGTGCTTGAAACGGCCCGACTCTCGCCGCGGGAGCTTGCCCCCCACGGTTTGCACCTCAGCCAGGACGGCGCACGCCGGAATGGGTATGAGATTCTTGCGCTGGGAGAAGAGGCGCGCGCAGTGGTCGAAATGCTGTTTCCAGGCTTTGCCGAATGTCCGACAGAGATCCGTGACCAGGTTGCGGCAGACGCGCTCTATTCCCAGTATCTTCATCGCCAAGAGGCCGATGCGCGCCTGCTGCAAAAGGAGGAAGAGGCAAGGATCCCGGCAGATTTCGATTTTGGGCGGCTTTCAGGGCTGTCAAATGAGCTTTTGACGAAGCTCAATCGTGTTCGGCCTGCCAATCTGGCCCAGGCGGCGCGGATCGAGGGGATGACGCCGGCTGCCCTGACCCTGATCCTGGCCCATCTCCGCAAGGCGGAGCGCGGTCAAACCCTCTCGGCATGACCATGAACACCGCTGCGCTGGACGTTTCACGTGAAACATTGGAGCGGCTGGAACTTCTCCACGCGCTCCTCAAGAAGTGGAACCCGGCAATCAACCTTGTTTCACGTTCAAGCCTCGATCAGGCTTGGGATCGCCATATCATGGACTCAGCCCAGATCTTTTCACTCGGCGCCGACCATGGCCACTGGGTTGATCTTGGAAGCGGCGGAGGCTTTCCTGGACTTGTCGTCGCCTGTATGGCTGCCGGGCAGGATCTGCCCATTCGCGTGACGATGATCGAAGCTGACCAGCGAAAGGCGACCTTCCTGCGACTTGCCGTTGATCAGTTGTCGATAAACGCCAATGTCATTGCGCAGCGGATCGAGAAGGCGTCGCCACAGAACGCCCAGACGGTATCGGCGCGGGCACTTGCGCCCCTGCCACTGCTCTTGTCCTACGCAGCACGGCATATTTCGCCAGATGGCAGCGCAACCTGCCTCTTTCTCAAGGGGGCAAACTGGCGGCAAGAGGTTGAACTTGCTCGAAAAGACTGGCAGTTCGAGCTTCAGGTACATCAAAGCACCACTGACCCTGAAGGTGCAATCCTAGCCGTGAGGTCCATGTCGCATGTCTGATCCTACCCGGCCAAAGCAGCCTCGCATCATCGCGATCGCCAACCAGAAGGGCGGTGTCGGCAAGACGACGACCGCCATAAACCTTGCAGCAGCGCTTGCCGAACTTGGGGCGAGGGTTCTGCTTGTTGACCTCGATCCACAAGGGAATGCGTCGACCGGCCTCGGGGTGGATGTCGCCCAGCGAAAGTTCACCACGTATGATCTTCTGCTCGACGACACCCCTCTTGACGCCGTGATCCAGCAGAGCACCATACCGAACCTTCTCATTTGCCCGGCAAATGCCGATCTCTCCTCGGCCGACATGGAACTTGTGGCAAATGAAAAGCGGAGCTTTCTGTTGCATGACGCTCTGCGCCAGCCGGCGATAGATGCGTTCAATCTCGATTTCATCCTGATCGACTGCCCGCCATCTCTGAGCCTCTTGACGGTCAATGCGATGGTAGCCTGCCACTCCGTGCTTGTTCCGCTTCAATCCGAGTTCTTTGCGCTGGAGGGCTTGTCGCAGCTCATGCTTACGGTTCGTGAAGTTCGCCAGACCGCAAATCCAGGCTTGAGGATAGAAGGTATAGTGTTGACGATGTATGATGGACGCAACAGGTTGAGCCAGCAGGTGGAAACCGATGCTCGGCAGAACCTGGGTGATCTTGTCTTCCAGACCATTATCCCAAGGAATGTCCGCGTGTCTGAGGCGCCCAGTTTCGCGTTGCCCGTTCTGTCCTACGATACGGCATCAAAGGGCTCCGAGGCGTATCGCGCACTTGCCGCCGAACTGGCGTCCCGGCATCCGTTCGCACAAGCGCAGGAGACAGTCTGATGGACAAGAAATCCGAACGCCGCGGCCTGGGCCGCGGTCTTTCTGCACTCATGGCGGATGTGGCTGTCGAGACGGATCCGTTGACGCCAGATCGCCCGCGTCGCCCTGATCTGCTCGTACCCGTCGAAAAGCTTGTTCCGAACCCGAACCAGCCGCGCCGGGATTTTCAGCCTGATGCGCTCCATGAGCTTGCGGCGTCTATCCGCGCCAAGGGGGTGATCCAGCCCCTGATCGTGCGTGCGCTCGCCGATGGGCGGTTCGAGATTGTTGCCGGAGAAAGGCGCTGGCGCGCCGCGCAGATGGCACAGGTTCATGAGCTTCCGGTGATCGTCCGGGATTTCACCGACTCGGAAGTCATCGAAGTCGCGATCATCGAAAACATCCAGCGCGCCGACCTCAATGCAATCGAAGAGGCCCTCGCCTTCCGGCAATTGATGGATCGGTTTGGGCATACACAAGAGAAGATGGCAGAAGCGCTGTCGAAAAGCAGAAGCCATATCGCCAACCTTCTGCGGTTGCTTGCGCTTCCCGAAGAGGTTCAGGCCCATGTCAGGGAGGGGCGGCTTTCTGCCGGGCATGCGCGCGCGCTGATCACAGCGTCAAACGCCGCAGAGTTGGCCCGCCAGGTCATCGCGCGCAACCTTTCTGTTCGTGAGACGGAGGCGCTGGCCCGTGATCCGGAAAAGAAGGGAACCGGGAAGGCAAGTGGTCCGCGGGGACGCTCCGACAAGGATGCCGATACGCGCGCGCTTGAAAATGACCTTTCTGCCAATCTGAACATGCGGGTGACGATTGATCATGCCGGCGTCGATGAGGGCGGCGTGCTTTCCATCCGCTACCGCAGTCTGGACGATCTTGATCTGCTTTGCAGGGCGCTGTCGGCTATGCCTCGGGACGTGTCCATATGAACATGCCAACACCAGCCAGCACGACCCCCTGAAGGGCCAGTAGCCATGGCGCGATGCCGAGCCAGATCGAACCGGCAAAGGCCGCTGCGATGGAAACACTGGCAAGGACCTTTGCCCTCCGCCCGATAGCGCCCCGATCCCGCCACTGACGGATGGGAGGGCCTAGCTGCGGGTGATTGAGCAACCAGTGATGCAGAGTCTGCGAGGATCGTGCAAAGCAGACGGCCGCAAGCAGCAGGAACGGCACCGTCGGAACCAAAGGCAAGGCCGTCCCTGCAATCGCAAAAAGCAGAGCGATCCCACCGCCAAGGGTCCAGAAGATGCGGATCAAGCGATGAGTTCCCTCAAGATGCCATTCAGGACGATCCGCCCGTCATCCGTAGCGGCCAGACGCCCATCTTCGGCTCTAACAAGGCCCAACTCGATAAGGTTCTGCACTTTCCCGGCGTTCAATCGGGCACCGGACAACTGCTCGAACCGCGCCAGATCCATCCCTTCCCGAAGGCGCATCGACATCAGCAGATACTCGATCGCCTGATCCGGACTGGAGATTTCCTCGCGCTGATCTTCACCCGCCTCGCCCCGTTCCAGCGCGGCGAGCCATGCACCAGGCGACCGGGGTGCTACGGTGGCCCAGCGGCGACCGTTCAGGGTCAGCCGTCCATGTGCGCCGGGGCCGATCCCGATATAGTCACCCATGCGCCAATAGATCAGGTTGTGACGGCTTTCCGCGCCGGGGCGCGCATGGTTGGATATCTCGTAGGCTGGCATTCCGTGCTTTGCGCAGACTTCCTGCGTTGCGGCATACATGTCAGCCTGAACGTCTTCGTCCGGTAAACCCCGCAACATACCTCTGGCGAAGCGTTCGGCGAAGACAGTGCCGTCTTCAATGGTAAGTTGGTACATCGACAGATGGTCAACCGACATGGTCAGCGCTTCGGCAAGTTCCGAACGCCAGTCCTCAACCGTCTGGCCCTGCCTTGCATAGATCAGGTCAAAGCTGACGCGATCAAACTCTTTTCTAGCGATATCAAAGGCTTGCTTGGCCTCCTTAACAGTATGCATCCGCCCCAGGCGCCGAAGATCCTCGTCCCGCAGGGACTGAACGCCCATCGAAACCCGATTGACCCCCGCCTCGCGGAACGCACGAAAGCGCCCGGCTTCGACAGAGCCAGGATTGGCTTCAAGCGTGATCTCTGGATCGTTGACCATGGGCCAGGTTGCACGAACCGCATCCAGAATGTCGGCGACGATTCCTGGATCCATCAGTGACGGCGTGCCGCCACCAAAGAAGACGGTTTCAAGAACGCGACCTTGGGTTTCTGCACCGGTCCGCGCGATCTCGCGCCTGTAAGCGTCGCGCCAGCGGAGCTGATCTATGGAGGCGGCGACATGGCTATTGAAGTCGCAGTAGGGGCACTTCGACTGGCAAAACGGCCAATGGATGTAAAGACCAAATCCCCCGGCCCGCCAATCTTCCATTTGCTTCTACCCCCGAAAGGCCGTGACCTCGATCTCCACTTTCATTTCCGTGCGGATCAGTCCGGCAATCACCATGGTCGCCGCAGGCCTGATCTGGCCCAGCGCCTCGCCCAGTGCTGGCACAAGCGCATCAACGAAGGCGGCATCAGTCACGGTGTACTGCACGCGAACGATGTCTTCCATCGTGAAGCCGCCTTGCTCCAGAACATTCCGGATCGTGGCAAAGCAGTTCCGCGCCTGATCCGCTACATCCTCGGGCATCTGCATGGTGGCATAGTCATACCCGGTGACACCGGAAACAAAGCACCAGCCGCCCTTGATGACCGCGCGGCTGTATCCCATCGTTGCCTCGAAAGGCGATCCGGTCGAGATCCGTCTCATGCGAAACACCCCGCTACCAATTTGCGGAAGGCATCCGCACGATGGCTGATCCGGTTCTTTTCCCAGCGATCCATCTCTCCGAAGGTCACGTCGAACCCGTCGGGTTGAAAGATCGGATCATAGCCATGGCCCTGATCGCCGCGCATCGGCCAGACAACCTGACCGGCCATCATGCCTTCAAACACCTCGTCATGCCCATCCGGCCAAGCCATGACAAGCGTGCATCTGAACTGTGCGCTCCGTGGATACGGCGCGTGCCTTGCCTCCAGCTCGGACCAAACCCGCGTCATCGCCATCACGAAATCACGGCCATTGCCCGTCTCCGCCCAATCCGCCGTATAGACGCCGGGCGCGCCATCCAATGCGTCGATCGTGATCCCGCTGTCATCGGCCAGGGCAGGTAGTCCACTGGCCTTGGCGGCGAAATGGGCCTTGATCCGTGCGTTGCCCGCGAAGGTGGTTTCCGTCTCTGCCGGCTCTGCAAGGCCGAGTGCGCCTGCGCCAATCACTGTCACCGAAAACGGTGCGAGCAAGGCGGAAATCTCTTCCATCTTGCCCTTGTTATGGGTGGCAACCACCAACCGGTCTCCGGAGAACCGGCGCATCACAGGCCCAGCGCCGCCTTTTGTGCGCCGACAAGCGTTGCACAGCCGGCTTCGGCAAGATCCAGCAGTTGCCCCATCTCGTCGCGCGAAAAGGTCGCGCCCTCAGCGCTCATCTGCACTTCGATCAGTCTTCCGCGCCCGGTCAGGATGAAATTGCCATCGGTCCCCGCTGTCGAATCCTCGGCATAATCGAGGTCGAGAACGGCCTGTCCCGCATAGATACCGCAGGAAACCGCAGCGACATGGTCGATCATTGGATCGCTCACGATGACACCGGCCTTCAACAGTTTGTCTACGGCCATCTTCAATGCGACCCAGCCACCGGTGATCGAGGCACAGCGCGTACCACCATCCGCCTGAATCACATCGCAATCGATCACGATCTGCCGCTCTCCTAGTGCCGACCGGTCCACGCCCGCACGCAGCGCGCGGCCGATGAGGCGCTGGATTTCCTGCGTCCGCCCCGATTGCTTGCCCGCTGCCGCCTCGCGGCGGGTGCGGCTGTTGGTGGCGCGGGGCAGCATTCCATACTCTGCCGTCACCCAGCCCAGCCCGGTATTCTTCAGGAAGGGCGGGGCCTTGTCTTCGATCGTCGCCGAACACAGCACATGGGTTTCGCCCATCTTGATCAGACATGACCCTTCGGCATGTTTCATTACGCCGACTTCGATTGAAACCGGCCGCATTTCGCTTAGTTTTCTGCCAGAGGGGCGCATCGGATCATCCTTTTTGGGTTAGGGCCAGATATCCAAGGCCGCAGCCCGGATGCAACCCCGATTGACGGCCCGACGCTGGCCCCGATAATGGCCGTGACGAAAGGGTTTCGGAACGATGACAGACGGTTCAAGAATCCTGTCCGAAATGAACGAACGCTCGCGAGAGGTGTTTCGTCGTGTTGTCGAGGGATATCTGGCCTCGGGCGATCCCGTCGGATCGCGCACTCTGACTAGGTCGATGTCCGAAAAGCTGTCGGCTGCGACGATCCGCAATGTCATGCAGGATCTGGAGTTTCTGGGTCTCCTGGACAGCCCGCACATCTCGGCTGGCAGGATACCCACGCAATTGGGGCTGCGGATGTTCGTGGACAGCCTTCTGGAGGTCGGGACTGTCGCCGAAGAAGACCGCGAACGGATTGATGCCACCCTGGGGAGCAATGATCAGGACGTGACCTCGATCCTCGATCACATTGGTGCGGCCCTCTCTGGCATCACGCGAGGCGCATCTCTTGTTCTGGCGCCAAAGGTCGAGGCCCCGATCCGGCATATCGAGTTCGTGTCGCTGTCACAGGACAGGGCGCTCGTGGTGCTTGTCTTTGCGAATGGCCATGTCGAGAATCGCATCTTCACCCCGCCACCGGGTCAGACGCCGTCCTCAATGCGAGAAGCGGCCAATTTCCTGAATGCCTTGGCCGAGGGCAAGACTCTGACGGAGCTTCGCCGGTCGATGACGGCCGAAATCTCGAAACGGCGGCAGGAGATCGATTCGCTGGCTCGGGATCTGGTGGAATCCGGCCTGGCCGTCTGGGAGAATCCCGGCGAAACGTCGGAACGCCTTATTGTTCGCGGACGCGCCAACCTGCTGGAACAGGAATCGACCGATCTCGAACGCATCCGCAGCCTGTTTGACGATCTGGAACGCAAGCGCGACATCGCGGATTTTCTGGAACTCGCCGAAACCGGTGAAGGTGTACGGATTTTTATTGGCTCGGAGAACAAGCTCTTCTCACTTTCCGGTTCAAGTCTCGTCGTTTCTCCCTATATGAACGCGGATCGGAAAATCATCGGTGCCGTGGGCGTGATCGGGCCGACCAGGCTGAATTACGGTCGGATCGTGCCTATCGTGGACTACACGGCGCAGCTTGTCGGGCGGCTGGTGTCCGACCGAGGAAAGTGAAGAAGGCTGAAGGATCATGGCAGACGACAAGACGGTTTCGGAAGAATTCGGCATCGAGCAAGGTTTGGAAGACCTCGCTGCGCTGGATGAGGTCGAGGCTCTTCGGGCCGAGCGCGACGAACTGCGTGACCGTTTCATGCGCGCCCTTGCGGATGCCGAGAACGCGCGCAAGCGGGGAGAGCGGGATCGGCGCGAGGCGGAGCAGTATGGTGGCACACGTCTGGCCCGGGACTTGTTGCCCGTCTATGACAATCTGAATCGCGCGCTGAACGCTGCGACGGATGAGCAGAAGGCTGCGGCCGCTGCCTTGTTCGAAGGCGTGCAACTGACGTTGCGCGAATTGACGAACGTGATGACGCGGCATGGGGTGAAACCCATCACCCCCAAGGTTGGCGACATGTTCGATCCGCAGAACCACGAAGCGATGTTCGAGGCGCCCGTTCCGGGCACGAAGGCGGGTCAGATCATTCAGGTGATGACGGAGGGCTTCCTGCTGCATGACCGGCTGCTGCGGCCGGCGCAGGTGGGCGTGTCTTCAAATACGGGTGCCTGACGGTTTCAGGCTTCCTTTCCGCCACCGTTTTGCGTCGTGGCGGAAAGGAAATTCTGGGCCGGACCCTGGCCTATTTCTTTTTCGGCGGAACGAACCGTTTTGACGTATCCCGGGCGTCGGCCTTCGGTTTTTCGGGACGAGCCTTTGCCGTAGGCTTCGACTGAAAGCCCCCAGATGATGGCTTGCCGCCGGATTTCGGGCGGAATGGCTTGGCATCCGCGCCCGCGTCACGCGGGCGGTATGGCTTTTTCCCGTCGCCCCGCGGTGCGGGCTTTGCGGCACCATCCGGACGCTCGGCCTTGCCTTCGCCTGTCTTCCAGCCGCCTGCCCGCGCTTGGGGCTTTTCCGTCACGGCGCGACCTTCGGCAGCGTGGCTTTTGAATCCTGAGGCGCGGGCTGGGCGATCCGGGCTTCCGCCATGCGACTTGAATCCGGCTGAGCGCGGGCCGGTTCCTTCACCCTTCCAGCGCGGCTTGCGTTCGCCATCCTCGCGCGGGGTATAGGGGCGTTTCTCGCTGCGCAGGGGCAATTCACCCGCGTCGCGCGTCGCAGCAGCCCGTTTTGCTCCATCCGTCTGCCGCTCCGCCCCGGAACGTTCGCCCATCGGGCGCGCGCTGTAGGCGGGCTTGGCATAGGGTTTGCGTTCACCGTCGTCGCGCGGGGCATATGGCTTCTTTGCGCGCGGTTTACGATCATCGTTGTCGCGCGAAACCTGAGCAGGGCCACGGGCAATGGGGGCGCCGCCATCCGGATGCCATGTGCTGCGGGCCGTCATGGGGGCGCTGGCATCTGGCCCTTCGTCTTCTTCGACAATCCTCGGCGGTTTGCCGGAATAGCTCGGCCGTTCGGGTCGCTGCTCTGGCGTGGCACGAGGAGGCGTCCGCCGCTCTGGCCGTTCAGGCCGGGTGAACCCCTCGCGTGGTGCACGCTCCATCGCGGGTTCTCCGTCGATACGGGTCATGACCAAGCCGGGCTCGATTTCCACCTCCTGGCCGAAGCGGGTGGCAACTGGGGCTGCGATCTGGACGAAGGTCACGTCCTGCTGCACGCGAATGGCCCCGATACCATCCTTCGCGATACCGCCGGTTTCGCAGATCTTGGGCAGAAGCCAGCGCGCTTCGGCGCGGCGGGTATGGCCGACCGAGAGGCGATACCAGACCGAGGGGCCAAATTCACCCTTCTCGCGCGGCGGCAGGGCTGCGGGCGGCGGCAGGCTGTCGGACAGCACTTCGGGCGCAGAGCGACCCTCCCGCCACAAGCGCACAAAGGCGGCAGCGACTCGGTCGGCGCCGTAGCGTGCGAGAAGGGCCGTTCCCATCTCGGCCTCTTCTCCGGGGGCGAGTTCCAGAACCGGGTGTTCCATGAGACGCATGTCCTCACGCGCCTGCACTTCGTCGGCACCCGGGGCCTTTGCCCACTCGGCTTCGACTTTCGCGCCCTGAAGCAGGCGCTGCGCTTTCCGGAATTCGGCAGGCGGAACGATCAGTGCCGAAACGCCCTTGCGCCCGGCGCGGCCGGTGCGGCCCGAGCGGTGCAGAAGAGTTTCGGAATTGGACGGAAGATCCGCATGCACGACAAGCTCCAACCCCGGCAGGTCGATACCGCGAGCGGCCACGTCGGTGGCAATGCAGACGCGCGCCCTGCCATCGCGCAAGGCCTGAAGGGCATGCATCCGTTCTGACTGGCTGAGTTCGCCCGAAAGCGCAACGGCCTGAAAGCCGCGATTGGCCATCCGGGCATAGAGGTGGTTCACATTCGCCCGCGTCTTGCAGAAAACGATGGCGGTCCGCGCTTCGTAGAAACGCAGCAGGTTGAAGATCGCATGTTCCTTGTCGCGCGCCTGCACTGACAATGCGCGATACTCGATATCGACATGCTGCTTCGCCTCGCCCTGCGCGACGATGCGCATGGCGTCGCGCTGGAAGGTTCCAGCAAGTTTCTCGATCTCCTTCGGGACGGTTGCCGAGAACATCAGTGTGCGGCGTTCCTCGGGGGCTGCGGCAAGGATGAATTCCAGATCCTCGGCAAAGCCGAGATCCAGCATCTCATCCGCCTCATCGAGAACCACGGCCTTGATCCCCGAGAGATCGAGCGATCCGCGTTCGATATGATCCCGCAAGCGGCCCGGTGTGCCGACGACGATATGCGCCCCGCGCTCCAGCGCGCGACGCTCGTTGCGGTAATCCATGCCACCGACACATGAGGCCAGCATCGCGCCCGCATCGGCATAGAGCCATTCGAACTCCCTCCGGACCTGAAGGGCCAGCTCACGCGTCGGTGCGACGATCAGGGCAAGGGGCTTGTCCGCGAACAAAAGGCGGTCCTGCCCCGACATCACGTCTTGCGAGATGGCAAGGCCGAAGGCGACGGTTTTTCCCGATCCTGTCTGCGCGGAAACAAGAAGGTCACGTCCGGCCAGTCCATCGGCCAGAACGGCGGTCTGCACGGCAGTCAGGGTTTCATAGCCCTTGGCCGTCAATGCCGCTGCCAGAGGCGCGGCAATCATCATGTCTGTCATGTCATTTCCTGAAGGGGCGGCATCTGCGCCCGTGAAGCACCATTTTTCGGCACCTCATTCCCCTTCGCAGGATCGGCCTCCCAAATTGCCGCCTGCCCCGGAATCCGCGGGCCGTCGGCTGGGCATAGGGCAAAACACGGCGCTTGTATACCCGGCTCAGAATCGCAGGCTGTGCAGCAGGTTCAGACCGCTCCACGCGCTTTCGTGTTGTGCCGCCGATGCGGGAATGACGGAAAGGCCGGAAACCACATCGGACCGCCCGCCATCCATTGCCATCGGCCCATCCTGCACGGTGACCGAGATATGCGACAGCGGCCCGCGGATGAGGACGGATTCGATGGTTTCGACCGCCAGAAGCGGCGTGATGGTAACGGGGACAAGCAGTGCGAGCGTGCGGATCATCATGCTGTTGCTCCGGGTCTGGGGACGTGTGATGCATTGCAAGGCCGGTGCCGGACCGCAGCGCCTGCTCCTTATGGAGGCAGAGACACCCATCCTTCCGAACGTGTCCTGGCCTGAACGCGCAGCTCTCTTGACCCTGCGGCCGACCTCGCTAGGCTGCGCGCCACTTCAACGGCGGCCAGAATTCGGAGCGGAACACATGACCCAGCGCCTTCACCTTGTCTTTGGCGGCGAGCTGGTGACGCCTGAGAGGAATGTCTTCCGCGACGTGAAGCAGATCCATATCGTTGGGATGTTCCCCGATTACGCTTCGGCTTTTTCGGCCTGGAAGGCAGAGGCCCAGCGCACTGTGGACAATGCCCATATGCGCTATTTCATCGCGCATATCCACCGGCTGCGGGACGAGGCCCAGTCGGGATCGCCGACCGAAGAACTGGAGGCGTGAGCCCCGCTGTCACATGGCCTATTCCCTCGGCCTGACCCTTTACAATCTGGCCAATCGGCGCGATGCCGGGCAAAGCAGTGACCGCCCGCCCAGGCCGGCCGGTCGGCTGGTCTGGTTGCATGCGCCGGGTGCCGAGGCGGCACGGTCGATGCTGGAACTTGGTCGGCGGCTGGCGGAAGAGGATGGCGTCCAGGTTCTTCTGACCTGTGCCGAAGCTCTGCCGAAGCGGAAGTCGATCCTGATCCAGCCGCCCCCGTCCGACACCCCGCAGGAAGCGCGCGCCTTTCTTGACCATTGGCGGCCCGAGGTTGCGATCTTTTCGGAAGGAGAGATCCGTCCTGCACTGGTGCATGAGGCGATCGAGCGGAAGCTGCCGATGATGATGGTGGCGGGACGCAACCCGATCTTCCTGAAGGAACGGGATGGGTGGTATCCGGGGCTGATGCGTGGGCTTCTTGCGGAGTTCCGGGCCGTCCTGACCGTTGACGAGCCATCTGCGCGGGCCTTCAGGAAGGCAGGGGCCACACTTTCCGCTGTAGAGGTCATGGGAAAACTGGAAGAGGAAAGCGCCGCACTGCCCTGCCTAGAGGCCGAGCGGGACGCGCTTGCGCGCCAGTTTGCGACGCGGCCGGTCTGGCTTGCAGCAGCACTGCCGGAGGCAGAGGAAACGGCGGTCATCGCAGCACATCGCGCTGCCCTGAGGCTTGCGCATCGGTTGTTGTTGATTGTGGTCACGCAGGACCCGCAGCGCAGCCTGCCGTTGGCGCAGCGGATGGAAAAGGAAGAAGGATGGACCGTTGCCCTGCGCGCCGAGGAGCAGGAGCCGGATTCCGAAACCGAAGTCTATATCGCAGATTCCGACAGGGAATTCGGACTGTGGTATCGGCTTGCTCCGGTGACTTATCTGGGCGGGAGCCTCGCCGGTGACGGCTGCATCAGAGACCCTTTGGAGCCAGCGGCACTGGGCTCTGCAATTCTTTACGGACCGCGTCCGGGGCCTTATGGCTCGATCTTCGGCCGGCTTGGCGCTGCCCGCGCTGCCCGCGCCGTTGGATCGCCCGTTGATCTGGCCGAGGCGTTGGGCGATCTGCTTTCGCCCGATCGGGCAGCCCGGCTGGCACAGGCGGCATGGGCTGTGGCATCTGATGGTGCCGAAGTGACGGAACGGATCCTTGAAAAGATCCGTCGCTTGATGGACGGCGAAGAGTGATGCGCCCCCCTGCCTTCTGGTTCACGCCGCCGGATCGCCCTGCTTTGGCTGCGCGCCTTCTGGCGCCTCTGGGGGCGCTTTATGCGGCAGGAACGGCCCGGCGACTGCGCGCAGAGGGGTATAGGGCAAAGGTTCCGGTTATCTGTGTCGGCAATCTGAATGCAGGTGGAACCGGCAAGACGCCGACCGTCATCGCCCTGCTGGAACGGTTCCTGGCCAAAGGGATCAAGGCGCATGTCGTTTCGCGCGGGCATGGCGGGCGGCTGGACGGGCCGGTGCAGGTGCAAGAGCGGACGCATACGGCGGCCGATGTCGGGGATGAACCTCTGCTTCTGGCGGCCTTTGCGCCGGTCTGGGTGGCGAAGGACCGCGCGGCAGGCGTGCTTGCCGCCGAGGCGGCGGGAGCCGGGGTGATCCTTCTGGATGACGGGTTCCAGAATCCTTCGGTGGCAAAAGACCTTAGCCTTGTCGTGGTGGATGCCCGGCGCGGATTCGGTAACGGGCGCTGTCTGCCGGCGGGGCCCTTGCGTGAACCGGTATCGGCGGGCATGGCGCGGGCCGATCTTTTGCTTTCGATCGGGGATGATGCCGCACAGTCTGCGTTTGCGGCGACATGGTCGCGGGCGATCACGGTTCCGCATCTGACGGGCAGATTGCTGCCCCTCAAGATGGGGATGGATTGGGCAGGGCAGCGGGTGATCGCATTTGCCGGGATCGGGCATCCCGAGAAGTTCTTTGAAACTCTGCGGGCAGAGGGTGCCGAAATCATCCGGGCCGTCGCCCTTGATGACCACCAGCCTCTGACAGACGCGCTGATGGCCCGGTTGGAGCTGGAGGCACGTGGTCTGGGTGCCCAGTTGGTGACGAGTGAAAAGGATGCCGTGCGGCTGCCGAGCGCGTTTCGACAGAAGGTCCTGACCCTGCCGGTCAGGTTGCAGTTCGATGATGCAACGGCACTGGATACTGCCTTGGAAAGGCTGGGCCTTTAGCCGAGAACCTCATCCTGATGTTCCCCGAGTTTCGGAGCGGCCCGGTCAAGGGCGAGGTCGGCATCCGAAAAGGTGAAGGGTGAGCGAACCCCGGGGATGCCATCCAGATCGAGGCGGAGCTTTCTGGCGATGACTTGCGGGTCGGCAAAAACTTCGGCCAGGGTGTTGATTGGTCCTGCCGGAACGCCCTGATCTTCGCAGGCCTTCAGAAGATCGGCCTTGTTCCAGCGGGTTGTGGCGGAGGTGATCGCCTCGGTCAGGGAGCGCCGGTTGCGGATGCGGTCGGCATTCGTCAGGTAATCCGGTGCTTCGGCAAGGGCATCAAGGCCGAGGATGGCGCAGAGTTTGCGATACTGCCCGTCATTCCCGGTGGCGAGGATGATCCAGCCATCGGCGCAGTCGAAGACGGCGTAGGGTGCCAGGTTGGGATGGGCGTTCCCCATCTTGGCCGGGGCCGTGCCGGTGGCGAGGTAGTTCATGTTCTGGTTGGCCATGATCGCGGTGGCCACGTCCATCAGCGCCATGTCGATCTGCTGCCCCGTGCCCGTCACCCCGCGCTGGATGAGCGCGGCGAGGATCGCTGTCGCGGCGTAAACCCCCGTAAACACGTCGGTTACGGCGACGCCCACCTTTTGTGGCTGGCCGTCGGTTTCACCCGTGACGCTCATCAATCCGGCCATGCCCTGGATGATGAAATCGTATCCGGCGCGGTGGGCATAGGGGCCTGTCTGGCCGAAGCCGGTGATGGAACAGTAGATCAGGCGGGGGTTGACCTGTTGGAGGGAGGGCCAGTCGAGACCGTATTTTTCAAGCCCGCCGACTTTGAAGTTTTCGATGACCACATCGGCATCGGCGACGAGTTTGCGGACGATGGCCTGACCTTCCGCTGTGCGGAAGTCGCAGATGATGGAGCGTTTTCCACGGTTCGTGGCGTGGAAGTAGGCGGCGGAGCGGTCGCCGTCGCGGTCGATGAACGGGGGGCCCCAGCGGCGGGTGTCGTCGCCCTCGGGTGCCTCGACCTTGATGACGTCGGCACCTAGGTCCGCAAGAGTCTGGCCGGCCCAGGGACCGGCCAGAATCCTTGCAAGTTCAATGACTTTTATGCCGGCCAGGGGCGCGGGCATGTCATTCCGCCAGCTTGGCGTCGAGGATCGCCTTCATGTCGTCATAGGACATGTTGGAATGCTTTTCGCCATTGATGATGAAGGTGGGGGTGCCTTCCACGCCGTCGGCCTGCATGTTGGTTTCGAAATGGGCGACCATGGCTTCGGCCTTGGCGCCGTCCTTCAGGCAGGCGTCGAGGGTGGCGTCGTCGAGGCCGGCGGCTTTGCCGATGGTGCGCAGGTTGCCGACCACAACATTTGGGTCGTCCGAGGCGGCCCACTCCTTCTGCTGGTCGAAAAGCATGTCCACGATGCCGAAATAGCGCATCTCGCCGCCGCAGCGGGCGACCATCGCGGCCCAGAGACCGTAGCGGTCGAAATAGACTTCGCGATAGGTGAAGTGGACCTTGCCCGTGTCGATGTAGTCGGACTTGAGTTGCGGCCAGACGGTGGAGTGGAAGGTTGCGCAATGCGGGCAGGTGAAGGAGGCATACTCAGTGATCTTCACCGGGGCATCGGCGGAACCCATTGAAAAATCGGTGATTTCCACGGCGGGCGCATCCGTCGCGGCGGCCTCTTGCGCGTTGGCCGAAAGCGGCAGGAGCGCGGCAAGCGTAAGCGCGGCGGCGGTGGCGAGGGTCTTCAGCATGAGGTCTGCCTTTTCAGTTTCTGCGGCGAGTTAAGATGTTTTGGGCCAGCGCTTCAAGGGCGGCCCGAAGATCGGGATCTGCGACGGGGGCGGCGGTTTCCTTCGCCTTTTCGACAATTTCGGGTGCAGCAGCCTGTGCCGCATTCTGTGCAGCATTCTGTGGCCACAGAAATGCAGCCTGACCCTCCGAGAAGCCGGTTGCGGCGGTCTGGGTCAGCGAAACGCGCGAGATGGCGGCATAGCCATAGACAGCGTTCACCTTCTCGATGATCCGGGGCAGTTGCATCTGGACCATGGGCGCGTGGGCCGAGGCGACGAGCAGGGTCAGCGTCGCGCCCAGACCTTCGCGGCCATAACCGATCTTGACCGGGCGGGTCATGCGGGCGAGGTCTTCGCCCACCACCTCGGGCCAGTGGGTCAGAAGGCGGGCGACGGCGAAGCCGCGGCTTTCGCTGGCCTGGCGGATCGGATCGCGCAGGAAGCCCGACGCCGCCTCGAACCCGCGCATGCGGCGGGTCGGATCGGGAGGGGGGAGGGGCTTGCGCGACATCTGATCCTTCCGGGTGGCCCTTCGGGCCGTGACCGCTATTCTAGCGGGGTGGTGCCGCGGTGGAAATGCGGGCGCGGACACGGGTTCGGGAAAAGGCGTAAAGAATGCGTGACGGGGATGCGAGCGGTTTCTCGGCCGTGTTGCTGGACTGGTATGACCGGCACGCGCGGGCGATGCCCTGGCGGGTGCCGCCGGAGGAAAAGAAGGCGGGGGTGAAGCCCGACCCTTACCGCGTCTGGCTGTCAGAGGTGATGCTGCAACAGACGACGGTGGCGGCGGTGCGGGACTATTTCCGCCGATTCACCGACCGTTGGCCGACCGTGGGCGATCTGGCGGCGGCGGCGGATTCCGAGGTGATGGGGGAATGGGCGGGTCTTGGCTATTACGCAAGGGCGCGGAACCTGCTGGCCTGCGCGCGGGCGGTGGTCCGGGATCATGGCGGGGTATTCCCGGTGACGCGCGAGGGGTTGCTGACGCTTCCAGGGATCGGTCCCTATACGGCATCCGCCATCGCGGCCATTGCGCATGACGAGGCGGCGACCGTGGTGGATGGGAATGTGGAGCGGGTGATGGCCCGGCTATGGCTGGTGGAAGAGCCGCTGCCTGGGGCAAAAGCGGCTCTGACACGGCTTGCCGAGCGTCTGACGCCGGTGAACCGGCCCGGCGATTATGCGCAGGCGGTGATGGATCTGGGGGCCACGATCTGCACGCCGCGCAACCCGGCCTGCGGAATCTGCCCCTGGCGCGACCCGTGCCGGGCGCGGGCCGAAGGGGTGCAGGCGGGATTGCCGCGCAAGACCGAGAAGGCGGCAAAGCCGGTGCGGCAGGGGGTGATCTGGATCGCGCGACGGCGGGATGGCGCCTGGCTGGTGGAGCGGCGGGCCGAGCGGGGCCTTCTGGGCGGGATGCTGGGCTTTCCGGGTTCGGATTGGGATGGTGGCGGCGGGGAGGAGCCCGTGGCGGCCGATTGGCAGGAGCTGGGCGAGGTGCGCCATACCTTCACGCATTTTCACCTGATCCTGCGTTGCCGGGTGGCCCGGGTGGAGATGGGGGCCGAACCGTCGCGCGGGCAGTTCCTGCCGGTGGCGGAATTCCGCCCTTCGGACCTGCCGACCGTGATGCGGAAGGCCTTTGACCTTACGAAAAACGCGTTCTCGCCGTCTTGAGTGGGGCCGGGGGGCGGCTATTCTGCCATGCGTCCCCGTAATTGGTGTTTATGTCATGATCCCTGCTGTCGAAATCGCCAGACTTTCACATGCCCTGCCGTTCTGGATGTCGCTGGCGCTGGTGCCGCTGGCGGTTCTGGGGGCGTTGTGGGGAAGCTGGGCCTTGCTGGTTCTGCCTGCTTCCACATGGTGGCTGTTCACCCTGCTGGATCGGCTGACGGGGAAGGAGGAGGAGAACCCCGATCCGACCACGCCCGAGGCGGCGCTGGGCTGGTACAGGCTGATCACGCTGATCTGGTTTCCGGTGCAGTTCGGGCTGCTGGTCTGGCTGCTGTGGTATGTGCCGGGAGCGGCGCATCTGGGGCCATGGGAGAAGGTGGGGGCCTTCTTCGGGATGGGGGTGGTTTCGGGGACCATCGGCATCAACTATGCCCATGAGTTGATGCATCAGAAATCACGGCTGGAGCGGTGGCTGGCCGACCTGCTTTTGGCGACCGTTCTGTATAGCCATTTCCGTTCGGAACATCTGCGGGTGCATCACATCTGGGTGGGAACGCCGCGCGATCCGGTGACGGCGCGATACAATGAGGGGTTCCACCGGTTCTTTCCCCGCGTTCTGGTGCAATGCCGCCGGTCGGCCTGGGCGGCGGAAGTGGCGATGCTGGCGCGGAAGGGTTTGCCCTGGTGGAACAGGGCCAATCCCTATTGGCGCTATTGGGCCTTGCAGGGGGCGATGGTGGCGCTGGCGCTTGCGCTGGGCGGTTGGGTCGGGCTGGGCCTGTTCGCGGTGCAGGCCTTTACGGCGGTGTGGCAGCTTGAGCTGGTGAATTACATCGAACATTACGGGCTGACGCGGCGGCATCTGGGGAATGGGCGCTATGAGCATGTGCTGCCGCGGCATTCCTGGAATGCGAGCTACAAGGCATCGAACTGGCTGCTGATCAACCTTCAGCGGCATTCGGATCACCATTACAAGCCGGACCGGCGGTTCCCGCTGTTGCAGACCTATGGCGACGATGAGGCGCCGCAACTGCCTTTGGGCTATCCGGTGATGACCATTGCGGCGATGATCCCGCCCCTTTGGAAGTGGATCATGAATCCGCGCGTGAAGGCCTGGCGGAAGCAGTTCTACCCGGATGTGAAGAATTGGAAGCCCTATAACAAGGGGCTGACCCCGCTGCCCGGAGGCGATCAGGCGGGGGCGTGACCGCGCAGGAAGAGGCGCACGGCGCGGGCGACATGGCTGCGGATATCGGCATCGCTGTGGTCGCAGCCGCCGCAGAAGCGGCGTTCCATCGCATCGAAGCCGAGCCAGAGGGCAAGCAGGTCTTCGGCGGCGTAATCGGGACTGTCCACCGCGATCTGGCCTTCGGTCTGGGCGTGGGCGATCATGGCGGAGAGGAGCTTGCGCACCTGGCCGGGGCCGGCATCGAAGAAGCGGCGGCCGAGGGTGGGGTTGCGCTGCGCCTCCAGGCTTACGGCGCGGTCGAGGGCGAGGTGGCAGGGCTGGGTGAGCATGGCGATGAGGGCCATGCCGAAACCGGTAAGCCGTTCCTCCAGCGTGCCGTCGGCGGGGATGGTGCTGGCGAGGGTATCGCGCAGGCGTTCGGTTTCGCGGGCGACGATGGAATCGAAGATCGTCGCCTTGTCGCCGAAATGGCCATAGACCGTGACCTTGGACACGCCGGAGCGGGCGGCGATCGCCTCGATCGGGACGCCGTCGATGCCGCGTTCGGCGAAAAGGGACTGGGCGGCGTCGAGGATGGCCTCGCGCTTTTCCAGGTCCTTGGGGCGGCCGGGTGAGCGGAGGGCCATCACTTCCATCTCGCAGGGGGAAACCAACGGGGTGGAAGCTACGCGCGGATCGGATTCGGGGCAAGGCATGGGCGACTCCTATGGAATGCGGCCAGCCGCTTGTGGACGGCTGGCCGCGGGGACCCTGGTCAGGGGCGGGGATCAATCGTCATGCGGTTGCAGGGCGATGAGTTCTGCCAGGGTGTACTGGGCGGGATCGACGCCGATGGCGGCGGCAAGCTGCGCCTCTCCGGGGGTGACGACTTCGGCGGGGTTGCCCTCGCGGCGGTTGTCACCCGAAAGGATGAAGCGGGCTTCGGTCGTGTCGCCTTCTTCCTGCGCGATGATCAGGCGCTGGAGTTCGTTGGCGCTGTAGTTGCCGTCCGTGACGCCGGCCGCTGCGGCAAGCTGGGCGTTGCCCGGGACTTCCGTGGTGCGGTTGGCGCCGGAGAGGAAGAAGTTCAGGCGGGTGGTTTCGCCATTCTCGCGGGCCGCGATGATGTTGATCAGCTCGGCGCGGGAGAATTTGCCCGGCTCGACCCCGGCGCTGAGGGCGAGTTGCACATCGCCGGCGTTCAAGCCCGGCTGCGGGCTGGCGGCAGTGGCGGCACCCGTCAGGGCGGCGAGGATCAGGGCGGAAGCGGTGAGATTACGGAACATGGTGTTTCCCTTTCATGTTTGGGAGGTGTCGGCATGCATCCTCCGGCCCGTGCAGGACTGCCCGGCAAACGGTTCGGCGATGCGGTGGGTTTTCAGTTCGAAGGGGCGCAGAGGCCCCGGTTCAGGGAGCAAGGGGGAGGGAGGGGGTCAGCACATCTTGGGTTCCTGCGGCTTTCTTCGCGGTTTGTCTTTCGATGACCCATAGATATACTGAACGACGGCGTATGCAATATAGAAAATGAACGATAGCGTTCATTAAATTCACGTGATCTGTGCGCGAAAGGGTCTTGACGCGGAAGAGATCGCTTCCCACGCGCGGGGGAATAGCTTGAAAAGCCTTGTATAAATCGGTTTCCGGAAGGTTAGGCGCGCGGTCGCAAAGCGAAAAGGCCCCGCCACGGACAAGCGTGGCGGGGCAGTGGCGCCGCGGGCGGACCACGGCGCAGGCGTAACTGTCGAGGGGTGTCAGGTCAGTTCGGGCGAGTCTGGTCGCTGTCCATCTCGGCGCGAATCTGCTGGCGCAGGATGTCGATGGGGATCATCTTGCCGTCCCGCTTGAAGTGCCAGTAGGTCCAGCCGTTGCAGGAGGGGGCGCCTTCGTAATGCGCGCCGACCTGGTGGATGGAGCCCTTGATGTCATTCCCGATCAAGGTGCCATCAGCGCGGACCTTGGCCTTGAAGCGGTTGCCGATGGAGAAAAGCTCCTCCCCCGGGCGAAGCATGCCGCGTTCGACGACCTGTCCGAAGGGAACGCGCGGTTCGGCGCGTTTGGAGCCGGTGATTTCAAGCGCGGAGGCATCGAACTTGCGGATGCGGGCGATGCGGTCGGCGGCGGCCTTGCGATAGGCCTCTTCCCGTTCGATGCCGATGAAATCGCGGCCGAGCATCTTGGCCACGGCCCCGGTGGTGCCGGTGCCGAAGAAGGGGTCAAGGACCACGTCGCCGGGATTGGTGGTGGCGATCAGGATGCGGTGGAGCAGCGCCTCGGGCTTTTGCGTGGGATGGGCCTTGTCGCCGTTTTCATCCTTGAGCCGTTCATGCCCGGTGCAAAGCGGGATGACCCAGTCGGAGCGCATCTGCACGCCTTCGTTCAGCGCCTTCAGCGCCTCGTAGTTGAAGGTGTATTTGGCGGCTTCGTCCCGGCTGGCCCAGATCAGGGTTTCATGGGCATTGGTCAGCCGCTTGCCCTTGAAGTTGGGCATGGGGTTCGACTTGCGCCAGATGACATCGTTCAGCATCCAGAAGCCTGCATCCTGCAAGGCAGCTCCGACGCGGAAGATGTTGTGATAGCTGCCAATTACCCAGATCGCGCCATTGGGCTTCAACAGACGCCGCGCGGCCTTGAGCCAATCGCGGGTGAACTGGTCATAGGCGGCGAAGCTGCTGAACTGATCCCAATGGTCATCGACGGCATCGACCTTGGAATTGTCGGGGCGGTGAAGATCGCCCTTGAGTTGGAGATTGTAGGGGGGATCGGCGAAGATCAGGTCGATGGAGCCTGCGGGCAGGCTGTTCATCAGTTCGATGCAGTCACCAGCAAGGATCTGGTTGAGGGGCAACGGGGCCGCCTCTGCCTTGGTCTTGTTCGTCATGTCTGCCTCTGTCGTCGGCCCGTTTTGGTGCCGTTCTTGTTGCCGACAAAGATGAGTCAGAGGCGATTCGCCGTCAAATTCTTTTTTGAATCAAGGGGTTATAGAATGTTCTTGATACAAGATATTGTGGACGGGCTTGAACGAACGCCTATGGTGTGGGGTGATTCCAAAATCTAGAAGCGCCCGAAGATGGGCGGGAGTCGGGTAACCTGCGTTAACATCCCAGCCGTAGCCGGGGAATTGTTGCGCCAAATCCACCATGATCCGGTCGCGTGTGACCTTGGCCACGATGGAGGCGGCGGCGATGGAGAGGCTGCGGGCATCGCCTTTCACCACCGCTTCGGCACTGCAACCGATGCCTTTCGGGATCATGTTGCCGTCGATGAGAGCATGGTCGGGAAAGGTTGCCAGACCCTTTACCGCCCGTTCCATCGCCAGATGGCTGGCGCGGAGGATGTTGAGTTCGTCGATCTCGGCCACTGTGGCATGGGCGATGGAGACATCGGCGCTGGCGAGGATGAGGGCGCAGAGGGCGTTGCGCCGCGCCTCGGTCAGCGCCTTTGAATCGTTCAGGCCATCGGGGATGCGGGCCGGGTCAAGGCGGACGGCGGCGGCAGTGACAGGGCCGGCGAGGGGGCCGCGGCCCACCTCATCCACCCCCACCACGCAGGAATGGCCGCGGGCAAGGGCGGCGGATTCAAAGCTGAAATCGGGGCGGGGTTTCGGTGGCATCCTGCGGAGGTAGCGGATGCAGGGCCTTGGGGAAAGGGTGGAAAAGGGTGGGGGTGGGGGCTGCTCACCCCCCCACCCCCGAAGGCGGGCGCGGGTCCGGCAAGGATGACCCGCGCCCTTGTGGCAACCCGGCGATCAGTACCGGGCGCCGCCTACCCGGAAGCCTGCCTCGCGCAGGCATTGATCCGAGTAGATGCGGTCGCGCTGCCCGTAGATGCGCGCCGTGCGGGCGCAGTACTCCGGCAGGCGGAAGTTGAAACCCTGCTGGCGCAGGCAGTTTTCGCCAAAGACGGTGGCGGTGCCGGAATTGCCGCTGATCTCGATGGCGCAGACGGACGGCACGCGGGGATGGCGCACCGGTTGGGGCTTGTAGATCGGGGGCGGGTCTTGCGGGGCGTAGTGCTGCTGATGCCCGCGGTTGCGGTTCGTCTGGCTGGCGATGATGCCCACAATCGCAAGCGCGGCCAGTGCCTTGGCCAGATCGTCATTGTCGGCGCGGGCCGGGACGGAGGTGCCCGCGAGCAGGCCCAGTGCGGTGGCGGCGGCGGCCACGATGGCGACGAGGCGGCGGCTGATGCTGCGGTTGTCCAGCCCGCTGGGGCGGGGCAGGCTGGCGCTGACATGCACGGTTTCCGCAAGGGTTGGGCTGATGTCTTCGGGGCGGGTCATCTTGGCCTCCGTTTGTGATGGGGTGGATCGCGGTGGGGTGGCGATCCCGGATGAGGCAAGGCTGGGCCGGGTGGGGCCGGACAGGCAATAACGCCGGATTGATATCGGATAGCGGCGGCATAAACCCTGCCGCATGGGCTATGTCATTGCCTAGCGGGCGGGCTGCGGGCAGAGTGCGGGGCAATGACGGAGGTCGATCCGATGATGCGCCTTTTCCTTGCCGTGGCGGTGCTGCTGACCCTTGGGCAGCAGGCTTCTGCCGAATGCTATGCCGATTACAAGGCAAAGCAGGACGATCCCTTGCGCCTGCATTATGGGGTGGCGCAGGTCAGTGACGGGGCCTGCGGGGCCGGGCCCGGCGCGGCGGAGGGGGAGCTTGCCCCGCGTCTGGCGTCGGCGGGATGGACCCTGTTGAACGTGCTGTCGGTGTTCGGCCCGGAGGGGCTTGGGGAAAGGAAATCGAGTGCAGGAGACTACTTCCTCCGCTTCTGAGAGCCTGAAGGCGGGGAACCGCGTCGTTGCCGGGGGGATCGTGGCGATCGTCCTGATCCTGCTGGGCGCGGCGGTGTTCCTGTTCCTGAACCTGCCGGATGCCAATGCGTTCAATGCCAAGGTGGAGCGGTTGTTCGTCGAGAATGACGACCTGACCAGTTTCGCCGATATCAAGCTGTTGGAAATCCTTGCACAATCGGGGACGGCCTTTTCCGAGGTTCTGGCCAGCTATCGGATGGTGATCTTTGTCCTGCTGGTGTTTTCCACGGCGCTTCTGCTGGCGGCGCTGGTGTTTCTGGTGACGATCATCGCGCTGAACCGGCGCATCTCGGCGATCCAGCGGTCGGGGATCCAGGTGGCGAGCCTGTTGATCAGCCGCGAGGGGCGGGCGGTCTATATCAATGACATGGAGTTCCAGTTGACCGAAGCGGCGCTGGAAACGCTGGCCGTGCTGGCCGAGGCGCGGATGGATGACGAGGTGCTGACGGGGGCGCAGATCGAGGCGGTGATTTCCGGGCGGAGCGAGGCGGATTGCGACGAGGCGGCGGGGGCGACGCGGGTGAAGCGGCTGCGCGATGCGCTGGGCAATCAGTTGGTGAGCGAGTTGCTGGTGAAGACCATTGCGCGGCGGGGCTATGTGCTGGCGGTGGGGAAGGATGCGATCCGGATGGTCTAAGGGCCTGAGGACGCTGTGGTAATTCGCTGAATTCGTCGAAACCGGCTGTGCCGGATGTTGTGCCGCATTCTGTGCAGCAAACTGTGGCCACGCGCGGTGGGGAAAGCGGGCTTTAAGGATTTGGCGAATCGCTTGGTGGCTGGCCCCCGGGGCGCTGCCCCGGACCCCGGAGTATTTCTGGCCAAGATGAAGGGGCGGGGCGCGATCAGAGGAAGCCGATCCAGCGACCCGCGAGCAGGACGCCGAGCCAGAGCAGCGCCGACAGCATCGCCATGAGGCGCAGCGCGGGCGGGGAGGAAGCCCCCGACAGCACCTGCGCCCATGCCTGGCCGCGGGTGACGAGGGTGGCGTTCAGCAGGGCGGCGGCGAAGAGGGCGAGCTTGATCCGGAAGGCGGGGTTGGTGGCGTATTCGGTCGGGTTGGTGGTGAAGAGGGCGAGGCCCGTGAGGGTGGCGAGGGTCAGGCCCAGAAGCGCCGTGCCGCGCAGGAGGGGGGCGATCACCGGCAGCGGCGTGCGGGGGAAGGCCCCGGCGAGGCGCAGGTCGAGGGGGAGGATGGATCCGATCAGCAGCGCCAGCCCGAGGATATGGGTGGCATTGACCAGAAGATAGGCCGTCCCCGACCCGCGCAGCAGGGTTGCGAGGGGCAGGGTTTCGATGGCCTCAAGCATCAGGCGTCGATGCGTTCGGGATAGAAGTCGTAATTGACGCCGTTCAGCGTGATGCGGACGGCCTTCATCACGGCGGTTCCATCCAGTGCGCGGTTGCCGAGGATGGTGACGGTATCGCCCGGCTTGGCCGTGCCATCGACAAAGCCCGCGCCTTCGGTGCGGCGGGGATTGCCAAGCTCGATCGTCCATTCGCGGCCTTCGGCATCGGTCACGGTGAGTTCGGGATGCGGCGGGGCGAGGGAGATGGCGGTGATGGTGGCCTCAAGGACGGTTTCCTCGGCCTCGGCCCAGTTCCAGCCGTGATGGGCGAGGGTCGGGGTGGCCAGGGTGACGGAGGCGCCGGCAAGGGCGGAGGCGAGCAGGAGGACGCGGAAGGGGGCGGGTTTCTTCATTCTTGTCACCTCATCTATGCGTGTCAGGTGGCAGCTAGGGTCGGCCGTGGGGGGCGCCAAGGGCGATCACCGGATGGTGAGGGGGCAGGGATGGGCGACGGTGGCGCCCCTGCCGCCGGGCGCCCCTGTGATGGGCCTGTCATGGGCGTGTCATGCGGGGGCCTTACGGGGCTTGCGCGGGGGGGGGTATGCCCCTAAATACCCCCGCTCTTGTTTCCCTTTGGCCCCGGGGGGTTTCGGATGATCCAGACACCGTTCTATCTGATCGACCGCGCGAAACTGGCGCGGAACATGGCCGTGATGGATGAGTTGCGGCAGGGGTCGGGGGCGAAGGTGCTGCTGGCGCTGAAATGCTTTGCCACCTGGCCGGTGTTCGACCAGATGCGCGAGCATATGGATGGGACGACGTCTTCGTCTCTGTATGAATTGCGGCTGGGGCGCGAGAAGTTCGGCAAGGAGACCCATGCCTATTCGGTGGCCTGGCCGGAGCATGAGATTGCGGAAGCCGTGGGCTATGCCGACAAGATCATCTTCAATTCGGTGGGGCAGTTGGAGCGGTTCGACAACCAGTCGGCCAGCATTGCGCGCGGGCTGCGGCTGAACCCGCGGTTTTCCACCAGCGGCTTTGACCTTGCCGATCCGGCGCGGCCTTTCTCGCGCCTCGGCGAGTGGGATGCCAGGAAGATCGAGCGGGTGATGGACCGGGTTTCGGGCTTCATGATCCATTACAATTGCGAGAATGCGGATTTCGACCTGTTCGACCGGCAGTTGACCCGGATCGAGGAAGAGTTCGGCGGCCTGTTGGCGCGGCTGAAATGGGTGAGCCTTGGTGGCGGCATCCATTTCACGGGCGAGGGCTATCCGGTGGCGAAGCTGGCGGCGCGGTTGAAGGCCTTTTCCGAAAGGTTCGGGGTGCAGGTCTATCTGGAACCGGGCGAGGCGGCGATCACGGGGGCTGCGTCACTGGAGGTGACGGTGCTGGACATCCTGAACAACGGGAAGGATCTGGCGATCGTGGACAGTTCGGTTGAGGCGCATATGCTCGACCTGCTGATCTATCGCATTTCGGGGAAGATGGAGGTCGAGGGCGACCACCCTTACATGATCTGCGGGAAGTCCTGTCTGGCCGGGGATGTGTTCGGCGAGTTCAATTTCCCTGCGCCGTTGAATGTGGGCGACCGGCTGAGCATCGCGGATGCGGCGGGTTACACGATGGTCAAGAAGAACTGGTTCAACGGGGTGAAGATGCCGAGCATCGTCATCAAGGAGTTGGACGGGTCGATGACCGTGGCGCGCGAGTTCGGCTATGCCGATTTTGCCGGGAATCTTGGCTGAATTTGCCGGTCTGTCCGGCCCTTCCTCAAGGGGGTGCTTTCCATGAAACGCAACGTGTTGATCATCGGCGCTGGCGGCGTGGCGCAGGTCGTGGCGCATAAATGCGCGCAGGCGAATGACCGGCTGGGCGATCTGCATATCGCGTCGCGGCGGGTGGCGAAATGCGAGGCGATCATCGCATCGGTCCATGCGAAGGGCGCGATGAAGGTGCCCGGCGTCTTTGCCGCCCATGCGGTGGATGCGATGGATACGGCCGCCGTGGCGGCGCTGATCCGCAAGCTGGGGGTGGAGATCGTCATCAATGTGGGATCGGCCTTCGTGAACATGCCGGTTCTGGAGGCCTGCATCGAGACGGGCGTGGCCTATATGGACACGGCGATTCACGAGGATTCGGCCAAGATCTGCGAGACGCCGCCGTGGTATGGGAATTACGAGTGGAAGCGGCGTGAGCGGTGCAAGGCGGCGGGGGTGACGGCCATCCTTGGCGTGGGCTTTGATCCGGGTGTGGTGAATGCCTGGGCGCGGGTGGCGGAGGATCAGTTCCTGGACGAGATCACGTCGATTGATATCGTCGATATCAATGCAGGGTCGCATGGGAAGTATTTCGCGACGAACTTTGACCCCGAGATCAATTTCCGCGAGTTCACCGGGACGGTCTATAGCTGGCAAGGCGGTGCCTGGCAGTCGAACAGCATGTTCGAGGTGGGCAAGGTCTGGGACATGCCGGTTGTGGGGGCGCAGAAGGCCTATCTTACGGGCCATGACGAGGTGCATTCCCTGTCGGCGCGCTATCCGGGGGCGGATGTGCGGTTCTGGATGGGGTTCGGGGATCACTACATCAACGTTTTCACCGTGCTGAAGAACCTTGGGCTTTTGTCGGAGAAGCCGGTGAAGACGGCGGAGGGGCTTGAGGTCGTGCCGTTGAAGGTGGTGAAGGCGGTGCTGCCTGACCCGGCCTCGCTGGCGCCGGGGTATACGGGGAAGACCTGCATCGCGACGATTGCGCGGGGGGTGAAGGATGGCAAGCCTGCGGAGGTGATGCTGTATAACGTGGCGGATCATGCCGAGGCCTTTGCCGAGGTCGGGTCGCAGGGGATTTCCTATACGGCCGGGGTGCCGCCTGTTGCCGCCGCGTTGCTGGTGGCGGAGGGGACCTGGGATGTGGGGACGATGGTGAATGTCGAGGAGCTGGATCCGAAGCCCTTCATGAACCTGTTGAACGGGATGGGGTTGCCGAACCGGGTGAAGGATGCGGCCGGGGATCGGGAATTGGCGTTTTGATTTGAGGGGTTTGGCGGGGAGACCCCCGCCCTACGGTGGAGGGCGCGCCTGTGGGTGCGCCCTTTTGCTTTGGTGGGTGGCGGTGGGCCTCTTTGAGGCGGGGTGAGGCCCTTTTAGGCGGGGTGAACCCCTTCGAGGCGGGGTGAACCCCTTTAAGGCGGGGTTAACCCCGCCCTACGGGGCGAGGTCGAGGTGGAGGGGGAAATGGTCGGAGGCGGGGGTGGTGGTGTCGGTCCAGACCCTGGTGACCAGCGGGGCGAGGTCGGGGGTCAGGAAGATGTGGTCAAGCTGGCGGAGCCGGGTTTCGCCTGCGATCTGCTTGACATGGGTGTGCAGGCCCTTGCCTGCGGCGGGGTCGATCAGGCCGTCGGCGTAGCGGGCGCCGGGGTGGTAGGGGGTTTGGCCGAGAAGGGCGCGGTATTCGGCGCTGCCGGGTTCCATGTTGAAGTCGCCGGCCCAGATGGCGCGGGCGGGGTTGGGGGGTTCGGGTTCGGATTCGGTCCAGTTGCGGGCGGGTTCGTCGTCGGTTCCGCTCCACGGTCCGCCTTCGGCGGCGGGGTTGGCGAGCATGCCTTGCAGGAAGGCGATCTGGGCGAGGCGTTCTTCGACGCCGACATGGGCGAGGTGGAGGTTCACCAGCTTGATCGGGCCGGAGGGGTGGGCGATGACGGCCTCGAGCGCGGCGGTCTGGGTGTTGATCGGGTCCAGCATCCGGCGTTTGGGCAGGGGCCAGGTGCGGGACCAGAGGATCGGCCAGCGGGAGAGGATGAGGGGGCCGAACTGGCGGCGTTTCACCTTTTCGCCGGGGAGGGCCATGTCGAAGGCGGGGGCGTAGGCGATGTGATGGTCGGGCAGGAGTTCGGCGAGGATCGCGGGCTGGTCGTCCTGCCGGGTGCGGGACCAGTGGCGGTCAACCTCCTGTAGGGCGATGAGGTCGCGGTCGCGGATCGTGTCGGCGATGCGGGGGAGGCTGTAGAGGCCGTCCGCGCCGAAGCCGTATTGGATGTTGTAGGTGGTGAGTTTCATGGGCCGAGGCTAGCCGCGGCGGGCGCTTTCCACCAGAGCGTCGAAGCGGGCCTTTCTTGGCGCGAGCCGTCGGGCGAGCGCAGGGTCGGGGTCGATGGTGGCCCGCATGGGCAGGGGTGCGGAGAGGACATCGGTGGAGGCCCCGGCCGCGACGGCGGCGAGGCGGGCGGCGCCAGCGGGACCGCCGATATCGCCACGGGCGGGAAGGGCTATGGGTTCGCCGATGGCGGTGGCGAGCAACGTCGTCCACAGGGCGGAACGGGTGCCGCCGCCGACGGCGACGAAGCGTTCGGGACGGGCGCCGACCTCGCGCTGGGCGGTGACGCAGTCGGCCATCTGGAAGGCGACGCCTTCCATCGTGGCATAGCCTATCATGGCGCGGTCCACGCCGGGATGCAGGCCTTCGATCCGGCCTGTTGCCTGCGGGCGGTTGGCGGGGGTGCGGATGCCGGTGAGGCAGGGGAGGAAGACGGGCGACTCGGCCAGTTTTTGCAGGGGCATCGCCTCGGCCTCGCCTGCCAGCGTGGCGGCGGTGGTGCCGGAGAGGCGGGCTGTCCAGTCGAGCGCGGCGGTGGCGGACATGACGACGCCCATGGAGAGGAACGTGTCGGGCGCGGCATGGGCGGAGGTGAGGATGGCGCGCTGCGGGCCGGGGTGGAAGGTGGCGTCCACGATGCAGGCCACGCCGGAGGTGCCGATGGTGAGGACGGCATCGCCGGGGCGGGCGGCGCCTGCGCCGAGGGTGGAGGCCATGTTGTCGCCCGCGCCTGCGGCGACGGGGATGCCGGGCTTCATGCCCCAGCGGCTGGCGAGGGCGGGGCGGAGGCCGCCTGCGGCCTGCCATGCCTGGGCGATGGGGGGCAGGTGGTCGGGGTTCCAGCCTGCAAGTTCGCAGAGTTGGGTATCCCATTCACCCGTGCGGCAGTCCATCAGTTGGGTGCCCCCTGCATCGGTGGGTTCGGAGGCGACCTCGCCGGTCAGGGCGAGGCGGACATAATCCTTGGTCAGCAGCAGCATCCGCGCATCGCGCATGATGTGCGGTTCGTGTTTCGCAAGCCAGAGCAGTTTCGGCGCGGTGATGCCGGGGTCGGGCGTGCCGTTGGTGCGGCTTCCGATATCGGGGCAGCGTTGCAGCAGTTCGGCGCATTCGGCGATGCTGCGCTGGTCGTTCCAGAGGATCGCGGGGCGCAGGGGTTTCAGCGCCTTGTCGAGCAGCAGGGCGCAGAGCATCTGGCCGGAAAGGCCGATCGCGGAAACGGCGGCCATTTCCCTTGGTGCCGTGGCGGCGAGGCGGTCGAGGCAGGACCAGACGGCGGCGACCCAATCGTCGGCCTCTTGTTCGGACCAGCCGACCTGCGGGATGGAGACGGCGATGGGCTGGGCGGCATCGGCCAGCACGGTTTCGGCATCCTGAAGGATGACGGCCTTCACGCCGGAGGTGCCGAGGTCGATTCCGATGGTGAGGGTCATGCGGCCACCAAGGCGCGGGCGGTGTTTTCTTCGGTCACGAAGGTATCTATCAGGCCAAGCCCGAGGATGGCGCGGCAGACCGTGATCTTGTGCGCCCCGCCTGCGGCGAGGATCACGTTGGGAATGCGGGCCAGATCGGGGATGCCGATGCCGATGACCTTTTCGTTGATCGGGTGGTCGATGGGTTTGCCCTCTGCATTGATCACCGTGCCGAGGATATCGCCCACGCCTCCGGCGGCGCGGAGTTCCTCGATCGTGGTGCCGTTGGGGAGGGCGTCGCGCATCAGCAGGGAGCGTTTGGAGAGATCGCCCGCCGCCATGGCCAGCGCATCCACGGCGCGGATGCGTTCGAGAACGTCGCGGAACACATCAAGCTGCATGATCGTGTCGCGGCTTTCGGCGCTGCCTGCATAGAGGGGGGCGGTGAAATAGCTGTGCTGCGCGCCCATCAGATCGGCCAGCCTTGTGGTGATTTCGAAACTGTTGAGGTCTGACCCGCGCGTCAGGCCGCCCATAACGGAGATCACTTCGAGATCCGGGCGTTCGAGGGCGGCGAGGAAGCGGGTGGCGATGTTGAGGGTGCCGCCCCAGGACATGCCGAAGCTTTTCACGCCGGGATCGGCGAGGACTTCCGACAGGAGGTTGCCCAGTGCCGCGCCGGTGATCGTCTGGACATCGGATTCTTGCGCGGGGGCGGGGGCGACATAGGCCTGTTTCAGGCCGAACCTTTCGCAGAGCGCCTGTTCCAGGTCGAAGCAGGCGGCATAGGCGGTGTTGAAGGTGATGCGGACAAGGCCCACGCGATGCGCCTCGGACAGGGCCTTGTTGACGCGGAGGCGGGTGGCGCCGAGTTTTTCGGCCACCTTTTCCTGGGTGAGCCCTTCCACGTAATAGGCCCAGGCCACCTGCGCGAGGAAGCGCTGTTCGGTGTCGATCTGGGGCAGTTTCGGGGCGCGGGCCATCCGTTACCTTTGCTTCACCACTACTTGACGGCGCCCATGGTGAGGCCGCGCACCAGATGCTTGGACGCGATCAGGGCGAAGATCAACACGGGGATGACGATCAGGGTCGAGGTGGCCATGATCTTTCCATAGGGCACATCGTAGCCTTCCATGAAGGTGATCGCCATGGCGGGCGCGGTCTTTGCCGCCTTGGGCGCGAGGATGTAGGCGAAGAGCAGTTCGTTCCAGGAGAAGATGAAGGAGAGGATCGAGGAGACGGCCACGCCCGGCATGGCGAGGGGAAGGCAGATGGAGCGGAAGATGCGCCATTTCGAGGCGCCTTCGAGGACCGCTGCCTCGTCCAGTTCGCGGGGGATGGAGCGGAACTGATCGGTGCAGATCCAGATGACGATGGGCAGGGTGAAGGTGAGATACATCAGGATCAGCGCGAGATGGGTGTCGCGGAGGCCAAGCTCGCGGCTGATGAGGAAGACGGGGAAGGCGAGGACGACGGGCGACACGAAGCGGTTGGTGATGAACCAGAACCACAGGTCCTGCTTGCCGCGGAATTCGAAGCGGGCCAGCGCATAGGCGGCGGGCGTGCCGAGGATAACGGCCAGCGCAGTGGTGCAGACGGCCACGATGATGGAGTTGATGAGGGAGACGCCGACGCGATCTTCGAAAAGCACCTCCCAGTAGTTTGCCAGCGTGGGGGTGAAGATCCAGGCGGGCGGGTCCTGGAGGGCCACGACCTGAGTCTTCAGGCTGGTGGTGACCATCCAGTAGAAGGGGAAGATGCAGAAGGCGCAGATCGCGATGAGGAGCAGCCCTTCGGCCCAGAGCGCGCGGCGTTGCAGGGGGGCGGCCATCAGTTCACCTCGCGGTAGAAGAAGCGGATGTAGAGGCGGGCGAGGAAGATGGTGATCGCCAGCATGATGATGGCCTGTGCCGAGGCGAGGCCGATGTCGAATTGCCGGTTGCCGACGCGTTCGATGAGGACGGCGATGAATTCGGTGGCGGAGCCGGGTCCGCCGCGGGTCATGGTGAAGGGCATGTCAAAGAGTTTCAGCGTGTCGGCGGTGCGCAGGATCAGCACGGCAACGAGAGAGGGGATCAGGAAGGGGAGCTGCACGAAACGGAAGACGAGCCATTGCGATTTCGTCTCTAGCTGCGCGGCTTCTTCGATTTCCGGGGGGACGGTGGAGAGGCCGGCCAAGAGGACGAGGGCCACGAAGGGCGTCCATTGCCAGATGTCCCAGATGATGACGGCGATGAAGGCGTTGGTGGGGTCGCCGATGAAGTTGATCGGGTCGATGCCGATCCAGCCGAGCATCTGGTTCACCACGCCGTATTTCTGGTTGAGCATGACCTGGGCGAGGAGGCCGACGACGGCATAGGTCGTGGCCATGGGCAGGACGAGCGAGAGGCGGGTGAGCGTCTTGAAGAGCGTCAGGCCGGGGCGGTGCAGAACGATGGCGATGAGAAGGCCGAGGGCAAGCTGGATCGGGACGGAGATCAGGAAGAGCGTCGCGGTGCGGCCCATCGCCTGCCAGAAGGTGGGATCGGTGAGGACCGTCCAGTAATTCTCCAGACCGACGAATTTCGTCTGCGCCTGTTTGGTGAGGTTGAAGTCATGCAGGCTTTTCCAGACCGCGTAGAGCAGCGGCGCGATGCCCACGAGGAGGAGGGCGGCGACGGCGGGGCCAAGGAAGGCGAAGATCGTCTTCCGGCGCACATGTGCGATCATTCGGTCGGGTCCTTCTGCGAGAAGTCCCCGGCCCGAGAAGGGGCCGGGGACTGGCGCGCTTTGTTGTGCGATGAGGGCGGATTACTGGGCGAGCGGCTTCTTGCCGTCGTAGTAGCCCGCCTCGGCGAGGACGGCTTCCATCTTTTCGCCGATCATCTTGGAGCCTTCTTCGATGCTGACTTCACCCAGCATCATCTTGGTGCCCCATTCCTGCACGATTTCCGTGATCGCGGGCCATTCGGCGAAGCGCGGACGGAATTCCGGCACGCCATCCTGCCAGGATTCGACCAGGGCCGGGATGAACTTGAACTTTTCGGCCAGGGCCGGGTCGGCATAGGCCGACTTGCGGGCCGGGACGCCGCCCATCTCGAGGTAGCGGCCAGCATTGGCGGCCGAGGTCACCCACTGGATGAAGAGCCAGCCGGCGGCCTGTTCGGCCTCGTCGGCCTGCGACGCGACGGCGAGGGAGAAGCCGCCAAGCGCGGGCTTGCGGCCTGCGGGGCCGGTCGGTTCCGGGGCGATTTCGACGCAATCGGCCACGGCCGAGGTTTCGGGGTTCACCACGGTGGAGTAGAAGGCCGACCATTCCGTGATCATCGCCACGTCACCCTGCGCGAAAGCGTTGACGGTTTCGGCGTGGTCATAGGCGACGATGCCTTCGGGCATGAACTTCATCAGGTCCTGACGGAACTGGAGCCCGGCCTGCGATTCGGGCGACAGCAGGTTGGACTTGAATTCCGCGTTCAGGAAGGAGCCGCCGAAGGGCCAGAGGAAGCGGGCGAAGCTGTCGGCCGACTGGGTTTCGTTGCGCTTGGACTGGAGGGCGTAGGCATATTTGCCGTCCTTGGTGAGCGCGGGGCCATAGACATCCATCACCTCTTGCCAGGTGGCCGGGGGCTTGTCGAAGCCGGCGGCTTCCAGCATGCAGCGGTTGTAGAACAGCAGGCCCGAGTAGTTGTCGAAGGGCAGGCCGTAATTCACGCCGTTCCACGAGCCGAAGGCGTTGAGGACGAGCGGGAAGAAATCATCCATCGCCAGCGCCGGATCGGCGAGTTCGGCGTTGTTGATGAAGGTTTCGGACGGGACGATCCAGCCGTTTTCGGCGAAGTTGCCGATCCAGACGAGGTCGATCAGCGCGATGTCGAGATCACCGCCGGCGGCGAAGTCGCGGACCTGTTCGCCCAGCGCGTTTTCATAGGGAACCACGGTGTAGTTCACCTTGATGCCCGTCGCCGCCTCGAATTCCGGCAGCATCTGGATCGCGGCATTGTAGCCGGGACGATCGAGGAAGAGCACCTCGAGTTCGGTTCCGGCATAGGGTTTGGCGGCTTCTTCCAGCGTCCAGGCATTGGCCTGAGCGCCCAGTGCGAGCGTGGACGCGGCAAGCGCCAGCGCACTGACGTGCATCTTCAGCTTCATGTTTTTCCTCCCAGCGGGTTAAGCGTTTGGACCGTTGACTTCCATTTGTAACGCCTAGCATATAAATGTATCGAGAACGCATCCTGTCAACGGGGAAAAATGCGGGGAACGAAAGGGAGGGCGGCGGATGGCCGAGGTGAAGCTGGTCGGGGTGAACAAGTTCTATGGGGCGCAACAGGCGCTGCATGGGGTGAACCTGGACATTGCCGATGGGGAATTCGTCGTCTTTGTCGGCCCGTCAGGATGCGGGAAATCCACGCTGCTGCGATCCATCGCGGGGCTTGAGTCGATTTCCGAAGGATCGGTTTCCATCGGCGGGCGCGAGGTGACGGCGCTTGCACCATCCGAGCGGGATGTGGCGATGGTGTTCCAGTCCTATGCCCTTTATCCGCATATGACGGTGCGCGAGAACATGGATTTCGGCATGAAGATCAACAACTTCACGCCCGCCGACCGGGAACGGCGCATCGCCGAGGCGGCGCGGGTGTTGCAGTTGGAGCCCTATCTGGACCGCAAGCCTTCGCAATTGTCGGGCGGGCAGCGGCAGCGGGTGGCGATCGGCCGCGCGATCGTGAAGCAGCCCAAGGTGTTTCTCTTTGACGAGCCGCTGTCGAACCTGGATGCCAAGCTGCGGGTGCAGATGCGGGTGGAGCTTGAGGCGCTGCATTCGGAACTGAAGGCGACGATGATCTACGTGACCCATGACCAGGTCGAGGCCATGACGATGGCCGACAAGATCGTGGTGCTGAATGCCGGGCGGATCGAGCAGGTGGGCACGCCGATGGAGTTGTATCATCGCCCGCGCACGCAGTTCGTGGCGGGGTTCATCGGTGCGCCGAGCATGAATTTCCTCGATATCCGTTCCGAAGGCGGTCGCATCGTCTGCGGGGAAACGGTGATCGGGACAGCCGCACCCGTGCCGGGCGCGGTGCGGCTGGGAATCAGGCCCGAACATATCGGGGTGACGAGCCCCGGCGCGGGCGAAATGAATGGCAAGGTCGTCCTGCGCGAGACGCTGGGCGGGGATGCCTATCTTTATGTGACGACCGCCGCAGGGCGTGTCGTGGTGCGGGCGGAGGGCGATACCGCGCTGGATCATGGATCGGAGGTCGGTCTGGCGATGCCGCCGAATCGCATCCATCTGTTCGGCGCGGATGGCCTGACGCTGTCTTCGGGGGGCGTGCAGGTATGACGGCGGCGGAGTTGATCGCGGGGGCGGTGGCGAAATCGGCCACGGTGGCGGAGGTGCTTGTCGGGCGCGGGGTTCTGGCGCAGACCGGCGCGCTGTATCGGCGGCAGTTCGGGGATGGCCCGGCCTGCATCATTGCGGATGAGAACACCTGGAAGGCGGCAGGGGCTGCGGTGGAAGCGTCGCTGAAGGCGGCGGGAATCGCGGTGCGCAGCCATGTGATGCCTGCGCGGCCACGGCTGAAGCCGACGGTCGATCTGGCCAACAGCCTGCGCGATGTGCTGGCGGTGGATGGATCGGTGCCGGTGGCGGTGGGGTCGGGTGTCATCAATGATGTGGTGAAGCACGCGGCCTTTGGCTTGAAGCGGGACTATCTCTGTGTCGCCACGGCGGCGAGCATGGACGGCTATACTTCGGCCGGGTCGCCGCTTTCGGACAAGGGATTCAAGAAGACGATCCAGTGCAAGCCGGCGAAGGCGGTGATCGGCGATCTGGATGTGATCGCGGCGGCACCGGCCGAGATGACGGGCTGGGGCTATGGCGACCTTGCGGGGAAGGTGCCTGCGGGGGGCGACTGGATCATCGCCGATGCGCTGGGCATCGAGGCGGTGGATGACGTGGCCTGGCCCCTGGTGCAGCATCGGTTGCGGGAATGGCTGGGGGCGCCGGATCGGATTGCTGCCGGGGAGTCTGCGGCGCTGGAAGGGCTGTTCACCGGGCTGACGCTGGTGGGGCTGGCGATGGAATTGCACGGGTCTTCGCGGCCCGCCTCGGGCGCGGATCACCAGATTGCGCATCTTTGGGAGATGGACGACCTGAAATTCGCAGGCGAGCGGGTGAGCCATGGCGCCTGCGTGGCGGTTGGCTGCGTGATGTCGCTGCGGCTGTTCGACTGGCTGCTGGCGCAGGATCTTTCCACGCTGGATGTGGCGGCGGCGGTGGCGGCGGCGCCGTCGCTGGGCGTGAAGATCGCCGGTATCCATGCGGCCTTTGGCCCCGGCGAGATCGCGGCGCGGTCGGTGGAAGAGGTGCGGGCGAAGCATGTGGAGGGCGCGGCGCTGCGGTCGCGGCTGGAGCGGGTGCGGGATGGCTGGCCGGATCTGGTGGCGCGGCTGCGGGCGCAGGTGGTGACGCCGTCGCAGATGGTGGAGATGCTGCACCGCGCCGGGGCGCCGGCCGAGGCGGCGGAGATCGGCGTCGGGCGGGACTATCTGCGGCGGAGCACGCTGAACGCGCGGTTCCTGCGCAGCCGCTATACGGTGCTGGACCTGCTGGACGAATGCGGGCTTCTTGAGGCGGCGGTGGAGGCATCCTTGCCTTTGCCGTTGCGCAAGGAGGGGCGGGGATGAGCTATGGCGAGCAGGTCGGGCGCGCGGCAGAGGAGTTGCGCGTTGCGGCGGCGGGGGTGGACCCGGAGAGCCTGACCGCGATGGTGGAAGAGCTGGCGGTTGCCGGGCGGGTGGTCTGTTACGGTGTCGGGCGCGAGGGCCTGATGATGCGGGCCCTGGCGATGCGGCTGTATCACATGGGGCTGGATGCGCATGTGGTGGGGGACATGTCCTGCCCGCCGGTGGGCGCGGGTGACCTTCTGGTGGTGAGCGCGGGGCCGGGGAGTTTTTCCACGGTGATGGGGCTTTTGGGCGTGGCCAAGGGGGCCGGGGCGCGGGTGGCCTGCGTGACGGCGCAGCCGGGGGGCGCGGTGCCGCAGGCGAGCGACCGGGTGCTGTTGATCCCGGCGCAGACGATGGCGGATGATACCGGCCCTGCGGTGGCGAGCGTGCTGCCGATGGGATCGCTGTTTGAGGGGGCGCAGTATCTGGTCTTCGAAATGCTGATCCTGATGCTGCGGGATCGGCTGGGCGTCGCGCCGGAGGCGATGCGCGACCGGCATACCAATCTGGAGTGACGCGCATGGCAGAGTGGGAAGGCCGGTTCTCGCTGGCCGGGCGCAAGGCGCTGGTCACCGGGGCGAGCAAGGGGATCGGCTTCGAGATTTGCAGGGTCTTTGCCGATGCGGGGGCGGATATCGTCGCCGTGGCGCGGGATGCGGCGGGGTTGGCCGAGGTGAAGGCGGCGGTAGAGGCCAAGGGCCGGCGCTGCCTGACCATCGTGGCGGAGATGGGGACGGCAGAAGGTCCGGTCACGGCGGCGCGGGCGGCGCTGGAGGCCTGGGGAACCATCGACATTCTGGTGAACAACGCGGCCATCGCGCGGATCGCGCCGGCGACGGCGCTGACGCTTGCCGACTGGGACGAGACGATGGCGGTGAATGTGCGCGCGCCGTTCCTGCTGGCGCAGGCGCTGGCCCCGGCGATGATCGCGCAGCGCTGGGGGAAGATCATCAATATCTCGTCCCAGACCGGGGTGATCGCGCTGGACGATCATGCGGCCTATGCGACGTCGAAGGGGGCGTTGAATGCGCTGACGAAATCGCTCTGTGCGGAATGGGCGCGGCACAATGTGCAGGTGAATGCCATCTGCCCCACGGTGATCCTGACGCCGATGGGCAAGGCCGTCTGGGGGCCGGAGGAAAAGGGCGGGCCGATGCGCGCCGCGACCCCGGCGCGGCGGTTCGGTGAGACGGTGGAGGTGGCGGATATGGCGCTGTATCTTGCGTCGCCTGCCTCGGGTCTGGTGAACGGGGCCGTGATGATGATCGAAGGGGGTTATTCCTGTGTCTGAGGAATTGCGGGACGCGGAAGCGGCGTTCCTGCGGTATGAGGCGGTGCGCGCGCGGCTGCCCGCGGCGCGGTATCCGGCAGAGCCCGTCTTTGCCCGCGATCTTTCCGAGGTGGCGGATCGCTGGGACGGGTTCGTGCTGGATGCCTTTGGCGTGCTGAATGTGGGCGAGACGCCCATCCCCGGCGCGGTGGCGCGGATGGCGGAGTTGCGGGCGCGCGGCAAGAAGCTGTGCGTGCTGACCAATGCGGCGAGCTATACGCGGGCGGAGGCGTTACGGAAATATCGTAAACTGGGTTTCGACTTTTCCGCCGAGGAGGTGGTGTCGAGCCGCGATGTGGCGGTGAGCCGGATCGGGATCCTGATGCCCGGCGCGCATTGGGCGGCGATTGCCGCAGAGGGCGACGGGTTTTCCGACATTCCCGGAAAGGTGGGGGATGCGGTGGCGGACCCGGGGCTGTTCGATGTGGCGGATGGGGTGCTGTTCCTGTCTTCGGCGCGCTGGACGAAGGCCTTGCAGGCCCGGCTGATGGAGGCGATGGCGCGGCGGCCCATTCCCATCGTGGTGGCCAATCCCGATCTGGTGGCCCCGCGCGAGGATGGGCTGTCGCAGGAGCCGGGGCTGTTCGCCCATGCGGTGCTGGATGCGGTGGGGGGCGTGGCGCATTGGTATGGCAAGCCCTTTGCGGACGGGTTCCATGATGTCTGCGCGCGGACGGGCCTGCCGCCGGAGCGGCTGGCGATGGTGGGGGACACGCTGCATACCGATGTGCTGGGTGGGCGCGCGGCCGGGATGGGCGCGGTTCTGGTGGCCGATCACGGGCTGTTCGCGGGGCGCGATGTGCGCTGCTATATCGTGCGGTCCGGCATCGTGCCGGATGCGGTGGTGGCCACGACCTGACCTGCGGTGGGGATCACAGCGCGCGGCGCAGCGGGGCCGTGGCGTGGAAGGGCGAAGAGCCGACCAGCGGGCGCTGATTGGCGACGGATCTTTCCGCCAGCTTGCGCACCTTCTGGCCGCGCTGGAAGGGGCGGGCGGGCGGAAACAGGCGTTCGACCGGGACTGTCGCCAGATCGGGAAAGAGCGTGATGATTTCCCGCAGGGCCGCATCGGGCAGGCCGCGGATCGCCTCAGGCCCCGGATAGAGGCTTTCGGCGGGGGCGTCTTCGGCGGCCACGACTTCGTGGCGGTCAAAGAGCATGTGCCAGTATTCCACCCCGGCGGGCAGGGCCGCGCGGGTGATGCCGAAGGCACCGACCAGATCCTTTGCCGGGACGAGGATTTCGGGCAGGTCGAACATGCGTTCGACAAGGCGGCCCGAGAGCAGCATCCGGTGCTGCGGCGAGACGATCAGATCGCGGATCGGCAGGCCGGGGCCGAGCGCATCGGCCGGAATGCGGACCGGCGCGAGTTTCGGCTGTTCGGCGAGGTCGGACGGGGAGAGGGCGCGTGACCCGATCCAGCGCAGCGGCTGCGGCCCGTGATCGAGTGTCGTGACCAGATCGCCGGGGCGCAGGGTCTGGATCGCGCGCCAGCCACTGGGCGTGCGGATGCGGGTGCCGCGGGCAAAGCAGACCACGGATTCGATGCCGGTGAAGGTGACGGTGGTGCCGTCCAGCAGCGTGAAGCTGCCGCTGAAGCCGGTCTGCTTGTTCCCCGTGCGGGTCATCGTGCTGGGGATGTGCAGCCCGCCGAGATAGAGCTGATCGAAGCCGTCACCGCCGGAGATGGAAATGGTGCCTGCGCCTGCCTCGCCGAGGTCCTGAAGGCGGATGATGTCATCGCCCGAGCCGCCCGAGGCGGAATCGCCCTGAGCGGCGAGAAGGCTGTCATTGCCGGCGCCGCCGAGCAGCGTGTCGGCGCCCAGACCGCCGGAGAGCGTGTCATCGCCATCGCCGCCATCCAGAAGATCGGCGGCATCGGCGGCGGCTTCGATCACGACGATATTGTCGAGCAGGACGCCGCTGCCATTGTTCTGCGTGGAGAGTTCGCGGAACTGGATGCGGGTGGTGCTGCCGGTGGCGGTGAAGGTGAGGCTGTAGGTGACGAAGCCCTGCCCCGGCGTGTAGGTGCCGACGACGTTGCCATTCACCAGGACTTCGAAGCTGTCATTGACTGCGGGGCGGTTGCGGGCGTCGAAGGAGAGGCTGTAGCTTTCGCCCTGTATCGTGGTGATGTCCTGCCAGATCGTATCGACCAGATTGCTTTCGCGGTCGAGTTCGATGAAGCCCTGGCCATCGCTTGCGGTGACGCCGCCGAAGCCCTGACCCCAGGACTCGATGACATTGTTGGTGCTGTTGCTTTGCCAGCCGGTGAGGATCGCATCGCTGTTGTTGGTGTTGGCCGAGGCGCGGCCGGTTTCGAAGCTGCCATTGCTGAGCAGGTTTTCGCGCGGGGTGCCGCCGCCTTCGATGCTGTCCGCGCCATCGCCGCCGAACACTGTGTCGGACCCGGCCCCGCCGGTGAGGGTGTCGTTGCCGGCCTCGCCGAAAAGGCTGTCGCGCCCGCTGCCGCCCGAGAGGCTGTCGCCATCGGCGCCGCCGAGGAGCGTGTCGTTGCCCAGCCCGCCCGAGAGCGTATCGACCCCGGCCCCGCCTTCGAGGCTGTCATTGCCGGCGCCGCCCGAGACGTTGTCATTGCCGCCGCCGGCGCGGACGGTATCTTCGCCGAGGCCGGCGTCGATGACATCGTCTTCGCCGGTTGCGGGGCTGGCGGTTTCGGTCGCGCCGCCCGGTGCGGAGATCGGGCCGCTGGAATAGACACCGGTTCCGGTGGCGGTGCCGCCGGAGTTGTAATCCTGGCCGGAGGCCCAGGTGATGACGAAGGTGTTGTTGGTGGCGTTGTAATCGACATCGAGCGAGGACCAGTCGAAGCCGCTCTGGCTGGACAGGCCGAGCTGATCGGTGTTGTCGGAGACGATGACCGGGCCGGTCAGCAGTTGGCCGTTCTGATCGTAGATGCGGTAGGCGATGCCGGTGGAGCCGCCGGATTGCGCGCCGGTGGAATAGACGACGACGAAATTGCCGTTGCCGAGCGCGGCAAGGACGGGGGCGTTGGCGGCGTTGGTTGCGAGGACGACATCCTGCGCGATCTGGGTCGGCGGGGTGGTGGTGGTGTCGAGGATCGAGACCAGGGGGCGGCTGGTGCCGTCCTGGGCATAGCCATAGGCGAGGCGGCCCGGCGATATTTCGATGACGCTGACGGGGGTGATGTCGGGCGCGTCTTCGCCGTCGATGGCGGTGGTGCCGATGCGGATATTGCCGGTGGCGGCGGTACCGTCGGCGTTGAAGATGCGGGTTTCGAGGGTGCGCGTCGCGCCCGAACCCGCAGTGCCGTTGTTGACCCAGGTGGCCGCCCAGCGCCCGTCGGAGAGGCTGGTCAGGATGGCGGGGGATTCTTCGGTGGTGCTGAGGGTGACGTCATTGGCGTTGATGACCGTTTCGCCGCGGATGAGCGTGCCGTTGGAGGAATAGATGGCGAAGACGGGGGTTTCCTGCCCGGTCGGGGTGGAGGCGCCGGAGCGGAGCCAGGTGACGACGATGTTGCCGCCCGCGAGTTCGGTGACGGCGAGTTGCGACAGGTCGTGGCTGTTGTCGCCGTCCACGGCGGAGGTGCCGATGGTGAATTGCGGGCCGAAGCTGTTGGTGGCGGGGTCGTAGATGCGGCCGCGCAGGGCCATGCTGGAAAGTTCTTCGCTGGTGGCGTTGACCGACCAGGAGAAGAAGACGCGGCCGTCCGACAGGACGGTGGTGACGGGAGGGGATTCCGTGGTGGTGGTATCGGTCGCCTGCACCTCGACATTGGCGGTGGCGACGAAGCCGGTGCTGCCGGGGGTGAGGGTGGTGTTGAGGATGGAGAAGACCGGTTCCTGACCGGCGGGGCTGCCATCCGAGGCGTTGCGGACATAGGAGAGCATGACCCGGCCCGCGCCGAGATCGGAAAGGGTCAGGTTGTTCCAGTCATGGGCGTCATCGGGGGAGATGCGCCAGATGGAGCCGAGGGAGAACTGGTCGGTCAGCGGTTCGCCCGAAGCCGAGAAGATGCGGCCCTGAAGGACGTTGTCGGAGGCATTGGCCCAGATATGGACGACGCGGCCATCTTCGAGGATCAGGGTTTGCGGCGGGCTTTGGTTGCCATCGACTGCCTGGTTGATCTGGAGAGGGCTGCCGCCGCCGCCGAAGGTGCCGCCCGGGGGAAGGGTGGTGGACTGGTCGCCAAGGATGAGGTCGTTTCCGTCGCCGCCGAAGAGGGTATCGCGGCCGCTGCCGCCAACGAGGAGGTCGTTCCCCGCGTCGCCGGAGAGGAGGTCGTTGCCGGCGCCGCCGACGAGGGTGTCGTTGCCGCCACCGCCGAGAATCGTGTCATTGCCGCTGCCGCCGTCGAGGTAATCGGCGGCATTGTCTTCGAGGATGATGTCGGGCGCGATCGACCCCGTGGCGGCGGCTTGCGCCAGATCCGTCGGGTCGTTGCCGGCCATGTAATCGTCGCCACTGCCGCCATAGAGGGTGTCGCTGCCATCGCCGCCTTCGATCAGGTCATTGCCGGCCCCGCCCGAAATGACATCGTTCCCGGCCACGGAGGACAGGTTGTCGTTGCCGTCGAGGCCATTCATGGCATCGTTGCTGCTGCTGCCGATCAGGCTGTTCCCGGTGGAGGAGCCTGTATAGGTCCGTCTCGACATGTCTCTGCCTCGTGTCGCGGCGGGGCAGCGTGTTGTCTGCCCTCGGATTTGTTGCGGTGAGGAGGACAGGCAAAGTTGATGAAAAATGGACGAAGCCGCCACAATGGCGGGGGCTGTTCAGGAATGCCGTGAACCGGGGGTTTCTGGCGGCGAATGGATTTCCCGACGGGAATTATGGGAAGGAGGCGCCGGATTTTCGGCTGATTTTCAGGCGGCTTTGTCGGGAAATGCAGTTCGTGCCAGGCGTGGCTGTGTAAAGACCGGACAACTGGCGCGAAACGACGCTGAAATGTGGCAAGATTGTGGCGAAAGCGGCCGTGCCTTCGGACGGAAAGGCTTTCCGGAAAAGGGATTGGGGGACGATCTTCATCTGATCGGGGGGTAAGGCATGTTCCTTGACGCGACGCAGGGAGGCGGGTCGGCGCAAGGCGGCGAAGCGGTGCGGGAAGGTTCCAACGGTCGAACGCGCGGCGCCTTGGGCAAGGCTTGCGTTCGGGCCTGCGGCGCCCCGGCGATGTGTCGCGATCTGGTGAGGGAGATAGTGGTGAGCCCGACAGGATTCGAACCTGTGACCCACTGATTAAAAGTCAGTTGCTCTACCAACTGAGCTACGGGCCCACGAGGCGCGTGATTAGTGGCGCTTGGCGGGGGGGTCAAGGGCAAAAAGGGCTTGGCTCTGGATAAATCCGGGGCCGGGGCGTATATGGGCCGGATGATGGAAAAGCGGCCCCCCGGTGGCCTGGCCTTCATGAAAATGCATGGGCTGGGCAATGACTTCGTGGTCATCGACTCGCGCGGGCGCGAGGCGGTGGTGACGGCTGGATTGGCGCGTGCGCTGGGCGACCGGAACCGGGGCGTGGGGTTCGACCAGCTTGCCGAGATCCGCGATGCGGAGGGGGCGGATTTCGCGCTGGACTTCTGGAACAGCGATGGCAGCCGCGCCGGGGCCTGCGGGAATGCAACGCGCTGTGTATCGGATTACGTGATGCGGGAGATCGGGCGCGCGGCTGTGCGGCTGGTCACGGCGCGGGGCGATCTGGCGGCGGTGCGTCGTGCGGATGGCCTTGTATCGGTGAACATGGGGCCACCCGTCCTGGACTGGCGCGAGGTGCCGCTGGCGCGGGAGGTGGATCTGCTGCACCTGCCGTTGGCGGGCGATCCGGTGGCGGTGGGGATGGGCAATCCGCATGCGGTGTTCTTCGTGCCGGATGCCGAAGCGGTGGATGTGGCAGGATGGGGCCGGAAGGTGGAACATGATCCGCTGTTCCCGGCGCGGACGAATGTGGAGTTTGCCTCGGTCATCGGACTCGACCATTTGCGGATGCGGGTGTGGGAGCGCGGGACGGGGATCACGCTGGCCTGCGGATCGGGGGCCTGCGCGACGGCGGTGGCGGCGCATCTGCGCGGGCTGACGGGGCGGCGGGTCATCATGGATGTGGATGGCGGGCGGCTGGAACTGGACTGGCGCGCGGATGGGGTCTGGATGACCGGGCCTGTGGCGCATGTCTTTGACGGCTGGTTGAGCCCGGATTTCGTGGCGGCTGCCGGATGACTGTGCCTGTCTTTGCCACGCTGGGCTGCCGTCTGAATGCCTATGAGACGGAAGCGATGAAGGAGCTTTCTGCCGCCGCGGGGGTGGAGAATGCGGTCATCGTGAACACCTGCGCGGTGACGGCGGAGGCGGTGCGGAAGGCCAAGCAGGAGATTCGGCGGCTGTCGCGCGAACATCCGGGGGCCACGATCATCGTCACCGGATGCGCCGCGCAGACGGAGCCGGAGACCTTTGCCGCGATGCCCGAAGTGGCGCGGGTGATCGGCAATCACGAGAAGATGCAGGCGGAGACGTGGAACGGTCTTGGGGCAGGGCTGCGCGCCCCTGACCTGATCGGGGTGACCGAGAAGGTGCAGGTCGATGACATCATGTCGGTCAGGGAGACGGCGGGGCATCTGATCGACGGGTTCGGGCGGCATCGGGCCTATGTGCAGGTGCAGAACGGCTGCGATCACCGCTGCACCTTTTGCATCATTCCCTATGGTCGGGGGAATTCGCGTTCGGTGCCTGCGGGCGTGGTGGTGGAGCAGATCAAGCGGTTGGTGGACAAGGGGTTCAACGAGGTTGTGCTGACTGGGGTGGACCTGACGTCCTGGGGGGCGGACCTGCCCGCGCAGCCGCGATTGGGCGATCTTGTGATGCGGATTCTGCGCCTGGTGCCGGACCTGCCGCGGTTGCGGATTTCGTCCATCGATTCGATCGAGGCGGATGAGGCGTTGATGGGGGCGATTGCGACCGAGCGGCGGCTGATGCCGCATCTGCATCTGTCGCTTCAGGCCGGGGATGACCTGATCCTGAAGCGGATGAAGCGGCGGCATCTGCGGGATGACGCGATCCGGTTCTGCGAGGAGGCGCGGCGGTTACGCCCCGAGATGGTGTTCGGGGCGGATATCATCGCGGGGTTCCCGACCGAGACGGAGGAGATGTTCCAGCGGTCCGTCGATCTGGTGCGGGAATGCGGGCTGACCTTCCTGCATGTCTTTCCGTTCAGCCCCCGAAAGGGGACGCCTGCCGCGCGGATGCCGCAGGTGAAGGGGCCTGTGGTGAAGGACCGCGCGGCGCGGCTGCGGGCGGCGGGGGAGGCGGCACTGGCGGCGCATCTGGCGGCGCAGGTGGGGGTGACGCATCGCGTGCTGCTGGAAGGGCCGCGCCTGGGGCGGACGGAGCAATTCACGGAAGTGAGTTTTGGCGAGGATCAGCCGGAGGGGCAGATCGTGACGGCGCGGATCGCGGGCTTTGCCGGGGAACGGCTGGTGGCCTGAGATGGTGCGGCTGTTGCGGCTGGTTCTGGTTCTGTCGGTCGGACTGGGGGTGGTGGCCGTTTTGCAGCCGCAGATGTTCGACCGGCTGACGCAGGGGCCTGTGACGCCCGGCCGAATGGTGGAAGAGACGCTGAAATTGCAGGTGCGGGCGCCGATGTCGGAATACAACGCGCCGCGCGGGGTATTTGCCACGGCGACCTTTGTGCATGACGGGGTGGAGCGGCGCTGGCACTGGATGGCGCCGGAGGGGGCGGGGCCGTCCCCCGTGATCGTGCTGCTGCATGGGTCGGGGCGGAACGGGGCGGCGATGCTGGATATGGCCGCATCGCTGGTGCAGCGGGGGTATTTCCTTGTCGCGCCGGATTCGGCAAAGCCGGACGGGTGGTCACCTCAGGCGGATGGCGAGGATTTCATCGCGGCCTTGCTGGACGAGGCGGAGCTGGTGCGGCCGCTGGACCGGGGGCGGATGTTCCTTGTGGGGCATTCCGCGGGGGGCAACCATGCGCTGTGGCTGGGCAATCGGCAGGGGATGGTCTGGCAGGGGGTGGCGGCCCATGCGGGGGCGGTGCCGGGGCGGCGGATTGTCGGGCGGGCGGAGGCGCCGAATGTCCTGATCGTGGTGGGGGATCGCGATGCCTTTTACCCGGTCGATGCGGTGCGGGCGTCCGCCGTGATGCTGGCCGAGGCGGGGCATGACGTGACGTTGCAGATCGTGCCGGGGCATGACCATTGGTTCTATCTGATCGGCCCCCGATTCATGCGCCACGCCGAGGCCTTTCTGCGCGAGGCCGCGCTGGCGGGCGATTAGCGGCGGATCGTGTCGCCCGGTTGGAGTGTCGGGGTGAGTTCGATGATTTCGCCGCCGATCACGCCTTCATGCTTGCCCGCGATGATTTCCGCCGCGCGACGGCCGATTTCGAGGCGGCAGGCATCCATCGTGGCAAGGCGGCGGGGCAGGCCGTCGAGGAGTTCGACACCGTTGAACCCGGCAAGGCCGACCTTTCCCGGCACGTCTATCCCCTTGTCGAGGCAGAACAGGAGGCCGCCTGCGCCGATCATGTCGTTGGAATAGTAGAGGAAATCGACATCGGGGGTGCGTTTCAGCACGGCTTCGGTCATTTCACGGCCCTTCAGGAGGGCGGAGCCGCCGGAATAGTATTCACGGTCGGCGAGGGCGAGGCCCGCCTTGTGCAGGGCTTCTTCGAAGCCTTCGAGGCGCTTTCTGGCGCGGTGGTCATAGGGCATCATGGTGCCGCAGAAGGCGATGCGGCGGTAACCTGCGGCGATGATCGCCTCGGCCATCTGGCGCCCGGCGCGGCGATGCGAGATGCCGACGGCGCTGTCCACGGGGGTGCCGTCAATATCCATGATTTCGACGATGGGGATGCCGGCCTGGGCGAGCATGGCGCGGGACGCCTCGGTATGTTCGAGCCCGGCGACGATCATGCCCGAGGGACGCCAGGAGAGCATTTCGTAGATCACCGTCTCCTCGCGTTCGGGCGAGTAATTGGTGACGCCGACCACGGGTTGCAGACCGGTATCTTCCAACGTGTCGGAGACGCCGGTCAGCACCTCGGGGAAGACCATGTTGGAGAGGGAGGGGATGATGACGCCGACAAGATTGACGCGCTGCGAGGCGAGCGCGCCTGCGATCTTGTTCGGGACATAGCCAAGGGCGCGGGCCGCCTCCAGCACCCGTTCGCGGGTGGCTTCGGACACGTCGCCGCGGTTGCGGAGCACGCGGCTGACCGTCATCTCGCTGACACCGGATGCTTCGGAGACATCGCGAAGGGTGAGGGTGCGCCGGGGATCGAAACCGGGGGGCTTGGTCACGGGGGGAGGATCCTGCCTGTTCTGGTTGGCCATTGTTAGCCCTAAACTTCCCCCTTGTCCAAGGGACCGTCATCGGCTATGTTACCGCTAACAGCATGGGTGAATTCCCGGGGCTGAAACATATCCTGCGCGTCCTGCAAGCTCTCAACCCAGACGCAACGGACCCGAGGGGGGAAGTGGTGGGCCAAAAATTCACTTCCCCCTTTTTCTTTTCCTGAACCTGCGCATGGTTGCACGCCTTTGCGTTTTCGCGCATCAAGGCGGGCGTGCGGTCCCGTAGCTCAACGGATAGAGCGTCCCCCTCCTAAGGGGAAGGTTGCAGGTTCAAGTCCTGCCGGGATCACCAGTTTCTTGCAGACAGGGATCAGAAGTCGAGGTTTTCGACGTTCAGCGCGTTCTGCTGGATGAACTCGCGGCGGGGTTCCACCACATCACCCATCAGTTTCGTGAAGATGTCATCAGCCTCGGCCAGATCGTCGACCTTGACCTGCAACAGGGTGCGGGCGTCGGGATCGAGCGTGGTTTCCCAGAGCTGTTCGGGGTTCATTTCGCCCAGACCCTTGTAGCGCTGGAGCGAGAGGCCCTTTTCGCCTTCGGCAAGGATGGATTTCAGCAGGTCGGTGGGGCCGTGGACCATCTGTTCGCGATCCTTGCGGATGAGGCGGGCGGGGTCGCGGTAGTATTCGCGCTGCGGGGCGGCGATGGAAGAGAGCTTCCGCGCCTCGCCCGAGCGGAGGACGGCCCCGTCGAGGGTGCGGAGTTCCTCCACCCCGCGCAGGATGCGCGAGAGGCGGATGCCGTGATCCTGGGTGATGCGACCGGTCCAGCCCTTTTCGTATTCCACTGCGACAAGGTCGAGGCGGCGGGCGACCTGATCGGCCACGGCCTGAAGATCGGCATCGGCGCGACCGGGATCGAAGGCCCCGGCGATGGCGGCCTGTTCGAGGATGTTCTTCGGGTAATGGGTTGGGAAAGCCTCCAGCACGCGGCGGAAGCTGCGCGCGCCTTCGACGACGCGGGCCAGATCGGCGCCTGCGATTTCCTGCCCGTCATTAAGGCGCAGGACGGCGCCTTCGATGCCCATTTCGACGAGGTAGTCTTCCAGCGCGGCCTGATCCTTGAGATAGACCTCGGATTTCCCGCGCGACACTTTGTAGAGCGGGGGCTGCGCGATGTAGAGATAGCCGCCTTCGATCAGTTCCGGCATCTGGCGGAAGAAGAAGGTCAGAAGCAGCGTGCGGATATGCGCGCCGTCCACGTCGGCATCGGTCATGATGACGATCTTGTGGTAGCGCAGTTTCTTGATGTCGAATTCATCGCGCCCGATGCCGGTGCCCAGCGCGGTGATGAGGGTGCCGATTTCCTGTGACCCGAGCATCCGGTCAAATCGGGCGCGTTCGACGTTCAGGATCTTGCCGCGCAGGGGAAGGACGGCCTGATTGGCGCGCGAGCGGCCCTGTTTGGCGGAGCCACCGGCGGAGTCACCCTCCACCAGGAACAGTTCGGACTTGGCGGGATCGCGTTCCTGGCAATCGGCCAGCTTGCCGGGCAGCGAGGCCACGTCCAGCGCCGTCTTGCGGCGGGTCAGTTCGCGCGCCTTGCGGGCGGCTTCGCGGGCGAGCGCGGCCTCGATGATCTTGCCGACGATGATGCGGGCGGGGCCGGGGTTTTCTTCGAACCATTCCGCCAGCTTTTCGTTCACGAGGTTTTCGACCGCGGGTCGGACCTCGGAGGACACAAGCTTGTCCTTCGTCTGGCTGGAGAATTTCGGATCGGGCACCTTGACCGACAGGACGCAGGTCAGGCCTTCGCGGGCGTCGTCACCCGTGAAATCCACCTTTTCCTTCTTGGCGATGCCTGACGACTGCGCATAGGCGTTGATCGTGCGGGTCAGCGCGCCACGGAAACCCGCGAGGTGGGTGCCGCCGTCGCGTTGGGGGATGTTGTTGGTGAAGGGAAGGACGGCTTCGTGATAGCTGTCGTTCCACCACATCGCGACTTCGACGCCGATGCCGTTCTTTTCGCCGACCATGTAGATCGGTTCGGGCATGACCGAGGTCTTGGAGCGGTCGAGATATTTGACGAATTCCTTCACGCCGCCTTCGTAGAAAAGCTCGGTCCGCAGAGGTTCGGCGGGGCGTTCGTCTTCGATGATGATGCGGACGCCGGAATTCAGGAAGGCGAGTTCGCGGAGGCGGGTTTCCAGAACCTTGAAGCTGTAGTCGAGGTTGGAGAAGGTGCCGTCGGGGCGGTTTGTCTTGGCAGAGGCGAGGAAGCGGACCTCGGTGCCGCGCATGCCGGGGGCGGGGCCGACTTCGTGGACATGGACGGTGCATTCGCCATCTTCGAAGCGGGCGCGATATTCGGTGTCGTTTCGCCAGACGGTCAGTTCCAGCCATTCCGACAGGGCGTTGACGACCGAGACGCCGACGCCGTGGAGGCCGCCGGATACCTTGTAGGCATTGCCGCTGTCATCGGTGTTGTTGAACTTCCCGCCGGCGTGAAGCTGGGTCATGATGACCTCGGCCGCCGAAACGCCCTCTTCCTGATGGATATCCACGGGAATGCCGCGGCCGTTGTCGCGGACGGAGACGGAACTGTCGGCGTGGATCTTCACGGTGACGGCGGTGGCGTGGCCGGCCAATGCCTCGTCAATCCCGTTGTCGACGACTTCATAGACCATGTGGTGCAGGCCCGACCCATCGTCGGTGTCGCCGATATACATGCCGGGGCGTTTGCGAACCGCCTCCAACCCCTTGAGAACCTTGATGGAATCAGCGCCATATTCGGCGGCTTTCTTCGCGGCTTCGGCCATGCGTCGGGCATCCCTTGAATTGCCCGCGATTTATAGCGGGATGAGGGGGGAATGTCACGCCTTGGACACAAGATATTGCGTCAGGTGAAGGGGATGACCAGCCCGACGAGGATGAGGAGGATGCCCGATCCGACATTCAGGCGGCGGACGCTTTCGGGGCTGGAGAGGAGCCTGCGCGCGCGGTCGAGGAACCAGGCGAGGCCGAGGTTGCCGAGCATCGGGATGAAGGCGGAAATGGCGATGATGGCGATGATGTCGGGGGTTTGCAGCGTGCCGAGATCGAAGAACCCCGGCAGGGCCCCCATGTAGAAGAGAATGGCCTTGGGGTTGCCAATGACGGCCGCGACGCCGACCGAGAAGCCCGCCCAGAGGCCGGGCTTGGTCAGGCGGCTGTCGGCGTTCAGCGTGGCGGTCGGTTTGCGGATCAGCATGACGCCCATGGCGATGAAGATCGCGGCAGCGACCCAGCGCAGGGCGGCGAGATAGTCGCCATAGACGCTTTCGATCCAGGTCAGGCCGAGGATCGCCATGAGAGGCCAGACCAGATCGCCCAGGGCGACGCCGACGGCCAGCGGCCAGGCCCCCGCCATGCCGCCCGAAAGGGCGCGGGCCGTCAGGGCGACCCAGACCGGGCCGGGCACAGCCCAGAGTGCGGCCATGCCGCCGGCATAGAGCAGGAGTTGATAGGCGGTGACTGTCATTCCGGATCGGGCAGGGTGAGGGTTCCGTCGGGGCCAAGCGGCCAGAAGGGATTCATCGCCACTTCCCAGACATGGCCGTCAGGATCGGCCCAATAGCCGGAATAGCCGCCCCAGAAGACCTTTTCCGGTGCCTTGAGGGCCGTCCCACCGGCGGCGAGGGCGGCGGCGAAGGCGGCGTCAACCTCTTGTTCCGTTGCGAAGTTCTGGGCGAGGGTCACGGCCCCGGTGCCGAGGGGGGCGTCGGGGCGGCCCTGATCCTTGGCGAGGTCTGCCCTGGGAAATAGGGCGAGCGCCTGACCGTGCAGTTGGAAAAAGGCGATGCCTGGCTGGCTTTCGGGATGTTCGAGCCAGCCGAGACGGGCGTAGAAGGCGCGGGCGGCGGCAAGGTCGCGGGTGCCGAGCGTGATGAGGGTGATGCGCTGGGGCGTCATAGCGGCGTGACCTTGGACATGCCGCCCTCTTCGGCGACGGTGAAGCTTTGCGCCCTGTCGCCGAGACTGTCAAACAGCCCCGGTTCGGTGCCGGTCATCAAGGCCTGTGCGCGAAGGGCGCAAATCTCGTCATAAAGGGCGGCGCGGCGGTTCTGATCGAGATGGGCGGCGACCTCGTCCAGCAGCAGGATGGGGGGAGCGCCGAGATCGGTGGCAAGGGCGCGGGCATTGGCGAGGATGAGCGAGATGAGAAGCGCCTTCTGTTCGCCGGTGGAGCATTGGTCGGCGGGCGCACCCTTGGCGCTGTAGATGGCGGCAAGATCGGCGCGGTGGGGGCCAAGGAGGGTGCGGCCTGCGGCCATGTCGCGGCGGCGGTTGGCGGCCAGCGCGGGGGCGAGATCGTCGGGGATATCCTCGCCCTCCGGGCCGATCAGCGACAGGTCGGCGGCGGGAAAGGCGGTTTCCGCGCCCTGTTGCGCCGTGGCAATGCGGGCCAGGGCGTGCTGGCGGTTGGCGGTGATCTGCGACGCGGCCTCGGCCATCTGCGATTCCAGTGCGATGTACCAATGCGCGTCCTGCACCATGTCCTTCAGCAGGCGGTTGCGGTCGCGCATGGCCTTTTCATAGGTCAGCACCGCCTCGGCGTGATCGGGGGCAAAGCTGAGGGTCATGCGGTCGAGGAAGCGGCGACGGCCTTCGGCGGCTTCGATCCAGAGCCTGTCCATTGCCGGGACGAGCCAGAGGATGCGCAGGATACGGGCCAGTGCCACCTGCGGGGCGGCCTTTCCGTCGATGCGGACCTGACGCGACTCGCCGCCTTCGGCGAAGGTTTCGATCTCGTGGAAGGGGGCGGCGGTTTCGGCGCGGATCTTCCAGCCGATGGCATCGGGCTTGCGGGCCAGATCGTCTGTTGCTGCACGGCGCAGGCCCCGGCCGGGGGAGAGGAGGGAGACGGCTTCGAGGATGTTGGTCTTGCCCGCGCCATTCGGGCCGGAGATGGCCACGGGGCGGCCGTCCAGTTCGATCCGCGCCAGGCGGTGGCTGCGGAAATGGGAAAGGGTGAGTGTCGAGAGGGTCAGGCCACCCACCCCAATCTCCATTCTTCTTTCGGTTCAGAGGGTGGGCGTCACACCCGCATCGGCATCACGACATAGACGGCGCTGGTGTCATTGCCTTCGCGCATGAGCGTGGGGTCGCCGGAGGAGTTGAAGAGGAAGACGGCATTTTCGCGGTCGACCTGGCTGGCGATTTCCAGCAAGTATTTGGCGTTGAAGCCGATTTCCAGCCGTTCATCGCCATAGGCGACGGCGAGTTCCTCTTCTGCGGCGCCCGAGTCGGGCGCGTTGACAGAGAGGATCAGGCGGTCTTCGTCGAGGGAGAGTTTCACCGCGCGGGAGCGTTCGGAAGAGACGGTGGCGACGCGGTCCACGGCCTTGGCGAATTCGGAGGCGTCCACTTCCAGGCGGCGGGTGTTGCCGGTGGGGATGACGCGGGTGTAATCGGGGAAGGTGCCGTCGATGACCTTGGAGGTCAGGGTGATGGCGGGGGTGGCGAAGCGGACCTTGGTTTCGCTGACCGAGACGGCGATGGCGGCATCGTCTTCGTCCAGCAGTTTGCGGAGTTCGCCCACGGTCTTGCGCGGGACGATGACGCCGGCCATGCCTTGCGCGCCGTCCGGAAGGGGGGCGTCGATGCGGGCGAGGCGGTGGCCGTCGGTGGCGACGCAGCGCAGCACGGGGCCGTTTTCGCCGGTGGCGGTGTGCATATAGACGCCGTTCAGGTAATACCTTGTTTCCTCGGTCGAAATCGCGAATTTCGCCTTGTCGAACAGGCGGCGGAGTTCGGCGGCCTTGGCCGAGAAGTTCGTCGTGTATTCCGACGAGGCCATCACGGGGAAGTCCTCTTTCGGGAGGGTGGCGAGGCTGAAGGTGGAGCGTCCGGCGGTGATGGTGAGGCGGCCGGTGGCGCTGTCTTCGGTCAGGTTCACAAGCGCGCCGTCGGGCAGTTTGCGCACGATTTCATGCAGCATCACGGCAGATACGGTGGTGGCGCCGGCGCGTTCCACCATGGCTGGGGCGCGATCAACCACTTCGATATCGAGATCGGTGGCGCGGAGGCTGACTTGCGCGCCGTCCGCCTCGATCAGCACATTGGCGAGGATCGGGATGGTGTTGCGGCGTTCCACGACGGATTGCGCCTGCGCCAAGGCCTTGAGCAGCGTGCCGCGTTCGATCGAGAGTTTCATGGTGACCATCCCTTGCTCTTGCCCCCCACGGGGAAGCAGAAAGTAGCCGTTTTCAGGCGGTTCACAAGCGGTTTGGCGCGTCTGCGCCGTGGGGCGCGGCGCAATTGTCGCAACCTGCTGCGGGCGTTGGCTTTACCCGGCGATCCGGCGCAAATCGGCTGTGCCGGATGTTGTGCCGCAAACTGTGCAGCAGACTGTGGCCACGCGCGGTTTGGGCGCGATCTGTTAACCATGAGATGACGAATCGACGGCGCGTCCCGAAAGTCGGGAGGCCCCGGCGCGGGGCCGGGGGCGGGGGTTCCGGATGGTCAGCCTTGCAGCAGGCGGCGGAGCATCTGGAGATCGTCGTTGAGCTGGCTGTCGGTGGCCATCAGCTCTTCGATCTTGCGGACGCCATGCATGATGGTGGTGTGGTCGCGCCCGCCGAAGCGGCGGCCGATTTCCGGCAGGCTGCGCGGCGTCAACTGCTTGGCCAGATACATGGCGATCTGGCGGGGGCGGGCGATGGTGCGCACCCGCTTCGGGCCGATCATGTCGGACAGGCGGATGTTGTAATGTTCGGCGACCTTGCGCTGGATTTCCTCGATCGTGAGCTTGCGGTCGGAGGCGCGGAGGATGTCGGCCAGACAGTCCTGGGCCAGTTCCAGCGTGATTTCGCGCCCGACGAGGGAGGCGAAGGCGAAGAGGCGGGTCAGCGCGCCTTCCAGCACGCGGACATTCGTGGTGATGCGATGGGCCAGGAATTCCAGCACGCCATCGGAGATGGCGAGGCCCTTGTACTGGCTGCGGTAAAGCTCGACCTTCTGTTGCAGGATGCCGAGGCGCAGTTCGTAATCGGTGGGATGCAGATCGACCACCAGCCCGCATTGCAGGCGCGACTTGATGCGGTCTTCGAGATCCTTGATTTCGCCCGGCGCGCGGTCGGCGGAAATGACGATCTGCTTGTTCTGATCGACCAGGGCGTTGAAGGTGTGGAAGAATTCTTCCTGCGTGCTGTCCTTGCCGGCGATGAATTGCACGTCATCGACCATGAGCACATCGACGGAACGGAAAAGTTCCTTGAAATCCATGATCTGGCGTTCGCGCAGCGCCTGCACGAAGCGATACATGAACTGTTCGGCGGAGAGGTAGAGGACGCGCAGATGCGGCTGGCGGGCCTGAAGTTCATGCGCGATGGCATGCATCAGATGCGTCTTACCAAGGCCGACGCCGCCATAGAGGAAGAGCGGGTTGAAGGTGACGGGGCCGCCTTCGGCGACGCGGCGGGCGGCGGCATGGGCGAGTTCGTTGGGTTTGCCGACGACGAAACTGTCAAAGGTGAAGCGGGCATCGAGCGGGGCGCCCGGCATGTCTTCGGGTTCGGCGCTGCGGGCGGCCTTGCTGCGGGTTGCGGCGGGAATGGCGGCGGCGACCGGTGCGGGTGCGGCGGCGGCGGGTGCCGCGGGGCGGTTGGAGACGGTGAATTCGACACGGTCAACCTGCGCGCCCGCCGTGTTGAGCTGGGCGCGGATATGGTCGGCGAAGTTGCGGTTGACCCAGTCACCGAAGAAGGAGGTGGGAACCTCGAACCGGGCCACCCCGTTGCGGAGGTGGGAGAGTTTCAGCGGTTCAATCCAGGTTGTGTAGTTGGTGCGGCCTACCCGCTTTACCAATTCCTCGCGGACCAAACCCCAAGTCTCGTTCGTCATTCTTCCTGACCCGTACGCGGCGACATGCTTCTGAACCTGTGACAGATCCGGCACGCCTGTTGTTGTTGCACCGGCAACCTGCCGGGGCGACGCCTCAGAGTTTCGGGTCGCAGGACATGGCTGCGTCAGTCCGAGCGGTTCAGGAACAGGCGTTACAAAACCCCTTCGCCGGGGCACTTACAGGCCTGTTTCCGACCATCACGGCCGACGTATCACAGCAGGCCGACCAAGGATTCGCATCCTTGGCCACCCTGCCGGATCTGATTGCCGCACAACATGTGCAGACACCACAACCATTTGATTCACAAACATATTTCGGAGGCGTTCCACACGCTTGGCAGCCTTGCGAACCATCCGATTTCCGTTTGCGAACCCGTCATGTCCCCCAAGACGAGAGTGAATCGCAAGGTGACGCTAGCGTGCCGCCGCGCGGGGGTGCAACCGAACTTCAAGCTTGACACGATGATGACAAAATCGAATCCGGCGGGCAGTGCAAATCGGCAACGGAGGGTTGCGAAAACGCAGAACCCGGACGTTCAGGTGGGGCGGCGGGTCCAGCAAAAGCGGAAGGGGCGCATCCCTGCGGATACGCCCCTGCGGCCTTGGTTCGGTGGTCTGCGGATCAGGCGGCCGGGGTGGCCAGGGCCTTCACGCGGGCGGCGAGGCGCGACAGTTTGCGCGACACGGTGTTGGCGTGCAGCACGCCCTTGGTGACGCCACGATCCAGCTCCGGCTGGGCGGCGCGCAGGGCGGCGAGGGCGGCTTCGGCATTGCCCGAGGCGATCGCCTCTTCGACCTTGCGGACGAAGGTGCGGATGCGCGAGCGGCGGGCCTTGTTGATGTCTTGGCGGGCTTCGGACTGGCGCGCGCGCTTTTTGGACTGGGCGGTATTTGCCATGGGCTTTCGGTTCCTGTGGGTCTTGCGTTTCAGATCGGTTGCGCAAAAGACCCGAGGCCCGTCCCACGGGACGGAATCGATTCTTGCCTAAGCGGGCCCACGCGCATGTGGGGCGGGGCTATAGGGCAAGTGGCGGCGAAAGGAAAGCCCGAAGATCAGCGGTCGCGGAATTGCGGCTGGCGCTTTTCCAGGAAGGCGGCCATGCCTTCCTTCTGATCTTCGGAGGCGAAGACGGCGTTGAACATGCGGCGTTCGAAGCGGATGCCTTCGGCGAGGGTGGTTTCCAGCGCGCGGTTGACCGATTCCTTGACCATCATCGCGGTGAGGGCGGATTTCTCGGCGATCTTGCCTGCGGCCTTCATCGCCTCGGCCATCAGATCCTTGGCGGGGACGACGCGGCTGACGAGGCCGGCGCGTTCTGCCTCGGCGGCGTCCATGAAGCGGCCGGTCAGGTTCATGTCCATTGCCTTGGCCTTGCCGATGGCGCGGGTGAGGCGCTGGGTGCCGCCCATGCCGGCGACGATGCCGAGGTTGATTTCGGGCTGGCCGAATTTGGCGGTGTCGGAGGCGATGATGAAGTCGCACATCATGGCCAGTTCGCAGCCCCCGCCCAGGCAATAGCCCGAGACGGCGGCGATGAGCGGTTTGCGGGTGCGGGCGATGGCATCGGCATCGGCGGCGAAGAGGTCGTCGAAATAGACGTCGGTGAAGGTCTTTTCCGCCATCTCCTTGACGTCGGCCCCGGCGGCGAAGGCCTTTTCCGAGCCGGTAAGGAGGATGCAGCGGACCTTGTCATTGCGGTCGGCGGCGGTGATGGCCTGGGCCAGTTCCTGCATCAGCCGGGCGTTGAGGGCGTTGAGCGCCTCGGGCCGGTTGAGGCGGATGAGGGCGGTGTAATCCTCGATCTCGACGATCAGGGTGTCATAGGCCATCGGTGGCTCCCGCTTCTTTTGGCTGGGAGGACTCCTAGCAGCAACGGGGCGGTTATCAAGGGCGGTTACGGAACGTCACCGCTGGCAGGTGGGGCAGTAGAAGGAGGAGCGGCCGGATTGGACGATGCGGCGGATGGTGGCGGTGCAGCCGGGGGTGAGGCAGGGTTCGCCTTCGCGGCCATAGACCTGAAAGCTGTGCTGGAAATAGCCGAGTTCGCCATCGGCCTGGCGGTAATCGCGCAGGGAGGAGCCGCCGGCGGTGATGGCTTCGGAGAGGACGTCGCGGATCAGGGTGACGAGGGCGGCGGTGCGGGCCTCGCTGATGCGGCCAGCCTTGCGGGCGGGGTGGATGCCGGCGCGGTACAGGGTTTCGCAGACATAGATGTTGCCGAGGCCCGCGACGAGGTGCTGGTCGAGGAGGGCGGATTTGATGGGGGTGTTGCGGGTCTTGAGGCGGGCGGTGAGATAGGCCTCGTCGAAGCTGTTGCCCAGCGGTTCGGGGCCGAGTGCGGCGAGCAGCGGGTGGGTTTCGGCGGTGGCGGTGGGCATCAGGTCCATCGCGCCGAAGCGGCGGGCATCGTTGAAGGTGATGCGGGTGCCGTCTTCCATGTCGAGGATGACGTGATCGTGTTTTTCCGGCGCTGGGTGGTGGTGGTGCCATTCGCCCAGGGTTTCGCGGCTGGTGGGCGAGGAGATCAGCATCCGCCCCGACATACCCAGATGGATGAGCAGCGTTTCGTCGGTGGAGAGGTCGGCGAGGATGTATTTCGACCGGCGGCGCAGGGAGATCACCCGTGCGCCGGTGAGGCGTTCGGCCATGCGGGGCGGGAAGGGCCAGCGCAGATCGGGGCGGTTGACCTGCGCGCGGGTGATGATGCGCCCCTCCATCGCGGGCAGGAGGCCACGGCGGACGGTTTCAACCTCGGGCAGTTCGGGCATCGGACACTCGGCGCAGGTGGACATGTGGGCGCATTGCAGCGCCAAGGATCGGCCCTATAAGGAGGGGCAGGCAGAGGAACGGCAAGACCAGATGAGCGAAGAACGCGACGGCACCACCCATTTCGGCTTTCAGACCGTGCCGGAGGCCGAGAAGGCCGGGATGGTGCATGGCGTCTTTACCCGCGTGGCCAGCCGGTATGACATCATGAACGACCTGATGTCGGGCGGTGTGCACCGGCTGTGGAAGGACGCGATGATGGACTGGCTGGCGCCCCGGCCCGGCCAGCGGCTGCTGGATGTGGCGGGGGGGACGGGCGACATTGCCTTTCGGTTCCTGAAGCGGGCGCCGGGCGCTTCGGCGGTGGTGCTGGACATGACGGAGTCCATGCTGGTGGCCGGACGGCAGCGCGCCGAGGCGGAACGGCAGGCGGAGCGGCTGGACTGGGTGGTGGGCGATGCGATGGCGCTGCCCTTTCCGGACCGGAGTTTCGACGTTTACACGATCAGTTTCGGCATCCGGAACGTGACGCGGGTGCAGGATGCGCTGAACGAGGCCTATCGCGTGCTGAAGCCCGGCGGGCGGCTGATGGTGCTGGAGTTCAGCCAGATTCCGAATGACCTGATGCAGAAGGTCTATGATGCCTATTCCTTCAACGTGATCCCGGTGATGGGGCAGATCGTGGCGAAGGATCGGGACAGCTATCAGTATCTGGTCGAGTCCATCCGCAAGTTCCCTGATCAGGAGAGCTTTGCCGGCATGATCCGCAAGGCGGGGTTCGGGCAGGTGAAATATCGTAACCTGAGCCTTGGCATCGCGGCGCTGCATTCGGGCTGGAAGATCTAGGATGCGGGGACCGCATAATATCTGGCGCCTGATCCGCACGGGCGCGACGCTGGAACGCACGGGGGCGATGGCCGTCGTGCTGGAGGCGTTCCGGGCGCCGCCATCCATCCGCGTGGCGGCGCGGTTGCTGGGCTGGCCTTTCAAATGGCTGGGCCTGAAGGGTGATCCGGCGCTGCCGCCGGCGACACGTGCGCTGACGGCGCTGGGACCGGCCTATATCAAGTTCGGGCAGATCCTTTCGACCCGGCCCGACATCGTGGGCGAAAAGCTGGCCGAGCAGTTGAAATACCTTCAGGACCAGTTGCCGCCCTTTCCGCGCGACATGGCGATGAAGATGATCGAGGCGGAGCTTGAAGCGCCGGTCGATCAGGTGTTTTCGGAGTTTTCCGAGCCTGTGGCGGCGGCGTCCATCGCGCAGGTGCATCGGGCGCGGCTGGCCGATACCGGGGAAGAGGTCGCGGTCAAGGTGCTGCGCCCCGGCATCGAGCGGGCGTTTCGCAAGGATATCGACGCCTTCTACCTGATTGCGCGGACGATCGAGATCGTGGCCCCCGCTGCGCGGCGGCTGCGGCCCATGGATGTGATCGCGCATTTCGAGGGCGTGGTCATGGGCGAGCTGGACCTGCGGCTGGAATCATCCGCCGCGGCAGAATTCGCCGCGAATACCGAGAAGGATGAAGGGTTCCGCGTGCCGACGCCCGTCTGGTTTCTGTCTGCCAAGACGGTGATGACGCTGGGCTGGGCGGAAGGCATCGGGATGAACGACAATGCCGCCATCGACGCGGCGGGGTTTGACCGAAAGGCGCTGGCGGCGCGGGTTCTGTCGCTGTTCCTGAATCATGCGCTGCGGGACGGGTTCTTTCACGCCGACATGCATCAGGGGAACCTGAAGGTGGGGGCCGCAGGGGAGATCATCGCCTATGATTTCGGGATCATGGGGCGGATCGACGAATATACCCGCCGGGTCTATGCGGAAATCCTGATGGGGTTCATCCGCAAGGATTATCGCCGCGTGGCGGAGGTGCATTTCGAGGCGGGCTATGTGCCGGCGGATCGGGATATCGACGAGTTTGCCCGCGCGCTGCGGGCGGTGGGCGAGCCGATCTTCGGGATGGATGCGAGCCGGATTTCGATGGCGCGGCTTCTGGCCTATCTGTTCGAGGTGACGGAGCGGTTCGGGATGCAGACGCGGACGGAACTGATCCTGTTGCAGCGGACGATGGTGGTGGTGGAGGGGGTGGCGCGGTCGCTTGATCCCCATATCAATATCTGGCAGGTCGCGCGGCCCGTGGTGGAAAGCTATATCGCCAAGAATGTGGGGCCTGCGGCCCTGATCCGGGATCTGCTGCTGACGGCGCGGGTCTTGTCGCGCTTCGGGCCGAAGCTGCCGCGCATGGTGGAGGCGGCGCTGATTGCGCAGGCGGACCCGCCGAAGCCGCTTGCCCCGCCGCGGCGGCGGTCGCGGTGGTATCTGATCCCGCTGGGGGCGGCTGTCTTTGCGGCGGGGATCGGGCTGGGATCGTTTCTTTAGGTGATGTGCAGGGCGGTGGCGTAATCGGCATCGCCACGGGCGGCCTTCCAGGCGCAATGGGCGCGGATGCGCCAGTGGTAGAGCGGCAGGAGCGTGCGGGTGCGGTCTGCCGTGGCGGCATCGGGATAGGCGGCGAGGATCGCCTCGGCCCAGCCTTCGGGCGGTTTTGCGCCGGTATAGAGCCACATCATGGCGGGCGAGATGAGGGTGGCAAGGTCTTCGGCCGGGTCGCCGAGGCCGGGGCATTGCCAATCTATCAGGAGCGGGCCCTCGGCCGTGGCGAGGATGTTGCCGGGGACAGGATCGGCATGGACGGGGCGCGGCGGTACGGGGGGAAGCTGCGGATCGGGCGGCGGCGGGGTCAGGCCGGGCGGTGCGAAGCTGGCGGCATGGGCGAGGAGGGCGGCGCTGCCGTTGGGGAGGGGGCGGAAGGTGCCGTCGGGGACGGGCGTGCTGTGCAGGCGGTGCAGCATCCGGGCGACGGGGGCGGGATCGCCGCGCCAGGGGGTGCCTTCGACATGTTCGTAGATCAGCCAGTCTTCGCCCGCCGCGCGCAGGCGGGGGGCGAGGCCATGGGGCGCGAAAAGGGTGAGGGCGCGCGCCTCGGCCAGCGGATCATTGGGGAAGAGCGGGCTGACCGCGGCGGGGTCGTGGCGTTTGAGGACGAGGGGGCCGATCCGCCAGAGCCGGTTGGTGCGCCCGCCGGGCAGGGGTTCCCAGGCCGCGGGGGCGGGGTGCAGGCGGGCGAGGGCGGCGCTGGCGGGGTCTTGCGGCATGGCGGCGGACCCTAACGGGATGGCCCGCCGCCGCAAGGGGGGAGGGATCAGCCGTCGCGGAGGGAGAGGATGTCGTCCTGCGTAACCTCCACCCCGCCCTTGAGGACGAGGGTCACGCTGCCGCTGTCGCGGCGCACCTCTTCGATCGCGGCGTAGCTGGCGATGGGGGTGGTGGCGATGACCTCTTCGCCGCGGCTGCTTTCGAGCGAGAGGGCGTAGCGGCCTTCGGGCAGGGGGCTGCCCGTGGCATCCGCGCCGAGCCATTGATAGGCGCCGCCGGTGAGCGGCAGGGTTTCGCGCGAGACGACGGCCCCGTTGGAATTGCGGACGACGAGGACCGCCGAGTCGGCGCCCTGGGCGGGGGCGGGGAGGAGGGTGACGGGTGCACCGTCGAAATGGACATCCGCCGTGGTCTGTGCCTGCTGGCCGATCCATCCCGAAAGCTGCGCGAGGTTCATGAGGCCCATCTGCGCCGCAAGGTCGGTGATCAGGGCGTTGGTCTGGACCTGCTGTTCCACGCCCGAGAAGGTGGCCAGTTGCAGGGCGAAATCGGTGGCATCGAGCGGGTTGAGCGGGTCCTGGTTTTCAAGCTGTGTGGTGAGCATCTTGAGGAAGGTGGTGAAATCCGAGGTGATGGCGGCGCGGGCGGCGGTAGCCTCGGCCGTGGGGGTGCGGGTCGTGGTGGTGGTGGAGATGTCCATGGGCCGGATCCTTTTCCTTGGGGTCAGAGGCGGAGGTCGAGCGTGCCGGGCGCCATGGCCCGGGGCGGGGCGGGGCCGCGCGTTTCGGGCGGTTCGGCGGCGGCGGTTGGCGGGGCGGTGCGCTGCCCTTCGCCACGGGGATCGCCGCCCCGAGATTCGCCACCCCGTGCATCGGGGCCGGGCTGTCCGTCGTTTCCGGCAAAGCTGAGGCTGGCATTGGCAAAGCCCGCCTGCCGCAATTCGGCGAGCATCTGGTCGCCCTGACGGCGGAGCAGGTCGAGCGTTGCAGGCTCTGCCACCGAAAGGTGGAGATGCAGGCTGTCGCCGCGCTGCGTCACCTCGAATTGCAGGGTGCCGAGTTCGGCCGGGGCGAGGGTGACGGTGACAACCCCCGGCGATCCGATGCCGGGCAGGATATGGCGGGGAACGAGGTCGGGAAGCGAGGTGGGCAGACCCCGGGGCGCGGGTTCAGGGGCGGGCAGGGTGATCCCGCCCTCGCTGCGGGCGAGGGGAAGGAGGGCGGGATCGGGCATATCCGCAGGCGGGGCGGTTGCGCTGGCCAAGGCCGGAGGGGCAGGTGCGGGGCGGGGCGGGGCGCCCTTGCGGCCGGGTTCCGGCATGGCGGGAGTGGGGGCGTCAGGATTGGCCGGATCGGGGCGCAGGGGCATTTCGGCGTGGGACGGTTCCATCGGCGGGAGGGGCAGGCGGGGGCCATCCCCGGCCCTTGGCAGAGACGGCACGCGGGCAGGTTCCGGGGAAGGGGCGGCGGGCATCGCGGCCTTCGGGGATTGCGGAAGCCGGAGGCGGTTGCCGTCGGGGGGGATCGGTGCCTGCGCCGGGTCTGCGCCCGATGCCGGGGCTTGAGAGGGGGTCGATGCCGGGGCTGGAGCCATGGCCATGGTCACGCCGCCGGGGATTGCTGCGGATTGGACGGGAGCATGGGCCGCAACGGCGTTCGCGGCGGCGGGGAGCGGCGCGGCGGATGGTGGCATCGCCTCGCCTGCGCGCGGTGGCAGGCCGGATCGGGCGGGCGCAGGGGCAGCGGCAGGGTCGGGTGACGGCAGGGACGGCTGCGGGTGGCCTGCGGGCATAGTCTGGCCGTGCTGGGCCTTGACCGGCGCTGCGGTTTCGTTCGGGAGGTTTGCGCCTGCGGGGATCTGGTGGGACTGCTCCGGGATGGGAGGGGGGAGGGCCGATGCCCGATCCGGCAGCGCGGGGCTGACTGGTGGCAGAATCATCCCGGGGACCGGCCTGCCATCCGGCTGGGCGGGCCTTGTGTCGGCGGCGAGGGTGGACCCGGTGGAGGGCGGCGCGGATGGCTGGGGCGGGAGGGGTGGCAAATCGGACCGCTGGGTCATCGGCCCGGTGACGGGCGGCGGATGCCCTGCCCCCGGTTCGGTGGTCTGCACCATCGCCGCGGAGTTTGCCGGAGCGGCGGGCGGCGCCAGTGGCGCGGCAGGCTGCGCAGCCGCATTCGCCGGCCATGGGGCCATGGCAGCGCGGGGGGCTGAAAAGGCGTGATCCGCGACATGACCCAAAGCCGGGCGCGGTGACGAAGCCCCTTCCGCAGGGCCGGCAAGGCGGGAGGGTGGCGAGGGGGAAAGCGGAAGAGCGGTATCCGGCTTTTCCGTATTTTCCGCAATGTTCGTGACGGTTTCCGGATCGGGCAGCGATACGGGGGTGACGATGCCGGTCGGAAGGGGCGCTGGCCCGGCCCAGGCAAAAGGGATGACTGCGGCAGCGACCGGAAGGTCGGAAGGGGCCGGGTGAGTGGGGGCAGGGTCGGGCGGGCCGGGATCGGCCGCAGGGGCATCTGGCGGGGCCGACCCCTCCGGATCATGGGGCCTGTCCTCGGGCGGCGAGGGGGTAGTGGCCTTTCCGGCAAGGGGCGGCGCCGCAGGCAAGGCGGGCGTGGCGAGCCGGTCGAAGATGGCCGTGAAATCGGCGGTGGCGGGGGGCGGCAAGGCGCCCTCTGGCATGGGTTGGCGAGGGTCCGCCGCGGGAAGGGGGGATTCGGCCGGTTGAACCTGGCCGGACAGGCGGGAGAGAAGGGCAAGCGGGGGTGTCATGCAGCGGGCTTTCCTTGGGGTGCGCCCAGCATGACCGCAACGGGTTACCGATCCTTTACCCGGATCGCGGCAGGATCATCCCTGTTCCAAGTCCGACCGGAGGTTCCGATGTTGATGCCCGATCTGCCGCCCCCCGCGACCCTGCACCGCCAGACTCCCGCCGGGGCGCCCCAGTTGCGCGCGAAGGCGGAGGCGCTGGAAGCCGCCTTTCTGGCCGAGATGCTGCGGCATTCGGGGCTTGGCTCCGGGCCGGGGGAGGGGTTTTCCTCGATGCAGGGCGCGTTTGGCGGCGGTATCGGGGAAGAACAGTTCGGGTCCTTCCTGCGTGAGGCGATGGCGAGCCAAATGGTGCGGGCCGGGGGAATCGGGCTGGCCGAATCGCTGTTCCGGGCGATGGCGGGAGGCCGGGAATGACGGGCCCGGCAGAGCAAGGGGCGGCGCTGGAAGGGTTGCTGGCCGCGATTCGGAGCGATCTTCGCCGGGGCGATTATGCAAGGTTAGAGACGTATTCCCGGCAGTTGGAGGCCGGTCTGGCGGGGCTGTCCGACCTGCCGCAACCGGCGCTTGCCCGCATCCTGCGAGCGGCGGAGGGCAATGCCGCCTGCCTGGCCGCCGCGGCGCAGGGGATTCGCGCGGTGCGGCGGCGACTGGGCGAGATCGGTTCGGCCGCGCGGGGCGAGGCCTATGATGCGCAGGGGCGCCGTCTGCCGCTGGCGGGCCAGCACCGTCGCCTGCGGATTGAGTCAAATGCGCGCGACTTCGTGGAGGCGCATCAGGAAAGGCTTAACCCAAGGCGGCTTTGATGGCTGTGCATCCCCGACGGGATGGCGCAGCGGCCAGGGGCCGACCGCATGGGGCAGAAGTCCGCGGCTTCATTCGCGCCAAAGGCGCCCTCAGACAGGAAAGACGACATGTCTTCGATTCTCACGAACAATGGCGCGATGGTCGCGCTTCAGACGATGAAGAGCATCAGCGCCAACATGGCGCGGACCCAGTCGGAGATTTCGACGGGCAAGACGGTGGCCACGGCCAAGGACAATGCGGCCGTGTGGTCGATCTCCAAGGTCATGGAGGCCGATGTCGAAGGCTTTGACCGGATTTCGGACAGCCTCTCGCTCGGGTCCTCGACCATCGCGGTGGCGCGCGAGGCGGCGGAAACGGTGGCCGATCTTCTGAAGACCATGAAGGGCAAGATCGTCGATGCGCAGGGCGACAACGTGGATCGCGCCAAGCTGCAAACCGATGTGGTGGCGCTGCGCGAACAGATCGGATCGGTGGTCAGCGCGGCGCAGTTCAACGGGTTGAACCTCGTGAATGGCAGCACGGCCAGCATGGACATCCTGTCGTCGCTGGACCGGTCCACGACGGGGGTGACCTCTTCCACCATCACGGTGAATGGCGAGGATCTTTCGACCGGCGCCTATCAGGCGAATGACGTGTTCAGCGCGTCGAGCAATGGCACGATCTCGGCTGCGGGGGATACGTTCGTTCTGTCGCTGAACTCGGGCGGCGGCACGGATGACATCACCATCGCGGATGGCGCAACGGCCTGGGCGGCGGGCGATTCGGTGTCGATGCGGATCGGTGACAGGGTGGCGACCTATACGCTGACCGATGCGGATGTGGACAGCGGCAACAACTCCGTTCCGGACCTGATCGCGATCGGGTTGAAGAATGCGATTGATGCGCTGGGGATCGACGGCCTGACCGTGGATTACGACAGCGCCAATGCCGGGCAGTTGTCCTTTACCAACGATGGCACCGCCGATGTCGCCGTGAGCGGTCAGTTCAAGAATGCCGGGTCCGGTGGTCTGGCGCAGATCAACTCGATCGACATCTCGACTGCGGCGGGGGCGACCCAGGCGCTGGGCACCATCGAGAACCTGCTCCAGACCGCGATCGACGCGGCTGCGGCCTTCGGTTCGGCCGAAACCCGGATCGAGACGCAGAACAGCTTTGTCGGCAGCCTGACCGACGCCCTGCGTTCCGGCATCGGGTCGCTGGTCGATGCGGATATGGAGGAAACGTCCGCCCGCTTGCAGGCCCTTCAGGTGCAGCAGCAGCTTGCGACGCAGGCTCTTTCCATCGCCAACCAGCAGCCGCAGAACCTGCTGTCGCTCTTCCGCTGACGAAGGCGGGGTCGGGTGGGGGCCGGTGTGCGCCGGCCTCCACCCGCCCGGAGACTGCGAGAGGAAGGCAAGACGATGCATCACGAGGCGCGGGCCGCCTATGGACGGCCGGATATGGCGCTGCGGTCCCCGCGCGCATTGGAATACGATCTGCTTGCCCGCGCCACGGCGGCGCTGCGGGCGGCAGAGGAGGGGCAGGGCGGATTTCCGGCCCTTGCGGCGGCGCTGGATCGCAATCTGCGGCTGTGGCGGACCCTGGCGGTGGATGTGGCGGATGCAGGCAACGGCTTGCCGCCGGCCCTGCGGGCGCAGCTTTTCTACATCTACGAATTCACGGCCCTGCACAGCCGCACCGTTCTGGAGGGCAGGGGCGATGCCGGGGCCCTGGTGGCCATCAATACCGCCGTCATGCGCGGATTGCGGGGCGAGGTGGCGGCATGAGCGGGCTTGTCCTGAAGCTTGGGCCGCATGAGCGGGTGCTGGTGAATGGCGTGGTGATCGAGAATGGCGACAAGCGGTCGCGCCTGTCGGTGCTGACCCCCAACGCAAACATCCTGCGCCTGCGCGATGCCATCCCGCCCGATGCGGCGAATACCCCCGTGCGGCGTGTCTGCTATATGGCGCAGCTTGTGCTGTCGGGGGATGCCGCGACGGAGGAGATGCGGATGCCGCTGCTGCGGGCGATCGAACAGTTGAGCCAGGTCCTGACCGATCCGGACAGCCGGATGCAGTTGACCATCGCCTCGAAGGCCGCTCTGGACGGGCAATTCTACCCGGTGCTCCGCGCCTTGCGCAGCCTGCTGCCGCGCGAGGAACGGCTGTTGGCGCAGAGGCCGATATGAGCTTTGCCCCCGTCATCCCCTTTTCCGGCATTCTCGGCTGGGAATTCCTGAAGCGGAGCGAGGCGACGCAAAGCGCGACGCTGATGCGGCAGGCGGCCCTGGTGCGGGATGAGGCTTACTTCCGCGAACGGATCGGCGGGATCGACACGGCGGAGGACCTTGTATCCGACCGGCGTCTGCTGCGGATCTCGCTTGAGGCCTTCGGTTTGCAGGAGGATCTGAATGCCCGCGCCTTCATCCGCAAGGTGCTGGAGGAGGGCACGCTGAAGACCGAGGCGCTGGCCAACCGATTGACTGACACGCGCTACAAGGAATTGTCGGCGGCCTTCGGCTTCGGCAATTTCTCGGTTCCCAGCACCAAGATTTCGACTTTCGCGGACGGGATCATGGCACGCTGGAAGGAAGCGCGGTTCGAGGCGGCGGTCGGATCGGTGAACAATGACATGCGCCTTGCCCTGAACGCGCGGCGCGAGCTTTCTGATCTGGCAGGAGAGACGATCAGCGATCGGGCGAAGTGGTTTCGCGTGCTGGGAAATCCGCCGCTGTGGGAGGTGATGCGCCAGGCGCTGGGTCTGCCGAAAAGCCTTGGCTCGCTGGATCTTGATCGTCAGGTCTCGGTGCTGGAGACGCGGGCGCGGGCGGTCTTTGGTTCGGAGAAGGTAAGCCAGTTCGCGGAACCCGCAAAGGTGGAACAGGCCATCCGCCGGTTTCTGGCCGTTTCATCGGCCCAGATGGCGGCGGTGGAAAACCCGGCGCTGACATTGCTGCAATCGGCGCGGCTGTCGATGCGGCTTTAGCGTGATGATCGGGTGCGGCCTGACACATTGGCTGCGCAGTTCAGGCGGCAGGGAGCGGGCGACCCTGAGCGGGCGGTACGGGGCGGGTGGCACGGGGCGGCGATACGGGGCGGGCGACAAGGGGCGGGCGGAACGCGGCAGGTGGCAAGAGGCAGGTGTCAAGGGGGAGGTGGCACTGGGGAGGTGGCACTGGGCAGGCGGAGGAGGGCGGGCGGAAAGGGGCGAGTGCAAAGGGGGTAGGCGGAAAGGACCGGGTGGAAAGGGGTAGGCGGCAGGCGGCAGGCGGCATGGTTCACGAAGCCAGGATCCTGCGCAGATGCGCGAAGGCGGCGGCCGGGTCCGGCCCTTCGGCCGGGGCGGCGAGGAAGGCATCGAGCGCCGGTTGCAACCGGATCGCGCGATCCGTGAGCGGATCGCTGCCAGCCGCATAGAGGCCGGATTGCACCATCAACTCGGCGCGATCCCAGGCCGAGAGCAGGCGGCGCGCCTCGGCGATGAGGGCGTTTTCCTCTTCGGTGGCGCAGTCGGGCAGGCTGCGCGAGACGGAGCGGAGCGGATCGACAGCCGGAAAGCGCCCGCGTTCGGCGATCTTGCGGTCAAGGACGACATGGCCGTCCAGAACCCCGCGCAGGATATCGGCGACGGGTTCCTCCATGTCGGAACCCGCCACGAGGACGGAGAAGATGGCGGTGATGTCGCCCGCCGTTTCGGCACCGGGACCGGCACGTTCGACCAGGGCCATGATCGCGGCGGACAGGGAGGGGGGCCATCCCCGCAGGCTGGCAGCTTCGCCACCGGCGACCGCGACCTCGCGATATGCCTCGGCAAAACGGGTGATGCTGTCGCAGAGAAAGAGAACCCGCGCGCCGCGGTCACGGAAATGTTCGGCGATGGTCATCGCCGCCAGCGGGCAGCGCCGACGGATCAGCGCGGACTGGTCGGATGTGGCGGCGACGATGACGCTGCGCGCCAGACCATCGGGGCCAAGGCCCGTCTCGGCGAAGGCGCGCAACTCGCGCCCCCGCTCACCGACCAGTGCGAGGACCACGACATCGGCCTGCACCTGGCGGGCAAAGCTGGCCAGAAGGGTGGATTTGCCGACGCCCGACCCGGCGAAGAGACCGATGCGCTGCCCTTCGACGAGGGGAAGAATCGTGTCGAACAAGGCCCAACCCGTGGCAAGCCGCGCGCCGAGGGGCCGCCTGCGCGCAGCCGGGGGCGGGCTGGCGCGCAAAGGGCGGGGCGAGAGGCCGCAGGGCAGGGGGCGGCCATCCAGCGGCCGACCGTCCGGGTCGATGATCCGGCCGATCCAGGCCTCTGACGGGGCGAGCGCGGCGGGGCCGACATGGGCCACGGCATCGCCGATGCAGAGACCTTCGGTGGCAGAATCGGGCATGACGGTGACGGCGGTAGGGTCGAGCCGCACCACCTCGCCCCGGAAGGGGCCGAAATCGACATGGTCGCCCAGCGCCGCGACCTGCGACAGCCCGGACAGGCGCAGGGCGGCGGGCCCGACCTCGAAAATGCGGCCCAGGGCCTGGGTGGCGCGGAGGGAGGCGATGCGGGCGCGAAGTGCGTCGAAGGCCGCAGGTCCAACATCAGGCATCGGATTTCCTTTCCTGTTTCAACGGTTCCTTAGCGAATCGGCCTTAAGCCTTGGTGAAACGGATCGAGGGAGAAGCCCGAGATGATGGAAAAACTGGAACTGATCCGCATGTCCCAAGGCCTTGCCGCCCATTCTGGCGCAAGGCTGGGTTTGCTGGCGCGCAACATCGCCCATGCCGACACGCCGGGCTTTCGCGCGGCCGATCTGCCCCGCTTTGCCGAGGTCTATCGGGCGGGCGAGGGGCAAGGGCCGGTGCGGGCGCGACCGCTGCGCCTTCAGGCGGAACCGAATGGCAATACGGTCGCGTTGGACGATCAGCTCCGACGCATGGCGGAGGTGCGGCAGGCCCATGAGATGGCGCTGGCCGTCTATCGCAGCACATCTGGCGTGGTGCGGGCGGCGCTCGGGCGCGGAGGGCAGGGATGACGACGCTGACCTCTGCCCTCGAGGCTGCCGGAAGCGGGATGGAGGCGCAGGCGATGCGCCTGCGTCACCTGGCCGAGAATGTCGCCAATGCCGATACGCCGGGCTATCGCCGCAAGGTTCCGGTCTTTCGCATGGAGGGGGAGGGCGTCGCCCTCGGCCCGGTGCGGCTGGACCCGCGGGCGCCGGAACGGATTCACGATCCGGGCCACCCGCTCGCCGATGCCAGCGGCCATTACGCGGGATCGAATGTCGATCTCGTGACAGAGCTTGCCGATGCGCGCGAGGCGCAGCGCAGCTACGAAGCCAATCTGCGGATCTTCGACCAGGCGCGGCAGATGACGCAGAGCCTGTTCGACCTGATCCGCCGCTGACGGAGAACCCGCCATGTTTCAAGCCCTTGCTCCCGACCTGTATCGCCGTGACCTGGCCGCGCTGGGTCCCGAGCCCCGGCCGGACCTGACGTCGGTGGCGCAGGATTTCGCCGCCACTTTCGCCGCGACCCTGAACCGCAACGAGGCCACGGCGCGCGGCGCCCTGATGGGCGAGGTCGATCCCCATGCCCTGATCGAGGCGCTGGCCTCCACCCAATCGGCGGTGGAGACGGTGGTCACGGTGCGCGACCGCGTGGTCGAGGCCTATCAGGACATTCTGAGGATGCCGATATGACCGAGGATGCGATGTTCGATGCGATGCGTGCCGGGCTTTGGGTTTCGGTCCAGATCTCGGCTCCGCTGCTGATCGTGGCGCTGGTGGCGGGGCTGACGATCGGGTTGCTTCAGGCGCTGACCAGCGTGCAGGAACAGACGCTGACCTTCGTGCCGAAGCTGGCGGCGATGGCGGTGGTGTTCTGGGCCAGCATGGGGTTCATGACCCGGCAGCTCGTCGATTTCTTTCAGCAGGGCATTCTGCCCGTGATCGGGCGGGGCTAGGCGATGGAGTCCACGGGATATGTGACGCTTGGCCGCCAGTCGGGACTGATGCGCGAGATGCAGGTCCTGGCGAACAACATCGCCAATGGCGGGACGGCCGGGTTCCGGCGCGAGGGTGTGGTCTTTTCGGAATATGTGCGGCGCACAAGCGAGGGGCCGTCGCTTTCGATGGCGCGGGGCGAGGCGCGGCATGTGGATCTGCGCGAGGGCGCGTTGCAGCAGACGGGGGGGCGTTTTGATTTCGCCATCCGGGGCGAGGGGTTCTTTCTGGTCGAGACGCCTGATGGCCCAAGGCTGACGCGGGCCGGGGCCTTTCTGCCCGGCCCTGACGGCGCGATCGTCACGCCAGAGGGGCATCGGCTGCTGGATGCGGGCGGGGCGGCGATCATCCTGCCGCCGGGGGGCGAGATTGCCCTCGGCGCGGATGGCACGCTTTCGGCGGGGGGGCAGCCCGTGGCGCGGATCGGGCTGTGGCAACCGCAGGAGGCGACATCGCTGCGCCATGTCGCGGGAACGCTGTTCGAGGCGGGCGACCTGCAACCCGTCGATGCTGCGCGGCTGGTGCAGGGATCGCTGGAGGAAAGCAATGTCCGCCCGGTGGAAGAGGTGGCCCGCCTGATCGAGGTGCAGCGCGCCTATGAATTCGGGCAGGGCTTCATGGACCGCGAGGATGAGCGGCTGCGCAACGTGATCCGAACTCTGGGGGAATGAGATGAAGGCCTTGCAGATCGCCGCAACCGGCATGGCGGCACAGCAGATGCGGGTGGATGTGGTTTCCCACAACCTCGCCAACATGTCGACGACGGGCTACAACGCGCGCCGCGCCGATTTCGCCGACCTGCATTACGAACAGAGCGCCCGCCCCGGCACGGTGACGGCGGAGGATGGCACGATGCTGCCCACGGGCATCCAATTGGGCATGGGCGTGCGTCCGACAGCGGTTTCGGTGCTGCTGTCGCAAGGGTCCTTGTTGCAGACGGGCGGCGACCTGGATGTCGCCATCGAAGGGCGTGGCTATCTGGAAGTGACGCTGCCCTCGGGGGCGGCGGCCTTCACGCGCGACGGGGCGCTGCGCCGCGATGCCGAGGGGCAGATCGTCACTTCCGATGGCCACCCGGTTGCCCCCGGCCTGACCATCCCGCCCGAGGCGCGGAGCCTGTCGATCAATGCCGCGGGCGAGGTCTGGGCCTATTTCGCCGACCGGGCGGAGGCGGAACTGCTGGGCCAGATCAGCCTGGTCGGATTCACCAATGAAAAGGGGCTGGAGGCGATCGGGTCGAACCTCTTTCTGGAAAGCGCGGCCTCCGGGCCGCCTTTGGCGGGGACGCCGGGAGTGGATGGTCTTGGCACGCTGCGGCAGGGCTATCTGGAGGAAAGCTCGGTCGATGCGGTGCGCGAGGTGACCGAACTGATCAAGGCACAGCGCGGCTATGAGTTGAATGCCAAGGTTCTGACGGCGGCCGATCAGATGCTGGCTGCCACGACGCAGGTGCGGTGATGCGGGCGGGTCTGGCGCTGCTTCTGCTGTGGCCCTGTGCGGCGGCGGCGATGGAAAGCCTGGTCGCGACGCGGGCAATCCCGGCGCAAACCGTGCTGACGCCCGAGGATATCGCGGTGGTGGCGGCGGCCATCCCGGGTGCCCTGTCCGATCCGGCCGAAGCGGTGGGACAGGCCACGCGCCGCATCATCTATCCCGGCCGGCCGATCCTTGGGGCGGATCTGGGCCCGCCGGTGATGGTGGCGCGCAACGCCCTTGTGCGGCTGGAGTTCCGCCGCGGCGGGCTGCACATCGCCGCCGAGGGGCGCGCCCTCGATGAGGGCGCATTGGGCGCGGCGATCCGGGTGATGGCGCTCGGCTCCCGGTCGGTGCTTCAGGGGGTTGTGGCCGCAGAGGGCCTGGTCCTGGTGGAGGGCGGGCCATGCGCTGGCTGCTGATCGCGCTCTGCTGCGCCGGTTGCGGGCGGTTGGAGCAGGTGGGGCGCGCCCCGGCCTTTTCGGCGCTGGAAGGATCGAACCAGCATCACGCGATGTATTCCGCCCCCCTGCCGCGCATCGCCGATCCGGAAGGGCCGACGGCGCCCTCCTCGCTCTGGAGTTCGGAGAGGGGCGCGCTGTTCGGCGATCGCCGGGCCGGGCAGCGGGGCGATATCCTGACCGTGGTGATCGAGATCGACGACAGCGCGCGGATTTCGAACGAGACGGAGCGGAGCCGCGACTCTGGCGAAGAGATGTCCATGCCTGCGCTGATCGGCCTGCCGCAGCGGCTGGATCAGGAACTGCCCGAAGGCGCGAGCATGGCCGAGGCGGCGGATGTTTCCTCCTCTTCCAGCTATGCGGGAGAGGGATCGGTGGCGCGGACAGAACGGCTGACGCTGCGGCTGGCGGCGACGGTGGTGGAGCAACTGCCCAATGGCGTGCTGCGTATCGAAGGACAGCAGGAGGTGCGCGTGAACAACGAATTGCGGGAACTGATCCTGACGGGCTATGTGCGGCCTGTCGATATCTCGCGCCAGAACGAGATCACCTATGACAAGATCGCCGGGGCGCGGATTTCCTATGGCGGACGGGGGCAGATCACCGATGTGCAGCAGCCGCGCTATGGCCAGCAGATCACCGATATCCTGTTGCCGTTCTGACCATGAAACGCTTTCTCCTTCCCGTCTTGATCGGAATTCTGGGCCTGCCCCTGGGGGCGGCGGGCGGATATCTGTTGCGGCCCGCGCCCGCAACCGAGGGCGAGCCTCCTGCCGAAGCGGCGGCCCCGCGTGACTATGTCGATCTGTCCAACCAGTTCGTGGTTCCGCTTCTTGCTGACGGGGCGGTGGCTGGTCTGGTTGTCCTGTCGCTGAGCCTTGAGGTGGAGGCCGGGCAGACCGAGGCGGTGCTGCGGCACGAGCCAAAGCTGCGCGACGTCTTTCTTCAGGCGATGTTTGCCCATGCCAATGCCGGCGGGTTTCGCGGGTCCTTCACCGACTCCGCCGCGCTGGCCCCGTTGCGGCAGGCGCTGTTCGAGGCGGCGGGCGGCGTGCTGCCCGGTGTCGTGTCGGATGTGCTGATCAAGGATATCGTCCGTCAGGACGATTGACCGCGGGGCGGGATGGTCCGTTTCTCCAGAACCTGACAGCGGGCCTGCGCCCGTGCTGCGGCCTGTTGCAGATCGCGCAATGCGGCCTCTTGCCGGGCGAGGTTCTGCAGAAGTCCCTGGCGGTGCCGTTCGGCCCAGATGGCATGGCGCTGGGCCGCGCGGTGCAGCTCTGCCTCGGCGCTGTCGAGCGGGGCAGGGTCAAACTGCGCCAGCCGGGCAAGGAGATCGGCCCGTGCGGCCTGCGCGGCGGAGAGGCGCCCGGTGGCATGGTCGCGCAGCAGGGTGGCGGCTTGCAGAAGGCGCGGAAGCCGGGGATCGCGGTTGGGCATGGATCGGCCTTCCTTCCGGTCAGGGCCGTGCCTTGCGGCGCATGGCCTGCGCGAAACGCAGGGCCGCAGCGACGGCACGGTAATGTTCGGGGGCGATGGGATCGCCGATCTCGACCGTGGCATGAAGCGCGCGGGCCGTGATCGGGTCATGGTGAATGGGAATCCCGTGTTGCTGCGCGCAGTCGCGGATCCTGTGGGCGATCTCGTCCACGCCCTTGGCCAGGCAGATCGGGGCCATGCGGCTTTGCCGCTTCCAGTGCAGGGCCACGGCGTAATGGGTCGGGTTGACGATGATGACATCGGCCTTGGGCACATCCGCCAGCATCCGGTTCATCGCGATCTCCTGCGCGCGCTGGCGCCGGGTGGATTTCGCCTGCGGATCGCCGTCCGATTCGCGCTGTTCCTCCAGCAGGTCCTGGCGCGACATGCGCAGGCGCAGACGGTGGCGGAAGGCCTGCCAGAGGAAATCCAGCGCGCCGATGACAAGGGACAGGGCGAAGACGAAGATCAGGAAGCGCAGCAGCAGACCCAGGAGCCAGAGGAGGCCCTGACCGGGGGACAGGGAGGCGGCGGTGAGGATTTCCGCCGCCTCGCCGCGCAGAAGCGCGAAGAGCAGCAGGCCGATCACCGCCATCTTGAGCAGCGACTTGGCGAAGTCGAACAGCCCGTCGGGGCCGAATTTGTGGCCGGCGGTGGCGATCGGGTCGATGCGCGAGAGGCGGGGTTTCAGGTTTGCCGCCGTGAAGATGAGCCCGCGCTGCGCGAGCAGGAGAAGCAGGACACAGAGGCCCGGCATCAGCAGGAAGGGCAAGGTGGCCGCCGCCATCGCCGGAGCGGCCATGAGCGTTTCCGGCGCGTCGGGCCGTTCCAGGAAGGCCCGGCCGATCAGGGCGGCCTCTTGCAGGGCGGCCGGGCCGAAGGCGATGGCGGCCAGCAGAAACCCGCCATAGGCGGCCATGGTGAGCAGGTCCTGCGAACGGGCGATCTGCCCTTCTCGCCGCGCGTCATCGAGCCGTTTCTGCGTCGGTTCGTGCGGCTTTTCCTGATCATCGCCGGTCATGGCGATGCCGGCATGAAGGGGTGGGCCAGGGTGGCGTCGAACCCCCTGAGCCAGAGGGCGAGGATGACGGGCGTGGTCAGCGCGGTAAGGACAAGGCTGCCCAGAGCCAGGGCGGGGGCGCCGATGAAGGCCATCATGAGCTGCGGCATCGCGCGGTTGACCGCGCCCAGCGCGACATTCCAGAGCAGACCGGCCAGCACGAAGGGAAGGGCCAGCGAGAAGGCCAGCCCGCTGACCCGGGCGACATGGGCGCTGCCCCAGGCCGCGAGATCGGCACCGGTCGGGAAGCGGCCGGCCGGGAGAAGATCGTGAGACGCAATGAAGAGCGCGGTCAGCTTGACATGCAGACCCGCCTGCACGGCAAGCGCGAGCGCCGCCCAGGTGAAAAGCGTGCCCAGCGCCGGCAACGGTTCCACCGCCACCCCGGCGAAAAGCTGCGAGAGCGAGGTGGATTGCGCGGCGATGGTGGCGGCCATCTGGAGGCCCATCACCATCAGCCGCAGCGACAGGCCGATCATCAGGCCCGCCGCGGTTTCAGCCGCCGCCGGAAGCAGCAACCCGTCGCCGACATGCCGCTCCGCCACGACGGGCAGCACCAGCGCGGTGAAGGCCAGCGCGAGGGCAAGCCGCACCCGCATCGGGATGGTCTGTTCGCCAAAAGCCGGGAGAAGGGCCATGGCCGCCGCGATGCGCAGGAAGGTGAGGGTGGCCGGGCGCAGATGCGGTTGCAGCTCTGCCATCAACGCCGTCGCAAGCTCGATCACGCGGCCACCTGTCCAAGAATGGCGGGGCGTGCCTCAAGCCCGATCTCTTCATAGGAGAGGACCGGAACGGCGAGGCCACGCGCCCGCGTGACGGAGCGGAGAAAGCGCCGACGGCGGGCAGAGGTCACGAGCGCGGGGGCGGAACCGCCGGTGGAAAGACGCGCCATCCGGTCGGAGACAGCATTGGCAAGGCGGGAGAAAACCTCGGGCGGGAGGGCGATGTCATCGCCGCGGCCATTGTCCATCTGGTATTGGCGGAAAGTCTGTTCCCATTCCGGGGCAAGTTGCAGAAGGGGGATGGTCCCGTCCTCGCGCCGCAGTTCGGCGGTGATCTGGAAGCCAAGCCTCTGGCGGACATGTTCGCAGACAGCCTCGGGCGAGGGAAGGGCGCGCACTTCGGCGATGGCTTCGAGAATGAGGGGAAGATTGCGGATCGAAACCCTCTCCTCCAGCAGGAGGCGCAGGGTTGCAAGGAGGAGTTCGGGGGCAACCCTGTCGGGGATCATCTCATCCAGCAGGCGGCGGTTCATCTGGGCGCGGGCGGGATCGGAGACATTGGCAAATTCATCCAGAAGCCGACGCAGGCCGCGCAGCGACAGAAGATGGGCGAGATTGCCGCGGATGGTTTCCAGAAGATGCGTGGACAGAACCTCGGCCGGGGTGACGGTGGTCAGCCCGGACAGCGCGGCGGTTTCCTGATCGGCCGGCAGGATCCAGCGGGCCGGTGCGGAAAAGACAGGTTCGCGAGCATCGAGTCCGGGCGGTGCGTCTACCCCGTCGGCGAGAAGGACGAGGATGCGGTCGGCCATCAGGCGATCTGCGACGCGTTCCACCCCCTGGATGCGGATGCGGTATCGGCCCGGAGGCAGGGCGGGTTCGTCGGTCAAGCGGATTTCGGGCAGGACAAGCCCATAGGTCGTGGCAATGTGGTTGCGCAGGCTGGACACGCGCCGATCCAGCCCGGTCGCCGGGTCGAGGGCGAGGGCGACGAGATCCGAGGCGAATTCCAGGTGGATTTCATCGAAGTCGAGAAGATCGCCCAAGGGCCGTGGGCCAGTTGGAGCAGGGGGCGGCGGCAGGTCGGGGGCCGGTGGCGGACGACGCAACTGCCAGAGCGCGACCCCGCCAAGACCGGCCGCCCCGAGAAGGAAAGGAAGGAAGGGCAGCCCCGGAATCACGGCGAAAAGGCCGAGCAGCGCGGCAACGGTAAGCAGGGCCGCCGGATAACGGCCAAGCTGGGAGAAGAAGGAGATGTCGGCAGAGCCTTTCGACCCGCCACGCGCCATCAGAAGGGCCGCGGCGACGGAGGTGATCACCGCCGGCAATTGCGTCACGAGGCCATCCCCGACGGTCAGGATGGCATAGGTTTCGAAGGCTGCGCCCAGTGGCAGGCCATGCGACAAGGTCCCGACGGCAAGGCCGACGACAAGGTTCAGCAGGGTGATCAGCAACCCGGCGATGGCATCGCCCTTGACGAATTTGGAAGCGCCGTCGAGCGAACCGAAGAAATTCGTTTCGGCCAGTTCGCGTTCGCGGCGCGCCTTCGCCTCCACATGGTCGATCGCGCCGGCGGCGACATCCGCGTCGATCGCGAGCTGCCGCCCCGGCAACCCGTCAAGCGCAAAGCGGGCGCCCACCTCGGCCATCCGGCCGGCACCCTTGGTGATGACCATGAAGTTTACGATCAGGATCACCACGAAGATCACGAGGCCTAGAACGAGGTCACCGCCCATCACGAATTCGGCGAAGCCTTCGATCACATGCCCTGCCGCATCGGTGCCGGTATGCCCTTGTGCGATGATCAGTTTCGTCGAGGCGATGTTGAGCGAGAGGCGGAGCAGGAGCGATGCAAGCAGGATCGTCGGGAAGGCGGAGAAATCGAGCGGGCGTTCGATGAAGAGCGTCACCGTAAGCATCAGGATCGCGATGGCGAAGGACAGGGCGAGACCGATGTCGAGCAGCGCGGCCGGGACGGGCAGCACCATCATCGCGATCACGGCCATGATGGCCAGTGCGAGCAGCACGGTTGGTTGGAAAAGAACCGGGGAGAGCCTCGGCATCACGGTCCCCCGACAAGCGGGGAAAGGCCCGCAAGACGCGGCACGAGGGTGCCGGGACTGGCCGGATCGCCCGGATGAAAGAGGGGAAAGCGATTGCGGCGAAGCGGCGGGTTGCCGGGAAGGGTAGCCGAAGTTTGATCAAGCTGAGCGGTGACCCGGTCGAGATAGGCCTGGCCCCGGTCCGGATCGCGGGAGTGGTAGGCGGCGATGGCGGCAGCCCAATCCCCCGTTTCGGCGCGCAGGTGACGAAGATAGCGCGCGGCGTAGCGGGCATTTTCCACGGGGTCGAGCATCTGGTTGACCGAGGCGAAAGACGCGCCATGCCAGTGGCTGTTGATCTGGAAGCAGCCGATATCCGCCATCCCGCCCGAGGCGATGATCCGCGCAGCGGCATGTTCAGCCTCGCGGGCAGAAGCGAACCATTGGCCATGCCCGTCGTGATTCAGGGTCCAGGGCCAGGGGGCGCCGTCACGCCGGGTTTCCACCATGGTGATCGCAAGGAGGATATCCTTCGGAACCCCCTCCGTCTCCGACGCGAGGCGGGCGGCGACAGCGCAGGTGTCACGGGCGGCCAGCGCCGCCAGCGGAGTGATGATCAGGCATAGGGCTACGAGAAGGGATTTCACCTTGGGCACCTTCTGGTGAGTCGCGGTCTTTCAGATCTTGGCGGCTGTCGGTTTCCTTTTCGTCAATGCGCCCCCTCATGGCGGCGGCACGGTGCTGAGAAGCGCCTCGATTGCGCTCCGCGTACCTTCGCTGGTTTCGGCCAGCGCGCGGCTGCGGGCGAGGGGAGGGTCGGCCATTGCCGGTCTCTGCGACAGGGTTCCGGCCAGGGAGCGCCAGGTTTCGGGCGCCGTTTCGGGCAGGGCCTGCCAGGCGCGTTCTCGGAGCGCTTCGCGCAGTGGATCGGGGTCGGGCGGCGGCAGGGTCAGCGGACCGGCCGTCATGGACCAGAGCCCTGCCTGATCCGGAAAGCCGAGGTCCAGAAGGCGCGTGGCAAGGCGGTCGCGCGTCCGCGGCGGGACGGGGCGGGGGTCGGCCCCGATGGCATGGAGAAGGATCGCGCCATCCGGACCCCGGGAGAGCAGCTCCCAAAGCCCCGGCGCAGCGTCGGGTGCGGCGGGGAGGGCGGAAAAGGCGGCATCGAAGCGGTCGGTCAAGGCAAGGGACAGGACATGGGCACGGCGCAGCGCGGGTTCTTCCGCCGTGCCTGCGAATTGCGGAAGATAGGCGGCGATGTCTTCTTCGACCCTGGGGTCGAGGGGACGACCCTCGGCCGCGTGCAGATCGACCAGCGCGATGAGGGCCGCGTGATGCGCGGGGCCGGATTCTGCGGCAGGGCCTTGCAGCAGCTCTGCGGCCTGCGGTCCCGCGCCAAGGGCGGCGGCTATGCGCGCTTCTGTCACCGTGGCACGGGGGTCGGCCGGGCCGGGAATGCGGAGGAAGCTGTCCTGAAGGGCGGTGGCCGTGGCGCTATCGCCCGCGGCGAGAAAGCGTTCCGCCAGACCGGGGCCGAGATGGCGGCGCAACGGGGCAGGCAGCGCAGAAAAGCTGCGCAGGACGGCGGGGGCGCGGGCAAGACGGGGCGGAAGCGCCGGATCGGCCAGAAGGGCCCAGAGCGCAGCCGCACTGTCGCAGCCTTCCATGCCGCGGAACGGGCCCTGGGGATCAGGCTCGCCATCCAGGAGGCGGCCGAGCGAGGCGAGGAAAGGAGTATCCGGCCCCTCGATCGGAAAGGCCTGAAGGAGCGCGCGTGCCTCTGCGCCGAAACCGAAATGGAGATGCAGGCGGACGGCGCGCTGAACGGCGGCGGGGGCGGGTCGATCGAACTCCCCGACCAGCCCCGAAAACGCCGTCGCGAGTTGCGAAGCGGCGGACCCCTCTTCGCCCCAACCGGCGAGGTCGAGACGGTCATCCGCAGGGCAGCTTTGTCCATCCGCAGCCACCTGCTGCGGCAAGGCGAGGCCGGTTCGGGTTTCCAGGACGTCGCCGAGCCGGAGGTTCCCAGACTGGGCCTGACGCTGCGGCGATGGCTGTGACGACGGGGTGGGCAGCCGCGTGACCGGGTCGATCATCCCGTCGGCAACGCCGCGCGACAGGCCGAAAAGCAGTTCATCGCGCAGGCCCGCTATGGCCGGGGCCGGCAAGGGCGGCAGGGCCGGGGACTCGGAGGGTGCGGGCCGGAGTTGTGCCGTCCAGTCGAAGGGAATCGGCCCCAGGCTGGTGCGGGGGCGGGGGCGGGTCGGCGGTGCGGGCCCGAGGGCAGGCAAGGGCCCGTCCTCAAGGGCGGTTTCGAAGGAGGAGCCCGGCGGGGCGGGCCCTTCGCGAATGTCGATGACAAGGACGCCCGGACGCAGTTCGAAAGGCAGGGCATGGCAGGCGCAGGCGACACGGAGGCGCAGCGCGCCATCTTCGGGGTCGGCCCAGACAGCCGCCAGCCGGTCGCGCGTGATGCGGCGGAACACATCGGACAGGTCATAGCGCGGCGCCGCCCCGGCAAGCCGCAAGGCGTAGCCGTCCTGGCTGCGGCCCAGCCGCCAGTCGGGGGGTGTTTCGAAGGAGAGGACAAGGCGCGTGAAGGTGGGATGATCGCCGCTGATCACTCGCACCACCTGCGCGGCGGCGAGACCCGGCAGGAGCAGGCCGGCGACAAGCACGAGGGCGAGGAGGCGCGGCATCGGATCACGCCGCCTCGGCCCGCAGCGCGCGGAGTGCCTGTTCCAGATCGCCGAAACCCGGACGCATCGCGGCGGGGGTGTTCTGGCGACCCACCTCTATGCAGAGCGCGGGCGGATGGTTGTGCAGGCTGGCCACCATCACCTCGCGGATCAGGCGGTAGAACTGGGCCTCTTCGTCGGCGATGGCCTTGAGGCGGCTGGCAAAGGGGCCGACGATGCCATAGGCGAGAAAGACGCCCAGGAAGGTGCCGACCAGGGCGCCGCCGATCATTTTTCCAAGCACTTCAGGCGGTTGGTCGATGGAGCCCATCGTCTTGATCACCCCGAGCACGGCTGCCACGATCCCGAGGGCGGGAAGCGCATCGGCCGTGGTCTGAAGGGCATGGCTGGAATGCTGGGCGTGGTGGAGGGCGGTTTCCATCCGCTTGTCCAGAACCTCTTCGACCTGGTGGGGATCGTCATAGTTCATCGTGCGGGCGCGCAGTGTGTCGCAGATCAGTTCCACGGCTGTCGCATCGTCGCGGATGCGCGGATAGCGGGCGAAGATGCTGGAGCTGCCGGGGCCTTCGATATGTTCTTCCAGTGCCACGGGATTTTCACGGGCCAGACGCAGCAGCTCGAAGAGAAGGCAGAGGAGATCGTGATAATCCGTCGGCAACCAGCGCGCCCCGCGGAAGACGCGGGGAATGTCGTGGACGGTATGCCGGATCGTGGCCTTGTCGTTCGAGATGAGGAAGGCGCCGACGGCGGCGCCGCCGATCATCGCCATTTCGAAGGGCAGTGCCTTCAGGATGATGCCCATCTTGCCCCCTGCGGCCATGTAGCCGCCGAAGACCATGACGAGGATCACGGCAATACCGATGATGCCGAACATGCCGCCCCCCTTTCTATTCGGTCGGTGCCAGGGCGTTGCGCCCGGCGATCATGGCGGTGATCGAGAAGGCCGCCTCCGGCTCCATCCCCGCGAGGACGAGCGCTGCCGTCTCGGGGCGCATCCGCCCGAGAAAACCTGCGGCGAAATCCACGGGCATCGCCGCAAAGAGGCGCGCCGCATCGGCGGGTTTCATCGCTTCGTACAGGGCGGTGAGGCGGGAAAGATCGGCTTCGGCCGCGCCGTCGGACAGGGTGACGACCTGCCGAAGCTCCGCCTCGGCGGATTCGAGCTCTTGCAGACGGGTTGCGATGGCGGCCTCGGCCAGATCGAGGGCGGCGAGTCGTTCCTCCAGCGCGGTTTCGCGTACGGCGACACGCGATTCGCGGTCGGCCAATGCCTCGACCACCGCGAGGGGCGGGGCGGGGCAGTCCATCGGGACGTTTCCTTCCTCGGCCTCCGGCGCGCGGGCCAGGGCGGTGCCGACGCCGAAGCCGATGCGCAAGGCGCCGGATGCCGCGAGTGCGAGGGCGAGGAGTGTCAGGGCAAGACGGGGCGAGCGTATCATTCGGCGGCCTCGAGATCACGTCGACGGCGGACGAAGCGGAGTCGACGGACCGGTTCCTCCGACTCCGGCAGATCGTGCAGGGTGGCCATGAGAAGATCGAGCCGCGCCGCCGCCCCTTCGGCGCGGTCGACAAGCGCCTTCAACCCTTCGGTCGAGCCCTGCGCTGCAAGCTGCGCCTGATCCAGAGCGCGGGTCATTTCATCGACCTGCTGCGACAGCACGGCGATTGCGCCGCCCATGCCGTTTTCCAGAGCATTGAAGCGTTTCAGCCGGTTGGACAGCACGTGGCAGTAGGCCCCTGCCCCAAGAGCCGCGATGGCGAGGAGGATGTCGGAAAGGAGTTCCATCATTCCCCCTCAGCCCAGCACGAATTCGGTGACCAGAAGATCGCGCACCCGCCCTTCGCCGGTGACGATCTGTATCCTGCGCAGAAGCTGCGCCCGGATCTTGAGCAGCGCCCCGGCCTGTTGCAGCACCACGGGATCGACCGCGCGCAGGTAGCCGTTCAGGACATCAAGGATTCGCGGGGTCAGATGAGACACTTCGCCGGCATGGGGCGAGGCCACCTCAAGCTGCGCGACAAAGCGAAGATGGCGCCCGTCACCGGCCGTATCGAGGGAGACGACGACAGGGTCGAGCGGAACGAAGGCCACATCCGGGAGCGATTCGGCCCCGGCATCGGCCTGCGGGGCGGCCGCGGGCAGGATCATCCCCGACCAGGTTGCAAGGAAGCCCGCCCCACCCAGAACGACGGCAAGTGCGACGCCTGCGATAAGCGGCTTGAGGCCGGCGGGGCGGGTTTTGGCGGCAGGTTCGGCGGCGTCGGACATGGCGATCCCTTTCCTCTCTTCCCCATCACGTTACCCCTCGCGACCTAACCGATTGTTAAGCCCCCCATGCCAAGACTGGCCTCCGTGACAGAAGTCCGGAGAAGCTGCGTGAAAGCATTCATGTCGTTCTGGTCCGCGCTTGATCGGCGGCGTCAGATGGCGGTGATCGGTGCCAGTCTGGCGATGTTCGTCTCGATTCTGATGATCGGGCGGATGGCGACGACGCCGTCGATGGCCTTGCTTTACTCCGGGTTGGACCCGGTGGCGGCGGGCGAAGTCGTCGCCGCGCTGGAGGCGCGCGGGGTGCCGCATGAGGTGGTGGGAACGGCCATCCACGTGCCGACGTCGGAGCGCGATTCGCTGCGCCTTGCGCTGGCGGTGGAGGGGCTGCCGGCAACGGGGGTGACGGGATACGAGCTTCTTGATTCGCTGTCGGGCTTCGGGACGACGGCGCAGATGTTCGATGCGGCCTGGAGCCGGGCGGTGGAAGGCGAACTGGTCCGCACGATCCTGGCCAATCCGCAGGTCCGCACCGCGCGCGTGCATATCGCTCGGGGTACCGACCTGCCCTTCGCGCGTGACCAGATGCCGAGTGCGAGCGTCTTCGTCACCACGGTGGGCGGCCTGTCGGCAGCACAGGCGCAGGCCTTGCGGCATCTGGTGGCGGCGGCGGTGACCGGCCTGCAACCGGCGCGCGTCGAGGTGATCGACGCCCAGACGGGGCTGATTCCTTCGGACGAGGCGGGTGCCGTGACGGCGGCCCCGGCGGCGCGGGCCGAGCAGATCCGCCGCAATGTGGAACGCCTGCTGGAGGCGCGTGTCGGGCCGGGCCGGGCGGTGGTGGAGGTGGCCGTCGATCTGGTGACCGAGAGCGAGCAGCTGTCGGAGCGGCGGATTGATCCGCAGGGGCGGGTGGCGGCATCGACAGAGACGGAAACGGTGAGCGGGTCCGAAAGCCGCGCCGGTGGCGATGTGACGGTTGCGTCGAACCTGCCCGACGGAGATGCCGCCGAGGGAGAGGGAGACCGGTCACAATCGGAGGAGAGCCGTGAGCGCGTGGAATATGCGCTGAGCGAGACGCTGCGCGAGGTCACGCGCGCCCCCGGCGACATCCGCCGGATCGGGGTGGCCGTGCTCGTCGATGGCGAAAGGGTGACGGCGGAGGATGGCAGCACGACCTGGCAGCCCAGATCGGAAGAGGAACTCGGCGCGTTGCGGGAACTGGTGGCTTCTGCCGCCGGGATCGACGAGGCGCGGGGCGATGTGCTGACGATCAAGACGCTGGAATTCCAGCCCCTGGATTTCGGCGCCGAGGCCCCGTCTTCCGGTCCCCTGCTGGATCTGACGCGGCTGGCCATCGTGGCGGCGCTGGCGGCCGTGGCGCTGGTGGCGCTGTTCGTTCTGCGGCCCGCGCTGCGCCAGGCCAGGGCGCAGCGGGCCGAACCGGCGAGCCTTCCGCCGCTGGCCCCGCTGGAGCCGATGGGGCCGGTCCTGACCGGTGAGATCGCGGGAGGATTCGACCTGCCGCCGCTGCCCCTCCTTGGGGGAGACGGCACCGGGGCCGAGCAGACCGATCCGGTGGAGCGGTTGCGGCGTCTGATCGACGAGAGAAAGACCGAGTCGCTGGAAATCCTGCGCAGTTGGATGGATGCGGATGGAGGGCGCGCCTGATGCCCGGCCTGCGTCTTGAGGATTTCGCCGATGCGGTCGATCCTGTTCAGCCCCTGCCTCCGGTGGAGGAGGAGCGGGACGAGGAGCTGCGCCAATCCGCCTATGAGGAGGGCTATGCCGCGGGGTGGGAGGATGCCACCACGGCCTGTAGCGATGCCCGGGCGGAACGTGAGGCGGAGGCGGCGCGCAGCTTGCAGGCCCTTGCCCTGACGCGGGACGAGGCCCAAAGGGCGGCGCTGCTGTCGCTGGAACCGCTGTTGCAGCAGGTGATGACCTGCCTTCTGCCGGAAACGGCCCGCGCGGCGCTGGTCCCGCGCGTGGTGGAGGCGCTGATGCCCCTGGCCGAGACGGCGGTACATGCCCCTCTGACGGTCCGGGTCTCGGCCGAGTTGCACCCGCATGTGGAACGCCTGCTGCCGGTCCTCGCGCGGAATCTGAGCCTGCGGATCGAAGAAGATCCCGACCTGCCGGATGGCGCGGTGCGAATCGCGGGTGGCAGCCGGGAAGTGCAGGTTGATCTGGCCGCCGCGGTCGCCGCGATCGCGCGCAGCGTTTCGGAATTCTTCGAGTTTCAATCAGGAGAGCTGGGCCATGAACGATGAGAACCCTTTCATCCAGGTGCCGATCGAGGTGACGGTATCCGTCGGCCGCGCGCGGCCCCTGGTGCGTGATCTTCTTCGGCTCGACCGGGATGCAATCCTGCCCCTCGATCGGCGGGTGGATGATCCGGTCGAACTCTTCATCGGGGATCGGCTGATCGCTCGGGGCGAGTTGCAGGAGGCGGAAGACGGGTCGGGCCAGTTGACGGTGCGGCTGACCGAGGTTGCCGCGCCCGGGGGAGGGCTGTGACGGCGCGTCTCGGCGCTGCGGTTCTGGCCGTCGTTTGCCTGGCGACGGCGGCACCGTCCATGGCGCAGGAGTTGACGCTCGACCTTGGCGAGGGGCCGCTGCTGTCCACCCGGGTGGTGCAGCTTCTGCTGTTGGTGACGACGCTCAGCATCGCGCCCGGTCTTCTCATGATGATCACCTGCTTTCCCTTCATCGTCACGGTGCTGGCGATCCTGCGGCAGGCGCTGGGCTTGCAGCAATCGCCGCCGAACATGCTGCTTGTCGGTCTTGCGCTGTTCCTGACCTGGTATGTGATGGAACCGGTTTTCCTTGATGCCTGGGCGCGCGGAATCGAACCGCTGAACCGCGGCGAGATGGATGCGGCACAGGCCATCGCGGCGGCGATGGATCCGTTCCGCATCTTCATGGCAGGTCGGGTGGATGCAGACACCCTTGCCGCGCTGCTGTCGCTGCGGGAAGAGCCGGTCACGGCACCGGTCGCCACCCCCTATTCAGTCCTGATCCCGGCCTTCATGCTGTCCGAGGTGGCCCGCGCCTTTCAGATCGGTTTCATGATCTTTCTGCCGTTCCTGATCATCGACCTTGTCGTCGCGGCCGTGCTGATGGCGATGGGGATGATGATGGTGCCGCCCGCCATCGTCTCGCTGCCCTTCAAGCTCGCCTTTTTCGTTCTGGCGGATGGCTGGTCTCTGATCGCCGTGGCGCTGGTGCGGGGCTATGGAGTCTGAGCAAGAGATCAGTTCACAACGAGTTCGGCATGCAAGGCGCCCGCTGCATGGATGCTCTTGAGGATGTCGATGAGGTCATGCGGCGCCACGCCAAGGGCATTCAGGCCGGCGACGACATCGGAGAGATTCGTTCCCCCGGGGAGCTGTGCCAGGCCGGTGCCCGGCACTTGTTCGATGGCGGCCTCGGTCCGCGGGACGAGCATGGTTTCGCCCTGCGCGAAAGGGTTGGGCTGACTGACCATCGGGGTTTCGGTGACCCGCAGCGTCAGGCCGCCCTGGGCCACGGCGACCGGGCTGATGCGCACATCCTCGCCCATCACGATGGTCCCCGACCGTTGATCGACGACGACACGCGCGCGGCTTTCCGCATCGATCACCAGCCCTTCGATCCGGCCGATGACATGGGCCGGCGATTGCATCCGGGCGGCGCCAAGGTCGATGGCCACGGTCCCGGCATCCTGCATCGTGGCGATGCCGCGCCCGAATTCCGCATTGATGCCCGCCTCGATCCGGGCGGCGGTGGTGAAATCGGGGCTGCGCAAGGCGAGGCGGAGGGTGGCGAGGCGGCTGAAATCGAAATCCACCTCGCGTTCCACGCGTGCGCCGCCCGGAATCGTTCCTGCCGTCGGCACACCCTGGACAACGCGCGCTGCCTCTCCCTCCACCGAAATGCCGCCCGCGATCAGGCCGCCCTGCGCAACGGCGTAGATTTCACCATCCGCGCCGTTGAGGGGCGTCATCACCAGTGTCCCGCCTTGCAGGCTGCTGGAATCGCCGATGGCCGAAACCGTCACGTCGATCCGCGACCCCGCCCGTGCGAAGGGAGGAAGGGTGGCCGTCACGAAGACGGCCGCGACGTTCCGGGGGCGGAATTCCTCCCCCGCGACATTGGCACCGAGCCGTTCCAGGAGATTGGCCATGATCTCTTCGGTGAAGGGCGCATTTCGCAGCCCGTCGCCCGTGCCGTTGAGCCCCACGACAAGGCCATAGCCGACCAGATCGTTGCCACGGACGCCGTCCACCTCCACCAGATCCTTGATGCGGACCGGTTCGGCCTGCGCGGCGGTGGCAAGAAGCAGGGCAAGCAGGGTGACCCGGATCATCGCAGGTAATTCGCAAGGCTGAGGTCGGAGAGGCGGGCGGTGAGGGTGTAGATCGTTTCAAGCCGCGTCTGCGCCTCGGCCAGGCGCGAGGCCGTCTCGTAGCCGTCGATGGCAACCAGATCGGAGCGGGCGATGCCGAGGGCCGTCGCCTCTGCGCTGTTGCGGGCTTCTGCGGTGGCGATGCGTTCCTGGGCGACGCCAAGCCGTGCGGCCGCCGCGGTGCGGTCATCGCCGGATTGGATGAGCGCGGAACCGGCAAGGGTGGCCAGTTCTGCCCGGGCCGCCCGATCGCCCGCGAAGCTGCTGTCAGAGAGGAGCGCCGCGAGGATCAGGCCCTTGAAGGTGCCGCGCAGATCAGGATCGGCGGCCGTGACAGGCAAAGTGACAGCGATGTCTTCCGCAACGGCGATCGCGGTCGTGTCGCTGCTGCCCAGAAAGGCCGTGGCGGTGAAACCGGCCGGATCGGCGAGCCAGCGGTCGAGGGCGGCGGCGATATCGGCCGGCGCCGTGGCAGGCGCGATGGCGAGCCGGGCGGCAGCGAGCAGGGCCTCTGGCGCAAGCAGGGCATCGCGATCGGTGGCGGTTCCGGCAAAGAGGCTGCGGTCCCCGATACGGGTGTTCAGGGCGTTCACGGCATCGTCGAAGGCGGCCCGTCCGATGGCGGTGGCGGTGTCCAGCGCGGCGCCCCCGGCCCCGGCGGCCTGCAAAAGATCGTTCGCGGCGGAACGGGCGGCCGTATCCACCTTGTCCAGCGCGGCCTGCATGGCATCGGCCCGGCTTGTGGCGCGGGCAATGGTCTGATCGAAGGCCGAGAGCCGTGAGAGGCTGGTCTGAATTGCGGCGACGATGCCGGTCTGCCCGGCGAGATGACGGGCAAGATCGGAGGCCGTGCCGGAGGCGAGGTCGTTTGAAAGGGTGGTGACCTCGCTGCGCGTGACGGATGTCTGCCGTCGCAGGAAGAGGTATTGCGACATATCGCCAAGGATCGGGCCGGTCATCTTAAACCTCCATCAGCAGTCGGAGCATGTCATCCACCGTGGCGATGACGCGGGCATTGGCGGCATAGGCCTGTTCGATCTGAAGAAGGTCCTGAAGTTCCTGATCCGTGTTGACGGAGTCCGAACTTGCAGCCTCGGTCAGAGCCGATTGGCGGGCGCTGGCGGTGCTGGCGGCAGCTTCGGCGGCGAGACGCGCGGTTGAGAGGCGGTCGATCAGCTCTGCCGTTTCGCCCGACAGGCTGCGGGGCGTGGTTGCCGAGAGGGCGGCCGAGAGGGCGGCAAGGATGGTGCCATCGCCTGTTTCGCGCAGAGTGGCGGCAGCGAGGCCGTCGCGCAGGGCGGTTGGGTTGCCGCCTGCGGTGGGATCGACGCGCGGGTTGACTGACAGACGGGCCGAGAGGCCGGCGAGGTTTGCCACATCCGCGCGGGAACCGGCATCGGTAAAGAGGCCCGGTGCCGTCGGTGACAGGGTCGGGTCGGCAGCGGCGAGACGCTCTGACAGAGAGAGGGCGAGCCGGTCGAGATCGGCCTGGAGCGCGGGGGTGACGGTATCGCGGAGCTGGAAGGCGGCAGAGAGGCTGCCGCCGCCGATCAGGCTGTCCGGACCGGTCGCCAGGGGGCGACCGTTCATCGTCAGGCCAGAAAGGGGTGCGGTGGATGAGGCGGAGACGAAAGGTGCCGGGGTAAAGCCGAAGGTGGCGGGCGAACCGTCAAGAAGAAGCGCGCCGTTCACGGCCACGAGGGCGGTCTGGCCGTTCGGTCGCGGGTATTCGCGCAAGGGGATGATGGTGGCAATGCGGTCCACCAGTTGCTGGCGGCGATCCTGCAAGGATGCGGCGTCGCGGCCGGTGGCGAGCGCCGCCGCGATCTGCCGGTCGAGCCGCGAGACAGCCTGGAGATCGGCGTTCAGTCGATCCACCTCGGTCCCGATGCGGGCATCAGCCTCGCCCCGGGCTTGCTGGATCGTGGCGGAGAGGGCGGAGAAACGGGCCGCCACATCTGCCGCCGCATTGACGACGGCCGCGAGGCGGCTTTGCGATTCGGGTTCAGCGGCGGCGGTGACGAGGGCGGCGTCGAAGGCATCAAGCGTGGCTTGCAGGCTTTGCCCTTCCTCGGCGGTACCGAAGGCCTGTTCGATGCGCAGAAGGTGATCTGCAAGAAGGCCGGTTGCGGCCCCATCGGCATCGGCGCTGCGGCGGTCGGCGATGCGGAAAGGATCGACGGAGCGGGTGAGGGCGACCACCTCCACCCCGGGGGCGGCGGTGTTCGCCTGAAGCCGGACTTCGCGCCGGGCATAGCCTTCGGCCGTGGCATTGGCGACGTTGTTCGCCACGGTTTCGATGCGCCGGGCCGAAGCCGACAGGCCGGTCGTGGCCGCGCCAAGGGCGGATGAGAGCGCCATGACCTATCCCTATCGCTTGATGTTGGTGGTTTCCTGGAGCATTTCGTCCACCGTCTGGATCACCTTGGCGTTGGACGAATAGGCGCGCTGCGTTTCGATGAGCGCGGTCAGTTCCGCCGCGACGTCGGTGGTGGAGCCTTCGCGTGAGAAGCCTTCGATCGTGCCGACGGGCCCGGTTCCGGCATCCCAGAGCGTGAAGGCGCCGGATTGGGGGGAAATCTGGTAGGTCTGGCTGCCGACAGCCCGCAAGCCATTGATATTGGGGACATCGACAAGCGGGATCTGATAGAGGCGCCGGGTGAAGCCGGTATCGTAGGTGGCCTGGATGAAGCCTTCATCGTCGATCTCCAGCCCCGTCATGGTGCCGACCGGGGAGCCGTTCTTGGTGATGCCGATGGGGGCGAAACCATCGGAGAGCTGGGTCAGGCCGCCACTGTCGCCGGGTGCGCCGATATAGATGTCGAGCGGGCCGCCCAGCAGATTGACCGAGAGCATCCCCGTGGCGGCATCGTAGCTGCCTGCCGAAAGCGCGGAGACGGTGTCGAGCGCGCCGCCGCTGCCGCGGCTGGCATCGAATTCGAGGGTGAATTCGCCGATCACGGCATTGGCCTGGAGCGGATCGGTGATCTGCAAGGTCCAGGTGTTGGAACTGCCCGAAGCGGGAATGGTGGGCGTGAAGCTGAATTCCAGCGTGCGCGGCGCACCGAGATTGTCGAAATACTCGATGGACAGGGGCAGGGCATCGCCGGTGCCGCCTGCCGTGGTGTTGTTGGCCGGCAGGTTGACGCCAAGGTTCACGCGGGTGGTGGCATCGCCGACGCGTTGATTGGTGTCGATGCGCACGGGAACAAGACCGATGTCGGATTCACGCGGAAAATCCGGCACGGAGCCATCGAGGCTCACGGGCCAGCCAAGCAGGACGAGGCCGGATGCCGTGGAGAGGAACCCCTCCTCATCCGCGCGGAAGGACCCGGTGCGGGTCAGTTGCATCGCCATTTCCGATGGATCGACGCCGTCCCCTGCCTGCGGGCGGACCGGGAGCATCCCGCGGCCCGAAATGGCGATGTCGAGTGCATTGCCGGTGGAGACGAGCGGCCCCGTTTCATCGAGGAGGCGGATGGTCGAGGCGCGCACGCCGCCTGCCGAGAACTTCCCCCCGGAGCCTGCCACATCGCCGAGCATCAGGCTTTCGAAATCGGCCTCGGCCCGGCGATAGCCGAAGGTGGAGGAATTGGCGATATTGTCCGAGATCGTGGCCAGTCGCGTGGCATTGGCGTTCAGCCCCGCCACGCCCGCGTTGAGCGAAGAAGAAATCGACATGGGTGCACCTTTCTGCTGCCGAACCTGCGAGTCGGCGGGCATCATGGCGCAGCAGGGATTAATGGGCGGCTAATCCATCAAATGTCAGGCAATCCCGCCGATCTGCGGAGCAGCACGATCTCGATCCGGTTGTTGCGTTCGGAGGTCGGGTCGGTGCTGGCGGGCCTGCGGTCGGCATAGCCGGTGACGCGATGCAGCCGTCGCGACCCGAGGGCCGTATCGGCGAGCAGGCTGCGGGTCGCCTCGGCCCGGGCGGTGGACAGATCCCATGCGGGATCGTTTCGCAGGGGGGCGGGATAGGCGCGGACATGGCCGTTGACGGCGATCCGGTTGGTGGCGAGGGCGGCCACCTCGGCCACGACGGCGAGGAGGTCGCGCAAGAGCGGTTCGGGCTTCGCCGTTTCGGCCGCGAAGAGGGCGGCATCGGATGTATCGAAAAGCTCGATCACGAGGCCTTCGTCGGAAAGCCGGGTGACGACATGGCGGCGGAGCCTGTCGGAGATCATGCTTTCGCCGGTATAGGAGAGCAGCCGCTTTTCCACCTCTTGCAGCGCGGCTTCTTCGGCTGCCTCTTCGGGCGTGAGCGGGCCGCCGTCGGCGCGCGGGCGCGTGGTCTGGATCGGGGTATTGGCCGAGGCGCCGCTGCCGTTGAGGGCGAGCGTCTGTTCCGAAAGCAGGGATTCACCGCCGAAGGCCCCGTCGCCGCCGCCCGAGATGCGGTTGACGGGGACCGTCGGACTGAAGAAATCGGCGATGCCTTCGCGCTGTTGTTCTGTGGTGGCGTTCAGCAGCCACATCAGCAGGAAGAAGGCCATCATGGCCGTCACGAAATCAGCATAGGCCACCTTCCAGGCCCCGCCGTGATGGCCCCCGCCCCCGACGATCTTCTTGCGCTTGACGACAATAGGCGCCGCATTCCGTTGCCCGGACATTCCACACCCCATTTTTCACACCCGGGGATGAGACTAGGTGGTGAGGGTTTATTGCGGGCTAACGGATCGGATTTTCTGCATTCCGGGGCAGTCCGCGCAGATGCAGCCGGGTGAAGAGGCCGATGGCGGCATAGTCGGCGCAGAACTGCCGGGCCACGGCGTGGGTGAGGGCGGTATCGAGGACGACCGGGTCTGTAGGCGAGATGACCTCGAACCGGGCGCGGGGCTGGCCGGTGCGCAGGGCGAGGAAATCGGCAAGGTCGCGCCCGACCCAGCCTGAAACGGCGACGAGATGCAGTTCGAAACGCTGGAAGGCGCGGTTGACGGCGATCAGGCCGGCATTGCGGAGCTTGGCCATGGCGCCCTGGCAGAGGGGTGCGGAGAGGCCTTCGGCCACTGCCCCGGTAAGGCCTCCGGATGCGGTTTCGAAGGCGCAGAGATGGCGGGTGATGGCGGCGCGTTCGGACGGGCCGAGCATCCGGGTCGGGAAGAGATCGTAAAGCGCGGTCGCAGGATCGGCGCTGATGAGGTTCAGCCCGGGAAGCCCCTGCCGCGCGGCGGTCTGCACCGTTTCGTGATGCGGATCGCCTGCGGGCAGGATGAGGCCGCCGGGGCGATGGAGCGCGGACAGCACGGAACCCGCCTCCCGCCCCAGAAGCCCGGAAAGGCGGCGGGAGAGGCGGGAGAGATCGGCCCAGATCGCCGGTTGCAAGGAGAGATCAACCGCCGGGGCAGAGCGGGCGGGGCGGATCGTGGCGGGCCATCCCGTCGCGCGCAGAAGTGACTGGAGGCGGGTTGCCTCGGTTCCGGGCAGCCCTTGCCGGATGGGTTCGCCGGGGGTGGCGAGGTGGCGCAGCAGGCTGTCGGCATCAAGGCCCAGATGCCGGGCAACCACCCTGCGCGTGATCGCCGCGCCGAGGGGCGGAGGGGTGAGGAACAGATCATAGCCGAGGGCGCTGTCGAGCGTGGCGGTCATCTTGGCCTGTTCCCTAATCCCGGTGCGAGGAGCCCGCAGCGCGGTAACTTTCGCTAACGCAACTCCGTGGCCGAGTTAAGGAAATACGAAGGCAGGCGTTCCTGCCCCGCTATTCGGCCGAGGATCGGGCCCAGAGGTTGATGTCCTTCTCTTCGCTGATGCGGTCGATTTCAGCCAGTTCCTCGGGCGTGAAGTCGAGGTTGTGGATGGCGCCTGCGCAATCGACGACCTGTTCGGGTTTCGATGCGCCGATCAGGGCGGTGGTGATGCCGCCGTTGCGCAGGACCCAGGCGATGGCCATCTGGGCGAGCGTCTGGCCGCGCTTTTGTGCGAGGGCGTCGAGGGCGCGGACGGAGGCGAGGGCGCGGTCGGTGATCGTGGCCGGGTCGAGCGATTTGCCCTGCGCGGCGCGGCTGTTTGCCGGGATGCCGTTCAGGTATTTCTTCGTCAGGATGCCCTGGGCCAGCGGCGTGAAGGCGATGGAGCCGAGGCCGAGGTCGGCCAGCGTGTCTTTCAGACCATCCGTTTCCACCCAGCGGTTCAGGATGTTGTAGCTGGGCTGGTGGATGATGAAGGGGGTCTTGAGGTCCTTGAGGATCGCATAGGCCTCGCGCGTGCGCTGGCTGTTGTAGCTGGAGATGCCGACATAGAGCGCGCGGCCGGAGCGGACGATGTGATCGAGCGCCAGCATGGTTTCTTCCAGCGGCGTGTCGGGATCGAAGCGGTGGGAATAGAAGATATCGACGTAATCCAGCCCCATCCGTTTCAGCGACTGGTCGCAGGAGGCGATGAGGTACTTGCGGCTGCCCCATTCGCCATAGGGGCCGTCCCACATCAGGTAACCCGCCTTGGAGGAGATGATGAGTTCGTCGCGGTATCCGGCGAAGTCGGTCTTGAGGATTTCGCCAAAGGCCTCTTCGGCGCTGCCGGGGGGCGGGCCGTAGTTGTTGGCAAGGTCGAAATGGGTGATGCCGAGGTCGAAGGCCGTCTGGCAGATGGCGCGCTTGGTGTCATGCGGGGTGTCATGGCCGAAGTTGTGCCAGAGGCCGAGGGAAATGGCGGGAAGTTTCAGCCCGGATGTTCCGCAGGGGCGGTAGATCATCCTGGAATAGCGGTCGGCGGCGGGGGTGTAGCGCATGGGATCCTCCGTCATGGAAAGCGGCGGCGCGTGGGCCGCACCGCCGCTGGGTGTGCTTGGGTTGGGCGTATCAGATGAAGCGGTTCCAGAGGTTTTCCAGCCGTTCCTGACGCCCGGACTTCGGTTCGGGGTTCAGACCCTTTGCCGTGACGACTGCCGCCGCATCTTCGAGCGATCCGGAGAGCAGCGCTTTTGCCTCGGGTTTCTCCCAGCCTGCGTAGCGGTCGGCGCGGGCCTTTTCCAGCGCGCCATCCTGAAGCAGCGCGGCGGCGGATTTCAGGGCGCGGGCGCAGGTGTCCATCCCGCCGACATGGGCGAGGATGAGGTCTTCGGGGTCAAGCGACTGGCGGCGGATCTTGGCGTCGAAATTGGTGCCGCCGGTGGTATAGCCGCCCGCGCGCAGGATTTCGTAGAAGGCCAGCGCCTTTTCCGCATGGTTGTTGGGGAACTGGTCGGTGTCCCAGCCGGATTGGTAATCGTTCCGGTTCATGTCGATGGAGCCGAAGATGCCGAGGGCGGCGGCGAGGGCGATTTCATGTTCGAAGCTGTGGCCCGCGAGGATGGCGTGGCCCTGTTCGATGTTCACCTTCACTTCCTTTTCCAGACCGAACTGGATGAGGAAGCCGTAAACCGTGGCCACATCGTAATCATACTGATGCTTGGACGGTTCCTGCGGTTTGGGTTCGATCAGGATCGCGCCCTTGAAGCCGATCTTGTGCTTGTATTCCACCACCTGTTGCAGGAAGCGGCCGGCATGATCACGTTCGGCCTTCAGGTCGGTGTTCAAGAGCGTCTCATAGCCTTCGCGCCCGCCCCAGAGGACGTAATTCGCCCCGCCCAGCTTGTGCGTGGCGTCCATGTTGGCCTTCACGGTGGCGGCGGCATAGGCATAGACATCGGGATCGGGGTTCGTCGCAGCACCTGACATCCAGCGGCGGTGGCTGAACATGTTGGCGGTGCCCCAGAGGAGCTGTGTCTTGTGGGAGGACTGCTTTTCGCCGAGGTAATCGACGATTTCGTCGAGATTGCGCTTCGATTCCGCGAAGGTCGCGCCTTCGGGGCGGACGTCGGCATCGTGGAAGCAGTAGAAGGGCGCGCCGAGGATGTCGAACATCTCGAAGGCGACATCGGCCTTCAGCTTTGCCAGCGCCATCGTGTCGCCGAACCAGGGGCGATTGAAGGTCTGGCCGCCGAAGGGATCGCCGCCCGGCCAGGCGAAGCTGTGCCAATAGGCGATGGCAAAGCGCATGTGGTCTTCCATCCGCTTGCCGAGGATCACCTCATCCGGGTTGTAGTGCCGGAAGGCGAATTCGTTGGTCGAGGCGGGCCCCTCGTAGGTGATCTGGGGGATGCCCTTGAAGAAGTCGGTCATGTCAGTCCCTTGATGGCGGATTGTGCGGCGCGATAGCGGGCATGGCCTGCGTCGAAGGCGGCGGTCAAGCTGCGGTCCGGGTCGATGCTGCGCGCGATGGGGGGAAGGGTGGCAATCTCTGCCCCGGCCCCGGTCGCGGCCATGAGCGCGAGGCGGGCGGCGCCGAAGGCCCCGCCGAAATCGCCCGCCACGGGAAGGTGGACGGGGATGTCGAGCGCGGTGGCGATGGCCTTGAGCCAGTAGTCGGAGCGCGAACCCCCGCCGACGGCAAGCAGGCGGTCGATCCGCGTGCCGGTGGCTGCCAGCGCGTCGCGGCTGTCGCGGATGGCGAAGGTGACGCCTTCCAGCACGGCGCGGGTGGCGGTGGCGCGGTCCGTCGCATGTTCGAGGCCGAGGAAGGCACCACGGATGGCGGCATCGTTCAGCGGTGTGCGTTCGCCGCCGAGATAGGGCAGGAACAGAGTCTTGGACGGCGCCCTGAGATCGCCGAGGCCCCCGGTCAGGTTGGCGGCGGTATCGCCCACAAGGCCCGCATACCAGTTCAGCGCATCGGTCGCGGCAAGGATCACGCCCATCTGGTGCCAGGTGTTCGGCAGGGCGTGGCAGAAGGTGTGGACGGCGGTTTCCGGTGCAGGCTGATAGCCGTCATTGGCGGCGAAAAGGACGCCGGAGGTGCCGAGCGAGACAAAGGCATCGCCTGCCTTCACCACGCCTACCCCCACGCCGGAGGCGGCATTGTCGCCACCGCCACCTGCGATGACCACGCCCTTGGGCAGGCCCCAGCGCGAGGCGAGCGCGTCGCGCAGCTTGCCGGAGACTTCGGAGCCTTCGACAAGGCGCGGCATGTGGGCGCGTGTCAGGCCTGTCGCGGCGAGGCAGTCGTCGGACCAGTCGCGGCGGCCCGTATCCAGCCAGCTTGTCCCGGCGGCATCGGACATTTCGGCGACATGTTCGCCGGTCAGCCAGAGGCGGAGGTAATCCTTGGGCAGCAGCAGCCGCGCGACCTTTTCCCAGAGGCGGGGTTCGTGACGCTGCACCCAGAGCAGTTTCGGCGCGGTGAAGCCGGGAAAGACGATATTGCCGGTCACGCGGCGGAAGAGCGGGTCGCCGTCGAGTTCGGCGGCCTCTTCATGGCTGCGGGTGTCGTTCCACAGGATGCAGGGGCGCAGCACCTCGTCTGCCTGATCGAGGAGGGTCGCGCCGTGCATCTGGCCGGACAGACCGATGGCGCGGACCCCGGTCAGGCCATGCGGTGCCAGCGCGTCCATCACGGTTTCCGCCGCCGCGATCCAGTCGGCGGGGGATTGTTCGGACCAGCCTTCGTGGGGGCGCGAGACGGAAAGGGGGGCGCTGGCCTCGGCCAGCACCTTTTGCGCGTCGTCGATCAGCACGCCCTTGAGGCCGGACGTGCCGAGGTCGAGGCCGATATACATCACGCAGCCTTTGCCGGTTTCTTGCCGAGGATGATCATCCCGAGGATGTCTTCGTCCGTCACTTCGTTCACGTTGACGGTGCCGACAAGCTGACCGTTCTTCATGACCGAGGCGCGGTCGCAGAGTTTCATCACGTTGTGGATGTCGTGTTCGATCAGGAAGATGCCCAGACCCTGTGCCTTCAGTTCCTGGATCAGTTCGGACACCATCTGCGTTTCGTGCGGGCCGAGCGCGGCGGTGGGTTCGTCCATGATCAGGATCTTGGCGTTGAAATAGACGGCGCGGGCGATGGCGACCGACTGGCGCTGACCGCCGGAGAGGGCGGAAACCGGCACGTTGAACTTGCGGAAGTTGGGGTTGAGGCGCGCCATGATCTTGCGCGTCTCGGCCTCCATCTTCGTTTCATCGACGAAGCCGAAGCTGTTCACGATCTCGCGCCCCAGGAAGAGGTTCGAGGCGGCGTCGAGATTGTCGGCAAGCGCGAGGGTCTGGTAGATCGTCTCGATGTTCTGCGAGCGGGCGTCGCGGGGGTTGTTGATCTCCACCCTCTCGCCGTTGATGTAGATGTCGCCGGTATCCGGCTGATAGGCACCGGAGAGGCATTTGATCAGCGTGGATTTGCCTGCGCCGTTATGGCCGAGAAGACCCACGACCTCGCCGGGATAGAGATCGACGGTGACATGATCGACCGCCTTGATCCCGCCGAAGGAGATCGAGATGTCGCGCATCTCGACCAGAGGGGTGCCACGATTGGGATTGGTCATCTTCTGGTCCCCCCTTACTTGATGCGCTTGCGATAGACGATGTCGAGCCAGACGGCGATGACGAGGGCCGCGCCGATGACGATCTTGCGGTAGGAGCCATCGCCGAAGCCGATGAGCACCATGCCGGTTTGCAGCGAGACGAGCACCAGCGCGCCGATGATCGCGCCGTAGATCGTGCCGACGCCGCCGGCGAGCGAGGTGCCGCCCACCACGGCGGCGGCGATGACATAGAGTTCGTCAAGGTCGCCGAGTGCGTTGGTGGCCGAGTTCAGGCGGGCCGAAGCGATCACGCCCGCGAGGCCGGCCAGCCCCCCCATGAGGGTGAAGATCTTGACCGTCATGGCGCGCGTGTTGATGCCCGACAGGGCTGCCGCTTCGGGGTTGCCGCCGATGGCGAAGACATAGCGGCCGAAACGGGTGCGCGTCATCAGGATCGTCATGAGGATGCCGACAACGGCGAGGATCAGCACCGGATAGGCAAAACCATGGGCGATGAAGGCATCTTCGGGCACTTCCTGGCCAAGGCTTTGATAATACTGCTGAAGGATGCCCTTGGGCCAGGGATAGGCATTCACGACGAGTGTCGCGCCGATGATGAAGCCGCAGCCGAGAAGGCCCATGAACCATTCCGCCCATGCCGGACGCAGGGCGAAGCCGTGCAGACGGCGGTTCTTGCGCCCGTTCATCACCAGCCAGATGACCCCCGCGCAGCCGAGGGCGCAGACGATCCAGCTTCCTGTTGCGCCGATGGCGCCGTAGGGGCCGCCGCCGATCAGGGCGAAGGTCGGGTCAACCGGTGAAATGGTGCGGCCGTCGGCGGCGAGGAAGGCCACGCCGCGCCAGATCAGCAGGCCGCCCAGCGTGACGATGAAGGAGGGGATGGAGAGATAGGCGATCATGCCGCCCTGGATCGCGCCGATCAGCGCCCCGAGCAGGAGGCCGAAGATCACCGTGATGACCCAGATGGCCGGATGGCCGAGGCCGAGCAGTTGCGGCAGCCATTCGACCTGAAGCAGGCCCATATACATGCCGGTGACGCCGAGGATCGAACCGACCGAGAGGTCGATGTTGCGGGTGATGATGACCAGCACCATCCCCGTGGCCATGATCCCGATGGAGGCCGTCTGGACCGAGAGGTTCCACAGGTTGCGCGGGGTCAGGAAGGACCCGTCGCCGAGAAACAGCGCGCCATAGGCATGGAAGCCGATCCAGATGAGGAAAAGGGCGCCGACCATCCCGATCAGTCGGGGGTCAAGTTCCGTCGCGCGGAGAAAGCGGCCGATCAGGCCATCTTCCTTGCCGGGGGCCTGCGGTTGATGGGTTGTGTCGGTCATGTCCCGTCCTTGACGTTGAGAGGGATCGGTCGCGCATCGCATGGGATGCAGCGAGGGCGGCGCGGCACGGCGCGGCTTGGGGGTGGTCGCCCCCCTTTGGAAAGGAAAGGGAATGCCGGTCCGCGCGGGACCGGCATTCCGGAGATCAGAGGATCACTCGCAGCCGGCGACGCCAGCCATCGCGCCTTCGCAAGCCTGCTCTTTCGAGATGTGGCCCGCGTCGATGGCGAGGTTGACGGTGTCCTTGGTGATCGCGGTCGGCGTCAGAAGGATCGCGTTCATTTCAACGCCCTTCTCGCCACCCGAGAACTTGGTCGCACCGGGGATCGCGTCCAGTGCGGTGCCGTCGGCCAGAGCCGAGGCGATTTCACCGGCAGCCTTGCCGAGCTGGCGCGCGTCCTTCCAGACCGAGACGGTCTGGGTGCCGCGCGCCACGCGGTTGATGGCGGCGAGGTCGCCGTCCTGGCCACCCAGCGGAACGTTCAGGCCCTGCGCGGCCAGAGCGGCAGCGGCGCCACCGGCCATGCCGTCGTTCTGCGCGAGAACGGCGTCAACGTCGTTGTTCGCGGCGGTCAGGATCTGTTCCATGTTGCGCTGGGCGTTCTCGGGCTTCCAGCCGTCCGAGTTCGCTTCGCCGACGATGGTGATCTTGCCTTCGGCAACAGCGGCGCCGATCACCTCTTCCATGCCCTGACGCAGGAAGCCGACGTTCGGGTCGCCCGGATCGCCCTTGATGATCGCGTAATTGCCTTCCGGAACCAGCGCGAAGACCGACTCGGCGATGATGCGGCCGACGCCGACGTTGTCGAAGGTCAGGTAGAAGGTGCGGGCGTCTTCGATCAGGCGGTCATAGCCGACGACCGGGATGCCTTCGGCAGCGGCCTTTTCGATGGCCGGCCCGATCGCGTCCTTGTCCCAGGCGTTGATGACCAGGGCGTCAACACCCTGTGCGATCAGCGCGTCGATGTCGGACAGCTGCTTTTCGGCGGAAGACTGGGCGTCAGCCGAGACGTATTCGTTGCCGGCGGCTTCGATGGCGGCCTTCATCGCGGCTTCGTCGATCTTCCAGCGCTCTTCCTGGAACTGCGCCCAGGACACGCCGATCTTCTTGCCCTCGGCAAGAGCGGCCGAAGAGAAGCCGACCGTCGCCAGAACGGCGACGAGGATTGCGTTACGCATAAGTATCCTCCCTATGGATGCGGCCAGCGTATGGCCGGTCCGACGGATTCGTCGGTACGTGCGGGAAATTGGCCCGAATAATTTCAGTTGTCAAAATAATTTTAGTGGGTGAAACATGAACTGCCCATCAAAGCGGCTTGTTCATGCGGCGTTGCAGCATTTACCGGTCTGCTAACGTAGTCTTAACCGGGTTATGGCAGGCTATCTGCCGATTTTTTATTCGGAGGCCGAAGAAATGCTGCCGAAGGCTTCGCTGGAGGAGACCGGGGACGGGCGGCGGGGATGCGGGCCGCTGATTCCTCCACTGTCGGATTCGCTGCGGCCGCTGCGGCAGCAGGTGTTCGAACGGGTGCGGGCGGCGGGGCTGATTCCGCGGGTGCAGGTTGCGAAGGATCTGGGGGTGAGCCCGGCTTCGGTGACCACGATCACGCAGGAACTGATCGAGGTGGGGCTGATCGAAGAGGTTTCGGCCCTGCGCGAAGGCGAGCAGGGGCGGGGACGGCCCGCTGTCCTGCTGGGCGTGAAGGCGGGCGCGCATCGCGTGGCGGGGATGAAGCTTTCGGATCGCGAGCATACGGCGGTGATCGTGGATTTCGCGGGCAACCTGATCGCCGATGACGTGATCCCGCGGCGGCCCGGGCCGATGACGATGCCCGAAATGCTGGCCGCTATCGAGACGCTGCTGGACCGGGTCTGCGCCAAGGCGGGGCTGGGGCGGGGTGAGCTTTCTGCGGTGGGGATCGGGGTGCCGGGATTTGTCGATTCCGTGGCCGGGATGGTGATGTGGTCGTCGGTCCTGTCGGATCGGGCGGTGCCGCTGGCGGCGGTGGCGCAGGCGCGGTTGGGGTTGCCGGTGGTGATCGACAATGACGCCAACCTCGTGACGCTGGCGGAACTGTGGTTCGGCGCGGGGCGGGGGCTGGCGGATTTCGCGGTGGTCACCATCGAGCATGGGGTGGGGATGGGCTATGTCATCAACCACCGGATTTACCGGGGAACCCAGGGGCTTGGCATGGAGTTGGGCCATACCAAGGTGCAACTGGACGGAGCGCTGTGCCGTTGCGGGCAGAGGGGATGCCTTGAGGCCTACATCGCCGACTATGCGCTGGCACGCGAGGCGACGACGGCGTTGAACTGGACGCATCGGGAGGGGCAGTCGATCAGCGTGCTGCTGGAGTCGCTCTATGACCATGCCAAGGCCGGGAATACGGCGGCACGGTCGATCTTTCGCCGCGCGGGGCGCTATCTGGCGGTGGGATTGTCCAATGTCATCAACCTGTTCGATCCGGCGCTGATCATCCTGTCGGGTGAGCGGATGCGCTATGATTACCTTTATGCGCAGGAGACGCTGGCAGAGATGGAGGCGCTGGCGATCCAGACCGGGCGGCCGCGCCCGCCGATCGAGATCCATGCCTGGGGCGACCTGCTTTGGGCGCATGGGGCGGCGGCGCTGGCCCTGTCTTTCGTGAGCGAGGGGATTCTGGTTCCCGCGCGGGAGCTGGCGGCGCAGTAGGATTCGGGTGGCGAAGGGGTTTCACCCTGCCGTTTTCGGGCTGCATCGGCTGTACCGCGGGGCGTGCCGCATTCTGTGCCGCAAACTGTGGCCACGCAGCGTGCGGTGCAATGGAAGGGCGTTAAGGTTCATCGTTTGCGAGGTTCGGCGCCGGCCGAGAGGTTAATGTTTTCGGCGGCAGGAGAGGTTCGACGGGCCGCCCCTTGACCGGCGGGGCTGACGTGGCCTGCCGAGCGACGGCGAAAATCGGCAGCCTTTCCGGGACGGCGATTGCGCCGCGCTGGGGGAGTTGCGATAGTCTGAACAGCGCGCCCGGAGGATTCATTGATCGCTTTTTCCCCCCGTTTGTCGCCCTGCCGCGCTGTTGCGGCAGTGGTGGCCCTGACGGCCGGTCTGGCCGGGCCTGTGATGGCCCTGGAACGGCTGGACTTCACCGCACCGGGGGCGGATGAGGCGCTGGTGAAGACCCTGCGGGGCGCATCCCTTCTGGTGGCATCGGAACTGGACGGGCAGGAGGACGCGCAGGATCTGTTCGCCGCGGCGCGGGCGGAATACGGGCGGTTGCTGGGTGCGCTGTACGGGGCGGGGCATTATTCCGGGGTGATCTCGGTGCGTGTCGATGGGCGCGAGGCGGCGGGGATCGCGCCGCTGGATGCGCCGGACCGGATCGACGTGATCGAGGTGCGGGTGGAGCCGGGGCCGGCCTTCCGCCTGTCGGAGGCGCGGGTCGCGCCGCTGGCACCGGGGACGGTGCTGCCGAAGGGTTTTGCCGTGGGACAGCCCGCGCCTTCGGGGATCATCCGCGAGGCGGCGGCGGCAGGGGTGAATGGCTGGCGCGATCAGGGCCATGCGAAGGCCGGGGTCGCGGGGCAGGAGGTGGTGGCAAACCATGCTGATGCCACGCTGGCCGCGCGGATCGCGCTGGAGCCGGGGCCGCGGCTGCGTTTTGGTCCGCTGGCGGTGACGGGGGCGGAGCGGATGGAGGTGCGGCGTGTCGTCAAGATCGCTGGGCTGCCGGAGGGCGAGGTCTATTCCCCCGCCGAACTGAACCGCGCGGCGCAGCGATTGCGGCGGACGGGGGTGTTCAAGTCGGTCACGCTGACCGAGGGGGATGTGCTGGCGCCCGACCTTCTGCCGATCACGGCGACGGTGGTGGAGGAAAAGCCGCGCCGCTACAGCTTCGGGGCCGAGGTGGCGACGGAGGAAGGTCTGTCGCTGACCGGGTTCTGGCTGCATCGCAACCTGCTGGGCGGGGCGGAGCGGCTGCGGATCGACGGGTCGATCACCAATATCGGGGCGCAGAATTCCGGCATCGACTATGCTTTGGGCGTGACCATCGACCGGCCTGCCACGCTGACCCCCGACACGACGCTTGGGATCGAGGCGGAGATCGGGCATCTGGATGAAGAGGATTACTTCGCCGATGTGGCGATGGTGGGCGTGAAGGCCACGCATTACTTCAGCGAGACGCTGACCGGGCGGCTGGGGGTTCGATACGAATATGCCAAGGGGCGGGATGGGTTCGATGCCTTCCTGTTCCGCAATGTGGGCATTCCCATCGGGGTGACCTGGGACCGGCGCGACGATCCGCTGAACCCCGCGAACGGGTTCTATGTGGATGCCGAGGTGAAGCCCTTCTTCGGCTTTGGCACTACCGGCAGCGGCACGCGCAGCACGCTGGATGCGCGGGGCTATCTTGGCCTTGGGGCGGAAGATGGCGTGGTTCTGGCGGGGCGGTTGCAACTGGGGATGATCGACGGGTCGGCCCTGCTGGAGACGCCGCGGGATGACCTGTTCTATTCCGGCGGTGGCGGCACGGTGCGGGGGCAACCCTATCAGTCGCTGGGGGTGAGCGTGGCGCGCGGGCTGCTGTCGGCCAAGATCGGCGGGACGCATTTCATCGGCACGCAGCTTGAGGCGCGGGCCATGGTGACGGAACGGATCGGGGTGGTGGGGTTCTTTGACACTGGCCGGATCGACGTGGGGACCTTCTTCGACGGGGCGGGCGACTGGCATTCCGGGGCCGGGATCGGGGTGCGCTATGATACCGGCTTTGGCCCGATCCGGCTGGACGTGGCGGCGCCGGTTGGCGGGACGACGGGGGATGGCGTGCAGATCTATGTCGGTCTGGGGCAGGCCTTCTGATGCGGGGATGGCGCCCATCGCTGCCGGTTCTGGCGCTGTGCCTTTTGCCCATCGGGGCGGCGGCGCAGGAGGATGACCGCGATTTCCTGACGGCCTTTCTGGAGGACAATCTTTCAGGTGCCGGGCGGCAGGTGACGATCACCGGTTTTGCCGGGGCGTTGTCGTCGCGGGCGACGATTGACCGGCTGACCATCGCGGATGATGCGGGCATCTGGCTGACGCTGGATGGGGTGGTGCTGGACTGGAGCCGGTCTGCCCTGCTGCGTGGCGAGGTGAATGTGTCGGAGCTTTCGGCGCGGGAGATCGTGCTGGAGCGGGTGCCGGAGGGCGAGGAGGCGGCGCCGTCGCCGGAGGCGGGGACGTTTGCGCTGCCGGAATTGCCGGTGAGCATTTCCATCGGGCGGCTGGCGGCGGAGCGGATCGTGCTGGGCGAGGCCGTGCTGGGCGAGGGGATCGAGGGGCGGCTGGAGGCATCGGCGACGCTGGCGGGGGGCGAGGGGCGGACAGAGCTTTTGCTGGAGCGGGTGGATGATGGGCCTGCTGGGCGGCTGGACCTGACGGCGGCCTATGCGAATGCGAGCGGGCAATTCCTGCTGGATCTGGTGGCCGAGGAAGAGGCGGGCGGGATCGCTGTATCCAAGCTGGGCATTCCGGGCGCGCCTGCGGCGCGGCTGGCGGTGCAGGGCGAGGGACCGATCAGCGATTTCACGGCAACGGTTGGCTTGACGACGGACGGGCAGGAGCGGCTGGCGGGGACGGTGGAACTGCTGGGCGCGGAGGATGGCGGGCAGGGGTTTGCGGTCGATCTGGCGGGCGACCTCGCGCCGCTGTGGTTGCCGGATTACGCGGCCTTCTTCGGAGACCGGATCGCGCTGGTGGCGGAGGGCGAGCGGTCGGTGGAGGGGGTGCTGCGGCTGCGGTCCTTTGACCTGTCGGCGCAGGCGTTGGCGCTGCGCGGGGCGGCGACGGTGGGGGCGGATGGGATGCCCCTCGCCTTTGACGTGGCGGGGCGGATCGGGCTGGCGGATGGGTCGCCCGTGCTGCTGCCGGTGTCGGGCGAGATGCGGGTGCGGTCTGTCGATCTGGATGTGGGCTATGACCGGGCGGCCGGCGAGGGGTGGACGGCGGATCTGGTGATTGCGGGGCTGGATCAGCCGGGATTCGCGGCAGAGCGGCTGGCGCTGGATGGGGCGGGGCGGCTGTGGCGGCGGGAGGGGGCGGCGCATCTGGGCGCGGTCCTGGATTTCGCGGGCGCGGGGCTGGTGCCGGAGGACGCGGCGCTGGCAACGGCGCTGGGGTCGGAGGTGACGGGGTCTGTCGTCCTGTCCTGGCGGCAGGGGGGCGATGGGTTGCGCCTGCCGAAGATCGTGCTGAACGGTCAGAGTTATGCGTTGCAGGGTCGGGCCCTGATCGAAGGGCTGGAGGCGGCGCTGCGCGTATCGGGGCAGGCCGAGGCGACGGTGGATGATCTGGGGCGGTTGTCGGGTCTGGCGGGGCGTCCGCTTGGTGGCGCGGCGCGTGTGGTGGTGGAGGGTGCGGCGAGCCCGCTGACCGGGGCCTTCGATGGGGAGGTGACGGTCGAGGGGACGGATGTTGCCATCGGGCAGGCACAGGCGGATGCGCTGCTGCGCGGGCTGGCGCGGATCGACCTGTCGGCAAAGCGGGACGAGACGGGGACGGAGTTGCGGGCACTGTCGGTGGCGGCGGGGATGCTGGACGCGACGGCGCAGGGGCGGGTGACGAGCGGGGCGCTGGACCTGACGGCGCGGGTGGATTTTCGCGATCTGGCGGCGCTGGGTGGCGGGTTCCGGGGGGCGCTGGCTGGCGAGCTGCGGGTGACGGGCGCGCCCGAGGCGGCGCGGCTTGTGCTGGACGGGCGGGGGCGGGGCTTGGCCGTAGGGCAGGCCGAAGCGGACCGTCTGCTGCGGGGCGAGACGCTGCTGGCGCTGGATGTGGAGACGGGCGCGCGCTTGACGGTGAACCGGGTGGAGGTGAGCAATCCGCAGGTTTCCTTGCGCGCCGCGTCGCGGGGCGAGGCGCTGGACCTGACGGCGCGAATCGCGGACCTTGCGCTTTTGTTGCCGGAGTTTCCCGGGCCGCTGACCGTGGCCGGGACGGCGGCGCAGGAGGGGGGCGGGATTCGCCTTGATATGCGCGGGCAGGGGCCGGGGGGGATTGATGCGCGGGTGGCGGGGCGGTTGCTGGAGACTGGCACTGCGGACCTGACCATTGCAGGGCAGGCGCAGGCGGGGCTGGCCAATGCCTTTCTTGCGGGGCAGTTGATCTCTGGCCCGGTGCGGTTCGATCTGCGGATGGCGGGGCCTGCGGCGGTGTCGTCCCTGTCGGGGCGGGTGGCGCTGAGCGGGGGGCGGATCGCCGATCCGTCGGTGTTCCTCGCCTTGCAGGATGTGGGCGTGACGGCCGATCTGGCGCAGGGGCGCGCGCAGATTGCGGGCGGTGCGGCGCTGACGAGCGGTGGGCGGGTGGAGTTGGGCGGCACGGTCGGGCTGACCGCGCCCTTCCCGGCCGATTTGCGGGTGGGGTTGCAAGGCGCGATCCTGCGCGATCCGCAACTGTTCCAGACCACGGCGAATGGCGAGATTACCCTGCGCGGGCCGGTGACGGGGGGCGCGGTTCTGGCTGGGCGCATCGTGCTGAGCGAGACGGAGGTGCAGATTCCGTCCACCGGTCTGGGCGGGGCGGCGGATATTCCCGATCTGCGCCATGTGAACGAGCCAGGTGCGGTGCGGGAGATGCGGGCGCGGGCGGGCTTGCTGGATGACGGGTCGGGCGGGGGTGGTGGCGGCGGGGGGCGGCCCATCGCGCTCGACCTAACGATATCCGCGCCGTCGCAGATCTATATCCGGGGGCGGGGGCTGGATGCGGAACTGGGGGGCGAGTTGCGGCTGGGCGGGACGACGGCGGCGGTGGTGCCGTCGGGGGCGTTCGACCTGATCCGGGGGCGGCTGGATATTCTGGGCAAGCGGCTGGACCTGACGCAGGCCTCGCTGACGCTGGAGGGGGATTTCGTGCCGATGCTAGCGGTGGCGGCATCGAATGAAAGCGACGGGATCACCAGTTTCGTGCGGATCGACGGGCCGGCGACGGAGCCGGAGGTGAGCTTCACCTCCACCCCCGAACTGCCGGAGGAGGAGGTGCTGTCGCGGCTGCTGTTCGGGCGGGGGATCGACTCGCTGTCGGCCTTGCAGGCGGCGCAACTGGCCAGTGCAGTGGCGACCCTGGCCGGGCGTGGCGGGATCGGGATTGTCGGGCGGCTGCGCGAGGGGTTCGGGCTGGATGATCTGGACGTGCAGACCGGGGCGGATGGCGGGGCCACGGTGCGGGCGGGGAAGTATCTGTCGGAGAACGTCTATTCCCAGATCGAGGTGGATGACAAAGGCCAGAGCCAGATCAACCTGAACCTTGATCTGACCGACAGCGTGACGGTGCGGGGGCGCACGGGATCGACCGGCGAGACGGGGTTGGGGATATTCTTCGAGAAGGATTACTGATCGGTCGCGCGGCGGGCGCGGGCGGCATCGACTGCCGCGCCCAGAAGGATCGCGTAGCCGGAGAGGTAAAGCCAGACGAGCAGCGCGGCGACCGCCCCGATGGAGCCGTAGATGCGGTTGTAGGTGTCGAAATTCGCCAGATAGACCACCAGCCCGCGTGAGGCGGCAATCCAGATGATGACGGCGACAAGGATGCCGCGCGTGAAGAGCGGATGCTGGATCCGGCGGTTGAGGCCGAGCCGGTAGATCAGCGCCACGCCGATGACGACGATCATCAGGCTGACGATCAGTTGCACGCCTTCGAGGGCCAGTGTGGCGAAGGCGCCGAGCGGCAGGAAGCTGAGGATCAGGGGGCCGATGACGGCGGCCATCAGGGCCGCGATGGCAAGGCCGATCATGACGAAGGTCAGAAGAAGCGCGCGGAGCTGGTGCCAGTGGCCCGCGCGGTTGGGCAGGCCGTGGATGGCATTGAGCCCGCGCATCAGCGCCGCGACCGAGGCGCGGGCCGTCCAGAGCGCGAGGGCGATGGAAATGACCGTGGCAAGGCCGAGGCCGGATTGCACGGCCAGCAATGCCTCGATCTGGTTGGAGATCAGCGCCCAGGCATCGGGGGGCAGGTAGTCGCGGGCGAGTTCCAGTTCCTGCCGGATCAGGGTGGCATCGGCGAAGCTGCCCCAGATGGCGATGACGGCGGCGGCAGCGGGGAAGAGCGCGAGGAAGCCGTAGAAGGCGATGCCCGCGGCGATGAGATCAAGCTCCCTCTCGTCGGAGAGGTGCCAGAGGTCCTTGAGGATGACGGGAATGTTGGGCAGGCGCATGGGCCTGAGGGTAGGGGAAGTGCGGGGGTGGGGCAATTGCCGCCGTGGCGGCTGTCAGACGGCAAAGCCGCGCAGGCGGTGGCGGTGGGTAAGCAGGGCGCGGGTTTCTTCCAGTTCCTGCTGCATCCTTTCGGGCGACCAGCCCAGCGCGGCGGCGGCCAGTTCGGCGATGCGGGGCAGGTTGCGGGGGGTGACTTCGCCGGTCAGGGCGAGGGGCGTGCGGCGGAGCAGGATGTCGGTCAGGTGGGTGACCTGTTCGCTGCGGGCGATGTGGGTGATTTCGGCCTCGGACCAGGTGGGGGCGTCGGGGAGGCGGGGGGAATTCGCCTCAACCTGCGCGAAGGCGGTGGCGGTGGTGCCGTATCGATCCAGCAATTCGGCGGCGCGGGCCTGGGTGAGGCCGGTGTCGCGGGCGAGGGCGGCGGCGAAGGCGGCGGGGTCTTGCGGGAAGCTGCGGCCGCCGCCGATGGGCAGGTCGCGGGTGGAGACGCGGCGGGGGCGGGCGAGGCGTTTCAGGATGTCGTCGGCCACCTCTTCGGCGAAGCCGCGGAAGGTGGTCCACTTGCCGCCCACGAGAGAGATGATGGGGAAGGGGCGGGTGGCGGTGGGTTCGGCCACAGGGGCGGAGTGATCGCGGCTGATGAGACCGGCGGCGGTGCCGTCGGAGCGGGGCAAGGGGCGGATGCCGGAATAGCAGGCGACGATTTGCGACCGGTCGAAGGACAGGCCGGGCAGGAGGCTGCGGAGGCTGTCGAGGAAATAGGCGATTTCATCCTCTTCGCAGCGGACGGTTTCGGGATCGTCGGCGCGGATGTCGGTGGAGCCGACAAGGGCGCGGCCGAGATAATCGAAGACGAGGCAGATGCGGCCGTCATCGGCCTCGAAATAGATCATCCGGCCGTTCAGGGCGCGGATGAGATCGGGATGGTCGAGCAGGATATGCGAGCCCTTGGTGCCGCCGATCAGGCGGCTGTCATGGCCGAGCTGGCGGTTGACGGCGTCGATCCAGGGACCGGCGGCGTTGACGGTGATCCGGGGGCGCAGGGCATGCGGCCTGCCGGTGGCATCGCTCAGGTGGACGGTGCCGCCTTCCGTGCCGTCGAGCGTGGCGTAGGTCAGGGCGCGGGAGGCGGGGCTGGCGGCGATGCCGTCCTGCACGAGTTCGAGGACGAGCCGTTCGGGTTGAGTCACGAAGGCATCGTAATAGGTGCCGGCGGCGACGATGCGGGGGGTGAGCGGCGGCAGGGTCGCCAGGGCGCGGTGGCGCGACCAGAGCGCGTGGCGCGGCATGACGCGGGCGCGGGAGCCATAGAAATCATAGAGCGCCAGGCCGATCTTCATCAGCACCGCCCCCCGGCTGCGCGGCGCGGTGGTGGAGCCGAAAAGCGTGCGCAGGGCGGCGGGAATGCCCTTGAACCACGAGAAGATGGGAATGACGGTGGGCAGCGGGCGGACGGAATGGGGCGCGTTGCGCAGGAGCAGGTTCCGTTCCAGCGTGGATTGCGCGACGAGGCGGAATTCGCCGGTTTCCAGATATTTGATGCCGCCATGGATGAGGCGGGAGGGCGCGGCGGAGGTGCCGGAGGCGAAATCGGCCTTGTCCAGGATCACGCAGGTCAGGCCCTGTTCGCAAAGGTCGCGGAACAGGCCCGCGCCGTTGATTCCGGCGCCGAGGATGAGGACGTCGATTTCGGTGGGCTGGGTCATGATGCGGGGGCTTCGATGCGGGGCCAGAGCGGGGCCATGGCGGCGCTGATGTCGCAATGGAGGCGGTAACGGGTGGCCAGCGCGGCGCTGCGGTCCGGGTCGGGGTGGTAGTGGCGGGAGGTTGCGGCAAGGTCGCGCGGATCGTCGGTGGGGGCGGCGAAGAGGCCGATGCCCGCCCCGGCGCAGAGGGCGGCGCCCCATGCAGCGGCTTCGTCGGTTTCGGTGACGGTGACGGAGAGGCCCAGCGCATCGGCGAAGACCTGGGCGAAGAGCGGGCTGCGGGAGATGCCGCCGGTGAGCCGGGCCTCGGTCGGGGCGAAACCGTCGCGCAGGGCATCGACATGGACGCGGTGGTTGAAGGCGATGCCTTCGATCACGGCGCGGAGCATGTCGCCCCGGTCGTGCCAGCCGTGCAGGCCGATGAAGCCCGCGCTGGCCTGCGGGCCATGGGGCGAGCCGTAGAGATAGGGGTGGAAGAGCAGGGTGGAGGGGCGGGCGAGCGCGGCCTCGATTTCAGGGGCGAGGAGGGCGTGGATGGACTGGCCTGCCGCTTCGGCCCTTGCGCGGTCGGTGCCGCAGAAGGTGTCGAGGAACCAGTCGTAATTGGCGGCGGAGGCGGGGGAGATCGCCATGTTGTTCCATTCGCCGGGGCGCAGGCCGTTGCGGCAGAACCAGCGGGCGTCGATCTGCGGGCGGGAGGAGACGGTTTCGTTGATGGAATAGGTCCCGGCGACGATGGCAACACGGCCCTGCCCATGCCCGCCGATCCCGAGCGCGGAGGCGGTGACGTCATGCAGACCGGCGACGACGGGAATGCCTGCGGGCAGGCCGCAAAGCGCGGCGGACTCGGGGCGGAGGGTGCCCACGACGGTATCGGGGCGGTCCATCGGCGGCAGGGCGTCGCGCAGGGCGGAGAGGCCATAGAGGGCGAGGATGTCGTCGGAATAGGTCTGGCTGCGGACATCGGTGAAGGAGGTGCTGGCTTCGGTCAGGTCCGTGCCGATGCTGCCGGTGAGGCAGAAGCGCAGCCAGTCCTTGCAGGCGAGGATGTGGCCGATGCGGGCGAAGCGGGCGGGCTCTTCGCGCCGCATCCAGGCGAGAAGCGTGGCCGGGGCGGAGGCATGGGGCATCTGGCCGGAGAGCGCGAGCGCCCTGGCGGCGGTGCCGTCCGCTGCCCAGGCGTCGGCGATGGCACCGGCGCGGCTGTCGAGCGAGAGGATGCCGGGGCCGAGCGGGCGGCGGTCACGGTCAAGCAGATAGAGCCCGTCGCCATGGGCGGTGGCGGCGATGGCGGCGATGCGGCCTGCGGCGCCGGAAGCGGTGACGGCCTCGGCCATCGCCTGGGCGGTGGCGGACCAGAGCGCCTCCATGTCGCGTTCGACGAAGCGGGGGGCCGGGATGGACTGGGCGATGCGGCGGCGCGACACGGCAAGGACCTGGCCCATGGCATCGAAGACCACGGCCTTGGTCATGGTCAGGCCGTTGTCGATCCCGAGAAGGCAGGGCGTCATGTCAGGCATCGGGCGGAACGGTCGTCACTGCGGGGGCAATCTCGACCGTCACGCCGCGGGCGCGCATGGCGGAGACGGTGGCCGAGGGCGTGGCGGCATCGACGATCACCACGTCGAAATCCTGAAGCGCGCACATGGCATGCAGGGCGCGGCGTTCGAATTTGGAATGGTCGGCCAAGAGGACGCGCTTGTGCGCGCAGTCGAACATGGCGCGTTTGGTTTCCACCATTTCGGGGCTTTGGTGGAAGGCCATGCCATCTGTGATGGCGGAGAGCGAGAGGAAGGCCACATCGGCGCGCAGGCGGCGGATTTCGGCGATGGTGATGTGGCCGAGGAAGGCATTGCACCAGTTGTAATACTGCCCGCCGAGACCGAGGAGCGAGATGTCGCGCATCTCGCGCAGGGCGTTCATCATCGACAGGGAATAGGTGATGGCGGTCAGTGGCACGCGCATCGACAGATGCGGAACCATCTGGAGGACGGTGGTGGAACAGTCGAGGAAGATGGCCTGACCGCTTTCGACATGGGCGGCGGCGGCGGCGGCGATGGCGCGTTTCTCGGCGGACTGGCGGGAGGAGCGATAGACATCGCTGGCCTCGACCAGACGTGTGGGGGCGGCAGAGACGATGCCGCGCGTCTTGCGCAGAAGGCCGCGGCTGGCCAGTTCGTCGAGATCGCGATGGGCGGTCATCAGGCTGATGCCGAAGCGTTCGGTCAGATCCTCGATCCGCAGGGAGCCTTCGGCCATGACCGCCTCGGCGATCATCTGGCGGCGTGCGATCTGGCGGGCATGGCGGCTGTCGGCGGGAAGCGGGTCCCCGGCAAGCCGTTCGATGGCCAGATCGTCGGTCGGTCTTGCGTCAGTCACTTCTGCCTCTGCCAGCTTGGGCCATGCGCGGGCCCGGGGAACCGTGATCGGGATATCGTGCCAGAAAGGGCGGCCCAGTTACCAGCGGGGTGGAAAGGAAAGTCGGGACTTGCGTCCGGGGTGCGAAAAAGGGGGCGGTCTGGGGCCGCCCCCTTTTCCAACAGGATACCGCTTACTCGGACAGGGTGAAGGCTGCGGTGTACTTGTCCACGTTTTCCGGCGTGATCAGCAGGCAGTCGAAGAGCTGCTTCTCGGTCGCGGCGCCGGTGGAGCCGGTCTTGATGAAGTTGTCGGCCTGACGCACTGCCTCGGCCGAGAAGACGGCGACGGGCTGGAGCACGGTATAGGCCATTTCGCCGGCCTTCACCGCCTCGACCGCGTCGGGCGAGCCGTCGAAGCCGCCGACCTTGACCTGGTCGAGCTTGCCCGCTTCCTTGAGCGCGGCGATGGCGCCGAGGGCCATTTCATCATTGCCGGAGATCACGCCGTTGATGTCGGGATTCGCCTGAAGCAGCGCCTGCATCTTCTGGTAGCCCTGCGTGCGGTCCCAGTTGGCGACTTCCTGGCCGACCTTCACCAGATCGGGATACTGGCTGATGACGGTGGTGTAGCCGTTGGAGCGGGTGGCGGCGTTGTTGTCGGCCGGGTTGCCGAAGAGTTCGACATAGGTGCCGGTGTCGCCCATGACGGAGACCCACTGTTCCGCGCCCATGGCCGCGCCCTGCGCGTTGTTCGACACGAGCTGTGCCTTGGCCAGACCTTCCTGGTTGATCTCGGCGTTCACGAGGAAGACCGGGATGCCCGCATCGACGGCCTTCTTGACGGCGCCGATGGAACCGTCGGCATTGGCCGGGTCAAGGATGATGGCGACGGACTGGTTGGTGATCGCGGTGTCGATCAGGGTGCTTTCGGTGTTGGTGTCGCCCTTGTGGGCCGAGACATTGGCGCTGTAGCCGAGGCTTTCCGCCGTGGCCTTGGCGACTTCGCCTTCGGTGAACCAGTAGGGGTTGGCCGGGTCGTTCACGATGATCGAGATCAGGCCTTCGGCGCTGGCGGCGAAGGACATCAGCGGCGTGATGGCGACGGCGGCCATCAGGGTGCGGCGGGTCAGTTTCAACATTGTCTCTCTCCCTCTTGGACAGTGGTCTTTTGCCGTTTCCGGGCAGCTTTCCCGTGCGGGCCGACCCATTGCCGGTCCCGGACAGAGAAGAAGGTTCGGCGTCAGGTCTTTCGGGTGCCCTTGCCGTATTGGATGGAGTTGGTGAGCACCGCGAGGACGATCACCGCCCCGGTGAAGACGGTCTGCCAGTAGGAGGACACGCCGATGATCACGAGGCCGTTGGACAGGAAGCCGATGACGAAGGCGCCCAGCATGGTGCCGCGCACCGTGCCGCGCCCGCCGGTCAGGGCGGCCCCGCCGATGACGACGGCAGCGATGGCCGTCAGTTCGTAGGTGGTGCCGGCGGTGGGGCCGGCCGAGGTGAGCTGCGAGGACAGGACGAGGCCCGCGATGGCGGCCAGCATCCCCGACAGGGTATAGACGGTGATCTGCACCCGCTTGACCGGGACGCCGGACAGATCGGCGGCGCGTTCGTTGCCGCCCGAGGCATAGAGCCAGCGCCCGAAGGAGGAGCGCGAAAGCATCAGCCCGGCGAGGATGGCGATGCCGAAGAGGATGAGGACCGAGATCGGGATGCCCGCGAGGCGGTTGAAGCCGATCCAGTCGAAGCCGGTATTGCCAAGCTCGGGGCGGCCCGAGAGATTGTTGTAGGTCAGCCCGTTGGTGAGCAGCAGGGCGACACCGCGGGCGACATACATCACGCCGAGGGTGGCGACGAAGGCGGGGACGCGGAACCAGGCGATGAGGATGCCGTTGATCGCCCCCACTGCGCCGCCGATGGCGACGGTGAGGACGACCACGGCCCAGACCGGGAAGTAGAGGATCACGCCGAGCGAGGTCAGTTCGAGCCCCTGCATCATTGCCCCGGCAAGTACGCCGCAGAGCGCGAGCACGGAGCCGACCGACAGGTCGATCCCGCCATTGAGGATCACGAGCAGCATCCCGATGGCGAGGATGCCGTAGATCGCCACCTGGCTGGCCATGATGAGGAAGTTCGAGACGGTGAAGTAGTTCGGCGAAAGGAAGGAGAACACGGCCACGATGGCGATGAGGGCGAAGAAGGCCCGCCCTTCCAGCAGAAGCCGGCCGAGGCTGAGGGGCTTGCCGCCGCTTTTTCTGGAAATGGTCGTGTCCGACATCGGTTGGCTCCGCTACTTTCCCGCTCAGGCCGCCACGGACTCGCCCGAGGCGGCCATGATCATTTCCTTGCTGACGGTGGAATCGAATTCGGCCGAGATCCGGCCCTTGTGCATGACGATGATCCGATGGGCGATCGACAGGCATTCGCCGACTTCGGAGGTGGAGTAGATCACGGCGAGGCCCTGTTTCGCGCGTTCGGCCAGAAGGCGGAACACCTCGCCCTTGGCGCCGATGTCGATGCCGCGGCTGGGTTCGTCGAGCAGGATCACGCTGGGATCGGTGGCCAGCATCTTGCCGATGACGACCTTCTGCTGGTTGCCGCCCGAGAGCGAGCCGATGGCGGCCTCGCCGCCGTCGGTCTTGACCGTGACCTTGCGGATCGTGTCGTCGATGATGGCCTGTTCGGCGCTGCGACTGGTGAACAGGCCGCGGGTGAAGGCCATGATGGAGGCGAGCGACAGGTTCTGCCCGACGGTCATGGTCTGCACCAGCCCGTCACGCTGGCGGTCTTCGGGAACAAGGGCGAGGCCCCGCGCGATGCGCTGGGCAATCGAGAGGTGGGAGACCTCTTCGCCCTTGTGCAGGATCTGGCCACCGGAGGCGCGCAGGCGGCCTGCGACGGTTTCCAGAAGTTCGGTGCGGCCCGCGCCCATCAGGCCGTAGATGCAGACCACCTCGCCGGCGCGGACGTCGAGCGAGAGGCGGTCCACCACATTGTAGCCGGCGCCCTGCGGATCTTTCACCGTCAGGTCGCGGATGGAGAGCGCGACGGGGCCGAATTCCGTTTCGGGCGGGGAACCGAGATCGTAGTTTTCGCCCACCATGTTGCGGACGATCCATTCGAGGTCGATCTCGGCGCGGGGGGCGCTGGCTGTCATGGTGCCGTCGCGCAGGACGACGGCGTGATCGGTGATCTGGAGCGCCTCTTCGAGATGGTGCGAGATATAGACGATGCTGACGCCCTTGGCGGTGAGGTCGCGGATGACCTTGAAGAGCACCTCCACCTCGGTCGCCGAAAGGGCGGAGGTGGGTTCGTCCATGATGAGGATGCGGCTGTCCACGGAGAGGGCGCGGGCGATTTCCACGATCTGCTGCTGGCCGAGGCGGAGATCCTCGACCGGGGTGAGCGGGTCGATATCCTCTTCCAGTTCCGTCATCAGGCGGCGGACCTGGCGTTCCTCTTCGGCATAGTCCACGCCGAAGGTGCCGGGAATTTCGCGCCCCATGAAGATGTTGTCGCGGACGGAGAGGTTCGGGGCGAGGCTGAGTTCCTGATGGATGATGGAAATGCCGCGGGCGCGGGCGTCGTTGGCATTGGCAAGGATGACCGGCTGGCCGTCGAGGATGATCTGGCCCGAGGTGGGCCGGACGATGCCCGAAAGGATCTTCATCAGGGTGGATTTGCCCGCGCCGTTTTCGCCGAAGAGCGTGGTCACCTGACCGCGGTGAATGTCGAAATTCACCCCCTTGAGCGCCTGGATCGCGCCGTAGGATTTGGCGATGTTGCGCGCCGCGAGGACGGTTTCGCCTTTTGCCATGGGGGTGCGGTCGGGCATGGCGCGGATCACTTCACGCTGACGCTGACCGGGGTGATCAGCCAGTTCTTCGGATTGATCAGGCGGAAGGCCCCCACCACCTCGATTGTCTTGCCGGTGAGGGTGGCGGTGTCGATGGAATCGAGGACGGCGGCCTTCATGGCGCGGTTGATGCCGGACCCGGCATCCTGGTATTCGATCTGGTTCTTGAAGGCGCCGAATTCGATGTCGCCGGGCGCGTCGCGCAGGTCGGTGCCGTTGATGGCGGGGCCGGTCTGCACGCGGACGCGGATTTCGGGCGGCATTCCGGTGACGGCGAGATCATAGATGCCAGCCTTCGCCTCGCCCGCCGTGCCGGTGAGACGGACCATCAAAATTGCGCCGGTGGAGGAGGCGGTGCCGTATTTCGCGGAGGCGGCGGCCTTGTCGGCGAGGACCTCGGGCGCGATGGTCACGCCATCGACGGCCTTTTCCATCACGAAGGTCTGGATGCGGGGGAATTCGGCCTGACCGAAGGCATCGGGAGAGAAGGCCTGCTTGCGGACATCCGCCTCGGACCCGATATGGACGACGGTGGTGTCGGCGGCGATGGCGGCGGCGAGGGCGAGGACCCCTGCGGCGACAAGCGCCAGGGTGCGGCGCGACCCGGCGGCGGCCTTCTGCGAGGAGGGGGTGGCGTCGGTCATGGCGTCAGGTCCGTGGCGCGAAGGTCATGCGGTGAGGGGCCGGTGGCACCGGCCAACAGGCGCACAGCGCGGCTGTGGCATGGGTCATGCTGGGTCCTCCTCCCTGTTTCCGAGGGCAATGCAGGCTTCCCCGCGGCCTTCGGATGTGCCTTGGCACGCTTATGTGATAAATCTAACCTAGTTATCACGTCAATACACTTCTTTGCTGAAGCTGCGACCGTCTTCGCTGCTTGGCGGGCGCGTGAGGGGTGTTGCGGTGATTCCCGGTGTGGGGCGAGGGCGGGACAGATGCGCCCATTGCGCTGCAACGCAGCGAAAATGCGAGAAAACATTGAGGAATACAGCAAAAACAGCCGTGACGGCGCTGGCGCCTTGATTGCGGAATTCTGCTGTCTGGGGGCCGGGCGCCCTGCGTGGAAGCGCCCTTGAATTGCTGCCTTTTCTTGATCGTAACGGAAATTTTTTACGCAGTCTGCAAAAAAATACTACCCTTGCGATATAACTATGTTATTTAGCGGGTCGCGAGAGGGCGGGCCTGTGACAGGCCTGCTGCCGGCCCGCCGGACTGGTGCGGGGGAGGACGGGATGGGTTCGACGGGCGATCTGATCATCGGGATTGATGCGGGCACGTCTGTCATCAAGGCGGTGGCCTTTGATCTGACCGGTCGGCAGGTGGCGGTGTCGGCGGTGCCGAACCGCTACAGCGCGACGTCGGAGGGGGCGGTGACGCAGTCGCTGGCTACCACATGGATGGATTGCGTGGCGGCGATTCGCGGTTTGTCGCAACATGTCGCCGATCTTGGCGCGCGGGTGGCGGCGCTGGCCGTGACAGGGCAGGGCGATGGCACCTGGCTGGTGGGCGCCGAGGATGCCCCGGTGGCAGAGGCCTGGCTGTGGCTGGACGCGCGGGCTGCGCCGACAGTGGTGCGGCTGGCGGCGGGTGCGGAAAACCGGGCGCGGTTCGAAGCGACGGGGACGGGGCTGAACACCTGCCAGCAGGGCAGCCAGATGGCGCATATGGATGCGCATATGCCCGAGATGCTGGACCGCGCCGAGGTGGCGCTGCATTGCAAGGACTGGCTTTATCTGAACCTGACGGGTGTGCGGGCGACCGATCCGTCGGAGGCGAGCTTTACCTTCGGCAATTTCCGCACGCGGCAATATGACGACGGGGTGATCGCGGCGCTGGGCTTGCGGCATCGGCGAGGGCTGCTGCCCGAGATCGTGGATGGCACGCAGGTCACGCATCCGCTGACGCCGGCGGCGGCGGCGGCGACCGGGCTGCGGGCGGGGACTCCGGTCAGCCTGGGCTATGTGGACATGGTTATGACGGCGCTGGGCGCGGGCGTGCATGGCGGCGACGGTGGCGATATCGCCTGTTCGACGGTGGGATCGACGGGCGTCCACATGCGGGCGGTGCCGTGGGAGCGGGTGCATCTGAATGCCGAGGGCACAGGCTATGTGATCTGCCTGCCGGTGCCGGGGATCGTGACGCAGGTGCAGACGAACATGGCGGCGACGCTGAACCTGGATTGGGTTCTGTCGCTGGCGGCGGATGTGATGCGCAGCTTCGGGCAGGAGGTCGCGCCGCGCGACTTGGTGGCGCGGGTGGATGGCTGGCTGGCGGCGAGCGCGCCGGGACAGGTGGCCTATCTGCCCTATATCTCGGACGCCGGAGAACGGGGGCCTTTCGTCAATGCCGAGGCGCGGGCGGGGTTTGCCGGGCTGTCGATGGCGACGCGTTATCCCGACATGGTGCGCGCCGTGGTGGAAGGGTTGGGGATGGCGATGCGGGATTGCTATGCCGCGATGGGGCCGTTGCCGGATGAGTTGCGGCTGACCGGCGGCGCGGCGCGGTCGGCGCAGTTGCGCGCCATTCTTGGCGGGGCGATCCGGGCGCGGGTGCGGACCTCGGCGCGGGAAGAGGCGGGGGCGGCCGGGGCCGCGATGATGGCCGCGGTGGCCATCGGGGCCTATCCCGACATGGAGGCCTGCATCGCGGAATGGGTGACGCCCCTTTTGAGCGAGGCGCAGCCGCCGGATGACCGGCTGGCCGCGACCTATGACCGGTTGTTCCCGGCCTTCCTGGCCGCGCGGCAGGGTGGCGCGCCCGTCTGGGCGGCGCTGGCGCGGGCGCGACGGGGGGTCTGAAGGAGAGAGGCATGACGGATACGGCAGAGATGATCGACCTTTTCGTGATCGGCGGCGGCATCAACGGCGCCGGTGTGGCGCGCGATGCCGCGGGGCGCGGGCTGAAGGTCGTGCTGTGCGAGAAGGGCGATCTGGCGGAAGGCACCTCGTCCCGGTCGGGGAAGCTGGTGCATGGCGGGCTGCGTTATCTGGAGTATTACGAATTCCGCCTGGTGCGCGAGGCGCTGATCGAGCGCGAGGTGTTGTTGCAGGCGGCGCCGCACATCATCTGGCCGATGCGGTTCGTTCTGCCGCATTCGCCGCAGGACCGGCCTGCCTGGCTGGTGCGGCTGGGGCTGTTCCTTTACGACCATCTGGGCGGGCGGAAGCGGCTGCCGGGGACGCGCGTTCTGGACCTGCGGCGCGATCCCGAGGGGGCGGCGCTGCTGGACCAGTACACCAAGGGGTTCGAGTATTCGGATTGCTGGGTGGATGATGCGCGGCTGGTGATCCTGAACGCGGTGGCGGCGCGGGAAAAGGGGGCGCTGGTCCTGACGCGCAGCCCGGCGGTTTCGGCCCGGCGCGAGAACGGGGCCTGGACGGTGACGGTGAAGCACCTGCCGACGGGCGAATTGCGGACGTTCCGGGCGCGCTGCATCGTGAATTGCGCCGGTCCCTGGGTTTCGGACGTGATCGGGCGGGTGGCCGGGTCGAACAGCAGCCGCAATGTGCGGCTGGTGAAGGGCAGCCATATCATCGTGCCGAAATGGTGGACCGGGTCGAATGCCTATCTGGTGCAGAACCACGACAAGCGGGTGATCTTCATCAACCCCTATGAAGGGGACAAGGCGCTGATCGGGACGACGGACATCTCTTATGAGGGGCGGGCCGAGGATGTGGCGGCGGATGAGTCCGAGATCGACTATCTGCTGAAGGCGGTGAACCGCTATTTCAAGGAAAAGCTCCGGCGGTCGGACGTGCTGCACAGTTTTTCGGGCGTGCGGCCACTGTTCGATGACGGGAAGGGCAACCCCTCGGCGGTGACGCGGGATTATGTGTTCGACCTGGACGAAACCGGCGGGGCGCCGCTGATGAACGTCTTCGGCGGCAAGATCACCACCTATCGTGAACTGGCCGAGCGGGGGATGCACCGGCTGCGGTCGGTCTTTCCGCAGATGGGCGGGGACTGGACGGCCCAGGAACCGCTGCCGGGTGGCGAGATGCCGGGGGCGGATTACGAGACTTTCGCCAATGCGCTGCGCGAGGACTATCCGTGGATGCCGCGCGCCCTGGTGCAGCATTACGGGCGGCTTTACGGCAGCCGGACGCGCGATCTTGTGGGCGCGGCCGAGGGGCTGACGGCGCTGGGGCGGCATTTCGGCGGCCAGCTTTACGAGGCGGAGGCGCGCTATCTGGTGGAGCGGGAATGGGCGATGACCGCGGAGGATGTGCTGTATCGCCGGACGAAGCATTACCTGCACCTGACCGAGGCCGAACGCGCCGCCTTTGCCGAATGGTTCGGCCGGGCGCATCTGGCCGCTGCCTGAGGACATCATGGGTCTGACGCTTTCGCTGAACACCAATCCGCTGGTCAACCGCTTTGCCGACCCGGATGACCTGATCGAGACGGTGGCGCGCGCGTTGCGCATCCGCGACCTTCAGTTGACGCATGAATTCATCAACCCGTCCTGGCCCGCGCCGGTGATCCGCCGGATGACGCGCCAGATGGGCGCGGCGCTGGAGCGGACGGGGGTGCGGGTGACGTCGGGGATGACGGGGCCCTACGGGCGGCTGAACCATTTCGGCCATCCCGACCGCGACGTGCGGCGCTATTACGTGGACTGGTTCAAGACCTTTGCCGATATCATCGGCGATCTGGGCGGCACGTCGGTCGGGACGCAATTCGCCATCTTCACCTATCGCGACTATGACGATCCGGCGCGGCGCGAGGAATTGATCCGCATTGCCATCGATTGCTGGGCCGAGGTGGCGGAACATGCGCGGGCGGCGGGGCTTTCCTATGTCTTCTGGGAGCCGATGAGCATCGGGCGGGAGTTCGGCGAGACGATTGCCGCTTGCCTGTCCTTGCAGGATCGGCTGACGGCGGCGGGGATGGCGGTGCCGATGTGGATGATGGCCGATATCGACCATGGCGACGTGACCAGCCCGAACCCCGATGATACCGACCCCTTCGCCTGGGCGCGGGCGGTCCCGAAGGTGAGCCCGATCATCCATATCAAGCAGTCGATGATGGACAAGTCGGGGCATCGGCCCTTTACGGCGGAATACAATGCGAAGGGGCGGGTGCAGCCTGCGCCCTTGCTGGCGGCGCTTGCGGAAGGCGGGGCAGTGGACAACGAGATCTGTCTGGAACTGTCCTTCAAGGAGCGCGAGCCGAATGACCGGCAGGTGATCGCGCAGATTGCCGAAAGTGTGGCCTTCTGGGCGCCGCATATCGACAGCGGCGCGGCCGACTTGCGGGTGTAGGGATGGACCAGACGCCGCGCAGCATCGACATGGACCCGGAGCTGAGCCTTGCCGTGCGGGCGGCCTGGCTGCACTACGTGGGCGGGCTGACGCAGGCGGCTGTGGCCAAGCGGATGGGCGTGCCTTCGGTGAAGGCGCATCGGTTGATCGCGCGGGCGGTGGATGCCGGTCTGGTGAAGATCAGCGTGGATGGCCCGATGGTGGACTGCATCCGGCTGGAGAATGCGCTGTGCCGCAGCTTCGGGCTGGATCAGGCCGAAGTGGCGCCCGATCTGGGAGAGGATGGGTTGCCGCTGCGCGCGCTGGGTGTGGCAGGGGCCGGGTTCCTGCGGCGCGAGATCGAACAGGGCGGCGACCGGGTGATCGGGCTGGGCCATGGGCGGACGCTGGCGGCGGCGGTGACCGCGATGCCGCGGATCGAGGCCGGGACGGTGCGATTTGTGTCGCTGCTGGGCGGGCTGACGCGGAACTATGCGGCGAACCCGCATGACGTGATGCACAACCTTGCGGCCAGGACGGGGGCGCAGGCCTTTGTCCTGCCGGTGCCGTTCTTCGTGAATTCGCCGGAGGACCGGGTGACGATCCTGTCGCAGCCGGGGGTGCAGGAGATCTTTGACATGTCGCGGGGCGCGCCGCTGAAGATCGTCGGGATCGGCACGGTGGCGGCGGATGCGCAACTGGTGGCATCCGGCATGATCGAGGCGGGCGAGATCGACGAGATCGAGGCGGCGGGCGGCGTGGGCGAGATGCTGGGCCATTTCTTCGACGCGCGCGGGCGGATCGTGGAGACGGCGCTGACGGCGCGGCTGCTTGCCGTCGATCTGGACGGGCCGAAGGAGGCGCGGATCGTGGCCATCGCGGGCGGGCGCGGCAAGGTGGCTGCGATCCGGTCGGTGCTGGAGAGCGGGCGGCTGCGCGGCTTGATCACAGACGAGGCCACGGCGCGGGCGCTGCTGGTGTGAGATGGAAGAAGGCGAAGGAACGGGAATGAGCGCGACCTGCTGGATCGGCACGAGCTGGAAGATGCACAAGACGCTGGCCGAGGCGCGCGTCTTTGCCGAGGGCCTGATCGCGGCCGAGGCGGGGCGGGATGCGCGCATCCAGCGCTTTGTCATCCCGCCCTTCACGGCGGTGCGCGAGGTGAAGGCGCTGCTGGCGGGGACGTCGGTCAAGGTGGGCGCGCAGAACATGCATTGGGCCGATCAGGGCGCCTGGACGGGCGAGATCAGCCCCGTGATGCTGACGGATTGCGGGCTGGACCTTGTCGAGCTTGGCCATTCGGAGCGGCGGGAGCATTTCGGCGAGACGGATGAAACCGTCGGGCTGAAGGTGGAGGCGGCGGTGCGGCACGGGCTGGTGCCGTTGATCTGCATCGGCGAGACGCTGGAGGAGCGGCAGGCCGGGCGCGCGGCGGAGGTTCTGGAACGCCAGGTGCGCGGTGCGCTGGGCCGGTTGTCGGCCGAGCAGCGCAAGGCGACGGTCCTGCTGGCCTATGAGCCGGTCTGGGCCATCGGGGTGAACGGCATCCCGGCGACGGCGGATTATGCCGATGCGCGCCAGGCCGAGATCATCGCCGTGGCGCAGGATGTGCTGGGGCGGCGGGTGCCCTGCCTTTACGGCGGTTCCGTCAATCCCGGCAATTGCGAGGAACTGATCACCTGCCCGCATGTGGACGGGCTTTTCATCGGGCGTTCGGCCTGGGCCGTTGAGGGATACCTCGACATCCTGGCGCGATGCGCCGCCAAATTGTGAGGAGAGCGAGATGAAACTGGCGATTGCTGGAGACAGCGCGGGCGAGGGTCTGGCGAAGGTGCTGGCCGACCATCTGAAGGGCCGCTTCGAGGTGGCGGAGATCAGCCGGACGGAGGCGGGGGCGGATGCCTTTTATGCCAATCTGTCCGACCGGGTGGCGAGCGCGGTTCTGGACGGGACCTATGACCGCGCGATCCTGGTCTGCGGGACGGGGATCGGGGTCTGCATCGCGGCGAACAAGGTGCCGGGCATTCGTGCCGCGCTGACGCATGACACCTATTCCGCCGAACGGGCGGCTTTGTCGAACAATGCGCAGATCATCACCATGGGATCGCGGGTGATCGGGCCGGAACTGGCCAAGGCGATTGCCGATGCCTGGCTGGCGGTGACGAAGGATTTCGATCCGGCGGGCCGGTCCGCCGGGAATGTGGATGCCATCGACGCGGTGGACGCGAAGTACAACCGCCGCTGAGGCGGAGCGAGGGACCGAACATGCTGCGATTGCCGCAAGACGGCCCGCCATCGGCCGGGCTGCTGGAGGATCATTTGCCTGACCGGGGCGGGGTGGAACGGATCGTTCTGGCTATCGCCGCCGCCCTGCCGCCGCTTGTCGCGCGGCTGGCGGCGGGGCGGATTCCGGGCGATCCGACAGCCATCGTCGGGGTGAATGACAGCGGTGACCGGCAGAAGGCGCTGGATGTCGGGGCGCATGAGCACATGCTGGCGGCGCTGCGTGCGGCCGGGGTGCGGCAGGTGCTATCGGAAGAGGCGGAAGAGGTGGCGGTGCTGACCCCGGGCGGGGCCTGGGACGTGGCCATCGACCCGATCGACGGGTCGGGGTCCATCGGGATCGGTGCGCCGCTGGGATTGCTTTTCGCCGTCTATCCGGCCGGGGCGGAGGGGTTCCTGCGGTCCGGGCGCGTGGTGGCGGCGGCGGGCTATGCATCCTTCGGGCATTCCTGCGATTTCGGGTTTTCGGTCGGGCAAGGCGTGGACATCGCCACGCTGCACCCGGAGAGCGGGCGGTTCCACGTCACGCGGCAGGGGGTGCGGCTGGCCGAGGAGGCGAAGGTCATCGCCTATAACGCATCGAACGAGCGGCACTGGCCCGAGGCACTTCAGGCCTGGGCGTGCGATCTGCGGGCGGGCAAGGAGGGGCCGCGCGGCCGCGATTTCAACATGCGCTGGCTGGCGGCGGCGGTGGGCGAGCTGCACCGCATCCTGTTGCAGGGCGGCTGCTTTCTTTACCCGGCGGACCGTCGCACCGGCTATGCCCAAGGGCGGTTGCGGACGCTTTACGAGGCGGTGCCCATCGCCTTTCTGATCGAACAGGCGGGCGGGGCGGCGACGGATGGGCTGCGCCCGATCCTCGACCGGGTGCCCGCCATGCTGCACGAGAATACCCCGCTTGTCTTTGGCGCGAAGGCGGAGGTGGAGATCATCGCCCGCGCGCTTTCACTGCAATCCGGCACCGTGCCGATGGAAAACTGAGGATATCATGGCCCGCATCACCCTTCGTCAGCTTCTCGACCATGCTGCCGAGCATGGCTATGCCGTGCCCGCCTTCAACATCTCGAACATGGAGCAGGGCCTTGCGATCATGGCCGCGGCGCATCAGTGCAATGCGCCGGTGATCTTGCAGGCGTCGCGCGGGGCGCGGGCCTATGCGGGGGACCGGGTTCTGGCGCGGCTGATCGACGGGCTGGTCGAGATGTATCCCGGCATTCCCGTCTGCATGCATCTGGACCATGGTAACAGCCTTGCCACCTGCGCGACCGCGATCCAGCAGGGGTTTACGTCGGTGATGATGGACGGGTCGCTGCGCGAGGATGGCAAGACCCCTGCGGATTACGCCTGTAACCGCGATATCACCCGCGCGGTGGTGCAGATGGCCCATGCCTGCGGCGTGTCGGTCGAAGGCGAACTGGGCGTTCTGGGCAGTCTGGAGACGGGGATGGGCGATCAGGAGGATGGCCATGGCGCGACCGAGAAGCTGGGCGAAGAGCAGCTTCTGACCGATCCCGACGAGGCCGCGCGCTTTGTGGCCGAGACGGGGGTGGATGCGCTGGCCATCGCGATGGGGACGAGCCACGGGGCCTACAAGTTTACCCGCAAGCCGGACGGGGCGATCCTTGCGATGCATGTGATCGAGGAGATTCACCGCCGCCTGCCGGATACGCATCTGGTGATGCACGGCTCTTCGTCGGTGCCCGAGGATTTGCAGGCGATCATCAACAGCCATGGCGGGGACATCCGCCCGACATGGGGCGTGCCGGTGGAAGAAATTCAGCGCGGCATCCGGTCCGGTGTGCGGAAGGTGAACATCGACACCGACAACCGGCTGGCCATGACCGCGGCGATCCGGCGGACGCTGGCAGAGGACCCGTCGGAATTCGACCCGCGCAAATACCTGAAGCCCGCGATTGCGATGATGCAGGAGGTCTGCCGCCAGCGGTTCGAGGCCTTTGGCACGGCGGGCCATGCCGACCGCATCCGTCCCCTGCCGCTGGAGGCGATGGCGCGGCGGGCCTGAGGGCGGCAGGCTTGCCGCAGGGCGGGCGCTGGTTCTACTCTGCCCGCCGAGGCGGGTGGGGGAGGATGCGATGGCTCTGACGCAGAAGCTGATCAATGACGGCAATGCCGCTGTGGACGAGATGCTTGCGGGCGTCATGGCCGCGCATCCCGGTCACCTTTGGCGGCCTGCCCATGCGCCGCGCGCGGTGATCGCACGGCATGGCCCGCGTCAGGGCAAGGTGGCGCTGGTGATCGGGGGCGGATCGGGGCATGAGCCGACCTTCCTTGGATTTGTCGGCAAGGGCCTGGCGGATGCCTGCGCGGTGGGGAATGTCTTCGCCTCGCCACCGCCGCAGCCTGCCGTCGATGCGGCGCTGGCGGCGCAGGGTGGGGCGGGCGTCCTGTTCATGTACGGCAACTATGCCGGTGACGTGATGAATTTCGACATGGCGACCGAACTGCTGGAGATGGAAGGGGTGGAGGCGCGGACGGTGCTGACCACGGATGACATCGCGTCCTCCCCCGACCGGGCGAAGCGGCGGGGGGTGGCGGGCAATGTCTTCATCTTCAAGGCGGCGGGGGCGGCGGCGGACCTGATGCTGCCGCTGGACGAGGTGGAGCGGATCGCGCGCCATGCCAATGCGCGAACCTTCACGATGGGGGTGGCGCTGTCCTCCTGTTCGCTGCCGCAGACGCGGCGGCCGAGTTTCGACCTGCCGGTGGGCGAGATGGAGATCGGCATGGGCATCCATGGCGAGCCGGGGGTGCGGCGCGGGCCGCTGCGCCCGGCGGATGAGGTGGTGGACGAGATCATGGATGCCATCCTAGCCGAGATGGGCGCGGCGCGGGGGGACCGGGTGGCGGTGCTGGTCAATTCGCTGGGGGCGACGCCCTTGATGGAGCTTTACATCCTGCATGCGCGGGTGGCGGCGCGGCTGGCGCAGGCGGGGCTGGAGGTGCATCGGGCGCTGGTGGGGCCGTATTGCACCTCTCTCGACATGGCGGGGGCGTCGATCACGGTGATGCATCTGGACGCGGAACTGACGCGGCTGATCGACCATCCCTGCGACTGCGCGATGTTCCGGCAGGGGTGAGGCCATGGTGGATGCGGCGGTGCTGAAGGCCCGGCTGGCGGCGCTGGCCACGCGGATGGCGGCGGAACGGGATGCGCTTTGCGCGCTGGATGGTGCGGTGGGGGATGGCGATCACGGGATCGCCATGGAGCAGGGGATGAAGGCGGCGGCAGAGGCTGCGGTAGCGGTGGAGGGCAGCTTGCAGGAGATCTGCAACGCGGCGGCGAAGGGGTTTCTGAATGCGGTCGGTGCCTCCTCCGGGCCGCTTTATGCGACGGGGTTCCTGCGGATGGGCAAGGCGCTGGGCGCGGTGGAGGCGGTGGCAGAGGGCGATTTTGGGCGGCTGGCCATCCCGGCGATGCGGGACGGGATCGTGCATCGCGGGAAGGCGGCACCGGGGATGAAGACGATGCTGGACGCCTGGCATCCGGCGGCGGAATGCGCGCTGGCGGGCGGAACGTCGGCGGAGATCGTGGCGGCGGCTGAAGCCGGGGCGGAGGCGACGAAGGGGATGGTCGCCGGTTTGGGCCGGGCCGAGCGGTTGGGGGATCGGGTGTTGGGGCATATGGACCCCGGCGCGGCTTCGGCGGCCATCATGGTGGCGGGGCTGGTGGGTATGGCGGGGTGAACCCCGCCCTACTCGCCTTCCAGCCTTGTCCGCATCTCGCGTAGCACCGGCAGCACGGCGCGGACGCGGTCGGCGCCCAGCGCCTGCACCACTTCGGCGATGAGGGGAGCGACGGATTGCACCGCCGCATCGCGGGCGGCGCGGCCAGCGGGGCTGATCGCCACGAATTTGCGGCGGGCGTCGTCCCAATCCGGGCGGATGTGGATGTGGCCTGCCCATTCCAGCCGGTTCAGCGTGTTGGTCATCGCCCCGCGCGTGACGTGGAAGGCGCGGGCAAGCTGGGCGGGGGTGCGTTCATCGTTCACGCGCGCCAGATGGTTCAGCACGCTGAAATGAGACAGTTCCATCCCCTTGGGCAGAACCTTGGAGATGCGGTTGCGGGCGAGCTGATCCGCCATGAAGAGTTCGCCGAAGAGGGCGACGGCGATGTCTTCGGTTTTCTCGACCGTGGGCTTGTCGGCGGGCTTCATGGATCGGGACCCGTGAAATCCCGGTCATGGGAGAGGGAGGGGATGCGGGCGCGGGCCTTGGTCACTTCGTCCAGGTCGAGATCGACGAAGGTCACGCAGGGTTCAGTGCCTGCATCGGCCAGAACCTCGCCCCAAGGTGCGATGGCGAGGGAGTGGCCATGGGTGCGGCGGCCCTTGCCCTCATGTTCCGGGTGGAAGCCGGTCTGGGCGGGGGCGAGGATGAAGCAGCCGGTTTCGATGGCGCGGGCGCGGAGCAGGGTTTCCCAATGCGCCGCGCCGGTGATGTGGTTGAAGGCGGCGGGAACGGTGAGGATTTGCGCGCCGGATTTGGCGAGGCGGCGGTAGAGGTGCGGGAAGCGGACGTCGTAGCAGACTGTCATGCCGATCTTCGCAAAAGGGGTGTCGGTCAGCACGGCGCGGTTGCCGGGGCGGTAGCCTGCGGATTCGCGATAGACCTCGGTTTCCGACACGTTGACGTCGAACATGTGGATCTTGTCATAGCGGGCGTGGATGTCGCCGCTGGGCGCGATGAGGAGGGAGCGGTTGGCGAAGCGGCCATCGGCATCGGTGGTGAGCAGGCCGAGGGAGCCCACCAGCAGCCAGATGCCGTGTTTCGCGGCGGCCTCGCGCAGGGCGGCGAGGGTGGGGTCGGTTTCTTCGGGGTGCAGCAGGCTGCGCAGGCGGGCGCGGTTTGACGAGAGCGCATTGGTGCATTCCGGCGTCAGCACGAAGCCCGCGCCGCCAGTGGCGGCGGTGGCGATATGCGACAGGGTGACGGGCAGGTTCTGGCCCGGATCATCCGTGACGGTGAGTTGCACCAGGCCCGCGCGCATCAGGCAAGCATCGGGTCGAGTTTGCCATCCGCCTCCAGCGCGTGCAGGTCATCGCAGCCGCCGACATGGGTGCCGCCGATGAAGATCTGCGGGACGGTGCGGCGGCCATGGGCGCGGGCCGTCATGGCATCGCGCAGCGCCGGATCGCGGCTGACGTCGATTTCGGTGAAATCCACGCCTTTTTTCGTGAGCAGGCGCTTGGCGGCGAGGCAATAGGGGCAGATGGGCGTGGTGTAGATTTCGACCGGTTTGGTGGCGGGCATGGCTTGGGTCCTATGACATCACGCGCGGGGTTGCGCGGAACTATAGGGATTTAGGCATCCTTCGCAACGCGGGCCAGCACGGCAACGGAAACCCGCATTGCACCGGCGGCAAGGCAGGCCTCCGTCGCGGCGGCGAGGGTGGCGCCGCTGGTCATCACATCGTCGATGAGCAGGATTTCAGCGCCTTTCAGACGCGGGGCATGGCGGGGATGGGCGCGAATCGCGCCGGTGACATTGCGGAAGCGGCCATCCCGATCGCGCCCGTCCTGCGTGGGCGTGCGGCGCGACCGGATCAGCAGGTCGGGGACATGGTCAAGCCCGGCGAGGCGGGCGAGAGCGGCGGAGAGAAGGGCCGACTGGTTGTAGCGGCGGCGGAAGAGCCGCAGCCAGTGCAGCGGCACCGGGGCCAGGATCATGCCGGGGCGCAGGATGGGCTGCGCTGCGCGCAAGAGCCAGCGGGCGGCGGGACCGGCGAGATCGGTCCGGTCGCCATGTTTCAGCGCGAGGGGAATGTCGCGGCCCCGGTCGCGATAGAGCAGCGCGGCGCGGCCCTGCGCCCAGGGGCGGGCGATGGTCAGGCAGTCGTCGCAATGGACCGTGGCGTCATCCTCTCCGGGCAGGGGGGTGCCGCAACTGTCGCAGACGAGGCCGGTGATGAAGGGCGTATCGCGCCAGCATTCGGGGCAGAGCGCGAAGTCGCTGTCCACCAGCCCCCCGCAGGACAGGCATTGCGGAGGATAGAGAAGTTGGAGCAGTGCTTGCATTCCGACGCCCTTTTTGCCCAAGGTCCGCGCCATGCAGACCCCGCCCCTTCTGACTGACCGCCCTGCCCTGCTGCGCCAACGCGCCCGCGCCGATGCGGGGGCCTTGTTCCTGCACGACGAGGTGCGGGCCGAGGTGGAGGAGAGACTCGCCGAGGTTAACAGGCGGTTTACGGCGCCCGCCGTGGTGACGGGTTTTCCTGCGGTCTGGGGCCTGCCGGGGGCCGTGGTGGTGCCGGATGACGAGGTGCTGGCGCTGCCGGTGGCGGGTCACGATCTGGTGATCCATGCGCTGGCCCTGCATTGGGCGAATGATCCGGTGGGGCAGTTGGTGCAGTGCCGCCGCGCGCTGAAGGCCGACGGCCTGTTCCTTGGCTTCCTTTACGGGGGGCAGACGCTGGCCGAATTGCGGGCCTGCCTCGCGCAGGCCGAGGCGGAGGTGACAGGGGGCCTGTCGCCGCGCGTTCTGCCGATGGGGGAAATTCGCGACCTGGGCGCCTTGCTGCAACGGGCGGGATTTGCCCTGCCGGTGGCGGACAGTTTCACGAAAACGGTGACTTATGGCGATGCGCTGGCCCTGATGCGCGATCTGCGCGCGATGGGCGAGGGGAATGCGCTGATGGCGCGGCTGCGCAGGCCCACGCGGCGGGCGGTGCTGTTGCGGGCGGCGGCGCTTTATGCGGCGCATCATGCCGGGGCGGATGGCCGGGTGCGCGCGACCTTCGAGATCATCTGCCTGACGGGCTGGGCCCCCGATGACAGCCAGCAAAAGCCGTTGCGCCCCGGATCGGCTGCCCAAAGATTGGCCGATGCGTTGGGCACGGCGGAGTTGCGACTGCCTGACAGGGGTGGGAACGGTTGACCCCGGCCCAGAAGCCTTTATGTCCGGCGAAACATTAAAGATTTGAAGGAAACCGCGATGCTGGATGCCAAGCCTTCGATGCAGGGTGCCGTGACGGGCCATGACGCGGGCATGATCCACCCCGGTCAGGGACGGCTGGCCCATGCGCAGGCCGATCACCCGCCGGTGCGCAAGGCCAAGATCGGGGTGCTGCTGGCCAATCTGGGCACGCCGGACAATTACGACTACTGGTCGATGCGGCGCTATCTGAACGAATTCCTGTCGGACAAGCGGGTGGTCGATTATTCGGCCTGGATCTGGCAGCCTCTGCTGCAACTGGTGATCCTGTCGAAGCGGCCCTTTTCATCGGGGGCGAATTACAAGCTGATCTGGAACCACGAGTTGAACGAAAGCCCGCTTCTGACCATCACGAAGGGCCAGACCCGGAAGATCGCCGAGGCCATCGCGGGCAGGCATGGCGACGAGATCATGGTCGATTTCTGCATGCGCTATGGCAATCCTTCGACGGAATCGAAGGTGCGCGCGATGGTGGAGGCGGGCTGCGAGAAGATCCTGTTCTTCCCGCTATATCCGCATTACGCGGGCGCGACCTCGGCCACCGCGAATGACCAGTTCTTTCGGGCGTTGATGAAGGAAAAGCGGCAGCCCGCAGTGCGGACAGTGCCGGAATATTTCGAACATCCCGCCTATATCGAGGCGCTGGCGCAATCGGTGGAAAAGGCCTATGCGGCGCTGGATCACACCCCCGATGTCCTTGTCGCGTCCTATCACGGGATGCCGAAGCGCTATCTGATGTCGGGTGACCCCTATCATTGCCAATGCGCCAAGACCTCGCGCCTGCTGCGGGAACGGCTGGGATGGGAGAAGGGGTCGATCGACACGACCTTCCAGTCGGTCTTTGGCCCCGAGGAATGGCTGCGCCCCTATACGGTGGAGCATGTGGCGGAACTGGCCAAGCAGGGGAAGAAGAAGATCGCGGTGATCGCGCCGGCCTTTTCGGCCGATTGCATCGAGACGCTGGAAGAGATCAACGGCGAAATCCGCGAGGCCTTCGAGCATGAGGGGGGCGAGGTGTTTACCTATATCCCCTGCCTGAACGATGACGCGGCGCATATCGAGGCGCTGGTTGCGGTCATCGAAGAGAACCTGACGGGCTGGCTGCGCTAAGGCGCGGCGGCCTGTCGGACCGGAAATAGAAAAGGGTCGGCGAACTGCTTCGCCGACCCTTTCCTATACGCGATCCGGAAGATCAGTTCGAGGCAGCAGCCGCGATGACCAGCAGGAGCAGCAGCGGAACAACGATGCCGCCAGCCGAGGACGACGTGTTCGCTTCAACAACTTCCGGTTCCATCACCGGTTCAGCCATGCCGCCAGCGAAAGCGGTCGAGGCGGCAACCGTCAGAGCGGCAGCGAGCGCGAGTTTCTTCATGTTAACCTCCAGTTATTGCATGACGACGGATGTTGCAGAGGCGACGCCATGCACCCAAGATATACCTCGTGGCCCTTGTTAAGCAGCAACGTCGGCGGATTGCAACTTGCTGCTTGCGCGAAAAGCGCCGTTCCGGCGCTTTTCGTCAAATTAGCAACACCTGCGTCCCGACTTGTGTCAGGGCGAACAATTCCTGAATATGCTCGTTGTAAAGCCCGACGCAGCCGTTGGATGAGCGGCGGCCGATCTTGCGCGTGTCATGGGTGCCGTGGATGCGGTAATAGGTCCAGGACAGGTAGAGCGCATGGGTGCCGAGCGGGTTGTCGGGCGACCCGCCTTCCACGACTTCGGGCCATTCCGGGTTGCGCTCGCGCATCGCGGGAGTCGGACGCCAAGTGGGGGCGACGACCTTCTGAACCACTTCCGTCCGGCCGCGACGGGTGAGGTCTTCGGACAGGGGGACCGAGGTCGGGTAGAGGCGGTAGGTCGATTGATCCTCGGACCAGAAATGCAAGGCGCGCGAGGTGAGATCGACGAGGATCGCCCCCCTGCGGGTGTTGTCGAAATAGTTCTGCCAATCCAGCATCCGGAAGCTGGACGCGTTGTTGCGCACCGAGCTTGACGCGCCCGGCAGCATTTCGGTGGAGCCTTCCATCGCGGCTGCGGGAAGGGCGGCGGCCCCGCCAATGGCGGCGGCGGCCCCGGCGAGGAAATAGCGGCGGTCCATGGGGACCTTGCGGTCGGCACTCATCTGCTTGCCCCTTTCTGATTGTCTCTTTTTCCGGCGTGATAGCGATTTCGGCCCGTTTCGGCAAATCAAACGCATGTCAGTCGGCAAAGGGCCGCAGGGAAAGCGTCCCCTGTTCGGTTGGGTTTGAACTGTTTCCGCGCTTTCGATAAAGAACGGCACAAAGAACCGGCGCTGCGGCGCAACTGGGGCGGGCAGGAAGATGGACAGACGGACGATGCTGATGCTGGGCGGTGCTGCGGCGGCGCTTGCGGCCTGTTCGCCCACGATGGGCGCAGGGCCGAAGCTGGGGCCGGATGGCCAGCCCTTGCCGCAGGTCTATCCCACCGCGTCGCAAGGGGCGGGGACGATCGAATACCGGCTGCTTGATTCGGTGAATGCGCTGCGTCAGGCGCGGGGCCTCGGGGCGCTGACCTTCAATGCGCAGTTGAACGCGGCAGCGGCGACACATGCGCGTGACATGTCGGTGCAGAACCGGCCCTGGCATTTCGGATCGGACGGGTCATCGCCCCTGACGCGGGTGCAGCGCGTGGGCTATACCGGAAAGCTGCTGGGCGAGCTGATCTCGGAAACCTACGAGACGGAGCTGGAAACGCTGGCGACCTGGATGGAAAGCCCGGACATGCGGAATGTCATCCTTGATCCGGCGGCGACGGATATCGGCTTTGCCTGGTTCCAGGAGCCGAATGGCAAGATCTGGTGGACGCTGGTGACCGGATCGAGCGGCGGCTTCGGGGCCGGGTTCCAGAGCGCGGCTTTCGCCGGGTGAGGCCGGTCCTGCCTGCCCCGATCAGGGCAGGATGTGGATGACGGTTCCGGGTTCCACCATCGAATAGATCACCTCCATCTCCTTGTCGGAGACGGCGATGCAGCCTTCCGTCCAGTCGCGGCGCGAGACAGGGCGGCGCGGGCCGCCGTGGATGAAGATGTCGCCGCCCGGCGATTTGCCTGCGGCTTCGGCAAAAGCGACATCGGTCGTGTTGGGGTAAGAGATGCCCAGCGACAGGTGGAAGCGCGACTTCGGGTTCCGGTGGGTGATGTAATAGGCGCCTTCGGGCGTCTTGCCGTCACCTTCGAACTGCTTGTGGCCTTCGGGGGCGAAGCCAAGCGAGATGTCATAGGATTCCAGCACCCGACCGTGATGCAGCAGATACATCTTCCGCGCGGCCTTGTGGACCTGAACCGAGGTGACCTCTGGCCCGTTATACTTGCGGAACTTGCCACCGCCGCAGGCCGAAAGACCCACCGCCAGCGCGAGAATGAGAAAAACCTTCAGGAACCACCGCATGAAACTGCCCGCCTCGCCGTATCTTGTTCTTCGTTTTTCAGTGGCATAGCCGAAATCGGCGGGTCTGGCTAGGCGACCTTTCGGACGGGTCGCTCACGGCTTCGTCAACGCGAGAAGCGGGCGGCGAGTTCGACATGGGCGGACCAGCGGAACTGGTCGATGACTTGCACCCAGTCGAGACGGAAGCCCGCGGCCGTCAACAGGCGGGCATCGCGGGCGAAGGTGACGGGGTTGCAGGAGACGGCTGCCACCACCGGCACGGCGCTGCGGGCAAGGGTGGCGAATTGCGCCTCGGCCCCTGCCCTTGGCGGGTCGATCACCACGGCGTCGAAGGCGCGGAGTTCGTCGGGTTCCAGCGGACGGCGGAAGAGATCGCGGGTTTCGGTGGTGAGTTTCTTGAGGCCGGGGGTGGCGCGCCAGCCCTTTTCCAGCGCGGCGGTCATGGCGGTTTCGCCTTCCACGGCATGGAGTTCGGCCTGTTCGGATAAAGGCAGGGCGAAGGTGCCGCAGCCGGCGAAAAGGTCGGCGATCCGTTTCGCACCCCCCACGGCCTCGGTCACGGCGGAGAGGAGGGCGGCTTCGCCGTCCGGGGTGGCCTGAAGGAAGGCGCCGGGCGGTGGGGCGACGAGGGCCTTGCCGAAGCGCTGCATCGGGGCGGTGCGCAGGGCGACGGTTTCACCGTCCCAGGTGAGGCGGGCGAGGCCGTGGGTTTCGGCGATGCGGGCGAGGTCCATCCGCAGGGCGCCGTCGAGTTCCTTGCCACCGGAGACAGAGACATCGGGGCCGGAGAGGCTGCGGGTCACGGTAAGGGCCAGTTCGGTGGAGCGTGACCCGCCCGCGCGGGTGAGCGCCTCCAGCGCCGGAAGGGTGGCGAGGAGGTCGGGGTGCAGAAGGTGGCAATACGGGACCGGGATGATGAGGTCCGACCCGCGGGCGTGAAAGCCGATCAGCGCGCCGCCCTTCGTCTTGCGTGCGGCCAACGTGGCGCGGCGGCGGGAGTTGGGGGGCGAGCTGTGGGAGGGGCGGAAGGGGGCGTCGAGGCCCTGGCCTGCCAGCGCGCCCTTCACGATCCCCTCTTTCCACGCGGTCACGAAAGGATCGGCGGCGTGCTGCATCAGGCAGCCGCCACAGGTGCGGGCATGGGGGCAGGGTGGTTTCTTGCGGTCGGGTGACGGGGTGACGATGCGCGGGTCGATCAGGCGGTCGCCGTTCAGCGTGCCTTCCACCTCTTCGCCCGGCAGGAGGCCGGGGATATAGACCGGGCCGTCCGGCCCCCGCGCGATGCCATCGCCGAGGTGGCCGAGCCGTTCGATCACCAGTTTCACTCTGCCGCTTCCTTTTCGTCGATGCCGATGAAGCCGCCCGATTGGCGGTTCCAGTAGCGGGCGTAGAGGCCGCCCTTGGCGAGCAGCGTCTCATGCGTGCCTTCTTCGACGATGCGGCCCTCGTCAAGCACGACGATGCGGTCCATCGCCGAGATGGTGGAGAGGCGATGCGCGATGGCCAGCACCGTCTTGCCTTCCATGACGCGGGAAAGTGCATCCTGGATGTTCGCCTCGACTTCGGAGTCGAGGGCGGAGGTCGCCTCGTCCAGCACGAGGATGGGCGCGTCCTTCAGGAAGGCACGGGCAAGGGCGATGCGCTGGCGCTGGCCGCCCGAGAGCTTTACCCCGCGTTCGCCGAGGAAGGCGTCATAGGCCTTGCGGCCATTGTGATCGACCATCTGCATGATGAAATCATGCGCCTCGGCGGCCTTGGCGGCGGCGATGATTTCCTCTTCGGTCGCATCAGGCTTGCCATAGGCGATGTTGTCGCGGGCGGAGCGGTTGAACATCGCGGTTTCCTGCGTGACCATGCCGATCTGGCGGCGCAGGCTTTCCTGCGTGATGGTGCGCAGGTCATGGCCATCGACCAGAACCGCGCCTGATTCCGTGTCGTAGAGCCGCAGAAGCAGCGAGACGAGCGAGGATTTCCCCGCGCCCGAGGCGCCGACGATGCCGAGCTTTTCGCCCGCGCGGATGTGCAGGTCGATATCGGCCACACCGCCCCGCTTGCGCCCATAGGCGAAGGAGGCGTGATCGAAACGGATCTCGCCCCGGATGGGCGGGAGTTCATGCGCATCCGGCGCATCGGCCAGCGCATGGGGGACGGCGAGGGTCTTCATGCCATCCTCGACCTCGCCCACGCTGGTGTAGATCGACATGAGGGTGAAGCTGACCCAGCCCGACATCTGGGCGATGCGCATGGCGATGGCACCGGCGGCGGCGATGTCGCCGGCGGTGGCCGCGCCCTGCATCCACAGCAGCACCGCGCCGCCGATCAGAAGGACGGGCAGCACCCCTGCCAGTGTCATCAGCGACAGGCGGAACCAGGTGGAGATGACGCCGAATTCAAGGGATTTCTCGCGGAAGACCTCCATTGATTTCAGGGCGACGCGGTCTTCGAAGGCGGCATGGGCGAAAAGCTTTACCGTCTTGATATTGGTGATCGTGTCCACGACCTGCCCCGAAACCATCGCGCGGGAGGAGGCGCGGGCGGCGGAGTTGACCCGCACGCGGGGCATGAAGAAGCGGATCAGCAGGATATAGGCCACCAGCCAGACGGCCAGGGCCAGCGCGATGCGGTTGTCGATGGCGATCAGGAAGACGACCGATCCGATGACGGAGGCCAGCGCGAAGCAGACGGTGTTGATGACCTCGGTCGCCACATCGGTGACGGCGCGGGCGGCCTGCATCTGTTTCGTGGCGATGCGGCCTGCGAAATCATTGTCGAAGAAGGTGACGGCCTGCCCGAGCGTCCAGCGGTGCAGGCGCGACAGGACGAGGGGAAGGACATTGGGGCCGACGACGATGGAGTTCGAGGCCGAAGAGATGCCGAAAGCCAGCGGGCGCAGGACCATGTAGAAGATCAGGAAGGTGGCGATCAGCAGCCCGTGATCCACGAAGAACCGGTCGGGACCGGAGACCAACGCCGCGTCGATCACCCAGCCGAGGATGAGGGCGGAGACGACCTCTGTGACACCCGCGAGGGACGAGAGGATGCCCGCCACGACGAGGGCGGGCCAGGAGCCCTTGAGCGACCAGCGGAAGAAGGCGCCGAGCCGTTCGGGCGGGGGGCCGTCGGCGGGGCGGAAGGCGTCGATGGCGTTGCCGAGGGTGCGGGCAAGGTTCATTCGGCAGCCTCTTCTTCCAGACCGATGAAGCCGCCCGATTGCCGCGCCCAGAAGCGGGCATAAAGCCCGCCGCGCGCCAAAAGGTCGGCATGGGTGCCCTGTTCGGCGATGCGGCCGTCTTCCAGCACGATGATGCGGTCCATGGCGGCGATGGTGGACAGGCGATGCGCGATGGCGATGACGGTCTTGCCCTGCATGACGCCGTAAAGCGCATCCTGAATGGCGGCCTCGGCCTCGGAGTCCAGCGCCGAGGTCGCCTCGTCGAGGATGAGGATGGGGGCGTCCTTGAGGATGACGCGGGCCAGCGCCACGCGCTGCCGCTGACCGCCGGAGAGTTTGACGCCGCGTTCGCCGACATGGGCGTCGTAGCCGCGGCGACCTTGCGGGTCTTCCAGCGTGAGGATGAAGTCATGGGCATCGGCCCGCTTTGCGGCGGTGATCATCTCGTCTTCCGTCGCGTCGGGGCGGCCGTAGAGGATGTTGTCGCGGACAGAGCGGTGGAGGAGCGAGCTGTCCTGCTGCACCATGCCGATTCGGCTGCGCAGGCTGTTCTGGGTAACCTTTGCGATGTCCTGACCGTCGATCAGGATGCGGCCCCTTTCGCAGTCGTAGAAGCGCAGCATCAGTTTGACCAGCGTGGACTTGCCCGCGCCGGAGCGGCCCACAACGCCGATCTTTTCACCGGGGTTGATGGTCAGCGTGACGCCCTGCAACCCGCCCGAGTCGCGCCCGTAATGGTGCTGGATATTGTCCAGCTCGACCCGGCCTTCGCGGAACTGGAGCGGTTTGGCGTTCGGCGCATCCACAAGGCCGATGGGATGGGTGATCGTTTCCATCCCTTCCTGCACCACGCCCAAGGCCTGCACGAGCGAGGAGAAGGCCCACATGATCCAGTAGGTCATGTTGTTGAGCCGCAGGACGAGGGCCGAGGCGGCGGCGACGGTGCCGATGGTGGCCGCGCCCTGATACCACAGAAGGATCGCCCAGCCGGTGATGGCGACGATGAGGAAGCCGTTCAGGACCGTCAGCGCGAGGTCCATCTTGGTGATGATCCGCATCTCTTGCTTGAACGTCTCGCGCGCGTGCTCGATCGACTCCTTGGCGTAATCGAGTTCGCGGGCGTCATGGGCGAAGAGCTTGACGGAATGGATGTTGGTATAGGCATCCACCACCCGCCCCGTGACGGCAGAGCGGGCGTCGGAGCTGGCCTTGGCGGCGGGGCCTGCGTGGCGGATCGTCCAGCGCACCAGCGCGGCATAAAGCGCGAACCAGATGATCAGCGGCAGAAGAAGCCGCGGGTCGGCATCGGCCAGCATGATGCCCGCGCCGACCACGGTGATCGAGGCGAAGGCGACGGCGTCGAAGGTCTGGAACACGGCATCGCCTGCCGCCGGGGGCGTCTGCATGATGCGGTTGGCGATGCGGCCCGCGAAATCCGATTCGAACCAGCCGACGGGTTGGCGGATGACATGGGCATGGGCGCGCCAGCGGATCATCGTGCCGAAATTCGGCAGGATGGTGTTGTGCAGAAGCGCGACATTGCCCACCAGAAGGATCGGGCGCAGGATCAGGACGGCCAGCGCGACGGCGATCATCTCGGTCCCGTAGAGCGCCCAGGCCTGCTGCGGGCCGTTCTCGGCCAGAAGGTCCACAAGTCGCCCGACATACCAGATCAGCGCCACATCGGCGAAGGCGGTGAGCACCGACAGGATGGCCGTGACGGCAAACACCCCCCGGAAAGGGCGGATATAGTCCTTCAGAAAGGGCCAGAGCCGCCGGGGCGGCGTATCGGTTTGCTCGTAGGGACCGTAGGGGTCAACGAGGCCTTCGAAAAAACGAAACACGGGGTGAAGCCTCTTTTCCAGACCCCACCATATAGACCCCTTCGCCGGGAAGGGAAACCGTCAGGAAAGCAGTTGTGACCGCGACAACCGCAGGTCGGAGGCCAGCCAGAGGGATTTCAGCCGCTTCAGTTCCTGGCCGAGCGCAGGGCCGGACAGGGCGGGAAGGTCTGCGGCGGTGATCGGGAAGGCGGTGGTGCTGCCGCGCGCCACCTCGTCCCGTGCGCCTTGCGGAAGGGGCTGTTCCAGGAGCGCAGCCCGCAGGAGGAGGGCATCGAAGGCCAGCGCCGTGCCGAGGTCATGGCCAAGCATGGCGGGTGTTCCGGTTCCGGCCATCGCTTCGCGCAGGCGGGCAAGATCGCGCGCTTCGGCGCGGGAAAGGCGGAGCGCATCGGTCGGGTCGCCGCCGCCCAGCGCCGCCATGCGGCGCAGCCAGCGGATCGGTTCGCCCTGTTCCAGATGGATCAGCGGCGCAAGGGCGCGGTGGTCGGTGCCGGGCAGGAGCGCGGCAAGGATGCCCGCCTGCGCCATGCTGGCCACGGCGGGGGCGGGATCGGGCGCGGCAAGGAGTTTGCGCATCTCTGCCCCCACCCTTTCGCGCGACAGGTCGGCGAGGCCGGATATCCCGGCGGCGCAGGCGGCCAGACCGTCGGCATCCATCCCCAGGGCAGGATCGCCATACCAGGCGGTGAAACGGAAGAAGCGCAGGATACGGAGATAATCCTCGCGGATTCGCTGGTCTGGATTGCCGACAAATCGCACATGGCGGGCGTGCAGGTCGGGCAGGCCCCCCAGCGGATCGACCAGCGTGCCATCGGGGCGGGCATAGAGCGCGTTCATGGTGAAGTCGCGGCGGGCGGCATCTTCCTCGATCCGGGTCGAGAAGGCGACGGTGGCGTGGCGGCCATCGGTTTCGACATCGCGGCGGAAGGTGGTGACTTCGTGGGGCCGGCCCCCGGCGATGATGGTGACGGTGCCGTGGTCGATGCCCGTCGGTATGCATTTCAGCCCCGCCGCCTGGGTCAGCGCGCAGACGCGATCCGGGGGGGCATCGGTCGCGATGTCGATATCGCCCACGGGCATGGCAAGCAGGCCGTTGCGGACGCAGCCACCGACGAAAAGCGCCTGATGCCCGGCCGCCGTCAAGGCGGCGCAGACGGATTGCGCGGCGGGATTTGTCAGCCAGTCGCCCGAAAGCCTCATGCCTTACCCCTGCGCCCGGTCGGCCAGACCGCGCAGGATGCGCGCGGTGGCCCCCCAGATGTAATAGGGACCATAGGGCACCGCATAGTATCTGCGCCATTCCTCGCGCCAGCGGCGGCGTTCGATGGCATAGTTGGCCGGCGTCAGCACATGGGACAGCGGCAGGGAAAAAACCTCTTCCACCTCGCCCGCCTCGGGGAGGGGGGTGAAGTCATCGCGGATGAAGCCGAGGACGGGGGTCACGGAAAAGCCGGTCACGGTTTCATGTTCCGGCAGCGTGCCCGCGATTTCCACCAGATCGAAGGGAAGCCCCACCTCTTCGCGGCTTTCGCGGAGCGCGGCACCGATGGGGCCATCGTCCTCCGCATCGACCTTGCCGCCCGGAAAGGCGATCTGGCCGGGGTGATGTTTCAGATGCGAGGCGCGTTTCGTGAGGATAAGCCGCGCACCCTCGGGGCGCAGCCAGACGGGGACCAGCACCGCGGCGGGGCGCAGGCTCCGGCCCGGCGGGAGGGAGAGGGCGGGATTGAGGTCGAAATCCGACGACGGCCGCGCGGGGCGGGAAAGGGCCGCGCGCAGCCGGGTTTCGGCGTCATGCATCGGGGGCTTTTGCCGCCTCGAAGCCGACGGTCCTTGGATCGAGTTCGTAATGCGCCCCGCAGAACTGGCAATCCGCCGTCACCACGCCCTTGTCGGTGGTCATATAGGCGATGTCCTTGGCGGAATAGATGGACAGCGAGTTGCGGACCTTCTCTTCCGAGCAGGAGCAGCCAAAGCGGATCGGCTGGGCATCGAAGACGCGCGGTTCTTCTTCGTGGAACAGGCGGACCAGAAGGTCGGTCGGTTGCACGGAGGGACCGATGAGTTCCATCTCTTCGACCGTGTCGAGGAGGAGGTTTGCGCGGGTCCAGTTCTCGCCCTCGTCGCCCGACAGGATGTCGGCATGGGTCAGAAGGCCGCCTTCGCCCGTGCCGCCGCCGCCCGCCACGAAGGGCGAAGCCTTGGGCATGTGCTGGAGCATCACGCCTCCGGCGCGCCAATGCGGCGCGGAGCCGGGGGTCTGGCTTTTGCCGAAGGTGACGGCAAAGCGCGTGGGAAGCTGTTCGGATTGCGCGAAATAGGTTTCCGCGCAAGCCGAGAGCGAGCCGCCCGCGATGGGCGTGATGCCGGAATAGGGGACCGTGCCTTCGCCCTGGTCGATCAGGATGGCAAGATAACCCTGTCCGATCTGGCTGAAGGGATGGGCGGCATGGTCGAGCCTGTCGCGGTCGAAGCTGGCATAGGCCCGGATGCGGGCTGATTGGCCATCCTCGGACGGGCCGTAGTAATCCGTCGCGATCAGCCGGGCGGGGCCGTTGCCGCGGATTTGCAGCGACAGCTTCCAGCGCAGCTTGATCGTCTGGCCGATCAGCGCGGTGAGGAGGGCGGCTTCGGCCACCAGCGCCTCGATCACCGGGGGATAGGCGTGTTGCTTCAGCACCTGATCCAGCACGCCATCGAGACGCGCGACACGGCCGCGGATATCCGAGCGGTCAAGCTGAAACGGCAGGACAGTATCGTCCCAGGCGAGTTGAGAGCCGATGGTCATTGGGTTTCCCGATTGTGCCGACCCCTGATACCGCGCCAATATGGCATGCGCAAACACGGGACCGAAGAGATGATCCGCCGATATGGGGAACAAGTGAAGCAAGGTCAACGCTACAAGCGGCGGCCGGGGGTCTATGCCATCCTTCTTGACGGGGAGGAGTTGCTGGCGACGCATCAGGCCGAGCCTGTGCCGGAGTATCAGCTTCCCGGTGGCGGGATTGATCCGGGCGAACATCCCGTGGCCGCGCTGCACCGCGAGGTGTTTGAAGAGACCGGGTGGAAGATCGCGGTGACACGGCGGCTGGGGGCCTTCCGGCGGTTCACCTATATGCCGGAATACGATCTGTGGGCGGAGAAGGTCTGTTCCATCTACCTGGCGCATCCGGTGCGCCGGCTCGGTCCGCCCTCCGAGGCGGGGCATCGCGCGGTGTGGATGCCAGCGCGGGCGGGGCTGGACCTGCTGGGCAATGACGGGGACCGGGCGATGCTGGCGCGGGTTCTGGGCCTGCTGCGCTAGGGTCCGTGCCAGTCGAGCACGATGGCGGAGACGTCATCGGGAAAGTCGGCGGTTCCGGCATGATCCGACAGCGCCGCGATGACACCGTCGGCAAGGGCGGTGCCGCGCTGCTGGCTTTGGCCGAGAAGCAGGCGGACCAGCCCGTCATCGCCCAGATCGCCCCGCCCCGGGCCGGGGCATTCGATCAGCCCGTCCGAGCCGATGAAGAGGCGGTCGCCGGGATGCAGATGCAGGTCGAGGGCGCAATGGCCGGGATCGGGCACCAGCCCCACGGGCAGCCCGCCTTCGCCCAGCGCAAGCACCGCGCCATCGGCCCGCAGGAGCAGCGGATGGGGATGGCCCGCCTGCACCAGCCGCAGATGGCCGGTGGCAAGGTCGAGTTCGGCGCAGAGGAGGGTGAGGTAGAGGTCGCCGGTCCGGTCGGACAGCAGGATGCGGTTCAGGCGGGCCACCACCGCCTCCACCGGCAGGGGGCGGCCATTGTGGAAGGCGATGTTCTGGTCGCGCGACCCAGTGGCCAGCAGGGCCGAAAGCCGCGCGATCATCAGGGCGGCGGCAACGCCATGGCCGGAAACATCGACGGCAAACAGCAGGATGCGCCCTGCGGCGATGGGGAACCAGCCGACCAGATCGCCCCCCAGCATTCCGGAGGGGCGCAGGAGGAACACGAGTTCGGCCGGGCCAAGGGCAACAACAGGTTCGGGCGCGAGGGATAGTTGCAGGCGCCGCGCCTCGGCCAGATCACGATGCAGATCGGCATGGATGCGTTCCAGATCGGCATTGCGGCGGCGCAGTTCGGCCTGCATCGCAAGGATCCGCTCGCCGGCATGGAGGCGGGAGAGGAGTTCCGTCGCATCCACGGGTTTGGTGAGGAAGTCGTCGGCCCCGCTGTCGAGCCCGATGGCGATGTCGTCCTTGGAGGATTTCGCGCTGAGCAGGACGAAATAGCCGTAGCCCGCCCGAGGAAGGGCGCGGAAGGCACGGCAGAAGTCCGGCCCCGACATGCCGGGCATGACCCAATCCGACAGGACGATGTCGAAATCTGTGGCCCGGGCCAGCGCCAGTGCCTCGCCCCCCGAGGCGGCCTGCACCACGCCATAGCCCCAGCGCGCCAGTTGCCGGGAGAGCATCTGGCGTTGTGCGGCGCTGTCATCGACGACAAGCACCTGTCGCGGGGCATCCTGTGACATGGGCCAATCCTTTCCGCGCCCATTCTGGACGGGTGCGGCTTAACCCCCGGTAAACCCCTAAGATTGCGTGCTTTTTCGGGGAGGCGTTCACCCGGCGTGAAGGATTGGCCTGCATCCTGTGTGACAGGCCGGACGGAGGGTGCGATGCTGGTGAATCCCATACGGGTGCAGTCCCTGCGTGACGAGATCGGGGCGGAGGCCTTTCCCGACGTGCTGGCGCTGTTTCTTGAAGAAAGCGCGCAGGTCGTGGCGCGGCTTCGGGCGATGGATGACCCGGTTGCCATGGCCGCCGATCTGCACTTCCTGAAGGGATCGGCGCTGACCATGGGGCTGGAGGATCTGGCGGACTGCTGCCGCAGGGTGGAGCAGGGACAATCCTTCGACCCCGCCGCGCTGGCCGATCTGTTCGCCCGGTCGCGTGCCGCGCTGGCAAGGCTGGAGGTGGCGATGGCCTAGATCAGGAATTCGGCCAGTATCTCGTCGCTGGTGATGTCGCGATAGGTGAAGGCGGCCGCGTCCAGCTTGGCGAAGAGGTCGCGGAAATTCTCGGGCCGGCTGGTTTCGATCCCGATCAGGACGGAGCCGAAGTTGCGCGCGGATTTCTTCAGGTATTCAAAGCGGGCAATATCGTCATCCGGGCCGAGCATCCCGAGGAATTCGCGCAAGGCGCCGGGGCGTTGGGGCATCCGCAGGATGAAATACTTCTTCACGCCCGAATAGCGCTGGGCGCGTTCCTTCACCTCGGGCAGGCGTTCGAAATCGAAATTCCCGCCGGAGGTGACGCAGACCACCGTCTTGCCGCGGATTTCCTCGGCCAGTTCGGGCAGCACGTCCACCGACAGCGCACCTGCCGGTTCCAGCACGATGCCTTCGACATTAAGCATTTCCAGCATGGTGACGCAGATGCGGTCTTCGGGGGCGAGGAGGACATTGGTCGCGTCGATCCAGTCCAGATGGCGATAGGTGATGTCACCCAGCCGCGCCACGGCGGCCCCATCGACGAAGCTGTTGACGCGGGGAAGTTTGGACGGTTCGCCCGCACGCAGGGCGGCCATCAGGCTGGCGCCGCCAAGCGGTTCGACGAAGCGGTAGTCGGTGGCGGGTGCGGCCTGCCGAAGGTAGGCGGTGACGCCGGAAGACAGGCCGCCCCCGCCCACCGGCAGGATCACCAGATCGGGCGCCTGACCGAGTTGGTCAAGGATTTCGACGCCGACGGAGGATTGGCCGAGGATCACGTCGGGATCGTCGAAGGGCGACAGGAAATGCGCCTGCCGTTCGGCGCAGAAGGATTGCGCGGCGGCCAGCGTCTGGTCAAAATAGTCGCCGGTCAGGACGATGCGAACGTTTTCGCCGCCGAAGGCGCGGGTCTTGTCGATCTTTTGCTGGGGGGTGGTGACGGGCATGAAGATCGTGCCCTCAACCCCGAAATGGCGGCAGGCGAAGGCCAATCCCTGCGCGTGGTTGCCTGCGCTGGCGCAGACGAAATGGCGGCGGTCGGGCGTTTCGTCCAGCACATGGCGCATGGCGGTGAAGGCGCCGCGCAGCTTGTAGCTGCGGACGGGGGTCAGGTCTTCGCGTTTCAGCCAGATGTCGGCCTCATAGCGCTGCGACAGGTGTTCGTTGCGTTGCAGGGGTGTTTCGGGAAACAGGTCCCGGAGGGCGGCTGTCGCGTGGCGGGCACGGGTGGTGAAGTCCGACATCCGGTAGAAATCCCCTTGTTGCAGCGGCCAGAATGGCCCCATGCCGCGCTTTAGCCTATGCGAGCTTTCGGCAAGGTTCCATCCTTGCGCCTGGCCTCCCCTCATGGCCCGCGCCGCCCTTGCCCGCAAGGGGATTACCCGATACACCCCGCGCCGGAAAACCCAAGGATAAGGGCGCTGCACCATGCTGAAGCCGAAGAAAGTCGTCCTCGCCTATTCGGGCGGGCTGGATACCTCGATCATCCTGAAATGGCTCCAGACGGAATATGGCTGCGAGGTGGTGACCTTCACCGCCGATCTCGGGCAGGGCGAGGAGCTGGAACCGGCGCGGCAGAAGGCGCTGCTGATGGGGATCAAGGCGGAAAACATCCATATCGTGGATGTGCGCGAGGAATTCGTGCGCGACTTCGTCTTCCCGATGTTCCGGGCCAATGCGCTGTATGAAGGGCTTTATCTGCTGGGCACGTCCATCGCGCGGCCGCTGATTTCCAAGGAACTGGTGCGGATCGCGCAGGAAACGGGTGCCGATGCCGTGGCGCATGGGGCGACGGGGAAGGGCAATGACCAGGTCCGGTTCGAACTGGGCGTGGCGGCGCTGGACCCGTCGATCAAGGTGATCGCGCCGTGGCGGCTGTGGGATCTGACCAGCCGGACGAAGCTTTTGGAATTCGCCGAGGCGAACCAGATTCCGATCGCCAAGGACAAGCGGGGCGAGGCGCCGTTTTCGGTGGATGCGAACCTTTTGCACACCTCTTCCGAGGGGAAGGTGCTGGAAAACCCCGCCGAGGAAGCGCCGGAATTCGTGTATCAGCGCGTGGTCCCGGTGGAGAAGGCGCCGGATACCCCTGAATTCGTTGAGATTTCCTTCGAACGCGGCGATGCCGTCGCGATCAATGGCGAGGCGCTGTCGCCCGCCACCATCCTGACCCGGCTGAACGAGATGGGCGGGCGGCATGGGGTTGGCCTGCTGGATCTGGTGGAGAACCGCTTTGTCGGGATGAAGTCGCGGGGGCTCTATGAAACCCCCGGCGGGACGATCCTCTTGGAGGCGCATCGCGGGATTGAGCAGATCACGCTGGATTCCGGTGCGGGCCATCTGAAGGATTCGATCATGCCGCGCTATGCGGAACTGATCTATAACGGCTTCTGGTTCAGCCCCGAGCGGGAGGCTTTGCAGGCCCTGATCGACAAGACGCAGGAGCATGTGACGGGCACGGTGCGGGTGAAGCTTTACAAGGGATCGGCCCGGACGGTGGCGCGGTGGTCGGACCATTCGCTCTATTCCGAGAAGCATGTGACCTTCGAGGAAGACGCGGGGGCCTATGACCAGAAGGATGCCGAAGGGTTCATCCGGCTGAACGCGCTGCGGTTGAAGCTGATTGCCACGCGGAACGCGCGGGTGAAGAGCTAAGTCATTGATCCGAGAGTCTTTTTGCTATCGGATTAATCCTTGTTGAATCAAGGCGTTAGCTTGACTAAAGGATGTGAGGATACTATGTTCCTCATGTGAGTGATGCGGTAAATCCCACGTCCGCAGGTCATCGCAAGATGGGCCTATGTATTGGGGGGAGCTGTGGGTCCCCCCCTCACATTCCAAAGAAGTTGTGGTGGCTTTGGATGTGAAGGCGTGTCGCGCCTTTCATCTTGTTTCGCGATAATTCTGACGTGAAGTAGAATGTGCGAATGAAGATTCCGGTATCTTCGCGATTGCGGCTGAGGACAAGAAAGTAGGCGCGCTTTGGATTTGCGGCGTCGTGAAGGACAACTTCAATCTGAAGGTCTGAACCGCGTTTCGTCGACTGGAAATAGTCGCCGTCCTGAATGACCGTGGGCAAACAAAGCCCCTTGGTCGCGTCCATTCCGTGCATGGGATGATGCGCGATTTTTTGTGCGTCGCGCACCGTGATGTACACAGAGCGTGCCGACCATTTCAGCTTTCTGGATGCCGGTAGGGGGATTTCGGCGACACGCAGCGGGGAGAAGGATGCCTCACCGTTCAGGAGCGAATACAAGCGGAACAAAGGATCACTCGGCACCATGCCGCAATGTCTGTCCCATGCCGGTTCCTTGTCAACTGCGGTGGATTTAGGCGCACTTCTTCGCGGCCTGTTCGTCCAGCGCAGCATTGAGTCTTTCGGCTTCCCAGTCCGCTGCCAAAGCCTCGGCCACCAGTGCCGCCTGAGTCTTGGGGGCCATGCCGCCCAAGGGTGGGTCACGATCCAAGTTAGTGGGGAAGCTGTAGCCTTCGGCAGAGGCGGCGATGGCGTGGGCGATCTGGGTATCCGAAAGGCTGCCGTCGTTTTTCGCAGCGCGCAGAAGGGGATAGAGCGCCTTTGTCATCCGCCTGCGATCCACCGTTTCCATCGCGCGGCCATAGGCGGAGGAGACCTGGAACAGGTTCACCATGCGGCGGATATCGGCGCTGCGGTTGGTGCCGGCGGCATGCAGAAGGGCGGGCGAAAAGAACAGCATGTCGCCCTTGGCCAGCGGCAATTGCACATGGTTTTCAACGAAATAGGCGCGGAAGTCGGGACGGTTCATGGCGAGGTAGCCCGCCTCGTATGCCTGCGAGAACGGCAGGAGTTGGGTGGGACCGGTTTCGATGGTGGCATCGACATGGGCGATGGCGCCCTGGAGCGTGAGGACGGGCGAGAGGAGTTGCACATGGCGGGGATAGCGTTCGATCTGCGCCGCCGACTGGAAACCGAGATGGTAGTCGCGATGCGGCGACTGTGCCGCGCCGCCGGGGTTGACCACGTTCAGTTGCGCGGTGATCTGGTAATGGGGGCCAAGCCATGCCTCGGATATCGCGGCGAGGAAGGGGTTGGCGTAGTAGCGGGCGAAATTGGCAGGGTCCGCAAGGCAATGTTTTTCCAAGGAATTCCAGAGCCGGTCATTCGCTCCCGGCTTGGCGAAATGGTCGCCGCCGCCGGTGCCTGAACGGTTCTGCTCCTCGATCAGGCGCCAGAAGATGGCGCTCGCCTCGTCGATCATCGCAAGGTCGGGTTCGGCGCCCTTGAGCACCACCACGCCGGGGCCTGTGAGCATCGCCTCGGCCCATTCGGCCATCAGGGCGCGGCGGTCATCGGGGTTTGACAGGGCGGGCAGGAGTTTGGGGCAATCATAGATCAGGATATTCTTCTGCACATCCGCCGCGAAAGGGTAATCCGCGAGGGAAACGGTTTGCGAACAAAGGGTTGCGAGGTCGTCGAGTTTGCAATCTTCGGCCCTGAGATAGACGCGCGCGGTGCGGGCGGCGGCGGTGGAGTGGTTGAGCATGGCATCCTCCCCGATGCTGGTTAAGGGGAGTTTGCTTTGCCGCGCGCCCTGGGGCAAGCGCGCGGTTGATGGGAAACCGTCAGAGCTTGAACCGTGCAAGTCTTTGATAATGCGGGAGGGCCTGTTCCACCAAGGGGGCGTAATCGGCGGGAAGGGTGGGAAGCGGGCCTTCCGCATCGCCGAAGCCGGTGGAGGCGTGGACGGCGTTGTACCAATGCGGGGCCCAGACGCCGTCATAGGGTTTGGGTCCGGCGGGCCAGTGGAGCATGTTTTCGGTGAAGGGGATGCCAAGGGCGGCGCAGAGTTTTGTCAACGATTCCCGTGGGTTGGCGCGGATATCTGCGCTGTCGATCACCAGCGGCGGGCGGCCCATCCATTGCGCCACTTCGTCGAAGAGTTCGGCCTGCTGCACGAAGCCGATATCGGCGAGGGTGGGGGCTTCGCGTTTCTGGCTGTAGCTGGCCACGACGCGGGCGGGGTGGCGGATCAGGAAGACATTGGTGAGGTCGCGCATGAAGCCCCGGTCGAATTCAGGGATCATGTGGAGCGTCATGTGTTTCTGGTAATGGATTGATTTTCCAGCCGGAATAGCGCCGATGCATGCGGCGGCGACCGATGCGGGATCGGGGTCATGGGCGGCGATGATTTCATCCCGCATCGGGTGGTGGATGCCGGTGGCGGACAGGTAGGCGGCGTAGAAGGGTTCATCCCAGACCGCGCAATCGCCCCTTGCGGCGAAGGCATACATCATGGCGGTGGAGAGGTTCCGGGGGCCGGACCACATGGCTATTTTCATCTGTTTTCCCTGTGCCGGATGTTGTGCCGTATTCTGTGCCGCAATGTGTGGCCACGCTACGAACGGGCGATCAAGGCCTTGTAAAGACCGCGCAGCCGTTCGGTCATCGGTCCCATCTGGCCGGTGCCGATCTGCCGCCCGTCGATGATGCCCACGGGCGTCTGCGCGCCGAAGGTGCCGGTCAGAAACGCCTCATCGGCGCCATAGGTATCGACGAGGGAGAAGTTGCGTTCAAATACCGGGATGCCGTTTTCGCGGCAGAGGTCGATGACCTTTTGCCGGGTGATGCCGTTCATGCAGTAGTCGCCTGTGCTCGTCCAGACCTCGCCCTTGCGGACGATGAAGAAGTTGCAGGCGTTGGTGGTGTTCACGAAGCCATGGACATCGAGCATCAGCGCCTCATCCGCGCCGGCCTTTTGCGCGGCAATGCAGGCGAGGATGCAGTTCAGCTTGGAATGGCTGTTCAGCTTGGGGTCCTGCGTCATGGGCAGGCCGCGCAGGTGGGGCACGGTGGCGAGCGTGATGGGGCGCGGGAGTTTGGGGCGCGAGTGTTCCATGATGATGGCGACGGTCGGCCCCTGCTGCGACAGGCGTGGGTTCTGGAAGGGGCGGGTCTTCACCCCCCGCGTGACCATCAGGCGGCAATGGGCATCGGTGTGCATCCCATTGGCCTTTTGCGTCTCTAACACGGCGGAAATCATCTGGTCCGGCGTCATGCCGATGTCGAGGTCGATGGCCTTTGCCGCCTCATACAGCCTGTCCATATGTTCGGTGATGAAGGCCCATTTGCCATCATAGAGGCGGATGCCTTCCCAGACGCCATCGCCCAGCATGAAGCCCGAGTCGTAAACCGAGATCAGCGCCTGGTTTTTCGGGACGATGCGGCCGTTGACATAGATGAGGATGCTTTCGTTGCGGATATCCTCTTCCGCGGCGTGGGTGGAGACGTGGTTGGTCATGGGGTCGGTCATGGCGTCCATCATGGGGGCCCTCTGCTGTTGCGGCGAGGGTAGTGGGGGGTTGGCGGAAGGGGAAGGGGGCCTGTCACCTGTGCGTGAGGTCACGGCAGGGTGAGTTGCGGGGAACGGGCGCGGGGGCGAGGGTGCGGGCAAAGGAGTTTCGCCGATGCATCGTCTGTTCACCCTTGCTGCCGTGATCGTCACTGTTTTCCTGTCGGCCGTTCTGGGGGCCGCCAGCCATGCCGCCACGGGGAAGGCGGTGGTGGCGGGGGGATGTTTCTGGTGCGTGGAGGCGGATTTCGAAAAGGTGCCGGGGGTGATTTCCGTCGTGTCGGGCTTTACCGGCGGGACGGTGGAGAACCCGACCTACAAGCAGGTGGTGGCCGGAGGAACCGGGCATTACGAGGCGGTGGAGATCACCTTCGACACCGCAAAGATCAGCTATGACGAGGTGCTGCGGCTGTTCCTGCGATCGGTCGATCCGTTGGATGACGGCGGGCAGTTCTGCGACCGGGGGGACAGCTATCGGACGGCGATTTTCGTCTCTAACTCTGCGGAAAAGGCCAGCGCAGAGGCGGCGGTGGCGGAGGCATCGCGGGCTTTGGGTGCGGCTGTCGTCACGCCCGTTCTGGCGGCGGGGCCGTTCTATGAGGCCGAGGACTATCATCAGGATTACTACAAGAGCCGGGATATCGTGCTGACGCGGGCGGGGCCAAAGCAGAAGCGGAATGCCTATGCCTTTTACCGCGAGTCCTGCGGGCGGGATGCGCGGGTGAAGGCGGTCTGGGGCGATCAGGCGGCCTTCGCGAAATAGCGGGCGGGGCCTTTCGCGGGACTTGACGCTTTTGTAGGGTTTCCCCCGAACAGGGGGACCGATGACCGAAGACAGCGTGACGCCGATGATGGCGCAATATCTGGAGATCAAGGCGCAGAACCCCGGCGCCTTGCTGTTCTACCGGATGGGCGATTTCTACGAGATGTTCTTCGAGGATGCGGTCGCGGCGGCAGAGGCGCTGGATATCGCGCTGACGAAGCGGGGGTTTCATCTGGGTGAGCCCATCGCGATGTGCGGGGTGCCGGTGCATTCCGCGGAAGGCTATCTGCTGACGCTGATCCGCAAGGGGTTTCGCGTGGCGATTGCGGAACAGTTGGAGGACCCGGCCGAGGCGAAGAAGCGCGGGTCCAAGGCGGTGGTGCGGCGGGATGTGGTGCGGCTGGTGACACCCGGCACGCTGACCGAAGATGCGCTGCTGGAGGCGCGGCGGCATAACTTCCTCTGTGCGTTCAGCGAGGTGCGGGACGAGGCGGCGCTGGCCTGGGCGGATATTTCGACGGGCGAGTTGCGGGTGATGCCCTGTGCGCCGGCGCGGCTGGGCCCGGAACTGGCGCGGCTGGCCCCGCGCGAGGTGCTGATTTCCGAGGCGCGAGAGGCGGATTGGGCCGGAATAGTGACTGAATCCGGCGCATCGCTGACGCGGTTGGCACGGGGGTCTTTTGATAGCGTCTCGGCGGAAAAGCGGCTGTGCGCGCTGTTCGATGTGGGGACGCTGGAAGGGTTCGGGCGGTTTGACCGGGCGGAACTTTCGGCCATGGGGGCGCTGGTCGATTATCTGGACCTGACGCAGCGGGGGAAGCTGCCCTTGCTGCGGCCCCCGGTGAAAGAGGCGGCGGGGGGCGCGATGCAGATCGACGCCGCGACGCGGCGCAATCTGGAACTGACGCAGGCCTTGAGCGGCGGGCGGGACGGATCGCTGCTGGCGGCGGTGGATCGGACGGTGACGGCGCCGGGGGCAAGGCTGCTGGAACGGCGGGTGTCTTCGCCGTCGCGTGACCTTTCCGTGATCCATGCGCGGCTGGACTCGGTGCGTTTTCTGCTGGAACAGAGCCTGTTGCGCGCCGAATTGCGCGATGCGCTGCGTCGGGTGCCGGACATGGACCGCGCGCTGTCGCGGCTGGCGCTGGATCGGGGCGGGCCGCGTGACCTTGCCGCGATCCGGGCGGGGCTGACGCAGGCGGTATCGGTGGCGGCGCGGCTGGAGGGGGCGCCTGTGCTGCTGGCCGAGGCGGCGGCGGCGCTGCTGGGGCATGAGGCGCTGGTGGACCTCTTGGATCAGGCGCTGGTGGCGGAGCCGCCGCTTCTGGCGCGGGATGGGGGCTTCATCGCGCCGGGATATGACGAGGACCTAGATCAGGCGCGGCGCTTGCGGGATGAGGGGCGCGGGGTGATCGCCGCGATGCAGGCGGATTTCATCGCGCAGACGGGCATTCAGAGCCTGAAGATCAAGCATAACAATGTGCTGGGTTACTTTATTGAGACGACGTCCACCCATGCGGAGCGGATGCTGTCGCCGCCCTTGTCGGAGACCTTCATCCATCGGCAGACGACGGCGGGGCAGGTGCGGTTTACCACGGTGGACCTGTCGGAGATGGAGACGCGCATCCTGAATGCCGGGAACCATGCGCTGGAGATCGAGAAGCGGCATTTCGAGGCGCTGCGGGCGGCGGTGCTGGCGGCAAGTGGGCCTGTGGGGGCAGCGGCGCGGGCCTTGGCCGAGGTGGATCTGGCGGCGGCCTGGGCCGATCTGGCGGCGGAGGAGGGCTGGGCGGAGCCGGTGGTGGATGACAGCCGCGCCTTCGTGGTGGAGGGCGGGCGCCATCCGGTGGTGGAGCGGGCGCTTCGGCGGCAGGGGGCGGGGCCGTTTGTGGCCAATGACTGCGCGCTGACGGAGGGGGAGACGCCGGCGGTCTGGCTGCTGACCGGGCCGAACATGGCGGGGAAATCCACCTTCCTGCGGCAGAACGCGTTGATTGCGCTGCTGGCGCAGGCGGGGAGTTTTGTGCCTGCAAGCCGCGCGCATGTCGGTGTTGTCAGCCAGTTGTTCAGCCGCGTGGGCGCGGCGGATGATCTGGCGCGGGGGCGATCCACCTTCATGGTGGAAATGGTGGAAACGGCGGCGATCCTGAATCAGGCGGATGACCGGGCGCTGGTGATCCTGGACGAGATCGGGCGGGGGACGGCGACCTATGACGGGCTGTCCATCGCCTGGGCGACGATGGAGCATCTGCACGGGGTGAACCGCTGCCGCGCGCTCTTTGCCACGCATTACCATGAGATGACGGCGCTGGCGGGCAAGCTGCCGGGGGTGGAGAATGCCACCGTGCGGGTGAAGGAGTGGGAGGGCGAGGTCATCTTCCTGCATGAGGTGCGGAAGGGGGCGGCGGACCGGTCCTATGGCGTGCAGGTGGCGCGGCTGGCGGGGCTGCCTCAGGCGGTGGTGGACCGGGCGAAGGTGGTGCTGGAGGCGCTGGAATCCGGCGAACGGCAGGGGGGGGCGCGGCCGAAGGCGCTGATCGACGATCTGCCGCTGTTCAGCGTGGCCCCTGCTGCGCCGCCGGCGCCGCGCGTGGTGGCGAAGGAATCGCCGGTGGAGGCGCGGCTGAAAGAGGCGCTGCCGGATGAGATGACGCCGATGGAGGCGCTGCGGCTGGTCTATGAGTTGAAGGACCTGATGAAGCCCTAAGCGCCAAGCCGCGCCCGCAGGGCGGCGTGCAGGCCGGGGGCGGCGGCGATCAGGCCGTCGGAGCGGGGGGTGGGGCGGTTGAAGTGCAGGGCTGCGCCATGCCTGTCCGTCACCGTGGCGCCCGCGCGGGCGGCGATCAGGCTGCCTGCGGCGATGTCCCATTCCCAGCCTTGGCGGAAGGAGAGCATTCCGTCGAAGCGGCCTTGCGCCACAAGGGCAAGGCGATAGGCCACGGAGGTGCGGAAGCTGCGTTTCACATCGGGCACGCCGCCGGGCCAGAATTCGGGTTTCAGGTTGACGGCGGGGGTCAGGATCGTGGCGCCTTCGATGCCGGGTTGTGTGCTGGCATGGATGGGGGTGCCGTTCAGCGTGGCGGGGCCGTCCAGCGTGGCGGCAAAAAGGCGGTCAAGCGCAGGGAGGTAGACGACGCCCGCCGTCACCACCCCGTCGCGGGCCACGGCGAGGGCGTGGCTGAAGCTGTCTTCGCCGTCGATGAAGGCGCGGGTGCCGTCGATCGGATCGAGGATGAAGACATCGCGGGCGGCAAGGCGGGCGGGGTCGTCGGGGCTTTCCTCGGACAGCCAGCCATAGGCGGGGCGGGCGGTTTGCAGGTGGTGATGCAGCGCCTCATTCACCGCATGGTCGGCCTCTGTCACCGGGCTTTCATCGCCCTTCTGCCAGACCTTCGGGTTCCGCTTCCAATAACGGAGCGCGATGGGGCCCGCGATGCGGGCGGCCTCGATCAGGAGGGAGAGGTCGTCCTCAGGCCCCGGCAAGGGTGAGACCGTCGATCAGGCAGGAGGGGACGCGGGTCGAAAGATGCGCGCGGGCGTCATTGGCGGGGATCAGGCGGAGGAGCATGTCGCGCAGATTGCCCGCGATGGTGCATTCGTTGACGGGATGGGAGATCACGCCGTTCTGCACCCAGAAGCCCGCCGCGCCGCGCGAATAATCGCCCGTGGTCGGGTTGATGGTGGAGCCGATCATCGAGGTGACGAGAAGGCCGGTGCCCATATCGCGGATCAGGTCATCGCGGGTGCGGGTTCCTGGCGTCAGGTCGATGTTGGAGGTGGAGGGTGACGGGGGCGCAGAGGTGCCGCGTGCAGCATTGGCGGTGCTGGGCAGGCCGAGCTTGCGCCCCGTGGCGAGGTCGAGCGTCCAGCCGGTGAGGATGCCGTCTTCGACGATGGCGCGGCGGCGGGTGGGCAGGCCTTCGCCATCGAAGGGGCGCGAGGCGCCGATGCGGGGGCGGTGCGGGTCTTCGATGACGGAAAGGCCGGTGGGCAGGACCTGCTGGCCCAGCGCGTCGCGCAGCCAGCTTGCGCCGCGGGCGATGGCCGCGCCGTTCACCGCCGAGAGGAGGTGGCCGATGAGGGACGAGGCGATGCGTTCGTCGAAAAGGACGGGATAGGTGCCGGTGACGGGTTTCACCGCGCCCGCGCGGGAGAGGGCGCGTTCGGCGGCAAGGGCGCCGATGCCCGCCGCATCGGGCAGGTCGGATTGGTAGGTGCGGGATTCGCCGGCCCAGTCACGCTCCATCCCCGTGCCTTCGCCGGTGAAGGCCACGGCAGAGAGGGAGCGGGAGGTGCGCGCATAGCCACCCGAAAAGCCGTTGGAAGCGGCCAGGTGCATGGCGCGGGCGGAATAGCCTGCCGATGCCTCGACCTGCGTGATGCCATGGGCGGCGAGGGCGGCGGCCTCTACGGCGCGGCAGTCGGATTCCAGCGTGGCGGCATCGGGTTCGGGCGCGGGATCGGCCAGATCGAGCGCGGCAAGGTTCCAGTCGCGGGCGATGGCATCGGGATCGGCCAGACCGGCATAGGGGTCATTCGGCGCCTCGCGCGCCATGGCGACGGCGCGTTCGGCCAGCGCGGCGATGGTGCGATCCGAGATGTCGGAGGAGGAGACGCAGGCCTGTTTGCCGCCGAAAAGGACGCGGAGGCCGATTTCCGTGCCCTCGGCCCGTTCGGCCTGTTCCAGCGCGCCGCGCCGCACGTCGATGGTGGTGGAGGTGCCGTGGATGGCCAGCGCATCCGCCGCCTCGGCCCCCGCCTTGCGGGCGGCGTCGAGAAGGCGGGCGGTCAGGTCGGGAAGCGATGCGGTCATGGCCAGTCCTTGATCAGAGACGCCTTGCAGGTAGTCCGGCATGGGCGCCTGTGCAAGCGGAGAGGGGGGGGCAAGCGAAAGGCCCCCGCCCGGCGGCGGGGGCCTGTGCTGCGGTCGGGACCGGCGTTACTGAAGCTGCTGGCCGTTGGCGAAGAAGCCGCCATCCTTGAATTCGAGGACGGAGGAAAGTTCATCCTCGCCCGTCGCATTGGCGAACATCGACAGCATCATGCGGAAGCCCATCGCCTGATCTTCCGGCAGCAGGCCCATCTGGACCAGCTTGTCCATCAGGGTGTTGCCGCCGGTGAGTTTCAGGTCGATCTTGCCGGTGGGGGCGGGCATGCCGCCGAAGGTCACCAGATCGGTGTTGTCGAAGGTCAGCGCACCGGTGCCGGTGAGTTCGGCCCCGGCCACCTTGGCGCGCAGTTCGGTGATGTCGAGCGAGTTCAACTCGCCGGGAGGGGCGTCGCCCATCGCCTCCATCGCCGCCGGGTCCATCAGGTTGACGGCCAGCTTGGCGGTGCCCTTGGTGTCGATGATCAGCGTGGCGGGATCGCGCGGAAGCTGGTTCGTCGGATCGAAGAGCGCCCAGATCTCTTCCGAAATGGAGAAATCGACGAGGCGGGTCAGGAAGGTGAAATCGGCGGGTTCCTCTGTCACGCCGACCGGCATGAGGAAGCCGAAGGCCGCCTCGCCATAGGTGATCTTGACCTCGGGGAAGGGGATGTCGGGGGCCGAGATGGAGGTGACGGCATTCTTCGCCCCGCCGGAATAGGACAGGCGCGTGGCATCCATGGCGAAGGCGATATTGCTGCTTTCGCCGGTTCCGGTGATCTTGGTCACGCCCGTCGGATCGGTCACTTCCATGTCATAGGTGGTGGTGCCGATGTTGAACGTGCCTTCGGAGGTGAAGCCCGCCTCCAGCGCGCTGGCCATGTCGGCCATGGCGGCGGTGGCCAGAAGCGTGCCGTCGGTGGTGCCGGTGATATCGTTCATGGTGACATTCACCTTGACGGTCGAGGGGCCGGCCGCCGTGCCGTCATCAGCCGGGCTGGGATCGGGATCGGTGCCGTTGACGACAAGGGTCATGGAGTCGGCGGCGAAGCTGGAGGTGAGGTCGGACGTCGCCGCTTCGCCTTCGCCGGCGACGAAGAGATAGGTGCCGGTGACATTGCTCAGCGTCGCCTCAGCCTTGGCATCCACGGCGGCGGCATCGACGCCTTCGATGCTGGTCAGCGCCACGGTGAAGGTGGGGGCGGTGAAGTCATAGGTCGTTTCCGCCGAGTCGCCGCTGGCGATGATCGACAGGCCGGGCTGGGTGATGTCCACGGTGATGGTGGTGGGTTCGTTCTCATCCTCGAGCGCATCCGGCGGCGGCGGGAAGGTGAGCGAGATCGGATAGTTTTCCGACATGGTCACGGCGACGGTGCCGTCGCCCTGATCGGTAAAGCGCATCTCTCCGATGCTGCCTTCGCCCGTCACGCCTTCCTGCGCGAAATCCAGCGACAGGCCAGTGACCACCAGGGTATCGCCATCGCGGACGACGCTTTCGGTGGTGACCGTCTGCCCGTTGCTTTGTGCCAGGGCGAGCCAGTTTTCCCAAACCTGTTCCGGCGTCACGTCGGCCATGGCCGGTGCGGCCAGGGCCATGACCAGGGCAGTGCTGCCTGCCAGCCTGCGGATGCGCATAATCAACCTCGTTTCGATGCAAAAAATCAGTCGGCGCGGAGCATCCACCCCGGGCTTGGCCGGGTCAAGGGTTTCCAACGCCGCGCTGGCATGGCTTATGTCCGTGGCAGAATTGTGATCGCGGACAGGCAGGGGGCAGGGCAGATGCAAGGCAAGGTGGTGGTGATCACCGGGGCAAGCCGGGGGATCGGCGCGGCGGCGGCGCGGGCCTTTGCGGCCGAAGGCGCGCGGGTGGCGCTGCTGGCGCGGGATGCGGCGGCCATCGCCGCGCTGGCCGGGGAGATCGGGCCGGAGGCGATGGCGCTGGGCTGCGACGTGGCCGATTGGGGGCAGGTGCAGGGCGCGGTGGCGCAGGTCATGGCGCGGTTCGGGCGGATCGACGTGCTGGTGAACAATGCGGGCGTGCTGGAGCCCATCGCGCGGCTGGCCGAGGCGGACCCGGCAGACTGGGGCCGGGTGCAGGACATCAACCTGAAGGGCGTCTTTCACGGGATGAAGGCGGTGATCCCCGCGATGCGGGCGCAGGGGGGCGGGACGATCATCACCGTCTCTTCGGGCGCGGCGGTGCGGCCGCTGGAAGGCTGGAGCGCCTATTGCGCGTCGAAGGCGGGGGCGCTGATGCTGACGCAGGCGGCGCATCTGGAAGAGGGGCCGCATGGCATCCGCGTTCTGGGCCTGTCGCCGGGCACGGTGGCGACCGAGATGCAGCGCAAGATCAGGGCATCGGGGATCAACCCGGTGAGCCAGATCGCCTGGGAGGACCACATTCCCCCCGAATGGCCGGCGCGGGCGCTGGTCTGGATGTGCGGGCCGGCGGCGGATGGCTGGCTGGGGCGCGATGTTTCCCTGCGGGATGAGGGCGTGCGGCGCGCCGTGGGGTTGATCCCGTGATCCGGGTCGAGGATCGCGGCGGGGCGCGGATCATCACGCTGGACCGGGTGGAAAAGGCCAATGCCCTGACGCAGGACATGCTGGCCGCGCTGGATGCCGCCGTGGCGCAGGCGGCGGCGGAGGGCGTGGCGGTGCTGATCCTGACCGGGGCGGGAAAGGTGTTTTCCGCCGGGGCGGATCTGGAGGGGATGGCTCAGGGGCTGGGCCAGGCGCCGGAATGGGAGGTGCTGTCGGCCCGGATCGCGGCCTATCCGGGGCTGACGCTGGCCGCGCTGAACGGGACGCTGGCGGGGGGCGCCTTCGGCATGGTGCTGGCCTGCGATCTGCGGGTGGCGGTGCCGGGGGCGGAGTTCTTCTATCCGGTGATGAAGCGGGGCTATCTGCCGCAACCGTCGGACCCGCGCCGGCTGGCGGCGCTGGTGGGGCCGGCGCGGGCGAGGCAGATCATCCTTGCGGGCCGCCGCATCGGCGCGGCCGAGGCGCGGGACTGGGGGCTTCTGGACCTTGTCGCCGAGGAAGCGGTGGAGGGCGCGCTGCTGCTGGCCGCCGATGCGCTGGGGGCGGATGCGGCGCATGTGCGGCGGATGAAGGCGATGTTCTGACGCGCCTCAGCGCCGCCGTTTCGGCACGCGCGACAGGAATTCGGGCGGGCGTTTGGCGACCCAGGTCAGGAAGCCCTGCATCCGGGGATCGGCGCGGATCGCCTCGGGCGTGTTGAACTGGCGGGCGAGTTCGGCCTCGGAAAAGCGGGCGTGGATTTCCTTGTGGCAGATGTGATGCACCAGCACCGTCGGCCCCCCCTTGCCCCCTTTCAGTTTCGGGATCAGGTGGTGCAGGCTTTGCGGCACGCCCTCGGGGATGGGGCGCAGGCAGAGAGGGCAGATCGGGTCCATGGGGCGATGATGGCGCGGGCGGCGGTGGGGGCAAGATGGATGCGCTGGTGATCGGGGCGGGGCCTGCGGGTCTGATGGCGGCGGAGGAACTGGCGCGCGCCGGGCGGCGGGTGGTGGTCTGCGAGGCCAAGCCCTCGGCGGGGCGGAAGTTCCTGATGGCGGGGAAGTCGGGGCTGAACGTCACCAAGGATGAAGGCGAGGCGGCCTTTCTGGCGGCCTATGGCGCGGGCTGGCTGGAGCCGGTGCTGCGGGCGTTCGGGCCGCAGGCGGTGCAGGACTGGTGCCGGGCGCTGGGGCAGGAGGTGTTTACCGGCAGCTCGGGGCGGGTGTTTCCGATGGCGATGAAGGGGTCGCCCTTGCTGCGGGCCTGGCTGGGGCGGCTGGGCGCTGCGGGGGTGGAGCTGCGGCTGCGCTGGCGCTGGACGGGGTTTCAGGGCGCGGGCTGGCGGTTCGATACGCCGGGCGGGGTGGAGGTGCTGGAGCCTCGGGTCGTGGTGCTGGCCTTGGGCGGGGCAAGCTGGCCGAGGCTGGGGTCGGATGCGGCCTGGGTGCCGTGGCTGCGGGAAAAGGGGGTGGAGGTCGCGCCCTTCCGGCCTGCCAATATGGGCTTTGCGGTGGACTGGTCGCCGCATATGGCGCGGCAGTTCGGGCAGCCGGTGAAGGGCGCGGCGCTGCTGGTGGGGGATCGGCGGGAGCGGGGGGAATTCGTCATCTCGGCGCGGGGGATCGAAGGGGGCGGGGTCTATGCCGTCTCGGCCGCGCTGCGCGACGGTGCGGGGCTGGCGGTGGATCTCCTGCCCGATCTGGCCGAGGCCGAGGTGGCCGCGCGGCTGGCGCGGATGAAGCCGGGCGAGACGCTGGCCAACCGGCTGCGCAAGCTGGGCCTTGCGCCGGTGGCGGTGGCCCTGGTGATGGAATTCGGGCGCGCGCTGCCGATCCTTCAGGCGGTGAAGGCGCTGCCCCTGCGGCTGGCGGGGCCAAGGCCGATCGCCGAGGCGATCTCCTCCGCCGGGGGGATCACGCAGGCGGCGCTGACGGAGGGGTTGGAGTTGCGGGCGATGCCGGGGGTATTTGCCTGCGGCGAGATGCTGGATTGGGAGGCGCCGACGGGCGGCTATCTGCTGACCGGCTGCTGGGCGACGGGGCGCTGGGCGGGGCGGGCGGCGGCCCGGAGCGGAAACCTCGGCGAGTGAGCCTTTGAGGCCAGGAGGAAGCGGCTGCTTTCATCTTGGCCCCAAATACTCTCAGGGGGTGAATTGGCGCGCATGCGCCAAGAGGGGGCGGAACGCCCCTTCACGCGGAGCCGGACGCGCGGCACGCGCGGGAGGCGACAGGAAAGGCTTGCGCGGCCCGCCTGCGGGGCGCGCGCCGCTGGGTCAATGGATGGTCTGGCCCAGTTCCGCCAGCAGATCGGGCAGGCTGCGGGCCTTCAGCAGGCCGTGGGTCTGGGCCGACAGCGCGCGATGCAGGCCGTCGATATCCTCGATCCGCAGCAGATCGACCTGCGACCACCAGGGACGCCCGGCAGGCAGGTCCTCCAGCAGGATGGAGGTCAGCACCTCTTCCAGCAGATGCCGCGTGGCGCGCTGGGCGCAGGGGGTTTCCAGATCGAGCCGCGTCTTCAGGCGCAGCCGCAGGGCGGGGGTGCCATCCTCGGGATGCGGGGCATGGGTCCAGCCGAGCACGTTCCACCCGGCCTCGCCGCGTTCGGCGTGAAGCGATCCGCAGAGGTCATGCCCCAGCCGGGCAGAGCGGCGGAGCGAGCCATCCCCTTCGATCTGGTCGCGCCATTCGGCGCGCAGATAGGGGGCGAGCAGTTCGGCAAGGGTGGTGGCCTGTGGCGCGCAGATCATTGTGTCATGTCCCATGGTTCCGGGCCGGGCATCCGGCCGTGATCGAAACGCGGTCCTGTCGAGATCACGTGCAGGCTGGTTCCTGCGCGTCCTCCTCGCGCAGGAACAGGAACGGTTGGCCCTTCGCGCGTCTTAGAGGGAGGATGACGCGAAGGTGTAAACAGAGGGTGACAGTCAGCCGTGTTTCACCATCACATGGCGGACGACGGTGTAATCCTCCAGCGCATAGGCCGACATGTCCTTGCCATAGCCGGACTGTTTCAGCCCGCCATGGGGCATTTCGTTGGTCAGCATGAAATGCGTGTTGATCCAGGTGCAGCCATAGCGCAGCCGCGCCGCCGTCGCCATGGCGCGCCCGACATCCCTGGTCCAGACCGAGGAGGCGAGGCCATAGTCGCTGTCATTGGCCCAGTTCACCGCCGTATCCAAATCGGAGAAGGGGGTGATGGAGACGACGGGGCCAAACACCTCGCGCCGGACGATCTCGTCTTCCTGCTTCGCGCCGGCGATGACGGTGGGGCGGTAGTAGAAGCCCTGATCCATCACCTCGCCCCCTGTGGTGATCTCGATATGGTTCACCTCGCGGGCGCGGTTGACGAAGCTTGCCACGCGGTCGCGCTGGCGGAGGGAAATCAGGGGGCCGATTTCGTTGGTGCTGTCATCCTCGTTCCCCAGGGCGATGGTGGAGACGGCAGAGGTCAGTTCGGCCACCAGACGGTCATAGACCTTTTTCCCGGCATAGATGCGGCAGGCGGCGGTGCAGTCCTGACCTGCATTGTAATAGCCGAAGGCGCGCAGGCCATCGACAACCTCGCCCACATCGGCATCATCAAAGACGATGACGGGGGCCTTGCCGCCCAGTTCCAGATGGGTGCGCTTTACCGTCTTGGCGGCGGCATCCAGCATCTTCTTGCCCGTGGCCACATCGCCGGTGAGCGAGATCATGTCCACATGGGGGTGGTTGATGAGGTAGTTGCCGACGGTCTGGCCGCGCCCTGCCACGATGTTGACCACGCCTTCGGGCAGTTCTTCCGCCAGGATGCGCGCCATCTTGAGCGCGGTGAGGGGCGTCTGTTCCGAGGGTTTGAACACGACCGTATTGCCGCCGCCGATGGCGGGGCCGAGTTTCCAGGCCATCATCATCAGCGGATAGTTCCATGGCGCGATGGAGGCGACGACGCCGATGGGATCGCGGCGGATCATGGAGGTGTGGCCGGCGAGGTATTCGCCTGCCACTGCGCCATGCTGGCAGCGCACGGCCCCGGCGAAGAAGCGGTAGCAATCCACGATGGCGGGAATCTCGTCATTGCGGGCGGCATTGATCGGTTTGCCGCAGTTCAGCGCCTCCAGCGCGGCGAAGCTGTCGGCCTCGGCCTCCACCCGGTCGGCGATGCGGAGAAGGGCTGCGGCGCGTTCGGCGGGGGTGGTGCGGGACCATGACTCGAACGCCTTGCGGGCGGCGGCGACGGCGCGGTCCACCTGCGCGGTGGAGGCCTCGGGCACCTCGAGGATCAGGCCGCCGGTGCGGGGGTTGAGGATCGGCTCCTTGGCCTCTTGCCCGGGCTCAAAAGCGGCGCCGATCAGAAGCTGGGTGTCGATGGTCATGAGTGCGCTGTCCATTTGGACCTCCCTTTGGTCATTTGCCCGCACCGGCGGTCTCGGACCCGCCGCGGGTGAGGTAATAGGCGATGAGGATGGGGACGAAGGTGGCGAGGAAGACGACGATGGCCACCACATTGGTCACCGGCCGCTGGCGCGGGCGGACCAGTTCCTGAAGCATCCAGATGGGCAGGGTGCTTTGCTGGCCGGCGGTGAAGGTGGTGACGATCACCTCGTCAAACGACAGGGCGAAGGCGAGCATCCCGCCTGCCAGAAGGGCGGTGCCGAGGTTGGGCAGCAGGACATAGCGGAAGGTCTGGAAGCTGTTGGCGCCGAGGTCGGCAGAGGCCTCCAAGATGCCGCCAGACAGGCGGCGGAAGCGGGCGACGGCGTTGTTATAGACGATCACGATGCAGAAGGTCGCGTGGCCGAGGATGATGGTCCAGGTGGAGAAGGGTATGTCCATGATCGAGAAGGCCGACCGCAGCGACATGCCAGTGATGACGCCGGGCAGCGCGATGGGCAGGATGATCAGAAGGCTGATCTGTTCGCGCCCGAAGAAGGCGGTGCGCGCCATGGCGGCAGAAACCAGCGTGCCGAGGATCATGGCGAGGAAGGTGGCAATCGTGGCGACCCAGAGCGAGAGGTAGAGGGGCGGCCAGATATCCTCGCGGTTCCAGGCCACGCCGAACCATTGGGTGGTCAGGCCGGGGGGCGGGAACTGGTAGGATTTGTCCTCGGTCGTGAAGGCGTAGAGGAAGATCAGCAGGATCGGCAGGTGGAGGAACAGCAGGCCCCCGACGGCGGCGATCTTCAATCCCAGCGAGGCGCGGTCAGAGTGCATCGAAGGCCCCCTTCCGTTTCGCGATGGTCAGGTAGATCAGCATGATGACGATGGGGACCACGGCGAAGGCGGCGGCCAGCGGGATGTTCCCGGCGGTCCCCTGCAACTGATACACCGCCAGCCCGATGAAACGGGCCGAGGTGCCGACGATCTGCGGGATGATGTAATCGCCCATCGTCAGCGAGAAGGTGAAGATCGACCCCGCGATGACGCCCGGCATGGCCAATGGCAGGATCACCGTGCGGAAGGTCTGCGCCCGCGAGGCGCCAAGGTCAGCGGAGGCTTCCAGCATCGAGGTGGGCACGCGTTCCAGCGCGGCCTGCATCGGCAGGATCATGTAGGGCAGCCAGACATAGACGAAGACGATGAAAGTGCCGAGCGGGCTGGTGGAGAGGGAGTTCCCGCCGATGCCGGGGATGGCGAGGATGGCGTTCAGGATCATCGACAGGCCCACGCCTTCGGCGGCCCAGGTGATGATGCCTTCCTTCGCGAGGATCAGTTTCCACGCATAGACCTTGACGAGGTAGGAGGACCAGAGCGGCAGCATGACGCCAAGGTAGAAGACGGCCTTCCACTTTCCCCGCGCGAAGCGGGCGGCGTAATAGGCGATGGGAAAGGCGATCAGCGCGCAGCCGATGGTGACGGCGGCGGACATGACCAGCGTGCGGATGATGATGTCGAGGTTCTGGGCGCGGAACAGCTCGGCATAGGTCTTGAGGGTGAATTCCTCTTTCACCACGCCGGAGAATTCGTCGATCGAATAGAAGGATTGCAGCAGCAGGGCAAAGAGCGAGCCGAGATAGACGACCCCCAGCCAGAGCAGCGGCGGGGTGAGAAGGACGGCCAGCAGCAGGCGCGGATGGCGCCAGAAAAGCGCGGTGAGCCGGTCGGCAAGCCCGCGTTCGGGCAGGATGGCGGGGGTGGGGGAGGTCATCCCTCGCCCTCCATCACATGCAGCGCAGCGGGATCGAAGGCGAGGCCCACGGTGGCGCCCGGTTCCGGCACGGGCTGGCCTGCGGGCAGAAGGGCCGCAACCTCGGTGCCGTTCAGCGCGACGGAGAGGCGCGATCCCGCGCCAAGGTAGCGGATGCCGGTGACGGTGCCCGCCAGCGCCACGCCATCGGCGGCGGTGACGCGCAGCATTTCCGGGCGGAGCGAGGCCCATTTCATCGGCCCGCCGAAGGCCCGCGTCACCTCGGGCGGCAGGACGTTGGAGGAGCCGACGAAATCGGCCACGAACCGGGTGCGGGGGCGGGCATAGACCTCGGCCGGGGTTCCGATCTGGGCGATGCGGCCTTCGTTGAAGACGGCAAGGCTGTCGGCCATGCTGAGCGCCTCGCCTTGGTCATGCGTCACGAAGACGAAGGTGATGCCGAGGCGGGATTGCAGGGCCTTCAACTCATCCTGCATCGCCTCGCGCAGTTTCAGGTCCAGCGCGCCGAGCGGTTCATCCAGCAGCAGCACCTTGGGTTCGTTCACCAGGGCGCGGGCCAGCGCGACGCGCTGACGCTGACCGCCCGAAAGCTGTGCCGGTTTGCGGTCGCCGTAGCCTTCGAGTTTCACCAGCGCCAGCATCTCTTCGGCGCGAGCATCGCGGGTGCGGCGGTCCACGCCCTTGACCATCAGGCCGTAGCCCACGTTGTCGCGCACGTTCATATGGGGGAAGAGGGCGTAATCCTGAAAGACCGTGTTCACGTTGCGCCGGTTCGGGGGGATGTCGCCCACGTCCTGCCCGAAGATGCGGATGGTGCCGCTGGTGGGTTTTTCAAACCCCGAGATGAGGCGCAGGCAGGTGGTCTTGCCAGAGCCGGAGGGGCCGAGCATGGCGAAGAAGGACCCTTCCGCGATGGTCAGATCGACACCATCCACCGCCTTTACCGGGGCGGAGGCGGGGCCGAAATGGCGCGAAACGCGAAGGAATTCGACGGCGGCGGTCATGGAGGGGAGGACTCCGACAGGCAAAAGGAGAGGGAGGGTGCGCGCGAAGGCGCGCACCCTGCTTGGTTGGAAAGGGGCCGGTCAGCGGCCGCCGATCACGCCGATATAGTCGGACACCCAGCGGTAATAGGGCACGCAGGTATCTTCGCCCTGCGAGCAGTCGGCGACCGGGGTGGTCCAGAAGCGGATCTTTTCGAAATCATCCAGACCGTTGGTGGTGCAGCCCTCGGCCGTCTGCATCCCGCGCCCGTCGGTGCAGGCGGCGGGAACCGAGGGGTTCGCGCCGAACCAGACCGACAGGTCGGATTGCAGGTTCGAAGAAAGCTGATGTTCGAACCACATATAGGCGCAGTTCGGATGTTCCGAATCGACATGCAGCATCGTCGTGTCGGCCCAGCCGGTGGCGCCTTCCTGCGGGATGACCGAAGCAACCGGCGCACCGCCCGCCTTGAGCAGATTCACCTGGAAGGGCCAGGAGCCGGAGGCGACCACGCCTTCATTCTTGAAATCGTCGATCTGGATGAAGGCGTCATGCCAGTAGCGGCTGACCAGTTCGCGCTGTCCGCGCAGCAGATCGAGCGCGGCCTTGTACTGATCTTCGTTCAACTCGTAGGGCGAGGTGATGCCCAGTTCCGGCTTGTGGAACATCAGGTATTGCGCGGCATCGGCGATATGGATCGGGCCGTCATAGGCCTGCACCCGGCCCTTGTTCGACTGGCCGTCGGGGAGGGTCTGCTCCTCGAAGACCACATTCCACGAGGTGGGCGGTTCCTTGAAGACTTCGGTGTTGTACATCAGGACGTTCGGCCCCCACATATAAGGCACGCCGTAATGTTTGCCGTCCACCACATACCAGGGCGCGTTCTGAAGGCGCGGGTCGATCGTGCCCCAGGACGGGATGAGGGCGGTGTTGATTTCCTGCACGCGGTCGCCCGCGATCAGGCGCAGCGAGGCATCGCCCGAAGCGGTGACGAGGTCGAAGCCCCCTTCGTTCATCAGGGCGACCATTTCATCCGAGGTGTTGGCGGTCTTCACGCTGACCTTGCAGCCGGTGGATTCCTCGAATTTCGTGACCCAGTCGAATTTCGGATCGGTTTCGCCGCGTTCGATATAGCCGGCCCAGGCGACGATGGAGAGTTCGCCTTCGCCGGGGCCGATCTCCGTCATCTGGGCGACGGCGGGGCTGAGGCCGGTGATCAGGGCAAGGGCGGTGGTGGCGGCAAGCTTCAGGCTGCTTATGGTCATGCTGGATGATCTCCCGTTGGTGGCGCGCGCGGGCGCGGATGCCCAGGCGCGGATGCCGGTGTTCCGGTCATGGCCGCTACGGTATGCGGGCGCGGGCGTTTCGCAATATCAAAACGCTGATGGGTGCATTCGGTTTTTCCGATGGGTCGGGATGGGCGGCTGACGATGACCGACGGGATACGCCGCGCTGCGGCAGGGGCTGGTGTGGTTGGGGGAGGTGGCAAGGGGGCACTGGTGCTGGTGTGCATGCTGGTCTTTGCCCTGGATGCCGTGTTGCTTTGGTCGGAGCGTGCCTTTTTTTTGGGTTCCGTGCGCGCGCATCTGCCCGCTCGCGCGCGCGAACCCTTATGTGAGGGTCAAACAGACCGGTCGGATCGTGAGTTGGGAGCGACTGAGCGGGTTGATTCGTGTCATGGCGCCGGAAGGGCCTGTGCGGGCGGTGTCCTCGGCCAAAACACGGGAATCATCGCCGAGGAAGCTGCTGTCAGCCATGCATCGGGCGCCATGGATGACAGCAGCGCACGGCAGAACCTGCATTTTGTTTAGGCAGTCATCGACAGTTCGGCGAATGTTTGCCGCAGGTGCAGCCTCTGCCATGGGGCGCCGGGGCTGTGCCGAGCGGCCGGTTCGCGCCGGTTTCTCGGCAGGGAAAGTTCTGGCGGTGCCGTTAAGGCGTGAAGAGCGGGGCACAACCTCAGGTTATCACGGGGCGCTGGGGGCGGAAATGGACCTCGGCGGCAGAATTCCCCTTGTCGCCGCGTCTTCCTTGGGAGACTGCCGCCTGCGGTCTTGGCGGGCTTTCTTGGGAGTGCTGTTAACCTGTTTTAATTCAGTGGCTTAGCTTGGGGTCCGTCAGATCCTCTCTCGAGGCGGCGGTTCGCCGACGGGACGCAGTCCGTCTAACGCATGCGATGGGCCATCCCGCGGGTCGGATTGCCTGCCGCAGGGCGATACACGCTGGAGTTCGGAACTGGTGGCATCTCGGGCGATGGCAAACGGCCATTCCGAGTGGCTGGAGAGACCCGGCAGAGCACTGGCCGCAGCCTTGAGAACGCCCTGTAACCCCAATGCCCGTTAGAAAAACGTCATATTAGGATTGGTAAAGAAAACTTGACTCGGGCCGTGCCCATCCGCAATACACGGTGAAAGAGTGTTTATTGGACGGGGGTCCGTTATGAAAAAGTTCATGCTTGCAGCCGCACTGGCGTTGTCGACCCTCGGGGTTGCGAACGTCTCCAATGCGGCGGTGATTGACTCGGGTGACATTGACGTTCGTACGTCGATCACCTCTCCTTTGGTTCTTTCGGGGCTGACCGCCGGGAACCAGTACTTTCTGACGATCTCTGGCACTGCGATCGTGTCTGGTCTTGATGGTCGTCGCGGCGATGCTGAGTACTTCCAGCGCACGCCCGGTGGCTCTGTCTGGTCCGACACGTCGACGATCCCGTCTCCCTTCGGCACGGACGTGGGTGTCGAGATTCTTGGGCTTGGCGCGATCAACTGGGGTGCGTTCAATCCGTCGCACACGTATCAGATCCTTTACACGGCTGCATCGACCTCGGTCTCGCTGTTCTTCCGCGACGTTGCCTATAACGACAACTCCGGCACCCTTCAGGCGAGCATCTCGGCAGTGCCGCTGCCCGCGTCGATGCTGGGTCTTCTGGCCGGTCTGGCTGGTCTGGGCTTTCTGCGTCGTCGCAAGACGGCCTGAGCCAGCACGAAAAAGGACATTGCAGGGGCGTCGCGCGATGCGTGGCGCCTTTTTGCATTTCAGGGCGGCGGTCAGCGGTTCGGCACGTTGCTCTGGGCCGAGCGGATGAAGTTCAGCGCGGGCGGTGACAGGGGCGCGCCGCGGCGCCAAGCGAGGCCGACCTGAACCGTGGGCAAGTCGCCTGACACGTCGCGGATCTCGATCCGGTCGCCTTCCAGCGACCAGGGGCGATAGACGAGGCTGGGCAGGATGGCGAGCCCGGCGCCGGTTGCCACCAGCGATCGCACGGCCTCGACACTGCGGGTCCGGAAGGCGACTTCGGGCTTCACCGGCAGGGCGGCGGTCAGGCGGCGGGTGCTTTCCTCGATCTCGTCCACCATGAGCTGGATCAGGGGTTGGCCTGCCAGTTCCTCCAGCGCGATAGCCTCCTGCTGCGCCAGGGCATGGCCGAGCGGCAGCCAGAGCCGGTAGGGAGAGACGAGCAGCGTTTCCACCTGCAAGGCCATCCGGTCTTTGACCGAAGAGGTCAGCAGCACCGCCACGTCCAGCTCCCCTCCGATCAGCAGATGCTGGAGATAGTCGCCATTATCCTCGATCACGTTCAGATCGACCTGCGGGAAGGCGCGGCGGAAGCGCGACAGGATGTCGGACAGCACATAGCCCGCCACCAGCGAGGTGACGCCGAGAGAAAGCCGCCCGGTGGCGGTTTCCGCCTCATCGCGGAAGGCGGTGCGGGCCGTGGCGACATCGGCAAGGATCTGGCGCGCATGGCGCAGGAAGGCACTGCCCTTGTGGGTGATCAGCAGCCCGCGCGCCTGCCGGTCGAAGAGGATTACGCCCAGATCATCCTCCAGCGCGCGGATCGCCTCGGTCACAGAGGATTGCGAGATGGAAAGCGCGCGGGCCGCACCCGAGACGCTGCCCGCCTCTGCGGCGGCGACGAAGAACTGAAGCTGGCGGAGCGTGAAGGCCATGGGCGGTTCGCTTTGTGGCAGGCACCCGGGGGCTTCGCGCCCCCGGACCCCCGCGGAGTATTTATCCCAAGATGAAGGGCAGAAGGGCGGGGCGGTGCCGGTCGATCAGGGCGGTATAGGCGGCAAGGCGGTCAGGGGTGAAGTGATCGGCCTCGGCCAGCAGGTTGACGGTGCCGGGAACGGTGCCATCCGGCGCGATGACTGGCAGATTGGCAGCCGAGCCGAGGCCCATCGCGGTGATCAGCGCGTGATCGAAGAAGACGGTGGCGAATTCCTCGGGACTGTTGGCGATGAAGGGCTGCGCGCGGGTAACGCAGAGATCGTACCAAGCATCGCGCAGGAGCGGCTTGGTGCCATGGGTGGGGTATTCGCCGGGATGCGAGCTGTGGACGCGGCGGAACAGGCCTGCACCAAGATCATGGGTGGTGAGGGTGAAAAGCCGCGTGCCGAGGGCGGCGCATTCCTGATGAAGGGCGGTGAAGGCATCGGACATGCGGCCATAACGACATGGGCGGGCGCGGCTGTCTAGCCGCCTCGCAGGCGCGCGGCGAGAAGGGCGATGAGGTCGGAGTGGGTGACCAGCCCGACGAGGCGCCGATCTTCGGTGATCGGGACGGCCTGCTGGCGACCATCGGCGAGGCGGTCGATCAGATCCGCCGCCTCCGCTTCGGGCGGAAGGGGTGTCACCGGGCGGGCAAGGCTGGCTGCGGTGGCGGCGGGGTCGGTCAGGCCAAGAAGCGCCGACTGGTCCACCAGGCCACGGTAAAGCCCGTCTTCCAGGATGGGCAGGGTCTTGAAGCCGTGGCGGCGGAACAGCTGCGCCAGTGTGGTGGCAGTCGCATCGGGGGGAACGGTGACGAGATCGCGCGACATCACCCCGGCGGCACGCAGGCCCTGAAGGTGACGGGCGGCCGCTTCGGCCTCGGCGGCATCCAGCACGCGGGTCAGATCGCCCAGGCCGATATTCGGGCCCATGCGGAGCCGGTCGAGCAGCGCCGCCAGCGCCTCTGGGGGCAGGCCGAGGCGGTGGTCGGGGGCCGCATCGCGGGTGCCATGAGCGGATGATGTGGCAGGCTGGCGAAACGGGTAAGCGCGGCCGGTGGCCCGGTTCCAGAGCAGCCCGGCCAGGACAAGGCCCAAGGATCCGGCGGCGACGGGCAGGGCAGCGAAGGCCAGGCCGGGAAAGGCCGGATCGCCCGCCGCCAGGACGGTGGCAAGGGCGACGGCCCCGCCGGGCGGGTGCAGGGCGCGGAGTGCAGCCATCAGAAGCACGGCCAGCGCCACAGCCAGCGGGGCGGCAAGGCGCGGATCGGGCAGCAGGGCGACGGTTCCCAGCGCGGCAAGCGCCGCGACACTGTTGCCTGCGACCACCGACCAGGGCTGTGCCAGCGGGCTGTTCGGCACCACGAAGATCAGGAAAGCCGAAGCACCGAAGGGCGCGATCAGCAGAACCGGCCCCGAAGCCGCGCCGGGGGTGACGAGCCATAGCAACGCCTCGCAGGCCAGAAGGCCGACCCCTGCCCCGCAGGCGGCGCGCAGCGCCTCGCGCCATGCCGGGGAAGGCATGGCGGGGCCGAAGGGGCGGAGGCGGTTGAACATGCGCAGGGCCTTTCGCTTTGCCCATCCTGCGCGGGCGGCCGGGCGCGGAACAGGCCGGGATGGACGTCCGGGCGTCCGGATGCGACCTCAGCCCCGCATCAGGGCCAGTTTCAGAAGCGCCCGTTCCATCACCGCCATCGCCGGGGCGCGCGAGGCCGAGCGCAGGGTCAGGTCGGTTTCCACCAGATGGGCGATGGCGTCTTCGAGTTTCCGCTGCGGCCATGTCCCGGCCTGGCGGATCATCGCGTCGCGGACCTTGAAGTTCATCCCCCGCATCCGGCCCAAGGCGGCAGCGGCCCCGCCCGGTTCGCTTGCCGCGGCATGCAGGGTGCGGAAATGGCGCATTGCGGCGATGCAGAGGCCGACGGGCTGTGTTCCCTGCGCCTCCAGCCGCCGCAGGAGGGGACCGATCGCCTCCACCTTCCTGTCGGCGACGGCGGTGATCAGGTCATCGACCGCCGCCTCCACCGTGGCGGGGGCAAGATCGGCAATCTCGGCCGGGGTCAGGGGGGTCGGGTCGCCATGCTTGTAAAGCGCGATCTTTTCCAGCGTCTGGCGGAAATCGCCGGGATCGAGCATGCGGGAAAGGGAGGTGAGGTCTGCCATCGCCTCGCGGTCGATGGCGGTGAGACCGGCCTTCTTCAGCGCCTCTTCGATCTCTTCGCGCGTGGGCGGATCGTCGTAGAGACCGATGCAGAGGGCGCTGGGGTGTTTCTCGAACAGGGTCTTCAGGGCGGATTTGCCGGTCAGCGCGCCGGCCGTGACGATGATCGTGGCATCGCCCATGCGCCAATCGGAGAGGGCGGCGGTCAGGGTGGCGGTCAGGCTGTCGGTCGCATCCTCGACAAAGGCCACGCGGGGGCCGGGGAAAAAGCCCTGCGCCTTGATCGCGTCGGCCAGAAGGGCCGCGTCCTTGCGCAGGTCGGCGGCGGGGATGCGGGTCAGGCGCATCTCGCCCTCGCCCTCGGGGCCGATGAGGGCGGCGATGACATCCTGCCGTTTCAGTGCCACGCGCATCGGATCGGCGCCGAAGATCAGCAGGGCGGGACGGCCCGGATCGGGGCGCGTGAAATAGCGCGCGGCCTCGGCCCCCTTGAGGATCATGGGGTCAGGCTGGGCGCGGCGGCGATGAGGCGCAGCATCACCTGATCGGCCAGCATGATGGACAGGCGGCGCGCGGCATCATCCTCGGCGGCGAGGCTGGCGACGGTGGTGCCGGTGGCCGACCAGGAGGCGAAGGCGCGCACGGTTCCGCCCGCCACGCGTTCGCCACTGTCGCGTTCGGTCAATGTCCAGGTGGCGCTGCCCTGCAAGGTGTAGCGGGTGGTCACGTTGCTGGCCGTGATGCCGCCTGACTGGCGCGAGGTGGAGATGGAATAGCCAAGGTCATAGGCCGCATCGGTGGCCCTGCCGAGGCGTGAGTCGAGCCGGGCGACGAAGTCGAAATCCTGTTTCGTCTGCGGGGTCTGCACCAGCACGCGCCCGCGCAGCGCCGAGGCCCCGCCTTCGGGGCCATAGGCGGGGGTGAAGCCGCAAGCCGCAAGCGGCAGGGCGGCGAGGCCGAGAAGGAACAGGCGGCGGTCAGACAACGACATTGATGATGCGCCCCGGGACGACGATGATCTTCTTCACCGGTTGCCCGGCGAGGAACTTGACCACAGCTTCGTCTGCGAGGGCGATCTTTTCAACCTCGGTTGCAGGCATGTCCTTCGGAACGGTGATTTCCGCCCGCCGCTTGCCATTGATCTGGATGGGAAGGGTCACGCTGTCCTCGACCAGAAGCGCCGGATCGGCCTTGGGCCAGGGGGCCAGCGTCACCAGCCCCGCGCCGCCCAGCATCGACCAGACTTCTTCGGCCAGATGCGGGGTCATGGGCTGCATGAGCTGCGCCATCACGCGCATCGCATCGCGCTTGGCCGCCGCACCAGCCTGCGAGCGTTGGACGGTGTTGGTGAATTCGTAGAGCTTGGCGATGGCCTTGTTGAAGGCAAAGCCTTCGATGCCCTTCGTCACCTCGTCGATCGCCCTTGCGGTGGCGCGGGCCAGCGCGGTGTCTTCGGCGGGGTTGGCAGGGGCGTCGGACTTGGCGATTTCATCCGCGATGCGCCAGACGCGGGAGAGGTGCTTGAAGGCCGCCTCGGCGCCGGAGGATGTCCATTCCACGTCGCGTTCGGGCGGGCTGTCGGACATCACGAACCAGCGCGCGGTATCGGCGCCGAACTGGGCGATGATGTTCATCGGATCGACGACGTTCTTCTTTGACTTGGACATCTTGGCCGACGGGATGATTTCCACTGGCTCGCCTGTCGCGATCAGGAACGCACCGTCGTCGCGTTTCTCCACTTCTTCAGGAAAGTGGTACTTGGTAGTGTATCTTGCCGGTTCCTCACCAATACCACGAAATGCGTTACCCTCCACTTTTGTGGTCAGGTAGATCTCATGCGTGACCATGCCCTGGGTGAAGAGGGCGTTGAACGGCTCCACGGCCTTTTGCGGCAGGTGGCCGGTCTTCTGCATCGCGCGGGCGAAGAAGCGGGAATAGAGCAGGTGCAGGATCGCGTGTTCGATCCCGCCGATATACTGATCGACATTCATCCAGTACTCGGCATCTTCCGCCACGGTCGGCGTGGTGGCGCGGGGCGCGGTGAAGCGGGCGTAGTACCAGGACGAATCCACGAAAGTATCCATCGTGTCCGTCTCGCGCCGGGCCTTGGCGCCGCATTTCGGGCAGGTGCAATCGCGCCAGGTCGGGTGGCGGTCCAGCGGGTTGCCGGGCACATCGAAGGTCACGTCATCGGGCAGGGTGACGGGAAGGTTCTCCTTCTTCTCCGGCACCACGCCGCAGGTGGCGCAATGGATGACGGGGATCGGGCAGCCCCAATAGCGCTGGCGCGAGATGCCCCAGTCGCGCAGGCGATACTTGGTGACGCCCTTGCCGTAACCATTTGTTTCGGCGTGGGAAATGGCGGCGGCGATGGCCTCTTCGCCGGTCTGGGTGGCCGCGCCCGCAAAGCCGCGGACATAGGTCACGCGTTCGGATTTCATCGGCACGAAAGCCTCTGCTAAGGGGGCATCCTCTGCGCCTTCGGCGACGAAGACGGCCTTGATCGGCAGGCCGTATTTCGTGGCGAAGTCGAAATCGCGCTGGTCATGCGCGGGGCAGCCGAAGATGGCGCCGGTGCCGTAATCCATCAGGATGAAGTTGGCGATCCAGACCGGCAGTTCCCATGCCGGGTCCAGCGGGTGCTTTACCCGGATGCCGGTGTCATAGCCGATCTTTTCTGCCGTCTCGATTTCTTCGGCCGAGGTGCCGCCCTTGCGGCATTCGGCGATGAAGGCCGCGACCTTGGGGTCGTGTTCCAGCGCCTTGGCCAGCGGGTGATCGGCCGAGATGGCGGCGAAGGAGGCGCCCATGAGCGTGTCGGGGCGGGTGGTATAGACCTCCAGCCGGTCAAAGCCCGCAGGCGCAGCGACGGTGTCGAAGGCGAATTGCAACCCGCGCGACTTGCCGATCCAGTTGGCCTGCATCAGCCGCACCTTTTCAGGCCAGTTGGTCAGGGTGTCGAGCGCGTTCAACAGGTCTTCGGAATAGTCGGAAATCTTGAAGAACCACTGCGTGAGTTCCCGCCGCTCCACCGCCGCGCCGGACCGCCAGCCCTTGCCGTCGATCACCTGTTCATTGGCGAGGACGGTCATATCGACCGGGTCCCAGTTCACGATGGCATTCTTGCGGTAGATCAGCCCCGCTTCCATCATGTCGATGAACATGGCCTGCTGCTGGCCATAATATTCCGGGTCGCAGGTGGCGAATTCGCGCGACCAGTCGATGGACAGGCCCAGCGGTTTCATCTGGGCGCGCATGTCGGCGATATTGCCGTAGGTCCAGTCCTTGGGGTGGCCGCCGCGTTCCATCGCGGCATTCTCGGCGGGCATCCCGAAGGCGTCCCAGCCCATCGGGTGCAGGACGGAATACCCCGCCGCCGCCTTCTGCCGCGCCACCACATCGCCCATCGTGTAGTTGCGCACATGGCCCATATGGATGCGCCCCGACGGGTAGGGGAACATCTCCAGCACGTAATACTTGGGCTTGGCCGGGTCGCGCCGCGCGGTGAAGGCACCTGCCTTTTCCCAGGCGGTCTGCCATTTCGGTTCGGTCTGGCCGGGTTCGTAGCGCGACATCATCTTGTCCCAAGCAATCGGTTGCGCGCGCCGTTATACAAGGCGCGCGGCCAAGGTCCAGCCGGGGCGAGGGGTCGGCTTACAGGTTGCTGTCCTGAATCCGCAGCTGGCGGGCGCGGGTGAGGATTGCATCCTCGACAGCGCGGACGGTTCCGGCATCGACCGCGCCGCCGCCACTCGACTGCAACGCGACCTTCAGGCTGCGCGCATCCAGCGCCGGGTCCTGCACATAGATCGTCGCGCGATAGGCGCGGCCGCCGCCGGGCGGGGTGCCAAAGCCGGTGACGATGACGCCGGTGAAGGGATCGACCGATTCGATGGGCAGGAAATTCAGCACATCTTGGGCGGCAACCCAGAGATACTTGTTCACCTCGACCGTGGTGTTGGGATCGGTGCCGTTGCGGAACAGATCGAGGAAGGAAGACCGGGTGGTCCGCGGCCCGCGCGCCCGTTCGGCGGCGGCGCGCTGCGCCTCTGCCCGTTCGCGGCGATCGAGCAGGTCCTCGGCGGGGATCGACGTTGCCTCGGCATTGCCGCCGCGCCCGAACAGGCCGCCACTGCCAAAGCCCGAACCGCAGGCGGACAGAGAGATGACGACGCCGCCCATCAGCGCGACCCGTGCCCAGCGATGCAGGTTCATCCAGACCCCCGTTATCCTTTGGTCCGTTGTCTAGCCCAGCCTTTCCGGCGTGCCAAGGCTTTTCCCCCCGCATGGGCGCGCGGCCGCGGGGCCGGGCACTGGAAAGGCAGGGCGGGAGGGCGGGAAATATGACTGTGGCAAGACTGCACCACGGCGGAGGGCTTTAACTTTCCACTCGCGTCCGTCGTTGCAATCCGGGGCGTTAAGCTTGATGAAAGCGTCATCCCCAACCCGGATTCCCCTGGGGTGGGCGTTCCTAAGACAACGAGGGAAAACGATGAAAAAGATTCTTCTTGCGACCACGATGCTGGCTGGCACCGCTGGTTTCGCTGCTGCCGAAGTGGCAGTTTCGGGCTACGCTGAAATCGGTGTTCTGTCGACCGAGAACGCTGCTGCGACCACCGCTCTGGGCAACACTGCCGGCGACCTGACCTTCCATCAGGACGTTGAAGTGACCTTCACGATGTCGGGCGAAACCGATGGCGGCCTGTCCTTCGGCGCCAAGATCGACCTCGACGAAACCAACGTCGACCTCGGCGATGACGATGGCACCACCGTGTTCGTTTCGGGCGCCTTCGGCACCCTGACGATGGGCGACACCGACGGCGCTCTGGACTGGGCCGTTGCTGACGCTGGCTCGCTGACCTCGATGGGCGACGACCACACCACCCACGTGGCCTACTTCGCTGCTGGCGGCTTCGACGCCTCGCAGGACAACCAGGTCGTTCGCTACGAGTACTCGTTCGGCGACTTCGGCGTGGCTCTGTCGCTCGAGCAGGCTGACAACGGTTCGTCGGCTGTCGGCACGCTGGACGACAACGTCGGCATCGGTGCGACCTACTCGATGGACATGGGCGGCACCGCGCTGCGCTTCGGCCTCGGCTATCAGTCGGGCTCGAACGGCACCACCAACGGCGACGTCTGGGGTGTGTCGGCTTCGGCTGAATTCGCTGGCGGCTTCTCGGGCGTCATCGGCTACACCGACACCTCGCTCGATGGCGTCGGCAACGACTCCTCGCACGTTGGCCTGGGCGTGACCTACACGACCGGCGCTCTGTCGCTGCACGCCAACTACGGCGAGATCGACCCGGAAGTTGGCGCTTCGACCGACTCCTTCGGTCTGGCTGTGAACTACGATCTGGGCGGTGGCGCGGTTGTGATGGCCGGCTACGGTTCGGACGTGGACAACGCTGCTGGCGACCAGAACCAGTACTCGATCGGCCTCGGCCTGTCGTTCTGATCTGACGCAAGTCTTGATCTGATGGGAAGAGCGGGCGATTGCCCGCTCTTTTCCATTTCGGCGCCTCGCTCGACTTCCGGCCCCTTGCGCGGTAAGGGCAGGCGATCCCCTGACGCTGCTGCAAAGGCCCCTGCCGCCATGACGACCGCCCCGCTTTCCGCCGCCGAGATCAAGTCGCTTTATGCCGATGGCATGGCGAAACTGGCGGCCGGCCAGCCCGATGCGGCGCTGCCCCTTTTCGGCCGGATCATTGACGCCAATCCGGGCCTGGCCGAACCCCTGTGGCAGGCGGCGCGGATCTTCGGCGATTTCGACATGTTCGACCGCGCGCTGGACCATGCCGCGGCGGCGGCGCGGCTGAAACCGGCGGAGCCGGTGGTCTGGGCGACCTGGGCCGATCTGGTGGCGCTGTCCGGGCAGGTGGCGGCCGAGAAGGTGTTTCTGGAGGCGGTGAAGACCTCGCAACTCCCGCCCGCCCTGCGCATCCGTTTGCAGGACCGGTTCGGGGCGCAGCGTCGCGCCTCGCGCCCCGATACGACGGGGCTTCCCGCGCCGGTTCTGGCGCAGGCGTCCCGGCAGATCGCCGAAGGGGCCTTTGGTCCCGCGCAGAAGGCTGTGGCGGCGCTGCTGGCGAAACATCCCAAGCACGCGGTGCTGCACAACATGATGGGCAGCCTGCTGAGCGGGATGGGGCAGGGGGGGCCGGCCATCGCCGCGCTTCGGATGGCGCAGAAGATCGACCCGTTCTATGCCGAGGCCTGGCTGAACGAGGCCAATGAATGGCGGCGGCAGGAGAAGGTGGAAGAGGCGCAGCGGGCCTATCGCGCCGCCATCGCCCGCGCGCCCGATCTGGAACAGGCGCTGGTGCGCTATGCGGCCTTGCTGAACCAGCAGATGCTGGCCCTGCGCGCCCTGCCCTTTGCCGAACGCGCCGTCGCCGCCCATCCGAAATCCGTTCCAGCGCTGGTGGCGCTGGGCAATACGCTGACGCTCCTGCGCGAACATGACCGCGCCGTGACCGTGCTGGAACGTGCCGCGGCCCTGTCGAACCGGCAATCGACCGAGGCGCTGGTCCTTCTGGCGCAGGTCTATACCCATGTGAACCGCGATGCCGAGGCGGCGGTCCTGATCGACCGGGTGCTGGAGCTGCGGCCCGACCATGTGATCGCCCTGACCCGCAAGGCGAGCCTGTTGCAGACGGCGGGCGACTTTGCCGCGGCGGATGAGGCCTTCCGCCGGGCGCTGGCGCTGGCCCCCACCGACGGTGATCTCTTCCGCAGCTTCATCCTTGGCTACAAGGTCAGGCCGGGCGATCCCATCGTCGGCCAGATGCAGGCGGCGATGGCGCTGCCGGACCTGCCCGACAGGTCGCGCCTGTCCTTTGCCTTCGCGCTGGGCAAGGCGCTGGAGGATCAGAAGGACCATGTCGCCGCCTTTCCCTATATCCGGCAGGGCAACGATCTGGTGCGCAAGCTGTTTCCCTTCGACATGGCGTCGCGCCGGGCCGAAGTGGCGGCGGTGCAGGAGGCGATGCGCGGCTTCGACTGGGCGGGAACCCGCATCGACGGCGCCAGCACGGGGGCGCCGATCTTTGTCACCGGGATGCCCCGGTCGGGGACGACGCTGGTGGAACAGATCATCGCCAGCCATTCCCGCGTGACGGGGGCGGGCGAGGTGGCGCTGCTGCAATCGGCCTGCCAGAAGCTGATTTTCGCGCGCCCCGACCGCTATGACGAGATGCGCCGCCTGCGCGACATCCCCGCGCCCGAGATCGCCGCGCTGGGCCATGATTTCCTGCGGGTGATGGCCGACCGATTCCCCGGCGCGGACATCATCACCGACAAGTCGATCACGACCTACATGTATATCGGACTTGTGAAACTGGCGCTGCCCGAAGCCCGGATCATGGTGGTGCGCCGCGATCCGCGCGACACGCTCCTGTCGATCTACAAGAACCGCTTCCCGGAAGGGACGCATCTTTACGCCTATGACCTGCGCGATCTGGCGGAGCATTACGCCACCTTCGTGGAGATGGTGGAGTTCTGGCGGACCGAAACCCCCGACTGGTTCACCGAGATCACCTATGAAACCCTGGTCGCCGATCCGGAAACGGAATCGCGCCGCTTGATCGCCGCCTGCGGGCTGGACTGGCAGGATGCCTGCCTGAACTTCCATGAAAACAAGCGCAAGGTGGACACGCTCAGCGTGTATCAGGTGCGTCAGCCCATATCCGGCGGGTCGGTCAAGGCCTGGCAGCGCTATGAGGCAGAGCTTGCGCCGATGATCGACGTGCTGCGCGCGCGCGGGCTTTTGCCCGACTGACCGGCGGTAAACGCAAGAAACAGAAAGGTTTTTCTGCGTTCAGCCCGCCCTGCTGTGGGCCGCTGCGGCGCCAGTCTGTGGCATCACTGTGGCGGGAATGCATCGTTAACCATTGTTAATCATAATGTTCCCATCCATAACACTTTATCATCATGTCTTGGCAGGAGTAGGTTCCCGCCATCGGTTCATTACCTAGTAAGGAGAATACCAATGAAAAAGGTACTGCTGGCGACCACCATGCTGGCTGGCACCGCCGGGTTTGCCGCTGCCGAAGTCGCAGTGTCGGGTTCGGCCGAAATCGGGATCCTGTCGTCGGAAAGCGCCGCCACCGCAGCGACGCTGGGCGTGCTGCCGGGCGACCTGACCTTCCATCAGGATGTCGAAGTGAAGTTCACCATGTCTGGTGAAACCGATGGCGGCCTGTCCTTCGGCGCCGTGATCGACCTGGACGAGACGGATGTCGATCTGGGTGACGATGACGGCACCACCGTCTTCGTTTCGGGCGCCTTCGGCAAGCTGACGATGGGCGACACCGACGGCGCGCTGGACTGGGCCGTGCAGGATGCGGGCGCGCTCACCTCGCTGGGTGATGACCACACCACCCACGTCGCCTATTTCGCGGCGAGCGGCTTCGACGCCTCGCAGGACAACCAGGTCGTCCGCTACGAATACTCCTTCGGCGAATTCGGCGTGGCCATCTCGATGGAGCAGGCCGACAACGGTTCCTCGGCTGTCGGCACGCTGGATGACAATATCGGCATCGGTGCGACCTATTCGACCGATCTGTCCGGCACGGCCCTGCGCTTCGGCATCGCCTACCAGTCCGGTTCGGACGGCACGACGAATGGCGATGTCTGGGGTCTGTCGGTCGGCGCGGAACTGGCTGGCGGCTTCTCCGGCAGCATCGGCTACACCGACACCTCGCTCGACGGGGCCGGGAATGACGAGTCGGCCCTCGGCGTGGGCGTGACCTACAAGACGGGCGCGCTGTCTCTGCATGCCAACTATGGCCTGATCGACCCGGAAGTCGGCGTTGATGTCGAATCCTACGGTCTGGCCGTCAACTACGACCTGGGCGGCGGTGCCGTCGTGATGGCCGGCTTCGGCAATGATGTGGACGGCGTCACGCCGGGCGCACAGCAGCAGTACTCGATCGGCCTCGGCCTTTCGTTCTGATCCTCTCCCGGATCGGCAAGACCTGGGGGCGGGCCTTTGGCCCGCCCCCATTTTCCATTCCTCGCTTCCCCTCTGCGCCGCGCTATGATTCACAGGGCGCGACACTGTATCGGAGGGCGGGATGGGTCTGGCAGAGATCGGCACGAAGCTGCGGGCGGCCGAGGCGGCGGCGGGGCGGGCGGCAGGGTCTGTCACCCTGATCGCCGTGTCCAAGGTGCAGCCGCTGGAGCGGGTGGTGGCGGTGCTGGAACAGGGCCACCGGGTGTTTGGCGAGAATTACGTGCAAGAGGCGGCGGGGAAATGGCCGGACCTGCGCGCGCAGTTCGGCAAGGTGGAGCTGCACATGATCGGCCCCTTGCAGACGAACAAGGCCAAGGTCGCGGTGGACCTGTTCGACGCGATCCATACGGTGGACCGGCCCTCGCTGGCCGAGAAGCTGGCGCGTCTTGCGCAGGAGCGCGGGCGCTGCCCGCAGCTTTTCGTGCAGGTGAACACGGGGGAAGAGCCGCAGAAGGCGGGCGTCCTGCCCGCCGAGGTGGATGCCTTTCTTGTCACTTGCCGGGGCATGGACCTGCCCATCGCAGGCCTGATGTGCATCCCGCCGGAAGGCGAAGACAGCACCCCGCATTTCGCGGCGCTGGCCGGGATGGCGGCGCGGAATGGCCTTGCGGGCCTGTCCATGGGGATGAGCGGGGATTTCGAAGCCGCCGTTGCAGCAGGGGCCACCCATGTACGGGTGGGATCGGCGATCTTCGGCGCGCGGAGCTATGCCTGATATGTAGGGTGGGCAATACTGCCCATCCTACGCCAGCCAGACCCGCGCATAGGGCGGCAACACGATGTTGCCGTGATGCGTCTCGACCGGGTGGTTCGATAGCTCGTCCCACAGCCGCGTCGCGCCCTGGGCCCGCGCCCAGGCCTCGGGCACATGGGCCCAGCTTTCGGCGAAGTTGAACAGGCAGAGCAGCGTGCCGGTCGGCGCGTCGCGGCGGAAGGCGAAGACCTGCGCGCTTTCGCAAGCCACCACGCGGATCGGATGGGCGGCATGCAGCGCCGCCGTGGCCCGCCGCCGGGCCAGGATGTGCCGCAGCCCCAGCCAGACGCGCGAGGCATGGGTCAGCCCGGCATGCCGCGTCTCGGCCACCGCCCAATCCATCCGGGGCCGGTGGATCCAGCGGCTGTCATGCGCATGTTCCGGCACGTCCAGATAGCCGTGATCGTTCAGCAGCGCCAATTCGTCGCCCATATAGATCAGGGGGATGCCGCCCCAGGCCGCGATCAGCGCATGGCCCATCAGGATGCGCTGCACCGCCAGTTCCGCCCCCGCCACATCCCCCGTCGCCTCGGCCCGTTCCAGCCCCGCCAGCGCGGCAAAGCTGCCCGAAATGCGCTTGTCCCCCGTCGCCGGGTTCACCTGGAACAGGGCACCACGGGCAAAGCTGCCGGGGAAGGTGCCGTCGTAGAAATCCGACAGGAAGGCGCGATGGGCGGGGCCCGACAGGTTCAGCGCTGCCGCATCCTCATCCGTCACGGCCCAGCCGATATCGTCATGGCAGCGGATATAGGTGGCATAGGTCGCATTGGTCAGCCGGTCGGGGAAATGCGTGCCCATCACATGGGTCATCAGCCGCGTGTCGCGCGTGGCCAGCGACGACCAGAACTGCACCATGAGGGAGTTGTGATAGGCAAGGTTGCCTTCCTTGCCGTCATGCCTGCCGCGCCCCAGATACGGGAGCATTTCGGCCGGCGCGACGATGGCCTCTTCCAGATGGATCACGGCGGGACAGGCGATCCGGCAGACGGCCCGCAACGCCTGAAGCAGCATATGCACCTCGGGTTCCGACTGGCAGCGGGTGCCCATCCGTTTCCACATGAAGGCGACGGCATCCAGGCGCAGCACATCCACGCCGCGATTGGCGAGGAAGAGCATGATCTCTGCGATCTCCAGAAACACCTGCGGATTGGCCCAGTTCAGGTCCCACTGATGTTCGTTGAAGGTCGTCCAGACCCATTTGCCGAAATCCGGGTAATGGGTGAAATTGCCGGGCGCGTTGTCGGGAAAGACCTCGACCAGCGTTTCCTCATAGCGCTTTGGAAGGTCGGGCGTGTCGAACATCAGGTAATAGTCCTGATAGGTCGCATCGCCCTTGGCGGCCTTCTTTGCCCAAGCATGTTCCTTGGCGGTGTGGTTCAGCACCAGGTCGATGCAGACGGAAATCCCGCGCTTGCGCAGTTCTGCCGTCACCGCCTCGAAATCCGCCATGGTGCCATAGGCGGGGTTGATGGCGCGGTAGTCCATCACCGAATAGCCGCCGTCGCTGTCGCCCGGGCGGGGCTTCAGGCAGGGCATGAAATGGACGTAATTCACCCCAAGGTCCTGAAGATAATCCAGCTTTTCCAGAACCTTGGGCAGGGTGCCGGCAAAACGGTCGATGTAGAAGACATAGCCCGCCATATCGGGCCGCTGGAACCAGTCGGGTTCCAGATCGCGTTGCAGGTCCAGCCGTTTCAGATCGGGCGCGCGGTCGGCCCAGGCCTTGCGCATCGCCTTGAGCAGGCGGTCGCGGAAGGCGGCATAATCCGCCCGCGCACCATAGAGCGCGTCCAGCATCGGCCAGAGGTCCGGCGCGCTGCGGGCAAGGCGCAGGTCAAAGATATCGTCATCCGAAGATGGCGTGCGGGCCATGATGTCCTCCCCTGTCGGGGCAACATTAGGGTCTCCAAAGCGGTTTGGAAAGCGGATTCAGCCGCGGATCACAAGGCGGCTTTCATGCCGGATGCGGTTCGCGATCCAGATCAGGTCGGCGCGGGCGAAGGCGACGCAGCCCGCCGTGGCCCGGCGCGGCCGCCGCCATGTATGGACGAAGATCGCCGAACCCCGCCCCGGTTCGGCCTGCGGCCAATTCCAGTCGGTCAGAAGGATCAGGTCATAGATCGGATCGGGCCGCGTCAGCCGTTCATGCGACCAGCCATGTGGCGCGCGGACCATCAGGTTGTAATCCGGGTCGCGCGGATCGTCGGACCACAGGTCCGACGGGCCGAAGGGCAACGCCCAATCCGGCAAGTCCGCTGCCGACAAACGGTCGGGGCGGTAGAGCATGCCCACGAAACGGTGCACCCCGGCGGGCGTGGCCCCGTCGCCTTCCCGTTTCGCCCGCGCGGGCAGGATGCCGCCGCGCCCGATGGAACAGGGGAAAGTCCGCCCCATGAAGCGCGCGCCCCATCGGCCCACGACCAGATCGGACGGCTTCACAGCAGATGCCCGGATTTCGCGGCCTTGGTCGCCAGATAGGCGGCATTCTCCGTGGTCTTGCCCACCTTCAGCGGCACGCGTTCCGTCACCGCCACGCCGCAGGATTCCATCATCGCCATCTTGCGCGGGTTGTTTGTCAGCAGCCGGACCGAGGCAAAGCCCATCTTCCGCAGGATGCCCGCGCCGATGCGGAAATCGCGTTCGTCATCCTCGAAGCCAAGGCGGTGGTTGGCCTCCACCGTATCGAACCCCTGATCCTGCAAGGAATAGGCGCGCATCTTGTTGGCAAGGCCGATCCCCCGCCCTTCCTGATTGAGATAGAGAAGGACCCCCGCCCCTTCCTCGCCCATCTGCGCCAGCGCCGCGCGCAACTGGGGACCGCAGTCGCATTTCAGGCTGCCCAGAACGTCGCCCGTGAAGCAGGCGGAGTGCAGTCGGGCCAGCACGGGCAGGCTGCGCTCGGGCTTGCCGATCTCGATGGCGTAATGTTCTTCTCCACCGTCTTCCGGGCGGAAGATATGCACGCGCCCCGCCTGCGCGGCCTGCATCGGCAGGCGCGCATTCACCACCGGATGCAGGGGCGACATGCGCGCCAGTTCCGGCGCGATCTCGGCCAGAGGCAGCAGGGTAAGGGCGTTCTCTTCGGCCAGCGCCAACCCATGCGCCACAGGCACCAGCAGCGCCGCAGGCAGCAGATGCGCGGATTTCACCAGATGCAGCGCCGCGCGGTGCAGGTCCGAAGACCCGTCGCGCAGGCTGCGCAGCGGGCCTTTCAGCGGTACGCGCAAATCATCCGCCGGATCGGCCAGCGCGCGCAGCCACTCCACCCCCATCCCGTCGGGAACAAGGATGCGGGCGATGTCGCCGTCATAGGCGGGGGTCTTCAACGTCTCGGCCCGCCGCGCGGTGAGGGCCAGTTCCGGCTGGCCCAGGGCGCGCAGGGCGGCCAGACGGTCCGGCTCCAGCGCCTCGACCGCGACCACCAGCATGGCGCGGCCATCCCCCGTCATCACCACGGGAACGCCCATGCGCAGGTCGCCGCGGGCGCGGGCCAGCCGTTCGATGGGGGAAGGGGCGAGGGGGGCGGGTCGGGTCATGGCAGGGTCCTTTGCCGCACTATCTAGGTCGCGCTGCGGGAAAAGTGAAACATTCCCTCGCAGCACGACACGACCGCGTGAGGCCATCGTTGCAATTCTTGCCGGAAAGCCCCGTCTCGCCAATGTGTTGCCCGACGGACATGCCGCACAAGACGGACGGAGGTTGCGATGGCCACCCTGAGGAAGATCCTGCTGGTCGATGACGACGACGATCTGCGCGAGGCGCTGAGCGAACAACTGGTGATGACCGAGGATTTCGACGTCTTCGAAGCGCGCACTGGCGCCGAAGGGATGGAGAAGGCGAAGATCGGTCTCTACGATCTTGTCATCCTCGACGTGGGTCTGCCGGATACCGACGGGCGCGAGCTGTGCCGCCGGATGCGCAAGGCGGGGGTGAAATGCCCGATCCTGATGCTGACCGGGCATGATTCGGATGCCGACACCATTCTGGGCCTCGATGCCGGGGCGAACGACTATGTGACGAAGCCTTTCAAGTTCCCGGTGTTGCTTGCGCGCATCAGGGCGCAGCTTCGTCAGCACGAGCAATCCGAGGATGCGATCTTCCAGCTTGGTCCCTACACCTTCAAGCCCGCGCAGAAGATGCTGGTGGACGAAAAGGAAAAGAAGATCCGCCTGACGGAAAAGGAAACCAATATCCTGAAGTTCCTTTATCGCGCGCAACAAGGCGTTGTGGCCCGCGACGTGCTGCTGCATGAGGTCTGGGGTTACAATGCCGGGGTGACCACCCACACGCTGGAAACCCACATCTACCGGTTGCGGCAGAAGATCGAACCCGATCCGTCGAATGCCCGTCTGCTGGTCACCGAAAGCGGCGGATACAGATTGGTGGCCTGAGGTCTTATTGTCGCCGGATTCACTACCTATTTACACCTTCATGCGAGCTTGATCGCATCACGGGTTCCCCTCGCCGTGTCGGGGTCATGACACGGCATCCTCCCTGTTGGACTTGGCCGGGCGCAATGCCCGGCCTTTTTTTCTGCCCCGCAAGCCGGGCTGCGCAACTGTTTCCGATACGGAACCAGACGCGCCGGATTGTCGATTTACGCAACGGCAGGACGTGCCGTTCCTTTCTATGCATCCCTGCGGGGTTGCACCTCCCTGTTGGACTGGACGCCCGGGCGCGCTTTGCCCGGGCATTTTTTTCCGGGCCGCCGACGATCCCCCATGTCGCGATAGGTTTTGGCACCGGGTCGAACCTCGTCTAGAAAGACGCGCCGCCCTGTTTCCGGCGGTGTGTTCCAGTGGAGTGTTCCATGCGTATCCCCGTCGCGGCCGCCGCCCTCCTGTGCGCCGCCACCCCGGCCCTTGCCGAAGACCTGATCTTCACCCTGATCAACGACAGTTCCTACACGATCATCGAGATGAACGTCTCGCCCGTGGGGGAAGAGATGTGGGGGGAAAACATCCTGACCGTCGATGCCGTGTCACCCGGCATGTCGGGCGACATCACCATCGCGGATGGGCTGGATGTCTGCGATTACGACCTGCGCTTCGTCACCGAAGACGGGATCGAGGCGGCGCAGACGCAGAACCTCTGCGACCTGAACACCTTCACGATCAGCGATTGATCCAGCGCCGGGCTTGAGCCTCGGGACGGTCGGCCCTAGGGTCTGCCGTCCCCATTGCCGGAGCCTGCGATGCCCTTCACCCTTGCCACCTGGAACATAAATTCCGTCCGCCTGCGCGAAGGTCTGGTGGCGCGGCTTCTGCGTGACGAGGCGCCCGATATCCTCTGCCTTCAGGAGTGCAAGAGCCCGGTGGAGAAGATCCCGGTCGAGACCTTCGCGGCGCTGGGCTACACCCACATGGTGGCGCGGGGGCAGAAGGGGTACAACGGCGTGGCGATCCTGTCGAAGCTGCCCCTTGAAGATGCAGGGTCAGAGGATTTCGCCGGGCTCGGCCAAGCCCGCCACGTCGCGGCACGGCTGGAGAACGGGGTAACCATCCACAATTGCTATGTCCCTGCCGGGGGCGACATTCCCGACCGCGCCGAGAATGAGAAGTTCGGCCAGAAGCTGGATTACCTCACCCATCTGCGGGATCATTTCCGGGGCGGGAAACCCGCGAAATCCATCCTCGTCGGCGACCTGAACATCGCCCCGCGCGAGGATGACGTCTGGTCGCACAAGCAGCTTTTGAAGATCGTCAGCCATACGCCCATCGAGGTGGAACATCTGGGCGAGGCGCAGGAGGCGGGCGGCTGGGTGGACATCACACGGCAGGACATCCCGGAAGGTCTGCTTTATTCTTGGTGGTCCTACCGCGCGGCGGATTGGGATGCGGCGGACAAGGGCCGCAGGCTGGATCACATCTGGGCCACGGCCGACATTTCCAATGCGGGCCATGGCAGCCGCATCCTGCGCCCCTGCCGGGGCTGGGAACAGCCCTCCGACCATGTGCCGGTCTTCGCCAGCTTCGATCTCTGATCCCCTTTTCCCCGCCGTCCGATCTGATAGGTCTGCGGGCGCAATCACGGGGGGCGGCGGATGACGCATCTTTGGGTCCGGGCGGAGCAGCGCCCCAATGAGGAAAGGGTGGGTCTCACCCCGGAGGGTGCCGCTGCGCTGGTCAGGGCGGGCCTGCGGGTGACGGTGGAAGCCTCTTCCGTCCGTGCCATCCCCATCGAGGGCTATCGTGCGGCGGGCTGCGAGATCGCGGAGGAAAACCTCTGGCCCGAGGCGCCGCAGGACGCGATCATCTTCGGGCTGAAGGAACTGCCCGAGGATGGCACGCCCCTGACCCATCGCCACATCATGTTCGGCCATGCCTACAAGGGGCAGCCTGCGGGGCGCGAATTGCTGAAGCGGTTCAAGGCCGGGGGCGGCACGCTTTACGATCTGGAATATCTGGTGGATGAGACGGGCCGCCGTGTCGCGGCCTTCGGCTATTGGGCGGGCTTTGCCGGGGCGGCGGTCAGCCTGAAATGCTGGGCGGCGCAGCAGCGGGGGGGCATCGCGGGGCCGGTGGCCAAATATCCCGGCCGCGCTGCGCTGATCGCCGATCTGGAACGGGACATGGCCGGACTCTCCCGCCCCCGCGCCATCATCATCGGCGCGCTGGGCCGGGTGGGAACGGGGGCTGCGGACCTTTGCACCCAGATGGGCATGGCGGTGACGAAATGGGACATGGCCGAAACCGCCAGCGGCGGCCCGTTCCCGCAGGTGCTGGAGCACGAAATCTTCCTCAACTGCATCCTCGCGCGCCCCGGCTGCCCGGTCTTCGTGCCTGCAACCGCCAAGACCGCCCCGCGCAAGCTGACGGTGATCGGGGATATCGCCTGCGATCCGACCTCTGACTTCTCGCCCATCAAGGTCTATGACCGCGCGACGGATTGGCAGGCCCCCGCGCTGCGCGTGGCCGATCACCCCCCGCTTGACGTGACGGCGATCGACAACCTGCCCTCGCTCCTGCCGGTGGAAAGCAGCGAGGATTACGCAGGCCAGCTTTTGCCCAGCCTTCTGACGCTGACCGACCTGTCGGCGGGCGTCTGGGAGCGGGCGAAGGCGGAATACGACCGGCATATCGCGGGGCTGTGACGCTTGGGGAACAAATTCCACTCAAGGAATTTGCAAAAATCTTCGAAGATTTTTGCGGGGCAGGCGCCCCGCGCGGGAGGATGAAGAGATGACGATCCATTGGTGCGGAACGGGGCTGTCCTCGGTGCCGGGGCTGCGGCGGATGATCGAGGCCGGCCACAAGGTGGTGGTGTGGAACCGCACTGTCGAAAAGGCGCGCGAGGCGGTGGGCGACCTGACGCAGGACATCCGCCCCTACAGCCTCGAGGCGCTGACCGCCGTGCTGCAACCCGGCGATCTGGCCATCTCCATGCTGCCCGCGGATCAGCATGTCGGCATCGCCAAGGCTTGCCTGGCCAAGGGGGCGCATTTCGTCTCCTCCTCTTATATCGCGCCGGAAATGCGCGCGCTGGACGCGGCTTTCCGTGAAAAGGGCCTGTGTTCCGTCAACGAGGTGGGGCTCGACCCCGGCATCGACCATCTGATGGCGCATGACCTTGTGGCGCGCTATCGCGCCTCGGCGGCCTATGACGCGAAGAACGTCCTCTCCTTCACCTCCTATTGCGGCGGGGTGCCGAAGATCGCGAACCCCTTCCGCTACAAATTCAGTTGGTCGCCACTCGGCGTGCTCAAGGCGCTGCGGTCGCCGTCGCGGTCCTTGCGGAACTTCAGCGAGTTGCGGGTGAACCGTCCCTGGGATGCGATCACCGCCTATGACGCGCCGCTGCCGACGCCCGAAAGCTTTGAGGTCTATCCCAACCGCGACAGCTATCCTTTCATGCAGGATTACCGCTTTGATCCCGACTGGACGGTGAAGGATTTCGTGCGCGGCACGATCCGGCTGAACGGCTGGGCCGAGGCCTGGGGGCCGGTGTTCCGCGAGATCGAGACGCTGGAAGGCCCCGCGGGCGATGCCCGTCTGGCCGAGATGGCGGCGCAGTTCTGGGCCGAAAACTCCTATGACGAAGGCGAACCCGACCGCGTGGTCCTGTTCGTCTCGCTAAAGGCGGAACGCGACGGGCGGGCGGTCTGGCACGAGGAATGGGCGATGGATGCCTGGGGCGATGCGCGCGGCACGGCGATGGCGCGGCTGGTTTCGGTGCCTGTCTCCTTTGCCGTCGAATCGGTTCTTGCGCGCGAGATTCCGGCAGGCGTCCATGCCGCGCCGCATGATCCGAAGCTGATCGACAAGTGGATGGGTCAGATCCGCAGCCTGGCCCAATATCTGGAACGTGTCGATCACGTGGCAGGTCGCTGAACGCCGCGCTTGTGACGTGACAGAAAGCCCCGCGCGCGGATAGAATGGTGATCAAGACCCGGGGCAGGAACCGGGCGGGCAGCAGGATACGGGCGAGGCATGGCCGTCATCATCGGTGACAGACCGACAAGGGTGCTGAGCAACCGTTTCGCCGTCTGGCGGGCGGGGCTCGCGCGCAGGGCAACGGCCTTCCGGTCGCAGCCCGAACCGCGCTCCATCGGCCTTTTCGCGCGTGGGCGGCAGCTTGTGGCGGGCAATTTCCTGTTTGCGGGCAAGCTCGTGCAGGCCCCCAACACCGCGCTCTGGGACATTGCCGCGCCGGACGCGGCTTTTGCCGCCGAATTGCAGGGCTTCGTCTGGCTGGATGATCTGGCGGCCGTGGGCGATGCGACGGCGCGCCGCCGGGCGCAGGACTGGACCTATGGCTGGATCGACCGTTTCGGCGCGGGGCAGGGCCCGGGCTGGACGCCCGACCTGACGGGGCGGCGCCTGATCCGCTGGATCAACCATGCCGTCCTGCTGTTGCAAGGGCAGGACAAGGCACGGTCCGACGCCTATTTCCGTGCCGTCACGGTGCAGACCCATTTCCTCGCCCGCCGCTGGATGCGCGCCGCCCCCGGCCTGCCGCGCTTCGAGGCGCTGACTGGCCTGATCGTCGCGGGGCTGGCGCTGGAGGGGAAGGCCGCGCTGGTGAAGGCCGCGGTGGCGGCGCTGGCCCGCGATTGCCGCGGCCAGATCGACGCGGGCGGGGCCATTCCCACCCGCAACCCCGAGGAATTGCTGGATGTGCTGACCCTTCTCAACTGGGCGGTGCAGGCGCTGCAAGAGGCGGGGCGCGAGGTGCCGCTCGATGTTTCGGTGGCCATCGGCCGGATCGCGCCCACCCTGCGGGCCCTGCGCCATGCCGATGGCGGGCTGGCGCGGTTCCATGGCGGCGGGCGGGGGATCGAAGGGCGGCTGGATGCGGCGCTGGCCGCGTCCGGCGTGCGGGGGGCCGCGCCGCCCGGCCTGCCGGCCATGGGCTATGTCCGCCTGGCCTCGGGCCGGTCCACCGTCATCCTGGATGCCGCCGCCCCGCCGCATGGCCGGGCCGGGGGCGAGGCCCATGCCTCCACCCTCGCCTTCGAACTGACCTCCGGTCGCCGCCCGCTGATCGCAAGCTGCGGCTCCGGCCGCCCCTTCGGCGAGGATTGGGCGCTGGCCGGACGCGCCACCGCCTCGCATTCCACCCTGTCCATCGACGGTTCTTCCTCGTCGCGGCTTGGCAAGGGCAGCGACGATTTCGCCGCGCGGGCGGCGGTCATCAGCCTTCAGCAGACCGCCGATCACAACGGCCAGACGGTTTCGGCCGCGCAGGATGGCTGGCGGGCCAGCCATGGCCTGATCCATTCCCGCATCCTGACGCTGGATTCGCATGGCCGCCGCCTGACGGGGACGGACATGGTCTTCGTCCATGCCGCCTCTGACCAGAAACGGTTGCAGGCGCTGCGCGCCCAGCGGCCCGAGGGGGTGAACGTCTCCATCCGCTTCCATCTGCATCCGGATGTGGATGCGCGGCTGGACATGGGCGGCAATGCCGTGTCGATGGCCCTGAAATCCGGAGAAATCTGGGTCTTCCGCCATGACGGCGTCGCGCAGATGACGCTTGATCCGTCAGTTTACCTGGAAAAAGGGCGCCTTCAGCCCCGCGCCACGCGGCAGATCGTCCTTTCCGCGCCGGTCGAAGGCTTTGAACTGCGGATCGGCTGGACCTTGGCCAAGGCACAGGATACTCCGCTCGCCATCCGCGATCTGGACCGCGAGGATGCGTCGGTTCCGGTCTGACCTTTTGCAAGGGGATCTGCCATGCCCAACCTCGTTCCCATCGGACGCGCGCTGATCTCGGTTTCCGACAAGTCCGGCCTTCTCGATCTGGCCCGCGCCCTTGCCGCGCGGGGGGTGGAGCTGATCTCCACCGGCGGCACCTCGGGCATGCTGCGCACCGCAGGGCTGACGGTGCGCGACGTGTCGGACGTGACGGGTTTCCCGGAAATGATGGATGGAAGGGTCAAGACGCTGCACCCGAATGTGCATGGCGCGCTTCTGGCACTGCGGGATGATGATGAACATCTGCTGGCCATGGCGGCGCATGGGATCGAACCGATCGACCTTCTGATCGTGAACCTTTACCCGTTCGAGGAGACAGTGGCGAAGGGGGCCGATCACGCCACCTGCATCGAGAACATCGACATCGGCGGTCCCGCCATGATCCGTGCGGCGTCGAAGAACCACCGTTTCGTCACTGTCATCACCGATCCGGCGGATTACCAGCCGCTGCTCGACCAGCTTGCCGCGCATGACGGGGCCACCACCATGGCCTTCCGGCAGAAGATGGCGCTGACCGCCTATTCCCGCACCGCCGCATATGATGCCGCCGTCTCGGGCTGGCTTGCCGGCGAAATCGGCGAGACTGCGCCGCGCTATCGCGCCTTTGCGGGCAAGCTGGCGCAAGGTCTGCGCTATGGCGAGAACCCGCATCAGGGCGCGGCCTTCTACACCGATGGGTCGCGCCGCGAAGGCGTGGCCACCGCGCGGCAATGGCAGGGCAAGGAACTGTCTTACAACAATATCAACGACACCGACGCCGCCTTCGAACTGGTGGCAGAATTTGCCGGCGCCGCCCCCGCCTGCGCGATCATCAAGCACGCCAATCCCTGCGGCGTGGCCACCGGGGCCAGTCTGGCCGAGGCCTATGCCCGCGCCTATGACTGCGACCGCACCTCGGCCTTCGGGGGCATCGTCGCGCTGAACCAGCCGCTGGATGCCGCGACGGCAGAGCGGATCACCGAAATCTTCACCGAAGTCGTCATTGCTCCCGGCGCCTCGGACGAGGCGAAGGCGATCTTCGCCGCGAAAAAGAACCTGCGCCTGCTGACCACCGCCGCCCTTCCCGATCCGAAGGCGAAGGGTCTGGCCTTCAAGCAGGTGGCGGGCGGCTTTCTCGCGCAGGACCGGGATGCCGGTCTCCTGCGCCCCTCGGACCTGAAGGTTGTGACAAAGCGCGCCCCGACCGAGGCAGAGCTTGCCGATCTGCTTTTCGCCTGGAAAGTGGCCAAGCATGTGAAATCCAACGCCATCATCTATGTGAAGGATGGCGCGACCGTGGGCGTCGGCGCCGGACAGATGAGCCGGATCGACAGCACCCGCATCGCCGCCCGCAAGGCGCAGGACATGGCCGAGGCGCTGGGTCTGCCCATGCCCCTGACGCATGGGTCCGTCGTGGCCTCGGATGCCTTCTTCCCCTTCGCCGATGGCCTCATGGCCGCCGCCGAGGCCGGAGCCACCGCCATCATCCAGCCTGGCGGTTCCATGCGGGATGACGAGGTGATTGCAGCGGCCGATGCGGCGGGGCTGGCCATGGTCTTCACCGGCATGCGGCATTTCCGGCATTGATCGGGGGCAGGGGATGAAGACAGCCACCATCACCGCCGCCATCATCTTCGCGCTGGATCAGGTCAGCAAGGTGGCCATCGTCCACGGCCTGAACCTGATCGAACGCGGGGTGATCGAGGTTGCGCCGCCCTTCCTGACCTTCCGCATGGCGTGGAACCGGGGGGTGAATTTCGGCCTTCTCGCCCATGATGCCGATTTCATGCGCTGGGTGCTGATCGCGGTCGCGCTGGCCATATCCACCTGGGTCTGGCTCTGGGTCCGGCGCGAAGAGCCGGGGCGCTGGGCGCAGATTTCGGCGGGGCTTCTTGTCGGGGGCGCGCTGGGCAATGTGATCGACCGCGTGATCTATGGCGCGGTGGCGGATTTCCTCAACATGTCCTGCTGCGGGATCGAAAACCCCTATGCCTTCAACGTGGCCGACATTTCCATCTTCGCCGGGGCCATCGGGCTGATCCTCTTCACCGGCGGCAAGGATGGTGCGGCAAAGGGCGGATCGAAGGGCGGGTCGGCAAGGGCCGGCCGTGGCAAGGGAAAGACCCCGTGACGCGCGCCACGACATGCGCTAAGACGGGGCAAGACGGTTGACGGAGGCAGGCATGCAGGCACCACGGCGTTTCCCCGCCATCGCTCTGGCGACGGTGATGACGCTTGCGGCATGCGGCAATGGCGATACCGTGCCTTCGCTGATGAATGTCCGCTCCACCACTGGCGGGCCGGACGAATTCGGCATCATCCCGCCCAAGCCGCTGGAAATGCCCGAAGACCTGGCCGCCCTGCCGGAACCCACGCCGGGCGGCGGCAACCGCACCGACCGCAATCCCACTGCCGAGGCCGTGGCCGCCCTGGGCGGCAACCCGGCCGTGACCCAGGGCGTGAACAGCGCGCATGGCGGGCTTTATGCCTATGCGGCCCGCTATGGCGTGACGCAGGGCATCCGTGAAACGCTGGCGGCCGAAGACCTTGAATACCGGCGCGACAATGACGGTCGTCTGCTGGAACGGCTGTTCAACGTGAACGTCTATTACAAGGCCTATGCCGAACAGTCGCTGGACCAGCATGCTGAATTGTGGCGCTGGCGTCAGGCGGGCGTGCGCACGCCTTCGGCCCCGCCGCCGCAGCCGGGCGAAGAAGAGTAACAAGCGCGTAGGGGCGGGTTGAACCCGCCGCTGTCCCGGCCCACCTTCCGACGGAAGATCATGCCCGGTCCGCCGGGCCAAGCGGAGCGTTCGATGCCCGATTTACGCGGTCTTGCCCTAGCGGCGCTTTTCCTTGCCGCCTCTCCGGCGCTGGCCGAACAGGCGGTTACCGGGTTCACCCTCGACAACGGGCTGGAGGTGGTGGTGATCGAGGATCACCGCGCCCCGGTCGTGGTGCAGATGGTCTGGTATCGTGTCGGTTCGGCGGATGAACCGGAAGGCAAGTCGGGCATCGCGCATTTTCTGGAACATCTGATGTTCAAGGGCACCGACGACATCGCCCCCGGCGAATTCTCGGATATCGTCGAGGCGCAGGGGGGCAGCGACAATGCCTTCACCAGTTGGGATTACACCGCCTATTTCCAGCGCGTCGCCGCAGATCGTCTTGACCTGATGATGCAGATCGAGGCCGACCGCATGGCCGACCTCACCATCGCGCCCGATCAGGTGGATACCGAACGCTCCGTGATCCTTGAGGAACGCAACCAGCGCACCGATACCAGCCCCGGCGCGCTGCTGTCCGAACAGATGCGGGCGGCGCAATACCTCAACCATCCCTATGGCCTGCCGATCATCGGCTGGCGGCACGAGATGGAGGGGCTGACCCGCGAAGATGCGCTGGATTTCTACCGTGCGCATTACGCGCCGAACAACGCCATCCTTGTGGTGGCGGGCGACGTGACGCCCGATGAGGTGCGCGCCCTGGCCGAAAAGCATTACGGCCCGATCCCCGCCGCGCCGGACCTTGCGCCGCGCCAGCGCGTGACCGAACCGCCGCAACTGGCCGAACGGCGGCTGACCATGGCCGATCCGCGCGTGTCCGAACCCTATATCTCGCGCAGCTACCTCGCCCCCGAACGCGATCCGGGCGACCAGAAGAAAGCCGCCGCGCTGACGATCCTGGCCGAGCTTCTGGGGGGCAGCGGCACCACCTCCGTCCTGGCGCGTGCGCTGCAATTCGACCAGCAGAAGGCGGTCTATACGGCGGCCTTCTATGACGGGTCCAGCGTCGATGACACGACCTTCGGCCTTGTCGTCGTGCCCACCCCCGGCACCACGCTGGCCGATGCCGAGGCCGCGATGGATGCCGCCATCGCCGATTTCATCGCCAAGGGCCCCGATCCCGCCGATCTGGAACGGATCAAGACCCAGATCCGTGCCGCCGATATCTATTCGCGCGACGATTCCGACGGCCTTGCCCGCCGCTATGGCGAGGCGCTGGCCACCGGCCTGACGCTTCAGGATGTGAAGGACTGGCCCGACATCCTGAAATCCGTCACCGCCGAAGATGTGGTTGCCGCCGCGACCGAGGTTCTGGACAAGCGCCGCGCCGTGACCGGCTGGCTGATGCGTGAAGAGGCCGCCCAATGACCCCGATCCTGCGCCTGCTGTCGCTGGCCCTGCTGGCCCTGACCCTTGCCCTGCCGGCCCGCGCGGCAGTGGATATCCAGACCGTCACCTCCCCCGGCGGCATCACCGCCTGGCTGGTGCAGGAACCCGGCATCCCCTTCACCGCGCTGGAAATCCGGTTTCGCGGCGGCTCCTCGCTCGATCCCGCCGGCAAGGATGGCGCGGTCAACCTGATGACCGCGCTTCTCGAAGAAGGCGCGGCCGATCTGGATGCCCAGGCCTTTGCCAAGGCGCGCGACGATCTTGCCGCGCAGTTCAGTTTCCGGTCGGATATCGACACGGTGGCGGTATCCGCGCAATTCCTGACCGAAAACCGTGATCAGGCCGTGGCGCTGCTGCGCAAGGCACTCAAGGAGCCCCGCTTTGATCCCGAGGCGGTGGAGCGTGTGCGCGGTCAGGTCCTCGCCGGCCTGCGTTCCGATGAGAAGGACCCCGACAGCATCGCCAGCGGCATCTTCCGTGATCTTGCCTTCGAGGATCACCCCTATGAACGCGACAGCGACGGCACGCTGGATACCGTCCCCGCCCTGACCCGCGATGACCTGATCGCCGTCCATGCCGCGACCATGGCGCGCGACCGGCTCTATGTCGCCGCCGCAGGCGATATCTCGGCCGAGGAATTGGGGGCGCTGCTCGACACGCTTCTGGGCGATCTGCCCGCCACCGGCGCGCCGCTGCCGGGCAAGGCCGATCTGAAGCTGACCGGGGGCATCACGGTGGAACCCTTCCCCGGCCCGCAATCGGTGATCCTCTTCGGTCAGGGCGGCATCCGCACCGATGACCCCGACTATTTCCCCGCCCTCATCCTGAACGAGGCGATGGGCGGCAGCCGCTTTTCCGCCCGCCTGATGACCGAGGTCCGCGCCAAGCGCGGCCTGACCTATGGCATCGGCACCTCGCTTGTTGGTTATGACGAGGCCGAGGTGATGATGGGCCAGACCTCCGTCGCCAATGAACGCGTGGCCGAGGCGGTGGAGGTGATCCGCGAGGAATGGCGCAAGATCGCCGAAGGCGGGCTGACCGAGGCAGAGCTTCAGGCGACCAAGACCTATGTCACCGGCGCCTATCCGCTGCGCTTCGACGGGAACGGGCCGCTCGCCTCGATCATGGTGAACATGCAGATGATGGGCCTTCCCTCCGATTACCCCAAGACCCGCAACCAGAAGGTCGATGCGGTCACGATGGAAGATGTGCAGCGCGTGGCGCGCGAACTCTACACGCCTGATGCGCTGCGCTTTGTCATCGTGGGTGAACCGCAGGGTGTGACGGCGACGGAGTAGCGCCGAATCTGTGGCCTCGCCCGCCCCGGCCTGCTACATATGGGTGCATGAACGCACCCGCCCCCAAGATATCCGGCCCATCGGGCCGCCCGGTGATCCGCCAACTTGATGAGTCGGCGGTCAACCGGATTGCGGCGGGCGAGGTGGTCGAACGCCCCGCCTCTGCGGTGAAGGAACTGGTGGAAAACGCGCTGGATGCCGGGGCCAGCCGCATTTCCGTCGATGTGGCCGATGGCGGCAAGACCTTGATCCGCGTTACCGATGACGGCTGTGGCATGACGGCGGATGACCTGCCGCTGGCCCTGTCGCGCCATGCCACGTCCAAGATCGACGGGTCCGATCTTCTGAACATCCACAGCTTCGGTTTTCGCGGCGAGGCGCTGCCCAGCCTTGGCGCGGTCGGTCGCCTGACCATCACCTCCCGCGTGGCGGGGGGCGAGGCGGCGGCGATCACCGTTGCGGGCGGGCGCATGGGCGCGGTGAAACCCGCCGCCCTGACGCGCGGCACGGTGGTAGAGCTGCGCGACCTCTTCTTCGCTACCCCGGCGCGACTGAAATTCCTCCGCTCCGACCGGGCCGAATTGCAGGCCATCGCCGAGGTGGTGAAGCGCCTTGCCATGGCCGAACCGACCGTCGGCTTCACCCTGCGCGATGTGACGGGCGGGGGCGAGGGGCGCACCCTCTTTCGCGCCGATCCATCGGGGGGTGATTTCTTCGACGCGCTGCATGCCCGCCTTGCCGCCGTGCTGGGGGTGGACTTCGTGGAGAACGCGCTGAAGATCGACGTCGAACGCGACGGGATGCGGCTTTCGGGCTATGCCGCCCTTCCCACCTATTCGCGCGGGTCTGCGGTGGCCCAATTCGTTTTCGTCAATGGCCGCCCCGTGCTGGACCGCCTGCTTCTGGGCGCGCTGCGGGTGGCCTATTTCGATTTCCTCAGCCGCGACCGCCACCCGGCGGCGGTGCTGACCCTGACCTGCGATCCGGAACGGGTCGATGTGAACGTCCACCCCGCCAAGGCCGAGGTGCGCTTTCGCGAGCCCGAGGCGGCGCGTTCCCTCATCATCACCGGGCTGCGCACCGCCCTTTCCGGGGCAGGCCACCGCGCCAGCAGCACGGTCGGCGACGCCACACTCGCCGCCTTCCGCCCGGAACCGGCCCCTGCGCGAATCTACCAGATGGACCGCCCGTCGCAGCCCAGCCTGTCGCGCGCCTTCGCCTTTCAGGCCCCGCTTGCCAGCCCCGGCTTTGCCGAGGCTCCCGCCGCCCGCGCCGAGATCGCGCCGCCGGAACCCGAGGCAACCCATCGCCCCCTCGGCGCGGCCCGCGCGCAGGTGCATGAGAATTACATCATCGCCCAGACCGAAACCGGCATGGTCATCGTCGATCAGCATGCCGCGCATGAGCGGCTGGTCTATGAACGCCTGAAACGCCAGATGGCCGAGAACGGCATCGCCGCGCAGGCCCTGCTGATCCCCGAGATTGTGGAGCTTTCGCCCACCGACGCGACCCGCATCCTTGACCATGCCGAGGCACTCGCCCGCCTCGGTCTTGTCATCGAAGCCTTCGGCGGCGGTGCGGTGGCGGTGCGGGAAACCCCTGCCATCCTTGGCCCCATCAATGCCGCCGCGCTGATCCGCGACATTCTTGATGAACTGGCCGATCAGGGCGACAGCCTGCTGATGCAGGCCCGGATCGAGGCCGTGCTGTCCCGCATGGCCTGCCATGGTTCCGTCCGCTCCGGCCGCCAGATGCGGCCCGAAGAGATGAACGCCCTGCTGCGCGAGATGGAGGCGACGCCCCATTCCGGCCAGTGCAACCATGGCCGCCCCACCTATGTGGAACTGAAACTCGCCGATATCGAAAGGCTCTTCGGTCGCCGATGATCACGATTGCCGGAACGGAATACGCCTGGAACGACCCGCCGATCCTGATCGCAGGCGGCATCGCGCTGGCGCTGGTGCTTGTCCTGCTTCTCACCCTGCGCGCGGCGGCCTCCTCGGCCCGGATGGCGGGGCCGATGCTGCGGCAGATGGAATGGATGACGAACCGCGTGCAATCCCTGTCCGAAGGGCAAGAACGGCTGGCGGGCGGCCTGCATCACGTGTCCGAGGCGGCGGCGGTCAGCCAATCCTCCATGCTGAAACTGATGGAACAGCGCCTTGCCGATGTCCAGCGCCAGATGACCGAGGCGCTGCACGGCACCTCTACCCGCACGGCGCGATCCTTGGGCGAATTGCAGCAGCGGCTGGAGACCATCGACCGGGCGCAGGCCAATATCGAAAAACTTTCGGGCAATGTCCTGTCGCTTCAGGACATCCTGTCGAACAAGCAGACGCGCGGCGCCTTTGGCGAGATTCAGCTGAACGACATCGTCCTCAAGGCCCTGCCGTCGGATGCCTTCACCATGCAGGCCACGCTGTCGAACGGCCGCCGCGCCGATTGCCTGATCCACCTGCCCAATCCGCCCGGCCCCATCGTCATCGACGCCAAATTCCCGCTTGAGGCCTATGAGGCGCTCCGCCGCGCCGAAAACGCGGCCCAACTGGCCGAGGCGCAAAGAAACCTGCGCACCGCCGTCCGCACCCATATCCGCGCGATTTCCGAGAAATACATCCTCGAAGGCGAAACCGCCGATGGCGCGCTGATGTTCCTGCCCTCCGAGGCAGTCTATGCCGAGTTGCATGCAAACTTCCCCGATGTGGTGCGCGAAGGCTTTGCCGCCAAGGTCTGGATCGTGTCGCCCACCACCTGCATGGCCACGCTGAACACCATGCGCGCCGTGCTGAAAGACGCGCGGATGCGCGAACAGGCAGGGGCCATCCGCAAGGAACTGGCGCTGCTCTATGCCGATGTGGAACGGCTGGGCACGCGGGTCGAAAACCTGGATCGCCATTTCGGGCAGGCGCAGCGCGATGTGGAGGAAATCAAGATCTCCACCGAAAAGGCCACCAAACGCGCCCGCCGCCTCGACAATTTCGATTTCGAGGAACTGGGCACCCCCGGCGCCCCCCTGATCGGCCCGCAGGCCGCCGAATGAGGCATCTGTCACCCGCCGATTACACCCGCCAGCCGTGGAAGAACGGCAAGGGCGTGACGGTGGAACTGGCGCGGGCCGAGGCGGATGGGGCGCTGCTCTGGCGGCTGTCGATGGCGACGGTCGCCGAAGACGGGCCGTTTTCGCTGTTCCCCGGCATCGAGCGGAACCTGACCGTGATCTCCGGTCCCGGCTTTCGGCTGACAGGCGAAGGCATCGCGCTCGACTGCCGCCCGCTGGTCCCCGTCGCCTTTCCCGGCGATGTGGCCGTGGCCGCCACCGGCACGGCGGCCGGTCCTTCCGAGGATTTCAACGTGATGACGGCCCGCCCCCTGCCGCGCCCCGATGTGGCGATCCTGCATGGCGGCGCGATCCCCGCAGGGGACGGCCTTGTCGCTGTCCTTGCCCTCGCACCGCTGCGGGTGGCAGGGCGTGCCATGGGGCGGCATGATCTGCTGCTGGGGGCGGGCCTGTCCGGCCCGGTCGCGGGCGGTCCGGCCGTCGTGGTGCGGATTCAGGGCCTTCCGGCCTGACCCATCCCGCAGAGGCGCAGGAATTCGATCCGCGATCCCCGGATGCGGTAGATCAGCACGAAGGGAATGATCGGCAGCGCCAGCGCCCGCAATCCTTGGGGCGAGGGCAGGGGAATCCCCGCTTCCGGATTGTCGGCAAGGCGGTTCAGCGCCTCGGACAGATGCTTCTGCCCGTGACGCAGGCCGGGGGGCAGGGTGCGGCGATAATGATCGCGCAGCGCAGCCAGATCGTTGCGGGCCGAGATCAGGAAGCGCTGCTCCATCCCGCGGCCTATCCGGCCGCCACGGGCGGTTCCGGCGGCGGCAGTTCCCCCTCCGTGAACCACGATCCTACCCATTCGACGATCAGATCGGCGTCGATCATCGCATCCTCGTCCGCTTCGGCGATCCGTTCCCCCAGAAGCGAAACCTCACCCCTGCCGAGATCGGCCAGCATGGTCTGGGACATATGCAGCATGACAACACCCACCCTGCGCGAGAGGCGCATGTGTAAACCTAGCGCAACAGTCGATTCTTCTAAAGTGTCAATCTGCGCTACATGATTATTCCGCGCAGACGCGCAACAGCCTCAGATCCGCAGGAAGGGCTGTGCCAGGCGCGGGATGATCGCATTGAATTTCAGCGGCGCATCGGTCGCGGCCAGGCAGATGCAGACCTCGCCCTCTTCCGCCACCGGGGTATGCTGCATCGCCTCATCCGCGATCTCGATATCGCCGGGACCGAAACGGTCCGTCTCGTCGCGGAAGGCGCCTTGCAGGACCAGCGTCAGTTCCAGCCCGCGATGCCCGTGATCCGGCACCGCCTGCCCGCCCGGAATGTACAGAAGCCGGGCCGAGGCATCCTTGCCCGTCGGCAGAATCGCCTGTTTCACGCCCATGCCCAGATTGCGCCATTTCACCTTGCCGATCCCGCCGCCGACATAATCGGCCAGCGGCGCGGGCAGGATACCCGCGCGTTTCAGCGGGCGGCGGGCAGTGGCCTGCGACAGGCCGCTGATTCGGTCCATGCACAGGGCGAGGCTGTCTTCCGACATCGCCGCCACATCCTCGGTTTCCAGCATCGCGCCGCCCACCGCCTCGAAGGAGGCCAGCCGTGCGCGGCATTCGTCGCACAGGGAAACATGGGTAGCCACGACCAGATTGAAGGCTTCCGGCAGTTCTCCTGCCGCATAGGCCATCAGAAGCGGGTCGGTAAGGTGGTGCCTGATGCTCATCCGTCTCTTCGCCTTCAACTCATCTGCTGGCGCAATCGCTCCAGCGCCAATCGTATGCGTGACTTGATCGTTCCGAGTGGTAGCCCCGTCTCTGCGGCAATCTCGCTATGCGAGAGATCGCCGTAGAAGGCCCGTTCGATCAAGGCGCGCTGCTTCTCGGGCAGTTGGGCCAGCGCGGCGCCCAACCGTTCAGTATCCTGCTGCGCCTCAAGGACTTCGGCCTGATCGGGTTCAGGCTCCGGCCCCCAGGGCAGTTCTTCCGGTTCGGGCCGCCGCGCCTTGCGAAGCGCGTCGATCCGGCGGTTGCGTGCGATGGTGAAGACCCAGGTCGCCACCGAAGCCCGCGACGGATCAAAGAGATGTGCCTTCTGCCACAGCGTCGCCATGACATCCTGCGCACATTCCTCGGCCAGTGTTGCATCGGCGCCCGACTTCATCAGGAAGGCCTTCACCCTTGGGGCAAAGTGCCGGAACAGCGCTGCAAACGCTGCCCTGTCCTGATGGTCGCGCACCCGAAGCACCAGGGCGGCCCAATCCGTTTCAACCTGATCCGCCTGCACGGCAGAGCCTTCCTTCCGGCGACTAACCTTCTGATCCTTCGCAGCATATTGCTGCGAGGAGAAAGGCGCATCCGTTTTTTCGGCCTGTCGAGCCTCGAACATCATGGGTTTGTTACGCCGCATGCTGTCCGCTGGATCACAGTCGGTGAAATGTTTCGCCGGAATCTGATGTCAAGTTCCAACTGTCCAAAAAAAGTTACACGTTGATCCAATCGCTTCCGGCCTCCGTAAAAGCAACAAAGACCCTAAGGAGTATTCCCTTCCATGCCGTTCGAGACACTTGGTTCCGTCCCCCGCCGCATCGCCGTCATCGGGGGGGGCATTTCCGGCATGGCTGCGGCCCATCTTCTGGCAGACGAGAATTCCGTCGTCCTGTTCGAGGCGGAAACGCGCCTCGGCGGCCATGCCCGCACGGTGATCGCGGGCAAGCGCGGGGATCAGCCGGTCGATACCGGCTTCATCGTCTTCAACAAGGTGAACTACCCCAACCTTCTGGGTCTGTTCGATAAACTCGACGTGCCCTATATCGAAAGCAGCATGAGCTTTGGCGCCTCGCTGGATGGTGGCCGCGTGGAATACGGCCTCGCCTCCATCGACACGATCTTTGCCCAGCGCAAGAACCTCGTCTCGCCGCGCTTCCTCGGGATGCTGACGGATATCCTGCGCTTCAACAAACATGCGCCGCAGGTCGTCCGCCCCGATATGACGATCCGTGACCTGCTGGAAACGCTCGGCACCGGCGACTGGTTCCGCGATTATTACATCACGCCCTTCTCCGGCGCGATCTGGTCCACGCCCACCATGGGCATCCTCGATTTCCCGGCCCATGCGCTCGTGCGGTTCTTCGAAAACCATGCCCTGATGGGCTATGAAGGGCAGCACCAGTGGTACACGGTCCAGGGCGGCTCCATCGAATATGTCCGCCGCTTGCAGGCCTCGCTCACCACGCGGGGGGTGGATATCCGCCTCGGCGCGGCGGTCGCGGGGGTGCAGCGCGAAGCGGGCGGCGTCCTCATCCGGCCCTATGGCGGCGAATGGGAGATGTTCGACGACGTGGTCTTTGCCACCCATTCCGACATCACCCTCTCCCTTCTCGCCGATGCCAGCCCGGCGGAACGCGCGGCCCTGTCGGCGGTGCGCTATCAGCCCAACCAGGCGATCCTGCACCGCGACCCTTCGGTCATGCCGAAGAACCGCAAATGCTGGGCCTCCTGGGCCTATGTGGAACCGAAGGGGGGCAGCCGGGGCAAGATCGACCTGACCTATTGGATGAACTCGCTCCAGCCCATCCCGCAGGATGACCCGATCTTCGTGACGCTGAACTCCAACGGCGGCATCAACGAAAAGCTGATCGACGATGTCGTGACCTTCGATCATCCGGTCTATGATCTTGCCGCGCTGGAGGCGCAGTCGAAGATCCGCGCGATGAACGGCACGCTGAACACCTGGTTCGCCGGGGCCTGGATGCGGTCGGGCTTTCACGAGGACGGCTTCGCCTCCGCCGTGGACGTGGTGGAGGCGATGCGCTCCGGCGCAAGGGAAAGGCAGCTTGCGGCATGAGCGATGTCGAACTGATCCGGGGCGAAACGTTTCACGGCCGCAAGGGGGCGGTGGCGAACAGCTTTCGCTATACCGTGGACTACCTTCTTCTCGACCCCGAGGTCGCCCGCGGCCCGTCGCTCTTTTCGCGCAACCGGCGGAACCTGACGGCGATCCATGACGCCGATTTCGGCGGCGCGCCGGGCCGGGGCCGCGGCACCGCCTGGGTGCGCGAGGTTCTGGCCGCCCATGACCTGCCCGGATCGGACCGCATCCTTCTGCTGGGTCAGCCCCGCGTTCTGGGCCATGTCTTCAACCCGGTCAGCTTCTGGCTCTGCCACGATGCGGCCGGCGACCTGCGCACCGTCATCGCCGAAGTGTCCAACACCTATGGCGACCGGCATTCCTACCTGTGCTTCCGCGACGATCACGCCCCCATCACCCGGACCGACACGATCACCGCGCGGAAGATCTTCCACGTCTCGCCCTTCCAGCCGCTGGATGGCGGCTATGCCTTCCGCTTCGACCTCCGGCCCGACCGCATCGGCATCTGGATCGACTACACCTCGCAGGAGGGCGGGCTTTACACCAATCTCATCGGCCCCCGCGTCCCTCTGACCAATGCCGAGATCCTGCGCGCCGCCATCCGCCGCCCCTTCGGCAGCCGCCGCGTGCTGGCGCTGATCCACTGGCAGGCGCTGAAACTGGCGATCAAGGGCGTGAAGTTCCGCAACCGGCCCACGCCGCCGCCGCAGGAAGTCACCCGATGACTGCCGCCCTGCCTGCCATCGCGCCCCGGGCAGGGCTTGCCGGGTGGAGCCTCTTCGCCGCGCTGATCGCGATGGCGGGGCTGCCCATATATATCCATGCCCCGAAATTCTACGTGGACAGCTACGGCGTGTCCCTCGCCGCGCTGGGCGGCGTGCTGGCACTGCTGCGCCTGTTCGATGTGGTGCAGGACCCTGTGCTGGGCTGGCTGGCCGAAGTCGGGCGCGCCCGCCGCGGTTTCTGGGTCACGCTGGCAGCGGCGATCATGGCCCTGTCGATGGTCGGGCTCTTCGCCGTCACCCCACCCATCGCGCCGCTCCTGTGGTTCGCCATCACCCTGACGGGCCTTTTCTCCGCCTTTTCCTTCCTGACCATCGCCTTCTATGCCGAAGGCGTGGCCAAGGCGGCCTCGCTTGGCCCGCAGGGCCATCTGCGGCTGGCCGGCTGGCGTGAAGGCGGATCGCTGGCCGGGGTCTGCGTCGCCGCCGTCGCCCCCGTCGCGCTGGCCATGCTCACCGATGCGCCCTTCGCGGCCTTCGCCGCGCTTTTCGTCCTGCTGGCCTTGACGGCGACCTGGGCCATGCGCGGCCAATGGCAGGGCCAGGGGAGCGGGTTCGAAAACCCGCTTGCCGCCTTCCGCCCCGCCTTGGGTGACCCGCTGGCGCGCCGCCTGCTGCTGATCGCGCTGCTGAATGCCGCCCCCTCGGCCGTCACCTCCACCCTCTTCCTCTTCTTCGTGGAAAGCCGCCTCGCCGCCCCCGGCATGGAAGGCCCGCTTCTGCTGCTCTTCTTCCTCGCCGCCGCCCTGTCCACCCCCGTCTGGTCGCGCGCGGCACAGGCCTATGGGGCCAAGCGGGTGCTGCTGTCGGCCATGCTCCTCGGCATCGCCTCCTTCATCTGGGCGGCCACGCTGGGGGCGGGCGACGTGCTGGCCTTCGCCGTGATCTGCGCCGTCTCGGGCGCGGCACTGGGGGCCGATCTCGTGCTTCTGCCCGCCCTCTTTGCCCGCCGTCTGGGCCAGATCGGCCAGGGCGGCGAAGCGGCCGCCTTCGGCCTGTGGTCCTTCGTCTCGAAACTCTCGCTCGCCCTTGCCGCCGGAACGCTGCTTCCCGCGCTCCAGGCGGCGGGCTTCACCCCGGGGCAGGAAAACGCGCCTTCCGCGCTTTTCGCCCTATCTGTCCTTTACGCGCTGGTTCCCTGCGCACTCAAGGTGTTTGCCATCGCGCTTCTGGCCGCCACCAAGGTTCCGGAGGTTTGACATGACTCCCTTCTTCTCGCTTCTGCTCGGTGCACTCATCACCCTTGTCCTCGTCGCGATGAAATCGCGCTTCGTGGGCTTTCGCACGCAGCGCCCTGCCGATCTGGCGGATCGCGGCCCCCGCCTCGACCTGCGCACCCACCTGTCCGGCCCCATCCTTTGCGAAGGCGTGATCTACGGCCCCACCGGCCGCGTCGCCTCGCGTTTCGTGGCCGAGATGGAGGGGATCTGGGACGGAAACACAGGCGTCCTCAAGGAACGCTTCCGCTATGATTCCGGCCGGATGCAGGATCGTGAATGGCGGCTCTTCCTGTCTAATGACGGCACCATCCGGGCCGAGGCGGATGATGTCGTGGGTCCCGGCCAGGGCCGCGCCGAAGGGCCGGGCGTCCTGCTCAACTACCGGATCAAGCTGGATGAAGAGGCGGGCGGCCATGTCCTGAACGTGACCGACTGGATGTATCTGATGGAAAACGGCACGATCATGAACCGCAGCCAGTTCACCAAGTTCGGCATCACCGTCGCCGAACTGGTGGCCACCATGCGCCGGGTCCCGGCATGAGAGAGTTTCGCGGCAAACGCTATTGGCTGGTCGGGGCCTCCGAAGGGCTCGGCCTCGCCCTCGCCCAAAGGCTCAGCAGTGCAGGGGCGGAACTGATCCTCTCCGCCCGCTCCCCCGAAAAGCTGGCCGAGGCGGTGGCCCTTCTCCCCGGTCGCGCCACACCCGTCCCCTGCGACGTGGCCTCCACGGCCTCGGTCCGTGCGGCGGCGGAACAGGCGGGGCCACTCGATGGCGTGGTCTTCCTGGCCGGGGTCTATACCCCGATGAAGGCGCAGGACTGGGATGCCGACGCGGTCGAGGCGATGTGCAACATCAACCTCACCGGCTGCGCCCGCGTCATGGGGGCGGTGGTGCCGGGGATGGTGGAACGCCGCAGCGGCCATGTCGTCATCACCGGGTCACTGTCGGGCTTTCGCGGCCTGCCGGGGGCCATCGGCTATTGCGCCTCCAAGGCGGGGACGATGTCGCTGGCGGAATCGATGTATTGCGACCTGCGCGGCAGCGGGGTGGAGGTGCAGCTCTGCAATCCCGGCTTCATCAAGACGCGGCTGACCGACAAGAACGATTTCCGGATGCCGCAGATCATGGAACCGGGGCAGGCGGCGCAGATCATGTTCGAACACATGACGACGGACCGTTTTTCCAACAGCTTCCCGGTCCCCTTCGCCTGGGTGTTCCGGCTGTCGCAATTCCTGCCGGACTGGGCCTATTACCGCCTCTTCGCGCCGAAATAGGGGCCAAATTTCTTCGAAGAAATTTGCAAAATCCTTCGAAGGATTTTGGTCGTCACAGCCCCAGCCGCACCATGAAGAACCCGTCCATCCCCCCCGCCTCGGCCCAGTGATCGGGCCGCAGGCGCAGCCCGCCGCCCGCCGTCCACCATGCCTCTTCCACCCCCGGCAGCGCCACCCGCTCCACCCGCAACCCGGGATGCCGCGCCAGCGCGGCGGCCAATTGCCCCTCGCCCTCTTCCGGCAGGATCGAGCAGGTGCAGAACACCACCCGCCCGCCCGGCCTGACCATCCCCAGCGCCCGGTCCAGAAGCCGCGCCTGCAAGTCCACCAGCTCTGCCACCTCCGACCCATCCTTGACGAAGGGCAGGTCGGGATGCCGCCGGATCGTCCCCGTGGCCGAACAGGGCGCATCCAGCAGAACGGCGTCAAACCTTTCGGCGGGCTGCCAGTCCAGCGCATCGGCCACGACAAGCTCCGCGTCCAAACTACAGCGCGCAAGGTTCTCGCGCACCCGCCCCATCCGCGCCTCGGAAACGTCCAACGCCGTCACCCGCGCGCCTGCCGCCGCAAGCTGCAACGTCTTGCCCCCCGGCGCGGCGCAAAGGTCCAGCACCCGCTCTCCCGCCTTCGGCTCCAGCAGCCGCACGGCCAGCGCCGCCGCCGCGTCCTGCACCCACCAGCCGCCCGCCGCATAGCCTGCCAGCGCCGAAACCTGCCCCTTCTCCTCCAGCCGCAGCGACCCGGTCGGAAGGATCATGCCCTCCGGCGCCTCTGCCCCGTCGCGCAGCGTCAGGTCCAACGGCGGCACGCCCGCCTGCACCGCCTCCATCGCCGCCACCGCCTCGCGCCCATAGGCATGCACCAGGGGTTGCCGCAGCCAGCGCGGCATGCGCTGCGGGGGAAGCCCGGCAAAGGGCGCATCCGGCACCTTGCGCAGCACGGCATTCACCAGCCCGGCCAGATGCCCCGTCCGCTTGCCGCGCCGCACGATCTCTACCGCCGCGTTCACCGCGCCATGGGCCGCCGCCCCTTGCGCGATCTCCACCACCGCCAGCCGCAGCGCATCGCGCACCATGCGCGGCGGCGCTTTGCGCAGATGCGGCTCCAGCACCTTGTCCGCAGGCTCCAGATGCCGCAGCACCGCCAGCGCCAGCCGCTGCGCCCGCGCCCGGTCGCCCGGCGGCAGGCCGGCCAAAGGCCCCTGCGGATCGGCCAGAACCTGCGCCATCAGCCGCCCTTCGCCCAGCACCGCGCCCAGCAGACCCACCGCCGCCGCCCGTGCCGCCAACCCCTCTGCCGCCATGCCGCGCCCCTTGTTCCCCTCGACTGCGGGCGTATATCAACGGGCAGCGACAAGGAACCCTTCCCATGACCGACACGCCGCATCGCCCCGACCTGCCGCCCGAAGCGCTCCGCGCCCTGGCCGAGGCAGAGGAACGCCGCAAGCAGGCCAAGGCGCAGACGCTGCCGCCCGAACTCGGCGGGCGCGACGGGCCGGAACCGGTGCGTTACGGCGATTGGGAGAAGAAGGGTCTGGCGATCGACTTCTGAAGGCCGGCGCGCTGCGCCTCAGCGCAGCTTGAACGACGCGGAGTCGCCTTCGCCCTTGTCCACGGTAAAGCGAATCTCTTCGCCCCCCCGCGCCTCGACAAGCTGGCAATTCTTCGGGATCGGATAGCCGGACCAATCCATCTCGCGGCAGAAATAGCCGTCCTGCCATTCCCAGGTGCCCGTCACGTCCCAGCCAAGGGCGCGGCCCTTGATTTCGCCATCCTCTTCGACCTGCAACGAGATGCCGAACATCCCCAGCCGCAATTCCTTGCCGGAGACGGTTTCAACGAATTCCGACTTGTCGCTGATGCGCGAAAAACTTTCTGCCGCGGCGGGCAGGGCGGCAAGCGACAGGAGGGCAGCAGGAAGGACAGCGTGCAACATGGCGAAAGCTCCGATGGAAGCCAAGGTCATACGGCAGGGACTCTGTTCCGGATGAATACCGCATCCTAAATAACGGTCAATGTCACGCTGACGTGAAGGTGTCGGGCGCGTTAAAGCCCCAGCACATCCATCATGTCATATTGCCCCGGCTTTTGCCCCTGCCCCCACAGCGCCGCGCGCAGCGCGCCGCGGGCAAAGATCGCGCGGTCGGTCGCCACATGGCGCAGGATGACCCGCTCGCCATCCGCGGCAAAGATCACGTCATGCTCGCCCACGATATCCCCGCCCCGCACGGCGGCAAAGCCGATATGGCCCCTCTGCCGCGCGCCGGTGATCCCGTGCCGCCCGCTGTCCATCGCGGCCTCCAGATCGACGCCCCGCCCCTCGGCCGCCGCCCGGCCCAGCATCAGCGCCGTGCCCGAGGGCGCATCCACCTTCATCCGGTGATGCGCCTCAACAATCTCCACATCCCAATCCTCGTCCAGCGCCGCCGCGATCTTCTGCGTCAGCCGCACCAGAAGGTTGACCCCAAGGCTCATGTTCCCCGCCCGCACCACCACCGCATGACGCGCCGCCGCCTCGATCTTCGCCAGATGCGCCGCCTCCAGCCCCGTCGTGCCGATCACATGCACCGCCCGCGCCTGCGCCGCCAGCGCCGCGAACTCCACCGTCGCGGCGGGCGCGGTGAAGTCGATCACCGCCTGCGCCCGCGCAAAGGCCTCCAGCGGGTCATCCGTCACCGCCACGCCCAGCGGCCCGCCCCCCAGGGCGACCCCGATATCCTGCCCGATCCAGCCATGCCCCGCGCGTTCCACACAGCCCACCAGCCGCGCCTTGTCTGACGCCGCGATGGTGCGCACCAGCATCTGCCCCATGCGCCCCGAGGCGCCCGTCACCACGATTCCCGGCAGATCGGCCATGTCATCCTCCACGCTTTCCGCCCCTTTAGCCGCAAGCGCCCCCCCGCGAAAGCCCGCCGTTGCGGGCGCGGACCAAAGGGCCTATGTGGGGCGCATGTCGAACAAGCGCTTCTCCTCGGGCAACGGCCCCTCGCAACGCCAGCTTCGCGTCGGCGAACTCATCCGCCGCACGCTGTCGGATGTGCTGAACCGCGCCGAAATCCACGACCCCGAGCTTAACCGCATGTCCATCACGGTGGGCGAGGTGTCCTGTTCCCCCGACCTCAAGGTCGCCACGGTCTATGTCATGCCCCTGATGGGCTCCGTCCCGGTGGAAGATGCCATCGCGGCCCTTGCCCGCAACAAGGCCGAGTTGCGCCGCCGCGTCAGCGCCGAGATGACGCTGAAATACGCCCCCGACCTGCGCTTCCGGCCCGATGAGACCTTTGACAGGCTGGATGAGACCCGCCGCCTCTTCTCCGACGAAAAGGTGAAGCGTGACCTTGCTGCGCCGGACGAGGAAATTGACCCGTAGGGTGCGTGCTCGCACGCACCGCCCCCGGCGATGGTGCGTGCCAAGCACGCACCCTACCGGTCGTGAAAGAAGTCGTGGATCGTCTGCGCCATCGCCTCGCTGATCCCGTCCACCGCCATAAGGTCGGCGATCCCGGCCCGTGACACGGCCTTCGCACTGCCGAAATGTGCCAGCAGCGCGCGCTTGCGCGCCGCGCCCACCCCCGGCACATCGTCCAGCGGTGTCGCGCTCACCGCCTTGGCCCGCTTCGCCCGATGCGCGCCATTGGCCCAGCGATGCGCCTCGTCCCTCAACCGCTGCACGAAATACAGCACCGGGTCATTCCGTTGCAGCGCGAAGGGCGGCTCGCCGGGGCGGTGGAATTCCTCCTTCCCGGCATCCCGGTCGATCCCTTTGGCCACGCCGATATAGGGGATATCCTCCACCCCCAGCTCCGCCAGGATCTCGCCCACCGCCGAAACCTGTCCCGCGCCGCCGTCGATCAGCAGCAGGTCCGGCCAGGCCTCCGTCTTCCGCTCCGGGTCTTCCTTCAACAGCCGCTCGAAACGCCGGGTCAGCACTTCCTTCATCATGCCGAAATCGTCGCCCGCCTTGCCCGCCGCGCCCTTGATGTTGAACTTGCGATACTGCGCCTTGTTGAACCCGTCCGGCCCCGCAACGATCATGCCGCCAACCGCATCCGCCCCCTGGATATGCGCGTTGTCATAGACCTCGATCCGCCGCGGCGGCGCATCAAGGTCGAAGGCCTCCGCCAGCCCGATCAGCAGCTTGGACTGCGCCGCCCCCTCGGCCATCTGGCGGGCGAGCGACTCCTTGGCGTTCCGCGCCGCATTCTCCACCAGCTCCGCCTTCTCGCCCCGCTGCGGCACGGCGATCTCCACCTTCCGCCCCGCCCGTTCCGTCAGGGCCGCCGTCACAAGGTCCTCGTTCTCCACAGGATGCGACAGCAGGATCAGGCGCGGCGGGTCCTTGTCGTCATAGAACTGGGTGACAAAGGCCTCCAGGATCTCGCTCTCCTCCGCGCCCGATCCGGTGCGGGGATAGAAGTCCCGGTTGCCCCAGCTCTGGTTCGCGCGGATGAAAAAGACCTGCACGCAGGCCTGCCCCCCTTCCAGATGCAGCGCGATCACATCCGCCTCGGCCACCCCGCGCGGATTGATGCCCTGCGCCGATTGCACCTGGGTCAGGGCGCGGATGCGGTCGCGCAGCGCCGCCGCGCGTTCGAACTCCATCGCCTCGGAAGCCTCGGCCATCTGGCTGGCCAATTGCGCCTGCACCTCGGTCGATTTTCCCTCCAGGAACCGTTCGGCATCCGACACCTGCGCCGCATATTGCTCGGCCGTCACCCGGCCCACGCAGGGGGCGGAACAGCGCTTGATCTGGAACAGAAGGCAGGGCCGCGTGCGGCTTTCGAACATCGCATCCGAACAGTTCCGCAAGAGGAACACCTTCTGCAACTGGTTCAGCGTCCGGTTCACCGCCCCCGCACTGGCGAATGGGCCGAAATAGCTGCCCTTCTCGCTCCGCTTGCCGCGATGCTTCTTGATCTGGGGGAAGGCATGGTCCTTCCCGATCAGGATGTTCGGAAAGGATTTGTCGTCCCGCAGCAGCACGTTGTAGCGCGGCTTCAACTGCTTGATGAGGTTCTGCTCCAGAAGCAGCGCCTCCATCTCCGTCCGCGTCGTCAGGAACATCATCGACGCGGTTTCCGAAATCATCCGCGCGATGCGCCCCGAATGGCCCGAGGGGCGCGCATAGTTCGACACCCGCGCCTTCAGGTTCCGCGCCTTGCCGACATAGAGCACTTCGGATTTCGCGTTCAGCATCCGATAGACGCCGGGCGAGGAATCGAGCGTCCGCAGACAGGACTGGATCACCTCGTGACCTGTCGCCACGGGCACCGTCCCGCCCTCTTCTGCCCCGTTCTGCACGCCGTCGGTCAAAGCCCTTACACCTTTATTTCCAATTCATCGATTCCCCGTCTTGGCTGCAACGCTCCAGCCCGAAGGGCAAGAGGGAAGCTTTCCACGGTTTATGTGGATAACTCTGCGGGAAAGTTTTTGGCAGCACGGATTTTCCCTTGTTTTTTTGTGCTTTGCTTGTGTTGCCTAAACTTTAGGCGCTTTTATAAGCTATTGAAAACAAAAGAAAGATTTTCATGATTATGGCAAATCCCTGAAAAACTTAGGGATTTTGTAACGTCTAGGTAACCATACACTCAGAAGTGGACAACTTTGTCTCAACCGCTGGTCGAAGGGCTGTAAACCTTACTCAACACCTAAGACGTCAGGCGTCTGCCATGCCAGATGCTGGCCGCCATCCACCGCGATCATCTGGCCCGTCACGGCCGGTGCGTCCAGGAAGAATCCCAGCGCCGCGCAGATGTCGGCGGGGTGTGCGCCGCGTTGCAGAACCGTCGCCGCGCGCTGGCGGGCAAAGGCCTCCGCCGTCTGCCGCCCGCCCTGCAAGGTCGGCCCCGGCCCGATGGCATTCACCCGCACCCGCGGCGCCAGCCCCTGCGCCGCCGTCTGCGTCAGCGCCCAGAGGCCCGCCTTGGCGATGGTGTAGCTGGCGAATTCCGGTGTCAGCTTCCAGACCCGCTGATCCACCATGTTGACGATCAGCCCCCTCGCCACCGGTTCCCCGCCCGCGTCGATCTCCGGCGCCTGCACCTGCGCCGCGAAGGCCTGCGTCAGCACGAAAGGCGCCCGCAGATTGGATTCGATATGCCGGTCCCAACTCGCCCGCGTGGCCGAGGCGAAATCGTCATGCTCGAAGATCGAGGCATTGTTGACCAGCACCGTCAGCGGCCCGCCCAGCGCTTCTGCCGCGCGGGGAACCAGCGCCTGCACCTCATCCTCCACCAGCACATCGGCGGCCAGGGCCACGGCCCGCCGCCCCATCGCGGCGATCTCCGCCACCACGGCTTCGGCCTCGTCCTTGCTGCCGGCATAATGCACGGCCAGATCGAACCCCCGGCCCGCCAGATACAGCGCCATCGCGCGCCCCAAACGACGCCCGGCCCCCGTCACCAATGCCCGCATGTCAGCCCTTCCCGCAGTCGCATCCGCCCTTGCCGATGAGATAGCGCCCGCAGGCCCGGCAGCGAGAGGGTTTCGCCCGCGAAACCCGCCCCTTCACCGACCGCGAAATCGCGCCGGGAAAAAGCCATTTCCCGATCAACCCGATAAGGGCCATGCCGCCAAGAAACAAGATGAAGACCTTCAGCAGCACGCGGTCACAGCCCGAACCGCGCCCAAAGCGCGCGTTCCTCGACGCCCTGCAACACCCCGTCGGTCGCCGCCATCCCCAGCCGCTGCAACAGCCCGCGCTTCTGGCCATAGGGGATCAGCCGCACCTTCTCGCCATAGATCTCCATCAGCTTGGGCCGCAGATGCGCCACCCCATCCACAAGGCCCAGGGGCACCGCCTCCGCCCCCACCCAGACATCGGCGTTGAACAGATCCGCCGACAGGTCCAGCCGCGCGCCGCGCCGCGCCTTCACATGCTCGATGAAGGCCGCATGGATCGGCTCCTGCAACCGCTTCAACCGCTCCACATCCTCGGCCTTCTGCGGCAGGAACGGGTCGGCAAAGCTCTTCGACTTGCCCGCCGTAACCACCCGCCGCTCGATCCCTTGCCGCGCCATCAGTTCGGGGAACCCGAAGGAGGCAAAGATCACCCCGATCGACCCTACGATCGACGAGGCATCCACCCAGATGTCATCCGCCGCACAGGCCAGCCAATAGCCGCCCGACGCCGCCACATCCTCCACAAAGGCGTGGACCGGGACCTTCTTCTCCTCCGCCAGCCGCCGCACCCGCGCCGCGATCAGCGACGACTGCACCGCCGACCCGCCGGGCGAGTTGATGACAAGGGCCACCGCCGCGGGCTTGCCCCGTGCAAAGGCCCGCTCGATCAGCGGCGCGATGGTCTGGTCGTTCAGGCCGCGCGACCCCACGCCAATCGCGCCTTGCAGGCGGATGACGGGAACCACGGCCGGTTTCGGCAGGAAGGGGATGAAACGTCTCATGCCCCACAGCTAAGCGCCGCAGGCCTTGCGGACAAGGGAGGAATGACGGCAGGCTCGTCACATGATCGACAAGCTGGAAATGTTCATCGCCCTCGCCAACGAACGCCATTTCGGCCGCGCGGCCGAGGTCTGCGGGGTCACCCAGCCCACCCTCTCCTCCGCCATCCGGCAGCTCGAAGATCAACTCGGCGTCCAGCTCGTCTTTCGCGGCAGCCGCTTTCAGGGCCTGACGCCGGAAGGCCAGCGCGTGCTGGACTGGGGCCGCCGCATCGTGGGCGACATGCGCGCCCTGAAGGACGAGATGCGCACCGTCCGCGCGGGCCTGTCCGGCAACCTGCGCATCGGCGTCATCCCGACCGCCCTGCCCATGGTGGCAGGCCTGACCGCCCCCTTCACCGCCAAACACCCCAATGTCCGCGTCGCCATCCTGTCGCGCACCAGCGCCGAGATCCTGACCGGCATCGAATCCCTCGATCTGGATGCCGGGATCACCTATCTCGACAACGAACCGCTGGGGCGGGTGGCGCAGGTGCCGCTCTACGCCGAATTCTACCGCTATCTCTGCGCCCCCGGCACGCCGCTGGCCGACCGTGATCAGGTGTCGTGGTCCGAAGTGTCGGAACAACCGCTCTGCCTGCTGACGGGCGACATGCAGAACCGCCGCATCGTCAACCAGCATCTGGCCGAGGCCGGTGCCGCCGTCGTCCCGCAGATCGAATCGAATTCCACCATCGCGCTGACCAGCCATGTGCTGACCGGACGCTGGGCCTCTGTCGTGCCACGGCAACTCGCGCAAATGTTCACGGCGGGGGGGCAGCTTCGCTCCATCCCCATCGTCGCGCCCGAGGTGGAACATCTCGTCGGCCTGATCACCGCCCGCCGCGACCCCCTCACCCCCGTCCTCGCGGCCCTGATCGCCGAGGCGGAACGTTTCGCCAAATCCGTCACTCCGTAGGGTGCGTGCTCGCACGCACCGCCCCACCGCAAGGTGCGTGCCAAGCACGCACCCTACGGCTTTAATAGACCGCATCTATCAAACAACGGGAACTCTATATTGATTTCCCTATCGCTTGGTATATCCCGGTATACAGCTACCAAGGAAGGCCGCCGATGTCGCAGACCAGCACCGAAATCGCCGCGCGTGTGGGGGAAATCCTCGACGCGCATGAGGGGATGGAGGGTTCGCTCCTGCCGATCCTCCACGCCATCCAGGCCGCCTATGGCTATGTCCCCCGCGACGCTCTGCCGATCATCGCCAAGCGGCTGAACCTGACGCGGGCCGAAGTGCATGGCGTCATGTCCTTCTACCACGACTTCCGCGAAGATCCGGCGGGCAGGCATGTCCTCAAGCTCTGCCGCGCCGAGGCCTGTCAGGCGATGGGCGGCGACCGGGTGGCGCAACATGCCCAGAACCGCCTTGGCATCGAATGGCACGAAACCACCAAGGACGGGCGCATCACGCTGGAACCGGTCTTCTGCCTTGGCCTCTGCGCCTGCGCCCCCGCCGCGCTGGTGGATGGCAAGGTGGTGGGCCGCGTGGACGAAGCCCGCCTTGATGCGATCATCGAAGGGGTGCGCTGATGAAGATCTATGTGCCCCGCGACGCCGCCGCCCGTGGCCTTGGCGCCGATGACGTCGCCGCCGCGATTCTGGCCGAGGCTGCCAAGCGCGGCATCCCCGTCGAACTCGTCCGCAACGGTTCGCGCGGCATGGTCTGGCTGGAACCGCTGGTAGAGGTTGCCACAGATGCAGGCCGCCTTGCCTTTGGTCCCATGACCCCTGCCGATGCCCCTGCGCTCTTCGGCGACCTTGCCCAGCATCCCAAGGCACTCGGCCTGACCGAGGCGCTGCCCTGGATGGCGAAACAGACCCGCCTCACCTTCGCCCGCGTGGGGGTCATCGACCCCCTCTCGCTGGCGGACTACGAAAAGCATGGCGGCCTTGCAGGCCTGCGCCGCGCCCTCACCATGGACAGCGCCGCCATCGTGGCCGAGGTCACCGAATCCGGCCTGCGCGGCCGTGGCGGCGCGGGCTTCCCCACCGGCATCAAGTGGAAGACGGTGGCCGAGGCGAAGGCCGACCGGAAATACATCGTCTGCAATGCCGACGAAGGCGATAGCGGCACCTTCGCCGACCGGATGCTGATGGAAGGCGACCCCTTCACCCTGATCGAAGGCATGGCCATCGCAGGCATCGGCACCGGCGCGACCAAGGGCTTCGTCTATCTCCGCTCCGAATACCCCGACGCGATCGAGGTGATGACCGCCGCCGTCGAAATCGCCCGGCAATCAGGTCTCCTCGGCCCCTCCGTCCTCGGTTCTGGCAAGGCCTTCGACATGGAGATCCGCACCGGCGCGGGCGCCTATGTCTGCGGCGAGGAAACCTCGCTGCTGAACAGCCTTGAAGGCAAGCGCGGCATCGTCCGCGCCAAGCCGCCGCTGCCCGCGCTGCAAGGCTTCATGGGCAAGCCGACGGTGGTGAACAACGTCATCTCGCTGGCCACCATCCCGGTGATCTTTGAAAAGGGCGCGGCCTTCTACAAGGATTTCGGCCTCGGCCGGTCGCGCGGGACGATCCCGCTGCAAATCGCGGGCAACGTCAAACATGGCGGCCTTTTCGAAGTGGCCTTCGGCCTGACGCTGGGCGAGATCGTGGACGAAATCGGCGGCGGCACCGCCACCGGACGCCCGGTCAAGGCCGTGCAGGTCGGCGGACCGCTCGGCGCCTATTTCCCCCGCAGCCTCTTCGACACGCCCTTTGGCTATGAGGAATTCGGCGCGAAGGAAGGTCTGATCGGCCATGCCGGCCTCGTCGTCTTCGACGACTCTGCCGACATGCTGAAACAGGCCCGCTTCGCGATGGAATTCTGCGCCATCGAAAGCTGCGGCAAATGCACCCCCTGCCGCATCGGCGCGGTGCGCGGTGTGGAAACCGTGGACCGCATCGCCAAGGGCGACACGGGCGCGATCCCGCTGCTGACTGACCTGTGCAACACCATGAAATCCGGCTCGCTCTGCGCGCTGGGCGGCTTCACCCCTTATCCGGTGATGTCCGCGCTCACCCACTTCCCCGACGACTTCACCCCCGCGATGAAAGAGGCGGCGGAATGACCGAAAAGGTGCAGGGACCCGCCTCCTACTTCCCCTCCATCGAGGCGAAATACGGCCAGCCGATGCAGCACTGGTTCGACCAGATCGCCACGATGCTGGACCGCCCGCATATGCAGATCGTTTCCTTCCTCAAGGAAACCCACGCGATGGGCCACGGCCATGCCAATGCCATCGTCGCCCACCAGCTTGCCCAGAAGAAGAAGGGTGCCTGAGATGAAAGACTTCATCATCCCCGACCGCGATTTCGGCACACCCGCCGCGAAATCCAAGGCCATGGTGACCCTGACCATCGACGGCTTCGACGTCACGGTCCCCGAAGGCACCTCCATCATGCGCGCCGCCGCCGAACTCGGGATCTCCGTCCCGAAACTCTGCGCGACCGACTCGCTTGACGCCTTCGGCTCCTGCCGTCTCTGCCTCGTGGAAATCGAAGGCCGCAACGGCACCCCCGCCTCCTGCACCACGCCCGTCGCGCCGGGGATCAAGGTCCACACCCAGAACGCCAAGCTGAAACAGCTCCGCCGTGGCGTGATGGAGCTTTACATCTCCGACCACCCGCTCGACTGCCTGACCTGCGCCGCCAATGGCGATTGCGAATTGCAGGACATGGCCGGGGCCGTCGGCCTGCGCGACGTCCGCTATGAAAAGGGCGAAAACCATTTCGAGGTTCGCAACACGTCGGGCGAAAAGAACCCCAACTGGCTGCCCAAGGACGAATCCAACCCCTACTTCGCCTATGACCCGGCGAAATGCATCGTCTGCTCCCGCTGCGTCCGCGCCTGTGAGGAAATCCAGGGCACCTTCGCCCTGACGATCGAAGGCCGCGGCTTCGACAGCCGCGTCTCCTTCGGCGCCAAGACCGACACGGCGCTCACCTCCGACTGCGTCTCCTGCGGGGCCTGCGTGCAGGCCTGCCCGACCGGCACGCTGCAAGAGAAATCCGTCATCGACATCGGCACCCCCGACCGGTCCGTCATCACCACCTGCGCCTATTGCGGCGTCGGCTGCTCCTTCAAGGCGGAAATGCGCGGCGACGAACTGGTCCGCATGACCCCCTACAAGCACGGCAAGGCCAATCGCGGCCATTCCTGCGTCAAGGGCCGCTTCGCCTATGGCTATGCCTCCCACAAGGACCGCATCCTGTCGCCCATGATCCGCGACTCGATCAACGACCCGTGGAAAGAAGTCTCCTGGCCCGAGGCGATGGAATTCGCCTCGAACCGCATGAAGGGCATCATCGCGAAACACGGGCGGCAGTCGGTCGGCGTCATCACCTCGTCGCGCTGCACGAATGAAGAGGCCTATCTCGTCCAGAAACTGACCCGCGCGGTGTTCCAGAACAACAACACCGACACTTGCGCCCGCGTCTGCCATTCGCCCACCGGCTATGGTCTGGGCCAGACCTTCGGCACCTCGGCCGGCACGCAGGATTTCGACTCCGTCGAACAGACCGATGTCGTCATCCTGATCGGCGCGAACCCGACCGACGGCCATCCCGTCTTCGCCTCCCGCCTGAAGAAACGGCTGCGTCAGGGCGCCAAGCTCATCGTGATCGACCCGCGCCGCATCGACCTTGTCGATACCGCCCATATCAAGGCCGCCCATCACCTGCCCCTGACCCCGGGCACCAACGTCGCCGTGGTCACGGCCATCGCCCATGTCATCGTCACCGAAGGCCTGTTCGATGAGGCTTTCATCCGTGACCGCTGCGACTGGGATGAATTCCAGGACTATGCCGAATTCGTCTCCGACCCCCGCCATTCGCCCGAAGCGACGCAATTCCTGACGGGCGTGAAGGCCGATGAACTCCGCGCCGCGGCCCGGCTCTATGCCAAGGGCGGCAATGGGGCGATTTATTACGGCCTCGGCGTGACGGAACATTCCCAAGGCTCCACCACCGTCATCGGCATCGCCAACCTTGCCATGCTGACCGGCAATATCGGCCGTCCCGGCGTGGGCGTAAACCCGCTGCGCGGGCAGAACAACGTGCAAGGCTCCTGCGACATGGGCAGCTTCCCGCATGAACTGCCCGGCTACAGGCATGTGAAGAACGATCAGGTCCGTGAAGTCTTTGAATCCCTCTGGGGTGTGAAGATCGACAATGAACCCGGCCTGCGCATCCCCAACATGCTGGATGCGGCGGTGGAAGGCACCTTCAAGGGCCTTTACTGCCAGGGCGAAGACATCCTGCAATCCGACCCCGACACGAAACACGTGGCGGCGGGCCTTGCGGCGATGGATTGCGTCATCGTCCACGACCTCTTCCTCAATGAGACCGCAAACTACGCCCATGTCTTCTTCCCCGGCTCCTCCTTCCTGGAAAAGGACGGGACCTTCACCAATGCCGAACGCCGCATCAACCGCGTGCGCAAGGTGATGGCCCCCCGTCAGGGCTATGCCGATTGGGAAGTGACGCAGCTTTTCGCACAGGCGATGGGCGCCGACTGGCACTATACCCACCCGTCCCAGATCATGGACGAAATCGCCATGCTGACCCCCTCCTTCGCGGGCGTCAGCTATGAGCGGCTGGAGGAACTGGGGTCGGTGCAATGGCCCTGCAACGAAAAGGCCCCCGAAGGCACGCCGCTGATGCATATCGACGGCTTCGTGCGCGGCAAGGGCAAGTTCATCGTCACCGAATATGTGGCGACGGATGAAAAGACCGGCCCGCGCTTCCCGCTGCTGCTCACCACGGGGCGCATTCTCTCGCAATACAACGTTGGCGCGCAGACGCGGCGGACGGAAAATGTCGTCTGGCATGCCGAAGACGTTCTTGAAATCCACCCCCACGACGCCGAACTGCGCGGCGTGCGCGATGGGCAATTCGTGAAACTCTCCTCGCGCTCTGGCGAAACCTCGCTGCGGGCCAAGATCACGGATCGCGTCTCGCCCGGTGTGGTCTACACGACCTTCCACCACCCGACGACCCAGGCCAATGTCATCACCACCGACTTCTCGGACTGGGCGACCAACTGCCCGGAATACAAGGTGACGGCGGTGCAGGTCAGCCCGTCCAACGGGCCGACCGAATGGCAAGAGGAATACGCCGCACAGGCCGAAGCCTCGCGCCGCATCCTGGCGGCCGAGTGATGGAGACCGCCCGCCGCCTTCCCCGCCTGAGCTTTGGTTCGGGCGGCATCGAGCAGGGGTCGCGCCCCCTGCCCGAAGAGGTGGCGGTCGCGCTCTCCTTCAACGGGTCCACGCAGGCGGTGATGATGGCCACCCCTGCCGACCTGACCGATTTCGCCTATGGCTTCGCCCTGACCGAAGGCATCGCCACACCCGACCAGATTGATAGCGTTGATATCGTTCCTGCGGGCGAAGGGGTCGATGTGCAGGTCTGGCTGAAGGAGGATGCCGAAAAGCGCCTCGCCGCCCGCCGCCGCACGATGGCGGGGCCGGTGGGCTGCGGCCTCTGCGGGATCGACTCGATCGAACAGGCGATGCGGCCCGTGGCGCAGATCGCGCCCTCGGCCTTTCGCCTGTCTCCGGCACAGGTGATGCGGGCGGTGGCTTCGCTGACGGATCGGCAACCGCTGCATGACTATACCCGCGCCGCCCATTGCGCCGCCTTCTGGACGGCGGATGGCATGGTCGCGGCGCGCGAGGATGTGGGGCGGCACAACGCGCTCGACAAGCTGGCAGGCCATGTGATCCGGGCGGGCTATGGCGCGGGCGCGGTGGTTCTGACCAGCCGCGTTTCCATCGACATGGTGCAGAAGGTCTGCGCCCTGGGCGCGCCGATCCTGATCGCCGTTTCCGCCCCCACCGCCCATGCCGTGGACCTTGCCGAAGAGGCGGGTCTGACGCTGATCGCCCTCGCCCGGTCGGACCGGTTCGAGGTCTTCACCCATTCCGACAGATTGACGGAGACTGCCCATGTCCGCTGATGCGCATGAAAAGCTGATCTACATGGCCAACCAGATTTCGAAATTCTTCGAATCGAAGCCCGAGGCCGAAGGCGTGGCCGGCATCGCCGCCCATATCAACGATTTCTGGGAACCCCGGATGCGGCGGCACTTCTTCGAGGTGGTGGATGCAGGCGGCGCCGGTCTGCGCCCGCTGGTGCTGGCGGCATCGGCAAAGATCAAGCGCCCGGTCCCCGAAACCGCGTGAACCCATCGGCGCGGCTGCGCCGCATTCCTTTCCTGTCGCCTCCGCGCTGACGCGCTGCGGCTCCGCGTTCAGGGGACGTTCCGTCCCCTCTGTCCGCGCGTGCCGCGCGGCCATTCACCCCTTGAGAGTATTTCCCGCCAAGATGAAGGGGGCGTTAAGGTTAATGCGTTGCGACCGTGCGCCGCGTGGCCACAGTTTGCTGCACAGTTCGCGGCACAGGATACGGCACGGCCGTTTTCGCCGGTTCGAACGGATTAACGCGTGATTTCAGCCGTTTGTCGCTGTGTCGCGCGACAGCCGGATATAGGTGAACATACCGGTAAGAAACCCGGCAAAGGCCAGAAAACCGGCGGTCACCATCTGGGTCTGGTCCTTGATCTCGGCGGAAAGCGCAAGATAGCCGAAGGCCCAGAAACCCGACCAAGAAATCACGCAAATCAAGGCGATAAGCTTGTTCATCCCAGTCTTCCCTCCTCCCAAAGGGGGGGCCGAATGGGGTGAGTCATCGGCCCGTCTGCGACAGGGTAACGCAGGTCAGCCGGAAATCATCCTGTTTTTTGCATCCATCATTCCGACGCGATTCCAAGAAGATAGCGGCCATAGTCGTTCTTGCGGAAGGTTTCGGCGCGTTTCAGCAGGTCGTCGCGGCTGATGAAGCCGGACCGCCACGCAATCTCGTCCGGGCTGCCCACTTGCAGGCCCTGCCGATCGGTCAGGGTGCGCACGAAGTTCCCCGCATCGAGAAGCGACCCATGGGTCCCGGTATCCAGCCAGGCATAGCCGCGCCCCATCCGTTCGACCTTCAGCGTCCCCTCCGCGCGATATTTCTCAAGCAGATCAACGATTTCCAGTTCGCCACGGGGCGAGGGGCGGATGCTTTCGGCAAGGTCCGGCGCGCGGCCATCCAGATAGTAGAGCCCCGTCACCGCATAGTTCGACGGCGGCTTTTCCGGCTTTTCCTGGATGCTGCGGACCGTGCCATCCGGGGCGAAATCCACCACGCCATAGCGTTCCGGATCGGCGACCCGATAGCCAAAGACTGTCCCTCCGACGTCCTGCGCATCCGCAGACGCAAGCGTCTCCGGCAGGCCATGGCCGAAAAAGATGTTGTCGCCCAGCACCATCGCCGAAGGCGCGCCGTTCAGGAAATCCCGCGCCAGAAGATAGGCCTGTGCAAGGCCATCGGGCGAGGGTTGCACGATCCAGGTGAAGGACAGGCCCCATTGGCTGCCATCCCCCATAAGCCTTTGGAATTGCGCCTGATCCTCTGGCGTCGTGATGATCGCGATTTCGCGGATGCCGCCCAGCATCAGCACCGAAAGCGGGTAATAGATCATCGGCTTGTCATAAAGCGGCAGAAGCTGCTTTGACACGCCCATGGTGATGGGCCAGAGCCGGGTGCCGGAGCCACCGGCGAGGATGATGCCCTTGCGTCCGGTCATAGGCGCAGCTCCTTCAGGATGTCGGCAAGGCCTGCGCGCCAGTCGGGGCGGGCGATGCCGAAGTCGCGGGTCAAGGTGGAACAGTCCAGCCGCGAATTCATCGGGCGCGCGGCAGGGGTCGGATAGGCGGAAGAGGGAATGTCGGCAATTGTGCAGGGCAGATCGGCTGCGGCCATGATGGCGCGGGCAAAATCGGCCCAGCTTGCATCCGGCGTTCCCGCGAAATGGTAGGTCCCGCCCAAGGCACCGTCGCGAAGTGCCGTTGCCGCCACGAAAAGTGCATCGGCAATGGCGGCAGCGGGCGTCGGCCCACCGATCTGGTCGGCCACCACGTTCAAGGACGGGCGTTCGGTCCCGAGGCGGAGCATCGTCTTGACGAAATTCTGCCCATGGGCGGAAACGACCCAGCTTGTCCGCAGGATCACATGGCGCGCATCGCTGGCACGGATTGCCTGCTCACCTGCCAGTTTGGACCGGCCATAGGCATTGAGCGGCGCAGTGGGGTGGTCGGGGGCAAAGGGCGCGCTGCCCTTCCCGTCAAAGACATAATCTGTCGAGACATGCAGAAGGGGGATGCCCCTTGCGGCACAGGCCCCCGCCATCGCGCCCGGGCTTGCGCCATTCACCACAGTCGCCGCGGCCTCCTCTGCCTCGGCGCGGTCAACCGCTGTCCAGGCCGCGGCATTGATCACCGCGTCGCAGTCATGGCCCGCAATCGCTTTGGCACAAGAGTCGGGATCGGCAAGATCGGCCTCGTTTCGCCCAAGAAACACGGGGAAGATTCCTTCCGGACAGCGCCGGGCCAGTTCCCGCGCCACCTGACCGGTCTGGCCGAAGACCAGCAGCTTCACGCCTTGACCCCCAGCCGTTCGCCCACGCCCTGACGGGCCAGCAGCGGGCGCCACCATGCTTCGTTCTCCAGATACCAGCGGACGGTGCGGCGCAGCCCTTCCTCGAGTGTGACCGATGGGCGCCAGCCCAGTTCCTCGCGCATCCGCGACGGGTCGATGGCATAGCGCAGATCATGGCCTGGCCGATCAGCCACGAAGGTAATCAGCCGGTCATGCGGCGCGCCCTGCGGGTGCATTTCGTCCATCAGGCGGCAGATCGTGCGGACAAGGTCGATGTTCCGCGCTTCGTTCTCGCCCCCGATATTGTAGCTGCGGCCGGGACGCCCCTTCGTCAGCACGGTCAGAAGGGCGTCGGCATGGTCTTCCACGAACAGCCAGTCGCGCACGTTCTCGCCCTTGCCATAGACGGGAATCGCCTTTCCCGCCATCGCGTTCAGGATCACGACAGGGATCAGCTTTTCGGGAAAGTGGAAGGGGCCGTAATTGTTGGAGCAATTCGTCAGGACGACGGGCAGCCCATAGGTTTCGTGCCAGGCGCGGACCAGATGGTCGGACGCGGCCTTGGAGGCCGAATAAGGGCTGCGCGGATCATAGGGCGTGTCTTCGGTGAACTTGCCCGTCGGGCCGAGGGAACCGAAGACCTCATCGGTGGAGATATGGTGGAAGCGGAAGCCATCCGGCCGTCCCTTGCCCATCCAATGGGCGCGGGCGGCCTCCAGCAGGGTGAAGGTGCCGGTGATATTGGTTTCGATGAAGGTGCCGGGGCCGTCGATCGACCGGTCCACATGGCTTTCGGCAGCCAGATGCATCACGGCGTCGGGATCATGCACGGCAAGGATGCGGTCCATCGCAGCGCGGTCGCGGATATCCGCCTTTTCAAAGACATAGCGGGGGGAATTGCCGACCGCAGCCACGTTTTCAAGGCAGGCAGCATAGGTCAGGGCATCGACATTCACCACCGAATGCCCCTGCGCGATCGCAAGCCGGACGACGGCAGAGCCGATGAAGCCCGCGCCGCCCGTGATCAGGAGTTTCATGCCGTCTCTCCATAGGTGAACGGGCTTTGCCAATCGGCGAAGGCGGGGGCTGCGATATCCTTTGCCGACAGGACCGGGTCACCCGACAGGCCCCAGTCGATGCCGACGGAATCCCAACGCACGGCACCGTCATGGGCGGGGGAATAGACGTCGGTGCATTTGTATTGCACCTCGCAATCCGGCGTCAGGGTCACGAAACCGTGCAGAAACCCCTTGGGAACAAGAAGTTGCCGTCCATTCTCGGCAGTCAGTTCGACGGCGACCCAGTGGCCATAGGCGGGAGAGCCGCGTCGGGCATCCACCGCCACATCAAGGATCGCTCCGCGCGAACAGCGAACAAGCTTGTCCTGCGCCCGGGGGGGTGACTGGTAATGCAGCCCGCGCAACGTGCCCTTCTGCGCCGAGAAGGAGTGGTTGTCCTGCACGAAGGCCAAATCATGCCCTGCAGCACGCAGCCGTTCGGCATTCCAGGTCTCGGTGAACCAGCCGCGCGCATCGCCAAAGCGCTGGGGCGTCAGGATCACCACATCGGGGAGGGCTGTCGGTTCTATCTGCATGGGAAAACTCGTCTCACACCTGCCGCACGGGGTAAAGCCGTCAGATCAGTTTCTCAACCGCCTCGGCCACGGCTTGCCCCAAGGCCGCATGGGCGGCCTCGTCGAAATGGACGCCGTCGATGGGGCTGACCTCGATCACCTGCCCGGCATCGAGAAAACCGATCCCGCGCGATGCGGCAAGGGCTTGGTAGAGCGGGGCCAAGGCGCGGGACCGGGCGGCACCTCCCCAGAATTCCGTCTTGATCGGGCCGGTTTCCACCACCGGCGGCGGGCAGATCAGAAGGATGCGGAACCCCCCATGCCGCGCCTGGTAGTCAAGCGAAAGCGCCACGTCCAGCAGCCCGGCCACCCCCGCCGTCACTTGTTCGGGCGTGGTGGCAAAGCGCGTCTTCACGTCATTGGTGCCCAGCATCAGGGTCATAACGTCGATGGGACCGTGCGATTGCAGGGCCATGCGCAGCGCAGGCCGGGCGTTCATGTAATCGCCCATCACCGGATCATCGAACTGCGCGGTGCGCCCCGGAAGCCCTTCCTCCACCAGTTCCCATGCGGGGCCAAGCGCGGCATGGGTGATGGTCGGCCAGCGTATGCCCTTGGGAAAGCGGCGGTATTCGGCCCGGTCGATGATCGGGGGCGTGCCATGGGTGTTGCTGTCGCCGAAGGTCAGAAGAACGGGCATGTGTCATCCTTGCGCTGCCTTGGGGCGGAGGCTAGGGCCTGCGCGCGGGCAGGTAAAGCCGCTTTGCCCCCTTGGCCTTTGCCGCCCTCGCGCGCATATAGGGCGCAAAGACATGCTGCATGAGGAATGCGATGTTCGGGTTCGACGAAAAGACAGCGCCGCAGGGTGATCTGATCAAGGACACCACTGAGGCGACCTTCATGAAGGACGTGATCGAGGCAAGCCGGCAGGTGCCGGTGATCGTGGACTTCTGGGCCACCTGGTGCGGCCCTTGCCGCACACTCGGCCCCGCGCTGGAGGCGGCGGTTCTCGCGGCGAAGGGCAAGGTGAAGCTGGTCAAGATCGACGTGGACCAGAACCAAATGATCGCCGGGCAGTTGCGCATCCAGTCCATCCCTACGGTCTATGCCTTCTGGCAGGGCCAGCCGGTGGATGGCTTCCAGGGCGCCATTCCCGCGTCTGAGATCAAGAAATTCATCGACAAGCTTTCCGGTCTTGCCGGTGACGGCGGTCTGGCCGAGGCGATCGAAGCGGCAGAGCAGATGCTGGCTGAGGGCGCGGTGACGGATGCGGCGGAAACCTTCGCTGCCATTTTGGGAGAAGAGCCGGAAAACCCGGCCGCCTATTCAGGGTTGGTGCGCTGCCATTTGGCCCTTGGGCAACTGGATCAGGCCGAAGCGATGCTGAACGCCGCCCCGGCCGCCATTGCGAAGGCGAAGGACGTGGAGGCGGCGCGGGCGCAGCTCGAACTGGCAAGGCAGGCTGCAAATGCCGGGCCTGAGCGGGAGTTGCGCGCGGCGGTCGAGGCCGATCCGACCAACCGGCAGGCGCGGTTCGACCTCGCCACGGCGCTGCATGCGGCAGGGAAGGTGGAAGAGGCTGTCGATGTCCTGCTTGATCTGTTCCGGCTGGATCGGGAGTGGAACGAGGGGGCGGCGAAGACGCAGTTGCTGACGATCTTCGATGCGTTGAAGCCGACCGACCCTATCGTTTTGAAAGGCCGCCGCCGCCTTTCGTCGATGATATTTGCCTGATGGTCCGGCAGGGCTAACTGAGGCAGATGATGAACGCCGCCGACCTGCCCGAGACGATCCCTGTATTTCCGTTGCCCGGTGCGCTGCTTCTGCCACGCGGGCGGTTGCCGCTGCATATCTTCGAGCCGCGCTATCTGGCGATGATCGAGGATTGCCTGAAGACCAAGCATCGGCTGATCGGAATGATCCAGCCGCGCGACGTGCCGGGAACCGGTGAAAAGCGGTTGAATGCCATCGGCTGTGCCGGGCGGCTGACCGGGTTTTCGGAAACCGAGGATGGTCGCTATATGATCACCCTGTCCGGCATTTCCCGGTTCCGCGTCAAGGAAGAGGTGTCCGGCTTCACCCCCTATCGTCGCTGTTCGGTGGATTGGGGTGGTTTCCAGCGCGATATGGGCCCGGTGGAAGAGGATGCGGGTTTCCGGCGTGAGGAATTCCTTGCGCTGCTTGGCCGCTATTTCGCGGCGATGAACCTTTCGACCGACTGGTCGAGCATGAAGGAGGCCGAGACGGAGTTGCTGATCAATTCGCTGTCCATGCTCTGTCCCTTCAGCCCCGAGGACAAGCAGGCCCTGCTTGAGGCGCCTTCCTTGACGACCCGGCGGGAGACACTGGTCACGCTGATCGAATTCGCCATGCGCGGCGGATCGTCCGATGAGGTGATGCAGTGACAGAAGAGACGGTGTTCGACCGCCGGATGCTGGATGCGCTGGTCTGCCCGGTTACTCAGGCCGTGCTTACCTATGATGCAGAGCGGCAGGAGCTGATCTCGAAGGCGGCACATCTGGCCTTTCCGATCCGTGACGGCATTCCGATCATGCTGGTCAGCGAAGCGCGGGCGCTGGATTAGATCGGCTTTCCGGCGAGAAGCCGGGGCAGATCCCCCTGCAATCCGGCCGCCTGCCGGATGAACCGCCGGCGCAGGCCGGGCAGGGCGTTGACGATCCCGAGACCGAGATCACGCCCTGCGCGGAGAATTGGGTTGTCGTTGGAAAACAGCCGATTGACCGTATCCATCCCAAGGGCCAGCGCTGTGGAATCGAAGCGCCGCCAGCGCTGATAGGCCTCCAGCGTGGTCTGGCTGCCGATATCCTCGCCTCGGCGATGGGCTTCGATCACGGTCTGGGCCAGCGCTGCGACATCGCGTAGTCCGAGGTTCAGGCCCTGTCCGGCGATTGGATGCACGCCATGGGCCGCATCCCCCACCAGCGCAACGCGCGGCGCGACGAACCGTTCGGCAAGCGACAGCGAAAGGGGATAGGTGAACCGGTCGCCTGCAAGCGCAATCTCCCCCAGAAAATCGCCAAAGCGGGGGCGGAGCGCCTCCAGATATTGGTCATCCGGCAGGGCCTGGATGCGGGCGGCATTTTCTTCCGTCTCGCTCCAGACGATGCTGGAGTGATGGCCGCCTTTCAGGGGCAGGATGGCGAGGGGGCCTTCGGGCATGAAGAACTGATGCGCGGTGCCATTGTGATCTTTTTCATGGTGGATGGCGGTGACGAGGGCTGTCTGGCCATAGCCCCAGCCGACACGGCGGATGCCCGCCCGCGTGGCAGTGCCGCTGCCGCGCCCGTCGCAACCGACCAGAAGGCGTGCCGTCAGGCGGCGGCCACTGGCGAGTGTGGCGGCAACGGCATTTGGCGCCACCTCCTGCCCGGTGACGGTTTCGCCTGAAAGCAGCGTCACATTCGGATGGGCGGTCATCGCGGCAAGGAAGGCGGCATAAAGATGCCGGTCCTCCAGCAGAAAGCCCATCGGGCCTTCCTCGATCTCTGCCGCATCGAAGGTGAGGAAAAAGGGCGCCGGGCCTTGGCCGGCAAGGCCGTCGCTGGCCTTGATCCGATGGATGGGCTGGGCCAGATCGCCGACCTTCTGCCAGATGCCGATCATGGTCAGCAGGCGGCGCGAGGCGATGGCCAGCGCATAGGCGCGGCCGTCGAAACCGGCTTCGGCGCGGGCGGGGGCCGGGCGGCTGTCGATCACGGTCACACGCAACCCGCCCTGGGCGAGGGCCAAGGCAAGGGCGGGGCCGTTCAGCCCGCCCCCGGCGATCAGGATATCGGCGTCATGCATCATGGGCCGAATATGGCGGGCGGGGCGGGATTGTCCATGCGCCGCTGTGCCGCTACCGTTCATGTTGGAATAGGGGGCGGGCATGGCGAAGAACTGGCAGAACCTGACGGCGGCAGAACTGGGGCGCGAGATTGGGGCAGGGCGGATCAACCCTGTCGATCTGGCCGAACAGCATCTGGATGCCATTGCCAAACATCCGCTGGCCGAGCGTATCTATGCGCGCCTGACCCCGGCCCGCGCGCGGGCCGAGGCGATGGCTGCGCATGGCCGGGCGCGACGGGGCTTCCGCCGCGGGCTGCTGGATGGTGTGCCGATAAGCTGGAAGGATCTTTTCGATACGGTCGGCGTGGCGACGGAGGCCGGATCGGCCCTTCTGAAGGGCCGCATCCCCGAACGCGATGCCGAGGTTCTGGAAGTTGCCACGCAGGGCGGGCTGGTCTGCCTTGGCAAGACGCATATGTCGGAACTGGCCTTTTCCGGGCTGGGCCTGAACCCGATCACCGCCACGCCGCCTTGCATCAATGACGAAAGTGCTGTGCCGGGCGGGTCTTCCTCGGGGGCGGCGGCCTCGGTGGCCTATGGTCTGGCCCCGGCGGCCATCGGATCGGATACGGGCGGATCGGTGCGGATTCCCGCGGCCTGGAATGATCTGGTCGGGTTGAAGACGACGGCGGGGCGCATCCCGCTGACGGGGACGGTGCCGTTGTGCGAGCGTTTCGATACGATCGGACCCATTGCCAAGACGGTAGAGGATTGCGCGCTGCTGCTGGCGGCGATGGAAGGGGGGCGGCCCACCGATCTGGGCGGGGCGAGCCTGTCGGGTATGCGCTTCCTGGTGCTGGAGACCGTGGCGCTGGATGATCTGCGCGAAAGACCCGCGCAGGGATTCGAGGATGCGGTGGCGCGGCTTGCGGCGGCGGGGGCGCAGATCACCCATGGGAAGGTGCCGGAAGTGGCCGAGGCGATGGGTCTGGCCGCGCTCATCTTCACCGCCGAGGCCTATGGCATCTGGCGTGACCGGATCGAGGCGGCACCGCAGAAGATGTTTCCGCGCATCCTGGAACGGTTCCGGTCAGGGGCATCCTTTGCCGCGTCGGATTACGTGGCAGCCTGGCGGCGGCTGGAGGTGTTGCGCCGGGTGTGGCTGGAGAAGACCGCCGGGTATGATGCGGTGATCCTTCCCACCTCGCCGATCCTTCCGCCGCAGGCCGGGCGGTTGATGACGGATGATCCCTATTACGTGACCGAAAACCTGCTGGCCCTGCGCAACACGCGGATCGGAAATCTGATGGGTCTGTGCGGTCTGACCCTTCCCACGATGCAGCCCTCCTGCGGGATCAGTTTCCTCGGCGCCCCGCATCAGGAAGAGCGGCTTTTGCGTGTGGGCGCGGCGGCGGCCAAGGCGCTGCGCTAGGGGCAGAGTCGGAAAAGACACAGCATCGGCGGCCAAGTGACGGCGGGCGTTGCCTTTTTCTGGACCGCTGCGCGCGGGTTGGCTATCGTGCGGCAAAACGGGGCACCACGACCCCGGTATTGAGGCATGAATGCAGTTTCCTGAGCGGTTCTCGAGCCTGCCAGATTACGCATTTCCGCGTTTGCGGAAGTTGCTCGACCCCCACAAGCCGGGGGCCGAGCCGATTGCCATGACCATCGGCGAACCGCGCCATCCGATGCCGGATTTCGTGGGTCAGGTTCTGGCGGATAATGTTGCGGGCTTTGGTGTCTATCCGCCGAATGACGGGACGCCCGAATTGCTGGCGGCGATCGCGGGCTGGCTGAAGCGGCGCTATGGCGTCGATCTGGGCGAAGAGCGGCTGATGGTGCTGAACGGCACGCGCGAAGGGCTGTTCAACGCGGCCGTCGCCCTGTGCCCCGAGGTGAAGGGCGGCAGGAAGCCGGTCGTCCTGATGCCCAATCCCTTCTATCAGGTCTATGCGGTTGCCGCGCTGGCGATGGGGGCAGAGCCTGTCTATGTGCCTGCCACGGCGGCGACGGGGTTCCTGCCGGATTATGCGGCCCTGCCCAAGGATGTGCTGGACCGGGTGGCGATTGCCTATCTCTGTTCGCCCGCAAATCCGCAGGGGGCGATTGCGTCGCGCGACTATCTGGCGGGGCTGCTGCGGCTGGCGGAGACCCATGATTTCCGCGTCTTTTCCGACGAATGCTATTCCGAGATCTGGCGCGACGCGCCGCCCCCCGGCGCGCTGGAGGTGGCGGCAGAGATCGGGGCGGACCCTGAGCGGATCTTTGTTTTCCATTCGCTGTCGAAGCGGTCGAATCTGCCGGGGCTGCGGTCGGGCTTTGTTGCGGGTGGCGCGCAGGGCATTGCCCGCATCCGCCAATTGAGGGCCTTCGCCGGTGCCCCCCTGCCCCTGCCCGTGCAGAAGGTGAGCGAGCGGGCCTGGGCGGATGAGGCGCATGTGGCGGCCAACCTTGCGCTTTATCAGGAGAAGTTCCGCATCGCCGATGAGGTGTTTGCGGGCGTGCAGGGGTTTTCCAACCCCGAGGGCGGATTCTTCCTCTGGCTTCCGGTCGAGGATGGGGAAGAGGCGGCGCTGAAGCTTTGGACGCAGACGGGGGTGCGGGTTCTGCCCGGCGCCTATCTGTCGCGCGAGGCCGGGGGGCAGAACCCCGGCAAGGGATATATCCGGGTCGCCATGGTGGCCCCAAGGGACGAAATGCAGCGCGGGCTGATCCGGCTTCGCGACTGCATCTACGGGTGAGGAACGGCAGCATGGCATCCTATCAGGCACGGCAACGGGATCCGCTTCTGGATCAGAACATGCAGGCGATGCTGGAACGGCGCGGGCGCGAGCTTCTGGGGCTTGTGCTGGTGGCGGTGGCGATTGCCTTCGTGGCGATGCTCTGGACCTATTCGCCGGAAGATCCCGGCTGGATGGTCGCGACGGATGAGCCTGCGAAGAACGCGCTGGGCCGGTTCGGCGCGGCGCTGTCTTCGACGCTGATCATTATCGGTGGCAAGGGGGCGTGGTCGATTCCGCTCATCCTGCTGGTCTGGGGCGTGCGGTTCCTGACCCATCGGGGGGCGGAACGGGCGCTGGGCCGGATCGTCTTTGCCGTGATCGCGGTGGCCATGTGTTCGGTCTATGCGGCGACGCTGGTGCCGGGGGCGGCCTGGGGGCATTCCTTCGGTCTGGGCGGGCTGTTCGGCGATACGGTGCTGGGCGCGCTGATCGGGATCGTGCCGGGCAGTGCCGGGTTCAGCCTGAAACTCGTGTCGCTCCTGCTGGGCCTGGGCGTGCTGGCGATGCTGCTTTTCGTGACGGGTTTTGACCGTGCGGAACTGCGGCAGATCGGGCGGTTCCTGATGGTGGGGTCTGTCATCGCCTATTCGCAGGCCATGGCCCTTGCTGGCAAGGGTGCGCAGGGCACGGCGCGGGCGGCGCTGGCGATGCAGGACCGCCGCCGCATGGCACAGGCGCATCGGGCAGAGGCCGCGGCAATGCGCCGGTCGGCCGCCTGGGAGGCAGAGCCGATGCCGGCAGCGGCAGGGCGTGGCGTGATACGCCGGCCATTGAGCGAACCGGCGGTTTCCCCGGCGCAGGGGGCTGCGGAATGGGGCCGTCCGGCGCAGCTGCGGGCCGAGCCGCGCTATGCCGCGCCCCTGGCCGAGGCACCGCATTACGCGCCGCCCAAGGAAAAGCTGGGCCTGCTGGCCCGGATGCCGGGGTTGATGCGGCGATTGTCGGACCCGGAGCCGGAACTGGTGGAGCCGATGCAGCCGCATTATGACGACGGGATGCGCCCGGATGAGGACCGCATCCGTGCCCGCATCTCGGATGCGATCAAGTCGCGCATCCGCAATCCGGGTGGGCCGGTCAATGTGGTTCAGGCGGCAGTGCAGCGGCGTGAACCGGCCTTGCGGCGCGGGCCGCAGCCCTTGGTCGCCGACCTTACGCCGGTGGCGCGACAGATGCCGGTAGAGCCGCCGCTGATGGCGGGAATGAGCGTTGCCGCCCCTGCCGCCTCTGCCATTGTGCCGCCCCTGAGCGCGCTGTCGCGCCAGCCTGTGGCGATGCCGGAAGAGCCCGTCCTGCCCGAGGCCGAGGAGGATTGGGAAACCGGCGAGAACATGTTCCGCGCCGATGGCTGGATGCCTGAGGTTGAGGATGACGAGGATGAGGATTACGCCCCGGCCGCCGCGCGCCCCCTGATGGCCGACCGGCGCCCGGTGGTGCAGCACGTGGCCAAGAAGCCGAGCGCCCCGTCGCGTCAGGCCATGGCCGAGGCGCAGCCGCGCCTGCGGTTCGAAGAGATGCAGCCGGAATACGAGCTTCCGCCGCTGTCCCTGCTGGCAGCGCCTTCGACGGTGACGCGTCACACGCTTTCGGACGAGGCGCTGGAAGAGAATGCGCGGATGCTGGAGAATGTGCTGGATGATTACGGGGTGAAGGGGGAGATCGTTTCGGTTCGTCCCGGCCCGGTGGTCACGATGTATGAACTGGAACCTGCGCCGGGGCTGAAGGCGAGCCGGGTGATCGGGCTTGCGGATGACATCGCGCGCAGCATGTCGGCCCTGTCGGCGCGGGTGTCCACGGTGCCGGGGCGGACGGTGATCGGGATCGAATTGCCGAACGCGCATCGGGAAAAGGTGGTGCTGCGGGAAATCCTTTCGGCGCGCGACTTTGGCGACAGCAACATGCGGCTGCCGCTGGCGCTGGGCAAGGATATCGGCGGCGAGCCGGTGGTGGCGAACCTTGCCAAGATGCCCCACCTTCTGATCGCGGGGACCACGGGTTCGGGCAAGTCGGTTGCCATCAACACCATGATCCTGTCGCTTCTCTACAAGCTGACGCCCGAGGAATGCCGGTTGATCATGATCGACCCGAAGATGCTGGAACTGTCGGTCTATGACGGGATTCCGCATCTTCTGAGCCCCGTCGTGACGGACCCGAAGAAGGCCGTCGTCGCCCTGAAATGGGTGGTGGGCGAGATGGAGGAGCGTTACCGCAAGATGTCCAAGATGGGCGTGCGGAACATCGAAGGCTATAACGGCCGGGTGCGCGAGGCGCTGGCGAAGGGTGAGCTGTTCAAGCGCACGATCCAGACGGGGTTTGACGAGGATACCGGGGAGCCGGTCTTCGAGACGGAGGAATTCGCCCCCGTCGCGCTGCCCTATATCGTTGTGATCGTTGACGAAATGGCCGATCTGATGATGGTGGCGGGCAAGGAGATCGAGGCCTGCATCCAGCGTCTGGCACAGATGGCGCGGGCCTCGGGCATCCATCTGATCATGGCGACGCAGCGGCCTTCGGTGGATGTGATCACCGGGACGATCAAGGCGAACTTCCCGACGCGGATTTCCTTCCAGGTCACCAGCAAGATCGACAGCCGGACGATCCTGGGCGAGCAGGGGGCGGAGCAACTGCTGGGCATGGGTGACATGCTGTATATGGCGGGTGGGGCGAAGATCACCCGTATCCATGGGCCTTTCGTCAGCGATGAAGAGGTTGAGGAAATCGTCAATCACCTCAAGAGCTTTGGTCCGCCGGCCTATATGTCGGGCGTGGTCGAGGGGCCGGAGGATGACAAGGCCGACGACATCGACCTTGTGCTGGGTCTGGGCGGCGGCGGGGCCGAGGGGAGCGACGAGGCGCTATATGACCAGGCGGTTGCCATCGTGGCGCGGGATCGGAAATGTTCGACCTCCTACATCCAGCGGAAGCTGGGCATCGGATATAACAAGGCCGCGCGTCTGGTGGAGCAGATGGAGGAAGAGGGTGTCGTGACCCGCGCCAACCATGTGGGCAAGCGCGAGATCCTTGTGCCGGAGGCGTGAGGATCAGAAGCCGATGAGTGCCATGTCCAATGCGGCCATGACGGTTTCGGACTGATCGGCGAGAGAAGTGACAGGGCGCGTCAGGCCGCTGGACAGAACGGCAGAGAGGAATTGCGTGGTCATGACCACGTCTTGCCCGTCGATCCGGAAGACGGGGTTCAGGCGCCGCGCTGGAATGGGTGCCTGATCCAGGGGGATGAGCGGCACGATAAGGCGCGTGTTCAATGCACCCAGAAGATCGGCCTGCACGTCCAGCCAGTAACCGCGCCCATCCGGGGCTGGATAGACGTCGAACCGGGCCATCAGAAGGGCCGGAAGCTGGCCAGCGGCAGGCCGTTCTCTTCCACCCAACTATTTGAATCCGCGAGAGCTTTGGCGTTCTCTTCCTGCCAGCGGGCCGCCTTTGCGGCGCGCAGGGCCGCGCGGAGGCCATCTTCTGCCGCGCGGGACAGGTTCACGTCATGCGCCCGTGCCTCGGCCAGAAGGGCCGCATCGAGGGTTAGGTTGGTGGCTTTGCGTATGGGTGGCTGCATGATGCACCCCTTTGCTGGACGCGCATGAAATATGCGCATGATCTTGTTGGAAAGCAAGGCTTGCGCCTGGTCCAACCCCTTGATAGGTGCCGCGCCCGGACGGAAGGGGCAGGCATGACTGAACAGCGGGCGATCAACGGATTGGCAGAGATGGTGGCGGCGGGGCTGGTGGCCCCGGAGGCTGCGCCTGCGCTGGCCCCGGTGGAGGAGGCGTTCCGCATCCGCATGACCGCCGCGATGCGGGGGCGGGTTTTGGGGGTGGGGGATGCGGTGGCGAGGCAGTTCGTGCCGGAGGCTGCCGAAATGATAATCCGCGAGGAGGAATTGGGCGATCCCATCGGGGATGAGGCCCATTCCCCGGTGACGGGGTTGACGCATCGCTATCCGGATCGGGTCATCCTGCATGTGACGAAAACCTGCGAGGTCTATTGCCGCTTCTGTTTCCGGCGCGAGGCGGTTGGGGAAGAGGGATCGCTGCCGGAGAAAGACCTTGTGGCCGCGCTGGATTACATCGCGGTTAACCCCGCGATCCGCGAAGTGATCCTGACGGGGGGCGATCCCTTGGTGCTTTCTGCGCGCAGGATCAAGGGGTTGATGGAAAGGCTATCAGCGATAGCGCATGTCGATCAGGTGCGCATCCATACCCGCATCCCGGTGGTGGCGCCCGAGAAGGTGACGGCGGAGATGGTGGCGGCGCTGCGGGCTGCGCGGGTCTGGGTGGTGGTGCATACGAACCATGCGCAGGAGATCGGGGCGGCAGCGGAGGCGGCACTGGCGCGGCTGGTGGAGGCGGGAATTCCCCTGCTTTCCCAATCGGTTCTGCTGCGCGATATCAATGATAGCGTGGCGGCGCTGGAGGCATTGTTCCGGCGGCTGATGGCCTGCCGGGTGAAGCCCTATTACCTGCATCATTGCGACCTGGCGAAGGGGACGGGGCATTTCCGCACCACGATTGCGGAAGGGCAGGCCCTGATGGCCGGGCTGCGGGGGCGGATCAGCGGGCCACTGATCCCGACCTATGTGCTTGATATTCCGGGCGGTTTCGGGAAGGTGCCATTGGTGCGGGATCATGCGGAACCGCTGGGCGGCGGGCTGTGGCGGATCACCGACTGGCAGGGTGGCCAGCATCTTTACCGCGATCCGGAGCGCTAGGCGGTATCGGATCGGGAATTTTCCGGTGAAAACGGCTGTGCCGTATCTTGTGCCGCAAACTGTGCCGCAAACTGTGGCCACGCCGCGGGCGCTGGTGCAGGGATTGGTTAAGGAAATCTGGCGCGGATGGCGCCAGATTTTCGGGGGATAGGGCCAGATGGGTAGGATGGGCAATACTGCCCATCCTAGGCCTCAGGCGGGTTGTGCGGCGCCGAAGCCCTGCGCGCGGGCGGCGCGCGGCTTGAGGTAGCGGGCATAGCCGAGGTCGGCGCTTTCGATCTCGGTCTTGCGGCCCGAGACGATGTCGGCCAGCACGCGGCCCGAGCCTGCGGCCATGGTCCAGCCCAGCGTGCCGTGGCCGGTGTTCAGGAACAGGTTCGGCACGGTGGAGCGGCCGACGACGGGGGTGCCATCGGGCGTCATCGGGCGCAGGCCTGTCCAGAAGCTGGCCTTGGACTGGTCACCCGCGCCACCGAACAGGTCTTCGACCGAATGTTCCAGCGTGGCGCGGCGCTTGGGGTTCAAGGACAGGTCGAAGCCCGCAATCTCGGCCATGCCGCCGACGCGGATGCGGTCGCCCAGACGGGTGATGGCGATCTTGTGGGTTTCGTCCATCACGGTGGAGACGGGGGCGCGGTCTTCGTTCACGATCGGGACAGTGATGGAATAGCCCTTCACCGGATAGACCGGGAGTTTCATGCCGAAGGGCGCGACGAGGAAGGGCGAATAGCTGCCCAGGGCCACGACGAAGGCATCGGCGGTGACGCGGCCTTCGGAGGTGCGGGCGGCGGTGATGCGGGTGCCATCCGATTCCAGCCCGTCGATGCCGACGCCGTAGCGGAAGGTGACGCCGAGCGCTTCGGCCATTTCGGCAAGGCGGTTGGTGAACTTGAAGCAGTCGCCGGTTTCATCGCCGGGCAGGCGCAGGCCGCCCGCGATCTTGTCGCGCGCCCCGGCAAGGCCCGGTTCGGCGGCGAGGCAGGCGTCGCGGTCCAGCACTTCGAAGGGGACGCCGTCGGCGCGCAGAACCTCGATATCCTTCGCGGCACCGTCCACCTGTTTCTGGGTGCGGAAGAGTTGCAGCGTGCCCTGGGTGCGTTCGTCATAGGCGATGCCGGTTTCCGCGCGCAGCTCCATCAGGCAGTCACGGGAATATTCGGCCAGGCGGACCATGCGGCGCTTGTTGGTCTGGTAGGCGGCGGTCGTGCAGTTCGACAGCATCTTCGCCATCCAGCCGAGTTTGGCGAGATCCGGGCGCGGCTGGATGATCAGCGGCGCATGTTTCATGAACATCCACTTGATCGCCTTCTGCGGGATGCCGGGGGCCGCCCAGGGGGAGGAATAGCCGGGCGAGATTTCGCCCGCATTGGCGAAGGAGGTTTCGAGCGAAGGGCCGGGCTGGCGGTCGATGACCGTGACCTCATGCCCCGCCTTGGCCAGATACCAGGCCGAGGTGACACCGATCACGCCTGCGCCGAGAACCACGATCTTCATCTTTGCCTGCCTTGCCAGAGGGTTGCATGGGATGGGCGAAAGATGCCGGATTTCCGGGTGAAGGTGTTTGCGATGATGGGGTGTGGAGAGGGTAGAGACGGGAGGAATCTTCTGATAACATCTGTTTGACCGAAGAAACTTGCGTCATTGAGATTTTATGGCGCAGAAATCCTTGCTGCAGTGTGGATTTCCGCCGGTTTCTTTCTTCGCAGTTTGCCCAAGGATTGGGCGATTCCTTCGGCGGTCTGCTGTCGTGGGGGCGGGCGTGGGATCACGGCATCGGCACAAGCTTGCAACATTGCGGGAGGCGGGGATGCAAGCGCGCGGGGGAGGGGGTATATTGCAGGCATGAACAGACGCACCGCCCTGATGGCCCCGCTCCTTGCGCTTGTCTTCGCCCTGCCCGCGCGGGCGGAACTGGTTCCACTGGCCGACCTGTCCGCCTATCTGAACGGGCTGACCACGGCGGAGGCGGATTTCACCCAGATCAATGCGGATGGCAGCATTTCGAACGGGCGGCTTTATATCCGCCGTCCGGGGCGGGTGCGGTTCGAATATGCGCCGCCCGACCGCAGCCTGGTGATGGCCGGGGGTGGGCAAGTGGCGATCTTCGATGCGAAGTCGAACCAGCCGCCCGAGCAATATCCGCTGCGGCGGACGCCGCTGAACCTGATCCTGGCGGAGCGGGTGGATCTGGGCACGGCGAAGATGGTGGTGGGCCATTACGAGGCGCAGGACACGACGCGGGTCGTGGCGCAGGACCCGGAGGCGCCGGAATACGGGACGATCGAGCTGGTGTTTTCGCGCGATCCCGTGGCGCTGACGTCCTGGGTCATCACGGATGATCTGGGCAACCGGACGACCATCGTGCTGGACCGGATGGTGACGGGGGTGAACCTGCCCGCGTCCTTGTTCAACATCACGCAGGAAGTGGAGAAGCGGGGCGGGTGATCCCGCCCCTTCCCCCCGATCAGATGCGGCCGCAGGAAGCGAGCTGGGCGCGATACATCTCGGCCCGTTCGGCGACCTTGGCGGAAACGTCCATCAGCCAGGGCTTGCCCAGATAGGACTGGTTGGCATAGCCGGTGCGGCCTTCGTGATAGGCCAGGTATTGCGCCTGCGCGTCCCATTTGGAGATGCCGAGGCGCTGGGTCGAGATGTCCATGTACCAGCCCATGAAATCGGCCGCGTCGTCGATGCGGTCGCGGCGCGCGCCCCAGCGACCGACGGCCTCTTCATATTCTTCCCATGTGCCGTCGAGGGCCTGGCTGTAGCCATAGGCCGAGGATTGGCGGCCCATCGGGATGATGCCCAGGGCATAGCGGTGGGGGGTGCGGGCATTGCCGATGAATTTGGATTCCTGATGGAAGGTGGCCATCTGGACATGGATCGGCACGCCCCAGCGCCGTTCGGTCGCCTGCATGGCGCGGAAATACTGCGGACGCTCGGCCGCGAGGGCGCAGGCGTTGTCGAGATTGCGTGGCGCCGAATATTTGCCACCCCCGCAGGAGGCCAGCAACATCAAGAGGATCGACGCGCGGAGAAGTCTGCTCATAAGCCCCTCGCACGATTTTTGTTTTGCCGGGCAGGATAGGGCAAAAGCGCGCCGGGGGAAATGGGGGATCGGGTCGCGTCAGATCAGAAAGGCGAGAGTGAGCGGAAGTGTGATCACCGACAGGAGGGTGGAGGCGATGACGAGGCCCGCGACGGCATCGGAATCGGCGCCGTATTTCTCGGCCATCATGTAGGAGGTGACGGCGACGGGGGTGGTGACCTGAAGGATGAGGACGGCGAGGGCGACGGGGGGCAGGTTCAGGGCGAGGCCCGCGCCGAGGGCGGCGGCGAGGCAGAGGACCGCGCGCAGGAGCGAGAGCGCGAAGGCGCGGCCGAGGTGGCCGGCGTTCAGCCGGGCCACGGCGACGCCGAGGGTGATGAGCATGAGCGGAATGGCGATCTGGCCGATGAGATCGAGCGAATTGGTGAGCCAGCGCGGCGTCTGCCAGCCCTGCCAGAGGAAGAGCGCGCCGAGGAGCGTGGCGCCCATGATCGGTTCCTTCACCAGTCGGGAGGGCGACCCGCCGCCGGCGACGATCCAGAGGCCGAAGGTGAAGCTCCAGAGGATCATCACGGCGAAGACGACGATGGCGTAGCCCAGCCCTTCCTGCCCGAAGGCGAAGAGGGCGAGGGGGAGGCCGACATTGCCGGTATTGCCGAAGATCAGCGGCGCGAGATAGGTGCGCAGGTCCAGCCGCAGGAGGCGGGTGAGGCCCCAGAAGAGGATCGTCAGCGCCCCGTAGGCGGCGGCGGCGGCGATGGACAGGGTGGTGAGGGCGGTGGGGTCGATCTCGGTCTTCATCAGGGCGGTGAAGACGAGGGCGGGGACGGAGAGCGTCATGCAGAGGCGGGTGATGAACTCCATCCGGTAGTCGAACCCGCCGCGCGCCCAGAGGAACCCAACCAGACCGAGCAGGCCGACAGGGGCCACAATCTCCAGCACTGTAGGGATGAGGTTCACAGACTGTTTCCCCGCTGTTGCACCTGCCCGATGGACAAGGGACGGCGCGAGGGATTAGTAAATCAATTCAAAGGATGCAATGTCATGTTTACCGCGCAGGCCAAATTTCACATCGGACAGGTCGTCCGCCACCGGAAGCACCCGTTCCGCGGCGTGATCTTCGATGTGGACCCGCGGTTTTCGAATACCGAGGAATGGTATGACGCGATCCCGGAGGACAGCCGTCCGTCGAAGGATCAGCCGTTCTACCACCTGCTGGCCGAGAATGACCAATCCTATTACGTGGCCTATGTGTCGGAGCAGAACCTCTTGCCCGACGAGACCGGCGAGCCGGTGGGGCATCCCGATCTGCCGGACCTGTTCGGCGATTTCGAGGATGGCCGCTATCCGCTGCAATTCCAACTGAACTGACGCTAACCGCGCCTTCATCCTTTGCTGCGAGGCTGGTTCTTGCAGGCAAGGAGGTTGGGCATGGAATTGCAGGTCGAAGGGCGGGGTGCGGTGACAGTGGTTCGTCCGGCAGAGGCGCGGCTGGATGCGCTAGGCGCGGTGGCCTTCAAGGACCGGATGAAGGCGGTGATCGAGGCGGCGCCGGGGCGGGTGGTGCTGGACCTGTCAGGGGTCGGTTTCATTGACTCGAGCGGGCTGGGCGCGGTGGTTGCGGCGCGGCGCTTCCTGCGCGAGGGGCAGGCGATGGATCTGGCCGGGCTGACGGGGCCGGTGGGGCGGGTGTTCCGGCTGACGCGGATGGACATGCTTTTCGCCATTCATCCAGAGGTGGCCGATGCCCTGCGCGAAACGGCGTGAACGGCATGTGATTGCCGCCGATCCGGCAGAAGTGCGCAGCCTGCTGGAACGGCTGGAACGGCACCCGGCGCTGGCGCGGCTGAGCGCGGAGGAGCGCGACTGCACGCTTCTGGTTCTGGCCGAGGTTCTGAACAATGTGGTGGAACATGGCTATGGCGGCACGCCGGGATGGATCGGGTTGACGCCGCTGCCGGGGCGGCCGGGGCTGGGATGGCGGATCGTGGATCGTGCCGGGCAGGGGCCTGCGCCCCTCGCCCTGATGCGCGACATGCCGCTGGTGGCTGCGGAAGGCGGGTTCGGCATCCCGCTGATCCGGGCGCTGACCGACCGGCTGGCCCTGCGACGCAAGCGGGGACTGAACATCCTGACGGTGGAAGTGCGTTCCGATTGCAGCGCGGTTTGAGATGGGCGCCTGCGCGGGGAGGGCGGAGGGTGCGGCTGGCCGGGGGCCGGTTCACCTGTCCGATGCGGTCGGATTGCGGTGGGCGGTGCGTTTCCGGGAGGAGTCGGGGTTCGGGCTAAACTTCTGTGCGCGGTGGCCGTTACCCTGCACGTAGCTGTTGTGCGAGCTGCCCCCCGGTGCCGAGAGTTCTGCCCCCACCCATTCCTGGCACCGGGGGTATTCCCCCCCTTCCTTGAAAGCGCAGCTCGCGCGGGATTTCCCTTCGGGCGGGTCCTGTCGGCTGTCGTCGCGGTGATGGCGGGATGGTGGCGGTCCGGGGGGATCGGCTGACGGGCTTTCTTGGAAATGCCCCCGAAGCCGCCTAGGTTGCCCCTGTCAGGACAGGGAGAACCACGATGCGCGATTTCCACATGCCCGGCCGTTCGGCCATCCATGCGACCAACGGGATTTGCGCGACCTCGCACCCCTTGGCCGCGAAAGTGGCGGTGGAGGTGATGGAACGCGGCGGCAATGCGGTGGATGCGGCGATTGCCGGGGCGGTGCTGCTGGGCATTTGCGAGCCACAGATGACGGGGATCGGGGGGGATTGCTTTGTCCTGCTGAAACCCGCGGGGCGCGAGGATGTGATCGCGCTGAACGGATCGGGGCGGGCCCCGGCGGGCTATTCAGCGCAGGTGATGCGCGACCGGGGACTGACGGCAGTGCCGCTGCACGGGGTGGAGGCGGTCACGCTGCCCGGCGCGGTGGATGCTTTCTGCCGGTTGTCGGCGGATTGGGGAAAGCTGGGCCTTGATGCGGTGCTGGCGCCCGCGATCCGCTATGCCGAAGAGGGCGTGCCGGTCGCGCCGCGCGTGGCCTTTGACTGGGCCGGGGATGCGGAGCATTTGCAGGGCGCGGCGCGGCGGCATTATCTGGTGAATGGGCGGGTGCCGAAGGTGGGCGAGATCTTCCGCGCGCCGGGGCAGGCCGAGGTGCTGCGCCGGATCGCGAAGGAGGGGCGCAAGGGGTTCTACGAAGGCGAGGTGGCGGAGGACATGGTTGCCTCGCTGCGCGCGCTGGGCGGGACGCATGAGATGGAGGATTTCGCGGGCGTGGCCTGCGACTACACCACGCCTGTCGGGGGCAGCTACAAGGGGGTGGACTTGCTGGAGCATCCGCCGAACGGGCAGGGGGCGACGGCGATCCTGATGCTGAACATCCTGGGCCATTTCGATCTGGCCGGGATGGACCCTTTCGGGGCAGAGCGGGCGCATATCGAGGCGGAGGCGACGAAGCTGGCCTATGATGCGCGCAACCGGTTCATCGCGGACCCGGATCATGTGGCGCGGCTGGAGCATATGCTGGCGCCCGAGACGGCGGCGAAGCTGGCGGCGCTGATCGACCCCGGGCGCGCGATGGCGGCGGCGGCGCCCCTGACGGAAGCGGTGCACAAGGACACGGTCTATATCACCGTGGTGGACAAGGACCGAATGGCGGTGAGCCTGATCTATTCGATCTTCTGGGGCTTTGGCGCGGGGCTGGCGTCGGAGAAGTACGGGATCAACTTCCAGAACCGGGGCGCGGGGTTCACGCTGGCCGAGGGCCATCCGAACGAGGCGGGGCCGGGCAAGCGGCCGATGCATACGATCATTCCCGGGATGCTGCGCCAGAATGGCCGGGTGACGATGCCCTTCGGCGTGATGGGCGGGGCCTATCAGCCCTGCGGCCATGCGCGGCTGGTGACGAATCTGGTGGATTACGGGATGGAAGTGCAGGCGGCGAATGATGCGCCGCGCTGCTTTACCGGGCCGGAGGGGATGAAGGTGGAACGCGGCTATTCCGAGGCCGTGCGGGCGCGGCTGGCGGAGATGGGGCATGACGTGTCGATCCCCGATGAGCCGATCGGGGGATGCCAGGCGATCGTGATCGGCGAGGACGGGGTTCTGGTGGGGGCATCGGACCCGCGCAAGGATGGCTGCGCGCTGGGATATTGACGGGGGCTTCGATGCTGGACGGACAGAAGGTGGATTATGACGGGATCACGGCGCGCATCCGGGCGCTGTGCGAGGGCGAGACGGATGCCGTGGCGTTGATGGCGACGGTGGTCTGCGAAATCCACCATGGGCATCCCTTTTGTGACTGGACGGGGTTCTACCGGGTGGTGGGGCCGGAGCTTTTGAAGATCGGGCCGTATCAGGGGGGGCACGGCTGTCTGGTCATCCCGTTCAGCCGCGGGGTCTGCGGGGCGGCGGCGCGGACGGGGCGGGTGCAGAACGTGCCGGATGTGGAGGCGTTTCCGGATCACATCGCCTGTTCTTCCTCGACCAAGTCGGAGCTGGTGCTGCCGGTGTGGAACGGGGCGGGGGTGTTGCTGGGGGTGCTGGATCTGGACAGCGACACGCCTGCGGCCTTTACCCAGGCGGATGAGGATTGGCTGGTGCCGCTGCTGGCCGAGGTGTTCCGGGAGGCGGCGTGATGGGGCAGGTCTTCCGCGGCGGGTGCCATTGCGGGGCGGTGCGGTTCGAGGTGGAGGGGCCGATCCGCGATGCGCTGGCCTGCCATTGCAGGCAATGCCGCAAGGTGAGCGGGCATTACTGGGCGGCGGCCTCGGTCCCCGTGGCGCGGTGGCGGGTGACGGAGGGGCGGGGGCTGCGGTGGTATCGGTCGTCGCCTGTCGCGCAGCGGGGGTTCTGCGGAGAATGCGGGGCGACGCTGTTCTGGCTGCCCGAGGCGGATGCGGTCTTTGACTGGGGGACGGTGGAGGAGCATGCGGTGAGCTTTTCCCCCGGCGCTTTGGAGGGGGAGACGGGCATCCGGGTTTCGGAACATATCTACAAGGCGGATGCGGGGGATTACTATGCGCCAGAGGGGCCGCCGCTCGAGGCGGGGCCAGCGCCGGCGCGGTTGGCGGCGTCCTGCCTCTGCGGGGCGTGCCGGTTCACCCTGCCGGGGCCTGCGGGCGAGATCACGGCCTGCCATTGCCACCAGTGCCGGAGCCTTTCGGGGCATTACTCGGCGTCCTTCGATGTGGAGGAGGCGGCGGTGGAATGGCTGTCGCGCGACGGTCTGGCGGAATATCGCACCAAGGGGGGCGGGGTGCGGGGGTTCTGCAACGGCTGCGGCAGCAGCCTGTGGTTCCGCGCGGCGGATGGGGGATTTTCGGTCGAGGCGGGGGCGGTGGATGGGCCGACGGGGGGGCGGCTGGCGGGCCATATCTTCGTGGCCGAGAAGGGCCGTTACTACGCAATCGACGACGGGCTGCCGCAGGTTCCCGGCTGGGAATAGCGGTCAGATGCGACGGCTGGGCACCCAGGCATACCCGTTGGGGCAGAGGATGACGGCCTCGCGCAGGCCGTGGTTGGGCTTGTCGGTCGGGGCTTGCAGGACAGTGGCCAGCGGGAAGGCGGCGGCGGCGGTGGCGGCCTGATCGGGGTCTGCCTCGTGCAGGCGCAGTTCGATCCCTGCGCCGCGGGGCGGGGTTTCGGGCAGCAGCGCATGCAGCGGATGGGCGGCATAGGTGGCATCGGCATGGAGCTGGATCGGCTGGCCCGCATGCAGCATCAGCGCGAAATCGGCGCTGGCCTGATGGGCGGTCATGCCGAAACAGGCGGTGAGGAAGGCGACCTGATCCATCACGTCGCGGACCAGAAGGTTGACCGTCACGGCGCGCAGGGCGTGGCCGAGTTCGGGCGCGGGCAGGGAATCGTAATCCATGGCAACCTCTGTTCAGGTCAGCTTGGCTGACCCTTTTGCCCCTGTCAATCGGTGGGGCGGTCCAGAAGGGTGCGCAGGTCGCGGGTGAGGCTGTCAAGATCGAGCGCGGTTTCGGTATCGGCCTGGATCACCGGAATACCGTCGAGCGGCCGGGCGCGACCGGCGAGCGCCTGGAGTTCCGGCACGTAATCGAGGCCGGGATGGCCTGCCGGGCGGCTGGAGACGCGGGCGGCATAGCGGGCGGCGATGGTGTCGGGGCGGGCGTGGCACCAGACCTGCGCGGTCTGGGTGATGCCCGCGCGGGCGAGGCCCGCATGCAGCACTTCGGGCGGCTGGAAGCCGAACCAGGCGTCGATGATGACGGTGGCATCGGGGGCGTGCTGGGCGACCATGTCGAAGATCGCGTCATAGGCGGCGGTGCCGAAGCGTCGGTTGGTCGGGCGATCGACCGGGGCGAATTGCAGAAGGAAGGGGTTCTTCATCGTGTCGAGCGACAGGATGGGCCAACCGGTGCGGGCGGAAAGCGCGGCGGCGATGCCGGACTTGCCGGAGGCCGGAACGCCATTGACCAGCACCGCGCGGCGGCCCGCGGTCAGGGCGGCCAGCGCGGCGCCGGTGACGCCCGCATCATCGCCCAGGGCAGCGGGCAGGACAGGGGCGGAGAACCAGCTTTGCGCCGGTGGCACGCGGGCCAGCGCGGAAAGCGCGACCTGGCCCGCGCCGCCGCCGATCAGCACGGCCTCGGGGGCGAGGGTGGTGATCAGCGTGTCGATGGCGCGGCGCAGGGGGGCGGCCCAGCGGTGCAGCACCTCTGCGGCAGCGGGGTCGCTGCGGGCCAGCAGATCTTCGGCCCGCAGGTCGGGGGAAAGCCCCGCCTCGGCCAGATGGGTGGCGAAGGCGGTGCCGGAGCTTTCGGTTTCAACGCAGCCGCGACGGCCGCAGACGCAGGGGCGACCGTCGGGGACAACGGTGAGGTGGCCGAGTTGCCCCGCCGTGCCGCGCCCGCGCAGGAGGCGGCCGGAGTCGAGGATGGCGCCGCCGATCCCCGTGCCGATGGTCAGGAGGACGGCATGGGACAGGCCCCGCGCCGCGCCGACCCGCGCCTCGCCCAGAAGGGCCATGCTGGCATCATTGTCGATGGTGACGGGCAGGCCGGTTGCCGCGCCAAGCTCTGCCGCGAAGGGAAGGGTGGAGAGATCGACATAGCCGCCCGAAAGCGCGCGCTGGGTGGCGACGTCGACCTGGCCGGGGACGCCCACGCCGATGGCGGCGGTGCCACCGTCGCGCAGGGCGGCGACAAGGTCGCGGCAGCTTTGCAGGCAGGCGGCGGCGTTGCGGTTGGTGGCGATGGCGCGGCGGTCGAGGATCGTGCCGTCGCCCGCGATCCGGGCGGCGCGGATATGGGTGCCGCCGATGTCGATGCCGATGGCGTTGCGGGCCATGGCATCAGGGCCGTGGCATGTGCCGCGCGATGACGGCCTGAAGCTCGCGCAGGCGGGGGACGGCGATCGTGGCGAGGCGGTCGCGGGTGACCGCGCGGTCGAGCGAGATGCAGTCCTTCCAGAGGGAGCGACCGGCGATCACGCCCGAGGCGCCGTTGGCCATGGCGGTTTCGACCTGGCCGAGGAAGGTGGCATGGTCCACCCCTGCGGAGAGGACGGCCCAGGGCACCTCGCCCGCCATGGCGGTGATGTTGGCGCAGGCTTCGGGCGTGCCGGGATAGGGAATCTTGAGCAGTTTCGCGCCGAGGTCGAGGCAGAGCCGGGTGCCGCCCTCGATCAGGCCGGGGGTGGCGGCGGCGAAGGCGGCCTTGTCTTCGCCCGGCAGGGCATAGGTGAGGAATTCGGTGACGAGGAGCAGGTCTTCGCTGGCGAAATCCTGGATCACATGTTCCAGCGTCTGGAGGTTGCGGAAATTCGCGGCGGGCGTGTCGGAGCGGAGATAGACCATGATCTTGCCGCCGGTGCCGCCCAGTTCGCGCACGCGGCGGGCGGTGATGCCGGGGACCAGTTTCGAGATGCGCCAGCCTTCGGGGGTGGTGTCGTAGCCGGAATCGTCCAGCCCGATGAGGAGGGCGGTGGAGCGGTGGAGATGGCCGTCGTCGATCATCTGCGGCAGGGCGCAGAGGGGATCGACCAGAACGGCGGTGGCGTGGCGGGCGAGATGGGCGGCGATGTCGATCTTGGTATCGCCGAGGATGTCGGTGCCGATCTTCGCCTGATCTTCCGGCGTGGCGGCGAGGAGGGTGCGCATCCCGCCGCGCTGATCGCAGGCGATGACCATCATCGCCCCCTCGTCGCCGCAGATCATCTGGTATCCGCGACGTTCCGCCGTCGTCATCCGTGCCATGGGGGCTGCCCTTTTCCTTTGCGTTGCGCCGGATCGGGCGCGGGAGTATTGCGTCGCCTGCCTGTCCCCGCCCCGATTGCCCGGCCCTATCATCCCGATTGCCAGAAGGCACGGAGGTGCTATGGTGACAAGGGCATGTAACACGTTGCAGAAAGGAATTGCAATCTGTCTCAGACCCTGACCTCCGAGGCCAGCGAAACCCGTGCGCTGATGCATATGGTGGCGAAGATGCATTACGAGGCGGACTTGCCTCAGGTGCAGATCGCCCGGCAGCTTGGCGTTTCGACGGCGACGATCTCGCGCCTGCTGCAACGGGCGCGGGCAGAGGGGATCGTGCGGATCGAGGTGCGGGATCTGGTGGTGCCGGATGCGCTGGGCGCGGAACTGGAGCGGGCGCTGGGGCTGAGGCGGGTGGCGGTGATCGAATCGCCCACCGGTGGTGGCGGGATGGCGCTGGCGGGGCCTTTGGGCACGATGCTGAAGACCGCGAACATGGCGCCGGGGTCGGTTCTGGCGCTGGGCTGGGGGCGGACCATCGGCGGGGTGCTGGAGGCGGGGCTGCCGCCGATGCCGGGGGTTCAGGTGGTGCCGGCAACGGGGGGGATGTCGCAGCACCAGGCGCATTTCCAGATCAACGAATTCGCGCGGGTGGCGGCGGAACAGATTGGCGGGACAGCGTTTTTCATTCATGCGCCAGTGCTGCCCAGTGCCGCTGCGCGCGAGAGTTTCCTGGCCGATCCGGGGATCGCGCAGGCGGTGGCGCTGTGGGACCGGATCGACGTGGCGGTGGTGGGCGTGGGGCTTCCCCATGCGCTGAACGCGCCGGATGCAAGCGTGGCGACCCCGGATGAGCAGATGCTTGTAGATGCGGCCGGGGATGTCGTGCGACACTATTTCGACGTGCGGGGCAATCCGATCGAATGGGACGGGGCGGATCGGCTGATTGCCGTGTCGCCCGACCAGTTGCACAGGGCGAGGCTGGTGATCGGCGTCGCCGCGGGGGAGGCGAAGGCGATTTCGGTGATCGGGGCGGCACGCGCCCGGCTGATCAATGCGCTGGTGACGGATGCCGCGACGGCGCAGGCCATCCTGGAGCGGGTGGCGGCGCCTGTCTGAAAACGTTTGCAGGTGCAGCAAAATCTTTCTGCAAAAAATTGCTCTTGACGGAAACAGCCTTCCGGCTTTCAGTTAGCTTACTTGAAACGAAGGTGGCGGACCGACCGAGAAGCGGTCCCGCACGCCTTACCGGGAGGAGATAGCATGAAACGCCGTTCGATTCTGAGCGCGGCCGCGGCCGCCTCTGTCGCCCTGACGATGGGCGTGGGGGCTGCGCAGGCGCAGGACAAGATGACCATCGCCCTCATTCCGGGGCTGACGACGGACGCCTTCTACATCACCATGCAGAAGGGCGCGCAGGCCGCGGCCGATGCTCTGGGGGTGGAACTGGTGTTCCAGGGGGCGCCGGACTTCAACCCGGTGACGCAGGTCCCGGTGCTGGATGCGGTGATTGCCCGCCAGCCGGACGCGATCCTGATCGCGCCGACCGACACGACCCAGTTGATCGAGCCGCTGCGCAAGGCGCATGATGCGGGCATCCCGGTCATCACGGTGGATACGTTCATCGGGACGGGCCAGTATCAGACGGGCGCGGGCGATGCGGATTTCCCGCTGGCCTATATCGCGTCGGACAACGTGCTGGGCGGCAAGATCGCGGCGCGGGCCCTGGCGGCGGCCATCGGCGGCGAAGGCAAGGTCTTCGTGTCGAATGTGAAGCCGGGCATTTCCACCACCGACCAGCGCGAGGCCGGGTTCAAGCAGGCGATGGCGGAGGAATTCCCCGGCATCACCGTGCTGGAGACGCAGTTCAACGACAATGACGCGAACAAGGCGGCGTCGCAGTTGCAGGGCGTGCTGGCGCGCGAGCCCGATCTGAAGGGCGTGTTCGGGGCGAACCTGTTCTCGGCCCTGGGGGCTGCGAATGGCGTGCAGCAGGCCGGGCAGTCGGGCGTGGTCAAGGTCGTGGCCTTCGATGCGCCGGGGTCCATCGTGGACAACCTGAACACCGGTCTGGTGGATGTGGCGATTGCCCAGCATCCGGCGGAGATCGGCTATTTCGGCGTGGTGTCGGCCTATGCGCATCTGACCGGAAACTCGATCCCGGTCAGCATCGGGACGGGTTTCACCATCATCACCAAGGACAATGTGAGCGACCCGGAGGTCGCGAAATACATCTATTCCGAGTGATCTGACCCGCCCCGCAGCGCGGGATGGATGCGACGATGCGCGCCCCGAGGGCCTTGTCCTCGGGGCGTTCCACCAAAAGGGCCATGAGGCCGAATGCGGGGCTGAAGCATGACGACCGATGCCAGGAACGAGACGGAAAAGCCGCCGGGGGGGCATGTCTCGCCGCCCGCGGACCATGCCGAGACGGCAAAGACCACCATCCAGCGCATCGCGGACCTGCGGGCCTGGCTGTTCCTTGCGGCGCTGATCGTGGGTTTCGAGGTCTGGAGCCGCCTTTCCTTTGGCGGGACCTTCATCTTCAACCCGTTCAACATCACCTCCATCGCCATCTTCGCGGTGGCGCCGCTGCTGCTGGCGACGGGGCAGACCTTCGTGATCATCACGGGGGGGATCGACCTGTCGATGGGGTTCATCATGGGGCTGGCCGCCGTGGTGGCGGCACATGTCATCAATTGGGCGACGCCGGGCATGGGCATGCCGCTGGCGGTGCTGTTCGGGGCGCTGGTGGCCATCGGGGTGGCGATGATCCCCGGTTTCATCAACGGCATCCTGGTCTCGCGGCTGCGGGTGCCGCCCTTCATCGGCACGCTGGGCATGTTCGGCGTGGCGCGGGGCGTGGCCTTCCTGCTGGCGGGCGGGACGACGGTGCCGGTGCAGAATTCGTTCTTCGCGGCGCTGGGCAATGGCCGCATCTGGGGCATCCCGTGGATCGTCATCATCACGGCGGTCTTCGTTCTGGTGATGCATTACATCCTGAGCCAGACGCGGTTTGGCCAGCACAACTATGCCATCGGGGCGAATGAACAGGCGGCGCGGCGGGCGGGCATCGACATCAAGGCGCATCTTCTGAAGCTGTATATCCTGTCGGGGATGTGCGCGGGTCTGGCGGGGTTCCTTTATGCCGCGCGGTTCAGCGCGGGGGCGGCGCAGGCGGGGGAGCCGCTGTTGCTGGATTCCGTCGCGGCGGTGGTGATCGGCGGGGCGAGCCTGTTCGGCGGATCGGGAACGATCCTTGGCACGGTTGCGGGGGCCTTTGTCATCGCGGTGATCCAGTATGGGTTGGTCTTCATCAATGTGGAGCCGTTCTGGCAGTTCATTTCGGTCGGCGTGGTGATCATCATTTCGGTCCTGATCGACCAGGCGCAGCGGCGTATCAGCGGGGGGCGGCAGAGTGAGTGACATGACCCCCCTTCTGGAAGTGCGGAACCTGTCGAAGAGTTTCGGGGCGGTGCAGGCTTTGCGCGATCTGACGATGCAGGTGGCGGCGGGCGAGGTTGTGGCGCTGGCCGGAGACAATGGCGCGGGCAAGACGACGCTGATCAAGGCGATTTCGGGCGTTTACAAGCCGACCTCGGGCAAGGTGCTGCTGGAGGGGCAGGAGGTGAACTTTTCCTCTCCGCAGGAGGCGCGGGAACGCGGGATCGAGACGATCTATCAGGACCTTGCGCTGGCCGATAACCTGAGCATCGGGGCGAATATCTTCCTTGGCCGCGAGCCGATGACGAAGCGCTGGGGGTTCCTGCCGGTGCTGGACCGCAAGAAGATGGCGGATGCGGCGCGCGAGACCATGGCGCTCTTGGATTTCCATGTGAACCGGCTGGATGCGCCGGTGTCGAACTTTTCGGGCGGGCAGCGGCAGGCGGTGGCGATCGGGCGGGCGGTGTATTGGAATGCGCGCATCCTGATCATGGACGAACCCACCGCCGCGCTGGGCGTGCCGGAACAGCGCAAGGTGATCAGCCTGATTCACCAGTTGAAGGCGCAGGGGCGCGGGGTGATCTTCATCAGTCACAATCTTCAGGACATCTTCGCCGTGTCGGACCGGATCGTCGTGCTGCGGCGGGGCGTGATGGCCGGGGAGCGGCGCATCGCGGAAACCACGCATGACGAGGTGGTGAAGCTGATGGTCGGGGGCTGAGCCATGGCGGCGGGTCCGGTCATCGGATCGCTGGGCGAGCTTCTGGTGGAATTCGTCTGCATGGAGAAGGACGGGCGCAACCTGCGCCCGGCCACCTATCGCGGACCTTTCCCGAGCGGGGCGCCGGGCATCTTTATCGACCAGGCGGCGCGGACCGGGGCGCGGGCGGTGTTTGCCGGGGCGGTGGGGACGGATGCCTTTGGCCAGGTGGTGCTGGATCGGCTGGTGGCGGATGGGGTGTCTGACGCGATGATCCGGCGGGTGGCGCTGCCCACGGGGACGGCGCATGTGAGTTACAACAGCGACGGGAGCCGGGATTTCGTCTTCAACATGGCGCCATCGGCGGCGGCGCATTTCCCCAAGGGGCGGGAGGCGGTGGAAGGGTTTCTGCGGGCCGGGGTGCAGGTTCTGCATGTGTCTGGATCGGCGCTGGGCGACCCGGAGATGCGGGCGGCGATTGCCGAGGTCTGCGAGGGGCTGCATGGGGCGGGGGTGGCACTTTCCATCGACCCCAACATCCGCACGGAACTGATGGCGGATGCGGGTTATCTGGCGGTGGTGCGGCGGTTGATCGGGATCGCGGACTATGTGCTGCCGTCGGATGCGGATGCTGCGTTGCTGTGGCCGGGGGTGGGGTTTGCCGATTGGGCGGGGACGCTGCCCGCGCGGGTGGTGGCGTTGAAGCGGGGGGACAAGGGCGCGGTGGCGCGGGCCGGGGGCGCGGTGGTGGAAGTGCCCGCCTACGCGGTGGAGGTGGTCGATCCGACAGGGGCGGGGGATTGCTTTTGCGGGACGTTCGTCACGCTGCTGGCCGGGGGGATGGACCTGTCCGGCGCGTTGCGGCGGGCGGTGGCGGCCGGGGCGCTGGCGGTGACGGCGCTGGGTCCGATGGAGGGGAACAGCGATCTGGCGCGGGTCGAGGGGTTGCTGGCGGGATGAGCGCGCTGATGGAGATCCTGGCGCGCAACCGGGCGGGCGCGGGTGTCGGCCTGCCGGCCTGGTGCACGGCGCATCCCGAGACGCTGGCCGCTGTCCTGTCCTGCTATCGCGGGGATGCGGCGCCGGTTCTGGTAGAGGCGACCTGCAATCAGGTGAATCAGGAGGGCGGCTATACCGGGATGACCCCGGCGGGGTTTCGGCGGTTCCTGGAGGGGATCGCGGCGGCGGAAGGGGTGGCGGCGGGGCGGATCATCCTGGGCGGGGATCATCTGGGGCCGAACCCGTGGCGGGCCATGGCTGCGGAGCAGGCGATGGACCGGGCGCGGGCGATGGTGGCGGCCTATGTGGAGGCGGGGTTTTCCAAGATCCATCTGGACGCGTCGATGCCCTGCGGCGGCGAGGTGCTGCCGGAAGAGGTGATGGCCGAACGGGCGGCGGATCTGGCGCTGGTGGCCGAGCGGGCGGCGGGCGGGCGGGCGCTGGCCTATGTCATCGGGACGGAGGTGCCGGTGCCGGGGGGCGAGACGGCGGTGGTGGATCATCTGGCGGTGACGGCGCCTGCGGCGGTGGCGCGGGTGGTGGAGTTGCACCGCGCGGCCTTTGCGCGGCGCGGGCTGGGATCGGTGATGGAGCGGGTCGCGGCGGTGGTGGTGCAGCCCGGGGTGGATTTCGGCAATGCGCAGGTGGTGGGGTTCGATCCGGCGCGGGCGCAGGGGTTGCGCGCGGCGGTGCCGGGGCTGGGCGGGCCGGTCTATGAGGCGCATTCGACGGATTATCAGGAGGGCGCGGCGCTGCGGGCGCTGGTCCAGGGGCATTTCGGCATCCTGAAGGTAGGGCCGGAACTGACCTTCGCCTTCCGGCAGGCGGTGTTTGCGCTGGAGCGGTTGGCGGGGCTGATGGGCCTGCCTTCGGGCGTGGAGGCAGCACTGGTTGCGGCGATGCGGGCGGAGCCTGCGGATTGGCGCGCCTATGTGGAGCCGGGGCCGGAAGAGGCGCGGATGATGATTTACGGTCTGTCGGACCGGGTGCGCTATTACTGGCCGAAGCCGGGGGTGCAGGCGGCGCTGCGGGCGCTGTTTGCGGCGATCCGCGCGGCGGACCCGGCGCCGGGGCTGGTGGCGCAGGTGACGGGGGGCAGGGTCGGGCCGGTGGATGCGGCGCGGCTGCCCGAAACGATCATTCGGCGGATGGTGGGCGATGTGGTCGCCCGCTATCGCCAGGCGACGGGAGAGTGAGATGCCGGTGAAGGAAGACCGCCTGCTGCGGGTGGGGGTGCTGGGCTGCGGGCCGATCGCGCAGGCGGCGCATTTCGAAAGCTGCACCAAGGCGCGGAATGCAACGCTTTGGGCGATTTGCGATGTGGCGGATGACCTGCGGGAGCGGATGGCGGCGACCCATGCGCCGGAGAAGCAGTTTGCGGATTACGATGCGATGCTGGCGGACCCCGATCTGGAGGCGGTGATCATCGCCACGTCGGATGCGTTCCATGTCCCGGCCGCGCGGCGGGCGATGGAGGCGGGCAAGCATGTTCTGTGCGAGAAGCCCTTGGCCGTGTCGGTGGAGGAGGCCGAGAGCCTGCGGGGCGTGGCGGCGGCGAACGGCGTGGTGCTGCAAGTGGGCCATATGAAGCGCTTCGATGCCGGGTTGCAGGCGGCGAAGCGGTTCATCACGGATGAGATGGGGGCGATGGTCGCGCTGAAGGCCTGGTATTGCGACAGCACGCATCGCTATCCGATGACCGATGCGGTGCAGCCCCTGATGGTGACGTCGAAACATGCCCGCAAACCGGCGGAGAACCCGAAGGCCGATCTGGACCGCTATTACATGCTGGCGCATGGCAGCCATCTGGTGGATGTGGCCCGCCACTTTGCCGGGCCGATTGTCGCCGTCGATGCGCGGCTGTCGAACCGGGCGGGCATCCGCTGCTGGTTCGTGGATGTGGAATTCGCCAATGGCGTGCTGGGCCATCTGGACCTGACAGTGGCGGTGCGGATGGATTGGCATGAGGGGTTCCAGATCTATGGCGAGCATGGGTCGGTGATCGGGAAGACCTATAACCCGTGGTATTACAAATCCTCCGAGGTGGACATTTTCCGCGAGGCGGATGGGGCGACGCATCGGGTGCTGGGGGCGGATGGGCATTTCTATCGGCGGCAGTTGGAAGGCTTCGCGGATGTCATCCTGAAGGGCGGGCCGATGGAGGGGGCCGATCTGGAGGATGGCATCGCATCGGTGCGGGCGATGGTGGCCATCGCGGAGTCGGTGCGGACGGGGCGGCCAGTGCGGCTGGATCAGGTGGCGGGGCCGGTGTGATGCGGCTGGGCGTTTTCGCCAAGACCTTTGCGGGGAGCGATCCGGCCACGGTGATGGGCGCGGCGCGGGCGGCGGGGTTTGACGCGGTGCAATACAACATGGCCTGTTCGGGCTTGGCGGCGATGCCGGATGACCTGACGGCGGCGCAGGTGGCGGCGGTGGCGGCGGCGTCGCGGGCGACGGGGGTGGCGGTCGCGGCGGTGTCGGGAACCTATAACATGATCCATCCCGATCCGGGCAACCGGGCGGTGGGGCTGCGGCGGCTGTCGCTGCTGATCGACCATGCGGCGGGGATGGGGACCGGAATGGTCACCCTTTGCACCGGGACGCGGGATGCCGAGGACCAGTGGCGGCATCATCCCGACAATGCCTCGCCCGAGGCGTGGCGCGATCTGCTGGAGGAGATGGGGAAGGCCTGCGCCCTGGCCGAGGCGCGGGGGGTCGTGCTGGGGGTGGAGCCGGAACTGGCCAATGTGGTGAATGGCGCGGCGGCGGCGCGGCGGATGCTGGACGAGGTGGCGAGTTCCGCGCTGGTGATCGTGCTGGACCCGGCGAACCTGTTCGAGGTTGCGGACGGGGCGGAACGGCGGCGGCTGGTGGAGGAGGCGGTGGATTTGCTGGGCGACCGGATCGCCATGGCCCATGCCAAGGACCGCCATGCCGACGGGCGCTTTGCCACGGCGGGGAAAGGGGTGATCGACTTTGCCCATTTCCTTGCCGTGCTGCGCGGGGCGGGGTTCGACGGGGATCTGGTGACGCATGGGCTGGCCGCCGAAGAGGCCGCCGGGGTGGCGGCCTTTCTGCGGGAGGCGGGGGCGTGACGCCGTCCGGCTGGATCATGCGGGACGGGTTCCGGCTGGCGCTGCATGATGCGGGCGGGCCGGGGCGTGTGGTGCTGTTCCAGCACGGGCTGTGCGGCGATGCGCGGCAGACGGCGGAGGCCTTTCCGGCGGATGCGGGGCTGCGGCGGGTGACGCTGGACTGCCGGGGACATGGCGCATCGGAATTTGATCCTGCGCCGGGGCTGGCCAAGTTCACCGAGGATCTGGTGGCGGTGGCAGATGGCCTTGGCGGGCCGGTGCCGGTGGGCGGCATTTCGATGGGGGCGGCGCTGGCGCTGCGGCTGGCGGTTGCGCGGCCCGATCTGGTGTCGCATCTGATCCTTGTGCGGCCTGCCTGGGGGCTTGGCATCGAGGCGCCGGACAATCTGGCGCCGAATGTCGAGGTGGGGATGGCGCTTTACCGTTTTCCGGTCGCGGAGGCGCGGGAGGCGTTTCTGGGATCGGAGATGGCGGCGCGGCTGCGGGTGGAGGCACCGGACAACCTTGCCTCGTTGAGCGGGTTCTTTGCGCGCGAGCCGGTGTCGCGGACGGCGGTGCTGCTGACCGCGCTGTCGCGCGAGGGGCTGGGGGTGAGTGCAGCGCAGGCGGCGGCGCTGCGGCTGCCGGTGCTGGTGTGCGGGACGGCGGAGGATGCGATTCATCCGGTGGCGCTGGCGCGGGAGCTGGCGACGGCTATCCCCGGCGCGAGATATGTGGACCTGCCCCCCAAGGGGCGGGACAAGGCGGCGCATCTGGCGGCGTTGCAGGCGGCGATTTCTGGGTTTCTGACGGAGTGACGGATATGGGACGACCCGAGGCGGGATGGATGGAGCGGTTGCCGAAGGATCGGCTGATCGCGGAGTTTTCGGTCTGGTCGGCCGATCTGGTGCGGCTGGCCGATGACATGGCGCGGATCGCGCCCCATGCGGATATCCTGCATATCGACGTGGCGGATGGGGTCTTTGCGCCGGCCTTCCTGTTCTTTCCCGATCTGGTGGCGGCGGTGCGGAACGTGTCGGACAGGCCGATCCATGTGCATCTGATGGTGGATGACGCGGTGTTGCTGTCGCAGATCGACCAGTTCGCCGAGGCGGGGACCGATCTGATCAGCATTCATCTGGAAAACGCGGCCGTGGCGGGGGCGGCGCTGGACCGGATCGCCGCGCATGGGATGAAGGCGGGGATGGTGCTGCGGGTGGAGACGCCGGTGGCGGGGGTGGCGGAGTGGCTGCCCCGGCTGGACATGGTGACGCTTCTGGGCACGGCGATCGGGGTGAAGGGGCAGGGGTTGAACGAGGCGGCGCCGGCGCGGCTGCGCGAGGCGGGCGCCCTGATCGCGGCGAGCGGGCGGCGGATCGTCCTGGCCGCCGATGGCGGTATCCGGGAGACGACGGTGCCGGTGCTGCGCGCGGCGGGGGCGGAGACGGTGGTTCTGGGATCGCTGGCCTTTGGCGCGCCGGACCTTGCGGCGCGGATGGCCTGGCTGGCGTCGCTGTGACCCCCCCGACATCTGAGCCTTTGACAAGCGGGGCTTGCGGGGGCAGGCAGGGCGGATGGATGCGCTGTTCGCCCTGATCCCGATGGCGGACCTGCTGGCCTTTCTGGCGGCGGGGATCGTTCTGAACCTGACGCCGGGGGCGGATGTGATCTTTGCCACGGCCTGCGGCGTGGCGGGCGGGCCGCGCGTGGGCGCGGTGGCGGGTCTGGGCGTGGGCTTCGGCGGGCTGTTCCATGTGGGGCTTGCGGCGGTGGGGGTGAGCGCGGTGATCGCGGCGCATCCTGCGGCGCTGATGCTGCTGAAGCTGGCGGGGGCGGGCTATCTGCTGTGGCTGGCCTGGGCGACTTGGCGGGCGAGTTGGCGGGCGGGCGCGGGTGAGGCGGGACGGGGCGAGGTGCGGGCGCGCGTGGCGCTGTGGCGGGGCTTCGTGACCAATGCGCTGAACCCGAAGGTGGCGCTTTTCGTGCTTGCCTTCCTGCCGCAATTCACCGATGCCGCGCGGGGGCCGGTCTGGGCGCAGATCGTGGTTCTGGGGGCGCTGTTCACCCTGACGGGGACGGTGATCACCTGCGGCTATGGCGCCCTGGCGGGGTTGGCTGGCCAAAGATTGGCGGCCCGGATGGGATTGATGAACAAGGTTGCGGCGGGGATGCTGCTGGCATTGGCGCTGCGGATGGCTTGGGGGTGAGAGATGGCCGAGATCACGCTTCTGGACGGGGGCATGGGGCAGGAACTGGTGGCGCGGTCGGGGGATGAGCCGACGCAGCTTTGGGCGACGCGGGTGATGATCGACCATCCGGGGCTGGTGGCGCAGATCCATGACGATTATTTCGCGGCGGGCGCGTCGGTGGCGACGACCAACACCTACAACATCCTGCATGACCGGTTGCAGCGGGTGGGGATGGATGAGCAGTTCCATGCGCTGCATCTGCGGGCGCTGATGGAGGCGCATGAGGCCCGCGCCCGGGCCGGGCGGGGGATCATCGCCGGGTCGATGGGGCCTTTGGGCGAAAGCTATCGCCCCGACCTGACGCCGCCGGTGGAGGTGTCGGCGGCGCAATATGCCGAGAAGGCGCGGATCATGGCGCCGCATGTGGATGTGGTGCTGATCGAGACGATGTCCTCGCTCGATCTGGCGCGGGGGGCGCTGATCGGGGCGCAGGTGGCGGGCAAGCCGGTCTGGCTTTCGGTGTCGGTGCATGACCGGGACGGGACGAAGCTGCGGTCCGGGGAGCCGGTGGCGGGGCTGGCGGAGGTGCTGAAGGCCGCGCCCGCGGCGGCGGTGCTAGCCAATTGTTCGATGCCCGAGGCGATGGCGGCGGCGCTGGCGGAGTTGAAGGGGCTGGGCTTGCCTTTCGGGGCCTATGCGAACGGGTTTTCGGAAATCTCGCACCTGCCCTTGCCGGAGGATGGCGGCGCGCCTGCCTATTGCGCGCGGCATGACCTTTCGCCGGAGCGCTATGTGGCCTTTGCCATGTCCTGGGTGGAGATGGGGGCGACGATGGTCGGGGGCTGCTGCGAGGTGGGGCCTGCGCATATCACCGCGCTGGCCGATGCCTTGCGCGCGGCGGGGCATGTGATCGTGTGAGCCTGCTGCCCGAGTTCAGCTATGACCCGCCTGCGGGCGACCCGGTGATCCTGTTCGAGGATGACCGGATCATCGTGGTGGACAAGCCTTCGGGGCTGCTGTCGGTGCCGGGAAAGCTGGAGGGGCGGGAGGATTGCCTGATGGCGCGGCTGGAGGCGTTCCGGCCGGGCGCGCTGCTGGTGCATCGGCTGGATTGCGACACGTCGGGGGTGATGATCTTTGCGCGGGACAAGGCGGCGCAGGGGTTTCTGGGGCAGGAATTCGAAAAGCGGCGGGCGAAGAAGAGCTATGTCGCGCGGGTGGCCGGGGTGATGGGGCCGGATCGGGGCCGGGTGGACCTGCCGCTTTGTGCGGATTGGGAGTATCGGCCGCGCCAGAAGGTTGACCACGCGCGCGGGCGTCCGGCGGTGACGGAGTGGGAAGTGCTGTCGCGGGGCGAGGGGGAGACGCGGGTGCGGATGTTCCCTCTGACCGGGCGGAGCCATCAGCTCAGGGTGCATATGCTGTCGCTGGGGCATCCGATCCTGGGCGACCCGATCTATGCGGAGGGCGCGGCGCGGGATCATGCGCGGCTGATGCTGCATGCGGAGAGGCTGGGGCTGCATCATCCCGGCAGTGGGGAATGGGTGGAGTTTCGGGCGGCCTGTCCGTTCTGACGCTGGCGCGGGGTGGCCGGCGTTGACGGGGGGCTGTCTGCCCCCCGAACCCCCCGAGGATATTTTCAAACAGATGAAGATCAGAGGGTAAGGGCGAGTTTCCGACCTTCGTGGAAGGCGTAAGGGGCCTGACGTGGCGCGGCGCAATCGCCGATGCGGTGGGTGTGCTTGCCCGCGAAGGTTTCGGGGAAGGGGTCGAAGGCGATGTTGGTTGTCGCCATGACGAGGGCGGAGGCGGGGAGGGTGGTTTCCTCGCCCGTGAGGCCGGAGCGGAGGGTTGCGCCATTGCCGTGCCAGCGGGTGATGACATGTTCGGTGACGAATTGCGCGCCGAGGCGGGCGAGCCGCTGGCGGGCGGGGGCGTCGGCGGAGGTGCGGGTGATCTCTTTGCCCACATAAGGGTCGGGGGTGACGAGGATCACCTTCTTGCCTTGTTCGGCCATGTGCCAGGCGGTTCCCACGCCGCGCCAGTTGCCGCCTTCATCATAGAGGAGGACAGTGTCGCCCAGTTTCGCCTCGCGGCGCATCACGTCTTCGGCGGACCAGACATTGCCGTTTTCGAGGCCGGGAAGGCGGGGAAGCGCGGGGAGCCAGCGCTGTTTGGCGTCGAGGTCCGGCAGGGAGCCGGTGGCGAGGATGACGGTGTCGGCGGGATGGGCGGCGATGTCCTCTGTGTCGAGGAAGGTGTTGAGGTGGAGGGTGACGCCGAGTTTGGTGAATTGCCGTTCGTACCAGTCGAGGAGGTCGAGGATCTGGGCGCGGCGGGGTTGCAGTCCGGCGAGGCGGAACTGGCCGCCGATCTGGGGGGCGGCCTCGGCGATGTCCACCCTGTGGCCGCGTTCGGCGGCGGCGCGGGCGGCCTCGAGCCCCGCGGGGCCGGCGCCAACGATGAGGATATGGCGGGGCTGCGCGGCGGGGGTGAAGCGGTCGCCGCCCCATTCCCATTCGCGGCCCGCGCTTGGGTTGATGAGGCAGGAGATCCAGTAATCGCGGGAGCGGCGGCCCCAGCACATCTGGTTGCAGGAGATGCAGGCGCGGATGTCATCGGCGCGGCCTGCCATGGTTTTTGCGGCGAGGTGGGGGTCGGCGATCTGGCCGCGCACGATGGAGACCATGTCGGCCTGCCCCGAGGCGATGATGGTTTCGGCATTGTCGGGGGTTCTGACATGCGCCTCGGACGTGACCTTGGCGTGTTTCACCGCGCCCTTGAGGAGTTCCGTGACCGGGGCGGTGAGCTTTTCGGCGAAGAGGAAGGTGGGCATAAGGCGTTCGAAATCGAGATAGCCGCCATGGCCGCAGGTGACATAGTCGATCTGGCCTGTCGCGTCGTGGAGGGCGACGATTTCGGTGAGCGCCTCGACCGACAGGGTCACATCATGCGCGTCGGAGGTGGAGACGGCGAGGCCGATGATGAAATCCTCGCCGCAGGCGCGGCGGATACCGTCGATGATGCGGCGGGAAAAGCGGGTGCGGTTTTCGAGGGAGCCGCCCCATTGATCGTCGCGGGTGTTGGACCACGGGGTCCAGAACTGATCGAGGAGGGAGTGGTAGGCGGCCCAGACCTCCACCCCCTGAAAGCCGGCCTTGTGGCAGCGGATGGCGGCGGCGATGTGGGCGTCGATGAGTTCCTCGATCTCGGCCTCCGTCATGCGGTGGGAGCCGTCGCTGTCGTGATAGCTGGCGTGGCCCGAGGGGGACCAGTGCGGCTGGAAGCTGAGATCGGAATCGCCATGCGCGCCGATGTGGTAGAGCTGTTGCAGGATGACGGCGCCTTCGGAGCGGGCGGCGTCGGTCACCTTGCGGAAGGCGGGGATGATGTCGTCGGTGCCGTGGAGGTAGTTACCGCGGGTGAGGACGCCGGTGCGGTGGACGGGGACCGGTTCCATCACGATCATCCCCGCGCCGCCCTTGGCGCGTTCGGCGATGTAGCCGAGCGTGCGGGGGCCGGGGAGGCCCATGTCGGACATGTTGTTGGTATGCGCGCCGAAGACGATGCGGTTGCGCAGCGTGGTGCCGCGCAGCGTGATGGGCGAGGTGAGGTGGGGGTGTTGGTTGCGGGTCATCGCTGGCGATCCTCGATGCGTCGGGGATAGCCTAGCGCGGGCGGGGGACGGGGTGTGAGGGGCGGCGGCGACAGAAGAGCGCCGGTCCGCGCCATGATGGGGTCAGCGCGGGAAGGTTTCCAGGATGTCGAGGAAGTGCTGGACGCCCTGGGCGCGGAAGACGGTTTCCGCGCGGGTGAGCAACTGATCCGCCTCGGCACGGCGGCGTTCGGCCAGGGCGATGCGGCCTTCGCCCAACTGGATGCGGGCCATGTGGAAGCCATCGGTGACGGCGATGCGGGCGCGCAGGTCGGCATAGGTTTCCTTGGCGCGGCGGCGGGCGGTGAGGCGCAGGCCGATGGCGGTGGGAAGCTCGGCCAGCGAAAGCCGCGCCTGCGGCAGGGGATTGGGGAAGAGCCCCGCCACCGTCATGAAGATTTCGGCCTTCTTGATGAGGTAGTGCTGCACGAGGCCGCGTTCCGCCCCGGCATAGACCATCGCGTCGGTCTGCCCGAGCTGGGCTAGGCCCGCGCGGACCTCGCCACGCGCCAGATGCACGACGGCGGCGAAGAAGGAGGCGATGATCGCGACGGAGCTGTCGCCATGCGCCGCGCGCTGGGCCGAGAGGTCCTTGAGGAAGATCGTGGTGATGGAGCGGTCGCCTGCCATGATGCGGGCGCTGATACGGAACATGTTCGCCGTGCTGTAGTCCATCGTGCCCGGCAGCGCATTGCGCATGCTTTCCAGCGCCTCCTGCTCTGCCAACGGGTAGTTTTCGATCATGGCGCTGATCGAAGCGCGGACCCACCAGCCGAAGGCCAGCGCGCGGCTGTCGTTGCGGGTGGCGCCGAGGTGGATCAGTTCGTCCGACATGGCCAAGGCCTGCGGGATGTCGCCGGTCTGGCGGTAATGCGAGGCCATCTCGTAGAGACGAAGCTGCGCGAGATGCGGGTCGTTGCCGTGATCTGCATAGGCGCGGGTCTCTTCAAAGAGCCGGGGGACATCGTCGATCTTCCAGTCGGCGTGATCATTGACGATGTCCATCTTGACGCTTTTCACCACGGCGATGCTGTTGCCGTCGCCAGTGGCTTCGGCAAGCGTGAGGGCTTCGGCGATCCGGGCGCGGGCGGTGACGAAATCCACGCATTGGTTGGCACCCTTGGCGCGGATGGTGAGGGCGAAGATCAGGGGGGCCGGGTCGGACAGCGCGCGCAGGCGGTGCATGTGCCGATCGGCGATGGTGCAGAGTTTGACCCAGTGACCGACGACATCGAGGACGCGAAGGTAGCTGGTCAGGATATCGGCGACGAGGCGGTCATCGGCGGCGACCTCGGGGGTTTCGATCTGGGCGGTGGCGCGTTCGAGATGGTGGAGGCAGAGATCGAGCGCGTAGATGCGCCATGCGCCCTGAGCGGCGGCAAGGTGGTGGGGCGTGGCGCGGGCGGGGAGCCCCGCCTTTTCGAAATGGAGGGCGAGGCGCTGGGAGAGGTCGCCCCCGAGGTCGCGGGCTTCGGCCTGGAGGATGCGGGTGGCGGCGAGGTGGAGCGGCGCGGCCTCGGTTTCGGGGATGGAATTGGCGATGGCTTCCTGAATCAGGACATGGCTGAATTGCCATCTGTCGGCCTCTTCCTGCCGCTCCAGCAGGCCCTGCCGCATGGCCCGGTTCAGGATGGCGTCCGCCTCGTCGGAGGGCAGGTCGAGATGGGATCGGCGCACGTCCCGGCCGATCAGGGCGGCAAGCTTGAGCGCGGCCTTGTCGGCCGGACCCAGCCTGTCGAAGCGGCTGAAGATCAGGTTCTGGATCGCGCCGATCGTGCCGGCGGTGACATCGGCCAGGGGTTGGCCCGAGCCCGAGGTGGCGATGTGGCGCAGCAGTTCCTCGGCGAAGAGGGGATTGCCTTCGGATTTCTGGTAGATGACCCGCGTGAGTTCGGCGGCCGCGCCGGCTTCGGGGCGGGCCTGGGCGCAGAGGATGGCGATATCGGCTTCGCGCAGGGGGGTGACGTCGATGCGGCCATCGGCAGCGGGGATGACATGGAGCGGGGCGGGCGTCCGGCTGGTGAGGAGAAGGCGGGTGGCAGGGCGGGCCACCAGATCGGAGAGGATGTCGCGGCTGATCGGGTCGAGCCAGTGGGCATCTTCGACGACGAGCAGCCAGCCGGAATCCTGGGCGAGACGGGCCAGCGCCTGGCCGATGTTCTGGCGGGTTTCGAGTGCGTCGCGGGCGCCTTCGTCGGTCAGAATGCCGGGTTCGCGGGCCGAGCCGGAGAGCAGGGCGAGAAGGCTGGGGCCGGGATGGCCATCCGGGCCGATGAGGGCGCGCAGCCAGCGATCCTGGGCGGGAACGGTCTGCGCCCCGGCGGCGCGGGCGGCGGCGCGCAGCAGGTTCAGCACGGGTTCGAGGGAAGAGGCGGCGTCGGATGGCGTGCAATAGGCCATCGCCAGGAGTGCGCCAGTGTTGCGACGGTCAAGGACATGGCGGAGGAGGCGCGACTTGCCGATGCCGGGGGGGCCGTGGATGACCATCTGCCCGCTGCTGCCGGGTGGGGTGGCGAGCCATGCGTCCAGCCGGGCGACCAGATCGTCGCGACCGACATGCAGCTTTGCGCCGCGGGCCATGCGGCCTGTCAGGGTGGACGGGTCATTGCTGAGCCCCTTCAGGCGGTGGAGGGTCTGGGGCTGGGCCATCCCCTTGACCTCACGGGTGCCGATGGATTCGAGCAGGGCATAGCCTTCGAGTTCGTCGGCCATGGCCTGGGCGCAGAGAATGTCGCCCGCGCCGGCCAGCGCCTGCACCCGTGCGGCAAGGTTCACGGCGGTGCCGAGGGCGTTGAGCCTGCGGTCCTGCGCCATGTCGAGCATCGCGACCATGACCTTGCCGCCAGCCAGCCCGATGCGGAGTTGCGGCGTGGTGCCGAAGCGGGCGAGCAGGTCCGGCCCCTGCGCCGCGTGATCCTGCTGGATCGCGAGCGCGGCGCGGGCGGCACAGACTGCGGCATTCTCGATCGCGACGGGGGCGCCGAAAATCGCGAAGACGCTGTCACCTGCGTAACCGACGAAATGGCCGCCTTCTGATTCGATCACCGAGACGGCGCGCTTCAGGACGGATTGGACAAGGTTGAAGGCTTTTTCGGCACCCAGGGATTCGGTCAGGGCCGTGGAGTCGACAAGGTCCACCATCATGGTGGCGACCCAGCGCATCTCGCTGGCGATGTCCTGGGTCAAGGGGGCCTTGCTCCTATGTCCGATCGGACATCTCGGGTGGTTCGGAAAACGGGTTTGGAACGAAAGAACGTAGCGAGTTCAATAGTTTTGCATCAGATTGAGATTGTCAACGATTGCTAACGCGGAAGTGGGGTGGGGACCGTGGGGCTGACTGTCGTTCTGTCGGATTTTCATGCGGGGGCGGCGGAAAGCCTGCTGACGGTGCTGGATGCCTCCTACCGGCCCGATCCGGCGCAGGTCAGCCCCACGACACAGGCCTTTGCGGCGGCCTTCGTGCCGACGATCAAGGCGCTGGCCTCGCGCTATGGGAAACCGGACCTCGTGCTGCTGGGGGATGTGCTGGACCTGTCGCTTGGGCGGCCCGAGGATGCGGCGCGCATTTTCGCGGGTTTCGTCAAGGCGATCGGGGTGGGGGGGCTGTTCGGGACCATCGCCTTCGTGCCGGGGAACCATGACCATGCGCTGTGGACGGCAGAGCGCTATGGCGCGACGGCGGGCGCGGCGAAGGGCCCGGGCGATGCGGCCTTCTGGGCGCATAGCTCGCCCGCCTTCAAGCCGCCGACCGCGATGGGGACAACGACGCTGCTGAATGCGATCCTCGCTGCGGGCGGGGTGAGCGCGAAGGTGGCGACCTATTATCCCAATATGGGACTCTTGCCGCAGACGGCGGAGGCAGGTGCGGCGCGGCGTCTGGCGGTGCTGCATCACGGGCATTTCATCGAAAGCGCCTATTCGGCGATGTCCTCATTGCTGGCGGCGATGCGCGACAAGGCGGTGGTGCCGATGACGGCGGAACGCATCGAGAAGGAAAACGGCAGTTGGATTGATTTTGTCTGGTCCACGCTGGGTGATGACGGGCGGGTGGGGGCGGAGGTCACGCTGGCAGAGGAGCTGATGGTGACCGGTGGCGCCTCCTATGCCCTTCAGGGGCAGGTGGCGGGGATGCTGGCGCGGCAGGTTCAGGCCGGGCTGGGGCTGCCGGTTTCGGGGCTGGTGGAGACCTGGACGAACCGGGTTTGCCGGGGTGTGGTGGATGCGGTTCTGGGGTCCTATGCCGATCTGGAGCGGTTCGATTACGAGAGCTATCTGTCCTCCGCCTCGGTGGACGGGTTGCAGTCCTATCTGACGCAGGTGGTGGCGGCGCAGCTTGCCGAGGAGGTGCCGGATCACGGGCCGGGGGACCATCTGACCTTCATCTTCGGGCATACGCACAAGGCTTTTGCCGATGCGCTGGTGGTGGAGGGGTTCACCGCGCCGGTGAGCGTTTACAACAGCGGCGGATGGGTTCTGGACACGGCCGATCTGAGCACGGTGGAGGGCGCGGGGGTGGTGTTCCTCGACGATGCGCTGAACAGCGCGATGGTGCAGGTCTATGGCCTGACCGGGGGCGAAGCGGTGCATCCCGCGCAGGTGATCAGCGCCGATCCGCAGCCGGATGAGCGCAACCCGCTGTTTCAGGCGGTGCAGAAGGCGGTGACGGCCAATGCGGCGGCCTGGGGGACGTTTTCCACAACGGTCGCGGCGGAGCTGAGGAAGAAGCAGGATTTCTACATGGCGCTGGGGGACCGGGTGGAAGCCCGTGCTGCGCGCAAGCCGGGAGTGGCGTGATGGCGGTGCGGATGACGCGGATTTCCGTTTCCCTGGCCGAGGCGCGGAAGGCGCCGCCGCCCGGCCTTGATCTGGGGACGACCTTCGATGCCATCGTGGTGGGATCGGGCTATGGCGGGGCGATTGCCGCGGCCAAGCTGGCCGAGACGGGGCGGAAGGTCCTGCTGCTGGAACGGGGGCGCGAGATTTTGCCGGGGGACTATCCCCGGTCGCTGGCCCAGGCCGCGGCAGAGACGCAGATCACGACGGCCGAGGCGGGACGACTGACCACGGCCAACGGGATGCTGGACCTGCGCATCCACAAGGACATGAGCGTGGTTCTGGGCTGCGGTCTGGGGGGAACGTCGCTGATCAACGCCAATGTGGCGCTGGAGCCCGATACGCGGCTGTTCGAGGAGATGGAGGAAGGGCCGGATGGCAAGCCGCGCCCGGTCTGGCCGGCGGCGCTGCGCGGGCCGCTGCCACCGGGGGCGGCGACGATGCTGGATGCGGAATATGCCGAGGCGATCCGGACGCTGGATTCCGTGCCGATGCCCGAGGCGATCGTGCTGCCCAAGCTGGAGTCGCTGGAGGTTTCGGCCAAGGCGATGGGGCACAAGGTCCACCGGATGCCGATCAACGTGCGGTTCGAGGATGGGCCGAACCATTTCGGGAATTACCAGGCGGCCTGCACCCTGTGCGGGGATTGCTGTTCGGGCTGCAATTACGGGGCGAAGAACACGACGCTGATGAATTACCTGCCCTATGCCAAGGCGAATGGGGCGATCCTCCTGACCGAGGCGCAGGTGCATTGGGTGGCGGGGTCGGATGGAAACTGGTCGGTGCGGGTGGCCAGTTTCGGGCAAGCGGCGGACGAGGGGATAGACCTGTCCGCGACGCTGGTGGTGCTGGCGGCCGGAACGCTGGGATCGACGGAGATCCTGAGCCGGTCGGTTCATCTGGGCAAGGTGCAGGTGGCGACGGGCTGGCTGGGCAAGGGGTTTTCGGGCAATGGCGATGTGCTGGGTTTTGGCTTCAACGCGAACTGGACACAGGCGGGCGATGGCACTGCCGCGCCGATCTTCAGCATCGGGGCGGGGACGAACACGCCGGAGCCGGTGACACCGCCATCGGCCTATCCCTATATGGCGGGGCCTTACTCGCCGGGGCCCTGTATCGCGGGGATGATCAAGGTGACCTGGGGCGAGGGTCATCCCGTCCGCAAGGGTGTGGTGATCGAGGATGGGGTGGGGCCGGGGCCGCTATCCATGGCCTATCCGGCGATCTTCTTTGGCGATGATGCGGTGAACGGGTCGCAACTGCGGTTCCCCGATGCCGCGCGGCGGTTGCAGGCGCTGGCGGGGCTGGGCAACACGCTCCTTTCCGGGGTGGGGGTCGAGAGCCTGGCCTATACGACGCCGATGGCGCAGATGCAGTCCTATCTTCTGATGTCGCATGACGATGCGGCGGGGCAGATCGTCTATGACGCGGCCACAGATGCGGTGAAGGTGGAATGGCCGGGGGTGGGCGCGGGCGCGCCCTTTGCGCGGGACAATGCGCTGCTTCAGGCGGCGAGCGACGCGATCTGGGCGGATTACCTTGCCAATCCGATGTGGTCGGAGGCTTTCGGCTGGAAGGTCATCACAACGCATCCCATCGGGGGCTGCCGGATGGCCGACGATCCGGCCAGCGGGGTGGTGAACAGCGATTGCCAGGTTTTCACCGGCAGCGGGACGGCGGTGCATGACGGGTTGATGGTCTGCGACGGGGCAGTGATCCCCGGATCGCTGGGGGTCAATCCGCTGTTGACGATTTCGGCGGTGACGATCCGGGCGATGGACCGGCTGATTGCGCGCAAGGGGTGGAGGAAGGTGACGGGGCTGAAACCGGCGGCCTCGTCCACGGCGATGCAGGGGCCGCCGATGCAGGCGGCCGATCCCCTGACGGCGATCCTGCCGATGGCGAAGGCGGGGCAGGCCTGGCTGATGGATCGCGTCGAGCGCATCGCCCTTGGCCCGGCGCAGGCGGAGGCGGTGAAGGAAGAGATCGTTGCCCTGCTGCAAGGCTATGTGGATACGTTCAAGGGCCGGGATTGGCTGGCGCTTGAGGCCGCGCTTGATGCGGCGGAGCTGACGGCCCGGATGCAGACGGATATCGGCCCGGCGCTGGGCGAACTGGCGGCGGATATCGCGCAGGTCATCGCGGCGCTGGAGACGGGTGGGCCGGATTCCGAAAAGCTGCCGCGTCTGGAGAAGGTGCTGACAGGGATCGTCGGCGACCTGTCCTCGGGGCTGAGCTTCACCGAGACGATGAAGGGTTTCGTCAGCACCCCCTTGCCCGGGCGGGGCGCGGCCATATCGGACCCCTATGTGGTGGCGGAGGCGCGGGGGCGGGCCGAGGGGCGGGCGCTGGATGGCGTCTTCATGGTCACGACGGCGGATATGAACCGGCTGGTCAAGGACCCCGACCACAAGGCGCAGCTTTCGGGGGTCTTGACCCTGTCGCTGCCGGGGCAGGCGCAGCCGGAGATCCTGCATTTCGCCGGAGGCACGTTCCAGCTTTTGCGGGAGGACGGGGCAGCGGTGGACCGGTTCCTGATGGTCTATGATGCCGACTTGCCTGGGGGCGGGAAGTTCCATGGTTACAAGACCCTGGAACGGCGGGAGGGCAGCAATTGGTGGACGGATCTGACGGTGCTGGCCACCACGCTGACCCTGCCGGGACAGGCGCCGATGAAGGGGCAGATCCGGCTGGGGGTGGAGGATTTCGTTCAGCAGGTGCTGACGGTGAAGGGCGAGGTGACAGCGGACCGGACGCTGTTCTCTCTGGTCATGCTGGTGTTGCGGAAGGTGGCGCTGGGCGAGTTCAAGGCGCTGGTGGCCGATCCCGATTTCCTGAATGCGGTGGTGCGGCGGCTGCTGAATTCGTCCTATGCGGCCACCTCCGGGGCGGAAGGCCTTGCCGCGCTTCTGGGTCTGCGCGAGATGGAGGGGGCGCAGTTCTTTGCCAATCAGGTCTTCCGCACCTATGGGGGGATCGCGGCCTATCTGAACAACTTCCCGGCGCTGAATCCGACGAAGGACCCGATGCCCGATCCGCCCGGGACGGTGGCAAAGACCTATCCGGCAGTGATGACGGATGGCGCGCGGGTGCAGCTGACGCGGTTCTTCGGGGGGACGAAGGGGCCGGTCATCCTGGCCAACGGATTCGGGTTCCGCGGGATGGCCTTTGCCGCCGATACGAATGCCCCGGACCCGTCGCTTGTCGCGCTGCTGGTCGGGAAGGGGTTCGATGTCTGGATCTTCGATCATCGGGCGAGTCCGGCCAATATGGATGCGCTGGGACAGGTGAACATCGACTATACGATGGACGACATCGCTGCGGTGGACTGGCCCTGGGCCATCGACTTCGTCCGCAAGCAGCGCAGCAGCGACGGGCTTGCCGCAGAGAACGTGCAGCTTCTGGCGCATTGCCTTGGCGGGCTGACGGCGATGATGGCGCTTCAGGCGGGCCATGCCTCGGGCGTGCGGCAGATGATCGTGAGCCAGTTCACCACGCAGCCGGTGGCGGGATGGTTCAACCAGATGAAGGCCGATCTGGGCCTGTCGCATTACATCCATGACGGGATTGGCAAGACGCTGGCCGGGGTCATCGGGAACGAGATGGGCAATCCGGCGCTGACGAAGCTGCTGGAGGGGACGCCGGTCTTCGACCTGCGGACAACGGTGCCGCCTCAGGGGAAGCCCACGGATGCAGAGGCGCTGGATCTGCTGATCAATACCGCGCTCTGGTCGGTGCCCTTTCCGCCGGGGGAAAGCTGCTATAACCCGACCTGCCATCGGGTGTTCGGCGTCTTCGGCCCGGTCTATGCCCATGCGCAACTGACCGAGGCGACGCATGATGCGCTGAACGACATTGCGGGGCCGGTGGCGACGCTGCCCTTCGATCAGCTTGCCCGGATCATGCAGGCGGGGCGGGCGCTGGATGCCGCGGGGCGGGATGTCTATTTCGGGGTGCCGCAGCGGATGGATTTCCCGATCCATTTCATTTCGGGCGCGCTGAACCAGCTTGTGCTGCCGGAGACGACGCTGCGCAGCCAGCGCTGGTTGCAGGAGGCCTTGCCGAAAAGCGCGGCGAAGTTCACGCGCGAGGTCTTTGCGGGCTATGGCCATCTGGATTGCCTGATCGGGCGAAACGCGGCGCGGGATGTGTTCCCGTCGATCCTTGCCCAGCTGGAGCGGCTGGCCGACGGTTGAACGGGCCATGGCCGGGGATCGGGGCAGGGTGAAAAACCTGCCCCCGCGTTCCCTGGGGAACAGCGCGACGCAAGGGCGGGGCGCATTCTTCCTGACAGGAGGCCGCAATCGGGCGGCCCGCAGGGAGGATGGAACGATGGTCAATCTCGCGATGGCACGGGTGGTTGTGGCTTGGGTCGAAAGCACGGGCGCAGATCATCCCGACCGGGATGCGGCGGGCGGCGTGGCCCCTGTCGGGATGTGGCAGAGGCTGCGGGCGGTCTTCGGGCAGCAGCGGGCCGTTCTGGCGGATGGCCTGGTTGCGATGAAGGCTGAAACCGGTCGCGCCCTCTGATCATGGCTGGGCTTTCTGGCTGGCAGGGTCAGGCGGCGCCGGGTCGGGTGCTGCGGGCCCTGTGCCTGTTCTGTGCGGCGGTGCTTGGTGGTGAAGCGGTGGCAGCGTCCGAGGCGCGGCCGGAGCGTCCGGCCTGCGCGGATGTGGCGCTGGTTTTGGCGATTGATGCGTCGGGCAGCATAGATGATGGCGATTTCGCCTTGCAGATGCAGGGCTATGCCGCGGCGTTCCGGGATGGCGCGGTGCATGCGGCGCTGCGGTCGGCGGGGCGGGTGGATGTGGCTGTCGTGGTCTGGGGCGACAGTGCGGCGCGGTCCGAGATCGTGCCCTTCCGCCGTCTGGCGGGGGTGGAGGATGCGACGGCCCTTGCGGCGGCCCTGGAGCGGTTCCCGCGCGCGGCGGGCTGGGGCAATACGGGGCTGGCGCGGGCGCTGGATACCGCGCTTGACCTGCTGGCGGCCCCGGAAGTCTGTGCGGAACGGCGGATCGTCGATCTGTCCGGAGACGGGCGGCAGGTGTATTTCCGCAGCCGCCACATGCAGGCGACCCTGCCCGGGGTGCGGGCGCGGGCCGAGGCGATGGGGGTGACGATCAACGCGCTGGCCATCGAGACGCGCGACCCCGGGATGGCGGAGTATTTCCGGCAGCATGTGATGGTCGGGCATGATGCCTTTGTCATGCGCGCTGCGACGATGCGCGATTTCGCCGAGGCGATTGCGGCGAAGCTGCGGCTTGAGCTGACGGCGGGGACAGCGGGCGACCTGCGGATGAAGCGGCGCATGTAGGGGCCGGCCTGATGGCAAAGGGAAAGGGCCGACCGGTCACCCGGTCGGCCCCTTTTTCATTGGGCCGGAGGTTCAGTCGATCGCCTTGCGGCGTTCGACGGGGGCGCAGTCCGACTGATGGAAGGCGCAGGTCTTGTCGGCGGTGGCGGCCCGTCCCTCATTGCCCGCAAAGCTGTTGCCCGCCATGGCGGCGGCGGGGGCGAGCGCGAGCAGCGTGAGGGCGAGGAGGCTGTGCTTCATGGTTCAGGTTCCTGTCTGATTGCTGTGGTTTCTTCCCGGGATTGCCGGGACAGGGGCAAAGTGGACTGGGATGCGCCGGCCGTCTGTTCCGAAGGGAACAGGGGCGGGTTGTTCTGGAGTGATGAGGCGCGGACAGGGTCAGGTGGCGGCGAGCTTGCGCAGACGCACGGAGATGAAGGCGAGGAGCGTGACCGCAAAGGCGACGAAGATCGCGCGGAAGATGTTGATGCCGAAGACCGAGACGGACAGGCCGAAAAGCGCATAGGCCGCGACAAGGATCAGTCCCATGCGGGAGAGGGTGAGGACCTGCGCATCCGCGTGATGGCGCCATCGCCAGAAGGCAAGCCAGGTGCAGCAGAGGCAGAGGAGAAGGCTCAGCCCGCCGACCACGCCGCCATTCGCCAGCGCGTCGATCATGTCATTGTCGGCAGAGGTGAGCGGGCCGATCACGGCGTAGCGCGGTTCCGTGGCCACGAGTTCGGCCCAGCGGGCATCCTTGCCTGCGATCCCGGCACCGACCAACGGGTGTTCGCCGAAGATGCGCAGGCCGAGCGACCAGAGTTCGAAGCGGAGGCTGACCGAGCCTTCGGTGACTTCGCCGCCCGACTGGACCCAGTGGATGGCACCGTTGACGCCCGAGGCGATGCGGTCGCGCACCATGGAGGCGGGGGCGAGAAGCCCCAGGACAACCAGCGCGGCGAGGGTCATGGCGGCGAAGGCATGGCGTTGCCAGAGGCTGCGCCTGCGGGCGAGAGTATAGGCCGCGAGCAGGATGACGAGGAGCAGCACCGGCCAGCCGCCCTTTGATCCGCTGAGCAGCGAGGCCTGGGCAGCCGCCAGGGCGGCGGCGAGCAGGCCCGCGCGCCAGAGGGCGGGGCGGTTCGGAAAGGGCCAGAGGAGGGCGGCGAGCGTGCAGAAGGCGGCGAGGATCACGGCGCTGTGGCCGAACTTGATCGCATTGCCTGTGGCCCCCGTGGCGCGGATTGCGGGATCGGTGAGGAACTCCCAGGCGGCATGCGCCCCGGCAAGAAGGGCGGCGAGGCCGAGGGCAGCCAGCCATGGATGGGCAGACCAGTCTCCGGCGCGGATCGTCCTGGCCATTGCGGGGAAGAGAAGGAAGGGGAAGAGACGCTCATAAGCGCCGGGGTCCGTTTCGCCATGCAGAAGGTTCAGCAGCAGGCCACAGCCGGCGAAGGCGAAGAACCCCCCGAGGAGGGTGGACCATGAGGCGCGCAGCGCCGGGTCGGTGATGGGGGCGGAGGCCCGGACGGAACGGGCGAGGAAGAGGCCTGCAAGGGACAGCAGGGCCGGGGCCGCGAAGTAGATGTCCGGGACGACCAGAAGCAGCGCCGTGCCGAGCAGGAAAAGGCCATGCCAAAGGCGCTTCATCGGTGGGGTTCTGCTGTCTCGTTGCGGGCTGCGATCGTCTTGCTTCGGCTGGCTTCGGTCCTGCCGCACCGCTTGTCAATAAAGTTTGTCAGGCTTGCCATGCGATCACGCCGCGCATCCGCCCCCACATCCGCGCCAAAAGGCGCGGGGAGAAGGCGAGAGCGCGCAGGGGCAGGGCGGCGGCGGTCTGCCAGATGAGGCGGCGGCGCAGGCGGCGGGCGGCAGCGGCGTCCTGGTATTTGGCGGTGTAGATCAGCTTGGACTGGGCATGGTGGAAGCCGCGCCAGTATTCGCCGCGCAGGGGGGCCTTGCCCTTGACCGAGCGTCGGGAGAGGTGGATGGCCTGCGCGGAAGGGTCGATGATGAGGGGCAGGCGGGCGTTGAACCATTGCCGGCAGAGATCGTCATCCTCGTAATAGAGGAAGAAGCGTTCATCGAAGAAGCCGTGGCGGGCGGCGACGGACATGCGGATCAGCATGGCCGCGCCGGTGACGAAACCGACGCAGGCCGGGCCTTCGGCAGCGGGGCCTTTCGAGGCCCAGAGGTCGTTCACCCAGCGGTGGCCAAGGTCCACCCGCCCCTCGCCATCGACAATCCGGGGGGCGATCATCACTGCCTCGGGGAATTGGTCGGCGGTGGCGACGAGCCGGGACAGGGCGGCTTCGGTCAGGGTGCAGTCGGGGTTCAGCAGCAGGGCGAAATCCGTTTCCACCCGGTCAAGCGCGCGGTTGTTCGCCGCGCCGAAGCCGAGGTTGCGGGGATGGCGCAGGATCGTGGCATGGGGCAGGAGGTGGCGGGTTTCGTCTGCCGTGCCGTCTTCGGAGGCATTGTCGGACAGGATCACATGCGGGCAGCGCGAGAGGAGCGGCACCAGCGCGGGCAGGCAATGGGCGCTGTTATAGGTCACGATGATGGGCGTGACGCGATCGAGTGCTGTGGCCAGCGCCGAGGCGGTGCCGTCATCTGCTGCGTGGGGTGTCTGCATGCCCGGCCCTGTCTGCCGCCATCGGTGGCGGCGCGTTTCAGGGGATTACGCGGCTTCTCCTTCGGGATCAATCGTCCGGCGCGGCCCGGGGGAGGGCTTGGTCAGATCAGCGCGCGAGGAGGTAGAGCGAATTGTTCCGCGTGCGGGTTTGCAGGCGGTAGCCGTGGCGGGCGAAGGCGGCGGTGCAACCCGGGTAATCGGCATCGGGTTCGGGATGTTCGATGACGATGCGGCGGGGCAGGAGGTCGGGCGGGCAGCCGTCGAGGAAGGGGACGAGGGCGCGATCCTCGTGCCCTTCGATGTCGATCTTCAGGCCGTGGATGCGGGTGATCCCGGCCTCGGCCACCAGCGCGGCGAGGGTGCGGACGGGCATGGTGCCGCTGTCGCTTTCCTCGATGGCGACGATGGCCACGTCATCCTTGCGGATCACGAGGTCGGCGCTGCCGTCGCGGTCGCTGACGGCGGCATGGGTGAGGGTGAGGTTGGTCTGCGCCCCGGCGGCGGCGTTCCAGCCGATCTGGGCGATCATGCGGGGATTGGCGTCGATGCCGAGGACGCGGCCCTTGGGCCGGGCGGCGGCGAGGGGCAGGGCGTAGAGGCCGATGTTGCAGCCGATATCGACGAAATTCGCATCGGCGGGGGCATCGGCCAGCAGGAAGTCGATATCGGTGCGGTTGTATTCGGGGACGAGGAGGAGGCCGTATTCGATCAGGTTCCTTTCGCCATGGATGCGGAAGGCCGCGCCGCGGAAGCGGATGTCGAGCTTGCCTTGGCCGAGGGCGAGGATCAGGCGGGTCATCCTTGACCGGAAGGCGCCGCGGCGCAGGATGGTCTTTTGCGACAGGGCGATAAGGGCACGCTGGAGAGCGTTGGGGGCGAAGGAGCCATAGGGGGGCTGGCCCGCTATGGCCGCCACGCCGGATTCGCCCTCTGTCACCTTGCGCCAAGTGCCTTGCATCTTTGCCCCGTTCGCTTGTCCCTTACCCCTATGGCGGCAAATGGGGGCGGATGCCAAGGGCGGGATGCGGGAATTCGCCCATCCCCGCCGCGACGGCGGGGATGGGCGGCGCGATTACTTTGCCGGAACCTTGGCAAAGCGCAGATAGGGCAGCTTGATGTCCAGTTCGCCGAAGCGTTCGGTCGCCTGTTCGTTGTTCAGCGCCAGCGCGACGATCATGTCCTGTCCCGGCACCCAGTTGGCGGGGGCGGCCAGCGGCACGCCGTCGGTGGCCCGCACCGCATCCAGCGCGCGGAGGATTTCGGCGAAGTTGCGGCCCACGCTCATAGGATAGGTCATGGTCAGGCGGACCTTCTTGTCCGGACCGATGATATAGACGGTGCGGACCGTGGCCGAATGGGCCGGGGTACGGCCTTCGGTCGGCAGGTAGTAATCGGCGGGCAGCATGTCATAGGCCTTGGCCACGGTGAGCGAGCTGTCGTCGATGATCGGGAAATCGGCGGGGGCGCCGCCGAAGGCTTCGATATCCCGCTTCCATTTCTGGTGATCGCCGACCGAGTCGACCGAGACGCCCAGAACCTTGGTGTTCCGCTTGGCCCATTCGGGGGCAAGTTGCGCCACCGCGCCGAATTCCGTGGTGCAGACGGGGGTGAAATCGCGCGGGTGGCTGAAGATGATGCCGTAGCTGTCACCCAGCCAATCGTGGAAGTGGATGGTGCCCGCCGTGGACTCGGCGGTGAAATCGGGGGCTGTGTCGTTGATGCGGACGGCCATGGAATTCTCCTGTCTCTGATCCGTTGGGCTTTACATACGCCAATCGGAACGGGGTTTCATCCCCTCGGCGGTTTGGTGGTGCAAAAGAGAAAGGTCATCTTGTCCTGCGCCCAAGGGTGGAAGGATTTCCCGGAAGGGCCGGGGGTGGCAGGCCGTGTTTGCTGCCGCTGGCAGTGGGGCCGTTCCGGCGTTCCCTGGCGGTGGGTGGCCGTCTGCGACAGGAGATGTCGCTTCGTCACTTGCCAGAGGGGGGTGGCCCTGCTTTGGTGCCGCCAACCCCGGAGGTGCCCCATGCTGAACAAGCGCGACTTCTATATCGACGGCCGTTGGACGGCCCCCCTTGCGCCGCGTGACTGCGACGTGATCGACCCTTCGACCGAAGAGCCCTGCGCGGTGATCTCGCTGGGGTCGGCGGCGGATACCGATGCGGCGGTGGCGGCGGCGAAGCGGGCCTTTCCGGCCTGGGCGGCCACGCCGCCGGCAGAGCGGAAGCGCTATGTCGAGGCGATTCTGGCGCAATACGAGGCGCGGGCCGAGGAGATGGCGCAGGCGATCAGCATGGAGATGGGCGCGCCCATCGACATGTCGCGGTCCGATCAGGCGCCCTGCCTGCCCTGGCATCTGAAGAATTTCCTGACGGCTTTCGATCATGTCGAATGGATCCGCCCGCTCGGGCCCCATGCGCCGAATGACCGGATCGCGCTGGAACCCATCGGGGTGGTGGGGTTGATCACGCCGTGGAACTGGCCGATGAATCAGGTGACGCTGAAGGTGATCCCCGCGCTGCTGGCGGGCTGCACCTGTGTTCTGAAGCCGTCGGAGGAATCCCCGCTGTCCTCGCTGCTCTTTGCGGAATTCGTGCATGATGCGGGGGTTCCGGCGGGGGTGTTCAACCTTGTGAATGGCGACGGGATGGGGGTCGGCGCGCGGCTGTCGGAGCATCCGGATGTGGAGATGATCTCCTTCACCGGGTCCACCCGTGCCGGCAAGGCGATTTCCAAGGCGGCGGCGGAGACGTTGAAGCGGGTGACGCTGGAACTGGGCGGCAAGGGTGCGAACCTGATCTTCGCCGATGCGGACGAGCGGGCGGTGGAGCGCGGGGTGCGGCACTGTTTCAACAATTCGGGGCAGAGCTGCAACGCGCCCACCCGGATGCTGGTGGAGCGCCCGGTCTATGACCGCGCGGTGGAGATTGCGGCGAAAGTGGCGGAGGGGACGAAGGTCGCCTCGGCCCATGAACCCGGGCGGCATATCGGGCCGGTGGTGAACAAGCGGCAGTGGGATCAGATCCAGGGCTATATCCAGAAGGGCATCGAGGAGGGCGCGCGTCTGGTGGCGGGGGGTCTGGGCCTGCCCGAGGGGATGAACAAGGGCTATTTCGTGCGGCCCACGGTATTTGCCGATGTGAAGCCGGGGATGACCATCGAGAAGGAGGAGATTTTCGGACCGGTGTTGTCGATCATCCCCTTTGACACGGAAGAAGAGGCGGTGCGGATCGCCAATGACACGCCCTATGGCCTGACGAATTACGTCCAGTCGCAGGATGGCGCGCGACGGAACCGTCTGGCACGGCAGTTGCGGGCCGGGATGGTGGAGATGAACGGCAAGTCGCGCGGGGCCGGGTCGCCCTTCGGCGGGGTGAAGGCCTCCGGCCGGGCGCGCGAGGGCGGCGTCTGGGGGATCGAGGAGTTCCTGGAGGTCAAGGCGATTTCGGGGTGGGATGTGGCGGCGGAGTGAGCGGGTTCCGGATCGAGACCCCGGCGACGGTTGATCTTTCGCTGATCCCAAAGGTTCAGGTGTGACCGCCTGCTCGATCCGGGGATGCCTGTAACGGGAGGATCCCGTCGGCCTGGCGGTTCACTTGACCCATATCTGATTGCTGGTGAACTCTTCCCGCGTACGCTCCACGAGCCTGAAACCCGAACGTCCGAGAACATCGTTCACCTGGTCAGCCTGTTCGCTGAAGCCTTCGTTGACTTCGACATAGACGGATTGGCAGTCGGGATGCGCGAGAACCGTCGTCATTCCCGAAAGAATGAGGTGTTCGATCCCGTCCACGTCAATCTTGATCATGGAGGGAATACCTTCAATCAGTGAGAGGGAAACCAGTTGGTCCGCTGACATTCCGAAAGTGCGGTACTCGACCAGGGAAGCGATCTTCTTGCCGTCGAAACCATAATCGACCCCGAAGGCGTTCAATGCACCGCCTTCGGTTTCGCTGGACAGGCGGAAGGATTGGAAGCCCTGCCGGTCGGACAATGCGAAGGGAACGACGTCGATCTTCTGGGATAGGCCGTTCACCGAAATGTTCTTGGCTAGTTGGCGCAGGTTGAAGACCGATGGTTCAAAGCATACGACCCGGCCGGGATGCGTCTTGGCATAGTATAGTGAATACAGCCCCACATTCGCGCCGATATCCCAGAAGGTGCCTGCGCCCCCCCGGCTGTCGATCCAGCGCAAGATTTCCGGCTCTTTGGTTGAAAAAGTGTCCGCGCGCATCTTGCACATGCTGTTTGGCGTGTGGATGATCAGATCGACGCTGCTGCCGGACCCGTTTACGTGCGATGCGGTTTGTTTTTGAGCAACGGCCTCGTCCATGATCCTCTCACGAACCATCATCGCAAAGTCCCGTCCGGTAAGCTTCGACAGTGCCAGACTGTAGAGGCGAAGCGTGCCGAGAAGCACTGTCGGCACAAGCATGAGGATGCTTCGGAGCAGTTGACGCATGTTCAGGATTCTACCGAGTGGGTTTCCGTTCCGCCCAGAACGAGGTCAGGCGGTGGCCGGGTTGCAGGAAGGGCCGGGTTTCGGCAAGGGAGAGCCCGGCATTCGGCTGTGGCGTGAATTCGGCAAGGTAGAGGGGCAGCACATCCCGGAGCAGGGCCGACTGCCCGCCCTCGTTCATGTCGATCCCCGAAAGGCCGATGTGGCGGTCGAAGATGTCGGGAGGCAGGTCCTTCACGGAGGGGATCGGCGAAGAGTAGTCGTTCGGGGGGACGTGCAGGTTGAGCGCGCGTTCGAAGAACGGGAAAGTGATCCGTGCGAAGCGGCGTGCCAGTCGGTTGAAGAGGTTGCCTGCCATTCCGGTGGGTGCCTGTTCCCCGCCTAGGAGGCGGGGACGACCTGCGGCGGGATGTAGCGGCGCTGTTCCTCGGAAAGGCCGGCATAGGTGCCGCGCGACATGCGGTAGAGCGCCGGACGGCGGCGCAGCGCGATGGGCGGCAGAAAGGTGGCGAAGCCGAGGTCGCGATAGCCTTCCTCGGGGATGCCCGCCTTGTGCAGCCCGCGCGTATCTTCGAGGATGATCGTGCCGGCGGGCACCACGCTGATGATGTCGCGGGCAGAACCGGCAGGGTAGAGCGCGCGCACTTCCTCTTCGCTGAAGTAGCGGCCGCCATCGAGGCGGCGGTCCTGCACGGTGCCGGCGATGTAATGGTGAGGCCCATTGCTGAGGGTGCAGTCGTTGAGGAAGAAGAAGGCCTTGAGCAGGTGGCGGCTGTGGTTCGTGTCACGATGCCAGGCGTGGTTCATGACCACGAAATCCGAGGGGTAGTTGCGGCGGATGAAGGCCTCTTCCAGAACGGGGACGAAGCCGAGATAGCCTTCGATGACTGGCAGCATCCGGGGATCGAGCCAGAGGCCGAACCATTCTGCCGTGTCCGGCATCCGGGTGGTGAGGGTGGAGGGACGGAAATCGCGGACGGCCTGTTCATAGGACTGGATGTCGCCCTTGTCGAAGGTCAGGCCGCGGGCGGCGAGTTGCGCCGGGGTGCCGAAGAAGTTCGACTTGATCAGGTCGGCGTCTCGCTGCGGGTCGATCTTGGACTGGGCGAGGGTCGGCGTGTCGAAGTCCAGCCGGGTTTCCAGCCGGTCGCGGTAATCCGCCTGCAACTTGGCGAGACGCTCTGTCCCGACCAGATGATCGAAGATCACATAGCCATGTTCGCGGAGATGGTCGAGCTTTTGCCGGGTTTCGTCGGCGGCGATGCGGGCGGCATCGGCGGAGCGGCCAAGGCGGCCGAGGACTTCAAGCGCTTCGTTCAGCATCTCTGTCTCTCCTGTAATGCGATGTCAGTCTGAATGCGGTGTCAGGCGCGGCCGGGGGCGGCAAGCACCGCCTCGACCAGAGGATGAAGGTGGAGCAGGCCGATCAGGCGGCCGCTGCCATCGACGACGGGAAGGTCCCAGATCTGGAGGCGGGCCATGATGTCGAGCGCCTCGCGCAGGGAGCTTTCTCCCGAGACGGTCGTCGGCTTGCGCTGGGCATGGTCGATGATGTCGTCCGAGAAGAAGGCGGCGAAGGGGCGTTGCACGGTCAGCAGATGGCGGCGGATATCGCCGTCGGTGAAGATGCCCTGAAGCTGGCCCGCCTCATCGGTGATGCAGACGATGCCGAGCCGTTTGGCTGTCATCTGCTCCAGCGCGGTCTTGAGCAGGTCGTTCGGGCGCAGGACGGGGAAGCGGTCGAGCCCGAGCGCGACATCGGCGACGCGGCGGGACTCAGTGGCCGGTGTGGACATTGTCTTCTCCGAATTCCTGAAGGAGGCTGAGCCGGGTTTCGTGCACGCGCTTGGCCTGGGCGAGGACGAATTCCAGATGCTTCAGGTCCAGAACGGTGTTGGGGTCGGACAGGGCCTTGGGCGGGTTGTCATGGGTTTCCATGAACAGCGCCTGGATGCCGCAGGCCACGGCGGCGCGGACCAGGGCGGGGATGAATTCGCGCTGGCCGCCCGAGACATTGCCCATGGAGGTGGGCATCTGGATCGAATGGGTGGCGTCGAAGCAGACCGGGCAGCCGGTGCGGGCCATGATCGGGAAGCAGGTCATGTCGTTGACCAGCATGTTGTAGCCGAAGAAGGTGCCGCGGTCGGCGAGGATCGTCCCCACGCAGCCGAAGGATTCCAGCTTGCGGACGGAGTTCTTCATGTTCCAGGGGGACATGAACTGCCCCTTCTTCAGATGCACGGGGCGCCCGGTCTTGGCCGCCGCGCGCAGGACCGAGGTCTGGCGGCAGAGATAGGCGGGGACCTGCACCAGATCGCAGACCTCGCCCGTGGCGGGGCCCCAGGCGGGATCGGAGAAGTCCGACACGACGGGCACGCCGAAGGCATCGCGCACATCGGCGAGGATGCGAAGCCCTTCTTCCAGGCCGACGCCGTGGAAGCTGTCGGCGGCGGAGCGGCAGTCCTTGTCGTAGCAGGCCTTGAAGATCCAGGGCATGTCGAGCTTGCGGCAGATTTCGCCGATGGCTTCGGCCATGCGGAAGGTGTGGTCGCGCGACTCGATGGCGCAGGGACCGCCGATATAGGCGAGGGGCAGCCCCTTGCCGATGCGGACGCGGGCCACTTTGCCATAGCCGACTTCGACGATCTTGTCCGTGGTCACGCTTCCTCCGATCCGGCTTGCACGGGCTACGCGCCCCGTGCTTGGTCCATGCCCGCAGAGTGGCGGAAATTCAACCCCCGGAGAGGATCATGCGCGCTTTTGCGGCACAAGGTCCAGCGCCATGGTCAGGATGCCGGGGCGGGCAGGGATCAGGGGGCAGGGGGCAAGGACGAAACCCGATTTTTCATAGGCGCGGCGGGCGGCATGGTTGTCTTCCGTCACGCCCAGCCAGAGGTGGCGGAGGCCGAGTTCGGCCTGAAGCCACTGCGCCGTCGCGCCTATGGTTTCCGTGGCGACACCTTTGCCATGCCAGGCTTCTTCCCCGATGAAGATGCCGAGGATGGCCCCGCTGAGTGCCCTGTCGATCGGTTCCAGCTTGAGGTTGCCGATATGCTGGCCGGTGTCGGCGCTGCGGATGGCGAGGAAGAGGATGTCGGTGCGATCCGACCTGTCGCGGACATAGGTGCGCAGATCGTCGAGCGAGGCGGGATGCTGGGTGATGTTGCTTGCGCCGCGGCTGGCGAACCAGCCGAGATAGCGCGGTGTCACATCGGTTTCGGTGATCGGGCGCAGGTCGAACCGGGTGGAGCGGATGCGGACATCCGCCCAGGGGCCGCCCGTCATCCGATCAGGTCCCAGGCCAGCGGCGTGCCCTTGGGGGCGTCGCGGGTGATGCGCTTGCCGAGGAGGCTGTCGATCAGTTTCGGCGGCAGGCCCAATCCCGGCCGCACAATGCGGAGGTTGCGGCTGTCGAAGATGTCGCCCGCCTTCATGTCTTCGGCCACGTAGATGGAGCGGCGGAAGACCAGCGATTTCTTCTCGGCCTCGGTCGGGCCGTAGGTGATCTGGCCGAGCGACTGCCAGGCGCGTTCGGTTTCCGTGACCAGCGCCGCCAGTTCGGCAGGTTCGAGCGAGAAGGTGCTGTCCACGCCACCATCGGCGCGGGAAAGGGTGAAGTGTTTCTCCACCACCGTCGCCCCCAGTGCCACGGCGGCGACGGCCACGCCCACGCCCATCGTATGATCCGACAGGCCGATTTGGCAGCCGAAGACATCGCGCATGTTGGGGATGGTGGCGATGTTGGTATTGGCCGGGGTCGCCGGATAGGTGGAGGTGCACTTCAGCAGGATCAGGTCGCGGCACCCGGCCTGACGGGCGGCGGTGACGGCTTCGTCCAGTTCGGCGAGGCTGGCCATGCCGGTGGACATGATGAGCGGCTTGCCGGTGGCGGCGGCCTTGCGGATCAGGGGAAGGTGGATGTTTTCGAAGGAGGCGATCTTGTAGGCGGGCACGTCGAGGGATTCGAGGAAATCGACGGCCGTCTCGTCGAAGGGCGAACTGAAGCAGGCCATGCCGTGGCTGCGGGCGCGGTCCATGATCGGGGCGTGCCAGTCCCAGGGGGTGGAGGCTTCGCGGTAGAGATCATGCAGGTTGCGGCCCTTCCAGAGGCTGCCCGCATCGGAAATGTCGAACGCGCCGCCGCGCACGTCGAGGGTGATCGTGTCGGCGGTATAGGTTTGCAGCTTCAGCGCCTGCGCCCCTGCGGCGGCGGCGGCATCGACAATGGCCAGCGCACGGTCGAGCGACTGGTTATGGTTTCCCGACATCTCGGCGATGATGAAGGGGCGGTGTCCGGGGCCGATGGAATGGGGGCCGATGGTGATGGTCATGTCGTGCTTTCGAAAAGGGCCGGGGGAAGGATCACGGCGTCCTGAATGCGCGCGATGCGCTGACCCGGTGCGGGTGCGGTCACCACTACTGGGAGGCCGTCGAGATCATCCAGCGTCCAGATTACGTCGGAAAAACCAAGACGGTGCCGCATTAGCGCAGTGGAGGAGAAGCGGGCGTTGATTTCGAAGACGCGGGGGCCATGCGCAGTTCGGCGCAACTGCACGTTGAGCGCGCCGCGCAGGCCGAGGGCTTCGGCGATACTGTGACATTGTTTGGTCACCGCTGGGTCGTCGATCACCTCGGCCCAGCCGGTGGCCCCGCCGAAAAGCCGCCGCTGCATTTGCAGCAGCGCCGTGCGACCTTTGGCGTCGCGGAAGACTGCCACCGTCACCTCGGCGTCGTCGGGCAAGAGGAGTTCCTGAAACATCGCGCCGGGATGGCGCTGTGCGAGAAAGCGCGCCTCGTCCAAAGTCGTGCAGACATAAACGGACCGCGAGCCTGCCCCAGAGCGCGGCTTGCAGATGCATGGCAGCCCGTCTGTCGGGATATCTTCGATGCCTTCGGCCACCCATGGGGCCGGAAGGCCGATGTGAGACAGAAAGCGGGCAGTCTCCACCTTGTCGCCCGCGACGGTCACCGCAGCGGCCCCGGCAGTGACAAGCCGGGTACTGGAGGGAAGGGTTGATGGAAGGGTCACGAGACGAGCAATCTCGGCCTCATTCATAGGGATGCAGAACTCGGCTCGCTCTTCAGCCAAACGGTCGGCGAGCCAGTTGGGATAAGCCGGATCGTTGGCTGCGGGGGCGAGTAGCAGGCGGTCGACGAAATGGCCCCCGGCGTGTCGATCGCCGATGTCAGAACCGACGATGCGCCAGTCTGGCCGCGCCTCGCGGATCACGCGGGCCACGCCTTGGGCGACATCGCCGCCGATGGCTGTGATGAAAACAGTTGTCATCGACGTTCCAGAACCGTCCAGAGGTAAGGTAGAGCGGGATCAAGCCGGCGTGCCTCTTCGGCAACTGGGAGGCTATCGTAGGCTTCTCGGCGCAAGTCAATCATCCCGCTTTCCGTATCGAGAAGCGCCCAAGCCGCTCCGGGCTTCCGATCACGCGGCTGACCGACCGATCCCGGGTTAAGGATCCGCCGCGTTGGCCGGTTCCAGAGATGCTGGTAGTGCGTGTGCCCAAGGATCAGAAGCATCTCGTCTGCGGCGCAGGAGGCTTCGGTCAAGATGAGCCGGTCTTCGTCGGCATCTGGGTAGAGATAGGCGTCGGTGTCATGAGGAAGGCCATGGGCAAGGCGCATGTGAACGCCGCCAAGATCAAGGCGCAGGGTTCTTGGCAGGTCACAGAGCCAGTCGATCTGGTCGGAGTGGAGGTCTGACAGCGCATGCGCAAGACCATGACCATAGCGCGCGGTGCAGGCATCAAGAAACGCGCGGTCATGGCGGGCCCGGCGGAGCATGTCTTCGTGGTTGCCGCGCACGCAATCCATCGGCCAGTCCGCGAGCAATGACAGGACGCGGGCGGGCTGGGAGTAGTAGCCGATCAGATCACCTGCATTCACGATCCGTTCGGCCCCGGCGCAGGCAGCGGCAGACAAAACCGCTTCAAGGGCCGTGGCATTCCCGTGGATGTCCGAAAGGACGAGAACCTTCATCCTTTATTGGTCACGATGGTTCGAGGATAACGGTCAAATCGCGCCCCATGCCCAATGCGGCAAGGCTTTCGAAGAAGGTCACGACCTTTGTGCGGTCTTCGTCGAGGATCATGTTTTCGAGCGCGATGCGGGCGTGATGAGCGGGTTTTCCCTTCGTCGGGTCAGCTATGTAGTTCGCCTGTGCGTTGAAAAGGAACCAGTCGACCGGGAAATCCGCCAGCAAGTTGCGGCAGGTCCACCCGGTGCGAGCGGTGACGCGCCGAAGGCTGTCGGCAGAGAAATAGCTGAGATGATCGGGCGGGGCGATCCAGAAGCTGCGGTCGATACGCCCCGAGGTAAGGGCGATGTGCTGAAGGCGCGAGAAATCGTTGGGAACGGTTAAGACGAGGCGGCCGCCCGGCCGTGTAAGCGCCCTGAGCTGCCGCAGAAGGGCGACGGGGTCAATCACGTGTTCGAGGACATTCTGCAACCAGACCACGTCATATCCCGTGCCCTGCGCAATTTCCCTGTCAAGGCAAGCGAAGAGATCTCCGGTGACGAGACTGTGCAAGAGCTGCGGATTCTGGCCTCGGAGACCAGCATCGCTGAAATCAATGCCGCGCACCGACCAACCCGCCTCTGCCCCATGTGCAAGGACGAAGCCTTCTCCGCAGCCGACGTCCAGCAGGTGGCCGGACCCGGCTTGGCCATCTGTTGCCAGCGACCAGCGCAGCGCGATCTTGCCCCGGATATGTCGCAACTCGTCGGCACCGTAGCTGTGTTCATAGCTGCCGCGTGCCTCTTGGTAGTAGCGCCGGGCGTAGTACTCGGACAGTTCTGCTGGCGAGGGCGGAGTGCGGATGCGCCAATAGCCGTCTTCGGTGCGTTCCAAGCTTTCTGGAACGAGACCGGCAAATTCCGCATTGCTCCAGCTCATCGCGTTTATTCCTTCGCCTAGCGGTGTCCCGTCGGCGTGGACGTTAATCGGTGGGGGTGCCTGCAACAAGAGCATCGGCAAGCCGGGCTGCGCCGCGACCGTCGCAGAGGGCGTGGGTGCGCCGGGACATGTCGACCAGCATGTCGGGGGACATCAGGGCGGTCAGTGCGGCGCTGGCGGTGGCGGCGGTGACGCTGTCCAGCCTACCGAGGAGTAGGGTCAGACGGTCGGTGGCAAGGTCGTGGGCGATCCGCTCCTGATTGGTCGCTATGGTTACGGCGAGGGTGGGAAGGGCCATAGCGAACCTTTCCCATGTGCTGGAGCCAATGGGCCCGATGGCAAGGTCGGCGCGTTCCATGAAGGGGAGGAGGGAGGGTTGGGGGCCGTGCAACCGGATGCGACCGGAGCGGATGGCGGGATGGGTGGTCAGGCGGCTGTCGGTGATGACGGTTGCGCTGCTGACGAGGTCGGCGGTGAGGTCGGTTGCGGCCAGCGCGTCGAGGACGGGAAGATGGTGGTCGGCTGTCGCGGTGCCGAGATAGAGGAAGGCGTGGCGGGCGCTGGTCCTCACGCGGGCGCGGGCATGGGCGGCGGCGAAGGCCGGATCGAGAAGCGCCATCTGGGGGCTGGAGAAGCGGTGGCATTCCGGGGGAACGCGTTCTGCGAAGGGATCCTCGCCGGGGCGTCGATAGTTCGGATCAAGCAGCGCGTCGCATGCGAGGGGGCGGTCGGCGAGATCGTCGATGACGAGGATACGCCGGGCTTTCGGGCGAAGCGCGGCGTGCCAGCGGGCATCGAGGGCATAGTGATCGACGATCAGCCAGTCGCAGCCGGGGCCGAGAGCGGCGGCGCTGTCAGCCGCGTCGTCAGCCCAGAAGGTGCCGAGCCAATCGGCATGTGCCGGGGCCAGCGGGCCGGTTTCCACAGAATGGGGTCGTGGGGGGAGCAGTGTCAAGTCATGCCCTGCGCTGCGAATGCGGCCCGCCAGCGCATCGGTCAGATGACGGGCGATTAAATGGCAGGATGCGCCCCGCGCCGACAGTGCATTGGCCAGCGCCAGGCAGCGCATGATGTGCCCCCCGCCCATGTAGGCGGCGCCATCGGCGCGGAAGGCCGCGCGCATCGCGGTCAGTTCAGGCGGCGGAAGCCGCTATGGGCGACCGGGCCTTCCAGCAGGGTGGCGGGATCGGTCCCTTCGGATTCGCAGCGGGCGATGGTCTGCCAGACCCCAGCGAGATCGGCGAAGTAGCGGTTCACCGTGGCCTCGTCATGGGCGAGGGAGGCATAGACCGAATTCCCGGCGAGCCAGCCTTTTCGGAGCATCTCCTGCGTGATCAGGGTCTTGTAGACCTGGGCATGGGGGCTACGGATGGTGAAGCCGCAGAGGGCGGGCAGGCCCCAGTGATCCAGCGTGATGCCCACCTCGGCGGCGAGTTGGGTCCAGCGGGCGCGGATCGCGGTGCCGGTTGCGGTGATGCGCTCCCATGACCTTTCGCGTTCCATCACCTCGAGCGTGGCCAGGGCGGCGGCGGGGCCGATGCGTTCGGTCCAGAAGGTGGAGGAGATGAAGGTGGTCTGCGCCGCCTCCATCACGGCGCGGCGGCCGAGGATCGCGGTGATCGCATAGCCATTGCCGATCGTCTTGCCGAAAACGGCCATGTCGGGTTCCACGCCGTGTTTCAGGTAGAGCCCGCCGAAGGTTTCGCGGAAGCCGCTGGTGCATTCGTCGAAGATCAGGACGATGCCCTTGCGGGTGGCCGTCTCGCGGATGTGTTCGAGATAGCCGGGCGCGGGGCCCGCGTTGCGGGAAACTTCCATGAAGATCACGCCGACCTCGGGGTCGGAGACGGCTTCGTCGAAGGCGGCGATGTCGTTATAGGGGAAGGGGCGGACGGAGCCGGCCAGATCCTTCGGCACGCCATTCGGTTCGAGGCCGGGCAGGAGGTGGCCCGCCAGCATCTCGCCCTGCGCGAGATTGGCGGCGAGATACCAGTCATGCCAGCCGTGATAGCCGCAGAATGCCACCTTGTCGCGGCCCGAGGCGGCGCGGGCGATGCGGACGGCGACGGCATTCGCCTCGCCGCCGGTGCGGCAGAAGCGGGCCATGTCGGCGAAGGGGTGCATGGCGATGAGACGTTCGGCGAGCCAGACTTCCTCGGGGGCGTTGAAGGTGGACAGGTTGCCGTCCTGTACGACCTTCATCACGGCGGCATCCACCTCGGGGTGGGAATAGCCCAGCGTATTGGTGCCAACGCCCATGAGGAACATGTCGGTATAGGCGTTGCCGTCCATGTCCCAGACCGTGGCACCGGAGGTGCGGCTGAAATAGGCGGGCCAGTGGTCGGGCAGCAGCATCTCGGCCCGTTTGGACAGGAGCATGTTGCCGCCGGGGATGATCTGCTTTGCGCGGCGCCAGAGATCCTGGCCGGTGCCGGTGGTCCGCTTGGTGCTGTCGGTCATTGCGGCTTTCCCCAGACATACATCGTCTTGTAGCCCTGTTCGGCGAAGGGGGCGGTCAGGGCGATCAGGTTCGGATTGGCATCGAGGAAGCGGACGATGTCGGCCACCGGGATGCGGGGCGCCTTGTCGGCGAAGGTCTGATAGACGGCGCGGGCGAGGACCAGATCCTCGGGGTTGTCGACCGTCAGTCGCAGGTCCTTGCGGTTCAGCTCTGGCGGGCCGCTGACGCGTTCGGCGGCGAAGAGCTGCGGGTTGCGGCGGATATACTGGGTGCAATGTTCCCGTTCGAAGGCATCGGCGCTTGCATGGGACTGTTCGAGAGAGGCGAGGGAGCAGATCTCGAACCCGCAGCCGTCGATGATGTCATCAAGGAAATAGGCGTCGAGGCCTCTGTCGCAGGTGATCTGCCATGCGGGGTCGATCGCCTCGAACAGGGGAAAAGGCGACTCGCTCGTGACCCGCAGGATGTCGCTGCTGCCGGTGTGCCGCGCGCATTGGATCAGCCGCGAGAGGACGTCTGCCTCGCTTCCGATGACAAAGGGCAGCCCCTGAGTCTTGGCGAAATCGACGAAGGGCAGGTTGTCGGTGCCTTCGGCGATACCGAGGCAGATGTGACTGACCGAAGGGAGGGTTCTGAGGCAGTCAACCAGATGCTGAAGGATTGTGATGCCACGTTCGACGTCGAGGTTCTGGAGTGGCTTGCCGTAAAGCCGCGTGCTGCGGTTACGGCAGGCGATGGCCGCGACGAGGCTGCGCTGGGTCATGCCCGCACCACGGCAGGAGAGGCCGAACCATCACTTCTGGCGGAGGGAAGGGGGCGCGTTTTGATCGTCATCTGTTCCAGCGTCTGGGATCGAGTAGGGTGGCATTCGTGCTGTGCAGATCGTCGGGCGGAAGGGGGCCGTCGGTCTGCGCCGCCGCAAGTATCTGCTTCAGGTGGTCAGGACTGTCCATCCCCAGCACGGCGCATTCGGCGTAATCGCGCGAGAGGGCGAAGCGCAGGGCGGCGGCAAGCGGGTCTGACCCGGTGGCGGCCAGCCAGTCCTGCCAGCGGCGCAGGTCGGGGGCGGCGTGGGAGAGATGCGTGGGCAGGTCGGAGAGCGGCATCAGGAGCAGGCCCTGAAGGAAGGCCGAGCGGAGGTGGAGGCGCGTGCCGCCCTGCGACAGGCGCGCTGCCCAGCCCGAGCTTTCCAGCCGCCGGTCGAGGACATTCGCCGGGCTCTGCACGATGTCGAGGGGGATGGGCGCGCGGGCGGGGCCTTCGGGCAGAAGGGCATCGAGGTCTTCGGGGCCATAGATGGAGATGCCCGTCGCCGCCGTCAGGCCCCGGTCGCGCAGGTGGATCAGCGCCTCGGCCAATGCCGGGCCGTGCGGGCCGCGCAGATCATCGGGGCGGTGCAGGAGCAGACCTTCGAGGTGATCCGCGCCAAGGCGCCGGAGGGACCCTTCGACGGTGGTCCGGCACCAGTGGCCGATCTCTGCCGCTGGCAGATCGGCGGGCAGGCCGGGCAGTTTGGTGATGATCCGCCAGCCGGAACGGGCGGCGCCGATCTCGCCAAGCACGGTTTCGGCCTCGCCATAGGCGATGGCGGTGTCCAGAAGTGTGGCCCCTGCGGCGCGGGCGCCTGCGAGGATTTCGGCCGCCGCGTCGCGGGGCGTCTGGCCGCCCCGGTTGGCGATGCCATAGGGCAGGCCGAACTGGACCGTGCCGAGGGCGATCTTCATCCGACGATGTCGCGCAGGGCGGTGATGACCTCGGCCTGCTGGGCGTCGGTCAGGTCATAGAACAGCGGGATTGAAAGCGCCTGATCGTAATAGGCCATGGCCGCCGGGCAATCCGACGGGCCGAAGCCGAGCGCCGCGTAATGCGGCTGGATCGGAACGGGGATGTAATGGACCTGCGACCCGATGCCCCGGGCGCGCAGGGCGCGCATCACGTCGCCGCGCGTCTTGCCGATGGCGGCAAAGTCGATGCGGACCACGTAGATGTGCAGACCGGACTGGTCGCGCCCCTCGGGCTGGGCCGGGCGGAGATGGGCGAAATCCGCGAAGGCGGCGTCATAGCTGCGGGCAAGGGCGCGGCGGCGCGCGATGAAGCTGTCGAGCTTTTTCATCTGCGACAGGGCGAGGGCGCATTGGATATCGGTGATGCGGTAGTGGTAGCCGAGTTCCTGCATCTCGTAATACCACGGGTTGGGCTGGCCGTTCTCGACCGCCGCCTCGGGGGCCTGGAAGGGATCGTCGAGCTTGTTGATGCCGTGGCTGCGGATGCGGATCAGTCGGCGGTAGAGGGCCGTGTCATTGGTGGTGATCATGCCGCCTTCCCCGGCGGCGATGGCCTTGACGGGGTGGAAGGAGAAGCAGGTCATGTCGGACTGGGTGCAGCTTCCGACCGGCGTGCCGTCGCCCTGCCGCGCGCCGAGCGCATGGGCGGCATCCTCGATCACCATGGCGCCACGGGCGCGGGCGATGCGGGCGATGGCCTCCATGTCGCAGGGCAGGCCGCCGAAATGGACCGGTATCACGGCCGCCGTGTCGGGATGGGCGGCAAGGGTCTGTTCCAGTGCCTCGGGGGACATGTTCACGGTGGCGGGGTCAATGTCGGCAAAGCCGACGCTGCCGCCGCAATAGAGCGCGGCATTGGCGCTGGCGACAAAGGTGATGGGTGAGGTGACGAGTCGGCGCCCCGGCCCGACCCCGGCGGCCATTGCGGCCAGATGCAGCGCTGCCGTGCCGCTGGAAACGGCAACGGCATGGCGCGCGCCGACATAGGTGGCGACCGCCTCTTCGAAGGCGTCGATCATCGGGCCTTGCGTCAATTGCTTGCCCGACAGGATGTCAACGACGGCGGCGATGTCTTCGGCGTCGAGGTGGTGGCGACCGTAGGGAATCATAGGCTTCGGATCTCCGTGATCGCGGGGGTTTCTTCCTGCGCGCGCAGGAGGTCCAGATGGGCGTCGATGCCGCCGAGGCCGTGGCCGAGCAGAGCGTGCAGGCGCCTGGTCGAAAGCGCCATGGACAGGGGGCGGCGGACGAGATCGGGCTGATCGGCCAGTCGCGCCGGTTCGATCCGGGCGGGGGACAGGCCGAAATGATCGGCGAGGCGCAGGCCGAAGGCGTGCTTGCTGAGCGCCTCGTCGCCGACGGCATTGACGATCCCGCTTGCCCCTTTGGCCGAGAGGGCCATCGCGGCCTCGATCAAGGGGGTGATATGGGTCGGGGTGTAGCGCATGTCGGTGAAGAGCCGCAGGGGGCGGTCTTGCCGCAGGGAGGTGAGCAGCCAGTCGCTGAAGGAGGGGCGGTGGCTTGGCCCCCAGCCGTAGAAGTTCGTCCGCAGGACGAGGGCGCGCGGATGGGCGCGCAGAACCGCCTCTTCGGCGCGGGCCTTTGTCTGGCCATAGACGTTGACGGGTGTCGCGGGGCTGTCTTCGTCGTAAAGATCGGCCCGGCCATCGAAGAGGTGGTCGGTCGAGATGTGGATCAGGGCTGCCCCGGCCCGTTCGGCGGCGGCGGCGACCGTGGCGGCGAGGGTGACGTTGTGGTGATGGGCGGCTTCGGGATCCTGTTCGCAGCGTTCGACGCTGGTCAGGCCGGCCGTGTGGATGATGCAGGCGATGCGATCCTCGGTCATGGCGGCGTCGAGGTCGTGCGGATCGGCGAGGTTGAGCGGGCGCGCCGTCGTGCCGGGCAGCGCGATCCGGCGCCGGTGCAGCGCAAGTGTGACCGGTTGGGTTTCACGGCGGGCGGCGGCCCAGTGCAGGCCGAGGAGGCCGGTGCCGCCGGTGATCAGCAGAGGAAGGCCGGTCATCGGAACCCGTCCGGTTCCTGCGCCGGGGGCGCCACGGGGCGGCTATGGGCGCGATGGCGCGGTCCGATGCATGTCATGGCGCAGGAATACGCCGGAAGGCGGAAGTGGTGCAAGGCCGCAGCATCCGGAACGGCGGCCTAGGGCCGTTGCAGCACTGCGACGAATTTGCGCGTCACGGGATCGGCCGACCAGTCGGGATTGCGGCGTTTCAGAAGATAGGTCGGGGTAATGCCCGTCCGGGCGGCCAGATAGGAAATGACCTTGTGGCTTTCGTCGGAGGCATAGGCATCGCTGCCGCGTGGATCGGGGATCACGTCATCGCACATCAGAAGGCCGCCGCTGCGGCAGGCATGCCAGGAATTGCAGAAATCCCAGGCCACTTCGGGGAAGAGGTGGCCGCCATCCATCCAGATCAGATCGAAGGGACCCGGAGCGCGTTCCGGCAGGAAGAAGGAATTCGCCTCGATGAAGGTGATCCCGTCGCGGTTCACCCTGCCGTCCCGTGTGGCGCGGTATTCTGCCAGTTGCTCGGGCGTGTCGCGGCGGTAGGTTTGCTGCATGATCGGGTCGGAGGTGGGCAGGTCCAGCGTGGTGACCTGCGCCCTGGGAAAGAGCGTCTTTAACAGAAGTGCCGTCTTGCCGCGGAACGTTCCGATTTCGAGGATGTCGCGGATCGTTTCGGCGCGGGGTGACAGGCTGAGTGCAGCGAAGACCAGCCAGTGGATGGAGTCCGTTCCCTTAAGGTCGTCATAGGGGGCGCTGCCGATGCTGCGCAAGGCGGCGTCGAGATGGGGTCGGGCGGCGACGGGATCGAGCCCGAGGGCGCGGAACTTGGCCGCCTCTTCCGCCTCGATCCGGGGGAGGTCGTAGCTTTTCATCGCGCGCATCCGGCGCAGGCGGCGGGCATAGCGCTGCGGGTCGAAGTACTTGGCGATGGTCACCCGTTTTCTCCCGTGGTTGCGGTTTTGGAGAGGCCGTCCAACCATTGCCTGAGCGCGGCCCGGCCGTAAATCATCGGCAGCCCATGGGTCTGGCGCGGTGAGGCGATCAGGCGCGCGGTCGGGTCATAGAAGGCCGCCGGCCGGTCATCGCGTGCGGCGATGAGAGAGGGGCTTGAGAAAGGCATGGAGATGGTGGCCGTGCAGGCGGCGGTCACGCGGGTGGCACTGATCTGGGGATCGAGAACGATGGCGTGCGGCGCGTCGATCATGCGGCGCACCGCCGACTCGTAGCGGGGCGGGCCCATCTGCTTGCGCTCACGTTTCTGCTTCAGGACGAGGGTGATGCCCGCCGACTGCGCCTCTTCCCGCAGGTCTTCGAGGAACTGCGCGGCGATGGCGTCGCGATAGTATTCCGGGACGAGGCCCATGACCGCGAGCCGCGCCGGGCTGAAGGGGGCGACGTCGAAGACGGCGAGGCTTGGGCCGGGAATGGCCGGAAGGGGGGTTTCGGAATCGGTCAGGGGGATGGGCCCCATCACCTCTGCCCTGTCGCGGTCATGGCCCCAGGCGGCGATTAGATCGGCCTGGGCATCATCCCAGACGCGGTAGCGGTCCCAGTCCATGCTCTGATAGCCTGGGATGAAGGACGGCGGACGGGGGGACGGGCGCAGGCGCAGGCATTCGTCGGTATTGGAGGAATAGAAGGCGAGAACGGCCCAGGACCCCGCCTCTGCCGCCGCCCAGCGGGTGAAGAGCGGGCGCAGAAACCAGCGGGAGTTTTCAAAGACGTAGCGGCGCGCGAGGCGGCTGGCGCCGACCGCCCGCGCATGGGCGACCAGGACGGTTTCCGGCAGGAGGAGGGCGGGTTCCGGGCGGCCGAGGAGGAGGCCGATCATGGCCCCCAATGAGAGGCGGGCCGCGGCGAGCCCGAAGGCGGCGCGGGCGCGGAGGCCGGGAAAATCGGGGAGGGGCGAGGCGACGAGGTCCCGCCCCGGACCGGCGGCAGCGGGCGTGTCGCTATGGAGCCAGAACCCGCCAGCGGGCGCGTCGCGGAGCAGCCAGTCCACGAACATGGTGTCGGCGTTCCGGGGGCGGGGACGCAGGAAACTGGCCGGAAGCTGCGCCGCGACGTCATAGGGCGCATCCGGTGCCTTGCGCAGCCGTCCGGTCGAGGCGGCGAGCAGCGTGCGGAAGATCTGCCGGATGCCGCGGGCCAGTCCGGTGACGGCCATCATCCCGCAGGCGACGGCCGAGGCGCGATGGCGCAGGGGAAGGCCGCGCGCGACAAGCGGGGCGCGCCAGCCGGCGGGGATGGGAAGGGCGGCAGCGCGGCCCGTGGCCAGCAGCATCAGACCTGGCATGATCTGCGGGTAGAGCTGGGTGAGCAGGGTTTGGCGGAGGGCGGTTTCGAGGCCGGTGTCGAGGCGTGCCGGCAGGCCGGACAGGCGAAAGAGCCAGATCGGCAGGGGCAGCCTGACGAGGGAGAGTTCTGCCGCAAGGCGCGAGGCGGCGTCGGGATCGGGGCCGTCCATGACCTCTTGCCAGGCGCGGCGCAGGGCGAGCGAACGTCGCAGGTGGCGTCGCCGAAGCCAGGGTCGGAAACTGTTTGAAAGGATGGCCCGCATGTCGTGGCGGTTCTTGCCTGTTCGCCCTGAAGTGTAAAGAGTGAAGGCGGAACGATCAGAACGGCGTTGCAAAGGGCATGGCCTTGAGGCAACCACAGCGCCGAAAAGGATACGGTGGACGAACCTTGAAGACACGCGTGCTGGTTCTGGGTGCCGACGGAATGCTGGGGCACAAGCTGTTTCTCGGCCTTCGGGACATGTTCGATGTCATGGGATCGGTCCGTTCGGAAAAGGCTGCGGTCGCTGCATACGGCATCTTCGACGCGTCCAATACGCTCTTCGGGCGCGACATGGGATCCGAGGCGATGCTGGCGCGCACGCTGGACGAAGCGGCGCCGCAGGTCGTGGTGAATGCCATCGGAATCGTGAAGCAGCGCCCGGTTTCGACCGATGTGTTGCAGAGCCTCGAGTTGAACGCGGTCCTGCCGCACCGTCTGGCGAAGCTCTGCGCCGAACGGGGCGCGCGGCTGATCCACATGAGCACGGATTGCGTCTTTGCCGGGACGCGCGGGGGTTATGTCGAAACGGATGTGGCGGATGCGACGGATACCTATGGGCGCACGAAGCTTCTGGGCGAGGTGACTGGCCCGGGATGCCTGACGCTGCGGACGTCGATCATCGGTCTGGAACTGGCGCGGTTCCGCAGCCTGATCGAATGGTTCCTGCGCCAGGAGGGCCGGGTGCCGGGCTATCGCCATGCGATCTTTTCCGGGCTGACCACGACGGAACTGACGCGGGTCATCGCCATGCTGATGCGGGATCATCCGACCCTTGACGGGCTTTACCACGTCGCTTCCACCCCGATCAGCAAATTCGCGCTGCTTCGGCAGTTCGCCGCCCTGGCCGGGCGTCCGGTGGAACTGGTTCCCGATGATCAGGTCGTCATCGACCGCAGCCTTGACGGCGCGCGATTTGCCGGGATGACCGGCTATGCGGTGCCGTCCTGGGAGCGGATGCTTTCGGAACTGGCCGATGAGCTGCGGGCGCGGTGAAGGGGCAAGCGGAAAGCTTCGGGCAGTGACCAGGAAACTGCCAACCCAAGAACGTACCAAAAAAGTGCCAATCTGGAAAAGTCTGCTGCAATCCCGAAAACGGCGAAGCCCATCAACAGAAAGATTCCGCTGGAAGTGTAGCTTCTTCGAAACATGCTGGTAATCTTTGCGCTGAGATCTGTTGATGCCATGGTGCTCAGAAAGAGCAATGCGATCCCAAATGCAAATGGGCCAGAGTAGTTCATCAAGAGTGCATAGAGAGATACCGTCGAAGCCCCGCTCATCTCGATGATAATTTTCTCTGTTATTGCCTCGGCGCCTGGCGTCAGGCTGAGGGCATTCATGATCGAGGCCACCAAGTCTTGCAGATATGCCTGATCAATCCCCAAAGGAACAAGAATATCAATCACCCTGGCGGCGACGCTGCCGACAATTGTATGAGCATTCAGAAAGAATGCGGTTACAACACCGGGAAAAAGAACGAAGTAAATAATAAAAAATATAAAGTAGAACTTTGCCAGGAGTCCACTGTTCTCTCTTTGCGCTCCTGCGCCTCTTGCCCGTCCGACAAGGTAGGCGATCAGGACAAAGAGAGTGATTATTTTTGCGAGGGTCAAGACCGCAGCCAACGCCAAAAGAGATGCCTTCAGCGGCTCTGCCTTCTGGCTGATGCCAAGAAAGATCGCAGCAGCTACAATAATTACGAAACTGGCAAACTGGTTCGAGTGGAGAATGCCGGCAGGCCGCCCTTGCAGAAGGGTGGCCTCAAGGGAATCGTAGCCCACGAGGAAAGTTGGTTCAACAGTGATGGAAAACTGTTCTCCGCTCGGCAATTGAGTTTGCGAAGAGAGGCGATAAAGGTCTTCATGGAATCCGATAATCTGGAGGAACATCACGATGGTTGTGAAGAAAACAACTGCCAAAAGAGAATTGAGAACGAGCCTGAGTGAGGCGGCTGAAGTTGTCAGTCCAAGATAGAAGGACAGGCAAAGGAGCGCAGCCTCATAGGGCGGTCTGTACCCGATCTCTCCAAGTGCGAAGAAGGAGACCAGGACAACAAGGAATGGAACTACACGAGAATTGAAGTAAGTATAGAGAAAAAGCAGTGCTGCAGCGATTGAAAGGATATGAAGAGTCCTTCCTGCCTGTTGCAGGACTTCGATTGCTTGATTGGAGAGAACGACTGAGAACACAAGGCACAGTACGAACAGACCTGTGGTTGCGTTCTCATACGAAGTGGATCTGCTTCCTTGCATCAAGCTGCGCCTCTCTCGGGAAAAAGAAGTAAAGAACATTTAATTCGAAACAGACGTCGCTCTGCGATCAATGTTCATTAAATTTACCTAGGGCATAAGGGTGGTCGCTACTCTTCTAGATGAACATGCCCGTCCTCAACGTCAAGTTGATCATCGTCCAAGTCTCTTAGCGGCGCATGTGATGACATGCGACAAGCCAAACGCCCCTGCCGTACAAAAGATGGTGACTGGCGCGGGTCGGGCCTGACTGTGCTTGGCCACGAGGCACAGCTGAGAACTGTCATGTCCCGAAGACGACCGGCCTTCTCCCTGACCGCTTTCCTGATGACAGTCCGGGGCCGAGGAAGTATGCCCTCGCCATGCTGCGGGATATCGGTCGAGCGATTGCGATTCTGGATGCGGACACGCGCCGCGCCCTTTGGCCATTGCTCTTCACCTTCGGGCTGATCGCGGCGCTGGATGCGCTGGGGATCGGGCTGGTCTTTCCGGTGATGCTGTCGCTCTTTGCCCCAGAAGCCGCGCCCGGGGCTTTGGCGTCGGACGGGTTCCTTGATCGGCTGACGGCTTGGCTGCCCGTCGATGGGGCCGCATTGGGCCTTGTGGCGATTATCGTCTTTCTGGTGAAGAATGTCCTTTCGGCCTGGCTTGTCGGCTGGCAATACAGCGTTCTCTCACGCGCCGAGGCGCGGATGGGGACGCGGTTGTTCGAGCGGTATCTGCGCGACCCCTGGCGCAGCACGAGCCAACGCAATTCGTCGGAGATGATGCGGAATGCCTCTGTCTCCACAAGCCATCTGTTTCTGTCCTACCTGATCCCGCTGATGACGCTGGCGGTGGAGGGGCTGCTGGTGGTGGCGGTCTTCGCGATGCTGCTGCTGGTCGATGCGCGGGTCGCCGTCAGTGCCGCGGTGCTTCTGGCGCTGGCCGGGGGAATATACTTCGCCCTGGTCCATGGACGGCTGCGCAGTGTCGGGCGGGATTTCCAGAAGGCCAATCTGGATCTTCTGCTGCACCTCAAGCAGGGGCTTGCGGCCGGGCGGGAGATCCGGGTTCTGGGTCGTGAGGCCGAGTTCGTCGATCAGGTCGCCTCGGCGCGGGCGCTCTATGCCGAGGCGCAGGCGCGGCGGGCCTTCTATACGCAGCTCCCGCGCTATTACCTTGAATCGGTTCTCGTGGTGACCGTCGCCGTGGCGGTGGTTGTCGCCTTGCCCGCCCGCGCACCGGGCGAGTTGAGTGCGATCATGGCCCTGTTCGCGGTGGCGGCGTTGCGGCTGATGACTTCGGCCAACCGCATCCTGGGGGCCTTGCAGCAGGTGCGGATGGGTGTGGAGGCGATGCGGATCGTCCATGCCGATCTGACGCGGACAGATGCGGACCTGCCGAAACCGCGGCCGGGGGTGGTGGAGCCGTCGCTCGATCAGGGCCTGAGCCTGCGCGGTGTCGCGTTTTCCTATCTGGCGGAGGGGGCCCCCGCCTTGCACGATGTTTCCTTCGATCTGCCGGACCGGGGCAGCCTTGGCATCGTCGGGCCCTCTGGAAGCGGCAAGAGCACGCTGGTCGATGTGCTGCTTGGGCTTCTGCCCCCGGATGCCGGCGCGGTGCTGCATGATGGCGTGGATATCCAATCGGATTTGCGGGGCTGGCGGCGGCTGATCGGTTTCGTTCCGCAAACCATTTCCCTGACGGATGACAGCCTGCGGCGGAACGTGGCTTTCGGCCTGCCCGATCATGCGATCGACGAGGCGGCGGTCTGGGTGGCGCTGCGGATGGCGCAACTGGAGGAACTGGTGGCGACCCTGCCGCAGGGGCTGGATACGCCGCTGGGTGATCTTGGGGCGCGGCTCTCGGGTGGACAGCGGCAGCGGGTCGGGATCGCCCGGGCGCTTTACCACGATCCGCGCATCCTGGTGCTGGATGAAGCGACTTCGGCCCTTGATGGCGAGACGGAACAGGCCGTTGTTGCCGCGATCGAAGCTTTGGCGGAGCGCAAGACACTTATCGTGGTGGCGCACCGGCTGAGTACGGTGCGGCGCTGCGACCGGCTGCTGGTGTTGGAGGGCGGCCGGGTGGCGGGACTTGGTCCGACCGAGGAGGTCATGCGCGAGAACGCGGTGGTTCAGCGCCTGCTGGGCCGGGCGGAGGGGAGCGCCGCGCCCTAGACCCCGGTCTCGTGCCAGACGGTGCGGCGGACATAGCCCGTATAGCTGCGCACGATGCGGAGGACCTGCTGCGACACCGGATGCGGGTCGATATCCGAAATGTAGTCGCCGATCATCGGGCGGGTCCGCGCGGACGGATCGTGCTGCGCACAGACGATGCGGATGGAATCGAGCAGGCTTTCGCGGTCGAGACCGCACATGACCAGCGTCCCGGCATCCATGCCTTCGGGGCGTTCATGGGTGTTGCGCAGGGTGACGGCGGGCAAGTTCAGGAAGGCCGCCTCTTCGGTGATCGTCCCGCTGTCCGAGATCACGCAGCGCGCGTCGAGTTGCAGGCGGATGTAGTCGAAGAAACCGAAGGGCTTGAGAAAGCGGATGCGCGGGTCGAGCGTGACTTCCGTCAGGGCATCCAGACGCTTGCGCGTGCGCGGATGGGTGGAGACGATCACCGGCAGGTCATGCGTTGCCGCCATGCCGTTGAGACAGTCGAGCAGGGTGCGGAGCGTTTCCGGGCTGTCGACATTTTCTTCGCGGTGGATCGAGACGATGAAATACTTGCCCCGTGTCAGGCCGAGTTCGCTTAGCACCTGGGAAGCGGCGATGCCGTCCTTGTAGTGATGCAGCACCTCGCCCATGTGGCTGCCGGTGCGGATGATGGTTTCGGGGCGGATGCCTTCGGCCATCAGGTAGCGGCGCGCATGTTCCGAGAGCACGAGGTTGATGTCGGACAGATGATCGACGACGCGGCGGTTGAGTTCCTCGGGGACGCGCTGGTCAAAGCAGCGGTTGCCTGCCTCCATGTGGAAGACCGGCACCTTGCGGCGCTTGGCGGCGATGACCGAAAGACAGGAATTGGTGTCGCCATAGAGGAGGATGGCATCGGGTGCCTCGGACTCGATCACGCGGTCGGCGGCCATGATGACCTGCCCGATGGTCTGGGCTGCGGTTTCACCCTGTGATTCGAGGAAATGGTCGGGGCGGCGGATGCCCAGATCCTCGAAGAAGATCTGGTTGAGTTCATAGTCGTAATTCTGCCCGGTATGGACGAGCACGTGCCGGGTGTGCCGGTCGAATTCGGCGATCACGCGGCTCATCTTGATGAGTTCGGGCCGCGTGCCGACGATGGTCATGACCTTAAGCACGCAATTCCTCCTGGATGTAGTCGAGCGAGAGGAGCAATTCTTTCACCTCGGCCACCGTCAGCCGCCGGGTGTTGTGCGAGGTGTAATCCTCCAGCTCCGAAACTTCGGTTTCGCCCTCGCTGAAATACTTGGCGTAGTTCAGATCACGCACATCGGCCGGGACGCGGTAGTGATCGCCGGTATCTTCGGCATGGGCCATCTCTTCCCGCGAAAGCAGCGATTCATAGAGTTTCTCGCCATGCCGCGTTCCGATGATCTGGATCGGAGACGAGGCGTTGAAAATCTGGCGCACCGCCTCGGCCAGGTCGCCGACGGTGGAGGCGGGGGCTTTCTGGACGAAGATGTCGCCGCGTTCGCCATGGGCGAAGGCGTGCAGCACGAGATCGACGGAATCCTCCAGCGACATGAGGAAGCGGGTCATGTTGGGATCGGTGACGGTCAGGGGTTTGCCGGCCTTGATCTGCGAAACGAAGAGCGGGATGACCGACCCTCGCGAAGCCATCACGTTGCCATAGCGCGTGGCGCAGAAGACCGTGTCGCCCGGGCGCCCGAGACGGGCCTTTGCAACCATCAGCTTTTCCATCATCGCCTTGGACATGCCCATCGCGTTCACCGGATAGACCGCCTTGTCGGTGCTGAGGACGATCACGCGCTGGACGCCCGCCTCTTGCGCGGCGTTCATGACGTTCTCGGTGCCCAACACGTTGGTCCGTACGGCCTCCATCGGGTAGAATTCGCAGGAGGGAACCTGTTTCAGGGCGGCTGCGTGAAAGATGAAATCCACCCCCTGCATCGCCCCGCGCAGGCTGCCCGGTTCACGGACATCGCCGATGTAGAATTTCAGCTTGGGGTGGTTGAGGGCGATGCGCATGTCCTCCTGCTTTTTCTCGTCCCGGCTGAAGATGCGGATTTCCCGCAGGTCGGTGTCGAGAAAGCGCTTGAGGACGGCATTCCCGAAGGAACCCGTTCCGCCCGTGATCATCAGGGTCTTGTCGGTGAACACGTCAGTCTCCTTGGTGCCGCGCGGCCGGATGTGTCGCTGCCGTCAGATGGTCTGACAGAAGCGCCGTAATACGGTCGGGCGCGAAATGCGTATCAAAATAGCGCCGCCCGGACAGGCCCATTGCGCTGCGTTCGGTCGGCGGCAGGCTTGCCATGTGACGCAGGGCCGAGGCAAGGGCTGTCGGATCGCCAGCCGGAGCGGAAAGGCCGGCGCCCGCCTCCGACAGGATTCGGGCGCCTTCACCGTCCAGAGATGCGATGATGGGGCGGCCTGTCGAAAGATAGGTCTGCATCTTGCTGGGAACGGTGAGGCCGAAGATCGCCTCCTTGCGCAGAGACACGAGAAGGGCCGCAGCATTTGACAGGATCACCGGCATGTCGGCAGGGGCGAAGCGACCGGGAAGATGGAGCATGGTCAGGTTGCGGCGCTGGCGTTCCTGTTCCAGCCAGCCGTCCAAAGCGCCGCTGCCGACAAGATAGACCTGCAAGTCGGGCAGGTCGCGCAGGGTGTCGAGGGCATTAAGCAGCGTGTCGAGACCCTGCGCATGGCCGAGATTGCCTGCAAAGACGATGGAAAAACCCTGCGCGATCCGGTCACCGAGCGCGCGGGCGGACTCGGACGGCGGGGTTGCCGCGTCGGCGGTCTGGCCCGAATTCGGCACGCAGGCGATTGTCGCGCCAGGTGGGGAGAGTGCGGCGACCGGGGCGCGGAAGGCTTCGGACTGAACGAGGATGCGCGTGCAGTTGCGGTAGATGAAGCGCACGAGCAGCCGCACGATGCCCAGCAGTGACGGATTGCGGATGAAGCCCGTTGCCGCAAGGCTTTCGGGCCAGAGGTCCTGCACCCAGACGACCAGTGGCGCGCCCTTGATCCGGGACAGCAGGACAGCGGGCAGCGCTTGCAGGAGCGGCGAAAGGCCGAAGACGAAGACAAGGTCGAAGCGGCGACCACGCAGCAGGAAGGGTGCGATGAGAAGGCCGGAGAGGATGAAGCTGAGATAGTTCAGCATGAGGCGAAGGCCCGATCCCTGACCGCGCGGGAACAGGGGGAGGCGGATCACCTCGATCCCTTCCACCCGGTCGCGGCGGATGGAGAAGGCCGAGTAGCCGGAAAAGATCTTGCCCGCTGGATAGTTGGGCTGGCCGGTCAGGACCGTGATCTCGAACCCGTTGCGGGCAAGACGCGCCACTTCGGCCGTGATGGTGAAGGATTCCGGCCAGTAATATTGCGATACCAGAAGGACGCGGGTCATCGCCGCCCCCGCAGGCGGGCGAGGAGACCGGACGCGTCCAGGATCACCGGGCGCGGAGCGGGCTGGCCGAGATGCCGACGCACGGCCCGCGCGATGGAGCGGTGGGAGGTCGGATCGAAGCTTTGGTCGGGATCGACAAGATCGCGGACATAGTCGCGTTCGGCGGCAAGGATGGGCAGCCCGGCCGCCTGCGCCTCGATCAGGGGAAGACCAAAGGATTCGAAGAGCGACGGATAGATGACGGCATGGGCCGCGGCGTAGAGGGCGGGCATCTCGTCCGGGCTGCGGGGCGGGAGGAGGGCGATGCGCGCCCCGGCGGCCCGTGCCTTCTCCAACGCGTGCTGAAGCCGCGCCTGGTCCGGTGGGGCGAGGGTCAGGCCGAGGGTGGGGGTCAGGCCGTCTTTGGCAAGCCCTTCCCATGCAGCAAGCAGAGTGGCGTGGTTCTTGTGGGCTTCGCCGGAGGCGACGTAGAGAAAGTCGATGGTCTTTTGCGCGGCCCGTTCGGACGGCGCAGGGATGCCGGCGGTGAAGGGGCAGACCTCGGCCGTCTGGCCGAAGGCATGGCGGGCGGCGGCGGCCATCGTTTCGCTCTGCACCATGAGCCGCGCAGCGCCACGGCGGCTGCGGAGCCAGATGCGTTCGATCACAAGCCGGGCCTTGGTGCGGAGCGGCAGGCCGTCCAGCGGCGAGGGTGGCAGAAGATAGCGGTTCTGGAGGAAGACGGTCGTGTTGGCCTCGGCCCTTGCGAGAAGTGGCGGCAGGTTGCCGAAACAGAGGATGTCGTTTTCCGGAACCGCCAGACGGCGCAGGGCGATCTCAGCCCGCAAGCGGCCGGCAAGCGTGGGCGGGAAGCGCAGGACCCTGACCCCCGGATGCAACGCGGGCAAAGGCGACAGCCGGGTGTCCAGCAGGACGGTTGCCGGGGGTTTCAGCGCCTCCAGCAAGGGCAGAAGAAGAGCGCGCCCACCGCCGCCATGCACGTTCGGCGCGTGCAGGACAAAGGGCCTTGGCGACCCGGGCGAGGGCGGCGCATCGGTCATTTCCAGATGCCTTCGGTCTGCCGCACACCGTGGCGAAGAAGATCGGCATAGCCTTTCAGGTTTCCGCGAAAGCGTATCCATCCGGCGCGGTCGCGGGTCTGAAGCGGTTCGATCAGGTTGCGCAGGGACTGGCCGAACATCGCCCAGAAAAAGGCGATCTTGCTGAAATGCCGGAACTTCCGGGTGAAGTAGATCCTGTTCAGGATCTGCTGCCGTCCCAGCGCGAAATTCTGTTCGATCCGCACGGGTTTCGGCCAATGCCAGCATCGCGCATCGGCCAGCACGAACAGGCTGTATTTCTGCGCGACGCGGTGGCTGTAGTCGAGGTCCTCGAGATAGCCATGGCCGATATACCATTCGTCGTACTGAAAGGCCTCGATCACCGCGCGCCGCCAGAGCGTGGCGCCGCCATAGAGCCAGTCCGTCTGTTCGGTGCGGTCGCGCGGCAGGATCGAGGTGGCAAAGCCCGAGCGCAGCACCTTGCCTTGGGCCGGACCGTTGATCAGGAAAAAATCCGAAATCAGGGCGCCGATCCGTCCACGGGCGGGCTGGTTGACGATGGTGAATGCCGCCCCGCCAGTGGAGGCATCCGTTGCAGCCCAGAAGGCCTGCATCCGTTCGGTGGCGACCGGGTCAAGTTCGAGATCGTCGTCCAGATATCCCGCCACGTCGATCCCGGGCGCGAGTGCCGCCATTCCGGCATTCCGCTGGCGGGCGAGAGAGGGGGGAAAGACGCGGACATAGGTCAGCGGCAGTTCGGGATAATCGGCCAGCAGCGGTTCGATCGGTGCTTCGCTGCCATCCACGATCACGATCTGGGCCGCCTGGGATGTCTGCCTGCGCAGACTTTCCAGCAGTTTGCGCAGATCGTCGGGGCGATCCTTGGTCGGCACGACATAGGCGATGGAGACGGGTGTCATGATCGTTTCAGGTCTCGGGCCGGGTCAGGGGCGATGGGGTGGTCAGGGCAAGGGGCGTTCGTTGCTGCGGGAGGCGACAAGCGCGTCGCAGAGTTCGCGCACCGCGCCCGTGCCACCGGGCCGCTGCGTGACATAACGGCAGATCGCGCGGACGTCATCCACCGCGTTGGGAACGCAGACCGGAAGGGCGACTTTCCGCAAGAGGCCGATATCGTTGACATCATCGGCGATATGGGCGGCTTCCGACCAGTCGATCCCCAATTCCCCGATCAGCGCGGAAATGGCCGCCACCTTGTCCTTGATGCCGGACAGGCAATGGTCGATGCGCAGATCGGCGGCGCGGCGGCGGATCTGGTCGGTGTCGGACATGGTGACGAAGCAGGTGATGATGCCAGCCGCCTGCGCCGTCTTGAGCCCGTGACCGTCGAGCACGTGGAACCGGGTCAGGATGTTGCCATCCGCCCCGTAATAGAGCCCGCCATCCGTGAGCACGCCGTCCACATCGGTGCAGAGCAGCCGGATGCGGCCGAACTCGGGATGGGACCTTGGCAGGGGGGGAGGCACTGTCATGTGGCTTCCGCTGGATGATGTGACGGGATCGCAGCGCCGATCATATGGCGCAGGATGACCTTGGGGTCCATCGGGGTGTAATAGCCCTGGGCATAGGACCAGCCGTTTCGCAGCATGTCGCCCGTGATCCGGCGCGGGTCCAATGTGATGGCGAGTTCGCTGGCATGCGCCACGGTCTGAACGATATCTCCGGCGCCCCGCAGAGGGTCGATCCGCAGTTCGGGCGGTTCATCGCCCAGATAGACGGGAACCGCACCGCAGGTCATGGCGGACAGCACTGCGGAGGAACCGCGATAGACAGCCCATGTGGCAAGGCGGCCATCCTCTTCGAGCGGGCGGTCGGGCGGGGACCAGTCGATGTTCGGGGGCGCCGCGCCGAAGCGCGGTTCCACTGCGGCCAGAGCGGCGCGGGATGTCAGCGGATGCAGGCGGATGGTGCAGGTCAGATCGGGCCGCGCGGCGGCAAGGTCATAGGCGGCGAGGGCGAGGCGGGTGCTTTCGGAAACCATGCCCTCCGGAAGGAACAGGCAGACCTTTCCGTCCTTTATCCCGTCGGGCGCGGCCGTGGCGGGACGGGAGCGGGGGCTGCCCAGCAGATCGACCGGAAGGCCGGTCAACCCGGGCGCCTGCGACAGCCAGTCCAGCGCGGCACGGCCTGCGGCGAGGATGACGTCGGGATCGAACGGCGCACCGTAGCGCGTTGTCATCGCATGCTGCATCGGGGCGAGGATCGCATGATGCACGGCAAGGCAGCGCAATCCGGGGACGGCCTGCCGGGCAAGGCGCATGGCCATGCGTTCCCATGCGTGGCCTTCATAGGTGAAGACCAGCGCCCGCGGTCGGTGACGGGCGACCAGACGGGCGATGGCGGTGGCAATCCGCAGGGATTGGCGTGCCGGCCCCTGCCCGGCCTGCCGCGCCGCCAGACGCCGCAGGTCGGCATGGCCCGCACCGGCGCGGAGATCGGCGGCGGCGGCGGCGAGGCGTGCCGCCATGGTTGACTCGGCCCTCCGTCCCAGCCGCCGCGGCAGAAGCGTGCGGGGAATCGTGGCCGGTCCGGCGGGCGCGGCTGGGAAATCCCTGAAGGGTGCGGTCGTATGGTCGATCAGCGCGATATGGACATGCTGGCCCATGGCCTGCAACTGCCATGGCAGTGTTCCGAAATAGGTATCAGAGGCGGATTGCCCCCATTGTCCCGGCGCGGTGAGGTGCGAGACGAAGAGGATGTCGCATCCATCAGGGGCATCGGCTGCGGGCAGGGCGCGGAGGCCCCCCAGCCTGTCGCGCCAGAGCGCCGCGCGGTCGCGCAGGGTGGGGGCAGGGTCCGTGCCGAGCGGTTCATAGGTTTTCAGTGCTTCGGGATGTGCCGATCGGAAATGCAGCGCCGGGATTGCGAAGCGCGTCGGATCGGCCCCCGGTTCGCGCAGCAGAGCTTCGCAGCCGGCGCTGATCGCATGCAGTTCCTCGATGGACCACTGGCGCAGGGATCAACCCTCCAGCACGCGGCGCAGAAGGGCCTGCTGTTCCGGATTGTGGCGGATCGCCTCTTCCACGATGGCGGCCTCGTGCGGTTCGTTCACGGAAGGCAGGGCCACATCGACAGGGACCGAGACGAGCGAGCGGCCACTTTCGATGATGCGCATCTGTTCGATGGATTCGTTGAGTTCCACCACCGAAGGCGGCGCTGCCGCAACGCTGAGGAGCGAGTCGCGGGTGAAGGCGAAAAGGCCCAGAATCTTGCGGATATAGGTGATCTGCTGGTCATAGGGCGCGGTGGAGGGGCTGCGGCGGAAGCAGTAGAGGATGCGGTCCTCGGCCCCGATGGAGCATTTCACGAAGGAATGGCGGTCCAGTTCCTCGGCATCGCGGATGTCGCCCGTGGCGTTCCAGGCATCCGCCTCGGGGTGACGCAGCATCGAGGCGGCGAGGGCCTCGACATGGCGCGGCAGGAGCAGCGGTTCATCCCCCTGAAGCAGCACGATATGGCTGGCGTCCAGCCCTTCGACGGCCTCGGCCACGCGCGAGGTGCCGTTGCGGTGGTGGTTGCCGGTGCGGATGACCTTGCCGCCCCCGGCGCGGACGACTTCCTCGATCTCGTCGTCGCAGGTGGCGACAAAGACCTCGGCCAGGCTCGGGCACATCAGCGCGCGGCGGCGGACATGTTCGATCATCGCAAGGCCCGAGAAGGGAAACAGGATCTTGCGCGGGAAGCGGACGGAGGCGAGATGGGCCGGGATGATCCCGACGATGCGGCGGTCTGCGGTCATTGCGGCAGCACCCCGCAATCGACATTGATGCTTTGCCCCGTCACGGCAGAGGCGGCAGGAGAGTCGAGGTAGAGCGCCATCCCCGCCACCTCGGCCCCGGTGGGCAGGCGGCCAAGCGGGCTTTGCGAGGCGGTGAAGGCCGCGAGAAAGCTTTCGGGGTCGCCCTTTGCCGGGGAGGACGGGTCGCTCAGCGCGTCGATCAGGCCGGGCGTGCGGACGAGGACGGGGCAGATCGCGTTGACGCGGATGCCGCGCGGGCCGAGTTCCTTTGCCAGGGCCTGTGTCAGGCCTGTCATCCCGAACTTTGCGGCGCAATAGGCGGAGTTGTTTGGGGTGCCGCGCTTGGCCGCGAGGGAGGAGATGTTGATGATCGTCCCCCCGCTGCCGAGGGCAAGCGCTGCCTGTTTGGACCCCCAGAAGGCGGATTTGATGTTGGTGGAGAGCATGTCTTCGAGGAAGGTGTCGTCGATCTCGGTGATCGGACGCCAGGCCGAGACGCCCGCATTATTGATGTAACAATCCAGCCGACCCGTCGCCTGCACCGCCGCGGCGACAAGGGCGGCATGGTCGGCATCCCGGCGCGCATCCATCGGAACGAAGCGGATGCCGTCTGCGGCGGCTTCGATCCCGCTGTCGTTGCGCGCGCCCGCGAAGACGCGATAGCCCGCCTGCGCGAAGGCGATGGCGAGGTCGCGCCCGATGCCGCGGCTGCCTCCAGTGATGCATACGGTTCTGGACATCCGGATTTCCCTGCCTGTGCCGCCCGCAGGGCCGGGCGGCTGCCCCTGGATCAGATCGTCATGGCCGAATAGCCGCCATCCACCGCGATCTCGGCCCCGGTGACGAAGCTGGAGGCGTCGGAGGCAAGCCAGATCAGCGCGCCGGTCAGTTCCGCAACCTCGCCATAGCGACGCATCGCGGTATGGCCGAGGATCGCGGCTTCGCGTTCGGCGGTGATGAAGTTCTTGCGGTTCCATTCGGTCGGGAAGAAGCCCGGACGAATGGCGTTTACCCGCACGCCCTGCGTGCCCCATTCGCGGCCGAGGTTCTGGGTCAGGTTCTTGATCCCGGCCTTGGCCACCGAATAGGCGAAGGCCTTCGACAGCGGCGGGCCTGCCGAGGCGGAAGAGATGTTGATGATCGACCCCTTGCCCTGCTGGAGCATATGCGCCCCGAAGACCTGGCAGCCAAGGAAGGTGGCGGTGATCTGGCTGTCCATGACGGCCTGCCAGTCTTCGAGCTTGATGTCGAGGAACGGGGTCGGGGCATTGATGCCCGCACCGTTCACGGCGATGGAGACGGGTCCGAACTCCGCGACCACGCTGTCGAGGCAGCGGGCGATGTCGTCCTTCTTCGTGGCATCGCAGCCGAGCGGCAGAGCGATGCCGCCCGCCTCGCGCACCTGTTCGGCGACGGCTTCCGCCTTTTCGGCGCGCAGGTCCAGGATGGCGACCTTGCAGCCTGCCTTGCCCAGGGCGCGGGACATTTCGCCGATCAGATGGCCGCCTGCCCCGGTCAGGATCGCGGTGCGACCCGCAACGGAGAAAAGTTCGCCGACAAAGCTCATCCGCGCACCTCTGCCATGACCGAACGCATGTTTTCCGCCCATTTCCAAAGGATGAACAGGTCCGATCCCAGGATGACGAAGGTGAAGCCCTGATCGAAGGCGTCCTTCACCCGTTCGACCGAAACATCGGCGATCTGGGTGCAGCAGCTTTTGCCGGAGCGGCGGGCGGCTTCGATCACCACACGGCCCGCCTCGCGCACCTTGGGATGGTTGGTCTGGCCCGGCACGCCGAGGCTGCCGGAAATGTCATAGGGGCCGACCATGACGCCATCCACTTCCGGGAAGGCGAGAAGGGCGTCGATGTTCTCGACCGCGCGGATGCTTTCGATCTGGAGGATGAGGGGGGAACTGTCGTTCCATTCGGTGATGTAGCGATCGAAGTCGAAGCCGTAGCCATGGGCGCGGTTCACACCGTAGGAGCGGCGGCCGACGGGCGGGAACTTCAGGTTGTCGATCAGGGTGCGCACCTGATCGGGGGTTTCGACCATCTGGATGAACATGCCGTCGGCCCCGGCTTCCAGCAGAGGCTTCAGGATATCGTTGCTGTGGCTGACGGGGCGCGGCAGGCAGCAGGCACCTTCCGACTGGGCCGAGGTGATGATGCGCTTGGCTTCGTCCAGCGAGATCGTCGTATGTTCCATGTCGATGGCGATGAAGTCGAAGCCCGCCTTGGCGAAGGTCTCGGTGATCGCCGGGTCGGTATAGGAGACCCAGCCGCCGAAGACCGGCTCCCGGTTCACCAGCTTGGCCTTCAGGGCGCGGCGTCGCGCAAGACGTTCTTCGTAGGACATGCGTCACCCCTCCGTGTTTGTGCGTCTAGTAGCGATTGGGGATGGGCTTCACAAGGCGGTTCCGGAAGAGGGTCAGGGCGTGGAGGTCCTTACCCGATCCCCCTGCCCACCCCCCCGTGCGGTGCGCAGAACAAGCCGGATGTCAGGAAGAATCCCGCGCAGGGCGACGTAGTCGGCATCACGGCGGGCAAGGCGGACTGGATCGCTCATGTCGATGCCCTCGACCTGCGAAAGGCCGCTTATGCCGGGCAGGACGTCGAGGACGCCGCGCTTTCGCCGCTCCTCGATCAGTTGCGTCTGCACGGGCAGGCAGGGGCGCGGACCGATCAGCGCGATCTCGCCGCGCAGGATGTTCCAGACCTGCGGAAGTTCGTCGATTTTCGTCCGGCGGAGGAAGGCGCCGACCTTCGTTACCGACGAGGCTGCAACCTCATGCGTGCCGGCCTGGGCCGTTCCGACCTGCATGGTGCGGAACTTCCAGCAGGTGAACACCCTGCCATGCCGGCCGATGCGCGGCTGGCCAAAGAGGCCGGGACCGGGGGAGTCGCGCTTCACCGCCACCCAGGCGGCCAGAAGCACCCACCAGAAGCCGAGCAGGATGGTCAGGGCGAAGGCATAGTCGATCAGCCGCATGGTCGCGGCGTAGATCAGGTTGCCGCGCTGCGCCTCGGACAGGATAAGGCGGCCATCCTCACCAGCCGGAGCGCCGGAAAGGAGATATGCCGCGATCCGGTCGATGCTGACGGTCGGGCGGAGAGCCGAAAGGGCGCGGTAGGCCGGGCGGCGCAGGATCGGGGGCAGGCGGTTGAGGGGGGCGAGCTTGCCGGCGAAGCTTTGTCCCTGGACGGCGGGGAGGTAGAGGATCGAGACCTCCATATCCCCTGCAGCGGCCTGCACGGCGGCCACGCCTCGCCGCTTGCTTTCGGCATAGCTGCTCATGTTGCCCGGATCGAGGGCATGGATGGATGACGCGTAGATGAAGCGCGGGATTCCCGCCTGCCGGGACAGGTCGAGCACCCTGAGCGCATGATCGACATTCACGGCATCGAACTCTGCCTGCGAACCGGGGCGGTCATTGTTGCGTGCCGCAAGATGAAGGAGCAGGTCACAGCCTTGGCCGTTCAGGGCCAGTGCATCGGTCGCACAGGTCGCGTGCTGCGGGAAGAGGCGGGACAGAGCCGCCTGATCGCGTCCGACGAGCAGCAGGTCAATGCCAGCCGCCGAGAGAAGCGGCACGAGCTGCCGTCCGACAAAGCCGGACGCCCCGGTGATTGCTATTCTCATGCGACGGCTGCCGTTCCGAATTGGCTGTGTTCCGGCGGCAGGATGTCCAGGGCCATATCCTCGCCTGAGTAACCGGTGCCCGCCCGGCGGAGCAGGTCCTGCACGGCGATGACATCCTCGGTCTCGATGGCGTGGTGGAGGGAGTCCAGCAGCGCCGCAAGTGCCGGAAGCGGCAGGAAACCTTCCTGTGCCATCATGATCTTCGGATGGGCCGTGGGTTGCGCATCCGCCCCGATCAAGAGTTCCTCATAAAGCTTTTCTCCCGGGCGCAGGCCGGTGATCCTGATGGCGATGTCGCCATCGGCGCTGTCCTCGGTCTCCATGTAGGCGCGCAGGCCTGACAGCGCCACCATCCTGACGGCAAGATCGAGGATGCGGACAGGCTGACCCATGTCCAGGAGGAAGACATCGCCCCCCCGCGCCATGGCGCTGGCCTGGATGACAAGCTGGGCGGCCTCGGGGATCGACATGAAATAGCGGGTGATGTCGGGATGGGTGACGGTGATCGGCCCGCCCGCCTTGATCTGCTGGCGGAACAGCGGGATGACGGAACCGGAGGAGCCGAGCACGTTGCCGAAACGCACCATGGAGATGCGGGTACCCGGCGTCACCTCGGCGAAGGCCTGGCAGACCATTTCCGCTACCCGCTTCGAGGCACCCATGATGTTGGTCGGTCGCACGGCCTTGTCGGTCGAGATCAGGGTGAAGGATGAGACGCCTGCCGCGATCGCCGCTTCCAGCAGCGTCTTGGTGCCGAAGACATTGTTGCGGACGCCTTCGGACACGTTGTCTTCGACAAGCGGCACATGCTTGTAGGCGGCGGCGTGAAAGATCGTGTCCACCCGATGCCGCGCCAGCGTGTCGCGCAGGCGTCGTTCCGACTGGACCGAGCCGAGGATCGCATGGAGGCGCGGCGCCTTCGGCAGCGTCGCGGCCAGCGCCGCAAGGTCCATCTGGATGGTATAGAGCGCGGCTTCGGACTGTTCGAAAAGGATCAGGTCACGTGGTCCTTCCAGCAGGATCTGCCGGCAGAGTTCGCTGCCGATGGACCCGCCCGCGCCGGTCACCATCACGCATTTCTCCGCAATGTTGGCCGACATCAGCTCTGGCACCGGGGCAACCGGGTCGCGCCCCAGAAGATCCTCTTCGGAGACTTCGATGATATCCGAGATGCGGGCGCGGCCTGCGACAATTTCATCGACGCTTGGAACGGTGCGGACACGCACGCCAAGTTCGGCCAGCCTCTCGATGATCTCGCGCCGCCGTGAGCGGGGCGCGCGTGGCATGGCGAGGAGGGCGAGGTCGATCCCGAAATTCTCGATCATCGGGGGCATTTCCTGCGGGGAGATGACGCGCAACCCGTTCACCTCGGTCCCGTTCAGGGCGAGATTGTCATCCACAAGAGCAATCGGGAGATAATCGTTCCCGCGCAGGAGCGAGGCGACAAGCTGCTGGCCGGATCGGCCGGCACCGTAGATCAGGACCGGTTTCAATCCGCGACGCAATTCCCGGCGGAAGAGTTCGCGCAGCAGGAAACGCAGACCACCGACCGCGATGAGCGCGATCATCGCATAGATACCGGGGACGGAACGCGGAACGGCAAGGGTGAAGGCCTGCGAAATCACGAAAAGGAAAATGGCCGACAGGGCAATGCCGCGCGCGATCGTGACGAAGGCACGCGAAGAGATATAGCGGATCACCGCACGGTAGAAGCCGGTGACCGCAAAGGCAAAGATCGTGACGGGAAGGGTCAGGCCGATGGCGATCCAGATGCGTGGATCGGACAGGAAGAAGAAACTGTCATAGCGGAGGCCCATCGCCAGGATGAAGCTGCCGACCAGAAGCACGCAATCTGCGGCAACCTGAAGGCTGCGCTTCCATGGACGTGACAAGGACAACAGTCGGACAAGCCCGGTGGAGCCGGCCGCGCGTGTCTTGCGAAAACGCGATGATGTCATTGCAGACCCCCGGACCCTGTCAGGCGCTGCCGACGCGGGTGGTGCGTCGGCCGGTTCTGTTGATCGAAAGAGACTGGGACGACATCTGCCATGCCTGCCTTTTCCCGGGGGACGAACTTCCGTTCTCTTGTATCAACTTGAACCCCATCACAAGACAAAAGGCCCCGGCATCGCTGCCGGGGCCTTTCATCGGCGGAAGGAAGCAGGGCTTATGCCTCTTCCGTCTCGCCCTTCTTCTCGACGATCTCTTCGCCGGTTTCCTGATCGACCATCTTCATGCCGAGCCGGACCTTGCCGCGATCATCGAAGCCCAGAAGCTTGACCTTCACTTCCTGGCCTTCCTTCAGGATCTCGTTCGGGTGGTTCAGGCGCTTGTTGGCGATCTGGGACACGTGGACCAGACCGTCGCGCTTGCCGAAGAAGTTCACGAAGGCACCGAAATCGACCAGCTTGACCACGCGGCCGGTGTAGATGTGGCCTTCCTCGGGTTCGGCGACGATCGACCAGATCATGTCATAGGCCTTCTTGATCGCATCGGCAGAGTTCGACGCGATCTTGATCACGCCGTCATCATTGATATCGACCTTGGCACCGGAGGTTTCCACGATCTCGCGGATGACCTTGCCGCCCGAACCGATCACTTCGCGGATCTTGTCGGTGGGGATGGTCAGCGTTTCGATCTTGGGCGCGTATTCGCTGAAGCCCTGCGGGGCGGACAGCGCCTTGTTCATTTCGCCCAGGATGTGCAGTCGGCCGTCCTTGGCCTGTGCCAGCGCCTGTTCCATGATCTCGGGCGTGATGCCCGCGACCTTGATGTCCATCTGGAGCGAGGTGATGCCGTTCTCGGTCCCTGCCACCTTGAAGTCCATGTCGCCGAGGTGATCCTCGTCGCCGAGGATGTCGGTCAGCACGGCCCAGCGGCCATCATCTTCCAGGATCAGGCCCATGGCCACACCCGCGACCGGCGCCTTCAGCGGAACGCCCGCATCCATCATCGACAGCGAGCCGCCGCAGACGGAGGCCATCGAGGAGGAGCCGTTCGATTCCGTGATCTCCGACACCACGCGGATGGTGTAGGGGAAATCGGTCGGGGCGGGCAGGACGGCTTGCAGCGCGCGCCATGCCAGTTTGCCATGGCCGATCTCGCGACGTCCGGGCGAACCCACGCGGCCCACTTCGCCGACCGAATAGGGCGGGAAGTTGTAGTGCAGCAGGAAGTTGGAGCGCGAGTTGCCATGCAGGGCGTCGATGATCTGCTCATCTTCGCCGGTGCCGAGCGTGGTCACGACCAGCGCCTGCGTTTCGCCACGGGTGAAGAGGGCCGAACCATGGGTGCGCGGCAGGACGCCGGTTTCCGACACGATCGGACGCACCGTCTTGTTGTCGCGCCCGTCGATGCGTGCGCCACCGTTGATGATGTCGCCGCGCAGGATGGAGCTTTCCAGCTTCTTGATCGCCGCGCCGAGGTTGGCGTCGGCATTGTCTTCTTCCGACAGGGCGGCGCGGATCGCGTCCACCGCAGCCGAGATGGCGTTGGTCCGCTCCTGCTTGTCCTTGATGGCGAAGGCGGCGCGCATCTGCGCCTCGCCTGCCGCCTTCACGCGGGCGTAAAGGGCCGAGTAATCCGGGGGCGAGAAGTCGAAGGGTTCCTTCGCCGCATCTTCCGCAAGGTCGATGATCAGGTCGATCACAGGCTGCATCGCCGCATGGCCGAACTTCACCGCGCCGAGCATTTCTGCCTCGGTCAGTTCATAGGCCTCCGACTCCACCATCATGACGGCGTCCTTGGTGCCGGCGATGACGAGGTCGAGACGCTGGTCGGGGTTGTTGCGCAGGTTCTGAAGGTCATCGACCGACGGGTTCAGAACATATTCGCCGTTCGAGAAGCCGACGCGCGCCGCGCCGATCGGGCCCATGAAGGGCACGCCCGAAATGGTGAGGGCGGCAGAAGCCGCGATCATCGCCACGATATCGGGTTCGTTGTGCAGGTCATGCGACAGCACGGTCGCCATGACGAGGACTTCGTTCTTGAAGCCGTCCACGAAGAGCGGGCGGCAGGGACGGTCGATCAGGCGCGACGTCAGCGTTTCCTTCTCGGAAGGGCGCGCCTCACGCTTGAAGAAGCCGCCCGGAATCTTGCCGGCGGCGTAGTATTTTTCCTGATAATGCACGGTCAGGGGGAAGAAGTCCTGCCCTGGCTTTGCGCTTTTCGCAAAGGTGACGTTGGCCATGACCGAGGTTTCGCCCAGCGTGGCGATCACGGTGCCGTCGGCCTGACGGGCAACCTTCCCGGTTTCCAGAGTGAGCGTTTCACCGCCCCACTGGATGGATTTCTTGATAACGTTGAACATCAGCGGATCCTATCTGGAGGTGCAGGCCCCTGCCCGCCCCCCGTTTTCATGGCGGCCCCATTGCCGCCGCCCCCTATCCTTCGCATGTGGCCGGGGGCATGGCCTCACGTCGCAGATGGGGGGCGCATACAGGAAAAGCGGCGGTTTGGAAAGGATGCAGATTCGCCCTTGGCGGCCTGTCGTCCGGGCCTGCCGGGCGGCTGGCATTCGGTCGGCAAGCCAGAGGGCTGCCCGGCGCCGGGGGGCGGGACGGGAAAGGTGGCCGCCTCCCGCCGGTAAGTGAAAGTTAGCGGTTCTGCCCCAGTCTGCCCCCGAAGAGCAGGAGGGCCGGATGCTGGACGCACATGCAACACTCGACCGCCGCATCAATCTGCGGCTGGTGCTGGATCAGGCCATTGATGCGGCCGTCCTGATAGATGACCGGAATTGCATCATCTACTTCAACGCGGCGGCGCAGCGGCTGTGGGGCTATGAGATGCAGGAGGTGCTGGGTCGCAACGTCAAGATCCTGATCCCTTTCGAAATGCGCGGGCAGCATGATTCCTGGGTCAACCGCCATCGCAGGACGCAGCGGAACCGTATCGTCGGGTCATCGCGCGAGGTGCAGCTTGAACGGAAGGATGGCCGCAAGGTCTGGGCCTCGCTGTCCCTGTCGCAGGTGCGGGGGGAAGACGGGGCGCTGAACTATGCCGCCTTCATCCGCGACATCACCGAGGATCGGAAGAACCGGCTCGCCATCCGGCAGACGCTGGAGAACACGATGGATGCCGTCGTGTCGATCAACGCGGAGAATGTGGTGACCTTCTTCAACGCCTCTGCCGAAAAGCTCTGGGGGTATTCGGCGGCGGAAGTCGTGGGTCACAATGTGCGGATGCTGGTTCCCCCTGAAATGCGGGGGAACCATGACGGCTTCGTCAATCGGCACCGGGCGACGGGCGAGAACCGTCTGATCGGCACGACCCGCGAGGTCAGCATCCACCGCAAGGATGGCCAGATCAGCACGGCGATCCTTCTTCTTTCGACCATCGACCTGGATGACGGAACGAAGCTTTATACCGCCTTTCTCAAGGACATCACGGTGCAGAAGGCCATCGCCAGCCAGACGGTGAAGGTGGTGCAGGAGTTGCTGGGGAACATCATCCAGTTCAACCAGCGGATCGGCTCCATCGCGCAGATGACGAATCTGCTGTCGCTCAACGCCTCGATCGAGGCGGCGCGGGCAGGCGATGCCGGGCAGGGTTTTGCCATCGTGGCGCAGGAAATCCGCAAGCTGGCCAATCAGGTTTCGGCCATCACCGGCGAGATCGAGGGGCTGGTCGAGAATGGCAAGTCCACGGTTCTGGACATGGGCAAGCAGTTCTAGAATGCAGAACGCCCGCACCATGCGGTGCGGGCGTCCCGACGTCGTCCGAAGGACGGATCAGCGGCGCAGGCCAAGCCGTGCGATCAGCGAGGCGTAGCGGCCTTCATCCTTGGCCTTGAGATAGTCCAGCAGCTTGCGGCGCTGGGCGACGAGCATCAGAAGGCCGCGGCGCGAGTGGTTGTCCTTCTTGTGCGTCTTGAAATGTTCCGTCAGCGTCGCGATGCGCGACGACAGGATGGCAACCTGAACCTCGGGCGAACCGGTGTCGCCTTCCTTGGTTGCATATTCCTTGATCAGGCGGGTCTTTTCTTCAACGGTGATCGACATCGGATATCTCCTGTGAAGAGGGTGAAGGCACGAGCCGGGATGTCGTCCAGCAAGGCCGATGAACCCCGAAGCGAGTCGCAAGACAGGCCGCAGGGATGCGGGCGTATAGGGGGAAATGCGCGGAAATGAAAGCCCCTTTGCGGCTGGCCCCGGCCGGGGCGGGGGGCGCGGGTCTGCGAGGCGTTCCGTTTACCAGATTCCCAGATAGCCGGGCATGGCCATTTGCTTTTTCTGGAGTCGCGGGGGTGATTCTGGCACCATCCCCTTGGTGTGGCGCGCCGGGGGCGGCGCGGCAGGTGTGGTCAGGGGTATGGCATGTTGGCCTTGATGGGTCTTCTTGGACTTGTCGCTGCGGGTATGGCTGCGGATGCGGTTCTCAACGCCACGGAGGCGGAAGAGGATCCCGACGGGTCCGACACCCAATCTTCCGAAACCGATACGGTGCCGGTCGCGGACAGCGCGGCTGATCCGGCCGAAGCTGCGGCAGAGCTTCTGGTGGCGGAAGAGGAGGCTGCACAGGGAATTGCCCTTGCCCAAGGCTTTGCCGATGACGGGGCGGCGATCAGTGACGATCTGCCGGACGAGACCGACGATCCCTTGCGGCTGATGGGCTCGGCCCAAGGGGATGTGCTGAATGGCGCGGGCGGGAATGACACCCTGATGGGCGGTGACGGAGGGGATGCCCTTGCCGGATCGGGTGGGGCCGATCTGCTCTGGGGTGGCAGCGGCGATGATGAACTGGATGGGGCGGCCGGGGATGACCTGCTGAACGGTCGCGCCGACAATGATCACCTGACGGGCGGCGCCGGCAATGACACGCTGCGCGGTGCCGTCGGGGTGGACCATCTGGCCGGACAGGCGGGCGACGACCTGATGGCGGGCGGTCTGGGAGAGGACACCCTTCTGGGCGGCGAGGGCAACGATACGGCCTGGGGCGGTGCCGGGTCGGACTGGCTGGATGGCGGCTGGGGCGACGATGCGCTGTCGGGCGGCAGCGGGGATGACACGCTGGATGGCGGGGCGGGAAACGACACGCTGAATGCCGGAACGGGGGCGGATTTCCTGAATGGCGGGGCGGGGGATGACCTGATGCGCCTGACGGGTGGCAGCTTCGCCACCGGGGGGGAAGGCGCGGATCGCTTTGCCCTGATGCCGCCCGATGCCGAAGCGGGCCCCGCAACGGTCGCGGATTACGACGGGGGGACGGATCAGCTGGTTCTGCTGCTGGAGCCGACGGCAGACGGGGCAGACGCCGATATCTCCGTGCAGGATGCAGACGGGGATGCGCTGATTCTGGTCGATGGGGCGGTGGTGGCGCGCGTCCTTGGGGCGGCAGGGCTGCGGGCGGATCAGTTGATCCTTCAATCTGCCTGAGCGGAGAAGAAGGGAAGGAAGGCGTCCAGCACCGCTTGCGGGTTTTCCTCCATCACAAAATGGCCGGAGTCGCAGGCCGTGTCGGTGACAAGATCGGCCCAGCGCCGCCAGATGCCGGCGGGATCGCCTGTCCGGGCGGGAAAGCCGTGGCGCCCCCAAAGGAAATGCAGCGGTGCCGCGATGCGGCGGCCTGCGGCGCGGTCGGCGATGTCATGCGCGCGGTCGGTGGTGGCCCCGGCGCGGTAATCCGCGCACATGGCATGGATGCGCGCCGGGTCCTGTGCCTGGGCGCGATAGGCGGCAAGCGAGGCCGGAGGAAAGACGTCCAGTGATTTTTCCCGCGTCCAGCCTTGCAAGGTGTGATCGAGCCAGGCCACCGGATCGGCGGCGATCATCCGCTCTGGCAGAGGGGCGGGCTGGGCGAGGAAGGTCCAATGCCAGGCCGACATGGCAAGGTCGTATCCCCAGGCATCCCAATATTCCGCCGTCGGCGCGATCTCGATGATCCCGAGTTGCCGGATGCGGGCAGGGTGGTCGAGCGCGAGGCGATAGGACACCCGCGCGCCCCTGTCATGGCCGAGGATATGGGCAGAGGGCAGGTTCAGATGATCCATCAGGGCGATGATGTCGCCCGCCATCTGGCGCTTTGAATAGGCATCGTGGCCTGCATCGTCGGGCGGCGCGTCGCTTTGGCCATAGCCACGCAGATCAGGGATGATCACACGGAACCGTTCGGCAAAGGCGGGGGCGACGCGCGCCCAGCACAGGCCGTTTTCGGGAAAGCCGTGCAACAGGATCAGGGGCGCTCCCCGGCCCGCCTCCTGCACGGAAAGGGCGATCTGCGGCAGGACGATGCGACGGCGGGTGAATCCCGCGATCTCGGTCACGGCCAGCGCTCCGGCTGCTGGTCATAGCCGATATAGAGCGGATGTTTGGGATGCCCGTCCTTTGACAGGCCGAGGGTGAAGAGCGGGCGGCCCGTGGCGCGCAAAAGCGCCTCGACCTGCGGGCCGCGGTTCAGATGGGCACCATGGGTGCCCCAGGCGCAAAGGATGCGGTCGGCCAGGTCTGCGGCCCAGTCTGCCGCACTGTCGCGGATGGCGGCGTCATTGGCGGCACCGACCGGATCGGACTCGGCCCGCATCACGCGGGGGTCGGTGGCGCGGAAGGCGAAGATATTGGTCACGCGGAAGGCCCCGAAACCCAGGGCGCGCGCGCGGCGTTCGCAGCGTTCGACGGTGGGGTCGTTCTGGAGTTCGGTCGCGGTCGAGGGGTTCAGCATGACGAAGAGCGCCTTCGGCCCTGCCGGGTTCCAGACGCGCGTCAGCAGATAGCGATAGCGTTCGCAGGGCGAATAGACGGCGGTGGAGGCAGCGTCGCCCTTCTGGTGGTGGCGGGTGATCATGCGGTTTCGCCTGTGGCTGGCCGCTGGGGGCATTCTGCCCCCAGACCCCCTGAGAGTATTTTTCCCAAGATGAAGAGGGAAGAGGTCAGTTGAAGACGCGGGAGGGGTGCAACTCGCCGGCCTGATAGCGGCCTATTGCGATGGCGCGGCCCTGATAGGAGGCCCAGACCTCTGTCCCCCAATCGATGCCGGTGGCGATGACCATGCCGGGATTGCCGTTCCCGATACGCGCCGCGCCTTCGGGCGTGGCGGTGACCTGGGGCAGGTCGTCCAGCGCGATCTCCAGCGGTTTCAGATGGCGGTCGAGTTCGGGGCTGTGCGCCAGCCGGTCGATCTCGTCCAGGGTGATCCCGTCCTTTGCATCGAAGGGACCAGACCATTCCCGCCGAAGCCAGAGGACATGGCCGTGGCAGCCCAGCGCCGCCCCAAGATCGCGGGCGATGGAGCGGACATAGCCGCCCTTGCCGCAGACCATTTCCAGAAGCGCATGGTCGGGATCGGGGCGGTCGATCAGGTCGAGGCTGTCCACCCAGAGCGGGCGGGGGGCGAGGTCGAGGCGTTCGCCTTCGCGGGCAAGGTCATAGGCCCGTTCCCCATCCACCTTCACGGCCGAGAATTGCGGCGGCACCTGTTCGATCTGGCCCCGGAAGGGGGCAAGGGCGGTGCGGATGGCATCATCGGTCGGGCGGCTGTCGCTGCTGGCGATCACGCTGCCTTCGGCATCGTCGGTGGTGGTGGCGGTCCCGAAGCGGACCATGAAGCGATAGCATTTCAGCGCATCGGTGATGTGGGGGACGGTCTTCGTCGCTTCGCCCAGCGCCACGGCGAGAACGCCTGTCGCGGCAGGGTCGAGCGTGCCGGCATGGCCCGCCTTCTGCGCGGCGAGCGCCCATTTCACCTTGTTCACCACGGCGGTGGAGGTGATCCCGGCGGGCTTGTCCACGATCAGCCAGCCGGATACCGCCCTGCCCTTTTTCACACGTCCCATGCCCGCCTCCGTGGGTGAAGGCGGCCTGCTAGCGAAGCGGCGGGCGCGCGTCAACCGAAGATGGTCGCTTTGCCCTTTTCCCCGGTGGCCTTCCCCTGCTATCCCTTCGCCCATGAACTGGACCTTGCCCAATATCCTGACGGTGATCCGTCTTTTGGCGGCGCCCGGCGTCGCGGTCATGTTCCTGTATTTTCACAGGCCCTGGGCGGATTGGCTGGCGCTGGCGCTGTTCGTCACGGCGGCGGTGACGGATTGGTTCGACGGCTATCTCGCCCGCGCCTGGAAGCAGGAATCGAAATTCGGCGCGATGATGGACCCGATTGCCGACAAGGCGATGGTGGTGATCGCGCTGGTGATCATCACGGGCTATTCGGGGATGAACCCCTGGCTGATCCTGCCGGTAACGGCGATCCTGTTCCGCGAGGTCTTTGTTTCGGGCCTGCGGGAGTTTCTGGGTTCCAAGGCCGGGCTTCTGAAGGTGACGAAGCTGGCCAAGTGGAAGACCACGGCGCAGATGGTGGCGATTTCCGTCCTGTTCCTTGGCACCGGGCTGGAACATGTCGAAGGCATCGCCCGGCAGGGCATGACCATGGAGCAATATGCAGAACTGGTCAGCCAGGGCCTTGCCGATCCGATCCGGTCCTGCGGGACGCGCGGCTGTTCCTCTTACGCGACAATGGTCGGGCTGGTGCTGATCTGGGTGGCGGCGGTGCTGACGCTGATCACGGGTTGGGACTATTTCCGCAAGTCGCTGCCCTTCCTGAGGGATGGGCGATGATCGACATCCTCTACTTTGCCTGGGTGCGGGAAAGGATCGGCCTGCCGAAGGAACGGGTGGAGACGTCGGCCCCCACGGTGATGGCTCTGGTCGAGGAACTCAGGGCGCGGGAAGAGCGCTATGCGGCGGCCTTCGCCGATCTGGCAAGCCTGCGGGTGGCACTGGATCAGGAGCTTTCCTCCTTTGATGCCCCCCTGGCGGGGGTGCGCGAGGTGGCCTTCTTTCCGCCGATGACAGGGGGCTGATCCATGCGGATCGCGGTGCAGGAGGCGGCCTTCGATCTGGGTGACGAGGCGCGGGCCTTTGCGGCGGGTGCTGCGGGGGCCGGGGCGGTGGTCACCTTCACCGGGCTGGTGCGCGGCGATGGCGGGATGGTGGCGATGGAGATCGAGCATTATCCGGGCATGACTGAGAGAGCGATTAACGTCATTCTGCGTCAGGCGGCGGAACGCTGGTCCCTGACCGATGCGCTGGTGATCCATCGGCATGGTCGGCTGGCTGTGGGCGAGGCGATCATGATGGTGGCGACCGCAGCGCCGCATCGGGCCGATGCCTTTGCCGCGGCGGAATTCCTGATGGACTATCTGAAATCCCGCGCGCCCTTCTGGAAAAAGGAGATCGGCCCCGACGGTGCCGCCTGGGTCGCGGCGAAAGAGGCCGACGAGACGGCGCTTACCCGCTGGTGAAGCGGGCACGCCAGGCGGGCTGCCGGTCGCCCGTCATCGGTTCGGCCAGATAGACGGCGCGGGCGATGGCGCGGGCCAGGCAGCAGGCGGCGGCATGGCCCAGGGCGAAGGCATCGGCCACCGGGTCGGTCAAAGGCCGCGCGCCGGTCGAGGCAGCAAAGACCAGATCGCCATCCAGAAGCGTATGCGACGGCACGAGCGCCCGCGCCATGCCATCCTGCGCCGCGGTGGCAAGGCGCAGGCATTCGGCCTGCGTGAGCGCGGCATCGGTGGCGACGATGGCAATGGTCGTCGCCTCGCCCTGCCGTTTCATCGGCGGGGGTTCGTGGCCGGGGTCATGGGAAGGGGCGGGGCCGAGGCCGCCGAATTCATCCCCCATCTCCCAAGGGGCGGCCCAGAAATGCGGGCCGTCGCCCACGGTGGCCGAGCCGAGCGCGTTGACCGCGACCAGCGCGCCCACCATGTGTCCCGTGGCAAGAAGGGCAGAGGCAGAGCCGAGCCCGCCTTTCAGCGTTCCGGTCATCGCGCCATGGCCCGCGCCCGCGCTGCCGAGGGTGGGGGTTTCGGTCACCGCCTTGAGCGCGGCGAGGCCGAGCGCATGGTAGGGATTGCGATCCCATGCCTTTTCGCCCCCGTTCAGCAGATCGAAGAGGATCGCCCCCGGCACGACTGGCACGCGTTGATCACCCACGGGAAAGCCGCGCCCCATGGTGCGCAGCCCGTCGGCCACGCCGGAACAGGCATCAAGGCCGAAGGCCGAACCGCCGGACAGGACCAGTGCATCCACCTGCTGCACCAGCCGCTCTGGTGCGAGGAGGTCGGTCTCCCGCGTTCCCGGCGCGCCGCCCATCACGCTGACAGCGGCGGTGAAGGGGCGGTCGGCGGTCAGCACCGTGACCCCGGACCGCAGCCGCGCGTCATGGGCATTGCCGACACGCAGGCCCGACACATCGGTAATGAGGTTTCGTGGGCCGGGGCGCACGGGTCTAGGTTTCCCGCACGGGCCAAAGCTTCGCCCGCGGATAAGGGCCGGTGATCCCTGCCAAACGCATCATGGTCCCCCCTTTTTCCAAGGCGTGGCACGATGGCGCGATGGCCGCAAGCGAAACGGGCGGCCCCATGAAGAAGGCCGCCCGTCCCGCCAAGCGGTGCCGTCGGAGGCGGGGCACCGGAAGAAAGGGAAATCAGAAGTCGAAGATGTCGCGCAGAAGGGATTTCTTCTTCTTCGGATATTGGCCGTGACGGCGGTAGTATTCGTCATCGTTGCGATCATCGCTGTCCCAGCCGGCACGGGCATAGCCCTGCTGCGGATAGGGCTGCCCCTGCGGCGGCATCGGCTGGGCACAGCCCTGCGCCTGCGGCGGCGGTGCGGCGGATGCGGCTTTGGGTGCCGGGCCTTCACCCGCCCGTTCGATGATCTTGTCCAGCTCGCCGCGATCCAGCCAGACACCCCGGCATTTGGGGCAATAGTCGATCTCCACCCCGTTGCGGTCCGCCATCACGAGGGTTTCGTTATCCACCGGGCAGCGCATGGGCAGTCTCCTCTTCGGGACGCGACCCTGTGAAGATGGGATGTGAAACCCCCGCCACAAGGAGCGGCGGCAAAGATTCGTCCGCAGGGCCATGGGTCGGGCTGCGCCATCCTTGGCAAGTGCTTTGGGGCAAATCGTTTGCGAACGGGTTCGCGGGGCTTGACGCCGACAGGTTCAAACGTGCTTCTAGCACTTAACGAACCTCAAGCGCCGGGAGCGCATCGTGCCGTCCATCCTGATCCGACTGACTGCCCTGCTGGCCCTTCTGGGCCTTGCCGCCTGCGCCGATGCGCCCAGCCGCGAAACCACCCCGCCGCCTGCCGATGTGCCTGCGCATTATCAGGCCGTGCAGGATGGCGCCTATCTGATCCCGGCTGTGGAGCCGCTGCACCTCTTCGGCACGAACCCCCGCGCCGAGGTCGCCTATGCCGGGACGGAGGAGCCGGGAACCATCGTCGTGGATACCTATGCCCGCGTCCTGTATCACGTTCAGGAGGGCGGAAAGGCCACGCGCTATGGCATCGCGGTGGGACGTGAGGGCATCTCCTTCCGGGGCAATGGCTATGTGGGGCGCAAACAGGAATGGCCCTCCTGGACGCCGACGGCCAATATGGTGCGGACGCGGCCCGATCTTTATGCCGAATTCGCAGGCGGCCTTCCCGGCGGTCTGGACAATCCGCTGGGCGCGCGGGCGCTTTATCTTTATCGCGGCGGGCGCGACACGATGTTCCGTATCCATGGCACGATCGACAATGCCTCCATCGGACGGGCAACCAGCGCGGGCTGCATCCGACTGTTCAACCAGGACGCCATCCATCTGTTCGACAATGCCGAGATCGGTGACCGGATCGTGGTCCGCACTCTGGAGCAGAGCCTCGCCGCCGAAGGCCCCTATATGGACGATGCCTATGGCCGCGCCGTGCCGGATACGCCGCAGAACCGGGCGCAGTTCCAGGCCGACCAGATCGCCATTGCCGAAGCCGAGGCGCAGCGGGTGGAGAATGAGCGCATTGCCGCCGCAGAGGCCGCCGAACAGGCCGAACGCGATGAACGCCGGCGCCTGCGCATCTGCCGCAACCGTGGCATCGACGAGTCGGAATGCCCGACCCTGCCCGAACTGACCGGCGAAGCCGCAGCCGTGCCTGCGGGCTGAGCCATTGCCAGAGGATCAGGAAGACAGGGGCATCCGTCGGATGCCCCTGTCTTCTTGGTAACCCGTCAGGCGATGATGACGTAATCCTTCAGCGTGGTCTCCACCACTTCCCATGTGCCTTCATAGCCCGGGCGGATGATGTAGCTGTCGCCCGCCTTCAGATGGGTCACGGTGCCGTCGCCATCGGTCAGGATCGAATGGCCGGCGTGGATATAGACATATTCCCACTCGGCATAAGACACGCGCCACTTGCCCGGCGTGGATTGCCACATGCCGGAATAGATGTTGCCGCGCTCTTCGATGTTCCATGTCGTGTGGACGGGATCGCCAGCCAGAACCTTGGCGGGGTCCGGACGTTCCACATCGGGGCTGATGCCGTCGCGGGTGATGCGTTGGATGTTCGACATGGGGTCCTCGCTTTGCTGGCCGGTCGCTGGTTGCTGGCATGGGAGGGTAGGGCGCGGCCTGGGTCAAGCCCCGTGCTGGCCTGGGAAAGGCCGGGCCATGCCGCGATGCAGCGATGACAACTTGCTGTCCCGGCGCGGCTGTGCCTCTATATCGGGCAGGATGTGAATGGAGACGCCCATGAGCGCGACCGCCCCGACCCGGCCCGTGCTGCCGCCCGATATCACCGCCCGCAAGGGGGGGGTGCCGCTGGTGGTGCTGACGGCCTATACCACGCCGATGGCGCGGCTGGTGGATGCGCATTGCGACATCGCGCTGGTGGGGGATTCGGTCGGCATGGTGCTGCACGGGATGCCATCCACCCTTGGCGTGACGCTGGAGATGATGATCCTGCATGGCCGCGCGGTGGTGCGGGGTCTTTCAAAGGCGATGGCGGTGATCGACATGCCCTTCGGAAGCTATGAGGAAGGCCCGGCGCAGGCCTATCGCAATGCGGCGCAGCTGATGATGGAAACCGGCGCGCCTGCGGTGAAGCTAGAAGGCGGGCAGCATATGGCGGAAACCATCGCCTTCCTGACGGCGCGGGGGGTTCCGGTCATGGCCCATGTGGGCCTGACCCCGCAATCGGTGAACACGCTGGGCGGTTACAAGGTCGTGGGTCGGGATGACGAGGCCGCGCGGGTGATGGCTGATGCCAAGGCCTGCGCCGCGGCGGGGGCCTTTTCCATCGTGCTGGAAAAGGTGCCGGTCGGGCTGGCGGGGCGGATCACGGCGGAGCTTCCCATCCCCACCATCGGCATCGGGGCCGGGGTGGATTGTGACGGGCAGGTTCTGGTGATCGACGACATGCTGGGGATGTTCACCGCCTTCCGACCGAAATTCGTGAAACGCTATGCAGAGCTTGGCGCGGCGGCGGATCAGGCGATTGCCACCTATGCCGAGGAGGTGCGGAGGCGGGCCTTCCCGGGGCCGGAACATGGCTTTGCGGATCAGGTGAAATCTTGACGGTCATCCTGCGGACGGTGGCCGAGCTGCGCGAGGTCGTGCGCGGCTGGAAGGCCGAGGGGCATGTGGTGGGCGTGGTGCCCACGATGGGCGCGCTGCATGACGGGCATCTGAGCCTGGCGCGGCGGGCCAAGGCGGAATGCGGGCGGGTGATCACGACGATCTTCGTGAACCCCAAGCAGTTCAACAACCCCGATGACCTGAAGAAATACCCCCGCACAGAGGAGGCGGATGCCGCCCTTTTGCGCTGGGTCGGGGTGGAGGTGGTGTTCTGTCCGGCGCCCGAGGAGGTTTATCCGCAAGGTTTCGTGACGACCGTCTCGGTCGGCGGCGTGTCGCAGCCCCTGGAAGGGGAATTGCGGCCGGGGCATTTCGACGGGGTGGCGACGGTGGTGGCCAAGCTGTTCGGGATGACGCAGGCGGATCGGGGCTATTTCGGGCAGAAGGATTGGCAGCAGTTGCAGGTGGTGCAGCGGCTGGTGGCCGATCTGAACATGGCCGTGACGGTGGTGGGCTGCGAGACGGTGCGCGATCCTGATGGTTTGGCCATGTCGTCGCGCAATGTGCGCCTGACGGCGGCGGGGCGGCAAAAGGCGCCCGCGCTTTATGCCGCGATGCTGGCGGCGGCCCGGGATTTTCGGTCCGGGGTGCCAGAGCAGGAGGCGATGGCGCGGGCAACGGCTGCGGTGATGGCCGAGGGGTTCGAAAGCGTGGAATACATCGAATTGCGCGATGCCGAGACGCTGGGGCCTGTCACGGATGCCGACCGACCGATCCGGATGCTGGCGGCGGCCTGGCTGGATGGCGTGCGGCTGATCGACAATATCGCGGTGTGAACCGCCAATCTTCTTCGAAGAAAATTGCAAATTCCTTCGAAGGAATTTGGCCTATCCCAGCAGGTCGCGCAGCACGAGCGCCATGACCTTGGCGCTGTCGGCCATGTCCTGCACGCCGACCCATTCGTCGGGCTGATGCGCCAGATGCAGAAGCCCCGGCCCATAGGCGATGCAGTTCTTCATCCGCCCGATCCTGTCGATATGCTTCTGGTCATAGGTGCCGGGGCTGACCACGTAATCGGCCACCTGTCCCAGCACCCGTTCGATGGCGGCGGCGGTGGAGCGGACGACAGGTGCGTCGCGGTCGGTCATCACGGGGGCCACCTCGAACAGGTCTCGGATCGTGTAGCGGAACCCCGGCCGCCGGTCTTGCACCCGGTCGAGCACGGCGCGGAGTTCGGCCTTCACCTCTGCCACTGCCTCTTCGATCAGGAAGCGGCGGTCCAGCACGATGCGGCAACGGTCCGCCACGCAGGGGGCGGGCAGGGCGGTGGAGCCGTGGGGCGGTTCGGCCTCGCCGCCATGGATGGAGTTGATGTTCAGCGTGGATTGCCGGGCCTGCGGCGGGACAACGGGCATGGCGGTCGTCCGGGTTTCCAGCAGGGGGTAGAGGTGATGTTCAATCTCCTCCAGCACGGCGCCCATGTGGCGAATGGCCGAATCGCCCAGAAAAGGCATTGAACCATGGGCGATCCGCCCGTGGGTTTCCACCTCGGCCCACCAGACGCCGCGATGGCCAAGGCAGATGCGGTCCTTGTGCAGGGGTTCGGGGATGATGACGTGCTGCACCCGTTCCGGGGCGAAATAGCCGCGTTCGGCCAGGTAGGCGACGCCGCCGTACCCGCCTGATTCCTCATCCGCCGTGGCGCTGATCTCGATGCTGCCCCTCCAATCAGGGGTGGTGGCAAGGAAGGCCTCGGCGGCGATCAGGCTGGCGGCCAGCCCCCCCTTCATGTCGCAGGCACCGCGCCCATAGATGCGGTCGCCATCCAGTTCGCCGCCGAAGGGATCGCGGGTCCAGCCATGGCCGACCTCGACCACGTCATGATGGCTGTTGAAATGCACGCAGTCGCCGGGGCGGCCCGACTCCATCCGCGCGACCATGTTCCAGCGGGGGAAGGCGTCGTTGTCGCCGGGGGCACCCGTGGCACGGATCAGTTCCACCGTCCAGCCCTGCGCCATCAGGCGCGTGGCCAGATAGTCGCAAATCTCGCGGTAGTGCCGCCCCGGCGGGTTGAGCGTGGGGATGCGGATCAGGTCCTGCGCCAGCCCGATCAGGGCGGCGTGGCGGGTGTCGATGGCCTGGATCAGCGCGTCGGTCATGGTGCCATGGTGGGTGCGATGCCCGGTCCTGCCAAGGGGAAAGCTTGCGCAGGCGGGGGCGCGGGGCCACATTGGGGCCATGGATGGGGAATTCTTGGCATGATCGGCTTTTTCAAGCTGGCGCTCTTTGGCTATATCGCGCTGACTGTGATCTACTGGCTGCTGGCCATCTACTTCCGGTCGGTGGAGCGGGAGCGGCTGGAAAAGGAATATGATCGTGGTGGCATCGAAGGCACGCGGGACGGCCATGTGGCGCAGGGCCTTGCCGAATATGAGCGCAGCCTGCGGCGGCGGTTGATCGGGCTGGTCTTCGTCATTCCCACGGCGGTTGTCGTCGCCCTGGTCTGGATCCTGAATTTTTCCTGAGGCAGCAATGCGTTATCTGAAATGGTCCATCCTTGGCATGCTGGCGCTGCTGGTGTTTTCCTTCCTGCATTACACCCTGCCGCAGACCGACATCGTCCGCATCGTCGGCACCGAGAACCGCCGCATGGATCTGGGCGAGAACAGTTGGTTCTGGGCCTCGCCCGATGTGGGGACGGCGCCCAGCAACAGCCGCGACATCTTTTTCATCAATGCCGTCTATCCGAACGGCAAGACGATGGAATACCGCAACGAGGATACGGGCTGGGGCTGGCCGCCCTATTTCAAGATGAACAGCTCCTCTCTCAACACCGCCGCGAAAGAGATGCAATCGACGGTGGATGCGCCGAAATGGGTGGCGGTGACGCATTACGGCTGGCGCAACCAGTTGTTCACGATCTTTCCCAACGCCATTTCCCTGCGGCTTGTCGAGGGGCCGGAGGTGCGCATCATCCCCTGGGTCAATATCGTGATACTGTCCTTCCTGGGCTTCCTTCTGTTCATGGGGTGGCGGATGTGGGCGCAGTTCAAGGAGCGGATGATCGAACCCGCCGTGATCGAGGCGCAGGAAACGCTGGATGATCTGGATCGGAAGGCGGATCGCGCCAAGGCCGGGATCGGCGGTTGGTTCAACCGTCTGTTCGGGCGGAAGTAGGTTGACTGTCCCGCGCCGCCCGGCTTGGGTGGTGCAATGTTGATGCGGTTCATTCTGGCCAGTGGGGCCACCAATCTTGCCGATGGCGTGGCGCTGGTTGCCTGGGCCTGGGCGGCGACACTTCTGACCCGTGACCCGTTGCTGGTGGCCTTGGTGCCGCTGGCGCTGCGGCTGCCGTGGTTCCTGTTCTCGCTTCCGGCGGGGGTGGTGACCGATCGGGTGGATCGGCGGCGGCTGATCCTCGTGATGGATCTGTTGCGGGCTTTTTCCTTTGGTTTCATCGCCTTGATCGTCTGGCTGGCCTCGCCCCTGCCTGCGGCACCCGAGTCGGGGGTGGCCTTGCCCGGGCTGTTCGTCGGGATGGTGCTGGCCGCGCTGCTGGTGGGGATGGCAGAGGTCTTCCGCGACAATGCCGCCCAGACCCTGCTGCCCGCGCTGGTGGGGCCGGATCGGCTGGAGGCGGCGAACGGGCGGTTGTGGAGCGTGGAACTGATCGGCAATGCGCTGGCGGGGCCTGCCATCGGTGCGGCGCTGATCGGGCTGGCGGTGGCGCTGCCCTTCGCGGCCAATGCGGCGGCCTATGGGGTGGCGGTGGCGCTGGTGGCCTCGCTTTCCGGGCGGTTCCAGGCCGAGGCGACGGGGCCGCGCGATTGGCGGCGCGAGCTGAGGGAGGGGTTCGATTTCCTGCGCGGCCTGCCGATCCTGCGCGATCTGGCGCTGATCACCGGGGTCTGGAACCTGCTGCATCAGGCGATGATGGTGGCGCTGGTCCTGCATGTGCAGGAAAATCTTGGGCTTTCTGCCGGGGTCTATGGGTTGATCCTGTCGGCGGCGGCGGTGGGCGGGATTGCCGGATCGGTGCTTGGCCCGCGCATCGTGGCGCGGATGGGCGGGGCGCGGGCGGCGCAGGTGATGCTGCTGACCTCTGCCCCCGCCTTTCTGGGCGTGGCACTGGCGCCGGGGGCCTGGACGCTGGCACTTTCAATGGCGCTGTTCGAGTTTTCGGGGCTGGTCTGGAACCTTGTCGTCGTGTCGCATCGGCAGCGGATCATTCCACCCGCGCTGCTGGGCCGGGTGAACAGCCTCTATCGCTTGATTGCCACCGGGATGATGCCTCTAGGGCTTGTGCTGTCAGGCGCGGCGATGGCGGTGGCGGAGCCGGTTCTGGGTCGGTCTGTCGCGCTGGTCCTGCCGTTCTGGCTGGCTGCCGCAGGGGCGGGTTTGCTGACGGTCTGGGGATGGCGGGCCATCGGGCGGGGATTTACCAGTTCTTAACCATACCGGATCAGATCGGCGGCGCGTTCGGCGATCATGATGGTGGGTGCGTTGGTGTTTCCTCCGATCAGGCGCGGCATCACGCTGGCATCTACCACGCGCAGCCCTTCCAGACCCTTAACGCGCAGGTCGGGGTCCACCACGGCCAGCGCGTCGCGCCCCATCCGGCAGGTGCCGACGGGGTGATAGATCGTGTCGGCACGGGCGCGGATATCGGCTTCCAGCGCCGCATCGCTGCCGTCATGGGGGTAGAGGCGCTGCCCGCGCCAGGGGGCGAGGGCCTCGGCGGACATGGCCTGTTCGATGAGGCGGACCCCGGCCTTGAGCGTGGCCAGATCGCGGGGATCGGAGAGGAAATTCGGGTCGATGCGCGGGGGGCTGGCAGGGTTGGCATCGCGCAGGCCGACATGGCCCCGGCTTTCGGGGCGCAGCACGCAGACATGCGCCGACCAGCCGTCTGAAAGATGGATGCGGCGCATGTGGTCATCCACGATGGCCACGACGAAATGCACTTGCAGATCAGGGATTTGCAGGTCGGGGCGCGACATGAGGAAGGCCCCGCCCTCCGCCCCCGGCGTGGTCAGGACGCCCGTGCCATGATCGCGGAAGGGCCGCCAGCCGCGCATCAGGCGCAGCAGGCCTGCCGGGTTGAACCCCACCACATCGGGGCGTGGAGAGCGCCAGATGAGGGTATGATCCAGATGATCCTGAAGGTTCTGCCCGACGCCGGGCAGGGCATGGGCAACGGGGATGCTATGGGCGCGCAGCTCTTCTTCCGGCCCGATGCCGGAGAGGAGGAGGAGTTGGGGGGAGCCGAAGGCGCCTGCCGAGAGGATGACCTCGCGCTTCGCCGTGAGCGTGAGGCGGCGGTTTTTCTGTTGTGCGATCAGGCCCTTGGCGCGGGTGCCGTCAAGCAGGATGCGTTCGGCCCGGGCATGGGGGAGCACCGTCAGATTTGGGCGGGAAAGCACCGGGTGCAGATAGGCGGCGGCGGCCGAACAGCGGCGGCCCTTGCGGGGGCCGTCGGGAAACTGGGTGACCTGATAGAGGCCCGCGCCGAACTGGGTCTCGCCGTTGAAATCCGGGTTTTCGGGGACCTGCACATCGGCCATGGCCTGTACGAAGGCGCGGGTGATGGCGTGGGGGCTGGGCTGATCGGTGACCTGAAGCGGGCCGCCCCTATTGTGCAGGGGGCCGGTGGCAGAGGAATTTCCCTCTGATTTCAGGAAGTAAGGCAGGACGGAGTGCCAGTCCCAACCATCGGCGCCGAGGTCGGCCCAATGGTCGTAATCGGACGAGTGGCCGCGGACATAGAGCATGGCGTTGATGGCGGAGGAGCCGCCCAGCGCCTTGCCGCGCGGCTGATAGCAGCGCCGCCCGTTCAGATGCGGTTGCGGTTCGGTGCGGAAGGCCCAGTTGTGCAGCCTGGGCCGGCCGGAAACCATGGCGGCGACCATGGCGGGGGTGTTGATCAGGAAGGATTTTCCGGGCCCCCCTGCCTCGATCAGGCAGACGGTTGTGCTGGGGTCTTCCGACAGGCGGGCGGCCAGCACGGCGCCGGCGGAGCCGCCTCCGGCGATGATGTAATCGTAGTCCATGCCTCCCCCCGTTTTGGCCTTAAGCTATTCGCGGAACGGGGAAATCTGGAAGCGTGACGTTGCGGCGGCTGTGCCGGATGTTGTGCCGCAAACTGTGCAGCAAAGTGTACATACAAATTCGGGCAGAGTCGGCTGCCGTAAAGCGGTTAACCGTGCGCTGATGCGTAGGATGGGCAATATTGCCCATCCTACCCGCAAGATCACCCCCGAAGGGTGCCGCCGGTCGCCTTGGTCACCTTTTCGATGATCCTGGCGGAGACCGCCTCGATCTCGGCCTCGGTCAGCGTCTTGTCGGTCGGTTGCAGGCGCACCGTCAGGGCGATGGATTTCTTGCCCGCACCCATCTGCGCCTCGGCCTTGTCACCCGTGAACTGATCGAAGAGTCGGACGCTTTCGATCAGCGCCTTGTCGGCGCCCTGTGCGGCGTTGATCGCGGTCAGCGCCTCTACCCCCTTGTCCACCACGAAAGCGAAATCGCGTTCCACCGCTTGCAGGTCGCTGATCGCCAGCGCGGGGCGGGTGGGTGTCTTGACCTTGGGCATCGGCACATTGGCGACAAGGATGGTGAAGGCCACGGCAGGCCCCTTCACCCCCATGGCGGCAAGGATGCGGGGATGCACCTCGCCGAAGGTGGCGAGCGTGTTGGGGCCAAGCCCGATCACGCCAGAGCGGCCGGGATGCCACCAGGCGGCCACCTTGCGGGTGATCTGGGTGCGGGCGGGGGCGCCGAGGGCGGCCAGCACCGCCTCGGCATCGGCCTTGGCATCGAACACATCGACCGGGCGGCGGCTGCCGAACGGATCGCGCGGGGCGCTGTGGCCGACGAGAAGGCCCGTCGCCTGAAGGTGCTGTTCCCCCGGTTCGCCGCCCTGGAAGGCGGGGCCGATCTCGCAGAGCGCGAGGTCGGCAAAGCCGCGGGCCTGATTGCGCGCGGCGGCGCGCAGGAGGCCGGGCAGCAGGTCCGGGCGGAGATGGGTCATTTCCGACGAGATCGGATTGTCCACCCGCACCGCATCGGCGCCGCCGCCGAAGAGCGTGGCGGCTTCGGCGTCGATGAAGCTGTAGGTGACGCATTCGTTGTAGCCGAGCGCGGCCAGCGTGCGACGGGCGGATTTCTCGCGCGATTGCAGCGGCGTCAGGATCGGCTTCGGCACCCCCGGCTGGGTGCGGCGCAGGGGTTTGCCCACCAGCTTGGTCAGGCTGGCGACGCGGGCGACTTCCTCCACCAGATCGGCCTCGCCCAGAATGTCGGGCCGCCAGGTGGGGGGCGTGGCCATGTCGCCATTGAGGGTGAAGCCCAAGGATTCCAGCGTACGGCGCTGTTCGGCTTCGGGGATATCCATGCCCACCAGCGAGATGACGCGGGCGGGATCGAGGCGGTAGGCGCGGGAAACGTCCGGCACCGCACCATCAAGGGCGATCTCGGACGGTTCGCCGCCGCAGAGATCCAGGATCATCTGCGTGGCAAGCTCCAGCCCCGGCAGGGTGAAGGCCGGGTCCACCCCGCGTTCGAACCGGTAGCGGGCATCGGAATTGATCTTCAGCGCGCGGCCGGTGGAGGCGATGGTGATCGGGTCCCAATAGGCGGATTCGAGGAAGACGTCGGTCGTGGCCTCGGTGCAGCCCGACACCTCGCCGCCCATGATGCCGGCGAGCGATTCCGGCCCGTTGTCATCGGAGATGACCATCATGCCGGGCTGGAGCGCATAGGTCTTGCCGTCCAGCGCGAGGAGTTCCTCGCCCCCTTTGGCGGGGTGGATGCGCAGGGGGCCGTGGACCTTGGCCGCGTCGAAGACATGCAGGGGGCGGTTCAGGGCGAAGGTGAAGAAATTGGTGATATCGACCAGCGCCGAGATCGGGCGCAGGCCGATGGCGGTGAGCCGCGCCTGAAGCCAGGCGGGGGAGGGGCCATTCTTCACGCCCCGGATCAGGCGACCGGCGAAGAGCGGGCAGCCCCTGACCTTGAGTTCCGGCGCGATCTGCACGGCGATGGGCGAGGGGAAGCCGCCCTTGATCGCGGGAATATCCAGCGCTTTCAGGGTGCCGAGGCCGCGGGCGGCAAGGTCGCGGGCCAGCCCGCGCACGCCCAGCGCATCGGGGCGGTTCGGGGTGATCTTGATGTGGATCATCGGGTCCACCAGTTCGGGCCGGTTCTGCGCCAGCCAGTCCACGAATTTCTCGCCGACCTCGCCCGAGGGCAGTTCGATGATGCCGTTATGTTCGTCGGACAGTTCCAGTTCGCGTTCCGAGGCCATCATGCCGTGGGATTCGACGCCCCGGATCTTGCCCACGCCCAGCGTCACGTCGATGCCCGGCACATAGTCGCCGGGTTTGCAGAGGACGACGGTGATGCCTGCGCGGGCATTGGGGGCGCCGCAGACGATCTGCTTTTCGCCCTCATCCGTCAGGACGCGGCAGACGCGCAGCTTGTCGGCATCGGGGTGCTGTTCGGCATGCAGCACCTTGGCGAGGGTGAAGGGGGCCAGTTTGGCGGTGCGGTCGGTGACATCCTCCACCTCCATTCCGAGATCGGTCAGGGCATAGAGGATCTCGTCCAGCGTGGCCGTGGTGTCGAGATGGTCCTTCAGCCAGGAGAGGGTGAACTTCATCGGTGCCGTCCTTCGGAAATGCAGGGGAGGGGATAGCCTAAAGGGCCGGGAAGGGGAAGCGGTCTGGAGGGCGTTCCGGCGGGGCGAAACGGTTTCCGGGCTGGAAACGCGTTGTTCAGGGGGTGCCGTCTATAATGCGCGGGCTTGCCACATTTTCGCGCGGGTCGGGCGGCAGGGTGCCTGCATGGACCCGATGTTTCGCCCCCCTGAACCCTCCCGCCGCGTGCCGGCCTGGCGCCTGATCATGATCATGGGCCTGTCGCTGGTGGCGCTGCTGATGCTGGCTTTTTGAGAACCGCATCCTTTGCATGACGCAGAAAAGCCCCGCTTTGGCGGGGCTTTTCTTTTCCGGCCCGGTCGGGGATCAGCGGCTGAGGCCGCCCGGCAGATCGGGCAGGTCCAGCGCGGCAAAGCCGTAATGCCGCAGCCAGCGCAGATCGGATTCGAAGAAGGCGCGCAGGTCGGGGATGCCGTATTTCAGCATCGCGATCCGGTCGATCCCCATGCCGAAGGCGAAGCCCTGCCATTCGTTCGGGTCCACGCCCGCCGCCGCAAGAACCTTGGGATGGACCATGCCGGAGCCGAGGATTTCCATCCACTTGTCGCCCTCGCCGATGCGGAGCTGGCCGCCGACATTGGAATAGCGGATGTCCACCTCGGCCGAGGGTTCGGTGAAGGGGAAATGCGACGCGCGGAAGCGAAGCTCGACCTTGTCCACCTCGAAGAAGGCGCGGCAGAATTCCTCCAGCACCCATTTCAGGTTGGCCATGGAGATGTCGCGGTCGATGGCCAGACCTTCGACCTGATGGAACATCGGGGTATGGGTCTGGTCCATGTCCATGCGATAGACGCGGCCCGGCGCGATGACGCGGATCGGGGCGCCCTTGTCCATCATCGCGCGGATCTGCACGGGCGAGGTATGGGTGCGCAGCACATGGGGCGGGCGGTTGTCGCCCGGCGCGCGATGCATGAAGAAGGTGTCATGCTCCTGCCGCGCGGGGTGTTCCGGCGGGATGTTGAGCGCGTCGAAATTGTACCAGTCGGATTCGACCTGCGGGCCTTCGGCGACGGCGAAGCCCATATCGGCGAAGATGGCGGTGAGTTCCTCCATCACCTGGCTGACGGGGTGGATGGTGCCCATGCGGCGCGGGCGACCCGGCAGGGTGACATCCAGCCATTCGGTGCGCAGCCGTTCATCCAGCGCGGCATCGGCGAGGCCCTGCTTGCGGGCGCGCAGGGCGGCGTCGATTTCATCCTTGAGCGCGTTCAGGCTGGCGCCGGCGGATTTGCGGGCCTCGGGGTCCATCTTGCCGAGGGTCGCCATCATGGCGCTGATCTCGCCCTTCTTGCCAAGGGCCGCGACGCGCACCTCTTCCAGCGCGGATTCGTCGGCCGCGGTGGAAACGGCGGTCAGATACTTGGCCTTGAGCGTGTCGAGCCCGTCCATGGAAGCCTCCTGAAGGTGCGAGGCGGTGGTAGCGGGATGGGGCCTGCGATGCAAGGGCGCACCCGGCCCCGGCCCGCGCGGCGTGTTCGGGCCAGGCGGGCGGGGTTACTGGGGCGTGTTGGCGCGGATCGCGGTGGCGATGCGGGCGGCGATGGCGGCGCTGCCCTTGGGCGAGGGGTGGACGAGATCCTCCTGATGCAGGGAGGGATCGCCTTCGGGGACGAGGTCGGACATGGGCAGGAAGATCACGCCGGGGTCGCGGGCATCCATCCGGGCGAGGCGGCGGTCGAGTTCGTTGCCATAGACCTTGCAGGGGCGGACGGGGGAGAAGAGGCCCGGATTGCGCAGATAGCCGGAATAGACGACCTTGGCCCCGCCCGCGCGCAGGCGGTTCACCAGTTCGGGGATGCGGCCGGTGCTGCCATCGGGCGAGATCAGGCGATCCACCATCGCGCTGCAATAGCCGCAGGCGCAGCCGAAGATCAGGTCATTGCCGCCGCCGTTGAGGACGACCCAATCCCAGTTGCCCTTCTGGTATTGCTGCGGGATCGACAGGCCCGCCGCGCCGGTCAGCGGCAGGCCGTAGATGATGCGCGCCGCATAGACGGAGCGGTCGATCACCTCTTCGCCCAGCTTGCCTTCCAGGGCGTCGGCCACGCTGCGCCCGGAGGCGCGGTTCGCGGCCATCATGGAGTCGCCCATCAGCAGGATGCGGGCGTCCTTGGTGCTTTCGGTGATCACCTCGCCGCAGGACAGCAGGAAGGACAGGGACAGGAGGGCGAGAAGGGCACGCAGCATGAAAGGGGTCTTCCGGGAATACAGGTGGCGCGGACGGTGGCGGCGGAAGACGGCGGGTTCATGGCAGGGTTGCGGCGGCAAGGCGGTGGATATACCGCAGGGCGAAACAGTGTTCCGCCAAATGAAGAACGCCCCGACGCGGAGGCGACGGGGCGTTCCCAAGATCGGGTCGCGGGGCCGGATCAGGCCAGAGCGGCCTTGGCCTGTGCGGCGATGGCGTTGAACGCCTCGGGCTCGTGCACGGCGAGATCGGCGAGGACCTTGCGGTCCACTTCGATGCCGGCCTTGGCCAGACCGTTGATGAACTTGGAATAGGTCATCTCGAGGTCGAACAGGCGCACCGCCGCGTTGATCCGCTGGATCCACAGGGCGCGGAAGTTGCGCTTGCGGGCCTTGCGGTCACGGGTGGCATACTGGTTCGCCTTGTCCACCGCCTGGGTGGCGGTGCGGAAGTTGCGCGAGCGGGCGCTGTAATAGCCAGCCGCCTGCTTGATGACTTTGCGGTGACGGGCGTGGGTCACGACACCGGATTTGACGCGGGACATCTGGTGCTCTCCTTACCGGTCGTAGGGCATGTATTTCTTGACGATCTTCGCATCGCTTTCGCAGAGCAGCATGGTGCCCGATGCATCGCGGATGAATTTCGTCGTACGCTTGATCATGCCGTGGCGCTTGCCGGCGACGCCGGCCTTCACCCGACCGGAGGCCGTGAAGCTGAACCGCTTCTTCGCCGCCGATTTGGTCTTCATCTTGGGCATTTCCATCTCCGTGGTTGCAGGCGCGACTCGGCATGCCACATTGGCCGGCCGCGCGGGTATCGCAAGACGCGCCGTATAGGCGGGGCAGGGGCAGGGTGCAAGGGGAAAAGCGTGCAGTGCGGCGGAGCTAGAGGATGTAGCGGCCGATCACGGTGAAGAGGACATCAGGCAGGGCGCGCGGGTCAAAGCCGCGCTCGCCCGACAGGACGGCCCAGCCCGCGAGCCCGCTGCCAAGGACAAGGCCGATGCCCGCCGCGACGGGAGGCCGATCCTCGATCAGCGCGGAAAAGAGCGATGGCAGCGCCAGCATGACGAGGCCCAGCCCGACGATCAGCAAAAGATCGTAATCCATCCCGCACCTGCACCCAACCGATCCCCGCGCCGCAGTAGGCCACGGGTGCCCTGCCGGATCAAGCCTGCCCGTCCGCCCTGCCGGGATCAGCCGAAGAAGCGGCTGAAGACGCGCAGGAAGACGTCGGGAACCTCGTTCGGCGTGTAGGTCTGCTTTGATGCGGCGAGGACGATGAGAACGAGGCCCGTGATGCAGAGCAGGCCGCCAAAGCGGGGGCTGCGGTTTTCCGACCAGGCGTTCAGCAGCGAGGGGATGGAGAGCGCGAGGAAGAGGATGCCGATGACGAGGGAAAGATCACTGCTGGTGGACATGCGGCACCCCGGAATGACGACGGGCCCGCGCGTCGGCGGGCCCGATTTGCCTTGACGCAAGGGAAGGTTATTCGGGATCGACCCGATAAATCAATCTTTCGTCGCAGGGCGCCACGCGCAGGATGTTGGTCGTGCCCTGCACGTTGAAGGGCACGCCTGCGGTCAGCACGATCTGATCCTTCTCGGTGGCGAAGCCATAGGTCCGGGCGGCGCGGACGGCCGAGATGACGGCACCCTTGAAACGGTCCTGCTCTTCCGTGATGACGCAATGCGCCCCCCAGGTGAGCGACATGCGGCGGGCGGTTTCCATCAGCGGCGTCAGCGCGATTATCGGCACGCGGGGCCGTTCGCGGGCGACGAGGGCGACGGTGGTGCCGGATTGCGAGAAGCAGCAGATCGCCTTGATGTCGGCGCTTTCCGCAATCTCGCGCGCGGCGGCGACGATGCCATCGGCGACCGAGGTGCGGTTGACGTGGCGGCTGGCCTCGATGATCTGGCGATAGACGGCATCGCCTTCGACGCTGATCGCCACGTTGTTCATCGTGGTGACGGCCTCGACCGGGTACTTCCCGGCGGCGGATTCGGCCGACAGCATCACCGCATCGGCGCCCTCATAGATAGCGGTGGCGACGTCCGACACCTCGGCCCGCGTGGGCATGGGCGATTCGATCATCGATTCCAGCATCTGGGTGGCAACGATCACGGGTTTCGCCGCCGCCCGCGCGCCGCGCACCAGTTTCTTCTGGATCGGCGGCACGGAATGGACGGGCAGTTCGACGCCCAGATCGCCACGGGCCACCATGATGCCGTCGGACACTTCAAGAATGGCGTCATAGGCCTTTACCGCCGCCGGCTTTTCGATCTTGGACAGAACCAGCGCGCGGCCCTTGGCCAGATCCTTCGCCTCGATCACATCCTCGGGGCGCTGCACGAAGGAGAGGGCGAGCCAGTCCACGCCCAGTTCGCAGGCGAACTCCAGATCCTTGCGGTCCTTGTCCGAAAGCGCGGCCACCGGCAGCACGACGTCGGGGACGTTCACGCCCTTGCGGTTGGAGATGGTGCCGCCCACGGTGACGGTGCAATTGGCGAAATCCTTGCCGCAGGTATCGACGCGCAGGCGGATCTTGCCGTCATTGACCAGCAGCGAGGCACCGGGTTCGAGCGCGGCGAAAATCTCGGGATGCGGGAGCTGCACGCGGGTCGCGTCGCCCGGCGTGGGGTCAAGGTCCATGCGGAAGGCGGCGCCTTCGGCCAGGTCCTCGCCCGCCGGATTGGCAAAGGTGCCGACGCGCAGCTTCGGCCCCTGAAGATCGGCCAGAATGGCGATGGGGCGGCCGGTATCGGCCTCCACCTGGCGGATGATGACATGGCGCGCGCGGATATCGTCATGCGTGCCGTGGGACATGTTCAGGCGGAACACGTCGGCGCCCGCCTCGAACAGGGCGCGGATGGTTGCGTAATCGCTGGAGGCCGGTCCGAGAGTGGCCACGATCTTGACGTTCCGAAGGCGTCTCATATGCCTCGTTCCTTATGCAGTTCTTCATTTTGTCGTGGGCCGAGGCGGGTTATGGCGCAATCGGGGGCCTGCCGCAACTGGCGGTTTCCTATTCGTCAGAATAAATGACGAAGTGATGAAGGTGGCAGGGGGTCGGCGGGGGTGAGTGCCTATCGGATCATCGGTGAAGGGCGGCCCGGGCGCTGGCTGGTCACCTGCGACCATGCGACGAACCGGGTGCCGGATTGGGTGGCGGGGGGCGATCTGGGGATCGGGCCGGCGGATATGGGCCGCCATATCGCCTATGACATCGGCGCGGCGGGGGTGGCGGAGGCGCTGGGCGAAGCGCTGGACAGCCCGGTGGTGCTGTCGGATTTCAGCCGCCTGGTGATCGACCCGAACCGGGGCGAGGATGACCCGACGCTGGTGATGAAACTCTATGACGGCACGATCATCCCGGCGAACCGGCATATTGGCGCGGGTGGCGTGGAAGAGCGGCTGGAGCGGCTGTATCGCCCCTATCACGCGGCGCTGGCGCGGCTGGCGGGGCGGCGGCCGGATGTGGTGATCGTGGCGGTGCATTCCTTCACGCCCTGCCTGAAGGGGCGCGCGCCCCGGCCCTGGCATGTGGGGGTGCTGCATTCGCATCTGGATGAACGGCTGAGCCGCGCGCTGATCGGGGTGCTGCGCGAGGAGGCCGATCTCTGCGTGGGGGATAACGAGCCCTATTCGGGCCATCTGCCCGGTGATGCGATCGACCGGCACGCGCTGCGCTGGGGGCGGCAGAATACGCTGGTCGAGGTGCGGAACGATCTGATCGCGACGCCCGAGGCGCAGGCGGAATGGGGCGCGCGGCTGGCGCCGCTGTTGCAGCGGGCGCTGGCGCGGGTGGACTAGGCGTGGTGCGTGCCAAGCACGCACCCTACGGGCGGCGGTAGGGTGCGTGCTTGGCACGCACCGGCGCATGGCGGGGCTGGTTGCTTGGGACCGGAGGTCCTACCTATGGGAAAACGGAGGAACGAGCCATGGCGGATATCGACGACGCGACAATGCAGGCGCTGGAAGCCGCCGCCTATCGGCGGCTGCGCGATCATCTGCGCGCGCGGACGGATGTGCAGAACATCGACCTGATGAACCTTGCCGGGTTCTGCCGCAACTGCCTCAGCCGCTGGATGGCCGAGGCGGCGGAAGAGGCGGGCGTGGCGCTGGGCAAGGAAGAGGCCAAGACGCTGGTCTATGGCATGCCCTATGACGACTGGAAGGCGCTGCATCAGGCCGAGGCGAGCGAGGCGCAGAAGGCCGCCTTCACCGAGGCCTTCAAGACGCATGGGTGACCCTGGCCGAAGGTCGGTGCCGGGGGGCGGGCCGCTCAAAGGCGGGCGACGGATGCCGTAACGGTTTCCGGGAAACCGGGATGCTCTGCGGTGCTGGAACTTCTTTTCTATTCGCTGGGCATGCCCCTGATCCTAGGGGCGATGACCTGGCAATCCTACATGGAGGCGAACCCGCAATCGCCCGATCCTGAAACTCTGCCCGTTGGCGGGGACGATATCCTGTCAGGCACCGAGGCCGCCGATTCCCTGCATGGTCGGGGCGGCAATGACGAAATCAGCGGTCTGGGCGGGGATGACCTGCTGCTGGGCGGGGCCGGGGCCGATACGGTTCTGGGCGGTCCGGGGGCCGATACCATCTGGGGTGGCGAGGGCGATGACCTGCTGCTGGGCGGCACGGGCCATGACATGATGGGCGGGGGCGCGGGGGCGGACCGGCTGTTGGGCGGTGCCGGGAATGATTCGATGACCGGCGGCGCGGGCGCGGACAGCCTCTTCGGCGGGGCGGGGGATGATCTGGTGACGATCTGGCCGGAACTGGCCGGCGACGAGGTGTTTCTGGAGGAGGGCGACGACTGGCTGGACGGTTCGGCGGCGCTGGCCGGGGTGCTGGGCCGCGGCGGGGCCGGGGCGGACCGGCTGATCGGCGGGGCGGGTGCAGACACGCTTTGCGGCGATGGCGGGGATGATGTCATTCTGGGCGGGGCCGGGGCGGATGTGCTGGAGGGTGGCGCAGGCGCGGACCGGCTGGATGGCGGGGCGGGGAACGACATGATCACCGGAGGGACGGGGGCGGACAGCCTGATCGGCGGCGCGGGCGAGGACCGGCTGATCGCCGGGGCGGGCGACTGGCTGGCGGCGGGCGAAGAGGCGGACCGCATTGATCTGGTGGTGGCCGAAACACCGCTGGCGGATTGGGCGGCGGCGCAGGCCGTGCTGTCGGATTACGTTCCGGGGCTGGACCGCGTGGTGGTGGAGATTGCGGGCTGGGACGACCTGTCCAGTCTGAGCCTGCGCTTTGACGCGGCCGGGGCGGATACGCTGGTCAGCCTGGTGGACAGCGACCCGGCCGCCCTGTCGGAAACGGCCCTGTTGCGGATCGAGGGCGTGGCGCTGGCGCAGGTGCTGCGGGATGATTTCCTGCTGGTGCGGCGGGCCGGCTAGGGCGGCGCGGGATGGGCAGGCCCCGGATGCCGCGCTGACAGGCCCTGACAGGCCATTGTCCACGAATCGGGGGGGGCGTATGCCGCAGGCGCGGGAGTTGTTTCCAATTCCCTAACAATACCCCGCGAAATCAAAAGAATCTTGGCCGAATCAAGGCAGCGCCCTTAGCCTTTCGCCGTGGTTCCGTTTCCCTTGCCGAGGTTTTGTCATGAGTGCGTTGTTGCTGTTGCTGGCCGGTCTTCCCCTGATGTCGCTGATGGGCGGCGATGGGGATGACGAGGCAGATGGGTCGGATCTTTCCGATGCCGCAGGGGACATGGCCGATCAGGCCACAGTCTCGGCCACAGAGGCCGATGCGGCGACGCTGCGGACGGCGGATGTCACGGCGGCGGCAGATGCCCAGTTCCTTGGCGGCACGGTGCGGGCGGATACGATCTTTGGCCAGACGGGCGATGACACGATCCTTGGCTATGGCGGGGATGACTGGCTTCAGGGCGGTGCGGACAATGACCGCATCTTCGGCGGCGTCGGGGCCGATATCGGCATTGGCGGCAGCGGCAATGACCTGCTGATGGGCAAGCTGGGCGATGACTCGCTGACGGGCGGGCTGGGGGCGGATACGCTCTTTGGCGGCTTTGGCGAAGATGCGCTGAGCGGGGGCGAGGGAAATGACGTGCTGGCCGGGGGCGCGGGCAATGACCTGTTGCAGGGCGGCGCGGGCGATGATGCGATCGGTGACGGGGCCGGAGTGGATACGGTCTTTGGCGGCGATGGCGCGGATCGGGTTAAGGCGGTGGGCGATGCCGCGGTGGATGCCTTCTTCCTTGGCGCTGGCAATGACGTGCTGGACGGGTCCGATGATACGGGCGCGATGGTCGGGCGCGGCGGGGATGGCGATGACACCCTGACCGGCGGGGCGGGCGGTGACGGGCTGTTTGGCGATCTTGGCGCGGATGACCTGTTCGGCGGGGCGGGGAATGACACGCTGGATGCCGGGTTCGGCGATGACAGCGTGGAAGGCGGGGCGGGCCTCGACACGATTCTGGGCGGGGCCGGGAATGACACGCTGCTGGGCGGGGCGGAGAATGACAGCCTGAGCGGCGGGGATGGCGACGACGTGCTATATGGCACCAACCGGCAGGGCGCGCCGGGCACGGCGACGGGGACGGATACGCTGGAAGGCGGGGCGGGGAACGATATCCTGCGGGTGGATGGCGCGGATCGCGTGACTTTGGGCGCGGGGGCAGATCAGCTTGTCGCCGTCGATGCCGAGAACATGGTGGTGACGGATTTCGACCCGGCACAGGATGTGATCGACATCCGCTATACCGGGGCGACGCGGCCCGTCCTGACGCTGGAACAGGCGGATGGCGCGGTGCTGGTGCGGCTGGATGGCGAGGTGGGGCTGCGGCTGGAAGGCCAGACCCTGACCGCCGTGCAGGGCGTGCAGTTCACCTTCGGCCGCTGGAACGTCGGGGCCTAGGGAAGCTGGGGCCGGGCAGCGGTGCGGCGGCGGTCAGACCGCCGCCTTGCGCATCTCTTCGATGTAAAGCTCGCGCAGGCGGGCGGTGACGGGGCCGGGTTTCCCGGCACCGATCTGCGCGCCGTCGATTTCCACCACGGGCATGACAAAGATCGTGGCGGCGGTGGCGAAGGCCTCGTCGGCCTGCTTCACCTCTTCCACCGTGAAGGGGCGTTCCTCCACCTCGAACTGCGCCTCGGCGGCAAAGCGGAGGACGGCGGTGCGGGTGATGCCATGCAGGATGTCGTTCGAAAGCTGCCGCGTGATGATTCGGTTGCCCTTGATGATATAGGCGTTGTTCGAGGTGCCTTCGGTGACATGGCCATCCTCAACCATCCAGGAATCATCCACCCCGGCCTTCTTGGCCATCATCTTGGCCATGGAGGGGTAGAGAAGCTGCACCGTCTTGATGTCGCGGCGGCCCCAGCGGATGTCGGGCACCGAGATGACCTTGAAGCCGGTCTTTGCGGCGGGGGCATCGGCGAGGGTGGGGATGGCTTGGGTAAAGGCGACGATGGTGGGTTTCACCGACCCGTCGGGAAAGAGGAAGGACCTGTCGCCGGGATTGCCGCGCGTCACCTGAAGGTAGATCATCCCCTGGTCGATGCCGTTCCTCCGCACGAGTTCGCGGTGCATCTCCAGTAGGTCATCGTCAGAGCAGGGGGCCTGCATCTCCAGTTCCGACAGGCTGCGATGCAGGCGGCGGGTGTGGCCGTCGAAATCAATGAGCTTGCCATCAAGGACGGAGGTCACCTCATAGACCCCATCCGCCATCAGGAAGCCCCGGTCGAAGACCGAGACGGTGGCCTGATCCTCGGGCAGGTAGGTGCCGTTGACATAGACGGTGCGGGTCATGGGGCTCTCCCTGCGCGAGTGGATGGGTGGGGTTTGGGCGCAAGGGGGGCGGGGGTCAAGGGGGAAGTGGGCACCTGTCCGGCAGGTGAAGGGCAGATATTGCCGATACCAGAGTAATGATATACATTTAAAATGTATATCCAAAGGCGCGGAGGTGGTCATGCAGGTTGCGAAATGGGGGAATTCGCTGGCGGTGCGGCTGCCTGCGGAACTGGTGCGTGAACTGGGTTTGCGCGAGGGTGACGAGGTTTCGCTGCGCCCTGAGGCGGGTGGTTTCGCCGTGCAGCGCGAGGCGCGGCCAGAGGAGGTTCTGGCAGGGCTGCGGCGGTTTCGCGGGCGGCTGGCTGCGGGGGATCGTCTGAGCCGCGACGACGCCAATGGGCGGTGACTTCATCGACAGCAATGTGATCCTCTACCTGCTGGATGACGGGCCGAAGGCGGATAGGGCAGAGGCCGTGCTGGCGGCAGGTGGCACGATCAGTGTTCAGGTGCTGAACGAGGTGCTGGTGAACTGTGTGCGCAAGGCAGGCATGGACTTGGCAGAGGCAGGAGAGTTTCTGGCCGGGATCAGGCGTCTGTGTCCGGTCCTGGACCTGACGGTCGAGGTCCATGATGCCGGGCGGGCAGTGGCGGCGCGATACGGTTTGTCCGTCTATGATTCGATGATCGTCGCGGCGGCGCTGGTTGCAGGCTGTGATCGGGTGCTTTCGGAAGACATGCAGGATGGGCTGGTCGTGGAGGGGGTGCTGCGGGTGGTCAATCCGTTTGCGTGACACGCGGGCCAACCGTGACCTGTCGAGCCGGTCCCCGGCCTGCCCCGGAACCTGCAAGGCGCAGGTGGAGGCCCCGGATCAAGCTTGGGGTGGGGTCTGATCTGGGTCTCAATTGGTCTGCTTATCCCCACAGCGCCGCTTCTGGTGGATGCACCCCTTCGTCATCATAGCGTAGCGCGGGTTCACGGTCGCGGGCCAGCAGGAGGGGGCCGTCCAGATCGGTGAAGGTGGCCCCTTGCGCGGGCAGGATCGCCGGGGCCATGGCGAGCGAGGTGCCGACCATGCAGCCGACCATCAGGGGCAAGCCCGCCGTGCGGGACTCTTGCACCATGAGCAGCGCTTCGGTCAGCCCGCCGGTCTTGTCGAGCTTCAGGTTGACCATGTCGTATTTGCCGCGCAGCGCGGGCAGGCTGCGGCGGTCATGGGCGGATTCATCGGCGCAGATGGGGATGGGGTGGGGGATCTCTGCCAGCAGGTCATCGGCCCCGGCGGGGAGCGGCTGTTCCACCAGTGCCACGCCAAGGCGGAGGAGGTGGGGGGCGAGGTCGGTGTAGATCTCGGGTGTCCAGCCTTCGTTGGCGTCGATGAGGATGGTGGAGCTGGGCGCGCCCTCGCGCACGGCCTCCAGCCTTGGCATGTCGTCGGGGGTGCCGAGCTTGATCTTCAGCACCGGGCGGTGGGCATTCTCTTGCGCTTGGGCGCGCATGGCATCGGGCGTGTCGAGTGACAGGGTAAAGGCGGTGATGCGGGGGCGGGGTGCGGGCAGGCCCGCGAGGTGCCAGACACGGCTGCCCTGCGATTTCGCCTCCCAATCCCAGAGCGCGCAATCCACGGCGTTGCGCGCCGCGCCGGGGGGCAGCGCCTCTTGCAGCGCGGCACGGGTGATGCCTTCGGGCAGGCTGGCGATCTGGGCCAGCACGGAGTCAGACGTTTCGCCATAGCGGGCATAGGGGACGGATTCGCCGCGCCCGGTGATGCCGCCCCGTGTGACGGTGACGGTGACCACCCGCGCCTCGGTCTTGGACCCGCGCGAGATGGTGAAGGCGCGGGCAAGGGGGAAGGTGTCGAGCGTGGCGGTGATCATGGGGCACTCCCTTTGGCCGGAGGGGGCGGGAGCGGGGGTGCGCTGTCAAGTCATGCTGCACCTGCGAAATGGCGCTTGCGCAGCGCAGCGCAAGAATATAACCCTGAAGCAGCCTGATCCGAAATTTCCTTACGAGACGACCATGAGCTTCCGCCTGCAACCCCCCGCCCCCGCCCGCCCGAACCGTTGCCAACTGTTCGGCCCCGGATCGCGGCCCGCGATCTTTGCCAAGATGGCGGCGAGCGAGGCGGATGTGATCAACCTCGATCTGGAGGATTCGGTTGCGCCGTCGGACAAGGCCCAGGCGCGCGAGAACATCATCGAGGCCATCTCGGCCGTGGATTGGGGGCGCAAGACGCTTTCGGTGCGGATCAACGGGCTGGATACGCCGTGGTGGTATCGCGATGTGGTGGACCTGCTGGAAAAGGGCGGCGCGCGGCTGGATCAGATCATGATCCCCAAGGTGGGCTGCGCCGAGGATATCTATGCCGTCGATGCGCTGGTGACGGCGGTGGAACGCGCGATGGGGCGGACAAAGCCGATCGCCTTCGAGGTCATTATCGAATCGGCGGCGGGCATTTCCCATGTGGAGGACATCGCCAAGGCCAGCCCGCGCTTGCAGGCGATGTCGCTGGGGGCGGCGGATTTCGCGGCCAGCATGGGGATGCAGACAACGGGCATCGGCGGGACGCAGGAAAACTATTACATGCTGCGCGAGGGTGCGAAGCATTGGTCGGACCCGTGGCATTGGGCGCAGGCGGCCATCGTGGCGGCCTGCCGCACCCATGGCATCCTGCCGGTGGACGGGCCTTTCGGCGATTTCAGCGATGATGAAGGCTTCCGCGCGCAGGCGCGGCGGTCGGCCACGCTGGGCATGGTGGGGAAATGGGCGATCCACCCGAAACAGGTGACGCTGGCGAATGAGGTCTTCACCCCGTCGGAACAGGCGGTGGCCGAGGCGCGGGAAATTCTGGACGCGATGGAAGCCGCCAAGGCGCGGGGCGAGGGTGCGACGGTCTATAAGGGCCGTCTGGTGGACATCGCCAGCATCAAGCAGGCCGAAGTCATTGTCCGGCAGGCAGAATTGATCGCCGGTTGACGCAAGGTAAGCAATGAATCGTTGACAGGTCGCCTGTCCAGCGGGCAGGCTTTTGTAACCGAAGCGTTAAATTCGGGCGCTTTGAAAAGATTACCCGCGCTGCGACCCACGGGGAGAGGAGGCCCCGCGCAGCAAAGGGGAGGACGCACGCCCCGTGGCAACCCCACGGGGCGCTGCTGTTTCCGGGGTGCGGATTTGGCGTAAGTCCCTGACCTCAAACAAGAAAAATCGAGATACTTCGGCAGGCCCCGATCCTTTGCTAGCGCAGGGTCCGGTGTCATGCGGAGGATGTCATGCGGTTTCTGGTCTGGATATGTGTCGCGCTGCTGCTACTGGCGGGGCTGGTGTTTCTTGTGGGATGGCTTTTGCCCGCCACGCGGGAGGGACGGGCAGAGGTGGTGATTGCGGCGCCGCCCGCGCAGATCGTGGCGGTGATCGCCGATGTGGAGGCGCAGGCCGCCTGGCGCGCGGGCATCGCGGCGGTGGAGCGGACGGGCGACGGCTGGACCGAGGTGACGGCGCGGGGGGAGCGGATATCCTTCGTGGCGGAGGAGATGGGCGAGGCGCGCATCCGCCTGCGCTTTGCCTCGGATGCCGGCTATTCGGGGACATGGGAGGCGGTGCTGGTGCCGGACGGGGACGGCACACGGATTTCGGTGGTGGAACGGGCAGAGGTGCCTTCACCGCTGGGCCGGATTCTGGCGCGGCTCTTCTTTGATCCGGAGGCTTTTGCCACTACTTATCTTGCGGCGCTGAAGTCGCGTGTGGAGGGTATGTGATGACGGAGAAGAAGAAGAAACCGACCGATTGGCGCAAACGCTTTGGCGCGGCGAAGGACCCGCATGTGGTGATGCTGCATGCCGATTTCGCGGGGGTGAAGGCGGGGAACACGATGCTGATTTCCTCGCCCGGCGAGATTGCCAACTACCTCGCCCGTATCCCGCAGGGCGAAACGCGGACGATGGACCGGCTGCGCAACGAATTGGCGCGCAAGGCGGGGGCCAATGCGATGTGCCCGGTGACGACGGCCATCTATCTGCGCGTGGTGGCCGAGGTGGCGCTGACCGATCTGGCCGAGGGCAAGTCGCTGGATCAGGTGGTGCCCTTCTGGCGGGTGGTGACGCCCGACAGCAAGGTGGCCAAGAAACTCTCCTGCGGGCCGGACCATGTGGCGCATCTGATCGCGCTGGATCAGGGGCAGGCGGCGGGATAGGGCCGGGCGCAGGCGCGGGCGAGTTGCATCTTGCCCCGCCTCTGGCCATATAGGGGCGATCCGTCTGGAGACTGTCCGATGAACTATCTGGAATTCGAAAAGCCGCTGGCCGAGATCGAGGGCAAGGCGGAAGAGCTGCGCGCCATGGCGCGGGGCAATTCTGGGATGGATGTGACCAAGGAGGCCGAGGCGCTGGACCGCAAGGCGGAGGCGCTGCTCAAGGACCTCTACAAGGACCTGACGCCCTGGCGGAAATGCCAGGTGGCGCGGCACCCGGACCGGCCGCATTGCAAGGATTACATCGACGCTCTGTTCACCGAATTCACCTCGCTGGCGGGGGACCGGAACTTTGCCGATGACCATGCGGTGATGGGCGGCGTGGCGCGGTTCAATGATCAGCCGGTCGTGGTGATCGGGCATGAGAAGGGCAACGACACCAAGTCGCGCATCGAGCGGAATTTCGGCATGGCGCGGCCGGAAGGATACCGCAAGGCGATCCGCCTGATGGATATGGCGGACCGGTTCCGCCTGCCGGTGGTGACGCTGGTCGATACGCCCGGCGCCTATCCGGGCAAGGGCGCGGAAGAGCGGGGGCAGGCCGAGGCGATTGCCCGGTCCACGCAGAAATGCCTGGAGATCGGCGTGCCGCTGATTTCCGTGGTGATCGGAGAGGGCGGGTCGGGCGGGGCGGTGGCCTTTGCCACGGCCAATCGCGTGGCGATGCTGGAACATTCCGTTTATTCGGTGATCTCGCCGGAAGGCTGCGCCTCCATCCTGTGGAAGGATGCCGAGAAGATGCGCGAGGCGGCCGAGGCGCTGCGCCTGACGGCGCAGGATCTGCAAAAGCTGGGCGTGATCGACCGCATCATCAAGGAACCGCTGGGCGGCGCACAGCGGGGCCGGAAGGAAACCATCGAAGCCGTGGGCAAGGGCATCGAGGCGATGCTGAAGGAACTGGCGGGGAAGAAGCCCGACAGCCTGATCAAGGAACGCCGCGCGAAATTCGTGGATATGGGGTCGAAAGGGCTGGCCGCATGAATGCCTGGCTGATCGTCCTGATCGCGGGCTTGCTGGAAACCGGCTGGGCGCTGGGCCTGAAATATTCCGACGGGTTCACCAAGCCGATCCCGTCGATCCTGACGGTGATCGGGGCGGCGGCCTCCTTCTGGCTTCTGTCCATCGCGATGAAGGACCTGCCGGTCGGCACGGCCTATGCCGTCTGGGTGGGGATCGGCGCGGTGGGGACGGCGATCCTGTCGGTCTTCCTGTTCGGGGACCCGGTCAATCTGATGCGGGTGGTGGGCGTGCTGCTGATCATCGCGGGGATCATCGCGCTGAAATTCGCCTGACGGCGTGGGGTGGAACCCCCGGGGCGCTGCCCCGGACCCCGGAGTATTTGGGCCAAGATGAAGCCGAGGGCAAAGAAGAAGGGGCGGACAACCGGACCGCCCCTTGCTTTTCTGAACCGCTGCCTCAGGCCGCCGCGCGGCGGGTGCTGAGCACGCGGGACATGGTTTCGCCCATCGCGGAGGGGTTCGGCGCGATGGTGATGCCGGCGGCGGAGAGGATTTCCACCTTTTCCTGCGCGCTTTCGCCGAAGGCCGAGATGATCGCCCCGGCATGGCCCATCTTGCGGCCCTTGGGGGCGGAGAGACCGGCGATATAGGCAACGACGGGTTTCGTCATGTGATCGCGGGCATAGATCGCGGCCTCGGCCTCTTGCGGGCCACCGATTTCGCCGATCATCATCACGGCATCGGTTTCCGGATCCGCCTCGAACAGTTCGAGGATGTCGCGGAAGGAAGACCCGTTGATCGGGTCGCCGCCGATGCCGACCGAGGTGGAGACGCCGATGCCCAGCGCCTTCATCTGCGAGGCCGCCTCATAGCCCAGCGTGCCGGAGCGACCGACGATGCCCACGCGGCCCGGCATGTAGATATGCGGCGGCATGATGCCCATGAAGCCCTTGCCGGGCGAGATGATGCCCGCGCAGTTGGGGCCGACGAGGCGCATCTTGCGGTCGGCGGGATAGCGTTTCAGGAAACGCTTCACCTTCATCATGTCCTGCGACGGGATGCCGTCGGTCACGCAGACGGCGGTCTTGATGCCGGCATCCGCGGCCTCCATGATCGCATCCGCCGCGAAGGGCGGGGGCACGAAGACGAGGGAGGCTTCGGCCCCCGTCGCCTCCACCGCCTCGCGCACGGTGTTGAAGAGCGGGCGGTCCAGCAGGCGTTCGCCGCCCTTGCCGGGGGTCACGCCGCCGACGACATTGGTGCCGTGCTTGATCATGTCTTCGGCATGGAACTGGCCGATGCGGCCGGACATGCCCTGCACGATGACGCGGGTCTTTTCGGTGATGAGAATGGCCATGGCGTTTCCCCCTTACGCGGCGAGTTTCTGGCGCGTGGCGACGGCCTTGCGGGCGGCGTCTTCCAGCGTGTCGGCAGTGATCAGCGGCAGGCCGGATTCATCAATGATGCGGCGACCTTCCTCGACATTCGTTCCTGCAAGGCGGACGACGACGGGCAGGGTCAGCCCAAGCTCGCGATAGGCCAGCACCACGCCTTGCGCGACCCAGTCGCAGCGGTTGATGCCGGCGAAGATGTTCACGAGGATGACGCTGACGTTACGGTCGGCCAGCACGGTGCGGAAAGCCCGCACCACCCGCTCCGGGCTGGCCCCCCCGCCGATATCGAGGAAGTTTGCAGGCTCCCCCCCGGCGAGTTTGATCATGTCCATCGTGGCCATCGCGAGGCCCGCACCGTTGATGATGCAGCCGATATCGCCATCAAGGCCGACATAGGCGAGGCCGTGGTCGCCCGCCGTGCTTTCGCGCGGGTCTTCCTGGCTGCGGTCGCGGAGTTCCGCGATTTCCGGGCGGCGGAAGAGGGCATTGGTGTCGAAGGACATCTTGGCGTCAAGCGCGACAAGGTCGCCCGCGCCGGTGATGACGAGCGGATTGATCTCCACCATCATGGCGTCGAGATCGCGGTAGGCGCGGTAGCAGGCCTTGAGGATGTTGACCATCTGGGCGATCTGGCCGCCCTTCAGGCCAAGCTGGAAGGCCAGTTCGCGCGCCTGGAACTCCGACAGGCCCACCGCCGGGTCGATCGTCATGCGGCGCAGGCTGTTGGGGTCGCTTTCGGCGAGATCCTCAATCTCCATCCCGCCATGGGCGGAGGCGACGATCATGATGCGTTCGGATTTCCGGTCGAGGACGAAGCCGAGGTAAAGTTCCTGCTTGATGTCCGATGCGCCTTCGACCCAGAGGCGATAGACGCCCTTGCCATTGGCATCGGTCTGCTTGGTGACAAGCTGCTTGCCGAAGAGGGTGGCGGCGAATTCCTGCACCTCGGTTTCAGACCGGCAGAGTTTCACCCCGCCCGCCGCGCCACGGCCGCCGGAATGGATCTGCGCCTTGACGACCCAGGCATTGCCACCCAGTTCGCGGGCGCGATAGCCCGCCTGTTCGGGGCTGTAGGCCAGGCCGCCGCGCGGGACGGGCACGCCGAAGCGGGCGAGGATTTCCTTGGCCTGATATTCATGAATGTCCATTCGGTATTCCTCCCTCTTTGAGCGGGGATGGGCGGATCGCCCATCCTACGGGCCTGTAGGATGGGCCATTGGCCCATCCTCCGGCTTGGGTCACTTCCCGGCGATGGCCTCGGCGATCACCAGAACGTTGCGCGCCATCTTTTCCGATGCCGCGTCGATCATCTTGCCGTCGAGGCTGGCCGCGCCCTTGCCCTGGGATTCCGCGATCTTCAGTTCCTCGATGATGCGCTGCGCCTTGGTGACCTCGGCCTCGGTCGGGCTGAAGACCTCGTTTGCCATGGCAACCTGCGACGGATGGATGGCCCATTTGCCTTCGCAGCCCAGGGCTGCGGCACGGCGTGCCCCTTCCTTGTAGCCTTCGGGATCGGAGAAATCGCCGAAGGGGCCGTCGATGGCGCGCAGGCCATAGGCGCGGCAGGCGATGACCATGCGGCTGATGGCGGCGTGCCACTGATCGCCCGGATAATGCGGGTTCAGACCGCCGATATTCGTGGTGCGGGCGCGCATCGAGGCGGCATAGTCGGCCACGCCGAAATGCAGCGCCTCAAGCCGGCCGCCGAATTGCGCGATGCTTTCGACATTGGCCATGCCGAGCGCGGTTTCGATCAGCGCCTCCAGCCCCACGCGGGTGGTATAGCCCTTGGCCTGTTCGATCTGGTTGACCATCGCCTCGACCATGTAAAGGTCATCGCGCACGCCGACCTTGGGCACGAGGAGCGTATGCACGCGGCTGCCCGCCTGTTCCATCACATCGACCACGTCACGATACATGTAATGTGTATCCAGCCCGTTGATGCGGACCGAAACGGTCTTGCCCTTGGCGGCCCAGTCGATGTCATTCAGGGCCTGGATCGCGTTCTTGCGGGCCTGTTCCTTTTCCGGGGGAGCAACGGCGTCTTCCAGATCAAGGAAGACATAATCGGCGGGGCCTTGGGCGGCCTTGTCGATCATCGTCGGGTTGGAGGCCGGGACAGCGAGTTCCGAGCGCTGCAGGCGTTGACGCCGCAGCGGGTACAAAGTGTGGGACATGATTTCCTCAGGTGGTTATTCGGCGGCGATGCGGCTTGCGCTGCGGGCGCTGCGCTGCACCGCGCGGGCGACGGGTTCGGCATAGACTTCCTGCGCGGCGGCAACGCCCGATCCAAAGCGGATCTGCGCCCCGGCGGCGGCAAGGCACAGTTCGGCGATGGAGATGGCCGAGAGGCACATGCCTTCGTTCAGGTCGCCCAGATGGCCGATGCGGAAGACCTTGCCGTTCAGCGGGCCGAGGCCTGCGCCGAAAGAGCAGTTGTAGCGGTCATAGGCGATGCGGATCACGTCGCGCGCATCCACCCCCTGCGGCACGCGGATCGCGCTGACCGTGTCGGAGTAGAGCGAGGGGTGTTCGGCGCACAGCTCCATCCCCCAGGCGGCAACGGCGTTGCGGACACCGGTCGCCAGGCGCCGGTGACGGGCGAAGATGTTTTCCATGCCTTCGTCCAGCATCCGGTCCAGCGATTTGCGCAGGCCGTGGAACAGCGGGACGGGCGGGGTGTAGGGGAAATAGCCGGTGGCGTTGACGCGGGCCATGTCGGCGAAGTCGAAATAGGCGCGGCGCATCTTGGCGGTTTCGGCCATCGCCATCGCCTTGGCCGAGACGCCGATCATGCCAAGCCCTGCGGGCAGCATGAATCCCTTCTGGCTGCCGGTCACGGCAAGGTCCACGCCCCATTCATCCATGCGGAAGTCGATGGAGCCGATGGAGGACACGCCATCCACAAAGAGCAGCGCATCGTGGAAGGATTCGTCCAGCGCGCGGCGGACCTGCGCCACATCCGAGGTGACGCCGGTGGCGGTTTCGTTATGGGTGACGAAGACGGCCTTGATCTTGCCATGCCGGTCATTGCCCAGGATGCGGGCGAATTCATTCGCCGGGCAGCCCGCGCCCCAGGCCAGATCGACGATTTCCACATCAAGGCCCAGCTTGACCGCCATATCGGCCCAGAGCAGCGAGAATTGCCCGTGCCGCGCCATCAGCACCTTGTCGCCGGGGTTCAGGGTATTGGTGATCGCCGCTTCCCAGCAGCCGGTGCCCGATCCGGGGAACATCATCACGGTGCCGGTTTCGGTTTTGAAAACCTTTTTCATGTCAGCGAAGAGGTTCAGCGTCAGGTCGCCGAAATCCGGGGCGCGGTGGTCCTGCATCGGGACGATCATCGCCTGACGCACCGACTCCGGCACATTGGTCGGGCCGGGGATGTAAAGGTGCTGGGTTCCGGTCTTCATGGTGATCCTCCCGCTTGCATCGGCTGTTCTGTTGGAAGGACAGATGCCACTGCCTGCGATTCAGGCAAACCGAAAGCGGGTTCTGCTGTGAATGCGAGAATTTACAAAGCTTGTAATTTGTAATATTGTAAACATGACGAAGCCAGATATGTGTGCGACGGTATGCAGAAAACCTTCATCGGCCCGCATCTGCGGCGGCTGCGGATCGAGCGGGGCGAGACGCAGAGCCAGATGGCCAAGGCGCTGGGGATCAGCGCCTCTTACGTCAACCTTCTGGAGAACAACGAAAGATCGGTTTCCGTCTCGGTCCTCTTGCGGGTGTTCGATGTCTATGGTGTGGATTGGCGGGAAATCGCGGATGAGGATGGCACCAGCCAACTCGCCGATCTGCGGGCGGTGATGCAGGATCCGCTGTTTTCGGACACTCGGCCAGATCTTGCCCAGATGCGCGCGGCGCTGGTTCATGCGCCGGGGCTGGCGGCCTCTTTTCTGCGGTTGCACAGTGCCTATCAGGCGGCGACAGATCAGCTTCTGGCCCTGACCGAGGGGGAGGCGCCGCAAATCCTGTCAACGCCCGAGGCGGCGGTGCATAACGAATTCCGCAAGCACCGGAACCATTTCCGCGAGTTGGAAGAGGCGGCAGAAGGCTTCTGGGGCAGCGTGACGGTGGAACCGGACGAGATCTATGTCGCGCTGAAGCGGCGGCTGCGGGGGCGGGTCGGCGTCACCGTCCGGCTGGTGCGGGTGGAGGATCTGCCCGGCACCCTGCGCCAGTATGACGAAGGGCGGCGCGAAATCCTTCTGTCCGAGGCGCTGGATCACACCAACCGCATCTTCCAGCTTGTGCATATGGCGGGGCTGCTGGAACAGCGGGCGCTTCTCGACTCGCTGGTCGCAAGGTCGGGCATCACCGATCCGCGCGGGGTGGCGCGGCTGCGGGTGGAACTGGCGAATTATTTCGCCGCCGCCGTGCTGATGCCCTACGAGGCCTTTCTGGCCGAGGCGCGGGCGACGAAATACGATCTCGACCATATCGCCACGCGGTTCGGCGTCAGTTTCGAACAGGCCTGCCACCGGGCGACCACGCTCCAGCGCGAAGGGGCGCTGGGGGTGCCGTTCTTCTTCCTGCGGATCGACAAGGGCGGGAATGTCACGAAGCGGTTCAATGCAACGGGCTTCCATCTGGCCGAACATGGCGGGGCCTGCCCGCGGCTGGATGTGCATACGAGTTTCCGCACGCCGGGGCGGATCGTCCCGCAATTCGTGGAGATGCCGGACAAGTCGCAATTTTTCGTCTTTTCCCGCACGGTGGACCGGCCCACCTGGGCGCGCCACGCGCAGGACAACCGCCTTGCCGTGGCGATGGGCTGCGCCATCGAACACGCGCCCGAGATCGGCTATGCCGAGGCGTTTTCGGTGACCGGCGCAAGGATGACGCCGGTCGGGATCAACTGCCGCATCTGCCCAAGGTCCGGCTGCGACCAGCGGGCGCATCAGGCGGTGGTGCTGTCCCAGCCGGTGGATGAAAAGCGGCGCGGCGCAACGCGGTTCGAGGTGTGACTCACCACATCGTGCCCTTGGCACGGTCGGCCCAACCCGCGTCATAGGCCGCGCCGTCGATCTGGCCCGCCGTCGCCTCGTCCAGCATCTGGCCGATGCTGGGCAGGCCTGCAGACTGGTCGCCCCCGGTCCAGAGCCCGGCGCGCAGCACGGCGCGGGCGCATTGCGAATAGACCTCGGCAATGGCGATCACGATGACGCTGCGCGGCTGCAGCCCGTTGCGGTCGAACCTTGCGCGCAGGTCGGGATCGGCGGTCAGCCGGGCGGAGCCGTTGACGCGCAGCAGGTTCTTCCAGCCGGGGATGAGAAAGCACAGGCTCACCCGCCCGTCGCGCACGATGTTGCGCAGGCTGTCGATGCGTTCGTTGCCCTTCCAGTCCGGCAAGGCGAGGGTGCGGTCGTCCAGCACGGCGACGACCGGGCCGTCATCGCCACGCGGGCTGCCATCCGTGCCTTCTGGGCCAACGGTGGAGAGGATGCAGAAGCGGCTCCGCTCCAGCACGGCGCGGTAGGATGGGATGAGATGTGCCACGACCTTGCGCAGCGCCGGATCAGAAGGCGTGCCATACTGGGCGTGAAGGTCATCCAGCGTGGTGATCCAGTGCATGCCCCTCTCCCGTCCGCTCAGGCCGCCTTGGCATAGGTGAACCCCGCCTCGGCCATCAGGGCGTCCGAGGCGGTTTCCACCACCCGCTCCAGTTCCGCCATGAAATCGGCGACGGATCGGCCCGGGACGATGGCGGGCAGGAACTCCACCACGGCGAGGCCGGGCCTGCGATAGATGCCGTGGCGCGGCCAGAATACGCCCACATTGGTGGCGGCCGGGATGCAGGGCTGCGCCAGTTGCTGATAGAGCAGCCCGGTGCCCACCTTGTAGGGCAGGGCCGCGCCCGGCGCGACGCGGGTGCCTTGCGGATAGATGATGAGCTGCCCCGGAACGGCGGACCCGGCGGCGACGGCCTTCTTCATCTCGGCGATGGCACGGCCCTTCTTGCCGCGATCCACCGGGATGCAGCCGATCCGCCAGGCGTAGAAGCCCAGAAGGGGCGCCCATTTCAACTCCTTCTTCATGATGAACTTCGGCCGGGCGACGACCGAGCAGATCAGGATGATGTCGAAGAAGCTTTGATGTTTGGAGGCGATCAGCACTTCGCCCTGCGGGACGGTGCCGCGAATTTCGGACCGCAGGCCCACCATGTGGCGCGCGGAAAAGCGCACCCAGCGGCAATAGGTGCGGATGCCCGCCCAGGCGCCGTTGCGGCTGGCGATGGCATAGGGGGCGAAGGCGATGGCCAGCACCAGCATCGCCAGATACATCTGGGCGATGAAGAGCAGCGACATCAGCCAGCGCAGCGGATAGGTCATGGCAGTTCCCGAAGCTTGCGGAAGGCCGCGGCGCGCGTGGCCAGCAGCGCAACCAGCGCCGCCACCGGGGGTAGCAGAAGCGGCAGCAGCCATCCAGCCCCCTGAAAGCCGAGGCCGGTGAGGAAGCCCCCCGCCTCGTCCACCGGGGGCAGGAGGGCGATGCCGATCATCCCGGCCACGGCCCCGATGGCCGACCCGGCCAGCGCCCGCAGGGTAAAGCGGCGGACGAAGGCGGCGGCGATATAGTCGTCCTGCGCCCCCACCACCCGCAGCACGCGGATGACCTGCGCATTGGCGGCAAGGGCGGCATTGGCGGCCAGCGTGATCATCGCCGCCATGGCCGCGCCGATCAGCAGGATCGACAGGCCGCCCAGCAGATTGAGCCGCGCGGCAGCGGTAGCCAGCGGGCGGCGCCAGCGGGTGTGATCGTCCAGCACGGCGCCCGGCGCTTCGGCCAGCAGGCGCTGGCGCAGCCCTTCGCCGTCATAGCCTTCGGGCGCCTCTGTCACCTCGACAAGCCGGGGCAGGGGCAGGGCGTCAATGGGCAGATCGGGGCCGAACCAGGGGGCGAGCAGGGCCTTCTGTTCGTCATCGCTCAGCGCGCGGGCCTCGGCGATGCCCGGCGTGGTGCGCAGCACCTCCAGCACGGCGGCGGTCTGGGCCTGCATCTGGTCGGCCGGGGCCGAGATGCGGATGGTCGCGGTGCGGGCCAGCGCATCCGACCAGCGGTCCGCCAGCCGGTCGGCGGCCATCGACAAGGCCAGCGCGAAGACGGCGAGGAAGGTCATGGCGCCGGCGGTAAAGCCGGTCAGCCAGGCAGTATGGCCGGTGGGCGGGACCACGCGGTCGGCCTGCCGGTCGGGCGTCAGGAACAGGCGGAGGCGGTCGATCACAGGTCCGCCCCCGCAAGCTGGATGCGGCGGTTGCGGATGCGCAGGACCCGCGCCGCGACCTGGTTCTTGGCGGTGCGGATCAGGTTCATGTCATGGGTGGCGACGAGGATGGTCTTGCCCATCTTGTTCAGTTCCACCAGCAGGGTCAGCAGGCGCAGCGACATCTCCCAGTCGAGGTTGCCGGTCGGTTCATCGGCAAGGATCACATCCGGCCCCATGATGACCGCCCGCGCCAGCGCCGCGCGCTGCCTTTCGCCGCCCGAAAGCTGCGGCGGCAGGGCGTCGGCCAATTGGCCGAGGCCAACCCAGGCGAGAAGGTCGGTCAGGTCGCGCGGATCGCCCGCCTTGCCCGAAACCGTCAGCGGCAGGGACACATTCGCCGCCATCGGCAGATGGTCGAGGAATTGCACATCCTGATGCACCACCCCGATCCGCCGCCGGGTGCGCGCCACATCGTCGCGCGACAGGCTGCGGACATCGCGGTCAAAGATCGTCACCCGGCCTGCCGTGGCCTGCAATTCGGCATAGGCCAGTTTCAGGAATGTCGTCTTGCCCGCGCCGGAGGGTCCGGTCAGGAAATGGAAGGACCCCGGAGAAAGACGCAGGGTGACCTCAGAAAGAAGCTCTCCCCCGCCGTAATTATAGGCGACGTTGTCGAAGGCGATCACGGGTATTCACTGCCCCTTGCTTGCGGGCCCTTGCTTGCGCGCGCAGCATTGCCCAAGGTGGCCCCGGTTGCAATGCGGCCTGACTTGCAGTTGTGGTGCTTGTGGGTTGGTGTCATCCTGCGGTGACGGTGGGTGTTTTCCGGCCCTTGGCCGGGGGTGAACTTGGGGATCGAGGGAAATGCGGCTCATCTGTCCGAATTGCGATGCGGAATACGAGGTGGAGGAATCCGCCATTCCGGATACCGGGCGGGACGTGCAATGTTCGAATTGCGGTCATGCCTGGTTCCAGCTTCCGCCCGAGATTGAACTGGCGCTGGAACAGGAAGAAGAGCTTTTCGGCCAGGTGGCAGAGGCCGATCCGGCCCCCGCACCTGCGCCCCCACCTGCGCCGTCGCCTGTGGCCGAGGCTGCGCCGGTGACGGCATCGGCTGCGGCCAGTGCTGCGCCGCAGCCTGCCGATCCCGAGGCGGTGCTGGCCGCGGCGGCCCGGTCCGCCCCGCCCGCGCCCGCCCCGCAAACCGCCCCGCCCATGGCCGAACTGCCGCGCCGCCCCCTGGATGACAGCCTGATGGCGATCCTGCGCGAAGAGGCAGAGCGCGAAGCCGCAGCCCGCCGCATCGAAGGCAGCGCCATCGAGACGCAGCCCGATCTGGGGCTGGCCGCCCCGCCCGCCGCCGCGCCTTCGGCCACGGCCGCCGGGTCTGGCCTTGCCGGGGCCGCGCGGCGCATCGCGCAGATGCAGGGGATCGACCCCGATGCCCCGCCCCCCGCCCCGCCCCGCCCGGCGGCCCGGCGCGACCTTCTGCCGGATATCGAAGAGATCAATTCCTCGCTCAAGGGCAGCGAACTGCCGGTCGCGGACCTGTCCGAAGACCGCAGCCAGACCCCGGCCGCCGAAGCGCGCGGTTTCCGCAGCGGCTTTGCGCTGGCCCTGATGGTGGCGGTCCTGCTGCTTGCAGCCTATGTGGCGGCGCCGCTGATCAAGGCGCAGATTCCGGCGCTGGCCGGGGGCATGGATGCCTATGTCTCTGGCGTGGACGGGCTGCGCCTCTGGCTGGATGGCATGATGCGCGCGGCGACAGACATGGTGCGCGGCCTGACCGCCGCCGATGCCGGCGTGGCGGGCGGCTGATCCCTGCCGCCCGGCCTATGCCGCCCGACCCCCGTCAGAACTGATCCAGAAGGCGACGCAGATAGTCGCGTTCGCTTTCCGGTCGGGCCTGTTCGCCGGACCGGCGGCGGATTTCATCCAGAATGTCCTGCGCGCGGCGATAGACATCCTCGCCCTGAAGCATGTTGCGATCCGAACCGATGCGGGCGGAATTGCCCGGCTCGCGCCCCAGAGGATCGCGCTGGCCATTCGGATCGGCCTGCCCGAATTCCTGGCCCTGTTCGGCATTGCCCTGCTGCTGCTGGTCCTCGGCCATCGCTTCGCCGAGTTGCTGCATCCCGTCGCGCAGCGCCTCCATCGCCTCTGCCTGACGGTCGAGCGCGCCGGGAAGATCGCCCTCGCGCAGCGCCTCTTCCGCCTCTTCCATCGCGCGGCCGGCACGATCAAGCTGGCGGCGGCCCTCTTCGCCATTCTCGCTGCCATCGCCGGGCAGCGGGCCGTTCTGCAACTGGCCCAGACGGTCGCGCAGGTCCTGCTGGCGTTCGGCGAGGCTGCGGCCCTCGGTCTGGCCCTCCTCCCCGCCCTCGCCCTGCTGCTGCCCTTCGCCCTGACCCGGACGCTGGCCTTCATTGCCTTCCTGCCCGTCCTGAAGATCGCGGAAGGCATCGTCGGACAGGCCCTGCTGGCCGCGCAGCGTGTCCTGCAATTCGCGCATGGCCTGCTGGCCGGGGCCGCCCTGGCCCTGACCCTGGCCTTCGCCCTGCGCCACCTGCATGTTTTCCATAAGCTGGCGCAGCATTTCCATCAGTTCCTGCGCCTCGGCCATCCGGCCCTCTTCCATAAGGCGCTGCAATTCATCCAGCATCTGCTGAAGCTGGTCGCCCGACATCTCCATCCCTTCCATGTTCTGGGAAAGCTGGCTGTCGGGGTTGCGCTCGGCCTCTTCGGCCAGTTCGCGCATGTAATCGTTCATCGCCTCGCGCAATTCCTGCATGAGTTGTTCGATTTCGGACTGGTCGGCCCCGTTCCGCATCGCCTCATCCAGCCGGTCCTGCGCGCGGCGCAGCCGTTCCATGGCCGAGGCAAGGTCGCCTTCCTCCACCAGCAGGGCGATTTCCCACAATTCGGCGGCGAAGGCATCGCGGGCGTCGGGCGAGAGGCTCACCTGCTGCGCCTCCAGATCCCGCATCAGGACGCGCAGGCGCAGATAGGCGCGCTGGTTGCGGATCAGGTCTTCGGGGCGATGGGTGACGGCCTTCAGGATCTGCGCGGCACGCGGGGCGTTGGCGGTGGTCCAGAGAAGATCGCGCCGCATCTCGATCAGCGCCGCCGCCAGCGGATCGAAGAAACGCTTGGCGGGCAGGGTCAGGCGCACCGGTTCGGCGCTGCCTTCCTGGCCGGCGGCATCGGCGACGGTGAAGGTCATGGCGACGGGCAGATTGGCGAAAGGATGCTGCGACAGGTCATCGACCAGCGTTTCGGAAATCTGCGCGCGGTCGCCCGTCATCGGCATCGGCAGGTCAAGCACGACGGGATCACGCGGTTCGGGATCGGCGGCAAGGCCGAAGCGGCGGTCGATGGCAGGCAGGTCCAGCGCGATGCTGACCCGGCCCGCGGCCACGCCGTAATCATCGGCCGCGGTGAATTCCATGGTGAACTGGCCATCCCCCTCGCGCTCGGCGGTGGAGGACGGGGTGACAGAGGGGGCCATGTCCGGCGTCGCCGTGATGCGCCAGCTCCGCCCGCCCGGCCCGCCGACGGTGACCTCGCCACTGCGGAGCAGCGTGAAGTCGTGCAGCGGGTCCGAGGCGGGGGGAACATCCGTCCCCGTCCGCCCCGAGACGGTTTCCGACAGCGTCAGTTCGCCCACCTCGCCATAGAGGCGGAATTGCAGGCGGGTGCCGACGGGCAGGTCCAGCGCGCCTTCGGCAATGTCATTCAGATAGAGCGAGGGTTTGCCCGTATAGGCGGGCGGCTGCGCCCAGCCTTCCCAGGCGGGACCGGCGGCAAGCTCGTTCCCTGCCCCAGGTGCCAGCGCCTCGACCGAGGTGACGCGCCAGAGCGAGCCGAAGATCATCGCCATGACAAAGGCCGTCAGCGCGACATAGCGCAGGGCGAAAGGGTCGCGCCGGGCAAGTTTCAGGTCGGGTTCCACAGGGCGCGCAGCGGCGGCACGGGCCGCCATCCGGGCGCGATGCGCCTGCCAGACAGCCAGCGAGGCCGGATCATCGCCACCGATCGCCTGCGTATCAGTCAGCGCGGCGATGGGCTGGCCGGGAAGGCGGGAATCAAGCCGGATCAGCGCCTCTGCCCGCGAGGGGGCGCGGAAGGCGCGCAGCCCGCGCCACAACGTGGCCAGCGCCGCCACGATGGCCATGACCAGCGCGAACCAGGCCGCTTCCAGCGGAAGATGATCCTGCACGCCGAAGGACAGGGCGGAAAGCGCGATCAGCAGGACGGTCCAGAACGGCCAGAAGCAGCGGACCAGCCGCTCGGCCCACATGCCCAGCAGCGTCAGCCGCAGCGGGCGGGAAAGGGCGGAAAGCGGGCTGTGCTGATCCTGTTCCATCCGTCGGGGCGGGGCCTCTGTCGCTTGGGGCGCGGCCTTGCCGCCTTACAACCATGCGGGGATGGTATCTCGGTTCAGGATTTCGTCAAAGGTCGGTCTTTCCCGAATGACGGCGAAGTGATCCCCTTTCACCAGCACCTCGGGCACCAGCGGGCGGGAATTGTATTCCGAGGCCATCACCGCCCCATAGGCCCCGGCCGACCGGAAGGCGACCAGATCGCCCTCGCCCACCAGCGGCAGGTCGCGCGCCTTGGCGAAGGTGTCGCCCGTCTCGCAGACCGGGCCGACCACATCGAAGGGCCGGGTCGGGGCGGCGGGCGGCGGTTCGACCACCGGCACGATGTCATGATGCGCGCCATACATGGACGGGCGCACCAGATCGTTCATCGCGGCGTCGAGGATCAGGAAATCCCGCCCCTCGCCGTTCTTGACATAGATGACCGAGGCGACCAGCAGCCCGGCATTGCCGGAAATCAGGCGGCCGGGTTCGATCTCCACCTCGCAGCCCAGATCGCCCACGGTGCGCTTGATCAGCGCGCCGTAATCGGTGGGCAAAGGCGGGGCTTCGTTCGACCGCGTATAGGGGATGCCCAGACCGCCCCCCAGATCGAGGCGGCGGATGTCATGGCCTTCGCTCCGCAGGCGGCGGGTCAGGTCCGCCACCTTGAGATAGGCCTGTTCGAAGGGTTCCAGCTCGGTCAACTGGCTGCCGATATGGACGTCGATCCCGATCACCTCGATCCCCGGCAGGCGGGCCGCTTCGGCATAGACTTCGGAGGCCCGGGCGATGGGGATGCCGAACTTGTTTTCCTTCTTGCCGGTGGCAATCTTCTCATGCGTGCGGGCGTCCACGTCGGGGTTGACGCGGATGGTGATGGGGGCGGTCACGCCCAGGGACATGGCCACTTCGGACAGGGCGCGCAGTTCCGGTTCGCTTTCCACGTTGAACTGCCGGATGCCGCCGGTCAGGGCCAGCCGCATCTCTTCGCGCGTCTTGCCGACGCCGGAAAAGACGATCCGGTCCCCCGGCACGCCCGCCGCCCGCGCCCGGCGGTATTCCCCGCCCGAGACCACATCCATCCCCGCCCCAAGGTCCCCCAGCAGCTTCAGCACGGCCACGTTGGACAGCGACTTGATGGCAAAGCAGACAAGATGCGGCAGCGGCGAAAGCGCCTCGGTGAAGAGGTGGTAATGCCGGGTCAGCGTGGCGGCGGAATAGACATAGAAGGGCGTGCCCACCTGCGCCGCGATATCAGCGACCGGCACATCCTCGGCATGCAGGGTGCCGTTGCGATACAGGAAATGGTCCATCCCTCGGCCCCTGCGGAAAACACATGTCGCCCGTTGCTATAGCAGACCCGCCGGGGGGCGCAATTCGCGGCTGGGGCCGAAAAATTTTCATGCGAAAATTTTTCGCTCCGCTCTGCCTTGGCAGAGCGGCGAAGATTTTTCGGACGAAAAATCTTCCTGCGCGGGCCTCAGCCCGCGCGCCGCAGCAGCAGATACAAGGGCAGGCCGCAGCTTACGCCGATGCAGAAGGTGGCAGGGATCGCCACCAGCCCCCGCCAGTGCCGCCGCCCGATGCTTTCCGCCAGCACCCAGACGGTCAGCGTGACGGCTGCGATGGTCAGGTCCCAGGTCAGCCCGGTGGTCGAGGCGTTCACATACCAGGCGTCGATCAGGCCCGAAAGCCCGGTGCCGGTTTCCTGCATGTAGGTGACGAACCAATACATCGGATGCACCGCGCCCCAGATGGCCAGCGCAAGCCAGACCCAGCGCAGCGGCGTCATCCGTTGCCCCCCACGATGCCGATCTCGGCCGTTCCGGTCACCGAAATGCCGGTGGTTTGCGCTTCGGCAGGCACCTGCGAGGGCGGGATCGGCGGGCCATCCACGCCGCAGGCGGCAACAAGGGCAAGGCAGGCAAGGGCAAGAAGGCGCGTCATGTGGTCCTCTGATCTGGTGCCGGCGCGGGGGCGGGCGTCATGGGGCATAGCTGATGCGTCCCCCGCCCAGCCCGGCGGATACCGACGGGCTGACGCTCAGCCCGTCCGGGCCAAGACTTAGCCCGGCATTCAGGCGTGGCGAGGAACAGGCGCAAAGGGCGATCAGGGTGGCAAGCGCAAGGGGGCGGATCATCCGGGCAACCTGTCGAAAGGGTCGATCACGGTGATGCCAAGGACCGGGTCCTCGGCGCGCAGGTCGGTGCCAAAGGTGCTGTGGTCTCCCAATGGCACGGTCAGGCTCGGCAGGCGCGTGTCCTCGCAGCCAGCAAGGGCGAGCAGGGGCAGCAGGCCAGCAGCAAGGGCGGCAGTCGGGATCATGGGACGGAGTGTCCCTCAACCGGGCAACAGAGGCAAGGCCGTCGCCAGATCAGCCCAGCCGCGCCTTCCACTCGGCGATGCGCGCGCGCACCTGATCCGGCGCGGTGCCGCCATAGGAGCGGCGCGACCGGACGGAGTTTTCCACCCCCAGCACGTCGAAGACATCGGCGCGGATGCCCGGATGCACGGCCTGCATCTCGTCCAGCGACAGGTCGGGCAGGTCGCAGCCCTTCGCTTCGGCCTTTGCCACCAAGGTGCCGGTCACATGATGCGCCTCGCGGAAGGGCAGGCCAAGTTCGCGCACCAGCCAGTCGGCAAGGTCCGTCGCGGTGGAAAACCCGCTCGCCGCCGCCTGCGCCAGCACGGCGCGGTTCGCGGTCATGTCCGAAACCATCCCCGTCATCGCGGCCAGCGCCAGCATCAGCGTATCGGCGGCGTCGAAGACCTGTTCCTTGTCTTCCTGCATGTCCTTGGAATAGGTCAGCGCCAGCCCCTTCATCACGGTGAAGAGCGCCACCGTGGCCCCCAGGATGCGGCCCAGCTTGGCCCGCAGCAATTCCGCCGCATCGGGGTTCTTCTTCTGCGGCATGATGCTGCTGCCGGTGGTCCAGCGGTCGGACAGCCGGACAAAGCGGAATTGCGCCGAAGACCAGATCACCAGTTCCTCGGCAAAGCGCGACAGATGCATGGCGCAGATGCTGCTGGCGGCCAGGAATTCCAGCGCGAAGTCGCGGTCGCTGACGCTGTCCAGCGAATTGGCCGTGGGTCGGTCAAAGCCCAGCGCCTTTGCCGTCATGTGCCGGTCAATGGGGAAGGAGGTGCCCGCCAGCGCCGCCGCGCCCAGCGGGCATTCGTTCATCCGCGCGCGGGCATCCATGAACCGGCCCCGGTCGCGTGACAGCATCTCGACATAGGCCATCATGTGATGGCCCCAGGTCACCGGCTGCGCGGTCTGAAGATGCGTGAAGCCGGGCATCACCCAATCCGCCCCGGCCTCGGCCTGGGCCAGGAAGGCGCGGATCAGCGCCTCCAGCCCCGCGATGGCGGCATCGCATTGATCGCGGACCCAGAGGCGGAAATCGACCGCCACCTGATCATTGCGCGACCGGGCGGTGTGCAGGCGGCCTGCGGGCGCACCAATGATCTCTTTCAGCCGCGCTTCCACATTCATGTGGATGTCTTCCAGATCGGTGCGGAAGGGGAAGGAACCGGTTTCAATCTCTGACAAGACCGTGAGAAGGCCTTCCCCGATCGCCTCGGCGTCACTATTCGTCAGGATGCCTGTCGCGGCGAGCATTGCCGCATGGGCGCGTGACCCTGCGATGTCTTGCGCGTAAAGCCGTTTGTCGAAGCCGATGGAGGCGTTGATCGCCGTCATGATGGCATCCGGCCCTTCGGCAAAGCGCCCGCCCCACATCTGGTTGGCGGATTTGGCATCGGAGGAAGCGGACATGGGGGCGGCCTTCGGAGGGATGATGCTGCGGAAAATTCTGGCCGTCCTCTACACGGCCTTGGCCATCGGTGCAAATGCGGCCCTTGCAGGCGACCTTGCCGACCTGCGCGAAGGCGACATGAAGAAGCTGGCGCTGCATTCCGAACCCGCCGCCGTGCCGGAGGGGGTGTTCCTCGATGCGCAGGATGCCGAGGTGCCGCTGGTGCAGTGGCGCGGGCAATGGGTGGTGCTGAACTTCTGGGCCACCTGGTGCGCGCCCTGCCGGAAGGAAATGCCGTCCCTGCTGCGCCTGCAACAGGCCATGCCCGAGATTGCGGTGCTGCCGGTGGCGACGGGGCGCAATGCGGTGGAAGGGATCGAACGGTTCTATGAAGAGGCGGGGGTGCAGGCCCTGCCCATCCTGCGCGACCCGCGCAGCGATTTCGCCCGGCCCATGGCAGTGATGGGCCTGCCGGTCACGGTGATCCTGAACCCCGAGGGGCAGGAGGTGGGCCGCCTGATCGGCGATGCCGAATGGGACAGCGCCCATGCCCAGACCATCCTCAGGGCCCTGATGGCCGCCAACTGATCGGCAGGCAGCGCGGCGGCAAATCCGCCGCTGCTGTCTTGAACAGGGGGGCGGGCAGGGTTTAGCGTCAGCCCCGGCCCGACGGGGCCGCGTGTTGACCCAGTGACAGAGTGCGAGTGACCCATGGAAGAAATGCAGGCCGCCCCGGCCAGCCTGGACGAATGCGCCGAATTGCGGGCCGCCGTCCTTGCCCATCCCACGGATCGCACGCGGCTGGCCGCCTGGGAGGCGGTCGCCATCGGGCCGGGCGAAGACCGGATCGAAGCGCTCTTCGCCCTGCTGGACGAAAGCCCCGACCTGATGCGCAGCGTGGTGATGCGGCTGGCCGACCTGATGCCGCCCGCCGATCTGAAGGCCCGGCTGGCCGACCGAATCGCCCGGCTCTTCCAGACCCCGCCGATGGTCAGGGCCCGGCGCTTCTGGCGTCTCTTCGCCGAGGGCCGCCCCATCGGCCCCGCAGAGGCGCGGGCGATGCTGGCGGCCGACAAGTTCCTTCTCTTCCTGCTGGCCCCGCAGAACCGGCGCCGGGTTTCGGTCTTTGCGCCCGGCCGGGCCGACCTCGCGCAGTGCGCCAGGCTGGGGATCGACCTTGCCGCGCTGGCCGAGGCGTTGCGGCCCCTTCTGCGCTGCCATCCCGTCTGGGCGGCGGTGCTGGATCAGACGGCCTTTCCCGAAGGTGGCGCAAGGACGCATGTCGAGACGGTGGAACCCTTCTGCGGCTATCAGGACCGCGCGGTCGAGACGGGCCGCCTGCCGATGCCCGACCCGTTCTCTGGCCGGATGGTGCATCCGGTCGATTCCTGCGCGATCTACGGGCGGGCCTGCTATCACTATCTGGGCACCCATCCCTTTTTCCTGATCACCCATGGCAGCGGGGCCAAGGCCAGCGCGATCTACATCCCGAAATTCGATCTTGTCCTCGATCTGGGGGCAAAGGCGAACCGGGCGGGCTTCACCCGCGAATTGACCAATCTGCTGGTGGTGCTGGCCACGCGGGCGGCGCGGTCGGTGTCCGACTACAATGCCGCGATGGCGCGCGGTCCGGCCCCTGACAGGCCGCGCCGGGTGCTCCTGTCGATCACCCAGGTCCCGAACTTTGCCCATCACATCTGGAACTATTACAGCGGGCTGGAGCGTGTCTTCCTTGAAGGCAATGGTGACCGGATCGCCGAAGTGCTGTTCGGCGGGACGGAATTCTTCGGCCCGCTCGATGACTTCTATCCCGAATTGCGCGGGCGGCTGCGGACGGTGCCGCGTTCGGCCATCGTGGACCCCTGCCCCTGGTCGGAAACCGATCTTCTGGTCGTGGCGGGGGGGTACTTCGTGGCCTTCTCGCTGATCGAACGGCTGCGCGCCGCGATGCGGCGCCTGCCCCCGGCCCGCGGCGCCCTGTCGCCCGAGGCGCTGCCCCCGGCCTGGCCCGTGGTCTGGATCGGGATGCGCCTCGGCGACAAAAGCTGGATTGGTCAGGAAGACGGCATCCGCCATATCGCCGACCGGCTCTTCGCGGCCTATCCCGAGGCGCGGCTTCTGCTTGACGGGTTTTCCTATCCGGTGGGCCGGGACGAGATCACGGATCGCTGGGCCGCCACCATCGACCGTCTGCACGCCATCGCCGAGGGCATCCGTGCCCGCGTCACCCAGCCCGACCGGGTGGTCAACATGGTGGGCAATTCGCTGCGCGAAAGCGTGCTCTGGGCCGAGCGGGCGGATGTCTATCTCACGCCCTATGGCACGACGCAGCACAAGGTCGGCTGGTTTTCCCGGGCGCCCGGTCTGGTCTATCAGGCGGTGCCGGATGGCACGGATGACGAGGATATCCCCGTCAGCGGTGCCTGGCAGGTGCAGGATACAGTGCCGCCCCTCTTGCTGCGGGCACGGCCCGTGGCGCAGGGGGCGCGCAAGTCGATCCATGACCGGCGGCCGAATATCGCCAATGTCACCCTCGACCCCGACGAGGTCTTTACCAGGCTGGCGCGACTGATCGGCCCCGCCCGCCGCTGAGGCGGCGGTCAGGCCGGATCGGCCAGCGCCCGCACGCGGGCATGGGCGGGGCAGGTCACCAGATGATCATTCACCAGCCCCGTGGCCTGAAGGAAGGCATAGACGATGGTCGGCCCGCAGAAGGTGAAGCCATCCTTCCGCAACTGCCGCGAAATCGCCTCTGACAGCGGCGTCTGGGTCGGGATGTCGGCCATGCTGCGCGGCGCGTTCTGCAAGGGCCGGCCGTCCAGATGCTTCCACAGATAGGGGGCGAAACCTTCCCGCTCTTCCACCGCCAAAAAGGCTTGGGCCGAACGGATTGTGCCTTCGATCTTGCCCCTATGGCGGACGATGCCGGGATCGGCCAGCAGGCGCGCCACCTCGGCCTCGCCCCATCCGGCGATGGTGACGGGATCGAATCCGGCAAAGGCCGCGCGGAAATTGTCGCGCTTTTTCAGGATCGTGATCCAGCTCAGCCCGGCCTGGAACCCGTCCAGCACCAGCTTTTCCCACAAGGCGCGCGGGTCGCGTTCGGGAACGCCCCATTCTTCATCATGATAGGCGACGTAAAGCGGATCGGTCCCGCACCAGGGGCAACGGTCGGTCATCTGTCGGTCCCTCCCCGGCGCGGCGCACGGCTTTACCCGATCTTTACGGGGAGGCGGGCAGTCTTGCCAAGGGTTTGGCTTGAAGGATGCGCAGGGGGCGCGGGCGATGGAAGACGGGCTTGGCAGCCCGCTTTCGGCGGCTTTGGCCGAAAGCGACGGGCGGATACTGGACCGGGTGGCCGAAGCGGTGCGCCAGCGCCGCCTCCGGCTGGCCTATCAGCCGGTCGTCGTGGCGCGCCGCCCGTCCCGCATCGGGTTCCACGAAGGGCTGATCCGGCTGCTCGATCCCGGCGGGCAGGTGATTCCCGCCCGCGATTTCATCGCCGCGGTGGAAAATCACGCGCTGGGCCGCGACATCGACTGCGCCGCCCTGGCCATCGGGATCGAGGCGCTGATCCGCCATCCGACGCTGCGCCTGTCGGTCAACATGTCGGCCCGCTCGGTGGGCTGGCCGCGCTGGCTGCGCCTGCTGCGCGCGGGCCTTGCGCGCGAGGCGGGTCTGGGCGACCGGCTGATCCTGGAAATCAGCCAGTCCAGCGCGATGACGGTGCCGGAACTGCTGGCCGGGCTGATGGCGGAGCTGCGCCCCAAAGGCATCGCCTTCGCGCTGGACGGGTTCGGGGCCGGGCTGACGCATCTGCGCCATCTGCGCGACCTGCCCTTCGACCTGATGAAGATCGACGCCGCCTTTTCCCGCGACGTCGCCGCGCAGGCGGACAATCAGGTGATGGTCTCTGCCTGCCTCGCCCTGGCGCGGGAATTCGACATGCTGACCGTGGCCCAGGGGGTGGAAACGGCGGCCGAGGCTGAATGGCTTGCCGCCCTGGGGGTGGATTGCCTTCAGGGCCACCATCTTGGCCTGCCCAAGCTCTATCCCCAGGGGCTATGACCCTGCGTCAATCCGGGCCCGCAAGATTGTTGCTTTTGTTTCCCCCCGCGTCTAGGCCATGCTGCAAGGCGGCGGGGTCGCGTGGACCCTGCCCGGTGTGGGAGAGAGAGGATCAGCCATGACCAATGTCGTCATCGTTTCCGCGGCCCGGACGGCCGTCGGCAGCTTCAACGGGGCCTTCGCCAATACCCCGGCCCATGACCTTGGCGCGGCGGTGATCGAGGCCGTGGTGGCCCGCGCCGGTGTCGACAAGGCCGAGGTTGAGGAGACGATCCTCGGTCAGGTGCTGACCGCCGGTCAGGGCCAGAACCCGGCCCGGCAGGCGCATATCAAGGCCGGTCTGGCCAAGGAGGCCAGCGCCTGGTCGCTCAATCAGGTCTGCGGGTCGGGCCTGCGGGCCGTGGCGCTGGGCGCGCAGCATGTGCAGCTTGGCGATGCGCGGATCGTGGTCGCGGGCGGGCAGGAAAGCATGTCGCTGTCGCCCCATGTCGCGCATATGCGCGCGGGCACCAAGATGGGCGACATGAAGTTCATCGATTCGATGATCAAGGACGGGCTGTGGGATGCCTTCAACGGCTATCACATGGGCCAGACGGCCGAGAATGTCGCCGCGCAGTGGCAAATCTCCCGCGACATGCAGGATGAATTTGCGCTGGCCAGCCAGAACAAGGCCGAAGCCGCGCAGAAGGCCGGCAAGTTCAAGGATGAGGTGATCCCCTTCACCATCTCCACCCGCAAGGGCGATGTGACGGTCGATTCGGACGAGTACATCCGCCACGGCGCGACGCTCGACTCGATGCAGAAGCTGAAACCCGCCTTCACCAAGGACGGGTCGGTCACGGCGGGCAATGCCTCGGGCCTGAATGATGGCGCGGCGGCGGTGCTGATCATGTCGGCCGAAGAGGCGGAAAAGCGCGGGCTGACGCCGCTCGCCCGCATCGCCTCCTATGCCACCGCGGGACTTGATCCGTCGATCATGGGCGTCGGCCCGATCCATGCCAGCCGCAAGGCGCTGGCCAAGGCGGGCTGGAAGGTGGGCGACCTCGACCTCGTGGAGGCGAACGAGGCTTTCGCCGCCCAGGCCTGCGCGGTGAACAAGGACATGGGATGGGACCCGTCCATCGTGAACGTGAACGGCGGCGCCATCGCCATCGGCCACCCGATCGGCGCCTCGGGCGCGCGCATCCTGAACACGCTGCTCTTTGAAATGGCGCGGCGCGACGCCAAGCGCGGCCTTGCCACGCTCTGCATCGGCGGCGGCATGGGTGTCGCCATGTGCCTGGAACGCGCCTGATCGGCGGATGCTGCGGCCACAATGCCGCAGATGCGAAATGGGCGCGCAATAATGTTGCGCGCCCTTCTTCGTTTCGGTAACACCATTTCAAGCATGTCCGAATTCAGGAGGAGGGACGAATGGCACGAGTGGCTTTGGTGACGGGTGGTTCGCGCGGGATCGGCGCCGCGATTTCGGTGGCGCTGAAGGCGGCGGGCTACAAGGTGGCTGCCAACTATGCCGGGAACGATGAGGCGGCGGCGGCCTTCACCAAGGAGACGGGCATCCCCACCTTCAAATGGTCGGTCGCGGATTACGATGCCTGCGTGGCGGGCATCGCCAAGGTCGAGGCCGAGGTCGGCCCGGTGGATGTGCTGGTGAACAATGCGGGCATCACCCGCGACGCCATGTTCCACAAGATGACGCCGCAGCAGTGGAAAGAGGTGATCGACACCAACCTCACCGGCCTCTTCAACATGACTCATCCGCTCTGGTCGGGGATGCGCGACCGCAAGTTCGGGCGCGTCATCAACATCTCCTCCATCAACGGGCAGAAGGGGCAGGCGGGGCAGGCCAACTATTCCGCCGCCAAGTCGGGCGATCTGGGCTTCACCAAGGCGCTGGCGCAGGAAGGGGCGCGGGCGGGCATCACCGTCAACGCGATCTGCCCGGGCTATATCGCGACCGAGATGGTCAAGGCGATCGACGAAAAGGTGCTGAACGAACGCATCATCCCGCAGATCCCGGTGGGCCGTCTGGGCGAACCGGAGGAAATCGCGCGGACGGTGGTCTTCCTGGCCTCGGATGATGCGGGCTTCATCACCGGCTCCACCATCTCGGCCAATGGCGGGCAGTTCTTCGTCTGAACCGGCAGTTTTCGCAGGAAAGGCCCGCGCTCGGCGCGGGCCTTTTGCTTTTGCGCCGCAGCCGGTAGAAGGGCCAAAAATCTTCGAAGGTTTTTGCAAATTTCTTCGAAGAAATTTGGTGAGGCAGGGATGAAGACGTCACGCGCAACAGCCATCGGCTTTACCGCCGTCCTGATGTGGGCGCTGCTTGCGCTCTTCACCATCGGGTCGGCCCCGGTGCCGCCCTTCCTGCTGAATGCCCTCACCTTCGGCATCGGCGGCATGCTGGGCCTGATCTGGACACTCAGGAACGGGCTGGACCGGCTGCGCGGCATTTCGTGGAAGGTCTATGCCTTCGGCATCCTCGGCCTTTTCGGCTATCACGCGCTCTATTTCACCGCCTTCCGCATCGCGCCTGCGGCCGAGACGGGGCTGATGGCCTATCTCTGGCCGCTCTTCATCGTGCTTTTCGCCAGTTTCCTGCCGGGCGAAAGGCTGCGCCCCATGGTCCTGATCGGGGCCGTCATCGCCTTTGCCGGGGCCGCGCTGATCGTTCTGGGGCGCGAGGCGGGCGGCGCGGCCACGCCGCTGGGCCTGTTCCTCGGTTTTCTCTGCGCGATCACATGGGCCGGCTATTCCACCCTGTCGCGCCGCCTGGGCGATGTGCCGACGGAGAGCGTCACCATCTTCTGCCTCGGCACGGCGATCCTGTCCGCGCTGGTGCATCCGCTGGTGGAGGAAACGGTCTGGCCCGCCACGGGCCTCGGCTGGCTGTCCATCCTCGCGCTGGGCATCGGCCCGGTGGGGGCGGCCTTCTTCACCTGGGATATCGGGATGAAGAAGGGCGACATCCAGCTTCTCGGCGTCGCCTCCTACGCGGCACCGCTGCTGTCCACCCTTGCCTTGGTCATCGCGGGTATCAGCCCGGCGTCCTGGACAATCCTCGGCGCGGCGGTGCTGATCACGGGGGGGGCGGCGCTGGCGGCCCGGGCGGGCACCAGCGCCGGGGACTGATCCCTTACGCCTGTTGCAGGCGGGTCATTTCTTCCTTGAGCCTGAGTTTCTGTTTCTTCAGCTCGGCGATCCTCAGGGCATCCGCGCCGGGGCTTCGCTGCTCACGCTCGACCATTTCAGAGAGGTGCTCATGCTTGCGGCGCAGTTCCTGCAGATGCGAAGCAATCGTCATATCCGTCCTCCTCGTGACTGGTTCCGACAGGTTGAGTGCAACACAACCACCGAGTCGTGTCACGGATATTCGGTGCCGACTTACGGACAGGTGTTCCCATCCCGGCCAAAGGCCGCCGACAGATCGGCCCCCTCGCGCAGGACGGCCCTCGCCAAAGGGGTGTAATTCTCGCGGTCGCCATCATGCGCCGCGCCCTCATGCAGGGTCACAGGGGCCAGCAGCCGGAAGGCCGCCCGGCCCCCTTTGCGTGCCTGAAGGATCACGCGCGGCGGCGCCCGTCCGATCCGCGGTTCCAGGGGCAGCACGGCGGCAGAGCCGAGCTTGGGCGGCAGCGCCGCCAGCGCCTCGGGCAGGCATTGCGTCGCGAAGATCATGGTCAGCCAGCCGCCTGGCCGCAGCCGCGCCCCCGCGGCGGCGACCCAGGCGGCGATGGGCGTGGCCACCCGCAGCGCCCGGTCCCGCGCCGCGACGGGCGAGGGCGATCCGCCCGCGTCGTAATAGGGCGGGTTGGCGATGACATGGTCGAAGTCGCGCCGCAGCACCCGTGGCATCGCCGCCAGATCGCCCTCCACCACCTCCATCGTCACGCCGTTGCGCGCGGCATTGCGGCGGGCCAGATCGGCATATTCCGGCTGCACCTCCAGCCCCGCCAGCACCACCCCCGGCACCCGCGCCGCCAGGCACAGCGCCGCCGCCCCCGCGCCGCAGCCCAGATCCAGCACGCTCTCCCCCGCCCGCGCCGGGCAGGCGGCGGCCAGCAGCACGGGGTCCGTCGCCGCGCGATAGCCCTTGACCGGTTGCAGCAGGCGCAGGCGGCCCATCAGGAACTTGTCATCCGACAGGGCCTCGTCGGGAAACACGCTCACTCCAGCCCCGTCGGGATGCCATTGTCGCGCAGCACCGCGCGGGCGATGAACAGATCCTCGTCCCGCACCATTAACCGGCGCGGCAAAATGCCGAGGCTGCCGTCAAGGATGCTCATGTGGACGTCCAGATCGAATACCTCTATATCCTCGCCTTCAAGAAGGGCGGAGGCGAAGGCGATGATCGTCGGATCGGTGCTGCGCAGAAGTTCTTTCATGGGGCAGAGTAAAGGGGCACCGCCCCGGAATGTCGAGAGGCGGGGGTATGGGTTTGGACGAGGCCGCGCGAAAACCGCATGACCGGCTGGCCGAATGGCTGGCCGAGGATATGGCGGCGGTGAATGCCCTGATCCGCACCCGCATGGCCAGCGAGCACGCCCCGCGCATCCCCGAAGTGACGGCGCATCTGGTCGAGGCCGGGGGGAAACGTCTGCGCCCGATGCTGACCCTCGCCGCCGCGCGCATGTGTGGATACACGGGCGAGAACCATGTGAAACTGGCCGCGACGGTGGAATTCATCCACACCGCCACGCTTCTGCATGACGATGTGGTGGATGAAAGCCAGCGCCGCCGGGGGCGGCCCACGGCGAACCTGCTGTGGGACAACAAATCCTCGGTCCTTGTCGGCGATTACCTTTTCGCGCGGTCCTTCCAGTTGATGGTGGAAACGCAGTCGCTGCGGGTGATGGACATCCTCGCCAATGCCTCCGCCGTGATCGCCGAGGGCGAGGTGCTGCAACTCACCGCCGCGCAGGACCTTGGCACGACGGAAGCCATCTACCTTCAGGTGATCCGCGGCAAGACGGCGGCGCTTTTCGCCGCCGCCATGGAAGTGGGCGGCGTCATCGCGGCGGTGCCCGAGGCGCAGGTGCAGGCGCTGCGCGCCTATGGCGATGCGCTGGGCATCGCCTTCCAGATCGTCGATGACCTGCTGGATTACGGCGGCACCGATGCCGCCATCGGCAAGAACACCGGCGACGATTTCCGCGAACGGAAGCTGACGCTGCCGGTCATCAAGGCGGTGGCGCGGGCCGATGCCGAGGAACGCGCCTTCTGGACCCGCGTGATCGAGAAGGGGGATCAGCGCGACGGCGATCTTTCCCATGCGATGGCGCTGATGGCCCGCCATGGCGCGATGGAGGCCGCGCGGGACGAGGCGCTGATGTGGGCGGCCACGGCGCGGCAGGCGCTGGACCATCTGCCCGCGCATGATCTGCGCGACATGCTGTCGGACCTTGCCGATTACGTGGTGGCACGGATTAGCTGATCCGCCGCTCACGCCCGATAAACTCCGCGTCAGGCCGGTTGTGCGGGCATGGTCGCGTGCCGACCTCGACCCGAGTGAAACATCACGGAGGGTTCGATGCGCAGCGTTCTTCTTCTTGCCGGCCTGCTGGTGGCCGGTCCCGTTCTGGCCAATACGGCGGCGACCACGGTCGCCATCGGCGACCTGCAATATGGCACCACCGCCACCATCAGCGGAGTGGTGGAACAGATCACCGATGAGGATGAATTCCGCCTCCGCGACGAAAGCGGCTCGGTGCTGGTCTATGTCGGCCCCGGCATCGTGCCCTTCAACACCGGCGAGACGATCACCCTCAGCGGCATCGTGGACCGCGATTTCGGCCGGCTGGAGGTTTATGCGCGCGAAGCGGTGCGCGCCGATGGCAGCCGGGTGGCTTTCTCGCATCAGTATGAATGATCCGGGCAGGCCGCCCCCCTTGCGGAGGGCGGGCGGCTTTCCCACCTCCCTGTGCAACAAGACAACAACAGGGAGATGACGATGATCCGTTCCGCCGCGATGGCCGCCGTTCTGCTGTCTGCCTCTGCTGCCTTTGCCGTCCCGGTTCCCATCACCAAGGCCCCGCGTGGCCAGCCCGTCACGCTGGCGGGCAAGGTGTTGCGGATCACCGATACCGATGCCTTCCGGCTGAAGGACGAGACGGGGGTTGTGACCGTCTATATCGGCCCGAACAGCCTGCCGGTCGAGGTGGGCGAAGAGGTGACGGTTGTCGGCGCGCTGGAGGAAGGGTTCCCGCCCGAATTCGTGGCCCGTGCCATCCGCCGCGCCGATGGGCGCGAGGTGGCCTTCCGTCACGACTGGGGCTGAAGCAGCGGCGCGTCGGCCACCCACCAGCCCGGTTCCGCCGCGCGAATCGCGCGGGCGGCGGCATGTGCCGACAGGGGATCGGCGAAAAGGCCGAAACAGGTCGCCCCCGATCCCGACATCCGTGCCATCAGGCAGCCCGCCTGCGCCGAAAGCCGCTCCTTCACCCGCGCGATGACGGGTTCCAGCGTGATCGCCGGCGGTTCCAGATCGTTTCTCTGCATCATCAGGAAGGCGGCCAGTTCCGCCGCCGTCTTCAGCCGCGGAAGATCGCGGGGCAGGGGGGCGTTGTCGGCCCGCGCCAGCGCGCGAAAGATCGCGGGCGTCGCCACCGCCACACCCGGATTGGCCAGCACCAGCCAGGCCTCGGGCAGCGGGGGCAGGGGGGCCAGCCCCTCGCCGATCCCCGTCATCCGCAGGGGGCGGCCCGCCAGACAGACCGGCACATCCGCGCCAAGCGCCAGCACCGCCGCCGCATCCGGCAGGGGCCTGCCCGACAGCCGCGCCAGAAGGCGCAGGGTCGCGGCCGCATCTGCCGACCCGCCGCCGATCCCGGATGATACCGGCAGGTGCTTTTCCAGCACGATCCGTGCCGACACCCCCATCGCCCGCGCGGCCCGCAGGACAAGGTTGTCGCCCTCGCCCGACAGGCTCGCCGCCATCGGCCCCGTCACCGCCAGCGACGGGGGATCGGCCAGCGTCCCGCTGACCCGATCCCCCACCCCGGCAAAGACAACCATGGAATCCAGCAGATGATAGCCATCCGCCCGCCGCCCCGTGACATGCAGGCAGAGGTTGATCTTGGCCGGCGCGAAGTCAGTTGCTGCCATTCGCCACTTCGGTCAGGGGTTTCGCGCCCTCTTCCGCCAGCACGGCATCAAGACCCACCTCCAGCTTGCGGCGGATGCGCTCGGCATCCTTTTCCGCAGGATCGAAGGACAGCGCGCGGTGCCACTGGAACCGCGCCTCCAGCTTGCGGCCCACGGCCCAATAGACATCGCCCAGATGATCCGTCACCACCGGATCGACGGGTTCCAGCAGCGCCGCCCGTTCCATCGGCTCCACCGCCTCTTCATAGCGGCCAAGGCGGAACAGCGCCCAGGCGAGGCTGTCGATGATGTATCCGGCATCGGGCTGCGCCGCGACGGCGCGTTCGATCATCCCCAAAGCCTCGTCCAGATTCTCGCCCCGGTCCACGAAGGAATAGCCCAGATAGTTCAAGACCTGCGGCTGATCCGGGTTCAGTTCCAGCGCGCGGCGGAAATCGGCCTCGGCCTCGGGCCAGTTGCCCGCCCGTTCATTGCTGATCCCGCGCGAGTAAAACAGCGTCCAGTGCCGCTGCTCCGTCTCGGTGATCCGGTCGATGGCGGCGGTGTAATAGGGAATGGCATCGGCAAAGCGTTCCTCGCGCCGCAGGGCATCGCCCATGGCAGACTGCACCTCCACCAGATGGCCATGGCTGCGGGTCAGGGCCTGCAACACTTCCAGCGCCGCATCCACCTTGCCCTCGGCAATCAACGTATCGGCGCGGCCCACCTCGGCCACGTGATAGGCCGGGTTCTCGGGCGGGATCCGGGCATAGACCTCGCCCGCCAGCGCATATTGATCCAGCGCCTCCAGCAACCCGCCGGCCAGAAGCTGCGACTCGGCATGATCGGGGCGCAGATGGCCGGTCACGCGGGCATAGATCAGGGTATAGCCATCCTCCGCCTCGCCGCGCAGGGCGGTGGCAAGGGTGAAAAAGGCCTCGGCAATCCCGTCTTGCGCGTTGCGCACGATGTCAAAGGGGATCGGCTCCCCCGCCGCCAGCCGCGCCCGCAGCCCGTCAAGCTGCGGATCGGCCTCCGTCCCGAAAGCGCGGTCCAGCAGGGCCAGCGCCTCGGGGTTGCGCTCCAGCTGGCTCAGGACCTGCACATGGGCGATGGCCCCGCGCCGCATCAGCACGATCTGCCCCGCCTCGCGCCCCGACAGGATATTGTCCGCCCCTTCGAAATCCCCCACCGAGGCCAGCGCCAGCGCCTTGTGATACAGGCCGAAAGCCTCCAGCCCCGGCGATTTGGCCAGCGCGTCAAAGGCATCCAGCGCATCCGACATGCGCCCGTCGCCCAGCGCCGCCCAGGCCATGACCAGATCATCCACCAGCCGCCCGACCGTCCGCCCTGCCGTGATGTCGGCGATCAGCCCGGCATAATCCTCGCGCTTCGCCTGATCGGCCAGAAGCGCGATATAGGCCGTCTGGCTGCGCCCGCCCTTCTGCACCAGTTGCCGCGACAGTTCGGCCGCACGGTCCATCTCGCCCAGGCTCAGATGCGCGATCACCGCGCCTTCCAGCGTGGCCGGATCATTCACCCCCGTCGCGATCAGCCGGTCATACCAGCGGGCCGCCTCGCGGAAATCGTTTTCCGAGGCGGCCACGCGGGCGGCAAGGAAGGCGCCCGCCGATCCGTCCACCGCCTCCTGCGCCGTGGCGGGCAGCGCCAGCGCCATGGCAAGGGCCATCAACAGCGCCGGGGCGCGCAGGGCAGGCAGGGGGCGGGTGGGCATCAGGCGGCGCTCCGGCGTAAGGGGGGCTTGGGCGTCAAGGGCAGGAAGAAAGCTAGCCGGGCCAGCCCCCGCTGGCAATCGGGCCGGGGGCTTTTCGCCACCCGGCCCGCCGCCGCACACGGAAATGTCACCGCATCGCTTACATGTTGGGATAGTTCGGCCCGCCGCCGCCCTGCGGCGTGGTCCAGTTGATGTTCTGCGACGGGTCCTTGATGTCGCAGGTCTTGCAATGGACGCAGTTCTGGAAATTGATCCGGAAGGTGGCGTCAGTGCCTTCGCCCAGCACCTCATAGACCCCTGCCGGGCAATAGCGCTGCGCCGGTTCGGCATATTTCGGCAGGTTCACCGAAATCGGAATCGCCGCATCCTTCAGCTTCAGATGCGCCGGCTGCGCCTCGTCATGGTTGGTAAAGCTGTAGGCGACATTGGTCAGCCGGTCGAAGGACAGCACGCCATCGGGCTTCGGGTAGTCGATGGGCTTGTGGCTCTTCGCCAGCCCCGTCGCCGCCGCATCCGACTTCCCATGTTTCAGGGTGCCAAAGATCGTCAGGCCGATGGTGTTGGCCCACATGTCGATCCCCCCACCCATGAGCGAGGCGACAAGCCCGTATTTCGACCAGAGCGGTTTGACGTTCCGCACCTTCTTCAGGTCCTTGCCGATGGGGCCGTTGCGCACCGCCGTCTCATAGGCGGCCAATTCGTCGCCCGCGCGGCCCGCCTTGATCGCGTCATGCGCGGCCTCGGCGGCGGCCTTGCCCGACAGCATGGCATTGTGGTTGCCCTTGATGCGCGGCACGTTCACCAACCCTGCCGAACAGCCCAGCAGGGCCACACCCGGCGCCACCATCTTCGGGATCGACTGCCAGCCGCCCTCGCTGATGGCCCGCGCGCCATAGGCCACGCGCTTGCCGCCCTTCAGCAGTTCCGCCACCATCGGGTGATGCTTGAACCGCTGGAATTCCATGTAAGGATAGAGATGCGGGTTCTCGTAGTTCAGATGGACGACGAAGCCGACATAGACCTGATTGTTTTCCAGATGATAGATGAAGGACCCGCCGCCCGCGTTGGACCCGAGCGGCCAGCCCATCGTGTGGGTCACCGTGCCCTCGCGATGCTTGGCGGGGTCGATCTCCCAGATTTCCTTCATGCCAAGGCCGAATTTCTGCGGGCATTTGCCCTTCGACAGGTCATACTTGGCGATGACCTCCTTCGACAGCGACCCGCGCACGCCTTCCGACAGGAAGACGTATTTCCCGTGCAGTTCCATCCCCGGTTCGTAGGACGGCCCCGGTTCGCCCGTTTCCGGATCGCGGCCGAATTCGCCGGCGACAACGCCCTTCACCCGGTCGCCCTCATAGACCAGCGCAGAGGCGCTCATGCCCGGGAAAAGCTCCACGCCCAGGCCTTCGGCCGCGCCCGCCATCCAGCGGCAGACATTCGCCATGCTGACGATGAAATTGCCGTGGTTGTTCATCAAGGGCGGCATCGGGAAATTCGGAATCCGCATCTGCCCCGCCGGGCCGAGGATGTAGAAATTGTCCTCCTTCACCTCGGTCTTGATCGGCGCGCCCATGCTGCGCCAGTCCGGCAGCAGCGCATCCAGCCCCGACGGATCCAGCACCGCGCCCGACAGGATATGCGCGCCGACCTCGGACCCTTTTTCCAGCACCACCACCGTCAGATCGGGGTCAAGCTGTTTCAGCCGGATCGCCGCCGACAGGCCCGCCGGACCCGCCCCCACGATCACCACGTCATATTCCATCGACTCACGGACGATGTCGGCCATTCCGCCTGCTCCTTCCCCGCTATCCCTTGCTTGCCCGCGCAATAATCTTGCGGGCGGCTCGCAATCCCCTAGCCGATGCCGCGCCAAAGGGTCAATCGGAACGCGGCATCACAATGTCGCTTCGCGGCATGTCGCGGCGTCGCAGGGCCATGGACTGCCGCCGATTTCCGCATTCCGCCACGTCTGGGCCTTGCAATTGCCCGTCCGGTCGGGTTGGGTGAGACCGGAAATCGCAGGACGGATCACGCCACTGCCCCGGAAACAGGGCCGTGGCCTTCCTTTTCTTTATGTTGGGACCGATGGAAAAGATTCCGATGACGCGCGCGGGCTTCACCGCGCTGGACGAAGAACTCAAGACCCTGAAATCGGTCGAACGCCCCGCCGTGATCCGCGCCATCGCCGAGGCGCGGGAACATGGTGACCTGTCCGAAAACGCCGAATACCACGCGGCCCGCGAAAAGCAGTCCTTCATCGAGGGCCGGATCAAGGAACTCGAAGGGATGCTGTCCCTTGCCGATGTCATCGACCCGTCGAAACTCTCGGGCGCGGTGAAATTCGGCGCGACCGTGACGATCGTGGACGAAGACAGCGACGAGGAACGCACCTATCAGATCGTGGGCGAGGCCGAGGCCGATATCGAACGCGGGCTGCTGAACATCCGTTCCCCGCTCGCCCGTGCCCTGATCGGCAAGGACGAAGGCGACAGCGTCGAGGTCAAGACGCCCGGCGGCACCAAGAGCTATGAAATCCTGACCATCCGCTACGTCTGACCACAGCCAGAGGAGGCCGGGGACAGAATGCCGGAAGACCGTGACAGGCCGGAACCGCTGGGGCTTTTCCTGCGCAGCGAGGACAGCCCGCCCTTCGGCCCGACCGAGATCGTCGCCGCCCTTCTGGCGCTGGTCTGGGTCGTGGCCGTCATCGCCTATGCGCTGATCTCGCCCGCCACGGATGGCGGCGGGCTGCTGGGTCTGGTGATGACGCTGCTGGTGGTGTTCCTGCCGCTCGCGCTGATCTGGGCGGCGGTGACGACGCTGCGCTCCGTCCGCGTCCTGCGGGCCGAAGCGGCACGGCTTCAGGCCACGGTGGATGCGATGCGCAACGCCTACCTCCTGTCGCAACAGACCTCCGCCGCGATCAAGCCGGTGATGGAACAGAAGCTGGACGAGGTGGCGCAGGTCACCAAAGAGGCGGCAGGTGTGCTCGCCACCTTCCAGACCCGCCGCGATCCGGGCATGACCGTCGCCTCCGCCGACCGCAAGGCGGCCCTGGTGCCGCCCGCCCGCCCCGCGCCGCAGGACGAACAGCCCGCGCTGGCACTCGGCACCCCGGCCGAGGATCTGCGCGCGCCCCTCTCCGTCGCCGACATGATCCGCGCGCTCAACTTCCCCGAAAACCCGGATGACCGTGAAGGCTTCCGCGCCCTGCGCCTCGCGCTGGAAGACCGCAACACGGCCAAGCTGATCCGCGCCGCGCAGGATGTGCTCACGCTGCTGTCCCAGGAAGGCATCTATATGGATGACCTCCGCCCCGACCGCGCCCGCCCGGAACTCTGGCGCCGTTTCGCCCAGGGCGAACGCGGCCGCACCATCGCGGCACTGGGCGGCATCCGCGACCGGTCCTCCCTTGCCCTGACGGCGGCGCGGATGCGCGAGGACACGGTCTTTCGCGATGCCGCGCATCACTTCCTGCGCAGCTTCGACAAGACGTTCCAGGAATTCGAGAAGGTCGCCTCCGACGCCGATCTCGCCGAACTGGCCGATACGCGCACGGCGCGGGCCTTCATGCTCTTTGGTCGGGTGACCGGCATCTTCGACTGACCGCCGCGCCGAAGACCAAAAATCTTCGAAGATTTTTGCAAATTTCTTCGAAGAAATTTGTCAGCCGCGCGGGGCTGCCGCGCGCCGCAGCCGGTCATTGATCGCGCGGCCCAGCCCCGTCTCCGGCACCGGGGCAAAGGCGATGCGCCCGCGCTCGCCCGCCACCGCATCCGCCTGCCGCAGGACATGGAACAGCCGCGCCGCCGCTTCGACAAGGTCCCCGGTCTCCGACAGCGTCAGCGCCGCGCCGGGGCAGGGGCCGAAGCCGACCCAGACCTCGCCCGCCTCCGGCGCCGTCACGCCCAGCCGCACCATCGCCCCCGGCGCGTAATGGCTGGCCAGTTGCCCCGGCGCATTGGGCCGCGTCTCCGACCCGCCCGCCACCAGCGGCAGGCCCAGCACCGCTTCCAGCGCCTCCACCGTCACCCCGCCGGGGCGCAGCAGCACGGGCGCGCCGTCCAGGCCGAGGATCGTCGACTCCACCCCCACCGCGCAGTCGCCGCCCTCCACCACCGCCGCGATTCGCCCCGCCAGCCCCGCCAGAACATGCGCCGCCCGCGTGGGCGACACCTTGCCTGACGGATTGGCCGAAGGCGCGGCCAGCGGCCCGCCGAAGGCGCGCAGCAGGCCCTGCGCCACCGGATGCGCCGGAACCCGCACTGCCACTGTCGCCAGCCCTGCCGTGACCAGCGGCGAAATCCCCGCCTCCGGCCGCAACGGCAACACCAGCGTCAGCGGGCCGGGCCAGAACCCCGCCGCCACCGCCTCGGCCCGGTCATCGAACACCGCCACCGCCCGCGCCGCCGCCAGATCGGGCAGATGCACGATCAGCGGGTTGAAACTGGGCCGCCCCTTGGCGGCAAAGATCGCCGCCACGGCCCTGTCATTCCGCGCATCCCCGCCCAGGCCATAGACCGTCTCCGTCGGGAAGGCGACAAGGTCGCCCGCGCGCAACAGGGCGGCGGCGCGGGCCAGTCCGTCCTCGGTCGCGGGCAGGGTAAGGGTCTCTGGCATGGCCGTGACGCAGCGTTGGGCTTGAGTGGGGGGCAAGGCCCTGTAAACCTTTGCAGGTCCGCTGTCCTAGCGCGCCCCGGCCCCGATGCCAAGCCGCCAGCGCCCCGGACCCGATGCCGAAGGAAAGACCCATGCCCTACCGCGCGCCGCTTGCCGATTACGACTTCCTTCTCGCGCAGGGGCTTGGCTATGGCCGCGTTGCCGCCACCGACCGCTTCGCCGATGCCTCGCTCGACACCGCCCGCGCCGTTCTGGCCGAGGCCGGGCGCCTTTGCGAAACCACGCTCGCGCCGCTGAACCGCGTCGGCGACAAGGTCGGTGCCCGGCTGGAGAACGGCATCGTCCGCACCCCGCCCGGCTTTGCCGAAGCCTATCGCGCCATTGCGGCGGGCGGCTGGATCGGCATGGCCGCCCGGCCCGGTTCGGGCGGGATGGGCCTTCCCATGGCCCTGGCCACCGCGGTGAACGAGATGATGGCGGGCGCCTGCCTCGCCCTGCAAATCGGCCCGCTCCTGACGCAGGGCCAGATCGAGGCGCTGGAACATCACGCCTCGGCCGAATTGCGCGCGACCTATCTGCCCCGGCTCGTCTCGGGCGAATGGGGCGGCACGATGAACCTGACCGAACCGCAGGCCGGAACCGATCTTGGCGCGCTGCGCACCAAGGCCGAACCGCGGGGCGATGGCAGCCATGCGATCACCGGGCAGAAAATCTACATCTCTTGGGGCGATGCGGATTTCCTGCCGAATATCTGCCATCTGGTGCTGGCCCGCCTGCCGGATGCCGCGCCGGGATCGGCGGGGATCAGCCTCTTCCTCGTGCCGAAATTCATCCCCGATGCGGCGGGCAATCCGGGGCGACGCAACAGCCTTTCGGTTGTCTCGCTGGAACACAAGCTGGGCCTGCATGGCTCGCCGACCTGCGTCATGCAATATGACGGCGCGCAGGGCTGGCTGGTCGGTGAGCCGCACAAGGGCCTGGCCGCCATGTTCACCATGATGAACAACGCGCGCCTTGGCGTCGCCGTGCAGGGCGTGGGCGTGGCCGAGGCCGCCTTCCAGCAGGCGCTCGCCTATGCCGAGGGGCGGGTGCAGGGCCGCACCCCCACGGGCCGCGCGCCGATCACCGATCATGCCGATGTGCGCCGGATGCTGGCCACCATGCGGGCGCAGGTCTATTCCGCCCGCGCCATCGCCCTGTCCTGCGCCCTGGCCATCGACATGGCCGCCGCCACCGGAAGCCCCGACTGGCAGGCCCGCGCCGCACTGCTGACCCCCATCGCCAAGGCCTATGGCACCGATACCGGCAACGAGATCGCGCAGATGGGCCTGCAAATCCATGGCGGCATGGGCTTCATCGAAGAAACCGGCGCCGCGCAATTCGCCCGCGACGTGCGGGTGACGACGATCTACGAAGGCACCAACGGCATCCAGGCGATGGACCTGACCGCCCGCAAGATGGCCGATGGCGGGGCCGCCGCCTTCACGCTGATCGACGAGGTGCAGTCCGCGGCCGAGGCCGCCCGCGCCACGCTTCCCGATCTGGCGACCGATGTCTGGAACGCCGCCGAGGCCCTGCGCGAAGGGACCGAGGCGCTGCTGAAGCAGGATCTGACCGACCGTTTCGCCGGGGCCGTGCCTTACCTGCGCGCCTTCGCGCTGGTGCTGGGGGCGGATGCCCATCTGCGCGCGGCCCATCTTGCCGGGGGCGCGCGCCTTGCGCTGGCCCGCGTGGCGATCCGTCGCCTGCTGCCCGCCCATGCGGGCCTGCTGGCCGAGGCGCGGGAAGGGGCGGCGCAACTCTTCGCACTGTCGCCCGAAGACCTTGCCGCCTGAGGGCGCGCGGCATAAGCCGGGCGCCATGACCGACGCGGCAGCAGAGGCGGGCATCCGCCACCCCTTCGATACCCCACCCGCCGAAGGCGAAGGCGTGGAGGTCGCGCCCGGCATCCTCTGGCTGCGCCTGCCCCTGCCCATGGCGCTGGACCATGTCAATGTCTTCGCGCTGGAGGATGGCGATGGCTGGACCATCGTCGATACCGGCTTCTCCTCCCGCCGCGCCAAGGCGATCTGGGAGGTCTTGCTGTCCGGGCCGCTGCGCGGCAGGCCCGTCACCCGCGTCATCGTCACCCATTACCACCCTGATCACATCGGGCTTGCCGGCTGGTTCCAGTCGCGCGGGGCGGAGCTGGTGACGACGCGGACAAGCTGGCTCTATGCCCGGATGCTCACGCTGGACGAACAGGCCCTTCCCTTGCCCGAGCAGGTGGAGTTTCAGCGCCGCGCGGGGGTCTCGCCGGACCGGCTTGCCGCCTATGCCGCCACCCGGCCCTTCAACTTTGCCGATGTCGTGGCGCCGCTTCCCCCCGGCTTCACCCGCATCCGCGAAGGCGACATCCTCACCGCCGGGGGCCGCCGCTGGCAAGTGCGCTGCGGCGATGGCCATGCGCCGGAACATGCGACGCTCTGGTCGCTGGAGGACCATCTCATTCTTGGCGGCGACCAGCTTCTTCCCGGCATCTCGGCCAATATCGGCGTCTATCCGACGGAACCCGACGCCGATCCCCTGACCGAATGGCTGGACAGTTGCGCGCGGTTCCAGCCGCTGGCGCAGGCCGATCACCTCGTCCTGCCCGGCCACAAGCTGCCCTTCACCGGCCTGCCTCTGCGCCTGCGCCAGATGATCGAGAACCACGAAGCGGCCCTGGCGCGGCTCTGCGACCACCTCGCCACCCCGCAGACCGCCGCCGACTGCTTCCTGCCGCTCTTCAAGCGGCAGATCGACGGGGCGGAATATGGCATGGCGCTGGTCGAATCGGTGGCGCATCTGAACTGCCTTCTCGCCCGCGGGCTGGTCACCCGCCGCCTGTCGCCGCAGGGGGCCTGGCTCTGGCAGGCCGCCTAGCGCCCCCCGATCCTGTCCCCCCTTGCACTCGCCCGCCCGATCCCGTTCCCTGCCCGCCAGGAGGCGCCCCGATGACCCAGACCAACCCCCCGCCGACCCAAACCCCTGCCGAAGCCTCTGCCGCGCCCCGCGCCAAGGCGGTGCATTCCGACCCCGCGCAATGCGGCAAGCTGGAAACCGCGCCCCTGCCCAAGGCCGCCACGCGCCGCAAGCTCGAAGACAAAAGCCCCGCCGAATGGGCCTATGAACGCCTCATCCTCTACATCCAGAATTTCGAAGCCCAGCTTGATGCCGATCAGGAAGTGGCGATGGGCTTCGCGGGCGGTCAGGCCGGGGTTCTGGCCATCGAAGGGCTGGGCTTCTTCGACCCCGATCTCGTCACCTTCTACGGCCGCGACGAAGACGGTCTGAAGACCCAGCTCATCCAGCATGTCAGCCAGTTGAACGTCCTTCTGCGCGCCATCCCCAAGGACCAGCCCGAAGACCCGCCGCGCCGGATCGGCTTTCAGATGATGCGGCAATGGGCAGGTGGCGAATCCGGCGACGGTTCCGCCTGACCTGCGACGCCGCGAGGGGTGACAGCCGCCCGTTTATCGGCTATCGGACCGGGAAAGACGACAAAAGGGAACCGACATGGCCGACCACCACCCCGAACACAAGCCCGGCAGCATGGACATCCGCGCCCAGGAAAAGACCTTTGCGGGCTTCCTGGCCTTCACCAAATGGGGCGTGATCATCATCCTTGCCCTGCTGATCTTCCTCGCCCTCGTCGGGGCCTGACGGGCCGTCGCCGCCCTCTTCATCCCAGGATCGGATCATGCTGCGCGTCGTCCTTGCCCTTTTCGCGCTTCTCACGCTTGCGGCCTGCGGGGCCGAACCCGTCTGGGCGCCCGAGGAACGGGTGCAGGCGGCGCGCTATGTGCATGACGGCCCGAATGCGATCACGCTCTTCACCGTGATCAACAACCGCTCCAATGCCGGGGCGCATAGCGGGCTGATGATCAACGATTCCGAACGGATCATGTTCGACCCGGCTGGAACCTGGAACCATCCCCGCATCCCCGAACGCAACGATGTGCATTTCGGCATCACCCCGCGCATCGTGAACTTCTACATCGACTACCACGCGCGCGAGACGTTCCGCGTCGTGGAACAGACCGTCATCGTCTCGCCCGGCGTGGCCGATCTGGTGGCGCGGCGGGCCAAGGCCTATGGCGCCGTGCCAAAGGCGCAATGCGCGCGGTCCATCTCCGATATCCTGCGCGGCGTGCCGGGCTTCGAATCCATCGGCTCCACCTGGTATCCCAACCGGCTGATGGAAGATTTCGGCCGCCTCCCAGGCGTCACCACCCGCGTCATCTATGACCAGGATGCCGACAAGAACCACGGTGTCCTTCTGGTGCAATCCGCGCAGGCACCGCTCTAACCCGTCAGCGCCAGCAGCGCGAACAGCGTCCCGCCCCCGGCCAGGATCGCGCCCATCGTGCTGCGCGTGATCACCCCCACCCCCAGCGTCACCAGCGCGGCGGCCAGCCGGGCCGGGTCCGTCTCGCCCCCGGTCGCGGCGGGCCACAACACGCCCGGCGCCACCAGCGCGGGCAGCACCGCCACTGCGGTATAGCGCAAGGCCCGCGTCAGCCAACCGGGCAAAGGCCGCGCCCCCAGCGTGCCAAGAAAGGAAAACCGGATCGCATAGGTCCCCAGCGCCAGCGCCGGCATCACGATCCAGAAGGTGGCCTTGTCGATCATGCCCGCCGCCCCTCCCGCCACCGCTCCAGCCCGGCCCCCGCCGCCATGGCGACCGAGGCCGCGACCAGCAGCCCGGTGCCATAGGGCATCCCGGCCAGCAGCAGCGACAGCAGGATCGACACCCCCGCCGCCACCAGATGCGGCAGGCTGCGCAGCATCGGCGCGACCATGGCCAGAAAGGTGATCGGCAGCGCGAAATCCAGCGCATATTCGGGCGGGATCGCCCGCCCCACCATCGCCCCCGCCAGCGAGGCCACGAACCACAAGGGCGCCACCGCCACCACCGCGCCGAAGAACACCGCCCGCTTTTCCCGCGCGGTCATGGCAGGATGCCGGTCGATCTCGGCCATCGTGGTGGCGAAACTCTGATCCACCAGGAAATAGGCCATCAGGGCGCGCGACCGCAGTGGCAATTCCCCGAAATGCGGGGCCAGCGTCACCGAATACATCACCATCCGCAGATTCACCGCCAGCGCCGTCGCCAGCACCACCAAGGCGGGCGCATTCTCCTGCATCGTCTGCAACGCTGCGAATTGCGACGCCCCGGCAAAGACCGACACGGAGAAAAGCATCGTCTCCACCACGTTCAGCCCCGCCTCGGTCGCCACCACGCCAAACAGCATGGCAAAGGGACCGACGACCACGATCATCGGCAGGGCGGCCAGAAAGCCGCGAAAGAAGGCGGTGCGTAGGGGGGTCATCGGGCCTCGCGCTTTACCTTGCGCAATTCGTGGCTTAGGCCTTTCCGCAGCGAAGGGAAAGGTCGGGATGCGGATTTTCGGGGTAATCCTCGCAGGTGGACAGGGCCGCCGCATGGGCGGTGCCGACAAGGCGCTTCTGCCGCTGGCGGGCCGCCCCCTGATTGCCCATGCGATCGACCGGATTGAACCGCAGGTGGACCGGCTGGCAATCAGCGCGAATGGCGATCCCGCCCGCTTCGCCGCCTTCGGCCTGCCCGTGCTGCCGGATGAGGGCGGCTCGCACGGCCCCTTGTCCGGCCTGCTCGCTGCGCTGGACTGGGCCGCGCCCCTCGGCGCGACCCATCTCGTCACCGCGCCCACGGATGCCCCGTTCCTGCCGCCCGACCTCGTGCCGCGCCTTCTGCTCGCCGCCGATGATACGGGCGCGGCGCTGGCCCGCTCCGGGGGCAACGATCACCCGACCTGCGGCCTCTGGCCCGTCACCGCGACAACCGCCCTGCGCGCCTTCCTCGCCAGCGGCGCCACGCCGCGCGTCCGCGACTTCGCCGAAACCCTGCGCGCCGCGCGAGCCGATTTCCCCGCCGATGGGGCCTTCGCCAACCTCAACACGCCCGAAGACCTCGCCGCCGCCGAGGCAAGGCTGAAAGCCGCAGCCAAAGAGGGCGCGGCCAAAGAGGGCGCGGCATGAAAGTCTATGGCGTCATCGGCTGGAAGAATTCCGGCAAGACCAGCCTGATGGAACGTCTGGTGGCCGAGATCACGGCGCGCGGCTTTTCCGTCTCCACCGTGAAACACGTCCATCACGACGTGGACCTCGACCAACCCGGCAAGGACACCTACCGCCACCGTCAGGCCGGCGCGCGCGAGGTGGTGCTGGCGTCAAAAGACCGCTTCGCCCTGATGGTGGAACATCGCGGCCCGGAACCCGACCTCGCCGCCGTGCTGGCCCGCCTCGCCCCTGTCGATCTGGTGCTGGTCGAAGGCTACAAGCGCGACCGCCACCGGAAGCTGGAGGTCTGGCGGCGCGAAACGGGGCAGGACCTGATCCAGACCGGCGATCCCCTCGTCCGCGCCGTGGCGACGGATGCGCCGGGCCTTTCGCTGCCCGTTCCCGTGCTGGACCTGAACGATACCGCCGCCGTGGCCGATTTCATCCTGGCCGAGGTCGGGCTGACCGCGCAGCGCTTCGACACCGTCGCCATCGTGGATTGGTCCGCCTCCAACGGCCCCTCGCCCGCGAAACCCTCTGCCGATGCCATCTGGATCGGCACCGCCAGCGCCACAGGGACCGAAGCGCGCTATTTCCGCACACGGGCCGAGGCAGAGGCCCATCTTGCCGCCCTGATGGATACCGAACAGGCCGCAGGCCGCCGCCTGCTGATCGGCTTCGATTTCCCGATGGGCTATCCCAAGGGCTTTGCCGCGCGGCTGACGGGGCAGGGCGACCCCCGCGCCCTCTGGCATTGGCTCGCCGACCGGATCACCGATGACGGCAACCGCAACAACCGCTTTGCCGTCGCCGATGCCATCAATGCCAGCATCGGCAAGGGCCCCTTCTGGGGCCGCCCCGCCCGCCTGCCGCTGCCGCATCTGCCGGAACGGAAGGCCGTGGATTACCCCGCCCTCGCCCTGCCCGAGCGCCGGGCCGTGGAACGGCAGGTGCCCCGCGCCCAACCCGTCTGGAAACTCTACACCACCGGCTCCGTCGGGTCGCAGGCGCTGATGGGCCTGCCGATGATCCACCGCCTGTCCCGCCGCCCCGGCGTTGCCGTCTGGCCCTTCGATCCCCCCGCCCGCGCCCCCGCCGTGCTGGCCGAGGTCTATCCCTCGCTCCTCGCCCCCCTTGTCGCGCAGCAGCCGGGCATCAAGGATGCCGCGCAGGTCACGCTCCTCGCCCGCGCCCTGCACCGCCTGTCGCAAGAGGGCGCGCTCGACCCGCTCCTCGCCCTGCCCGATATCGCCGATATCGCCGAAGAGGGCTGGATTCTCGGCGCCGGCCACGAGGCGGCCCTGCTTCAGGCGGCCGCAGCATGACCCGCCGCGACATCCGCATCGAACTCGGCCTTCCCGACCACCTCCGCGCCGAGGCGGCGGCCCTCTACTGGCAGGCCTTCGGCGGCAAGCTGGGCCGCGTCCTCGGCCCCCAGCCGCAGGCGATCCGCTTCCTCAACCGCGTCATGCGCGCCGACCATTGCCTGACCGCCATCGACGGCGACGGTCGCCTCGTCGGCATCGCCGGGTTCAAATCGCCCGGCGGCAGCTTTGCCGGCGGCAGCGAGTCCGATCTCCGCGCCATCTACGGCCCGATCGGCGGGCGCTGGCGCGGCCTCGTCCTGCGCCTTCTGGGCAATGAGATCGACAACAAGCGCTTCCTCCTCGACGGGCTCTGCGTCGCCCGCTCCGTGCGCGGGCAGGGCGTCGGCACCGCGCTGCTGGAGGCGATCGTGGCCGAGGCCCGCAAGCGCGGCTATCCGGCGGTGCGGCTGGACGTGGTCGATACCAACTGGCGGGCCAAGGCGCTGTATGAACGGCGCGGCTTCGTGCTGGACCGGACCGCAGGCATCGGCCCGCTGCGCCTGATCTTCGGCTTCAACGCCGCCCATACGATGGTGCGCACCGTCTGAACACAGCCCCGGCCCCGTGTTGCGGCGACATGTTCGAAAATGATGAATTATTCATGAATCTGTGCATAGCTGCGCCTGTCCGGCCCCCTGACGGGGCAGGGGCCAAAGTCTAAAGAAACAGGGAACCAGTGGAATGCTCAACGAATTCAAGACATTCATCGCCCGCGGCAATGTCGTGGACCTTGCCGTCGGTATCATCATCGGTGCGGCCTTTACGGCCATCGTCAACTCGCTCGTGGGCGATCTCATCAACCCGATCATCGGCCTGATCACCGGCGGGATCGATTTCTCCAACCTCTTCATCGACCTGTCGGGCGCCGATCCGGCCTATACCTCGCTCAAAGCCGCCCGCGACGCCGGCGCCCCGGTCTTCGCCTATGGGGCCTTCATCACCGCGGTGATCAACTTCCTGATCATCGCCTGGGTCGTGTTCCTTCTGGTCAAGGCGGTGAACAAGCTGAAAGAGGCCACCGCCAAGAAAGAGGCCGCCGAAGCCGCTGCCGCGCCCGCAGGCCCGACGGAACTGGACATCCTGATGGAAATTCGCGACGCCCTGAAGAAGTGACCCTGTCACCGACCGGGCAAAGGGGCCGCGGGGGCAATCCCGCGGCCCTTCCGCATCACAGCGCCAGCGCCTCGGCCCCGCTGATCGACGGCAGTCCCAGTGCCGCGCCCACAGCGGCATAGGTCAGCTTGCCCTTATGGGTGTTCAACCCGTTCAGCAGATGCTTGTCCTCGGCGCAGGCGCGCTTCCACCCCTTGTCGGCCAGGGCCAGCATGAAGGGCATGGTCGCATTCCCCAGCGCCAGCGTAGAGGTCCGCGCCACCGCGCCCGGCATATTGGCCACGCAGTAATGCAGGATGCCGTCCACCTCATAGATCGGGTCCTGATGCGTCGTGGCGCGGGAGGTTTCGAAACAGCCGCCCTGGTCGATCGCCACATCGACAATGGCCGCGCCGGGCTTCATCGTCTTCAACTGCGCCCGCGTCACCAGCTTCGGTGCCGCCGCACCGGGGATCAGCACCGCGCCGATCACCATGTCGGCCTCGGCCACCAGTTCCGCCGTCAGGCCCGCGCTGGCATAGCCCGTCTTCACCGTGCCGTGGAAAATGTCGTCCAGATAGCGCAGGCGCGGCACCGACCGATCCAGGATGGTGACATCCGCCCCCATCCCCGCCGCGACCCGCGCCGCATGGGTGCCGACGACGCCGCCGCCGATCACCACCACCTTCGCAGGCAGCACGCCGGGAACCCCGCCCATCAGAACCCCGCGCCCGCCATTGGCCTTCTGCAAGGTCCAGGCCCCGACCTGCGGTGCCAGCCGCCCGGCCACCTCCGACATCGGGGCCAGCAGCGGCAGGCCGCCGCGATCATCCGTCACCGTCTCATAGGCGATGGCCGTCACGCCCGAGGCCAGAAGGTCCTTCGTCTGCTCCGGATCGGGCGCCAAGTGCAGGTAGGTGAACAGCACCTGCCCCTCGCGCAGCCGCGCGCGTTCCACCGCCTGCGGCTCCTTCACCTTCACGATCATTTCGGACTTGGCGAAAACCTCCGCCGCATCGGCGGCGATGGACGCCCCCGCCGCGATGTAATCGGCATCGGCAAAGCCCGCGCCCAGCCCCGCGCCGGTTTCCACCAGCACCTCATGCCCATGCGCCACCGCCTCGCGTGCCGCAATCGGCGTCATGCCGACGCGGAATTCCTGCGGCTTGATCTCTTTCGGACATCCGATCTTCATATGCTCTCTCCCGTGCGGGCCCTCCTCGGCCCGGATGGGAAAAGCTTCCGCCACATCCGGTGCAAATGCTTTGAATATTGCATGACGGGATCGCCGCCTTGCGGTAGATTCCATCGCGAAAACCCCATCAGGCGAAGGTTTCTCCCGCGAATGTCCGAACTTGACGCAACCGACCGCCGCATCCTGACCGTCTTGCAGAAGGAAGGCCGCATCACCAATGCCGAATTGTCGGAACGGGTGAACCTGTCACCCTCCGCCTGCCACCGCCGCACCCAACGGCTGGAGGAAGAGGGGTTCATCGCCGGTTACGTGGCGCTTCTCGACCCGCGCCGCCTCGGCCGCCCAACGACGGTCTATGTGGAAATCACCCTGCAAGGGCAGGCCGACGAGCTGCTCGATGCCTTTGAGCGTGAGGTGGCGCGCATCCCCGACATCCTCGAATGCCATCTGATGGCGGGACAGGCGGACTACCTGCTCAAGATCCTCGCGCAAGACACCGAGGATTTCGCCCGCATTCACCGCCAATATCTGTCGCGCCTGCCCGGCGTGCGGCAGATGCATTCCTCCTTCGCGCTCAGGACCGTGGTGCAGACCACGGCGCTGGCGGTGTAGGGCGGGGGTCTCCCCGCCATGCCACCCGCCCGATGCCCCGCCTGGAACGGAATTTGACGCAAATTCCGCCCCGAAATCTGACGCAGATTTCGGCCCCCTTCCCCCCGCCACGCCGACAGGCGAAATCTGAGTCAGATTTCGTCCCGATTTCTGCGCCAGAAATCGTTTCCGCCTGCCCCTTTCGGAAAGCGGATAGCGCCCCGCCTCCCGCCCCTGTTCTCTCGCAACACGCCCGACCGAAAAGGAAACCCGATGACGCCCCGCATCGCCATTCCGATCACCCTTGCCGCCTTCGCCCTCTGGGCGGCCATCACCGTGATAGGCTCGCGCCTGATGGCAGGGGGGACGGAAGAACTTGGCGGCGCGCTGGGACGTGGGATCGACTGGCCGATCCTCGCCGCTGGTGCCTTCATCCTTGGCGTCGCGCTCTGGCAGGGCCGGGCGGAAGAGACGGGCCTGCGCGCAGTGCAGCATCCCGGCACCCTGCGGCTGGCCTGGTTCCCGATGCTCTACATCCTCGGCGGGCTGGGGACAGCCGTCGCCCTGGGGCTGCCACCCGCAACGGTCATGATCTGGGTTCTCATCAACACGCTGATCGTGGGCTTCTCCGAGGAACTCATGTTCCGCGGCGTGATGCTGCGCAGCTTCCGCAGGCGTTTTTCCATCTGGCCTGCGGTCCTCCTCACCTCGCTCCTCTTCGGGGCGGTGCACAGCCTGAACATCTTCACCACCGGCGAGGTGGCGCAATCCCTGATCCAGTCCTGCGCCGCGGCGCTCAGCGGGCTCATCTTCATGGCCATGCGCCTGCGCACCGGGTCCATCTGGCCGCCGATGGTCCTCCACGGTCTGTGGGACTTCGCCACCTTCACGCTGGGCGCCTCGGCCCAGGGCGGGCCGACGGATGCGACCGACCCCAGCATCGTGATGATGGTCTTCCCCGTCCTCCTCGTGCTGCCCAACGCGATCTATGCGCTCTACCTGATGCGCAACATCGGGCGTGACAATGCCGATCCGTCCAGTTGACCCGGCCGCCCGGCCCCGGATGCGCCCTGCGCAGGCGCACGGTTAACCAGTTTTCCCCGCGCCTCTCTGCCGGAACTTGTATGTACACTTTGCTGCACAGTTTGCGGCACAGAACAGGGCACAGGCGTTTTCGCCCATCCCGCTGAAAAACCGGGAAAATCCGTGATCCTTAAGAAACCTGCCAAAATGAAAAACCCCCGGCCTTGCGGACGGGGGTTGATCGGGTGGGGATCGCTCCCCCAGTGTCGCTAACGCCTCAGATGGCGCCTTCGCGCTGCGCCTTCTTGCGCGCGAGTTTGCGCGCACGGCGGACCGCTTCGGCTTGCTCGCGCGCTTTCTTGACGGACGGTTTCTCGAAATGCTGCTTGAGCTTCATTTCGCGGAAAACGCCTTCGCGCTGGAGCTTTTTCTTCAGGGCACGGAGTGCCTGTTCGACGTTATTGTCGCGGACGCTGACCTGCATGTGGTTGTCACCACCTTCCTAAGTTAGAGTTGCACTACAGTGTGCAGGCGCGCGCCCTATAACAAAGGAAACGCTCCCTGTCCACCGACCCCCGCGAAGGAGACTGCCATGGAAAGCCAGCCAACCACTGAAAACCCCCGCGAGGCGGTGCTTCAGGCCGCGCTCGCGCATGTCCCCTTCGACGGCTGGTCGGCGGTGACGCTCCGCGCCGCCATCGCCGATTCGGGCGTGGCCGAAGGCCTGGCCCGCGCCCTCTATCCCCGCGGCGGCATCGACCTTGCGGTGGCCTATCACAAGGACGGCGACCGCCGCATGGTCGAAGCTCTTGAAAAGACGGATCTTTCCCAGATGCGCTTTCGCGACCGCATCGCCTTTGCCATCCGAACCCGGCTTGATCTGGTCGAAGACCGCGAACTTGTCCGCCGCGGCACCACGCTTTTCGCTTTGCCGCAGCACGCCGCCGAAGGGGCGAAACTGATCTGGGGCACCTCGGATGCGATCTGGACCGCGCTCGGCGACAAGACCCGCGATCTGAACTGGTATTCCAAACGGGCCACCCTCTCGGCGGTCTATGGATCGACGGTGCTCTACTGGCTGGGCGATGACAGTCTCGGTCATCAGGCGACCTGGGATTTCCTCGACCGCCGCATCGGCGACGTGATGCAGATCGAAACGATCAAGGGCAAGCTGCGCGAAAATCCCCTGGGCAAGGCCCTGCTTGCAGGCCCGGCGAAGGTGATGGAGAAATGGCGGGTGCCGACGGTTCCCGACGACCTGCCCGGCAAGATGATGGACCGCTTCCGCCGCGGCTAAGCCCAAGGACAGACGATGGAACTTTCCCATACCATGCGCGCCGTGGAAATCTCCGAGCCCGGCGGGCCGGAGGTTCTGAAACCCTGCACCCGCCCCGTGCCCGTGCCGGGCCACGGCCAGATCGTCATCCGCGTGGCCTATGCCGGGGTGAACCGCCCCGATGCGCTGCAACGCGCGGGCAGCTATGCGCCCCCCGCCAATGCCTCCCCCCTGCCGGGGCTCGAAGCCTCTGGAACCGTTGTGGAAATCGGCCCCGGCGTGACGCGCTGGTCCATCGGCGACAAGGTCTGCGCCCTGCTGCCCGGGGGTGGCTATGCCGAATATGTCTCCACGCCCGAAGCCCATGCCCTGCCCATCCCCGAAGGACTTTCGCTGAAGGAAGCCGCCTGCCTGCCCGAAACCTGCTTCACCGTCTGGTCCAATGTGGTGATGCGCGGCGGGCTGAAGGCCGGGGAACGCTTCCTCGTCCATGGCGGGTCCTCGGGCATCGGGACGACCGCGATCCAGATCGCCAGGGCGCTGGGCGCGCGGGTCTTCACCACCGCCGGTTCGGATGAGAAATGCGCCGCCTGTGAGGCGCTGGGGGCCGAAAAGGCGCTGAACTACCGTACGGGCGATTTCGTCGCCATGATGCATGACGAAGGCGGGGCGCAACTCATCCTCGACATGGTCGGGGGCAGCTATCTTCCCCGCAATGTCAAGGCCTTGGCGACCGAAGGGCGGCTGGTGCAGATCGCCTTCCTGCGAGGGCCCAAGGTGGAATTGAACTTCGCCGAGGTGATGATGCGCCGCCTGACGATCACCGGATCGACCCTGCGCCCGCAGAGCGACCTCGCCAAGGCCCGCATCGCCGCCGAGGTGGAGGCGCATGTCTGGCCGATGATCGCCGCAGGAAAGCTGCGCCCCGTGATGGACAGCGAATTCCCCCTGAACGACGCCGCCGCCGCTCATGCCCGGATGGAAAGCTCCGGCCATGTCGGCAAGATCGTCCTGAAGGTGGAGTGACGGATCACCCGTCCCGTAGAAAGGCCGTCAGGTTCTGATGGGCGTGCAGGATGCGGATGATCTCCACAGGTCCGCCCTCCCATCGGTAGATGACCAGATGCGCGCCGGTCGGGTGGATACGGACAGGCGGGGTGAACTCGTCCCTCTCCCGCGCCATTTCTGGAAATGCGGCCAGCAGATCGAACAGCGCGAACAACCCGTCGGCATAGCGATCCGCCTGATCGGCGCCCCAGTCTGCCGCGCCACTCCGCCAGATTTCGGACAGGTCGGCCTCGGCTGCGGGACGCAGGACCCAGCCGTCAGATCCGGTCATCCGGCCTGCGCATCCGCGTCTTGAAGGCATCCGGGTCAACGGCCTTGGCAGGACCGCTGGTCAGGCCCGCACTGATGGCCGTCTGGATTTCCGACACCGCCTCCTGCCGCGCCCGGTCGCGGCGGATCAGGTCGCGGACATAGTCGCTGGAATTCGCATAGCGGCCGGACTTGGCCTGCTCTTCGACCCAGGCCTTCATCGGATCGGGCAGCGAAATGTTCATCGTTCCCATGACAGGCTCCTTTTGCACGAAGGATATGGCAGAGTTTGCCATGCGGCAACCTTCCCCCTAACGCACCGCCTCCATCCCCACGACGCCGCGGCAGACCCGTCCGACATCCTCCCCGCAGGTGCGGAACTCCAGCCCGCTGGTCAGGCAGATGCGCAGCTCCTGCACCAGCCCGTCGCGGCAGGTGACCACCACCCCGTCGGGCGCAAGTGTCGGATTTGCCTCCAGAAACGCCTCTTCCACCACATCGGCCTCCAGCCGGATATCGCGTGCCAGCCCGCGAAACACCTCCGGCACCGCCACCCGCGCCCGGGCCTGCCGCGCCAGATCATAGAACCCCGCCGCCGACAGGCCGGAACAGCGCCCATGCTTCTTCCACTGATAGAAGGCCGCCCCCGCGCCGCCAAACAGATCGGCCTGCGCGGCGGTCAGGCTGCGCGGCGGGTCCCGCTCTGCCGTCCGGCAGAAGCTGGGCCAGCCCTCCTCATATTGCGGCCACAGCCCGTGCAGCACGAAATCCACCCCGCGCCCCGCATCGCATTGCGGATCGTTGCGCGCATCCCCTTCCCGCGCGCACCAGTTGGCCGACCAGGACAGGGCCATCACGTAATAGTCGAAATACCCCGCCCGCTCGCCCTCGGCCCGCGCCACGCCCGCCAGCGCCAGCGCCATCAGCGCCGCAAAGATCACACGCATTTTCCCTTCCCTCCGCTTGCGAAACTGACTATATCCGCGCCTGAACTTCCCCGAAATCGTGGAATGGCGGCCCCGGCCGCAGCCGATTTCCCGGCCCGAGAGAGATATTGCAAGGAGCGATCCGATGACGAAGCCCCTCATGGCAAAGGCCACCGCCGTCTGGCTTGTGGACAACACCACCCTGTCCTTCAAGCAGATCGCCGATTTCTGCGGGATGCACGAGCTGGAAGTGCAGGGCATCGCCGATGGTGACGTTGCCGCAGGGGTGAAGGGCTTCGATCCCATCGCCAACAACCAGCTTGAACAGATCGAAATCGAACGCGGTCAGGCCGATCCGGCCTACAAGCTCCGCCTCAAGCACAACCTTGCCGCGGTGGGCGAGGAAAAGCGGCGCGGCCCGCGCTACACCCCGCTCTCCAAGCGGCAGGATCGTCCGGCGGCCATCCTCTGGCTGGTGAAGTTCCACCCCGAGCTCTCGGATGGCGCCATCGGCAAGCTGGTCGGCACGACCAAGCCCACCATCCAGTCGATCCGCGAACGCACCCACTGGAACATCAACAACATCACGCCGATCGACCCTGTCGCGCTGGGCCTGTGCCGGCAGACGGAACTCGATACCGCCGTGCAGCAGGCCGCCCGCCGCAAGGCCGCCGAAGGCTCGGTCATGTCGGATGACGAACGGCGCAAGCTGGTTTCCACCGAACAGTCGCTCGGCATGTCCGACGAAGCCCGGACGCCCACCGGCATCGAAGGGCTCGACGCCTTCACCCGCCGCGAAGAGGAAGAGAAGCCCGCCGATTTCTCGGATGCCGAAAGCTTCTTCAACCTCCCGCAGTCGGATGACGATGACGAGGATGAGGAAGACAACACCCGCCGCCGCTGATTTCGGCAGGCAGCAGGATCAGGGGCCGGGGGGCATATCCCCGGCCCTTTCCTTTTGCCGCTATCAGAACGACTTCCGCGCCCTGAGCGCCGCGCCCAGCGTGCCATCGTCGAGGTAATCCAGTTCACCGCCAATCGGCACGCCTTGGGCCAGTGACGTCACCGTCACCCCCGTCCCCGCCAGCGCATCGGCGATGTAATGTGCCGTCGTCTGCCCATCCACCGTGGCGTTCAGCGCAAGGATCACCTCGCGCGCGCCTTCGGCCTGCACCCGGTCGATCAGCGCGGGGATGCGCAATTCCTCGGGCCCCACGGCATCCAGCGCCGACAGCGTGCCGCCCAGCACATGATAGCGCCCCCGGAACACCCCCGCCCGTTCCAGCGCCCAGAGATCGGCCACATCCTCCACCACGCAGATCTCGCCCGTGGCGCGGCGGTCATCGGCGCAGATGCCGCAGATATCCGCCGTTCCGATATTCCCGCAGACCCGGCAATCGCGGGCCGAGGCCGCGACCTGCGCCATCGCCTGCGCCAAGGGGGCCATCAGCGCCCCACGCCGCTTCAACAGCACCAGCACCGCCCGGCGGGCCGAGCGCGGCCCCAGCCCCGGCAGCCGCGCCATCAGGTCGATCAGCGCCTCGATCTCGCGCGGGGCCTCGCCCCCGGTGGCCATGAACCCCGCCTCAGAAGGGCAGTTTCATGTCGGCGGGCAGACCCAGCGCCTCGGTCATCCGGCGCATCTCTTCGCCCATCCGCTGCTGGCCCTTCACCTGCGCATCCTTGATGGCGGCGACGATCAGGTCTTCCACCACCTCCTTTTCCGAGGCGACAAGGATCGACGGGTCGATCTCCAGCCCCGTCACCTCGCCCTTGGCGGTGGCGCGCACCTTCACCAACCCTGCGCCCGATTCCCCGATGACGACGGTCGATGCCATCTGCTCCTGCATCTCGGCCATCTTTGTCTGCATCTCTTGCGCGGCCTTCATCATCTTGGCCATGTCGCCCAGACCGCCCAATCCGCCCAAACCTTTCAGCATCGCGCCGCTCCCTCCATCGCCTGTTGCAGTGATAGGGGTTGCCCCCGGCCGCTTCAAGGCTGCCGCCGCCGCGCGGCAAAGCCCCGCACCAGAACCGCCGCTGCAATCAGGATCAGGATCACCACCGTCGGCCCGATCCCGCCGATGCAGCCCTCTGCCATGGCCGCCACCGCAACCTCGGCCCGCCGCGCCAGAAACAGCAACCCTGCCAGCGCCAAGACCGGCAGCGCCACCACCACCGCCAGCCAGCGGCGCGGCCAGACCATCGCCACCGCGACAAAGGCCAGCAGGATCAGACCCACGGGCGAGGTCAGCACATAGCCCGCCTCGGCCAACGCCCCCACCGGGCCGTCGACAGGGGTCCAGCCGGGACGGACCTTGTCACAGACCTCGGCCCCGGCGGGCAGGGGCAGCAGGGCGAAGGCCGCGATCAGCCGTCCTCGAACGGGTCCCATTCATCCTCGACTTCCGGCAGGGCCTCGGCCTCGGCCGCCGCCGCCATCGCCTCGGGCGTGCGGATATCGGCAATCTTCGCGCCCGGAAAGGCCGCCAGCACGGCCTGAACCAACGGGTTCTGCATCGCCTCGGCCTCGGCCATCCGCCGCGCCGTATCGCGCGTTTCGGCGATGGTGGGCGCGCCACCTTCATTCACCACAGACACGCCCCAGCGCGCGCCCGTCCACATCTGCAACCGCGCGCCCAGTTGCGCGGCAAGGTCGGGTGGCGCTTCGGGCGTCGGCTGGAACTCGATCCTGCCGGGGGCATAGCGCACCAGCCGCAACCCCTGCTCCACCTCGTAAAGCAGCTTCATGTCCCGCTTTTCGCGGATCAGCTCCACCACCTGATCAAAGCTGACAAAGACCTGGAGCGTCCCTTCCGCCACGGCCAGCGCCTGCCCGCCCTGCATGACGGGGCCGCGCGCGGGGCCGGATGGGGCCATCCGCATCGCCGGGGCATGCATCACCCGCCCGCCGCCACCACCACCGCCTGCCGGCGCACCGCCCGGCATCGGGCCGGGGGAGGGGGCCTCGCTCAGCTTGCGGATCAGCGTTTCGGGATCGGGCAGGTCGGCCACATGCGTCATGCGGATGACCGCCATCTCGGCCGCCATCATCGCATTGGGGGCCAGCGCCACCTCTTCCAGCGCCTTCAGCAGCATCTGCCACAGCCGCGTCAGTACCCGCATCGGCAGCTTTCCGGCCATCTCCAGACCCCGCGCCGCCTCATCCGGCGGGGTGGTCGGGTCCTCTGCGGCGGCAGGCGTCACCTTCACCACCGAAAGCCAATGCGTGATCTCGGCCAGATCGCGCAGCACCGCCATCGGATCGGCCCCGTCGGCATATTGCGCCGCCAGTTCCGCCAGCGCGCCGCCCGCATCGCCCGTCACCACCAGATCGAACAGGTCCAGCACCCGCCCGCGATCCGCCAGCCCCAGCATGGCGCGCACCTGATCGGCGGTCACCTCGCCCATGCCGTTGGCAATGGCCTGATCGAGCATGGAGGTCGCATCCCGCGCCGACCCTTCCGCCGCCCGGGTTATCAGGGCCAGCGCCCCATCCGTGATCTGCGCCCCTTCCGCCGTGGCGATCCGGCGCAGCAGGGACATCATCACCTCCGGCTCGATCCGCCGCAGGTCAAAGCGCTGGCAGCGCGACAGGACGGTGACCGGAACCTTCCGGATTTCCGTCGTGGCGAAGATGAACTTCACATGGGCGGGCGGTTCCTCCAGCGTCTTGAGCAGCGCGTTGAACGCGCTGTTCGACAGCATGTGAACCTCGTCGATGATATAGATCTTGTAGCGCGCCGAGGCCGCCCGATAGTGCACCGAGTCGATGATCTCGCGGATATCGCCCACGCCCGTCCGGCTGGCTGCGTCCATCTCCATCACATCGACATGCCGCCCTTCCGCGATGGCGCGGCAGGGGTCGCATTTCCCGCAAGGGTCGGTGGTCGGTCCCCCCGTCCCGTCAGGGCCGACGCAGTTCAGCCCCTTGGCGATGATCCGCGCCGTCGTCGTCTTCCCGGTCCCCCGGATGCCCGTCATGATGAAGGCATGGGCGATCCGGTCGGCGGCAAAGGCGTTGCGCAGGGTGCGCACCATCGCCTCCTGCCCCACCAGATCGGCAAAGGTCTCGGGCCGGTATTTCCGGGCCAATACGCGATAGGCTTTGTCGGTGGCTTCGGTCATGGACGCTCCTTGATCGGGCCAACCTAGTGCCTGCGGCCTGCCGGGGGCAAGACGGCGCGGCCTTCGCTCTTGCCGGGGCGGGGCATTTCCTTGGGATAACCGGGCGGGGCCTTGCGTGCAGGCCAGAGTTTCGAATATTCTAGAAATACCGAAAAAGAGGCCCCCAATGGACATCGACACCACCGCCGCCCGCCTTGCCGCGCTGGGCAATCCGACGCGGCTGCGCCTGTATCGCCTGCTGGTCCGGGCGGGGGAGGGCGGGCTGACCATGGGGCAGGTGCAGGATCGGCTGGGCATCCCGGCCTCCACCCTGTCGCATCACGTCCGCGCGCTGGTTCTGGTCGGGCTCATCACGCAGGAACGCGCCGGGACGGCGCTGATCTGCCGCACGAACTATCCGGTGATGCAGGCGCTGCTGGGCGATCTGGCGGCGGAATGCTGTGCCGATGCGGGGCACCCCTGACCATGCGCCTGTCCCCTGACCGTCGCGGCTGGATCGTCGCCGCCCTCGGCACGGCCCAGACCGTGGGCTGGGCCTCCAGCTATTACATCCCTGCCGTCCTCGCCACGCCGATGGCGGCCAGCTTCGGCCTCTCGCCCGTCTGGGTCTTCGGGGCCTTCTCCATGGCCATGGTCGTTTCGGCCGCCATCGGCCCCTGGGCGGGCGCGCGGATCGACCGGATCGGCGGGCGCGGCGTGCTGATGCTGTCGAACCTCGTCTTCGCCACGGGCCTTGTCCTGCTGGCCGTCGCACCCTCTCCGGCGGTGCTTTTCGCGGGCTGGGCCATCATCGGCCTGGGCATGGGGATGGGTCTTTACGAGGCGGGATTCGCCACGCTCGCAGGCATCTACGGGCGCGGGGCGCGCGGGCCGATCACCGGCATCACCCTGATCGCGGGCTTTGCCAGCACCGTGGGATGGCCGCTTTCGGGCCTCATGCTCGCGCAATGGGGCTGGCGCGAGGCCTGTCTGGGCTGGGCGATCCTGCATCTCTGCCTTGCCCTGCCGCTGAACGCACTTCTGCCCACCGGGACCGAAACCAAACCCGAGGCTGAACCCGACACCGCCCCCGACGCCCCACCCCCGCCGCGCGGGGCGATGGCCCTTCTGGCCTTCGTCTTTGCCGCGACATGGTTCAACGCCACCGCGATGGCGGCGCATCTGCCGGGCCTCCTTCAGGCCGCGGGGGCCAGCACCGCGCTGGCCATCGCCGCAGGCGCGTTGATCGGCCCGGCGCAGGTGGCGGCGCGGGTCCTGGAATTCGGCCTTCTGCGCCGCTTCCACCCGCTCGCCTCGGCCCGCATGGCGGCTGCGGCGCATCCGGTGGCGGCGATGGTCCTGATGGCCTTTGGCGGCCCGGCGGCCTATGCCTTCGCCCTGCTGCACGGGGCAGGCAACGGCATACTGACCATCGCCAAGGGAACGCTTCCCCTCGCGCTGTTCGGGGCAGGGGGCTATGGCCAGCGTCTTGGCTGGCTGAACGCCCCCGCCCGCATCGCGCAGGCGGCCGCCCCGCTGATCTTCGGGGCGGCGCTCACCGCCTGGGGCCTCAACGCCATCTGGCTGACGGCCGGGATCGGCTGCCTCGCCACGCTCGCGCTCTTCCTGCTCAGACGCGGCTAAGCCGCCGCCCCGCAAGCCAACTGCACAGCGCCATCCCCCCCGCCGTCGCAAGGCACAGCGGCAACCCCCCGACCTGATAACTGACCCCCGACAGCAGCGTCCCGATCAGACGCCCCGCCGCATTGGCCATGTAATAGAACCCCACATCGCGGGTGATCCGCTCTGCCGATCCGAAGGCAAGGATCAGATAGGAATGGACCGACGAATTCACCGCAAAGACAAAGCCGAACAGCAAAAGCCCCGCCACCAGCGCCCCGGTCAGCCATCCCTCCGGTTCCCCGGCCAGATAGGCCGCCGCCGCCAGCACAAAGGGGATCGGCACCAGAAGCCCCGCCCAACGCACCGCCTTGCGCGTCGTCTCTTCCACCGCCTGCCCCTTGCCGCCCAGAATGCGCGGGGCCAGTGCCTGCACCGCGCCATAGGCGATGATCCACAGCGCCATGAACCCGCCGACAAGGAAGAACGCCTCGCGCCGCCCCTCGGCGGTGCCATCCGACAGGATCGCCTGGAAATAGATCGGGATGCCCACCACGAACCACACATCCCGCGCCCCGAAGAGGAACATCCGCGCCAGACTCAGGCGATTCACCCGTGCATCCTGCGACCGCCAGCCGCCCCAGCTTTCCTCGGCCTTCATCCGCCCCGGCAGGCCGGGTGGCAGGAACAGCGCCACCGCTGCCAGGATCACCGCCAGAACCCCCGCCATGCCCCAGACCGCCGTCTCGAACCCCGCCAGCGCCAGCAGCGCCGCGCCAAGGAAGAATCCCGCCCCCTTCACCGCGTTCTTCGATCCGGTCAGATAGGCGACCCAGCGGAACAGCCCGCCCTCTTCCGCCGGGGCCAGCAGCTTCACCGCCGATTTGGAAGACATCTTCGCCAGGTCCTTGGCCACGCCCGAAACGCCCTGCACCGCCATCACGAAGGCGACCGAGGCCGCGATGCCCCAAGTCGGATCAAGCTGCGCCAGCGCCGCCAGGGCCCCGATCTGCAAGGCCAGCCCGCCATAAAGCGTCGCCGCCAGCCCGAACCGCGCCGCCAGCCATCCCGCCCCCAGATTCGTCACGATCCCCGCCAGTTCATAGAGCAGGAACAGCCAGGCCAGTTGCAGCGGCGTGAATCCCAGCCCGTTGAAATGCAGCAGAACCAGCATCCGCAACGCGCCATCCGACAGCATGAAGGCCCAATAGGCCGCCGTCACCGCCATATAGGCCCGGATCGGGTTCGCCGCCGTCACAGCCGCGCCGCCACCATGCGCGCGATATCGGCCAGGCGGCAGGCATAGCCCCATTCATTGTCATACCAGGCGTAGATCTTCACCTGCGTCCCGTTGATGACCATGGTCGATTGCGCATCCACGATCGAAGACCGCGGATCATTGGTGAAATCGCACGAGACAAGCGGCCGCGTCTCATATCCAAGGATACCTTTCAGCGGCCCGTCCGCAGCGGCGGCGAACAGGGTATTCACCTCCTCCACCGTCGTCGCCCGCTCCACCTCGAAGACGCAATCGGTCAGCGAGGCATTCAGCAGCGGCACCCGCACCGCATGGCCGTTCAGCCGCCCCTTCAACTCGGGATAGATCAGCGTGATCGCCGTGGCGCTGCCCGTCGTCGTGGGGATCAGGTTCATCAGCGCCGACCGCGCGCGGCGCATATCCTTGGCGGGGCGGTCCACGATGGTCTGGGTGTTTGTCACGTCATGGATCGTGGTGATCGACCCGTGCCGGATGCCAAGGCTTTCGTGGATCACCTTCACCACCGGGGCAAGGCAATTCGTCGTGCAGGAGGCGGCGGTCACAAGGGTCTGCGACCCGTCATAAAGATGATGGTTCACCCCATAGACAAGGTTCAGCGCCCCGCCATCCTTGACCGGCGCGCTGACCACAACCTTCTTCACGCCCGCCGCGTAATAGGGCGCGACCTTCGCCCCCGTCTTGAAGACCCCGGTCGCGTCGATCACCAGATCGACCCCCATCTCGGCCAGAGGCAGCGCCTCGATCGTCTTCTCATGCGTCAGCCGGATGCGCTGCCCGTTCAGGATCAGCGCCCCCTCCGCCGCCGCGACCGGCGTCCGCCAGCGGCCATGGACGGAATCAAACTCCATCAGCAGGGCATGCTGTTCGGCATCCCCGACAGGATCGTTCAGCAGGACGATCTCGCCCCCCGCGCCGCTGTCGATCAGGTCGCGCAGGACAAGCTTGCCGATACGGCCAAGGCCGTTCAACGCGATACGGGGCATGGGGTCAGCCTTTCTCGGGGGTCAGTTGATCGGTGCCAATGGCATCGACGCGGGCCTGAAGCGACATCCGCCCCAATTGCTCGAAGGGCAGTTCCACAAAGGCCGCGATCCGGCGGCGCAGGGCGGCATAGGTCTGGGCGAAGACCAGCGCCTTCTCGGCCTCCGTCCCCGTGGCCTTCACCGGGTCGGGCAGGCCCCAATGCCCGGTGATCGGCTGGCCCGGCCAGGGCGGGCATTCCTCCGCCGCCGCCGTGTCGCAGACGGTGAAGACGAAATCCATCACGATGGACCCGGGCTGCTGGAATTCGCTGATATGCTTGGACCGCAGCCCCTCTACCTCATGCCCATTGCGCCGCAGCACCTCCAGCGCCAGCGGGTTCAACTCCGTATTGGGCCGCGTCCCCGCCGAAAAGGCCTGGAACTTTCCCTTGCCCAGATCGCGCAGCAGCGCCTCGGCAAAGATCGACCGGGAGGAATTGCCCGAACAGATGAACAGCACGTCGAAATCCGTGTCGCGCATATGCGCCTCCTGTGCAGCAGCCAGCAGCGGCGGGATCAGGTCCGGCCGGCCCCGCCCGATGTCAAAGACCAGATGCCCGATCAACCCTTCGGTCACCTCCAGATCGACGGAATAGAACAGCGACCGCCCCCGCCGTTCGACCTGCACCAGACCCGAGGCCGTCAGGTCCGCCAGATGATGCGACAGCGTGTTGGCCTTCAGGGCCAGCGCCTCGGCAATCTCGGTCGGCCGCTGCCCCTGCGGCGCAAAGCGCATCAGCAGGCGAAAGACGGCCAACCGGCCGGGATGGCCAAGCGTGGCAAAGGCATGGGCGGCGCGATTCTGTTCCATATTTCCCGAATATCGGAAATGATGGCCCGCCTCAAATGAAGCTTTGATGACAGCCTAGTCCGCCAGCGCCTGATCCAGATCGGCGATCAGATCCTCCGCCGCCTCCAGCCCGACCGAAAGGCGGAATCCGCCATCCCCGGCATAGGCGCGATAGGCCGCCTCCTGCGACGGGGTCAGGCGATAGGTGCCGCGCATCATCTCATCCGTTTCCAACAGCACGATGATGCTGCGCTGATGGCCCAGCGAAAAGGCGTAATGCGCCACCTTCAGCCGCGCCGCGATCCGCGCCGCCGTCGCCCGCAGGTCGCGGGTCTGGAAGAAGATCATCCCCCCCGGCAGGTCCATCTGCCGCTGCACAAGGTCGCGCTGCGGATGCGACGGCAGCCCCGGATGGATCACCCGCTCCACCTTTGGATGCCCCTCAAGGAAGGCTGCCACCCGCCCCGCCGTTTCCGAGATCTGCCGCATCCGGGGGAACAGCGTGTCGATCCCCCGCAGGATCAGCCAGGCGTTCATCGCCGGCAGCGCCGCGCCCAGATAGACCCCCGCCCGCCCCCGCAAACGTGCCACCAGATCGCGCCGCCCCGCCACGATGCCGCCCAGGGCATCGCCATGGCCGTTGATGAACTTGGTCAGCGAATGGATCACCAGATCGACCCCCAGCGCCAGGGGCCGCGTCGCCACCGGCGTCGCCAGCGTGCTGTCCACCGATACCAGCGCGCCATGGGCATGGGCGATGCGCGCCACTTCTGCCAGATCGGTCAGCCGCAGGATGGGGTTGGCCGGGCTTTCGCAATGCACCAGCCGCGTATTGGGCCGCAGCGCCGCCTCCAGCGCGCCGGGGTCCGACAGGTTCACCGGCGTCACGTCGATCCCCAGATCGGGCAGGATCGTCCGCGCCAGTTCCGCCGCCCCCGCATAGGTCACATCGGCGATCACCAGATGGTCGCCCGCCTTCAGCAGCGTCAGGAACACCCCCGCGATGGCCGCAACCCCGGTCGCAAAGGCCACCGCATCCTCGGCCCCTTCCAGCGCCGCCATCCGCGCCTCCAGCCCCCGCACCGTGGGGTTCAGCCAGCGCGCATAGGTAAAGGGCTCCGCAGCGATATCCCCCAGTTCCGCCGCCGAAAACGCCCCTTCGCCCGGCACCACAAGGTTGTTCACGGACATGGAGATGTTGGGCTGGATCGCCCCCGTCACCGGGTCGATCACCAGCCCGCCATCCAGCGCCATGGTCTGCGGCCGCCAGGCGGCGGTGGGGGGTCTGTCGTCCATTCGGGGTCGTCCTTGAACCTGCGCCACCGCCACCCTTGGAACAGGAGGGGGGCGAAGATCAAGCATCCATCGCAGGACGGCCCCCGCCGGGCTGCCCCCGTCAGGCCGCCCCCGTCAGGCCGCCCGCAGCAGCGCCCCGTCGCCCCGCGCCGCCTTCCGCCCCCGCGCCATCAGCACGCCGGACAAAAGCGCCCCCAGCAGCAGCACGAACCCGCCGGGCAGAGGCACCGGATTCACCTCCACCCGCGGCCCGTTCGCCAGCCGGTAATCAAAGCCGAAGCCCGAACCTTGGAAGAGCGAGGTGTAGGTATAGCTGACGAACACCGTCTGAAACCCGCCATCGCCATTCCCAAGGAAATGATCCGCATCGAAAAAGCTCTGGAACGAGGCAAGGTCGGAAAAGGTCTCGTTCAGGTTCAACGCGCCAAGCGTCAGGCTGAAGGTCAGCGTGTCAAAGGCCGTCTCCAGGGCTCTGGACGTCAGGAAATCCAGATAAAGCCCCTCGCCCAGGGTCGTCAGGAAGGAGAAGGAGGCAGATCCCCGGTACTGGCCAGCGGTTTCCCCGATCCCGCCATAGGCGGCCTCGAACAGGCCATAGCCGAAGGTCTGAGTCGCCGTTCCGAAGTCCGGCCCCGTCGGCGCCAGAACCGCCTTGCTGACCGCCGTCCCGGCCAGAAGGCCAAAGACACCGGGCGTGACCGCCGTCCCGACGCTTGAATGCGTCACCGCCGTGGCCGGGCTGGCGACCGTCGCATAGCTGTTGGCCTCGACATAGCCGCTGCTGCCCGCCGATGTGCTGTTTGCCGCGGCATAGCCTCCGGTCGCACCCACCACCTCGGCCAGGGCATCGGCGCTGTTGCCTGTATTGCTTCCGCAGCCAAGGCAGGCGGTCCCGCTATAGGCATTTGCACTCACTGCCCCGTAGGCGTTATCAGCCCCCATGGTCAGCCGCGCGTTGGCCGTGGCGCTTCCGTCAGCCTCATCCGAACCACCGGAATAGAAAACATTTCCCGCTGATCCGCCTCGCGCCTGTGCATAAACTGTTGCCGACGTCGTGTTGAGTGCGGTGACGTCCACAAGCGCCGTCGCATCCCCCCCATCCCCGTCAATGCTAAGGGGGTTGCCGAAGGTCGTTCCTCCAGCCCCGCCCGCGGCATAAACAGAGGCAAACACATCACTCGCAGCCGTTCCCATGTCGAGCGTGAGGGAAGAGGTTGCATCCCCGCCACGTCCCCCTTGGCTGTCGCTTGCTCCGCCTGCACCTCCATAGGCATTTTGCGCGAGGTTGATGCCGAACGGCGAAGTCGCCGCGACGGCATTCGTCATTATAGAGGCAGCCCCGTCCCCGCCACGCGCACCATTCCGCCCATCTCCGCCCGCTCCGCCAATCTGGCTCGCAGTCGCTGCGGCATATCCATCACTGACGGCCGAAGCCGATGCCGATGCCGTCCCCCCGACGCCGCCAGCAAAGCCGGGGCCACTTGCATCGCCCCCCTTGCCACCGAAAGCCGAACTGCTTGCCGAGTCATACTGAAACCATCGGCGTTCACTCTTCTCGGACATCACCGAAACCGAAGACGTCGCCGACCCGCCCGCAAGGCCGTTTCCGCTGGTCGATCTACCCGAGGCCCCGCCCGTCGCAGTGCCGGTTGCGGTCAGCCAATGGTCCAGCCCCGACGCAACCATATCCAGATCAACCCCGGCATTGCCGCCCTGTCCGCCCAGGCCCCCGTCATTGGTGCTGCCACCCGTGCCCCCCGTCGCGTCGGCCCTCGCGCTGTTAAACGTCTGGCTGTCGCCATCCTTGCTGAAGGACAGCACCGTCGTTGCATCCCCGCCGCGCCCGCCATTCCCGCCACCTGCGGTATCGCCCCCGGCGCCCCCAGCGCCGTAGGAGTTCAGGGTAGTGTTGAACGCCAGCCCAGTCGCCGTGGTGGCATTGGTCATCACCGATTCTGCGCCGCTCCCGCCATCGGCCCCCGCAAAACCGATGCCGCCCGCGCCGCCGAATTGCCATGCCTGCGCGTACACTCCACCGTCAGCGGAATTCTGAACCGCATCGGCAAAGGCCGTCGCGATCCCGCCCTCTCCACCGACATGCCCGACCCCATATCCCGCGCCGCCAGTGCCGCCATAGGCTTCGCTCCGCGAATCCGCATTGCCACCCGCCGCTTCCGTACTGGCGCTGGCCGTCGCCGCGCCACCGGCCCCGCCGCCTGCGCCAAGCTCTCCGACGAAGCCGGCGTTTCCACCCGTTCCGCCCGTCGCCCGTGCCGACGCAGTCGCCCCGCCGCCCGGATTGACCGTGGTCGCCGTCGCACTCGCCCCGCCGCCATTGCCGCCCGCACCCTGCGACCCGCCCGGAAGCACGCCAACGCCGCCATCCCCCCCGTTGCCCCCGGTCGCATAGGCCTCGTTACTGGTCACATCCGCATTCGACAGGGCCACGGCATCGCCGCCATTCCCCCCGTCCGTCCCGGACTCCCCGGGATTCACGCCCGAAACGCCCAGAATTCCGTTTGTCCCGACCAGGTCAACAGTCGCCGCACCCGCTGGGTTTCCGATGCCGGGAAGGAGGAGAATCAGGGGCAGCGCGGTAATGCATTTACGAATCCGAGGCTTATTCGAGAGGATCATGATTTTCTCCGCGGAAATAAACTTGCTGTGAAAAGCGTGTTAATAACCCTTGATCGAGTCAAGCACTCTGAATTCGCACCGATAGCCGTCCTGTTGTTTCCACAACGTGAACAATCCGAGACGGGCCTCGCCCGCACCGCACCGAAGCTGTGCCCCACAAGGATGCAGCCGGAGGGGAGGGGATCGCCCCGGCCAGTTCCGCCGCCCCCATCTTTCCCCGCGCGCGAGGGGGCGGGGCAGAGAAACTTCCCCTTGCCGGGGGCGTTCAAGGCACAGGTTTCTTCTCGTTTCACACCGACCTTTGGAATGGCCGGAGGCGCGGTTCGGTGGCAGGTTTAATCACGACCAAGAGAATCGACATAAGGCCATCCCCATGACCCGCACCCTCATCGGACTTTCCGGAAACCTCGACCGCCCGTCCAAGACCCGCGCCCTGGTCCAGACTGCCGTCGCCAGCGCCGCCAGCCGGTTCGAGGCCGTGGGGGCCGTCTTCGACCTTGCCGATTTCGGCCCCTCGCTCGGCACTGCGCGGCGGGTGGAGGATCTGGCACCGACCGCCCGCTCTGCCCTGGACGTGATCCTCGCCGCCGATGCGCTGATCGTGGCAAGCCCGGTATACAAGGGCAGCTATACGGGGCTGTTCAAGCATCTGATCGACCTGATCGACCCGACAGCCTTGCGAGGCAAGCCGGTGCTGCTGGCGGCGACCGGCGGCGGGGATCGCCATGCGCTGGTGATCGAACATCAGCTCCGCCCCCTCTTCGGCTTCTTCGAAGCGCAAACCCTGCCGACCGGGGTCTATGCCGCTGATCGCGATTTCAACGATGGCCAGCCCGCCTCTCCTGCGCTGAACGACAGATTGGCGCGCGCCGTGGATCAGCTTTCCCCCTTCTTCGCCCGCCGGACCCAGCCCGAAGTCTTCGTCCTCAGCGCCTGATCTTCCTCCCCTCCCGGCCTGCCCGACGCGCGCCCCTCGGGGCCGTGACCGGCCTCGCCTTGCCTGACGAAAGGATACGACCCATGACCCGCAAGATCCGCCTCGGCGCCTTCCTCCCCGGCGGGGGCCAGCATGTCGCCGCCTGGCGCCACCCCGACAGCCCCGCCGACGGGGCCACCAACTTCGCCTTCCATGTCGCATTGGCGCAAGAGGCCGAACGCGGCCTCTTCGACGCCTATTTCCTGGCCGACGGACTGGCGGTCAGCTTCGGCGGCGGGATGGAGGGCGGGAACGCCAAGGTGGCAGGGTTCGAGCCGGTCACGCTGTTCTCGGCCCTTGCGCCGCTGACGAAGAACATCGGCTTCATCGCGACCGCCTCCACCACTTACGAAGAGCCCTACACCCTCGCCCGCAAATTCGCCTCGCTCGACCTGATCAGCGACGGGCGCGCAGGCTGGAACGTGGTGACGACCGCAACAGAGGCGGCGGCGCAGAATTTCAACCTCGACCAGCAGCATCCCCATGCCGTCCGATATGCCCGCGCGGCTGAACATGTGGAGGTGGTCAAGAAGCTGTGGGACAGTTTCGAGGATGACGCCTTCCTGCGCGACAAGGAAACCGGGCGCTTCTTCCATGAGGGCAAGCTGCACGCCACCAACCACCGCGGCGCGCATTTCAAGGTGAAGGGGCCGCTGAACGTCTCCCGCTCGCCGCAGGGCCATCCCGTCATCGTGCAGGCCGGGCAATCCGAAGATGGGCGCGGCCTCGCGGCGGCGACGGCCGAGGTGATCTTCACCGCGCATCAGCGGCTGGATACCGCGCAGGAATTCTACCGCGACATTAAGGCCCGCGCGCGTGGGCTGGGGCGCGATCCGGCGCATATCCTCGTGATGCCCGGCGTGTCGCCCTTCGTGGGCCGGACGCTGGAGGAAGCGCGCGAGAAGTATGACCGGCTCACCAGCCTGATCCTGCCCGAAGACGGCATCTCGCTGCTGAACGGGCTGACGGGGGGCACGCTGGACCTCAAGGGATACGACCTTGACGGTCCCCTCCCGCCCGCGCCGCCGACGGAAGGCATGAAATCGCGGCAGGCCCTCATCCGGCAGATCGCGGATGAGAACAACTTCACCATCCGCCAATTGTATCAATGGGTCGCCTCGGCCCGTGGCCATTTCACCATCGTCGGCACGCCCCAGACCATCGTCGATACGCTGCAAGAGTGGTTCGAGAACGAAGCAGCGGACGGCTTCAACATCCTGCCGCCCTGGCTGCCGACAGGGCTGACCGATTTCGTGGATCTCGTGATCCCCGAATTGCAACGCCGCGGCCTGTTCCGGACGGAATACGAGGGCCGCACCCTGCGCGAAAACCTCGGCCTGCCCTTCCCCACCAATCGCCACGCGCTCGCCCGCAGCGCGTCCCATGCCGCGGAGTAAGGCCATGACCCTGCAAATGCTCGACTCCCCCGCCCTGGCTACCCCGCCCTCCCGCGCGTTTCTTGCGCGGGCAGGGCAGGGCGCGCGCAAGGCCGCCGCCCGCTATGGCCTGCTTCTGGGCTTCCTGATCCTCTGGCAGGTGGGCAGCACGCAGGGCTGGCTGAACGCCACCGTCTTTCCGCCGCTGCATCTGATCTTCGCCGCGCTGTGGGACGGGCTCGCCTCCGGGGCGCTGATCGACGACATCGCGATCAGCCTGCAACGGTCGGGGCTGGCCTTTGCCGCCGCCGTGGGCCTCGGCATCCCGCTCGGCCTCTTCATGGGGCAGATCCGGGCGGTGGAACAGGCGCTGGACCCGATCCTGCAATTCTTCCGCCAGACCTCGGCCCTGGCGCTCTACCCCGTCTTCATCCTGCTCCTGGGGCTGGGCGAGGCATCCAAGGTCTTCGTCATCTTCTGGGCCACGCTCTTTCCCATCCTTCTCGCCACCATCGGCGGGGTGAAGGAGGTGGACCGCAAGCTGATCGAGATGGCGCGCACCTATGGCGCGCCGCGCCGCACGGTCTTTCTGCGCGTGGTGCTGCCCGCCTCCATCCCGTCGGTCTTCGTCGGGCTGCGCCTCTCGGCCACGACCGCGCTCCTCCTCCTGATCGCGGCCGAGATGATCGGGGCGAACCGGGGCCTCGGGTTCCAGGTGATGAACGCGCAATACAATTTCCAGATCCCTCTCATGTTCGCGGCGATCTTCCTTCTCGCCCTGCTCGGCCTTGCCGCGAACTTCACCCTCGTCACGCTCCAGCGCCGCCTGTGCCGCTGGGCGGAAGCCACCTGATCCCTGCCAACCTCCTTAACCATCAAGGAACCTATCATGACCTTCTCCTTCCGCACCCTGGCCCTGACCACCGCTCTGGGCCTTTCCTTTGCCACAGCGGCAAGCGCCGAGGTGACGATCCGCTACCTCGCCAGCCAGGGCGGCCTGAACGCCCATGAACTCGCCGCCGAACTGGGCTATTTCGAAGGCACCGGCATCACGCTGGAAAACGTGGGCTATGCCCAGGGCGGCCCCGCCTCGCTCGTGGCGCTGGCCGGGGGCAGCGTGGAGCTTGGCTCGGCGGCCACGGCGGCGGTGCTGAACTCCATCGCCGCAGGCAATGATTTCGTCGCGGCCTATCCGTCGAACGGGATCAACGATCAGGCGCAGTCGATCTTCTACGTGCTGGAAGACAGCCCGATCCGCACGATCGAAGACCTTCAGGGCAAGACCATCGCCGTCAATACCCTTGGCGCCCATCTGGATTACGTGGTGCGCGAGGCGCTGCACCAGAAGGGCCTGCCGCAGGATGCCGCCAGCCTCGTCGTCGTGCCGGGGCCGCAACTGGAACAGGTGCTGCGGTCGGGTCAGGTGGATGTCTCGGCCTTCGGCTACTGGCAGACCACCTTCGAAGGCGCGGCGCGTCAGACGGGCGGGTTGCGGGCGGTCTTCGACGACACCGACATCATCGGCGAGATCGCGGGCGGCTTCGTTGTCCTGCGCCGTGACTGGATCGAGGCGCATCCGGAAGAGGCGAAGGCCTTTGTCGAAGCCTCGGCCAAGGCGCTGGACTATGCGCGCGAGAACCCGGAGGAGACCAAGGCCATCTTCGCCAAGGTCCTGGCCGAACGGGGCGAAAACCCGGATGTGGCGCAGTTCTTCGCAGGCTATGGCGTCCGCGAAGGCGGCCTGGCGGTGGAGCGGGACGTGCAGTTCTGGATCGACGTGCTGGAACGCGAAGGCACGGTCGAAAAGGGCAGACTGGTGGCCAAGGACATCCTCTACACCACCGGCGACTCGCCGGTCAGCAACTGACGGGGCTGCGATGCGCGTGGTGGACACCGCCCGCCGCGGGGAGGTCACGATCCGTGACCTCTCCAAATCCTTCACCCTGAACGGGCGCAGGCTGGATGTGCTGCGCGGGATTGATCTGGACATCCACGGTGGCGAGGCCATCGCCATCGTCGGCCCCTCCGGCTGCGGCAAGACCACGCTCCTGCGCGTGCTGGCCGGGTTGGAAGAGCCGGATCGCGGCGATGTGCTGATCGACGGCGCGCCGGTCCACGGGATCGGCAACCAGCGCGCGGTGATCTTTCAGGAACCGCGCCTGCTGCCGTGGCTGACGGTCACGCAGAACGTGGCCTTCGGGCTGGAGGTGCGGGGAACGCCTGCCGCACAGGCCGCCGACCGCGCCCGCCACTATATCCGGCTGGTGGGTCTGGCCGGGTTCGAGGAGGCCTTTCCGCGCCAGCTTTCGGGCGGCATGGCACAGCGCGTGGGCATCGCCCGCGCCCTGACCGTGCAGCCCGAGATCCTGCTGCTCGATGAACCGCTCGGCGCGCTGGACGCGATGACGAAGCTGACGATGCAAGAGGAGTTGGCGCGCATCTGGCGCGAGGAGGGGGTGACGATGATCCTTGTCACCCACGATCTGGAAGAGGCGATCTTCCTCGCCGACCGCGTGCTGGTCATGTCGAAGGACAGCACCACCCCGACCCGGCTGATCGAACTCGACCTCCCCCGTCCCCGCGACCGCAGCACCCCGGGTTTCGTCGCCCTGCGGCGGCGGCTGATGGCAGAGTTCGGCCTGCACTGACCGGCAGGCCGAACCCGTCAACAGGGCAGGGCGCGACAGCTCTGTGAATTCCGACACAGCGCCTTGAACTGCTGCCTCCACATGCGGTGCTACCGAGAGGGCATTCGCAACGAAAGGAGTTTCTTCCGCTACAGCGTGAGCTTGAAGCAGCCCGTTGCCTGTCGGGAGACCGATTAGGCGCGTGGGCCCGAAGCGAAGGACAGAGTTCCAGATTTTTCAGAAGCAAGGGTTCCAAACGATCTGTGAAGACAGGCTTACCATGTAGTTTCTGCATGCCCCCTTTAGGCACAGTGTCCGAGCAAAACCGGCTCTGAAAGCATCGGCCCAAAGCTGCCCGTCGCAGCGCTATGTCGATGGCCAGTCGTTACGGAAACTTTGTGAATTGAAATCCGCTGGTGGACATGTCGCTTTGCATCCTGGCCGGCCTTCATTTGCCGCGTGACAGGCCCAGCATGCGAAGCACTTCGCGCGGGGCCGGTTGCCGCCAGATTGCCTGAAAACTTTCAACGACGTTGTCCCGCGTGACGCCAATGCCGGGCAGGGCGATCCAGGCTGGAACGGGCCGACCCAGAAGACACAGGATCACGGTCTGCGCGGCTGCGATCCCTTGCAGGAAGGGTTGCTGGGCGGCGATGCAGCAGAAGGAGTCGCCTTGTGCGAGGGCAATGGCTGCGGCCTCTCCGAGATCTACGGTTGCCATGGGCATCGCTGCGCCGCTTTCTGTAAGGCGGGTGGCTGCGGCGAGGGCTGGCGTATCCCAGACGATGAATAGCCCGGCCATATCCGGGTTTGCTGACAGCAGATCATCCGCGGCCGCGGCGGCATCCTCGATCCGAGCAAAGCGGAGGACGCGCTGGGTGATGTCGGGGCGGTTCAACTGAAGCCACTTGGTGAAGGCGATCTCGCGCTCGTTCGTGGCGAAGAAATCGGCGGCGAAGCCGAGGACGCCGACCTTTGCACCATCGGGGATGTGTGGTGAAAGACCCGCGGCTGCGATCTTGCCCAGACCGAAGTTGTCCGACGACACCAGCGCCGTGTAGTCCTTGCCCGGCAATAGGCCGGTCGGCGCGTTGTCCAGCAGAATCAGCTTTATTCCCGCCTCGGACACCCGGCGGTGCGCGGCGGCGACCTGTTCATTCGCCACGGGAAGGGAGATGATCGCATCGGGGCGTTGCGAGATCAGCCGGTCGAGTTCGGCCACCTGCATGTCGGGGGAAAAGGCACAGTCCACAGCGTCGATCACCGCCGCGCCGCAATCGCCGAATATGCCCATCATGCCGGCCAGTTGCTGCTTGGCCCAGTCGCTTTCCAAGGTGTGCAGGACGACGGCCACGCGCCATCCGGCGGCCTTGGCAGCGGCGCGGTCGTCGGGCAGCAGGCTCACCCTTTCGGGTGGCGCGGCGCGTTCACCATGCGGGCCGAGGCCGGATATCGTCATGTCATGAGCTCCTGTCCGATCCGTGCGCGTGGCGGCGGCGGGGGCGCTGCGGCTTGGGAAAGCCGGTCATGAAGGGCAGCAAAGGCCGGATGGGCGATTGGGCTGCCTTGTATCACCCATTCCTTCAGGAAGGCTGGTGCGAAAAGCTGCTCCGATGCCACGCGGGCCGCGCCAACAAGCCCGGCTGAACTGCCCATCTGGGACCGGATGATCCGCAGGTCACGGGTGACGAAGGGATGCGATGCGCCATAGACCGCCTCGCGCAGCGCGGCGAGGAGGATGTCGTTCGTCTGCACGATGGAGCCCGACAGCACGATCAACTCGGGGTTCAAGGCATTGGCCAGTGTTGCCACGACCTGACCGATCAGGTGGCCCGAATCCGTCAGGATCGCGACCGAGGCGGGATCGCCGATCTGGGCGGCCTGCGAGACTTCGATGGCCGTGATCTCGCCCCCGCGGCGCTGGATCTCGGCCAGCATGGGGCTGCGCCCGTCCTGTGCGGCGGCCAGTCCCTCGCGCTGGATCATGTCCGATCCCGCGAGGGCATCGAGTGGGCCACTCCGACCGCCTGAGGTGACTGGCAGCGATCCGATCAGACCTGCGGCGCCATGCGCGCCTCGGTAAAGCTGGCCGTCACAGACGATGCCCGCCCCGATGCGGCGACCGACCTTCAGGAAAAGCAAGCTGCGCGTGCCGATCCCTGCGCCTGCGTGCAACTCGCCCATCGTCATCGTCTCGACGCTTGACCGCATCCAGACCGGGACACCGAAATCGCGGGTCAGCGTCTCGACCAGTGGGAAGCCTTCCCAGGCGGGAAGCACCGGCGGGGTGGCGGTCAGGAAGTCAGCCTCCGTAGCGCCCTGCACGGCACCGGGAACGGAGAGGGAGATGCCCCAGATACTACCCTGCGGCGCATGACGCTCCATCGACCAGCGGAAGAGCGCGGCCAGACGCTCGGCCAGTTCGGCGGGCGGGGCGGTCAGGTCGGCGGCCTCGTGATGTTCGGTCAGGAGTTTGCCGGAAAGGTCAGCCACTCCCACCCCGATCGCGGTCTGGTCCAATGTGGCGACAAGGATCGCGGCGCGCCTTGCCGCAAAGCGCACCAGACGCGGGGCGCGGCCTCCCGTGGCAGTGCCAAGCTCGCTTTCGTCCACCAGTCCCAGATCGCTCAGCATCGTCAGGCGATCCGCCACCACGGCGCGGCCGAATTCGCTTTGGCGTTCCAGTTCCTGCCGCGTGTTGGCCGCACCCGTGCGAACGAGGTTGAGGAGTTCGACCAGCGAGGGCGCAGCGGTTTCTACCGTGCGCGGCCGCCCTTTGCCGCGGGGGCGGGACGATTCGGAAGGGTCGGGTCCGTTCAGGGGCAAGGCTGCGTCCATATGGGTCCCTCAAGGGATACGGGCGAGACTTCCGCCGTGCAAGAAAGAACTTTTGCTGAAAAAAAGCAAAAGTAAGTAAACATAAGCAGAAAAAATCTTGACCGATGGCGAATTCGCGCTTAACGACGCTGTCACGGTCAGAGGAGGCCGGAAGAAATCGGACGGGCGGGGGCAACCCCGGCAACCTTTCCGCGGGAGGAGGGACACCGATGACAGCCTGGAAGCTGGCCTATCACGCCAATTGCTGGGGCGGCCTTGGCGGGGATGCCGTGGGCGTCACTTCGGTCACGCAACTGGCCTATCGTACCTTCGGGGACATGGACCGCGCCTGCGCCGACATCGCGGCTGCCGGATATGCGGGGGTGGAGCTGTTCGACGGCAACCTTCTGGACTACAGCGCCGCCGAGATGCGCAAGCTTCTTGCCGACAACGGGCTGGAACTGGTCGCCACCTATGCGGGCGGCAACTTCATCTTCGACGACATCCTGCCCGAAGAACTTGCCCGCGTGACCCGCGCCGCCGACCGCGCCGCCGAACTGGGCGCGCCGCATCTGGTCGTGGGCGGCGGGGCCAAGCGTTTCGATGGCACGCGCGAGCCGGATTATCACAAGCTGGGCGCGGCGCTGGATCGCGTGAAGACTTTGGCCGAGCCGCTGGGTCTGCGGGCGCATTACCACCCGCATCTTTCCACCATCGTCGAAGGACCTGCCGAAGTGGCCAAGATCTTCGATCTGACCGCCATAGATTTCTGCCCCGATACGGCGCATCTGGCCGCTGCCGGGGGCGATCCGGCGCAGCTTATCCGCGACCATGCGAAGCGGATTTCCTACATCCACCTCAAGGGATTCCAGCGCGATCCCTTTGCCTTCACCCCGCTTGACCGGGGCGATGTACCGACGGGGCCGATCCTGCAGGCGATGCGGGATGTGGGCTTTGCGGGCTGGGTCTGCACCGAACTCGACTCCTGGCCCGACCCCGCCGAAGGGGCGCGGTTGAGCATGGACTACCTGAACCGGGCAATCGCGGGCTGATCCGCCTGCCCACCAAACGGGGGAAGCCCCGCCACTTCTCTGGGAGGAAGAAGATATGTTGACCAGACGCAGCCTCATGGGCTCGGCGACCGCGCTTGCGCTTTTCATGGGGATCGCCGTCCCCGCCTTCGCCGATCCGGACGCGGCTCTTGCCAAGTTGCAGGAAACTGTCCTGTCAAAGGGACCGAGCGGCGAGGACCCGTCGCCCGCATCCGATGTCGTGCTGAGCGACGAGGAACTAGCCAAGATCAAGGAGATGGGTGCGACGGCTGCCATCGTCATGCATTACGGCGGCAACGACTGGAGCCAGGCGCAGATCAACGGGTTGCAGACGCAGTTCGGCGTGATGGGGATCGAGGTCATCGCCGTGACCGATGCGGGCTTCAAGCCCGAAAAGCAGGTCAGCGACCTTGAAACCATCATGGCGCAATCGCCCGACATCATCGTGTCGATCCCGACCGACCCCACCGCCACCGCCGCTGCCTATCGTGCCGCGGCAGAAGCCGGGGCGAAGCTCGTGTTCATGGACAACGTTCCGGCTGGCTTCGTTCCGGGGACCGACTATGTCTCGGTCGTGTCGGCCGACAACTACGGCAACGGCGTCGCCGCCGCCCATCTGATGGCCAAGGCACTTGGCCCGGACGGTGGCGAGATCGGGCTGGTGTTCCACGCCGCAGATTTCTTCGTGACCAAACAGCGCTACGATGCCTTCAAGGCGACCATCGCCAGCGATTACCCCAACATCACCATCGTGGATGAACAGGGGATCGGCGGGCCTGACTTCTCGGGCGATGCCGAAAAGGCGGCAGGGGCGATGCTGACCGCCAACCCGAATATCAGGGGCATCTGGGCGGTCTGGGACGTTCCCGCCGAAGGCGTGATGGCTGCCGCCCGCGCCAATGGCCGCGATGACCTGATCATCACGACCGTGGACCTTGGCGAAAACGTTGCCATCAGCATGGCTCAGGGCGGGTTCATCAAGGGGCTGGGCGCGCAACGCCCCTATGACGCAGGCGTGGTCGAGGCAAAGCTGGCCGGCTACGCCCTCTTGGGCAAGGACGCGCCGGACTTCGTGGCGCTGCCCGCCCTGCCGGTCAGCCGGGAAAACCTGCTCGACGCATGGAAGCAGGTCTATTCGACCGAAGCGACCGAAAACATCAAGGCCTCGATGCAGTAACCGACGCTGCGCGGGGTGTCCCTATCACCCCGCGCGCCTGCCGGGCCTTCACCGGGGGACTTGCTCCCCGCCCGCGAAGGCCCGGCCCTTTCCCCCAACCCGTCCCGCACAGCAACGGAGACCGACGATGACCAAAGTGATGAACGTTGCCATGATCGGCGGCGGCTTCATGGGCAAGGCGCACGCCATGGCCTATGCCTCGATGCCGATGTTCTTCTGGCCCGCACCGGCCATCCCGCACCGCAAGGTCGTTGTCGACATCACCGACGGCGCGGCCGAGGAAGCCCGCCGCCGCTTCGGCTTTGACGAAGCCTCCAGCGACTGGCGCAGCGTGGTGGCGCGGCCCGATATCGACGTGGTCGATATCTGCACGCCGAACAACGTGCATGCCGAGATTGCCATCGCGGCGGCCAAGGCGGGCAAGCACATCATCTGCGAAAAGCCCCTTGCCCGCACCGTCGAGGAGGCCCGCGCGATGACCGAGGCAGCGAAGGCCGCTGGCATCATCCATATGGTGGCCTTCAACTACCGCCGCACGCCCGCCGTGGCACTGGCCAAGAAATACATCGACGAGGGCCGCATCGGCCGTATCCTGAACTTCCGCGGCACCTATCTTCAGGACTGGTCGGCGGACGAGAATGGCCCGCTGTCCTGGCGCTTCCAGAAAAAGATCGCAGGCTCCGGCACGGTGGGGGATATCGGAACCCATGTCGTCGATCTCGCGCACTATCTGGTCGGCCCCATCGCCGAGGTGATCGCCATGACCAAGACCTATGTTACCACGCGCCCGATCCAGCAGGGCGGGGTGGACAAGCTGGGCGCGTCAGAGAAATCCGCCGATGCCGAACGCGCACCGGTCGATGTGGATGACGAGGTTGTCTCGATGCTGCGCTTCGGCAATGGCGCCATCGGCAGCCTGGAGGCAACCCGCAACGCCTGGGGTCGCAACAACTTCATCACACTGGAAATTCACGGGACGAAGGGCTCGATCCATTTCAACTACGAACGGCGCGACGAGTTGCAGGTGATGTTCGCCGACGATCCGGCCGATGCACGCGGCTTCCGCACCGTCTATACAGGCCCCGCGCATCCCTATGGTGGCGGGCTCTGGCCGATCCCCGGTCTGGGCATCGGCTATTCGGAAACGAAGATCGTGGAATGCTTCGACCTCTTCACCGCAATCGCCAGCGGCAAGCAGCCCAGCCCGAATTTCGAGGATGGCCTGCTGACGGAACTGGTGGCGGACGCCCTGCTGCGGTCGGGTGAAACCGGCAAGTGGGAGCGGGTGGAATGACCGCCCCCGCCCCAGTTGCCGTGCGGATGACCGGGATTTCCAAATCCTTCGGCGGTATCCGCGCGCTGGACGGTGTGGATTTCGAGGTGTTTGCCGGTGAAGTCCACGCCCTCCTTGGCGGCAACGGGGCGGGGAAGTCTACGATCCTCAAGGTTTTGAACGGCGTTCACGTGCCGGATGAGGGCGAGATCGAGGTGGCCGGCCAAAGGCTGGCAACCCCCTCTCCCGAAGCGGCGCGGGCGGCGGGCATCGCCATGAACTTTCAGGAAATGTCGCTGGTCCCGACGCTGACCGTGGCGCAGAACATCTTCCTGACGCGCGAGGCGCGGGATGCGCGCGGCATGATCGACGACGCAGAGTCGGTCCGCCGCGCGCAGGCGCTCTTTGACATGCTGCAAGTGCAAGTGGACCCGACCGCGCTGGTGGGCGATCTGGGCGCCGGGCAAAAGCAACTGACCGAAATCGCCAAGGCCATCAGTCAGAAAGCGCAGGTGTTGATCCTCGATGAACCCTCCACCGCGCTGTCGGTGTCGGATGTGGAGCGGCTGTTCTCCTTTCTTCGGCAACTCAAGGCCAAGGGAGTGGCGATCATCTATGTCAGCCACCGCATGGACGAGATTGCCCGCATCGCGGACCGTGCCACGATCCTGCGGGACGGCAAGCATGTCATCACCGCCCCGCTGGCCGATCTGCCCATCGACGTGATGATCGAACATATCGTCGGCAAGAAATCGAAGGGCCTGGCCGATGTTGCGCGCGGTGATGTCGCACGGGGCGAGAGTCTGCTGGAACTCCGGAACGTCACCGGCCCGCACAAGCCGGAAAACGTCAGCTTCGCCCTCCATAGGGGCGAGGTGCTGGGGCTTGCGGGCCTGCTCGGGTCCGGTCGGTCCGCCTTGGCCCGCGTCATTGCCGGGATCGAACCCTCTGTTCACGGCGAGATCAGGATAAAGGGCGCGAAGGTGGAAATCCGCCGCCCCGCCGACGCCATAGCCCATGGCATCGCACTCGTGCCCGAGGCGCGGGCGACCCAAGGCATCATCCCGGCCCATAGCGTGGCCGACAACATGGTGATGTCGGTGATCTCGCGCATCGCGCCCAAGGGCTTCGTCAACCGCGCCCGCATCGCGGAGATCGCCGAAGACATGATCAGCCGCCTGTCGATCAAGACCGCCAGCCGCGACCATGCCGTCTCCACCCTTTCGGGCGGCAACCAGCAGAAGGTGGTGATCGGCAAATGGCTGGCGACCGAGCCCGAAATTCTGATCCTCGACGAACCGACGGCAGGCATCGACATCGGATCGAAGGCCGAAATCATCCGCCTCGTGCGTGAACTGGCCCAGTCGGGGAAGGGGGTGATCGTCATTTCCTCGGAACTGTCCGAACTCCTGACGGCCTGCGACCGCATCCTCGTGATGGCCGATGGTCGTGCGCATCAGATGCTGGATCGCGCCGAACTGGACGACCCGGCCGAACGCGACCCCGAACATGCCCTTCAGGCGGCCGAGCGCCGGCTTCAGATCGAAATCCAGAAAGCCCTGAGCATCAAGGAGCCCAGCCATGGCTAAGGCAACAACCGCCCCCGCCGGGGGCTTCTTCGCCAACTGGCGGCAGAACATCATCTATATCGGTTTCGTAGTGATCTTCCTCGTCTTCGCGCTGACGCTGAACGACAAGGGGTTCCTCAATCCGAACAACCTGCTGAACATCGTGCGCCAGACGGCCATGATCGCCGTCATGGCCGTGGCCATGACCTTCGTTCTGTCGGCGGGCGAGATCGACCTCTCGGTCGGCGCGGTGGCAGGTCTGACCACCGTGACCGTCGCCATGGCGATATCCGTCGCGGGGCCTCTGGGCGGCGTCCTTGCCGGATTGGCAACCGGGCTTGCCGTCGGCATGTTCAACGGCTGGCTGACGACGCGGATCGGCATCCCCTCCTTCCTGACAACCCTTGCCATGATGGGCATCGCCAAGGGCGTGGCCATGTGGATTTCGGACACCGCCGCCGTCCCGATCCTGTCGCCCGGCTATTCCTGGATCTTCGGCGGAGGCTCGGTTGGCCCGATCCCCGTCCTGATGTTCTGGATGGCGCTGATCGCGGGCATTGGCCATATCGCGCTGCGCCGGTCGGGCTTTGGCCGCAAGGTGCTGGCCACCGGCGGTGGCGAAACGGCCGCGCGCTATTCCGGCATCGACACGCGCAGCATCAAGTTCAAGGTGCTGGTCCTGTCCTCCTGCGCCGCAGCCCTCGCGGGGATGCTCTACGCCGGCCGCCTGCAATCCGGGCGCTTCCAGCTTGGCGAAGGGGATGAGCTGTCGGTCATCGCTGCGGCTGTCCTCGGCGGGACCAGCCTCTTCGGCGGCAAGGGCACGGTCATCGGCACCATCGTCGGCGCGCTGATGATCGGGATGATCAACAATGGGCTGATCCTGATGGGGCTCGAATTCAGCCAGCAACTGATCGCCAAGGGCGCGATCATCATCCTTGCCGTTGCGCTGAGCCAGAAGAAGGGATGACCATGTACACGATCATCGGAACCGTGACTGCGCGCCCGGAAACGCGCGATGAACTGGCCTCCCTGCTGATGGCGCAAGTTGCGCCGACGCGGTCCGAGGCGGGCTGCATCAATTACGACTTCCATGTCGATGCCGCTGACCCCTGCGTCTTCGTCTTCTATGAAAACTGGACCGACCGCGCCGCGCTGGACGCCCATCTCGCGATGCCGCATCTGCAACCGCTCTTCTCGCAGCTTGACCGTCTGCTGGCCTGTCCGGTGGACATCCGGCCCCTGACCATGCTGTCGGAAAGGGCGACATGACGGGTAACGTGATCAAGGGTCCGGGCATCTTTCTCGCGCAATTTGCGGGGAACGACGCGCCCTTCGACAGCCTGCCCGCCATCACGGCATGGGCGGCAGGGCTGGGCTACAAGGGCGTGCAGATCCCGTCTTGGGATCGGCGGCTGTTCGATCTGGACCTTTGCGCCGAAAGCCAGACCTATGCAGACGAGGTTCTGGGCATCTGCGCCGAGGCAGGGGTCGCCGTCACCGAACTGTCCACGCATTTGCAAGGCCAGTTGGTCGCGGTGAATCCCGCCTATGACGCGGCCTTTGATGCGTTTGCGCCCGAAAAGGTGCGGGGCAATCCCGCCGCACGTCAGGCATGGGCGGTGGACCAGGTGACCAAGGCCGCAACGGCGGCGCAGCGTCTGGGGCTTTCGGGAACGGTCAGTTTCACCGGATCGCTGGCCTTCCCCTACCTTTATCCTTGGCCGCAGCGCCCCGCCGGACTGATTGAAACGGCCTATGCCGAACTTGCCCGCCGCTGGACCCCGATCCTTGACGCCTATGACGATGCGGGTGTCGATATCGGTTTCGAACTTCACCCCGGAGAGGATGTCTTCGACGGCGCAAGCTGGGAGCGGTTCCTGTCCGCCTTGGCCGAACACCCCCGCGCGCGGATAAATTACGACCCGTCGCACTTTCTGTTGCAGGCGATGGATTATCTGGCCTTCATCGACCTTTACCACGACCGTATCTCGGCCTTTCACGTCAAGGACGCCGAATTCCGCCCAGACGGAAGGCAGGGCGTTTATTCCGGCTACTCGCCCTGGGCTGAACAGGCCGGACGTTTACACAGCCTTGGCGACGGGCAGGTGGATTTCCCGGCCGTCTTCACATGTCTGACCCAGCACGGCTATCGCGGCTGGGCGGTGATGGAATGGGAGTGCTTCCTCAAATCTCCTGCGCAGGGTGCCGCCGAAGGAGCGCCCTTCATCGCCCGTCATCAGATCGAGGTGACGGGGAAAGCCTTCGACGATTTCGCAGGCGGGAGGGCCGATCAGGCTGTGCTGGACGCAATGCTGGGGATCCGGTCATGACACTGAAACTGGGCATGGTCGGCGGAGGACAAGGGGCCTTCATCGGCGGAGTCCACCGCATTGCGGCACGGCTGGACGGGCGGTGGGAGTTGGTTGCGGGGGCGCTGTCCTCTGATCCGGCACGGGCTGCGGCTTCGGCGGCAGACCTCGGCATCGCGCCGGACCGCAACTATTCCGACTTCGCGCAGATGGCGCTTTCCGAGGCATCCCGTCCAGACGGGATCAATGCGGTGGCGATCGTTACGCCGAACCATCTTCACGCGAAGGTGGCGACGGCCTTCCTGCGGGCCGGCATTGCGGTAATCTGTGACAAGCCGATGACCGCTACTCTGTCTGAGGCTGAGGAACTGGCTGCACTGGCACGCGAAACATCCGTGCCATTCGTGCTGACCCAGACCTATACCGGCTATCCGATGGTGCGCGAGGCGCGCCGGATGATCGCCGAAGGCGCAATCGGGGCGGTGCGTCACGTGCAGGTCGAATACCTCCAGGACTGGCTGGCGGGACCTGTGGAAAAGAGCGGGCAGAAGCAGGCGGTCTGGCGCACCGATCCCGGCATGTCTGGCGAGGGCGGTTGCATCGCCGATATCGGCACACATGCCGTCAATCTCGCCAGCTTCGTTTCGGGGCTGGCAGTTCAGGCCGTTCTGGCCGATCTGACCGCTTTCGAACCGGGGCGGCGGCTGGATGACAATGCGGCAGTCCTCTTGCGTTTCGATAAGGGCGCGAAGGGCATGATCTGGGCAAGCCAGATCACCCCCGGCACCAAGAACGCGCTGCGGTTCCGCATTGCCGGGGAACGGGGCGGGCTGGCCTGGGATCAGGAAAACCCCGATCTGCTTGAATTCACGCCGACAGGCGACGCGACCCGCCTGCTGCGCCGCGGTGACGGCCTGACCCAGACACCAAGCCGTATACCGTCCGGCCATCCCGAGGGCTATCTGGAGGCATTCGCAACTTTATACGCCGATGCGGCGGACCTGATCGAAAAGAATGGGTTGGCATCGACGCGAGCGCTGGCTACGGCTGAGGATGGACTTGCAGGAATGCGTTTCATCCGCGCCTGTGTCCGTTCGAGTGAGGCTGGCGGAGTGTGGACAGCGGCCTGACAGTCGGGGACGGCAGGCAGATCCGAACAGATGCGCTCACCGCTCAGCCGACCGTCCGAAGCGCGATACCGTGGTCGAAGCCCTGCGCCGTGCTCTGGTGGCTCGCAACCCCGCCCCGGGGCTGGTCCATCATTCCGATCGCGGATCGCAAGACTGCTCGATCAACGATCAGGCGCTGTTCCGCAAACGCGGCATGACTGCCTCCCGCAACACGTCCCATACCTCACGCGCCCCGTCGTTTTGCGCGAGGTAGGCCTTGATGATCCTCAAGGCTTCCTTCTTGCGGGCGCGGATGTTGTCCGGAAGGCCGATGCGGACGAGGTCATAGCCTCCCGGAATGTCCCGCAGTTCTTCCGGGGCAACGATCCGGCCACCCCATCTTCCGCGAAAAACGGCACGTGTCTCAAGCTGCCCAACGCCCCGCCTTGTATCGGCGCATGTCGCATAGCCCCTTGCCCGCAAGGGGTTTTCTCAAACCAAGGACGTTACGGGGAAAAGGTGAGAGGCTGGACAACGACCCAAGCGGGGCTCGTTACGGCTGCTTCCTTCCGGACCTGACCGGGTTGGCGAGGCGCTCACCCGCGCCAACCTCTCGCTCGTGGATATAGGCCCGCGCCCCCGGATTCGCAAGCGCCCTGCCGCCCCCTGTCAATGTTGTGGTCTGACCGTTGCGACTTGACTAACCTCCCCCCGGAAACTGGATCCGCAACAGGGGGAGGCACCCATGCCCGGCACGATCCGCATCGACTGGCCCGAACATGGCACGCCCGACCTGCCGCCCGACCTGACCCTGCCCGAACTTGCCGCCCGCCTCGCCGCCCTGCGCACCGCCGCCGCCGCGCGGGGCTACGATGCCCTCGTAATTTATGGCGACCGCGAACATGCGGCCAACCTGCATTGGATCACCGGTTTCGATCCCCGCTTCGAAGAGGCGGTGCTGGCCATCACCCCGACCGATGCCCTGCTCCTCGCCGGAAACGAATGCCTGCCCTATACCGAAACCTCGCCCCTCGTGGCGTCAGGCGCGATCCGCACCGCACATTGTGCCTCGCTCTCGCTGCCCTCGCAGCCGCGCGGCACGGCCCGGCTGGCCGACCTTCTGGCCGATGTCCTGCCCAGAGGCAGGCTCGGCGCGATCGGCTGGAAATGGTTCGGCGCGGATGAGGTGGACGATCCCGCCACCGCGCTCGACATTCCCGCCTTCCTTGCCGATCCGCTCCGCCGCCATGCGGCGCGGGTGGAAAACGCGACCGATCTGATGATGCATCCCGGCCATGGCCTGCGCGCCCGCGTGGACGCCGCCGAAATCGCCCGGCTGGAATTCGCCAATCACATGGCCGCCGCCGCCCTGCGGCGCATGGTGTACTCCTTCCGCGAAGGCCAGACCGATTTCGCGGCGGTAGAGGCCGCCCGCATCGGCGGCCTGCCCCTTGGCTGCCATGTCACCTTCGCCACCGGGGCGCGCGCCGCGCAGGGCCTGTCCGGCCCGACGGGGCAGCGCCTCGCGCTCGGCTCCCCCATCAGCTTCAACATCTGCCATTGGGGCGCGAATATCTGCCGCGCCGGATGGGTGGCGCGCGGGCCCTCCGATCTGCCCGCCCCGGCGCGCGACTATCTGGAACGCTTCGTCCAGCCCTATATGCAGGCCATGTCCGACTGGTGCGCCCTCATGCGCCCCGGCACCCCCGGCGGCGCGGTATGGGAGATGATCCAGCAGCGACTTCCCCCCGCGACCTTCGGCATCACCCTCAATCCCGGCCATCTGATCGGGCTGGATGAATGGCTCTCCTCCCCGATCTTTCAGGGGTCCGAGATCCCCCTCGCCTCCGGCATGGCGATGCAGATGGACGTCATCCCCGGCCACCCCGTCTATGGCTCCACAAGGATGGAGGATGGCTATGTGATCGCCGATGCCGCGCTCCGCGCCGCGCTGGCCCGCGACTTCCCCGAAGTCGCCGCCCGCTGCGAATCCCGCGCAAGGTTCCTGCGCGAGGTGATCGGGATCGACTGCCCCGACACGCTGCTCCCCCTCGCCGATACCTGCGGGATCATCGCGCCCTGGCTGCTCGACCCGGCGCAGGTTATGGTGGTCTGACCGGTCTTCATCCCGCGTCAACCAGATCACCCCGATCTTCATGCTTTGTCAGGAAAGTGAGTCGGAAACGTGGTTAATCCGCAGGTATTGCCGGAGTCTTGCTGCACAGGGCGTGGCCACAGTTTGCTGCACAGAATGCGGCACAGTCGATGACAGTCATTTCGACAGATTAATCCAGCGTCCGCAAGGGCTTGGCCCTCAGATCACCCCCGCCGCCCGCGCCCCGGCCAGCAAGTCCGCCGCCAGATGCCGCGCATAGCGCCCGTCGGTCGGGGCCACATCCGGCACCTGCACCACCACGCAGCCCGCCAGATGCGCGGCCTCCGCCCCGACATCGCTGTCCTCGAAGACAAGGCAGCGCGCCGGGTCCACGCCCAGCCGTTCTGCGGCCAGCAGATAGGGCTCTGGCGCAGGCTTCGGATGGCGCACGTCATCGAAGGTCACGACAGTCCGGAAATGATGCGCGATCCCCGCCAGCCCCAGCTTGTGATGCGCCCCCTGCCGCCCCGTCGATGTGACAAGCCCGAGAGGATGGTCAAGCATTTCAAGCAGTTCCGCCGCACCCGCCTTCAGGTCAAGACCATTGTCCAGCCCCCCGTCAAAGGCCAGGCGCCAGGCGGCATGAAAGGCGGCAAGGTCAATTCCCGGCAGGGAAGACCGGATGATCTCGGCGGCCTGCGGTTCCGCCTTGCCGACAAGGCGATGCATGAACCCCTCATCCACCGCATGGCCGACATCGGCAAAGGCGCGGATGCCGGTGACCACCGCCAGACGCTCGGTATCCACCAGCGTCCCGTCAAGATCGAAGAAAACCGCGTCGAACATGGGGAACCTCCAACCGTTCCCCTGCGCCCATACCCGATCACAGCCGCAGACGGAAGCGCGCCATCCCCCGCTGCACCGGCCCCAGGAATTCCGGCGACAGATGCGCGATATCGGCCAGACATCCCACCGCCCCCGCCCCCGTCTCCACCACGACCGAAGACCCCGCAACCGGCAGGAACCGCCATTGCTCGGCCGCCCTTGGCGCCACCGTGCCGCCGCGCGAGAGGTAATCGGCGACGGCAGTTCGCGTTTCCGTGCCGTCATCCAGCAGCACCCGATCCGGCCGGCAGGCGGGAAATCCGCCGCTGCCCCCGGCGCGGAAGCTGTTGGTTACCATGATGAATTTGTCCTCTGCCACGACCCGCCGTCCACGATGCCAAAGCGGGCCGATCCGGCGGGAATCGCCTTTCGCGACATCGCCGCCCGGAAGGAAGCGCGGCGGTCGCGTCACGTCCACGGTGAAGGACAGCCCGTCGATCAGCGTCAGGTCGAAGCCCGGCACATCACCGCGCAGCAGCCGCTGGTCCGCCTTGCCCGGACGCACCTCGGCAAAGAGGATGACCGCCCGCTCCAGCCACTCGGCCAGCTCCGCCCCCGTGATCGCCAGTGCCACCACCGTATCGGGATGCGGGCAAAGATCGACAAGATGGCGTAAGGACATGGGTCCGGCCGGGATATCCGTGAACTCCGTCGCGCCTCCCCGGCCCCCGGTCCGGAACGGCGCGGTTGAAGACAGGATCGGCACCCCCGCAAGGGCCCCGCCCGCCAACCGCCGCCGCACGTGATCCATCTGCGCCGCAGCCACGGTGCGCAGCGCCAGACTGGGCGAGATCAGGTCGAAATAGCTGTGCAGCCGATGCTCCGTCCAGCCGACGGACTGCCCCAGCCAACGCCGCGTCTCGCGATGCGCCCGCCCGCATGCGGCCGTCACCCGTGCCGGCATCGCACTCCTTGGCTGCGGCGCTGTCCCCTCCGTCGGAAAGACCGCAACATCCCGCGCCCGGACCCGCCAGCCCGTGCCGTCGCTGGCCAGCGCAAGGTCGATCTTTCCCAGATGTGATCCGTGAAACCCCGGCATGACGGCGGGGCGGCCATGCAGCAAGGCACGGCTTGGCGCGGATTGCTGTGGGAAAACAGCATGTTCATGGCCCAGGATGATGGCATCCGCCCCCGAAAGCCGGGCAAGGGGATGCGCGGCATGTTCCATCAGCGGCCGCTCGGTCTCTTCGCCCAGCCCGGTATGGGCCAGCAGGACGACCACATCCGCCCCCTTGCGGCGCAGGTCCGTCACCGCCTCGATGGCGGCGGGAACGGGGTCGCTCACCCCGATCCGCCCGCCGATCCGCGCCGATTCCCAGATCGCGGTCTGGGGGGGGGCAATCCCCGTGATGCCGATGCGCAGCCGATGGGTCTTGCCGCCGTCATCCCTGATCTGCCGTTCGATCAGGATGCCGCTCCGCACGAAGCGACGCCCGTCCAGCGCATGAAGATTGGCCGATACCATGGGAAATTCGGCTTCGTCCAAGGCCCGCTCCAGCACGTCAAGGCCATGGCTGAACTCATGATTTCCAAGCGTTGCAGCATCATAGCCAAGGGCATTCATGGCCGCGATCATCGGATGCGGCTGGTCTGCCCCTTCGCCGACCGCCCAATCCCCCAGCGCACTGCCATGCAGAAAGTCGCCATTGTCCAGAAGCAGGGTATTCGGGCAATCCGCCCGCGCCAGGGCGATCTTTTCCTCAAGGGCTGCAAGTCCGATCCCGGTCTGCGGTCGGTCGCGCCGGTAATCCCAGCCCATGGCATGGGCATGCAGATCGGTTGTCGCAAGCAGGCGCAGTGTGGCAAAGGCCTCTGACAAGCGACGGATCCCGAAAACTCGTTACGCACCAAAAGCAGACAGCTCATCTGTCAACTTCAGATTACAACTTTGGGGTGTTTCCCGCGCAAGTCAAGAAAAACGGATGAAAGCGGTTCCAAATCCAAGGCGGCTGGCATTTGCCTTGCGCAAGGTGGCATGGCATTAGGCGCGCGACAGGATCGAAAGGCAGGCCATGCGGATTGCGGAAACGGTGACATTCGGCGGCTCTGCGCTGGATCGGGCCGCAGAGTTGCGCAGCGATCCCGACCGTCTTGCCGCGCTCCTGCGCGACGGGGCCATCCTGCCCGTCTGGCGCGGCAAGCCTCTGGTCGAGGCGGGCGAGCGTCTGGCCTGGGTTCCGGCTGGCAGTCCGGTCCTGTCCGTTGCGGACGAGCCTGTCTTCCTGGGGCTGGACGAGAGCCTTCCCCGCTTTGCCGCCGACATTTCCGACTGGTCCCCCGAAGCTGGTGCCGAAGCGGTGGAGCAGGGATTCTTCGACCCCTCCGCCCAGCATCATCCCGCCCTGCCGCAGGCGCAGGCCTTTCTGGAACTGCGCGGGGTCATGACCGCGCTTTCGCCTCGGGACGCGGAACTGGCGGCAACCGCCAAGGCCTTGCTGCAATGGCACAAATCGCATGGCTTCTGCGCTACCTGCGGCGCGGTTTCGCGGCCCGCGGCGGGTGGCTGGCAGCGCAATTGCACGGGCTGCGGCGCGCATCATTTCCCGCGAACCGACCCGGTCGTCATCATGCTGATCACGCAGGGAAACCGCCTTCTGGTCGGGCGCAATGCCAACTGGCCGGAGGGGATGTATTCCCTCCTTGCAGGGTTCGTCGAACCCGGCGAAACCCTGGAGGCGGCCGTGCGCCGCGAAGTTCTGGAAGAGTCCGGGGTGCGGGTCGGGGCGGTGCGCTATCTGGCCAGCCAGCCCTGGCCTTTCCCGGCCAGCCTCATGTTCGGCTGCGCGGGCGAGGCGTTGACGGATGAGATACGGATTGATCCGCAGGAGCTTGAAGATGCCTGCTGGGTCACGCGCGAAGAGATGGTTCTGGCCATGGCAGGGCGACATCCGCGCATCAAGCCGGCACGTCGTGGGGCCATTGCGCATTTCCTGATTGCGAACTGGCTTGCAGACAGGCTTGATTGAACGGGGCAGGACGGGCAGCGGCGGCCATCGCCGCGAACCGGATAACGAGTGCAGGGTTAAGAAGGGCAGGTCAGGACAGGCATGAAGATCAGCGGTCGAACGGATATCGGGGCGCCCATCGCGTTCGTCTATGCAGCCTTCAGCGATTTCGAAGGATGGGAACGTTCGGCCATGCGGCGCGGTGCCGAGGTCAACCGCACCGACAAGCTTCGTGTCGCGGGGCCGGGCATGACCTGGCAGGCGCGCTTCGCCTGGCGCGGGAAAGAGCGGCAGTTGCAATTGCGCCTGAAACGTCTGGAACCCGGGCAGGGGCTTACGCTCGATTTCGACGGCCCCTCGGTGGAGGGCATGCTGAATATCGAACTGGTGCAACTGGCTGCGCGCCGCACGCGCGTCATGATGCAGGTGGAACTGAAGCCGCGCACACTTGCGGCGCGCCTGTTCATCCAGTCCATGCGCCTGGCGCGCAAGCGGGTGCAGCGGCGGTTTGACGGCCGTCTGGCCGAGATCGCCCGTGACATGGAACAGCGCTTCGCCGGTCAGCCGACGCTGTGACGCTGCCGCCTCAGCCCCTTTGGGGATCGGCCGGATAGACGCCCAGCACGTTGAAGGCGGACGTGAAGTAGCGCAATTCGTCGAAGGCGAGGCGAACGTTGTCATCCTCCGGATGGCCCTCGATATCGGCGTAGAACTCCGTCGCGGTGAAGCTGCCGCCGACCATATAGCTTTCCAGCTTCGTCATGTTCACGCCATTCGTGGCGAAACCACCCAGCGCCTTGTAAAGCGCGGCCGGGATGTTGCGGACCCGAAAGGTGAAGGTTGTCATCATCTTGCCGGCACCCCGGCGCGAAACATCCGGGCTGCGCGACATGACGAGAAAGCGGGTGGTGTTGTTCGCCTGATCCTCGATATGGCGGGCCACCACGTCCAGACCGTAGATTTCCGCCGCCAACTCGCTGGCAAGCGCAGCCCGCGTCGGATCTCCCAGTTCCGCCACCTCACGCGCGGCGCGGGCATTGTCGCTGCTGACCTTGCCCTTGATGCCATGCGCCCTCAGAAACCCCGCGCATTGCGGCAAGATCACCACATGCCCATGCGCTTCGGCGATCTGGTCCAGGGTCGCGCCCTTCACGCCCAGAAGGTTCACATGCACGCGGACGAAGGCTTCGTCCACGATGTGCAGACCGGCACGCGGCAGCAGGCTGTGGACATCGGCCACGCGGCCGTAGGTGGAGTTTTCGACCGCCAGCATCCCCAGATCGACCGCGCCGGACCGGGTGAGTTCCACCACATCCTCGAAGGTCTGGCATGGCACGACCTCCATTCCCGGGCGGGCCTGAGTGCAGGCCTGATGGGAATAGGCCCCGGGTTCCCCCTGGAAAGCGATGCGTCCGGTCATGTCGTTCTGGCTCTGCCCGAAAAAACCCCCATACAGGGGCGAATGGTCGCGCTACTACACCTTGAAACCGGAGGTGGGAAGCGGATACATACCCGCGCAAACGGAGTGCCAAGGGAACGCGCGAGATGTTCGATACGATGACGATGACCAAGGCGACCGGCGCGGTCTGCGGGTCGCTGCTGGTCTATCTGCTGGCAGCCTGGGGTGCAGAGTCGCTTTACCACGTCGGCCATTCGGGCCACGGTGAGGAAGAAATCGCACAGGCCTACACGATCGACACCGGCGCGGACGAAGCCTCGGCCGAGTCAGAAGAAGCAGCTCCCGACTTCGCGACGCTTCTCGCATCCGCCGATGTCGCCGCGGGCGAAAAGGTCTTCGCCAAGTGCAAGTCCTGCCACAAGCTGGACGGGTCTGATGGGGTCGGCCCGCATCTGAACGGCATCGTGGGCAAGAACAAGGGCACCTCGGCCGGCTATGCCTATTCCGACGCATTGGCTGCGCTGACGGCCGATGTCTGGTCGCCTGAGAACCTCAACGGGTTCCTGGAAAACCCCAAGGGCTATATGCCGGGAACGAAGATGTCCTTCGCCGGCCTGCCCAAGGTGGACGAACGGGCGAACCTGATCGCCTATCTGGCGACCGTCCAGTAATCGGTGCAAATCGCAGGATGAAGGCCGCTTCCGTTTTCGGAGGCGGCTTTTTTCTTGGCATTCCGTCACCATCTTCCCGTGACGGGCAGCTTTCACGCAAACGCAACTTGTGACTTCCGGCAAAGCCGGTCTAGCTTTCGGTCAAGAAGACGGGCGGGACAGCCGCCCTAGGCAGGGGAGTTCGGGATGATCAGACGCGGCGGCGGTGCAGGTCGGGCGAAGGTCGAAACCAGCGTGGCGCGGCGCGGTGACGCCCTCCAGTGGATCGGGGCGGGGCTCATGGCCTTGGCACTGGCAGCGTGGGGCGTGTCCGCCCAGGCGCAGGACGGGGTGACCGTAAGCCATGCGATCACCACCTTTGGCGATCCTCCGAGATATCCCGCCGATTTCACCCATCTCGATTACGTCAACCCGGATGCACCAAAGGGCGGCGAGATTTCGCAATGGGCCTTCGGCGGGTTCGACAGTCTGAACCCTTATTCCGTGCAGGGCCGGGCTGCGGCGCTGGCCTCTGCCCCCTACGAATCCATCCTTACAGGCACTTCCGACGAGATCGGCACGTCCTACTGCCTGCTTTGCGAGACGATGGAGTTTCCTGCGGACAGGTCCTGGGTGATCTTCAACCTGCGCCCCGAAGTGACCTTTTCGGACGGCACGCCGATGACGGCGGATGACGTGCTGTTTTCCTACCAGACCTTCCTTGCCAAAGGCCTTACCGATTTCCGCGCCGTCCTTGCCGAACAGGTGGAAAAGGCAGAGGTCCTTGGTCCGCACCAGATCAAGTTCACCTTCAAGGCGGGCTTTCCCACCCGCGACCTGCCGAGCGAGGTGGGTGGTCTGCCGATCCTGTCCAAGGCGCATTACGAGGCGAACGGGCTGGACCTGGAAAAGTCGAGCCTGACGCCCTTCCTTGGCACCGGACAATACATGCTGGACAGCATGGAAGTGGGCAAGTCGATCAGTTGGAAGCGCAACCCTGACTACTGGGGGGCCGACCTGCCAATCAATCGCGGCCGGGGGAATTTCGACCGCATCCGCATCGAATACTACGCTGACTACGATGCCGCCTTCGAAGGGTTCAAGGGGGGCGACTACACCTTCCGGACCGAAGCCTCGTCCATCACCTGGGCCACGCGCTATGATTTCCCGGCGCTGGCGAATGGCTGGGTGAAGAAAGAGGAAATCCCCTCCGGCGCCAAGGCCAGCGGACAGGCCTTCCTCTTCAACCTGCGGCGCGAAAAGTTTCAGGACCCCCGAGTGCGCGAGGCGTTGGGCCTGATGTTCAATTTCGAATGGTCGAATGCCACCTTGTTCTACGGTCTTTATGACCGGATCGACTCGGTCTGGGAAAACTCGTGGCTGGAACCCGAAGGCCCGCCCTCGCCCGAAGAGGCCGCGCTGTTGCAGCCGCTGGTGGATGAGGGGCTTCTGCCTGCTGCCATTCTGACAGATCCGCCCGTTCCTGCGCCCACCAGCGGTGAGCGGCAGCTAGACCGCGGCAACCTGCGCGCTGCCTCGGCCCTGCTGGACGAGGCGGGCTGGGTCGTGGGCGATGACGGTCTGCGCCGCAATGCGGCGGGAGAGGTGCTGCGGGTGGAGTTCCTGAACGATTCCCCGTCCTTTGACCGGGTGATCATTCCCTATGTCGAGAATCTAAAGGCGCTGGGTGTCGATGCCGTGCTGACCGGCATCGACAACGCCCAGATGGAGGCCCGCACGCGCCCGCCGGAATATGACTTCGACATCGTGGTCGGGAATGCGCGGTCCGGATACATTTCGGGGTCGGAGTTGAAGCAGTTCTACGGGTCGGAGACCGCCGATGTGTCGGCCTTCAACCAGATGGGTCTGAAGTCGCCTGCCGTGGACCGGATGATCGAGGTGGTGATGGCCGCCAAGTCGATGGATGAATTGACGGTCGCGACCAAGGCGATGGACCGCGTGCTGAGGGCGGAACGCTTCTGGGTGCCGCAGTGGTACAAGGCCACGCATTGGGTCTCCTACATCGACATGTATGACCGCCCGGCCAATCTGCCGCCCTATGCGCTGGGCGAGCTTGATTTCTGGTGGTTCAACGCCGAAAAGGCCGAAGCCCTGCGGGCCGCGGGCGCAATCAGATAACCGGAAGGCACAGCTCCGAATGGGCGCCTATATCCTGCGGCGGCTTTTGCTGATCATCCCGACGCTGGTCGGGATCATGGTCATCAACTTCGCGCTCACGCAATTCGTGCCGGGCGGCCCCATCGAACAGGTGGCGGCGCGGCTGGAAGGCGATGGCGACGCGATGGAGGTCGTGTCGGGCGGCGGCGATGCCGGGGTGGAAACGCAAGGGCAGGATGACGGCTATATCGGTGCACGCGGCCTGCCGCCCGAGTTTCTGGCGCAGCTTGAGGTGCAGTTCGGCTTTGCCCGCATCGTCTGCGAAGAGGGCTTCACGGGTGAGCCGTCGGTCACTGCGCCGGAATGTCAGAAGGAGATGATCCCCGCGACGGAGCGCTTCTTCATCATGATGTGGAACTATATCCGCTTTGATTTCGGGGAAAGCTACTTCCGTTCCATCGACGTCGTCGATCTGGTGATCGAAAAAATGCCGGTGTCCATCACGCTGGGCCTTTGGTCCACGCTGATCGCCTATCTGATCTCCATCCCCCTTGGTATCCGCAAGGCGGTGCGCGACGGCACGCCCTTTGATACTTGGACAAGCGGGGCGATCATCGTGGGCTATGCGATCCCCGGCTTCCTGTTCGCCATCCTGCTGCTGGTGCTGTTCGCGGGCGGGTCCTACTGGAAGATTTTCCCGCTGCGGGGCCTGACCTCTGACAATTGGGAAGAATTGTCGCTGCTGGGCAAGGCGGCGGATTACCTGTGGCATATCGCGTTGCCGGTGATCGCCTCCACCATTTCCAGCTTTGCCACGCTGACCCTGCTGACGAAGAACAGCTTTCTGGACGAGATCAAGAAGCAATATGTGATGACGGCGCGGGCGAAGGGTTTAACCGAAAGCCGTGTCCTGTATGGCCATGTCTTCCGCAACGCGATGCTGATCGTCATCGCGGGCTTTCCGGCGCTGTTCGTGGGGGTATTCTTCGGCGGCAGCCTGATTATCGAAACGATCTTTTCGCTGGATGGCCTTGGCCAGCTTGGCTTCCGCGCGGCGGTGGAGCGGGATTACCCCGTGATCTTCGGCACGCTGTTCTTCTTTGGCCTGATCGGGTTGGTGATGGGGATCATTTCAGACCTGATGTATGTCTGGATCGACCCCCGCATCGACTTTGGCACGCGGAGGACATGATGGCGCTGTCCCCCCTGAACCAGCGCCGCTGGCGCAACTTCACGGCCAACCGGCGGGCCTATTGGTCGCTCTGGATATTCCTGGTGCTTTACGGCATCTCGCTTTTTGCCGAGGTCATTGCCAATGACCGCCCCCTGCTGGTCAGCTATAGGGGCGAACTGCATACCCCCTTCTTGACCTTCTACCCGGAAACCGCCTTCGGCGGCGATTTCCGGACCGAGGCGAAATACACCGATGTCGAGGTGCAATGCCTGATCAAGTCCGGTGGAAGCCTTGATTGCTGGGACGATCCGGAAGGCGTGATCGCGCAGGTGGCGGATGGCACGCGGGCGGCGGCCGATCCGGCGTTCGTTGAAGGCTGGATCGTCTGGCCGATCATCCCTTACAGCTATAACACGATCAACGATCTGGACGGGCCTGCCCCTTCGGCACCGGATGAAAACCACTGGCTGGGCACGGATGACACGGCGCGGGACGTGCTGGCGCGGGTGATCTATGGCTTCCGCCTGTCGGTGAGTTTCGCACTGATCGTGACGCTGATTACCTCTGTCGTGGGCATCGCGGCGGGTGCGGTGCAGGGCTATTTCGGCGGGCTGACCGACCTGATCTTCCAGCGGGTGATCGAGATCTGGGGGGCGACGCCCAGCCTTTACATCATCATCATCGTGGCGGCGATCTTCACGATGGATTTCTGGCTTCTGGTGGGCCTGATGGTGCTGTTCGGCTGGACGGCGCTGGTGGGGGTGGTCAGGGCCGAATTCCTGCGGGCGCGGAACTTCGAATATGTCCGCGCGGCGCGGGCCTTGGGCGTGTCCGACCCTGTGATCATGTTCCGCCATGTGCTGCCCAATGCCATGGTCGCCACGCTGACCATGCTGCCCTTCATCATCACCGGCACCATCGGCAGCCTTGCCACGCTGGATTTCCTGGGCTTTGGCCTGCCGGAAAGCGCGCCCAGCCTTGGTGAACTGACCCAGCAGGCCAAGCAGAACCTACAGGCGCCGTGGCTGGGCTTCACGGCCTTCTTCACCTTTGCCATCATGCTCAGCCTTCTGGTCTTCGTCTTCGAAGGCGTGCGTGATGCCTTTGACCCCAGAAAGACCTTCCGATGAGCGTTGTGCTGGAGGTCGAGAAGCTTTCCATCCGCTTCCGTCAGGATGGCCGCGTGATCGAGGCGGTGAGGGGCGTCAGCTTTACCGTCGGCAAGGGCGAGACGGTCGCGCTGGTGGGGGAAAGCGGATCGGGCAAGTCGGTGACCGCGTTGTCCACGGTGTCGCTGCTGCCTGACAGCGCGGGTGTGGACGGGTCGATCCGCTATCTTGGGCGCGAAATGGTGGGGGCGTCCGAGGCCGAATTGCGCCGGGTGCGCGGCAATGACATCAGTTTCATCTTCCAGGAGCCGATGACGAGCCTGAACCCCCTGCACACGATCGAACGGCAATTAGGCGAAAGCCTTGCCCTGCATCAGGGCCTTTCGGGCGATGCCGCGCGGGCGCGCATCGTGGACCTGTTGCAGAAGGTGGGGATCGCTGAAGCGGAAAGTCGCCTTGGTGCCTATCCGCATCAGCTTTCGGGCGGGCAACGTCAGCGGGTGATGATCGCCATGGCGCTGGCCAATGGGCCGGAGCTTCTGATCGCGGATGAGCCGACCACGGCGCTGGACGTGACGATCCAGGCGCAGATCCTTGATCTGCTGGCCGAGTTGAAGGCGAAGGAGGGGTTGAGCCTTCTCTTCATCACCCATGACCTTGGCATCGTACGGCGGATCGCGGACCGGGTCTGCGTGATGCAGGGCGGCGAGATCGTGGAACAGGGCCCGGCGAAGGAGATTTTCGCCAATCCGCAGCATCCCTACACGCAAAAGCTGCTGGCCGCCGAACCTAGGGGCGTGCCGGAACCGATCCCGGCCGATGCGCCGGAAGTGGCGCGGACGGAAAACCTGCGCGTCTGGTTTCCCATCCAGCGCGGGTTGCTGCGCCGGACAGTGGGGCATGTGAAGGCGGTGAATGATGCCACCCTCTCCGTCCGGGCGGGCGAGACGCTGGGGATCGTGGGCGAAAGCGGATCGGGCAAGACGACGCTGGCCTTGGCCGTGTTGCGCCTGACGCCTTCAGAGGGCCGCGTGGTCTTTCTGGGGCGCGAGTTGAAGGATGTGCAGGGGGCCGCCCTGCGCGCCCTGCGCCGCGACATGCAGGTGGTGTTCCAGGACCCGTTCGGCAGCCTCTCGCCGCGCATGACGGCGGAACAGATCATCGCCGAAGGTCTTGGCGTGCATGGGGTGGACCCCGGCCGCGACCGGCGCGAGATGGTGGCCGAAATCATGGCGGAGGTCGGGCTCGATCCGGCATGGATGGGGCGTTATCCGCACGAATTTTCGGGCGGGCAACGGCAGCGGATTGCCATCGCCCGGGCGATGATCCTGCGGCCCAAGCTGGTGGTGCTGGATGAACCCACCTCGGCGCTGGACATGACGGTGCAGGTGCAGATCGTGGACTTGCTGCGGGCGTTGCAGCGGAAATGGGGCCTGGCCTATATCTTCATCAGCCACGATCTGCGGGTGGTGAAGGCCTTGTCGCATAGGGTGATGGTGATGAAATCGGGTGATGTGGTGGAAGCAGGCGACTGCGCAACGGTTTTTGACGCGCCGAAAAGCGCCTATACGCGATCCCTGATGGCTGCGGCCTTCGGGGGGAAAGTGGCGTGAAGGTTCTTCTGGTTCACCAGAATTTCCCCGGCCAGTTCCTGTATCTTGCGCCCGAACTGAAGCGGCGGGGGCATGACGTGTTGGCCCTGACCGATATCGTGAACAAGCGCGAGACCGATATCCGCACGCTGCGCTATCGCCACGATCCGCCGAAGGTCGATGCCCAGGCCTGCCGATTGGGGCGCAACTATACCACGCAGAGCGATCGGGGCGTGACGGTGGCGCGGGCCTGCCTCCGGCTGCGGCGCGAGACGGGATATGTGCCCGACGTGATCTTTGGTCATTCCGGTTGGGGAGAGACGCTGTTCCTGAAGGAAGTCTGGCCCGAGGCGAAGCTGATCGTCTATGCCGAATTCTACTATCGTGGCCAGGGCGCCGATGTCGGCTTTGACCCCGAGGCGGGGGATGGTGGTTTCGATCAGGTGCTGATCGCGCAGGGGCGGACGGCGCATCTGGGGCAGGCGATGCTGCATGCCGATGCGGGCGTGTCGCCGACGGAGTGGCAGGCCTCCACCTATCCGCCGCCCCTGCGGAAGATGATCGAGGTGATCTTTGATGGCGTTGATAGCGCGGCCGTGCAGCCTGATCCGGCGGCCAGCGTGACCCTGCCGGATGGTCGCGTGCTGCGGGCGGGGGATGAGGTTCTGACCTTTGTAAACCGCAATCTGGAACCCTATCGGGGCTATCACAGCTTCATGCGGGCGCTGCCTTCGGTTCTGGCGGCGCGGCCCGCGGCGCAGGTGGTGATCGTGGGGGGCGACGATGTCAGCTATGGCCCGCCGCCGAAGGATGGGCGGCGGTGGAAGGACATTTATCTGGATGAGGTGAAGGATCGGCTGGATCTGTCCCGCGTTCATTTTATTGGGAAAGTGCCCTATTCCACCTTCGTGTCGCTGATGCAGGTCAGCCGGGCGCATGCCTATCTGACCTATCCCTTCGTCCTCTCCTGGTCGATGCTGGAGGCGATGTCGGCGGGTGCGTTGGTGATCGGGTCGGACACAGCGCCCGTGCGCGAGGTGATCCGGCATGGGCAGAACGGCCTGCTGGTCGATTTCTTTGATATCGCGGGCTGGTCGCGGGCCATCATCGAAGCGCTGGAGGCGCCGGAGCGGTTTCTGCCCTTGCGTGCGGCGGCCCGGCAGACGGTGCTGGAGAGATACGACCTGCGGTCGGTCTGCCTGCCGCGGATGGTGGAGATGGTGGAACGTTTCGGGCCGTAGGATGGGCAATTCTGCCCATCTTCCGCGTCAGATCGCGGCCGAGTGCTGGGCCTTGGTCTGGTCGTAGGCGTCGAAGGCGCGGGCGATCATCCTTGCGAGGGGCCGTGCCTTGGGTGGAATGGCGAGGCCGTCCGCATCGACATCCACCCAGCCCTGGAAGGCCGTTGCTGCGGTGCCGAACAAGGCGTCAAGTCTTTGATCTGTCACACCGAAATCGCGGATCAACTCGGCCCTATTCACCCTGAAATCGCACATCAGCGCCTCGATGATCCGGGCGCGGAGGAGGTCTTCGCCCGCGAAGACATGGCCGCGATGGGTTGAGAAGCGACCGTCGCGGATGGCCTTGGTATGGTCCGACGTGCCCGAGGCGTTCTGGGCGTAGCCTTGGGGGAAGCGGCTGATGGAGGAGGCGCCGAGGCCGATCAGGATCGGGGCCGTATCATCAGTATATCCTTGAAAATTCCGGCGCAGGGTGCCGTTGCGGGCGGCGATGGCCATGCCGTCCGAGGGGCGGGCGAAATGGTCGATGCCGATTTCCTGATAGCCGTCCCAGGTGAAAAGCTGCCGCGCGGTTTCGAACAGGCGCAGGCGTTCTTCGGGGGTGGGCATGGCGTCGGAGGGGATCATCTGCTGGCGGCGGCTCATCCATGGCACATGGGCATAGCCGTAAAGTGCCACGCGGTCGGGCGAGAGGGTCAGCAGTTTCTGCACGGAATCCGAGATTTTCGCGCGGGTCTGATGCGGCAATCCGTAGAGGATATCGGCATTCAGGCTGCCCACGCCGCGGGCGCGGATGAGATCGGCCACGCGCTTTGTCAGCTCGTAACCCTGTTCCCTGCCTATGGTTTTCTGGATTTCGGGATCGAAATCCTGCACCCCGATCGAGGCGCGGTTCATGCCTGCGGCGGCCAGCGCGTCGAGGCGGGCATCGTCGATCTCGTTCGGGTCGATCTCGACCGAGAATTCGGCACCGGGGCCCATGGGGACGGCGTCGAAGATGGTATCGGCCAGATCGCGCATCATGTCGGCGGGCAGGAGGGTGGGTGTGCCGCCGCCCCAGTGCAGGCGCGAGAGGGTGATGCCGGGGGCGAGATGGCGCTTGAGCAGCGCGATCTCGGCCTTGAGCGTCTGGGCATAGGCGCGGACGGGTTCCTCCGAGGAAGTGCCCTGTGTCCGGCAGGCGCAGAACCAGCACAGCCTGCGGCAGAAGGGCACGTGGAGGTAGAGCGAAATCGACGATCCCGCCGGAACCGATTGAATCCAATCGGTGAATTCAGCCGACCCGACCCCGCCGCCGAAGTGGGGGGCCGTGGGATAGCTGGTGTAGCGGGGCACCCGCGCGTCAAAAAGACCGAGGCGCATCAGTTGCGATTCATGGTTCATTGGAATAGCCTGATACAATGACTGAATGTCGGCCTTGATGCAGATCAAACCCGCGGGTTGCTGTGCCGGGGCCGAGAGACGAAGGAGCTGGCCATGGCTCATCATGACCTGCAAACGGTGTCTCATGAGTGCGGGGATTGTCCGATCCGGCACCGTGCCGTTTGTGCCCGTTGCGAGGCGGATGAGCTTCAGCGGCTGGAACAGATCAAGTATTATCGCAGTTTCCAGGCCGGGCAGACGGTGATCTGGTCGGGGGACCGGATGGATTTCGTGGCTTCGGTCGTGACCGGAATCGCCACGCTGACCCAGACGATGGAGGATGGGCGGCGGCAGATGGTGGGTCTTCTGCTGCCGTCGGATTTCGTCGGGCGGCCGGGGAGACCGACGGCGGCCTATGATGTGACGGCGACAACAGACCTTGTAATGTGCTGTTTTCGCAAGAAACCTTTTGAAGAGCTGATGTCATCCACCCCGCATATCGCGCAGCGTCTGCTGGAGATGACGCTGGACGAGCTGGATGCGGCGCGGGAGTGGATGCTGCTTCTGGGGCGCAAGACGGCACGGGAGAAGATCGCGTCGCTGCTGGCCATCATCGCGCGGCGGGACACGCATCTGAAGCTGAAATCGGCCAAGGGGTCGATCGTGTTCGACCTGCCGCTGACGCGGGAGGAGATGGCGGATTATCTGGGCCTGACGCTGGAGACGGTGAGCCGGCAGGTGAGCGCGCTGAAACGGGATGGCGTGATCGAGCTGGAAGGCAAGCGCCATGTCATCGTCCGCGACTTTGACAAGTTGCTGGAAGAGACCGGGGATGACACGGATGGCGGTTATCTGGTCTGAGTTAACTTTCTGGAATTCCAAGAAAATCTGGCGAATTTGATGCGCGGCGGCTGTGCCGCATCCTGTGCCGCAAACTGTGCAGCAAAGTGTACATACAAAATCCGGCAGGGATCGCTGCCGGATTTTGGTTAAGGGTGCGTTGGTGCAGGGGTTTTACAAGACATGGGGTGGAGTTGCCCCCCACCCCCTGCATCCTGTGCGCCGTGATGCCTGAGTCCAGTTGATCTTGCGGATAGGTCCAAAAGGGGATGGGCCTTCCGACCCATCCCGCGGGATCAATGTGCCATCAGGACCGGCACGTCAGCCTGTTCCAGCATGTTGCGCGTGGCCCCGCCGAGGATCGCCTCGCGGAAGCGGGAATGGCCATAGGCCCCCATCACCAGAAGATCGGCATTGGTGTCGCGCACATGGCGGGCCAGCACGTCCGAGATGCGCTGGAGCGTGCGCGCCAGGACCGAAACCTCGGCCCGGACGCCGTGGCGCACCAGCATCTGGCAGAGCATCCCGCCGGGATCGGAGCGTTCGGGGCCGTGCTGCGGCGGGTCGATCACGGCGATGATCACCTGATCGGCCGATTGCAGGAGCGGCAGCGCCTTGCGGATGGCGGTCATCGCCTCGGCGCCCTGGTTCCAGGCCAGCACGATGCGGCGGGGCGTGGCCGCGCGGCCCGGCCCGGAGTCAGGCAGGACAAGGACCGGGGCCTGACCTTCGAAGAGCGCGGCCTCGACCACGGCTTCGGATTCGGCCCCGAGGGCGGGGCCATAGGGGCGAGGCTGGACCACCAGATCGGCGAAACGGGCGCGTTGCGCCACCAGATCGGTGAGCGCGCCTAGTTGCGTCACCGCCGCCTCGACCGACCAGCGCAGGGTGGGGGATTGCGCGTCGAGGGATTTGCGGATGGCGGTTTCGATTTCCTTCGCCTCCTGTTCGGCGCGGTCGAGCGCGGCTTGCAGGATCACGGCCCCGGAGCCGACATAGGAATAGCCGACCTGCGTGCGGTCCACGCCGAGGGCGAGGATGTCGAGATGGGCGTCATGGGCAAGGGCCAGCGCCGCCGCGCCGGAGACCGCCAGTTCGGCGCGTTCGGGATTCGTCACAACGGTGAGGATGGATTTATAGGCCATGGTTGCCTCCTTCGGCTGCATGGGAGTGCTGCATGGGAGTGCAATAAACCGAAGCGGCAGGTCTTTCTTTGACCGAGGTCAAGGCGGAGTGCCCAGACTGTTGACATGGATCAAGGCAGCGGTTGGTCGGTGATTGCAAAAGCGGACCAGTCGCAAAGTGCCCCGCATCCCCGGATTCGTCCGGTTCTGACCGGGCCAAGAGACGAAGGGACGCAAACATGTGGGATTATCTGAAACTGATCGTGTTGGGGTTGATCGCCGTCTTCGCGGCGATCGCCTCCAACTATGGTCATGATCTGGCCTATCAGGTGAATGCGATCGTGGTCATGCTGGCCGCCGGTCTGACATTCATCTGGACGCTTCGGACGATGGGCGAGCCGAAGCGGGCGCGGAGCAACGAGTATATGGACGGCGTGGTGCGCGCCGGGGTGATCGCGACGACCTTCTGGGGTATCGTCGGGTTCCTTGTCGGCGTGGTGATTGCCTTCCAGTTGGCCTTTCCGGCGCTGAATTTCGAATGGTCGCAGGGGATATTGAACTTTGGCCGCCTGCGGCCGCTGCATACCAGCGCGGTGATCTTTGCCTTTGGCGGCAATGCGCTGATCATGTCGTCCTTCTACATCGTGCAGCGCACCAGCGCGGCGCGGCTGTGGGGTGGCAATCTGGCCTGGTTCGTCTTCTGGGGCTGGCAGTTGATGATCGTGCTGGCGGCGACGAGCTATGTTCTGGGCGGCACGCAGGGCAAGGAATATGCGGAAACGGTCTGGTATATCGACCTGTGGATCGTGGTCGTCTGGCTGTCTTTCCTTGCGGTCTTCCTTGGCACGCTGATCCACCGGAAGGAGCCGCATATCTATGTGGCGAACTGGTTCCTGCTGTCGATGATCGTGACCATCGCCATGCTGCATCTGGGGAATAACCTGGCCATCCCGGTTTCCATCTTTTCTTCGCAATCCGTGCAGGTCACGGCGGGCGTGCAGGATGCGATGATCCAGTGGTGGTATGGCCATAACGCGGTGGGCTTCTTCCTGACCGCGGGTTTCCTGGGGATGATGTATTACTTCGTGCCGAAGCAGGCGGAGCGGCCTGTGTTCAGCTACAAGCTTTCGATCATCCACTTCTGGGCGCTGATCTTCCTCTATATCTGGGCCGGTCCGCACCACCTGCATTATACCGCGCTGCCGGATTGGGCGAGCACGCTGGGGATGACCTTCTCGGTCATGCTGTGGATGCCGTCCTGGGGGGGCATGATCAACGGGCTGATGACGCTGTCGGGGGCCTGGGACAAGCTGCGGACCGATCCGATCATCCGGATGATGGTGGTTTCGGTGGGCTTTTACGGGATGTCCACCTTCGAAGGCCCGATGATGAGCATCAAGGCCGTGAATTCGCTGTCGCATTACACGGACTGGACCATCGGCCATGTGCATTCCGGTGCGCTGGGCTGGAACGGGATGATCACCTTCGGGGCGCTGTATTTCCTGACGCCGCGGCTGTGGAACCGGGGTGGGCTGTATAGCCTGAAGCTGGTGTCCTGGCACTTCTGGCTGGCGACGATCGGGATCGTTCTCTACGCGTCGTCGATGTGGGTCACCGGCATCATGGAAGGGCTGATGTGGCGCGAGGTGGATGCGAACGGGTTCCTGGTGAACGCCTTTGCCGACACGGTTTCCGCCAAGTTCCCGATGTATGTGGTCCGGGGTCTGGGCGGGGCGATGTTCCTGACCGGGGCGCTGATCATGGCCTACAACCTGTGGATGACGGTGCGGGCGCAGCCGGCGAAGGCATCCGTCAATGCCAACAACTTCGTTCCGGCGGAATAAGGGGGGCATGAGAGATGGCTTTTCTTGACAAGCACAAGGCGATTGAAACCCATGCGACCCTGCTTCTGGTCCTGTCATTCCTGGTGGTGACCATCGGGGGGATCGTGCAGATCGCGCCGCTGTTCTATCTGGAGAACACGATCGAGGATGTGGAAGGGGTGCGCCCCTACACGCCCTTGGAACTGGCGGGGCGGGACATCTATATCCGCGAGGGGTGCTATGTCTGCCATAGCCAGATGATCCGGCCGATGCGGGATGAGGTGGAGCGCTATGGGCATTACTCGCTGGCGGCGGAGTCGCAATATGACCATCCGTTCCAGTGGGGATCGAAGCGGACGGGGCCGGATCTGGCCCGGGTTGGCGGGCGCTATTCGGATGCCTGGCATGTGGATCACCTGACCGATCCGCAGAGCGTGGTGCCGGAATCGGTGATGCCGAAATACGGCTATCTGTCGAACCGCGAGATCGACGGGCGCTATATCGAGGACATCATGGCGACGCATCGTCTGGTGGGCGTGCCCTATGACGCGGCGATGATGGAGAACGCGGTGGCGGACTTTGTCGCGCAGGCGGACCCGAACAGCGATTTCGCGGGGCTTCAGGAGCGTTATGCCAAGGCCAATGTGTCGAACTTTGACGGGCAGCCGCAGTTGACGGAGATGGATGCGCTGATTGCCTATCTTCAGGTGCTGGGGACGATGGTCGATTTCTCGACCTTCACGCCGGATGCGAGCCGGTAGGGGAGGGCGAGATGGAGACCTATAGCCTGCTGAGGGAGTTCGCGGATAGCTGGATGCTGTTGCTGCTGGTGCTGGTGTTTCTGGGCGTCGTGTTCTGGGCCTGGAGACCGGGCAGCCGCAAGTTGCATGACGAGGCCGCGACCTCGATCTTCCGCAACGAGTTGAAACCCGCCGGAGGGGGCGCGCCTGCCCCCGCCCGCAGCGAGAGGGAGGCGTGACATGTGCGCCAAGCAAGTGACGAAGAAGCCCGCCGGCCCGGTGGAGACGACGGGGCATGAATGGGATGGCATCGAGGAGTTCAACAACCCGATGCCGCGCTGGTGGGTCTGGACCTTCTACGCGACGATTGTCTGGGCCATCGGCTATATGATCGCCTATCCGGCCTGGCCCCTGCTGACCGGGGCGACGCCGGGGGTTCTGGGGGCGAGCACGCGGGCCGATGTGGCGGCGGAGATCGAGCGTTTCGATGCCGCCAATGCCGAGATCAAGGCGGCGCTGGTGGCGGCGCCGCTGGCCTCGATCCCCACCGACCAGACGCTGATGGCCTATGCCGAACCGGCAGGGGCGTCGGTCTTCCGCACCTATTGCGCGCAGTGCCACGGGTCGGGCGCGGCGGGGGTGGAGGGCAAGGGCTATCCCAGCCTGCTGGATGACGACTGGCTGTGGGGGGGCACGATCGAGGATATCCATCTGACGATCACGCATGGCATCCGCAACACGACGGACCCGGATGCGCGCTATTCGGAAATGCCGAAATTCGGTGTGGATGGCATCCTGGACGGGGCGCAGATCGACGCGGTGGTGGAGCATGTGCTGGCCATTTCGGGGCAGGAGCATGATGCCGCCAAGGCGGTGGAGGGGGCGACGGTCTATGCCGACAACTGCGCCGCCTGCCACATGGATGCGGGCGAGGGCGACCGGACGCAGGGCGCGCCCGCGCTGAATGACGCGATCTGGCTCTATGGCGGCAGCCGCGAGAAGATCAGGGAGACGGTCGTCTATGCCCGTTTCGGCGTGATGCCGGGCTGGGCCGGGCGGTTGACCGAGGACGAGATCCGCGCGGTGGCGGCCTATGTCCATTCCCGCGGCGGCGGGGAGTGATCTGACAGGATTGCCCGGCGGGATGAGCCCTGCCGGGCAACGGCACCGGTGCCCCACCTGTTCGCGCGTTTCCTGGGGGTTGCCGGTGTCTTCTTGCCGGGCGGCGGGGTCTTGCCACCCCGCCGCCCTTCTTTTGCAGGCTGGGCAGTATTGCCCATCCTACGCGGGGAGGTCAGGCCCCGGCGGCGGCGAGACCCGCGTCGAGCAGGGCCTTGATTTCATCCTTCGAGGTGCCGGCGACGGTGCGGCCAAGCTCCTCTTCGCCTTTCAGGAGCACGAGGGTCGAGCGGCGCGGGATCCGGAGTTTCTGCGCCAGATCGCCGGTGCCATATTCATCCCAATCCACGGTGATGAAACGGATCGCCGCGTCATAGGCCGGGTTTTCGGCACGCAGTTCATCCATGACGCGGACCTGAGCGCGGCAGGTGGAACACCAGCTTGCCCAGAAGTCGAGGAGGATGACGCGGCCTTCGGCCATGTCCTTTTCGGCAAGGCCGGGGGTGTAGAAGAGCTTTTCCATCTCGGCCCGCGAGACGGTGGGCGCGAGGGCGAGGGTGGCGGCGGAGGCAAGCAGAAGGGTGCGGCGGTCGATCATGGGATATCCTTTCCTGGGACAGGGTCAGAGGGCGACGGAGAGGTCGGTCAGCCAAGGCGGCAGGGTGTCGAGAAGCCATGCCTCGACTGGGTGGTTGAGGCCGAACCAGAGGAAGAGGCCCACGGCGAGGAAGGCCCCGCCGAGGATGGGCCGCGCCTTTGGGGCGAGGCGGGCGATCAGGGCCTTGCGCGCCTGAAGCCGGGATTTCGCGCCATAGGCGAGGAGCAGGATCAGGGTGGAGACCCCGGCGGCGAAGGCCGTCATGATGACGCCCGCGCCGAGGAGATCGGCCCGGCTGGCGGCGAGCGAGATGGCCGCGCCGAGGGTGGGGCCGATGCAGGGGCTCCAGACCGCGCCGAGGAGGAGGCCGCCGAGAAGCTGGCCCCTGGGCGAGGTGGCCCAGTCGGCGGCGAGGTTCTGGTCGGCGCGGGCGGCGAAGGCCGTGGTGGCCGTGGCAAAGCCGGCCGAGAGGCGGGGGACCAGCATCACCCCGCCGAAGATCGCCATGACCAGCGCCGCACCGCGTGCCACGGCATCGGGGGACAGGCCGAGGCCGGGGCCTGCTGCCGAGAGGGTCAGGCCGAGGGTGATGAAGGAGAGGCTCATGCCGAGCGCGAGGCGGAGGGGGGCGCGCCGGTCGGCGGAGAGGGCGGTGGACAGGACGATGGGCAGGATGGGCAGGATGCAGGGATTGATGAGCGTCAGAAGGCCCGCGCCATAGGCGAAGAACAGGTCGATCATGGCACCCCCTTGCTGTTTCTTGGCGCTGTGGCCGGTGAATAGCCGTCCTTACGCGGGGAGGGGGTGGGGCGTTTCTGCCGATGACGGAATGGTGATCGGGGGGGCTTGGGCGGCGGCACCTTGACCGATATACGGGATTTCAGTATAAAGATCCCTGTGACGAGTGATTTTGACCCGGTTAAAGACACGGCCAACCGCGCGAAGCACGGGCTTTCGCTGGCCTTCGGGGCGCGGGTTTTCGAGGATGCGGATCATCTGATCATCCCGTCCATCCGCCCGGTTGATGGCGAGGAACGGTTCAAGGTCATTGGGGCGGTTGAAGGGCGGCTCTTCACGGCGGTTTTCGTCTGGCGGGCGGAAAAGCCGCGGTTCATTTCCGTGCGAAGGAGCAAAGCAGGTGAAGAACGCGCCTATCATTCTGACCTCTGACCCTTTGGACGAGGCGGATTTCGACGTATCTCCCCGCGCAATGGAGCGGGCGCTGCGGGCGCGTCTGGTGCGGCGGACGCGGATCGGGCTGGGCCTGTCGCAGGCGGCCTTTGCGCAGCGTTTTCATGTTCCGGTGGGAACGCTGCGCGACTGGGAACAGGCGCGGGCGACGCCGCCTGATTTCGCCATGGCCTATATGCGCGTGATCGCGCGGCATCCCGAATTGGTGGCCGAAGCGACGGCCTGAGGGCGGTTTCCGGCCCGTCCCCCTGCGACAAAGCTGCATCGCGCATGCTGGTTTGATGCAGGTCAAGGTGGCGGCGGCCCGGGCACGGGATACCGGGGCAATCGAATCCCGTGGGAGAGTGCCGTGACGAGCCCCGATACCGAACCGCCGAGCCTTTATGCCGCGCGCGAGCCGATCTTTCCGCGCCGGGTGAAGGGAGCGTTCCGAACGCTCAAGTGGTGGATCATGGCGGTGACGCTGGGCATCTATTACCTGACGCCGTGGATCAGGTGGGACCGGGGGCCGAACCTGCCGGATCAGGCGGTGCTGATCGACATGGCGAACCGGCGGTTCTTCTTTTTCATGATCGAGATATGGCCGCATGAATTCTATTTCGTGGCCGGTCTGCTGATCATGGCGGGGCTGGGGCTGTTTCTGTTCACCTCGGCCGCAGGGCGGGTCTGGTGCGGCTATGCCTGCCCGCAGACGGTGTGGACGGACCTGTTCATCCTTGTGGAACGCTGGGTGGAGGGGGATCGCAACGCGCGCATTCGCCTGCATCGGCAGGGCTGGGACGGCGAGAAGATCCGCAAGCGGGCGGTGAAGTGGTCGCTGTGGTTCCTGATCGGGCTGGCGACGGGCGGGGCGTGGATTTTCTATTTTACCGATGCGCCGACGCTGGCGGTCGATCTGGTGACCGGGAACGCGCATCCCATCGCCTATACGACGATGCTGATCCTGACGGCGACGACCTTTGCCTTTGGCGGCTTCGCGCGGGAGCAGATGTGCATCTATGCCTGCCCCTGGCCGCGGATTCAGGCGGCGATGATGGACGAGGACACGATCACCATCGCCTATCGGGAATGGCGGGGCGAGCCGCGGGGCAAGCAGGATGTGCCGGGCCATGGCGATTGCATCGACTGCAAGGCCTGCGTGAATGTCTGCCCGATGGGGATCGACATCCGGAACGGGCAGCAACTGGCCTGCATCACCTGCGGGCTGTGCATTGATGCCTGCAACGACATGATGGACAAGATCGGCAAGCCGCGCGACCTGATCGGCTATCTGGCGCTGACCGATGAGGTGCGCGAGCGCGAGGGCAAGGCGCCGAAGAGCGTTTGGGCGCATGTGTTCCGGCCGCGGACGGTGCTTTACACGGTCCTTTGGGCCGGGGTGGGGATCGCGCTGGTGGTGGCGCTGTTCCTGCGGTCTGATATCGACGTGAACGTGACGCCGGTGCGGAACCCGACCTTTGTGACGCTGTCGGATGGCACGATCCGCAACACCTATGACCTGCGGCTGCGGAACAAGACGGGGGAGGATGCGTTCTTCTCGATCGCCGTCACCTCGGAGGCGGGGCTGGTGCTGCGGCTGGAAGGATCGGAGGATGCGCTGGTGCGGGTGCCGGCGAACGAGACCTTCCAACAGCGGGTCTATGTCGAGGCCGCGCCGGGATCGGAGGCGGCGACAGCGGATCGGACGGAGCTGCGGCTGTGGGTGGCGGATACCGAGGGCAAGGACCGGGTGTCGCATGACACGGTGTTCAACGGGAAGGGGCAGTGAGATGGGCGAGTTGACGGGCAAGCATGTGCTGGGGATCACGGTCGGGGCCTTTGGCATCATCATCGCGGTGAACATGGTGATGGCGGTGCAGGCGGTGCGGACCTTTCCGGGGCTGGAGGTGGCCAATGGCTATGTTGCCAGCCAGACCTTTGATGCCGAGCGGAAGGCGCAGCAGGCGCTGGGCTGGACGGCGGTGCCGGAGTATCGGGACGGGACGCTGACGCTGGCGCTGACGGATGCAGAGGGGCTGCCGGCGGCGGTGCAGTCCATCGACGTGCTGGTGGGGCGGGCGACGGCATCGAATGACGATGTGCGGCCGGTGCTGACGCGGGTTTCGGGTCTGTGGGAGGCGCGGCTGGCGCTGGCGCGGGGCAAGTGGATGGTGCGGGTGGAGGCCGTGGCGGCGGATGGGACGGTGTTCCGGCAGCGGCTGGAGCTGTTCGTGATGGATCAGGTGCAGGGGTGAGGCGATGACGATCTCTGCCCCCTTTCCCGCAGCGCCGCGCGAGGAGGAGCATGTGACGGCTTCGGCCTGCCCGGCCTGCGTGGCGGCGCCGAGTGCGGCGGCCATCGCAGCGGCGGCGGTAGAGGAGAAGGGCGCGCGGCTGATGCTGTCCTTGCCTACGGCGCATTGTGCGGCCTGCATTTCCACGGTGGAGCAGGCGGTGCAGGCGGTGCCGGGGGTGCGGAGCGCGCGGGTGAACCTGACGCTGCGGCGGCTGTCGGTCGAGGCAGGGACAGAGGTTACGGCGGAGCGCCTGATCGGGGTGCTGAAGGGCGTGGGCTATGAGGCGCATGAGCTGGACCCCGGGCTCTTGAGCGCGACGGAGACGGATCGGCAGGGGCGTGACCTTCTGATGCGGCTGGGCGTGGCGGGGTTCAGCATGATGAATGTCATGCTGCTGTCCGTTGCCGTCTGGTCGGGGGCGGGGGATGCGACGCGGGACCTGTTCCACTGGATTTCGGCGGCGATTGCGCTGCCTACGGTGGTTTTTGCGGGGCAGCCGTTCTTCAAGAGTGCCTGGGCCAGTTTGCGGGTCGGGCGGCTGGGGATGGATGTGCCGATTTCGCTGGCGCTGATCCTGGCTTCGTCCATCTCGCTGTTCGAGACGTGGAAGGGCGGGCATCACGCCTATTTCGATGCGGCGGTGATGCTGTCCTTCTTCCTGCTGGCGGGGCGCTATCTGGACCATCGCACGCGGGCGGTGGCGCGGTCGGCGGCAGAGGAACTGGCGGCGCTGGAAGTGCCGCGCGCGGTGGTGCTGCGCGAGGGCGCGGAGGTCACGCTGCCGATTGCCGAGGTTGCCGTGGGCGATCTGGTGCGGGTGCGTCCGGGCGGGCGGATGCCTGTCGATGGCGTGGTGGTGGAAGGGCAGTCGGAACTGGACCGGTCGCTGCTGACGGGGGAGAGCCTGCCTGTCTTTGCAGGTGAGGGAACCGTGGTTTCGGCGGGCGAGGTGAACCTGACCGGGCCGCTGGTGGTGCGGGTGACGGCGGCGGGGCGGGACTCTTCGCTGCACCGGATGGCCGATCTGGTGGCCGTCGCGGAGAGTGCGAAGACGCGCTATACCTCTTTGGCCGAACGCGCGGCGCGGTGGTATTCGCCGCTGGTGCATATCCTGTCCTTTTCCGCCTTTGGCTTCTGGATGTGGAAGACGGGGGGCGATCTGCGTTATGCGGTCAATATCTCTGCCGCGGTTCTGATCATCACCTGCCCTTGCGCGCTGGGCCTTGCGGTGCCTGCCGTGGTGACGGCGGCGAGTGGCAAGCTGTTCCGCAAGGGGTTGCTGATCAAGCATGGCACGGCGCTGGAGCGGCTGGCGGAGGTGGATACGGTTGTCTTTGACAAGACCGGGACGCTGACCATGGGCGCGCCGGAAGTGACCAATCTGGGCGAGCATCCCCGCGCGGCGGTGGAAGTGGCGGTGGCGCTGGCGGCGGGGTCGTCGCATCCGCTTGCGCTGGCCTTGGTGGCCGGGGCGCGGGCGGCGGGCATCCATCCGGTGCGGGTGGAGGAGTTGCGCGAAGTGCCGGGTTACGGCGTCGAGGGGGTCTGGAAGGGCCGCCGGGTGCGGCTGGGGCGGGCGGAGTGGTGCGGTTCGGAACCGGTTGATACGACGGCGACCTATCTTTGCACGGGCGAGGGGGTGGCGCGGGCCTTCACCTTTGCCGACAGTCTGCGCCCCGGTGCGGCGGAAGCGGTGGCCAGCTTGCGGGCGCAGGGGCTGCGCGTGATGCTGATTTCGGGCGATGCGCAGGGCGCGGTGGCGGGGCTTGCGGCGCGGCTGGGGATTGCGGATTGGACGGCGGGCGCGCTGCCTGCAGAGAAGGCCGCGACGGTGACGGGGCTGACGCAGGCGGGGCGGCGTGTGCTGATGGTGGGGGATGGGCTGAACGATACGGCAGCGTTGGCGGCGGCGCATGTGTCGATCTCGCCCGCCAGTGCGCTGGATGCGGCGCGGGTGGCGTCGGATATCGTGCTTTTGGGGCAGGACATGGCGCCCATCGGGGATGCGCTGCGGATCAGTCGTCAGGCATCCCGCCGGATCGTGGAGAATTTTGCGATTTCAGCGGGGTATAACGTGATTGCGGTGCCGCTGGCCCTTGTCGGGCTGGCCACGCCGCTGGCGGCGGCGGCGGCGATGTCGCTGTCGTCGATCACCGTTTCGCTGAATGCGCTGCGGTTGAAGTGAGGGGGGCGGCATGGCGATCCTGACCTATCTGATCCCGGTGTCGCTCTTTCTGGGCGGGATGGGGCTTGCGGCCTTTTTTTGGGCGATGAAGACGAAGCAGTTCGACGACCCGGAAGGGGATGCGAACCGCATCCTGACGAAGGAATGGGATGACCGGCCCAAGCCGTGAGGACTGACCAAAAATCTTCGAAGATTCTTGCAAATTTCTTCGAAGAAATTTGGGTCAGGTGAGGGTGACGGTCGCGTGCGGCAGGTCGCCCACGGTGACGGTGCAGGTGTCGCCGCGTGCGATGGGGCCGACGCCGGCGGGGGTACCCGTGAAGATCAGATCGCCGGGGTGCAGGTCTACATAGGTGGAGAGATGGGCGATGATTTCGGGCACGGACCAGATCATGTCGGACAGGCGGGCGGATTGGGTCAGGCGCCCGTTCACATGGCAGGTGATGGGGGCATCGGCGAGGGGGCCAGCGACCAGCGCGCCGATTATGGCGGAGCGGTCGAAGCCCTTGGCCATGTCCCAGGGGCGGCGGGCGGCTTTCGCCTCGGCCTGAAGGTCGCGGCGGGTGAGATCGTTCCCGGCGGCATGGCCCCAGATATGGGCGGGGGCGTCTTCGGGTGCGATGTCGCGGCCACCGATGGCGAGGGCGACGACCAGTTCCGCCTCATGGTGGAGGTCGGCGGTGCGGGGCGGGTAGGGGATGGTTGCCCCGGACGGGACGCAGGCATCGGCGGGTTTGGTGAAGAAGAAGGGCGCCTCGCGCGTGGGGTCGCCGCCCATTTCGCGGGTATGTTCGGCATAGTTGCGGCCCACGCAGAAGATGCGGCGGACGGGAAAGCGCAGGGCGCTTTCGTGGATGAGCAGGGTGACGGGGGCCGGGATGGGGGGAAGGGTGGGCACCCTTACGGCCCCATCGTGAAGCACTGGATCGCGCGGGCCTGAAGGCGGCGGCAGGCGAGATCGGCCTGATCCTGCGTGAGGCCGACGAAGGTGGCGTCGAAGCCGCCGCTGCGGGGCATGACCTTGCGGAGCGAGCCGTTCAGCGTGGCGGTTTCGACAAGCTGGGTGCGCAGGAGGGCGCGCTCTGCCTCGTAGCTGCTGCCGAAACGGCCGACATTCACGCCCCAGTGCCGATCACCGGAGGTGGAGACGGAGATCACGACCTCGGGTTCGGCGGGGGTGTCCGGCGCGGGGGTGGCGACATCGTCATAGATCGGCGCGCTGCGCTTGGCCGGGCGGGGGGAGACGGCCACGCCGGAGGCCGAGACGACCTGGAAGGGGATGATTTCGGGCGCTGCCGTATCGGTGGTGGCGGTGTCGGGCCGGGCCTGGGGGGCAAGCTCTGCCAGCGCCTCGGTCGCGGCCGGGTCCTGCGGGACGGCATCCGTGGCCGTGGTGCCGGCGGAGGCGAGTTCCACGCCTTCGACGCCGAGACTGTCTTCGGATGGGGTGGCGGGGTCGGTTTCGGTGGCGAGGGCGGCGGCGAGCGCGCCTTCGATGCCGTCCTGCATGGCGGTGACGGCTTCGGCCGCGGCGACCGCGGTTTCGGGTGTCTGCGTGCCGGGGCGGGGCTGCGGGCGCGGCGAGGTGGAAATCTGCATGGAGGCGCGGACCGTCTTGCCCGCGCCATCGGCCACTTCGGGCAGGTCGGTATCGGCGACCAGCATGTCGTCGCCGCCCTGATAGCTGGGCGGGGTGGGCGGGTTGACGGGCGCGTTGCGCGGGGCCTTGCCGAAGCCGAGATCGAGCAGCTTCATCATCTTGGCGTTGCGGTCGGGGGTGGATTTGCCGCCGAAGACGGTGGCGATCAGCCGCTTGCCGCCGCGTTCGGCAGAGGCGGTGAGGTTGAAGCCTGCCGCGACGGTATAGCCCGTCTTGATGCCGTCGGCGCCTTCATAGGCGTCGAGGAAGCGGCGGTTGGTGTTGTTGACCGTGGCAATCCCGGCATCGACGGAGCGGCGGGAGAAGAGGTTGTAATACTGGGGGAAATCATAGAACAGGTGCCGCCCGAGGATCGTCATGTCCATCGCGGTGGACAGATGGCCCTGCGCCGTCAGGCCATGGGCGTTCTTGAAGGTGGTGTTCTTCATCCCCAGCGCCTTGGCGGTGCGGGTCATGCGGCGGGCGAAATCGGCCTCGTTCCCGCCGATGGCATCGCCGATGGCGGCGGCGGCGTCATTGGCGGATTTGATCGCGGCGGCGCGGATCAGGTTGCGGAGCGAGATCTTCTGACCGGCGCGCAGGCCGAGGCGCGAGGGCGGCTGGGCGGCGGCATGTTTCGACACGGTCACCATCGTATCAAGCGAGATGTTGCCGCGCTGGATTTCCTCAAACGCGATGTAGAGGGTCATCATCTTGGTCAGCGAGGCGGGGTGGAGACGGGCCTCGGCGTTTTCGGAATAGAGGATCTCGCCGGTGCGGGCGTCGATCACGATGGCGGCATAGGGAGCGGAGAAACCGGGGGCTGCGGCCAGGAGAGAGGCCAGTGCCGCGATCATCCAGAAAGAGAAGAGCCGGGCCAAATGCCCAATGAGCGATGCCACGTCGCCGGTTCCTTGTTCCTGCCTCAAATCGCCCCGATTTTTTGTGGGGCTTGTCTGCTTGCGCGAAGAGTAACACAAGGTAATGAGCCGGAAAACCCCTGAATTTCAATGGCTTTGCGGTTGATCTTCGCGGAAGGGGAGGCGCTTTTGGCTGTGGCGTTATCCTAGGTGTAGTGGGTTATCCAAGGCGCGACACAAGATCATGCAGGTGGCCGAGGTCGGGAAGCGCGGTGAAGCGGGGGTGGCCGTCGGGCGGGTCGGCCTGTTCCAGCGCCCAAGTCAGGCCGTGGGGGACATGGACGCCGAAGCCGCCCGCCTCGATCACGGGAAGGACATCGGATTTGAGCGAGTTGCCCACCATGAGGGCGCGGTCGGCCCCGTCACCATGGCGGGCGAAGATGCCGGCATAGACCGGGGCGGTCTTGTTCGAGACGATCTCTACCCCGTGGAAGAGGTCGCCGAGGCCGGATTGGGCGAGCTTGCGTTCCTGATCCAGCAGGTCGCCCTTGGTGATGAGCAGGACGCGATGCGTGTCGGCGAGGGTTTCCACCGCCGTGCGGGCATGGGGGAGGAGTTCGATGGGATGTTCCAGCATCTCGCGCCCGGCGGCCATGAGTTCGGCGATGACGGTGGCGGGAACGCGGCCTTCGGTCACCTCGATGGCGGTTTCGATCATGGAGAGGGTAAAGCCCTTCACGCCGAAGCCGTAATGCCCAAGGTTGCGGCGTTCGGCGGCGAGGAGGCGGTCATGCAGGTGATCAGGGTCGGCATAATCGGCCAGAAGCGCGGTGAAGCGGTCCTGGGTCAGGCGGAAGAAGGCTTCGTTCTGCCAGAGCGTATCGTCGGCATCGAAGCCGATGGTGGTGATGCGGCGGGGGGGCATGGCGGCTCCTTTGCCCGGAAGTCTTGCCCTGCGGCGGGGGGCTGCGCAAGCGCGGCGCGGTCCGGATGCGCGGGGCCTTTTCCATGCGCGGGATTGGACTATATTCGTGGTCTCTGCACATCGACCGAATCCCCCATTGCCCGCAGCGGAGCCATCGACCCGTGAGCCTGACGCCCGTGATCCTGTCTGGAACCCCCGAAGGCCCGGGGAACGAGTCGAGCGTGCTGACGAAGACCAAGTCGAAGACGCAGCGCCCGCCGATGTACAAGGTGCTGCTGCTGAACGACGATTACACGCCGATGGAATTCGTGGTGCATGTGCTGGAGCGGTTCTTCGGGATGAGCCATGCGCAGGCCTTCGACATCATGCTGACGGTCCACAAGAAGGGGCTGGCGGTGGTGGGGGTGTTTTCCTTCGAAGTGGCGGAGACGAAGGTGGCGCAGGTGATGGATTTCGCGCGCCGGCACCAGCATCCGCTGCAATGCACGATGGAGAAGGAGTGACAGGGTCACGCCTTGGGCCGGGCGAATTCTGACGCAGAATTCGCGGCGGAATTTGACGCAAATTCCGGTGGGAACCGCCCTAGGGGCGGTTCTTTTCGTTTCCTGCGTCAGGAAACGGGGCGAAATCTGTGTCAGATTTCGTCTTCTTGGCATTCCGGCGCTGCGCCCCTAGGGTGCGCGGCGGAATTCGAGGGATGCGCGATGCGGTCGGCACGGTTGGAACAGGCGCTGGAGGCGGGGCTGTGGCCCTTGCCGGCCGAGGGGCGGATCGCGGTGATCCGGCCCCGGCTGGGGGATGACCTGTCGGCGCTGCCGAAGGACCGGGTCGAGGTGGTGACGGGGTTCAAGCCGGATGCCGACTGGTTCGCGGCGCGGGGTCATGCCGTCGTCACGCGGGCCGAGGGGCCTTATGCGGCGGCGGTGGTCTGTCTGTCGCGGGCGCGGGCGCAAAGCGAGGCGCTGATCGCCGAGGCGGCGGCGCGGGTCGTGCCGGGCGGGCCGGTGGCGGTGGACGGGCAGAAGACGGATGGCGTCGATTCCCTGCTGAAGGCGCTGCGCGGGCGGGTGGCGCTGTCCGAGGCGCTGTCCAAGGCGCATGGCAAGATCGCGGTCTTTCCGGCAGGGCCGGGGCTGGAGGATTGGGTGGCGCGGCCGACGGAGGTGGAGGGGTTCCGCACCATGGCCGGGGTGTTCAGCGCCGATGGGATCGACCGGGGGTCGGCGCTGCTGGCCGCCGCGCTGCCGGCCGAGATGAAGGGCAAGGTCGCCGATCTGGGCGCGGGCTGGGGCTATCTGGCGCGGGCGGTGCTGGCACGTCCCGGCGTGAAGGAATGCCATCTGGTGGAGGCGGAGGCCGAGGCGCTGGACTGCGCGCGGGTGAATGTCAGGGATGAGCGGGCGGTCTTCCACTGGGCGGATGCGACCACGCTGCGCCTGCCCAGGCTGATGGAGCATGTGGTGATGAACCCGCCCTTCCATGCGGGGCGGGAGGCCGATCCGGGGCTGGGGGTGGCGTTCATCGGCGCTGCGGCGCGCGCGCTGGCCCCCGATGGGGTGCTGTGGCTGGTCGCCAATCGGCACCTGCCCTATGATCGGGTGCTGAAGGGCCTGTTCCGCGAGGTGCAGGAGATCGGCGGCGATGCCGCCTTCCGGGTGACGCGGGCGGCCTTTCCGCTGCGGGCCCGATAAGGGGAACGGGATGAGTTTTTCGATATCGGGCAAGACGGCCATCGTGACGGGGGCGGCCAATGGCATCGGTCTGGCCATCGCGCGGCACTTCCTCGACAAGGGGGCGAATGTGATGTTCGCCGACATGGACGAGGCGCGGCTGGAGACGGAGATCGGTGCCGATTGCCGCAGCGAGGGGCAGGTGCGGATGTTCGCGGGGGATCTGCGGCAGAAGCTGACCATCGCCAATCTTCTGTCGGCGACGGTGGATGCCTTTGACCGGATCGACATTCTGGTGAATGCCAGCCGTCAGTGCCGGACCTCGAACCCGATCGACCCCGAGGCGGATGGGGTGGAGGAGCTGTGGCAGCAGAATGTGCTGACCAGCCTTCGGCTGAGCCAGATGACGGCGAAGCGGATGATCCAGAAGGCGGAGAAGGCCGGGACAGAGGGGATGATCGGGTCGATCATCAACCTGTCCTCGCTGGCTGCGGTGCGGACGCAGCCGGAATTGCTGGCCTATTCGATCAGTTCGGCGGCGGTGGAGCAGATGACGCGGTCGCTGGCCGTGGCGCTGGCACCGAAGGGGATACGGGTCAATGCCGTGTCCTTTGCCAGCGTGTTGAGCGCGTCGATGCAAGGCGCGCTGAAGGAGAACCCCGATTGGCGGGCGACGGTGGAGGCGGGCACGCCGCTGGGCCGGATCGCGAGCGCCGATGAGGTGGCGGAGGCGGCGCATTTCCTGGCCAGCGATGCGGCGGGGTTCATGACAGGGCAGGTGCTGACGCTGGATGGCGGGCGGGGCCTGCTGGACGTGGTGGCGGCGCCGTCCTTTTGATCATTCCGGGCTGATCATTCCGGATATTGTGCCTTGCACTGGGCGATGACGGGTTCGGCGGCGCGGGCCATCTGATCGCGCCGGTCGAGCAGGCTTTGCAGCTTGGCGGATTCGGCGTTCAGGTCGATGGCCTTGGGGCGGGTGCGGGTCTGGGTTTCGCGTTCGAAGCAGTAATGGGGCGGGGGCGCGGGCTGACCCGGGGCGGGGGCCGGGGCGCGGCAAAGCTGCCAGACGGGAACGGTGACGGTGTATTCCTCGATGGCATAGCCGCGGGCGATGTTGGCCTCTGTCTCGGCGATCAGCTTTTCCATCACGCGCAGGTCGCGCGTGCCGCGGTTGATGCATTGTTCCTGCGGGGTGCCACAGGCGGCGAGGATCACCAGAGCGGGGAGGAGGATGCGGCGCATGGGGCTGTCTTTCCGGTTTGGCCGTATTCTAGCGCGGGGCGGGGGATGCTGCCAAATGGCATGTTGGCGAGCGAAAGGCGCGGTGCTAGGCATGGAAGTGTCAACTTGGAGAGACAGATGACCGACCTGTTCGATGCCCGCAAGGCGCGCGCCGCCGCCTGGTTCCGTGAGTTGCGCGATCAGATCGTCGCGTCATTCGAGGGGCTGGAGGACCGGTTCGGGCAGGGTGCTCCGGGCCGGTTCGAGGTGACGCCGACGACGCGAGCCGATGGCGGGGGCGGGTTGATGAGCGTGATGCGCGGCGGCCGGGTCTTCGAGAAGGTGGGCGTGAACGTGTCCGAGGTGCATGGCACGCTGGGCGAGCGGGCGCAGAAGGCGATGGCGGCGCGGGGTGTGCCGGGGATGGACCGCGATCCGCGATTCTGGGCGAGCGGCATTTCGCTGGTGGCGCATATGGTGAACCCGCATGCGCCGGCAGTGCATATGAACACGCGGATGTTCTGGACGCCCCATGCCTGGTGGTTCGGCGGCGGGTCGGACCTGAATCCGGCGATCGAATATCCGGAGGACACGGCGCATTTCCACGGCCAGATGCAGGCGGCCTGCGATCTGCACGATGCGGGCTACTATCCGAAGTTCAAGGCCTGGGCCGACGAGTATTTCTTCGTGCCGCATCGCGGCCGGGCGCGGGGTGTGGGGGGCATCTTCTATGATGACCTGAACACCGGCGGGCCGGAGGCGGACAGTTGGGAGGCGGATTTCGCCTTCACGCAGGAGGTGGGGCGGCATTTCCTGCCCGCCTTCGTGCCGGTGACGGAGCGGCGGGTGAACATGGCCTGGACGGAGGCGGACCGCGAGGTGCAACTGGTACATCGCGGGCTCTATGCGGAATACAACCTTGTCTATGACCGGGGCACCAAGTTCGGGCTGGAGACGGGGCATGACGCCAATGCCGTGCTGATGAGCCTGCCGCCGATTGCCAAGTGGACTTGATGGCCCCCCGCCTGTAAACGGCGCGCGGTGAAGCGAAAGGGTTCGGCATGGGCGGGAACGCGGCGGATATCGAGATCAGGGCGCGGGCCTTCTGGACCGACACCGAGGGCGGCGAACATGCCGTGGGATTCGCCGCGAGCGAGGACCCGGAAGATGGCTATGTGATCTTCGAGGGGCGTCCGGGCGACCGGAAGGGGCTGTATCTGGAGGTGTCCGACGAGATCTTTGCCGCGAAGGATGCGGTGGAGGCGGTGGTCTTTTCGCCGGAGGGCTTTGTCCTGACGATCAGGCCTGCGATGCAGGCCAAGCTGGGCATGGTCGGGGAAGTGGCGGTGTTCGTGGCCGCCGATGATGCCGAGGGGCAGGCGGCGCTGGCCGTGCTGCGGGGGATGCTCTGACCTTCGGCCGTTCGGCTTGTGCGGAGGGACGACATGGGCAAGGCGGCGGATCGGGCGCATCGGCGGGCGGAGGCCATGGCGGGGTTTCCGCTGTTGCGGGGCTGCCCGGCCTCGGCGGTGCAGCGGTGGCTTGCGCGGGCGGACCTGCTGGACGAGGCGCGGCGGGTGGACCTTGCCGAGGCGGTGTCGGAGCTTGTGGACAGCCAGGAGGCCGAGCCGATGACGCAGGAGGCCTTGGTGGCCCATGCGGCCGCGCGGCCTGTCTTGCAGGAGGTGTTCCGCTTTGGTGAGCCGCAGGAACGATCGGCGCGGACGATCCCGGTGAAGCTTATGGCAAGGCTTTTGGCGGAACAGGGCGGGTTCGAGGCTGTGGCTCGGTTGTTCGGGTTCGAGGGGGCGCAGGCCGAACCGCCGCGCCCGCATCTGGAGCGGTGGGACGAGGCGGTGCCGGTGAAGCCTGCCGCGCTGCGGAAGGCGGTGGTTGCGGCGCTGATCGGACGTTTTGGCGGGGCTGCCACGACCGACGGAGACCTGACCCGCGTCATCGCGACGGTGCCGGAGGGGCGGATGGTGCTGGACCTGATCTTTGCCGGGCCGGGGCGGGCGCCGTCGCGGCAGATGATCCACGGCTTCTTTCTGGACCGGGCGGATGGGGCGCGGGTGCGCCCCGGCAGCTATGAGGGGCTGTGGCGCATCGGGGCGGAGTGGGACCTGATCACCGAAGCGAATCTGGACCGCAGTGCCGCGCATCTGGTGCGGGTGACGGAGGCGCGGCTGGCCTTGATCGCGCAGGATTGAGACGCGGCGATCAGCCTTGCTGCCAGAGCAGGGCGGCGACGCCGAGAAGGATCGTCGTCATGCCAAGATATTGGCGCAGCGTGGTTTTCTGTCGGAAATGCAGGCGGGCGACGAGCTGGGCCATGGGGATTTCCACCAGCGCCAGCGTGCGGACATTGGCGGCGGAGGTCAGGGAAAAGCCGGTGAACCAGCAGGCCGAGGCGAAGGCGCCGAGGAAGCCTGCGGCAAGGGAGGAGCGCCAGACGCGGAACGATCCCCTGAGCGCGGGCCGGTCGAAGAGCATCAGCCAGAGCAGCAGTGTGGCGGTCTGGATCGCCAGGGCGAGGGTGAGCGTGGTGAGGGCGCGGGTGAGGAATGACCCGTCCGGCAGGGCGGTGATGCCGCCGCGGAAGCCGATGGCGGCGAGGCCGTAGCCGAGGCCTGCCATCAGGCCGAGCGCGGCGGGGCGGGTCTGGAACAGGGTGCGCAGCGGCCCCGGCTTGATCGACAGGATCAGCACGCCCGCCGTGGCGATGGCAATGGCGACAAGCGTGCCGGGGGTGAGGTGATCACCCAGAAGGGTGATGCCCAGGAGGGCCACGAGGACGGGTTCGGTCTTCAGCCAGGCGGTGGCGACGCCGAAGGATTGATCCTTCATCAGCAGGAGCATGAGCGCGGTTCCCGCGATCTGCGCCCAGGCGCCGAGGGCCGTCCAGCCAAGGGTGGCCGGGCCGGGGATGGGGAGGGGCGATCCGGTCCAAGTGATTTGAATGGCAAGGAAAAGCAGGGCGAATGGCAGGCCGAAGAGGAAACGGACCTGCGTCGCGCCGACGGTTCCCAGCGCGCTGGTCAGCCCCGCCTGGGTGGCGTTGCGCCCGGTCTGGGCCAGCGCCCCCAGCAGCGCGGCCCAGACCCAGAGCGCCATGTCAGGCCCCGCGGACCGTGTCGATCATCAGTTGCACATTGTCGGGGTTCGCATCCGGCGTGATGCCATGGCCGAGGTTGAAGATATGCGGACCCTTGCGGAAGGCATCGACCACGCGGCGGGTTTCGCGGATGAGCGCCTCGCCCCCCGTGACCATGTGTTCGGGGGCAAGGTTGCCCTGCACGCAACCGCCGGGCTGGACATGTTCGGCGGCCCATTCCGGTGTCACCGAATTGTCGATGGCGACGCAATCCGCGCCGGTCCTGGCGGCGAAGCCGATATAGCCGTCGCCTGCCTCGCGCGGGAAGGCGATGATGGGCAGGCCGGGGTGGCGGTCTTTCATCGCGCTGATGATGCGGGCGGCGGGTTTGACGGCGAAATCGTCGAAATCCTTGCCCTTGAGGGAGCCGGCCCAGGAATCGAAGAGCTTGACCACCTCGGCCCCGGCGATGACCTGGGCGGAGAGATATTCCACAGTCGCCTCGGTGATGCGGTCGATGAGGGCCTCGAAGGTGGCACGGTCGGTGTTCTTGAGCGCGTGGGCGGCGCCCTGGTCTTTCGACCCGCGGCCCGCGATCATGTAGGTGGCGACGGTCCAGGGGGCGCCGGCGAAGCCGATCAGGGTGGTTTCCTTCGGCAGTTCGCGGGCGAGGATGCGGACGGTTTCATAGACGGGGGAGAGGGTGTCGTGGATCGCGTCGGTGGGTTTGAGCGCCTTGACCTGATCCATCGTGGTGGTGGTTGCCATCCGCGGGCCTTCGCCGGTTTCGAACCAGAGTTCCGGGCCAAGCGCCTGCGGCAAGAGCAGGATATCGGCGAAAAGGATCGCTGCATCAAAGCCATAGCGGCGGATCGGCTGTAGCGTGACTTCGGCGGCGAGGTCGGGATTGTAGCAGAGCGAGAGGAAATCGCCCGCCTGGGCGCGGGTGGCGCGGTATTCGGGCAGGTAGCGGCCCGCCTGACGCATCATCCAGATCGGCGGCGTGGGCAGGGTTTCGCCTGCGAGGGCGCGGAGGATGGTCTTGGCGGGCTGGGTCATGGGGTGGCTTTCGTGGCGTCGCCCCGGTGGGGCGCGAGGTGTGTTGGGGCGCGAAGCGGCGTCATGGCCCATGGGTCGGCTGGCGGCGGGGTCTTGTCAAGAGTTGTCAGGCAAAGATGACAGTTGTATGCCTTGGGGCATGACGCATCCGCTTCCCTCCCCCGCCCAGCCCTTGAAGATCGGAACCCGTGGTTCGCCCCTTGCGCTGTGGCAGGCGCATGAGGTGCGGCGTTGCCTGATGGCGGCCTTCGACCTGCCGGAAGCGGCGTTCGAGATCGTCGTGATCAAGGTGACGGGGGATCAGATCCTGGACAAGCCGCTGAAGGAGATCGGTGGCAAGGGGCTGTTCACACGCGAGATCGAGGAGGCCTTGATCGAGGAGGCCATAGATATTGCGGTTCATTCGATGAAGGACATGCCGACGGTGCAGCCGGAGGGGTTGATCCTGGACTGCTATCTGCCGCGCGAGGATGTGCGGGACGGGTTCGTGTCGCCGGGGGTGGCGTCGCTGGCCGATCTGCCGCAGGGGGCGGTGGTGGGGTCTTCGTCGCTGCGGCGGCGGGCGCAACTGGCGCTGCGGCGGCCCGATCTGCGGCTGGTGGAGTTCCGGGGGAATGTGCAGACGCGGATGCGCAAGCTGGAAGAGGGGGTGGCGGTGGCGACCTTCCTTGCCATGGCGGGGCTGAACCGGCTGGGCATGGCGCATGTGGCGCGGGCGGCGATTGCGCCGGAAGAGATGCTGCCTGCGGTGGCGCAAGGCGCGATCGGGGTGGAAAGACGGATTGCAGATCAACGGGTTGAGTGGATGCTGTCGGCGATCCATGACCGTGAGACGGGGCTGCGTCTGGCCGCCGAGCGGGGGTTCCTGGCGCGGCTGGACGGGTCTTGCGAGACGCCGATTGCCGGGCTGGCGGTGATCGAGGGGGACCGGCTTTGGCTGCGGGGGGAGATCCTTCGGCCCGATGGCAGCGAGTCGATCACGGGTGAGCGGCGGGGGGTGGTTTCGGATGCCGCGGCCCTGGGGCGCGATCTGGCGGAAGAGGTGCTGGGGCGGGCCGGGGACGGGTTCTTTGGCTGGCGCTAAGGGCTTGCGCGCGCTGGGTTAATTCCCTGACTGGGGCGAAAACGGCTGTGCCGTGTCTTGTGCCGTCTTTTGTGCCGCAAACTGTGGCCACGCGCGGTGGGGTTGCGCCCTGTTAACCATGATCTGCCGGGGTGAGTCGGGAGGCGAAATCTGACGCAGATTTCGCGCCGATTTCTGCACGCAGAAATCGCCTTCATCGGGGGCGCCGATTGGGGGCCGGACTGTGCGTCACAGTCCGTTGCCTTTCCTGCGTCAGGAAACGCTTTGGCGCGGGCGGTCGATCCAGAGGAGCGCGATGGCACCGAGCAGCGCGATGCCCGCGCCCATCAATGCGGTGACGGCATAGCCCCCGCCGATCACCGCGCCGAGCGCGAAGGCGGCAGCGGCAAGGAGTTCCGCCGCCAGCCGTTGCAGCGCGATCATCGCGCCCGCCGCGCCGGGGCGACCGTCGAGCAGGTCCTGGTAATAGGCGATGGGCAGGGTGAGGATGGCCGTGCCGCCCAGCCCTGCCAAGAGTGTGAGGACCCAGAGCCAGGCGCTTTCCGTCAGGACCGGCATCAGCGCGAGATGGGTGACATAGAGCGCCGTCCCCGCCGCCATCAGCGTGGCGCGGCGGAAGCGGCGGGTCAGCAGCGGCAGGAGCAGCATGAAGGGCACCTCCCACCCGGCGACGAGGCCGATATAGAGCGCGGCATCGCCGGCATCGCGGGTGGGCGAGGCCTCGAACACCAGCGCGGTGAGGATCATGTAGAGATTGCCCGCCGAGGCGATGGCACCGAGGAGGAGCAGGCGGATGAGGATGCGGCCCTCGGCGATCTCGGCGAAGGCGCGGCGGAAGTTGAGGCCGGAGGGGCGGTCTTCCCATGCGGTCTGGCCGTCGCGGGGCCAATGGAGATGGAGCATCGCCGACAGGATGACGGCGGCCAGCGTGGCCGAGAGATAGACCGCCATCACGTCGAGCCCCCAGCCGAAGGCGAAGGTCCAGAAGATCAGCATGGCGAGGAAGCTGAGCGACATGGCCGAGCGGAGGGTGGCAAGGATGGCATCGCGGGCCGCCCCGTCATCGGACCGGGCGAGGCGGGCAAGGGCGAAAAGCTGGCCGTAGAGGGAAGTGGCGACGGGAAAGAGCAGCCCGTGACAGAGGGCGAAGGTCAGCGGCGAGGGGGCAAGGAGCATCAGCCCGACGCCGGTGGTGCCGGAAGCGGCGGTCAGCAGCGCGATGCGGCGGCGGTTCGCGCGCTGATCCGTCAGGATGCCGAGCAGGACCGAGGCCAAGACGGAAACGGCAGAGGCCAGCGCGAGGATGAGGGCGAAGGTCGTTTCGGAGAGGCCGAGCCGTTCGATGCCGACCAGGGACTGGTAGGGATAGACCGAGGCATTGAGCGCGCCGAGCAGCAGCAGCGCCCAGGCGATGAGGCGCAGGGTCGGGTCGCGCAGGACGGAGAGGGAGGTCATTTCGGGGGAACGACCTTGCCGGGGTTCATCAGGTTGGCCGGGTCGAGGGCCTGTTTCAGCGCGCGCATCACGTCGAGCGCGACGGGGTTCTTGCGGCGGGCCATGGAGTTGAGCTTGGACAGGCCGACGCCATGTTCGGCGGAGAAGGAGCCGCCGAGGTCTTGCACGATATCCTCGATGGCATGGATGACGCGGTCGTAAAGGTCTTTGGACGGATCGCCGGGATAGACGGAGAAATGCAGGTTGCCATCGCCCAGATGGGCGACGGTCACGGTTTCGGCGCCGGGGGCGATGGTGGCGAGGCGCGGGCCGATGCGGGCGAGGAAGGTTTCCACCTTGTCGAGGGGGAGGGCGATGTCGCTGTCGATCATGGGTTTGACGGCGGCACCGATTTCGGCGGCGGCCTCGCGCCGCGCCCACATGGCGGCGCGCTGGGTGGAGGAGCGGGCGATGCTGGCGTCGAGGATGAGGCCGTCTTCCATCAGGGCGGCGAGGGTGTCTTCGAGAAGGTCGGTCAGCGGCAGGGTGCCGTGGGGCGTTTCCGTCGTCAGGGCGGGGGCGGTGGCGGCAATCTCCACGAGGATGGTGCAGTCGCGATGGGCGGGGAAGGGGATGCCGAGATCGGGGCGGATGCGCTCCAGCCGCGCCATGTAATCGGCGGGCATGTATTCGAAGGCCTCTACAAGGCCCCCGGTGGCGGCTTGCAGGCGGTTGAGCAAGGTCAGCGCGTCGGGGAGGGAGCGGGCGGCGAGGGTGGCGGTGGCATGCGCCCGGGGGGCGGGGACGAGTTTCATCACCGCGGCGGTGATGATGCCGAGCGTGCCTTCGGCGCCGATGAAGAGGTCTTTCAGATCATAGCCCGAATTGTCCTTGTGCAGTTCGGACATGAGATCGAGTACGCGGCCATCGGGGAGGACGACCTCCAGCCCGAGGCAGAGCGCGCGGGTGGAGCCATAGCGCAGGACGTTGGAGCCGCCGGCGTTGGTGGAGAGGACGCCGCCGATCATGGCCGAGCCGCGCGCACCGAACCAGAGGGGGAAGTAGAGGCCCTGGTCTTCGGCGGCGTCGTGGAGGCGGGAGAGGATGACGCCGGATTCGACGATGGCGAGGCGGGAGGCGGGGCGGATTTCGCGGATGCGGTTCAGCCGCTCGGTGGAGAGGAGGAGGCCGCCTTCGGTATAGGTCGCGCCGGTGAGGCCGGTATTGCCTGAGATGGGGATGATGGGGGTGTTGTGATCTGCGGCCAGTCTGACGGTGGCGGCGACGTCCGCCGTGCTGCCGGGGCGGGCGACGGCGAGGGGGCTGCCTTCATAGGTGCCCATCCAGTCGCGCGCATAGCGGGCCATGTCGGGGCCGGTGAGGACATGGGTTTCGCCGAGCAGGGATTTCAGGGCGGGGATGAGGGACATGGGCGCGCTCCGGTCTTGCGCCGAGTCATCGGACGGGGGCGGGGGAGTTGCAAGGGGGATTGCGGGGTGGGTTTGGTTGGGGTGCGCGAGGCGTCAGCGGTGCGCCAGGGGGAAAGGGCGCAAGGTGAGTATTTGGGCCAAGGTGAAGGGGGGGTGGTTCAGGGGGGGGTGGCCTTGCGCCGTGGGGAGAGGGCGCAAGAGTGAGTATTTGGGCCAAGGTGAAAGGGTGGGGTCAGTCGGTGGTGCTGTCGGCCAGTTGGAGGAGGGTGGGGCCGAGGCTGGCCACCACGCGGGCGACGCCGTCCTTGTTGGGGTGGATGCCGTCGGCCTGCATCCATTGGGCGATCTGGCCGGGATCGGTGGCCTGCGCGTCAAGGAGGCGGAAGAAGGGTTGGGTGATCTGCGCGCCATAGGTGGTGGCGATGTCGGTGTAGAGGGCGTCGAAATCGGCCTTGTAATCGGGGCCGAAATTGCCCGGCGCCTCCATCGGGATGATCAGCACCTTGAGGCCGCGGTCGGTGGCGGATTTCACGATGGCGTCGAGGTTCTTGCGCGTTTCCTCGGGCGGGAGGCCGCGGAGGAGGTCGTTGCCGCCGAGGGTGACGATGAGGGCGTCGGTTTCGGGGGTGAGGGACCAGTCGAGGCGGGAGAGGCCGCCGGCGGAAGTGTCGCCCGAGACGCCTGCGTTGATGACCGTGGCGGTGGAGCCCTGGGCGGCGAGCCAGGCGTTGAGCTGGGGGACCAGACCTTCGCCTTCGGGCAGGCCGTAGCCGGCGGTGAGGCTGTCGCCCAGGGCGACGATGGTGGGTTCGGCCTGTGCCGCGACGGGAAGGAGGGCTGCCAGCGTTACAAGGGCTGTCGCCAATGTGATGTTGCGGAACATGTGGCGCGCGCCATATGTGGCACTGGACAGTTGGAAGGCGATTTTCATGGCGGATGCGGTGCTCGGTGCGGTTCTGGCGCTAAGGGACGTTCGGTTGACTTTGGCGGGAAATGCGGGGCCGGTCGATATCCTCAAGGGCATATCACTGGAAGTTCATGCGGGCGAGACGGTTGGGCTGATCGGGCCGTCGGGTTCGGGGAAATCGTCGCTGTTGATGCTGATGGGGGGGCTGGAGCGGGCCACGGGGGGCGAGGTGCGCGCCCTGGGGCAGGACCTGACGGCGATGGATGAGGATGGGCTGGCGCGGTTCCGGCGGGGGAAGATGGGGGTGGTGTTCCAGTCCTTCCATCTGATGCCCACGATGACGGCGCTGGAGAATGTGGCGGTGCCCCTGGAGTTGATGGGGGTGCCGGATGCCTTTGCCCGAGCGGAGGCGGAGTTGCAGGCCGTGGGTCTGGGCAAGCGGATGGGGCATTACCCGAGCCAGATGTCGGGGGGCGAGCAGCAGCGCGTGGCGCTGGCGCGGGCGGCGGCGCCGCGACCGGCGATCCTGCTGGCGGATGAGCCGACGGGGAACCTGGATGGGGTGAACGGGCAGGCGATCATGGACCTGCTGTTCGGCTTGCGCGACCGGCATGGGGCGACGCTGGTTCTGGTGACCCATGCGCCGGAACTGGCGGCGCGCTGTGACCGGGTGGTGCGGCTGGCGGATGGGCGGGTGGTTCAGCCGGAGGTGGCGGCGTGAGCCCCGATCTGAGACTGGCCTGGACGATTGCCCGGCGCGAATTGCGCGGGGGGGTGAAGGGGTTTCGGGTCTTTCTGGCCTGTCTTGCGCTGGGCGTGGCGGCGATTGCCGCCGTGGGGCTGGTGCGGGCGGCGATCCAGCAGGGGCTGAGCGATCAGGGCGCGGTGCTGCTGGGCGGTGATGCGCAGATGGAGTTCACCTATCGCTTTGCCACGGAAGAGGAGCGGGCCTGGATGGAAGGGGTTTCCGACCGGGTGTCGGAGATCGTGGATTTCCGGTCCATGGTGGTGGTGGGCGAGGAGACGGCGCTGACGCAGGTCAAGGCGGTGGATGATGCCTATCCGCTGCTGGGGTCGGTGGTGCTGGAGGCGGGAACCTTGCCCGAGGCGCTGGCCGTGGTCGATGGCCGGGCGGGCCTTGTGATGGACAAGGTTCTGGTGGATCGGCTGGGGCTGACGCTGGGCGATCCGGTGCGGATGGGCGTGGGCGAGTTCCGGCTGGGTGGCGTGCTGCTGCGGGAACCGGACAGCGCGAATGGCGGGTTTTCGCTGGGGCCGCGGACGATAGTGCGGACGGCCGATCTGGCCGGGTCGGGGCTGTTGGAGCCGGGGTCGCTGTTCGAGACGGAATACCGGCTGGTGCTGCCTGTGGGCACGGACCTTGCCGAGATGGAGCGGCGGGCGGAGGCGGAGTTTGCCGATGCCGGGATGCGCTGGCAGGACAGCCGCCGCGCCGCGCCGGGGGTGGAGCGGTTCGTGGACCGGATCGGGTCTTTCCTGATCCTTGTGGGGATCGCGGGCCTTGCCGTGGGCGGCGTGGGCGTTCAGGCGGCGGTGCGGGCCTATCTGGAGGGGAAGGTGGCGACCATTGCCACGCTGAAAACCCTTGGGGCCGAGGGGCGGCTGATCTTCCGCATCTACCTGATGCAGATCGGGGTTCTGGCGGGGCTGGGGGTGGCCATCGGTCTGGCGCTGGGGGCATCGGTGCCGTTGATCTTTGGCGGTGTGATCGAGGCGGCGCTGCCCTTCCCGGCGGAGGTGGGACTTTATCCGCTGCCCCTGATCGAGGCGGCGTTCTATGGGGTGGTGACGGCGTTCCTCTTCACGCTGTGGCCGCTGGCGCGGACGGAAGGGGTGCGGGCGGCGGCGCTCTATCGTGGGTCGGGCAAGGCGGGGTGGCCTGCGGCGCGGCATATCTGGGCGATTGCCGGGCTGGCCGTGCTGCTGATCGGCGGCGCGGTGTGGTTTTCGGGGACCTGGGAATTGACGCTGGGATCGGCGGGGGGCGTGATCGGCGCGCTGATCGTGCTGGCCTTCGCGGCGGTGGGGTTGCGGCGCGTGGCGCGGGCGGCGGCGCGGGCGGGGCTGGCGCGGGGGCGTGTGGCGCTGCGGCTGGCGCTGGCATCCATCGGCGGGCCGCGGGATGAGGCGGGGGCGGTGATCCTGTCGCTTGGCCTTGGCCTCAGCGTGCTGGCGGCGGTGGGGCAGATCGACGCGAACCTGCGGGCGGCGATTGAAACCGACCTGCCGGAGCGGGCGCCGAGCTATTTCTTTGTCGATATCCAGCCCGATCAGGTGGAGGGCTTCCTCGCCCGGATGGAGAATGACCCGGCGGTGAGCAAGGTGGAGAGCGCGCCCATGCTGCGCGCGGTGCTGACCCAGATCAACGGGCGGCCTGCGAAGGAGGTTGCGGGCGAACATTGGGTGGTGCGGGGTGACCGGGGCATCACCTATTCCGCCGAACCGCAGGAGAATGCCAAGGTGGTGGCGGGGGAGTGGTGGCCTGCCGATTACACCGGGCCGGCGCAGGTGTCCTTTGCCGCCGAAGAGGCGGAGGAGATCGGGCTGAAGCTGGGGGACGAGCTGGTGGTGAATGTGCTGGGGCGGGATATCCCGGCGACCATTACGAGTTTCCGTCAGGTGGATTTTTCCAGCGCAGGGATGGGGTTTGTCATGACGATGAACCCGGCGGCCCTGCAAGGTGCGCCGCATACCTTCATCGCGACGGTCTATGCGACGGAAGAGGCGGAGGCGGCGATCCTGCGGGATGTATCGAAGGCCTATCCCAACGTGACCGCGATCCGCATCCGCGAGGCGATTGACCGGGTGACCGAGGCCTTGCAGGCCATCGCGACGGCCACGGCCTGGGCGGCGGCGGCGACGCTGGTGACCGGGTTCGTCGTGCTGATCGGGGCGGCGGCGGCGGGGGAACGCGCGCGGGTCTATGAGGCGGCGGTGATGAAGACGCTGGGCGCGACGCGGGGGCGGATACTCGCCAGTTTCGCGCTGCGGTCGGCCCTGACGGGGGCGGCGGCGGGGGGCGTGGCCATCGTGGCGGGGGGCCTTGCCGGCTGGGCGGTGATGGTCTTTGTGATGGAGGCGGAGTATTTCTTCGAGCCCGTCTCGGCCCTTGCCATCGTGGCGGGGGGTGTCTTTGCCACGATGGCGGCGGGGCTTCTGTTCGCGCTGCGGCCCCTGGCGGCGCGACCGGCGCAGGTGCTGCGGGCGCAGGAATAGCGCCCGCCGCGCTGCGCCGGTCAGCGCGGGGCGGGGTCTTCGGGATGCGGCGCGGGGTGGCGCGCGGTCCAGCGGTCGAGCCAGGTGAAGAGCAGCGGGTTGGCGAGGATGGAGAGCATCGCGCCCGCGACGACGAGGTCCTTCGCTTCGGCCGGCACGATGGCGAGTTTGGTGCCCATCACGATGAGGATGAAGGAAAACTCGCCGATCTGGGCGAGGCTGGTCGCGATGGTCAGCGCGACGGCGCGGTCATGGCCGAAGGCGCGGACGATGGCATAGGCGGCGGCGGATTTGACGGCGAGGATGATGGCGACGGTCGCGATCAGGGCGAGCGGTTCCGAGATCACGATGGCGGGGTTGAAGAGCATCCCGACCGAGACGAAGAAGAGCACGGCGAAGGCGTCGCGCAGGGGCATCGTCTCGCGCATCGCCTGTTGCGAGAGGGTGGAGGTGGCCATCACCATCCCGGCGAAGAAGGCCCCCAGCGCGAAAGACACGCCGAAGACCTGCGAGGAGCCATAGGCCACGCCCAATGCGATGGCGAGGACGGCGAGACGGAACAGCTCGCGGCTGCCGGTATGGGCGACGTAATGCAGCACTCAGGGGATGACCTTGCGCCCGACGATCAGCATGAGGGCGACGAAGGTTGCGAATTATGCCAGGGTCACGGCGAGGGTGGCGGTGATGGGGCCGAGGCCCATGCGCACGGCCTCTTGCGCCGCGCCTTCGGTAACGGGCTGGGCCGTGCCGCCGAGAAGGCCCGCGAGCGGCGGGATGAGGACGAGGGAGAGGACCATCACGACATCCTCGACGATCAGCCAGCCTACCGCGATGCGGCCCCGGTCGGAGGCGACAAGGTCGCGGTCCTGGAGCGCGCGCAGCAGGACGACGGTGGAGGCGACGGAGAGCGAGAGGCCGAAGATGAGGCCCGCGCCGATGCCCCATCCCATCAGCAGCGCGAGGGCAAGGCCCGCGGCGGTGGCGACGAGGATCTGGCCGAGGGCGCCGGGGATGGCGATGGATTTCACCGCCAGCAGATCCTTGAGCGAGAAATGCAGCCCCACGCCGAACATCAGCAGGATCACGCCAAGTTCGGCCAGTTCCGTCGCCAAGTCCTGATTGGCGACATATCCCGGCGTGAAGGGGCCGATGATGATGCCCGCCAGAAGGTAGCCCGCGATCATCGGCAGTTTCAGGCGATGCGCCAGAAGGCCCAGGACGAAGGCGAGCGAGAGGCCGATGACGAGGGTGGCGATCAGGGGCGTTTCGTGGGGCATCGGGTCCTTGTGAAAATGGGTCTGGGCCGGAAGTGCCACGGCGATCCGGCACCCGGTGGCGGCGGGGCGGGCCCGTGGCGGAAGGCAGGGAAGTGATGGCAGGGTAAGCCGGTTGCGGACTGTTGCAACGGGCTTGGCGCGGCGGCGTGGTCACGATTTTCGCGGCAATCTTTCAGACTGTTTCGACGCAAGGCTTGGCGCGGTCGGGGTGAGGCTGCTAGGTCTGGGGGATGACCTTGACCGTGATCCCCAATGCGACGGCGCGGCGGCTGTTTCTGGACCGGCACGCGCTGGCCGAGGCGCCGGTGGGAGCTGCCTCGGGGGCGGCGCTGGCGGGGCTGGTGGGGCGGATCGGCTTTGTCCAGGTGGACAGCATCACCACGGTCGCCCGCGCCCATGACATGATCCTGTGGTCGCGCAGGCAGGGCTACCGCCCCGCGGCGCTGAAGCGTGCGCTGGAGGGGGAGCGGAGTCTTTGGGAGCATTGGACGCATGATGCGTCTGTCCTGCCGGTGGAGCTGTGGCCGATGTGGCGGGGGCGGTTCGCGCGCGACGAGGCGCGGCTGAGGGAGGGGTGGCGGACCTGGTTCCGCGAAGGGTTCGAGGCGCAGTTCGATACGATCTTGGACCGGATCGCACGGGATGGGCCTGTTTCCTCCTCTGACGTGGGGGAGGGAGAGGCGCGGGGCAAGGGCGGCTGGTGGGACTGGCATCCGTCCAAGACCGCGCTGGAATGGCTGTGGCGGACGGGGCGGATCGCGGTGACGCGGCGGGACGGGTTCCGCAAGGTCTATGACCTGACGGAGCGGGTGATCCCCGAGGCGGTGCGGGGGGCGGAGGTTTCGTCGGAAGAGGAACTGGACTGGGCCTGGGCCTCGGCGCTGGAGCGGCTGGGCTTCGGGACGGCGGCGGAAGTGGCGGGATATTGGAACGCGGTGCCGTTGGAGGCGGCGCGGGACTGGCTGGCGCAGGCGCTGCGGGCGGGTCTTGTGGAGGAGGTGGAGGTCGAGGGGGCAGAGGGTGCACGGCGGCGGGTCTTTGCGCTGCCCGGTCTGGCGGGGATGGAGGCGCCGGAGCCGCCCGCGCGGATGCGGGTGCTTTCGCCCTTTGATCCGGCGCTGCGCGACCGGAAGCGGGCGGAGTTCCTCTTCGGTTTTCGCTACCGGATCGAGGTTTTCGTGCCGGAAGCGAAACGGGTGTTCGGCTATTATGTCTTTCCCCTGCTGGAAGGGGCGCGGCTGGTGGGGCGGATCGACGTGAAGCGGGCGGGGGATGTGCTGGCGGTCCGTGCCCTCTGGCCCGAGCCGGGGATTTCTTGGGGCAAGGGGCGGCAGGCGAAGCTGGAGGCGGAGCTGGACCGGCTGGCAGGCTTTGCGGGCTGTGCGCGGGTGGATTGGGCGGAGGGGTGGCTGCGGGAGCCGAAACGCCAGCCCTGATCACTTTCTGTCTGAAAATATCCTCGGGGGGTGAGGAGCGAAGCGACGAGGGGGGCAGACAGCCCCCCTTGCGCCGCTGCGATCAGCGCAGACGCTTCAGGATATCGAGCGAGGCATAGCCGTCCGGCACCATCCCGATGCTGCGCTGGAAGGCGCGCAGGGCGGCGAGGGTGTTGGGGCCGATCTTGCCATCGACCCCTTTCGTGTCAAAGCCCGCCGCCGTCAGGCGTTGCTGCAATTCGCGCCGTTCCTCGCCCGTCAGGGCGCGGTCTTCGCGGGGCCATGCGGCCTGGATCGGGGGGCCGCCTGCGAGGCGGTCGGAGAGATGGCCCACGGCGATGACATAGGCATCTGCGGCATTGTAGCGTTCGATGGCGCGGAAATTCGCGGTGATGAGGAAGGCCGCCCCGCGCGCCCCGGCGGGCAGGAGAAGCTCGGCAGAGCCGATATCGGGCAGGGCGCTGCCATCCGCGCGGGTGACCCCGAGCGCGGCCCAGTCGGCGATGGGGGTGGCCACCCCCTTGCCTGAAAGGCCGTAGTCGAATCCGGGGGGCAGCGTGACCTCGATCCCCCAGGGCAGGCCGGGCTGCCATCCCGACTTCGCCAGATAGGCGGCGGTGGAGGCCAGGGCATCGGTCGGATCGTCGGACCAGATGTCGCGCCGCCCGTCGCCATCGAAATCCACGGCGAAGCTGTGGAAGCTGGAGGGGATGAACTGCGTATGGCCCATCGCCCCGGCCCAACTGCCGGTGAAGGCCTCCGGGACCACATCGCCCGATTGCAGGATGCGCAGCGCGTCGATCAGTTGCGCCTCGAAGAAGGGGCCGCGGCGGCCATCATGGGCGAGCGTTGCCAGGGACTCGATCACCGGAATGTCGCCCCGGTTCGCGCCATAGCTGCTTTCCAGCCCCCAGATGGCGGTGACGACCTCGGCGGGGACGCCATAGACGGCTTCCAGCCGGTCGAGCGTGCGGCGGTGCTGGCGCAGCGCGGCGGTGCCGTTTTCCACCCGCAGGTCGGAGACGGCGCTGTCGAGGTAATCCCAGATGGTGCGGGTGAATTCGGCCTGGTTGCGGTCCTTTTCGATCACGCTGTCATTGTAGCGGATGCCCTGGAAGGCAAGGTCGAGCGTGGCGGGCGCGATCCCTGCGGCCAATGCGCGGGGGCGGAAGGCGACGATCCATTGGTCAAGGCCGGTCTGGGCGCTGGTCTGGGTCAAGATGCCTCCGGGCATGCGCGATGCGGGGCTGTCAGGCTGCGGCATCGCGGCGGGGCCTGCAAGGGCCGGCAGGGGAAGGAGGGAAAGGGAAAGGAGCGCTGCGCGCATGATGTTACCTGCCTGTCGGTTCTTCTTCTGGTTGCGACAGAAGATAGGGCAGGCAGGCCCAAGCAGAAAGGCGCGGGGGCAGGGGCCGGGCGGAGTTCTGCCGGATCAGCGGCGCTTGCGGATGACCTTGCGTTTCAGCTTGGCATCGCGGGCGGCGGCGGCACCGGGCTTGCGGGGGGAGAAGCGGCCGCGTTTCCCGGTATTCGGGCTGCGCGGCAGGGGGGTGCCGTCCAGCGAGATCAGTTCCAGCGTGAGGCCCCCGGTGACGGGGATCGCCTCGGCCAGCCGCACGGTGACCTTTTGCCCGATGCCAAGGGTGAGGCCGGTATCGGCGCCCATCAGCGTCTGGCTCTGGTCGTCGTAATGGAAGAATTCGCGCCCCACCTCGCGGATCGGGATCAAGCCGTCGGCCCCGGTTTCATCAAGCTTGACGAAAAGGCCGAAACGCTGGACGCCCGAGATGCGGCCGGTGAACTCGCTGCCCACGCGATCGGACAGGTAGGCGGCGAGGTAGCGGTCGTTGGTGTCGCGTTCCGCCGTCATCGACCGGCGTTCGGCGTCGGAGATGAGCTTGGCGGTCTCATCCAGATTCTCGATGTCCTGCGGGGAGAGCCCATCCTTGCCCCAGTCATGCCCCGCGATCAGGGCGCGATGCACGATCAGATCGGCATAGCGGCGGATGGGCGAGGTGAAATGGGCGTAGGACCGCAGCGACAGGCCGAAATGGCCGAAATTCTGCGGGTGGTAATAGGCCTGCGTCATGGAGCGCAGGGTGGTGATGTTCATCAGCTCGTCGAATTCCGTGCCCTGCGCCTGGGCCAGCAGGCGGTTGAGGTGGGCGGTTTTCAGAACCTGCCCCTTGGCGAGGGTGAAGCCCGATGCCTCGGCCACTTCGCGCAGGGCGTCGAGCTTTTCGGGGCTGGGTTCTTCGTGGACACGGAAGAGGAGGGGGCATTTCAGGCGGGTCAGTTCCTCGGCCGCGGCGACATTGGCGAGGATCATGAATTCCTCGATCAGGCGGTGCGCGTCGAAGCGTTCGCGGAAGGCGACCGACAGCACCTTGCCCTCGTCCGACAGCACGATCTTGCGTTCGGGCAGGTCGAGGTCGAGCGGCTGGCGCAGGTGGCGGGCCTTGGTGGCGGCGGCATAGGCGGCGTAAAGGGGCGTGATGACCCGGTCCATCAGGGCGGCGGTGCGCGGCGTGGGATGGCCGTCCTGCGCCTGCTGCACCTCTTCATAGGTGAGCGAGGCGGCAGAGCGCATCATGCCCCGGACGAAGCGGTGGCTGATCTTGTTCCCTTCGGCATCCAGTTTCAGGCGGACGGCAAGGCAGGGCCTGTCCACGCCTTCATGCAGCGAGCAGAGGTCGCCCGACAGGACATCCGGCAGCATGGGGACCACGCGGTCGGGGAAATAGGTGGAATTGCCGCGCTTTCGCGCCTCGCGGTCCAGGGCGGAACCGGGGCGGACGTAATGGGCCACGTCGGCAATGGCGACCCAGACGACATGGCCGCCGGGGTTGGCGGCGTCATGGTCTGCCTCGGCGAAGACGGCATCGTCATGGTCGCGGGCATCGGAGGGGTCGATGGTGACGAGGGGCAGGTCGCGCAGGTCTTCGCGGGTGTCCATCGGGGCGGGTTTCGCGGCCTCGGCCTCGGCAATCACCGGATCGGGGAAGCGGTCGGGGATGCCGTGCTGGTGGATGGCGATGAGGGAGACGGCTTTGGGCCCCATCGGATCGCCAAGGCGGGCCACGATGCGGGCGCGGGGCAGGCCCATGCGTTTGGGGCCGTGCTGTTCGGCCTCCACCAGTTCCCCGTCGCGGGCATCGAGCGTGTCGTCGCGACCGACGAGCCAATCCTTGTCGGAGCCCTTGTCGATGGGAATGATGCGGCCGCCTTCTGCGGATTTGCGGAAGATGCCGAGAAGCTTGATCGGGTTCGAGCCGAGGCGGCGGATGAGCCGGGCCTCATACTGGTAATCGTCTAGATCGACCTTGGAGAGGCGGGCAAGCACGCGGTCGCCCGGCCCGAGGGCCGGATCGCCCTTCTTGGGGATGAAGAGGATGCGGGGTGCGTCTTCGGCCGCGCCCTGCCATTCCATCGGCGCGAGGAAGATGTCGCCCTGACCATCGGGCGGCAGGGCGGTCAGCAGGGTGACCGGGGGCAGCGTGTCGGGGTCACGGTAGCTGCGGGCCTTCTTGGTGACGCTGCCCTCGGCCTCCAGCTCCTTCAGGATGCGCTTGAGGTCGATGCGCGCGGCGCCCTTGATGCCGAAGGCCTTGGCGATGTCGCGCTTGGCCGAAAGGCCGGGATTGTCGGCGATCCATTGAAGGATCTGGGCTTTGGTGGGGATCTCCTGCATGGCGATGGCCTAGCACGGGGCGGGGGAAAGGCCAATCGCTTTGGGGGCGGCGCCTTGCCATGGGTCGGCCCCTGCCGTCACTTTCTGTCTGCAAATATCCTCAGGGGGTGAATTGGCGCGCATGCGCCAAGAGGGGGCGGAACGCCCCTTCACGCGGAGCCGGACGCGCGGCACGCGCGGGAGGCGACAGGAAAGGCTTGCGTGGCCCGCTTGCGGGGCGCGCTCCGATTGGGTCAGAGGGCGATGGTCATGTCGCGATGGGGGATGCCTGCGTCCATGTATTCCGGGCCGGTGGGGGTGAAGCCGAGGCGTTCGTAGAAACCGATGGCATGGGTCTGGCTGCCGAGTTTGGCGGTGGTCATGCCCTGGGCGCGCAATTCCTTCAGCGCGGCGCGGATCAGGGCCGCGCCGAGGCCGGTGCCGCGGTGGCTGGGCAGGACGCAGACACGGCCGATCTTGCCGGTGCTGCCGAGGAGGAGGAGGCGGGCGGAGCCGACGGGCTGGCCTGCATCGGTGGCGAGGAGGTGGATCGCCGCATCGTCCTTGTCGTCGATCTCGTCGGTTTCGGGGACGCCCTGTTCCTCGATGAAGACCACGCGGCGGAGGTGGCGGCAGGTGGCGATGTCGCGCGTCGTCGTGATCTGGATCGTCATGGTCAGGATGCCGCGAAATAGTCGCGCAGGATGCGGGTGTAGATTGCCTTGAGCTGGTGGATCTGCGCCACCTCCACCCGTTCATCGACCTGATGCATGGTTCGGCCCACAAGGCCGAATTCCACCACGGGACAGTGATCCTTGACGAAGCGGGCGTCCGAAGTGCCGCCGGTGGTGGAAAGTTCCGGCGTCACGCCCGTCTCGGCCTGCACGGCGCGGGAGATGAGCGCCGACAACTCGCCCGGGGGGGTGAGGAAGCTTTCGCCGGAAATCTGGATGCGGGTGGCGATCTGGACGCCGGTTTCGGCTTCGACCTTCGCGGCTTCGGACCGAAGCCATGCGGCGACGGCTTCGCCTGTATGGGCGTCGTTGAAGCGGATGTTGACGGTGGCGCTGCCCTTGGCGGGGATCACGTTATTGGCCGGGTTGCCGCAGTCGATGGTGGTGATCTGGAGGGTGGAGGGATCGAAGTGATCGGTTCCCTGATCCAGTTGATCGGGCAGGCGGGAGAGCAGCGTCGTCAGCGCCCGCATGGGGTTCTTCGCGCGATGGGGATAGGCGGAATGGCCCTGCACCCCCGTCGCGGTGAACCAGGCGGTGAGCGAGCCGCGGCGGCCGATCTTCATCATCTGGCCCATGTGATCGGGGCAGGTGGGTTCGCCGACGAGGCAATGGGTCATGCGTTCGTTGTTGGCGGCCATCCAGTCGAGCAGGGCGACGGTGCCATCGGTGGCGTCGCCCTCTTCATCCCCGGTGATGGCGAGGATGACGGCGCCGTCGGGGGGTGTTTCGGTGACGAAGTCGATGGCGGCGGCGGCGAAGGCGGCGACGCCGGATTTCATGTCGGTCGCGCCGCGCCCGTAGAGCCAGCCGTCGATGATCTCGGCCCCGAAGGGGTCTTGCGTCCAGGCGGCGCGGTCGCCGACGGGGACGACATCGGTATGGCCGTTGAAGCCGAAGCTGCGGTTTGCCCCCCGCGCGCCCCAGCGGGCGAAGAGATTGGCGGTGCCGTTTCGGTCCACCCGGATGCAGGTGAAGCCGGCCTTCGACAGCAGGTCCTGGAGCAGCACGAGCGCGCCGCCTTCGACGGGGGTGACCGAGGGGCAGCGGATGAGGGCGGCGGTCAGGGCGGCGGGATCGGTGGGCATGGGCGCGGGCTTTCCGGAAATCTGGGCCATGGGATAGCCGCTGCGCGGCGGGGCCGCAACCGCGCGGACAAGGGCGGGGCAAGACCGCGTCAGGGATGGGTCCTGCCCGACGATTGCACGATGGCGGCCATACTTTCGGTCGATTCCACCCCCATCCGTTAACAAAAGTTGAGAACCTGCCGGGGGTCGGCAGGGGAGCGGGTGACGGAAATGGCGACCGGGTCGGAACTCAGTTACACAGTCAATCCCAGTGCGATGACCCTGGCGAATGCCATTTTCGGCGATGGCGTCGTGGTCAACAGCGCCTCGGTCGGGGGCGATGCGGTGTCGCGCGCGACCTATTCCAACGGCCAGCGGGCGGCGGGGGTGGTGCCGTCGAATACGGGCGTGATCCTGTCCACCGGGGATGTGCGGGATTTCACGCAATCGAATGGCGATCCGAACCGGAACGCGGGCACTTCGACCAATACGGCGAACGGGGTGGACAACAACGCGCAGTTCAATGCGCTGGCCGGGACGAGTACGTTCGATGCGTCCTGGATCGAGGTGAACTTCACCCCTTCGGGCAACATGATGACGATGCGCTTTGTCTTCGCGTCGGAGGAATATCCCGAGTATATCAACAGCAATTTCAACGATGTGGTCGGCGTCTGGGTGAATGGCCAGGCCGTGCCGATGGTGGTGAATGGCGGGACGGCCAGCGTCAACAACATCAACGGGGCGACGCAGCAGAACCTGTTCGTGGACAACACGACTGACGCCTATAACACCGAGATGGACGGGTTCACGGTGACCCTGTCGCTGTCGATCCCGGTCAATTCGGGGGTGCAGAACACGATCCGCATCGGGATCGCGGATGCGGGGGATGCGTCCTATGATTCCAACCTGCTGATCGCGGCGGATTCTCTCCAGACTTCGACGGTGGCGCGGCCGGACACGTTTCAGGTCGATCCGGGGGAATCATCGACGATCAACGTCCTTGCCAATGACACCACGACGCAGGGCACGCTGACCATTACCCATGTGAACGGCCAGCCGGTGGTGGCGGGGCAGACGATCACGCTGGCCTCGGGCGAGCAGATCACGCTGAACGCCAATGGCACCTTCACCGTGGCGGCGAATGCGACGGTGGAGACCCAGACCTTTACCTATACCATCTCGAACGGGGTGGGCGGGACCGATGTCGGGATGGTGACCCTGAACATCGTGCAATGCTTTGTCGCGGGGTGCCGGGTCCTGACGCCGCGGGGGCTGGTGCCGGTGGAGGCTGTGGAGCCGGGCGATCTGGTGCTGACGCGGGATGACGGGGCGCAGCCGGTGCGGTGGATCGGGCGGCGGCGGGTGGCGGCGCTGGGGGATTTCGCGCCCATCGCCTTTGCCAAGGGGGCGCTGGGGGATCATGGCGCGCTGCGGCTGTCGCCGGAGCATCGGGTGCTGCTGACCGGCGCGCGGGCGGAGCTGCTGTTCGGCGAGGAGGAGGTGCTGGTGGCGGCCAAGCATCTGGTGAATGACCGGACGATCCGGCGGCAGGCGGGCGGCGAGGTGGAGTACCTGCATCTGATGTTCGACCGGCATCAGGTGATCTGGGCGGAAGGACTGCCCAGCGAAAGCTTTTTCCCCGGCGCGACATCCCTTGCCGGGCTGGAGGCGGGGGTGCGGTCGGAGCTTTGCGCGCTCTTTCCCGAAATCGACCCGAAAACCGGGGCGGGATACGGGCCGACGGCGCGGCGCGTGTTGCGCGCCTTTGAGGCAGAGGTCATGATGCGCGGAGTTCCCATAGACGACGCCGCATGACGTGACCCGCTGGATCGCCCTTTCCGACCAGACCACCCCCCCGGCCGGGCCGGATCAGGGGGTCTTGCCGCGTGGTCTGCTGGTGCTGGAGATCGACCTGCCGCTGGCGGGGGCGGCCGTTCTTCTGGACCTGCGGGCCGGGGCGGGGGAGGGCGAGGTGGCGCTGTCGCTGTTCCATGATCTGGGGGCGGGGATTGCGCTTCTGCATCGGCAGGGGGGGCAGGTGCTGCGCCATGTGCTGCCGGGGCCTTTGCCGCAGAGGCGGGGCGTGGCGCGGCTGAGCTTTGGCTGGGATGTGGCGGCGCGGCGCTGGTCGCTGGCGCTGGAGCAGGAGGGGCGGCGGGTGGCGGCGGAGGGGACGCAGGCGCTGCCGCTGCGCTGGGATGATGTGCAGGCGCTTTGTGCGGGCGGGCCGGGGGTGATGCGGCATCCGGCGGTGCTGTGGTTCGGGGTGACGGAGGGCGCGGCGCTGCCCGGGCCGCTGGCCTGGCTGGGCATGATGACGCCGGTCGAGACGCCGCGCGGCGTGGTGACGGCGGGCGCGCTGAAGCCCGGTGACCGGGTGATGACGCGCGACAATGGCGCGGTGCCGGTGTTGGGCGTGACGCGGCTGCCGGTGCCGAGCCGGGGGAGCCTTGCGCCGATCCGGCTGCGCGCGCCCTATTGGGGGGAGACGGGGGATATCCTCGTGTCGCCCGATCAGGCGGTCGGGGTGGCGGGGCCGGAAGCGGAATACCTGTTCGGAGACGAGGAGGTGCTGGTTCTGGCGCGGCATCTGGCGGATGGGCAGATGGCGGTGGCCGACAGCCGCCGCGCGGTGGCGATGGGCGTGGTGCTGGATCTGGGCACGGCGGAGCTGATCATGGCGGATAGCTGCGTGCTGGCCACGGCGGGACCGGCGGGCCAGCCCTGCGGGCGGCGCGTGCTGGATGCCTATGAGGCGCAGTCGCTGCGCGCGTCGCTGTTGCGGTCGCAGCGCCGCGCGGTCTGAGGCGGGGCGGGGGATCAGTCGTAGAAGGGCGTCATCTGCGCGACGATGACGGAGTTTTCGTCAAGCGCGCGCTGCATGAGGGCGCGTTCCTCGGCGTCGATCTCGTCGCCGGCCTTCAGCCGGTCGTCCAGCGTGCCGTAGCCCGAGACATCGAGCGGGGCGAGATCGGCCTGTTTCAGGATGGCGACGGTTTCCCGCACTGCCTCTTCTTCATCCACCCCGGAGGCGTAGCACATGAGCGCGGCACCGGTCGCCTTGTCGGGGAGGCCGTCGCCGGGTTTGCGGCCGACCTCGACCACAAGGGTATAGACCTGCTGAGGCCGCTTTTCGCGCCGGGGGGGTGGGGTGTCGGTCATGGCAGGCCTCGTTCGGGGATGCGGGGCAGCGATAGCATCCGCGGCGGCCAAGCGCAAAGCGGGAGGAGGGATAAGACGGGCGCGGTTCCGGTCGTTGTCACGTAGCAAGCGAAGACCGGGAGTTCGGAACCATGGCCAATGAGGCGCTTCAGATCGCATCCGCCGATGCGACGCAGATGGCGGAAACCATCTTTGGCGAAGGGGTGAAGATCGTTTCGGCCAGCTATACGGGGCAGGCGGATCAGGCGGGCATCTATTCCGGCGCCGACAAGACCATGCCGGGGGTCGCGCCATCGGATACGGGGTTGATCCTGTCCACCGGGCGGGTGGCGAGCTTTTCGCGTGGCGGGGCGGATGCCAACACCTCGGAAGGGACGACGACGAATTTCGGCGGGGCGGGTGACGATGCCCTGAGCAAGATGGTGGGTCAGCAGACCTTTGACGCGGCGGTGTTCGAGACGGTCTTCGTGCCGACGGGCGACATGCTGTCGATGCAGATCGTCTGGTCTTCGGAAGAATACCTGGAATATGTGAATTCGGGCTTCAACGATGCCTTTTCCGTCTGGGTGAACGGGGTTCCTGCGGAACTGGTGGTGGGGCGCGGCAACATCACCATCGACGACATCAACAACAAGACGAATTCCAACCTCTATGTGGACAACCCGGCCGCATCGAACACCTACAATACCGAGATGGACGGGTTCACCGTCACCCTTACGCTCAAGGTGCCGGTTGTTGCGGGGAAGGAAAACAGCTTTCGCATGGCGATTGCGGATGCGGGGGACGGGGCCTTTGACTCGGCGGTGCTGATCGCGGCGAATTCGGTGCAGGTGGCCCTGATCGCGCAGGATGACGACCTGACGATCCGCAAGGGCGAGATGGGCGAGATCGACGTTCTGCGCAACGACATGTCGAGCTGGCCCGAGACGCTGACCATCACCAAGATCAACGGCGTGGATGTGCTGGAGGGCGACAGCGTGAAGCTGCCCTCGGGCGAGACGATCACGCTGAAGGGCGGGCGGCTGTATGTGCAGTCGGTGAACAGCCTTGAGGACCAGGTGCTGACCTATGAGGTCACCGATGGCATGGGCAATACCGACGTGGCCTTTGTCCGGATGACCATGATCGCCTGTTTCACCGAAGGCACCCTGATCGACGTGCCGGGGGGGCGCGTGGCGGTGGAGCGGCTGGTGCCGGGGGACCTTGTGCTGACGCGGGATCACGGGGCGCAGGTGCTGCGCTGGGTGGGGCGGACGGTGCGGGCGGCGATGGGGGCGGATGCGCCGGTGGAGATTGCGGCGGGGACGCTTGGCGATCACGGGACGGTGCGGCTGTCGGGGAACCATCGCGTGCTGGTGACGGGGGCGCGGGCGGAACTGCTGTTCGGCGAGGCGGAGGTTCTGGTGAAGGCCAAGCATCTGGTGGATGGTCGGGCGGTGCGCGTCGTGGAGGGCGGGGAGGTGGCCTATCTGCATCTGCTGTTTGACCGGCATGAGGTCGTGAAGGCCAACGGGCTGGATTGCGAGAGCTATCATCCTGCCACGCTGGCCGGGTTCGATGCGGAGGTGCAGGAAGAGCTGTTGCGCCTGTTCCCGGCGTTGCGCGGCGATGCGGCGGCCTACGGGCCGCTGGCGCGGCCGGAGGTCACGGCGCGGGAGGCGCGGCTTCTGGCCGGGTGAGGGCGGCGGCGCCGGTTGGCAAGGCCGTTGACCGCAGGCGGTGGGAGGCGCAGGCTGAGGCGTCTGGTGTTGTATCGGTATCGGGAGGGTTTCCCATGATGCGAAGATCGTTTTTTCCCTGTCTTGCGCTGCTGTTGTCGGGCTGCATCGACATGGATGTGACGATGGATTTCCGGGATGCGGAAACCGTCGAGATCGTCATGGAGACAGCCATGGCGCGGGAATTCCATGACATGATCGAGGGGCAGGGCGGCGGCCCCTGCGAGGGTGTGGTGCCGGAGATCGGGCCCGAGGAGGTGCGCTGCATCTCGCGCGAGACGATGACCATCGCGGCGCTGCTGGAAAAGCAGGCCGAGGCGGCAGAGGCGCGGATGGAGGCGGAGGAATTCTCGGTGGTGGAGCGGCTGGACGAGAACCGGCTGCGGGTGACGCTGGATCTGGCCCAGATGCTGGAGGGGCGGCCGCCGCCGGAGGATATGGAGGGGATGGGGCGCATGGTGAAGGCGGCGCTGGCGGGGCGGGATTTCGTGTTCCGCGTGCGCGGCCATGCGATCGAGGAGACGACGGGAACGCTGTCGGAGGATGGGCGCGAGGCGGTGACGGTGATCCCGATGGCGCGCTTTCTGGACCCCGCGCCGGATTTCGGGCCGGCCTTCGTGGCCGTGGTGCGGCTGGAAGAGGTCTGCGTGCTGTGGGTGTTCTGTTCCTGAGGGGGGCGGGGCAGGCCGCGTTTCGCTGCGGTCTTGCTGCGCAGCAAAGGGGCGGAATGCTGCGGTTTTCGCTGCGCAGCAATCTTGCGTTTTCAGAGGGTTAGTTGGTGAGCAGGCTGTAGGTGGCGGCAGTTTCGCCGCGGTTGGTGACGGTGATTGTGAAAGTCGCGTTTTCGGCCGGGCGGATGGCGCAGAGCGCGCGGTCGGCGGGGCCGGTGTCGAGGCAGAGGGGCGGCTGGTCCGGCAGGGCGACGGCAAGGTCGAGATCGGCCTTGCCATCGCCCAGAAGGCCGATTTCGGCGGTGGTTCCGGCGAAGAAGGGAATCTGCCAGAGCTGGGTTTCACTGGGGCCGATGCCGCGGCTGGCGCGCAGGACGGTGAGGGTGGGGACGCGCGCCACCTCGGCCGCGGTGCGGGCGGCGAGGTCGGTGGCGAGGTCGTCTTCCTGCGCGAGGGCCTTGGCCGCGGTGAACATGACATCCGCCGTCGGATAGGTGGCGGGGACGGGTTCGCCGGGGGGCGAGGGGATGCGGTCGCTGTCGGTGGCGGTGATGCCGGCGGCGAGGCGGGCGGCGGCGAGGGTGGCGAGCGGGTCCTTGCGCGCGAGGCCGAGGTCGAAGAGGGCGTGGGCGTGCAGGAGTTGCGCCACAGCGCCCGCGTCGCGGGGGGTGGGGGGAGCCGCGTCCTGCGCCGCCGCCGGGGCGGCGAGGAGGAGCGTGGCGAGGAGCGCGGGGAGGGGAATCGCTGTCGATGTCATGCCGCGGACCTTGGCATTGCGGGCGGCGCGGGGGAAGGGGCGGGGGTTCCGCTTCACGCGGCTTTGCGGTTAGGTGGGGTGTGATGCGGAGAGGATGCCCCTGAAGATGCCTGCCATGGATGCGCGCGCGATACTGGAGCGGTTGATTGCCTTTGACACGGTGAGCCATCGGCCCAACCGGGCGCTGATGGATTGGGTGGCGGGGCTTTTGGCCGAGGCGGGGGTGACGGCAGTGCTGATCCCGGATGCGGGTGGCGGGAAGGCCAATCTTTACGCGACGGTGGGGCCTGCGGACAGGGGCGGCGTCATGCTGTCGGGGCATACGGATGTGGTGCCGGTGGAGGGGCAGGCCTGGACCTATCCGCCTTTCGCGCTGACCGAGGATCAGGGGCGGCTGTATGGGCGCGGGACGGCGGACATGAAGGGCTTTGTCGCCTGTGCGATTGCCTGCGTGCTGGAGGCGGCGACGCGGGAGTTGCGGGTGCCGCTGCATCTGGCGCTGTCTTACGATGAGGAGATCGGCTGCATGGGCGTGCGGTCGATGATCGAGATGCTGGAGCGCGCGCCGGTGCGGCCGCGGATGTGCATCGTGGGGGAACCGACGGGGATGGCGGTGGCGACGGGCCACAAGGGGAAGGTGGCCTTGCGGGCGTCCTGCGTGGGGCGGGAGGGGCATTCGGCGCTGGCGCCGCTGGCGCTGAACGCGCTGCATCTGGCGGCGGAATTCGTGGGGGTGCTGCGCGGCGTGCAGGCGCGGGTGGCGGCGGAGGGGATGCGGGACGGGGATTACGACGTGCCTTACACGACGCTGCATGTGGGCAAGATGGCGGGCGGGGTGCAGGTGAACATCGTGCCCAATCTGGCGGTGGCGGATTGGGAGATAAGGTCGCTGGCGGGGGAGGATGTGGAGGGGTTGATTGCCGAGGTGCGCCGCGCTTGCGAGGCGGTGGTGGCACCTTTGCGGGCGGAGTTCCCGGAGGCGGAGATACGGATCGAGCGGTTGTGGGATTATCCGGGGCTGGGGACGCCTTCGGATGCGGGGGTGGTGAATTTCGTCAAGGGCCTGACCGGGGCGAATGGGACGATCAAGGTGGCCTTCGGAACCGAGGGCGGATTGTTCGACGCGCGGCTGGGGGTGCCGACGGTGATCTGCGGGCCGGGGTCGATGGCGCAGGGGCACAAGCCGGATGAATATGTGAGCGTGGAGCAGATGGAGCGCTGCGGGGCGATGCTGGCGGCGCTGGTGGCGCGCTGCGAGGCGGGGTTCTGATGGCGGTGGAGTTGAAGACGCTGGCCGATGTGCTGGCGCTGGATTTCGACGATATCATCGACGTGCGGTCGCCTGCGGAATGGGCGGAGGATCATGTGCCGGGGGCGATCTCGCTGCCCGTGCTGGACGATGCGGAACGCGCGCGGGTGGGGACGATCTACAAGCAGGTGAGCCCGTTTACGGCGCGCAAGATCGGGGCGGCGCTGGTGGCGAAGAATGCGGCGGCGCATCTGGAAGGGCCCTTGGCGGAGAAGCCGGGGGGCTGGCGGCCCCTGGTCTATTGCTGGCGCGGGGGGCAGAGGTCGGGGAGTTTCGCGTCGATCCTTTCGCAGATCGGCTGGCGGGTGGAAGTGGTGCAGGGCGGCTACAAGGCCTGGCGGCGGCTGGTGGTGGATGCGCTTTACACCGATGCCTTTCCGTTTCGGCTGGTGGTGCTGGATGGCAATACCGGGTCGGCCAAGACGGAGGTGTTGAACCTGCTGCCCGCGCGGGGGGGGCAGGTGATTGATCTGGAGGGCTTGGCCAACCATCGGGGGTCGCTGTTCGGGTCGATGGGCGGGCAGCCGTCGCAGAAGGCCTTTGAGGGGCGGTTGGCGCTGGCGCTGGCGCGGCTGGACCCTGCGCGGCCTGTGGTGGTGGAGGCGGAAAGCGCCAAGGTGGGCGAGTGCCGCCTGCCGCCGAAGCTGTGGCGGGCGATGGTGGAGGCGCCGCGGGTCGCCATAGAGGCGCCGCGGCGCAAGCGGGCGGAATATCTGCTGCGCGCCTATGCCGATCTGGTGGCGGACCCTGCGCGGCTGGATGGGGTCGTGGCCTCGCTAGCGCTGGCCCATCCGCGCGAGGTGATTGCGGAATGGCGGGCGATGGTGGCGGCGGGGCGCTTCGTCGATCTGGCCGAGGGGTTGATGGCGCGGCATTACGACCCGCGCTATGGCAAGCATCGGGCGCGGATGGCGGTGCCCTTTACCGAAGTGGCGGTGGAGGGGCTGGACGATCCGGGGGCGATTGCCGACCGCATCGCGGGGCTGGTGGCCGGGTTGTGATGCGGAGCGCCGCGCGAAGGGCGCGGCGCGTTCCTTTTGCCTCGCCTGCGCGGGCTGCGCCGCTTGGCTCAGGGATTTTTTGAGTATTTGAGCCAAGATGAAGGGGAACGGATGCCTCTTCATCTTGGGAAAAATACGCATTCTTGCAACGGTTGCCCGTCAGCGCGCGGTCAGGTGGGGGGGGCCTTCGGTGACGCAGCCGATGATCGCGGCGGGTTCGCCCATGGCGTGGAGGGCGGCGAGGGTGGTTTCGGCCTGATCGGCGGGGAGGGCGGCGAGGAGGGGGCCTGCGGTCTGCGGATCGAAGAGGAGGGCCGTGCGGGCGGTGTCGGGCGCGGTGAGGCGGGCGAGGCTTGCGGCGCGGTTGGCGGGGGCGAGGGTGGAGGCGATGCCCTGGGCTGCCAGCGCCTCGGCCCCCGGGAGGAGGGGGAGGGCGGCGAGGTCGATTGTGGCGGCGGTTTGGGAGGCCTCCATCATCTCCAGCAGGTGCCCGGCGAGGCCGAAACCGGTGATGTCGGTCATGGCATGGGCCTGGGGGGCGAGGAGGCGGGCGGCGGGGCCTTGCGGGCGGGACATGGCGGCCCAGGCGGCGGCGACATGGGGGCCGAGCAGGTCTTGTGTCAGGTGGGCGAGGGCCATGTCGGCGGCCATGAGCGTGCCGGAGCCGAGGGGTTTTGTCAGGAGCAGCGCATCGCCGGGGCGCGCGCCGCCCTTGGTGATGGGGCGGTCGGTGAGGCCGGTGAGGGTGAAGCCGATGGTGAGTTCCGCGCCGATGCTGCTATGGCCGCCGACAATCTCGGCCCCTTCGGCGGTGAAGACGGTGGCGGCTTCCTCCATGATTTCGGCCAGCATGTCGGATTGCAGGGCGGGGGAGAGGCGGGGGAGGGTGATCTGCACCAGTGCCGCCTGCGGGGCGGCGCCCATGGCCCAGATGTCGCCCATCGCATGGATGGCGGTGATGCGGGCCATGAGGCGGGGGTCGTTCAGGCTGGCGCGGAGGTGATCGGTGGTGAGGACCTGCACGCCCTGCCCATGGCGCAGGATCGCGGCATCGTCGCCTGCGCCGGCGATGACGACGGGGCGGGCGGGTTTGGGCAGCGTGGCGAGGGTGGCGGCCAGCGCGCCGGGGCCGACCTTGGCGCCGCAGCCGCCGCAGAGGGGTTTGTTGCCCATCGCCTCGGCCAGGCCGGTGGCGGCGGGATCGGGCAGGCGGCGGGGGGCTGTCGGATAGGCGTCGAATTTCGCCATGAAGGCGCGGTCGATGCGGTCTTTCAGCCACCACAGCGCGCGGCCTCCGGAGCGGAGACCGAACTTGTCGGCTACCGCCTTCTTGCCGCCGAGGGAGACGAGTTTGAGATAGTCGCGCTGGGGGTGGAAGGGGCGGAGGGGTTGGCCTGTCGCCAGGGCGCGCAGGTTGTGGAGCAGGATGGGTGCGGCGCGGACGGCATAGACCCCGGCCTTGGGGCGCGGGGCATGGGTGAGATGGGCGCAATCGCCTGCGGCGAAGATCGCGGGGTCGGAGGTTTGCAGCGTGGGGGAGACGGCGAGGAAGCCGTCATGGAGGGCGAGGCCGGTTTCGGTGAGCCAACCCTGCGGCTGGGTTCCGGCGGTGGAGAGGGTGAAGTCGGAGGGCAGGCGCGTGCCATCGGAGAGGGTGACGTGATCGGGGCCGATGGCGGTGGCGGTGGTGGCGGTGCGGAGGTTGATGCCTTCGGCTGAGAGGCGCGCGAGCAGCGTGGCGCGGGCGCGGGGGCCGATATTGGGGAGCGGCGTGTCGGCGCGTTCCAGGAGCGTGATGCGGGGGCGGCGGCCAAGGCGGCGCAGGCGGTGGGCGGAGGCGAGCGCCAGTTCCACGCCGCCGATGCCGGCGCCGATCAAGGTGAGGGAGGGTTCCGCCGGGGCGGTGGCGAGGAAGGACTCCCACCTCTGGGCGTAATCGCCGAGGGGCTTGGCGGCGGCGGCATGGGCGGTGAAGCCCGGCAGGCCGGGCAGGCCCGAGCCGATGCCGATGTCGAGCGAGGCGATGTCGAAGCGCAAAGGCGGGCGGTTGGCGAGATGGATGCGGCGGGCGGTGGTGTCGATGCCCGTGGCGCGGTCGAGGATCAGGCGGGCCCCGGCGAAGCGGGCGAGGCGGACGAGGTCGATCATGATCTCGTCCCGGCGGTAATGGCCGGCGATGTGACCGGGTAGCATGCCGGTATAGGGGGCGATGGGATTGGGGTCGATCAGGGTGAGGCGCAGGCCGGGGGTCGGGTCCATCGCCCACATGCGCAGGACAAGGGCATGGGCATGGCCGCCGCCGATGAGGACGACATCCTGAACGAGGGGGAAGGGCTCTGGCTGCATCATGGCATGGGTCCGGCTGTCGGGCGGACCCTAGGCCGGATCGGCGGGAATGGCGAGGGGCGGGGATGCGGCGAAGGGTCCGCTGCGCTTGTGGCGCGCTGCGGGGAGGTGTTGTGGGGGGGTGTTGCGGGGGGCGGGCGGGGGGCCTAGGCTGGCGGGCATGTCAACGCGCCAGAGGATCGGGGTTACCACACGGCAGCGGCTGAGCCTGACGGCGGGGCTGCATGCGTCGATCCGCGTGCTGAAGGCGGATGCGGCGGGGTTGACGCGCTATCTGGAGGAGCAGGCGGCGGAGAACCCGGCCTTGATGCTGCGCCCGGCGGCGGCGGGAGAGTGGTTGCCGCGCTGGGACGGCGCGTTGCGCGGCAGCGGCGAGGCATCGGGCGAGAGTCTGGAGCAGGTCGAGGGTGCCGGGCCGAGCCTGATGGCCCATGTCTCGGGGTGGATCGCGCGGCAAAGGCTGCCGGCGGAGGATCAGCGGATCGCGCTGGCCTTGACCGAGGGGCTGGAGCCTTCGGGATGGCTGGGGGTGACGCCCGAGGCAGTGGCGGCGGAGCTTGGCGTGCCGGTGGTGCGGGTGTCGCTGGTGCTGGCGAAGTTGCAACGGATCGAACCGGCGGGGCTTTTCGCGCGGTCGCTGGCGGATTGCCTGCGGCTTCAGGTCGAGGCGGAGGGGATGGCCGATCCGGTTCTGCTTGGCCTGATTGCCAATCTGGATCTGGTGGCGGCGGGAGATGTGGGGCGGCTGGCGCGGAAGCTGGGCGTGGCGGAGGGCGAGGTGCAGGCGGCGCTGCGCCGGTTGCGGCAGATGAACCCCAAGCCGGGGGCGCAGTTCGACATGCAGGCCGCACCGGTGCGGGAGCCGGACCTGATCGCGCGGAAGGGGATGGAAGGGTGGATGGTGTCGCTGAACCGGTCCTCGCTGCCCGAGATTTCGGTCAAGCCGGGGCGGGGCGAGGGGCAGGGTGCGGCGCGGGCGGTGCTGCGGCTGGTGGAGGCGCGCAACGAGACCTTGCTGCGGGTGGGGCGCGAGATCCTGCGGCGGCAGGAGGCGGCGCTGGATCACGGGGCGAGCCGTCTGGTGCCGATGACCATGGCGGATGTGGGCGCGGCCCTGGATCTGCATGAAAGCACGGTGAGCCGGGTCGTGGCGGGGACGAGCGTGGACACGCCCAAGGGGCCGCTGTGGCTGCGGGCGCTGTTTTCCGGGGCGATGGGGGGCGAGGGGGCACCCGACATTTCGGCGGCGGCGCTGCGGGCGCGGCTGGCGGAGATGGTGGCGGCAGAGGACCGGACGCGGCCCCTGTCGGACGAGGCGCTGGTGGTGGCATTGCAGGCGGAGGGCGGGGTGGTGGCGCGGCGGACGGTTTCGAAATATCGCGAGATGATGGGGATTCCGCCCGCGCGGCTGCGCCGTGCGCCGGGAAAGCGGCGCAGGTAGGGCGGAGGGCGACGTGGAAAGGTCGTCTTCGGGGGTGATCTTCGCGGGGTTTCGCCTTAAGTGCCGGGCCTGACAGGTTTCGGCAGGCAGGGCGAGCGGCGGCGATGGCGTATTTTCTGGGCGTGGACACGGGCGGAACCTATACGGATGCGGTCATCGTGGACGAGGCCGCGACGAAGGTGATCGGGTCGGCCAAATCGCTGACCACGCGGGGCGATCTGGCGCTGGGCGTGGGGCGGGCGGTGGATGCCGCGCTGGCGCAGGCGGGGGTTGCGGCGGGCGAGGTGGCGCTGGTGTCGCTGTCCACCACGCTGGCCACCAATGCGCTGGTCGAGGGGCAGGGGGGACGGGTCGCGCTGGTCTTCATCGGCTTTGCCGAGGCCGATCTGGAGCGGGGCGGGCTGATCGAGGCGCTGAAGGGCGATCCGGTGATCCGGCTGGCGGGCGGGCATAGCCATGCCGGGATTGAGGCCGCGCCTCTGGACCTTGCCGCGCTGGAGGCGGAGGTGGCGGGGCTGGCCGATCAGGTGGTGGGTTTTGCGGTGGCGGCGAGTTTCGCCACGCGGAACCCCGCGCATGAGGTGGCGGCGCGGGAGGTGATCCGGCGCGTGACGGGGCGGCCGGTGACCTGTTCGCATGAGCTTTCGGCCAATCTGAACGGGCCGAAGCGGGCGCTGACGGCGGTGTTGAACGCGCGGCTGATCGGGATGATCGACCGGCTGGTGGCGGCCTGCGAGCGGCATCTGGATCAGGTGGGCATCCATGCGCCGCTGATGGTGGTGCGGGGGGATGGGGCGCTGATTTCCGCCGCGATGGTGCGGGAGCGGCCGATCGAGACGATCCTTTCCGGCCCTGCCGCCAGCATCGTGGGGGCACGCTGGTTGACCGGGGAGAGGGATGCGCTGGTATCGGACATCGGCGGGACGACGACGGATGTGGCGCTGTTGCGCGACGGTCTGCCGGAGATCGACCCGCAGGGCGCGCGGGTGGGCGGGTTCCGCACGATGGTGGAGGCCGTGGCGATGCGGACCACCGGATTGGGCGGCGACAGCGAGGTGCATCTGATCACCGAAGGGCTGGACGGCGGGTTGCGGCTGGGGCCGCGGCGGCTGGTGCCGGTGTCTCTGCTGGCGGTGGAGCATGGGGCGATGGTGCATGCTGCACTGGACCGCTGGCTTTCCAACGAGGCGGTGGGGGAGTTTGACGGGCGCTTCGCCATTCCGATGGGCGGGAATGCGGGGGGCCTTGGCGCGCGCGATGTGGCGGTGCTGGGGCGGTTGGTCGCGCCGATGCCGGTGGCGCAGGTGCTGACCTCGCGGCTGGAAGTGGCGGCGCTGGAGCGGCTGGTGGCGCGGGGATTGGTGATGATTTCGGGCGTGACGCCTTCGGATGCGAGCCATGTTCTGGGGCGGCTGGCGGCCTGGGACGGGGAGGCGGCGGAAAAGGCGGTGCGCCTGCTGGCGCGGCGGCGGAACGGGCGGGGGGAGCGGTTCGCGACCGACGAGAGGGTGTTCGCGCAGGCGATCATCGACCAGTTGACGGCGCAGACGGTGGATTGCCTGCTGGAAGCGGCCTTTGGCGAGGACCCGGCCTTTGCGGGCGAGGCGCCGGAGGTTCTGGCGCGGCATCGGCTGATGGTGGCCGGGCTGGCGCAGCATCGGGGGGTGGTGGAGATCTCGGCCCGGCTGGGCGTGCCGGTGATCGGGCTTGGCGCTTCGGCCCCGTCCTATTACGGCGCGGTGGGGGAACGGCTGGGCTGCCGGATGGTGCTGCCGGAACATGCGGGCGTGGCCAATGCCATCGGCGCGGTGGTGGGGCAGGTGAGCCAGCGGGTGAGCGGGCTGGTCAGCAGCCCGGCGGAGGGGCGGTTCGTGGCGCATCTGGCGGAGGGGTTGAAGGCCTTTGGCGAGCGCGAGGCGGCGCTGGCGGCGATGGAGGCCGCGCTGGTGGCCGAGGCAGAGGCGCGGGCCAAGGCGGCGGGGGCCGAAGAGGTGCAGGTCCGCGTGACGCGGGAGGTGAAGGAGGCGGAAGTGGAGGGCCGGTCGATGTTCATCGAAGCGACGGTGACCGCCACCGCCTCGGGCCGCCCGCGGGTGGCGCATGGGTGATGGATGGTGGCTTGACGCCATCCGTGGGAGTCTGTAGGGACGCCGCCAGTGGCTAGGTAGCTCAGCTGGTTAGAGCACATGACTCATAATCATGGGGTCGGGGGTTCGAGTCCCCCCCTCGCCACCAACAATCGACGTTTTCTTAAATGATATAAACAAACCAATGCATTAGACGGTACCGACCGCGTCAGCCTATTTGCATTCCTACCATAGCCTCCTACCAATCCTCTGAAGACCTTGGGGCGTGCACCTCTGCCTTCGATTCCACCGGGGCCAGCTTTGGCATGCGACTGCGGCCAACGTCACATCCGGCATCGCACCTACCTGACCCGCAAAGCCGCAAGGCAGGACGTGTTCGAATGCATCGAGGTGTTCTACAATCCGAAACTTAGGCCTACGGAAAACAGAATATTGTCGACCGTTGATTTCGCAACCCGGCAGCAGAAGATGATGGAGGCGGGTTTCTAGGAAAGTAAGTGCGCCTCACAATCTCAGTTCAGCAAATGCCGCTCGCACACAATTTGCGCAACAGAGCCGTGAGAAAGTGGAAGGCGCTTGAACAGTCATGTTTGACGAGAACTGTTTTCCAAGACTTTGTGCGCAAGAAAGATACGCTCTCCCATCACAAGACCGTGGATAACAGCCTGTTCTCCTTGAGCCACAAACTCTGACAGTTCAAAGCCAGCATTGCGGACCATATCACGAAAATCACGCCCTATAATTCGATCATGATCTGGCTGTTGAAAATGAGCCCATCGATCACTCGCATTCGTTATTGCGGGGTTGACATAACTTTTTTCCAAGCCCTCACAGATAGGTACCATAAGAATTGCCAGTCCGCCCGGCCGCAGCACCCTGAACAACTCTCTTAAAGCCTGCTCGGTTTTCACGTGCTCCAGAACATGTGAGCATACAATCATATCGAAGGAGGAATCTTCGGCATCAATGTTCTCTATGTTCCAAGCGTGATCAACATCTGAAGCAAAAAGATCAGCGGTCACATAGTTCTTCACTATAGGCTCTAGAAAGCGGCGAACTGCGTTTTCGGGCGCAAAGTGAAGTAAGTCGCATTTATTGACATTCACTTTGTTGGCATCAATGTATATCTTGAGCAGGCGATGCCGCTCGAGAGAACCACAGGATGGGCACTCTGCATCTGGTCGTATATAGTAGCCACCAAAAGGCCTAAAATAACCTTCGAAGTCGCAGATTGTACAGGCACGGCGACGTATCGGTCTCATCGACACATATCTTGCACCACCACTTTCCAAAATAGCGATGAGTGTCCTTCTTATGGCGCCCTTAACATTCAGCATTTTCAGTCCTTCATCTGCATTTTTTATCGACGACGCCTGCTGACCTGAACAACCTTACCGGCATTCCCCGAGTGGCGTGCTTGCTGATGCATAGTTCGCCTGATTTTGGTCATGGCCAAGTATTTTGTTCCCAACAGGGTCTCTGGCTGAGCAGGATTTTCGAACAGGTTGGATTACACCACGCCGTCACCGTTTTCAGACTCGGTGACTGTGCTTTTGAGCGCGTTTGGCAGGTATGTGCTGCCCCTTTCGTTCCGTTTCGGCGGGGATCGCGCTTATGCACTTGAGGGTGGGGTCGCAATCGGCGAATGACAGTCTGGGGTAGAATTGGGGGTGCTCCGCTCGTTGAAATAGCTTTCCTTAACCAACGCAATAACCTAAACGAACCGTGAGAGTCCATCCTCTGCACCACTTAAACCAACGGATCATGGAGGTGGTGGCGGCTTCCAGTCCGTTTATGGCTCGCGGACTCGTTCTGCGCTTTCGTCCGTTTTCCCGAATTCCTGTTTGGCGTGGCGCCTGTCTGCGACGGGCGACTGCCGAGCCTTGTCGAGAAACCACCGAACATGGGATGGCGGAATTGATGCGCAGGGAAGGGGGGCTATCTTGCCCACGGGGCGGTGCGTCACGATCTGCGTGATGAGATTGCCGAGAGCCCTTTGCTGAAAGCCTTTTGCCGCATGCCGCTTGACCTTGCCCTTGCCTTGCCCGGTGCCCTGGAGACCCTGACGGGGGGGTCTTTCTATGATCGGCGGCTCGTGGAATCGCTGCGCGCGGCGGGGCATGGGGTGGCGGTGGTGACGCTGCCGGAGGGGTTTCCCGAACCCGGTGAGGCGGCGCTGGCGGTGGCGGTGGCGCAACTGGCGGCGCAGCCTGCGGGGCGGGTGGTGATTGTGGACGGGCTGGCCTATGGCGCGCTGCCGACGGCGGCTTTGGCGGGGATCGCGGCGCCGATGGTGGCGATGGTGCATCATCCGCTGGCGATGGAGCCGGGGATGGACGGTGCGGTGGCCGAAGGGTTGTGGCGGCGGGAGCGGGACAATCTGGCGCTGGCCCGCCATGTGCTGGTGCCGAGCGGGCATGTGGCGGGGCTTCTGGTGGCGCGCTATGGCGTGGCGGCGGAGCGGATCACGGTGCTGGAGCCGGGGGTGGACCGGCCTGCCGTGGTGAAGGCGGCGAAGGCGGTGCCGCCCCTGATCCTGTCGGTGGGCCTTTTGGACCCGCGCAAGGGGCATGATGTGCTGATCGCGGCGCTGGAAAGCCTGGGCGATCTGGACTGGCAGGCGGTGATCGCGGGGACGCCGCGCGATGCGGCCCATGTGGTGGCGCTGGAGGCGCAGGTGGCGGGATCGGCGGTCGGTGACCGTATCCGGCTGGCGGGGCGGGTGTCGATGGCGGAGCGGGACAGGCTTTATGCCGAGGCATCGGTCTTTGCGCTGGCCACGCGCTATGAGGGATATGGGATTGTCTTCAACGAGGCGTTGCTGGCGGGCCTGCCGATCGTGAGTTGCCGGGCGGGCGCGGTGCCGGGGACGGTGCCGGTGGAGGCGGGGCTGCTGGTGCCGCCGGATGATCCGGCGGCCTTTGCGGCGGCGCTGCGGGAGGTGTTGGCGGACGACGCGCGGCGGGCGGCGATGGTGGCGGCGGCGCGGCGGGCGGGCGCGGCGCTGCCGGGTTGGGACGCGGTGGCGGCGCGGGCGGCGGCGGTTCTGGCGCAGGTGCAGGCGGAGGTGCGGGTGTGACGGATTGGGCGGCGGAACTTTCCCTGGCTGTGGCGGCGGCGGAGGATGCGGGGGTGGCACTGCTGCGGCATCACCGGTCGCGCGACCTGCTGCATGTAGAGGAAAAGCGGGCGGGCGACTTCGTGTCGGAGGCGGATCGGGAGGCCGAGGCGCTGTTGCGCCGGCGGTTGCTCGGGGCGCGGCCGGGCGATGGCTGGCTGGGCGAGGAGACGGGAGAGGAGGCGGGGAACGGGCGGCGCTGGGTTGTCGATCCGCTGGACGGGACGACGAATTTCCTGCGGGGCCTGCCCTATTGGTGCGTGTCGGTCGCGCTGGAGGTGGAGGGGCGGCCACGGCTGGGGGTGATCCATGATCCGCTGCATGGCGAGACCTTTGCCGCTGCGCCGGGGCTGGGCTTCCGGCTGAACGGGCGGCTGATGCCGCGCGGGGCGGCGGCGGCCTTGTCTTCGGCGCTGTTCGGGACGGGCATTCCTTTCGGCGGCATGGCGCATATCGGTGACCATGCGGCCGATCTGGCGCGGCTGATGCCGCAGTGCGCGGGGGTGCGGCGGACGGGGGCATCGGCGCTTGACCTGGCCTATGTGGCGGCAGGGCGGCTGGACGGGTTCTGGGAGCGGCGGCTGCGGCCCTGGGATGTGGCGGCGGGGCTGGCCCTGATGGCGGAGGCCGGGGTGCGGGTGGAGGGCATGGCGCAGAGCGAGGATCCCTGGGAGACGGGGAGCGTGATCTGCGCCGCGCCGGGGCTGTTCGATGGCTTCGCCGCGCTGCTGCGGGGCGGTCAGGACAGCCGGGCGTAAAGGTCGCCGGAGCGGGCGGTGGGGGGCAGGGCGCGCAGCCATGCCGCCGTGGCGGGACCGTCGCGCCAGTCGGGCCAGAGGAAGCGGCCGCTTTCGCCGGTGACGGGGTTGAAGCGGTAGGGGCCGAGGTCCGCCAGACGGTCGATCACGCGGAGCGTGTTGCCGGGCAGGGGCGGCAGGTATTCGACCGAGATCAGCGGAATGGGCTGGGACAGGCCGGAGAGGACGTCCAGCTCGAAACCTTCGACGTCGATCTTGATGTAATCGGGGCGGCCATGGGCGGCGATCAGGCGGTCGAGCGTGGTGACCTGCACCTGTTGTCTGCGGTCCCATCGGACATGGCCGAAGCCGGGGGCGGCCCCGGCGGTTGCCGCGAAATCGGGTTGCAGGGTGGAGACGGTGGGGTGGAGGGCGGAGACGACCATCTCGGCGGTGGTTTCCTGCGGGCCGAGGGCGGCTTCGATCAGGGTGATGTCGCGGGGGAGCGTGCGGCGGAGGAAGCGGGCGAAGGCGGCCTGCGGTTCGATGGCCACGACGCGTGCGCCTGCCGCGCGCAGGACGCGGGCGCGGCTGCCGACATGGGCGCCCACGTCGAAGGCCAGCGCGCCGGGCGGAAGGAGGCCCGCGTAGAAGCGGCGCAGGGCGGCCAGCCGCAGCGGGTTGTGATAGATCACCAGCGACCGGGCGAGGCCGAGCGTGGTGCGGAGGTCGATGCTCATGCCGGTGTTCCGTATCCTTGCCTTGCGCCGCGCGGGCTGCGTCTTGGGCAGGATAGGACGCGCAAAGCGGGGTCGAGGCAAGCGGGGCGGAAATCGGGGCTGTCTGACGGAAACGTGATCCCGGGATCGAAAATCCGTCATCGCGGCGTCACGGGCCTTGTTCGGGGCCGCGGAACACTACCTAAGCACCGGATCCGGATGCTGCGAGAGGCATGAAAAGCAACGCCAATTCCTTGCCCGCGGGGCAGGCCGCGATGGGCGGCGATTCCCTCGGGCTTGCGCCGGAGGGGCGGGATGCGCCACGGTCTGCGGATCACCTGCGGCAGGAGGCGAGGCTGGAGCGGTTTGCGGAAGATCGGCTTGCGCTGTGGTGCGAGGGTGCGGGGCGTGCCGCGCTGCGGCCCGGCGCAGAGGGCGCGGGCGTCGCCTGCCGGGCGCTGTTTTCCGGCATCAGCCGAGGGACGGAGCGGCTGGTCTTCGAGGGGCGGGTGCCGGAGGCGGAATGGGCACGGATGCGTGCGCCCTTTCAGGAGGGCGATTTCCCCCATCCTGTGAAATATGGCTATGCGATGGTGGCCGAGGTGGCGGAAGGGCCGATGGCCGGGCAGGCGGTCTTTGCCCTGCATCCGCATCAGCGGGGGTTCCGGTTGCCGGAGGCGGCGCTGGTGCCGGTGCCGGAGGGCGTGCCGCCTGCGCGGGCGGTGCTGGCGGCCAATATGGAGACGGCGCTGAACGTGATCTGGGACAGCGGCGCGGGGCCGGGGGACCGGATCGCGGTGGTGGGTGCGGGCGTTGTGGGGGCGCTGGTCGGCTATCTGGCGGCGCGGCTGCCGGGGGCGGAGGTGGTGCTGCTGGACCGCCTGCCCGGACGGGCGGCGCTGGCGGATCGGCTTGGCTGCGGGTTCGCCCTGCCGGGGGCGGCTGCGGGCGGTTGCGATGTGGTAATTCATACGAGCGCGAGCGCGGCGGGGCTGGAGACGGCCATCGGACTGGCGGGGCCGGAGGCGGCGGTGGTGGAGGCAAGCTGGTATGGCGCGGGGACGGTGCCCGTGGCGCTGGGGGGCGCGTTCCATAGCCGAAGGCTGCGGTTGATCGGGTCGCAGGTGGGGCAGGTGCCGCCTGCCCGCGCGCCGCGCTGGACCTATCGGCGGCGGCTGGAAAAGGCGCTGGAGTTGCTTCGCGACGGGGCGCTGGAGGCACTGATTTCCGGCGAGACGCCTTTTGCGGAGATGGGCACGGCCTATGGGCCTGTGCTGACCGATCCTGAAACCTTGTGCCATCGCATTCGTTACTGACCCAAACCGACAGACCGGAAGGACCGACCGATGTATGCCGTCGAAGTGAGAGACCATATCATGATCGCCCATAGCCTGCCCTCGCCCGTTTTCGGGCCGGCGCAGGGGATGCATGGCGCGACCTTTACGGTCGATGCGGCCTTCTTTGCCGCGGATATCGACGATCACGGGCTGGTCGTGGATATCGGGCTGGCGGTGGAGGCACTTGCGGCGGTGTTGCAGCCCCTGCGCTATCGCAATCTGGACGAGGTGCCGGAGTTCAAGGGCAAGTTCACCACGACGGAGTTCCTGTGCGGCGTGATCCACAAGGGAATGGCGGCGCGGCTGCGGGCGGGTGAGTTGAAGGATGGGGGCCGGGTGACGCGGCTGCGCATCACGCTGCATGAAAGCCATATGGCGCGGGCCTGGTGCGAGGGGGATATCTGAAGGATGGGGTTCTCCGCCGACTGGCTGGCCTTGCGCGAACCTGCCGACCATGCGGCGCGGGATCCTGCGCTGATGGCCGAGGCGGCGGCGCTGGCCGGGGCGCGGCCTGTGGTCGTGGACCTTGGCGCGGGGACGGGGTCCACGCGGCGGGCCTTTGGCGCGGCGCTGCCCGAGGGCGCGGTCTGGCGGATGGTGGAGGGGGATGCGGCGCTGCTGGCGCATTGCGCGGGCGAGCGGCATCTGATGGACCTGCGCGATCTGGCGGCGCTGCCTTTGGCGGGTGCGACGCTGGTGACGGCGTCGGCGCTGCTGGACCTTGTGTCGGAGGCGTGGCTGGCGGGGCTGGTGGAGGTGCTGGCGGCGCGGCGGCTGCCGTTCCATGCTGCGCTGAGCTATGACGGGCTTATGGCTTGGGAGCCTGAGGATGCGGGGGATGCGGGCGTGACGGCGGCCTTCAATCGGCATCAGCGGGGCGACAAGGGTTTTGGCCCCGCGCTGGGGCCGGATGCGGTGATGCGGACGGCGGAGCTGTTCCGGGCGGCGGGTTATGCCGTGCGGATGGCAGACAGCCCGTGGCGGATCGGGCCGGATCAGGCGGCGCTGGGCGATGCGCTGCTGGAGGGGATCGCGGCGGCGGCGGCGGCAGAGGCGGGTATCGCGGCGGAAGAGGCGGCGCGCTGGTTGGCGGCACGGCGGGGGCTGCTGGGGCAGGGCCGCATGGTGATCGGGCATCTGGACCTGCTGGCCGTACCGGCCGGAGACGGGATGGAGGGGCAGGATGGAGACGATTGATGTGACGCCGCGGGTCTGGGACCGCATCCTTGCCCTGCGCGCGGGCCATGGCTGTGCCTGCTGCGGGCGCTGGAGCGCGGGGGAGCGGGCGGCGCTGTCGCTTTATGCGCCGCTCGCCCGGCGTGACCTGGGGCCGGTGACGGTGGCGCAGATCGGGCAATCGCTGGACGGACGGATTGCGACGGTTTCGGGGGATGCGAAGGATATCTCCGGCCCTGACGGGCTGGCGCATCTGCACCGGATGCGGGCGCTGGTCGATGGGGTGTTGATCGGGGCGCGGACGGCGCTGCATGACCGGCCCCGGCTGACCGTGCGGATGTGCAAGGGCGAAAACCCGGCGCGCATCCTGCTGGACCCGCGCGGGCGGGTGCCGGATGACATGGAGATTTTCCGCGAGGATGGCGCGCGGCGGATCGTGGTGCAGGCGGTGGATCGGCCGCGCCCGGCGGGGGTGGAGGTGATCCATCTGCCCGAGGGCGAGGGGTGGTTCGCGCCGGAGGATATTTTGGCCGCCTTGCAGGCGCGGGGGATTGCGACCTTGCTGGTGGAAGGCGGGGGCATCACCATCGGGCGGTTTCTGGAGGCGGGGTTGCTGACGCGGTTGCAGGTGGCGATTTCGCCGCTGCTGATCGGTGCGGGGCCGGCCAGCCTGACCCTGCGGTCCCCGGTGGCGCGTCTGGCCGATGCGATACGGCCCGAAACGCGGAGCTATGGTCTGGGGCCGGAGGTGGTGTTTGACTGTGCGCTGTCGCCCGAGGCGGTGGCGGCCTGGGCTCCGATCCATGTCGCGCCGGTGGTGGCGGCAGGGGGGCTGTGAGGTGGGCGGTTCGTCTGGTGCGGTGTCAGCCCTGCGGTGGCCAGATGCGCGCCCAGAGGCCATCGCGGCGCAGGCCGTGATGGATCGCCGCGCCGATATGGGCGAGGAGAAGGGCCATCAGTGCGTAGCCGCCATATTCATGGACAGTCTTTGCCGCCGTGGCGAGGGTGTCGGAGCGGGGGACGAGCGTGGGGATGCCAAGGCGATCCAAAGCCTCGATCGGGAAGCCGCCTGCGCGGACGCGAATGTAGCCGGACAGGGGCAGCAGGAGCATCAGCGCGTAGAGGGTGGCGTGGCTGACCTCGGCGATGCGGCGCTGGAGGGCGGGGATCGTTTCGGGCAGGGCGGGCGCGCCCCGGCGCAGGCGCAGGGCAAGGCGCAGGGCGACAAGGATCAGGACCAGCGTGCCGATGTTCTTGTGCCCGATGAAGAGCGCGTTCTGAAGCGCGCGGGGCAGGCCGGATTGCACCATGACAAGGCCCGCCACGATCATCGGCAGGATGAGTGCGGCGATGATCCAGTGCAGCCAGCGCTGGGCGGGGGTGTAGCCTTGGGGCATCTTTTCCCTCCGTCGGGGGTGACATGGGGCAGGTAGAGGCGGGGATGGGCGGTTCAAGGGCGCTTGCCGCCGGTGTGATCCCGGCGGGGGGGCTGGCGATGGCCCTGGCCTTGGCCGTGGGCGCGATCGGCGGGGCCGGGGCGGCACTGCTGGCGGGGGCGGTGATGGCGGGCGTGCTGGCCTTCGTGATCCGGCAGGCGGGGCGGCATTATCCGCATGCGCGGTTTGGCGGGTGCAATACGGTCACGTTGGCGCGGGCGGGTGCGGTGGCGGGGCTGGCGGCGCTGATGCCGGTGGCGCCGGGTGGTTGGGCGGTTCTGGCGGTGGCGGCGGTGGCGCTGGCCGCCGATGGGGTGGATGGCTGGATGGCGCGGCGGAGCGGGCTTTCCTCGGCCTTCGGGGCGCGGTTCGACATGGAGGTGGATGCGGCGCTGGCGGCGGTGCTGGCGGGGCATCTGTGGCTGTCGGGGCAGACGGGGGTGGAAATCCTTGCGCTGGGCCTGATGCGTTATGTCTTTGTCGCCGGGTTCCTGCCCTTTCCCTGGCTGGCCGCGCCCTTGCCGCCGAAGTTCGGGCGCAAGGCGGCCTGTGTGGTGCAAATCGCGGCGCTGATCCTGTTGCAGGCGCCGGGTTGGCCGGAGGGTGCGGCGCGGGGGATCGGGTTGGCAGCGGTGGCGGTGCTGTGCTGGTCCTTCGGGCGGGATGTGCTGTGGCTGTGGCGGAACCGGGGATGAGGAAGGCGCTTGGTCTGCTGATCTCGGGCTTGGTGCTGCATCTGGTGCTGGTGCAGCCCAATCATCCGGATGCGGTGACCTGGCGCGCGCTCACCTTGTTTCCGCTGGAATTGCCGGTGCTGCTGCTGAGCCTCGTGCTGCTGGGCGATGGGCGGGCGGGGCGCTGGTTCCGGCGGGGGCTGGCGGGGCTGCTGGTGCTGGTGATCGCGGCGAAGGCGGCGGATATGGCGATGTTCGTGGCCTTTGGCCGGGGGTTCAACCCGGTGGGGGACCGGATGTTGGCCGGGGCGGGGGTGAATCTGCTGACGGGGTCGGCGGGGCCGGTGGTCGCGGTGGCGGCGGTGGTGGGCGTGGTGGTGCTGGTGGGCGGGTTGTTCTGGCTGCTGGAGCGGGCGATGGCCGTTTGGGCGCGGGCGGGGCTGCTGCTGCGGCCTGTCGCGCGGCGGGTGGCGGGGGGCGTGGCGCTGGTGGTGGCGGTGATCGCGGCCTATGAGGTGGCGGGGATCATGAACCGCTGGCCGATGCCCTGGAACCCGCCGGGTGCGGCCTTTACCGCGCGGGTGGCGGCCGAGGAGGTGCGGCTGGTCTTTCGCGCCGGGGCCGCGATGCGCGAGTTTCGCGCGGCGGCGGAGGCCGATCCCCTGCGCGGGCGGACCGATCTGCTGGACCGGATCGACCGGGATGTGGTGGTGGTCTTCATCGAGAGCTATGGAAGGGCGAGCGTGGAAGGCCCGCTTTACGCGGAGACGACGCAGGGCGTGCTGGCCGAGGGTGAGGCGGCGCTGGCGGCGCGGGGCGTGGCGATGCGGTCCGGCTATCTTGCCTCTTCCACCCGCGGGGGGCAGAGCTGGCTGGCCCATGCGACCTTTGCGAGCGGCCTGCGGGTGAGCGATCAGTTGCGCTATCAGGCCCTGCTGGCCAGCGGGCGGGAGGGGCTGTTCCACATCGCGCAACGCGCGGGGTTCGAGACGGGGGCGGTGATGCCCGCGATCACGATGGCCTGGCCGGAGGGGGAGAAGAAGGGGTTTGACCGCATCTTCCCGGCGGCGGACCTGGGATACAAGGGGCTGCCCTTCAACTGGGTGACGATGCCGGATCAGTACACGCTGGCGGCCTTTGACCGGCTGCTCGGGGGGGAGGCGGAGGGGCGGCGGTTTTCGCAGGTGGTGCTGATTTCGTCGCACGCGCCCTGGGTGCCGGTGCCGCGTCTGGTGCCGTGGGAGGAGGTGGGCGACGGGCGCATCTTCGACGCGATGGCGCAGGAGGGCGACCCGCCCGCCGTGGTATGGCGCGACCCGGATCGGGTGCGGGACCAGTATCGCCAGTCGGTCGCCTATTCGGTGGAGGTGGTGCTGGACTGGCTGGCGCGGATGGACCCGGAGCGGATGCCGTTGACCTTTGTGCTGGGGGATCATCAGGCGGCGGGGTTCGTGGCGGGCGAGGACCGCCGTGACGTGCCGATCCATGTGATCGGGCCTGCGGGGCTGGTGGAGAGGGCGGCGGAATGGGGGTTCACGCCGGGTCTGGTGCCGCCGCGCGAGATGGCGGCGCTGCCGATGGAGGCGATGCGGGACCGGATCGTCGCGACCTATAGTTCGGTGCCCTTGCCATGAGGGTTCTGCGCTGGGGGCTGGCGCTGCTTTTGCTGGGGGGCTTTCTCTGGCTGGTGGATGCGCGGGCGGTGCTGGAGGTGTTGCGGCGGGCGGAGGCGGGGTGGCTTATGCTGGCGGCGGGGCTTCTGGTGGCGCAGACGGCGGTGTCGGCGCTGCGCTGGCGGTTGGTGGCGGCGCGGCTGGGGCAGCGGATCGCGATGGGCCATGCGCTGCGTGAGTATTTTCTGGCGCAGGCGGTGAACCTTGCCCTGCCGGGCGGGGTGGCGGGGGATGCGGCGCGCGCTGTCCGGGCGCGGGCCGAGGTGGGGCTGGAGCGGGCGGGGATGGCGGTGGTGCTGGAGCGCGCGGCGGGGCAGGTGGCGCTGGTGGCGGCGACCGGGGTGGCGGTGGCGGCGGTGACGCTGGCCCCCGGCGGGATGGCGGTGCCGCAGGTGGTGCTGGCGGCGCTGGCGCTGGTGCTGCTGTCGGTGGGTGCGGCGCTGGTGGTGCTGTCGCGGATGGCAGGGCGGCGGGCGGCGCTGGCGCGGTGGCGGCAGGGGGTGCGCGTGGCGCTGCTGGCGCGCGAGGTGCGGGGGCGGCAGGCGGCGCTGAGCCTTGGCACGGTTGCGCTGAACCTTGCGGCTTTCTGGGCCTGTGCGGCGGCGGTGGGGGTGTGGTTGCCCTTGGGCGCGGCGCTGGTGGTGCTGCCCCTTGTCCTGTTCGCGATGCTGGTGCCCTTGACGGTGGGCGGCTGGGGCCTGCGGGAAGGGGCGGCGGTCGCGCTTTTCCCGCTGGCGGGGGCCAGCGGGGCGGAGGGGTTTGCCGCCAGCGCCGCCTTCGGGGCGGTGTTCACCTTGACGGCGCTGGGCGGGTTGCTGTTGCAGCTTCGGCCCTTGCGGGCGGCGTGACGGTCAGCCCTTGCCTTGCAGGCCGTTGATGACCTCATCGAGGTCCAGCCGCCGCACGGGTTTGGGCAGGTTGGCGCGGAAGCCCGCCGCGAGGTAGCTTTCAAGCTGATGCGGTTGGGCATTCGCGGTGATCGTCAGCGCGGGAGGTGCCGGGGCGCGGGCGGCACGGGCGCGGGTTTCGATCTGCTTGAGCGCGGCGATGCCGTCGAGATCGGGCATCGCGATGTCGAAGCAGAGCAGATCGAAAAGGCCCGGTGCCCATTTCGCCACCGCCTCCTGTCCGGTTTCCGCGGTGGTCACGCTGTGGCCGAGGCGGCGCAGGAAACTGGTGAGGATTTGCAGGTTGATCGGATTGTCGTCGGCAAGCAGCACACGCAGCCCGCCCGTCATGGTTGCAGTGGTCATGTCAGCCCCCCTAAGGCCGTCTGTATCACGAAAGGGTCAACGGCGGGGGGTAGAGATGGCTTAGGCCGGGGTGGCCTTTGGCGGGACGCTGTTGTTGTATGGCAGGGTGAAAGGTCACAGGAGAGGCTTCGATGACGGATGGACGTCTTGCGCTGAACGATGGGCGGGTGATGCCGCAGCTTGGCTTTGGCCTTTGGCAGGTGCCGGCGGATCAGACCGCGCGGGTGGTGCGCGAGGGTGTGGCGGCGGGATACCGGCTGATCGACGGGGCGGCGATCTATGGCAATGAGGAGGGGCTGGGCGAGGGGCTGCGCGGCATGGCCGTGCCGCGTGAGCAGGTCTTTGTCACCACGAAAGTCTGGAATGACCGGCAGGGCATGGTGGAAACGCGCCGCGCGGTGGAGGAGAGCCTTGGGCGGATCGGGCTGCCGCAGGTGGATCTGATGCTGATCCACTGGCCCTGCCCGGAGCGGGGGAAGTTCCTGGAGACATGGAAGGCGCTGATCGCGCTGCGCGAGGAGGGGAAGGTTGCCTCGATCGGGGTGTCGAATTTCCGTGTGTCTGATCTGGAGCGGATCATCGGCGAGACGGGGGTGGTGCCGGTGTTGAACCAGATCGAATTGCATCCCCGGTTGCAGCAGGCGGAGTTGCGGGCCTTTCATGCGCGGCACGGGATCGTAACGCAGAGCTGGACGCCGCTGGGGCAGGGGAAATCCTTCGAGGCGGCCCCGATCCGGGCGGCGGCGGCGCGGGTGGGGAAAAGCCCGGCGCAGGTGATCCTGCGCTGGCATGTGCAACTGGGCTGTTCGGTGATCCCGCGGTCCACCCGGGCGGCGGGGCTGGCCGAGAATCTGGATATCTTCGACTTTGCGCTGACGGAGGCGGAAATGGCCGCCATCGCCACGCTGGAGGCAGGGGAGCGGACGGGCCCGGACCCCGCCAGCTTCAACTGACCTTCGGGGGTTTCGGCCAGTACTGGCGGGCGGCGGCCAGCGCGAATTGCAGGGCAAGGCCGCCCGCGATGATGAGCGTGTCGGCGAGGAAATCCTCGCCCGTCACGTGTTTGACCCCCTGAAGGCCGATGCAGAGCACCGATCCCAGCGCGAAGACGGGCAGGGCCTGACGGCCGAGGAGTTCGAAAGGCGCGGCCAGCGCATGCGCGCAGGCGCGGCGGATGAGGACGAAGGAGGAGAGGAAATAGGCCAGCGCGAGGATATGCAGCAGGCGCGGGGCGGTGACATAGGTCTTGTCGAAGGCGGTGATGTTCCAGGGCAGGTGGAAGGTTTCCTTGGCCAGCCAGAGGGTATGCCCCGTCATCTTGGACACCGCCGGGATTTGCACCGACAGCGCGGCATAGAGGAGGAAGAGGCCGGTCAGGATCTGGAGCCAGCGGCGGACGGGGACGAGGCGGCGGCCATCCTTGAGCATGACGCCGGTGACGAGGCCCGTGACAAAGATCACCTGCCAGGTGAGCGGGTTGAAGAACCAGACGCCGGAACTGGGATAGTTCGGCGGACCGAGATGCCACATCCCTGCCAGCAGCCAGACCAGCGCCGAAACCGCGAGCAGCCGGAGCGGCCAGCGCCAGGCGGCGAACAGCAGGACGGGCGAGACGGCCAGAAGCACGAGATAGAGCGGCAGGATGTTCACATAGCCGAACTGGTGGGTGAGAAGCACAAGGCCGACCATGGTGCGGAGCGGGTCGAGCCAGACCCATTTCATCTGGTTCTGGAACAGCACTTCGGAATTGCCGAGCCAGAGCGCGACGGCGGCTGCCGCCGCGATGGCGGCAAAGGTGCAGAGGATGTGGACGAGGTAGAGCGTCCAGACCCGGCGCCAGACGCGGGCGAGGCCGGTCCAGAGACGCATTGACGCCTCTCGGAAGTCAGCGGAATAGGCGAGGCCTGCGGCGATGCCCGACATCATCACGAAGCCTTCGGCGGCGTCGGAGAAGCCGAAGTTGCGGCTGGTCCAGTCCTCGAAGGCGTTGCCCGGAACGTGGTTGATGAAGATCATCACGAGGCAGAGGCCACGGAACACGTCGAGGCGCGGGTCGCGCGTCGAGGGCGGGCGGGGAAGCGAGGGCTGGGAAGGCGAGGGCATGGATCACCGCAGCGCCCGGAGCGGCGCGTCGGGCGGGCTATTGCCCGCTTCGTGACGGTTCTGCAAGGGTTGCGTGACGGCGGCGGCAGAATGCTGCGCGGCGCGGACGGGGATCAGGCGGCGGTGCGGTCTTCGAGGTCTTCGTCCCAACGGACGAGGATGCGGTCGTGCAACTGCATCACCGGGGCGGGGGCGATCTCGGTTTCGACGGTGAAGAGCGCGCTGCGGCTGGGGCGCGAGGACCAGGAGATCAGCAGGGGGGCCAGCACCATCGGCAGGGCCACGGGCATGAGCCAGAGCACCAGTTCGGGCGAGAGCCATTGCGCCATGACCAGCACCACGCCGCCGGTGGTGACGATCCAGTGCGAAGCGGCCCAGGCGTCGCGGAAATTGAGCGTGCCGTCGCCCCGCGTCTGTGCGGGCCAACCGCCATCGGCGCCGCGCAGCACCTGAAGCACCGAGCGGGTCTGGAACATCAGGAAGATCGGCGCGGTGAGCGAGGAGAAGAGCAGTTCCGTCAGCGTGGATTGCAGCGCGCGGATGCGCCCGCCGAAGCCTTGCGTGCGGCCGCGCAGCGCGGCGTCGAGCAGGATCAGGAGTTTCGGCAGGAAGAGCAGCCCGCCGACACCGACGGCGAGGCCGAGCGCCTTGGACACCTGGCTGACCGGGATCACAGGGAAAGGCCAGTATTCGATGGGGAAATAGTCGATCGGCGGCGCGAAGAGAGGCGCCGCGATGGAGGCGGCGAGGAAGGCCAGCCAGAAGACCGGGGCGATATAGGCGAGGATGCCTTGCAGGAAGACGAAGCGGCTCCAGGGTTTGAGGCCGGGGGCGAGGAGGAGGCGCGAATGCTGAAGATTGCCCTGGCACCAGCGGCGGTCGCGCTTGGCATGGTCGATGATGTTCTCGGGGGCTTCTTCGTAGCTGCCTTGCAGATCGTCATCCACCCGCACTGTCCAGCCCGCGCGGGCGAGGAGGGCGGCTTCGACATAGTCATGGCTGAGGATATGGCCGCCGAAGGGGGGCTTGCCCGAGAGTTCGGGCAGGCCGCAGCTTTCGGCGAAGGCGCGCATGCGGACGATGGCATTGTGGCCCCAGAAGGGGCCGGTGCGCCCCTGCATCATGGCAAGGCCGCGGGCGAAGATGGGGGAGTAGAAGCCGCCGGCGAATTGCATGATCCGGCCGAAGCGCGAGCGGGCGCGGATCACCTTGGGCAGGGTCTGGAGGAGGCCGAGGTCGGGCGCGGCCTCCATCCGGCGGACCATTTCCACCATGGTCGCGCCTTCCATCAGGCTGTCGGCATCGAGGATGATGGCATAGCTGTAGGCCGCCCCGGCGCGTTTGATGAAATCCTCGATATTGCCGGCCTTGCGGCCCTTGTTGCTGGTGCGGCGGCGGTAGAAGATGCGGCCTTCGCCATGGGTGTCGGCCAGCAGGCGGAGGAACCAGATGCGTTCACGGGCCGCCACCTCGTCATTGCGGGTGTCGGACAGGATGGCGAAGTGGAAGCGGTCGCCAAAGCCGGTGGCGCGCAGGGAGGCGTCCATCGCGGCGATGCGGGCGAAGGTGGCGACGGGGTCTTCGTTATAGACCGGCACGAGGATGGCGGTCATGGCGCGGACCGGCCCCGGATCGCGCGGCACGGCGGGAGGCTGCGTCGTCAGCCCCGCAAGCGCTGTGAAGGCGCCCCAGGCCAGCCAGAAGGTGGAGGCGAAGATCAGCAGGGCGCGGAGCACGTCGAAGGCATCGAACCCGTCCGATGCGCCGAATTGCAGGAAGACGACAAAGCCGAGCCCGGCGGCAAGGAAGGAGGCCGTCAGGGTGAGGGTGCGTGTAAGATACACCCGGCGCAGAGGGGCGGCCCCGGCCCCCATTGCCTAGTGACCGGCCTTGCCCACGCGCCAGAGGCGGGCGCGCAAGAGTGCGGAGAGAAAGCCCGGACGGGCCGAGGATTCCAGTTGCTGGACGGGCATGGCGAGAGGAGCCTGGGGCAATGCGCCCAGCTCTTCCGCCAGACGGTCCAGATCGAATTGGTCCGGCTTCGCGAGATCCATCATGCTGCGTTGATCCACTGATAGAGCCAGTTTTCGGTCAGTTTGCGGTCGAAGCCCGCGAGATGGGCCGCCAGTTCGACAACCGCGCCATCGGCGGCGGAAATGTCGATGACGAGACGCCAGATATCGCTATCCGGGATCTTTTCGACCACGGTTCCCGTGATCTCACCATTTGCAATCGTTACGACGGCCTCGATCTCGGCATCGGGTTCCATCCCGCCGATGAGGCCGCCCTTGTAGTCCACCACGAACTTGCGCGTGCCCTGCTGCACCTCGACCCCGGCGAAGCCGCCATGGCCCGAGCGCGTCTCGAAGACATAGGCCAGCGGTTCGCCCGAGTCATGCGCGAGGTCGCCCCAGTGCAGGCGATAGGCGAATTCCCGTGCATCGCCCGCCTTGGCCGGGGCTTCGGGCACCCAATAGGCGACGATGTTGTCATTGGCCTCCAGATCGGAGGGGATTTCGACAAGGCGCACATTGCCGTTGCCCCAGTCACCCAGCGGTTCGACGTCCAGCGAGGGGCGGCGTTCATAGCGGGAATGGGTGTCCTGGTAGCTGTCGAAGAAGCGGTCGCGCTGATGCAGGCCGAAGCGGCGGGGGGCGGTTTCGGCGAAGTAGCTGCCCGTCAGTTGCGGCGGGTTGTTGAGCGGGCGCCAGATCACATCGCCATCGGCGCGCAGGATGCGCAGGCCGTCGCTGTCATGCACATTGGGGCGGAAATCGTCGAATTCGGCGCGGTTCTTTTCCGAGAAGAGGAACATCGAGGTGAGCGGCGCGACGCCCAGTTCGGCCACGTCCTGCCGGAAGAAGAGGCGGCAGGTCACATCCATCAGGGTTTCGGTGCCCGGCGTGATGACGAAGCGGTAGGCCCCCGTCACACTGGGGCTTTCCAGCGTGGCATAGACGGTGATGCTGTCGCCGCCTGCCGTGTCGCGTTCCATGTAGAAGCGGGAGAAGCGGGGGAATTCCTCGCCCTGCGCGGTGGCGGTGTTGAGCGCGAGGCCCCGCGCCGAGATGCCATAGGCGGAGTTGCGGCCGAGGGCGCGGAAATAGGAGGCGCCGACGAAGGCCACGAGTTCATCCCATTTGTCGGGACGGTTGATCGGGTGGTTCAGGCGGAAGCCCGCCACGCCGGGCAGTTCCGCATGTTCGGGGACGCGATCGGCGAGGTCGTTGAGATATTCGAAATCGTCGGTGGAAAAGAGCATCTCGGAGGCCATGCCGCCCTCGACCTCGAACAGGCGGACCGGTTCGGGGAAGAGCCAGCCCATGTGGAAGGCGGCGAGGCGGAAGCGCGTCTCTTCATCCTTCCAGCGGGCGCGGTCATCGGCGAAGCGGATCAGGCGATAGTCATCGTAATCCAGATCGCCGAGGAAGCCTTCGGGTGCGGGCGCGGTGACATGCGGCTGCGTCGAGAGGAGGCGCATCTCTTCGGTCAGCAGATCGAAGGAAAATTGCTGCGGTGCCGCAACGGGCGCTGCCTTTTCGGCGGCGGCGGCGTCCGTGGTCGATTCTTGTGCAAAGGCACGAACCGGCAGGGCGACCATCGCTGCGGGCAGCGTGGCCGCTGCAACGGAGAGGAGGGCCCGACGGGAAAGTGGGGCGTTCAGAGAGCGTGGCATCGGCATAGAGGTCTATAACCCAACGGTTTTTACCCGCGCATGGCGCCTGCGCGACTCAGCGCGGCATATAGGGGTGAGGGGATGCCGACTGCAAGCGGGGTTCAACGGGGCGTGATCGACGCGGCGCAAAATCGCCGCGTTTCTGACGGCATTGCGCACAATTATTGCGCAGAACTTTCGCTGCGGGTGCAAAAAGATGCGGGCCAAGCGGTTGATGCGGCCTTTGCGCGGGCGAGAAAGGTATGGGTCCCATCCGTTTGGAAGCATAGGCCGAAACCGCCCTTCGGGTTACCACCCCTGTCGGGGGCTGCCCATCTGGGACAAGCCGTAGGTGGTTGATGCTTGACGATACGGAAGCGGGCCGATCCGGGCCGCAGGGGCTGTTCGCCGCCCTTGCGCAGCCGCAACTTGCGCGCTTCCCACAGCGCCTTGAACTCAACCCCTTGCGGGAAGGCGGGCTGTTCGCGGCCACCTTCATCGCGCTGTCGCTGCTTCTGACGCTGGCACAGGTCCGGGCCGAGACCAACGGGGCGATTGTCGATCTTCTGCCGAGCGAGGCGGTCTTTGCCCTGCTGATGGGCGCGGCGTTGTTCCCGCTGCGGCTGCTGTGGCTTGCCTTCGGCACCTATGCGGTGGCCTTTACCCTTTCGGTATTGCTGCGGGTCTGGCTGGAACCTGGCTATTTGCCGGCCGGTGTGTCCGTCGCGCCGATGATCGGGTTCGGGCTTGTGCTGAATGCCATTCCGGCGCTGGCAGCGGGGTTCTTCGGGCGCTGGCTGATGACGACGATCCAGGAGAGGGGATTGCCGGAACGCGCCGGGCGCGAGGACAAGGTACTGCTGATCGGCACCGTGGCGGCCTATGTCTTGCTGACGGCGGCCATGGTGCCTGTCGTGGTGAGCGCGCTTTACGATCCGACCTGGACGACGCCCCTTGGGGACAGCAGCGATCTGGTGGAGGCGGGGCTGTTTCGTGCCGCGCGCATCGGGCTTTGCGCCATGGCCTTGATGCTTGTGCTGCTGGATCGTCCGGATGCGAAGAACATGGCGGTTGCGCTGGCGATCCAGCCTGCCTTCATCCTGCTGGGTATCCTTCAGATGAAGGGCTTTGCCGTGCATCCCACGCTGGACGTGGTGATGCTTGCGCTGGCGGTGGCGCTGCTTGCGCCGGCCTATGCGGCGGTGCTGGCGAATGTGGTGGGGGTGATCGTCTATGTCGCCATCACCGGCCAGTTTCTGGTTCAGATCCCCATCACCTCGCCCGATGTGCTGCGTCTGGAAGTGGCCTCTGTCCTGCTGATGATGCTGGTCTGCCTTCTGCTGCTGCTGCGACACGGGACGATTGTGGAGCGGCGGCAGAGCGCCGAGACCATCGCCCGGCTGGAACGGGTGCAGGCCCTGGCGACCGTGGGCTATTTCGTGCTGGACCTGAGCAGCCACCAGGTGCGGGTGGATGGCGCGGCGGCGGGCATCCTTGGCACCGCGCAACGGTTTGATCTGAGCGAATTCCTGCGCCGAGTGCATCCGCATGACGCAGCGACCATCGTGAAGGCGCTTTCGAACCAGTCGATGGGGCAGCGGATGCAGACCTTCCAGCTTTCCCCCGGACCGGTCTGGGCCGGAGAGGAGGGCGCGCGGTTCATCAGCCTGCACGGCTGGTTCGAGCAGCGGGACGCGGCGGTCTATGCCTATGGTGTTCTGATCGACCTGACGTCGGATCACCGCCGCGAGGTGGCGCTGGCCGATGCGCTGGCCTCATTGTCGGAGCATCAGAACCGGCAGACGGAGATTTTCTCGATCGTTTCGCATGAGTTGCGCACGCCGGCCTCGGTCATTTCGATGCTGGTGGAGGAACTGGACGGGGGGGCAAGCTGGGAGGAGATGGGGCCGCGCATGCGGGCGGTCAGCGAGCAGCTTCTGTCGGTGCTGGCCGACATGCGCCAGACGGTGCGGCCGGAGGAGAACCTGCCTGTCCGGATCGAGACGGTGCGGCCCAGCGAGATTGCCGAGACGGTGCGGAATACCTTCCTGCTGATGGCCGAGGCGAAGGGGGTGGAGATCGGGCTGGATCTTTCTCCCGTCGCCTGGATGCCGCGGATGACGGATCGGGTGCGGCTGGTGCAGGCGCTTTCCAATCTGGTGAAGAATGCGATCCTGCATTCCGAATGTGGCCGCATCATCATCGGCTATGTCGAGGCGGACGGGCCGGTTGCGGTGTGGCGGGTCACGGATGATGGCCTTGGTGTGCCGGAAGAGGCGCGGGCGGCGCTGTTCGAGCCGTTCCGGCGTGGGGATGGGTTGAGCACGGCACGGACGGATGGGTCGGGGCTGGGGCTTTATGTCACCAAATCCTCGATCGAACTGCTTGGCGGGAGCGTGGAGTATCTGCCTGCCGAAACAGGGGGTTCGGTCTTCGAGCTGCGGGTGCCGATGGCGGTTCCGGCGGAGGCCGAGGGGATGCCGGCCCCGGTTGCGAGCACGAAGCAGCCGGGCCAGCGGGGGCGCATCCTGATGGCCGAGGACAGCGAGCTGATCGGGGAATTGCTGGTGGCGCGGTTGAACCGGCTGTTCGAGGAAGTGGTCTGGGTGAAGAACGGGGCAGATGCCCTGGCGGCCTACAAGATCATCCAGCCGGATGTGGTGCTGACCGATCTGTTCATGCCGGAACTGGGGGGGGATGACCTGACCTCCACCCTTCGGGAACTGGGGGCGGATTGCCTGATCATCGGGATGACCGCCGCCGCCATCGGGGATGAGCGGACCCGGTTCGAGGAGGCGGGGACCGATCTGGTGCTGACGAAGCCGGTCTCCACCCGCCAGTTGCTGGAGGTGCTGGACCGGCTGGAGGCCCGCGCCCGTGCCCGTTCGATGACCTGAAGGGGCGGGGTCAGGGGTGGGACCCCTCGGCCTCGCGCCGCAGCAAGCCCATGAGTTCGTTGAGGGATTTGCGATAGCGTTCGTCGATCAGGCGGCCTTCGGCGTCGAAGGCGCTGCGGGAATGGGCGATCAGGACTTCGGGGCCGGGGAGGAGCCGGGGGCGGAAGGGGTTCAGGCAGAGGCGGAGGGAGAATTGCGACCTTTCGCCCCCGGCGCGGCCATCGGCGGCCGAGACGATGGCGACCGGCTTGTCGCGCCAGGCGGCGCCGGGGACGCGCGAGACCCAGTCGAGGGCATTCTTCAGCACGCCGGGCAGGGCCTTGTTGTATTCGGGCGTGGCGATGACGATGGCATCCGCGGCCTTGATCTGGGCATGCAGGCGGAGCACGGGTTCGGGAAAGCCTTCCGCGATTTCAAGGTCTTCGTCGAAGAGGGGAAGGCGGAGGTCGGCCTCGGTCTGGATCGCCTCGCCGAAGGCGCGGCGCGCCTCGGCCAGCAGAAGGCGGTTGGTGGAGGCGGCGCGGAGCGCGCCGGGGATGCCGAGGAGGGTGAGCATACTGGGGGGCCTTCCGGGAGTGTTCGGTGTCTTGCTTGGGCGGGAAGGTATGCGGTTCATCGGCGGCTGCAAGGGCAAGGCCGGGCGGCATCCGGCGTGCCGCGTCCTGTGCCGCATTCTGTGCAGCGAATTGTGGCCACGGGGCGCGCGCCGGGTGAAGGGCGCGTTAAGGTTAATGGGTGGCGGCCGGGATGGGGGGAGAAGTGGGGGTGGGGGTTGGGTGGTGGCGGGGTGAACCCCGCGCTACGGAGGGTGCGGGGGATGGCGGGGTGAACCCCGCCTTACGGCGTTACGAGTGGAGTGAGGATGTGGCGGGGGACGATGGGGCGGTAGCGCGGGTTGTGGGGTTGGATCGGTCGAGGGGGTTGTGGGGGCGGCGGGGAGATCCCCGCGCTACGGAGGGTGCGGGGGGGGGCGGGGTGAACCCCGCCTTACGGCGTTACGAGTGGAGTGCGGATATGGCGGGGGACGATGGGGCGGTGTCGCGGGTTGTGGGGTTGGATCGGTCGAAGGGGTTGTGGGGGCGGCGGGGTGAACCCCGCCCTACGGAGGGTGCGGGGGGCGCGGCGGAGTGAACTCCGCCTTACGGCGTTACGAGTGGAGTGCGGATATGGCGGGGGTCGAGGGGGCGGTGGCGCGGGTTGTGGGGGTGGATCGGTCGAGGGGGTTGGGGGAGTGGCGGGGAGACCCCCGCCCTACGGAGGGTGCGGGGGGGGTGGCGGGGTGAACCCCGCCCTACGGTGTTACGGTACGGCGGAAGGTCAGGGAGGTGGGGCGGTCATAGCCGGGATGCGCGGTGGCGGCGGTCTGGACAAAGCCCAAATGGCGGAAGGTGGCCTGATTGGCCGTGAGTTCCACCCGCGTCTGGAGTTCCAGCGCCGGTAGGCCGAGGGCGCGGGCGCGGCTTTCGGCCAGGGTCAGCAGCGTTCGCCCGAGACCCTTTCCCTGATGCGGCGGGTCCACCGCGAGCTTGCCGACATAGAGCGCCCCCGGCGTGACGGTCAGGAAGACGCAGGCGCAAGGCGGGGTGCCGATCACCCAGACCTCGCCACTGCGGGCCTGTGCGGCGATGCCTTCGGGCGTGAGGCGGTGGAGAGAGGAGGGCGGGTCGATGACCCCCTCCATCGGTGCGAAGGCGCGCCGGATCAGGGCGAGCAGCGCGGGCCAGTCATGGGGATCAGTCGCCCGATGTGGCGTCATGGCGGGGCAATCCGTCATGGATGTCGGCCCAGGGCTGGGCTTCGGCGACATGGACATGGGCGGTGGGTCGGTAGCTTTCGGGATGGTCGAGGGTGCCGGCGTAGAAATGCGTCTCGCCGGGGAAACGGTCGGCACGATAGGCCATGGGCGTGCCGCAGGTCGGGCAGAAGAGACGTTCCACCCCGGGAGAGGAGCGGTAGAGCGCGGGGGTGCCTTGCGTCCAGCGCCAGCGGCCATCGGGCAGCCCGAAGAAGGAGGCGAAGGCGGAGCCCGTCGTGCGGCGGCAGCTTTCGCAATGGCAATGCATCTGCCAGAGCGGCGGGGCATCGGCGCGGTAGGTGATGGCGCCGCAGAGGCAGCGGCCTGTGATGGGCGGGTGCATGGGATGAGGGTAGCGCGGGGCGGAGGGGCGGTAAACCGGGTTCTCCGGGTGGGTTCGCGGCGGTGGCGGGTGGGTCGGCTGACCGGGCTGGGGTTCGGGGGCGCTGCGGGGCGGTTATCTGGGGTTTGCGGCGTCGGATGAGTATTTGGGCCAAGGTGAAATGGGGGGTCGGGTGGCAATCACGGGTTGGCGGCCGGTGATGGGCTGGTGCAGGGGGCGAGGGTAGTGCGGGGCGGAGGGGCGGAAAAATGGCTTGTCGGGGCGGTGGCGGGGCGGGTCGGCGGACTGGGATGGGGTTTGGGGGCGCTGCGGGGCGGTTCGCGGGGGTTTGCGGTGTTGAATGAGTATTTGGGCCAAGGTGAAATGGGGGGGGCGGGTCGTCCTCATGGGTTGGCGGCCGGTGATGGGCTGGTGCAGGGGGCGAGGGTAGTGCGGGGCGGAGGGGCGGTAAACCGGGTTCTCCGGGTGGGCTCGGGGCGGTGGCGGGTGGGTCGGCGGAGCGGGATGTGGTTCGGGGGCGCTGCGGGGCGGTTATCTGGGGTTTGCGGCGTTGAATGAGTATTTGGGCCAAGGTGAAATGGCGGATCGGGTTGAAATCACGGGTTGGCGGCCGGTGATGGGCGGGTGGGGAGGCGGGGGGCGGGGGTGTTGGGCCTGCGTCCGGGGTGCGGGTCCGGAGGTGGAGCGGCCGGAAGCCGCGCGGGGGATGGTGGGGGTGCCGCAATATCTTGGGGATAAGCGCGCGAGGGTGGCGATATGCGGTGTGCGGGCGGTTGACGGGACGGGGGAAGGTAGGGACGATGCGGGTTTGACGGAATCAACCGGGGATGATCGCCCTTGCGTTTCACCAAGCTGCGTCTGAACGGGTTCAAGAGCTTTGTCGATCCCACGGATCTGGTGATCCATGAGGGCTTGACCGGCGTGGTCGGGCCCAATGGCTGTGGGAAATCCAACCTGCTGGAGGCCCTGCGCTGGGTGATGGGCGAGAACCGCCCCACGGCGATGCGCGGCGGCGGGATGGAGGATGTGATCTTTGCCGGGGCGGCCACGCGGCCCGCGCGGCATTTCGCGGAAGTGGCCCTGATCATCGACAATCAGGAGCGGCTGGCGCCTTCGGGCTTCAACGAGGCGGATCAGATCGAGATCGTCCGGCGGATCACGCGGGATGCGGGATCGGCCTACAAGGCCAATGCCAAGGATGTGCGGGCGCGGGATGTGCAGATGCTGTTTGCCGATGCCTCGACCGGGAGCCATTCCCCGGCGCTGGTGCGGCAGGGGCAGATTTCGGAACTGATCAACGCGAAGCCGAAAGCGCGTCGTCGGGTGCTGGAGGAGGCGGCGGGCATTTCGGGCCTTTATGCGCGGCGGCATGAGGCGGAACTGAAGTTGCAGGGGGCGGAGCAGAACCTGACCCGTGTGGATGACGTGCTGGAGCAATTGGCGCAGCAGCTTTCCACGCTGAACCGGCAGGCCAAGCAGGCGGCGCGCTATCGCGAGATCGGCGAGGAGTTGCGGCGGGCGGAGGGGATGCTGCTGTATCGGCGCTGGCGCGAGGCCGAGATGGCGCGGTTGGAGGCCGAGGGCGTGCTGCGCGAGCGGCTGGTGGCGGCATCGCAGGCGGAAGCTGCGGCGCGGACGGCGGGCAAGGCGCGGGAGGGGCGGGAGGATGTGCTGCCCTCGCGGCGGGAGGAGGAGGCGATTGCCTCGGCCATCCTGCAACGGCTTGTGGTGCAGCGCGACGGGCTGGCCGAGCAGGAGGCGCGGGCGCGGGCGATGATCGAGACGCTGCGCGGGCGGATCGAGCAATTGGTGCGCGACATGGAGCGCGAGGCGGGGCTGAACCGGGATGCCGGGGAGACCATCGGGCGGCTGGATTGGGAGATCGAGCAGCTCGCGCGGGCCCATGAGGGGCATGAGGATCGGCTGGCCGAAGCGGCGGAGGCGGCGCGCGAGGCGGGGGCGATCCTTGGGGATCGCGAGGCGCTGCTGTCGCAGGCGACGGAGGATTCGGCGCGGCTGGTGGCGCGGCATCAGTCGGCGCAGCGGATGCTGAGCGACACGCGCGGGAGCCTGGAGAAGGCAGAGGGCGCGGCCGCGGCGGCGCGGGAGGCGGTGGAGGGCGCGACGGAGGCGCTGGCCTTCGCGTCGGAGGCGTTCGAGGCGGCGGAAGAGGCGCAGGAGGTGGCGGTCGCGCAGGCCGAGGAGGCCGAGACGCTTCTGGAGAAGGCCGAGGCGGCACGGGCCGAGACGCAGGGGCGCGAGGCCGAGGCGCGGGCGGCGCGGTCGGCGGCAGAGGGCGAGGCCAATGCGCTGCGCGCGGAAGTGGCGGCGCTGGCGCGGCTGGTGGAGCGGGAGGCGAGTGCGGGGACGCAGTTGCTGGACCGGCTGGAGGTGGAGCCGGGGTTCGAGAAGGCGTTGGGTGCGGCGCTGGCCGATGATCTGCGCGCGCCGGAAGTGGGGAGTGACGGGCGGTCGGGCTGGGCGATGCTGGCCGATTATGACCGGCCGCAGGACCTGCCCGCGGGCGTGGCGCGGCTGTCGGCGCATGTGACGGCGCCCGGCGTGCTGGCGCGGCGGCTGGGGCAGATCGGGCTGGTGGACCGGGCGCAGGGGGCGGCCTTGCAGGCGGCGCTGTTGCCGGGGCAGCGGTTGGTGTCGAAGGACGGCGATCTGTGGCGCTGGGACGGGTTCCGGGCGGGGGCGGAGGATGCTCCGAGCGCGGCGGCGCTGCGCTTGCAGCAGTTGAACCGGCTGGTGCAGTTGAAGCGCGATCTGGAGGATGTGGCGGCGCGGGCGGAAGGGGCGCGGCAGGCGCATGAGGCCTTGCAGGCGCGGCTGGCCGATCTGGCGCGGGCCGATCAGATGGCGCGGGATGCGCGGCGGGCGGCGGATGGCCGGGTGACCGAGGCGAACCGGGCGGCGGCGCGGGCGGAGGCGGACAAGTCCATCGCGGCGGGCAAGCTGGAGGCGGCGCGGCTGGCGGTTTCGCGCTTTGAGGATGAGGCGATGGCGGCGCGGGCGCGGCTGCGCGAGGCCGAGGCGGCGATGGGTGACCTTGGTGATGTGGAGGCCGCGCGCAATGCCGTGGAGGCGGCGAAAGTTGCGGTGGAGGCGGCCCGGCTGGCCATGCTGACCCGCCGGTCGGCGCATGACGAGTTGCGGCGCGAGGGCGAGGCGCGGGTGCGGCGGCGGCAGGAGGCGGTGAAGGAGCTGTCGGGCTGGAAGCACCGGCTGGAGACGGCGGAAAAGCGCATCGCCGAACTGGCGGAGCGCAAGGCCGAGACGGAAGAGGAACTGGCCGAGGCCAGCGCCGCGCCCGAAGAGATTGCCATCAAGCGCGAGGAACTGGCCGAGGCGATTGCCACGGCGGAGGAGCGGCGGCGGGTGGCGGCGGATGCGCTGGCCGAGGCCGAGGGTGCCTTGCGCGAGGCGCAACTGGCCGAGCGCGAGGCGGAGCGCGCGGCGGGCGAGGCACGGGAGGCCCGCGCACGGGCCGAGGCGCGGATGGATGCGGCGCGCGAGACGGTGGCCTATGCCGCCGAGCGGATCATGGAAGAGACGGAAAGCACGCCGGAGCAGTTGCTGACCACGCTGAAGGCGGACCCGGATCGGATGCCGGATGCCGAGACGCTGGATACCGAGGTGAACCGGTTGAAGCGGCAGCGCGAGGCGCTGGGGGCGGTGAACCTGCGCGCCGAGGAGGATGCCAAGGCGGTGTCGGAGGAATATGACACGCTGGTTACCGAGAAGGTCGATCTGGAAGAGGCGATCAAGAAGCTGCGCGCCGGGATTGCCGGGTTGAACCGCGAAGGGCGGGAGCGGCTGCTGACGGCGTTCGAGCAGGTGAATGCCAATTTCTCCACCCTCTTCACCCATCTGTTCGGGGGCGGCGAGGCGCGGCTCGTTCTGGTGGAATCCGATGATCCGCTGGAGGCGGGGCTGGAGATCATGTGCCAGCCGCCGGGGAAGAAGCTGGCCACGCTGTCGCTTTTGTCCGGGGGGGAGCAGACGCTGACGGCGCTGGCGCTGATCTTCGGGGTGTTCCTGGCGAACCCGGCGCCGATCTGCGTGCTGGACGAGGTGGATGCGCCTTTGGACGATGCCAACGTGACGCGGTTCTGCGACCTGCTGGACGAGATGACGCGGCGGACGGATACGCGGTTCCTGATCATCACCCACCATGCGGTGACGATGGCGCGGATGGACCGGCTGTTCGGAGTGACGATGCAGGAGCAGGGGGTGAGCCAGCTTGTGAGCGTCGATCTGAAGAAGGCCGAGGCTTTGGTTGCGTGATGGGGGTTGTGTGATGGGGGCCGCTTGACGGGGCTGGAAGAGGCGCTGGTTGCGGCGGGCTTTGTCGGTGTGGAGCGGGCGGGGGAGGTGGTCTTTGCCCGCGATGGTGCCGAGGCGCCGGAATTCACGGTAGAGGGGCGGGTCTTCGCCTTGCGCTTTCCGGTTCGCGCGGGGGAGGCAGAGCGGGAGGCCTGGATGCGGGCGAATCCGGCCGGGCGGCTGGACATCACCGAGGGCGAGACGCGGCTGGTGATGGCGCTGCCCGAGGGGGCCGATCTGGTGGCGGGGCTGGCTGTATGGCGCGGCCTGGTGCGGGCCTGCGCGAAGGCCGCGGTCGGGTGGCGGCGGCGCGAGCGGCCCTTGCACGGGATGTGATCCCTAAGATTTTATTCATCCTCCAATTCTAGGGTTTCCGCATCGCAATCCCTTGCGATGATTGGAGGTGATCGAACTGGACATTAAGGACTATCGAAAGTGGATGGTCATCATCGCGGCGGGAACGCTGCTGGTTTCCATCCTGCGCCTTTGGATCGGGTCCTAGCCCCGTGAAAAGGGAAACCCGGCGCAGCAGCAACTGCGCCGGGTTCTTTTCAGGAGGTGAACCTGACATTTTGACTATCGTGAGCGAAAGATGACCCTGATGCGTTGCTGTGTAAAGTCTTTGCTGGGGATTTGGTTAATTGGGCGTTGCGAAACGCGGTCCATGCCGCGTCCGGGCATGTCGGAAATGGCATAGCGCAGAGGCGTGCGGGCGGGGCAGGGTGGGGCTGTCGGTGTGATGGGGGTTGCGATGCGGGATCCGGTGCTACAGCGGTTCATCGAGGCGTCGGAGGTGGCGGTGATGGCGGCGGCGGAGCCGGGATCGCCTGCCGAGGCCGTGGCGCGCGAGGTGTTCCGGCGTTGCCATGCGCGGGTGGGCGGGCCTTCGACGGTGCCGCCGGCGACCCTGCCCGTCTGCGGCTGGCTGGATGCGGCGCTGGACAGCACCGGCGATGGCCCGCGCCGGGCGGTGGCCGATGCGCTGGAGGCCATGGCGGAGCGGCTGGAATGGGAGCGGCGGGATGCCAGCGATCCGGCGAACCGGGCCTTCTATGACGGTCATGCCAATGCGCTGATCCTTGGACCCGGAGGGTATGAGGAGCGGGACGATCTGTGGATCGGGGCCACGCTGATGGCCCCCGGCGTGACCTATGTCGATCACAAGCATCCTCCGGCGGAGGTCTATCTGTCGCTGGCACCGGGCGAATGGTGGAATGCCGAGATGGATTGGACCGATCCGGGGATGGAGCGGCTGATCTACAACCCGCCGGGCATCCTGCATGCGATGCGGTCGGGGGATCGGCCGTTCCTCGCGCTTTGGTATCTGCCGCTCTAGAGCCGATCGAGAAGGTCGCGCGTGGGCCAGGCATCGGCGGGCAGGCCGAGGCGGGCTTGTTCCTTTTGCACGGCGCTGCGGGTGGCGGCACCGAGGATGCCGTCGATGGTGCCGACGTCATAGCCGAGGGCGGCGAGTTTCTGTTGCAGGGCCTTCATCTCTTCGACGGGCAGGGCCGGGTCGGGATTGCCGGCGCGATAGGGTTCTGCGCCGAGGAGCCGGGTGCCGAAATAGGCGGCGGTGGTGACATAGACGAAGCTTTTGTTCCACTCGAAGAGCGTGCGGAAGTTCGGATAGGCGAGGAAGGCGGGGCCGTTCCTGCCCTGCGGCAGCAGGACCGAGGCGGGCAGGCCGTTGGGGACCACGCCGTCGCGGAGCTGCACGCCCATCGCGGCCCATTGTTCGGCGGGCAGTTCGGTTTCAAGGCCGGTGAGGGACCAGTCGAAGGTTTCGGGCAGGATCACCTCTTGCAGCCAGGGCTGGCCCGCCTGCCAGCCGTGATGTTGCAGCATCTTCGCGCCCGACAGAAGCGCGTCGGGGACCGAGGTCTTGAGCGTGACGAGCCCGTCGCCATCGCCATCGACGCCGCGGGCGAGGATGTCGCCCGGCAGCATCTGGACCATCCCGATCTCGCCCGCCCAGGCGCCGGTTGTGTTCAGGTCGAATTCGCCCAGGCGGTGCATTTCGAGGGCGGCGAAGACCTGAGGCTGGAAGAGGTCGGGGCGGCGGCAGTCATGGGCGAGGGTGACGAGGGCGCGGCGGGTTTCGAAATCGCCCTGGACCGCGCCGTAATCCGTCTCGAAGGCCCAGAAGGCGAGGAGGATGCCGCGCGAGACGCCGTATTCCTGTTCTGCCCGGTCGAAGATGGCGTCCCACTGATCGGAGAGCGCGCGGCCCCGGGTGAGGCGGTCGCGGGAGATGAGGCTTTGCGAGAAGTCGAGGAAGCTTTTGCGGAAGACACCTTGGGAGCGGTCGGCCTTGAGGACGCGCGGATCGGGGGAGAGGCCTGCGAAGAAGGCATCCGCCGTTTCGGGGGGGATGCCCTTTGCGGTGGCCTCGGTCTTCATGGCCTGCACCCATGCGCCGAAGTCGCCGCCGCAGGGGACATCGGCCAGGGCGGGGGTGGCGAGGGTGGCAGACAGGGCGGCGATGAGGGCGGGGCGCATGGTGTTCTCCGTTGACCCGGTCAGGGTAGGGGGGTGGGCCTGCCTGCGCAACGGTGCGGCGATCAGAAGAGCGCGATGAGGGCGGTGAGGGCGAGCATCGCGCCCCAGGCGCGCCAGAGGGCGGAAACGGCGGCGTCGATCTGGTCGGGGCCGGGGTCGCGGCGGCCCTCGGGCCAGACCCAGGGGTAATCGCGCATCTCGCCGTGATAGGCGCGGGGGCCGGAGAGGGCGGTGTTCAGGATGACGGCCATCGCCGCCTCGGGCCAGCCGGCATTGGGCGAGCGGTGGAGGGGCGCGTCGCGCAGGATCGGGCGCGGGTCCGTCCAGCCATGGGTGAGGGCGAGGAGGAGGGCGGTGAGGCGCGCGGGGATGAGGTTGAGGAGATCGTCAAGGCGGGCGGCGGCCCAGCCGAATTCCTCATGCCTTGGGGTGCGGTGGCCGATCATGCTGTCGGCGGTGTTGGTGATCTTGTAGAGCATGAGGCCCGGCAGGCCTGCGACAAGGAACCAGAAGGCGGGGGCGATGACGCCGTCGGACAGGTTTTCGGCGGCGCTTTCGATGGCGGCGCGGGAGATGGCGGGATCGTCGAGGGTGGCGGTGTCGCGGCCGACGATCATGGCGACGGCCCGGCGGCCGCCTTCGGTGGAGAGGCGCAGGGCATCGGCCACGGCCTGCACATGCTGGACCAGCGATTTCTGGGCGAGGAGGATGGCGGCGGCGATGATTTCGAGGAGACCGAAATCGGGGATTTCGTGGATGAGCCAGCCGAGGGTGAGGGCGGCCGCGCCGAGGGCAGCCATGGTGGCGGTGCCCTTCAGGCGCTTTTGTGTGCCGTTGTTGAAGCGGCTGTCCATCCAGCCGATGGCGCGGCCCATCAGGACGGCAGGGTGGGGGAAGCGGTCCCAGAGCCATTTCGGTTCGCCCAAGGCGGCGTCGAGGAGGAGGGCGGGGATGAGGAGGGTCGCGCTCATGTCAGGGCATGCTCCAGCCGGGACCAGCCTGCGCCATCGGGCAGGCCGAGGCGCAGCCAGCGGGTGGAATAGGGGAAGATGCGGGAAAGGATGCGGTGACGGGCGAGGCGGTCTTGCCAGGCGGCGGCATCGGGCGTGTCGTAGAGGCGGAAGAGGGTGGTGCCGCCGAGGGGCGTGGCGCCGGCGGCGGCGAGGAGGGTGTCGAGGCGCTGCGCGTCGGCGGTGAGGCGGCTGCGGGTGGCCTCGGCCCATGCGGGATCGTTCAGCGCGGTGGTGGCGATGGCGAGGGTGGGGCCGGGGACGGCCCAGGGGCCGATCATCGGCTTGAGGCGGTCGATCAGCGCCGGTTCGCCGATGGCAAAGCCAAGGCGGGCGCCGGCGAGGCCCCAGAACTTGCCAAAGCTTTTCAGGATCAGGGTGCCGGGGCGGGTGGCTTCGCCGATATGGGTGGCGTCGGGGGTGACGTCGCAGAAGCTTTCGTCGATCACCGCGAAGGGGGTGGCGGGGGCGGGGTGGAGGCGGCCGTCGGGGTTGTTGGGGTGGACGATGACCCGCGCCTCGGTTGCGTCATCGGTCACGGTCCAGCCGCAGGCGCGGAAGGCGCGGGCATGCTCGTTATAGGTGGGGGCCGGGATGGCCACGCGGGCGGGCGGCAGAAGCGCCGGGATGCGGGCGATGAGGGCGGAAGCACCGGGGGCGGCGATCAGGGCCGCGCTGTCGGGGATGTGCCAGAAGCGGCGAGCGGCCTGTTCCAGCGCGGCGAAGGCTGCACGGTCGGGCAGGGCGGTCCATGCATCGGCGGGAAGCGCGGGGATCGGGTAGGGGCGCGGATTGATGCCGGTGGAGAGGTCGAGCCAATCGGCACGGCTGCCGCCCCAGCGGGCGCAGGCGGCATCTATGCCACCGCCGTGATCCGGTTCCGCGATTCGGGGGTCAGGTCTGTTCATGCGGGGGAGAGACAGGATTGCGTGGCGGCTGTCCATCGGGGTTTCGCGTCGGCGGATGCGGCATTCGGGGCGCTTTGCGGGGGGAAAGACGGGAATGCGGCTTTTGCGCCACGCTTCGTTAACATCACGGTCATGTCTTTCCGTTTCCTTGATTTGGCCGGGTTGCGCCGCAGACTTAGTCACGGGGAGGATGGACCGATGCTGGAATTCCTGTCGAAGGAGATCCGTGAGGGCCTTGAGGCCGCGCGCAAGCGCGACCTGAAGCGCAAGTCGCGTCTGCGGGTGCAGGTGGGCGGGGCGGTCTTTCCGGTGCTGCGGTTCTGGGATGAGGGCTTTGCGCTGGATGCCGCGCTGACGCCGCATCTGCGCGGGCTGGTCGATGTCTATGACGGGGCCAACCACATCTTCCAATGCCTGATCATCGCCTCGGTCGAGGAGAACGGGGAACTGGTCTGCGAATTCAAGCGGTCCACCGCCGTACTGGATCGTCCGGCGCTGGACTATTGGCGCGACGAGAATGCGCCCGTGGGTTACCTGCCGCGCGCCTGAAGGCTGGCTTCGACGCGGAAGCCGGGGGGGATGCTGTCCTGCCCGTTGAGGATGAGGTCGGCCATCGTGGTGGCGACCTTGGGGGCCATGCCGAAGCCGATCTTGAAGCCGCCATTGGCGATGTAATGGCCCGGTCTGCCGGGCCAGGGCCCCAGCATGGGCGCGCGGGAGCGGGCGCGGGGTCGGATGCCTGCCCAGCGGTCGAGGACTTGCGCGTCGGTCAGGATCGGCAGGGCGGCGCGGGCGCGGGCGAGGATGGTGTCAAGCTGCGCGTCGGTCTGGTGCGGGTCCTGCCAGTCGTTTTCGGAGGTAGAGCCGATGGCGGTGGTGCCGTCGGCATGGGGGACGATGTGGAGTTGGTCGGCGAAAAGCTGGGGCAGGTCGCGGGCGTCATGGGCGAGGAGAAGGGCCTGACCTTTCACGCCCGCGCCGACGGGTTGGGCGAGGGCTTCGTTGAGGGCGAGGAGGCCTGAGTAGCCCGTAGCCCAGAGGGTGGGGCCTTCGGGTTCTGCCGAGCCTATGATGACCTCGGCTCCCTTGGCGCGGAGGGCGGCGGTCAGGGCGGCGGCGGCGCGGCGGGGATGCAGGCGGGCGGTGAGCGTGTCGTGGATGAGGAAGCCCGTGGGGCTGTGCGGTTCCCATGCCGCGCCGGTGGCGGGGACGACGCGCCATTCGGCGCGGCCTTGCCAGAGAGTTTCAGCCTCGGCGATGCGGGCGCGGGCGTTTTGCAGGGCGCGGTCATCCGGGATGGGTTGCAGGCGGCCTGATTGCAGGTAGCCGGGATCGGTGCCGCCGGTGGCCGCCACTTCGGCCCACCAGGCGGGGGCCATGAGGAGGCTTTCAAGCTGAAATTGCTTCTTGTCGTTCCAGTTTTCCGGCACATGCGGGGCGAGGGCGCCGACGAGGCCGCCTGATGACCCCGCACCGATCCTTTCGCGTTCGATCAGCCGGACGCGGGCGCCGCGACGGGTGGCTTCCCAAGCGCAGGCGAGGCCGAAGATGCCGCCCCCCATCACCGTCAGATCGACCCTTGCCATTCCCCGCGCCCTTGCCCATGGTCCGCCGCGATTTCCGGATTTAGGGCATATGGGCGGCGGGGAACAGGGCGAGGGTGGCTTGGACTGGCGCGAGGGGATCGTGCCCGTGTCGCGCCGCTTTGATGACCCCTATTTTTCCTTGGCCGATGGGCTGGCCGAGACGCGGCACGTGTTTCTGGACGGGAACGGCTTGCCGGGGCGGCTGCGCGACGGGTTCCATGTGGCGGAGCTTGGCTTTGGCACCGGGTTGAACCTGCTGGCGCTGTGGATGGCCTGGCAGGGGGTGGGCGCGCCGGGGGTGGTGCGGTTCACCTCCTTTGAGGCCTATCCCCTGACGGCGGAGGAGATGGCGCGGGCGCTGGCGGCCTTTCCCGAGGCGGCGGCGGTGGCGGGGCCTTTGCTGGAGCAGTGGGCGGCGGGCGCGCGGGTGATCGACCTGCCGGGGTTGCGGGCAGAGGTCATCCTCGGCGATGCGCGGGAAAGGCTGCCTGTCTGGGGTGGCGTCGCGGATGCGTGGTTTCTGGACGGGTTTTCGCCCGCGAAGAACCCGGAACTGTGGTCTGAGGACCTGATGGCGGCGGTGGCGGCGCATAGCGCGCCGGGCGGCACTTTCGCCACCTATACGGCGGCGGGGCATGTGCGGCGGGCGCTGGCGGCGGCGGGGTTTGCGGTCGAACGGCGGCCGGGGCATGGAAGGAAGCGGCACATGACGGCGGGGCATCTGGCGGAGCGGCAGGCATGAGCCGCAACCGCAGGGCGGGCATCTGGCTGATGATCGCCGCCGTCGCGGCCTTTGCCGCGCAGGACGGATTCTCGCGCCATCTGGCGGGGGAATACAACACGCTGATGATCGTGATGGTGCGGTACTGGGTCTTTGCGGGCTTTGTGCTGTTCCTTGCGATGCGGCGGCCAGAAGGGTTTCGCGCGGCGGTGATGACGAAGCGGCCCTTCACCCATGGCTTGCGCGCCACGCTGCTGGTGGCGGAAGTGTGCCTGATCGTCTGGGGCTATACGCTGATCGGGCTGATCGAGAGCCATGCGGTTTTTGCCATCTGCCCGCTGCTGATCGCGGCGCTGTCGGGGCCGCTCTTGGGGGAAAAGGTCGGCTGGCAACGCTGGGCGGCGATCGGGGCGGGGATGGTGGGGGTGCTGATCATCCTGCGGCCGACATCGGGGGTGTTTTCCTGGCCGGCGCTGCTGCCCTTTGCCTCGGCCTTGATGTTTGCGCTCTATTCCATCCTGACGCGGGGGACGGCGCGGGATGAGCCGGTCTTTCCGGGGTTCTTCTGGGCGGGGATCATCGGGGCGGGGTTCATGACGCTGCTGGGCCTGCCGAACTGGGAGCCGGTGGCGGGGGTCGATCTGGTCTTCCTCGGGTTCTATTGCGCGCTGGCCATCCTGTCGCACTGGCTGCTGACCAAGTGCTATGAGATGGCGGAGGCGAATGTGGTGCAGCCCTATGCCTATTTGCAGATCGTCTTTGTCACGATCATCGGGATCGTCGTCTATGGCGAGGTGCTGGCCCCGGCGGTGGCGCTGGGGACGGTGGTGGTCGTGGCGGCGGGGCTGTATTCGCTGTTGCAGGAACGGGGCAGGACAGGCGCGGCATGAGCGGGCAGGCGACGGCACAGGACACGCGGCTGGGTATCTGGCTGATGGTGGCGACGACGGTCGTCTTTTCGGTGCAGGACGGCATCTCGCGCCATCTGGCCGAGGCGTATAACGTCTATATGGTGGTGATGATCCGCTTCTGGTTCTTTGCCGCCTTCGTGATGCTGCTGGCGGCGCGGGATCGGGGCGGCATCCGGGCGGCGGTGCGGACGCAATTCCCCTGGTTGCAGGTGGCGCGGGGCCTGTTGCTGGTGACCGAGGTCTGCGTGATGGTCGTGGCCTTCGTGAAGCTGGGGCTGGTGGAGAGCCATGCGGTATTCACCTGCTATCCGCTGCTGATCGCGGCGCTGTCGGGGCCTTTGCTCGGAGAGAAGGTGGGTTGGAGGCGCTGGACGGCGATCCTGATCGGCTTTGTCGGCGTGCTGATCATCCTGCAACCGGGCTATGCGGTGTTTTCGCCCTGGGCGCTGGTGCCGCTGTTGTCGGCCTTCCTGTTTGCCATCTACGGGCTGCTGACGCGCTATGTGGCGCGGGGGGACAGTGCGGCGGTGTCCTTCTTCTGGACGGGGATGGTGGGGGCCGTGGCGATGACGCTGGTCGGCATGTGGTTCTGGGAGCCGATGACGGCGGCGGATTGGGGCTGGATGCTGACCTTGTGCTGCACGGCCTGCCTGGGGCATTGGCTGCTGATCAAGGCCTTTGCGGTGGCCGAAGCCTCGGCCATCCAGCCCTTTGCCTATCTGCAACTGGTCTGGGCGTCGGGGATCGGGCTGTTCCTGTTCGGCGAGGATTTGCGGACCAATGTCGCCATCGGCGCGGGGCTGGTGGTGGCGGCGGGGGTCTTTACCCTGTGGCGGCAGCGGGTGAAGGCGCAGCAGGCGCAGGGCTAGGCGCGGCGGGCGAGGCGGTCGATCAGCCGGGCCCGCGCCTCGGGCAGGGGGCGGCCGTTCAGCATGGGGCCGAGTTCGCGGTTCAGGAAGTGACCGGTGAGGGCAAGCGCCTCGGCAATCTCGCGGGCGGAGGCGGGGCCCTGGCCGAGCAGCACCTGCGGCAGGGGCAGAAGGCGGCTGGCCCAGTCGCCCGCGCCTTGGCGGCTGACGGCGCGGCCTGACTTGGGCGAGACATAGATGAGATCGTCGCGCGATCCGGTGACGGCGCAGGTGGCGAGGTCGAGGCCGAAGCCGATCTCTTCGAGCAGCAGGAGTTCCCAGCGCAGATAGGCGGGGGGCCAGTCTGTCCCGGCATCCAGCGCGTCGAGCAGGGGCATGGTCGCGGCGTGCAGCACCGGATGGGGTTCGCGTTCGGCCAGCGCCACGCGGAGCATGGCGCAGACGGCGTTCAGTCCCGCCAGTGCCAGCGGATCGGAGAGGAGCGCCGCGCGGGCGCGCAGGGGTTCGACGGTGAAGATGCCGAGGTGATCGTCCAGCCGCGCGCGCCATGTGACCTGCACCTGCGCGCCGGGTTGCAGGAGGGGGGCGATGCGCCGGGACGCGCCACCGCGCACGACCCCGGCATGGCGGCCATGTTCTTCGGTGAAGACCTCGATGATCGCCGCGCTTTCGCCGTGGGGTCTGACCGACAGGAGCGCGCCTTCGTCCCGCCATTCCATGCGGGTGACTATCGGCGGGGTTCAGGGGAAGGGCAAGTCAGTCGGCAAGCCCCGGCTGATCGAGAAGGGTGCGACCCTGCCGGTCTTCCACCTCGATCACCCAGAGATCGGGGTCGCGGTCGCGCTGGCGGGAAAGGGTGGCGTCCACCTCGGCCTCCGGCCCTTCGGCCAGGGTGACCCAGACGCGGGCGCCGGTCATCAGGTCATAGCTGCGCTGCACGGCCTTGGCCTGACCATCCAGCGTGGCGCATTTCACGATCACCGCGCCTGCGGTCGCGTCGCCCTTCGCCGTCACATAGACCGGAATATCGGCCAGCCGCAGACGCGTCAGATAGGCGGATACCCAGAGGTCGGTCGTCAGGCGCAACGGGATGCCCCTTCATCTTGGCGAAAATACTCTCGGGTGGGTCCGGGAGGGCAGACAGCCCTCCCGGGGGTGCGGCGGGACGCGTCAGTCGCCGTCCTTGAAATCCAGCCCCATTTCCGAATAACGCTCGGCCTCTTCCAGCCAGTTGGGGCGGACCTTCACGGTCAGGAAGAGGTGGACGGGGCGGTCGAGGAAGGTGGCGATCTCGGCCCTTGCCTGCTGGCCGATGGCCTTGATGGTTTCGCCCTTGGCGCCCAGCACGATGCCCTTGTGGCCGTCGCGGGCGACATAGACCACCTGGTCGATGCGGGTGGAGCCGTCGGGGCGATCCTCCCATTTCTCGGTTTCCACGGTGAGCTGGTAGGGCAGTTCCTCATGCAGGCGCAGGGTGAGTTTCTCGCGCGTCATTTCGGCCGCGATCATGCGCATGGGCAGGTCGGCGATCTGGTCTTCGGGATAGAACCAGGGGCCTGCGGGGATTTCGGCGGCCAGCCATTCGCGCAGGTCATCGACGCCATAGCCGCGTTCGGCGCTGATGAGGAAGGTCTTGGCGAAGGGGAAGGCGTCGTTGAGCCTGGCGGTGAGGGCGAGGAGGGTTTCGGCCTTGACCTTGTCGATCTTGTTCACGGCCAGCGCGACGGTGGCGGTGGCGGGGATCTTGTCCTTGAGGTTGTCGATGATGGCCTGCACGCCTTCGGTGAGGCCGCGATGCGCCTCGACCAGAAGGACGATGATATCGGCATCCGCAGCCCCGCCCCAGGCGGCGGCGACCATCGCGCGGTCAAGCCTGCGGCGGGGGCGGAAGAGACCCGGCGTATCGACGAAGACGATCTGCGACTGGCCTTCCATGCAGACGCCGCGGATGCGGGCGCGGGTGGTCTGCACCTTGTGGGTGACGATGGAGACCTTGGCCCCGACCATCCGGTTCAGCAGGGTGGATTTCCCGGCATTGGGTTCGCCGATCAGGGCGACGAAGCCGGCGCGGGTGGGGGTATCGGTCATTCCTGTTGCTCCAGTCGCGCCAGAAGGGCGCGGGCGGCGGATTGTTCGGCGGCGCGTTTGCCGGTGGCGGTGCCGCTGGCCGTTTCGCCGGTGGCGAGGCGGGCCTCGACGGTGAAGACGGGTTGGTGATCGGGGCCGCTGCGGGCGGTTTCGGCATAGGTGGGCGGTGGCAGGCCGCGGGCCTGGGCCCATTCCTGAAGGGTGGATTTGGCGTCGCGGGTATCGGCGCGGGCGGCCTGGGCGATGCGGTCGCCCCAGAGGCGGAGGACCGTGTCGCGTGCGGCCTCGAAACCTGCGTCGAGGTAGATGGCGGCGATGACGGCCTCGAGCGCGTCGCCCAGAAGCGCCTCTTTCCGCCGCCCCCCGGAGAGCATTTCGGAGCGGCCGAGTTTCAGGACGTCGCCGAGGCCCACTTCGCGGGCGATCTCGGCGCAGGTTTCCTGGCGGACCAGGGCGTTGAAGCGGGGGGCAAGCTGGCCTTCGGCGGCGCTGCCATCCTGCTGGAAGAGAGCGGTGGCGATGGAAAGGCCGAGGACGCGGTCGCCGAGGAATTCCAGCCTTTCGTTCGAGGGCCGTGTGGGCGAGGAGAGGGAGGCGTGGGTGACGGCGCGGGCCAGAAGCTCCGGTCGGCGGAAGTCGTGCCCGATGCGGGTGGCGAAGGCGGCAAGGTCTGCCGCCAGCTTGACGCGCTGGCCGCTCACGCCGCCGCCCCGATCATTCGACGGCCTTGAAGAAGCGGTCGGCGCGCCATGTCCAGAAGAAGAGCATGGAGCGGCCGGCGGAGGAGAAGATGATCCGGTCGGCGCGACCGATCAGGTTTTCGGCGGGGACGAAGCCCACGCCGCCGACGGCCTGACCGAAGCGGCTGTCCTGCGAATTGTCGCGGTTGTCGCCCATGAAGAAGAAATGGCCTTCGGGCACGGTGAAGACATCGGTGTTGTCGGCAAAGCCGTTGCTGTCGATGTTCAGGACGTTGTGCTGGCGTCCGCCCGGCAGGGTTTCGGTGAAGCGCGAGGAGGTGCAGATGCCGCCTTCGCCCACGGGGCCGTTCTCGCAGCGGGGAAGCTGGCCCATGGGGCCCTGCTTTTCGTAGATCTCTTCGAAGGTGCCTGCCGGGGTCTGCGGGACCATCTCGCCGTTCAGGTAGAGGATGCCTTCGCGCATCTGCACCGTGTCGCCGGGCAGGCCGATGAGGCGCTTGATGAAGTCGGTGCCATTGACCGGGTGGCGGAACACGACCACATCGCCGCGTTCGGGTTCACCGCCGAAGAGGCGGCCCGAGATCGGGCAGGCCGAGAAGGGGCAGGAATAGCGGGAATAGCCATAGGCCATCTTGTTGACGAAGAGGAAGTCGCCGATCAGCAGCGTGTCCTTCATCGAGCCGGAGGGAATCCAGAAGGGTTGAAAGAACAGCGTGCGGAAGACGCCCGCGATGATCAGCGCCCAGAGGACGGTCTTGATCGTTTCGACAATGCCGCTGTCGTTCTTGGCCTTGCTGGATGCCATGATTTTTTCTCTGTGTCCTCTGCCCGCCCGTGCGGATCGCGGTTCATTGCGCGCTGGGCGCGGGGGAGTCAAGTTCTGCGGGCGCGCGGAGGGGGCGGGCCTCGATCACGACGAAGGCCTGCGCCCAGGGGTGATCGTCGGTCAGGGTGACATGGATCACCGCCTCGTGACCGGCGGGGGTCATGTCGCGCAGGCGTTCGGCGGCCCAGCCGGTGACATGCATCACGGGCTGGCCGGAGCGGAGATTGGTCACCGCCATGTCCTTCCAGGAGATGCCCATGCGCAGGCCGGTGCCGAGCGCCTTGGAACAGGCCTCTTTCGCCGCCCAGCGCTTGGCATAGGTGGCGGCGATGGCGCGGGGGCGGCCTTCGGCCTTGCGCTGTTCGCGTTCGGTGAAGACGCGGTCCTTGAAGCGGTCACCGAAGCGCGCGATCGTCGCCTCGATCCGTTCGATATTGGCGAGATCGGTGCCGATGCCGAGGATCATGGGGTCACCTTACAATCCATCTTCGCGCGGAGATAACCACTCGGAAAACTGTGCGCGGAAGAGATCCCGCTCTGCACGGTCACGCAGGAAAACGTCGAAGCCACCATCGTAGCAAGAAAGAGCCGATCTCGCGTCCATGGACAGAAGCGTGAAGCTGTTCATTCCAAAATGAGCCATGTCCAGAAGACGTTCGCGCCACGGGAGCGGTGACCACAGTGCGTTTCTGGAGAGGCATCGGTAGCAGTCGCGACCTTCATCATCCGTCCAGACGGACCAGACACAGACCTTCACTGGCTGACCGTCGGCAAAGAGCCTGTCGCCCAATGTGGCGAATTTGGAGAAAACGGCTGAGTCCTCTGCAGGCGTTTCGGGGTCACGCTTAGACTCGAAAAAATGGAATCGCACCCAGCGATCGGGCGCATGCAGACGGATGAGGTGACCGATCGGGGCATTGCCCAGACCGGCTCTTGCGATGGCTTCCGTCAGTTCCGCATCGTCCACACTGATCCGCGAAATCTCGTTAGGCAAAGTTGCACCCCCCTAAACGGGCGGCGCAACTTTCACCTGTATGCACTCCCATCACTGCACCTCGCGCGCCGCGTCCATGCGGCGGCGCATTTCCTCGATCGCGGGGCCGAGGCCGCGGAAGATCGACTCGCCGATCAGGAAATGGCCAATGTTGAGTTCCATCACCTCGGGCATGGCGGCGATGGGGGCCACGTTGTCATAGGTAAGCCCGTGGCCGGCATGCACCTCGAGCCCCAGCGCATGGGCGAGCTTTGCCCCCCGGCGGAGGCCTTCGAGTTCTTCGGCGGCTGCGTCGTCCTGACCGTCGGCGAGGAGTTCGGAATAATGGCCGGTATGCAGTTCGATCACCGCCGCGCCGATCTTGGCGGAGGCTTCGATCTGGCGGGGATCGTGGCCGATGAACATGGAGACGCGGGCGCCCGCCTCGCGCAGGGGGGCGATGTAATCGGTGAGGCGGTCGATGTCGCCCGCCACATCGAGCCCGCCTTCGGTGGTGCGTTCCTCGCGCTTTTCGGGGACGAGGCAGATGGCATGGGGCTTGTGGCGGAGCGCGATGGCCTGCATTTCGGCGGTGGCCGCGCATTCGAAATTGAGCGGGATGGAGAGGCCGGCGACCAGCGCCTCGATATCGGCGTCGCGGATGTGGCGGCGGTCTTCGCGCAGATGGGCGGTGATGCCGTCGGCACCCGCCGCCTCGGCCAGCAGGGCGGCGCGGAGCGGTTCGGGCCAGGTGGAGCCGCGGGCGTTGCGGACGGTGGCCACGTGGTCGATGTTCACGCCGAGACGGAGGCGCCCGAGGGGTTTCATGGCCTTGGCCTTTCCTTGATCATGTGCGAGTCGGTGAAAGATTAGGTCGGACCGGGTGCGTCGTCATCCCCCGCGCCCTGAGGCGGATCACCGCGATGCGTCAGCTTGGCCTTGGCGGCGGCGAGGGCCTCGCGCAGTTTGCGGCGGCGTTCGCTGCGTTCGGCGGAGCGGGCGTCGCGCGCCTTCTGATAGGCCCGGACGAGCGGAATGGTGAGCCAGTAGAAGAGCAGCGACAACACCAGCCCGGGGCCGAGCGCGCCGAGGAAATAGGGCAGGTAGATTTCGTGCCAGAACTGGGCCAGGCCGTCCCAGCGGGCAGTTTCGGGGCCGAAGAGCGCGGTCACGTTGAACCACAGGTCGGTGCCGGCATTGGCGAAGGCCTGGCCGATATATTCCGGCGAGAGCGGTTTCTGGATGCCCAGCATCCAGTGGCCCAGCGTCATGGCGAGGACGGCGAAGAAGGGTGTGGTGATCGGATTGGTGTTGAAGGTGGCCAGCAGGGCGGCCAGCAGGTTGCCCTTCACCGCCCGCGATGCCAGCCAGGCGGCGATGAACTGCATCCCCGGCAGGGGCAGGAAGCCCACGAGCGATCCGGCGAAGACCCCGCGCGCGATGCGGTGCGGGCTGTCGGGCAGGCGGCGCATCCGGTGCAGGACGTATTGGGTGGCGCGTTTGAAACCGCCTTGGGGATAGACCATCTCGCGGGTCCATCCCCAGAGGGTGCGAGGATTGCGCCGCTTGAAAACCAAGTCTCTCTCCCAATGGGCCCGGTCAGGGCTTTCGCGTCATATCGCGGTGACGTGAAATCTGGGCGACATCGGTCTCGGCCTCCAGCGCGGTCATGACCATGTGCAGATGTTCGACATCGCGAAGGTCCACATCGACAATGAGTCGATAATAGTCCGGCTTGCGGTCTGTAAACCTCAGGTCGGAGATATTGGCCTTCTGTTCGCCGATCAAGGTGCAGATGCGGCCAAGCACACCGGCATCGTTGGAAATGGTGATTTCGAGGCTGACGGTGTGGACGGCGGCGTGACGGCCGGAATGCCAGTGCAGATCGACCCAGCGGCCGGGCTGTTCCTCGAATTCCTCCAGCGCGGGGCAGTCGATGGCATGGACCACCACGCCCTGCCCGCGATAGGTGATGCCGACGATGCGTTCGCCGGGGACGGGCTGGCAGCAGGGGGCGCGGCGGAAGGACTGGTCATCGGACAGGCCGACGACGGGGCGGGAGGCATCCACCTCGTCATCCTGGGCGCGGGCCAGTTCGGGGTAGAGGGTTTCGATCACCCGGCGGGCGGTGATTTCGGCGGAGCCGAGGCGGGCGAGGAGATCGGTTTCGTCGGAGAGGCCGAGCATCTTGGCCGCGGTGCGGAGCGCCTTGTCGGTGGCCTTCTTTCCGACATGGTCGAAGGCGGCGCGGGCGAGTTCCTGGCCAAGCTTGACGAAGCGGCCGCGGTCTTCTTCGCGCAAGCTCTTGCGGATGGCGGCCTTGGCGCGGCCGGTGGTGACGATGTCGATCCAGCTTGCCTGCGGGCGCTGGCCTTCGGCGGTGATGATCTCGACGCTCTGGCCGTTCTTGAGGCGGGTCCAGAGGGGGACGCGGATGCCGTCCACCTTGGCCGAGACGCAGGAATTGCCGATGCGGGTGTGGATGGCATAGGCGTAGTCGAGGGGCGTGGCCCCGCGCGGCAACTGCACCACGTCGCCCTTGGGCGTGAAGCAGAAGACCTGATCGGAATACATCTCCATCTTCACATGTTCGAGGAATTCGTCGTGATCCTCGGCATCGAAGCGTTCGGTGAGGGAGGCGATCCATTTCGCCGGATCGACGGCGAAGGGGTTCTGGGCGCGGACGCCTTCGCGGTAGGACCAATGCGCGGCGACGCCGGCCTCGGCCACTTCGTGCATCTCGCGGGTGCGGATCTGGACTTCCACCCGCTTGCCGTCGCGGCCCGAGACGGTGGTGTGGATGGAGCGGTAGCCGTTCGATTTGGGCTGGCTGATGTAATCCTTGAACCGGCCCGGCACGGCGCGCCAGCGTTGGTGGATCACGCCGAGGATGCGGTAGCAGTCGGCGACCGAGCCGCAGATGACGCGGAAGCCGTAGATATCGGAGAGGCGGGAGAAGGCGAGATCCTTTTCCTGCATCTTGCGCCAGATGGAATAGGGTTTCTTGGCGCGGCCATAGACATCGGCCTCGATCTGGACCTTTTCGAGTTCGTTGCGGATGTCGGCGGTGATCTTGTGGACGACATCGCCCGCCTCGCGTTGCAGCGTGATGAAGCGGCGGATGATGGAATTGCGCGCCTCGGGGTTGAGGACGCGGAAGGCGAGGTCTTCGAGTTCCTCGCGCATCCATTGCATCCCCATGCGGCCGGCGAGGGGGGCGAAGATCTCCATCGTCTCGCGGGCCTTCTGGGCCTGCTTTTCCGGCTTCATCGACTTGATCGTCCGCATGTTGTGCAGGCGGTCGGCCAGTTTCACGAGGATGACGCGCAGGTCTTTCGACATGGCCATGAAAAGCTTGCGGAAGTTTTCCGCTTGCTGGGACTGGGCCGAGGAAAGCTGAAGGTTGGTGAGTTTCGTCACGCCATCGACGAGTTCGGCCACTTCGGTGCCGAACATCTGGGTGATGTCGGAATAGGTGGAGCGCGTGTCCTCGATCGTGTCGTGGAGGAGGGCGGTGATGATCGTGGCATCATCCAGCCGCTGTTCGGTGAGGATGGCGGCGACGGCGACGGGATGGGTGAAATAGGGTTCGCCGGACTTGCGGAACTGACCGTCATGCATCTGTTTTCCGTAGGCATAGGCCTTGCGGATCAGGTCGGCATTGGTGCGCGGGTTGTAGTTCCGGACGAGGGCGATGAGGTCTTCGACGTCGATCATCACCGCCCCGCAGGCCCGGCCTGAGGCCGGATCAGTTGTCGCCCTGCGCTTCCATCAATGCGCGCAGCAGCTTTTCCTCGGACATGTCGTCCTGCATGGGACGGTCGATCTCGCCCGACATGAGAAGCGCCATCTGGTCTTCTTCGGGTTCGTCCACCTCGATCTGGGTCTGGTGCGATTCGATCATGCGTTCGCGCAGAACCTCGGCCGACTGGGTTTCCTCGGCAATCTCGCGCAGGGCGACGACGGGGTTCTTGTCGTTGTCGCGGTCGATCGTGATCGGGGAACCGGCGGCGATTTCGCGGGCGCGATGCGCGGCGAGCATCACCAGTTCGAAGCGGTTCGGCACCTTGTCAACGCAATCTTCGACCGTCACGCGGGCCATGAGCGACTCCAGTTCGGATGGGGGGCATGGAGTGGCCTATCTAGTCGCATCATCCGGGCTTGACAAGCGTTGAATCGGGGGAATGCGGGCGGACTTCGGCACGGTCGGCGGCGGGCAGGGCGGCGAGCATCTCGCGGACCGTGAGGCCGGTGACGGGATGCGCCCAGAGCGGGGCCACATCGTGCAGGGGAACGAGGACGAAGGCGCGGTCCTGAAGGCGGGGATGGGGCAGGATGAGGCGGTCGGGTGCCTCGGTCCGCTGGCGGGCAGGGGGGAGGTCGTGCCAGGCCTGCCAGCCGGGCCGGTCGGGGGCGATGGTCTGGCCGAAGGCGAGGAGGTCGAGGTCGAGCGTCCGCATCCCCCAGCGGGTTTCGCGGCTGCGGGCGAAACGGGTTTCGATGGCGTGCAGCAAAGCGAGGGTGCGGGGGGCATCCCATCCTTCGGGAATAGGGGCGGCGGCGGCGGCGTTCACATAATCGGGACCGGCCCCTGCCGGAAAGCAGGGCGTCGCATATATGGGGCTGACATGAAGCAGAGAAAGACCGGCCTGCCGGAGCGCCTGAAACGCGAGAATCAGGGTTTGATCGGGCGGCATGCCGTCGAACGGCAGGTTCGCGCCGAGGGCGATCAGCAGCATTTCGTCAGCCATGATACGTCTGGTACCCTTTCGTATAGCCGAACTTGAATGGATTCATCTTTTCCGGGTAACCTTGGCTTGTTCACCGGGTGTTTCCCTACTTTGATGTAGACCACTCATGACATGCGTCCGGGGAACAGTTTTTTGAGGGGAACTTATAATGTTTTACAAGGACGAACGGCTTGCGCTGTTCATCGACGGCTCGAATCTCTACGCAGCCGCGAAGGCGCTGGGGTTCGATATCGACTACAAGCTTCTGCGGCAGGAGTTCATGCGCCGGGGAAAGCTGTTGCGGGCCTTCTACTATACGGCGCTTCTGGAGAATGACGATTATTCCCCGATCCGTCCTCTGGTGGACTGGCTGCATTACAACGGCTTCACCATGGTGACGAAACCGGCCAAGGAATACACCGACAGCCAGGGGCGGCGGAAGGTCAAGGGGAACATGGATATCGAACTGACGGTCGATGCCATGGAACTTGCGCCGCGCGTGGATCATATCGTGCTGTTCTCGGGCGACGGGGATTTTCGCCCGCTGGTGGAAAGCCTGCAGCGGCAGGGGGTGCGGGTGTCGGTCGTGTCCACGATCCGCAGCCAGCCGCCGATGATTGCCGATGAACTGCGGCGGCAGGCGGACAATTTCATCGAACTGGACGAGTTGCGCGAAGTGATCGGCCGTCCGCCGCGCGAGCCGCGGATGGCGGATCGTGAAGAGGCCGTCGTCGACGTCAAGTGACCGGGGTCGCGGCCATGGAAGGCGGGGCGGGGGAAGCAGAGGCCCCCGTCGCCGTCGGCGAGCGGACGGGCGGCAAGCCCGACCGGGTGATCCACTATACGCAGGATTATGACGACGCGCTGGTCTGGGAGCGCGCATCGCCCGAGCATCGCAAGCGGGACAAGGTGGCGCTTTTCGCGGCCTTCTTCGCCGGTCTCGGCCTGTTGCAGATGTTGAGCGGCGTGATGACGGACCTTGCCATCCTGCATTCGGCGCCGATGGCGGCGGTGCTGATGGCGCTGCCTTTCCTGCTGGTGGTGTTCTTGCAGCGGCGCGACCTGCGCGGGCGCGCCCAGCGGCGGGCGGATCGGCGGACCGGCGCAAGGCTGGAAATCTGGGGCGACCGGCTGGTGGAACATCGCGACGACCGGAAGGAGCCGCTGGCCTTTGGCGCGCTGTCGCTGCGCGAGGTGCGCGAGACCGAGGGGCATGTCTTCCTGTCCACGGGCAAGGATGTGATGATCATTCCGACGCGGGCCTTCCTGAACCCGGCTGCCAAATCAGCTTTTGCCGCCGAGTGGCAGGCGAAGATTGACTGAGCTTGCGCCCGGGCGGCCCTTGCGGCGCGGCGCGGGCGGGGCCATCTGCGCGGGATGATTTTCGGTTCCGCCCTGCTTGGCCTGTTTCTGGCCGCCTTCGTGGCGGCGACCCCGGTTCCGTTTCAATCCGAGATCATCTTCGGCGGCATGGTCGTCGCGGAACCTGCGCGGTTCTGGCTCATCCTGGCGGTGGCCTCGGTGGGGAATGTTCTGGGGTCTTGCGTCAATTATGCGATCGGGCGGGGACTGGCGGGGTTGACGCCGCCGCCGCGGTTCCGGATTCCGGAGGCGGCGATGGCGCGGGCGGAAGAGTGGTTCCGGCGCTGGGGGGTGTGGTCGCTGCTTTTGTCCTGGCTGCCGCTGGGGGATGTGCTGACAGTGGTGGCGGGGGTGTTGAAGACGCCGGTCTGGCTGTTCGCGGCGCTGGTGACGGTGGCGAAGACGGGGCGCTATCTGGTGCTGGGCCTTATCCTGCTGGGGGTGATCGGGTGAGGCGGCGGGATGGCGGTTGGCGGTTTACCGGGCCGGGGTTTCGGCCTATTTCTGCCGTGACGGCCCGAAAGGAAGCGCGATGACCCTGCCCCCCCTGACCCTGTATCTTGCCGCGCCGCGCGGGTTCTGCGCCGGTGTGGACCGGGCGATCAAGATCGTGGAGATGGCGATCGAGAAATGGGGTGCGCCGGTCTATGTGCGCCACGAGATCGTGCATAACAAGTTCGTGGTGGACGGGCTGCGCGCCAAGGGGGCGGTGTTTGTCGAGGAACTGGATGAGTGTCCGCTGGACCGGCCCGTGGTGTTTTCCGCCCATGGCGTGCCCAAGGCGGTGCCCGCCGAGGCGGCGCGGCGCGAGATGATCGCAGTGGATGCGACCTGCCCGCTGGTGACCAAGGTGCATAACGAGGCGGCGCGGCATCACGAGAACGGGTTGCAGATGATCATGATCGGCCATGCGGGCCATCCGGAAACGGTGGGGACCATGGGGCAATTGCCGGAGGGTGAGGTGCTGCTGGTCGAGACGGTGGCGGATGTGGCGACGCTGAGCGTGCGCGATCCCGGCAAGCTGGCCTTCATCACGCAGACGACACTTTCGGTGGATGATACCGCCGATATCGCGGCGGCACTGAAGGCGCGGTTCCCGGCGATCCTGGCGCCGGCGCATGATGACATCTGCTATGCGACGACGAACCGCCAGATGGCGGTGAAGGCCATGGCGGGGAAGATCGACGCGCTGCTGGTGATCGGGGCGCCAAATTCTTCGAATTCCAAGCGGCTGGTGGAGGTGGGGGCCAATGCGGGCTGTCCTTATGCCCAACTCATCCAGCGGGCGGTGGATATCGACTGGCGGGCGCTGGAAGGTATCCGGTCGGTGGGCATCACGGCGGGGGCGAGTGCACCGGAGGTTCTGGTGAATGAGGTGATCGACGCCTTCCGCGCGCGGTTTGCGACCACGGTCGAGATGGTCGAGACGGCGGTGGAGAATGTGGAGTTCAAGGTGCCGCGCATCCTGCGGGAACCCGCGTGAGCGATTGGGTTTCCTTCGAGGGCGTGGTGGAGCCGTTGGACTGGGGCAAGGCCACCTATACGATCCTGCGGCTGCCTGACGAGGCGGTGGCGGCGCTGGGCGCGGCGAAGCGGGTAGAAGGTGAGATCAACGAGCATTGGGTGAACCTTGCCCTGTCGCGCGCGCCGGTGGTGGAGGGGGTGTTCGTCTGGGCGGGCGCGTCGCTGCTGGACCGCACGGGGATCGTGCCGGGAGAGCCCCTGGAGGTGCGGCTGCGGCCCGCGCCGGATGACCAGGTGGACACGCCCGAGGATGTGGCGTCGGCGCTGCGGGCGGCGGAGATGACGGCGGTCTGGGACGGGCTGACGGCTGGCAAGCGGCGCGGGATGCTATATCAGATCGGCACCGCGAAGACGGCGCCCACGCGCGCGAAGCGCATTGATGCGATGATCCAGAGCCTGAGATGACAGCGATCCCCCGTTCTGCCCTGATCCTTGGCCTTGCCGGGCTGATCCCGTTCCTCTGGGGGGCGGCGAATGTGGTCTACCCGCCGAGCAGGGAATGGGTCGGGCCATGGCTGACGCCCATGTTCCGAGAGACCTATGTGATCCTGACCTATGGGGTGGTGATCCTGTCCTTCATGTCGGGCGTGCTGTGGGGCTTTGCGACCAAAGCCGAGGGGCGGGTTGCGGCTGTGGGTTACGGGCTGTCGGTGATCCCGGCGCTGTGGGCCTTCTTCATGGTGAACGGCGCGCCGGGCGCTGCGGCGGTGAACCTGTTCGCGGGGTTCGCGGGGCTGTTGATGCTGGACTATTTCTTTTCCGTGCAGGGGCTGACGCCTGCGTGGTGGATGCGGCTGCGGGTGCTGCTGACGGTGGTGGTTCTGGCCTGCGTGGCGGTGCCGATCCTGATGGGGTGATCCTTGTGGCCGGCGTTGCAGGGGGCGTTCCGCCCCCTCGTCGCTTCGCTCCTCACCCCCTGAGAGTATTTTTGCCAAGATGAAGCAGGGCGTTGCGTTGACGGTCTTGGCCGCGCTGCATAAACGGGGTGAAAAGGAGCCGCCGATGCCTGAGCTTTTCGCCTATACCGATGGGGCCTGTTCGGGCAATCCGGGGCCGGGGGGATGGGGCGTGTTGCTTATCGCGCGCGAGGGCGGTGCGGTCCTGCGGGAGCGCGAGCTTTCGGGGGGCGAGGCGCTGACCACGAATAACCGGATGGAGTTGCTGGCGGCGATTTCGGCGCTGGAGACGTTGGCGAAGCCGTCGGAGATCACGGTGGTCACGGACAGCGCCTATGTGAAGAACGGCGTGACGGAATGGATCCATGGCTGGAAGCGCAACGGCTGGCGCACGGCGGGGAAGGATCCGGTGAAGAATGCCGAGCTGTGGCAGAGGCTGGATCAGGCGCAGGCGCGGCACAAGGTGCAGTGGCGCTGGATCAAGGGCCATGCGGGGCATGAGGAGAACGAGCGGGCCGATGCCCTCGCCCGTGCCGGGATGGCGCCGTTCAAGCCGGCGAAGGCAAGGGACGCATGATCGCGCCGGGGTTGGAAGCATCGGCCGCGGCGATATTGCCGATGCTGGATTATGCGTCGGTCGCCATCTTCGCGCTGACGGGGGCGCTGGTGGCGAGCCGGTCGCAACTGGATGTGGTGGGGTTCATCTTCATCGCCTGCCTGACGGCGGTGGGGGGCGGGACGCTGCGCGACGTCATCCTTGGGCGGCCACCCGTCTGGATCGGGGATCCTGCATTGCTGGCGGTGGCGGCGGGGGCGGCGGTGCTGGTGTTCTTCGGGGCGCATCTTCTGGAAAGCCGCTATCGGGCCATCGAATGGCTGGATGCCTGCGCGCTGGCCGTGGCGGTGCCCGCGGGTGTAGGGGTGGCCTTTGCCGAGGGCCTGGGCTGGCCCGTGGTGCTGGTCATGGGGATGGTGACGGGCTGCATGGGCGGGTTGATGCGCGATGTGGTCTGCAACGAGGTGCCGCTGGTGTTGAAGCAGGGCGAGCTTTACGTGACCTGCGCCTTCTGCGGGGCGGGGGTGGCGGTGCTGCTGGGGTTGGCGGGGGCGGAAGGGTGGCAGGCGCTGATGGCCTGTGCGGTGGTGACCTTCGTGCTGCGGGCCGGGAGCCTTGGCTTTGGCTGGCGGCTGCCGGTCTATCGGGCGCGGCCGCCGAAGCCGGGATCGCCGAAGCGTTAGGGCTTGATCGTCGGGCGGGACGGGCGCAGGCTGATGAGCGAATGACCGTTCAGGATGTGCCATGGCGCGACCGCGTTCCATCCCCGATGCCGTGATCTATGATGCCGTTCTCGACCTGCTGGAAGAGCGGGGCGCGGCGGCGGTGTCCTTTGGCGCGGTGTCGGCGGTGGTTGGGCTGGCCCCGCCGTCGCTGGTGCAGCGCTATGGCGACCGGGAGGGAATGCTGCGCGCCGCGCTGGCGCATGGCTGGGAGCGGGTCGCGGCGGTGACGGAAGCCGCCGAGGCGGCGGAGGAGAGCGCGCAGGGCTTTCTGAAGGCGCTGGGGGTGGCGGTGCGGGTGTCGCTGGTCTGGGCCTCGGTTGGGGAGGGGCTGGCGGGGGAGCGGGCGGCAGCCTGGCGCGCGGGCGTGGAGGCGGCGGTGGCGCGCAAGGCCGGGTGCAAGGCCGAGGCGGCGGCGATGATCTTTGCCGCCTGGCAGGGGCGGATGCTGTGGGACGCGGCGGGCGGGGCGGGGTTCCGGCTGCGCGATGCGGTGAAGCGGATCGGCTAGCGCGAGACGTATTTTTGCCAGAGCCAGATGAGGGCGATGGCCCCGATCACCGCGCCGACGAAGGCCGCGACCCAGCCGGAGACGGAGACGAGGAAGCGCAGGATGCCCCAGCCCAGCAGCGCGCCGCCGATGCCGATGGCGATGGTGGTGAGGACGTCGGTCTGCACGCGCATGAAGCGGGTGGCGAGGAAGCCCGCGGCGGCTCCGATGACGATGAGGATGAGGATGGGCATGGGTGCCTCCGGTCTGCGCGGTCAGTGTGGCGCAGCTTGCCCGATCCGTCCAGCCGTCAGTCCAGCCGGGCGGGAAGGGTGAGGCCGTTGAGGAAATCCTGCGGGGCCTGGGCCTTTTTCCCTTCGCGCTGGGCGAGGGTGATGTCGATGGCCCCCTGCCCGCAGGCGATGGTGAGGCCGTGGAGGAGGGTGCCGGGGGGGGCTGCGCCGGACGCGAGGCGGGAGCGGAGGAGTTTGATGCGTTCGCCGCCTGCCATGCACCAGGCGCCGGGGAAGGGCGAGAGGGCGCGGATCTGGCGGTCAACCTCGGTCGCGGGGCGGGACCAGTCGATGCGGGATTCGGCCTTTTCGATCTTGGCGGCGTAGGTGACGCCTTCGGTGGGTTGCGCTTCGGGGGTGAGGGTTGGCAGGCGGTCGAGGGCCGTCAGGATCAGGCGCGCGCCCATCTGGGAGAGGCGGTCGTGCAGGTCCTGGGTGGTTTCCTCTGCCCCGATTGGGGTGGATTGGCGCAAAAGGACGGGGCCGGTGTCGAGGCCTGCCTCCATCTGCATGATGCAGATGCCGGTTTCGGCATCGCCTGCCATGATGGCGCGGTGGATCGGGGCCGCGCCGCGCCAGCGGGGCAGGAGCGAGGCGTGGATGTTGAGGCAACCGTGGCGGGGCGCGTCGAGGATGGCTTGCGGCAGGATCAGGCCATAAGCGACGACGACGGCCACATCGGCATCCAGCGCGGCGAAGGCGGCCTGTTCTTCAGGGGATTTCAGGCTGACAGGATGGCGGACGGGCAGGCCGAGCGTTGCGGCGGCCGCATGGACGGGAGTGGGGCGGAGGTCCTTGCCCCGGCCGGCGGGGCGGGGGGGTTGGCTATAGACGGCGACGATGTCATGCTGCGCAGCGAGGGCGTGCAGCACGGGGACCGAGAAATCGGGCGTGCCCATGAAAACGATTTTCACCCGCGCCTCCGCAGCTTTTCCGCCTTGGCGAGCAGCATCTTGCGCTTGAGGGGCGAGAGGCGGTCGAAATACATCTTGCCTGCGAGATGGTCGATCTGGTGCTGGACCGAGGTCGCCCAGAGATGGACGAAGTCGCGCTCTTCGGTTTCGCCCTTGTCGTTCAGGAAGCGGACGGTCACGGCGCGGGGGCGTTCGATCACTGCCGAGACGCCGGGGAGGTTGGGCGAGGCCTCTTCATGCGTGCGGTTCTGGACAGAGGCATGCAGGATTTCCGGGTTCGCCATGCGGATGGCCTGCCCGCGTTCGGTGGAGCAATCCACTACGGCGAGGCGGAGGGGAATGCCGATCTGCACGGCGGCAAGGCCGTAACCGGGCATGGCATCCATCGTGTCGATCATGTCGGCCCAGATGGCGCGGATCTCGTCTGTGATGGCATCCACCGTTGCGGCGGGGGCCTTCAGGATGGGGTGGGGCCAGGGAAGGCAGGGGCGGACGGTCATCCGCCCTGCCGCGCGCGTTCGCGTTTCAGTTTTTCCATCTTGCGGGTGATGAGCTGGCGTTTCAGCGGACCCAGATAGTCGATGAAGAGCTTGCCGTTGAGATGGTCGATCTCGTGCTGGACGCAGGTGGCCCAGAGGCCGGTGAACTGTTCTTCCTGCGACTTGCCGTCGAGGCCCATCCAGCGGACGCGCACCTCGGCGGGGCGCTGCACCTCGGCATATTGGTCGGGGATGGAGAGGCAGCCTTCGTCATAGGTCGAAAGCTCTTCCGATACCCAAGTGATTTCGGGGTTGAAGAGGACGAGGGGGCGGGGGCTCTCATTCTCGCCCTTGACGCAATCCATGACGATGAGCCGCTTGGTGACGCCGATCTGGGGGGCGGCGAGGCCGATGCCGGGGGCATCGTACATCGTCTGAAGCATGTCTTCGGCCAGTTTGCCCATGTCGGGCGTGATCTCGGCGACGGGGTCGCAGAGTTTCTTCAGGCGCGGGTCGGGATGGATCAGGATAGGGCGGATCATGAGGGTTGGATAGCGGAAAAGCCCCCAGGGGTGCAATGGCGGGACGGGGAGGGTGGCGGCGAGGGGTTATCCGGAATTCTGGTTTGTGTTTTGATCGTATATCGGGACAGGGTTCCGATTTAAGTATTGGAATCGGAACATTGTATCGGCGTCAATTTCTCAGTTGGAACGACGGTTCTGCGTTGCTATTCGTGGCCAAGGCAGCTTGGACAGAGGGCGGATATGGATTTCGACACCCCGATCAACCGCATCGGCACCCATTGCGTGAAATGGGACATGATGGAGAAGCTTTACGGCGTTCCGGCCGAGGGCGGGTTGGCAATGTGGGTGGCGGATATGGAGTTCCGGCCCCCGGCCATCGTGCAGCAGGCGGTGGAGCGGATGGCGGCGCATGGCGTCTATGGCTATTTCGGCGATGACCGGGCCTATCTTGAGGCGATCCGCTGGTGGATGAAGAACCGGCACGGCTGGGACGTGGCGGCGGGGGACATTTTCACCACGCATGGTTTGGTGAACGGGACGGGGCTGTGTCTGGAGGCATTCACCGCGCCGGGGGATGGGGTGGTGCTGACGACGCCGGTCTATCACGCCTTTGCGCGCACGATAAAGGCGGCGGGGCGCGAGGTGCGGGAATGTCCCTTGTCCCTGATCGACGGGCGCTATGAGATGGATTTCGCCGCCTGGGACGGGTTGATGACGGGGCGGGAGCGGATGTTCATCCTCTGCTCACCCCACAATCCGGGGGGGCGGGTCTGGACGGCGGAGGAGTTGCGGGGGGTGGCCGATTTCTGCAAGCGGCATGACCTGATCCTCGTGTCGGATGAGATTCACCATGATCTGGTCTTTCCGGGGCAGCGGCATCTGCCCATGCCTCTGGCCGCGCCGGAGATCATGGATCGTCTGGTGATGATGACGGCGACGACCAAGACCTTCAACATTGCGGGCAGCCATACGGGGAATGTGATCATTGCGGACCCCGCGCTGCGCGCGAAGTTCGCGGCGAAGATCATGGCGCTGGGCATTTCGGGGAACAGTTTCGGGATGCATATGGCGACGGCGGCCTATTCCCCGGACGGCGCGGAATGGGTGGATGCGCTGATGGCCTATCTGGAGGGGAACCGGCAGGTCTTTGACGCAGGCATGGCGGGGATACCGGGGCTGCGGTCCATGCTGCTGGAGGCGACCTATCTGGCCTGGCTGGATTTTTCCGGGACCGGGATGGCGCCCGCGGAGTTCATCGGGCGGGTGGAGAAGGAGGCGCGGATCGCCACCAACCATGGCGATGCCTTTGGCACGGGGGGAGAGACCTTCCTGCGGTTCAACATCGCCGCGCCGCGCGCGATGGTGGTTGAGGCGGTGGAGCGGATGCAGGCGGCGTTCCGCGACCTGCAATAGCGGTGAATTGAGCGGCGCCGCATGCGCGGCATTCCCTTGCCCTTCTGCCGGGGACTTCGCCCCGTCAGAAGGGGGGGGCTGCCGCCCCCGCGGTCGCTGCGCGCCCGCTCCCCCGCGAGTATTTTTTGCCAAGATGAAAGGGCTTAGGGCGCGGGTTGCTGGCCGCCCGTCGCCTCTGTCACCTTGTCGGCTGCGGCGCGGACGAGGGTGCCGAGGCGGGTGGCATCGGAGAGGCCCATGCGGAAGGCCGGGCCGCTGACCGAGAGACCCGCGACGGGTTCGCCATGGGCGTTGAAGATGGGGGCGGCGACGCAGCGCATGCCTTCGGCGCGTTCCTGATCGTCGATGGCGAAGCCGCGGTCGCGGATGCGGGCGAGATCGCGCAGGAGGGCGGTTTCGGAGGTATGGGTGAGGGTGGTGAAGCGTTGAAGGCCCTTGCGGGCGAGGATGCCTTGCACCTTTTCCGTTGGATACCAGGCCAGAAGGGCCTTGCCGATGCCGGAGACGTGCATGGGGGCGATGGTGCCGGGCGGGAAGAAGGCGCGGATCGCCTGATGGGTTTCCACCTGGGAGAGGAAGAGGACTTCGTCGCCGACTTCGACGCCGAGATTGGCGGTTTCACCCGTGTCGCGCATGAGCGCATCCATCGCGGCGCGGGCGCGTTCCACGACCTTTGTGCGGCGCAGGAAGGCAGAGCCGATGCGGAAGGCGCCGGGGCCGATATGCCAGGTCTGGGCAGGGTCTTCGGATTCCACCATGCCGTGCGATTGCAGGGTGACCAGCGCGCGATAGACGGTGGCGACGGCCTGGCCGGAGGTATCGGCGAGTTCCGAAAGCGTGAGGCCCGGATGGGCGGCGAGGGTGGAGAGGAGCCCGAGCGCGCGGTCGAGCGCCTGCACGGTGTTCTGGTCGGTCTTGTCGTGGAAGGCCTTGGGGCGGCCGCGGGGTTTTGTGGGCATCTGGAGGCATCCGGTTCGGGTGAAAAATCGCAAGTCCCTGATTTCTTGAAAGGATAGCGGGTTTTTCGATATATGAAAAATCTTTTCGAAAAAATTGTGCTGCGGGTGGCCGGGGCGTAGGGTCATGCCATGCCCAAGCGAGGTGGCCATCATGTCCTTTCAGAATCCCGTCTTCATTCCCGGTCCGACGAACATTCCCGAGGCGATCCGCAAGGCCTGTGACATGCCGACGCTGGATCACCGGTCGGCGGCCTTTGGCAAGCTGTTCCGGCCTGCGGTGGCGGGGGTGCGGCGGGTGCTGGGCATGGCGGGGGGCGAGGTGATCATCCTGCCATCCACCGGGACGGGGGGATGGGAGGCGGCGATCACCAACACGCTGTCGCCGGGCGATACCGTTCTGGCGGCGCGGTTCGGGATGTTCAGCCATCGCTGGATCGACCTGTGCCAGCGGCATGGGCTGGAGGTGGAGATCATCGAGACGCCCTGGGGGCAGGGTGCGCCCGTGGCGGCCATCGAGGCGGCGTTGAAGGCCGACAGGGCGGGGCGGATCAAGGCGGTGCTGGCGACGCATAACGAGACGGCGACGGGGGTGCGTTCGGATATCGCAGGCATCCGCCGCGCTATGGATGTGGCGGGGCATGGGGCGATGCTGTTCGTGGATGGCGTGTCGTCGATCGGGTCGATGCCTTTCGACATGGCCGGTTGGGGCGTGGACATCGCGGTGGCGGGGAGCCAGAAGGGATTCATGCTGCCGGCGGGGCTGGCAATCCTGGGGGTTTCCGACAAGGCGCTGGCGGCGATGGAGGGGGCGCGGCTGCCGCGGACCTTTTTCGATTTCCGCGACATGCTGCGGAGCTATGCCGGGGGTGGGTATCCCTATACGCCCGCGGTGGGGCTGATCGCGGGTCTCGCGAAATCCATCGAGATGCTGGAGGAGGAGGGGCTGGAGGCCGTCTATGCCCGCCATGCGCGGCTGGCCGAAGGGGTGCGGCGCGCGGTGGCGGCCTGGGGGATGCGGCCCTGCGCGGCCTCGGCGGATCTGTATTCCGAGACGGTGACGGCGGTGGTCGTGCCTGCCGGGTGCAATGGCACGGACCTCGTGAAGCTGGCGGCGGAGAAATATGGCGTGGCCTTTGGCGTGGGCTTAGGCGAGGTGGCGGGCAAGGTGTTCCGCATCGGGCATCTGGGAATGCTGACCGATGTGATGGTGCTGGGCGGGCTGGCCACGGCGGAGATGTGCATGGCCGATCTGGGATGGGATATCCGGTTGGGATCGGGCGTGGCGGCGGCGGCGGAGTTCTATCGCGGGTCGGCCGTGCCGATGGCGATGGCGGCAGAGTGAGGGGAGGCGATGAAGGATTATCAGGGTTTGTGGGTGCCGACCTATGAGGACGTGGTGGAGGCCCATGCGCGGATCGCGCCGCATATCCACCGGACGCCGGTGCTGACGTCTTCGTTCCTGAACGAACTGACGGGGGCGGAGCTGTTCTTCAAATGCGAGAATTTCCAGAAGGCCGGGGCGTTCAAGGTGCGCGGGGCAAGCAATGCCGTCTTCGGCCTGCGCGAGGATCAGTTGGAGCGCGGGGTGGCGACGCATTCGAGCGGGAACCATGCGCTGAGCCTGTCCTATGCGGCGGGGCGACGGGGCATTCCCTGCACGGTGGTGATGCCGCGCACGGCGCCGCAGGCCAAGAAGGATGCGGTGCGGGGCTATGGCGGGGTGATCGTGGAATGCGAGCCCTCCACCAGCAGCCGCGAGGCGGTGTTCGCCGAGGTGCAGGCGCGGACGGGGGCGGATTTCGTGCATCCCTACAATGATCCGCGTGTGATTGCCGGACAGGGGACCTGTTCGCGCGAATTGATGGAGCAGGTGGAGGGGCTGGATGCGGTGGTGGCCCCCATCGGTGGGGGCGGGATGATTTCGGGGACCTGCCTGACGCTGTCTTCCATCGCGCCGGGGGTGGAGATTTTCGCGGCGGAGCCGGTGAATGCCGATGATGCGGCGCGCAGTTTCCGGGCGGGGCACATCATCGCGGATGATGCGCCCGATACGGTGGCCGACGGGTTGAAGGTGCCGCTGAAGGAACTGACCTGGCATTTCCTGCGGACCTACGCGACCGATGTGCTGACCGCGACGGAGGAGGAAATCGTCGAGGCGATGAAGCTCCACTGGAAGCGGATGAAGATCGTGATCGAGGCCAGCTGTTCGGTGCCGCTGGCCGTGATCCTGAAGAACCCGGACAGGTTCCGGGGCAAGCGGGTGGGGGTGATCCTGACCGGCGGGAATGTGGATCTGGACAAGCTGCCTTGGATGAAGGGGTGAGGATGATGGACGGACGCGGAGATTTCGACGGGCTGGAAGTGGGCTATGACATTCCCGCGCTGCCGGGGATGGATGAGGCGGATATCCAGACGCCCTGCCTTGTGCTGGACCTGGATGCGCTGGAGCGCAACATCGTGAAGATGGGGCGGTTCGCGCAGGAGATGGGCGTGCGGCACCGGGTGCATGGGAAGATGCACAAATCGGTGGATGTGGCGCTGTTGCAGGAAAGGCTGGGCGGATCGGTCGGGGTGTGCTGCCAGAAGGTGAGCGAGGCGGAGGTCTTTGCGCGGGGCGGCATCAAGGATGTGCTGGTGAGCAATCAGGTGCGCGACCCGGCGAAGATCGACCGTCTGGCGCGCATCCCCAAGCTGGGCGCGCGGGCGATCTGCTGTGTGGATGATCTGGCGAATGTCGCCGACCTGTCGGCGGCGGCGGTGAAACACGGGACCACGATCGAATGTCTGGTGGAGATCGACTGCGGCGCGGGGCGCTGCGGGGTGACGACGACGCCGGCGGTGGTGGCCTTGGGCAAGGCGATTGACGCGGCGCCGGGGCTGCGCTTTGCGGGCATCCAGGCCTATCAGGGCGCGATGCAGCATATGGACCGTTATGAGGACCGCAAGGCGAAGATCGACATTGCGGTGGCGATGGTGCGGGATGCAGTGGAGGCGTTGAAGGCCGAGGGGCTGGACTGCGACATTGTCGGCGGAGGCGGCACGGGGTCCTATTACTTCGAGGGGAATTCGGGGGTCTATAACGAGCTGCAATGCGGGTCTTACGCCTTCATGGATGCGGATTACGGGCGCATCCTGGACAAGGACGGGAAGCGGATCGACCAGGGGGAATGGGAGAATGCGCTGTTCATCCTGACGAGCGTGATGAGCCATGCCAAGGCGGATCGGGCGATCTGCGATGCGGGGCTGAAGGCGCAGTCGGTGGATAGCGGGCTGCCGGTGATCTTTGGGCGGACGGATGTGAAATACATCAAATGCAGCGACGAGCATGGGGTGATCGACGATCCGGCGGGTGTTCTGAAGGTCAATGACAAGCTGCGGCTGGTGCCGGGGCATTGCGACCCGACCTGCAATGTCCATGACTGGTATGTCGGCGTGCGGAACGGGAAGGTGGAGGTGGTCTGGCCTGTCTCGGCGCGCGGCAAGGCCTATTGAGCGAAGGGCGCGTGGGGGGTGATGCGCCCCCTGCACGACCGGGGAAACCCTGTTCCGGCAAGGATGAATGATGCTGATTGTTTCCGAGGCGCTGATTGCCGACCTCGTTTCGCCCGAGGATGCCTATGCGGCGGTGGCGGCGACCTTTGCCGCCATGGCGCGGGGCGAGGCTTACAACTTCCCCGTGGTGCGCGAGGCGCTGGGCGAGGGGCGGCAATACGGGTTCAAGTCCGGGCTGGACAGGGCGGGGGGGATGCTGGGCGTCAAGGCAGGGGGATATTTCCCCGGCAATGCGGGGCGCGGGATCACCAATCACCAATCGACGGTCTATCTGTTTGACCCGGACTCGGGCCGTCCCACGGCGATGGTGGGGGGGAACCTGTTGACGGCGCTGCGGACGGCGGCGGCTTCGGCCCTGTCCATCGACCGGCTGGCGCGGAAGGGGGCGCGGGTGCTGGGCATCGTGGGGGCGGGGCATCAGGCGGGGTTCCAGTTGCGCGCGGCGGCGCGGGTCAGGGACTGGGACCGGGTGATCGGCTGGAACCTGCATCCCGAGATGCTGCCCAAGCTGGCGGCGGTGGCCGATGAGTTGGGCCTGCCCTTCGAGGCGGTGTCGCTGGAGCGGATGGTGGAGGCGGAGGCGATCATCACCATAACCTCGTCGCCTGCGGCCTCGCTTTTGGCGGCGCATGTGGGGCCGGGCACGCATCTGGCCTGCATGGGGACCGATACCAAGGGCAAGCAGGAGGTGGAGGTGGCGCTGGTCGCGAAGGCGCGGCTGTTCACCGATGAGGTGGCGCAGTCGGTTTCCATCGGCGAGGCGCAGCATGCGGTGGCGGCGGGGCTGGTGGCGGCGGGGGATATCGTGCCGCTGGGGGCGGTGCTGACCGGGGCGGATGCGGGGCGGCGATCGGACGAGGAGATCACGCTGTTCGACGGGACGGGCGTTGGGTTGCAGGATCTGGCCGTGGCGGCGGTGGCCGTGCAGCGCGCGCGGGAGCGCGGGCTGGGGATGGAGGTTTCGGTCTAGCGAAATCTGGCGCAGATTTCGCGTCGATTTCTGCACGCAGAAATCGGGGGGTGCAGTGGCGCAGGGTCTGGTGGCGGTTCCTGCGTCAGGAACCGGGCCGGAGTTTGCGTCAAACTCCGTTTTTGATCATATTTCGTTTCAGGCATTGAACCCCCTGCGGGGCCATGGTCTGACTGGCGCATCGGGCGGGGAGGCTTGGTCACATGCGCGTCTTCATCAACGGGTTCGGGCGGATCGGGCGGTCGGTGCTGCGGGCGGCATTGCAGTCGCCGGACCGCTGGCCGGGGCTGGACATTGCCGGGATCAATGACATCGCGGCGGCCGAGATGTGCGCCTATCTCTTTGAATATGACAGCGTCTTCGGCCCGTGGCGGGGGACGGTCAGCCTGGAGCCCGGCGCGCTGGTGGTGAATGGGCGGGCGATCCCGCTGCACCGGACGGCGGATATCTCTGCCCTGCCTCTGACGGGGGTGGATGTGGTGATGGAATGCACCGGCCGCGCCGACGCGCGGGAGGTGGCAGAGCGGGGGCTGCGTGCGGGCGCGCGCCGCGTGCTGGTGTCGGGGCCGTCGAAGGCGGCCGATCTGACCGTGGTGCTGGGCGCGAATGAGGACCGGCTGGCGGATCAGGCCATCGTGTCGAACGCGTCCTGCACGACCAATGCGCTGGCGCCGCTGGCGAAGCTGATCGACGACCATTGGGGCGTGGTGACGGGGTCGATGACGACGATCCATTGCTATACCGGCAGCCAGCCTACGGTGGATGCGCCGGCGGCGGATTATCCGCGGTCGCGGGCGGCGGCCTTGTCGATGGTGCCGACGACGACCTCGGCGAGCCGGTTGCTGGATGTGGTGCTGCCGCAGATTGCGGGGCGGATCGAAGGGTCGGCGGTGCGGGTGCCGACGGCATCGGTCTCTTGCGTCGATCTGGCGGTGATGACGGCGAAGGCGGTGACGGCAGAGGAGGTGAACACCGCGCTGCGGGCGGCGGGTGGGGTGATCGGGGCGACGGACCGGCCTCTGGTATCGACCGACCTGCGGGCGCGGCCCGAGAGCATCGTGATGGCCTGTCCCGAGACGCGGGTCACGGCGGGGGGGATGCTGCGGGTCTTCGGCTGGTATGACAATGAATGGGGTTTTTCCAACCGGATGCTGGATGTGGCGCGGCGGATGGGGTGATCCGCCGCGCCGCGCGGATCAGACGGCCACCCGTTCGCCCAGTTCCACCACGCGATTGCGCGGCAGGTGGTAGAAGTCGGACGGATCGGCGGAGAAGCGCGACAGGAGCGCGAAGATGTTGTCGAGCAGCCGGTCGAGGCCGATGGGCCCGGTGACGACGGGCCGCCGCTTGCCCAGGAAGAAGGACGAGGCCATCACGTCGAATTTCAGCCCCGCCTTGCGGGCATGGGCCATGGCGCGGGTCACGTTCGGGGTTTCCATGAAGCCGAAGCGCAGGGTGAGGCGGGCGAAGCGGGGGTTGATGACCTCGTAGCTGGCGCGGTCCTCGGGATCGGCGACGGGGATACGGAGCGTCTCGACCGTGACGAGGACGTTCTGGTCGTGCAGCACGCGGTTGTGCTTGAGGTTGTGCAGCAGGGCCGAGGGCACGACAGTCGGGTCCGGCGTCAGGAAGAAGGCGGTGCCCGGAACCACGGGGGCAGAGCTTTTGAGCATGGAGGCGGCGAAGCCGTCCAGCGCGATGGCTTGGCGGTGGGTATGTGCCAGCAATTGCTGGCTGCCGCGCCACCAGGCGAGCATGGCGAGCATGAGAAGGGCGGCCAGCAGGACCGGGACATAGCCGCCGTCATGCAGCTTGGTCAGGTTCGAGGCGAGGAAGGCCAGTTCCAGCAGCAGGATCGGCGCGGCGAGCAAGAGGGCCAGCGGCAGGGGCAGTTTGCCTGCCTGCGTGACATAGACGATGGCGAGGAGGGTGGTCACCACCATCGTCCCTGTCACCGCGATGCCATAGGCCGAGGCGAGGGCGGCGGAGCTTCCGAAGGACAGCACAAGAGCGATGACCCCGACCAGCAGCATCCAGTTGACGGCGCCGATATAGATCTGGCCGCTCTGGTCATGCGAGGTGTGGCGGATCGTCAGGCGCGGCAGCAGGCCGAGTTGTACGGCGGCGCGGGTCATCGAGAAGGCGCCCGATATCACGGCCTGTGCGGCGATGACAGTGGCGGCGGTGGCGATCAGGACGAGGGCGGGCAGCCAGGCTTCGGGGACGAGGCGGAAGAAGGGATCGTCGATGGCAGCGGGGTCGGACAGGACCAGCGCGCCCTGGCCGAGGTAGTTGAGGATGAGCGCGGGCATCACCAATGCGATCCAGGCGGTGATGATGGGTTTGCGCCCGAAATGGCCGAGATCGGCATAGAGCGCCTCGGCCCCGGTGACGGCGAGGAAGACCGCGCCGAGGACGAGGAAGGCGACGGTCTGATGTTCCAGCAGGAAGAAGACCGCATGGGTCGGCGAGACGGCGGCGAGGACGCCCGGATTGGCCAGGATGTGCCACAACCCGAGGGCGCCGAGGGTGAGAAACCAGAGGGCGGTGACTGGCCCGAAGGCAAGCGACATGGCCCCGGTGCCGCGCCGCTGCACGAGGAAGAGGGCAAGGATGATGCCCAGGGTGACGGGGACGACCCATTCTGCGAGGTCGGGAAGGATGAGCCCGGCGCCTTCGACCGCGGAGAGGACCGAGATGGCGGGGGTGATGATCGCGTCGCCCGCAAAGAGCGCCGCCCCTGCCACGGCGAGGGCGAGCACCGGCAGCGAGCGGCGACCGATGGCGAGGCGGGCCAGGGTGTAGAGCGCGAGCACGCCGCCTTCGCCGCGGTTGTCGGTACGCAGCAGAAAGAGGACGTATTTCACCGTCACGATCAGGGTGAGCGTCCAGATGAGAAGGGAGAGGAGGCCCAGCACCTCGGCCCGGGCGAGGCCATCGGCGGCGACGGGGCGGAGCGCCTCGCGGAAGGCGTAGATGGGCGAGGTGCCGATATCGCCATAGACCACGCCCACTGCACCGATGGTGAGGGCGGCAAAGCCTTGCGGGACGGCGGGCGGGGGATCGGCCTCTTCCCGGAGGTAATCGGCGATGTCGAGTTCGGAATCGTCGATTACCGGGAGCGGATCGACGCCCGAAACCGCGGCAGACGGTTTCTGGATCATTGGGACACGGTTCTTGTCTGGATGGGGATCGGCTGCGCGCGTCAGGGCCCTTGGGGCGGGGACGGCGGTCGGACCTTGGCAGCGGTCCGGGACACTCCGGAAGATACCGCGTGAGTCGCGGCGCCTGAGGGTGAGGTTACGCCTGTCATGCGGTTGCGGCAACGAAAATTCTGCGGTGCAGAATCGCGGCGGGATTCTTCTGTGCCGTCAGATGGTTACGACCCACGCCTCGGGATAGCGGTGTTCTTCGAGGTTCGGGGTGGCACCGATCCTGTCCACCACGGCAAAGAGGCCGGGGGGGTGGAGGGGGGTCAGCACGCCATGCCAGGTGCCGCGATGCAGGTTGATGCCCTGGGTGCCATCGGTGAGGAAAGCGCGGGGGCGATGGGCGGGGCTTTCGGCCACGATGACGAGGAAGGGATCTGCGGTCATGGGGAGGAAGGCCTGGCTGCCGTCGGGATGGCGTTCGATCAGGTCGAAGCTGTAGGGCAGGGCGCGGGGTTCCGCCTTGAAGACGGAGATGCCGGCGCGGCCGTCGGGGCCGAAATCGAGGGTGGCGCGGTCATGGTGGCGGCGGCAGAGGCCCGCATTGATGAGGCGGAAATCGCCCGTCGCCTCCAGCACATCGCCGAAGGGGGCGAAGGCGGCGGGGGTGAGGGGTTCGGTTCTGATCTCTCGCATGTCGCGCCGGTTGTTGGGACAGGACCGGGGGTTTTGCACCCCCGGACCCCCGCAGGATATTTCCAGACAGAAAGTGGGGAGGGTCTTCGGGATATCCGGGGTCAGCGTGGCGGGCCGAAGGCACCCGGTCCGCGCAGTTTGGCATGGCGGTTGACGTCCTTGTAAAGGAGGTAGCGGAAGGGGCCGGGGCCTGCGGCATAGCAGGCCTGCGGGCAGAAGGCGCGGAGCCACATGAAATCGCCGGCCTCTACCTCCACCCAATCGGTGTTGAGTTTATAGACCGCCTTGCCTTCGAGGACGAAGAGCCCGTGTTCCATGACATGGGTTTCCTCGAAGGGGATCAGGCCGCCCGGTTGGAAGGTGACGATGTTCACATGGGCGTCGTGGCGCAGGTCGGCGGGATCGGCGAAGCGGGTGGTGGCCCAGCGGCCTTCGGTATCCGGCATCGCGATGGGGGCGAGGTCGCGTTCGTTGATGAGGATCGGGTCGGGCGGGGTTAGCCCCGGTGCCGGTTCGTAAAGCTTACGCAGCCAGTGGAAGCGGGTGGGTTCCGTGCCTTCGGCGTGAAGCGTCCAAGGCAGGCCGGGGGGGATATAGGCGTAAGAGCCTGCCTCTACCTCTTGCGCCTGACCGCCGAGGGTGAGGGTGGCGAGGCCGTGTGTGAAGAAGAACCAGTGTTCCGCGCCGGTTTCCGGATCGGGCGCGTCGGAGCCGCCGCCGGGGGCGACCTCCATCACATATTGGCTGAAGGTTTCGGAGAAGCCGGTCATCGGGCGGGCGATCAGCCAGAGGCGGGTTTTCGTCCAGCCGGGGAGGTAGCTGGTGACGATGTCGGAAAAGACGCCCTTGGGCAGGAAGGCATAGGCCGTGGTGAAGATGGCGCGGCCGGTCATCAGGCTGGTCTGGGGGGGGAGGCCGCCCGTGGGGGCGTAGTAGCCGGTCATGGCAGGAGGTCCTTGAGGCGAAGTTCGGCGATGCGTTCCACCTGCGCGCAGGCAGTGGCGAATTCGGTTTCGGTGTCGTTGCCGATGCGGGTGGTGAAGGCGCTCAGGATGGAGGCCTTGCTGTTGTCGCGCACGGCGATGACGAAGGGGAAGCCATGCTTGGCGACGTAGTCGGTATTGAGCCGCTGGAAGGTGGCGCGTTCGTCATCGGTGAGGGCGTCGAGCGCGGCGCTGGCCTGTTCGGCGGTGGATTCGGGGGTCAGCCGTTTCGCGGCGGCGAGTTTGCCCGCGAGATCGGGATGGGCGCGCAGGACGGCGAGGCGCTGATCGGGCGTGGCGCTGCGGAAGATGCGGGCCAGCGCGTTGTGCAGGCCCGTGGCGCAATCATGCGCGGGGCCGAGTTCGAGGGACCAGGCGCCTTCGGCGATCCAGGGGGAATGTTCGAAGATGCCGCCGAAACGTTCGACGAAACGTTCGCGGGTCATCTGCGAGGGGCGTTCGATGCGGCGGTGGGGATGGGTGGCGGCCCAGTGGCGGGCGATGTCGATGCGGCGGGCGAACCAGACGCCTTCGTGGCGCTGGGCGTAATCGAGGAAGCGGATCAGGCCCGCGATCTTGCCCGGTCGTCCGATCAGGCGGCAGTGGAGGCCGATGGAGAACATCTTGGCGCGGCCCGCCTGGCCTTCGGCATAGAGGGTGTCGAAGCTGTCCTTCAGATATGTGAAGAACTGTTCGCCTTCGATATAGCCCGGCGCGGTGGCGAAGCGCATGTCATTGGCTTCGAGCGTGTAGGGGATCACCAACTGGTCGCGGTCGCCGAGTTCCAGCCAATAGGGCAGGTCGTCGTCATAGGTGTCGGAAATCCAGTCGAGACGGGCGGTTTCGGCCGTCAGCCGGACGGTGTTCATGGAGCAGCGACCCGTGTACCAGCCGCGCGGGGGTTCGCCGACCACCTCTTCGTGCAGGCGGAAGGATTCCGCGATCTGGGCGCGTTCGACATCCTCGGCCATGTCGCGGTGATCGACCCATTTCAGGCCGTGTGAGGCGATCTCCCACCCCGCCGCCTTCATCGCCGCCACCTGTTCGGGGTTGCGGGCGAGGGCCGTGGTCACGCCATAGATGGTGACGGGAAGGCGCCGTTCGGTGAAAAGGCGGTGGAGCCGCCAGAAGCCCGCGCGCGCGCCGTAATCGTAGAGGGATTCCATGTTCCAGTGGCGCATCCCCGGCCAGGGCTGGGCACCGGCGATGTCGGAGAGGAAGGCCTCGGATTGGGCGTCGCCGTGGAGGAGGTTGTTTTCGCCGCCCTCTTCATAGTTGAGGACGAGGGAGATGGCGATCTTTGCGCCCCCCGGCCATTTCGCATCGGGTGGGTTGGGGCCGTGGCCCCGGAAATCGCGCGGGTAGCGGTTCACGGTGATGATCCCGGTTTGGGCAGTGTTGCGGACAGCTTAGGCGGTCTGGGCGGCGGGGTTTATCAAAAAATGCCAGAAGGACCTATCCGGGCGTGATCCTGTCGCCTGATGCGGGGGATGGGGCTAGGATGGGCGGGCAAGGCAGGAGGATCGCATGAGCGGCGGACGGTTGACGACCCATGTTCTGGACACGGCACGGGGCAAGCCCGCGGCGGGGGTGAAGATCGCGCTTTATCGGGTGAGCGGGAATTCCCATCGCAAGATCGCCGAGACGGTGACCAATGCCGACGGCCGGACGGATGCGCCGATGCTGACGGGGAAGGATTTCACGGAAGGGACCTATGAGCTGGTCTTCTTCGCGGGGGATTATCTGCGGACGACGGGACAGGCCGGGGAGGGGGTACTGTTTCTGGACCAGATCCCGATCCGCTTTGGCGTGCCGGATGCGGGGCAGCATTACCATGTGCCGCTGCTGATTTCGCCCTTTGCCTATTCGACCTATCGCGGTTCCTGATCGCCCAGCGGGTCGATGCACTCCACGCCGGTATGGGCGTAGATCGTGGGGCTGAGCGTGGCGAGTCTGGCGCCATTGGCGCGCGCGATGGCGGCGTTCTGGGCGCAGGCCATGGGCAGGCGGATGCCCGCGCGGCTGCTGCGGGCGAGGATCGCGGCAAGGTCGCGGGCGGCGGCGCTGTCGAGCGGCAGGACGCGCCCGGCAAAATCCTCGCCGACCATGGCGTCGATCTGGGCGATGCTGCGCTGACGCTTGCCTTCCGGGAGGCGGGCGGCGGCGGCGAGGAGTTCGGCCTCGGTCACGGTGGAGATGTGCAGAAGGGCTGCCGGGTGGCGCGCGAACCAGCGGAAAAGGCGCGGGTCGGGATCGGGGGCCATCAATGATGACAGGATCGGGGTGTCGAGAAGGATCATCAGAGACCCCGGTCGAGGAGCGGCAGTGCCTCGCCCAGATCGGCGAAGCGGGCGGCGATGACCGCGCCGAGATCGGCGCGAGGATCGGCCGCGCCCACGGCGAAGCGGAGGATGTCGCGCGCTTCTTCCTCCATCGAGCGGCCATGGGTGGCGGCGCGCAGCTTCAGCCTTGCCTTCACGTCATCTTCGAGGTTGCGGATGATGATGCTTGCCATGGCAGCCGATGTCCCTTGTCGCGATGACTGGGGCTACGGCTGATATCGTTGATGTCTTAGCCAGGCATACCTTTGTCGCGCCGGACCCCACCCGCATTGATGGCAAGGCGCAGCAGGCGGCGGCGGTCGCGGGCGAGGGCGGCGTCGATCAGGCCGGTCAGGAGGCCGCGTTCCTTGAGATGGGGGCCGAGGCGGGAATGGGTGAGGCCGGGGAAAAGGAGATGGTCGGTTCCCGGCTGCTGCGGGAAGCCCATCGCCTGATCGCGGTCGTCGTCGAGGGCGTGGAGGAGGATTGTCCAGGGGCCGGGGGTCAGGGGCGGGGGGCCGGGATCGGCGAGGCGGGCGGTCCAGTGCTGCCAGCGGGGATCGGCGAGGTGCGATTGCGGGCCGAAGGCGAGGATCGCGTCGAGGGGGACATGGGCGGCGGCACGCAGGGCCATGGCCGCGCCCATGGAAGAGCCGATGGCGAGGCGGCGCTGTGCCGGGCCTGCGGCGGCGAGGGCGCGGTGGAGGATCGCGGGGAAGGCCGGGTCGAGGCCCCAGCTACGGGAGGCATCCATGAAGAACAGGGCGCGGTGGCCTTGCGCGCGGCTGGAGGCCACGAATTCGGGCGAGGGCGGGCGGGTCGCATCATGGCCGATGCTGGCGAAGGCGAGGATAAGGTCGGGGCCTGTCTCTTCGGCCAGCGCCACGCACCATGGGGGCGCGTCTATCACGTCTTGCAGGGTCATGGGGCGGGGGTAAGTCCTGCCATGCGCGCGGCCATGTCCGCCTTGATGCGGGCGACGATGAAATCGGTGAAGAGCCGGACCTTGGGGTCCTTGAGCCTGCGGTGCTGCGACAGGACGGAAAGCTGGGTGGGCAGGGGCGGTGTGGCGGTGGCGACGGGGAGGAGGGTGCCGTCCTTGAGATGTTCGGCCACTTCGAAGATCGGTTTCAGCACGATCCCGTGCCCGTTGAGCGCCCAGCCGGTGAGCACGTCGCCATCATCGGATTCGTAGGGGCCGGCGATTTCGAAGCGGCGCGGACCTTCGGGGGTTTGCAGCGTCCACTGGAATTCCTTCGCGCCGGGAAAGCGGAGGTTGAGGCAATCATGCCTGTCCTGCACCAGCGCCGCGCCATCGGCGGGCATGCCGCGCCGGGCGACATAGGCGGGGGCGGCGCAGAGGATGCGGGGGCATTCGGCGATGAGGCGGACCTTGAGCGTTGAATCCTCCAGAAGCCCGAGGTGGAAGGCGATGTCCAGCCCTTCGCCGGTAACGTCGATGACCCGGTCCGACAGGCGGAGGCGCAGGTCGATCTGGGGGTAGAGATCCTTGAAGGCGGGGACATGGGGCGCGATGAAGCGCCGCCCGATGCCCAGCGGGGCGGCGATGAAAAGCGTGCCGCGCGGGTTCTGCGTCACGTCCATCACGGCGGCCTCGGCCTCGTCGATCGTGTCGAGCACGCGGCGGGCGCCGTCATAGAAGATGCGGCCGTTTTCTGTGGGTTGCAGGCTGCGGGTGGTGCGGTTGAAGAGGCGGACGCCGAGATGTTTTTCCAACTCGGAAATGCGGGCGGAGGCGACGGCGGGGGAGCAGCGCTGATCGCGGGCGGCCGCACTCATGCTGCCCAATTCATAGACACGGACGAACATTCTGATGTTGTTCACATAGGACATGGCCGCTGCGCCCCATTCTTTGCCGGGATTTGAAAGTGATTGGGCATTTGAAGGATTAACAGGGGAATGGGCGGCGGTATAGCCTTTCGGAAAAGAACGAAGGGGACCGCGCCGATGGAAGGCATCTATGATTGGGCCGTGCTGTGGGAATGGGTGGAGATCGCGGCGCGCTGGACGCATGTGATCACGGCCATCGCCTGGATCGGGTCGTCCTTCTATTTCATCGCGCTGGACCTTGGCCTGCGGAAGGCGCCGGGGATGCCGGAACTGGCCCATGGCGAGGAATGGCAGGTCCATGGTGGGGGGTTCTATCACATCCAGAAATATCTGGTGGCCCCCGAGCGGCTGCCCGAACATCTGACCTGGTTCAAATGGGAGAGCTATGCGACCTGGCTGTCGGGCTTTGCCATGCTGGTGTTGGTCTATTACCTGGGGGCGGACCTATACCTGATCGACCCGACGGTGATGGAGTTGCAGGTCTGGCAGGCGGTGGCGATTTCGCTGGCGTCGCTGGCCTTTGGCTGGCTGGCCTACAATGCGCTTTGCCGGGTTTTCGTGAATGCCAACCAGACCGTGCTGATGGTGGCGCTGTTCGTGGTGCTGGTGGCGATGGCCTGGGGCTATACGCAGGTCTTTTCGGGGCGGGCGGCGCTGCTGCATCTGGGGGCCTTCACGGCGACGATCATGTCGGCCAATGTGTTCATGGTCATCATCCCGAACCAGAAGATCGTGGTGGCGGATCTGAAGGCAGGCCGGACCCCGGACCCGAAATACGGCAAGATCGCCAAGCAGCGCAGCACGCATAACAACTATCTGACGCTGCCGGTGCTGTTTCTGATGCTGTCGAACCATTACCCGCTTGTCTTTGCCACCGAATACAACTGGCTGATTGCGTCGCTGGTGTTCCTGATGGGGGTGACGATCCGGCACTGGTTCAACACCCGCCACGCGCGCAAGGGCAATCCGCATTGGACCTGGGCGGCGACGGCGGTGCTGTTCCTTGTGATCGCCTGGCTGTCCACCGCGCCGATGAAGGTTGCGGCGGCGGGAGAGGAGGAGGGGGCGGCCTTGTCGGGGGCGGCGTTGACCTATGCCTCGGCCAGCGGGTTTGAGGATGTGGTGGGGATCGTGCAGGGGCGCTGTTCCATGTGCCACGCGGCGGAGCCGGTATGGGAGGGGATGTATTGGCCGCCCAAGGGGGTGGTGCTGGAGACACCCGCCCAGATCGCGCATGAGGCGCGGCGCATCTATCTTCAGGCGGGGGTGTCGCATGCCATGCCGCCTGGCAACCTGAGCTATATGGAGCTGCAGGAGCGGGCCGCCATCGTGCAATGGTTCCGCAGCGCCGGTGTGGGCGGGGTGGACGGCTAGTCGCGGGTGAACCGCCAGACGGTGTGCTGGTGGTAGTTCCGGCCCGGTTCCAGCGTGATCGAGGGAAAGCCCGCATGGTTGGGCGCATCGGGCCAGTTCTGTGCCTCGATCGCGAAGCCTTCATATGCGCCCTTGCCGGGACGGAAGGCGTTGCGGCCGTCATAGACCTGCACGCCCGGTTCTGTTGTGGAGACGACGAGGCCGATGCCCGTCTGGCCGGTGAGGCGCAGCACCTCGCGCAGCGGAGCGGGCGCGGTGCCCAGGATGTAGCAGTTGTCGAAGAGGTCCACCCCCGGTTCGATGCGGCGGGCCTTGCGGAAATCCATCGCCGTGCCGTCCACCGACAGGATTTCGCCCGTGGGGGTGAAATCGGGGGTGGTGGGAAGGTAGCGGTCGGCGGCGACCATAAGGCGGTGACCGGCCCAGGTGGGGCTGCCGTCGAGGTTCCAGTAGCTGTGATTGGCGAAGTTGACCGGGGTGGCGCGGTCTGTCGAGGCATGGACCTGGAGGTGCAGGCTGACCCCGTCAACATGCCATGAAGCGGTGACGCGGCGGTTGCCGGGAAAGCCGCCTTCGCCATCGGGCAGGTCGAGTTCGAGGCGGAGACTGTCTTCCGTCGCCTCGGCCAGACGCCAGACCTTCAGATGCGTCCCTGCGCTGCCGGAATGGAGGGTGTGCCGGCCATCCTGATTGGCCTCGAAGCGGAGGTCTTGCCCGGCGATGGTGGCGCGGGCATTGCTGAATCGGTTGACCACCGGCCCGATGAGCGAGCCGTGGTAGCGCATGTCGCCCTGGTAATCCGACAGCCGGTCAGAGCCGAGGGTGAGGTTGCGGGTCGCGCCTTCCAGCCAGACGCCCTGTAGCACCGCGCCCCAGGTCAGGATGGAAACGGTCAGGCCATCGCGGCCCAGGGTGACGCGCTGGACCGCTTCGCCCTGCGCCGTTCTGCCGAAGGGCGCGATGCCCAATTGCCGATCCGTCATGCGATCCCCCCTGCCCTTCAGCAGTGGTGAGGCCTGTCGGCGCGTGGGTCAAGCCGTCAGGAGGTCTGAACGCAATCGACCATGGTCCCGGCCAGCGCACGCAACAGACCGGCATAGGCGCCCGGCCCCGGTTCTTGCAGCGATCCGTTGGGATCGAGCGCGCCGCCGATGCGCGCGCCGGTGCCTTCGGCGAGTTGCTCGACAAGCGCGGGGTCATGCTGCGCCTCGGGGAAGAGGCAGACGGGGGTGCCTGCCGCGATGCCTTCGCGCAGTTCGGCGAGGCGTGCGGCGCCGGGGGCGGTGGAGTCACCCAGGGCGATGGAGCCGAAGATATCCAGCCCGTAATGTGCGGCGAGATAGCCGTAGGCATCGTGATAGACGACGATGGGCTTGCCCTGGAGCGGGGCGAGCGTGGCCGCCAGTTCCGCATCCAGCGCGGCGATTTCGGCGGCGGCGGTTTCGGCATTGGCGGTGTAGGTCGCGGCGTTGGCCGGGTCGATCCGTCCCAGTTCGGCGGCGATGGCGGTCAGCCAGAGTTGCGCATTGGCGGGGTCCAGCCAGGCATGGGGATCAAGGCCGTCATGGCTGTGGCCGTGGTCGTGGTCATGGCCTGCGGCGGCGGTTTCCTCGTGCCCGTGGTCATGGCCGTGATCGTGGTCATGTGCGGCTTCGGCGGTTTCCTCGTGGCCGTGATCGTGGTCATGATCGTGGTCGTGATCCTCGGCGGCGGCCTTTTCAGCAGTGCCGTGGTCATGCCCCGCATGGGCGCCGTCTTCCGAGAATTCGCGGGTTTCCGTGCCTGGGACGGTGAGGAGCGTGAGCCGGGTGGAGCCTTCGCCCAGCCCTTCCAGCGCGCGGTCGAGCCAGGGGGTGAGTTCGGGGCCGATCCAGACCACCAGATCGGCTTCGGCCAGTCCGGCCGCCTGCGAAGGGCGAAGCTGGAAGTCATGCTCATTCGCGCCGCGTTCGAGCAGGAGTTCGGGCGTGCCCAGATCGCCCATCACCTGCGAGACGAGGGCATGGACGGGGTGGATATCGGTCACGACGCGTGGCACCTCGGCCAGGGCGGGAAGGGCGGTGGCGAGGGTGGCAAAGGCGGAGGAGATGATATAACGCATCGGGGTGGCCCTTCCTGTGCAGATCAACGGGCCCTATGTATGTTATACAATAACATGTCAAGAGGCCCCCATGGCGCATGAGCATGATCACTCCGACGCCTGCCCCGGCTGCGCCGCGCCGCCGCAGGTTGCCTTTGCGCGCCATGACCACAGCCATTGCGCGGGTGATGTTCTGGCGCGGGCCGAGGCCTTGGCCGAAGCGCAGGGGGCGCGGCTGACGCCGGTGCGGCGGCGGGTGCTGGAGATCCTGCTGGAGGAACATCGCGCGCTGGGGGCCTATGACGTTTTGCAACGGCTGGCGGCGGAAGGCTTCGGGAACCAGCCGCCAGTGGCCTATCGCGCGCTGGATTTTCTGGTGGAGAACGGGCTGGCCCATCGCATCCGCCGCCTGAACGCCTTTGCCGCCTGCATGCATCCGGGCGAGGATCATGCGCCGGTCTTCCTGATCTGCCGCGAGTGCAACCATGTGGCCGAGGCGCCGGCCGCCCCGGTGCGCGCGGCGGTGGATGCGGTGGCGGCGTCCCTGGGGTTCACGGTGGAACGGTCGAATATCGAGGCGATGGGTCTTTGCCCGGCCTGCCGGGGGACGGCGTCATGACGGCGCTGATTACGGCGGAACATCTGTCGGTGCGGCTTGAGGCGCATCCCGTGCTGTCGGATGTGAGCCTTGCGGTTCAGCCGGGCGAGATCGTGACGATCCTTGGTCCCAACGGATCGGGGAAATCGACGCTGCTTCGGGCGTTGCTGGGGATCGTCCCGGCCAGTGGCGGCCGGGTCGTGCAGCGGCCGGGGCTGGTGGTGGGCTATGTGCCGCAGCGGCTGGCCATCGACCGGACCATGCCGATGACGGTGCGGCGGTTCCTGTCGCTGCCGCGCCGGGTGGGGGATGCCGAGGCTGCGGCGGCGTTGGCGCGGGTGGGCGTGCCGGAGGTGGCGGGGCGGCAGATGGCCGATCTGTCGGGCGGCCAGTTCCAGCGCGTGCTGCTGGCGCGGGCGCTGCTGTCGCAGCCGGATATCCTGATCCTGGATGAACCGACGCAGGGGCTGGACCAGCCCGGCGAGGCGGCCTTCTACCGGCTGATCGAAGAGGTGCGGCGCGAGACGGGCGTTGCGGTGCTGATGGTGAGCCATGATCTGCATGTGGTCATGGCGGCGTCGGACCGGGTGATCTGCCTGAACGGGCATATTTGCTGTGAGGGGACGCCGCGCGTGGTGTCCACCGCGCCGGAATACCGCGCGCTGTTCGGGCTGGGGACGCAGGGGGCGCTGGCCCTGTATCAGCATGTGCATGACCATAGCCACGATCATGGCGAGGCGCAGGCGCATCATCACCATGACCACAAGCATGACCATGATCACCACCATGCTTGACGATTTCCTGATCCGCGCGGCGCTGGCCGGGGTGGGGCTGTCGCTGGCGACGGGGCCGCTTGGGTCTTTCGTCGTGTGGCGGCGGATGGCCTATTTCGGGGATGCCACATCCCATGCGGCGATCCTTGGCGTGGCGCTGGCGCTGGCCGCCGATCTGCCGGTGACCTTCGGCACGCTGGTCGTGGCGCTGGCCATGGCCTTTACCGTGGCCACGCTGGCGGCGCGGGGCTGGGCGATGGATACGACGCTGGGGGTGCTGGCGCATTCGGCGCTGGCCTTCGGGCTGGTGGCGGTGAGTTTCGTGCCGGGCGCGCGGACCGATCTTTCGGCATGGCTGTTTGGCGATATCCTTGCGGTGACGCGGGGCGATCTGGCGCTGGTCTGGGGGGGCGCGGCGCTGGTTCTGGGCCTGTTGGTCTGGCGCTGGCAGGCCTTGCTGACGGCGACGGTGAACGAGGATCTGGCCCATGCCTCGGGGTTGAACCCGGCGCGGGAGCGGCTGGTGCTGACGCTGGCGCTGGCTGTGGTGGTGGCGGTGGCGATCAAGGTGGTGGGGGCATTGCTGATCGCGGCGATGCTGATCATCCCGGCGGCGGCGGCGCGGGGGCTGGCACGGACGCCGGAGGCGATGGCGGCCATCGCCGTGGTGATCGGGGCCGGATCGGCGATTGCGGGTCTGCAACTGTCGCTCTGGCAGGATACGCCGGCGGGGCCGTCCATCATCGCGGCGGCGGCGCTGCTTTTCGCGCTCTCGGCGGCGTTTGGGCGCGTCGGGCGCAGATAGGGCCTGCCGCTTCATTTTCTGTCCGATCATGTCCCACTTGGGTCCGGGGGTGTGAAACACCCGGGGGCCTGCCCTCCCGCGCAGGTCGCGGATTTTACAGCCATGTCGCTTTTGTCTGCCAAGGGTCGGGTTGACTTGCCCCGTTCCTGCGCGTTCGGGCAGATAAGGGGCAAACACCTTTCCGCGGAGTCGCCCCCATGAAGACCCATGTCAAAGCCCTTGTCGTCGGCGGTGGTGCCGTCGGGAACGGCATCGCCTATCACCTTGCCAAGGCAGGCTGGGACACGATGCTGGTGGAGCGGGACGAGCTGACCGCCGGGTCCACCTGGCATGCGGCGGGCCTGCTGCCCCTGTTCAACATGAGCTATGCGACGACGCATATCCACAAGTACAGCGTCGATTTCTACAAGGGGCTGGAGGCCGAGACGGGGCTGAACCCCGGCTTTTATGTCGTGGGCAATCTGCGGATGGCCCAGCGGCAGGAGCGGATGGATGAATACATGCTCTATTCGTCCGTCGCGGAGACGGCGGGCGTCTATCACGAGTTCCTGACGCCGAAGGAGATCAAGGATCGCTGGCCGCTGGTGCGGACGGAGGATCTGGTGGGCGCGCTTTATCACCCGCAGGACGGCTACATTAACCCCGCCGATGTGACGCAGGCCATGGCCAAGGGCGCGCGGCAACTGGGCGCGACGATCGAGCGGAAGATCCAGGTGGACGGCTATCGCTGGACCGGGAGCGAATGGATCGTTTCGGTCACGAAGATGGAGGATCGGGGCGGCAATCTGGTGCCGACCGAAGAGACATACGACATCCATGCCGAGCATGTGGTGACGGCGACGGGCAACCACGCGCAGCGGACGGCGCGGCTGTTGGGGATCAAGATCCCGGCCATTCCGGTGGAGCATCAGTATATCGTCACGGAGCCTGACCCGGCGCTGGTGGAATGGCGAAAGACCAATCCGCAGCACCCGGTGCTGCGCGATGCCGATGCGAAATGGTATGTGCGGGAAGAGCGGGGCGGCTGGATCCTTGGCCCCTATGAGCGGAACGCCCCGGCGCGGTTCCTGTATGACGTGCCGCAGTCCTTCCGGGCGGACCTTTTCCCGCTGGATCTGGAGCGGATCGAGGCGGAGTACATGTCGATGATCCACCGTATCCCCTCTTCGGAAACGGTGGGTCTGAAGGACGATTACAACGGTCCGATCTGCTATACGCCGGATGGCAACCCGCTGGTCGGCCCGGTGCCGGGGCTGCGCAACATGTGGATCGCGGAAGGCTTCAGCTTCGGGATCACGGCGGCGGGCGGGACGGGCTATTACCTTGCCCAGATGATGACGGAAGGTGAGGCCGAGATCGACATGGCGAGCCTCGACCCGAAGCGCTACGGCAACTGGATGACCACCGAATATGCCGCACGGAAGAATGAGGAATGCTATGAGCATGTCTTCATCCTGCACCACCCAGATGAAGAGCGTGAGGCCTGCCGCCCGCTGCGCACGGCGCCCAACTATGACGCCCAGATCGCCCTGGGCGCGCAGATGGGGCAGGTGAATGGCTGGGAACGGCCGAACTACTATGGCCCCAAGGATGCGCCTGCGACGTTCGATCATGACGGGCGGTCGTTCCGGCGCGGGACGTGGTGGCCCTATGCCGAGGCCGAGGCGAAGGCCATCCGCACCACGGCGGGGATCATCGACGCCACGGCCTTTACCAAGCATCTGCTGCGCGGGCCGGGGGCGACGGGTTTCCTTGACTGGTTTACCTGCAACAAGCTGCCGAATGTGGGCCGGATCAACCTGACCTATGCGCTGACCGATCACGGCACGACGCGGACGGAATACACCATCGTCCGGTTGAAGGAGAATGAGTACTACCTCATCTCGGCGGGCGCATGGACGGCCTATGATGCCGACTTCCTGATCAAGTCCGCCGAGGACTGGATGGCGCAGGGCGGCGGCTATGTCGATATCCATGACATCACCACGCAATGGGGTGTGTTTGCGCTGGCGGGGCCGAACAGCCGCGCGATCCTGAAGGAGATCGTCAAGGATGCAGATCCCGAGACGGTGCTGGGCAACAAGCGCTTCCCCTGGCTGAGCTATCGCGACATCGAGCTCGGCATGTGCCCGGTGCGGGCGGTGCGCGTGGCCTATACGGGCGAGTTGGGCTGGGAGCTGCATCACCCTGTGGAGATGGGGCGGTATCTGTGGAACCTGATCTGGTCGGTGGGGGAGAAGCTCGGGCTGAAGCCCGTGGGCGCGCGGGCGCAGAACTGGCTGCGGCAGGAGAAATCCTATCGTGCCTTCGGGAACGAACTGGGCCGGGATGCGACGCCCCTTGAGGCGGCACTGGATCGGTTCGTCGATCTGTCGAAGGAGTTCCGGGGCAAGGCGAAGATGCTGGAGACCGGCATCCGCAGCAAATGCGTGACGCTGCTGATCGACGGGCCGTCGGATACCGATCCCTGGGGCAAGGAGGCGCTGCTTCTGGATGGCGAGAAGGTGGGGCGGTTGACTTCGGGCGGGTGGTCGGTGGCCTTTGGCAAGCAGATCGGGATGGGCTATGTGCGCCCCGATCTGGCGGCGCCCGGCACGAAGCTGAAGGTCAAGATCCTGCGGCAGGAATGGGATGCCGTGGTGACGGAGGACAGCCCCTTCGACCCGAAGAACGAACGCATCCGCATCGACGGCTGATCCCGTCAGGCGCGAAAGCAAGGGGCATCGGGCGCGCGTCCGGTGCCCCTTTGCCTTGTGGCGATGGTGGCGAGGCCGGGGTGTTGTCGCGGGTGGAGCCGGGGGTCAGGGGTGGCGGTTCGCTGCCAGCCAGGCGCCCCATTCGGCGGCACTGCCGTCGAAGACGTTGATATCCACCTCTCCGGCGATGCCGGGGATGAGGCCGGTGGAGGTGTATTGCCAGAAGCTCCAATGCCGGCCGCCATAGACTTCGTCCGGATGGGCAGCGACGGAGCGCAGCCAGAACGGATAGGGGCCGACGCGCCACATCTGGTTTTCGCGGTAGAAATCCACGGTGGAATAGATGATGGGGCGCTGGCCGTAATGCGCCTCGACGATGTCGAGGAAGATTTTCGCCTCGGACCGGATCACCTCGGGCGCGCGGCGGATGGTGCAGGTCGGCGAGAAGGGCGTCCATTCCATGTCGAGCACGGGGGGAAGCGCCCCCCGCGTGCGCGGGACGTTGCGGATGAAGAAGGCCGCCTGTTCCGCCGCTGGGCGGCAGTGGTAGAAGAAGTGATAGGCCCCGCGCGGCACGCCAGCCCGCGCCGCGCCGCGCCAGTTCTGCCGGAACATCGGATCGACGAGATCGCCGCCCTCGGTGGCCTTGATGAAGGCGAAGTTGACGCCATTGGCGCGTGCGGTTGGCCAGTCGATGGAGGTCTGGAAGCGGGCCACGTCGATGCCGTGCACCTCGTGCCGTTCGGGACCATTGCCGCCGAAACTGACGGGTTTGGCATCGGCGAAATTCGGGCGGATGACGGCGGCCGGGTCCTGCGGCGCCACGCTGAGGCCCCCGGTCGAGACGGTGGCCGAGGGGGCGGGGCCGGATGGGGTGCAGGCGGCCAGCGCAAGCGCAAAGGGGATGGCGGCGAGAATGCGGATCATGCGGCGATGCTGACCGATCCGGGGCGCACTGTCACCGGGGAAAAGACGCGGGCGCGCTGCGCCGCCGATGCCCTTGGCGGTGGGTCAGCCGAAGCGGGCGGGATCGAGGGCGCGGGTCAGGCTGCCGGAGAGAAGGCTTGGGCGGCCGCCGATCAGATCGGCGGCAAGGCGGCTGGCGGCGGGGCAGGTCTGGAAGCCATAGCCGCCCTGGCCAGCCAGCCAGAAGAAGGCAGGGTCACGCGCATCCCGTCCAATCACCAGCACCCGGTCGGGCGAGAAGGTGCGCAGGCCTGCCCAGTTGGACATCAGGCGGGTGACGGGTTCGGTGACCATCTCTTCGTAACGTGCCAGCCCTTCTGCCAGGACCATGTCATCGGCCCAGGCGTCATGCGGGACCTGCGGGTCTTCCTCGGCGGGCGAGACGATCAGGGCACCGGCGTCGGGCTTGGCATACCAGGCCTCGCCCGCGCCGAAGAGCATGGGCCAGCGGCTGATGTCATGGCCGCCGGGGGCCGGGATGCGGGCCATGGAGCGGCGGTTGGGGGTGAAACCAAGGGGGCGGATGCCGGCCATCGCGGCGACCTCATCGACCCAGGCGCCGGCGGCGTTGATGAGGAGTGCGCCAGTGAACTCCCCCGCAGCAGTGGTGACGGTCCATCCGTCGCCCCCCTTGGCGATAGCGGTGACGCGTGCGCCGGTGACGATCTGCGCGCCGCGCGACTTTGCCTCGCGCGCGAAGCCTTGCAGGAGGAGATCGGTGTCGATGTCCCAGGCGTGATCGGCATAGGCGGCCATCGCCACCGTATCGGGGTTGAGGATCGGGATGATGGCGCGCGCTTCGTCGAGCGTGCAGCGGGTCATCTGCATGTCGCGGACTTCGGCGTCGAAGTCGTCCTTCTGGTCGGGCTTGGCCACGATCATCAGGCCGCGCGGGGACAGGACGTTTTCGGCGGCACGGAAATGGTCTTCGGAAGCGAGCGAGAGTTCGACAACGGCAGGCGCGCCGTAGCGCGGTTCGTAGAGGGCGGCAGAGCGGCCCGAGGCGTGATGGGCGAGGGCCGCTTCCGCCTCCAGCACGGTGACGGAGCCGAGTTCGGACAGCCGGGCAGCGGCGGAGATACCGGCGATGCCACCGCCGATGATGAGGAAATCGGTCATGCTTCTTCCAGTCGGTCGGTGGCCGGGGGCGGGGCGGGGTAGAGGGCCGAGAGGCGGGCGCGCAGGTCGGGGGTCATCGGGACATCCGCCGCCGCGAGGGAGGGGGCAATCTGGTCCGCGCTGCGGGCCGAGATCAGCGGGATAACGGGCGTGATCGGGCAGGACATGACCCAGGCCACGGCGAGGGTGGCGGGGTGGGTGCCCAGTTCGGCAGCAGTATCGGCAAGGCCCTTTGCGGCCGCGTGCATCGCGTCGGGGGCGTAGCGGGCGGCGTAACGGTGATCTTCGGCCAGACGGCCCGCGCCGCCCGCGATGTATTTCCCGGTAAGAAGGCCACCGCCCAGGGGCGAATAGGCATGCACCGCGATCTTCTGATCGGCGCACATCGGCAGAAGTTCCACCTCGGCCTGACGCTTCACAAGGTTGAACATGGGTTGGATCACGTCCACCCGGCTGCCGAAGCGGGCGAGGACGGCTTGCGCCTTCATCACCTGCCAGGCGGCGAAATTCGACAGGCCGATGCGGGAGATGCGGCCCGATTGCTGCCATTCGACGAAGAGGGAAAGGGTCTCTTCCAGCGAGGTTTCGGCGTCGAAGCGGTGGAGGTAGAGCAGATCGACGGCATCGACGGCCAGGCGGCGGAGGCTTTCGTCGAACTGGCGGGTCAGGTTGGCGCGACCCGCGCCGCCGTCATAGCCAACCTTGGTGGCGATGGAGATGGCGTCGCCTTTGGCGAATTGGCCGAGCAGGCGTTCGGAATGCCCGTCGGTATAGACATGGGCCGTGTCGAAATGGGTGATCCCGGCCGCGCGGCAGGCGTCATAGAGCGCGCGGGATGCGGCGGGATCGGCGCGGCCGCCGAATTGCATGCAGCCGAAGGCGAGGGGGAAGGGTCTGGTCATGGCGCGGAAACTGCCATGGCGCGCGCAGGAAGGAAAGCCGGGGATCGCCGCTTTTGCGGCGGTCCCCGACTGGGTCAGCCCTGATGGGTTTCCTTAAGCTTGTCGATCCCCAGCGTCTTGAGCGCGAGGGTTTCGTAGAAGGGTTCCGAGACGCCCTTCCGCAGCTTGCGCAGGAAGTATTTCTCGAAGCCGATCTTGGCCATGTGGACCCATTTGCCGGATGAGGACCAGTTCACGTTGCGCGGCGGGATCTGCGGCTGGGCCACGAAGGCGATGCCCCCGTCGCCGAAATCGGCCAGACAGACCGCGTTCCATGTGCCGACCTGATCGGGGTCCTTGCCGCGCACGAGGTTGCCGATGTTGTGAGCGGTGGCGGTGACCATGGATTCGATCATGAAGCCCGTTTTCGGCACGCCCACGGGCACCGGAGTCGGCCCCATCGGGGGGATGGCGACGCAGACGCCGACGGCGAAGACATTGGGATATTTCGGATTCTGCTGGTGCTTGTCCACGATGGTGAAGCCGCGCGGGTTGGAGAGGCCTTCGATGCCAGAGACCGGCTTGATCCCCCGGAAGGCGGGCAGCATCATCGAGAAGGCGAAGGGCAGTTCCTTTTCGCCCTTCGAGGTGCCGTCATCGGCGATCTCTTCCACCGTCATCTTGCCGGGTTCGACCTTCTTGACCTTGGTCGAGGTCATCCACTTGATGTGCTTGGCGCGCATCTCGGATTCCAGAAGCCCCTTGGTATCGCCCACGCCGTCGAGGCCGAGATGGCCGATATAGGGTTCGGAGGTGACAAAGGTCATCGGCACGCGATCCCGCACCTTGGCCTTGCGCAGCGCGGTTTCGAGGATGAAGAGGAATTCATAGGCCGGGCCGAAGCAGCTTGCCCCCTGGGCCGCGCCGATGATGACGGGGCCGGGGTTTTTCACCAATTCGTCGAAGACAAGCTTGGCCTTTTCGGCATGGTCGATATGGCAGACGGACTGGGTGAAGCCGCCATGCGGACCGAAGCCCTCGATCTCATCGAAGGCCAGTTCCGGGCCGGTGGCGATCACGAGGTAGTCGTAGGAGACGGAGGTGCCATTCGCCAGGGCGATACGGTTCTCTTCGGGATGCAGCTTTTCGGCGGCGACGGGGATGAAGTTGATCTTCTTCTTCGCCATGGTCGGCGCGAGATCGACGGTGATTTCGTCGCGCGCCCGCCAGCCCACCGCGATCCAGGGGTTGGAGGGGACGAAGTGATAGGTCGGGTCCTTGGTGACCACGGTGACCGTGTCTTCTTTCCGCAACTGATCCTTGAGTTCATAGGCCATGATGGCCCCGCCAAGCCCGGCCCCCAACACGACGACATGCGCCATCCGACATCCTCCCTCTCTGAGTCGCAGGAGGTATTATACATTCGAATGCTTGAATGTGTTAGGGATCTTTTGCCCTGCGACCATTGCACACGGAACGCAGAGAAAAGGCCCGCCGAAGCGGGCCTTTAGCGGTTCCTCTGCCGGGTCGGATCAGGACGGAATCTCGCCCGTGATGCCTTCGACATAGAACATCATGCCCAGCAGATCGCCATCCGGTGCGGTGGCGCCTTCGGCCAGCCATGCGCTGCCGTCCTGCTTGTTGATCGGGCCGGTGAAGGGGTGGTAGGTGCCCGCGGCGATGGCGTCGCGCATCGCCTCGGCCTCGGCCTTCACATCGGCGGGGACGGCGTCGGTGATCTCGCCGATCTCCACTTCGCCGCCGGCGATGCCTTCCCAGGCGTCGATCTGGGCATAGGTGCCATCAAGCAACTGACCCACGCGCTTCACGTAATAGGGTGCCCAGTTGTCGATGATGGACGAGACGCGCGGCGTCGGCTTGTATTCCGACATGTCGGAGGCCTGACCGAAGCCGATGACCGCGCCGTTCGTCTTGGCCGCTTCGGCCAGCGGGGCGGTGGAGTCGGTGTGCGAGGCGATCACGTCCACGCCCTGGTCGATCAGGGCCTTGGCGGCATCGGCCTCTTTCGCCGGGTCGAACCAGGTGAAGGCCCAGACGATGGAAAGCTCCACATCCGGGTTCACCTTCTTGGCGTGCAGGTAGTAGCTGTTGATCCCCATGATGACTTCGGGGATCGGGAAGGAGGCGATGTAGCCGATCTTGTTCGACTTGGTCATCTTGCCTGCGATGTGGCCCTGCACGGCGCGGCCTTCGTAGAAGCGCGCGTTGTAGGTGGACACGTTGGCGTGGTCGCGCTTGTAGCCGGTGGCATGTTCGAACTTGATGTCCGGGAACTTGGCGGCGACCGCATTGGTCGGGTCCATGAAGCCGAAGGAGGTGGTGAAGATGATGTTGCAGCCCGACAGCGCCATCTGCGTCAGCACGCGTTCGGCATCCGCGCCCTCGGGCACGTTTTCCTGCCACACGATCTCGACCTTGTCGCCATAGGCCTCCTGCACGGCCAGCGCGCCCTGATGGTGCTGGAAGGTCCAGCCGCCGTCACCGATGGGACCGACATAGACGAAGCCGACCTTCGCCTTCTCCAGCCCCTGTGCCAGGGCCATCTTCCCCCCCATCATCGAGGCGAGGCCCAGCGCGGCGCCGCCTTTCAGGATCGTTCTTCTCTTCATTTCTTGCTCCCGGTTGGGGGTCGGCAGCCGACCCCGGGTTGTGTGTGCCTCAGCGCGAGGCGTGGAAGTTCTGGCCCAGAGCGGCGGGGGCGTTCAGCGCCGCCTTGCCCTTGCCAGAGGACATGATGACCAGCACGAGGATGGTTATCAGATACGGACTCATCGACAAGTATTCGACCGGGATTCGGGCCCCAGCCGCCTGCAGATTAAGCTGTAGCACGGTGATACCGCCAAAAAGATAGGCACCAAGCAGGACTCTCCAGGGTTTCCAACTGGCGAAGACGACGATGGCAAGCGCGATCCAGCCCGCGCCGGCGGTGATGCCGTCGGTCCATTGCGGGACGCGGATCAGGCTGACATAGGCCCCGCCCATCCCGGCCAGGGCGCCACCGAAGAGGATGGCCAGAACGCGGATGCGGGTGACCTTGTAGCCAAGCGCGTGGGCGGCGTCGTGGCTTTCCCCGACGGCGCGCAGGATCAGGCCGGTGCGGGTGTATTTCAGCACCGCCCAGACGGCGGCGACGATGCCGATGGAGACATAGACCATCCAGTCATGGCGGAAGAGGACCGTGCCGAGGAAGGGAATGTCGGCCAGTGGGCCGAAGGGGACCGTGCCGGTCGCGGGCGGCTTGATCCCCACATAGCCCTGCCCGATCATGGAGGACAGGCCCAGGCCGAACAGCGTGAGGGCAAGGCCCGTGGCAACCTGATTGGCCAGGAAGACCTGCGTCAAGACCGCGAAGATAAGGCTGAGCCCTGCCGCGCCCAGGGCGCCACCGATGAAGCCCAGATAGGGGTTGCCGGTCGCCACGGCGGTGGCGAAGCCGCAGATGGCGCCCATGATCATCATGCCCTCGACCCCGAGGTTGAGGACCCCCGCCTTTTCGACGACCAGTTCGCCGATCGCGGCGAGCATGATGGGGACCGAGGCCACCATCAGCGAGGCGATCAGGATCGCCGGATTGATGCCGCCGATATCCATCAGGCCATCTCCTTCTTCGAGCCGAAGCGGACGCGGTAATTGGTGAGCAGATCCACGGCCAGCAGAAAGAACAGGAGCATCCCCTGGAAGGCCTGGATCGCGGCGGCAGGCAGGGCGAGCATGAAGCTGGCCAGTTCGCCGCCGATATAGGTGAGCGCCATGAGCAGACCCGCCAGCAGGATGCCGATGGGGTTCAGGCGGCCGAGGAAGGCCACGATGATGGCGGTGAAGCCATAGCCCACGTTGAAGTCGATGCTGATCTGGCCCGAGGGGCCGGCCACTTCGAACAGACCCGCCATCCCGGCCAGCGCGCCCGAAAGCCCCATGCAGAGAAGGACGAGGCGACCGGGGCTGACCCCCGCGAAACGGGCGGCCTTGGGGGCCTGACCGGCCAGCTTGATCTGATAGCCGAGGATATGGCGCTGCAACAGGATATAGGCGGCGATCACCACGATGAAGGCCGCGACCACGCCCCAGTGCATCCCCGTGCCGGGGATGAGTTCGGGGTTGGCCATGGCCGGGATCTGGCTGAGGTTGCGGCTGCCGGGGAAGCCGCCGCCTTCGGGGTTCCTGAGCAGGCCGATGGACATGGAGGCGAGGATGTTCTGCGCCACATAGACCAGGAGCAGCGAGACGAGGATTTCATTCGTGTTGAAGCGCGTCTTCAGGATCGCGGGGATCATCGCCCAGAGCCAGCCCCCGAAGATGCCCGCCACCACCATGAGCGGGAAGACCCAGCGCGTTTCGACCGGGTAGAGCGCAAGCCCCACGCCCGCGCCGAAGATCGCGCCCATGATGTACTGGCCTTCGGCCCCGATGTTCCAGATGCCCGCCCGGAACCCCAGCGAGAGGCCGACGGCGATCAGGATCAGCGGCCCCGCCTTCACCAGAAGCTGCGGTCGGGAATAGGCGGCGAACTGTTCGTTGAAGAGCGGGTCCCAGAAGATCGTGCGGATCGCCTCCACCGGGTTCTTGCCGAGAAGCGCGAACATGATCCCGCCGGCGATCATGGTCAGGATCACGGCGAGGATGGGGGTGGCCCATTGCCAGAAGGCGCTAGGCGAGGGGCGTTTCTCAAGCCGGATCATGACTTTGCTTCCCCTGCACTTTCTGTCTGCAAGTATCCTCGGGGGGGCCGGGGGGCAGACAGCCCCCCGGGGCATCCGCCCCGCGCCACGGTCGGATCAGCCTGCATGATGCGCAACCTCCATCCCGTGGGCACCGCCCATCATCAGGCCGATCTCGTCGATGGTCAGCCCCTCGACCGGGCGCGGCTTTGTCAGCCGCCCTTCGTTGAGCGCGGCGAAATTGTCGGCAATCTCCAGCAATTCATCGAGGTCCTGGCTGATGACGACCACGGCCGCACCGGCGGCGGCACGGTCCAGGATCGCCTGCCGGATCGCGGCGGCGGCGGCGGCATCGACGCCCCATGTCGGCTGGTTGATGACGATGATGCCGGGGGATTGCGAGAGTTCGCGGCCGACCACGAATTTCTGGAGGTTGCCCCCCGAAAGGGCGCGGGCGGCGACATGGGTGCCGGGGGTGCGGACATCGAAATCCTTTACGATCCCTTCGGCGAAGGCGCCTGTGGCGGCCCAGTCGATGAAGCCACCCTTGACCAGACCCTTGCGGATCGCGCCGGAAAGCAGCGCATTCTCCACCAGCGACATGTCGGGGGCAGCGGCATGGCCGAGGCGTTCCTCTGGCGCGGCGACCAATCCGGCGGCGCGGCGGGCATTCGGCCCGGCTTCCCCCATCGGTTTGCCGTCGATCCTGACCGCATCGGGTGCTGACCGGAGTTCACCGGACAAGGCGAGAAGAAGCTCGTCCTGCCCGTTCCCGGCGACGCCCGCGATGCCCAGAACCTCGCCCGTTGCCACGCGGAAGGAGATGTCCTTGAGGCTGGTGCCGAAGGGGATGGGGGAGGCCACGGAAAGGCCCGCCACCTCCAGCGCCGTGGCCCCTTTGGCCTGGGTTGCGCGGGCCGGGGGCGTGAGGGTCGCGCCGACCATGAGTTCGGCCATCTCGCGCGCGGACCGGTCGCGTGGCGTGCAGGTGGCCACGACCTTGCCCCGCCGCAGGATCGTCGCCTCGTCACAGAGGGTGCGGATTTCTTCCAGCTTGTGGCTGATATAGAGGATCGCGGTGCCTTCGGACGAGAGTTGGCGAAGGGTCTTGAAGAGGATCTCCACCTCCTGCGGGGTGAGGACGCTGGTCGGCTCGTCCATGATCAGGAGTTTGGGGTCCTGAAGGAGGCAGCGGATGATTTCGACCCGTTGCCGTTCGCCGGCCGAGAGGTCGCCCACCATGCGGGAGGGATCGAGGGGGAGGCCATAGTCTTCGGACACCGCGCGGATGCGGGTGGCGAGTTCGCGCATCGGGGGCGGGTTTTCCATGCCGAGCGCGACATTTTCGGCGACATTCAGCGCCTCGAACAGGCTGAAATGCTGGAAGACCATGGCAACGCCCGTGGCGCGGGCGGCGCGGGGTTCGGCGGGCTGGTAGGGCTGGCCGCGGAACCGCATCGTGCCGCTGTCAGGTTTTACGAGGCCGTAGATCATTTTGACCAGCGTGGACTTGCCTGCGCCGTTCTCGCCCAGAAGGGCATGAACCTCGCCCTCGGCGATGGAAAAGGACACGTCGCTGTTGGCGACGACGCCCGGATAGGCCTTGGTCACGCCCTGCACGGCCAGTAGTTCGGGCCTTGCGGTGGTGGCTGTCCCTGTCATCCCGCGCTCTCCTGTCGTGACGCGTTTTGGTGTTTCCTGCGAAGGAAGTCGGTGGCGACGCCCAGTGCGATGGCCTGCGGGTGCTTGCCTAGCGCGGGGTCGCCTATGGGGCTGTCGATGCGGGCGATGGTGCCGGGGGCATGGCCCAAGGCGGCAAGCCGCGACCGGAAGCGTGCCCATTTGGTTGCCGATCCGATCAGGCCGCAGGTGGCGAAGCCATGGGTCAGCAGCCGGTGGCAGAGGTCCAGGTCGAGCGCGTGGGAGAAGGTGACGATCAGATGTTCGGCATCCTGCGGGGCGGTGGTCACGGCTCCCGCGGGGTCTGCTTCGACGCGGACCGTGACAGTGCCGGGGACCGTTTCGGGGAAACGGTCGGCGGCGATGTCTATCCAGGTGATCGCCACGCCGGGCAGGGGGGCGATGACGGCGGTCAGCGCACGGCCCACATGGCCCGCGCCCCAGATCCAGAGGTGGCGGTCGGGGCGTGCGACGGGTTCCACCATCCAGCCTTGCAGCAGGGCGGGGCGGGGCAGGACGCCTTCGCCACGCGCCCGCGCCAGAAGGCGTTTCACCGCCAGCGGCATCGGGCGGCCGTCGATGGGACGGGCGATCACGCCCGCCTCTGCCTGCGGCAGGGTGTCGGGTGTGAAGACCTCGGTCAGCAGGGTGACCGCCCCGCCGCAGCATTGGCCGAGCCTGGGACCCAGGGCCTCGCGCGTCAGGAGAGGGCGGGTTGCATCCAGATGGGCACGGGCGCGGGTTGTCGCCTCATGCTCCAGCGCGCCGCCGCCGATGGTGCCGGACTGGCCGGTGGCCCAGACCAGCATGGACGCCCCCACTTCGCGCGGGCTGGACCCGTCATGGGCGGCGATCACCACCCGGGCGGTGGGGCCGTGGTCGGTGACCGCGGTGTGGAGGGATGCCAGGTCAAACATGGGGCGCCCCTGCCGGGAGGCGATTTCTGCAGGCAGACATCGCGGTGAAATCTGCGCGCAGATTTCGGGGCGGAATTTGTGTCAAATTCCGTTGGTCGGGGGGCGGGATGTCATGCATGGCCGCGCACCCGCTTCACCGCTGCCAGCACCCGCTCTGCCGTGGCGGGCGCGTCGAGCGCGGGGTAGATGGTTCCGTCACCGCAGGCTGACACGGCATCGGACAAAGCCATCAGCGCCGAGATGCCCAGCATGAAGGGGGGTTCCCCCACCGCCTTGGACTTGCCCACCGTCTCTTCCCGGTTGGCGCGGCCCCAGAGCGCGACATTGAAGATGCGGGGCCGGTCGGAACAGGCGGGGATCTTGTAGGTGCTGGGGGCGTGGGTGGTCAGCCGCCCCTTCGCGTCCCAGACCAGTTCCTCCGTCGTCAGCCAACCCGCGCCCTGCACATAGGCGCCTTCCACCTGCCCGATATCCAGCGCTGGGTTCAGGCTGGTGCCGGTGTCATGCAGTAGGTCGGCCCGCAGGATGCGGTTCTCGCCCGTCAGCGTGTCGATCACCACTTCGGTCACCGCCGCGCCATAGGCGAAGTAGAGGAAGGGGCGGCCCGTGCCGCGCATCCTGTCCCAGACGATCTTGGGCGTGGCGTAGAACCCGGTTGAGGAGAGCGAGACGCGCGCCTGATAGGCCCAGCCTGCGACACGGGCGAAATCATAGGCCTCGCCCGCGACATGGACCAGGCCATCGGCGAAGCGGACGGAGTCCGGCTGCGTCTGGTGCTTTTCGGCGAGGAAGGTGGCAAGGCGGGCGCGGATCGTCTCGGCCGCCGCCTTGGCCGCCATCCCGTTCAGGTCCGACCCGGAGGAGGCGGCGGTGGCCGAGGTGTTGGGGACCTTGCCCGTATCGGTGGCGGTGATCTTCACCGCCCCGGCATCGACGCCGAAGACGCCTGCCACGACTTGCGCGACCTTCTGGAACAGGCCCTGGCCCATTTCCGTGCCGCCGTGGTTCAACTGGATGGAGCCGTCCTGATAGACATGGACCAGGGCCCCGGCCTGATTGAGGTGGGTCAGGGTGAAGGAGATGCCGAATTTCACCGGTGTCAGGGCGATGCCACGCTTCAGGATGGGCGATGTGGCGTTCCATGCGGCGATCTCGGCCCGGCGCTTTTGGAAGTCGCTGCTGCGTTCCAGTTCGGCGACGAGGTCATGGCCGATGAAATCCTCCACCGCCATGTGATAGGGCGTGGTCTGCACCGGCCCCGCCACCTCTGCCGCGCGGTAGAAATTGGCGCGGCGCACCGCCAGCGGGTCCTTGCCCAGCGTATGGGCGATGTGGTCCATCACCCGTTCCACCCCGACCATTCCCTGCGGGCCGCCGAAGCCGCGGAAGGCGGTGGCGCTTTGCGTATGGGTCTTCAGGCGGTGGCTTTCGATGCGGATGTCGGGCAGATGATAGCAGTTGTCGGCATGGAGCATCGCCCGGTCGGCCACGGGCAAGGACAGGTCCTGCGCCCAGCCGCAGCGGAAGAGATGGGTGAATTCAATCCCCGTCACGCGGCCCGCGTCATCGAACCCGGCGCGGTAGACGATGCGCAGATCGTGCCGCTTGCCCGTGATCATCATGTCGTCGTCGCGGTCATAGCGCATCTTGCAGGGCCGCCCGGTGCGGGTGGCCACCACGGCGCAGGCGATGGCGAGCGCGTTGCCCTGGCTTTCCTTGCCGCCGAAGCCGCCGCCCATGCGACGGACTTCGACGCGGACGGAACTCATCGGCAGATGGAGGGCGTGGGCGACCTTGTGCTGGATTTCGGTCGGGTGCTGGGTGGAGGAGAGGATGGTCACATCGCCCCCTTCCTGCGGCAGGCAGGCGGCGACCTGGCCTTCGAGGTAGAAATGCTCCTGCCCGCCGACCTCGAATGTGCCTTCGATGCTGTGGGGGGCCTTGGCGATGGCGGCGGCGGGGTCGCCCTTCGTCCAGATCACGGGGCCCTGTTCAAAGCGGCTGTTGGCGGCCAGCGCGTCATCCACTGTCAGGAGGGCGGGGCGTTCGCGATATGTGACCTTGGCCAGACGCGCGGCACGGCGGGCGGCGAGGTGGCTGTCGGCAGCGACAAGGAAGATCGGCTGGCCGAGGTAATGGACCATTCCCGTGGAAAGCAGCGGTTCGTCATGCACCGAGGGGCTGCAATCGGGCATCTCGGCGAAGTCTTCGGCGGAGAGGACCGTCACCACGCCGGGGGCGGCGCGGACGGCGGAGAGGTCCATCGACGCGATCTCGCCATGCGCGATGGTGGAGAGGCCGAAGGCGAGGTGCAGCGCGGTGCCGGGCAGGGGGATATCGTCGATATAGCGCGCCTGTCCGGTGACATGGAGCGGCGCGGCATCGTGGGGGAGGGGTTTGCCCATGGTCATGGCGCGACCTCCAGCACCGAGACGGGGCTGCCGTTCAGGTCGTGGACATAGCGGCGGAGGAGGTTGGCCGCGGTTTCGAGGCGATAAGCGGCGCTGGCGCGCATGTCGGTGAGGGGCGTGAAATCCTGTGCGAAGGCGGGAAGGGCGACGGCGATGGTCGCTTCAGACCACGGCTGTCCGATCAGGGCCTGTTCGACATGGGCGGCGCGTTTGGGGATGCCCGCCATGCCGCCGAAGGCGATGCGGGCGGCGGTGATCCGGCCGGCATCGACCGTGACGTTGAAGCAGCCGCAGACGGCGGATATGTCCTGATCGAAGCGCTTGGAAATCTTGTAGCAGCGCAAGCCGGGGGCCTGTTCGGGGAAGCTGATCCCGGCCACGAATTCGCCCGGGCGGCGGTCCTGTTTGCGGTAGTCGAGGAAGAAGGATTCGAGCGGGATCGACCGCAGGTCATCGCCCCGGCGCAGGTGCAGGGTCGCGCCAAGCGCGATCAGCGCGGGCGGGCCATCGCCGATGGGAGAGCCGTTGGCGATATTGCCGCCGATGGTGGCGGCGTTGCGGACCTGTTCGCTGGCGTAGCGGCGCAGGAGTTCCGCGAAGGAGGGCAGGCGGTCCTGCACCGCCGTCCGCAGGGCGGCGATGGTGACACCGGCGCCGACATGCAGCATCCCGCCTTGCCGTTCGATCTGTTGCAGGTCGGAAACGCCATTGAGGAAGGCGACGAGCGCGAGGTCGCGGAGCTGTTTCGTTACCCAGAGGCCTACGTCGGTGGCCCCGGCGATGAGGGTGGCGTCGGGATGGGCGAGATACCAGTCGGCAAGGTCGTCCGAATTGCTGGGGCGGAAGGCGGTATCGTCCTGCCCCGCATCGGCCGCGAAGGACGCCAAGGCCTTTCGGTCGGCTTGCATCCAGTCGGGGACGGGGGCCGCGGCAGCGGCTTCGGCGGCGCGGATGATCGGGGCATAACCCGTACAGCGGCAGAGGTTGCCTGCCAGCACATCGTCATGGTCGCGCCGTCCGTTCATCTGGGCCACGGCCATGGAGACGACGAAACCGGGGGTGCAGAAGCCGCATTGGGAGCCGTGATGCGTGACCATCGCCTCTTGCACAGGGTGCATCTCGCCCTTGGGGCCGGAAAGGCCTTCGACGGTGCGGACGGCCTTGCCGTGAAGCTGGGGCAGGAAGAGGATGCAGGCGTTGAGCGCGCGGCTGCCTTTGTCATCCGTGACCATCACGGTGCAGGCGCCGCAATCGCCTTCGTTGCAGCCTTCCTTGGTGCCACAGAGCCCGCGCGTTTCGCGCAGGAAATCAAGAAGTGTGCGCGTGGGGCCTTCGCCTTCCACGCGGACAGGCGTTCCGTTCAGGAGAAACGCGATCCCTGTCATCGTCCAACCCGCCGCCTTCTCCCCGTTCGAGGCGATGTGCGTGGCCGCCCGATGCGGCGTAAAGCGGGCCACGCGCCCCATGCCCCCCGTTTGCCGGTTCGGGCCTTCTATCTTCCTAGCAGTGAAGCGCGCGCCCCTGCCACATGGCAAGCGGAACCTTTCTGAAATCCCGCGAAGCAGTTTCCCGTTTTGCCGAAAGACAGGGCGGTCTTTCCCCGCCTGTGACGCTTCGCTAGGCTGAGGTCATGGCAAACAATCCCCGATTCATCCATCTGCGCGTCCATACCGAACATTCGCTGCTGGAAGGCGCGATCCCGGTGAAGAAGCTGGTCAAGCTGGTCGCGGCGGCCGAAATGCCCGCCGTCGCCGTGACGGATACGAACAACATGTTCTGCGCGCTGGAGTTTTCGGTTCTGGCCAAGGATGCGGGGGTGCAACCCATCGTGGGCTGTCAGGTCGCCGTCGCGCATGATCCGGCCCACCCGGGGGAAAAGCTGCGCCTGCCTGCGCCGGTGGTCCTGCTGGCGCAGTCCGAAGCGGGTTACATGAACCTGATGAAGCTGAATTCCTGCCTGTATCTGGACAAGGCAGGGCAGCTTAATCAGGTGACGCTGGAAGAGTTGGAGCGGTATTCGGCGGGGCTGATCTGCCTCACGGGCGGGGCGGAGGGGCCGGTGGGGCGGTTCCTGCAACAGGGGCAGGGGGCAAAGGCGCGGGCCTTGATGGAGCGGCTGGCGGCTTGTTTCGGGGATCGGCTCTATGTGGAGTTGCAGCGTCATCCGGGCGAGGGCGGGCGGCTGACGGAGGCCGAGGCCGCGACGGAGCGGGGTTTCGTCGAGATGGCCTATGAGATGGGCCTGCCGCTGGTGGCCACCAATGACGTCTATTTCCCGAAATCCGACATGTATGAGGCGCATGATGCGCTGATTTGCATTGCGGAAGGGGCCTATGTGGACCAGAGCCAGCCGCGCCGCCGCCTGACGCCGCAGCATTACCTGAAGTCCGAGGCGGAGATGTGCGCGCTCTTCGCGGACCTTCCCGAAGCCCTTGAAAACACGGTGGAGATCGCGCGGCGCTGTGCCTTCATGGCGGCGAAGCGCAAGCCGATCCTGCCGAAATTCGCCGATGACGAGGTGCAGGAACTGCGCCGTCAGGCGAATGAAGGGTTGCAGAACCGGCTGGCCGTCATTCCGCATGCGGCGAGCGTGGAGGAGTATCAGGCGCGGCTGGATTTCGAGTTGGACATCATCGAGAAGATGGGGTTCCCCGGTTATTTCCTGATCGTGTCGGACTTCATCAAATGGGCCAAGGCGCATGACATCCCCGTGGGGCCGGGGCGGGGGTCGGGGGCCGGGTCGCTTGTGGCCTATGCTCTGACGATCACGGACCTTGATCCGCTGCGCTATGCCCTTCTTTTCGAACGGTTCCTGAACCCGGAGCGGGTGTCGATGCCGGACTTCGACATCGACTTCTGCATGGACCGCCGGGAAGAGGTGATCCGCTATGTGCAGGAGCATTACGGGCGCGAGAAGGTGGGGCAGATCATCACCTTCGGCGCGCTCTTGTCCAAGGCGGCGGTGCGGGATGTGGGGCGGGTGTTGCAGATGCCCTATGGGCAGGTGGACCGGCTGTCGAAGATGATCCCGCTGGAGGGTGTGAAGCCGGTTTCCATCACCAAGGCGCTGGCGGATGAGCCGCGTCTGCGCGAGGCGGCGAAGGAAGAGGTGGTGGGCCGGCTTCTGGATTACGCGGAGCAGATCGAGGGGCTGTATCGCAACGCCTCCACCCATGCCGCGGGGGTGGTGATCGGGGACCGGCCGCTGGATGAGCTGGTGCCGCTTTATCAGGACCCGCGGTCGGACATGCCGGCCACGCAGTTCAACATGAAATGGGTGGAAGCGGCGGGTCTGGTGAAGTTCGACTTTCTGGGTCTGAAGACGCTGACGGTGATCCAGAACGCGCTGGACCTGCTGAAACTGCGCGGGGTCACGCTGGATATCAGCTTGATTCCATTGGATGATAAACCGACCTACGAGCTTTACGCCGCGGCCAAGACGGTGGCGGTGTTCCAGGTGGAATCCAGCGGCATGATGGATGCGCTGCGGCGGATGAAGCCCACCTGCATCGAGGATATCGTGGCGCTGGTGGCGCTGTATCGGCCCGGCCCGATGGAGAATATCCCCGTCTATTGCGAGGTGAAGAACGGGCTGCGGGAGTTGGAGTCCATCCATCCCACCATCGACCATATCCTGAAGGAAACGCAGGGCATCATCGTCTATCAGGAACAGGTGATGCAGATCGCGCAGGTCATGGCGGGATATTCGCTGGGCGGGGCGGACCTGCTGCGTCGGGCGATGGGCAAGAAGATCGCCGAGGAGATGGCGAAGGAGCGGCCCAAGTTCATCGAGGGGGCCAAGAAGACCCATAACATCGACGCCAAGAAGGCGGGTGAAGTCTTTGACCTGCTGGAGAAATTCGCCAATTACGGCTTCAACAAGTCGCATGCCGCCGCCTATGCGGTGGTGAGCTATCAGACGGCTTACCTCAAGGCCAATTACCCGGTGGAGTTCATGGCGGCGGTCATGAATTGCGATATCCACCTGACCGACAAGCTGGCCGTCTACAAGCGCGAGGTGGACAAGCTGGGCATCAAGACGGTGCCGCCTTGTGTGAACCGGTCGCTGGCGACCTTTACGGTTGTCGAGGGGCAAGTGGTCTATGGGCTGGGTGCGTTGAAGAATGTGGGTGTCGAGGCGATGAAGATGATCGTCGAGGCACGGGGTGGCCAAGCCTTTGTTTCCCTTTTCGATTTTGCCCGCCGTGTCGACCTGAAGAAGATCGGCAAGCGGCCCTTGGAGATGCTGGCGCGGGCGGGGGCCTTTGACATTCTGGATGCGAATCGGGCGCGGGTGTTCGAGGGACTTGATTCGCTGGTGGCCTATTCGGCGGCGGTGCATGAGGCGAAGGGGTCTTCGCAGGTGTCTTTGTTCGGCGAGGCCGGGGCGGATATCCCCGAGCCGCGGCTGGCCAATCGGGGCGACTGGCTGCCGACGGAGCGGCTGGCGCAGGAGCATATGGCGATCGGATTCTATCTGTCGGGGCATCCGCTGGATGACTATATGGCAGCGCTGAAGCGCAAGGAAATCAAGACCTTGACCGAGGTGACGCGGCTTGCGGAGCAGCGCGGAACCTGTGTGGTGAAGATGGCAGGGTCCGTGTCGGCAAGGCAGGAGCGGAAGTCGGCGAAGGGGAACCGTTTCGCCTTCGTGTCGCTGTCCGATCCGACGGGGCTTTATGAGGTGACGGTGTTTTCCGACGTGCTGGAAGCGGCGCGGGATCATCTGGAACCGGGGCGGAACGTGGTGCTGACGGTGCGCGCGGACCCGGATGGCGATTCGGTGAAACTGCTGGCCAACGGGGTGCAACCCATTGATTCCGTTGCTGCCGAGGCGGGGGCCACGGCGCTGCGCATCCATCTGAACCGGGCGGAGGCGGCGGCGTCGGTGGCGGCGCTGCTGGCCAAGGTGGAGGGGCGGTCTAAGGCGCAGGTGACGATCTGCGTGCCGGATGAAACGGGGCGCGAGATTGATGTGACATTGCCCCAGCCCTATCCCGTGACGCCCCAGATCAAGGGGGCGATCAAGGCGATGCAGGGGGTGGTGCTGGTCGAGGACCTGTAGCGCCGGGCGGTTTTCGCATCGCCGCAATCTTCAATCCTGTCAGGCATTTACCTTTTTCGGAGGGGATTTCGGCCGTGCCGTATCCTGTGCCGCATTCTGTGCAGCAAACTGTGGCCACGCGCGGTGGAGTCGGGATTGGTTAAGCCCTGTCGGGAGCGGTGCCTTTGCAAGGGCCGTTACAGAACTGTCACATGATCTTTGCAGAGTCGTCACGCTGGGGCGGTAGCAGCATCGGTGAAGCGGCGCCCGTGCGGGGGGTCGCGGATCACCGATGGAGAGAGACATGACCTCCCTGAAGCTTACCCTTTCCGCCGTCGCGGTGCTGGCCGGATCGACCGGCCTGGCGCTGGCGCGCGACAACGTGCAGATCTCCGGTTCCTCGACCGTGCTGCCCTATGCGACCATCGTCGCCGAAGCCTTCGGCGAAAACTTCGACTTCCCGACCCCGGTCGTGGAAGGCGGCGGGTCGGGTGCCGGCCGCAAGAAGATGTGCGAAGGCGTGGGCGAGAACACCATCGACATCGCCAACTCGTCCAGCCGGATCAGCCAGTCGGATATCGAGCTTTGCGCCGCGAATGGCGTGACCGACATCATGGAAGTCCGCATCGGATATGACGGGATCGTCTTCGCGTCGAAGGTGGACGGCCCGGAATTCGCCTTCACGCCCGCGCATTGGTACAATGCGCTGGCCGCGCAGGTGATGAAGGATGGCGCCCTGGTCGCCAACCCGCACAAGGCGTGGAACGAGGTGGATGCCGCGCTGCCCGCGCAGGACATCCTGGCCTTCATCCCCGGCACCAAGCACGGCACGCGCGAAGTGTTCGACACCAAGGTGATCGTGGCGGGCTGCGAGGAAACCGGTGCTTTCGAGGCCTTCAAGGCCGCTGCTGGCGGTGACGAGGATGCGGCGGAAGAGCAGTGCATGGCGCTGCGCACGGATGGCGTTTCCGTCGATATCGATGGCGACTATACCGAGACGCTGGCCCGTCTGGATGCCAACCCGACCTCGATCGGCGTGTTCGGCCTGAGCTTCTATCAGAACAACACCGACAAGCTGCGCGTGGCGACGATGTCGGGCGTGGTGCCGTCGGTCGAGTCGATTGCCACGGGCGAGTACCCGGTGTCGCGTCCGCTGTATTTCTACGTCAAGAAGCAGCATATCGGCGTGATCCCCGGCCTGAAGGAATTCGTCGAATTCTTCGTGTCGGATGACATGGCCGGCCCGGATGGCCCGCTGGCGGCCTATGGCCTGGTGTCGGACCCGGAGCTTGCGGCGACGCAGGCGGCCGTGGCGGCCGAAGAAGTGATGGGCCCGCTGAACTGAGGCGGACCAAGGGGGCGGCACCGCAGGGTGCCGCCCCGTTTCCCTTTGCCAGCCGGGGGGCGGCATGTCGGTATTCCTGATCCTTACCGTGCTGGGCGTTCTGGCCCTTGCCGGATTTGTTCTGGCCCGGCAACGGGCCATGGCCCTTGCGGGTGGTGATGCAAGGCGGCTGCATTCGCGGCCCAACTATTATGGCTGGCACGGGTCGATCATGGCCGCGGTGCCTGCGATGCTGTTTCTGGCGGTCTGGCAGATCGTGCAGCCGATGGTGATCGAGAGCCGTCTGTCGGGAATGTTCCCTCCCGAGATGGTGCAGGATGACAGTGCGCGGACGCTGCTGTTTGCCGATGTGCGGCGGATCGCTGCCGGGCTTGAATCGGCGATTGCTTCTGGCGCGATGAGTGCCGATGAAGCGTCGGCGCTGGATGCGGGCGCGGTGCGCGACCGGCTGGCCGCGACGGGCGTGGCGCTGGGGGCCGATGTGCAGCCCGAGACGCTGGCCGCGGCGCAGGAATACCGGGGGCTGGCGACGGTCGGCGGGCTGTGGCGGACGGTGCTGGTTCTGGCGCTGGCGGTGGCGGGGCTTGCCTATGCGATCAAGCTGACGGGGCCGGAGTTCCGGGCGCGCAACCGGGTGGAAGGCGTCGTGCTGGCGCTGCTGATGCTGGCCTCGACCATCGCGATCCTGACGACGGTGGGGATCGTGCTGTCGATGCTGTCGGAAAGCATCCGGTTCTTCGGGATGTATCCCATTCAGGATTTCTTCTTCGGGCTGACCTGGTCGCCTGCCTTTCAGGGCAATTCGCAGCTTGGCCTGCTGCCGCTGCTCTGGGGGACGCTGTATATCACCCTGATCTCGATGCTGGTGGCGGTGCCGGTGGGCCTGTTTGCCGCGATCTATCTGGCGGAATTCGCGGATGCGCGGGTGCGGGCGGTGGTCAAGCCGCTGATCGAGGTGATCGCGGGGATACCGACCGTGGTCTTCGGCCTGTTCGCGCTGGTGACGGTGGGGCCTTTGGTGCGCGACTGGATTGCCATGCCGACGGGGCTGGGCAATTCGGGATCGTCGGTCGTGACGGCGGGGATCGTGATCGGCATCCTGAACATACCGTTCATCTCGTCGCTGTCGGATGACATCATCACGGCGGTGCCGCAATCGCTGCGCGACGGATCTTTGGGGCTGGGTGCCACCAAGGCCGAGACGGTGACGCAGGTGGTGCTGCCTGCCGCGCTGCCCGGCATCGTGGGCGCGGTGCTGATGGCGACGAGCCGGGCGATTGGCGAGACGATGATCGTGACGATGGGGGCGGGGGCTGCGGCGCAGCTGAACCTGAACCCGTTCGAGGCGATGACCACGATCACGGTGAAGATCGTGAGCCAGTTGACGGGGGATACCGAGTTCAACTCGCCCGAGACGCTGGTGGCCTTTGCGCTTGGGATTTCGCTCTTCGTGATCACGCTGTGTCTGAACGTCTTTGCGCTGTGGATCGTGCGGAAGTACCGGGAGCAATACGAATGACCGATGTGACGGCGGGGGCGCCCGAGCGGGCGCGCGGCGGGTCGCTTCTGGAAGGAAGCGCGCGGACGAAGCGGCGGCGGGCGCGGGAATGGCGGATGAAGGCCTATGGCATCGGGGCCATCGTTCTAAGCCTTGCGACGCTGTTCGTCATGCTGGCGACGATCCTGATGGATGGCGTGTCGGCCTTCCGGCAGGCGACGATCACCTTCCCGGTGACGGTGGATGCGGTGATTGTGGACAAGGCGGGCAACCGCAACCCCGAGGAAATGGCGAAGGTCACGACCATCGGGTACAAGCGGCTGCTGTCGCAGGCCTTTGTCGCGCATCTGGCGGCGGAAGGGATCGACACGGCCGGGGTGCCGGAGAAGGACCTTGGCGACATGCTGTCGGATGACGGCCCGGCGCGGCTGCGCGACCGGGTGCTGGCCGATCCGTCGCTGGTGGGGCAGGTGGTGGAGGTGTCGGTCTATGCCACGGGGCGGATCGACGGCTATCTGAAGGGCCGGGTGACGCGCGCGACGGCGGAGCGGGATACCAATGTGACGCCCGAGCAGTTGGACCTTGCCGACAATCTGGTGGCGGCGGGCATCCTGACCATGCCGTTCAACTGGGGTTTCCTGACCGGGCCGGATGCATCGGACCTGCGGCCCGAGGCTTCGGGCCTGGGCGTGGCGATCATCGGGTCGCTCTACATGATGGTGCTGGTGGCGATCTTCACCGTGCCGGTGGGGGTGGCGGCGTCGATCTATCTTGAGGAATTCGCGCCGAAGAACCGGCTGACCGACCTGATCGAGGTGAATATCTCGAACCTGGCCGCCGTGCCGTCGATCGTCTTCGGCATCCTTGGCCTTGCGATCTTCATCAACTTCATGGGGCTGCCGCAATCATCGAGCCTGGTGGGGGCCCTTGTCATCTCGTTGATGACCCTGCCCACGATCATCATCGCCACGCGGGCGGCGATCCGGGCGGTGCCGCCGTCGATCCGCGAGGCGGCGCTGGGGATCGGGGCGTCGAAGATGCAGCTTGTGTTCCACCATGTGCTGCCTCTGGCCATGCCGGGGATCATGACGGGGACGATCCTGGGCCTTGCCTCGGCGCTTGGCGAGACGGCGCCGCTCTTGCTGATCGGGATGGTGGCTTTCGTCACGAACTATCCGGCGGGGCCCTTCGAGGGCGGCGTGATGGACCCGGCGACGGCGCTTCCGGTGCAGGTCTATTCCTGGGCGTCGCGGTCTGACCCGGCCTTCATCGAGCGGTCTTCGGGCGCGATCATCGTGCTTCTGGTCTTCCTCGTGATCATGAACGTGGCGGCGATCCTGCTGCGGCGGCGGTTCGAGCGGCGGTGGTGAGGGGTATCTGACGATGAACGACATGCGGTTGGTGGAGCGGGACGTGAGCAACAGGCAGGCCAAGATCGAGGCGCGCGGGGTGCAGGTGCATTACGGCGAGAAGCACGCGCTGAAGGATGTGGATGTGGCGATCCTTGACCGGACGGTGACGGCCTTTATCGGGCCGTCGGGATGCGGCAAGTCCACCTTCCTGCGCTGTCTGAACCGGATGAACGACACGGTGGCGAGCGCGAAGGTGGCGGGGCGCATCACGCTGGACGGGCAGGACATCTATGATCCGCGCATCGACCCGGTGCAGTTGCGCGCGAAGGTGGGGATGGTGTTCCAGAAGCCGAACCCCTTTCCGAAGTCGATCTATGAGAATGTGGCCTATGGGCCGAAGATCCACGGGCTGGCGCGCAGCAAGGCGGAACTGGACGAGATCGTGGAGACGTCGCTGAAGAAGGCGGCGCTGTGGAACGAGGTGAAGGATCGTCTGGCGGCCCCGGGCACCGGCCTTTCCGGCGGGCAGCAGCAGCGGCTGTGCATCGCGCGGGCGGTGGCGACGGCGCCGGAAGTGCTGTTGATGGACGAGCCCTGTTCGGCGCTTGACCCCATCGCCACGGCGCAGGTGGAGGAGTTGATTGACGAACTCCGGAGCCAGTTCTCGGTCGTGATCGTGACGCATTCGATGCAGCAGGCGGCGCGGGTCAGCCAGAAGACGGCCTTCTTCCATCTGGGAAGCCTCGTCGAATATGGCGAGACGGGGCAGATCTTCACCACCCCGCAGGACCCCCGGACCGAGGCCTATATCACCGGCCGGATCGGCTGAGGGAGGACGCGCGATGAAGGAACCCCATATCCACACCGCATTCGACCGCGATCTGGAGGCCGTGCAGGCCCATGTGCTGCGGATGGGCGGGCTGGTGGAACAGGCGCTGCTGGATGCCGCCGAAGCGCTGGAGAAGCGCGACGAGGCGCTGGCGCAGAAGGTGCGTTCGGGCGATGCCGCCATCGACGCGCTGGAGATGCAGATCCAGTCGGAATGTGCGCGGCTTCTGGCGCTGCGGGCCCCGACGGCGGGCGACCTGCGGGTGGTGCTGTCGGTGATGCGGATTGCCGCCGCACTGGAACGGGCGGGGGATTATGCCAAGAACCTTGCCAAGCGGGCCTTGGTCCTGTCGAACATGGCGCCTTTGGACGGCACCACGGCCACGGTGCAGCGGATGGCGCGGACGGTGGTGTTGCGCCTGAAGGAGGCGCTGGACGCCTATATCGCGCAGGATGTGGCGGTGGCCGCCGATATCCGCGACCGCGACCGCGAGGTGGACCAGATGTACAACTCGCTGTTCCGCGAGTTGCTGACCCATATGATGGAAGACCCGCGCAATATCAGCGCGGCGATGCATCTGCATTTCATCGCCAAGAACATCGAACGGGTGGGCGACCACGCCACGGCGATTGCCGAGCAGGTGATCTATCTGGCGACCGGGACGGTGCCGGGGGACGAGCGGCCTAAGGCCGATATCGTGCCGGATGTTTCGGCGGCCGAAGGGTAGGAACGGATGGAGCGCATCATGGTGCAGCAGCCCAAGGTTCTGCTGGTGGAGGACGAGTTCGCGCAGCGCGAGGTGCTGGCCTATAATCTGGAGGCCGAAGGGTTTGACGTGATCCAGGCCGACAATGGCGAGGATGCGCTTCTGCTGGTGGACGAGGATCATCCCGACATGATCATCCTGGACTGGATGATGCCCAAGGTTTCGGGGATCGAGGTCTGCCGCCGGTTGAAGATGCGACCCGAGACGCGGGGGATACCCGTCATCATGCTGTCGGCGCGGGCCGATGAGGTGGACCGCGTGCGGGGGCTGGAGACGGGGGCGGATGACTATGTCATCAAGCCCTATTCGATGGTGGAATTGATGGCGCGGGCGCGGGCGCAGATCCGGCGTGTGCGGCCTTCGACCATGGGTGTGGTGCTGGAGTTCGACGGCATCCGGCTGGATACGGAGACGCATCGGGTGTTCCGGGGCGAGAAGGTGCTGAAGCTGGGTCCGACGGAGTTCCGCCTGTTGACGGCCTTCATGGAAAAACCGGGGCGGGTGTGGTCGCGCGAGCAGCTCCTGGACCGGGTCTGGGGGCGCGACATCTATGTCGATACGCGGACAGTGGATGTGCATGTGGGCCGGCTGCGCAAGGCGCTGTGCGTACATGGCGATGAGGACCCGATCCGCACGGTGCGGGGATCGGGCTACGCGCTGGGCTGAGCGCTGCGGCGCATCAGGTAGATGTCCATGATCCAGCCGTGATCGGCGCGGGCCTTGGCGCGGGTGGTGCGGATGGTTTCCGCGACCTCTGACAGCGGGCCTTGGATGATGATCTGTTCGGTCATCCCGACATAGGCGCCCCACCAGATGTGGAGGCCGTCTTGCGGCAGGGCGTCGAAGGCCGCGCCGCTGTCCAGCATGACGACGACCGTATCGGCGGCGGGCGGCCAGCCATGGGCGCGCAACTGGCGGCCAGTGGTGATGACGAAGGGTTTCGCCAGATCGTTGAGCGGGATGGCATGGGCGGCGCAGAGCGCCTGAATTGCCGTGATGCCGGGGATGACTTGCAGCGTGAGGGGCAGGTGGCGGGCGACGCGGTCGGCGATGCGCAGCGTGCTGTCATAGAGCGAGGGGTCGCCCCAGACGAGGAGGGCGACGTTGGGGCCGCCGCCTTGGGCGAGGTGCTTCTCGATCTCGGCCTGCCAGAGCGCGGCGATGGCGTCGTGCCAGTCGTTCACGCGGTTGAGGTAATCGGGCGTGGCGGGGTCGCGCGTCGGCAGGTCGAAGGGGGCGATGCGGGTGGCGGGGTTCGTCAGGTTCGCGCGGCAGATTTCGAGGCGCAACCCGGCGAGATCGGCCTTGTCGTCGCCCTTGAGCGGAATGAGGATCAGGTCGGCCGTGTTCATGGCGCGGATCGCCTGCCCCGTGACATGATCGGGATTGCCGGTGCCGATGCCGATGAGGGTGAGGTGGATCATCTGTCGTCCTGTTGCGGGGCGCGGGGCCGGGATCGGCCCCACGCCCTTTGCGCCTCAGGCGTAGAGGCGCGGCGTGACCAGCGCAAGCGGGGCGCGGCCCTTCAGCGCCCGCGCACCAGCCAGAAGGGCGAGATCCACCAGCGGCTCCAGCAGCACGACGGTCATGTAGGCCGCGCCGAAGAGGGCCACGTCGGACAGGGCGGATGCGCCCTGCCCCCAGAAGGCCCAGAAGGCGACCCAGGCCACGACGCCGCCCTGATAGGTGGCCGAAAGTTTCAGCACATCCATGTAGCGCAGGTCCACATAGGCCGTGCCTGCGGGGATGATGCGCCGGGCGATCACCGCGATGGCGAAGAGGGGCACGAGCAGCGTGGTGACGTTCATGCCGTATTGCGGCAGGTCGATCGGGGCGAAGAAGAGGCCCTGGATCAGCAGGCCCAGCGCGAGGCCCAGCGCGGCGGGGCCTGCGCCGAGGATCAGGAAGAGGCTGGAGCCGAGGATGAGATGCACCTCGCTGATGCCGACGGGGGCATGGGGGAGAATCTCGAAGAAGACGAAGGTCGCCACGGTGGCGATGGCACTGCGGGCCGCGACGGAAGACAGCCCCTGTGCGCGCAGATCGCGGGTGAGGATCATGGCGCCCGTGGCGGCGGCGGCCGAGGCCGTGGCATAGCCCAGCAGCAATTTGGCCCCATCGACGAGGCCGGGTTCGATATGCATGTCGTTCTCCTTGCCGTCACACCCGACGGCGGATGGTTGCGCTGATGCGAGGCCGGTCTCCTGGCTGGCGGGTCGGTGCGGCCATCCGCCTTCCCGGCCCGAAGGCCAGTGGCGTGAAGGATGGCCGCTCGCCGCTGACAGTCGCGGGGGCGGCTGGGGTGGGGGCGCCGCGATTGGGTCCGCCCTTCCCCATTCCCGTTTGAGCCCCTTGCCGTGACGCGCGGGGCACCTTGCCCTGCCGTTCTGCGCCCATGGCGCGGTGCAGGCAAGCGTGAAGGCGACAGGGGCGGGGGCGAAAGCGTCGCAGGCGTCAGGGATCAGCCAGCGGGCCGTAGAGGATGAGGGCGGGTTGGTCGCTGCGCGCCTCTGCCAGTTGGGCGGCGAGGGTGGCGACGGTCAGGCGGGTGAGCGATTGTTCCGGATGGGTGACGGCCTCGGCCAGCAGGGCGGGGGTGTCGGGGGGCAGGCCGTGGGCGATGAGATGGGCGGCGAGGGTGGGGAAGGTGCGCTTGCCCATGAAGACGACGGTCGTCGCCTCGGCATCCGCCAGCGCGGGCCAGTTGAGGTCTTCGGGCAGGCCGCCGGTGACATCGGCGCCGGTGACGAATTGCACGCGGCGGGCGGTCAGGCGGCGGGTGAGGGGGATGCCTGCGGCGGCGGCGGCGGCGCAGGCGGAGGGGACGCCGGGGATGATCTCATACCCGATGCCGGCGGCGCGGAGGGCGACGAGTTCCTCCTCCAGCCGCCCGAAAAGGCCGCCATCGCCGGATTTGAGCCGCACCACCCGCGCGCCGGTTGTGGCGTGATCGACGAGAAGGCGGCTGACATGGTCCTGCTTGGGCGAGGGGCGGCCTGCGCGTTTGCCCACTGCCACCAGTTCCGCCGAAGGGGCGGCATGGGTCAGGAGGGGGCCGGAGGCGAGGTCGTCGAAGAGGATGACATCTGCCTCGGCCAGACGGCGGGCGGCCTTGAGGGTCAGAAGCTCCGGGTCGCCGGGGCCGGAGGAGACGAAGGAGACGAAACCGGGGGTCATGGGGTGGCCTTGGCGGGGGCGATGAGGTGGAAGAAGGTGCCGCTGGTGAGGCCGCCCTTTGGCTGGTGTTGGTAGGAGCCGGTTTCGGCGACTGCAACCCCGTTCGCATCGGTGACTTGGGCGAGGGGGGCGTCGGGCTGCGACAGGATCGTGGCGTAGTGGAATTCGTGGCCGCGGAGCGCGGGGGCATCGGCGAGGCCGGGCAGGGCGACATGCGGGCGGGCGAGGCGGTAGCCGAGATGCATGCGGCGTTTCTCGAAGCTGGTTTCAAGGCCCAGAAGGCCCGCCATGCGGTGGCGCGTGCCATCGGCGGCCACCAGCCCCGCACCAAGCGCCATGTAGCCCCCGCATTCGCCATGGACGGGGCGGGTTTCGGCGAAGGCTTTCAGGCCATCGCGGAAGGTATCGGCGGCGGCGAGGCGGGGGGCGTGAAGTTCCGGGTAGCCGCCGGGGAGCCAGGCGACGGTGGCGCTGGGTTCGGGGGCCTGATCGGCGAGGGGGGAGAAGGGGAGGATGGTGGCCCCTTGGGCGCGCCAGTCGGCGATGAGGTGGGGATAGACGAAGGAGAAGGCCGCGTCGCGGGCCAGCGCGATGCGTTCGCCGGGGGCGGGGATGGGTTTGGCCGGGCTGGAGGGTGCGCGCGAGGGGGTGGCGGCGGCGCGGATCGCGGCGAGGTCGCAATGGGTGGCGACGAGGTCTCCCAAGGCGGCGAGTTGGGCGGCCAGTTCGGGCAGTTCCTCGGCCTGGACGAGGCCGAGATGGCGGGCGGGGAGGGCGATGTCGGTCCGCTTCGGCAGCGCGCCGAGGACGGGGAGGCCCGCGCGGTCGAATCCGGCGCGGAGGAGGGATTCGTGGCGGGGGGAGGAGACGCGGTTCAGGATCACGCCGCAGAGGCGGACGGCGGGATCGAAGCGGGCAAGGCCCATGGCCACGGCTGCGGCGGTCTGGGCCTGGCCGCCCACGTCAAGGACCAGAAGCACGGGCCAGCCCATGCGGGCGGCGATGTCGGCGCTGGCGCCGTTTCCGGTTTCGCCCGGCGTGGCGGTGCCGTCGAAAAGGCCCATGGAGCCTTCGGCCACCACGATATCCGCGCCGCTGGCGGTGGCCGCGAGGGTGGCGAGGCGGTCCGGCCCCATCGCCCAACTGTCGAGATTGGCCGAGGCGCGGGATTGGGCGGCGGCGGTATGGAAGGCGGGGTCGATGTAGTCAGGCCCGCTCTTGAACGGTTGCACGGACAGGCCCTGCGCGCGGAAGGCGGCGATCAGGCCCAGCGCGACGGTCGTCTTGCCGGTGCCCGAGGCGGGGGCCGAGATGAGGAGGCCGGGCGGGATCATGCGGATTCGGGGAAGCGGGGGGAGGTGCCGACGGGGCGATAGCGGCGGTCGTAATCGCCTGCGTAGAGGCGGCTTTCGTCGAAGTCTTCGGCCCCGAGGGCGTGGCCCACGAGGATGAGGGCGGTGCGTTCGCCGTCGCCGATCCTGGGGTCGATGGTCGAAAGCGTGGCGCGGTGGATGCGCTGATCGGGCCAGGAGGCGCGGAAGACCACGGCGACGGGGCAATCGGGGCCGTAATGCGGGGTGAGCCGTTCCTGCACATCGGCCAGGACATGGACGGAGAGGTGGATGGCGAGGGTGGCGCCCGTCTTGGCGAAATTCTCCAGCGTTTCACCATCGGGCATGGCGGAGGCGCGGCCCGAGGTGCGGGTGAGGATCACCGATTGCGCGACGCCGGGCAGGGTGAGTTCGGCACCCAGCGCGGCGGCGGCGGCGGCGAAGGAGGGCACGCCGGGGGTGACGTCATAGGGGATGCCGAGGTCGCGCAGGCGGCGGAGCTGTTCGCCCATCGCGGACCAGACCGAAAGGTCGCCGGAATGGAGGCGGGCGACGTCATGGCCTGCGGCATGGGCGGATTGGATTTCCGCCATGATCTCGTCCAGCGAGAGGGGCGCGGTGTTCACGATCCGCGCGCCGGAGGGGCAGTGGGAGAGGAGTGCCTCGGGCACGAGGCTGCCGGCATAGAGGCAGACGGGGCAGGCGGCGATGAGGTCGCGGCCACGCAGCGTGATGAGATCGGCCGCGCCGGGGCCTGCGCCGATGAAATGGACGGTCATGGGTGTGGTCCTTGGCTGGTGGCGATGGCGAGTGTGGCCATGCCGTCGGGCGCGGTGATCCGCGCGAGGGTGAGGGTCGCGCCGGGGCCTGCGGCGGCGAGCGCGGCGGCTTCGGCGACGGATCCGGTGCGGAAGCGGGCGGTGATGCGGGGCGAGTGGGTCGGGGTGGCGATGCCGTCGATGGCGACGGGATGCAGCGGCAGGGCGCGGGATCGGGCGAGGGCCGTCAGCGCCGGGTGGGTGGCCTTTTCCGTCGCGGTGGCGAGGGCCTGGACGGGGTGGCCGGTGGTTTCCTCGGCGCTCTGGAGAAGGGCCGTCAGGGTGGCAAGGGTGGTGGCGGCGCGCAGGCCGATGCCGGCGACGATCATCGCGTGACGCTCCATTGCACCACCGGGCGGGCGGCGGTCCAGCCGTGGAAGCGGCCCAAGGGCGTGGCTTCGGCCAGGTCGATGCGGAGGAGGTGGCCGCCATGGGCGGCGTGCCGGGCAGCGAGGGTGGCTTCGGTTTCCAGCGTGACGCCATTGGCGACAAGGCGGGTGCCGGGGGGGAGGGTTTCCCAGAGATGGGCGTGAAGGGCGGCATCGCCACCGCCGCCAATGAAAACGGCATCGGGGATGGGGAGGGTGGCGAGGGCAGTGGGGGCGCTGCCTTCGGTGACGGTCAGGCGGTGTTCGATGCCGAAGGCCGCGGCATTGGCGCGGATATTGGCGGCGCGGTCGGGGCGGGGTTCGATGGCGATGGCGGTGCCACCTGCAAGGCACCATTCGACGGAGATGGAGCCGGAGCCTGCGCCGATGTCCCAGAGCCTTTCGCCCGGCCGGGGGGCGAGGGCGGAGAGGGTGAGGGCGCGGACGGGGCGGCGGGTGATCTGGCCGTCATTTGCGAACAACGCGTCGGGAAGGCCAGATGCGCGGGGGAGGCCAGCGGAGGGGGGGAGGTCGGTGCCGTCGATGGCGACGGCGAGGGGGGCTGTGAGGTCTGGCGTGACGTCAGCGGCGGTGCGGAGGCGTTCGCGCGGCCCGCCAAGGCATTCGCCCACGGTCAGGCGGGCGGCGGCGAAGCCGTTGTCGCGGAGCCATGCTTGCAGGGCGGGCAGGGCCGCGGGGTCGCGCAGGGTGCAGAGCGCGCGGGTGCCGCGTGTCAGGACGGGCCGCAGCCGGGCGAAGGGCGCGGCGTGGAGGCCGAGGCAGAGTGTCTCCTCCAGCCGCCAGCCCATGCGGGCGGCGAAGAGGGAGAAGGTGCCTGCGACGGGGTGGGCCTGCCATTCGGAAGGGTTCAGATGGGCGGCGACGGAGCCGCCCGCGCCGAACCAGAAGGGATCGCCTGAGACGAGCATGGCAGTGGGTTCGCCGCGCCGGGCGAGAAGGGGGGCGAGGTCGAAGGGGATGGGCCATTCCGCCGCGCGTGCGGGGTCTATCCCTGCAAGCGACAGGTGGCGGGGTGCGCCGAAGACGCGGGTGGCGGTGGCGAGGGCGCGGCGGCTTGCCTCGGACAGGCCCGCCGGTCCATCTTCGCCCAGACCGATGATGGAAAGCCAGGGATCAGCCATGACGCGCGTTCTTTTGCTGGGTGGCACGACCGAGGCCAGCCGTCTGGCCGAGGTGTTGGCGGCAAGGGGGGTGGAGGCGGTCTTTTCCTATGCGGGCCGGACGGAGGCGCCCAAGGCCCAGCCCCTGCCGCAGCGGGTGGGGGGATTTGGCGGGGTGGCGGGGCTGGTGGCCTATCTGCGCGAGGGGCGCTTTACCCATGTGGTGGATGCGACGCATCCTTTCGCTGCGCAGATGAGCCGGAATGCCGTGGCGGCCTGCGCGGAGGCGGGGGTTCCCTTGATCGCGCTGGAGCGGCCTGCCTGGCAGGCGGGGCCGGGGGATGACTGGGTGGCTGTGGCCGATGTGGCGGGGGCGGTGGCGGCGCTGCCTGATAGGGGGGCGCGGGTGTTTCTGGCCATCGGCAAGCAGACGCTGGAGCCCTTTGCCGCGAAGCCGGGGAATTTCTACCTGCTGCGGCTGGTCGATCCGCCGGAGGGGGCGCTGCCCTTGGCCGATGCGGAGGCCGTGATCGCGCGGGGGCCCTTCACGGAGGAGGGGGATGTGGCGCTGATGCGGGCGCGGGGGATCACCCATGTCGTGGCCAAGAATGCTGGGGGTGCCGGGGCGGAGGCGAAGCTTGCGGCGGCGCGGGCGTTGGGCCTGCGCGTGGTGATGATCGACCGGCCCGCCCTGCCCGCGCGGCGGGTGGTGGGGGAGATTGGTGCGGTGCTGGACTGGATCGTTCATTCCGGCACCGTTTCGGCAGGCACCGAGCGGGGGGTATAGACCCAGCGCCCCACGCGGCGGGTGGCGGCGTTGCCGACGATGACGACGGTGCGCATGTCGGCCATGTCGGGCGTCGCCTCGGCGAGGGTGACGGTGGAGAGGCATTCCTCGGGGGTGGAGACGGCGCGGGCGAAGGTGATGAGGCGGGCGGGTTCGCATTCCTCGCGCAGGATCTCCAGCACGCGGGCGAACTGGTGGGGGCGGGATTTCGAACGGGGGTTGTAGAAGGCCATGGCAAAGCCGCCCTGCGCGGCGTGGCGCAGGCGGCGTTCGACCTCGGCGAAGGGTTTGAGGTTGTCGGAGAGGTTGATGGCGCAGAAGTCATGACCCAAAGGCGCACCGGCGCGGGCGGCGGCGGCGAGCATGGCGGTGATGCCGGGGAGGATGCGGATGTCCGTCTCGGCCCGGTCGGGGCGGGTTTCCAGCGCCTCGAACAAGGCCGAGGCCATGGCAAAGACGCCGGGATCGCCGGAAGAGACGATGACGACGCGGCGGCCTTCGGCGGCCATGTCGAGGGCGGCTGTGGCGCGGTCAAGCTCCACCCGGTTGTCGGAGGGGTGGAGGGTCAGGCCGGGGCGCGGGGCGATGCGCGCGACGTAGGGAATGTAGCCCACGACATCGGTCGCCTCGGCCAGTGCGGCGGTGACTTCGGGGGTGACGAGAGAGTCGTTCCCCGGACCGAGACCCGCGACGGTGACGCGGCCCGAAGAATTTGGGGCGGTCATTCGTCGGCCTCCGTCAGTGGGCGGCGGCCGTGGCCGTGGACGAGGACGATCGCGAAATAGGGGCAGTCGGTGGCGTCCACCTCGGCCAGTCGGGCGATGCGCTGGTTGGGCATGGTGCCGCGTTCGACGAGCCAGGCGTCGTCCAGCCGGCCTGCCTGTTCCAGCGCGCGGCGGACGCGGGGCAGGTTGCGGCCTGTCTTCATGATGGCGAGTGCATCGGCGGCGCGGATGTGGCGGATCAGGTCTTCCTCTGGCAGGGTGCCCATGAGGACCGAGAGCACGTCATCGCCCCAGGTGATCGGTTCGCCCGTGGCGTTCCAGCAGCCGACCATGCCGGGGATGCCGGGGATCACCTCGACCGGGACGCGGTCGCGCAGGCGGATATGCAGGTGCATGAAGGAGCCGTAGAGGAAAGGGTCGCCTTCGCAGAGGACGACGATGTCGTGGCCGTCTTGCGCGAGGGTGGCGAGGCGGTCGGCCCAGTCATCGTAGAAATCGGCCAGAAGGCGGTTGTAATCGGGGCTGTCGAAGGGGATTTCGGTGGTGACGGGATATTCCATCGCCAGTTCGACGGCCTGCGGATGCAGCATCCCCTCCACGATGCGGCGCGCCTGTCCCTGACGGCCCGGCTTGCGGAAATAGGCCACGTGGCGCGCGGCGCGGATCGCGCGGTCGGAGCGGACGGAGATCAGGTCCGGGTCGCCGGGGCCAAGCCCGGCGCAGATGATGCGGCCCATCGTCATTCCTTGCGGCTGGCCAGAGCGTTGACGGCGGCGACGGTGATCGCCGATCCGCCGAGACGGCCCTTGACGATCACGCTGGGGGCGGGCGGGGCGGCCATCAGCGCGTCCTTCGATTCCGCCGCGCCGATGAAGCCGACGGGGCAGCCGATGATGGCGGCGGGGCGGGGGCAGGTGGGGTCTTCCAGCATGTTCAGGAGGTGGAAGAGGGCGGTGGGCGCATTGCCGATGGCGACGACCGCGCCCTGAAGGTGCGGGCGCCAGAGTTCGAGGGCGGCGGCGGAGCGGGTGGTTTTCATTTGTGCCGCCAGCGGGGGGACGGCGGGATCATGCAGGGTGCAGATCACCTCGTTCTTTGCGGGCAGACGGGGGCGGGTGATGCCTTCGGAGACCATGCGCGCGTCGCAGAGGATGGGCGCGCCGGATTCCAGTGCGGCGCGGGCGGCGATGGCCATACCTTGGGTGAAGTGGACATGCTGTTCCAGCCCCACCATCCCGGCGGCGTGGATCATGCGGACGACGACGATCTCTTCTTCCGGGGAGAAGCGGGCGAGATCGGCCTCGGCCCGGATGGTGGCGAAGGACTGTTCGTAAATCTTCGCGCCGTCGGTTTCGTAGATATGGGGCATCAGAACAGTCCTTTCAGGTCGATGCCTGAGGCATCGAGGGCGCGGGCGCGGGGGGCGCCCTGCGCAGTGCCGCCCTGGATCAGGTCAAAGCCTGACGGGGTGGCGACGAGGGTGAGGTCGGCGGGGCCGGGATGGGCGCAGCCCTTGGCGCAGCCGGAGATGTGGAGGGTCCGGCCCGGCGGCACCTGCGCGGCAAGGCGGCGGGCGAGGGGGCGGGTTTCGGCATGGGCCTGAAGGCAGCCGGGGGCGCCGGTGCAGGCCTCTACCCTGCGGAGGGGATCATCGGGGGAAAGGATCAGGCCGGGAAGGGTGGGGAGGGCGGTTGCGCCTTCGATCAGGACCATGCGCCAGGGGGTGATGCGGAGAGGGCCGAGGGCGGCAAGCTGGGTTAGGGTGGCGGCGGTCATCTGGCCGAAGTCGAGGGCGACGAGGGCGCCTTGCTGCACAAGGCCGGGGCCGGGGGGGGATGCTGCGGGGGCCGGGGTCGCGGTGAGGGGAAGGGCGGGGCGGTGGCCGCGTGCGACATGGGCGGCCATGCGGCCCCGGCCATCGGTGACGCCGCCGGTTTCGGTGAACCAGCGGGCGAGGGCGATGGCCTGGGTGGCAGCGGTTTCGGCGGTGACGGGGGTGCCGTGGGGCAGGCCGTCGGGGCGCAGGATCAGGGTGCCGTCGGTGCCGCGTTCAAGGCGGATGTCGCCTGCGGTCGCGGTCAGGATCGGGGCGGGGCCGGTGTCGATGACGAAGCCGAATTTGCCGGGCAGCAGGGGCGCATCGGCCAATGCCTGTGCCAGCGCGGCGGCCAGCGCATCTGTGGCAGGATCGGCGAAGGGGGTGACAAGGATGTTGCGGCGGGTTTCCGACAGGATGTCAGGGTCGATCAGGCCAAGGGCGCGGAGGTCGTCGATCAGGGCGGGGTGGGTTGATGGGGTGACGCCGCGCAGTTGCACATTGCCGCGCGCCGACAGGTCGATCAGCCCGTTGCCGTGGAGGGCGGCGGCCTGTGCCAGCCCTGCGGCCTGCGCGGTAGTCAGGCGGCCATTCGTGGGGCGGACGCGGACCACGAGGCCGTCGCCCGACTCCATCGGGCGCAGCGCGCCGGGGCACCAGCCTTGCACGGTGAAGGCGGGGGTCATGGCGCGGCCTCCAGCGTGGCGGCGATGGAATTGCGGCGGGTGACCCAGAGCCCGGCCTCGGCCAGACGGTGGAACATGTCGCGCAGGGCGGCGAGGGCGGCGGGGTTTTCCCGCTCCATGAATTCGGTGATCTCGTCGCGGCCCAGGGTCGCCTCGTGGTAGAGGTCGAAGAGATGGGGCGGCACAACACCCGCGAGATGGGCGAAGGCGGCCATGTGGTCGAGCGTGGCGGCAATCTCGGCGGCACCACGGAAGCCATGGGCGGCCATGCCATCGGCCCATGCCGGATCGGCGGCGCGGGCGCGGACGACGCGGGCGATTTCTTCGGTCAGGCTGCGGGCGCGGGGACGGTCGGGTTGGGTCGCGTCGAGGTGATAGAGCGCGGGTTGGGCGGCGCCGAGGCGCGAGAGGGCGGCGGCGAAGCCTGCCTCATGCGCGGCGTAATCGGCGGCAAGAAGAAGGTCGCTTTCGGGCAGGTCCTGCGCGTGGACGAAGCTGTCGGCGGCGCGGAGGCGGGTTTCGAGGGCGGCGCGGTCGTTCGTGGATTGCCCGTCGATGCCGATGGACCATGAGGAGGCGGCAATCCATGCCTCACCCGCCGCGGCGCGGGCCTCGGGGGTGAAGTCGTCGAGTTGTGCCATCATGCCAAGGCCGTATTGGCCGGGCTTGGGGCCGAAGACGCGGGCGGCGCGGGCGCGGTAAGGGTTGTCCTCGGGGGCCTCGTCCCGTTCGGCGAGGGCCTGCGCGCCGGTTTCGAAGAGCGTGGCAAGGCCGGGGAAGACGTCGCGGAAAAGGCCGGAGACGCGGAGGGTGACGTCGATCCGGGGGCGGTTCAGGAGGGCGAGGGGGATGATCTCCACCCCCGAGACGCGGCCCGATCCGGCATCCCAGACGGGGGCAAGGCCGGCGAGGTGAAGGGCCATGGCGAATTCCTCGCCCGCCGTGCGCATGGTGGCGCTGCCCCAGAGATCGACGACAAGGCCCTTTGGCCAGTCGCCATGATCCTGCAAGTGGCGGCGGAGGAGTTCTTCGGCGAGTTTCACGCCCTGCGCCTGCGCGGCGCGGCTGGGCACGGCGCGGGGATCGACGGCGTAAAGGTTGCGGCCCGTGGGCAGGACATCGGCGCGACCACGGGCGGGTGAGCCGGAGGGGCCGGGGGCGACGCGGCGGCCGGAAAGGGCGCGGAGGAGGCCGTCACGCTCTGCCGCGCCGCATTGGCCGCGGCCGAGGATGTGGAGCCCCTCGCCATATTGGCTTTCCTTGATGTCGCAGACGAAACGGTCGATCCGGGTGATGGCCTCGGCGGGGGATGCGGTGGCCGGAAGGCCGAGATCGGACTCTACCCCAAGGGCCTGTGCTTCGGTTCGAATGGAGGCGATCAGCCTGTCACGGCGGGCGGGATCGAGACCATCGGCTGTGGAATATTCATCCAGCAGCCGTTCGAGGTGATGCATCCCTTCCGGCAGGGCGGCGGCGCGGAGCGGTGGCGGCAGGTGGCCGAGGGTGAGCGCGCCGATGCGGCGCTTGGCCTGTGCGGCCTCACCCGGGTCGTTGACGATGAAGGGATAGATGACGGGCAGGGGGCCGATCAGCGCCCGCGGCCAGCAGGTGGCGGAGAGGGCGACGGATTTGCCGGGAAGCCATTCCAGCGTGCCATGCGCGCCCATGTGGATGAGGGCGTGCAGGCCTTGCGACCGGAGCCAGAGGTAGAAGGCGACATAGGCATGGCGCGGGGTGCGCGAGAGGTCGTGATATTCGCCGTCGCGCAGCGCGACCTCGCCCCGTTCGGGTTGCAGGGCGATGAGGGCGTTGCCACGGCGCAGGGCTGCGAAGCGGAAGGTGGTGCCGTCGCAGGCGGGGTCTTGGTCTGGGGCGCCCCAAGCGGAGGCGAGGGCCTGTTGCAGGTCCGGGGGCAGGGTGGCGAGGGCGGCGCGGTACTCGGCCAGCGGCCAGGACAGGGTTTCGGTCATCAGCGCCGCGCCGAGGGCGGTGCCGGGGGTGACGCTGTGGTCGGCGGCGGCGAGGTCTTGCAGAAGCGCCTCTGTCGAGGCGAGCGCGTCGAGACCCACGGCATGGGCCAGTTGATGCGCGCGGCCGGGATAGGTGGAGAGGACCACGGCAAGACGGCGGTCGGGGGCGGGCGTGGCGGCGAGGCGGTGCCAGGCGGTGACGCGGGCGGTCACGGCAGCGATTCCTGCGGGATCGGCGCGATGGGCGAAGCGGGAGAATTGCAGATCGGGGTCGCGTTTGCCGGGGGACTTGAACGAGGCGAGGCCCGCGAAGAGGCGGCCGTCAACTTCGGGCAGGACGACATGCATGGCGAGGTCGGCGGGCGACAGGCCCCGGTCGGACGACGCCCAGTCGCGGCGGCGGGCGGTGGACAGGGCGATCTGGAAGACCGGGAAATCGCCCGTGTCGAAGGGTGTGGAGCCGTCATCGCCGCGGGCGGAGAAGGCGGTGGCGTTCACCACGGCGGCAGGGCGCAGGCGGGCGAGGTGCGGGGCGAGCCAGTCGGCAAAGCCCGGCACCTTGAGCGAGGGGGCGAAGACGCCCGTGGCGGCGAAGCCTGCGGCGCGGAGCGACCGGATCAGCGCGTCTATGGTGTCGGTATCGGCGGCGGTCAGGTAGCTGCGGTAGAAGCTGACGAGGACGGCGGGTTGGTCGTTGGGTTCGGGCGGCGGGACAACGCCCCGGTCGGGATCGTAGAAGCCGAAATCGGGCATCCGCTTGTCGCCCGGAACGGGGGGGGCATAGAGGCCTGCGGCCAGCGCCAGTTGCGCCAGTGCCGCCTGTGCGGCCACCGCGCCCCCGGCATCGCAGAGGGCCTGAAGGCGGCGGAGGGTGGAGACGGGCAGGGTGGAGGCGGCATCCAGCGCCGGGTCGGGGCGGCCATCGGCGGGCAGGATGGCCAGCGCCAGACCCTTGCGCTGGGCAAGGTCACGGATGGAGGCGATGCCGTAGGGCCAGTACGCCTCGCCCCCGATCAGGCGGATGAGGATGGCGCGGGCGCCGGAGAGCGTGCGGTCGAGATAGGTATCGACCGAGACGGGATGGCGGAGCGCCACGATGTTTTGCAGCCGCGTCGGGGGGAGGGTTCCCCCCGCCCGGTGCCAGCCTGCCGCGAAGGCGCCGAGGTCGCTGTCGGAAAAGGACAGCACCACCAGATCGGCGGGGTCCTGGCCCGGATCATAGGGTGTGTCGGCTGTTTCCAGACCGTGGCTTTCGCGGAAGACGACGTGCATGGCGCGGGATCAGACCCCCAATTGGCGGCGGATCGCCGCTTCGTCGATGTCATCATGTTCGGCGATGACGACGAGGCGCGACTGGCGCGGGGCGGTGCCCCAGGGACGGTCGAACTGGTGCCGGACGCGTTCGCCGACGGCCTGCAAGAGAAGGCGCATCGGGCGGCCTTCGACGGCGAGATAGCCCTTCACCCGCAGGATGTTCTGGTCGCGGGCGAGGGTTTGGACACGGGCGACGAGGTCTTCGATATCGGTGATTTCCGGCAGGTCGATCACGACGCTATCGAAATCATCATGTTCGTGGTCGTCATGGCCGTCATGGTGCGAGGGGCGGGCGGCGAGGTCATCTTCGGCGGCGGCGTTGAGGCCGAGGATGACGCGCGGGTCGATGCTGCCATCGGTGACGTGGAGGATGGGCAGGCGGCGGGGCGTTTCCGCCTCGATCACCGCGCGGGCGGCGGCGAGGCCGTCTTCGCCCGCGAGATCGGCCTTGGTCAGGAGGATGATATCGGCGCAGGCGATCTGATCCTCGAACACCTCGGAGAGCGGCGTTTCATGATCGAGGCTGTCATCGGCGGCGCGCTGGGCATCCACGGCGACCGGATCGGGGGCAAAGCGGCCAGCGGCGACGGCTTCGGCATCGGCCAGCGCCACGACGCCATCCACGGTGATGCGCGAGCGGATCGCGGGCCAGTCGAAGGCCTTGAGCAGCGGCTTGGGCAGGGCCAGACCGGAGGTTTCGATGAGGATGTGGTCGGGGCGCTGGGGGAGGGCCATCAGCGCCTCGATCGTGGGGATGAAATCGTCGGCCACGGTGCAGCAGATGCAGCCATTGGCGAGTTCGACAATGTTTTCGACCGGGCAGCTTTCATCGGCGCAGGATTTGAGGATGTCGCCATCCACGCCCACAGTGCCGAATTCGTTGACGAGGATGGCAAGGCGGCGGCCCTGCGGGTTCTGCATCAGGTGGCGGATGAGGGTGGTCTTTCCCGCCCCCAGAAAGCCGGTGATCACGGTGACGGGGATCTTGGTCAGGTCGGTCATGTCAGGACTCCAGCGGGGGAATGCGGGCAAGGCTTTGCTTGCGGAAGATGGCGGGGCGGTCGCGCCACGGCACGACACCGTTGTCGGACTGGTCATAGAGCGCGGCGCCGCGCAGGATTTCGGCCACGTCATCCGTGGTCATCCGGCCATAGACGTAAGACCAGGCGCCGGGTTTCGACAGCGCGACGGCACAGCCATTGTCGCAGCCGGAGAGGCATTCGACGGCGCGGATGGTGACGGTTCCGCCCTCATTGGCGGCGGTGAGGGCGTCATGCAGGCGCCGGCCGGGGCAGACCTCGCCCTCGGGCACGGGAAGGCCCGCGCGGCAGGTGGTGCAGACGTGCAGAATGGTGGTCATCCCACCCCCCAGAGTTCTTGGTGCCGACGGGGATGGCCTGCGGGCGGGCGCGCGTTGCCGCTGCCCGCATCCGAAGGTCGCGGAACACCCCGCCCGCGCGTTTCAGTCTGGCGCTGGCAGGTCTCCCGGCTTGCGGATATCGGGGCGGGGTCGCCCCGGCGCTCTGCCCGCCTTCCCGAACCTTGCGGCCAGTGGCTTGGGGCAGACCTTTCCGGTCACGGTCGCGGGGGCGGCTGCTTTCGGTGCCGTGACCTGATGGGTCGCAAAACCGGTCGCATTCCCTCTTGGCCTGCCTTATGGACAGGCACCAGCGCCTTTATCTGTCCTCCTCTGCCACACGGGGCGGGACTGTCAAGGAAAAGGAACGGCACCATGAATGACGGGAACGACATGCCCCTGCTTGACGATGCGGCGGAACTGGCGCGGCACGCGGCGAAGATGGCGAAGAAGAAGGCCGCGCGCGACCGGATGATGGCGCAGAAGACCGACGGCAAGGGGCTGGTCATCGTGCATACGGGGGCGGGGAAGGGGAAATCCTCGTCCGGGTTCGGGATGATCCTGCGTTGCATCGCGCATGGGATGCCCTGCGCCGTGGTGCAGTTCATCAAGGGGGCCTGGGATACGGGCGAACGCCGCCTGATCGAGGGGAATTTCGGCGATCTCTGCGAGTTCCACGCGATGGGCGAGGGGTTCACCTGGGAGACGCAGGACAAGGCGCGGGACATCGCCGCAGCGCGGGCGGGATGGGAGAAGGCGAAGGAATTGATCCGCGATCCGGATATCCGATTCGTGCTGCTGGACGAGATCAACATCGCGCTGCGCTATGACTATCTGGATATCGCCGAGGTGCTGGCCTTCCTGCGCGACGAAAAGCCGCCGATGACGCATGTCTGCCTGACGGGGCGGAATGCGAAGGAAGAGTTGATCGAGATGGCCGATCTGGTGACGGAGATGACGCTGGTGAAGCATCCGTTCCGGTCAGGCATCAAGGGACAGCCGGGGGTGGAGTTCTGAGGCCGCCATGCCTGCGCTGATGATCCAGGGCTGCGGGTCGAATGTCGGCAAATCCATGCTGGTGGCGGGCCTGTGCCGTGCGGCGCGGCGGCGGGGGTTTTCCGTCGCGCCCTTCAAGCCGCAGAACATGTCGAACAATGCCGCGGTGACGGCGGACGGGGGCGAGATCGGGCGGGCGCAGGCCTTGCAGGCCTTGGCCTCTGGGCTGGAGCCGGTGGTGGACATGAACCCTGTGCTGCTGAAGCCCGAAAGCGAGACGGGATCGCAGGTCATCGTGCAGGGCAAGCGGCTGACGACGGCGCGGGCGCGGGATTATGCGGCGCTGAAGCCGCAGTTGATGGGCGCGGTGCTGGAGAGTTTCGGGCGGCTGCGGGCGCGCCATGATCTGGTGATCGTGGAAGGCGCGGGCAGCCCGGCAGAGGTGAACCTGCGGGCGGGCGACATTGCCAATATGGGGTTTGCCCGCGCGGCGGGCGTGCCGGTGATCCTGACCGGGGATATCGACCGGGGCGGGGTGATCGCGCAGATCGTGGGGACGCAGGCGGTGATCGACCCTGAGGATGCCGCGATGGTGGCGGGGTTCCTGATCAACAAGTTCCGGGGCGACCCGCGCCTGTTCGATGACGGCTATGCCTTCATCGAGGAACGCACGGGCTGGAAGGGGTTCGGCGTGGTGCCTTGGTTCGGGCAGGCGCATCTTCTGCCGGCCGAGGATGCGCAGGACATTCTGGCGCGGCCGGTGGGCGAGGGGGTGGTGATCGCCTGCCTGACCCTGTCGCGGATCGCGAACTTCGACGATCTGGACCCGTTGAAGGCCGAACCGGGGGTGAAGCTGGTGATGGTGCGGGCGGGTGATCCGATCCCGGCCGAGGCGCGGCTGGTGATCCTGCCGGGCAGCAAATCGACGCGGGGCGATCTGGCCTTTCTGCGGGCGCAGGGCTGGGATGTGGACCTTGCCGCCCATGTGCGGCGGGGGGGGCATGTGCTGGGCATCTGCGGCGGGTATCAGATGCTGGGTGCCTCGGTCGCCGATCCGGAGGGGATCGAGGGGCCGGCGGGGGTGACGGCGGGGCTGGGACTGCTGGAGGTGGAAACGGTGATGACGCCCGACAAGCGGCTGGAGCGGGTGCGGGCGGTGGAGGCGGGCAGCGGCCTGCCGGTCGAGGGATATGAGATCCATATCGGGCGGACGTCGGGGGCGGATTGCGCGCGGCCCTTCGCCTTTGTCGAAGGCCGGGCCGAGGGCGCGATGAGCGCGGATGGGCGGATCGTGGGGAGTTACCTGCACGGGCTGTTTGCGTCGGATGATTTCCGCGCGGGTTATCTGGCGCGGCTGGGCATTGCCGCCGCACCGCGCCGCCATGCGGCGGAGGTGGAGGCCGCGCTGGAGGCGCTGGCCGATCACGTGGAGGCGCATCTGGATGTGCCGGGGCTCCTGCGGGTGGCCGGGCTGGATCAGGGCGCGGGCTGAGCGGGGCGTCGGCCCCAGCCATCGGCGAAGATCAGATCGTCGAGCGGCAGCCGCCGCGCCCAGCCGCGCGTCTGCAATTCGGGTTCCTTGTGCAATTCCTCGACATGGCCGAGGCAGAGATAGGCGACGGGGACGACGTGATCGGGCAGGCCGAGCAGGTGGCGCAGGTCCTCTTCGTGGAAAATCGACACCCAGCCGACCCCTATCCCTTCGGCGCGGGCGGCGAGCCAGAGATTCTGCACCGCGCAGACGGTGGAGAAGAGATCCATCTGCGGGGCATGGGTGCGGCCGAGGACAACCGGGCCGCCCCGGCTGCGGTCGCAGGTGATGCAGAGGTTGAGCGGGGCCTCGGTGATGCCCTGGAGTTTCAGGCTGTCATAGAGCGGGCGGCGGTCGGCGGGGAACAGGGCCGAGGCTTCGGCATTGGCGCGGTGGAAGGCGGCGGCGATGCGGGCGCGCAGGTCGGGGCAGCGCAGGACGAGGAAATTCCAGGGCTGCGAGAGGCCGACCGAGGGCGCGTGATGCGCGGCGGTCAGCAGGCGGCGGAGGGTGGCATCCTCGATCGGGCGGGGGGTGAACTGGCTGCGGACGTCGCGCCGGGTGAAGATGGCGCGGTAGAGCGCGGCCTGTTCGGATTCGGAAAAGGGGCCGGCGGGGGCGAGGGCGGGGTCGGCATGAGTCATCGGCGGGCATCCCGGTGCGAAACTGGGCTGCCGCCGGCCTTCGGCGCCCCGGTTTCGTCTGGCCGGTCTTCTGACTTGGCTTCGCGCGGGTGCGGCGCCTTCCCGGTTGCCCGGTGGCCTGTTGCCGCCCCATCCACCTTACAGCGTTGGGCACGTCGCGGATTTGCACCGCGTTCCCGATTCTCCTGCCCTGGGGCAGGCACCAGACGGGGCAGGGATAGCCTGTCGGGCAGGGGGCGGGCAAGATGGGGCGGCTGCGGCGCAAAGCGGCGGCTGGATGCCGCTTTCGGATTTGACAGCGGGCAGGGCGCGGGCGATGCTGTGTGGGATGGTTCCCGGCAGGCCAAAGGCGTGGCCGGGTGAAAAGGGAACACGGGTCGGGTGTAGGCATCAGCCGCCCAAGCCGTGACTGCCCCCGCAACTGTAGGCGGCGAGCGACCCCCGAAGCCACTGTGCCAGGTCCGGCACGGGAAGGCGGGGCGAGCCGAGACCCGCGAGTCAGGAGACCTGCCATCAAGACCCGATAACCACCGGGCGGGGTGCCCCGGAAGGAGTGTCTGATGGATGCGTCATTGCGGCAGCCCCTTGCCGCGCCAGTTTCCCCTATCGGCGCCGATCCCGGCGCTGGACTCGTGCTGCGTGCGCTTGGGCCGGATGCCGTGCCGGCGGTGGCTTTGCAGGGCGTGAGTTGGGGGCCGAAGGGGCAGGAAGATATCCTGACGGATGTGAGCTTTGCCGTGCCCGAGGGGCAGGTCGTGGCCGTCTGCGGGGCGAATGGGGCGGGGAAATCCTCGCTTCTGCGGCTGATCTATCGCCACCACGCGCCGCGCCGGGGCGAGGTGCGGCTGATGGGGCAGGACCTGTGGCGGATGGGCGCGGATGCCGCCGCGCGGCAGGTGGCGGCGGTGTTGCAGGATACGCCGGGCGAGCTGGACCTGACCGTGCGGCAGATCGTGGCGCTGGGCCGCCTGCCGCATCGGCGCGGCTGGGGCGCGGGCTTTGCCCGGCCCGAGGCGGGTGCGGCGGTGGAGGCGGCGCTGGAGCGGATGGACCTTGCACGGCTGGCCGAGCGGCGTTTCGCCACCCTGTCGGGGGGCGAGCGGCAGCGGGCCATGGTGGCGCGTGCGCTGGCGCAGGAGCCGCGCGTGATCGTGCTGGACGAGCCGACCAACCATCTGGATATCCGGCATCAGCTTGACCTTCTGCATCTGCTGCGGGGTCTTGGCCTGACGGTGATCGCCTCGCTGCATGACCTGACGCTGGCGGCGGGCTTTGCCGACCGGGTGCTGGTGCTGCATGGCGGGCGGCTGTTTGCCGATGGCCCGCCGGCCGCCGCCCTGGACGAGGCGGTGCTGGCAGAGGCCTTCCGCGTGCGGGCGGTGGTGGACCGCAGCGGTCCGCGCCCGCGCTTTTCCTTTCATCTGTAATCCTCAAGACGTGAGACACGACCCATGAGCCGTTTTGCTGGCCGTCTGGCCGCCCTTGCCCTGCCTGCCCTGATGATGCCTGCCCTGATGATCGCCGCGCCCGCGTTGGCCTATCCGGTGACGGTGGAAAGCTGCGCCCGCAGCGTGACCTTCGACGCCGCGCCGGAGCGGGCGATTTCCAATGATGTGAACCTGACCGAGATGATGCTGGTCCTTGGCCTGCGCGACCGGATGGCGGGTTATACCGGCATTTCCGGCTGGAAGACTCTGGATGAGGAGATGCGCGCGGGCGTGGCCGAACTGCCGGAGCTTTCGGCCAAATATCCCACCAAGGAGGTGCTGGCCGGGGCGGAGGCGGATTTCTTCTTCGCGGGCTGGAATTACGGGATGAAGGTCGGCGGCGAGGTGACGCCCGAGACTTTGGAGCCCTTGGGGATCAAGGTCTATGAACTGACCGAAAGCTGCATCCATATCGGGCCGAAGGCGCGGTCTTCGATGGAGGACATGTATGCCGATATCCGCAATCTGGGCGCGATCTTCGGTGTTTCGGACCGGGCCGAGGCCCTGATCGCGGAATGGACGGCGCGGCTGGAGGCGGCGACGGCGGGGGTGGACCGGAGCAATCCGCTGCGCGTCTTCGTCTATGACAGCGGGGAAGAGGCCCCCTTCACCGCCGGGGCCTATGCGATGCCCACTGCGCTGATCGAGGCGGCGGGGGGGAAGAACATCCTCGACGATCTGGAAAAGAGCTGGGCCGAGGTGGCCTGGGAGCCGGTGATCGAGCGGAACCCGGAAGTCATCGTCATCGTGAACTATGGCGACGTGACGGCAGAGCAGAAGATCGCCTTCCTGAAAGGGAACCCGGCCTTTGCCAGCATCGACGCGGTGAAGAATGACCGTTTCGTCGTGCTGGATTATGTCGAGGCGACGCCGGGGCCGCGCAACATCAAGGCGGTGGAAAAGCTGGTCGCCGGATTTGCCGGGAACTGACCGATGATGGAGGCGGCACAGTCGGCGGGGCGGCTGCGGCGGATCGGTCTGGGGACCGGTCTGGCCGGGGTCGTGGCGGCTGTGCTGCTGCTTTCGGTGGCAATGGCCGTGTCGGTGGGGGCGGTGTCGGTGCCCTTGGCCACTGTCTGGGGCGTGGCGCTGGAGCGGGTGCTGCCGGGGGCCGGGGCGGGGGAGTGGAGCGCGGGTCAGGCGGCGATCGTCTGGGACATCCGCTTTCCCCGCGTGGTGCTGGCGGGGCTGGTGGGGGCGGGGCTGGGGCTGGTGGGTGCGGCGTTGCAGGCGGTGACGCGCAACCCGCTGGCCGACCCGCATCTCTTGGGGATTTCCTCGGGCGGGGCCTTCGGGGCCATCGCGGCGCTGCTGCATACGGGGATGTTCCTGGGCCTTCTGACCGTGCCGCTGATGGCCTTCGGGGGCGCGCTGGTAGCGACGCTGCTGGTGCTGGGCGTGGCGCGGGTGGCGCAGGCCACGAGCGCGGACCGGCTGGTGCTGGCGGGGGTGGCGGTCAGCTTCGTCATCATGGCGGGGGCCAATATCCTGATTTTCCTGGGCGATCCGCGGGCCACGCATACGGTGGTGTTCTGGATGCTGGGCGGGCTGGGGCTGGCGCAATGGGATCACCTGATCTGGCCGCTGGCGGTGCTGCTGCCCTGCGGGCTGTGGCTTTGGGCGCAGGCGGGGCGGTTGAATGCGCTGGCGCTGGGGGATGAGACGGCGGCGAGCCTCGGCATCGAGGTGGGGCGGTTCCGGCTGGCGGTCTTTGTGATGGCCGCGCTGGTGACGGGGGTGATGGTCGCCTTTTCCGGGCTGATCGGCTTTGTCGGGCTGATGATGCCGCATCTGGTGCGGCTGGTGGTGGGGGGCGACAATCTGCGCGTCCTGCCGGCCTCGGCGCTGGCCGGGGCGGTGTTCCTGATCTGGGCGGATGCGGCGGCGCGGGTGGCGCTGGCGCCGGAGGACCTGCCCATCGGGGTGGTCACCGGCCTGTGCGGGGGGCTGTTCTTCCTGTGGCTGATGGCGCGGCGGGCCTGAGGGGGTGCCCCCTCAGCCGCATTTGGAATAGCCGCAGGAGGCGCAGGTCATGCAGCCTTCGACCATGCGCATGTCATAGCTGCCGCAGGAGGAGCAGGCCTTGCCCTTGGGGGCGGTGAGCGCCACGACCTGGGCCTGCGGGTCGGATTTCAGGCCCAGCCCTTCGCCCGCGATGAAGCCGATGTCGATCAGGTGGCGTTCGATGACGCCGCCGATGGCCGCGAGGATGGAGGGAATGTAGCGCCCGTCCATCCAGGCCCCGCCGCGCGGATCGAAGACGGCCTTAAGCTCTTCCACCACGAAGGAAATGTCGCCACCGCGCCGGAAGACGGCGCTGACCATGCGGGTCAGGGCGACGGTCCAGGCGAAATGCTCCATGTTCTTGGAGTTGATGAAAACCTCGAAGGGGCGGCGGTGGCCGGCGATGACGATGTCGTTGATGGTGATGTAGAGCGCATGTTCGCTGCCCGGCCATTTCAGCTTGTAGGTCTGGCCTTCGAGGGCGGCGGGCCGGTCGAGCGGTTCGGAGAGATAGACGACCTCGGCCCCGTCCTGCGACTGGCGGACGGCGGCGGGGGCTTCGGCGGGGGTTTTCTCGGAGCTTTCCGAGACGGTCAGGACAGAGCCTGTCACATCGTTCGGGCGGTAGGTGGTGCAGCCCTTGCAGCCCTGATCCCAGGCGGCCATGTAGACCTCCTTGAAATCGTCAAAGCTGATGTCTTCAGGGCAGTTGATCGTCTTGGAGATGGAGCTGTCCACCCATTTCTGCGCGGCGGCCTGCATGCGGACATGGTCCAGCGGGGGCAGGGTCTGGGCGTTGACGAAGTACTCCGGCAGGGGCGCGTCGCCGTGCTTTTCGCGCCAGAGGCGGACGGCGTAATCGACGACCTCTTCTTCCGTGCGGGAGCCGTCCTTTTGCAGGACCTTGCGGGTATAGGCATAGGCGAAGACGGGTTCGATGCCGGAGGAGACGTTGCCGGCATAGAGGCTGATCGTGCCGGTGGGAGCGATGGAGGTGAGGAGCGCGTTGCGGATGCCGTGCTGGCGGATGGCGGCCTTCACGTCGTCATCCATATGGGCCAGCGCGCCGGAGGAGAGGAACTTGTCGGCGTCAAACAGCGGGAAGGCCCCCTTCTCGCGGGCCAGATCGGCGGAGGCGAGATAGGCGGCGCGGGCGATGGCATGCATCCAGCCTTCGGTGATTTCTGCCGCTTTTTCAGAGCCATAGCGTTGGCCGATCATCAGGAGCGCATCGGCCAGACCGGTGACGCCAAGGCCGATGCGGCGTTTCGCCTGCGCCTCGGCCGCCTGCTGGGGGAGGGGGAAGCGGCTGGCATCGACCACGTTGTCCATCATGCGGACGGCGGTGCGGGTCAGGCGGTCGAGCGCCGCCATGTCCATCGCGGCGTCCTTGGTAAACGCATCCTTAACCAGTGTGGCCAGGTTGATGGAGCCCAGAAGGCAGGCGCCATAGGGCGGCAGGGGCTGTTCGCCGCAGGGATTGGTGGCGGCGATGGTTTCGCAATAGGCGAGGTTGTTCATCGCATTGATGCGGTCGATGAAGATCACGCCGGGTTCGGCGAAATCGAAGGTGTTGCGCATGATCCGGTTCCACAGATCGCGCGCCTGCACCGTCTTGTACACCTTGCCGTCGAAGACGAGTTCCCAAGGACCATCCGCCTTGACCGCCGCCATGAAGGGATCCGTCACTAGCACGGAGAGGTTGAACATCCGTAAACGGGCGGGGTCTTTCTTCGCTTCGATGAAGCTTTCGATATCGGGGTGATCGCAGCGCATGGTGGCCATCATCGCGCCCCGGCGGCTGCCTGCGGACATGATGGTGCGGCACATCGCATCCCAGACATCCATGAAGGAGAGGGGACCGGAGGCATCAGCGGCGACGCCCTTCACCTCGGCCCCCCTTGGCCGGATGGTGCTGAAATCATAGCCGATTCCGCCGCCCTGCTGCATCGTCAGCGCAGCCTCTTTCAGCCCGTCGAAGATGCCGCCCATATTGTCGGGGATCGTGCCCATGACGAAGCAGTTGAAGAGCGTGACGGAGCGGCCGGTGCCTGCGCCCGCCGTGATGCGGCCCGCGGGGAGGTATTTGAAATCCTCAAGCGCGGCGTAGAATTCCGCCTCCCAATGGGCGGGATCGGCCTCCACCTCGGCCAAGGCGCGGGCGATGCGGCGCCATGTATCCTCTACCGTGCCGTCGAGGGGCGTGCCGTCGGCTTCCTTGAAGCGGTATTTCATATCCCAGATCTGCTCGGCGATGGGGGCGGCGAATCGGGACATGCGATTTTCCTTGGTTTTGCGGTTCTTTCGGCGGAACGCACAAGATAGGCGCATTGGCGGCATGCGTCAAACCTTGCAGGCACGTTAACCACAGCTATCCTTCAGGGCGGAAGCGCCGGGGGAATCGTGGGTCACGTCAATATTCTGAAGCTTTGCGTCGGGGCGGACAGTGTCGAGGACCTGACCGATTGGCAGGAGAGCCAGCGGCATCGCTGGCCCAAGGGCTGTGCCGTGCATGTGACGCGGATGTGGCCCAAGCGCGAGGCGGAGGTTCTGGCGGGCGGGTCGCTCTACTGGGTCATCAAGGGGGTGATCCTGGCGCGGCAACGCCTTGTCGGGCTTGAGAAAGTGGAGGGCGCGGATGGTATCCTGCGCTGTGCGCTGGTGCTGGATGCCGAGGTGATCCGCACCGAGGCCGCGCCGCGCCGGCCGTTTCAGGGCTGGCGCTATCTGGACCCGGAGGAGAGCCCGCGCGACCTGCCCAAGGGGCGGGCGCGCGAGGAGGCGCTGCCGCCTGAACTGGCGCAGGCCCTGGCGGAGATCGGGCTGCGGTAGCGATTTCTGACGCAGAAATCGCGGTGGAATTTGACGCAAATTCCGGGGCCGCGTTAACGCGGCGGGCGGTGGTGGCACGGGTTGCGGCTGCGGCTTCTGGGTCGGGCCCCGGCTGTGCCGGATCCTGTGCCGCAAACTGTGCCGCAAACTGTGGCCACGCCGCGAACGCCCCGTTCGGGGGGCGTTCACCTTGTGGCCGATCCGCGACGGATCAGAAATTGTTCGGATTGCCTTTGACCAACGTGCCGGTGCCGTCTTCCGCCCCGTCCTTGATCCAGGCGACCTGATCGCCATTGATCCGCACGCCCCAGCAATTCGCGCCTTCGCCATAGTCGAAGCACATCGTATCGCCCTCGACCTTCCAGGTGCCGGTATAGCCGTCGCCCTTGATGGTGCCGTCTTCGGCGTAGAACTCGGTATAGGCACCCGAGGCTACCATGGAGCCTTGGACCGTGTTGCCAGAGATGGCGGCGGTGATCGCCTCGCCCGTGGCGAGGTCCTGCGCAAAGGCGGGCAGGGCGAAGAGGAGGGCGGCGGCGGTGAGGCGGAGATGCATGTGGGGTTTCCCTTTTGTTAACCAGAAGGGAGGTAGTCCGGCAGGAACGGGGTCAAGCGTCGGTCAGAGGTCGGCCGGCGGCGTGACGCCGAGGCGGGCGCAGAGGGTGGCGAGGGTGGCGCGATCGCCTGCGCCCCATTCGGCGGCGCGGGCAAGGAAGAGCACCGCCTGCGACTGGTGGATCAGCCCGTCGGAGAGCACCTTGAGGTGGTTGGCGCGCAGGGTTTCGCCGGTGGAGGTGATATCGGCGATAGCCTCGGCGGTGAGGTTTTTCACCGTGCCTTCGGTCGCGCCCTGACTGTCCACCAGTTGATAATCCGCCACGCCGTTTTTCGTCAGGAACTCGCGCACGAGGCGGTGGTATTTCGTGGCGATGCGCAGGCGGTGGCCATGGGCCGCGCGGAAGGCGGCGGCGGCGGCGTCGAGGTCATCGAGCGTATCGACGTCGATCCAGGCCACGGGGACGGCGAGGACGAGGTCGGCATGGCCGAAGCCGAGGGGGGCGAGTTCGGCCACCTGGGCGGGCCAGTCGGCGAGCTTGTCGCGGACGAGGTCCGATCCGGTGACGCCAAGGTGGATGCGACCGGCGGAAAGCTCGCGCGGGATTTCACCAGCGGAGAGGAGGACGAGTTCGACACCGTCGATGCCTTCGACCGCGCCGGAATACTCGCGGTCATTCCCGGTCTGGCGCATGGCGATGCCGCGCGCGCCGAACCATTGAAAGGTTTTCTCCATCAGCCGGCCTTTGGAGGGGACGCCGATCTTGAGCATCAGACGGACCCTTTCAGCCGGGCGACGAGGCCGGGGCGGATGACGCCCCCCACGGCGGGGATGGAGCGGCCCTGACCGAGGACGGCGGTCAGCGCGTCATAGCGGCCGCCGGAGGCGACGGGGGGAAGGCTGGGGTCGGCGGCGTGGAAGGAGAAGACGAAGCCGTCGTAATATTCGAGGGAGGTGCGGCCATGGCTGGCCTCGAAGGGGAGTGTTTCGGTGTCTGTGCCGAGCCTGTCGAGCGCGTCGAGGCGGGCGGCGAAGCGGTCCACGGCGGGGGCGATGGCGGGCAGCATGGGGGTGATGCCGCGCAGATGGTTGAGCGCGGCGCGGGCGGGGGCTTGCAGGGAAAGGAGATCGTAGAGAAGCGCCGCCTCGGGCGCGGCGATGGGCGGCGTGGCGGCATCGTCGATCAGGGCGCGGGCGCGGGCGGCGATGTCTTCGGGCGAGCGCAGGCCGACGAGGGTTCCGGCGGCGCGGGTCAGTGCTTCGGGGCTGTCTTTCTGGAGGTGGTCGAGCAGCGCGGCGCGGGCGGCGGGCATGGGCGCGCGGCCGGAGAAGCGATCCAGCAGCGCGCGGAAGCGGTTGGGGCGCCAGATGTGGCGCAGGAGCGCCGCCTTGCGGCGGTCGGTGGTGGAGAGGCCGCGCACGGCGGCCATGAGGATGCCGATGTCGCCCGTGGCGGCGCGCAAGGACAGCGGCGCGAGGAGCCGGGCGAAGAGGGCGAAGACCTGCGCATCGGCCTGTTCCGGCGCGGTGCGGTCGAAGAGTTCGAACCCGACTTGCAGGTATTCGTTGGCGCGGGTGCCGGGGCTGTCCTGTTTGCGGAAGACTTCGCCCATATAGCAGTAGCGCGCGGGTTCCGCGCCATGGGCCATATGGGCCTGCACCACGGGGACGGTAAAATCGGGGCGCAGCATCATTTCGCCGCGCAGGGGATCGGTCGTGACATAGGCGCGGGCGCGGATGTCTTCGCCGTAAAGGTCGAGCAGGGTTTCGGCGGTTTGCAGGATATCCGTCTCGACCGGGACGGCCCCTTCGGCGCGGAAGGCGGCGAAGAGGCTTTCGGCCTCTTGTCGGATGGCGGCCTTGGCTGTCATTTCCCCAGCATCTTGCGGGCGGCGGCAACGAGGTCGCTGCGCGGAACCTCGACCTGTGCGGGGCGGTCCTTCCATTCCTCCAGCGTCGCGTTCTGCGCGATCTGCGCGCCGAGGATGAGGTCCTTGAGGATGACGCTGCCCTTTTCGGCCTCGTTCCCGCCCTGGATCACGGCGATGGGGGATTGGCGCTTGTCGGCATATTTGAGCTGGTTGCCGAAGTTCTTGGGGTTGCCCAAGTAGACCTCGGCCCGCAGGCCCGCGTTGCGCAGGTCGGCCACCATGCCCATGTAATCGGCCATGCGGTCGCGGTCCATGACGGTGACGACGATGGGGCCTTGGGTATCGGCGCTGCTGCGTCCCTTGGCGCGGAGCGCGGCGAGAAGGCGGTCCACGCCGATGGAGACGCCGGTTGCGGGGACGGATTGGCCGGTGAAGCGTTTCACGAGGTCATCATACCGGCCGCCGCCCGCGACGGAGCCGAATTGCCGCTTGCGGCCCTTTTCATCGAGGATTTCGAAGGTCAGTTCGGCCTCGAAGACCGGGCCGGTGTAATAGCCGAGGCCACGGACAACGCCGGGGTCGATGAGGATGCGGTCGGGGCCGTAACCTTGGCGGTCGAGCAGGTCTGCGATGGTTTCGAGTTCCTGCACGCCTTCGAGACCTTGCGGAGAAGATTGAACTATGTCGCGAAGCACTTTGAGCGCGGTGAAGTTCCGCAGTTGGTTTGTTTCAGGTGATGGCGGGCCAAAAAGATCAGCAAGCGTGCTTCCTGCAACGGCGAGCTTGTTCACTACGTCAGTGTCACCGCCAGTTTTTGCAACAAGTGCTGCGGCTTGGTTCAAGTCACTCTTGATCGCGTAAGGTGCGTCCACAAAACGCATAATCGTATCGATCTGGAGGCGGGAAAGCCCCGCGCCCTTGGTGAAATCGCCGCTGTCATCCTTGCGGCCTTCGCCGAGGAGGGCGCGGACGCCCGCCTCTCCCAGACGGTCGATCTTGTCGATCGCGCGCAGGACGATGCCGCGTTCATTGGCGAAGCGGTCGGGATCGGTGGGGTCGAGGACACCCGCCACCTCCATCACGCCGTTCAGGACTTTGCGGTTGTTGACGCGCACGATGTAATCGCCGCGTGGGATGCCGACGGTTTCGAGCGCGTCGGAGAGCATCGCGCAAATCTCCGCATCCGCGGCGACGGAGGGCGCGCCGACGGTATCGGCATCGCATTGGTAGAACTGGCGGAAGCGGCCCGGCCCGGGCTTTTCGTTGCGCCAGACGGGGCCCATCGCATAGCGGCGATAGGGGGCTGGCAGGTCGTTCCTGAACTGCGCGGCGACGCGGGCGAGGGGGGCGGTCAGGTCATAGCGCAGGGCGAGCCAATCCTGATCCTCGTCCTGCCAGGCGAAGACGCCTTCATTGGGGCGGTCCACATCGGGGAGGAATTTACCCAGCGCCTCCACCGTTTCCACCGCGCTGGTTTCCAGCGGGTCGAAGCCGTAGCGATGATAGACCTCTGCCACCTTGTCGAGCATCGCCTTGCGCTCGGTCACCTCGGCCCCGAAATAGTCGCGGAACCCCTTGGGGGGTTCGGCGCGGGGGCGGCGGGTGGATTTGTCCTGTGCCATGGGTCGGACCTTCGCTTTCTGTCGCCGCCCGTGTAACGGAAGGGGCAAGAGGCGGCAAGCGGCGGAGGGCGCGATGGTGGAGCTTGAGGAACGGGTCGCGCATCTGATGCGGGCGGTGGATGACCTGTCGGATGTGGTGGCCGGGCAGGCGAAGGAGTTGGAGCGGCTGACGCGGTTGGTGCATCTGCTGGTGGAGCGGGAGGCGGAGCGCGAGGCGATGGCGGGCGAGGGGCCTGCCGCCAATGTGAAGCCGCCGCATTGGTGATGTGGCGGGGCTGGGTCTGGAGGGTGGCCGTGCTGTCGGCCGGGGTGACGGCGGGCTATTTCGCGGCGACGGTCGTGCTGCCCTTGAGCACGCGGGGCGATCCGATCTACGACACGGCGATGCTGCGGGCGCGGTGGTATGGAGACCTGGGCGTGGTCTGGTGCCATCTGGCGGCCCTGCTGGGGGCCTTGGTCCTGCTGGCCGCCGGGCCGCGCCGGGGTTGGTGTCTGGCTGCGCTGCTGGCGGGGGGCGCGGCCCTGGCCGTGATCGTGGTCGAGGAGGGGCTGGTGATCCGCTATGGCGATCTGATCGAGCCGCGCAGCCTTGCGGAGTGGCGTCTGACGGCCAGCCGCTGGACGACTGCGGCGCTGTCGGGCGGGATGGTCTTCGCGCTGTGGAGGGCACGTGACGCGCGCTGATCTGCTGGCGATCCTGATGACGCTGGGCCTTGGCGCGGCGGGGGGCGGGGTGGCGCTGCTGCTGCATCTGCCGCTGGCGTTGCTGCTGGGGTCGCTGGTGGTGACGGGGGTGATCGCGGCGGCGGGCTGGCGGCCCCTCGGGCGAGCGATCACGCTGCCCCTGACGCTGCGGACGGCCTTTGTGCCGGTGATCGGCGTGGCGATCGGCGGGGCCTTCACGCCCGAGGTTCTGGGGCAGGCGGGGGCGTGGTGGCCTTCGATGCTGGCGCTGCTGCTGTTTCTGCCGCTGGCGCATGGGATGGGGTTTGCCATCTTTCGCCTGGGCGGGTTGCCGAAGCTGGAGAGTTTCTTCGGCGCGGTGCCGGGCGGGTTGATCGAGACGGTGCAGATGGGCGAGGAGGCGGGCGGCGACGTCAAGTTGATGACGGTGCTGCAATTCCTGCGGCTGATCCTGACCATCATCTTCGTGCCGCTGATCTTCATGGGGCTGACCGGGGGCATGGTGGGATCGGCCAGCGGGGCGGAACTGCCGGCGGCGGCGGTGCCTTTGACGGTCTATGAGGTGGCGGTGCTGCTGGCGGCGGGGGGATTGGGCGTCTGGGTGGGGCGGTTGCTGCGGCTGCCCGCGGCGATAATGACCGGGCCGATCCTGTTTTCCGCCGTGGCCCATGCGGCGGGGCTGGTGCAGGGCGTGCCGCCGGCCTGGCTGGTGGGGGTGACGCAGGTGGTGATCGGCTGCGGGCTGGGCGCGCGATTCGCCGGGGCGGAGGGGGCGCTGCTGTGGCGGGCGGCGCGGCTGGCGGTGGTGAATGCGATATTGGCGCTGGGCCTGGCCTATGGGTTCGCCGTGGTGCTGGCGGGTTGGGTGGAGGAGCCGGTGGCGGCGGTCTTCCTGGCCTTCGCGCCGGGCGGATTGGCGGAGATGAGCCTGATCGCGCTCTCGCTTCAGATGAGCGTGGTCTATGTGACGGTGCATCACGTGGCGCGGATCGTGCTGAGCGTGATGATGGCCAAGGGGGGACGGCGGTGGATCGGATGAGGGGGATGCGGCAGCGGGATTGGGCGCGGGTCTTCGGGATCGGCTGTGCGGCGGTGGCGGTGGGGCTGTCGCTGGCGGGGGCGCAATGGGCGGCGTTCATCCTGCTGCTGGGGGCGCTGATGCTGTTGCGGGGCGCGGTGGAGTTGCCCTTGACGAGCCGGGCGGAGGGGGTGTTGCGGGCGCTGGCGCTGATCCTGCTGGTCTTTGCCTTTTCGGCGGTGAACCGGGCGCAGGGCGCTGTGGCGGGGGCGGTGGCCGGGGTTTTCGGGAATTGGGTTCTGTGGGCGGTGGCGCTGCTGCTGCTGGCGCTGCCGATGATGCGGCGGGGAACGGTCTGGGGCGTGACGGCTGCGCGGATGGCTGCGGCGGGGCTGCTTGTTGCGGTGCTGGCGGGGCTGGTGCTCTGGGCGGGGGAGGACGCGCTGCGGTTGCGGCTGCTGGTGGCGGCGGCGGTTCTGGCGCAGGTGGCGCTGATCCTGCCGCAGGGGAAGGGGCTGGCCTGGGGGCTGGCGCTGGGGGTGGCGGCGACCTGCCTTGCGGTGGCCCCGGGCGCGCCGGTCTGGCCTGTGGCGGGGCTTGCCCTGCCTCTGGGAGCGGCGGTCGGGCTGTGGCGCGGACGGCCGGCCCGCGGCGCGGAAGGCGGGGTCTGATCGCCGCCGGCCTACAGGCGGCCGAAGCCGCTTAACCGAACACCATCTACACGAACCGACGGCGACCAAGGACGATTTCGCCCTAAACCATCCGGATAGAAAGGTTTTCCCGGATGAACACGCAGCGAATTTGACGAGCTTGACGAACGCGCCGCTTTATCGGGATGAAAATGGTCACCTGCCAATGCCCCCCTTTTTCTCCTTGTATGTGTGGCGGGATCGGTCGTTCTGGCGGGGATGCAGGTCGCATGTCGCGAATGGTCATTCCCGACAGATTGCCATTTTGACACAGTGGCCTTCGGCCTGCCGGGCATCGGGGCCGGATGGGGTGGCGCGGCGGGCGAACACAGGTTAATATCTTGTTCGGCCTGGGGGGGCTAACGACTGGATTGACCGATGACCTTGCCCAGATCGGCCCTGGCCGCGATTTTCCTTTCCGCCGCGCTTGTCGCCCCCGTTGCCGCGCAGGAGCGCGAGATGCTGGGCTGGGGGCGCCTGCTGACGAATGACGCTATTGGCGATGGCGAGGATCGCTGGCGGACCGGGTCCCTTGTCGTAAGCTGGGTGCGTGGCCCGGCCTGGGACGGGGCGCTGCCCGGCCAGCCCGGCGCGATCCTGGAATTCCGCCTGCGGGCCGAAACGATCGCCCCGGCAGACCTGATTACCCCGGCGGCGCGGGACCGCCGCTATGTGGGCGCGCTGACGCTGGGTGTGCATACGCATTTCGAGACGCGCGGGATCGAGTCGAGCCTTGGCCTTGATGCGGTGATCGTGGGGCCGCAGAACGGGATCAGCGACCTGCATGGCGATCTGCATGACCTACTGGGTCTGGCGACCCCGACGGTGTTCGGCACGCAGATCGGCAATGACGTTCTGCCGACCGTGACGGCGGAATTCGGGCGGACCTTCGCGCTGGGCGCGGATGCGCGGCTTCGCCCCTTTGTCGAAATGCAGGCGGGGGCGGAGACCCTGCTGCGGATCGGCGGGGATGTGACCTTCGGCAGTTTCGGCGGGGATGCGCTGATGATCCGCGACACGACGACGGGACAACGCTATCGCGGCACCGGGATCAGCGGCGCTGACGGGTTCAGCCTGACGATGGGCGCGGATTTCGCCGAGGTCTATGACAGCGAATTCTTCCTGGCCGGTGACCCCATCACGCCATCGGACACGCGGGCACGGGCGCGGATGGGCGTGCATTGGCAGGGCGGGCAGAACGAGGTGTTCTATGGCCTGACCTGGCTGAGCGAAGAGTTCGAGGAACAGCCGGAAGGGCAGGTTCTGGGTGCGGTCAACCTTCGGTTGCGCTTCTGATCTGTGCGAAAACGCAGAGTGTTGCGCAGGGGCCATAGCCAAAGGTTGGTATCACTGTTAGCTTTGACGCCAGAAAAAGACTAAAACGAGCAGGCAAAACAGGCATGATCGCGGGCTCTCGGGGCACGTTCGTCATTTCCTGGGCGCAGACGGAAGTGGATGGTGTGGCGGGGGCGTCTATCGACCTCCTGTCGGTCGGTGCCGCGTGGCGCTGGACCGGGCAGGCGGTGCGGGTGGATGGCGCATCGGACCTTCTGCTTCTTGAGGCGGCCGAGGGGGCGGCGGAAATCAGGAAACGCGCGGCGCGCATGGTGCGCCGCCTGATCGGCACGGCAGTCGGCCGGGCGGAGGAGGAAGAGGAAGCCTCTGCCGCCGAGATCGAGGACGATCTGCCGGATCAGGGGTTCATCGTCACCGATGGGGTGGCGAGCTATCCTTTGACCATCATTCCGGTGCCGGACAGCGGCACGCGGCTGGTGATGATGCTGGGCGAGGTGCCGCCCGCCAATCGCGACCTGTGGGTCGTGCGGACCTCGATCGACCGGGCGCGCGTGGCGGCGGGCGGGCGAGAGGGGGGCGGGGTGATCTGCTTCACCCCCGGCACGCGGATCGCGACGCCGGAGGGGCCGAAGCTGATCCAGGCGCTGCGGCCGGGCGACCATGTGCTGACAAAGGATGACGGGCCGCAGCAGGTGCTGTGGATGGGGCATCGCCGGATGACGGGCGCACGGCTTTATGCGATGCCGCATCTGCGGCCGATCCGGTTTCGTGCCGGGGCGCTGGGCCTTGATCTGCCGGAGCCGGACCTGATCGTGTCGCCGGCGCATCGGATGCTGGTGAAGGGGGCGGCGGCGCAGGCGCTGTTCGGGACGTCCGAGGTTCTGGTGCGGGCGGAGGATCTGATCAACGACGCGTCGATCATGGTGGATCATGCGCTGCGGGAGGTGACCTATGTCCATATCCTGCTGGAGCGGCACAACATCGTCTTTGCCAATGGGATCGAGACGGAGAGTTTTCATCCGTCGAACACGGCGCTGGAAATGATCGAACCGGACCAGCGCGAGGATCTGCTGCGCGTGGTGCCCGGCGTGATGCGGACGCCGGAAGCCTATGGCGATTACGCGCGGCGCAACCTTTCGGCCAGCGAGGCGGCGCTTCTGCGCCATGACATCGCCGCGTGAGGCGGCTGTTGACTCTGCCCGATGCGGCTGTATAAGCCCCCGGTCCCGGCTGAAAGGCCGGGGCTTTTCATTGGTGTTGGTGGCCCCCGCAAGGGGAAGCCTGTCGGGTCCGAAGGACCAAAGGACAACGCCCTTCGGCGGGCTGAGGCCCGAAAAGTGGATACCGGTTTTCGGGCAAGCCGAAAGCCGAACAATCGAAGGAGATCAGCGGTGACGAAACGCACCTCTGCCAAGTACAAGATCGACCGCCGCATGGGCGAGAACATCTGGGGCCGTCCGAAATCCCCGGTGAACAAGCGCGAATACGGCCCCGGCCAGCACGGCCAGCGCCGCAAGAACAAGCTGTCGGACTTCGGCACGCAGCTGCGCGCCAAGCAGAAGCTGAAGGGTTACTACGGTGACCTGACCGAAAAGCAGTTCCGCAAGATCTATGCGGAAGCGGAGCGGGTGAAGGGCGATACCGGCGAGATGCTGATCGGCCTGCTGGAGCGCCGTCTGGATGCGGTGGTCTATCGCGCCAAGCTGGTGCCGACGATTTTCGCGGCCCGCCAGTTCGTGAACCACGGCCATGTGACCGTGAACGGCAAGCGCGTGAACATCGCCTCCTACCGCGTGAAGGAAGGCGATATCGTCGAAGTGCGGCAGAAGTCCAAGCAGATGGCGCTGGTTCTGGAAGCCGTCGCCCTGACCGAGCGGGACGTGCCGGATTACCTTGAGGTTGATCATTCCAAGATGATCGTGAAATTCGTCCGCACCCCGAGCCTGGGCGATGTGCCCTATCCGGTGCAGATGGAACCGAACCTCGTGGTCGAATACTACGCGAAGAACTGATTTCCGCGCCTTTGCGTGGAGAGAGGCCCGCCCTTCGTGGCGGGCCTCTTGCTTTTCAGGGCGGGCGTGACAGTTTGCCGGGAAACGGAGGCGGTGATGGCGGATCGGCAGACGGCGGAATCGGTGCTGGAGCGGGGGCTGTTCGCCAGCCGCTGGCTGATGGCGCCGATGTATCTGGGGTTGATCGTGGCGCTTTTGATGCTGCTGGTGATCTTCTTCCGCGAGCTGGCCTATTACGTGCCGCAGATGCTGAGCCTCAGCCCGGAGAAGACCATTCTGGTGGTGCTGACGCTGATCGACCTGACGCTGGCGGCGAACCTGCTGCTGATCGTGATGTTTTCGGGATATGAGAGTTTCGTGTCTAAGTTCGACTTCGATCCGGGGACCGATCGGCCCGGCTGGATGGGCAAGGTGGATTTCGGCGGGCTGAAGATGAAGTTGATCGCCTCGATCGTGGCGATATCGGCCATCCATCTGTTGAAGCGGTTCATGGAGATCGGGGATCCCACCACCCCCCCGCCGGATGAGGGGCATCTGTTCTGGCTGACGGTGATCCATATGAGTTTCGTGGTTTCGGGGGTTCTGATGGCGCTGATGGACTGGTTGCAGGCGCGGTCTGCGAAGTGAGGGCGCGAAGTGCAGGGGGCGGCGATAAACCGTCTGGCCTTGGCCCCCGGCGAAAGCTAGAACCCCGCAGGAACGGGGGAATCTTGCCGACATGACCGACGCCATCCGACCGCAGCCCGGTATCCTTGACATCGCCCTTTACGAGGGTGGGAAGGCGCATGTCGCGGGCATGACCAATGTGGTCAAGCTGTCGTCGAACGAGAATCCCTTCGGCCCGTCGGACCGCGCGAAAGAGGCGTTTCAGAGGAGCGTCCACACCCTGCACCGCTATCCATCGACCGACCATGCCAGCTTGCGCGAGGCGATTGCCGAGGTGCATGGGCTGGATGCAGGCCGCGTGATCTGTGGCGTGGGGTCGGATGAGATCATCACCTTCTTGTGCCAGGCCTATGCCGGGCCGAAGGATGAGGTCGTGTTCACCGAACACGGGTTCCTGATGTATCGCATTTCTGCGCTGGCCGTGGGGGCGACCCCGGTCGAGGTGCGCGAGCGGGAACGGACGACGGATGTGGATGCCATCCTTGCCGCCTGCAACCGGCGCACGAAGATCGTCTTCATCGCCAATCCGAACAACCCGACCGGCACCATGATTTCGAATGCCGAGATCGCGCGGCTGGCGGATGGGTTGCCGCGGCAGGCGATCCTCGTGCTGGACGGGGCCTATGCGGAATATGTGGAAGGCTATGACGGGGGTCTGTCGATCCTTGAGGCGCGGTCCAACGTCTTCATGACGCGGACCTTTTCCAAGATTTACGGTCTGGGCGGGTTGCGGATCGGCTGGGGCTATGGGCCGCGTGCGATCATTGATGTTCTGAACCGCATCCGGGGGCCGTTCAACCTGTCGTCCACCCAGTTGGAGGCGGCGGAGGCGGCGGTTCGGGATCAGGATTTCGTCAATCGCTGCCGGGCCGAGAATGCACGGATGCGGCATTGGCTTTCGGTCGCGCTGGCGGAATTGGGCGTGCCGTCGGACACGTCGATGGCGAATTTCGTGCTGGCGCGTTTTGCCAGCGAGGAAGAGGCGGTTGCCTGCGATGCCTTCTTGCAGCAGCAGGGGCTGATCGTGCGGCGGGTGGCGGGATACAAGCTGCCGCATTGCCTGCGGATCACCGTGGGGGATGAGGCGTCGTGCCGCCGGGTCGCCCATGCCGTGGCGCAGTTCAAGGGCGTCAAGTGATGCGGGGCGTGAAGTGATGGCTGTCCTTTACGAACGGGTCGCGCTGATCGGGCTGGGGCTGATCGCGTCGTCCATGGCCCATGCGATGAAGGCCAAGGGACTGGCGGGCGAGATCGTGGGTTACGCCCGGTCGGCCGAGACGCGGGCGGCGGCTCTGGAGATCGGGTTCTGCGACCGGGTGGAGGCTACGGCGGCCAAGGCCGTGGCAGGGGCCGATCTGGTGGTTCTGGCCGTGCCGGTGGGGGCGATGGGCGAGATTGCCGCCGAGATCGGGCCGCATCTGGCGCCCGGAGCGACGGTGACGGATGTGGGATCGGTGAAGCAGGCGGTGATTGCCGCCGTGGCACCGCATATGCCCGATGGCGTGCATTTCATCGCGGGCCATCCCATTGCCGGGACGGAGCATTCGGGGCCGCATTCGGGTTTCGCCACGCTGTTCGAGAACCGCTGGTGGCTGTTGACGCCGGAAGGCGCGGATACGGGGGCCGTGGCGCGGCTGCGCGCGCTGTTCGAGGGATTTGGGGCCAAGGTGGATGAGATGGATGCCGCCCATCACGACCTTGTGCTGGCGGTCACCTCTCACACCCCGCATCTGATTGCCTATACGATGGTGGGCGTCGCCGATGACCTGAGCCGGGTGACGGACAGCGAGGTGATCAACTATTCCGCCGCCGGGTTCCGGGATTTCACGCGGATCGCGGCCTCGGACCCGACGATGTGGCGGGACGTGTTCCTGACCAACAAGGAGGCGACGCTGGATATCCTTGGCCGCTTCACCGAAGAGCTGTTTGCGCTGCAACGGGCGATCCGGCTGGGCGACGGGGATCATCTGCACGCCTATTTCACCCGCACGCGGGCCATCCGGCGCGGGATCATCGAGGCCGGGCAGGATACGGCGGCGCCCGATTTCGGGCGCGTGGCGCTGGCCGCGCCGAAGGGCGGCTGAATGCGCAGGGCCGTCGCCGCGCTGGGGCTGCTGGCCTGCCTGACGGCAGGGGGGGCGCTGGCGCAGGAGATGGCGACCTCGCCCCGGCCCATGCCGCGCCCCGGTGCCGTGGCGGAAGTGGCCCCTGCCGCTGCAAGCCCTGCCGTGGTTGCGGGGGTCACGTCGCTGCGCCCGCGTCCCCGGCCCGGCGGGATGGTCCCTGCCGCGATGACGGCGGCCCTGCCGCCGCAGCCCGGGGGCCTGATGGCGCAGGTGCCGGTGATCCGCCCGATGCCACGGCCCGAGGGACTTGGCCGTGGGGCGGTGGAGGTGGCCGCCGCCAGCCCGCCCCCGGTGGTGGAGCGGGAGCGGCGCGGGGGCCTGTTCGGCGGGCTTTTCGGGCGGCGCGACCGGGAGGACCGGTCGGAACGCGCCGAGCCGGGAGATGGCTTTGTCTGCGGCGACCGGGCGATCCGGGGCGAGGAACTGGCGCGGATCACCTCGAATGTGCGCGGCTGCGGGGTGGAGGAGCCGGTGCGGGTGACCATGGTCGATGGCGTGCGCCTGACCACGCCGGCCACCATCGACTGCCCCACGGCGCGCGCCCTGAAGACCTGGATCGAGGACGGGATGCGCCCCGCCTTCGGCCGGCAGGAGGTGGTGGAGCTACGTGTCGCAGCCAGCTACATCTGCCGTCCGCGCAACAACATCCGGGGCGCGAAGATCAGCGAACATGGGCGCGGCAAGGCGATCGACATTTCCGGCTTCATCCTGTCGAACGGGCGGGAACTGTCGGTCTCAGACGATTACAACCGCCAGATGCGGCGGGCGCATCGCGCGGCTTGCGGCATCTTCGGCACGACGCTGGGGCCGGGATCGGACGGCTATCACGAAGACCATCTGCATTTCGACACGGCCAGCCACGGCAATGGGCCCTATTGCCGCTAGAAGACCTGCGGCGCGGGACCGAGGGGCAGGGGGCCGAGGCTCATCCAGCCCTGGGCGAATGTGAGCGGCAGGGGCAGCACATCGGGATTGCCGCCCTGCGTGGCAAGAAGGCCAAGCGCGCGGGTGACGGTTTCGGATTGCTGCGGGCTGATCGTGCCCGAGGCGACGAGCAGCGGCACCAACTTGCGCCAGTTTTCCACCCGCAGGTCGATGCGGCCTTCGGGCGTGCCATCGGCGGCAGGGGTGAGGCTGCCTGAAGCCGAGAGGACGAGGTCGCCCCAGCGGAGCAGGCCTTCGCGCAGGGTGATGTCCTGAAGCGCGGGCCGGGTCGTGCCGACATGGCGGTCAAGCGGGGCGGAGAGGCCGAGGACGCTGTCGATGCGCAGCAGGTCGATCTGTTCGGGCAGGTCGGCGGCATCGGCGAGGCTGGCCGCCAGCGCGGCGGGGGGCGAAAGGGTGGTGAGTTCCAGCGCCAGTTCCTGCGCCTCGGCACGGTCGGGCGCGCGGCGCAGGCCGAGGCGAAGGGTGGCGGCGGCAATGTCCCATCCGGCGGAGGAGCTGAGCGCCAGCGTGTCCACGGCCAGCGCGCTGCGGTCCAGCGTCAGGTCGGTGCCGGGGACGAGGACGGCGCTGGCCTGAAAGCTGGCGGAGGTCAGCGCCACCTCCTGCCCCGGCAGGGTGAGGGTCTGGTCATTGGGCAGCGTGGCGATGATGTGCCAGGGTTTCCATGTCATCATGAAGACCTGGGCGAAGGGGGCCTGCCATGACAGGCCTGCTGCCGCATCGGCAAGCCGCGGTTCGGTCACGGTCAGGTCGAAGCGGTTGGGAAAGCCTGCGACGGCGATGCCCTGATGTTCGGCCTGAAGCGGGGCGCCCTGCTGGGCGGTGAACCAGCCGGTCACGCCGCGTTCCATCGCCTGCGACCCGAGGACCCAGTATCCGGACCAGAGCCCCGAGGCGACAAGGACAACGACGAGAAGTGCCCGCATCTTCAACCCTTTCCTTCACTTGCGGGCTGTGTTTACAGGGGGGCGGACAGGAGGGCCAGTCGGATGGCGGATGCGCTTTGGGTCTTCGGCTATGGATCGCTGATCTGGGACCCCGGTTTTCCGGTGGCGGAACGGGTGGTGGCGCGGCTGGAAGGGTGGCATCGGTCCTTCTGCATGCGGTCGATCCACCATCGCGGCAGCCTGGAAGCGCCGGGGCTGGTGCTGGCGCTGGACCGGGCGGCGGGGGCCTTCTGCGACGGTGTGGCCTTCCGGGTGGAGCCGGGGGCAGAAGGGGCGACGCTGGCCGCGCTGCGCGAGCGGGAACTGGTGTCATCGGCCTATCTGGAGATGACCCTGCCCGTCCGGCTGAGCGACGGGCGGGCGCTGGAGGCGCTGGCCTATGTCATCGACCCCGATCATGTGCAATATTGCGGTGGGCTGTCGCTGGAAGAACAGGCGCGGATCATCGCGGATGCGACGGGCGGGCGCGGGCCGAACCGGGATTATCTGTGGTCCACCGCCGCGCATCTGGCGGAACTGGGCATCGGCGATGAAGATCTGGATTGGCTGTCGCGGCGGGTGCGTCAGATCGTGACACCGACGCAACACTGATTACCGACGGCTTGGCACTGGAATCGGGCCTGCTATTCTGGCGGCACGGCGCAACAAAGAACGGGCAGAGTGGATGGACAAACAGCGCGGCGAGGCCTCTCCGACCTTCAGCCAGCCGATCCGGCAGATCGTGATGATGCTGCTGGTGGCGGGCATGGTGGGCAGCGGGGCATGGCTGATCCATACGCAGGTGGCGGGCATCTTCCAGTCCAACCCGCTGGTCAACGGGTTCATCGCCGGGGTGTTCCTGCTTGGGGTGATCACCTGCTTCTGGCAGGTCTTCATCCTGGTGCAATCGGTAAGCTGGATCGAGGATTTCGTCCGTCACGTTCCGGGCCATGACGCGACCAAGCCGCCGCGTCTGCTGGCGCCGCTGGCCTCGCTTCTGCGGTCGCGGGGGGCGAAGATGCAGATCTCGGCGTCTTCCTCGCGGTCCATCCTTGAATCGGTGGCGACGCGGATCGACGAGGCGCGGGACATAACGCGCTATCTGGCCAATCTGCTTGTCTTTCTGGGGTTGCTTGGGACCTTCTACGGGCTGGCGACCACGGTCCCCGCGGTGGTGGAAACGATCCGATCCCTTGCCCCGCAGGAAGGCGAGACGGGGTTGCAGATCTTTGAAAAGCTGCTGGGCGGGCTGGAAAGCCAGCTCGGTGGGATGGGGACGGCGTTCTCCTCGTCGCTTCTGGGGCTGGCCGGATCGCTGGTGATCGGGCTTCTGGAACTGTTCGCGGGCCATGGGCAGAACCGGTTCTACCGGGAACTGGAGGAATGGCTGTCCTCGATCACGCGGGTCGGCCTGTCTTCGGGCGAAGGCGAGGGCAGCGATACCGGGGCGATGGCGGCGGTGCTGGATCAGGTGCAGGCGCAGATGGATGCGTTGCAGTCGCTTTATACCCAGTCCGACATCACGCGGGTGATGGTGGAGGACAAGATCGACGATCTGGCCCGCGCCATCGCGCGGTTGTCCGAGCGGCGGGATGACGGGCCCGGCGATGCGGCGCTGCTGGCGGCCCTGACGCGGATCGCGGAAGGGCAGGAGCGGCTGACGGCGGCGGTGCTGGGCGGCGGCGAGGCTGGCGCGATGGGCAGCGATGCCGAAAGCCGGATGCGGCTGCGGTCGATCGACGTGCAGCTTTTGAAGATTCTTGAGGAAATGTCGGCCGGGCGGCAGGAATCGCTGGCCGATCTGCGGGGCGACATCGCGGCGTTGACGGCGGCGATACGGCAATTGTCGCGCAGCGCACCGGCGGGGCGGGGCTGATCATGGCGCTGCGGTCGAGGCGGGATTCCAATCTGATCTGGCCCGGGTTTGTCGATGCGGTGACGACCCTGCTGATGGTGATGATGTTCGTACTGACCATCTTCACCGTGATGCAGGCCGTGCTGCGCGACACGATCACGACCCAGACCAATGAGTTGGACAGCCTGACGGACCAGATCGCGCAACTGGCTGATGCGCTGGGCCTTGAACGCGAGCGGGCGGCGGGGCTTGAGGCGCAGGTGGGAGAACTGAGCGCCTCGTTGAGCGCGGCGCAGGCGGAGGGGGAGCGGCAGGCGGCGATGATCACCTCGCTGACCGGGCAGCTTGCCACGGCGCAGGGGGCGCTGGAGGCGGCGCAGGGGCGGATCGCGTCTTTCGAGGCGCAGGTGGCGTCGCTGCTGGCGGAGCGGGATGCGGCGCAGGGGCAGGTGGCGGAGCTTCTGTCGGAGCAGGAGGCGATGCAGCTTGCCTTGGCCAAGGCGCGGGAAGAGGTGGATGCCAATGCCGAGGCGGCGCGGATGCTGGCGGCGCGGCGCGAGGCGATGGAGGCGATGATGGCCAGCCTGCGGGCGCGGGCCGAGAGCGCCGAGGCGGAACTGTCGGAGGCGGAGGCATCGCGGCTGGTGGATGCGGCGGCGCTGGAGGAATTGCGGGAGCGGCTGAAAGGGGCGGATGACGAATTGGCGGCGATGACCCTTGCGCTGGAGGAACAGCGCAAGAAGGCGGAAGAGACGCTGACCCTGCTGGCGGCAGCGCAGACCGAGGCGGCGCAGCGTCTGGTGGGGCAATCGACGCGCGATGCGGCCCTGGTGGCGGCGGAACGGGCGTTGAGCGAGGAACAGGCCAAGTCTTTGGAAGCGCAGCGGAAAGTGGCGCTGCTGAATGAACAGATCGGGGCGCTGCGGTCGCAACTGGCGCAGTTGCAGGCGGTGCTGGATGAAAGCGCCGCGCGGGATGAGGCGGCGCAGGTGCAGCTTGAATCGCTGGGCACGCAGTTGAACGCCGCGCTGGCGCAGGTGGCCGCCGAACAGCGGCGGCGGGCGGAACTGGAGGCGGCAGAGGCGGCGCGGCTGGCGGTGGAGAATGCCGATCTGGCGCGGTATCGGTCGGAGTTCTTTGGCAAGCTGTCGCAGCTTCTGGCAGGGCGCGAGGGCGTGCGGGTGGTGGGGGATCGGTTCGTCTTTTCCTCGGAAGTGCTGTTCCAGCCTGCGGCGGCGGAACTTGCGCCGGAGGGGCGGGCGCAGATCGCCAGCGTGGTGGAAATCCTGAATGAAATCAGGGGGGAAATCCCGCCCGAGATCGACTGGATCATCCGGGTGGACGGGCATACGGACAACCTGCCCTTGTCGGGCCTTGGCGAGTTTGCCGATAACTGGGAATTGTCGCAGGCGCGGGCGCTGTCGGTCGTGCGCTTCATGCAGGATGAGCTTGGCTTTCCGCCTGACCGGCTGGCGGCGACGGGGTTCGGGGAATACCGGCCGGTCGCGGAGGGCGATGACGAGGTGAGCCGGGCGCAGAACCGGCGGATCGAGTTGAAGCTGACCGAGCGTTAAGGTCGCCTGTTTTCTGACGGGAATTCAGGGGGATGGCGGAAAACGGCTGTGCCGTGTTCCGTGCCGCAAACTGTGCAGCAAAGTGTACATACAAATTCGGGCAGAGATCGGCTGCGGATTATGGTTAACCGTGCGCATTTGCGCAGGTGGCCCCGCCTTGGCCCTGGGGCTCTTGAAACCCGCGAGGCCCCGGATCAGGCGGCGGGCGGGCTTGGCTATTGCAGGCTGATGGCCGCCGATTGCCTGCCGAGTTCCACGCCGTCGCGCAGGAGCACGGCTTCGCCGGTATAGTCGCCCGCAGGCCAGCCGCCCGGAGGGGCGCGTTTGCCGCCCGCGCGGAAGGCCACGGCCTGTGTGCGGTCGAGGGTGATGGTCTGGCGGAACACCTCTCCCATGGGGCCGGTGATGGCGAGGGTGAGGCTGTCGCCCTGTTTCGGGCCGAAATAGGCGGCCCAGAAGACCAGCGCGGGGGCGTCGGTGGGCAGGGTTTCGGGGCTGGCGAGACCGGCCTTGATCACCTGCCATGCCGGGACATCGGTGAAGAAGCCCGCGCCGGTGAAGCCGAAGGGATCATAGGCGATGGGGGTGGCCCAAAGCTGGCCATCGAGGGGGGCGCCGCAGGCGGGGGCGGGGGCTGCGGGGGCGAAAGGATCAAGCGCGATGCCATCCTTGCGCACGGCGATATGGACATGGGGGAATTCGGTGTTGCCGGACAGGCCGACAAGGCCGAGCGGCGTGCCGGTCTCCACCGTATCGCCGCTGCGGACGGAGACAGAGCCGCGTTTCAGGTGGCAATACTGGGTCTGCCAGCCTGCGCCATGGTCGATGACCACGCCATTGCCGCAATCGCGCCCGTCCAGCGCTGGGGCCGTGGGATCGGAGATGGCGATATCGGGCATCCCGTCGCGGATGCCGGTCACCCGGCCGGGGGCGGCGGCCAGAACGGCGACGCCGCGTGCCATGGCGGCAAGGTCGGGCAGGGCGAAATCGGTGCCGTCATGGCCGTCATAGGTGAGATGGCCGCAGGCGATATCGGCCATGCCGGGGCCGGGATCGCGGTCGAAATGGTTCTGGATGTGGCAATCGCTGCCAAGGGTGCAGGCGATGGGTTGCGCCAATTCAAAGGCCCCCGCCGATGTGGCGAGGGCCAATGTCAGGGCTGCCGTCTGGCGGATCATTCCGCCGTGAGCAGCGGCGGTTTCTGGCCGGTGAGGCGGGGCTTTTGCGGTTCCTGCACTTGCAGGTCGATCGCATCGTCCTTGACCGCCACGCGGACCACGCCGCCCTTGGTGAGCTTGCCGAAGAGCAGTTCCTCGGCCAGCGGCTTCTTGATGTGTTCCTGGATCACGCGGCCAAGCGGGCGCGCCCCCATCTTGTCATCATAGCCCTTGTCGCCCAGCCATTGCGCGGCTTCGGGGGTGAGTTCGATATGAACGCCCCGATCCATGAGCTGCGCCTCGAGCTGGAGGACGAACTTCTCGACCACCTGGAGGATGATCTCCTTGCCGAGCGGGGCGAAGGAGATGACCGCATCCAGACGGTTGCGGAATTCCGGCGTGAAGGTGCGTTCGATGGCTGCCGTATCCTCGCCCGTGCGCCGGTCGCGGCCGAAGCCGATGGCCGATTTGGCCTGTTCGGCGGCGCCCGCGTTCGAGGTCATGATGAGGATGACGTTGCGGAAATCGACCTGCCGCCCGTTGTGATCGGTCAGCTTGCCGTGGTCCATCACCTGAAGCAGGATGTTGTAGACATCCGGATGGGCCTTTTCCATTTCATCGAGCAGCAGCACGCAATGCGGATGCTGGTCCACGCCATCGGTGAGCATGCCGCCCTGATCGAAGCCGACATAGCCCGGAGGCGCGCCGATCAGGCGGGAGACGGCGTGTTTCTCCATGTACTCCGACATGTCGAAGCGCAGCAGTTCCACGCCGAGCGAGCTTGCCAATTGCTTGGCGACCTCGGTCTTGCCGACGCCCGTGGGGCCGGCGAAGAGGTAGTTGCCGATGGGCTTTTCCGGTTCGCGCAGGCCGGCACGGGCCAGCTTGATGGAGGAGCAGAGCGCCTCCACGGCCTTGTCCTGACCGAAGACCACGCGCTTGAGCGTCTTTTCCAGATCGCGCAGGGTTTCCGCATCGTCCTTGGAGACGTTCTTCGGGGGGATGCGGGCGATTTTCGCCACCACCGCCTCGATCTCCTTGGTGCCGAGCGTCTTGCGGCGCTTGCCTTCGGGAAGGAGGTGCTGGGCTGCCCCGGCCTCGTCGATCACGTCGATGGCGCTGTCGGGGAGTTTGCGGTCATTGATGTAGCGATGCGCCAGTTCCACCGCCGCCTTGATGGCATCGGCGGTGTAGCGCAGGTCGTGATGTTCCTCGAAATGGGGTTTCAGGCCCATGAGGATCTTGATCGCGTCCGGCACCGTGGGTTCGTTCACGTCGATCTTCTGGAAGCGCCGCGACAGGGCGCGGTCCTTTTCGAAGTGCTGACGGAATTCCTTGTAGGTGGTGGAGCCCATGGTGCGCAGCTTGCCGCCCTGAAGCGCGGGCTTCAGCAGGTTGGAGGCATCCATCGCACCGCCGGAGGTGGCACCGGCGCCGATGACGGTGTGAATCTCGTCGATGAAGAGGATGCCGTCGGGGTGATCCTCCATCTCCTTGACCACGGCCTTGAGGCGTTCCTCGAAGTCACCCCGGTAGCGGGTGCCGGCGAGGAGCGCGCCCATGTCGAGCGAATAGATCGTGGCGCGCGAGAGAACCTCCGGCACCTCTTTCTTGACGATCTTCCAGGCGAGGCCTTCGGCGATGGCCGTCTTGCCCACGCCGGGATCGCCCACGAGAAGCGGGTTGTTCTTGCGGCGGCGGCAGAGGACCTGGATCGCGCGTTCCACCTCGGCCTCGCGGCCGATGAGGGGATCGACGTCGCCCTTGATCGCCTTCACGTTCAGATCGACGCAGTATTTGGAGAGGGCGGATTCCTTCGCCTCCCCCGCCTCGGCCTTGGGGGTTTCCTGGCGTTCCTCATCGGCGCCGGAGACCGGGCGGCTTTCGCCATAGGACGGGTCCTTGGCGACGCCATGGGCGATGAAGTTGACGGCATCGTAGCGCGTCATGTCCTGTTCTTGCAGGAAATAGGCGGCGTTCGATTCCCGTTCGGCGAAGATGGCGACGAGGACATTGGCCCCCGTCACCTCGTTCCGGCCCGACGATTGCACATGGATCGCGGCGCGCTGGATGACGCGCTGGAAGGCGGCGGTCGGCACGGCCTCGGACCCTTCGACATCGGTGACGAGGGTGGAGAGGTCGTCGTCGATGAAATCCACCAGCGTCTTGCGGAGTTCATCGAGATTGACCGAGCAGGCCTTCATCACCCGCGCGGCATCGGGTTCGTCGATCAGCGCGAGCAGCAGATGTTCCAGCGTCGCCAGTTCGTGGCGGCGGGCATTGGCGAGGGCCAGGGCGCCGTGGATGGCCTGTTCAAGGGTGGTGGAAAACGATGGCACGTTGGTGGTGCTCCTGTCTCTCAGGGCGCGGAGGAGGGTCCTCCGAACCGTGGCCTCATTGGGTTAGAGTTCGGCTAATTTCGGCCCACTTCAAGGGTTTTCTGGCCGGTTTCGTGGTTTCCTGCATCGTGGACGCAAAATGTGATCATGATGCGGCAGGGAGTGTTCAGAACCTGTCCTTTCGCGCGCGGATTTCGGCGAAGGTTTCGGCGTCGGAGGCATCGGGGCGGCCTATGGCGGATTTCAGGCCGGGCAGGTGGGCGCGAAGGAAGGGGTTGGTGTCGCGTTCCTCGGAGAGCGGGACCGGGACGGAGGGGCGGCCATCACGGCGTAGCGCGGCGACCCGGTCGATACGAGAGATAAGCGCGGGGTTGGCGGGTTCAAGGGTCTGGGCGAAACGCAGGTTGCCGGTGGTGTATTCGTGGCCGGAACAGATCAGCGTGTCGGGGGGCAGCGCGGCGAGGCGGGAGAGGGAGGCCCACATCTGGGCGGGCGTGCCTTCGAAGAGGCGGCCGCAGCCGGCGGCCATCAGGCTGTCACCGGTGAAGGCGAGCTTTGCGGCGGGGATATGGAAGGCGATATGGCCGATGGTGTGGCCGGGGACGGGGAGGGTTTCCACCCTCTCGCCTGCGAAGGGGAAGCTGCCTTCCTCGGGCAGGGCGTGGTCGAGGGGGGGCAGGCGGTGGGCATCCTGCGCGGCCCCCGTCACCCGCGCGCCGGTTTCCGCGCGCAAGGCGGGGACGCCGTCGATATGGTCGCTGTGGTGATGGGTGAGCCAGATGTCGGTCAACCGCCAGCCGCGCGCGGCGAGGGCTGCAAGGATCGGCGCGGCCTCGGGCACATCCACCACGGCGGTCGCGCCGCTGGCCGCGTCATGGACGAGATAGGCGTAATTGTCCGCAAGGCAGGGGACGGTGACGAGTTCAAGCGGCATGGTCTTTGATCCGATCCTGTATAGACTGGCCCGCGAGATGGGTCTTGCATGTTCCGGGCCATGTCGGGCAGGGGCAGTCTGGACCGGGGGAGAAGTCGGGCGCAATGCATCTTGATGTGCTGGATCTGCGGAACTTCTACTATCGCACGCAGCTTGGCCGCGTGGCGCAGCGGGCGATCCGGGATCGGGTGGTGGACCTTTGGCCGGTGCAGAGTGGGCAGACGGTGGCGGGGTTCGGCTTCGCTGTCCCCCTGCTGCGCCCCTATCTGGCCGACAGCCGGCGGGTAATCGGGCTGATGCCGGGGCCGCAGGGCGTGATGCCCTGGCCTGCGGGCATGGAGAATGTGAGCGTCCTTTGCGAAGAGACGCATTGGCCGCTGCCCACCGGGCTGGTGGATCGGCTGGTGATGCTGCACGGGCTGGAGACATCGGAACATCCGACGGCGGTGCTGGACGAGGCGCATCGCGTGCTGGGGCCGGGGGGGAAGGCGCTGATCGTGGTGCCGAACCGGTCGGGCCTGTGGTCGCGGCGGGACGGGACGCCTTTCGGTTTCGGGCGGCCTTATTCGATGACGCAGCTTGAGACGCAGTTGAAGCGGCATGGTTTCACGCCGGAGCGGACCTGCGCCGCGCTGTTCGCGCCGCCGTCTTCGGCGCGGTTCTGGCTGAGGACGGCGGATTTCTGGGAAGGGTTCGGGCGACGCTTTGGCCCCTGGCTGGCCGGGGGTGTGTTGATGGTGGAGGCTTCGAAGCAGGTCTATGCGCCGACGCGGGGGGGATTGGGCGCGCTGGCGCGGCGGCCCCTGAAGGTGCTGGAAGGCGTGGGCAAGGGCGTGCCGGAACCGGCGATGAACCGCGAAGCGGACGGGTAACCGGGCGATCCGGGAAAAGGTGATTCTGCGCTGCGGCGCAGGGCCACAGGTGCCTTGACGGGGTGCAAAACGTCACAGGGCCGGACTGGCGGCGCTAACGGATTGGAAAAGCGATGCGGAAGGGTCACGAAGGCGCGACCTTCCCGGTTGCGGGGTTGTTGGACCTCTGCTAATGACGCCGCGACATCACGAGACGCGGGTCATGCCCGCGCCCATTGACCTCTTGTGCCTCTGCTTTTCGCGGGGGTGCGGGTCCAGACAGCGGAAGGGTTGACGTGTCCGAACCTGCTTCGATCTCCTCCGGCATCGCCGCCAGATATGCCACGGCTCTGTTCGAGCTGGCGAAGGACGACAAGGCCCTGAAATCGCTTGAGGCGGATGCCGAGGCGCTGGGCGCGGCGCTGGAGGCCAGCGCCGATCTGCGCGCCATGATCGCCTCGCCGGTGATCACGCGCGAGGATCAGGCGGCGGCCATGGCGGCCATCGCCAAGAAGATGAAGCTGTCGGCCCTGACGGCGAATACCCTGGCCCTGATGGCGGCGAACCGCCGCCTCTTCGTGCTGCCGCATCTGGTGACCGACCTGCTGGCGCGGATCGCGGCGGAGAAGGGCGAAGTGACGGCCGAGGTGACCTCGGCTGCTGCCCTGTCGGCCGATCAGGCGAAGAAACTGGCCGCGACGCTGAAGGCGCGTGTCGGCAAGGACGTGAAACTGAAAGTTGCCGTCGATGAAAGCCTCATCGGCGGTCTTGTCGTCAAGCTGGGCTCGACCATGATCGACACCTCGGTCAAGTCGAAGCTCGCGGCTCTCCAGAATGCAATGAAAGAGGTTGGGTGATGGGAATCCAGGCTGCTGAGATCTCTGCGATCCTCAAGGAGCAGATCAAGAACTTCGGCAAGGATGCCGAAGTGGCCGAAGTGGGGCGCGTGCTGAGTGTTGGCGACGGGATTGCCCGCGTGCATGGTCTGGACAATGTCCAGGCCGGCGAGATGGTGGAATTCCCCGGCGGCATCCGCGGCATGGCGCTGAACCTGGAAGTCGACAATGTCGGCGTCGTGATCTTCGGGTCTGACCAGGACATCAAGGAAGGCGATGTCGTCAAGCGGACCAAATCCATCGTGGACGTGCCTGCGGGTGACGCGCTGCTGGGCCGGGTCGTGGATGGCCTTGGCAACCCGATCGACGGCAAGGGCCCGATCGCGGCGACCGAGCGTCGCGTGGCCGATGTGAAGGCCCCCGGCATCATCCCGCGGAAATCGGTGCATGAGCCGATGGCGACCGGCCTGAAGGCCGTGGACGCGATGATCCCCGTTGGCCGTGGCCAGCGCGAACTGATCATCGGCGACCGCCAGACCGGCAAGACCGCCGTCGCGCTGGACACGATCCTGAACCAGAAGGTCTATAACGAAGCCGCCGGTTCGGACGAGTCGAAGAAACTCTACTGCATCTATGTCGCCGTCGGGCAGAAGCGTTCGACCGTGGCGCAGCTTGTGAAGAAGCTGGAAGAGACCGGCGCGATTGCCTACACGATCGTCGTGGCCGCCACCGCGTCGGACCCCGCGCCGATGCAGTTCCTGGCGCCCTATGCCGCGACCGCAATGGCGGAGTATTTCCGCGACAACGGCCGCCATGCGCTGATCATCTATGATGACCTGTCCAAGCAGGCCGTGGCTTACCGCCAGATGTCACTGCTGCTGCGCCGCCCGCCGGGGCGTGAAGCCTATCCGGGCGACGTGTTCTATCTGCACTCGCGCCTTCTGGAGCGTTCGGCCAAGCTGAACGAGGATTTCGGGGCCGGGTCGCTGACCGCGCTGCCGATCATCGAGACGCAGGGCGGCGACGTGTCGGCCTTCATCCCGACCAACGTGATCTCGATCACCGACGGGCAGATCTTCCTTGAGACGGAACTGTTCTATCAGGGCATCCGTCCGGCGGTGAACACCGGTCTGTCGGTGTCGCGCGTGGGGTCTTCGGCGCAAACGAGCGCGATGAAGTCGGTGGCCGGCAAGGTGAAGCTGGAACTGGCGCAGTATCGCGAAATGGCGGCCTTTGCGCAGTTCGGGTCGGACCTTGATGCCGCGACCCAGCAGTTGCTGAACCGGGGTGCGCGCCTGACGGAGCTGATGAAGCAGCCGCAGTATTCGCCGCTGACCAATGCCGAGATCGTCTGCGTGATCTATGCGGGCACCAACGGCTATCTGGACAAGATCCCGGTGAAGGATGTGGGCCGTTTCGAAGCCGGTCTTCTGAAGCATCTGCGCGGCAAGGGCGCGGCGCTGCTGGAGGACATCACCAAGAACGACCGCAAGGTGGCGGGCGATCTGGAAAAGGCGATCCGTGCGGAGCTTGATGCATTCGCCAAAGACTTCGCCTGATTGGCCCTGAGGGAGTAGGCAGATGCCCAGCCTGAAGGACCTAAAGAACCGTATCGGAAGCGTTAAGAACACGCGGAAGATCACGAAGGCGATGCAGATGGTCGCGGCGGCGAAGCTTCGCCGCGCCCAGGAGGCTGCGGAAGCGGCCCGCCCCTATGCCGAGCGGATGAATGCCGTGATGGCCGGACTGGCGGCGTCGGTCGGACAGTCCAGCACCGCGCCGCGCCTTCTGGCGGGGACGGGGGCGGACAAGGTGCATCTGCTTGTCGTGATGACGGCGGAGCGGGGCCTCTGCGGCGGCTTCAACTCGTCCATCGCGCGTCTGGCGCGGGCGCGGGCGAATGAACTGCTGGCGCAGGGCAAGACGGTGAAGATCCTGACCGTCGGCAAGAAGGGGCGCGAGCAGTTGAAGCGCGACCTGTCGGCCCATTTCGTGGGTCACGTCGATCTGAGCGAGGTGAAGCGCATCGGTTATGCCAATGCGCAGGGCATCGCGAAGGATGTGATCGCGCGGTTCGAAGCGGGCGAGTTCGACGTGGCGACGCTGTTCTACAACCGCTTCCAGTCGGTGATCAGCCAGATCCCGACCGCGCAGCAGGTGATCCCGGCGCAGTTCGAGGGCGGGGCGGCGACCAGCGCGCTCTATCACTATGAGCCCGGCGAAGAGGCGATCCTTGCGGATCTGCTGCCGCGCGGGGTGGCGACGCAGGTCTTCGCGGCGCTCTTGGAGAATGGTGCGTCCGAGCAGGGCGCGCGGATGTCGGCGATGGACAACGCCACGCGGAACGCGGGCGACATGATCAACAAGCTGACGATCCAGTACAACCGTTCGCGTCAGGCCGCGATCACCAAAGAGCTTATCGAAATCATTTCGGGCGCTGAGGCGCTCTGAGGAACCGGAGAGACAAGATGGCACAAGGCAAAGTCACGCAGGTGATCGGCGCCGTCGTTGACGTGCAGTTCGACGGGGCGCTTCCGGCGATCCTGAACGCGCTCGAGACGGACAACAACGGCAAGAAGCTGATCCTCGAGGTCGCGCAGCATCTGGGCGAAAGCACCGTGCGCACCATCGCCATGGACGCGACCGAAGGTCTGGTGCGTGGCGCACCGGTGAAGGACCTTGGCGCGCCGATTTCGGTTCCGGTGGGCGATGCCACGCTGGGCCGCATCCTGAACGTGATCGGCGAGCCGATCGACGAAAAGGGCCCGATCGCGGCGACCGAGACCCGCGCGATCCACCAGCCCGCCCCGGACTTCGCGGCGCAGGCGACCGAAAGCCAGATCCTGGTGACCGGCATCAAGGTGATCGACCTGCTGGCGCCTTACGCCAAGGGCGGGAAGATCGGCCTCTTCGGTGGTGCGGGCGTGGGCAAGACGGTTCTGATCATGGAACTGATCAACAACATCGCCAAGGTGCACTCCGGCTATTCCGTGTTCGCGGGCGTGGGGGAACGGACCCGGGAAGGGAACGACCTCTATCACGAGATGATGGAATCGGGCGTCATCAAGATCGACGACCTTGCCTCGTCCAAGGTGGCGCTGGTCTATGGCCAGATGAACGAACCGCCGGGCGCGCGTGCCCGCGTGGCGCTGACCGGCCTGACGCTGGCCGAACAGTTCCGCGACCAGTCGGGGACGGACGTTCTGTTCTTCGTGGACAACATCTTCCGCTTTACCCAGGCCGGTTCGGAAGTGTCGGCTCTGCTGGGCCGTATCCCGAGCGCCGTGGGCTATCAGCCGACGCTGGCGACCGACATGGGCGCGCTTCAGGAACGCATCACCTCGACCAAGGCGGGGTCCATCACCTCGGTTCAGGCGATCTACGTTCCGGCCGACGACCTGACCGACCCGGCGCCTGCGACGTCCTTCGCGCACCTTGACGCGACGACCGTGCTTTCGCGCGCCATTTCGGAACTTGGCATCTATCCGGCGGTGGACCCTCTCGACTCCACCTCGCGCCTGATGGACCCGCAGATCCTGGGCGAAGAGCATTACAACGTCGCCCGTTCGGTGCAGGGCATCCTTCAGCGCTACAAGTCGTTGCAGGATATCATCGCCATCCTTGGCATGGACGAACTGTCGGAAGAGGACAAGCTGACCGTGGCCCGCGCCCGGAAGATCCAGCGTTTCCTGTCGCAGCCTTTCGACGTGGCGAAGGTCTTCACCGGGTCGGATGGCGTGCAGGTTCCGCTGGAAAAGACCATTGCGTCCTTCAAGGCGGTGGTTGCCGGTGAATATGACCACCTGCCCGAGGCCGCCTTCTACATGGTCGGCGACATCGACGAGGTGATCGCCAAGGCGCAGCGTCTCGCCGCGCAAGCCGCGTAAGGGGGCTGGCCGATGGCAGGCACGGTGCAATTCGACCTTGTTTCGCCGGAGCGGAGGCTTGCCTCCGTCGCGGCGACCGAGGTGCAGATTCCGGGGGCCGATGGCGACCTGACGGCGATGGAGGGGCATGCCCCCACCATCACCACGCTGCGCCCCGGCATCCTGAAGGCGGTCGCCGCAGGCGGGGCCAAGGCCTATGTCGTGACGGGCGGCTTTGCCGAGATCACGGCCGGTGCCGTGTCGGTTCTGGCCGAGCGTGCGGTGCCGGTGGAAGAGGCGAATGCCACGCTGTTCGATGCGCTGCTGGCGGAGGCCCGCGAGGCCGCGACCCGCGCCGAGGACAAGGACAGCGCTGACAAGCTGGTCAATGACATGCTGGCGCTGCGCGCGGCGGTCGGTCAGTAACGGCGCATCGCTGGCAGGAAAATTGCAAGGCCCCGTCGCCAAGGCGGGGCCTTCTGCTATGGTGGCGGGACGGTGTGCCGGGTAAGGGGTTTGCGGGTTCGCGATGAGAAAGCCGAGGATGAAGCGTCTGTCTTCCAACACCATCGGGGTCCTTCAGGGCAGCCGCGTGCTGTTTTCGGATTTTGCCACGGATGGGGTTATGTGGACGGGGCATGGCGACCGCGAAAGCCGCTTTGCCGTGGTATTTTCAGACCCGTTCCGCGCGCCGCCTGCGGTGATGGTGGGCATCTCGCTGTGGGACATGGATCACCGCACCAACATGCGCGCGGACCTGACCGCCGAGAATGTGACCGAGACGGGGTTTCATCTGGTGTTCCGCACCTGGGGCGATACGCGCATCGCCCGCATCCGCGCCGACTGGACGGCGATCGGCCCGGTGCAGGATGACGAGGATTGGGAGATCGACTGAGCCTGTGCTGCGCAAAAGGAAAGGGGCGGTTGCCCGCCCCTGACCTGCGTTCCGGTGATGCCGGGCTTATTGCGCGGCGAGGATGGCGCTGACCACGGCATCGCCCTGTTCGGCGATGAAGCTGTCCCAGACCGGCTTGACCGCGGCCTGGAAGGCGGCAACGTCAACATCGGTGTTCACTTCCATCCCGGCGGCCTTCAGCTCCTCGATCATGCCGGCTTCCTTGTCCTGCGCGGCCTTGCGCTGCATGGCGACGGCTTCGGCGGCGACCTCGGCGATGACCTTCTGTTCCTCGGGCGTCAGGCTGTTGAACTTGGCGTCGTTCATCACCAGCGCCAGCGCGGAATAGGCGTGCTGGGTCTGGCTGAGATATTGCTGCACTTCGTTGAACTTGAAGGACAGCACGATGCCCACGGGGTGATCCTGCGCGTCCACGACGCCGGTTTCCAGCGCGGTGTAGAGTTCCGCCACGGGAAGCTGTGTCGGGTTGGCGCCCAGAAGGGCGAACATCTCGTTCAGCGCCTTGGAATTGTTGACCCGCATGTTGAGGCCCGACACATCGGCCGGGGTGCGGATCGGGCCGCGGTTGTTGGTCATGTTGCGGTAGCCGTTTTCCGGGAAGCCCAGGACCTTGAGCCCGTGCTGGGTGAATTCGCCAGCGATGCCCTGGCCGATCTCACCATCCAGCACCGCATAGGCGGTGGCGCGGTCGGGGAAGAGGAAGGGCAGTTCGAAGGCCCCGGCGGCGGGAACCAGCCCGGTGAAGTTGTTCAGGCCCGACATGGCGATGTCGATGATGCCCGAACGGGCGCCGTCGATCATGGCCGCGTCATTGCCGAGCTGGCCCTGCGGGAAGATCGCCACGGTGACGGAGCCGTTGGTGCGCGCCTCGACCTGTTCCTTGAAGAAGAGCGACAGGGTCTGTTGCAGGTCGGTTTCCGGCGCGGCATGGGCGAGCTTCAGTTCGGTCTGCGCCTGCGCCGCGAAGGCGGACAGGGCGAAGGCCGAAGCAAGGCCGAGCGTCTTGAGAATGTTCATGGTCAGTCCTCCCTTTATCTGGTCGATCCGCCGAGGATTTCGGCGGGAATGGTGATGAGTTCAGGAAACAGGATGAAAAGGCCGAGCAGCACCGTGTAGGCGGCGACGAAGGGCGTCACGCCACGGACGGCGGTACTCATGTTCACCTTGGCGACGCCGCAGATGACGTTCAGCACCGTGCCGACGGGCGGGGTGAGCAGGCCGATGGAGCAGTTCAGCACGAACATCAGCCCGAAATAGACGGGGTCGATCCCGGCCATGTTCACCAGCGGCATGAAGAGCGGCACGAGGATCAGGATCGTGGGCGCGAGGTCCATCACCATGCCGACGGCGAAGACGATCAGCATGATGACCAGCATCAGGAGGCGCGGATTGTCGATCAGCGGGGCGAGAAAGACGCCCAGTTGCTGCGGCAGTTGCGCGACGGTGATGAGCCAGGAGGCCACCATCGCGGCGCCGACAAGGAACATCACCATAGCGGTGGAGCGGGCGGCGGAGAGCAGCACCTCGTAAAGCATCGTCCAGGTGACAGAGCGATAGACGAGGAGCGAGACGAGGATGGCATAGACGGCGGCGACGACGGCGGCCTCGGTCGGGGTGAAGGCACCCGAGCGGATGCCGCCGATGATGATGACGGGCAGGAGCAGCGCCCAGAAGCCATCCTTCAGCGCGGCAAGGCGTTCGGCGCGGCTGGCGCGGGGCAGGGTGGCGATGTCTTCGTTGCGCATCAGGTAGCGCCAGACCAGCATCAGGGTCAGGCCCATCATCAGGCCGGGGGCGATGCCCGCCATGAAGAGCTTGCCGATGGAGATATTGCCTGCCACGCCCATCAGGATGAGCGGGAGCGAGGGCGGGATGATCGGGGCGATGATCCCGCCTGAACCGAGAAGGCCAAGGCTGCGGCCTTCGGGATAGCCGGCGTTGCGCATCATCGGGTACAGGATCGACACCAGCGCCGCCGCATCGGCCACGGCCGAGCCGGAGAGGCCCGCCAGCACGATGGAGGTGATGATCGCCACATAGCCGAGGCCGCCGCGCCGGTGGCCGACCAGCGTCATGGCCAGCTTGACGATGCGGGTGGAGAGGCCGCCGCGCGACATCACCTCGCCCGCGACGAGGAAGAAGGGGATGGCGAGCAGGGGGAAGCTGTCCACGCCGTTGACCAGCCCCTGGGCGAGGATGTCGGAGTTGAAGCTGTCGAGATGCAGCATCAGCGCGACCGAGGCGAGCAGCAGCGCGAAGGCGATGGGCAGGCCGATCAGGATGCCGAGGAAGAGGACGCCGAGGAAGAGGACGAGGGTCATTCGCTGTGACCCTCCGCCTTGGCGAAGGGGGTAGGGTCGATCAGCCGCACCACGGCGACCGCGCCCATCAGCAGGGCCGAGACCACGCCCGCCAGATAGAAGAGCGCCGAGGGCAGGCCGGTCAGGGACGAGATATTGGACCAGTTCGCCATCATCTGATGCCAGGCGCCGATGAAGAACATGACCATGGTCAGGATCACGACCAGCCAGCAGATGCGCCGCAGCAGGGGGACGGCGCGGGGGAAATGGCGTTCGGAAAACTCGGTCAGCGCGAGGTGTTCGTCGCGGCGCAGGGTGACCGCCGCGCCGAGAAGGGCGATCCAGACAAAGGCCAGGCGGGCCAGTTCGACCGATTGGCGGATGCCGGAGGAAAAGCCGTAGCGCAGCACGACATTGGCGAAGACGATGGCGATCATGGCGCCCAGCAGGGCCACCAGAACAAGGTCGATAACCGACCAGAACCGTCTGACGACAGTTGGCATTCCTTCCTCCTCTGCGGCGAAACCCTCTTTTCCCTTGCGGGGAAAACCTCCGGTGGGTTATCGTTAACCCAAAGTGGTAACGATAACATGAAATCGAGTCAACCCCCCGCCGGACCCAAGGCGCCAACAATCGTGACGGTGGCTGCGGCGGCTGGCGTCAGCCCGATGACCGTGTCCAAGGTGCTGCGCGGCACCGGGCGGATCAGCCTGGCGACGCGGCAGCGGGTGATGCAGGTGGCCGATGACCTGGGCTATGTGCCGAATGGTCTGGCAGGGGCGCTGTCGTCGCAGAGCAGCCAGATCGTGGGCATCCTGATCCCGTCGATCGGCGACATGGTCTATTCGGGCGTTCTGGCCGGGATCAATGCGGTGCTTGTCCCGAAGGGGTTTTCCAGTTTCATCGGCGAGACCTTTTTCGATCCGGAGAACGAGGCGCGGCTGGTGCGGACGGTGCTGTCGCTGAAACCGTCGGGGCTGATCCTGACCGGGGGGCTGGAGCGGACCGGGGCCACCATGCATGTGCTGCGGCAAAGCGGGGTGCGCTGCGTGCAGCTTTGGGATGGCGACCGGCCTGATCTGGATGCCACGGTGGGCCTGTCGCATCGGGCGGCGGGGCGGGCGGCGGCGGATATCTTCCTGTCGCGCGGGTTGCGGGATGCCTGCTATGTCGGGGCGCAACTGGACCGCGATCTGTGCGCCGCGCGGCGGCTGGAAGGGTTCCGCCAGCGGCTGGAAGAGGCCGGGGGACGCTGCCGGGTGCTGGCCGATGATGCGCTGCCGCGCGATGTGGTGACGGGCGAGGCGCTGACGGCCGCGCTGCTGGCCGAGGGGCCGCCGCCCGAGGCGATCCATTACCTGAACGATGCGATGGCGATTGGCGGCCTGCGCGCGCTGCTGGCGGCCGGGGTGGAGGTGCCGGGGCGGACATCCGTCATCGGGTTCAACGGCACGTCGCTGCGCCATGCGATCCAGACGCGGCTGACCACGCTGGAAGTGCCATTGCACGAGATCGGCGCCCGTGCGGCGCAGGCCTTGCTGCAACCGGGGGAGGCGCGGACGGATCTGGTCGATTTCCAGATCGTGGCGGGGACGACGGTGCGGCCCTGAGGCCGGAACGGAAGCGACCCCGGCCTTGGGGCCGGGGTCGCCTTTCCTGTGGTCGCCCCGGCCCGAGAGCCGGAGCGGGTGGTCAGGTCCGGATCACTTGCCCCAGATGGCGGCATAGGCCTCGCGGTAGCCATTGTTCGGATCGAAGGCATTGCCTTCGGTTCCGGCGAGCCCCTCTTCCGTCACGAGGGCCGGGGCGGTGATGTAGCCCGAGCAGGCCTCGCCCTGGATCGCGCGGTTGAGTTCATCGACAAGCTGCCAGCCCTGAAGGTTCAGCGGTTCGGCAACGGTGACGGCCTGATACTGGCCGGTGCGGATGCGCTGGAAGGCGGCCTCGGAGCCGTCACCTGCCGAGCCGGCCTTGGGCGCGCCCTTGCCGTCGATCCCGGCGGCGGCGAGCGAGGGACCCATGAAGTCGAAATAGAGGTCGTTGATGGCGAGCGAGTGGGTCCATGCCGCGCCGTGCTTTTGCAGGAGCGTGGTCGTCAGCGGCCCCATGCGGGTGGAGGTCTCGGCGATGGGCGTATCGACATATTCCAGCACGGTGCCGCCGCCGGCTTCGATGGCGGCCTTCATCCGGTCGGCCTTGTCGATGGCGATCTGATAGGTCGAATCGGTGAAGATCACCACGCCCGGCTTACCACCCGCATCGTCGAGCGCCCATTTTGCCGCCACGTCGGACACCGTCATCGCATCGGTGGACACGTTGGCGAAGATGCCGCCCGGCGCGTCGCAGCCGATCTTGGGGCCGGAATGCCAGGACACCATCGGAATGCCTGCCGCCGTCACGCCTTCGAGCGCGGTCTGCTGTTCGGCGGCGTCAAAGCCGTTGATGACGATGCCATCGGGGTTCAGCGCCAGCGCCTGGCCCACGGCGGCAGAGCGGTTCTGGACCGAACCGGCGCCATCCAGCACCTTGACCGTCCAGCCGATCTTGGCCGCCGCTTCCTCGATCCCGGTGGTGACGCCGAGGATGCCGCCATTCTTCAGATCGCCCGCGAGGACGACGATGGTCTTGCCCTCAGCCGCCTTGGGGCCGGAGGTCGGGCCGTCGAAGGCCTCTTGCGACAGGGCGGGCAGGCCCATGGTGGCCATGATCGTTCCGGCGAGAAGGCCGTTGAAAAGGGTGCGTCTCAGCATGGTGTTCTCCTCCACTTATTGCTGTCTTACTTCGTCTTCGCGCCTTTCTTGCGCTGCGCGTAACCCGCGATGCCGATGGCGATAAGCAGCGTCGTGCCGTTGAACAGCGGTTCCACCCAGAAGGAGCCGCCGAATTGCTGGATGCCCGAGATGCCGACGGCGAGGATCATCACGCCGACGATGGTGCCCCAGACATTGACGCGCCCCGGCTTGATCGTGGTGGAGCCGAGGAAGGCCCCCACCAGCGCGGGGAGCAGGAATTCCAGCCCCACGCTCGCCTGCCCGATGCGCAGCTTTGACGCCAGCAGCACGCCCGCCAGCGCGGTGAGCGCGCCGGAGGTGACAAAGGCGCCGATGACGAATTTGCGGGTGGGGATGCCGTTCAGTTCCGCCGCGCGCTGGTTGGCGCCGATGGCATAGAGGTAGCGGCCGATGGGCGTGTAATCGAGCACGATCCAGAGGATCAGGGTGATCGCCAGCACGTAGAAGGCGGTGATCGGCAGGCCGAGGACGAAGGTGCCGTTGATGGCGTAGAAGGCATCGGGCAATTGCCCGACCATCTGCCGCCCGCCGGTATGCCAGAGCGCCAGCGCATAGAGGATGGTGCCGGTGCCGAGCGTGGCGATGAAGCTGTCGATGCGCGCCACTTCGACCAGAAGGCCGTTCAGCGCGCCGGTGATGACGCCCAGCATCAGGACGATGGCCACGGCCATGGGCCAGGGCAGGCCGAAGACGGTTTGCAGGCTGATGGCGAGGATGTGCCAGAGCACGATGCCATAGCCGACGGTCAGGTCGATCCGGCCCGAGACCATGGGGATCATCGCGGCAAGGGAGAGAAGCGCGATGATCGCCTTGTCCGACAGGATGGAGCGCAGGTTGAGCAGGGTGGGGAAGGTGTTCGGCAGCAGCACGGAGAAGACGAGGATGAGGCCGAACATCAGGATGACCAGACCATAGGTCGGGGCGAGCCGGGCCATCTTTTGCATTGCTCCCAGGCCGCGGAGTTCGTCCTTGGTGGGTTCGACGGCGTTGGATTCGATACCGGGCATGGGTTCCTCAGGCGGCTTCCCCGGCCGATGCGGCCTGGATCAGGGTTTCGGTGGAAAGTTCGACTCCGGTCAGTTCCGCGACCGGCAAGCCGCGGCTGAAGACGATGGCGCGGTGGCAGATATTGGCGATTTCCTCGAAATCGGTGGAGACGACGAGGACGCCCATCCCGCTGGCCAGGGCCTGATAGAGCAGGTGGTAGATTTCGGCCTTGGCGCCGACATCGACGCCCGCGGTCGGGTCTTCGGTCACGAGGAGGCGTCGCCCGCTGTCGAGCCAGCGGCCCACGACGACCTTCTGCTGATTGCCGCCCGAGAGGGATTCGATGGTCAGCGCCGGATCGTTGGGCGACAGGCCGACGCGGGTGCCGATGACGCGGGCCATCTCCTGTTCGCGCCGGGGGGTGAGGAAGGAGAGCAGGCCCCGCCCGGTGGCGGAGGGGTTGAGATAGGCATTCTCGCGGATCGAGAGGCCGGGGGCGACGCTTTCGCCGATGCGGTCGCGGGCGACGAGGCCGATGCCGGAGCGCATGGCTGTCTGGGCGCTGTGGAGGTCGGGCGACTGGCCGTCCAGCCGGATCTGCCCGCTATGCGGGATCAGGCCGAAGAGGGCGCGGCCGATGTCTTCATGGCCCGCCCCGCGCAGACCGGCGAGGCCAAGAAGCTCGCCGCGCTTGATCTGGAAGCTGACCGGGCCGACGGCGGCGGCGCGCAGCCCTTCGACCGTGAGGATGGCGGGGCCGTCCTGCACGGCGGGGCGGTCGATTTCGCGCGCCTTGCGGCCCACGATCAGGGTGACCAGTTCCTCGGGCGTGGTGTGTTCGATGGCGCGCATGCCCACCATCTGGCCATCGCGCAGCACGGCGACGCGGTCCGCGATGCGGAAAATCTCGTCCAGGCGGTGGCTGACATAGATCATGCCGACGCCGCGCGATTTGAGCGGGCGCAGGGCGGTGAAGAGGCGTTCCACCTCATCCGCCGGAAGGCTGGCCGTGGGTTCGTCGAGGACAAGGAAATCGCAATCGGCGGCGAGGGCGCGGGCGATGGCGACCAGCGATTTCTGCGTGCGGGTCAGACGGTCCACGCGGGCGGTGGCGGAGAAATCCGCCTCGACCAGCGCCAGCGCCGCATCGGCGCGGGCCTCGGTCGCGGCCCAGTCGATGCGGCGGCCCTTGCGGGCATAGCCGAGGGCGAGGGCGATGTTTTCGGCCACGCTCATCCATTCGATCAGGCCGAGGTCCTGATGGATGAAGGCCACCTTCTGGCCGCCCGCCTTGCCCGCCTCATGGGCATAGGGGACGCCGTCGATCAGCACATCGCCTTCATCCGGGCGATGGATGCCGCCCAGCGTCTTGATCAGCGTGGATTTGCCGGCGCCATTCTCGCCCAAGAGGGCGACGATTTCGCCGCGCGAGACCTTGAGGGATACGCCTTTCAACGCCCGCGTGCCGCCGAAAGACTTCACGACGCGGTCAAAGAACAGGCCGTCGGCTGACGGTGGCACTGGCGTTTCCTCCTCCCAAAGGGTTGCCGGTGTCCCGGACTTCTGCCAGGTTTACCGGTAACGTAGTCAGGGTGATCCGATCCGCAGACTGAGTCAAGAATAAAGTTATCGATAACATGACGCGCCTGCCTTCCCTTGTTCTGACCAGCCGGGAGCGCCGATGAAGGCCAATCTGGAAGACATCGCCAAGGCGGCCGGAGTGTCGAAGATGACGGTCAGCAGGGTGCTGCGCGGCGGCACCGGCTTTTCCGACGAAACCCGTGACCGGGTGCGCAAGGTGGCGGAATCCTTGGGATATGTGCCCAACAAGCTGGCCGCCGCCTTCGGGGCGGATCAGGCCTCGACGCTGGTCGGGATGTGCGTGCCGCGCCTCACCTCGGGCCTGTTCGGGCATGTGCTGGACGGGGTGGACCGCGCGCTGAGCCGGTTGGGATATCAGCTGATCATCGGAGCCAACAACCATTCGACCGAAGAAGAAGAGGCCTGGGTGCGCCAGATCGTGAGCTGGCGTCCGGCGGGGCTGATTCTGTCGGGGCGCACGCATCAGCCGGGGACGGTGGACCTGCTGCGGCAGGCGGCGATGCCGGTGGTGGAAATCTGGGACCTGACGACAAGCCCGATCGACATGTCGGTGGGGTTTTCGCATTTCGACTGCGGGGCGGAGATGGGACAGCATCTGCTTCGGCGCGGGCGGCGGCGGGCGGGCTATGTGGGGGCGCTGGCGCGGGCCGATGTGATGGGGCAGGCGCGGCTGGACGGGTTTCGCGCGGCGCTGGCAGAGGCGGGGCATCCGCTGGTGGCGAGCGAACTCTTGCTGGACATGCCGGGGTTCTATGCGGGGCTTTACGGGCTGGAGACGCTGCTGAGCCGGACGCGCGATCTGGACGTGGTCTATTTCCACAATGACGAGATGGCCATCGGCGGGCTGGCCCATGCCCAGTCGCGGGGCATCCGGGTGCCCGAGGATCTGGGCATCGCGGGGTGGGGCGGGATGGAGGCGGCGTCGATCCTGCCGCGCCGCCTGACGACGACGGTGGTGCCGACGACGGCCATCGGCAAGGCCGCCGCCGAGGCGCTGGTGGCGCGGTTGAAGGGCGAGCCGGGGCAGGATGTGACGGTGGTTCCCACCCGGCTGGTGCCGGGTGAGACGGGCTGAGCCTCAGCCCTGCGCCCAGGGGCCGTGGGGATGGTCCAGCCCATCCAGTCGGGTGAACCCGTGCAGGCCGAAGAAATCGCGCTGGCCCTGGATCATGTTCGCCGTGCCGCGCGCCTGACGCATCAGATCGAACCAGGCGAGCCCGGCCGAGAGGGCGGGAAGGCCCATGCCCTGCAAGGCCCCGGCGGCCACGACGCGGCGCAGGGCGGGCAGGCTGCGGTCAAGCTGCGCGGCGAAGAACGGGGCGAGGATCAGGTTGCGCGCCGGGTCCTCGGCCAGGGCCGCCGCCATGTCGTTCAGCATGGCGGAGCGGATGATGCAGCCCGCCCGCCAGACGCGGGCGATGGCGGGCATGTCCAGCGCCCAGCCGAATTCGGCGGCGGCGGCGGTCATCATGGCGAAGCCCTGCGCGTAGCACAGGATCTTGCCCGCGATCAGCGCCTGTTCCAGATCATCGACGGTGAGGTCGAGTTCCGGTGTTGCGCGGCCGAAGCGGGCCTCGCCCGCCGCCCGTTCCGCCCGGCGGGCCGAGACATTGCGCGCCATCACCGCCGCCTCGATCACCGGGACGGGGGCGGCGAGGTGCTGCGCCTCGACCGCCGTCCAGCGGCCGGTGCCTTTCTGCCCGGCCGAATCGACGATCATGTCGAGCAGGGGGGTGCCGGTCACCGGATCGGCCGTGGCGGCGACCTGGCCCGAAATCTCGATCAGGTAGGATTGCAGGATGCCCTTGTTCCAGGCGTCGAAGACGGGGGCGATGGCGGGGGCCGCCATGCCGAGCCCGTCGCGCATCACGCCGTAGGTTTCGGCGATCATCTGCATGTCGGCATATTCGATGCCGTTATGCACCGCCTTGACGAAATGCCCGGCGCCGGAGGGGCCCATGTGATCGGCGCAGGGGGTGCCGTCTTCGGCCCGCGCGGCGATGGCCTGAAGGAGCGGCTGCATCCGCGCCCAGGCGGCGGGCGGGCCGCCCGCCATGATCGAGGGGCCGTGGCGCGCGCCCTCTTCGCCGCCCGAGACGCCGATGCCCATGAAATGGAAGGGCAGGCCCGCGGCATCGCGGCGGTTGGTGTCGCGGAAATTGGCATTGCCCGCGTCGATCACCAGATCCTCGGGCCCGAGGAGCGGGGCCAGCGCGGCAAGCTGGTCATCGACGGGCTGGCCTGCGGGGACCATGAGGATGATCGCCCGCGGCGGGGCGATGGCCTGCACCAGTTCGGCCAGCGTGGCGGTGGGCGTGATGCGGGGCGCAAGATCGCCCGCATTGGCGTGGAAAGCCTGCGTGACCGATCCGGTGCGGTTCCAGACGGCGATGGGAAAGCCCTTTTCGGCGATGTTCAGGGCCAGCGCGGCCCCCATGGTGCCCAGCCCGATCAGGCCGGTCTGCGGTGCGGTCATGGTGTCTGAAGTCCCTTGCGGTTCAGGATGACGGAATAGAGGCTGGTTGTCGCGGTGATGAAAAGCCGGTGCTTGGCCCGCCCGCCGAAGCAGATATTCGACACGGTTTCCGGCACCAGGATCTTGCCCAGAAGCCGCCCGTCGGGGGCGATGCAATGCACCCCGTCGCCAGCGGAGGACCAGAGGTTGCCGTCACTGTCCACCCGCATCCCGTCGGCGCAGCCGTGATCCACCTTGTGGAAGAGGCGCCCGTTGACCGGGTGGCCATCGACCATGTCATAGACGCGGATATGCTGCGGGTCGTCGGTGAACATCCGCCCGGTATCGGCGACGTAGAGGCGGCTTTCATCGGGGCTGAAGGTGAGGCCGTTGGGACAGGCCATGTCGGTGATCATCGCCTCGATCCTGCCATCGGGGGCGATGCGATAGACGGCGCAGGGCAGGTCTTGCGGCGACTTGAACCCTTCGTAATCGGTCATGATCCCGTAATGCGGATCGCTGAACCAGATGCCGCCATCCTGCGCGACGATCACGTCATTGGGGCTGTTGAGCGGCTTGCCCTGAAAGCCATCGGCCAGCACGGTGAGGCTGCCATCCCATTCGGTGCGCGTCACCCGGCGGGTGCCGTGTTCGCAACTGATCAGCCGACCCTGCCGGTCGCGGGTATGGCCGTTGGCATAGTTCGACGGGGCGCGGAAGGGGGTGATGCCCTCTTCCGTCCAGCGCAGGATGCGGTTGTTGGGGATGTCGGAGAAGAGGAGACAGCCCATGTCGCCGAACCAGACCGGGCCTTCGACCCAGTCGAACCCGGTGCCAAGGCGTTTGACCGGGGCATTGCCCATCACATAGCCGGCAAAGGCCGGGTCGTGGATTTCGAAGAATGACATGACAAACCCCCTTGGTCGCCCGGATGGGCGCAGGCATCGGTGCTGCGCCGCCCGAAGCTTAGCCGGAAAACACGATCTGTGCTTTCATCGCCTGACTGCGATCCGATGCAAGGCGGAAAGCGGTTTCCGCCTCGTCCAGCGCGACAGTATGGGTGATCAGCGGCTTGACGTCGATCAGACCCTTGCGCATCAGCGCAACCCCGGTGGCGAATTCGTGATGGAAGCGGAAGCTGCCGCGCAGGTCAAGCTCCTTGGCGGTGATGGCCATCATCGGCAGGCTCATGTCGCCGCCGAGGCCGAGTTGCAGGATCACGCCGCGCGGGCGCAGGGCGGCGATGCCGCCGGCCAGCGCCGCCGCAACCCCGGTGCATTCGTAAAGCACGTCGAAATGGCCCTTGTCCGCCCCATAGGCGGCAAGGGCATCGGGTTCGGTTCCGGTGTTGATGACACGGTCCGCCCCGGCGCGCAGGGCCAGCGACAAGGTGAAATCGGAGAGGTCGGTCGCCACGATCTCGGCCGCGCCGGCGCGGCGCGCGGCGAGGATGGACAGCACGCCGATGGGGCCGCAGCCGGTGACGAGGACGCGCTTGCCCAGCATCTCGCCCGCCCGTCTTGTGGCGTGCAGCGTGACGGCCAGCGGCTCGGCCATCGCCGCCTCGCCCGGGGTCAGACCGGTGGCATCGGCGCATTGCGCGGCATCGGCGACAAGGCTTTCGCGGAAGGCACCCTGGATATGCGGGAAGGGCATGGCCGAACCGTAGAAGCGCATGTTGAGGCACTGGTTCGGCAGGCCTTCGAGGCAGAAGCGGCAGGTGCCGCAGGGGCGCGAGGGTGACACGGCAACCAACTGGCCGGGGGTGAAGCCGGTGGTGCCGGGGCCGATCTCTTCGACAAAGGCGGAAACCTCGTGGCCGAGGATCATGGGTTCGCGCAGGCGCACGGCGCCAAAGCCGCCGTGGTTGTAGTAATGCAGGTCCGATCCGCAGACGCCGCCCGTCGCCAGCCGCAGGCGCAACTGGCCGGGGCCGGGGCTTTCTTCGGGGCGGTCCTCGATCCGCAGGTCGCGGGCGGCGTGGATGACGATGGCCCGCATCACAGCACCGGGGTCGGCAGGGGCTGGCCCGCGAAATGGGCGGTCAGGTTGTCGCGCACCAGTTTGCCCATCGCCTGCCGCGTCTCATAGGTGCCGCTGGCGTGGTGGGGCTGGAGCAGCACGTTGGGCAGCGACAGGAAACGCGGGTTGAGCTTTGGTTCGCCTTCGAACACGTCCAGCGCTGCCGAGCCGAGCCGCCCGGATTCCAGCGCGTCGAGCAGGGCCTCTTCGTCGATGTTGGAGGCGCGGCTGATGTTGATGAGCATGCCTTCGGGACCCAGCGCCTCGATCACCTTGGCGCCGACGATGTGGCGGGTGGCGGCGGAGGCGGCCAGCGTGACGAAGAGGAAATCCGACCGTTCGGCCAGCGCGACGGGATCGGCGATGAACTCCCAGTCGCGGGCATAGTCCTTGGGGCCGACATCGGAATAGGCGATCTGAAGGTCGAAGCCTGCCAGACGCTTGGCCACCTCATACCCGATCCGGCCAAGGCCCAGCACCCCGGCCCGCTTGCCCCAGACCCGGCGCTTGAGCGGGTAGAGCCCCTTGGCCGCCCAGGACCCGTCACGCACCCAGGTTTCGGCCCCGATCATGCCGCGCGACTGCACCAGCATCATCGCGACGCCCAGATCGGCCACGTCATTGGTCAGCACGTCGGGCGTGTTGGTCACGCGGATGCCGCGCGCCCGGCAGGCCTCCAGATCGACGGCGTCGAAGCCGACGCCATAGACGCTGATCACCTCAAGCTGCGGGCAGGCGGCGATCATCGCGGCATTGGCCCCCAATTCGCCACGGGTGGCGATGCCGCGAATCTGCGGCCCGACCTCGGCCAGGAAGGCGGCCTTGTCGGCGGCTTCGAAAAAGCGGTGCATGTGGAAGGCGGCATCCAGCGGGACCTGATCCCATTCGGGATAGGGGCCGACTTGCAGGATGTGGGGCTTTGTCATGGTCGTTCCGATCCCGGCTTGACTTCGAATGTTAACGATAACATAAACGCAGGGAAAAGCGCTTGTCGAGAGCAAAGTGAAAGGACGCAGAACGTGGCACATCCTCTATTCGACCTGACGGGACGGCGGGCGCTGATCACGGGATCGTCGCAGGGGATCGGCTTCGCGCTGGCCGAAGGGCTGGCGGCGGCGGGGGCCCAGGTGGTGCTGAACGGGCGGGACGCGGCGAAACTGGCGCAGGCGGCGGCGCGGATTCCGGGGGCGGAGATGCTGGCCTTCGACGCGACGGATCATGATGCGGTGCGGGCGGCGGTTGACGGGTTCGAGGCGGGGGGCAAGCCCATCGACATTCTGGTGAACAATGCCGGGATGCAGCATCGCGCGCCGCTGGAGGAATTTCCGGCGGACGCCTTTGAGCGGCTGTTGCAGACCAATATCGCCAGCGTCTTCCATGTGGGGCAGGCGGTGGCGCGGCACATGATCGGGCGCGGGCGCGGCAAGATCATCAATATCGCCAGCGTGCAGACGGCCCTGGCCCGCCCCTCCATCGCGCCCTACACGGCGACGAAGGGCGCGGTCGGCAACCTGACCAAGGGGATGGCCACGGATTGGGCGAAGCATGGGCTGCAATGCAATGCCATCGCGCCGGGCTATTTCGACACGCCGCTGAATGCCGCGCTGGTGGCTGATCCGGCCTTTTCCGCCTGGCTGGAAAAGCGCACGCCCGCCGGTCGCTGGGGCAAGGTGGAGGAATTGCAGGGCGCCTGCATCTTTCTTGCCTCTGACGCCGCGTCTTTCGTGAACGGGCATATCCTTTATGTCGATGGCGGGATCACGGCCTCGCTATGACCCTGCGCGTCGTCATCATGGGGGTGTCGGGCTGCGGCAAGTCGTCGGTGGGTGAGGGGCTTGCCGCGCGGCTGGGCATTCCCTATCGCGATGGGGATGACCTGCATCCGGCGGCCAATGTGGCCAAGATGCGGGCAGGTATCCCGCTGACCGATGCCGATCGCTGGCCGTGGCTCGATGCGGTGGCGGCGGTGCTGGCGCAGGAGGCGCCGGTGATCGTGGGCTGTTCGGCGTTGCGGCGGGCCTATCGCGACCGCATCCGGGACGGGGCCGGGGGGGCGGTGCGGTTCATCCACCTGTCCGGCAGCCGCGAGGTGATCGCGGCGCGGATGGCGGCGCGGAAGGGGCATTACATGCCGGTCGCGCTGCTGGACAGCCAGTTCGCCACGCTGGAACCACCGGGGCCGGAGGAGGCGCTTACTGTGCGCATCGACCAACCCCTTCCCCGGCTGATCGACAGCCTGCTACCTGCCTTGCAAGGAGAGATGCCATGACCGACACCGTTGCCCTGATCGGGGCGGGCGCGATGGGCGGTGCCATCGGGGCGCGGCTTGTGGCCACCGGCACGCCTCTGGTGGTGTTCGACCTTGACCACGAGAAGGTGGCCGCGCTGGTGGCGCAGGGCGCCGTCGCCGCCGCCACGGGGGCAGAGGCCGCGTCGGGCGCGCGGGCGGTGATCCTGTCGCTGAACGCCCCGCATATCGTGCGCGCCGCCGTTTTCGGCACGGGCGGCGTGGCCGAGGGGGCGGCGCCCGGCACGCTGATCATCGACATGTCCTCCATCGACCCGGAGGCGACCAAGGCCCTGGCGAAGGAGGCCGCGGCGCGCGGGCTGCGCTGGGTGGACAGCCCGCTGTCGGGCGGCATTCCCAAGGCGGCGACGGGCGAATTGACGCTGATGCAGGGCGGGGCCGAGGCCGATGTGGCCGAGGCGCAGGCGGTGCTGGCCAAGGTCGCGTCGAACCAGACGCGGATGGGCGGCCCCGGCGCGGGGCAGACAACGAAGCTGATCAATCAGGTGCTGTGCGGTCTGGGCTTTCTGGCCGTGGCCGAGGCCACCGCGCTGGCCGAGGCGGCGGGGGTGGATGCGGCGATGATCCCCAAGGCGTTGAAGGGCGGGCGGGCGGATAGCGCGATCCTTCAGGAATACATGCCGCGCTTTGCCAGCCGCGATTACCGCCGCACGGGCCGCATCGACAACATGGTGAAGGACCTGAACGGCGCCGCCGATCTGGCGCGGCTGACGCATACGGCCATGCCCCTGACGGCGCTGTGCGCCGAGGTGCACCGGATGCTGACGGCGGCGGGTCTGGGCGGCGAGGATCAGGCCGCGCTGATGGAATTCTTCAAGGGACCGCGAAAGGAACAGTTCCAATGATCACCCGATATGCCCTGTTCGAAGGCCGCGTTCATGACGGGCAGGCCGAGGCCTTCCGTGCGGCGGTGCTGGCCGAGGTGCTGCCGAAATGGAAGGCCTTTCCCGGCGCGCTGGCCGTCCGCGTCAGCTTTGCCGAGTTCCGCGATGACGGCGCGCCGGAATATCCGATGATCCTGGCGATCAGCTATCCCGATCTGGCCACGGTGGAGGCGGCGCTGGTCAGCCCCGCCCGCACGGCGGCCAAGGCCGCGACGGATGCGGTTCTGGCGCGGTTCTTTACCGGGCGCATCCATCACCATGTCACCACGGCGCATGACCACGAACTTGCCTGACCTGCGGGGCGCGGGGCCCGTTGCGGGGCTGGATTCGGCCTTTTGGGAGCGATACCAAGAGGTATGAACAGCCCGCGCAAAGCCCCGACCATGGCCGATGTCGCCCGCCTTGCGGGCGTCTCGCCCATGACGGTGAGCCGGGCCTTCAAGCGCGACAGTTCGGTGAGCGAGTCGACGCGGGAAACCATCCTTAAGGCCGCCGACGAGATCGGCTATGTCTTTGACGCGACCGCATCCAACCTGCGGTCGCAGAAGACCGATTTCGTCGCGGTCACCATCCCGTCGATCAACAACGCGAACTTTGCCGAAACCCTGCGCGGCCTTTCGGAAGGGTTGAAGGCGCGCGGGTTGCAGACGCTGCTGGGCTATACCGATTACGATATCCAGGAAGAGGAGCGGCTGATCGAACAGCTTCTCCGCCGCAGGCCCGAGGCCATTGTCGTGACCGGCGGGCGGCACACGCCGCGGGCGCGCCGGATGTTGCAGAATGCGGGCATCCCGGTGGTGGAGACCTGGGACCTGCCGGAGGTGCCCATCGGCCATGTCGTCGGGTTTTCCAACGCACAGGCGGTGCGCGGGATGGTGGATCATTTCGTGGCGCAGGGATTGACACGGATCGCCTTCATCGGTGGCGATGCCGACCGCGACACCCGCGGATCGGACCGGCGCGAGGGGTTCATCGCGGCGATGCGGGGGCATGGGCTGGATGCGTCGCGGCTGATCGCGGCGGGGGCGCCGCCGATTTCCATGCGCGAGGGGGCGGCGGCGATGGGGCGGCTGCTGGAGGCGCTGCCCGATACGCAGGCGGTGATCTGCGTGTCCGACCTGTCGGCCTTCGGCGCGCTGACGGAATGCCAGCGGCGCGGCATCGCGGTGCCGGGGCGCATCTGGATCGCCGGTTTCGGGGATTACGAGATTGCCGAGGTGGCGGTGCCGTCGCTGACCACGATCAACCCCTTCCCGCGCGAGATCGGCACCCGGACGGCGGCGCTGCTGCTGGAGGTGATGGATGGGCGGCAGGACAGCCCGGCGCGGGTGGAGATCACGCCGCGGCTTCTGATCCGGGAGTCGAGTCGGTAGGGTTAGGCCGGTAGGGTGGGGCCAATGAAGCGGGGCCGGGATCAGCCGCGCTGATACATGCCTTCATAGATCGGAACGAGGGTATCCGTCTCGAACAGGGACGAAACGGAAGTGCCGTTCCAGATGTTCAGGATGGCCTGGGCGAAGATCGGCGCGGTGGGGACGATGCGGATGTTGCTGGCCGCCTTGACCCGGTCGGTCGGTTCGATGCTGTCGGTGATGACGAGGGATTTCATCACGGAATTCTGCACCCGTTCCACCGCCGGGCCGGAGAGGACGCCGTGTGTGATGTAGGAATGGACCTCGGTCGCGCCGTTTTCGAGCAGGACCTCGGCCGCCTTGCAGAGCGTTCCGGCGGTGTCGCAGATGTCATCGACGATGATGCATTTCTTGCCTTCGACATTTCCGATCACGGTCATGCCGGCCACTTCGCCCGCCTTTTCGCGCCGCTTGTCCACGATGGACAGCGGGGCATTGATCCGCTTGGCCAGTTCGCGGGCGCGGGCCACGCCGCCGACATCGGGCGAGACGATCATCAGGTCGTTCATCTGGCCCCGGAAATGATGTTCGATGTCGAGGGCGAAGACGGGGCTGGCATAGAGGTTGTCCACCGGAATGTCGAAGAAGCCCTGAATCTGCGCCGCGTGCAGGTCGAGCGTCAGGACACGGTCCACGCCCGCACGGGTGATGAGATTGGCCACCAGCTTGGCGCTGATGGGTGTGCGGGCCTTGGCGCGGCGGTCCTGCCGGGCATAGCCGAAATAGGGGATGACGGCGGTGATGCGCGCCGCCGATGACCGGCGCAGCGCATCGGTCATGATCAGCAGTTCCATCAGGTTGTCATTCGCCGGGTTCGAGGTGGACTGGATGATATACATGTCCTCGCCCCGGACATTCTCGAACACCTCGACGAAAATCTCCTGATCGTTGAAGCGTTCGACCCGCGCATCGACGAGGTTCACCGACATGCCGCGATGCATCGACATGCGGCGGGCGATGGATTTTGCAAGCGACAGATTGGCGTTGCCGGAAATCAGTTTCGGCTCGGTGATGGCGGGCATGGGGATCTCCGGTGGGCGGCGGATTCGGTGTTGGCCGTCTGTTACCACCGCGTTACGGTCTTGGGAACCGAAGGCAAGCAGGGGCGTGCAAATGGCGCAGATCGACTACTTCTTCACCCCGATTTCGCCCTGGGTCTATCTGGCGGGCGACCGGCTGGAGCGGATCGCGGCGCGCCATGGCGCGCAGGTCCGCTATGTGGCGCTGGACGGGCCTGCGCTGTTTCCCCGGACCGGGGGGCAGGTGCTGGCCGAGCGGCATGAAAGCCGGAAGGCCTATCGGTTGCAGGAACTGGCGCGGTGGTCGCGGCGGCTGGGGATGAAGCTGGACCTGCATCCCTTCTTCTTTCCGGTGAACCCGGCGCCCGCGAGCTATGCGATCATCGCGGCGCAGGCGGCGGGGGGTGGCGATCTGGGGGCCCTGGTGCAGGCCTTTCCGCGCGCCGTCTGGGCCGAGGGGCGCAACATCGCCGAGGATGAGGTGGTGAAGGCGATTCTGGCAGAGAACGGATTCGATCCCGCCGTGGCGGATCGGGGGATGTTCATGGCGGCGGATGTCTATGTGAAGAACCTTGACGAGGCGGTGGCGCGGGGCGTGTTCGGGCTGCCCTTCTATATCGTGGGGGAAGAGAAGTTCTGGGGGCAGGACCGGCTGGAGATGCTGGAGGATCATCTGGCGGGGCGGTGAGGCCGCTGCGCGGGATGACAGGCCGCCGGGGGCTTTGCCCCCGGACCCCCAGAGTATTTGGGCCAAGATGAAGGGGTGGGCGGGAGAATGATGGTCGGGCAGGGAGGGTAATCGGGACTTTCGGGCGTCTTGACGCGACGGGTGGCGGGGAAAAGGCGTCGCGTTGCGCCTTGGTTTAGCGTTGCGGGTGAGTATTTGGGCCAAGATGAAGGGGCGGGTCAGCCTTTGAGGAGGGCGAGGAAGCGATCGACGTGATCGTCGGTCGTGTTCCATGAGGCGACCATGCGCGCGGTTTCGCGGCCATCTTTCGGGCGGAGGTCGTAATAGACCGCGCCCGCGCCCTGAAGTCGGGCATGGCCGCCCTGTTCCCAATTGGCGAAGACCATATTGGCATCGCAAGGGTGCGTGAGGGCAGCGCTGTTCAGGGCGGCGATGCCTGTGGCGAGGCGCTGGCCCATGTCGTTCGCATGGCTGGCGAGGCGGAGCCAGAGGTCATCTTGCAGATAGGCCTCCATCTGCGCCGAGAGGAAGCGGTGTTTCGAGAAAAGATGCCCGCCCCGCTTGCGGCGAAGCTCCAGCTCCCATGACTTGGCGGGGTCGAAGAGGATGACCGCCTCCACCCCCAGAAGCCCGTTCTTGGTGCCGCCGAAGGAGAGCGCGTCGATGCCCGCCTGCCATGTCATTTCCGCGGGCGTGGCACCGGTGGCGACAAGGGCATTGGCAAAGCGCGCGCCGTCGAGGTGGCAGGGCAGGCCGTGGGATTTGGCGATGGCGGCGAGGGCGGCGATTTCGGCGGGGGTGTAGGTGGTGCCCGCCTCGGTGACATTGGTCAGCGAGAGCGCGCCGCGCTGCACGCCATGCACGCCGGAGGCGCCGGTGGTGGCCAGCGCCTCGGTCAGCGCGGCGGGGGTGATCTTGCCATGTGCGCCGTCGATCAGGGCGAGCTTTGCGCCGTTCGTGAAGAATTCCGGCGCGCCGCATTCATCCTCGGCGATATGGGCGTGGCGATGGCAGAAGACCGCGCCCCAGGGCGGGGTGAGGGTGGCCAGCGCAAGGGCATTGGCGGCGGTGCCGGTGGCCACCAGATGGACCTGCGCCTCGGGCGCGTCGAAGAGCGCGCGCAGGCGGGCGGTGACGCGGGCCATGATGTCATCCGCGCCATAGCTGCGGGCGTAGCCTTCATTGGCGCGGGCGAGCGCGGCCATGATTTCGGCGGGCACGCCGGAGGTGTTGTCGGAGGCGAAGAACATCAGGGTTTCTCGTCGATGATGTAGTCGTCCCAATCCTCTTCATCCACCTCGAATTCGGGGATGGTGAGGCCGCGGACGGAATTGCCGGATGTGTGGGTGCTTTCGGGATCGCCGGTGTTCAGGGGGTGCCAGTCGGGCAGGGGCTTGCCTTCATGAAGCAGCCGGTAGGCGCAGCTGCGCGGCATCCAATAGGCGATCTTGGGCAGGGTCTTGGGGGTGAGGCGCACGCAATCGGGCACGAATTGGTGGCGGATTTCGTATTGCGAGCAGCGGCAGGTCTGCCCGTCCAGCAGGCGGCAGGCGATGCGGGTGTAATCGACCTCGCCCGTATCCTCGTATTCGATCTTGTTCAGGCAGCATTTGCCGCAGCCATCGCAGAGCGCCTCCCATTCCGGGGGGGTCATCTTGGTAAGGGGGACGGTTTCCCAGAAGCGGGGGCGGAGTTTGTCGGTCATCGGCGGAAGGTGCGCCGGGGCGGGGGAAAAGGGAAGGGGTGGCCAAATTCGTTCGAGCGAATTTGCAGATTTCTTCGAAGAAATCTGGTGGGTCAGAGGGCGGAGAGGATCGCGCGGGCCTGTGCGCAATCCGCCTCCATCTGGGTGATGAGGGCGTCGAGGCCGTCGAACTTCAATTCGGGGCGCAGGAAATCGACGAAGGCGATGGAAAGGTGTTGGCCGTAAAGGTCGCCCGCGAAATCGAAGAGGAAGGTTTCAAGGTTGGGGCGGTTCTCGCCGAACATCGGCCGCACGCCGAGGGAGGCCGCGCCCATATAGGGGCCGGCCTGCGGGCCGGTCAGGATATCCACCTTCACCGCATAGACGCCGTGGCGGGGCAGGTGCAGGCCATCGACCGACATGTTGGCGGTGGGATAGCCCAGTTCCCGCCCGCGTTTTTCGCCATGGATGACCTCACCCTCGATCCGGTGCCAATGGCCGAGCATGGCGGCGGCATCGCGGGGGCGGCCTTCGGTCAGCGCCTGACGGATGGCGGTGGAGGAAACCTCGCGCCCGCCGACGGAGAGAAGGGGGGCAATCGTCACGTCAAAGCCGTGTTCCTTGCCCAGTGCCGTCAGGTCGGCGGCGGTGCCCGCGCGGCCCTTGCCGAAGCAGAAATCCGCGCCGACGACGACATGGGAGACGCCAAGACCGTCGGCCAGCACGTCGCGGGCGAAGGCCTGTGGCGAGAGCGAGGCGAGCGTCCTGTCGAAGGGAAGCTGGTAGAGCTGCTGCACGCCAAGCTTGGCCAGGCGGTTGGCGCGGGCCTCGGCGTTCATCAGGCGGAAGGGGGCGGCGTCGGGGGCGAAGACCTGCCTTGGATGGGGTTCGAAGGTCACGATGCCGAGCGGCACTCCGGTACGCCGTGCGAGGTCGATCACCGAGCGGTGGCCCAGATGCACGCCATCGAAATTGCCCATGGCGACAGAGGCGCCACGGGCATCCTTGCCCAGACCTTGCCAGTGGTGGTGAACGCGCATCTTTCCCCGGGGGCGGGGTGTCCGCCCCGTCAGTGTCAGTCGAACTTGCGCGAGGGTGCCAGAACCAGCGCCTCGCCCTTCAGGACGACGGTATTACCCACGGCGCAGTGGGTTTCAAGGGTGACGCGGCGCTTGGCATGGTCGATCGCGGTCACCTTCACCTCGGCCCGGACGGTATCGCCGGGGCGGACGGGGGCCATGAACTTCAGGCTTTGGCCCAGATAGACGGTGCCATGGCCCGGAAGCTGTTCCCCGATGACGGCGGAGATCAGGCCCGCGGTCAGCATCCCATGGGCGATGCGGCCCTGGAAAATGGTGTCCTGCGCATAGGAATCGTCCAGATGCACGGGGTTCCGGTCGGTGGATACCTCTGCGAACATCTCGATATCGCGGTCGGTCACGGTTTTCAGCAGCGAGCGGGTCATCCCGATTTCGAGATCCTCGATGCAGATCGTGCCGCGGGGCTGATTGTCGATGGCGCGTGCGAACATGGCCGAATCCTTGACTGTGCTGGGGGGACACTAGCCGATGCCGCGCTGCGGCGCAATTCGCTTGGGTAACTTTTTATCTTGAGTGCGACTTTTGGCGCAAGAATGTTGCGGGGCGATGTGACCGGGTCAGGCGAGGAAGGGGATCGCGTAGGTCGGCGAAAGCTGCTGCGCCTCCAGCCATGCGCGCAGGCGGGCCGGGTCGGGGCGCGCGGGATCGGGGCCGAATTCCCCTGCGGCGATGCCTGCGGTGACGAAGAGCGTGTCGATCCCCTCGCCGATGCCGCCCTGGATATCGGTGCCGATGCCATCGCCGATGGCGAGGATGCGCGCCTCGTCCTGCCCGGTGAGTGCGGCAAGGCGGCGGCGGGCGAGGTCGTAGATCGGTGGATGCGGCTTGCCGTAGTACAGCGCGGCGCCCCCCATCGACTCATATTCCTGGGCCAGCGCGCCGGCGCAGTAGAGCCGCCTTTCGCCCAGATCGACGATCAGGTCGGGATTGGCGCAGAGCATCGTCAGGCCCATCGTCTTCATCATCAGAAGCGTGGCGCGGTAATCCTCGACCGTTTCGGTCAGATCGTCCTTCAGGCCGGTGCAGACCACGCCTTCGGCCTCGGTGAGGGGAACGCGGATGATGGGGAAGGCGGGCGCATCGGCGGGCAGGTCGGTGAAGAAGGTTTCATCCTTCGCCGCGCCGATATGGTGGACGCGGTTTCCCACGAGGCCCGACAGCAGGGCGTATTGCGTGGCATCGCCCGAGGAGACGATTTCATCCCAGGCATCGGTCGGCACGCCGATACGGGCCAGTTGGGCGATCACGCTGCCTTTCGGGCGGGGGGAATTGGTCAGGAGCAGCACGGTCTTGCCTTGCGCGCGGAAGGCGCGCAGGGCGGCGACGGCGGCGGGGAAGGGGGTCTGGCCATTGTGCAGGCATCCCCAGAGATCGCAGAAGACGGCGTCATAGTCGTCGGCGACGCTGGCGAGGCTGGGGATGAGGTCGGTCATGGGCAGGCCTTTCCGCGCGGGTGGCAGGATGAAAAGGGGCCGGAGCTTGCGCCCCGGCCCCGTGCAGGATGGGCAACAGTGCCCATCCTACCTTACAGCTTCAGCGCGGGGATGATCTGCTTCTTGCGCGACATGATCCCCGGCAGGACGACGGTATCGCCCGTGACGGTGCAGCCGAAGGAGGCCTCGGCGATCTGCTTCACCAGGTCGTTCGGGACCAGAAGCGTCGCCTCTTCCTTGATGATGTCCACGACGAAGAGCAGCACCTGATCGGCGCCGTCTTCCCTGGCCACGTCGACCATCGACGCCATTAGGCTGTCCTTGCGGTCGAGCACCACTTTCGGCGCGGTGGTCTCAAGGACCGAGACGCGCAGCTCCTTGCCCGCGACCGTGTATTCCTTGCTGTCCATCCGCAGGAGTGCCGCGTCCGAGAAGGCGGAGACGTCGGATTTCGCCTCGAACATCTTCGTGGCGAGGTCGGTAATGTTCACCCCCAGATCGGCGGCGAGCTTTTCGGCCACCGCGCGGTCATGCGGCGTGGTGGTGGGCGAGCGGAATTCCAGCGTGTCGGACAGGATGCAGGAGAGCATCGCGCCCTTGATGGCCTTGGGCGCCTTGGCCAGGGCATCGCCCATCAGATCGTGCATGATGGTGGCGGTGCAGGCGAGCGGGCGGATGGTGATGTCGATGGGCGTCTTGGTCTTGATCCCGCCCACCAGAAGGTGGTGGTCGATGATGCCCTGAATTTTCGCTTCATTGATCGAGGGGGGCAGTTCGGCGGGGTTGTTGGTGTCCACGATGACGACGCTGTCCTCTGCCGTCACGTCGGCGATGATGGCGGGCTGCTCCAGACCCCAATGCCTCAGCACGAAGGCGGCTTCGGTATTGGGTTCGCCCAGCAGAACGGGCTTGGCCGGGGCGCCCTTCACCTCGGACAGGTACCAGGCCCAGATGATGGGCGAGCCGGTGGAATCGGTGTCGGGGGATTTGTGGCCGAAGACGAGGGTGGTCATGACATGCGCCTTGGATGGGTGATTTCGGCGCGCTTATAGGCAAGGCGCGCAGGCTTGTCACGCTTTGCGGCAGGGAAATGCTGCGCCGCGGCAGGAGGGCGCGGCGGTGGTGCCGCCGCGCCCATGGGCCCCGGAGGGGGCCAGGCCTAGCGTCCGCGCGGTTTCTGCGCGTGGATCAACTGGTTGGCCGATTTGCCCCGTGGCAGGAGGCCTGGCCGCGGCGACTGGCCGAGCTTGCCGCCCTTGGCCAGCGCCGGATCGAAGGATCGCGGCGTCCGGCCTACGGGCGGCATGACGGGGGTTCCCGTCGGAACGGGGGGATGGGTTTTCTTCGGCATGATCCGATGCCTTTCGTTGAAAGGGGAAGGGTGCCGCAGGCCGGGGCCTGCGGCGGGTCCGCGCGCCCCTGTCAGGGCGCGATCAAAGCGGATGGATCATCGGCAGGGCACTCCTCTGCTGGATGCGCATGTCGGCCACGCCGTCGCGGCGCGGCGGTGCTGTCCCGTTCAGGGGTCAGGCGGACAGGATCATCGGCAGGGCACTCCTTTGCATGTGGCGCAAGCCTAGCATAGAGGCGGCCCGGTCTCAACCGGGATCCCCGGACGGCTTGACCTTCGTCGGCGGTCACGCTCAGGTGGCGGGGTGAGTGCAGCGGTGACCGGGTGATCGCGGGTGATGAGTGACTTGGATGACGTGACGCGCGAGGCGCGTGCCCTGGCCGGGGAGTTCGGCACCACGGTCGAGACAATGGCGGCCTTCCTGCGCCGCTTTGCCCCGCGGCATACCCAAGCGGACCAGTTCCGCGCCGCATCGGATGTGATGCTTTTCGTCCATATCCCCAAGACGGCGGGCATGTCGCTAGGGGCCAGCCTGTCACGCGCCTTCGGCAAGTTCCGGGCGGTGCAATGGTCCGACATTCCCGGCAGTTTCCGCTTTCACATGCGCCATGCGCTGTATCTCCAGACGCGGCAGGAGGTGCGGCAGGTGATGATCGGCCATTTCGGCTGGCCCGAATTGCAGCAATGGCGCAGCCATGACCTGCCGCTGAAATGCGGGACGCTGCTGCGCGATCCGCTGGCGCGGATGGTGTCGAACTACAATTACAACCGGTCGGAGGCGCATCCCGACCATGCCACGTTCCGTGACCGCTTTCCCGACATGATGAGCTATGCCCGTCATCTGCCGATGGATGTGCAGATGACGCAGGCGATCGGGATGGTGGACAGTTTCGATACCGCCTTGCGCAAGTTCATCCTGCATTACAGCTTTCTGGGGGTGACGGAGCATCTTGCTGCCTCGCTTGACCATCTGGCGCGGACCCATGGGCTGCCCCGGATGAAGGAGCAGCGGGTCAATGTGGGCAAGATCCGGCCCGAGGCAGAGCTGCCGCCCGGCGTGGCGGAACTGGTTGCGGAGAAGAGCCATAACGACGCGAAGCTGCATCGCCTGCTGATGCGGCTTCATGCCGGGGGCTGAGGCGGCGGCGATCAGAGCGGCAGGGGTTCCAGCGTGAACCCCGCCTCTTCCAAAAGGCGCAGGATGCCGGTTTCGCCGGGCAGGTGCAGCGCTCCGAAGGCGGCAAAGACCGGCCCTTCGGCGGCGGCGGCCTCGATCACCGGAATCCAGGCGCGGTTGCGGTCGGTCATCAGGACCTGTTCCATCCGCGCGAAATCAGCCTCGATCCGGGTCGGGTCCTGGCCCGGGATGCGCTGCGACAGCAGGCGCGTCAATTCCCAGATCACCCGCGATTCCCCCTGGAAATAGGCATCCGCCAGGGTGACGGAGTAATCGTCGGAAATGGGTTCCAGCGCCAGGGAGGAGCGGATCATCGCAAGCTGATCCTCCATCGACATGGCCTCGAAGAGGCGGAAGACGGTGTCATGCCCTTCCAGCGCACGCAGCGGGATGCCCTGTTCCTGGGTCCGGGCGATGACGAGGCCGTCCAGCCCGCCCTTGCCGGCCTCCATCCCCTCGATCCCGCAGGCGGGCAGGGCAAGGAGCATGGAGACGTACCACGGGCGGAACTTCGACACCATGAAGGGCGGCATCCCGCGTTCGCGCATCGCATCGGCGAGCAGCGCCCATTCGGGATCGGTCAGCGCCTCGCGCAGGGTTGGCCCGTCGGTCTGCACCATCAGCGACGGGTCGCGGGCGAGATCGGCCATCAGCGCGGCCTCTTCCTCGGGTCCTGCCTCGACCAGCACGGTTGCGGCCGCGTCGATCAGCGGGGCAATGCGGTCCATGGTGGCGGCATGGCGCGGATCGTCGAGGTGATAGGTGCCGACGAGGTGGATGGTCTGGTCGCCCCGAGTCGCCCGCCAGAGATTGCCGCGCGGATAGGGCACCTTGTCGGCGGCATCGAACAGGGCGCGGCGGTCGGACTCGGGCATTGCGTCGATCAGGTTCTCGCCCAGGCATTCGGCGCGGGCGGGGGGCGCGGCGGCGAGAAGGAAGAGCGCGATGGCCGGGGCCAGCAGGAGGATGGGCAGGCGGGCGGGGAACATGATCGCATCCGTTGCGGAAGGTCTTTCCGGAAAGGTGGCATCGGGGGCGGGGCGAGAAAAGGGGGGGAGGCGCCTGTCATCGAATTTTCACCAAAGGCGACGGCCCGGGGGTGTTGACTCGTGCCGGGGCATTGCCTAACTGGTGCATCGTTAGCACTCAGCTATGGCGAGTGCTAAAACTCACATGAACCTGGAACCTTAGGGAGTGTTCTCAGATGGCATTCAAACCGCTGCATGACCGTGTGCTGGTCCGCCGCGTCCAGAGCGACGAAAAGACCAAGGGCGGTCTGATCATCCCCGATACCGCGAAGGAAAAGCCCGCCGAGGGCGAGATCGTCGCCGTGGGCGACGGTGCACGGAAGGATTCGGGCGAACTCATCGCGCCGGCCGTGAAATCGGGTGACCGCGTGCTCTTCGGCAAGTGGTCGGGCACCGAAGTGACGGTGAATGGCGAAGAACTGCTGATCATGAAGGAAAGCGACATCCTCGGGATCATCTCGTGATGCGCATGGCGGGGTGAACCCCGCCCTACGGGCCGCATGGCCCGGCATGATCAAGGCAACAAGAATTCAGAGGAGTAAGCACCATGGGTGCCAAGGACGTACGTTTTGATACCGATGCCCGCGACCGCATGCTGCGCGGCGTCAACATCCTCGCGGACGCCGTCAAGGTGACGCTCGGCCCGAAAGGCCGCAATGTGGTGATCGAAAAGAGCTTTGGCTCGCCCCGCATCACCAAGGACGGCGTTTCCGTCGCCAAGGAGATCGAACTCTCCGACAAGTTCGAGAACATGGGCGCGCAGATGGTGAAGGAAGTCGCTTCCCGCACCAATGACGAGGCCGGCGACGGCACCACAACCGCCACTGTTCTGGCCCAGGCCATCGTCAAGGAAGGCATGAAGGCGGTTGCCGCCGGCATGAACCCGATGGACCTGAAGCGCGGCATCGACATGGCGACCTCGAAGGTCGTGGAGGCCATCAAGGCCGCCTCGCGCCCGGTGAAGGACTCGGACGAAGTGGCGCAGGTCGGCACCATCTCGGCCAATGGCGAGGCCCAGATCGGCCGTTTCATCGCCGATGCGATGCAGAAGGTCGGCAACGAGGGTGTGATCACCGTCGAAGAGAACAAGGGGATGGAGACGGAAGTCGAAGTCGTCGAAGGCATGCAGTTCGACCGCGGCTACCTGTCGCCCTATTTCGTGACCAATGCCGACAAGATGATCGCGGAACTGGAAGACGCCTTCATCCTGCTGCACGAAAAGAAGCTGTCCTCGCTTCAGCCGATGGTCCCGCTGCTGGAAGCCGTGATCCAGTCGCAGCGCCCGCTGCTGATCATCGCGGAAGACGTGGAAGGCGAAGCGCTGGCGACCCTCGTGGTCAACAAGCTGCGCGGTGGCCTGAAGATCGCCGCCGTCAAGGCGCCGGGCTTCGGTGACCGTCGCAAGGCGATGCTCCAGGACATCGCGATCCTGACCGGCGGTCAGGTCATCTCGGACGATCTGGGCATGAAGCTCGAGTCGGTCACGATCGACATGCTGGGCCGCGCCAAGAAGATCTCGATCAACAAGGACAACACCACGATCGTCGATGGTGCTGGCGACAAGAAAGAGATCGAAGCCCGCGTCGGCCAGATCCGCAACCAGATCGAGGAAACCACCTCGGATTACGACCGCGAGAAGCTGCAAGAGCGTGTGGCGAAACTGGCGGGCGGCGTTGCGGTGATCCGCGTCGGCGGCATGACCGAAGTCGAAGTGAAAGAGCGCAAGGACCGCGTCGATGACGCGCTGAACGCGACCCGTGCCGCGGTGCAGGAAGGCGTGATCGTCGGCGGCGGCGTGGCGCTGGTGCAGGCGGGCAAGGTGCTGAACGGCCTGAAGGGCGCGAACAGCGACCAGGATGCCGGGATCGCCATCGTGAAGCGCGCGCTGGAAGCGCCGCTGCGCCAGATCGCGGAAAACGCGGGCGTGGACGGGGCCGTTGTCGCGGGCAAGATCCGCGAAAGCAACGACGTGACCTTCGGCTTCAACGCGCAGACCGAAGAATATGGCGACATGTTCAAGTTCGGCGTGATCGACCCGGCCAAGGTGACCCGCACCGCCCTGGAAGATGCGGCGTCGGTCGCCTCGCTGCTGATCACCACGGAAGCGATGATCGCGGACAAGCCGGCCGACAAGGCCTCGGCCCCCGCGGGCGGCGGCATGCCGGGCGGCATGGATTTCTGATCCTTTCACAGGATCGGATGGGGAAGGGGCGGCCGCAGGGCCGCCCCTTTTCGTTTGCGGGTGGCATGGGCCGGATGGCCCATCCTACGGGGGGTCTGCGCCCCGCGGCGTTGCGTGCGGGGCCGGCCGTTCTTTTGAGTATTTGGGCCAAGATGAAGGGGGGTTTTGCCTTTCCCTTTCGGGCGTTAGGCTGGCGCGCATGAACAGGAACTTCATGATCGCGGCGGCGCTGGCTGCCACCGCCTCGCTGTGCTGGGCGGGGAACTGGGTGCTGGGGCGGGCGATCCGGGCCGATGTGCCGCCCTTCGGCCTGACCTTCTGGCGCTGGGCGCTGGCGGCGGTGATCCTTTTGCCGTTCGGCTGGTCGCGGCTGCGGGCGGATTGGGCGGTGGTGCGGGCGCATCTGCCGCTGGTGGCGGGGATGGCGCTTCTGTCGGCGGCGATGTTCCAGTCGATGACCTATATCGGCCTGCATTCGACCGAAGCCATCAATGCGCTGCTGGTGAGCGCGACCATGCCTGTCTTCATCGTCATCATCGCCTTTGTCGTGCTGCGCGAACGGGTGACGGCGCGGCAGGCGGTGGGGATCGGGGTGAGTTTCTGCGGCGTGGCCTTCATCATCGCGCGGGGCGATCCCGGGCGGCTGCTGGATCTGCATTTCAACGTGGGGGATGCGTGGATTCTGGCGGCGCTGGTGGTCTGGGGGCTTTACTCCGTGCTGCTGAAATTCAAGCCGGCGGGGCTGTCGGCGGTGGGGCTGACCTTCTTCATCGCGGTGATGGGGGCGGGGTTCATCCTGCCCTTGCATCTGTGGGAGGTGGCTCGGGGCCTCACCGTGCCTCTGACGGCGGCGGGGATCGGGTCGGTGCTTTACACCGGCATCTTCGCGTCGGTGGTGGCGCTGTTGTCCTACAACGCGGCAGTGGCGCGGATCGGGCCGTCGCGGTCGGTGTTCTTCCTGCATCTGATGCCCGTTTTCGGGGCGGGGCTGGCCGTGGTCTTCCTGGGCGAGCGGCTGGAAGCGTTCCACCTGATCGGGTTCCCCATCGCCTTGGGCGGCGTGCTCTTTGCCACCTCGTCGCCGCCTGCGGTGGCGCGGGGATGAGGCTGTTCCTGCTGACGGCGCTGGTGATGGTGGCCTTCGCGGCCAATTCGGTGCTGAACCGCATGGCGGTGGGGGCGGGCGAGATCGGGGCGGTGGAGTTTGCGCTGATCCGGTTGGCGGCGGGGGCTGTGGTCCTGCTGGCGCTGGTGGCCCTGCGCGGGCGGGGCTGGCGCGGGGCGACGGTCGGGGGTGTGGTCGGGCTGGCGGTCTATCTGTTCGGCTTTTCGCTGGCCTATGGGCAGCTGGATGCGGGGACCGGGGCGCTGGTCCTGTTCGGGGTGGTGCAGGTGACGATGTTCGCCGGTGCCCTGTGGGCGGGCGAGGCGGTGCCCGCGCGCCGCTGGGCCGGGGCGGGGCTGGCGCTGGCGGGGCTGGCGGTGCTGGTGGCGCCTGCGGGCGGGGGCTGGGCCGGGTTTGCCGCGATGGCGGCGGCGGGGCTGGGCTGGGGCATCTATTCGCTGGCCGGGCGGGGGGCGACGGATGCACTTGCCGCGACGGCGGGGAATTTCGCGCTGGCCCTGTTTCCGGCGGCGGGGGTGGCGCTGGTCGCGGGGGTGGAGTTCGGCGCGGTCACGGCGCGGGGCGTAATGCTGGCGGTGCTGTCGGGGGCCGTCACCTCGGGCCTTGGCTATGCGCTGTGGTATGCGGTGCTGCCCGCGCTGGGGGCGGGGCGGGCCGGGGTGGCGCAACTGACCGTGCCGCTGATTGCGGCGGCGGGCGGGGCCGTGCTGATCGGCGAGTCGGTGGGCTGGCGGTTCGCGCTGGCGGCGCTGCTGGTGCTGGGCGGCGTGGCCTGGGCGAGCTGGCCTAGAGCGGTTTCGCGAGGCGATGGGTGAGGTTGCGGTCGTCCTGCTGGGTGATGCCGGTGGGGCGGAAACCGTGGCGTTCCCAGAAGGCGCGGCCGCGGGGATTGGCCTCGATCACGCCGAGGTAGAGGGTGGGCGCATTGGCGGCGCGGGCCAGTGTTTCGACATGGGCGAGGAAGCCCGCGCCAAGCCCCTGCCCGCGCAGGCGGGGGGCGAGGATCATCAGGCCGAGATAGGCGTCGCCGGGTTCGGGAAAGCCGAAGCTGAGTTCGGCAAGACCCGACAGCCGCCCTTCGTGGAAGAGGCCGAGGCGGTGCGAGGCGGCGGGGTCGCAGCCGGGCGGGCAATCTGTGAAGAAGTCCGCGGCCGCCTGCGGACCCGGCGCCGCGCCATCGGCGAGATGCCAGTAATCGGCGGCCTCATCCAGAAAATCCGCGACGGCGGCGTGGTCGGCCTGCGGTTGCAGCGCGCGGATCATGGGCGGTCGATCCTGAGGATTTCAAGGTCGCGCGGGCCGGAGGGTTTGGCCCAACGGACCACATCGCCCGGGCGCGCGCCCATCAGGGCGCGGGCGAGGGGGGAATGCGGCGTGATGCGGCCCTGCGCGGCATCGGCCTCATCCTCGCCCGTGATCTGGAAACGGAGTTCTGTCCCGTCCTCATCAAGGACGGTGACAATCAGGCCGAAGGCGACCTCGGTCAGCGGCAGGGTGGCGGGGTCGATCAGGATGGCGGTGCGCAGCCGCGCCTCCAGATAGCGGATGTCGCGTTCGGCGGCGGCCTCGGGCAGCTTGTCCAGCCGGTCGGGGCGGGCCTTCAGCGCGGCCAGGGCGCTTTGCCTGTCGCGCAGCCGCGATTGCAGCGCGGCGAGGCCTGCGGGCGTGACATGGTTCGGGTGGGGCGAAAGCGGCAGATCGGGCAGCGGGTCGAGCGATCCGTCCCCTTCCTTGACGAAGGCGCGGCTCATGACACGATCCTTTCCAGCGGATCGTAGAGCGGCGCATCGCCCCAGGCGGCGGCGGGCAGGCTGTCGGGTTTGAACCGGATGCGGCCCAGCGTCAGGTCGGAACGCGAGAAGAAATGCCGGTCGGTGACGATCCCCTCCGGGTCTTTCCAGCGCGGATCGAGGGCGCCGCCCGTGATCGAGGCGCGGAAGAAAAGGTCGATCTGGTGGAACCCGGTCTGCGGATCGTGGAATTCGTTCACCATGGCCGGGGCATGGACGGCGATGGCAAGGCCCGTCTCCTCCATCACCTCGCGGGCGAGGTTGTCGGGGATCGACTGGCCGGGGTTAAGGCCGCCACCGGGCGCGCACCAGAGATCGGACTTGCCCGACGGATAGGCATTGACGAGGAGGAGGCGGTCCTCGTGCAGGATCAGGGCGCGGGCGGCGATGCGATGCGGACGATAGGGCATGGGTGGCACCGTGGCGTCGGGCGGCGGGTTTGTAAATGGGGACGGGGAAAGTGAGGGGCTCTGTTCCCGGCGGGGCGCGGCGCGGGTGACATGCGGAAGAGTGAGTATTTGGGCCAAGGTGAAAAGGCTGCGCAGGGTGGCCCGATCGCGGTGATGCCATTTGGCCTTTCGCCGCGGGCGCGATAGAGTTGGGCGATGAACCGTCTGGCTTTGGTCCTGTTTCTTCTTGCCGCCCCCGCGCAGGCGGAATGCGTGGTGCTGCTGCATGGGCTGGCGCGGACCTCTACCTCGCTGGTTCCGATGGCGGCGGCGCTGGAGGCGCAGGGCTATCATGTGGTGAACGAGGGTTACCCTTCGACGAAATTCCCGATCGAGGAGCTGGTTCCCCGCGTCGGCGCGGCGGTGGCGCAATGCGGGGCGGAGCGGGTGCATTTCGTGACCCATTCCATGGGCGGCATCCTTGCGCGCGGCTGGCTGGCGGGGCATCGGCCCGAGGTGATGGGGCGGGTGGTGATGCTGGCCCCGCCCAATGGCGGGTCGGAACTGGTGGATGCGTTCGGCGATATCGGGGCCTTCGAATGGGTGAACGGCCCGGCGGGGATGGAGCTTGGCACCGGCGCGGGATCGGTGCCGAAGGCGCTGCCCCTGCCGGATTACGAATTGGGGGTGATCGCGGGGGACCGGTCGCTGAACCCGGTCTATTCAAGCGTCATTCCGGGGGCGGATGATGGCAAGGTATCGGTCGAAAGCACGCGGCTTGCGGGGATGACGGATCACATCGTCCTGCCGGTGACGCATACCTTCATGATGATGAACCCCGTGGTCATCGCCGAGGTGGTGGAGTTCCTGCGTCACGGCAGGTTCGATCCCGATATCGGATATGGGACGGCGGTGGAAAGGTTGGGCGGGCCATGAGCGCAGGGGTCTATGGCGGCATTTCCAAGCGGGTGTCGCGCTGGACGGGGCGACCCTCGACCTTTCTGCTCGCGCTGGGCGTGATCGCCGCCTGGATCATCACGGGCCCCCTTTTCGGCTTTTCCGACACCTGGCAGTTGGTGATCAACACAGGCACGACGATCGTGACCTTCCTCATGGTCTTTCTGATCCAGAACACCCAGAACCGCGACACGGCGGCGATCCAGTTGAAGCTGGACGAACTGATCCGGGCGACGCAGGGGGCGCATAATGCGCTGATGGATCTGGAGGAGCTGGAAGAGCGGCAGATCGAGGCCTTCCGTGGCCGCTATGAGCGGCTGGCCTCGGAGGCGCGGGCGCGGCTGGAGCGGGGCGAGGCGGATACGGATACGCCCGAGGCCTGAGCCGTGCCTTCGCGGCAGGCGCGGTCAGCCCTTGATGCGGTTCACATGGCCCATCTTGCGGCCCGGCCGCGCCTCGGCCTTGCCATAGAGATGGAGGGCGGCGTTGCGTTCCTTCGCGATGGCGGGCACGCGCAGAATGTCGTCGCCGATCAGGTTTTCCATCACCACATCGGAATGGCGCGAACCATCGCCGAGCGGCCAGCCCGCCACGGCGCGGATATGCTGTTCGAACTGGTCCACCGCGCAGCCGTTCTGCGTCCAGTGGCCGGAATTGTGCACGCGGGGCGCGATCTCGTTCACGATCAGGCCGGCGGGGGTGACGAAAAGCTCCACCCCCATGACGCCGATATAGTCGAGCGCGTTGAGGATGCGGGCGGCGAGAAGGATCGCATCGGTGCGCTGGGCGGGCGACAGGCGGGCGGGGATGGTGGTGGTCGAAAGGATGCCGTCCTTGTGGACATTCTCGCCGGGGTCATAGCAGGCGACCGATCCGTCGGCGCCGCGGGCAGCGATGACGCTGACCTCGTGGGAGAAGTCGATGAAGCCTTCAAGGACGGCGGGCGCGCCCTGCATCGCGGCCAGCGCCGCCGGGGCATCGGCGACCGTCTTCAGCCGCGCCTGACCCTTGCCGTCATAGCCGAGGCGCGTGGTCTTGAGGATGGCGGGCGTGCCGATCCGGGCGATGGCGCGGTGGAGATCGTCCATGTCCTGCACCGCGGCATAGGGGGCGGTGGTCAGGCCGAGGCCGGTGAGGAAATCCTTCTCGGCGATCCGGTCCTGGCTGACGGCCAGCGCGCGGCGGCCCGGGCGGATGGGATGCGTCGCCTCCAGCACATCCAGCGCGGCGGTGGGGATGTTCTCGAATTCATAGGTGACGACATCGACCGAGGCGGCAAAGGCCGCCAGCGCGGCAAGATCGTCATAGGCGGCGGTCGTCACCCTGTCTGCCACATGGGCGGCGGGCGGGTTCGGGCTGGGTTCGAAGATATGTGTGCGGAAGCCAAGGCGGGAGGCGGCGACCGAAAGCATCCGGCCAAGCTGCCCGCCGCCCAGGATGCCGATGGTCGCGCCCATGGGCAGGGGGTCAGTCATCCGAAGGCTCCTCGGGGATGGAGGCGGAGAGGGCGTCGCGCCAGGCCTGCAACCGGGCGGCAAGGGCCGGGTCGGCAAGCGCGAGAATGCCCGCCGCCATCAGCCCGGCATTCGCCGCCCCGGCCGCGCCGATGGCCATGGTGGCGACAGGAAAGCCCTTGGGCATCTGGACGATGGAATAAAGGCTGTCCACCCCCGACAGGGCCTTGGTCTGCACCGGGACGCCGATCACCGGAAGGCGGGTTTTCGAGGCCATCATGCCGGGCAGATGCGCCGCCCCGCCCGCGCCCGCGATGATGACCTTCAGCCCGCGTTCGGTGGCGGTTTTCCCATAGGTCCAGAGCCTGTCGGGCGTGCGATGGGCCGAGACGATCTTTGCCTCGTAGGTGATGCCAAGGTCATCGAGGATGGCGGCCGCCTCCTTCATCGTGGTCCAGTCGGATTGCGACCCCATGATGATTCCAACGTCGATGGCCATGCCTGCCCCCGGATTATGCGCCCGCTTTGCGCCGATGCGGCGGGTATAGTGGATTGGGGGGCGGGAGCAAGCGGGGCTTCGCCCTGGGGGCGCCGGGGGCGGCGCCGGGCAGGATGGGCAAGACTGCCCATCCTACGGGTCAGGCGATGATATCGGGGATGAGCTGGTCTTCCAGCTTCACGATCTGGTCCTTCAGCGCGAGCTTCTGCTTCTTGAGCCGGCGCAGGGTGAGCTGGTCGGGGCGACCTGCGGTTTCGAGCGCATGGATCGCCTCGTCCAGATCGCGATGCTCGCGCTTGAGCACTTCCAGACGGACGCGGAGCATGTCTTCGAAGTTCATTTCGCTGGGCGCGTTCATGGCCTTGCCTTTGGCGTGAGTGGCTTCTTCTTCCCTTTCACCAATATAGTGATTCTCTGTCCTTGCGGGAAGGAATCTGTCGGAAAAACGCGGAAATCCGCAATCGACCTGCCGAAAGGGGGGGACTTGCAGCCCTGCCGGACGCGCCCCATATTTCAGCTACTGGCGGTTGCCGTGACCGGGGCCGCCGGGAATGTCGCTTGTGAAGGACATGACCGATGACGAAACTGACCTTTGGCACCCATCCCTTCCTGCTGGGCTTTGAGCAGCTGGAACGGCTGGTGGAACGGACCGCCAAATCCTCGGAAGGCTATCCGCCCTTCAACATCGAGGCCGTGGCCGAAAACGCCTATCGCATCACGCTGGCCGTGGCCGGGTTCCGCGAAGAGGACCTTGCGATCACCGTGGAGGACCGCCAGCTTGTCGTACGCGGCCGCCAGGCCGAGGAGACGGGCGAGCGGGTCTATCTCCACCGGGGCATCGCCAGCCGCGCCTTCCAGCGCAGCTTCGTGCTGGCCGACGGGGTGGAGGTGGCGGGGGCCAGCATGGAGCATGGGCTTCTGCATATCGACCTGAAACGGGCCACGCCCGAGACGGTGGTGCAGACCATTGCCATCAGTTCGCGTCCCGGTCGGAAGTGAGAGGGTCTCATGGACACGAAATATGAAGGAATTCCCGAAGGCGGTTCGCGGATCGTCTATGTGCGGCCCGTGAAGGTGGCCGATCTGCCCGCCGAGGTGCAGGCCCATGCGGGCGGGTTGCAGACGATCTATGCGCTGCATGATGCGGCGGGCGGTGACCGGCTGGCGCTGGTGCGCGACCGCGCGCTGGCCTTCGCCCTGGCGCGGCAGAACGACATGGCACCGGTGAACGTGCATTGACCGGGGGGGCGGGGAGACCCCCGCCCTACGGCGCGGGCCGGCCCGCTGCGCTTTGTCTTAGCGGTGCTGGTCGATCAGGATCGGATTGCCGTCCGGGTCCATCAGCATCAGGCTGGCCGGTCCCGACCCGCCCTCCTCCGCTTCGGTCACCAGCGCGACACCTTCGCGCTTCAGGCTGCGTTGCAGGTCGCGGATATCGGTGAAGGTATCGGTCTCACCGCCCGCCTGATCCCAGCCGGGATTGAAGGTCAGGATGTTGCGGTCGAACATGCCCTGGAACAGGCCGATCACATGATCGCCGTTGCGCAAGATCAGCCAGTTCTCCTCTTCCTTCCCGGCAAAGGGATGAAAGCCGAGCCGCGCATAGAAATCGCGCGAGGCGGCGAGGTTCTTGACCGAAAGACTGATGGAAAAGGCGCCGAGGTTCATTCTGGGTCCCCCATGAGGTTGGGCCGAGCCGGATGGGGAGAGGATAAGGCCGTCGGGGCAGAGGGGCCAAATGGTTTTGCCGGGAGGCGGCGGGGTCGATCCCGCCCTGCGAAAAAGGCCCCGGCTTGCGCGGGGCCTTCTGAGGGATCACAGAAGGTAGGGCGGGGGTCTCCCCGCCTTACGCCTTGATAAGCCCCATGCTTTCCAGTTTCAGGATCACCTGCTGGGCGCAGTAATCCACGTCCGTCCCTTCGGTATCCACCCGCAGTTCCGGCGTTTCGGGCGCTTCATAGGGATCGGAGATCCCGGTGAATTCCTTGATCTTGCCTTCGCGTGCCAGCTTGTAGAGCCCCTTGCGGTCGCGGCGTTCGCATTCCTCGATGCTGGTGGCCACATGCACTTCGATGAAGGCACCGAAGGATTCGATCATCTCGCGCACCGCGCGGCGGGTGGCCGTGTAGGGGGCGATGGGGGCGCAGATGGCGATGCCGCCGTTCTTGGTGATCTCGGACGCCACATAGCCGATGCGGCGGATGTTGATGTCGCGGTGTTCCTTGCTGAACCCCAGTTCCGAGGACAGGTGTTTGCGGACCACATCCCCATCGAGCAGCGTCACGGGACGCCCGCCCATCTCCATCAGCTTGACCATCAGCGCATTGGCGATGGTGGACTTGCCCGAACCCGAAAGGCCGGTGAAGAACACGGTGAAGCCCTGCTTGGACCGGGGCGGCGAGGTGCGGCGCAACTCCTTCACCACCTCGGGGAAGGAGAACCAGTCGGGAATCTCCAGCCCTTCGCGCAGGCGGCGGCGCAGTTCGGTGCCGGAAATGTCCAGCACGGTGGAGCCTTCGGGAACCTCGTCCACGGGGTAATACTGGGCCTTTTCCTGCACGAAGACCATCTGTTTGAAATCGACCATCTCGATGCCGATTTCCTTCTGATGCTGCGCCACCAGTTCCTGCGCAGCATAGGGATCGTAGAAATCCTTGCCCTGGGAATTCTTGCCCGGACCGGCATGGTCGCGGCCCACGATGAAATGGGTCAGGCCGTGGTTCTTGCGGATGATGGCGTGCCAGACCGCCTCGCGCGGGCCGGCCATGCGCATGGCCAGGTTCAAGAGGCTGAGATGGGTGGTCGAGGCCGGATACTTGTCCAGCACCGCCTCATAGCAGCGGACGCGGGTGAAATGGTCCACATCGCCCGGTTTCGTCATGCCGACGACGGGATGGATCAGGAGATTGGCCTCGGCCTCTTTCGCGGCGCGGAAGGTGAGTTCCTGATGCGCGCGGTGCAGCGGGTTGCGGGTCTGGAAGGCCACGATGCGGCGCCAGCCCATCTTGCGGAAGAAGGCGCGCAGCTCGTTCGGCGTGTCGCGGCGGGCGCGGAAATCGTAATGCACCGGCTGCTGGATGCCGGTGATGGGGCCGCCGAGGTAAACGGGGCCTGCCACGTTATGCAGGTAGTTCACGGCCGGATGGGCAAGGTCATCGGCGCCAAAGACCTTTTCGGCTTCGTTCGCCTTGTTCGGGGTCCATTTGTCGGTGATCGACAGGATGGCGAGGATGACGCCTTCCTGATCGCGCAGCGCGATGTCCTGCCCCGGTTCCACCTTGTCGGCAAAGGCCTGGGACACGTCGAGCGTCACCGGGATCGGCCAGAGCGTGCCGTCGGCGGTGCGCATGTTTTCGACCGTGCCGTTGTAATCCTCTTCGGACTGGAAGCCCTTGAGCGGGTGGAAGCCCCCGTTCATCAGCAGTTCAAGGTCGCAGACCTGACGCGGCGTCAGGTCCCAGGAGGGCAGCGCTGCCGCCTCATGCTTCAGCTTCTGGGCGGATTCGGGCGAGACATAGAGTTCGGGGATCGGGGCGGTGTTGGAGAGCGTCATGCGAAACGGGCCTCTGGGTGATGTGCTCTTGGGCGGGAACGACCCCGCCTGTCGGGGCGCGCTTTACGCCCTTGGCGAACGGATTTCCAGCAAACAAGGGTTAATGCGAACGAATAGGGCAGAAATGCCGCGCTTTCGCCGCCCCGCGGAACGCTGTTCCGGGGGCAGGGGCCAGAGCGTGGAGGGCGTTTTCCGCCCCTTGCGGATCGCCGAACGCCGCAGGCGGGCGGGACAAAAGTTTTCGAAAACTTTTGCAAATTTCTTCGAAGAAATTTGGGGCCGGCGGTCAGTGCCCCGACAGCCAGCGTTCGGCATCGAGCGCCGCCATGCAGCCCATGCCGGCGCTGGTGACGGCCTGGCGATAGACATGGTCGGTCAGGTCGCCCGCCGCAAAGACGCCGGGGATTGAGGTGCGGGTCGATCCCGGTTCCACCTTCACATAGCCGCCATTGTGCATTTCCAACTGGTCCTTCACCAGTTCCGAGGCGGGCGAATGGCCGATCGCCACGAAGAAGCCCGCGCAGGGGATATCCACCGTCGCGCCGGTGTTCACGTCCTTGGCGCGCACGGCGGTCACGCCGAGGGGCGTTTCGTCGCCCAGCACCTCTTCCACCGTGTGGTTCCACAGGACCGAAACCTTGGGGTTCTTGAACAGCCGGTCCTGCATGATCTTTTCGGCGCGGAAACTGTCGCGGCGGTGGATCACGGTCACCTTGGTGGCGAAGTTGGTCAGGAACAGCGCCTCTTCCACCGCCGTATTGCCGCCGCCGATCACCACGACCTCTTTCCCGCGATAGAAGAATCCGTCGCAGGTCGCGCAGGCGGAGACGCCAAAGCCCTTGAACTTCTCTTCCGAGGGCAGACCCAGCCATTTCGCCTGCGCGCCGGTGGCGAGGATCACGGCATCCGCCGTATAGGTGGTGCCGCTGTCGCCCTGTGCGGTGAAGGGGCGGTTTTGCAGGTCAAGGCTGGTGATGTAATCGGTGATGACCTCTGCCCCCATGGCGCGGGCGTGCTCCTCCATCCGCACCATCAGATCGGGGCCCTGAACATGGGTGTCACCGGGCCAGTTCTCCACCTCGGTCGTGATGGTAAGCTGCCCGCCGGGTTGCAGACCCTGCACGAGGATCGGTTCCAGCATCGCGCGCGAGGCATAGACGGCGGCGGTATAGCCCGCCGGACCGGAGCCGATGATCAGAACCTTGGTATGCCGCGTCTCGCCCATCTTTACCCCCGTTCGGAACTGGCCTCACGATATAGGCAAAGCGCGCGGCGGGGGGAAGGGCGCGGGATGCAAGGCGGCTTTGTGCGATATTTGATCGTTTGTTTGAAACGGAGGCGGTTTTTTCTTGCGTCCGGTTGAAACAATATTGCGCGGCAGGCGGTGCGGGCCTATCTACAGCCCAAATCCGGTATGCGTTGATAGACCGGAACAAGGGAACCACGCGCCATGGCCGGATCGAAGCTTGACCCCATCGACCGTCACATCCTTGCCGAGTTGCAGGCCGATGGACGGATGACGAATGTGGAACTGGCCAAGCGGGTGGGCATCTCGGCCCCGCCCTGCCTGCGGCGGGTGCGGACGCTGGAAGAGGCGGGCTATATCAAGGGCTATCACGCCGATATCGACGCCCGCGAACTGGGGTTCGAGGTGCAGGTCTTCGCCATGGTCCGGCTGCAAAGCCAGGCCGAGGCCGATCTGTCCACCTTCGAGGAGCGCTGCCGCAACTGGCCGCTCGTGCGCGAATGCCACATGCTGAACGGCGAGATCGACTTCATCCTGAAATGCGTGGCGCCCGACCTTTCCTCCTTCCAGAGCTTTCTGACGGGGGAGTTGCTGAAGGCCGAGAATGTGGCGACGGTGAAGACCTCGCTCGTCATCCGCTGTGCCAAGGATAAGCCGGGGGTTCCCTTCGACGTGCTGGAGGCGCGACTGGCCCGCAGCGCCTGAGGCGCGGGGGGCGGGAATGGCAAAGGCCGGGCAATGCGCCCGGCCTTTCTTGCATGTCGGGGGCCGTTCAGCGCGCGGCGATGGCGCGCGGCTTCATCGGCGCGGGGGCGGCCTTGACGGCCTCGGGGCGGCGGCGGCTGCCGCGCTGCCAGGGAAGGGCGGGCTGCGCATCAAGGCTTGCAGCGATCACCGATTTCAGCCAGCGGCGTTCCTTTTTCATCTTCCCTCTCCGTCCGTGATCCGTGATGGGCCATCCTGCCCGGTTGAGAGAAATCTGCCCCCGGTTTGCGGCAGTGTTTTGGCCATCCGGGCAGAAAATGCAGGCGGGGATCGGGGCCGGGCCGGGCAATTGTGGCGGCTTTGCCATCTGCGCCATTGGCGCCTAAGTTATTGAATCTGCTTATGCGTTTCCATCAGCGCAACGATGGCCCGCGATTGTTTCGGGAAATGCGACAATCCCGTGGCGGGGCCGTGCCGGAATGTCGCCGCAATCACAGCCGGATGGTGGAGATCAGGCGCCCGTAATCCGCCTCTCCCGCATGGGTGGTGCGGCGGTAGGAGAAGAATCGCTCCGAATCGCGATAGGTGCAGTGGCGCGTCCATTCCGCATGGCCCACCCCCGCCGCGCGCAGGCGCGACAGGCCGAAGGCGGGCAGGTCAAAGAGATAGCGGTCGCCCTGTCCCGCGATGAAGAACCGCGCATTGGCGGGGTCGTCATCGGTGAAGTTTTCAAAGAATTCGGGGCCCACCTCATAGGCGGTCTGGCTGATCGTCGGGCCGATCACGGCGGCGATGCGGTCGCGCCGCGCGCCAAGGCCGACCATCGCCTCGACCGTCGCCTCCAGCACCCCGTCGCGGGTGCCGCGCCATCCGGCATGGGCCGCGCCGATCACCCGCGCCTGCGGGTCGGCAAAGAGCACCGGCTGGCAATCGGCGGTCAGCACGCCCAGCGCGATCCCCGGCGTGGCCGTCACCATCGCATCGGCGCGGGGGCGGTCCGCGAGGGGGGCGGTGACATGGACGACATCGGGGGAGTGCACCTGATGGATGGAGATCAGATGATCCGCCCCCACCCCCATCGCCTCGGCCACCCGGGCGCGGTTGATCGCCACCACCTCGGCCTGATCCGATGATCCGGGGCCGCAGTTCAGCCCCGCGAAGATGCCTGAAGACGCCCCACCTTTGCGGGTGAAGAAGCCGTGATGCACGGGCAGGGCGTCGGAGGTGATCTTCTCAAGCATGCTCAGGCGTCAAATCCGGGCGGGGGCGGGAAAGCGGAGGGATAGAAAGCCAGCGCCTTGAACAGCGAACCCATTTCGGTGGCCTCGGTCAAGCGGCGATGCGCGGCGAGGTGCGATTGCAATGCCGCACCCGACAGCCCGCGCGCCAGCCGTTCGGCCCGTGCGTCGATCCCCAGCCGCCGCAGCCAGAGGCCCTGTTCGATCATCCGGCTGGCGCGGGCGGGGGCGGCGGCCTGTGCCAGCGCCTCGAAATCCACATGGGCGGTGAGGTCCGCCGCGCCGGGGGCGGCCAGCGGATCGGTGAAGCGGTGATCCTTGAGCGCCTGGAACGTGTCGCCGCGCGACCGCCAGTCGCCATAGTCGATGAGGAGCGCCGCGCCGCCATGGGCGGCGATCCGCGCGCCGATCTGCTGGGCAGTCGGGGGGGCGGCGGGGCAAAGCTCCACCACGTCGCCCTCGGCCGTGTCGGCCAGACGGTGCGACAGGGCGGCGAGGGGGGCGGGAGCGGTCTTGCCAAAGGCAAGGCGGTCGCCCGCCAGCCCGACCACGGTTTCGGCCCAACCCTCACCCGCCCTTGTGAATTGCCGGATGGGCAGGGCATCGAAGAACTCATTGGCGATCAGGAAGAGGGGGGCGTCGGGCAGGGCTTCGGCACTGTCGGCCCAGGTGACGGGATGATCCTTCAGCGTCGCGCGCTGCACCTGCCGCAGGGTGGCGGAAGCCTCGACCAGCACCACCCGCGCCGCCGCGTGAAAGCCCGGCACGGCGCGGGTGGCCCGCAAGGCATCGGCCATCAGCGTGCCACGGCCGGGGCCAAGCTCGGCCAGCGTGAAGGGCGCAGGCGCGCCCTGATCCAGCCAGGCCTGCGCGAGGCAGAGGCCGACAAGTTCGCCGAACATCTGGCTGATTTCGGGGGCTGTGGTGAAATCTCCGGCCTGCCCGAAGGGATCGCGCGTGGCGTAATAGCCGTGCCTTGGATGCAGCAGGCAATCGGCCATGTATTCGGCCAGCGTCATCGGCCCGCTGGCCGCGATCCGCGCTTTCAGCAGGGCGGCCAGCGCCGTCATGCGTGGCGGCGGGCGCGGGCGATGAACCAGAGCCCCGCCGCGATCATCGGCAGCGACAGGATCTGCCCCATGGTCAGCCCCCAGCCGCCGATATGCAGCGCAAGGCCCAGCGGATTGCCTTCGGTGATGAATTGCGCGTCGGGCTGGCGGACGAATTCCACCGCGAAGCGCGCCGCGCCATAGCCCGCGAAGAAGAGCCCCGCGATCCGGCCGGGGGTGGTGAGCCAGCCGTTGCGATAGGTGACATAAAGCAGGACGAGGAAGAGGATCAGCCCTTCCAGCACTGCCTCGTAAAGCTGTGACGGATGGCGCGCGCAGATGCCGGTGATGCCGGGGCAGGTCTGCGCCGCCTCGCCGGGGAAGGCCACGCCCCAGGGCAGGGTGGTCGGGCGTCCCCAGAGTTCGGCATTGATGAAATTGGCGATGCGGCCCAGCCCGATCCCGATGGGCGCGACGATGGCCATGAGGTCGGCCAGGGACAGCATCGGGATGCCTTCGCGGCGGCAGAACCAGATGCCCGCCACCACAACGCCAAGGAAGCCGCCATGGAAGGACATGCCGCCTTCCCAGACGCGCAGAATCTGGACCGGGTTCTGAAGGTAATAGCCCGGCTGGTAGAACAGCGCGAAGCCCAGCCGCCCGCCCAGGACGACGCCGAGGATGACCCAGGTCAGCAGGCTTTCCACCTGCGCGGGCGTCATCGGCGCGCCCTGCGGCCAGAGCCGGGGGGTGGAGACGATCCGCGCGATGATCTTCCACCCCGCCACCAGCCCCGCGATATAGGCCAGCGCATACCAGCGCAGCGCGAAGGAAAAGCCGCCGAGGTCGATGCGGAAGATCTCGGGCGAGATGTCGGGGAAGGGGATGTAGGACATGCGGCTTCCTTGCGGGGGTCGGCGTGGTTTTCCGGGGAAGGGGGCGGGAAGTCAACCGTCGCGCCTGTCGCGCGGGCCTCGGCGCCTGCGGCAGGCGGCGCAAGGTGAGTATTTGTGCCAAGATGAAGCAGGGGTTGCGGCTTGTGCGCTGCCGGGCGCGGGGCCATATAGGGGCAACGGAAAAGGAGTGCCGCGATGCAGACGCGATCCAAGTTCTTTGATGACATGTCGCAGCTGATGACCAACGCGATGGGCGTGGCGCAGGGCGCCAAGGCCGAGGCCGAGACGGCGATGAAGGGTCTTGTGGACCGCTGGCTGGCCGACCGCGATTTCGTGACGCGCGAGGAATTCGACGCCGTCCGCGCCATGGCCGTGAAGGCCCGCGAAGAGAACGCGGCGCTGGAGGCACGGCTGGCCGTGCTGGAGGCAAAGCTGGCCGAGGACGCGCCGAAGGCCGCGAAGAAGAAGGCCGATTGAGGCCTACGCCTTGTTTGCTGGGATGCGGGCGGCCTGCGGGCCGCCCTTTTGCTTTGCGGCGCTGTTCCGGGATCGGGCGACCTGCGGGGGAGCGGGGCTTTCCCCATGCGCAGCACCGGACGGTGACGTGACGGACCCCGACTTTCCGCCGTCGCAGGCCAAGGGGGAGATTCCGTTTTGTGGATCGTTTGTCCACAGAAGATTTGCCCAGAAATCGCTTTACACACTTCCGCTCGTGCTTCACCATATCTAGTAAGGGCAGCACAGGCGAACGCAGTCTTTGGCAAATCGCCCAGCCGCTTGTAGGGGCTATCCCTTCAGGGGCATCATCATGAGGCCGGGTCATGTCGCTTGCGGAAGATTTTCTCACCACCGACGATCTTCATCCGATCGACATCGTGGAAACCCTGGCCGAGCATCATGACTGGGAATTCGACCGCGTCACCGATGACCAGATCGCCATGGCGGTGGAAGGCCAGTGGCGGACCTATAGCCTGACATTGGCCTGGTCGGCGCAGGATGAAACGCTGCGCCTGATCTGCACCTTCGAGATGGAACCCCCGCAGGGCCGGATGGGCGCGCTGTTCGATGTGCTGAACCGCTGCAACGATCTGGTCTGGACCGGGGCCTTCACCTTCTGGGAGGAACAGAAGCTGATGGTCTGGCGGCACGGGCTGCTGCTGTCGGGCGGGCAATATGCGACGGCGGATCAGATCGACCGGCTGATCGGCGCGGCGGTGCAGGCGGCGGAGCGGTTCTATCCGGCCTTCCAGCTTGTCTCCTGGGGGGATCGGACCCCGGCGGATGCCATGAAGGTCGCCATTGCCGAGGCTTACGGGCGCGCCTAACCTGCCCGCCGGAATGCAGGCGGGGGGCGCGATGGCGTTGGAACGGGTGGCCCAAGGCGGGCTGGTTCTTCTGGGATGCGGAAAGATGGGGACGGCCCTGCTGACGGGCTGGCTCAAGGCAGGCGTGCCTGCGGGATCGGTCTGGGTGATCGAACCCAACCCGTCGGAGTGGTTGCAGGCCTCGGGCGTGCATCTGAATGCGGGCGTCCCGTCGGCCCCTTCCGTGGCCCTGCTGGCGGTGAAGCCGCAGATGATGGGCGCGGCGCTGCCCGCCTTGCAGGCGCTGGGCAATGGGACGACGCTCTTCATCTCCATCGCGGCGGGCACCACGATCGCAGCTTTCGAGGCGGCTTTGGGCGACAGAACGCCGATCGTACGCACCATGCCCAACACGCCCGCCATGGTGAACCGGGGCATCACCGCGCTGTGCCGCAACGATCATGTCTCCGATGCCGACATGGCGCTGGCCACCGCCCTGATGGCCGCCGTGGGCGAGACGGTGATCCTTGACGGCGAACACCAGATCGACGCGGTGACGGCCGTCTCCGGCTCCGGCCCCGCCTATGTCTTTCACCTGATCGAGGCCTTGGCGGCGGCGGGGCAGGCCGAGGGGCTGTCGCCCGAGGTGGCCATGCAACTGGCCCGTGCCACGGTCTGCGGGGCGGGGGAGCTGGCGCATCGGTCAGAGGAAAGTGCCGCGCAACTGCGGATCAACGTCACCTCGCCGGGTGGCACGACGGCGGCGGCGCTGGCCGTGCTGATGCCCGAACTGCCGGGGCTGATGGCGCGGGCGGTGAAGGCGGCGGCGGATCGCGGGCGGGAGCTGGGCAAATGACGATCACCTATGATGATTTCCAGAAGGTCGATATCCGCGTGGGCCGGATCACCCGCGCCGAGCCCTTCCCCGAGGCGCGCAAGCCCGCGATCAAGCTTTGGGTCGATTTCGGGCCGGAGATTGGCGAGAAACGCTCTTCCGCACAGATCACCCGGCACTATACCCCAGAGGGGCTGGTCGGCCGTCTGGTGATGGGGGTGGTGAATTTCCCGCCCCGCCAGATCGGCAAGGTCATGTCCGAGGTGCTGGTGCTGGGCGTTCCGGATGCCGAAGGGGAAGTTGTCCTTCTGCATCCGGATCAGGATGTGCCGCTGGGGGGGAGGATGTTCTGATGAAACTGCTGATCACGCGCCGGATGCCGGCGCGGGTGCTGGCCGCCGCCAAGGCGCGCTTCGACGTCACCTCGCGCGAGGAAGAGGCGCGGGTGCTGACGGCAGAGGAATTGCGCGCCGCGCTGCGCGATTATGATGTGGTGATGCCCACGCTGGGCGACCGCTTCTCGGCCGAGGTCTTTGCCGATGTGCCGGGTCCGCGCTGCAAGCTGCTTGCGAATTTCGGGGTGGGCTACAACCATATCGACGTGGAGGCGGCCAAGGCCGCAGGCGTTGCGGTCAGCAACACCCCCGGTGCCGTGACGGATGCCACGGCGGATATCGCGCTGTCGCTGATCCTGATGACGGCGCGGCGGCTGGGCGAGGGGGAGCGTATTCTGCGCGCAGGCCAATGGGTCGGCTGGGGGCCGACGCAGATGCTGGGCACCCATGTCAGCGGCAAATCGGTGGGGATCATCGGCATGGGGCGCATCGGCAAGGCCATCGCGCGGCGCTGCCATTACGGCTTTGGCATGGAGGTGGTGTTCCACAACCGTTCGGCGGTGGAAGATGTCGGCCTGCCCGCGCGGCAGGTCGGCATGGCCGAGGCGATGGCGCAGGATTTCGTCGTGGTCGCCGTGCCGGGGGGCAAGGCCACCCATCATCTTATCAACGCGGCGGCCTTCGCCGCGATGAAGCCCACGGGCATCTTCGTCAACATCGCCCGTGGCGATGTGGTGGACGAGGCGGCGCTGATCGCCACCCTGGCCGAGGGGCGCATCGCGGGGGCGGGCCTCGACGTCTATGAATTCGAACCCAAGGTTCCGGCGGAGCTGATGGCGATGGAGAATGTGACGCTCTTGCCCCATCTGGGCACGGCGGCGCTGGAGGTGCGCGAGAATATGGGGATGATGGCGGTCGAGAACCTGATCGCCCATCTGGAGGGGCGCGACCTTCCCAACCGGGTGGACTGATGCCGGGGGACGATTTCTGTACGCAGAAATCGCATCGGAAAATGCGCGCATTTTCCGGCGCGGAGTTTGCGTCCAAATTCCGCAGACGAAGAGGATGGCCGTGATCCTGTCGCGCGGGCGGGGCTACCTGTTCCTCCATATCCCCAAGACCGGGGGCACGGCGCTGACGCTGGCGCTGGAGGCGCGGGCGATGAAGGATGATATCCTGATCGGCGACACGCCCAAGGCGCGGGCGCGGCGGGGGCGGCTGAAGGACCTGCCGGCCAGGGGGCGGCTGTGGAAACATTCCACCCTCGCCGATCTGGACGGTCTGCTGACGGGAGAGGAGATCGACCGCCTCTTCCTTCTGACCCTGATCCGCAACCCGTGGGACCGGATGGTCAGCTATTACCACTGGCTGCGCGCCCAGACCTTCGACAATCCTGCCGTGACGCTGGCTAGGACGGTGGATTTCCCGGCCTTCCTTGCCCATCCCCAGACAGCGGCCGCCTTCACCGCCTGGCCCTATCCGGCCTATCTGCGCGATGCCACGGGTCAGGAACGGCCCGCGCTCTATGCCCGGCTCGAACGGCTGGAAGAAGACCTCGCCCCCTTCGAGGCGCATCTGGGCTTTCGCCTCACGCCCCTGCCGCGCGCCAATGACAGCGCGCGGGGGCGGGACTGGCGTCCCTATTATTCCGATGCCGATGCGGCGCGGCTGGCCGCGCTTTGCGCGCCCGACATCGCCCGCTTCGGCTATCGTTTCGATCCGGATTGAGGGCAATGGACGGAAAAACCGGTCGGCAAGGGTGAATCGTCCCCGATCTGGACACAATCATCCCGGAATTGCCCGTCTTCTGCCTTTTGCGCGACAAATCCTCTGGGCAGCCTGTCTTCATCGACCCTTGAATGAAGGCATATCCCGTGCAGTCATCGGTGATCTCAGGTCAACCGGCAGCCCCGGCCATTCTGGTGGACGGGCTGCCGGCCTCACTGCGCCTTTCCACGCCGGATGGCTGGCTCGAAGCGGGGGAACTGGAACCGGGCGACCCGGTCCTGACCTTTGAACAGGGCGAGGTGGCGGTGCGAGCCGTCCATCGCTCGGCCCAGGCGGCCTGGGTGCCGCCCGCCTTCTGGCCCGTTGTCCTGCCGCCCGGCGCGATGCTGAACGACCATCCCGTCGAACTCCTGCCCGCGCAGATGGTGCTGCTGGAAAGCGAACTGGCCGAGGCAGAATATGGCGAACCCTTCGTGATGGTTCCGGCGCTGGCGCTCCTGGGCTGGAACGGCATCCGGCGCTGCGCCCCGCGCGATGTGGAACTCGTGCATCTGCAATTCGATGCGCCGCAGGTGGTCTTTGCCGGGGGGTGCCTCTTCCTCGGCTGCGGCGGCATTGGCCGGACGGCGGCCAATCTCTTCCGCTGCGACGGGCTTGTCACCCTCAGGCTGGCCGAGGCCCGCCGTCTGGTGGCGGACCTGGTGGCCGAAGGCAACCGGGCGGCGCGCATCGCCGCCCGTCACGGATCGGCCTATGCCGCCTTTGCGCCCGCGGCGCGCGCGTAGAAGCCTTCTCCTTTCGCCGCCATCTCGCGCAGCAAAGCGGGCGCGGTGAAGCGCGGCCCTTGCGTGGCGGTCAGGTGATCGCAGATCTCCACCGCCCGCGCCGCCCCGATGATGTCGAGCCAGGAGAAGGGCCCGCCCGACCAGGGCGCAAAGCCCCAGCCGAGGATCGCGCCCACATCGCCTTCGCGGATATCGGTCAGCACGCCATCCTCCAGCGCCCGCACCGCCTCCAGCACCTGCGCCATCAGCAGGCGATGCTGCACTGTCGTCAGGTCGGGCTGCGTGTCGGCCACCGGATATTGCGCGGCCAGACCTTCCCACAGCCCTTCGCGCTTGCCGGCTGCGTCATAGGCGTAGAAGCCGGCATTGGCCTTCTTGCCCAGGCGCCCATGATCCGCCATCCAGAACAGCACCGCATCCACCGCGCCATCGGGATAGGCTTCGCCCATCGCGGCGCGGGTCGCCTTGGCGATCTTCACCCCCAGGTCGATGGAGGTTTCGTCTACCAGTTGCAGCGGGCCGAGCGGCATCCCCACCAGCTTGGCCGCATTTTCCACCAGCGCCGGTTCCACCCCTTCGGCCACCATGCGGATGCCTTCGTTGATATAGGGGATGATGCAGCGATTGGCGTAGAAGAAGCGCGCATCGTTCACCACGATGGGGGTCTTCCTGATCTGGCGCACATAGTCGAGTGCCTTGGCCACCGCCACATCGCCCGTCTCTTTCCCCCGGATGATCTCCACGAGGTTCATCTTGTCCACGGGGCTGAAGAAATGGATGCCGATGAAATTGGCCGGGCGCTTGGACGCCTTGGCAAGGCCCGAGATCGGCAGGGTGGAGGTGTTGGTGGCGAAGATGCACTCCGCCCCCACCGCCGCCTCGACCTTCGCGGTCACCTCGGCCTTTACCTTCGGGTCTTCGAACACGGCTTCCACGATCAGGTCGCAGCCCGCCAGCGCGGCGTAATTGGTCGTGGCGTGGATGCGGGCCAGCACTTCGGCCTTCTTTTCCGCCGTGACCTTGCCGCGCTTCATGCCCTTGTCCAGAAGGTCTGCCGAATGGGCCTTGCCGCGATCCGCCACCTCTTGCGCGGCGTCGATCAGCACCACCTCGATGCCCGCATTGGCGCTGACATAGGCGATGCCCGCCCCCATCATGCCCGCGCCGATCACGCCGACCTTGCGCACGGTCTGATCCGCCACCTTGGGCCGGTTCGCCCCTTTTTCCAGCGCCTCCTTGTTGATGAAGAGGGACCGGATCATCGCAGAGGACGACGGGTTCATCAGGACCGACGTGAACCACCGCGCCTCGATCTTCAGCGCGGTGTCGAAGGGGACGAGCGCGCCCTCATAGGCGGCGGAGAGCAGCGCCTTGGCCGCCGGATAGACGCCCATCGTCTTGCCAAGGATCATGGCCGATGCGCCGACATAGGTCATGAAGCCCGCCGGATGATAGGGCGCGCCGCCCGGCATCTTGTAGCCCTTGTCATCCCAGGGCTTCACCAGATCGGCCTCCTTGGCCGACAGCACCCAGTCCTTGGCGCGGGTCAGAAGGTCTTCGGGGGCCACCACCTCATCCACCAACCCGGCCGCCTTGGCGGATTTCGGGTCGCTCAGCTTGCCTTCCAGCAGGAAGGGCGCCGCCATCATCGCGCCCATCTTGCGCACCAGCCGCGTCGTGCCGCCCGCGCCGGGGAAGATGCCGACCATGATCTCGGGCAGGCCGATCTTGGCCTTCGGATTGTCGGCGGCAATGATCCGGTGGCAGGCGAGCGGCAGTTCATAGCCGATCCCCAGCGCCGTGCCGGGCAGGGCGGCGACGATGGGCTTGCCGCCCTTTTTCGTCTTGGGGTCCATTCCGGCCCGTTCGATCTTGCGCAACACGCCATGCATCTGCATCACGCCGTCAAAGATGGCCTGCGCGCCGCCTGCCCGCATCTGGGCGATCACGTTCAGGTCCATCCCGCCCGCGAAATCCTTCTTTCCGCTGGTCAGGATCACGCCCTTCACGCCCGCATCCGCCAGCGCCTTGTCGATCAGGCTGTCGAGCAGCGCGAAGCCTTCCATCGACATCACATTCATGGACTTCGCCGTGACGTCCCAGGTGATCGTGGCAACGCCGTCGGCGTCCAGGGCATAGGTGAAATCGGTCATTTGCTCTCTCCGTAAGGGGTGCCGTCGCGGTGCAGGTAGCGGCGCGCGGCACCGTCCTTTTCCGTGATCAGGTCATGGTCGGTGTAATGCACGCGGTCACGGTCCAGCCGCGTGCCGATGACGATATAGCGGGCCGGTTCCGTGCCGCGATTGTCCAGCCGGTGGCCCACGGGATGGCCTGCGGGCCAGCAGGCCACATCGCCCACGCGCAGGGGCGTTTCGGTCTCTTCAACCAGCACCACCGCGCCCGACAGCATCAGGATCATCTCATCCTCCGCCTCGTGCCAATGGCGGCGGCCAGAGCGGGAGCCGGGGGGAAGCTCTTCGATGAAACAGCCGAATTGCGTGATCCCGCCCGGATCGGACAGCAAACGAAAGCGATAGGGGCCGGGACCCGGGCCAAGGATGGGATGATGATCCCCCGGCTCCTCCTGCCAGCCCGGCGCAGGGTCGCGCAGCAGCCGCTCGCCCGGCAGGGCCGGATCGAAGTCGCGCCCCCAGACCGGGGGCAGGTTGCGCAGCGCGGGCGGCAGGTCGCCCGCTTCGATCACCTGGCCTGCGGCATCTTCCAGATGCCAGCCGGTAGCCCCGTTCACCTGTCTCTCGCCGATGTCCGGGTAATGGCAGATATCGCCCGCAACGCGGGTGCCCACGATCAGATAGGTGCAGGGCTCTGCCCCGTCATTGACCAGATGATGCGCATCCGGGCAGCCATGCGGCCAGCACAGCGCATCACCGGGACCAACCAACCGTTCGCCGGCACTGTCCTCCAATGTCGTCGTGCCGGAGAGGATAAAGGCCATCTCATCCTCGGCAGAATGCCAGTGCCGATGCGACGACACGGCGCCCGGCATCAGCCGGTCAAGATAGGCACCGAACTGGGTCAGCCCTCCGCCTTCGGACAGGTAGATCAACAGGCCGCCATTCTCGGCCGCCTCCTGCGGTGCTGTGGCCGGATCGACCTTCATGATGGCCTCGGGCATTGGCAGGGCAGGGTGGGGTGATGCGGGGTCACTGTGTCTCCTCCGGCACGTAAGCGCTGCCGTCCTTGCGGGTGAAGGTGGCGACGCCCGCTTCCATCACCACCATCAGGTCCACATCCGAATAGGTCGCCACCTCGCGCGGGGCCTTGGTCCCCACGACAAGGAACTGCGCCGGGGCATCGCTGCGGTTGATGAAATGATGCCCGTCTGCCACGCCCGCCGGAAAGGCCGCGCAATCGCCCGGACGCATCACCTCTTCCCCCGCATCGGTGACCATCACGCATTCGCCCGCCGTCACCATGACGAATTCATCCTCGTGCAGATGCCAGTGCCGCAGCGAGGACAGCGCGCCGGGTTCCAGCGTGACAAGGTTCACCCCGAATTGCGTCAGCCCCCCCGCCTGCCCCAGCCGCAGCGAAGATCGCCCCTCCATCATCGCGGCGTAAGGCGCGGGATAGATCGACCCGGTCTTCACCGGCACGGCGGCAAGGTCCAGTTTCGGCATCACACCCTCTCGATGATCGTGGCGGCGCCCATCCCCGAGGCGATGCAGAGCGTGGCGAGACCCACGCCGTTGCCCGTCCGCTCCAGCTCGTCCAGCAGGGTGCCGATGATGATCGCGCCCGTGGCCCCGAGGGGGTGGCCCATGGCGATGGACCCGCCATTGGGGTTCACCTTTGCCGGGTCCACATCAAAGGCCTGCATGAAGCGCAGGACGACCGATGCGAAGGCCTCGTTCACCTCGAACAGGTCGATGTCGGAAATCGACATGCCGCTGTCTTTCAGGATTTTCTCGGTCACCGGCACCGGCCCGGTCAGCATGATGGTGGGGTCCGTCCCGATCTTCGCCGTCGCCCGGATGCGGGCGCGGGGCGTCAAGCCATGGGCCTTGCCGAACTCGGCATTCCCGATCAGCACCGCCGCCGCCCCGTCCACGATGCCCGAGGAATTGCCGGCATGGTGGATATGCTCGATCCGCTCCAGATGCGGGTATTTCATCAGGGCGATCTTGTCGAAGCCGGGCATCCCTTCGCCCATGTCCTTGAAGGACGGCTTCAAGGCGCCAAGCGCCTGCATATCCGTTCCGGGGCGCATGTATTCGTCGGTGGAAAGGATCGTCAGACCGTTCCGGTCCGTCACCGGCACGATGGAGCGGGCAAAGCGGTTGTCGGCCCAGGCCGCCGCCGCGCGGCGCTGCGATTCCACGGCCAGCGCATCGGCCATGTCGCGGGTGAAACCGTATTCCGTCGCGATGATATCGGCGCTGATCCCTTGCGGGACGAAATAGGTTTTCATCGCAAGGCTCGGGTCCACCGCGATGGCCGCGCCGTCGCTGCCCATCGCCACGCGGCCCATCATCTCCACCCCGCCCGCGATATAGGCGGCACCCGCGCCGCCCTTCACCTGATTGGCGGCAAGGTTCACCGCCTCCATGCCAGAGGCGCAGAAGCGGTTGATGGCAAGGCCGGGGATCGACTGGTCAAGGTCAGACGCCAGCACCGCCGACCGCGCCAGACAGCCGCCCTGTTCGCCCACCTGCGTCACGTTCCCCCAGATCACATCTTCCACCGCATGGCCGGACAGCCCGTTGCGCGCGGCGAGCGCGTTCAGCACGCCCGCCGACAGCGCGACCGAGGTCACCTCGTGCAGCGCGCCGTCGGGGCGGCCCTTGCCGCGCGGGGTGCGGATGGCGTCATAGATAAAGGCATCGGTCATCGTCGTCTCCTTCATGCCCGGTCCGAAGGGTTGCCGGGCATCATGTCATAGGGGTGTTTCCAGCCGGGCAGGGCACTGATGCCCTCCAGCCAGCGGTCGATATGCGGCCAGTCCTTGCGGTCGAAACCGAAGGGTTCGGGGTGATAGAGGTAGGAACAGCAGGACAGATCCGCGATGGTGGGGCCATCGCCCACGATCCAGTCGCGCCCCTCCAGATGGGCCTCCAGCACCCCATAGGCTGCCTTCAGCCGCCCTTGCAGGAAGGGGATCACGCCTTCGGGCCGCTTTTCGGGCGCAAGGAAATTGCCAAGGAAACGGCAGGTGCCGATCTGCGAGGAAAGCTTGTGATTGTCCCAGAAGAGCCAGCGCAGCACATCCCGCCGCTCCGCCGCCGAACGGCCGCCCAGTTGCCCGGTCTTGGAACTGATATAGTCCAGGATCACGCCGGATTGGGTAAGCGTGGTCTCGCCATCCACCAGAACCGGCACCTCGCCCATCGGATTGATCGCCCGAAAGGCCGCCCCTCGCGTCTCGCCATTGAAGAAATCGACATAGACAGGCTCCCATTCCGTGCCTGTCATGGTCAGCGCGAGCGCGCATTTATAGGCGTTCCCGCTTTCGCCGAAACAGTAAAGCTTCATCGCCATTCGTTCCTCCCTGCCCCGGCCCCCGGGGGTTTCACCCCCGGACCCCCAGAGTATTTTCGCCAAGATGAAGCAGCGGTTTCTTCATCTTTGCCTGTCATCCTCCCCTCGCGGTACAGGCTGGAGAGCCGATGACCGCCCAAGGTGAAGCGCCGCATGCCGTCTGACGGAGAACCAAGCCCTGGGCATGGGATGCGGCGTGACCTTGCCTCTTCATCCTGGCCTAAATACTCAAAACTCCCCCCTCGTCCCCCCGCGCTACCGTTTCCGGTCGTCCAGCTCCGAATTGAACAGGCGCAGGCGGTGGGTCAGATTGTCCTTGTCCGTCACGGAGTCGAAATTCTCGAAGAGGAAGGACAGCGCCTCGCCCTCGTCCAGCCCCGCCTCCTGCGCAAAGCGTTTCAGCTTGCGATAGCCGTCCTCCGTCATGGCGACGGGAAAGCGGCGGGTCAGGCGGAAACGTTTCGGCATGGGAACCTCTCTCGCAACGGTCGGGGATGCAGAATTTTCGGAGGAAAATTCTGCGCCCCCGCAGCTTAGAACGCCTCCGCCTTCAGCGCCATCACAGGCTCGGCCCCGCTTTCGATCCGCGCCAGATGCATCGCGCAGGCCGGAAGCTGGCGCGCCATGTAATAGCGGCCCGTGGCGATCTTGGCCTCGTAGAAGTCGCGGTCCGCCGCGCCTGCATCCAGCGCGGCATAGGCGGCCTTGGCCATCTTCGCCCACATCAGGCCAAGGCAGACATGGCCCATCAGATGCATGAAGTCATAGCTGCCCGACAGCGCCGCATTGGGCGATTTCATGCCATTCTGCATGAAATACATCCCCGCCCCCTGCATCGCCTTCGACGCCGCCTTCAGCGGATCGAGGAAACCGGCCTTCAGCCGATCATCCCCTTCATTCTCCTTCAGGAAGGTCTTCACGATCTCGAAGAAGGCCATCACATGCTTGCCGCCATCCGCCGCCAGCTTGCGCGCCACGAGGTCAAGCGCCTGGATTCCATTCGCCCCTTCATAGATCATGGCGATCCTGGCATCGCGGGCGAATTGGGACATGCCCCATTCCTCGATATAGCCATGCCCGCCATAGACCTGCTGCGCCGCCACCGCGACGTCAAAGCCTCGGTCAGTCTGGAACCCCTTGATGACCGGGGTGAGGAGCGAGATCAGCCCCTCGGCCTGCGCATCGCCCGTCCGATGCGCCCGGTCGATCAGCGACGCGCCCCAGAAGGTAAAGGCCCGCGCCCCTTCGACAAAGCTCTTCTGATCCATCAGGTTGCGGCGGATGTCCGGATGCACGATCAGCGGATCGGCCGGCCCCTCGGGGTTCTTCACCCCCGTCACGTCGCGGCCCTGAAGCCGGTCCTTGGCATAGGCCAGCGCGTTCTGATAGGCGGCTTCAGCCACGGCATAACCCTGCACGCCCACGCCGATCCGCGCTTCGTTCATCATGGTGAACATGGCACGCATGCCCTTGTGCAACTCGCCCAAGAGATAGCCGGTCGCGCCGTCATAGTTCATCACGCAGGTCGCATTGCCGTGAATGCCCATCTTCTCTTCGATCTTGCCTACCGACAGCGCATTGCGCTGCCCCAGCGACCCGTCAGGGTTCACAAGGAATTTCGGCACGATGAAAAGGGAGATGCCCTTCGTCCCCTCGCCCCCCCCCGGCGCCTTGGCCAGCACGAGGTGGATGATGTTCTCGGCCATGTCATGTTCGCCTGCCGAGATGAAGATCTTCTGCCCGGTGATGCGATAGCTGCCATCCGCCTGCGGTTCGGCCTTGGTGCGCATCAGGCCCAGATCGGTGCCGCAATGCGGTTCGGTCAGGTTCATCGTGCCGGTCCATTGGCAGGACACCATCCGGGGCAGGAAGGTCGCCTTCTGCTCCGCCGTGCCATGGGCATGGATCGCGGAATAGGCACCGTGCGTCAGGCCCTGATACATGTTCAGCGCCATGTTCGCCGCGACGAAGATCTCGCCCACCGCCGTTCCCATCAGATAGGGCAGGCCCTGCCCGCCATAATCGGGATCGCAATCCAGCGCGGTCCAGCCGCCTTCCTTCAACTGCTCGAAAGCGTCCTTGAACCCGGTCGGCGTGCGCACCACGCCATTCTCCAGCCGACAGCCTTCACGATCCCCCACCGCGTTCAGCGGTGCCAGCACGTCCGAGGCGAGCTTGCCCGCCTCTTCCAGAACGGCGGCGGTAAAGCCTGCATCCAGATCGGCATAGCCCGGAATGTCAGAGGCGGTGACCTTCAGCACGTCATGCAGGACGAACTGCATGTCCTTCACGGGGGCGGTGTAGCTGGGCATCCTCTCTCTCCTTCTTATTCGGCGGCCTTGCGGAACGCGGCGAGAACGCCCGCCCCCCAGTCCATCTGTTCCTTCAACTCGGCAATTGCCTCGTCCAGTTCGGCGCGCTGGCGTTCCATCTGGGCCAGCCGTTCGGCCGCCACCTCATAGGTGCGGCGCAACTGGGCCTCCTGCTGGCGGCCCTCGCGGTCATACATGTCCAGAAGCTGGCGGATATCTTCCAGCGAGAAGCCGAACCGCTTGCCGCGCAGGATCAGCTTCAGCCGCGCCCGGTCACGATAGGTGAAAAGCCGCGCCGTGCCGCGCCGGATCGGCGAGAGCAGTTCCTTCGCCTCGTAGAAGCGCAGGGTGCGCGGGGTCACGTCGAAAGCCTCGCACATCTCGCGGATGGTCAGAAGCTCGTCTCTCTGGGTCTTTTCGGCGGGCGTCATTCTGGGACTCGTCGGATGGGTCATGGGACCCGGAATCTGGTGATCTGGCGACAGCTTACCAGAGAAATTGACGCGAACGTAAACGTAACGTGGCGTCACGATCCCGTGCCTGTCAGCGCGCCGCAGGGCGGGCCGAGGCTGGACCTTTGCCCCGCACCTGCCTAGCTTTCAGAGGCAAAGGAGTGCCCCGCATGACCAATCCCCTGCTTGCCCCCTGGACTGCCCCCTTCGGCCTGCCGCCCTTCGCCGCGATCCGGGACGAGGATTTCGCCCCCGCCTTCGATCAGGGTCTGGCCGAGGCCCGCGCCGCCATCGCCGCCATTGCGGATCAGGCCGGGGCGCCGACCTATGCCAATACCATCGCCGCGCTGGAACTGGCGGAAGGGACGCTCGACCGCGTGTCGGGGGTCTTCTACAACCTCGCCGGGGCCGACAGCACCGAGGCGCGCGAAGCGCTGATGCGCGACCTTGCCCCGAAGATGAGCGCCTTCGCCTCCGAGATCACCAACAACAAGGCACTGTTTGCCCGGATCGAAGACCTTTGGCAGCGGCGCGATGCGCTGGGGCTGGACAGTGAACAGATGCGGGTCCTGACGCTCTATCGCCGGATGTTCGTCCGGTCGGGGGCGGAACTGGAGGGCGCGGCGGCGGATCGGCTGACGGCGGTCAAGGCGCGGCTGGCCGTCCTTGGCACGCAATTCGGGCAGAACCTGCTGGCCGATGAACGCGACTGGTTCATGGTGCTGGCCGAAGAGGACCTTGAAGGTCTGCCCGCCTTCGTCGTCGATGCCGCCCGCGCGGCGGGGAAGGAGCGGGGGCAGAACGGCCCCGTCGTCACCCTGAACCGCAGCCTGATCGTGCCCTTCCTGCAATTCTCGCCCCGCCGCGACCTGCGCCGCACCGCCTATGAGGCCTGGGTGGCGCGCGGCGCAAACGGCAATGCCCATGACAACCGCGCCATCGCGGCGGAAATCCTTGCCCTGCGCGAGGAGCGGGCGAAACTTCTGGGCTATGACAGCTTTGCCACCTTCAAACTGGAACCCGAAATGGCCAAGACGCCCGATGCGGTGCGCGATCTGCTGATGCGGGTCTGGACGCCTGCGCGGGCCAAGGCCCTGTCGGATGCCGCCGTGCTGGAAGGGATGCTGCGCGCCGATGGCATCGACGATGCGCTGGAACCCTGGGATTGGCGCTACTATTCCGAAAAGCGGCGGATGGCGGAACATGACCTCGATGAGGCCGCGCTGAAGCCCTATCTGGGGCTGGAGGCGATGCTTTCCGCCATGTTCGGCTGCGCGTCCCGCCTGTTCGGGCTGGAATTCCGCGAAATCGACGGGCCGTTCTACCATCCGGATGTGCGCGGATGGGAGGTCACCCGCAAGGGCGCGCATGTCGCCGTCTTCCTTGGCGACTATTTCGCGCGGTCCTCCAAACGCTCTGGTGCGTGGTGTTCGGCCATGCGGTCGCAGCGGAAACTGGGCGGGGATCAGCGGCCCATCGTGGTGAATGTCTGCAACTTCGCCAAGGGCGACCCCGCGCTTCTGTCCTGGGATGATGCGCGGACCCTGTTCCACGAATTCGGCCATGCGCTGCATCAGATGCTGTCGGATGTCACCCATGGCTTCATCTCCGGCACCTCGGTCGCCCGCGATTTCGTGGAACTGCCCAGCCAGCTTTACGAACACTGGCTCGAGGTTCCGGCGGTGCTGGAAGAATATGCCCGCCACTGGCAGACCGGCGAACCCATGCCCGCCGATATGCGGGCCCGCCTGCTGGCCGCTGGCACCTATGACCAGGGCTTTGCCACGGTGGAATTCGTGGCCTCTGCCCTTGTCGATCTGGCCTTCCACGAAGGCGCGGCCCCGGCCGACCCGATGGCGATGCAGGCCGAGGTGCTGGAAAGCATCGGGATGCCGCAGGCGATCCGCATGCGCCACGCCACCCCGCATTTCGCCCATGTCTTTTCCGGCGACGGCTATTCGGCGGGCTATTACAGCTACATGTGGTCCGAGGTGATGGATGCCGACGCCTTCGCCGCCTTCGAGGAGGCAGGCGATCCCTTCCACCCCGAAATCGCCGCGCGGCTGGAGAAACACATCCTGTCTGCGGGCGGATCGGAAGAGGCAGAGGTTCTTTATACCCGCTTCCGGGGCCGGATGCCGGGGGTGGAGGCGCTCTTGAAGGGCAGGGGTCTTCTGGACGCCGCCTGATCCGGCCTTTCCCTTCCCGCGCGGCGGTGCTTTAACCGCCGCGCAGCAGGGGAGGGCCTCCATGACCATCGGCACGAATATCCGCACCTTCTTTGAGGGCCGCTGGCACGACGGCGACATCGCGGTGATGAAGGCCGCCGATCACGGCATCTGGCAGGGCTCGTCCGTCTTCGACGGCGCGCGGATGTTCGACGGGTTGGTCCCCGATCTGGCGAAACATTGCGCCCGGGTGAATGACAGCGCCCGCGCCCTGATGATCACCCCCACGATGGACGCGGGCGAGATGGAGGCGATCATCCGCGACGGCCTGCGCGCCTATCCGCGCGGCGCGGCGGTCTATGTCCGGCCCATGTATTGGGCCATCGACGGCTCCGACCTTGGCGTCGCGCCTGCCGAGGGCAAGACCGGATTTGCCATCAGCCTCGAACAGGTGGCCATGCCGCCCGCCGACTTCCAGACCAGCGTCACCCGCACCCGCTTTCGCCGCCCGGTGCTGGAGGATAATGTCTGCAACGCCAAGGCGGGCTGCCTTTACCCCAACAACGCGCGGATGCTGGTGGAGGCAAAGGCCAAGGGTTTCGGCAATGCGCTGGTGGCCGATGCCATGGGCAATCTGGCCGAAAGCGCCACGGCCAATGTGTTTCTGGTGAAGGATGGCGCGCTCTTCACCCCTATCCCCAACGGCACCTTCCTTGCCGGGATCACCCGCGCCCGCCACATCGCCAATGCCCGCGCGGCAGGGATCGAGGTGCATGAAACGGTGCTGACCTTCGACGATGCCCATGCGGCGGATGAGGTGTTCCTGTCGGGCAATTTCGCCAAGGTGACCTCCGTCCGCGCCTTCGACGGCACGGAATACCGGACCCGCGCGATGACGGACCGGATGCGCGGGCTGTACATGGACTGGGCCGCAGCGCAGCCGGTCTGACGGCGAAATCTGACGCAGATTTCGCGCCGGAAACTGACGCAGTTTCCGGTGCCGGAAATTGCGTCAAAAACCGCGTCTTGCACGCGGCCCGCCCCCCCGGCATGATACGCCCGCCTTGGGAGAAGAAGATGCGGAAATTCCTCGTCGTCCTTGACGACACGCGCGAATGTCTGAACGCCATGCGCTTCGCCGCCCTGCGCGCGGCCCATACCGGGGGCGGCGTGACCATCCTGTCCATCATCCCGCCCGAGGAATACCAGCACTGGATGGGCGTGGCCGATCTGATGCGCGCCGAGGCCCGCGAAAGGATCGAGGCGCATTTCGAGGTCTTTGCCAAATGGATGCGCGACAAGCAGGGCATCAACCCCGAACTGGTAATCCGCGAAGGCGACCCGGTGGTCGAGATTCTCGCCCAGGTGTCCGAAGACCCGGAAATCGGCGTTCTCGTCCTTGGCGCGGGGACCGAGAAATCCGGCCCTGGCCCGCTGGTGACCCAGATGAGCCGCAATTCCGGCAACCTGCCCATCCCCATCACCATCGTGCCGGGCGACATGTCCAAGGAACGGCTGGAAAGCATCACCTGACGCTGCGGCGCAGCAAGAATCGGTGACAGGCACGCCGCGCCGCGGCATGATCGCGGCAGGGGGGACGACCGGAAGGAGCATGCATATGCGCCATCGCCGCCCCTATTCCCTGATCCTGCCCGCGCCCCTGCGCCTTCTGATGCGCCGCGCCACCGATCCGTTGCGCTGCCGCGCCGCGCTGGCGCAGATGTATGCCTATTGGGAACCCTGATCCCGCAGGTGATGACCGGGAGTCAGGATTTAGAACCGTTCCAAACTTGACAGCGTCCCGCCCAAGGCGCATATCCGAGGGGAATTGTCGGACAAGCCCCCCGGAGGTGGCGAAATGTTCATCCAGACCGAATCCACCCCCAATCCCGCCACGCTGAAATTCCTGCCGGGGCAAACCGTGCTGGAGCTTGGCACCGCCGATTTCCCCAATGCCGAAGCGGCGGCGAAATCGCCGCTGGCCCGGCGCATCTTCGCCACGGGCGGGGTGACGGGTGTCTTCTTCGGCACCGATTTCGTCACCGTGACCAAGGCCGAAAGCGCCGAATGGGACCATATCAAGCCCGCGATCCTGGGCGCGATCATGGAACATTACCAATCCGGCGCCGCCGTGATCGAAGGCGAGGGCGCCGCCGGCGGCCATGCCGAACATACGGGCGAGGATGGCGACATCGTCCGCCAGATCAAGGAACTCCTCGATACCCGCGTGCGGCCCGCCGTGGCGCAGGATGGCGGCGACATCACCTTCCACGGCTTTGACCGGGGCGTTGTCTATCTGCACATGCAGGGCGCCTGCGCGGGCTGCCCGTCCTCGACCCTGACGCTGAAGATGGGGATCGAGAACCTCCTTCGCCATTACATCCCCGAGGTGCTGGAGGTCCGGCCCGTTGCGGCCTGATCCCCTGATCCTTGCCTTCGACACATCGGCCGCGCATTGCGCGGCCGCTTTGCTGTCCGGCGACCGGATCCTGGCCGAGGCCTGGGAGGCGATGGACAAGGGGCAGGCCGAACGCCTGCTGCCGCTTTGCGAAGAGCTGCTGGCCCAGGCAGGGCAGGGCTGGCGCGATCTCGATGCCCTCGCCGTCGGCACCGGCCCCGGCAATTTCACCGGCGTCCGCATCGCCGTTGCGGCGGCGCGCGGGCTGGCGCTGTCGCTGGGCATCCCGGCCATCGGGGTGACGCGGCTCGAGGCGCTGGCCCATGGCCTGCCGCGCCCGGTGACGGTGATCGAGGATGCCCGGCGGGACGAGGCCTATGTCCAGAGCTTCACCGCCGAAGGGGCAGGCGCTGCGGCCCTGCGTAGGATGGGCGATATCGCCCATCCTACCGGCGCGGCCACGGGCTCGGCGGCCGGGCCGCAGGCCCTGCCGCCTGCCCTGCCGCTGCACCATGCCATCGCCAGGATCGCCGCCATGCGTCTTGGCACAGACCAACCCCGCCCCGCCCCCTTCTACCTGCGCGGCGCCGATGCCGCGCCGCCCTCCGATCCGCCGCCGGTGATCCTGCCGTGACCCCCGCCGATCTCGCCGCCCTGCATGCGCGCTGCTTCAGCAGCCCCCCGCCCTGGTCCGAGGCGGCCTTCGCGGCCTTCCTTTCCGACCCGCTCGCCTTTCTTCTGGTCGAAGGCGATGCGGGCTTCCTCCTTGGCCGTGCCGTTGCGGGGGAGGCCGAACTCCTCACCCTCGCCGTCGCGCCCGAGGCGCGCCGCCGCGGGCTGGGGCGCAAGCTGGTTGCGCGCTTCCTCTATCAGGCCCGGCTGCGCAGCGCCGCCCTCGCCTTCCTCGAAGTGGCCGAGGACAACGCCGCCGCCCGCGCCCTCTATACCGGGCAGGGATTCGCCGAATCCGGGCGGCGCCCGGGCTATTACGCCCGCCCCGATGGCAGCCGCCTCGCGGCCATCATGATGCAGCGCGCGCTGGCCTGACCCCGGTCTGACCCGTGCCGCCCCCATGCCGCAACGTCGCCTGCCGCATTCTTGATCAATAAGTCAAATCCGGCCGCCCCGCTTCACAATGAGGTGTTGACCCTCCGTCGCGAATCCGCCCTAAACTGGCGCTGAACCGACGCCCGGCCGAAAGGATGGGGCGGTGCCAGACCACGACCCATAATGACAACCGGGAGACCAGTATGACCCTTATGAAGCACTTCCTCGGCGCGGCTGCCACGCTGGCGCTGACGGCCGGCGTCGCCGCGGCCGAACCGGCCGTGATCTTCGATCTTGGCGGCAAGTTCGACAAATCCTTCAACGAGGCCGCCTTCAACGGGGCCGAACGCTGGGCCCAGGAAACCGGTGGCACCTACAAGGAACTGGAGATGCAGGACGAAGCCCAGCGCGAACAGGCGCTGCGCCGTCTGGCCGAAGCGGGCTCCAACCCGATCGTGATGACGGGCTTCGCCTTCGGCGATGCGCTGACCAAGGTCGCGCCGGATTTCCCGGACACCAAATTCGCCATCATCGACATGGTCGTGGATGCGCCCAACGTCAAATCGGTGGTGTTCAACGAACATGAAGGCTCCTACCTCGTCGGCATGATGGCCGGCCTCGCCTCCAAGACCGGGACCGTCGGCTTCATCGGCGGCATGGACATCCCGCTGATCCGCAAGTTCGGCTGCGGCTATGCCCAGGGCGTGAAGGCCGTGAACCCCGATGCGACCATCGTTCTGAACATGACCGGCACCACCCCGGCCGCCTGGAATGACCCCGTCAAGGGCGCGGAACTGGCCAAGGGCCAGAAGGCACAGGGTGCGGATGTGATCTATGCCGCTGCGGGCGGCACAGGCGTCGGCGTGCTTCAGGCCGCTGCCGACGAAGGCATCCTGTCGATCGGCGTGGACAGCAACCAGAACTACATGCATCCCGGCTCGGTCCTGACCTCGATGCTCAAGCGCGTGGACAACGCGGTCTATGAGGCCTTCAAGGAAGGCACCGACCTGACCCCCGGCATCAACGTCATGGGTCTGGCCAATGACGGCGTGGGCTATGCGATGGACGAACACAATGCCGCGCTCGTGACCGCCGACATGCAGGCCGCCGTCGATGCCGCCGCCGCCAAGATCAAGTCGGGCGAACTGGTGGTTCACGACTACATGTCCGACAACACCTGCCCGGCGGCCACGTTCTGATCGCCTGACGGCATGCAACAGCGGATGCCGCGCCAGACCCTTGGCGCGGCATCTTTGATACGGACCGGTCGAACCCGCAGTGAAAAGACGGGCAACGGAACAGGGGGAACGAAATGGCGGATGCGCGCTACGCCATCGAACTGAAGGGCATTTCAAAGGCCTTCGGTCCGGTGCAGGCCAACAAGGACATCCACATCGCCGTGCCGAAAGGCACGATCCACGGGATCATCGGCGAAAACGGCGCGGGCAAGTCCACGCTGATGTCCATCCTCTACGGCTTCTACCGCGCCGATTCGGGCGAGATCCTGATCAACGGCCAGCCCACCACCATCCCCGACAGCCAGAGCGCCATCCGCGCCGGCATCGGCATGGTCTTCCAGCATTTCAAGCTGGTGCAGAATTTCACCGTCCTCGAAAACGTCGTCCTCGGGGCGGAAGAGGGGGCGCTGCTCGCGGGGTCCCTCTCCAAGGCGCGCAAGGTGCTGACCGATCTCGCGCGGGAATATGAACTGGATGTCGATCCCGACGCGGTGATCGAAGACCTCTCCGTCGGCCATCAGCAGCGGGTGGAGATCCTCAAGGCGCTGTACCGTCAGGCCGATATCCTGATCCTTGATGAACCGACGGGCGTGCTGACCCCGGCCGAGGCCGATCACCTGTTCCGCATCCTCAAGGGGCTGCGCGATCAGGGCAAGACCATCATCCTCATCACCCACAAGCTGCGCGAGATCATGGAGACGACCGACAATGTCTCGGTCATGCGGCGCGGCACCATGGTCGGCACGGTCAAGACCGCTGAGACCAGCCCCGAACAGCTTGCCGAACTCATGGTGGGCCGCAAGGTGCTTCTGGAGGTGGAGAAGAAACCCGCGATGCTGGGCCGCACCGTGCTCAAGGTCGAAGACCTACGCGTGGTCGATGAACATGGGGTGGAACGCCTGAAAGGCGTCAGCTTCGAGATTCGCGCGGGCGAGATTCTGGGGATCGCGGGTGTTGCCGGAAACGGGCAATCGGAACTGCTGGAGGCGCTGGGCGGCATCGCACGCGCCACCGGCAAGGTCACACTGAAAGGGGCCGACCTGCCCCTGTCCGGCAAGGGGTCCGACGCGCGGTCGCGCCGGGCGGCGGGCATCGCCCATGTGCCCGAGGATCGGCAGGCGCTGGGCCTGATCATGGATTTCACGGCGTGGGAGAATGTGGCCTTCGGCTATCACGACGCGCCGGAATACCAGAAGAACGCCCTCTTCATGGACAATGACGCCCTGCGCGCCGATACCGAAAAGAAGATGGCCACCTTCGACGTGCGCCCGCCGATCCCGACCCTCGCCGCCAAAAGCTTTTCGGGTGGCAACCAGCAGAAGATCGTCGTGGCGCGGGAGATCGAACGCAATCCCGACCTGCTGCTGATCGGCCAGCCGACGCGCGGGGTGGATATCGGGGCCATCGAATTCATCCACAAGCAGATCGTCAGCCTTCGCGATCAGGGCAAGGCGATCCTTCTCGTGAGCGTGGAACTCGATGAAATCCGCAGCCTGTCGGACCGCATCGCGGTGATGTTCGACGGGCGCATCATGGGCTTCCGCGACCCCGAGACGACCGATGAACGCGACCTCGGCCTGATGATGGCCGGGATGACCGGGAAAGGAGAGGCCGCCTGATGGAACGCCTGCCGCGCTGGGCCGATCTGGCCCTTGTCCCCCTGATCTCGCTCCTCCTCGCCGCGACGATTGCCGCCCTCGTCATCCTCGCCATCGGGCAGGATCCGTGGGAGGCGATCACCGTGATGGTGCAGGGCTCGGTGATGAACGCCTATGGCTGGGGCTACACGCTCTATTACGCCACCTCCTTCATGTTTACCGGGCTGGCCGTGACCGTGGCCTTCCATGCCGGTCTCTTCAACATCGGCGGCGAGGGGCAGGCACAGCTTGGCGGCCTCGGCGTCGCGCTCTGCTGCCTGTTCCTGCCCTGGCCGCACTGGTCGCTTGCCCTGATCGGGGCGACCTTTGCCGGGGCCGCCTTTGGCGCGGCCTGGGCGGCGATCCCGGCCTATCTGCAAGCGAAACGCGGCAGCCATATCGTGATCACCACGATCATGTTCAACTACATCGCCTCGGCCTTCCTGATCTTCATGCTGGTCGATGTGCTGCGCCCCGACGGGCAGATGGACCCGGCCACGGCCAACTTCCCCGAAGCCGTCCACCTGCCCACCTTGAACGAACTGCCGGGCCTCAGCCTGATCTTCACCTCGGGCGTGCCGGCCAATGTGACGCTCTTCATCGCGCTGGCCATGGCGGTGGTGGTCTGGGCGCTGTTGTGGCGCACGCGGCTGGGCTATGCGATCCGCGCCTTCGGCAAATCGGAACCCGCCGCGCGCTATGCGGGCATCTCGCCCTTCGGGATCATCATGCTGGCCATGCTGATCTCCGGGGGGCTTGCCGGGATGATGGCCATCAACAACGTGATGGGCGAGGCAGAGCGCCTTCTGGGCAATTCCGCCTCTGGCGCGGGTTTCATCGGCATCGCGGTCGCGCTGATGGGGCGCAACCATCCTGTCGGCGTGGTGCTGGCCGCCCTCCTCTTCGGCTTCCTCTTCCAGGGGGGCGCAGAGCTTGGCCTCTGGACCAAGATCCCGATCGAGATGCGGACCGTGGTCCAGGGCCTTGTCATCCTCTTCACCGGTGCCTTGGACATGATGGTGCGGATGCTGCTGACCTGGATCTTCAACCTGTTCCGCGCGGGACGTCTGGCGAAGGGGGCCGCGTGATGGATTACGCCACGCTTCTGCAAATCCTCGACTCCACGATCCGCCTTGCCACGCCGCTGCTCTTTGCCTGCCTTGCCGGGCTTTACTCCGAACGGGCGGGCATCTTCGACATCGGGCTGGAAGGCAAGATGCTGATGGCCGCCATGTCCTCGGCCTCCGTCGCCTTCCTGACGGGGTCGGTCTGGGCGGGGCTGATGGCGGGCATCCTCGCCTCCATGCTGATGGCGGGGATCCATGGCATCGCCTCCATCACCTTCCGGGGCAACCAGCTCATCTCGGGCGTGGCGCTGAATTTCGTGGCCTCCGGCATCACCGTGCTTGTCGCGCAGCGCCTCTTCGGCCAGGGCGGCCGCACCCCGCCGCTGGAGGGCGAGGCCCGCTTCCACCCCATCACCCTTCCCTTTGCCGAGGAACTGCAATCCGTCCCCATCCTCGGCCCGCTTTATCACGAGGTGATCTCGGGCCATTCCCTGCTGGTCTATGTCGCGGTCCTCACCGTGCCGCTGACCTGGTGGATATTGTTCCGCACCCGCTTTGGCCTGCGCCTGCGCGCGGTGGGGGAAAATCCGGCGGCGGTGGATACGGCGGGCATCTCGGTCAAGGGGCTGCGCTTTGCCGCCGTCGCCATCACCGGCATCCTCTGCGGTCTGGCCGGGGCCTATATGGCCACTGCCCTTCAGGCCGGTTTCGGGCGCGAGATGACGGCCGGGCGCGGCTATATCGCGCTGGCCGCCCTGATCTTTGCCAAATGGCGGCCCGTGGCGGCGCTTTGGGCCTGCCTTCTTTTCGGGTTCTTCCAGGCGCTGGCCCTGCGTCCCGACGTGGTCGAGGCGGTGGTGCAGGTCAAGATCCCCGTCCCCTTCCTCGATGCGCTGCCCTATGTGCTGACGGTGCTGGTGCTGGCGGGCTTTGTCGGCAAGGCCATCCCGCCGCGGGCGGGGGGCGAACCCTATGTGAAGGAACGGTAAGGTGACCGATACCCTCTCCCTCGTCCGCGCCCGCGCGGGCGAAGCCCCGGTCCGGCTGGGCCTGATCCTCGGCTCCGGCCTCGGCCATCTGGCGGGGGCGGTGGACGGGGTGGCCATCCCCTATGCCGATCTGCCGGGCTTTCCCCATGCGGGCGTGTCGGGGCATAACCCCAACCTTGTCATCGGCGATCTGGAAGGGGTCCGCGTCGCCGTCTTCGGCGCGCGGGAACATTACTACGAAAAGGGCAACCCCTCCGCGATGCGCCCCGCACTCGACCTGCTGAAGGCCCTGGGCGCGGATAGCCTCATCGCCACCAATGCCGCAGGCAGCCTGCGCCCCGACATCCGCCCCGGCGACCTGATGCTGCTGTCGGACCATATCAACTTCTCGGGCCTCAACCCGCTGATCGGCGAGGCCACGGATGCCCGCTTCGTCCCGATGGGCGATGCGCATGACCCCGCCCTCCGCGCCGCCCTGAAGGCCAGTGCCGAGGCCGAAGGCATCCCCCTGCCCGAAGGCGTCTATGCCTGGTATTCCGGCCCCTCCTTCGAAACCCCGGCCGAGATTCGCGCCATCCGCATCCTTGGCGGCGATGCGGTGGGCATGTCCACCGTGCCGGAAGTGATCCTCGCCCGCTTCCTCGGCCTGAAGGTCGCGGCGATTTCCACCATCACCAACATGGCGGCGGGCCTGTCGGACGAGAAGATCAGCCACGAACATACCAAGGCCATGGCGCCCCTGGGTGCGGCAAAACTGGAACGGGTGCTGCGGCATTTCCTGCGCCACCTCCGATGAGGCGGGCAAGCGTTTGACTTGCGCGCCAAAGGGGCGCAACCCTTTGGCAAGACGCCGCTTCCCCATCGGGCCGGGCCCATGCAACTCTACCTTCCGATTGCCGAAGTATCGGTCAATGCCTTCCTGCTTCTCGGGCTTGGGGGCATGGTCGGCTTTCTGTCCGGCATGTTCGGCGTGGGCGGCGGCTTCCTGATCACCCCGCTTCTCTTCTTCATCGGGGTTCCGCCTGCCGTCGCCGTGGCGACCGGGGCCAATCAGGTGGTGGCCTCTTCCGTGTCGGGCGTTCTGGCCCAGGTCCGGCGCAAGGCGGTGGATTTCCGCATGGGCACGGTGCTTCTGGTCGGCGGGATGGCCGGGTCGGGCGCGGGCATCTGGGTCTTTCAATGGATGACGCGGCTGGGCCAGGTCGATCTCTTCGTCCAGCTCTCCTATGTCCTCTTCCTCGGCCTGATCGGCAGCATGATGCTGCAGGAATCGCTGCGCGCCTGGTTCCGCGCGCAGAAGGGCGGGCCGGTGCGGCGGTCGCATGTCCATACCTGGGTGCATGGCCTGCCGCTGAAGATGAAATTCCGCGCCTCGGGCCTTTATATCTCGGTCCTGCCCCCCCTCGCCGTGGGCGCGCTGGTGGGTTTTCTTGCCGCCATCATGGGGGTGGGGGGCGGTTTCGTCATGGTCCCGGCGATGATCTACCTGCTGGGAATGCCCACCAAGGTCGTGGTCGGCACCTCGCTCTTCCAGATCATCTTCGTCACCGCCTTCACCACCTTCATGCATGCCGTCACCAGCCAGACGGTGGATATCCTTCTCGCGCTCCTCCTCATCCTTGGCGGTGTGATCGGCGCGCAGATCGGCACCTCGGTCGGCGTGCGGCTGAAGGCCGAACAGTTGCGCATCCTGCTGGCGCTTCTGGTGCTGGCCGTCTCGGTCAAGATCGCGCTGGACCTCCTCCTTCGCCCGACCGAGCTTTACTCCGTCATGCCGGGGGTCTTGCCGTGATCCGCCGCGCACTGGCCCTGTTCCTTGCCCTGATCGCCTCGCCCGCCGCCGCCTCCGAAGGCATCGTCGCGGGGATGAGCCAGAACCGCGTCTCCATCACCGCCAATTTCGACGGGTCGGAAATCCTGATCTACGGCGCGGTCAAGCGCGACGCCCCGCCGCCGGAAACCCCGCTCGAGGTCATCGTCACCGTCGAAGGCCCCGCCATGCCGGTGACCATCCGCAAGAAGGACCGTGTCGCAGGCATCTGGGTGAATACCGAAGCCGTCGCCGTGGACGCCGCCCCCTCCTTCTACGCCGTGGCCACCACCGGCCCCCTGCGCTCGATCCTTTCGGAAACCGAGGACCTGCGCCACCGCATCTCGCTCCCCCGCGTGATCCGCGCCGTCGGCGCCGCGACCGAGGCCGGCGACACCGCCAGTTTCATCGAGGCGATGCAGCGCATCCGCATCAACGAAGGCCGCTACCGGGTGCTGCAAGGGGCGGTGGAATTCACCGAACAGACCCTCTTCCGCGCCGATATCGTGCTGCCCGCCAACCTGACCGAAGGCGAATACCGAGTCCGCATCTTCCTGACGCGCGAGGGGCGGGTGGTCGATGCGCAGGACCGCGTCATCGGCGTGCGGAAAGAGGGGCTGGAACGCCTGCTCTTCAACCTCTCGCGCGAGGCGCCCTGGGCCTATGGCCTGCTCGCGCTCGCCATGGCCGCCTTCGCCGGCTGGGCCGCCTCGGCGGGCTTCCGGCTCATCCGGACCTGACCTCTCACGAAACCGCGAGGGGCGGGGTGGGGGGCTCATCCCCCGCCTTGCGCAACCCCGCCCCGATCCCAACCTTTCCGCAAACGGAAAGGAGCCCCGATGACCCCCGCCCGCCTGTCACTTGTCACGATTGCCGCCTTTGCCCTCGCCCCGGCCGCCCTGGCGCAGGCCGCGCCGGAAAACAGCCTCGCATTCGGCTTTGCTCTGGTCCCCGATTATGACGGCTCCGCCGATTACAGCCTCCGCCCCGCCATCAATGGCAGCTTCTCCTTCGGCGATGTGACGCTCGATCTGCGCGGCACCGGCCTGCGGGCCGATCTGATCGCCGGTCCCGTCGCGGCCGGTCCGGTGCTGAATTACCGCTTCGGCCGATCCTCCGATGTGGACAATCCGCAGGTCGCGGCCCTGCCCGAAACCGAGGATGCGCTGGAACTCGGCGCCTTCGTCAGCGTCCCGCTGAACGGCACGGTGGCGCTTTCGGCGGACCTTCTGGCCGATGTCAGCGGCACGCATGACGGGGTTCTGGCCAGCCTCTCTGCCGATTGGCGGCAGCCGGTCTCCGACCGGATGGCGGTCTTCGCCTCGGCCTCCGTCTCGGCCATGGATGCCAATTTCGCCCAGACCTATTACGGCATCACCGCCGCCGGTGCGGCGGCCAGCGGCCTGCCCGCCTATGCCCCCGGCGGCGGCCTGCGCGATGCGGGCCTCACCCTCGGCGCGAGCTATGACCTGACCGACCGCACCACCCTGACCGCCGCCATCGGCTATCGCCGCCTACTTGGCGACGCCGCCGACAGCCCCATCGTGCAGGCGGGCGACCGCGACCAGATGACCCTGCGCCTCGGTCTCGGCTGGGCCTTCTGATCCGCTACAGCGCCGCCAGCGCAAAGCCCAGATGCGTGGCCGCATGGGCCAGCATCGCCGCCTCCAGCCCCTGCCGCAGCAGCGCCGCGCCATAGATCAGGCCAAGCGCCGCATTCCACAGCAGCGTCCGCAGGATCAGGGGCAGGGTGACCGCCTCCACCCCCATCGCCACGGCGGGCAGATGCGCCAGGGCAAAGGCCAGCGCCGCGAGTCCCGCCGCGCCCCATAGCGCCGCCCGGCGCGGCAGCACCCGCATCAGCCCCAGCGCCACCAGCGCCAGCAAACCCCAGCGGAAGATCACCTCTTCCACCATCCCGCCATAAAGCACACCCAGCGCCACCATCGCCGCCGTGCGCCCCTCGCGCAGGCTGGCCACCCCCTCCACCGCCCAGAGCGGGGCCAGCGCATGGTCAAGCTTCGCCACAGCCAGCCCCGCCGCCACACCGGCGCCCGCCCAGTAGGCCAGCTCCCGCCACCCGATCCGCGACCCCAGCACCAGCACCGATCGCAGGCCCAGCTTCGGCGCGGCCCAGGCCCCCGCCAGCGCCATCAGGATCAGCAGGATCGCCGGATTGGCCATCACCGCCAGCGGCGGAAGGCCCGGTGGCAGATCGGCAAGAAAGGGCAGGGCCACCACGCCGGGCAGGCCGACAAGGATGGCGGCACAGGTGCGGATCGGAAAGGAACGGTCGGTCATCGCAAGGCTCCGTCGTGGCGGATCGGTCAGGGGGAAGGGGCGTTGCAATTGCCCGCCTCCGCCCTGCCTGTCAAGCCGCCTTCGCCTCGGCCCGCCCGGCGACCCGCGCCATCGTCACCCCCCGCGCGATGTTCAGCACCATCAGCGCGGCCCAGAGGCCGTGATTGCCAAAGACGGGCGGCAGCAGCAGCACCGCCACCCCATAGCAGGCAACCGATATCGCCATCGTTCGCCGCATCTCGGCCGTCAGCGTGGCCCCGATGAAGATGCCGTCATAGATCCAGGAAAACACCCCGATCAGCGGCGCCACCACCAGCCAGGGCAGGAAATCCCGCGCCGCCGCCCGCACCTCGGGCGCCGTCGTCATCAGGTCGATGATCCAGGGCCCCGCCAGCCCGAACCCCGCCGCCAGCGCCCCGGCCCCCAGAACGCCCCAGAGCATCGCCATCCGTGCCGCCTGCCGCACGGCCTCCCGCGCCCGCGCGCCCACCGCCTGCCCGACCAGCGTCTCGGCCGCGAAGGCGAACCCGTCCAGCGCATAGGCCGTGATCGACAGGAACTGCATCAGCACCTGATTGGCGGCCAGCACCACATCCCCCTGCCGCGCGCCCAGAAAGACGAAACTCGTGAAACTCGCCTGCAACAGCACCGACCGCAGCATGATATCCCGGTTCACCGCGAACATCACCCGCAGCGCCGCCCCATCCGGCACCCGCGCCACCGCCGCCCGCCACACCGGCAGCAGCCCGTCCCGGCACAGCCAGAGGCCCAGCACCAGCCCGCTCCACTCCGCGATCAGCGTGGCGATGGCCACGCCCTGCACGCCCCAGCCCAGGCCCAGCACGAACCACAGGTCCAGCGCCACATTCACCCCGTTGATCCAGAGTTGCAGCACCAGCACCGCCCGCGTCCGCTCTACCGCGATCAGCCAGCCGGTCACCGCATAGGCGGCAATGGTCGCAGGCGCGCCCCAGATGCGGATGGCCAGATAGTCGCGCGCCAGCGCCTCCACCTCCGCCCCGGCGGGGGCGATGGCAAAGGCCGCCCGGAACAGCCAGCCCTGCAACAGGATGAACACCACCCCCGCGCCCACCCCGATCAGCAGGGCGCGCAGCAGGATCGCCCCGCGCTCGGCCCTGTCCCCCGCGCCATGCGCCTGCGCGGCAAGGCCCGTCGTCCCCATCCGCAGGAAGCCGAACACCCAGTAGAGCATCGTCAGGATCACCGCCCCGATCCCCACCGCCCCGATCGGCGCCGCCGCCCCCATCTGCCCCACCACGCCCGTATCCACCGCCCCCAGCAGCGGCACGGTCGCATTCGAGATCACGATGGGCGCCGCGATCTTCAGAAGGCGGCCATGGGTCAGGTCGGTCATGATGGGGGCAGAGTGACCGAAGGGCAGGGCAGGGGGAAGGGGGCATGGTGCAGGCCAGGCCCGAGGGAGCGCCCCGCCCTTTTCTCAGGGCGTCCCGCTGTCTAGACTGCCCGGCCATCCGCCACTGCGCCCCGCATCGAAGGAGAGCCGCCATGCGCCTTGAAATCTTCCGCCTCGGCCCCGACACGGCCCGCAGCCTCGGCCCGGTGGACCCCGAGATCTTCGATGACGAGATCGACCCCGAAAAGCTTGCCGCCTTCGTCGCCTGCGACACCCATCTTCTGGTCGTCGCCCGCGCCGAGGGCCTTGTCATCGGCCAGATCCGCGCCATCCTGCACCATCAGCCTGACGGGCCGACCCAGCTCTATATCGACAATCTCGGCGTCGCGCCCACCCATCTGCGGCAGGGGATCGCCACCCGCCTGCTGGAGGAAGCGCTGCTCTGGGGCAAGGGCGCCGGCTGCGTCGAGGCCTGGGTCGCAACCGAACCCGACAATGCGGCCGCCCGCGCGCTCTACAGCAAATTCATGTCCGAACCCGAAGAGACCATGGCCTATTTCCAGATGGCCATCCGCTGACCGCCCGCGCCCGGCCCTCGCGCGGCAGGACAGGCCCCTGACCACCGCGCCGCCCCGCCGCGAGACCGTGAAACCCATGCCGAAGAATCATCATATTCACATTTTATGTTTCATCCTTGCCTTTCCCTAAGCCCGCCCCGTGCGCGCCCGTAGCCTCATCTGGCAGGGGGTTACCTGTCGGCTCAAGGGACGAAGAAGATGCAATCGGATCTACAGGAACGGCTGGCCTATCTGGGGCTTACGGAAGAGGACCTCGCCCTCGCAGGGCGGCATTCCGCGGCGCTGATGGCGGCGCTCGGCCCGATCCTGGACCGTGCCTATGACACCATCCTGAAAACCCCCAAAACCTCGCGCTTCTTCCAGGACGAGGCCCATGCCAACCGTGCCAAGCAGTTGCAGATGACGCATTGGGGCCGCCTCACCTCCGGCAAGATCGACGAGGATTACGTCGCCCTCGTCACCCGCATCGGCCGCATCCATGCCCGCATCGGGCTGGAACCGCGCTGGTACATGGACAGCTATTCGCTCATCTTCCGCGGCATCATCGAGGATTTCTTCCCCAGCCTCCTCTCCTCCGGCCTCTTCGGCCGGGCGAAGACGGGCGAAGCAACCCGCCTCCTGTCGATCTACTTCCGCCTTGCCATGCTCGACATGGATTACGGCATCTCCACCTATTTCGAGGCGCTGGATGTCGAACGCCGCGCCAAGGCCGAACAGGAACGCGACATCGCCGATACGCTGGCCGCCTCGGTGACCGAGGTATCCTCAACGATCGAAGAGCTTTCCGCCTCCATCAAGGAAAACGCTACCGCCGCCCAGGCCACCAAGGAGGCCGCGCTGCGCGTGTCGGAAAACGCCGTCGCCGGGGGCGAGGCGGTGCGCTCCACCATGCTCGCCATGGAAGAGATCGCCACCCGCATCAAGGTGGTGACCGAAATCGCCCGCCAGACCGATCTCCTCGCCCTGAATGCGGCGGTCGAGGCGGCCCGCGCAGGCGCCCAGGGCGCAGGCTTCGCCGTGGTCGCGACCGAGGTCCGCCGCCTCGCCGAACGCTCCGCCGAAGCCGCGGCCGAGATCGACACCGCCACCTCGGGCAGCCTGACCGCCGCCCGCTCCGCCGCCGCGACCCTCACCCGTCTGGTGCCGGAAATCCAGCAGACCGGCACCCTCGTCGCCTCCATCGCCGATACCTCGGTGGAACAGGCGACAGCCGTGGAAGAGATCAACACCACCGTCCTGCGCCTCTCCGGCCTCGCCGGAGAGATCGGCAGTGGCGCCGAGGGGATGCAGGCGCGCAAGCCGAAGGCCAAATCCGCCCCCGTCCGCTACGCCCCCTCCGCCTTCGCCCTCGCCGGCTGACCGCCTATTCCGCCGGGTCGTCAGGCCCGGCGGGCATCAGGAAATGCCCCGTGCCCTGCGCGAAAAGCCGGGCGCGGTTGTCCTGCCAGGCCTCCACATGCACGCTCGCATAGCGCCGCCCCGACCGGTTCACCCGCGCCCGTGCATAGGCATCGCGCGGCAGGCCCGTCCGCAGGTAATCCACCGTGAAGTCGATGGTCTTGGGCAAGCGCAGCGGCCGGTCCGCGATCGCCGCAGGGTCCAGCTTGCCCGCCTCCATCTCCTCCCACAGGATCGACCAGCTCAGCTCGATGATCGCCGCCACCTCCAGAAAGGCCGCCGTCACCCCGCCATGCAGCGCAGGCAGCGCCGGGTTCCCGATCAGCTTGTCGTCAAAGGGCAGGATCGCCGTCAGCTCATCGCCGCGCCGGTCGAACTGGATGCCCAGATACTGGATATAGGGCACCCCGGACAGCAGCGTCTTCAGCGCCCCGTCGCGCCGCTGCTTGATCACCTGCACCGGTTCCGGCCGCTCGCGCGTCATTTCACACCCCTCGGCCGGTCCAGCGTGAAGACCCCCGTCGCCGCCGCCACGGGGCGGCTGTCATCCTCATCCGTCGCTGTCACCCGCACAAAGGCCACCGACCGCGTCACATGGTAACATTCCGCCCGCGCCGTGATCGCCTGTCCCGGCGTCGCCGCGCGGAAATAGTCGATCCGCAGGTCCAGCGTCGCCGTCGAAACCGGGGCCGACGGGTGGCACATCACCGCCGCCCCGCTGGCCGTATCCATCAGCGCCGACACCGCGCCGCCATGCAGCACCCCCGTCGCCGGATCGCCCACAAAGCGCGTGTCATAGGGCATGGTCATCACCACACGCCCCTCGCCCAGCGACTCCAGCCGCATCCCCAGCGCGCGCGAATGGGGGATCGCCTCGATGAACCGCCGGGCCAGCGCCATCACATCCTGTGCCGTAACGTCAGACATTGCCAAACCCCTTCCGCCGCCAATAATCCCGGCCCGCCGGCCAAGCGCAACCCCGCCCCGGCCCCGAACCCTGGTTGCCGTTACGGCAATTCGTTGCGCCAAAGGCCCCATCGGCCTATGCTCCGGCCAAGGAGATGCCCCATGTCCGACACCCGCCTCAGCTTCAAGGAGATGTGCGCCAGGTTCGACGTGACGCCGCGCACCCTGCGCTATTACGAATATATCGAGCTTCTCCAGCCCGAAAAGGAAGGCCGCGCCCGCTTCTACGGCCCGCGCGAGGTGGCGCGCATGACGCTCATCCTGCGCGGCCGCCGCTTCGGCTTCTCCCTCGAAGAAATCCGCCAATGGCTGCTGATCTACCGCCAGAAGGGCACCCGCCCGCAGCTTGAGGCATGGCTCAAGCTCGCCGACCGGCAGCTTGACGCGCTGGATCGCCAGATCACCGACCTCACCGCCGCGCGCGAAGACCTCAAGAGCCTGCGCGCCACGGCGGAAGAGGAACTTTCGCGCCTGCCCGAAGCCTAGCGCGTCTCGCGCGCCTTCAGCCGCACCTCCAGCCGCCGCATCAGCAGGCTCAGCCCGATGGTCATGGTCAGATAGATCAGCGCGGCCACGTTGTAGGTTTCGAAATACTTGAAATTCCCTGCCGCCGTGACCTTGGCCAGTTGCGTGATGTCCCCCACGCCCAGGACCGACACCAGCGAGGAATCCTTCACCATCGCCACGAAATCATTGCCCAGGGGTGGCAGGATCATCCGGAACGCCTGGGGAAAGGTGATATGCCGGAACCGCTGCCATCCGTTCAGGCCCAAAGCCTGCGCCGCCTCCACCTGCCCCTTGTCCACCGCCTGAAGTCCGGCCCGGAAAATCTCGGCCAGAAAGGCCGCATAGGCCAGGATCAGCGCCAGCACCGCCCGCCACAGCAGGGGGAAATCCCGCGTCCGCACCGGCTCCCACCCCAGGGGCTCCAGCACCGCATTGATCCCCGCCACGCCCAGCGGCGCCAGAACGAAGGCCACATAGAGCAGCAGCACGATGATCGGGACGCCCCGCATCACCTCGATATACAACCGGCAGACCTGCCGCAGGATCAGGAACCGCGACAGGCAGCCCACCGCAAGGCCAAGGCCCAGAAGGCAGGCCCCCAGATAGGCCACCACCGACACCATCACCGTGATCCAGATGCCCTTGGTCAGGGTGGACAGCACGGCGGAATATTCCGGGTTCGCCAGCACCTCATAGAACAGCCACAGCCCGACCCCGCAGACGAGGACGAGCCACCAGGGAAAATCCTTCTCCGGCAGCGGGTTCGGCGTCATGCGAAAGGCCCCCAAAGCAAAGGCCCCGGCATCGCCTCCGGGGCCTTCATGTCACTGGTGCGAAGGATCATTCGCCCATCTTGTATTCAAGGAACCACTTGGTGTTCAGCGCGTCCAGCGTGCCATCCGCTTTCATGCTGGCAATGGCCGCATTGATCGGCGCGACAAGGTCAGATCCTTTCGGGAAGATGAAACCGAAATCCTCGGCCCCCAGCGGCTCGCCGATGATCTTCAGCCCGCCTTCCGACGACGCGACATAGCCATTGGCCGCCGTGCTGTCGGACAGGACGAGATCGACATCGCCCGCGCGCAGCGCCTCAAGCCCCGCGCCGAAGGTTTCGAACTTCACGATGCGCGGGTTTTCCTCATTGCCGTCCAGCACCTCATAGACGCCCACATAGAAGGGCGTGGTCCCCGGCTGCGCCGCCATCAGAAGATCGGCATTGGCGGCAAAGGACGCGGCATCCGTGAACCGCTCCTCATCCCCCCGCACCATCATCAGCATTTCCGACCGCATATAGGCGTCCGAGAAATCCACCTTGTCCTTGCGGTCATCGCGGATCGTGATGCCGGTCATGCCCAGATCGAACTGGCCTTCCGACACCGCCGGGATCATCGCATCCCAGGAGATGTTCTCATATTTGACGGTAATGTTCAGCCGCTTGGCAATCTCGGCCATCGCGTCATATTCCCAGCCGATCGCCTTGCCGTCCTTGTCCAGGAATTGCAGCGGCGGATAGGCGTTCTCGGTCACGACCACGACCTCGCGGCCGCCCAGATCGGGCACGTCCTGCGCAAAGGCGGTGGTGGCGGTCAGGCCCAGGGCCAGCGTCAGGCCGCTCGTCACTCCGGCGGCCCATGCAGTCAGCGTCATCGGTGTTCTCCCCGTTTATGCATCCAGTCTGGCGGCAGACTATGGGGTGCGACCCCGCCCCTGTCCAGAGAAGGGGATGCCGAATCCGCCCGGAAAGAGGGTTAAATCTTCCTTCCTGCCGCGCGCGTGGCCACAGTTTGCTGCACAAAAGGCGGCACAGGAAACGGCACAGCCGTTTTCGCAGGCCCACCCCGGTAAATGCTGCGTTCTCAGGTGCTTGCGCCGCAGACCGGGCAATCCGCCCGGCGCCTGACCGAAATCACCCGCGTCTCTGCAAACAACGCATCATGGATCATCAGACGGCCCTTCAGCGTCTCGCCCGCCCCGGTGATTTCCTTCACCGCCTCCATCGCCATGATCGACCCGATCACGCCGGGCAGAGGGGCCGCGACCCCCGCCTCGGCGCAGCTTGGCACCATGCCGGGGGCAGGGCGGGTGGGAAAGACGCATTCATAGCAGGGCCCGCCTTGCGCCGGATGGAACAGCGACACCTGCCCCTCCCATTGCGTAATTGCCCCTGAAATCAGGGGCTTACCCAGTTCGACCGCCACCCGGTTGACCATGTAGCGCGTGTCGAAATTGTCCGTTCCGTCCAGGATCAGGTCATACTCGGCAAACAGCGCCCGCGCCGTTTCTTCCTCCAGCCGCCGCTTGTAGGGCCGCAATTCGATGAAAGGGTTGATCGCCCGCAGCGCGATCTCGGCCGAAAACACCTTGGGCATCCCGATCCGCGCATCGGCATGGATGATCTGCCGTTGCAGGTTCGACCCATCCACCATGTCATCATCGACAAAGCCAAGGATGCCCACCCCCGCCCCCGCCAGATACATCAGCGCGGGCGATCCAAGCCCCCCGGCCCCGATCACCAATACCTTGGAATCCTTCAGCTTTCTCTGCCCCGGCCCACCGATCTCGCGCAGGATGATGTGCCGCGCATAGCGGTCCAGCTCCGCCGGACGAAAGGCCCCCGAAGGTGCCGCCGCCTCCACCGGCGCGGCCTTGGCCCGCAGCCGCGCCACAAGGGATTGATATCCCAGCACAATCCCCGCCACCACCCCGAAGGCCAGCCAGACCCGCGCCTCCCCCCCCGTCGCAGCCCGCAGCGGATGCCCGTCCGGCAGCAGCAGATGCAGCCCCACCACCCCCAGCCAGAGCGTGACGATCATCCCCAGACGCAGCCGCACCGGCGCCTTCATCAGCGCCCCGATCCCCCAGAGCGCCCCCGCCATTGCCAGAACAAGGATCATCGCTTGCCCGTGGACCCGAAGCCGCCCGCGCCCCGCGCCGTGTCGGACAGGGCATCAACCTCTTGGAATTGCACCTGAATCACCGGGGCCACGATCATCTGTGCGATGCGGTCGCCATGCCGGATCGTGTAAGGCTCCGCCCCCAGATTGACCAGCGCCACGCCCAGGGGACCCCGGTAATCGCTGTCGATGGTCCCCGGCGTATTGGGCAGGGTGATCCCGTGTTTCAGCGCCAGCCCCGACCGGGGCCGGATCTGCATCTCGAAGCCCGGCGGGATCTCCACCCGCAGCCCGGTCGGCACCACCGCCCGATGCATCGGGTCCAGCGTGAAGCCGCTTTCGCGGTCCTCGGGCAGCAGGTTCGCCCGGATATCCGCCCCCGCCGATCCCGGCGTCTCATAGGCGGGAAGGCCGAGCGTGCGGTCGGCCCATTCCTCCCACAGCAGCTTCAGGACAGTCATGCCCAACCCCTTGTGAAACCAAAAGTTTTCGAAAACTTTTGCAAAATTCTTCGAAGAATTTTGGTCACTCCAGCGCCTCCGCGATCCGCAGGGCCAGCCGCCGCGCGACCTCGTCCTTCGGCAGGCGCGGCCAGGGCTCCGCCCCCGATGCCGTGATCAGCGTCACCGCATTCTCCGTCCCGCCCATGATCCCCGTGCCGGGCGACACGTCATTCGCCACGATCCAGTCGCACCCCTTGCGCGCCCGCTTGGCCTGCGCATGGGCCAGCACGTCATCTGTCTCGGCGGCGAAGCCCACCACCAGCTTCGGCCGCCGGTCGATGGACTGCGCCACCGATTTCAGGATGTCGGGGTTTTCGGCAAAGGTCAGCGAGGGCGCGGCCGCGCCTGCCACCTTTTTGATCTTGCTGGCGGATTCCTCGGCCACCCGCCAATCGGCCACCGCCGCCGCCATCACGGCAGCATCGGCGGGCAGCGCCGCCTCCACCGCCTCCAGCATCGCCCGCGCGGTTTCCACCCGCACCACCTGCACACCCTCGGGCGGCGGCACCGCCGCAGGCCCGGTGACAAAGGTCACCCGCGCGCCCAGATCGCGCAGCGCTGCCGCAATCGCCGTCCCCTGCGCGCCGGATGACCGGTTGGCGATATAGCGCACCGGGTCGATGGGCTCATGCGTCGGGCCAGAGGTCACCAGCACATGCTTCCCCGTCAGCGGCCCCTGCACCAGCGCCGCCCGGATCGCGGCAAGGATCGCCGCAGGCTCTGCCATCCGGCCCGGCCCGTATTCGCCGCAGGCCATCTCGCCCTCGTCCGGGCCGACGAAGCGAATGCCATCCCCTTGCAGAACCTTGATATTCCGCTGCGTTGCCGGATGCATCCACATCCGCACATTCATCGCGGGCGCCAGCATCACCGGCGTATCGGTCGCCAGCAGCAGGGTGGAGGCAAGGTCATCCGCCCGCCCTTGCGCCATCTTCGCCATCAGATCCGCCGTCGCCGGCGCGACGACCAGAAGGTCGGCCACCCGGCTGAGCTGGATATGGCCCATCTCCGCCTCTGCCGTCAGATCGAAGAGGGCGGTATGGACCTTCTCCCCCGCCAGCGCCGATACCGACAAGGGTGTCACGAATTCCGCCCCCGCCTTGGTCAGCACCGGCGTCACCGCCGCACCGTCCTTGCGCAGCAGGCGGATCAGTTCCAGCGTCTTGTAGGCCGCGATCCCGCCGCCGATGATCAGAAGGATGCGCTTGCCGGTCAGCATGGCGATGCTCCGTTGGACCCGTGGCGACAGGTGTAGGGGGCAGGGGCGCGGAACTCAACCTTTCCCGCTTGCGGTGAAGGTCGCAGGGGGGGCTCGCCCCCCCTCGGCCTGCGGCCTCACCCCCTGAGGATATTTTTTGACAGAAAGGGCAGGCGGTTGGGTCACCCGCCCTGGGTTTCGAACACCGCGCAAGGGTCTTCCCGCATCGCCACGCCTTCGGTCAGCAGCCACAGATGATGGGGCGGCCGCCCGGTCGGAATGTCTTCCATCTGTCCGATGGACAGGAAGGTCACCCCCGGCGCGGCGCCGCGCAGCAGGGCGGGGGCGCCCAGATCGGTGCGCACATGTTCCACACCCGCAATCACCACCACCGGCCCCCCGGTCTCATCCAGGGCAAGAAGGGCCGCTTGGGCCAGCGCGGCATCGCGCAGGCGCTGCGCCTCTACCATGCCGGGCAGGGCCTCGCCGGGCAGGGCGTTGCAATGGGCGGCCTGCAGATCGGCCTCGCGTTCGGCCTGTTGCGCCTCTGGCAGCGGCGTGGTCAGGCCAAAGCGCCCGGCCTCCGGCCCGAAGACCGCCGCCGCACCCTCGCGCAGGGCCCGCCGCACCGCCGTCAGTCCCGGATCGCCTGCATAGATGCGCGCCTCGGGCGCGGCGGTGAAGATCGGATGATACATGGCGAAATCCGGCCAACCCCGCGCCTCCCACTCTGTCGCCAGGGCCATGGCGCGGGCATCCCCGCGATCCTCGGGCAGGGCCGCCACCTGCGGCTCTCCCAGCATCTCGAAGACGAGGGCGGCGGGGCGGATCGCCTCTACCGCACGGGCCTGATGGCGGTGATGCACCGGGTTGTCATGGATTTCACCCAGGAAGAACACATCCACCTGCGGCAGACGGTCCAGTGTGTCCTCCCCGATCTCGCGCGACCACGCTGCCCCGGCGCAGGCGAGGCACAGCAAAAGACCTGTGGCGAGGCGCTTCACGAAAGCAGCGCGTAAACCTCGCGCGACTGGGATTCGAGGCTGCGCCGCATCTTGGCAAAGGCCGCGGCTTCCAGTTGCCGCACCCGTTCCTTCGACAGGCCCAGCTCCTCGCCCAGCGATTCAAGCGTGCGGGGTTCGTCCTTCAGCTTGCGCTCGGCCACGATATAGCGTTCGCGGGCGTTCAGCGCCTGCATCGCCTTCACCAGCCAGTTCCGCAGCCTTTCGGCATCATGCGCGCCTTCCACGGCCTCGGCCGCCTGAACGCCGTCATCTTCCAGCGCGTCGATCCATTCGCGCCCATCTTCATCCGAAGATTGCGTGGCATTGAGCGAGAAGTCAGAGCCCGACAGCCGCCCCTCCATCATCTCCACATCCGCCAGCGGCACGCCGACCTCGGTCGCGACAAGCTGGCGCAGCTGGAACTGGTCCAGCGTCTCGCCCCGCGCCGCCGCCTCACGCTCCAGCTTGGCCTGGACGCGGCGCAGGTTGAAGAACAGCGCCTTCTGACTGCTGGTCGATCCGGTCCGCACCATGGACCAGTTCCGCATCACGTAATCCTGGATCGACGCCTTGATCCACCACACCGCATAGGTCGAAAACCGCACGCCGCGATCGGGATCGAACTTGTCGGCGGCCTTCATCAGGCCGAGGCTCGCCTCCTGGATCAGGTCATTCATCGGGGCGCCATAGCGGCGGAATTTCGCGGCCATGCTGATGGCAAGGCGCATATAGGCCGTCACCAGCCGATGCAGCGCCTGTTCGTCGCGCCGGTCTCGCCAGGCATAGGCAAGGCGCAATTCCGTCTCTGCATCCAGAAGTTCCGCCCGCATCGCTTGGCGAGACATCGTTTGGTCGGTATATCCGTCGAGTGCCATGGTAACCCCCAGTCAGATAACGCGCATCGGCCAGTTTCTTGCCGTTTTGTGAATTCTACGGGTCGGACGTGAAACTGGATCAATGCCGGACGAAATTTTATTGCTTCCCCCTCTCAGCCTCGTGATCGGTGGTGCGCGGTCCGGCAAATCCGGGCTGGCGGAACGCCTTGTCACCGGCAGCGGCCTGACCCGCCGCTACATCGCCACGGCCGAGGCCTGGGATGACGAGATGCGCGACCGCATCGCCCGGCACCGGGCCGACCGGGGGCAGGGCTGGATCACGGTCGAGGCCCCGCTCGACCTGACCGCCGCGCTGGCAGAGGCCCAGGCGGGTGAGGTGGTTCTGGTTGATTGCGCCACGCTCTGGCTGACCAATCACCTCCTGGCCGAACATGACCTTGCGGATGAGGCCGACGGTTTGCTCGCCGCCCTTGCCGCCTGTGCCGCCCCCGTGGTGGTGGTCTCGAACGAGGTCGGCTGGGGCATCGTGCCCGACAATGCGCTGGCCCGCAGCTTCCGTGATGCGCAAGGGCGCCTGAACCAGCGGATCGCCGCGCAGGCGGGGCTGGTGCTGGGCGTCATGGCAGGCCTGCCCATGGTGCTGAAGGGACGGCTTCCCGCATGGATGTGACGCGGCTCTGGTGGGTGCGGCACGGACCCACGCATGAAAAGACGATGGTCGGCTGGCGCGACGTGCCTGCCGATCTGTCCGACACGGCTGCGCTCGCCCGCCTGAACGCACATCTGCCCTCTGATGCGCTGCTCGTCTCGTCCGACCTGATCCGCGCCGTGGCCACTGCCGATGCGCTGGGGGTGGGTCGCGCCCGTCTGCCGCACCATCCCGGCCTGCGCGAATTGCATTTCGGCGACTGGGATGGCCAGACCTGGGATGCCATCGCCAAAAGCCACCCCGAACTGTCCTTCGCCTATTGGGATGATCCCGGCCTCCACGCCCCGCCCGGCGGCGAAAGCTGGAACGACGCCGCCGCCCGCGTCAGCGCCGCCACCGATGCCCTGATCGCCGCCCACCGGGGGCGTGACCTGATCCTCGTCGCCCATTTCGGCGCGATCCTGACACAGGTGCAACGCGCCATGGGCTGCGTGCCGGTCGATGTCTTCGCCCATCGCATCGACAACCTCTCGGTCACCCGGATCGACCACGGCCCCGGCGGCTGGCAACTTGGCCCGATCAATCACTGCCCGTGATGGGGCGCATCAGCAATCGGCGTTTCCCGCCGGGGGCGCCCGCCGCTATGGTCGCGGCAAAGAAGGGAACAGCATGACCTACGACCTCGTCATCGGCGACCGCGCCTATTCGTCCTGGAGCCTGCGCGGCTGGCTCTTCTTCGATGCTTTCGGCATTCCGGTGACCCTGCACCGTGCGCGGCTCTATACCGATGAATTGCCCAACCTCCTGAAATCCTTCCATCCCGCGCGGACGGCGCCGACGATGCGCACGCCCGAAGGCGCGGTTGTCCCCGAAACCATCGCGATTGCCGAGGAACTCGCCTCCCGCCACCCCGAGGCCGGGCTCTGGCCGACGGACCCGAAGGCCCGCGCCATCGCCCGCGCCGTGGCGGCCGAGATGCATGCAGGCTTCACCGCGCTGCGTTCCTATTGCCCGATGAACCTGCGCGTCAGCTATGTCGATTGCGCCCCCCCGCCCGAGGTTCTGGCCGATCTCGCCCGCCTTGACGTGATCTGGTCCTGGGCGCGTTCGGAAACCGGCAGCAAAACCCCGTGGCTCTGCGGCGCCTATTCCGTTGCCGATGCCATGTTCGCCCCTGTCGCCACCCGCATCGCCACCTACAACCTGCCCGTCACCCCCGCCGCGATGGATTATGTCACGGCCCATCTCGCCCACCCTTCCTTCCGCCGCTGGCGCGCGATGGGTCTGGTGGACGGTCCGGATCAGGAATTCTACCGCCGCGACTATCCCCGCCGCGACTGGCCGGGGCCGAAACCGCTGCCTGCCCGGCCGGTGGAGGGGACAGAGGCCGAAAACAGCAACTGCCCTTATTCCGGCACCCCCGTCACCCATGTTCTGGAACTGGACGGCCGCCGCTTCGGCTTCTGCAACGCCTTCTGCCGTGACAAGACGGCGGCAGACCCCGAGGCCTGGCCTGCCTTCATGGCCCTTTACCGTTCATAAACCATTCCCGCGCTAACCCTGATGCCGGAAGGGCAGGGGGTGACATGCTGGCACGGGCCTTCACGGTGGCTTTCGAAGGGGTCGAGGCGCGGATGGTCGAGGTGCAATGCGCCGTCGCCCCCGGCATGCCCGCCTTCGGCATCGTCGGCCTGCCGGACAAGGCCGTGTCCGAGGCCCGCGAACGGGTGCGCGCGGCGCTGTCGGCTTTGTCCATCGCGCTGCCCTCGCGGCGCATCACGGTGAACCTCGCCCCCGCCGACCTGCCCAAGGAAGGCGCGCATTTCGACCTGCCCATCGCACTCGCCCTGCTGGCGGCGCTGGAGATCATCCCCAAGGACAGCGTCGAACGCACCGTCGCGCTGGGCGAACTCTCACTCGACGGCCGCCTAATGCCCGTCATCGGCGCCTTGCCCGCAGCCCTTGCCGCGGCGGAGGAGGATCGCGCCCTCCTCTGCCCCCGCGCCTCGGGGGCCGAGGCGGCCTGGGTCGGTGCGGTGCAGGTGCTGGCCGCCGCCTCGCTCGATCAGGTGGTGCGCCACTATACCGGCCAATCGCCCCTCACCCCCGCCGAGGCGGGCGAGGTGCTGGACAGCCCCACCCTGCGCGATCTGGCCGAGGTGAAAGGGCAGGAACGCGCCAAGCGCGCATTGGAGATTGCGGCCGCGGGCCGCCACCACATGCTGATGGTCGGAACGCCGGGATCGGGCAAGTCGATGCTTGCCGCCCGCCTGCCGGGCCTTCTGCCGCCGCTCTCGGCGCCCGAGGCACTGGAGACCTCCATGATCCATTCGCTGGCGGGCCTGATCTCCGAAGGCGGCATCTCGCGACGCCGCCCCTTCCGCGAACCGCACCACACCGCCTCGATGGCCGCCATCGTGGGCGGCGGCAAGGGGGCGAAGCCGGGGGAAATCAGCCTTGCCCATAACGGCGTCCTCTTCCTTGACGAATTCCCCGAATTCGCCCGCCCCGTGCTGGAAACCCTGCGCCAGCCGATCGAGACGGGCGAGGTGGTGGTCGCCCGCGCCAATGCCCATGTCCGCTATCCCTGCCGCTTCCTGCTCGTCGCCGCCGCGAATCCCTGCCGCTGCGGCTATCTCACCGATCCGGCCCGCGCCTGCACCAAGGCCCCGCTCTGCGGCGAAGATTATCTGGGCCGCATCTCCGGCCCCCTGATGGACCGCTTCGACCTGCGGGTCGAGGTGCCGCCCGTCGCCTGGCAGGACCTTGACCTTGCCGCCACGGGCGAAAGCTCCGCCACTGTCGCAGCCCGCGTCGCCGCCGCCCGCGCCCGGCAGGCGCAGCGCTTCGCCACCCATCCCGGCCTGCGCGTCAACGCCGATATGGAGGGGCGGCTTCTGGAGGAAACCGCCACGCCCGATGCCGAAGGCCGCGCCTTCCTGACCCGCGCGGCGGAACGCTTCGGCCTGACCGCGCGGGGCTATCACCGCATCCTGCGCGTGGCGCGCACCATCGCCGATCTGGATCAGAGCGACCCGGTCCGCCTGCCGCATCTGGCCGAGGCGGTCAGCTATCGCCTCGTCCTCGGCCCGCAGGGCTGACGAAGAATTTTCGTCCGAAAGTTCTTCGCCCCCTCACCCCGCCCGTTTCGCCTCGATCACCTCCCAGATGCGGGCCGCGCCATTCGTGCCGTCGAACCGCTCCAACTCCTGCAAGCCGGTGGGCGAGGTCACGTTGATCTCGGTCAGCCAGTCGCCGATCACGTCGATCCCCACGAAGACCTGCCCCTTCTCGCGGAGGACCGGGCCGATGCGGGCGCAGATGTCCAGATCCCGCGCCGTCAGCCCGATCTTTTCGGGCCGCCCGCCCACATGCATGTTCGACCGCGTCTCGCCCGCCTGCGGCACGCGGTTGATCGCGCCGATGGGTTCGCCATCGACCAGGATCACCCGCTTGTCGCCCTTGGCCACATCGGGCAGGAATTTCTGCACGATCAGCGGCTCGCGGCTCATGCCGGTGAACAGCTCATGCAGCGAGGCGAGGTTGCGGTCATTCGGGTCCAGCCGGAACACCCCCGCGCCGCCATTGCCGTAAAGCGGCTTCAGGATGATGTCGCCGTGCCGCGCCTTGAAGGCGCGGATCGTGGCCAGATCGCGGGCGATGGCCGTGGGCGGCGTCAGGTCGGGAAAGCGCAGGACCAGCAGCTTCTCGGGCGAATTCCGCACCCAGAAAGGATCGTTCACCACGAGCGTCCCGGGATGGATCATCTCCAGCAGATGGGTCGTCGTGATATAGCCCATGTCGAAAGGCGGGTCCTGGCGCAGCCAGACCACATCGAACTCCGCCAGATCGACCTCCGTCTCGGGGCCATAGGTCACGTGGTTCCCGACCTCGCGCCGCAGCTCGATGGGAAAGCCCCGCGCCGTGACCCGACCCTCGACGAAAGCCAGCTTGTCGGGCGTGTAGTAGAACAGGTCATGCCCGCGCGCCTGCGCCTCCAGCGCGATTCGAAAGGTGGAATCGGCGTTGATGTTCACCGATCCGATCGGGTCCATCTGGAAGGCGACCTTCAGCTTCATGTCTTGCTCCGCGCTGTGCTGCCTCTTGATGGCGCAAGCCCGCAGCGGATGCAAATGCCCTCCGCCGCACAGGCCATGCGCGCCCTCAGGCCATCCAGGCGTCGCGGATCACCTTCACCTCTCCGCGCCCATCCACCAGCGCCAGATCAAGCCGCACCTCCGTCAGTTGCCCGCGCGGCTCCCCGGCCAGGAATTCGGCGGCGGCATTCCAGATGCGCTGCATCTGGCGCGGCCCCAGATGACCTGCCGCCTCGTCATGACTGCGGCTCTGCTTGACCTCGATGAAGATCACACGTTCCCCGTCGCGCGCCACGAGGTCGATTTCGCCCGCCTGCCCGCGCCAGCGCCGCGCACAGACCGTTTCTCCCTGCCGGTCGTAATGGCGGGCGACCTGATCCTCTGCCGCCCAACCAGCCTGAAAAGCCATGGCGCCCCGCGCCCGCCGCGCCTCGCCCGCCGGTGCCCGTCGCGCAGCGCGCGCCAGGGCCCCGCAGACCGCCTGTCCAGACACAGACGGCCTCGCAGAGACCGGCCCGGTTGCCCCCGGCCCCGGAGCGACGGACCCTATTGCCAAGGTCCCCGGCACCAATGCCCCGGACGCCGCCCGTTCGAATGCCGATGGATCACCGCGAAATCCCATCTTCCCCTCCTGACCGAACCTTTTCCCTTTCTAGGGCCAGTCAGTGAAGATTTTGCTAATCCCCTTTCCCCTTCCGCAGCGCTGCCTGATAGACGTCCCGCCGTGGCAGGTCGAAGGCCTCGGCCACCATGGCCGCCGCATCCTTCACGCTCATCCGCGACATGGCCTCATCCAGCGCGGCCTCCCATGTGGCGGTTTCCGCAGCCTCCGGCGCGGCGCGGTCCACCAGAACCACGACTTCGCCCTTCACCTCTTCCCCGGCCAGATCGGCGGCAAGGGCCTCCAGCCTCCCGCGCCGCACCTCTTCGAAGCGCTTGGTCAGTTCGCGGCAGACCGCTGCCTCCCGTGTGCCGCCCAGCCGCTCGGCCAGATCGGCCAGGAGGGCGGGCAGGCGGCGGGGCGATTCGTAGAAGACCAGCGTCGCCTGCACGCCCTTCAACCCGTCGAGGAAGGCCCGTCGCGCGGCCTGGGCCGGGGGGGGGAAGCCCGCAAAGAGAAACCTGTCCGAGGGCAGCCCCGCCACGGCGAGGGCGCAAAGCACCGCCGAAGGCCCCGGCGCCGCCGTCACCGGCAGACCCTCCGCCACCATGGCGCGGGCCAGGGCAAAGCCAGGGTCCGACACCAGCGGCGTCCCCGCCTCGCTGGCATAGGCGACCGATTTCCCCGCTGCGACTGCCGCCACCAGCCGCGCCGCCGCCGCCGCCTCGTTGTGGTCATGGCAGGGCACCAGCGGCCGCCCCTCCAGCGGGATGCCGTGGATCTCCATCAGATGCCGCAGCGTGCGCGTATCCTCCGCCGCCAGCACATCGGCCGAGGCGAGGATGTCCAGCGCGCGCAGCGTGATGTCCCGCGCCGCCCCGATCGGCGTCGCCACCAGATGGAGCCCAGGCGCCAGCGCCCGCCTCTCCCAGACCGATCCCGGCGGAGTCATGCCCGCTGCCCTCCCGACATTGCCCTCGTCCCCCCTGACAAGTTTACTTCCCCGGTGGAACCCCTTAACCTGCAACCCGATTTCGCGCGGCCCGGTCGATGGAGGCCGGTCGCCGCCGCCAAGGGAGTGAGGAAACCGCATGTTCTCTGTTTTGCGCACCGCCCGCAAGTCGCTGGGCAAGGCCGTCCTGGCCCTTTCCGCCCTCGCCCTTGCCGCCTGTCAGCCGGCCTCCGGCCCGGCCGTGTCGCAAGGGGGCGCGGTGCCGGTCGCGCTGCTGGTGCCTTCGGGCAGCGGCCAGGCCAGCGACCAGCTCCTCGCCCGTTCGATCGAGAATGCCGCCCGCATGGCGATCGGCGATCTCGCCGGGGTGCAGATCGACCTGCGCGTCTATCCCACCGCGGGCCAGCCCGCCCAGGCCTCCGCCGCCGCCGCCAAGGCCGTGGCTGACGGCGCTACCGTCATCCTCGGCCCGGTCTTCGCCGAAGAGGCGAATGCGGCGGGCCTCGCCGTCGCCTCGGCCGGCGTGAATGTCCTGTCCTTCTCCAACAACCCCGCCATCGCGGGGGGCAATGTCTTCGTCCTCGGCCCGACCTTCGACAACACCGCCAGGCGGCTGGCCGGCTATGCCGTCCGCTCCGGCAAGTCGCAGATCATGATCATCCATGACCGCAACGCGCAGGGCGAGGCGGGCCGCGCCGCCATCCAGGCGGGCGTCACCGCCGCGGGCGGCAGCGTCGTCGCCACGGGCGGGTACGAGTTCTCGCAGAACGGCATCGTCCAGGCGATTCCGGCCCTTGCCGCGCAGGCGCGTTCCTCGGGCGCACAGGCCGTCTTCCTGACGGCGGACACGGCGGGGGCGCTTCCCCTCGTCACGCAGCTTCTGTCGGAGAACGGCGTCAACCCGACCAGCACGCAATATATCGGCCTGACCCGCTGGGACATTCCCGCCGCCACTCTGGCGCTGCCAGGGGTGCAGGGCGGCATTTTCGCCATGCCCGACCCGGCGCTTTTCGCCCAGTACCAGGCCCGCTACCAATCCACCTTCGGCGAGGCGCCGCATCCCGTCTCGGCCATCGCCTATGACGGCATCGCCGCCATCGGTGCGCTGGCCAAGCAGGGCCGCGGCATGGACCGGGCCGCGCTGACCCAGGGCGCGGGCTTTGCGGGCGTCAACGGCGTCTTCCGTCTGCTGGCCAATGGCACGAATGAACGTGGCCTGGCGGTGGCGCGCATCCAGAACAACGCCGTGACCGTGGTCGATCCCGCACCGCGCAGCTTTGGCGGGGCCGGGTTCTGACCCTCCCGCCGCGCCTCAGAACCGCGCCCCAGACCATGACCAAGGCCCAGTCGGCCCGCGCCCGGACGCTGCAAACCGAAAGGATGCAGACCGACCGCTTCTTCCCCGATGAACCCCCCGGCATGATCCTGCCGGGGCCGCAGATCATCGACCCCGCCCCCCTGCGCGCCGCCATCCTGGCCGATCTGCCCGCCGCGGCCGATCCCCGCGCCGCCCGCGCCGCCACCGTCCGCCATCTGGCCGAGGCGCGCGCCCGCGGCAATGCGGCCCTCGCCGCCGCTTTCGCCGCCCGCCCGCATGACGCCCGCGCCATGATCCGCGCCCAGGCCCATCTGACCGACATCCTCGTCGCCATCGCCTTCGATATCGCGCGCCACCACCTTCACCCGCTCGCCAACCCGACCGAGGCGGAACGCATGGCCGTCCTTGCCGTCGGCGGCTTTGGCCGTGCCGAGATGGCCCCCTATTCCGATGTCGATCTCCTCTTCCTCACACCGTGGAAGATCACGCCCTGGGCGGAATCGGTGATCGAATCGATGCTCTACATCCTGTGGGACCTGAAGCTGAAGGTCGGCCACGCCTCGCGCACGGTGAAGGATTGTCTCCGCCTGGGACGCGAGGATATCACCATCCGCACTGCCCTTTTGGAACACCGGTTCATCGCCGGTTTCGAACCCCTCGCCCTCGATCTGGGTGACAGGCTCTGGGGCGAACTCTTCCGCAATACCGGTCCGGAATTCATCGAGGCGAAACTCGCCGAACGCGCCGAACGCCACCGCCGGCAGGGCGGGCAACGCTATGTCCTCGAACCCAATGTGAAAGAGGGCAAGGGCGGCCTGCGCGATCTCCAGACGCTCTACTGGATCGGCAAGTATCTCAACCGCGTCTCTTCGGCCGAAGGCCTCGTCGCTGCCGGGCTTCTGGCGCGCGAGGAATTCGACGACTTCACCCGCGCCGAAGATTTCCTCTGGGCCGTGCGCTGCCACCTGCACCTGATCACGGGCCGCGCGATGGACCAGCTCACCTTCGACCTGCAAGTCGAGGTGGCCGCCCGTCTGGGCTATGACGACAAGGCCGGCAGGCGGGCCGTCGAACATTTCATGCAGGACTATTTCCGCCACGCCACCCGCGTTGGTGAATTGACCCGCGTCTTCCTGACGGAACTCGAGGCCCGCCACGCCAAGCCCGAAGCCAGCCTCTTCGGCATCTTCAAGCGCACCAAGCGGGTGAAACCCGGCTACAAGCTGGTGCAGGGCCGTCTCGACCTCACCGATCCGCGCCGTTTCTTTGCCGACAAGCTCAACCTTCTCCGCGTCTTCGAAGAGGCGCTGCGGACCGGCTATCTGCTGCATCCCAACGTGATGCGCCAGATCACCGCGCGGCTCGACCTGATCGACGAAGAGATGCAATCCGACCCCGAGGCGGTGCAGATCTTCCTCGACCTGCTGCTGAAGCACGGCAATCCCGAACGCGCGCTGCGGCGGATGAACGAACTCGGCGTGCTGGCGGCCTTCATCCCGGAATTCGAACCTGTCGTCGCGATGATGCAGTTCAACGTCTATCACCATTACACGGTGGACGAACACATCATCCAGTGCATCTCCATCCTTGCCCAGATCGAGCGGGGCGAGCTGCTGGAAGAGCTTCCCGTCGCCTCCGGCATCCTCAAGGCCGGGGTGAACCGCAAGGTCATCTATGTTGCCCTCTTCCTGCACGATATCGGCAAGGGCCGGCCCGAGGATCATTCGATCCTTGGCGCGCAGATCGCCCGCCGCCTCTGCCCCCGCCTCGGCCTGACGGCGGAAGAGACGGAAACGGTGGAATGGCTGGTGCGCTATCACCTCCTGATGTCCGACACCGCGCAGAAGCGTGACCTCGGCGATCCGCGCACGGTGCGCGACTTCGCCAAGGCGGTGAAATCGCGCAAGCGGCTCGATCTGCTCACGGTGCTCACAGTCTGCGACATTCGCGGGGTAGGGCCGGGGACCTGGAACAACTGGAAGGCCATGCTGCTGCGCTCGCTCTATGGCCAGACGGCGGATGCGCTGGAAGGCGGCCTTGAAACCCTCAACCGCGAGAACCGCGAGGATGAGGCGAAACGGGCCCTGCGCGAGAGGCTCGCCGATTGGTCTGCCGCCGACCTGCGGCACGAAACATCGCGCCATTACGCGCCCTATTGGCAGGGCCTGCCCACCGACAGCCATGTCGTCTTCGCCCGCCTGCTGAAGGACCTGCCCGACAGCGACATCCGCATCGACCTGCATCCCGATGACGGTCGCGACGCGACCCGCGCCTGTTTCGCACTGGCCGATCATCCCGGCATCTTCTCGCGCCTTGCCGGGGCCTTGGCACTGGTCGGCGCGAATGTGGTGGATGCGCGCACCTATACCTCCAAGGACGGCTATGCGACCGCGGTCTTCTGGGTGCAGGACAGCGAGGGCAAACCCTATGAGGTGGCCCGCCTGCCGCGCCTGTCCCAGATGATCCGCAAGACCCTGAATGGCGAGGTGGTGGCGCGCGACGCGCTGAAGGACCGCGACAAGGTGAAAAAGCGCGAACGCGAATTCCGCTTCCCCACCCATATCACCTTCGACAATGAAGGTTCCGACATCTACACCATCATCGAGGTGGACACGCGCGATCGTCCCGGCCTGCTCTACGATCTGACCCGGACGCTGGCCAACAACAACATCTACATCGCCTCCGCCGTCATCGCGACCTTCGGCGCGCAAGTGGTGGACAGCTTCTATGTGAAGGACATGTTCGGCCTCAAACTCCATGCCAGGGCCAAGCAGGAGGCGCTGGAAAAGAAGCTGCGCCAGGCCATCGCCGAAGGCGCGGAACGGGCGCAGGGGTAGGGGATGCAGCCCATCCGCCTCATCCGCTCCATCCTCACCGTCGGCGGATGGACGCTGCTGTCGCGCGGGGCGGGTTTCGCCCGCGACGTGATGATGGCCGCCTATCTCGGTGCCGGGCCGGTGGCCGAGGCCTTCCTCATTGCCTTCTCCCTTCCCAACATGTTCCGCCGCTTCTTCGCCGAAGGGGCCTTCAACATGGCCTTCGTGCCGATGTTCTCGAAAAAGCTCGAAGGCGGCGAGGATGCACAGGGCTTCGCCCGTGATGCCTTCAACGGGCTTGCCGCCGTGCTGATCGTCTTTTCCGTCCTCGGCACGCTGGCCATGCCCTGGCTGGTCTGGCTGATGGCCTCGGGCTTCGCCGGCGATGAACGCTTCGACCTCGCCGTCCTCTTCGGGCGCATCTCCTTCGTCTATATCCTCTTCATCTCGCTCGTCGCGCTGCTTTCGGGTGTGCTGAACGCCTTCGGACGCTTCACCGAGGCCAGTTTCGTCCCCGTCCTGATGAACCTCATGTTCATCGCCGCCATGCTGCTCGCCGATCACTGGGGATGGGACATGGGCCTGACGCTGGCCTGGACCGTCCCCCTCACCGGCATCGCGCAGTTGGCCTTCACCTGGGTTTCCGCCCATCGCGCGGGTTTCCGCTTCGCCCCCGGCCTGCCGCGCCTGACACCCGACCTCCGGCGCCTCGCCCTGATCGCGGCCCCCGCCGTGCTGGCAGGCGGTGTGGTCCAGGTGAACCTCCTTGTCGGTCGCCAGGTCGCCTCCTTCACCGAAGGTGCGGTGGCCTGGCTGTCCTATGCCGACCGTCTTTACCAACTGCCCCTCGGCGTCGTGGCCATCGCCGTGGGCACCGTCCTGCTCCCCGATCTCTCCCGCCGCCTGCGCGCCGGCGATGCCGAAGGCGGCCGCGCCTCCTTCAATCGCGGCACCGAATTCGCGCTCTTCCTCACGCTTCCCGCCGCCGTCGCGCTCATCGTCATCGCCCTGCCGCTCTGCACCGTCCTCTACCAGCGCGGCGCCTTCGGCCCGGATGACGCCGCCGCCACCGCCCTCGCCCTCGCCATCTACGGCGCGGGCCTGCCGGCCTTCGTGCTGCACAAGGTGTTCCAGCCGCTCTACTATGCGCGCGAGGACACCCGCAGCCCCTTCCGCTTCGCCGTCTGGTCGATGGTCATCAACGCCGTCATCGCCGTGGGCCTTCTGCCCCTCATCGGCTTTTCCGCCGCCGCGCTCGCCACCACCCTCTCGGGCTGGACCATGGTCCTGCAACTCTGGCTCGGCACCCGGAAGATGGGCGACGAGGCCCGCTTCGACCCCCGCTTCCGCCAGCGCCTTCCCCGCATCCTTGCCGCCAGCGCCATCATGGGTGCGGTGCTCTGGTTCGGCATGGTCGCCCTCGGCCCGATGCTCGGCACCGAAGGCTGGCGTTACGCGGCGCTCGCGCTTCTCGTCGCCCTGGGCATGGGCAGCTATGGCCTCGCCGCCCTCGCCCTCGGCGCGATCCGGCCCTCGGACCTCAAATCCGCGCTCCGCCGTCAGCGCTGACGGATCTTCGCCACCACCCGGTGCCACCCGCCCGGGCTGACCACGAAGGACAACAGGAACCCGGCGGCAAAGCCCGCCACATCCGCCACCCATTCGTATCCCCCCCCGAACAGGAGACCGAACAGAAGCTGGATCGCCAGCAGGAACCCGATCAGGCTGAAGGCGCGGAACTTGTTCGCCCCCACCGCCGCCAGATTGACCCACAAAAGGAAGGTGAACCCGCCGATCAGGCCATAGGTCGCGGGATAGCCGCCGAAGAGCGGCGCCTCGATCCCCGGCACCAGCATATAGGCAAAGGCCCCCGCCACCGCGGCCCCGAAAAAGACCACCAGCACCGCCCACCAGCGGAACACCTCTCCCACCATCTTCCCTAGCGCCAGCAGGATCACCACGACAAAGACCGCATGGGTCGTTGACCCGTGCACGAAGGGATAGGTGACCAGCCGCGCCATCTGCCGTGGCGGATATTGCTGCGCCTCCAGCATCGCCTGCATCAGGGGCGGAGAGAAGACAAAGCGCTCCAGCGCCTGCAACCGCCAGCCCGCCCCTTCCAGCCCGCCAAGGATCCCGGCACCGCCCAGCCCCACCACCACCTCCATCGCGATGATCGGCAAGGCCAGCACCCAGACGATGGCGGGCAGGGGGTTCAGCGGCGGGGCATTGCGGTCTTGCATCGGGCCTTGGTCTCATGCTTCGGGGCAGGCGTCGATTGACGCCCCGTCGCCGCATCGTTAAGCGGAAATCCCGACCTTTTCCAGACGGAGCGACATCATGGCCGAGCCGGTCCAAACGCCTCAGGCTTCCTTCCCGCCGCGCATCTTCTCGGGGATTCAACCCTCGGGCGGCCTCACCCTCGGCAATTACCTTGGCGCCCTCAAGCGCTTTGTCGAAAAGCAGGAGGAAGGGATCGAAACGATCTACTGCATGGTGGACATGCATGCGATCACCGTCTGGCAGGACCCGGAGAAACTGCGCCAGCAGACCCGCGAGGGCGCCGCCGCCTTCATCGCGGCGGGCATCGACCCCGCGCGGTCGATCCTCTTCAACCAGAGCCAGGTTTCCGCCCATGTCGAACTGGGCTGGATCTTCAACTGCATCGCCCGCATGGGCTGGATGAGCCGGATGACCCAGTTCAAGGACAAGGCCGGGAAGAACAGCGAGAATGTCTCGCTGGGCCTTTTCGCCTATCCGTCGCTCATGGCCGCAGACATCCTGGCCTACAAGGCGACCCATGTCCCGGTGGGCGAGGATCAGAAGCAGCATCTGGAACTGACTCGCGACATCGCCATCAAGTTCAACAATGATTACGGGGTGGATTTCTTCCCCGTGGTGGAGCCCGTCATCGAAGGCGCCGCCACCCGCGTCATGTCCCTGCGCGATGGCACGAAGAAGATGTCGAAATCCGATCCCTCGGACCAGTCGCGCATCAACCTGACCGATGATGCCGACACCATCGCCAAGAAGATCCGCAAGGCCAAGACCGACCCGGAGCCGCTGCCCGACAGCCTCGACGGGTTGAAGGACCGGCCCGAGGCGCGCAATCTGGTGAATATCTACGCCGCGCTGGCGGGGCACACAGCCGAACAGGTGATCCGCGATTATGCGGGGGCGCAATTCGGCACATTCAAGCCGGCGCTGGCCGATCTGGCCGTGGCCAAGCTGGAACCGATCACGCTGGAGATGAACCGGCTGATGCAGGACCCGGCCGAGATCGACCGCATCCTCGGCAAGGGGGCCGAACGGGCCGATGCCATCGCCCGCCCCATCGTTGATCAGGTCTATGATGTCATCGGCATGATCCGGTCGCGGCGCGGCTGACGGGGGGCGAGGGATGGGGGGCGTATGTTCCGGCGCTGGACACGATATGCCCTGACGCTGGCGCTGGCGGCATCGCTGGCGCTCACCGCCCTCTCCGCCGCGCGCATCGCGCTCGATCCGACGCTGGCCCCCCTGCGGGATGCCACGGCGGCGGAGATCACCGCCACCATCGACCGCGAACTCGCCCGTCTCTCCCCGGACACCATCCCCGGCCGCATCACCTCCCAGCTCGCCGCGCCCCGCCGCGACTGGGTGGTGCTGCAAGCGCTGCATGATCTGGCCGCCGATCTGGGCCAGCCCCTGCCGCCCGAGGTGAAGGCCGCCTATGACGCGGCCTGGGCCGAGGATTCGGGCTTCTGGGCCAATGCCGCGAATTGCGCGGCCTGCACGCTGGACCCCGCCGCCTGCACCCTGTCGAATTTCCTGATGTGTCAGGCGCCCATCATGCTCACCCCCATCGGCGATCTTGCGACGATCATCAAAGGCGCCATTGACTACTTGGCGGGCGGTGAGGTGGACCGCATCGCCATCGCCCTTTCCATCGTGGGCTTGGGGGCCACGGCCACCGTTGTCGCCTCTGGCGGCAGCTCGGCGGCGGCGAAGCTGGGCGCATCGGGGATCAAGCTGGCCCGCGGGATGGGGCGACTTTCCCCCCGCCTGACCGACCTCATCACCCGCGCCGCAGCCGATGGCGTGGACTGGATCGCGCTGCGTCGCGCCCGCAGCCTTGACGAGGTGGCCCTCACGCTCCGCGCCGATGCCTTCGCGCCGCTGGTCAGCGTCGCCGCCGATCTGGACCGCATCCGTCGGGCCACCGACACGACGACCGCGCTGCATCTTCTGTCGCGGATCGACGATGCCGCCGAGGCGCGCCGCCTTGCCAATGCGACCGAGGCGCTGGGTCCCCGCATCCTCGCCAAGGCCGAGGTTTTGGGCAAGGCCCGCCTGTTGCGCGCCACGGTCCGGGTGACAGGCCTTGGCTATGCGCTGGTGGGCGGGATGGTGACGCTGCTCCTCTCTGCCGCGATCCTTTTGGGCAATGCCTTGCAGACCCGCCTCTTCGCCGCCCTGCGCCGGGCCGCCGCGCGGGGGGAAGAGCAAAGCCCATAGCCCCTTCATCCTGGCCCAGATACGCAATCACAACCTCCACAGGACCCTCCGTTGCCGGAGGGGCATTGGACCAACCGCCAACAGCCGCAGGATGCAGGGAGGAGGGTGAAGAAAGGATGTGCGGAAGGCCATTCCCAAGGCCTTTCTGCCGCCTTGGTTAACCGAACCTCGCCGTGCGCTGCGTGGCCACAGTTTGCGGCACAAAAGGCGGCACAGGATACGGCACGGCCGTTTTCAGCCCTTGGCAGGAATAAACGCAGCGTTCGCAAGCCCTTGGCCCCGCCGCAAGACCGACGGTGCCACCCCGAACCGCCGACTGAAGGCCCGACTCAAGGTCGAGGGAGAGGAAAACCCCGTCCGCAGCGCCACCTCGGCCAAGGGGTGCCGCGTATCCGTCACCATCCGCCGCGCCGCCTGGAGCCGCAGCCCCATCGCATAGGCCCCCGGACTCTCGCCAAGATACTGAAGGAAAAGGCTTTCCATGCGTCGCGGGCTCAGCCCCACGGCCCGCGCGATGCGCGCCATCGGTTCGGGGTCGTCGATCCGGGCTTCCATCCGCGCGATGGCCTCGGCCACCCGCCCGTCCAGACGCGGGTCGCGCTGTGGCGGGGCCACCTGCGGCTCATGCCCCGCGCGCTGCGTGGTCAGGAAAGAGGCCGCCACCTGCCGGGCCACCGGCGCCCCGTGCCGCGCCCCGATCAGATGCAGCATCAGGTCCTGGGCCGGTGCCGCCCCGCCGACGGTTATCCGATTGCGATCAATGACATAGCGGTCCGGCAGGCATTCCATCTGCGGGAAGGCGGCGGCGAAATCCTCAAGGTCTTCCCAGTGGACGGTGGCGCGATAGCCGTCCAGCAGCCCCGCCCGCGCCATGACCCAGGCCCCCGCATCCACCCCCGCGATCAGCCGGAACCGCGGCGCCATCCGGCGCAGGGCCTGCAAGAAGGGCCGCTTCGCCACTTCCGCCTGCCGATATCCCACGATCACCATCAGCACATCCGCCCCCTCCGCCGACGCCAGAGGCCCTGCCGAAGGTAACTCGATCCCGCAGGTCAGCGGCACCGGCCGCCCATCGGGCGACACCACGCGCCAGCGATAGGCCTCTTCCCCCAGATGCCGGTTCGCGGCCCGCATCGGATCAAGGACCGAGGCCACTTCAAGGATCGAGGCATGCGGCAGCACCAGCACCGCAAAGGTCAGCGGCGCGCGCGATGGCAAGAAGATGTTGACGTTTTCAGCCATAGCATTTGCGTAAAGCGCAAAGCATCACGGCGCAAGCAGGCTAATCTGGCAGGCAGACAAGGGAGGATCGCCATGCCGCTGGCCATGAACCGCGAGGTTTTCATCACCTGTGCCGTCACCGGATCGGGCGGCACGCAGGACCGCAGCCCGCATGTGCCGCGCAGCCCCCAGCAGATCGCCGACAGCGCCATCGCAGCGGCCAAGGCGGGTGCCGCCGTGGTCCATTGCCATGTCCGCGACCCCGAAACCGGCAAGCCTGCCCGCGACCCCGCGCTCTATCGCGAAGTGACGGAACGCATTCGGGATTCCGACACCGATGTGGTGCTGAACCTCACCGCCGGGATGGGTGGCGACATCTATTTCGAAGGGACCGAGGACATGTCGCGCCTCGGTCCGCGCTCCGACATGGCGGGTGCCACGGAACGGGTGGCGCATGTTGTGGAATGCCGGCCGGAAATCTGCACGCTCGACTGCGGCACGATGAATTTCAACGAAGCCGATTACGTCATGGTCAACACGCCCGGCATGCTGCGCGACATGGCCCGGCGGATGACGGCGGCGGGCGTGCGGATCGAGATCGAGGCCTTTGATACCGGTCATCTCTGGCTTGCCAAGGAACTGGTGAAGGAGGGGGGGATCCCCGAACCCGTCCTCGTCCAGCTTTGCATGGGCGTGCCATGGGGGGCGCCGGATGACCTGAACACCTTCATGGCCATGGTGAACAACGTCCCCGCCGGATGGCACTATTCCGCCTTTGCGCTTGGCCGCAACCAGATGGCCTATGTCGCGGCGGCGGTTCTGGCGGGTGGCAACGTGCGTGTGGGGCTGGAAGACAATCTCTGGCTCGACAAGGGCGTTCTGGCCACCAATGCGCAGCTCGTGGAACGGGCGGCGACGATCATCGAAAACATGGGGGCCCGCGTCATCACCCCCGCCGAAGTGCGCGCCCGGCTGAAGCTGGAAAAGCGCCCGCCTTTGCCGAGGTAAGGTGGAGAAGGTCGGCCCCCTCCCGCCGCTCCATGCCCTTCTGGCGACGGGCAAGGTGATCCCGCTGGGGCAGGGCTGGGTGCTGGAACCGCTGGAGGCAGGCTTTCTTCTCAAGGGCCTGGCGCAGGCGGTGCAGGTGCAGGTGACGCCCGAAGAGGCGCAGTCCCTGCGCCAGGGCGAGGTGACGGCGGAAAGCCTGGCGGCCCGCTATGGCGCGCTGCCGACCCAGCCGCCACCCCACGCCCCGCCGGGGGCGGCCATCACGGTGGCCTTCTCGGACGAGGCGCTGCGGCTGGCCGGAACGGACCGGCCGACGGGAAAAGGCGGGCGCGCCGGATCTGGCGCACCGCAGAACATCGGCGCCGGGGCGGGGCTCGACCTGCCCCGCGCTGCAAGGATCGGGGCGGTCGTGATCGCCCTCATGCTCTTGGCCCTGATCTGGGCCCTCTGAGGAACGGGAGAAGACGCATATGGCGCGCAAGGCGGGCATCATCGGGGGCGGGGTCATCGGCGGCGGCTGGGCTGCGCGCTTCCTGCTCAATGGCTGGGACGTGGCGGTCTTCGACCCCGATCCCGAGGCCCCGCGCAAGGTGGGCGAGGTCATCGCCAACGCGAAGCGCGCGCTCCCCGCCCTGTCGGACGGCCCGATGCCGCTCGAAGGCAAGTTGACCTTCGCCTCCACCATCACCGAGGCGGTGGAAGGGGCGGATTACATCCAGGAATCCGTTTCCGAACGGCTGGACCTGAAACACCGCGTCTTCGCGCAAATTCAACAGGTTGCACCCGGCACGCCCATCGGTTCCTCTACCTCTGGCTTCAAACCCTCCGAACTGCAACAGAACGCCGCCAACCCCGCCACGATCTTCGTGGCCCATCCCTTCAACCCTGTCTATCTCCTGCCCCTCGCCGAAATCGTGCCGTCGGCCAAATCCGACCCCGCCCTGATCGAGGCCGCCAAGGAAACCCTGCGCGAAATCGGCATGTTCCCCTTGCATATCCGCAAGGAGATCGACGCCCATATCGCCGACCGCTTCCTCGAAGCCGTGTGGCGCGAGGCGCTCTGGCTGGTCAAGGACGGCATCGCCACGACGGAAGAGATCGACGAGGCGATCCGCATGGGCTTTGGCCTGCGCTGGGGCCAGATGGGCCTGTTCGAGACCTACCGCATCGCGGGGGGCGAGGCGGGGATGAAGCATTTCATGGCCCAGTTCGGCCCCTGCCTGACCTGGCCCTGGACCAAACTGATGGACGTGCCGGAGTTCAATGATGAACTCGTGGACCTCATCGCCGGGCAGTCCGACGCGCAATCGGGGCATCATTCGATCCGCGAGTTGGAACGCATCCGCGACCAGAACCTGATCGGCTTCCTGCGGGTGCTGAAGGAACGGAACTGGGGCGCGGGCAAGGTCCTGCTGGAACATGACGCCCGCCGCCGTCAGGCCATGCCCGACCCGACCCCCGACCATGCCAAGCCGATGGAAATGGCGCGGATGCATGTCCTGCCGGGCTGGATCGACTATAACGGACACATGACCGAAAGCCGCTATCTCTTTGCGGCCTCGGAAACCTCGGATGCCTTCCTGCGCCATATCGGGGCGGATATCGCCTATGTCGGCACGGGCTTCAGCTATTACACGGCGGAGACCCACATCATGCATCTGGGCGAGGCCAAGCTGGGCGATGCGCTGTCCGGGACGGTTCAGGTGCTGCATGCCGATGAAAAGCGGCTGCATATCTTCATCCGCATCCTGAAGGGCGATGAGGCGGTGGCGACCCTGGAACAGATGCTGCTGCATGTGGACATGAAGGCGGGCAAGACCTGCGCCGCACCGGCCGCGATCCTTGACCGTCTGCTGCCCATCGCCAAGGCCCATGCCGCCCTGCCGCGCCCCGAAGCGGCGGGCCGCCATGTGGGGCAGAAGAAGTGACACGCCGCGTCCTGATCACGGCAGGGGCGAACGGGATCGGGCTGGTGATGGCCCGCGCCTTCGCCGCTGCCGGAGATCAGGTCTGGGTGACCGATGTGGATGCCGCCGCCGTGGCGACCGTGCCGCCGGGTATCCGCGCCATCCGCTGCGATGCATCGGATGAAGGCGAGATGATCGCCCTCTTCGCCGCCATCTCCGACGATTGGGGCGGGCTGGACGTGCTTTGCGCCAATGCAGGGATCAAGGGCCCGACCGCCGCGATCGAGGACATGGACCTTGCGGAATGGCACGCTTGCCTTGCTGTCAACCTCGATGGCGCGATGATCGCGGCCAAACACGCCGCGCGGCTGATGAAACCGGCGGGGCAGGGCGTGATGATCTTCACCTCCTCCACCTCCGGCCTCTACGGCACGCCCTACCGCGCCCCCTATGTGGCGGCGAAATGGGGCGTCATCGGCCTGATGAAGACGGTGGCGATGGAACTCGGCCCCCACGGCATCCGCGCCAATGCGATCTGCCCCGGCTCGGTGAATGGCCCTCGCATCGACCGCGTGATCGAGGCCGAGGCCGCGGCCAAGGGCATGACTCCCGATGCCGTCCGTCAGGGCTATGCCAGCGGCACCGCGATGAAGCGGCTGACCGATCCCGAAGATGTCGCCGCCATGGCGCTGTTCCTTGCCTCGGACGGGGCGAAGATGGTGTCCGGGCAGGCGCTTGCCGTTGACGGCATGACCTACAACGTTGATCCGTAAGGAAGACCGCCATGCATTTCGGCCTGACTGAAGAACAGCAGATGATCGTCGACACGACGCGCAGCTTCGTGGAGAACGAGCTTTACCCCCATGAGATGGAGGTGGAACGCAGCGGCCACCTTCGCATGGACCTGATCAAGCAGATTCAGGCCAAGGCCATGCAGGCGGGCCTTTACGCCGCCAACATGCCGGCCGAGGTGGGGGGGGCGGGCCTCGATACCCTGTCCTGGCTGCTCTACGAAAAGGAACTGGGCAAGGCCAACTACGCGCTGCACTGGACCTGCGTCGCACGGCCGTCGAACATCCTTCTGGCAGGCACCGAAGAGCAGCGTCAGAAATACCTCTACCCCTGCATCCGGGGCGAGAAATGGGATTGTCTCGCCATGACGGAACCGGGCGCCGGGTCCGACCTGCGGGGCATGAAGGCCAGCGCCCGGCAAGATGGTGATGACTGGGTTCTGAACGGCACCAAGCATTTCATCAGCCATGCCGATCTGGCCGATTTCGCCATCTGCTTCATGGCCAGCGGCGAAGAGGATACCCCGCGCGGCAAGAAGAAGCTGATCACCGCCTTCTTCGTCGACAAGGGCACGCCCGGCTTCACCGTGCGCGACGGCTACCGCAATGTCAGCCACCGGGGATATACCAACGCCATCCTCGAATTCGACAATTGCCGCATCCCGAAAAGCCAGATCCTGGGCGAGGTGCACAAGGGGTTCGAGGTGGCCAATACCTGGCTGGGGGCCACCCGACTGCAAGTCGCCGCCACCTGCCTTGGCCGCGCCGAACGCGCGCTGGCCCATGCCGTGCAGTATGCGGCGGAACGCCAGCAATTCGGCCAGTCCATCGGCAAGTTCCAGGGGATCAGCTTCAAGCTTGCCGACATGGCGATGGAGTTGAAGGCGGCGGAACTGCTGACCTGGGAAGCGGCCTGGAAATTCGATCAGGGCACGGTGACCGAGGCCGACATGAGCATGGCCAAGCTGAAGGCGACCGAGGTGCTGGCCTTCATCGCCGACGAGGCGATCCAGATCCATGGCGGTATGGGCCTGATGGATGACCTTCCCCTGGAACGGATCTGGCGCGACGCGCGGGTGGAACGGATATGGGAAGGCACGTCCGAAATCCAGCGCCACATCATCAGCCGCCAGATGCTGCGGGCCTTTGGCGCGTGATGGCAGACTCCGGGGGCGCTTCGCCCCCCGGACCCCCCGAGGATATTTGAGAACAGATGAAGTAACGGAATGTTAATGCATCGAGTCCACTCTGATCGCACGGTACAGGCGGGGACGCCGATGACCGTAACAGGTGAAGTCCCCCTGTCCGTTGTCCGGGCAGGGGGCGCTTTCTGCCTCTTCATCTGTTCCGAGGGCCGGGCATGAGGGACCTGCACCGCCTCCTCCGCCCGCGCTCCATCGCCGTGCTTGGCTCCGGCTGGGCGGCGAATGTGGTCGAGCAATGCCGCAAGATGGGATTCGACGGGCCGGTCTGGCCTGTCCACCCGACACGGGATCAGATTTCGGGGGTATCCTGTTACCGCAGTCTTGCCGATCTGCCCCATGCGCCGGACGCGACCTTCATCGGCGTGAACCGCCATGCCACGCTGGATGTGGTGGCGGAACTCGCCGCGATGGGGGCGGGCGGTGCGACCTGCTTCGCCTCCGGCTGGGAAGAGGCGGGCGAGGCCGATCTTCAGGCCCGTCTTGTGCAGGCGGCGGGGGATATGCCCATCCTTGGCCCCAATTGCTATGGCGTCATCAACTATCTCGACGGCGCGCTCCTCTGGCCCGATCAGCATGGCGGGGTCCGGGTGGAGCGGGGGGTGGCGCTTCTGTCGCAATCCTCCAACATCGTCATCAACCTGACGATGCAGGCCCGCGGGTTGCCGGTGGCCTATGTCGCCTGCCTCGGCAATGCCGCGCAGGTGGGGCTCGCGGAACTGGCCGGCGCGCTGCTCGCGGATGAGCGGGTGACGGCGCTGGGCATGTATGTCGAAGGCATCGACGATGCGGCCGCCTTCGCCGACCTTGCCGAACGCGCGCGGGCGGCGGGCAAGGGCATCGTCTGCATCAAGTCGGGCAAGACGGAACTGTCGCGCACGGCGGCGGCCTCGCATACTGCCTCGCTCGCCGGTGGGGGGGCGGCCTCTTCCGCCTTCCTGCGCGCCTGCGGCGTGGCCGAGGTGGCGACGCCTGCCGAACTGATCGAGACGCTGAAGATCTTCCACCATTGCGGCCCGCAGATCGGCCCGCGCCTCTGTTCGCTGTCCTGTTCCGGGGGCGAGGCGGGGCTGGTGGCCGACCTTGCCGCGCCCTTCGGCGTGGATTTCCCGCCCCCGTCCGAGGCGCAGAGACAGCGACTGGGCGATATCCTCGGCCCCATCGTCTTCATCTCCAACCCCTTGGATTATCACACCTTCATCTGGGGCGACGGGCCGCGCACGACGGATGTCTTCACCACGATGCTGGCAGGATACGACGCAGGCATCTTCATCATCGACCCGCCGCGCCCGGATCGCTGTGATCCCTCCAGTTTCATGCCCGCGCTGGATGCCATCGTGGCGGCCGCGCAGAACACGGGGAAACCCGCCTTCGCCGTCGCCTCCCTGCCGGAGAATTTCGACGAGGCGCTGGCGGTAAAGATGGCCGCGCCCAACGTCGTGCCGATGATGGGTCTGGAAACCGCGCTGGGCGCGATCAAGGCCGCGCAGACGGGGCCGAACCGGGGCGGCTGGCGGCCCTGGCCCGTCATCGGTGACCGCAAGCTGCGGATGCGGGACGAGGCGTCGTCCAAGGCCCTGATCGCGGCGGCTGGTGTGGCCGTGCCTCGCGCGGTGACTGCGCCGACACTTCCGGAACTGGCGGCGAAGGCGGCAGGGCTGACCGCGCCCCTTGCGTTGAAAGGGCTGGGCTTTGCACACAAGACGGAAGCTGGCGCCGTGCGCCTTGGCCTGACCTCGCTGGAAGGGCAGGCCGAGATGGCCGGAGCGCAGGGCTATCTGGCCGAAGAGATGGTCGCGGGCGTGGTGGCGGAACTTCTGGTCGGCCTGCGCCGCGACCCGGTCTATGGCGCGACGGTAACGCTTGGCTTCGGTGGCGTCACGGCGGAAGTCCTGGCCGATACGGTGACCCTTGTCCTGCCGGTGACGGCGGAGGAGGTGGCGCAGGCCCTGCGCCGGTTGCGGCTCTGGCCGCTGCTGGATGGCTATCGAGGGCGGACGAAGGCCGACACGGCCGCCGCCGTGCGGGCCGTCATGGCCTTGCAGGCCTTGATGCAGGCCAGCCCGGCGCTGGAGGAAATCGAGATCAACCCGCTGATGCTGACGGCCACGGGTGCCGTGGCGGTGGACGCGGTCATCTGGGAGGAAGCGGAATGAGCGGCATGCAGATGCGGACCGAAGGCCCGATCCGGACCCGGCGCGAGGGCGCGGTGCTGGAGGTGACGCTGGATCGGCCCAAGGCCAATGCCATCGACCTCGCCACCAGCCGGATCATGGGCCTGACCTTCCGCGACTTCCGCGATGATGACAGCTTGCGCGTCGCCATCCTGCGGGCCGAAGGGGACAAGTTCTTCTGCCCCGGCTGGGACCTGAAGGCCGCTGCCGCAGGCGATGCGGTGGATGGCGATTACGGCGTGGGGGGCTTTGGCGGTTTGCAGGAACTGCCGAACCTGAACAAGCCGGTGATCTGTGCCGTCAACGGCATCTGCTGCGGGGGCGGGCTTGAACTGGCGCTGTCCTGCGACCTGATCCTTGCCTCCGCCAACGCGACCTTTGCCTTGCCGGAAATCCGGTCGGGCACGGTGGCCGATGCGGCCTCAATCAAGCTGCCCAAGCGCATCCCCTATCATGTCGCCATGGACCTGCTGCTGACCGGGCGCTGGTTCGACGCCGAAGAGGCGCTGCGCTGGGGCATCCTGAAAGAAATCACCACCTCCGAAGACCTGCTGCCCAAGGCATGGGAACTTGCCCGGCTGCTGGAAAGCGGGCCGCCACTCGTCTATGCCGCGATCAAGGAAGTGGTGCGCGAGGCTGAGGCGCTGCGCTTTCAGGATGCGCTGAACCGGATCACCAAGCGGCAGTTGGCGACGGTGGACAGGCTCTATTCCAGCGAGGATCAGCTCGAAGGGGCCCGCGCCTTCGCCGAGAAGCGCGATCCCGTCTGGAAAGGCAAGTAACACGGAAACGACAGTTTCCTGTCGCTGTCTGTCACGCCGCCCCATGATGTGGCGCTAGGCTCCGCCGCAAGCAGAGGTGGGCCATCATGGGCAATGAGACGGATTACATCATCGTGGGGGCAGGATCGGCGGGCTGCGTGCTGGCCGACCGGCTGACCGCGAGCGGCAGGCATCGGGTGACGGTGCTGGAGGCAGGCGGGACCGACCGGCGCTTCTTCGTGATGCTGCCTCTGGGCTATGGCAAGCTGTTCTACGACCCTGCGGTGAACTGGCTCTACAAGACCGAACCTGATCCCGGCCTTGCCGGGCAGCGCGACCACTGGCCGCGCGGCAAGGTTCTGGGCGGATCGTCCAGCATCAATGCCATGGTCTATATCCGCGGTCACCGCGCGGATTACGAGGAATGGGAGGCGGCAGGCAATCCCGGCTGGGGCTGGAACGATGTGCTGTCCGCTTACAAGGCCATGGAGGATACCGAGGCGGGCGGCGATGATTGGCGCGGCAAGGGCGGCCCCCTCTTCGTGTCCGCCAATCGCAAGGGGCTGCATCCTCTGGTGAAGGATTACGTTGCCGCCTGCGAAAGCGCCGGCCTGCCGCACAATCCCGATTTCAACGGGGGCAGCCAGGAAGGGGCGGGCATCTACCAGATGACCATCCACAAGGCGCGGCGCAATTCCGCGGCGCGCGCCTTCCTGCGCCCGGCGATGAAGCGACCGAACTGCCGGGTGATCACCGGGGCGATGGTGACGCGGGTCATCATCGAGGAGGGCCGCGCCGTGGGCGTGGACTATGTGCAGGGCGGGCAGACCCGCACCCTGCGCGCCAAGGCCGAGGTGATCCTGTCCGGGGGGGCGATCAACTCGCCGCAACTGCTGCAACTGTCGGGGATCGGGCCGGGCGCCTTGCTGCAAGGCCTGGGAATCCCCGTCCTGCGCGACAACCCCAATGTGGGCGATCATCTGAGCGATCATCAGGGCATCAACTACACCTGGAAGATGCGCGTTCCCACCTATAACGACGAACTCCGCCCGTGGTGGGGCAAGCTGATCGCCGGGATGAAATATGTGCTGGCAGGGTCGGGGCCGCTGGCCAAGTCGATCAACCATGCGGGGGGCTTCTTCCGCACGTCGCCCGACCTCGCACGCCCCAACATGCAGCTATACATGCAGGCCTTCTCCACCCTCATCCCGCGGGAAGGGGAGCGGCCGATCCTGACGCCCGATCCTTTTCCCGGCATGTCGCTTGGCCTGTCGAATTGCCGCCCGACCAGCCGGGGCCATATCCGCATCGGATCGCCCGATCCGTTCCGCCATCCGGTGATCACTGCCAATGCCTTTTCCACCGACCATGACGTGCAGGAAATGCTGCTGGCGGTGAAGTATCTGCGCCATCTAGCGGCGCAGCCGCCTTTGGCCCGCCTGATCGCCGAAGAACTGCGTCCGGGGCCGGAGGTGACGACGGATGAGGCGCTGATCGAGGATTTCCGCAAGCGGTCCGGCACTGTCTATCACCCGTCCTGCACCTGCCGGATGGGGCCGGATGCGGCGACCAGCGTGGCGGATGCGCGGCTGCGGGTGCATGGCGTGGCGGGCTTGCGGGTGATCGACGCCTCCAGCTTCCCCAACCTCATCGCGGGCAACACCAACGCGCCCGCGATGATGCTGGGATGGAAGGGCGCAGAGCTGGTGCTGGCCGACGCGCGCTGATCCTTTGCGGGGGTGCCGTCGATGGGGGCATCGAACCCCCTTCGACGGCGTTGCCACGGCAAGCCGTGGCCGGTCGCCCCAGCCAGGCGTGGGGCGCGGACTAAGGCCGTTCAGTTGAGTATTTTTGCCAAGATGAAGGGGCCGCTTGGTCTTCATCTTGGCCCAAACACTCGTCTTTCCATCTGGGCCGGTAAGGCGCCCGGTCATTCTCCGCGCGGGAAGCGCTTGCTTTCCTCCAGCACGTTCAGGTCCATGTGGTTGCGCATATAGCGTTCGGACGCGGCGCGCAGCGGCTGGTGATCCCAGGGGAAATAGGCGCCATTCCTCAGCGCCTCATACACGACCCATCGGCGGGCCTGGCTTTCGCGCACCGCGGCATCGTAGGCGGCAAGGTCCCAGCGGGCATCGGCCTTGGCGCGGAAGGTGGCGAGGGTTTCGGCATGGGCGGGATCGGCGGCGAGGTTCCTGCGTTCCTGCGGGTCCTCCGCAAGGTTGAACAGCATGTCGGGATCGGCAGGGCAGTGGATGTATTTCCATGCCCCTTCCCGCAGGCAGACCATGGGCGTGACGGTGCCTTCGGCGGCATATTCCATGGCGACGGGGCTTTGGCGCGGGGTTCCCTGGGCCAAGGGGACCAGACTTTCGCCATCCGTCCAGGGCAGGATTTCGGCCATGTCGATACCCGCCAGCGCGCCCAAACTGGGCGTCACGTCAATGGTCGAGACGGGTGTCTCGATCAGCCGGGGGTCAAGGCCGGGGGCCGAGATCATCAGCGGCACGCGGGCGGAGCCTTCGAAGAAGTTCATCTTGAACCACAGACCCCGGTCACCCAGCATCTCGCCATGATCCGACAGGAAGAGGATGATCGCCTCCTGCCGTGTCGCCTCCAGCGTGTCGAGAATCTCGCCGATCTTGGCATCGACATAGGAGATGTTTGCGAAATAGCCCTGACGGGCGCGGCGGATATGGGTGTCGGTGATGTCGAAGGCCCGCCAGTCGCAGGCATCCATCAGGCGCCGCGAATGAGGGTCCTGATCCTCGTAGGGGATCGGCTGCGGCGGTTCGAGTTCCGCCGCGCCTTCGTAAAGGTCCCAGAACTTCCGCCGCGCAACGAAGGGATCATGCGGATGGGTAAAGCTGACGGTCAGGCACCAGGGGCGCGGGTCGTGCCCGCGCGAGAGGTCGTAGAGTTTCTGCACCGCCTGGAAGGCAACGTCGTCGTCATATTCCAACTGGTTCGTGATCTCGGCCACCCCCGCCCCGGTGACGGAGCCGAGGTTGTGATACCACCAGTCGATCCGTTCTCCCGGCTTGCGATAGTCCGGCGTCCAGCCGAAATCGGCAGGATATATGTCGGTGGTGAGCCGTTCCTCGAAGCCGTGCAACTGATCGGGCCCGACGAAATGCATCTTGCCCGACAGCGCCGTCTGATACCCGGCGCGGCGCAGATGATGGGCATAGGTGGGAATGTCCGAGGCGAATTCGGCAGCATTGTCATAGACGCGGGTCCGGCGCGGCAAGGCCCCCGACATGAAGGCCGCGCGGGCCGGGGCACAGAGGGGCGACGGCGTGTAGCTGTTGGCAAAGCGGACGGAGCGCTGCGCAAGTTTCCGCAGGTTCGGCGCGTGCAGGAAGGGGGCCGGGCCATCGGGGAAGAGCGTCCCGGTCAACTGGTCAACCATGAGGATCAAGATGTTGGGGCGCGTGGTCATGGCAGGCTCCGGTCTGGCTGTGCTGGCCGGAGGTTAGGCGAGGGGCCGGGAGCGAGATAGGGGGGATGCGTCCTGTAGCCGCCCTCAGCCGACATTCAGGCGGTCGTCACCCGGTGCAGTCGGACCGGCGGTTTCGGCCCCTGGGCGATGACTCCGCGCGCCTCGAGGTCGAGTTGCACGCATTTCATCCACCATCCCGCCTTTGCCCCATCCGGAAAGAGCATCGCATCCAGATGGGGCAGAAGGGCGGCCTGCGCCTCGGCCACGGTGGGGCCGGGGGCCGTGTCGGGCAGCACGGCAAGAAGGGCGTGCCGCATCGCCTCGTACTTCGCCCGGTCAACGCGGGTGACATGCTGCGGCGAGGCGATGTTCCGCACTTCGATGCGGTCGGACATGTCGGGCATGGGGGCATTTCCTGATGGGTCACGGTGCCGTCGCTGCGCGCAGGATAGCAGGTCGCCGCGCGGGAGGCTGCGCCGGTTTCGGGCGGCCATGTCGCGTTCCGACCTCCATCCGCCGCGAACCGGCAGCGATTCCGGACCTGCCTGTCGTCAGATGCCGGAAAAAGGTCGGAGTGCCCGCATGACCATCCGCAATGATCTTCCCTGCCCGATCATCGAGGACGAGGACATGGGGATCGTGATGCCCGATGGTTGCCGCCTGTCGGCGCGGGTCTGGATGCCAGAGGATGCCTTGACGCGTCCGGTGCCGGCGGTTCTTGAATACATCCCCTATCGCAAGCGCGACGGAACCCTTCCAAGGGACGAGATGATGCATCCCTACGTGGCCGGCCATGGTTATGCCTGCGTCAGGGTGGACATGCGCGGGAACGGCGACAGCGAAGGGCTGATGTCCGACGAATACACCCAATCCGAAATGGAGGATGCGGTCGCCGTCATCGACTGGCTGTCGCGCCAAGCCTGGTGCAGCGGTGCGGTGGGGATGATGGGCAAATCATGGGGCGGCTTCAACTGCCTGCAAGCGGCCTTCAACCAGCCGCCCGCCTTGAAGGCGGTGATTTCGGTCTGTTCCACGACCGACCGTTTTGCCGACGACATCCATTTCAAGGGCGGCTGCCTGCTGGGCGAGAATTTCGGCTGGGGCGCGGTCATGCTGTCCTTCTCCTCACGCCCGCCGGACCCTTTGCTTCGGCCTGACTGGCGGGAAATGTGGATGGAACGGCTTGCAGCGGAGCCGTGGCTTGCTCCGCGCTGGGCCGCCCTTCAGGAGCGTGGGGCCTATTGGAAGCACGGTTCGGTGGGCGAGGATTATGCCCGCATGCAGACCCCGGTGCTGATCTGGGGGGGCTGGGCCGACAATTACATGAATACCGTGGCGCATCTGGTCGAGAACGTGCCTGCACCCTGCAAGGGGATCGTGGGGCCGTGGGTGCATCAGTATCCGCATACCGCAGTGCCGGGGCCGCAAGTTGGGTTCCTGCAACTGGCGGTGCGCTGGTGGGATCGCTGGCTGAAAGGGATCGAGAACGGGGCCGGCGATGACCCCGCCTATCGTGTCTGGATGATGCATTCCGCACCGCCCGACGCGAGTGCGAAGGAGCGGCCGGGTCACTGGGTGGCCGAGGCAGACTGGCCGTCGCAGCGTGTTGCCCCTCGGCGGCTTGCCTTGGGGGCAGAGGGGCGGCTGGGCGGAGAGGGGTCCGCCTTTACGGCGCGGATCGCCACAGCGCAGCATCTTGGCCTGAAGGCGGGAGAGTTCTTCCCGATGGGTCTGAATGCCGAAATGCCGGGCGATCAGCGCGAGGATGATGCGCTGTCCCTCTGCTTCGACGGCGAGGTGTTGAGCGAGGCGCTGGACCTGCTGGGGGCGGCGGAACTGCGGCTGCGGCTTGCTTCGGACAAACCGCTTGGCTTCGTCGTGGCGCGCCTCTGCGATGTGGCCCCTGACGGGGCTTCGGTGAGAATTGCACATGGCATGCTCAACCTCTGCCATCGCGACAGTCGGGAGAAACCGGCGCCAATGGTGCCGGGCGAGGTGACGGAGGTCGTGGTCACACTGGACCAGATGGCCTATCGCCTTGCGCCGGGGCACCGGCTGCGGCTTGCGCTTTCAAACAGCTATTGGCCTTTCGTCTGGCCGTCGCCGGAAGCGGGTTGCTTGACGGTGACCGGGGGCAGCCTGACCCTGCCGGTTCATGCGGGCAGCGTGAATGAGTGGACCCCGCCGCCCGCCGAACATGCCGCCCCGTGGAAGCATCGTGTGATCCGGACCGGCCGGGCGCGACGCTTCATCGAAGAAGATCTCATCGCTGGGACCGTCGCGCTGGTGGTCGAGGATGACCTGGGCGATGCCGAAAACCTGACCCATGGCCTGTGCAGCGGCGAGACGATGAGCGAGCGGTGGGAGATACGACCCGACGATCCGCTGTCGGCCAAGGCGGTGCATGTCTGGGAGCAGCGCCTGTCGCGGGGAGACTGGTCGGTGCGCACCCGCGCCGAGGCGGAGATGACCGGAAGCGCGACGGAACTGAGGCACAAGGCGGTGCTGCGGGCCTGGGAAGGCGAGGTTCTGGTCTTCGAACGGGCATGGGATGACAGCGTCCCGCGCCGTTTCGTGTGAAATTCGTGACCTTCGCATGGGAAAAAACCTTTGCCCCGGGCCAGATTCGCGGGTTACTGATTGGGCAATCAACAAAAATGGCACGCCGGACAGGCGGGCCGCCAACAGGGAGACCACTGGGATGAACTCTGAATTCGACCATCTGCTGAAGCGCGCGGCGCGCGGCCTCATGAGCCGCCGCGAATTCGTGGGACGCGCCTCGGCGCTGGGGATTTCTGCGGCGATGGCGAACACGCTGCTCGCCTCTGTCGCCCGCGCGCAGGAGCCCGTGAAGGGTGGCGTGCTGCGGGCCGGGATGGCGGGCGGGGAATCCACCAACTCGCTCGACCCTGCGCTGGCTGCTTCGGAAGTGCCCTTCATGGTCAACATGACCTGGGGCGAGATGCTGGTTGATGTGAACGCCAAGGGTGAGATCGACTATCGCATTGCCGAAGAGATCAGCGCCAATGCCGATGCGACGGAATGGAAGTTCAAGATCCGCGCCGGTGTGGAGTTCCACGACGGCAAGACCGTGACGGCCGAGGACGTGGTTGCCACGCTGAAGCGGCATACCGACGAGAAGTCGCAGTCCGGTGCGCTTGGCATTGTTCAGGGCATTTCGGACATGAAGGCCGAGGGTGACATGGTGACCCTGACGCTGGCCTCCGGCAATGCCGACCTTCCCTTCCTGATGGCGGATTATCACCTCGTGATCCAGCCGGGCGGTGGCGTGGACAATCCCGCCGCAGGCATCGGCGCCGGTCCCTACAAGGTCGTCGCGAACGAGCCGGGCGTGCGTCATGTCTTCGAACGCCACGCGAACTATTTCGACAGCAGCATGGGCCATGCCGATCAGGTCGAAATCCTTGTGATCAACGACAACACGGCGCGGACGGCGGCCCTTCAGGCCGGTCAGGTGCACATGATCAACCGGGTCGACCCGAAGATCATCGAACTGCTCAAGGGCGTTCCGGGCATCTCGATCGAGCATGTGGCGGGCCGTGGCCACTATGTCTTCATCATGCATTGTGACAAGGCACCCTTCGACAACAAGGACCTTCGCAATGCGTTGAAACTGGCGATCAACCGGCAGGAGATGGTGGACAAGATCCTCGGCGGCTACGGCTCGCGCGGGAACGACTTCCCGATCAACGCGGCCTATCCGTTGTTCGACGACTCCATCCCCCAGCGCGAATACGATGCCGCCGCTGCGGCCGAACTCTACAAGGCTTCGGGCCATGACGGCAGCCCGATCATCCTGCGCACGGCGCCGGGTGCCTTCCCCGGTGCGGTGGAGGCGGCGCAACTCTTCCAGCAATCTGCCGCTGCGGCGGGCATCCCGCTGGAGGTGAAAGTCGAACCCGATGACGGCTACTGGTCCAACGTCTGGAACGTCGAACCCTTCTGCGCCTCTTACTGGGGCGGGCGTCCGGTGCAGGACCAGATGTATTCGACGGCCTACCTGTCCACCGCCGACTGGAACGACACCAAGTTCAAGAACGCCCGTTTCGACGAACTGCTCATCGCGGCGCGTGCGGAACTGGATCAGGTCAAGCGCAAGGCGATGTACACGGAAATGGCCAATATCCTGCGCGATGAAGGCGGCCTGATCTGCCCGATGTTCAACGACTTCGTCGAAGCCAAGCGCGAAGAAGTGGGCGGCTGGGCCCCCGACCCGAACGGGGAACTGATGAACGGTCGCGCACTCGCCAAGTGCTGGCTGAACGCCTGATCGGGTTCGTGACAGGTGCATCCCATCCTGAAGCTTGTGGTCCAGCGCATTGCGCTGGGCCTGCTCTTGCTGTGGGCCGTTTCGCTGCTGATCTTCCTTGGCACCGAGGCCCTGCCGGGTGACGTGGCGCAAGCCATCCTCGGCCAGTCGGCAACACCCGAGGCTCTTGCCAACCTGCGCGAGACGCTGGGCCTGAACCGGTCGCCGGTGGTAAGATATTTCGACTGGCTGGGAGGCATCCTGACCGGCGATTTCGGTGTGGCCTTGACCAATGGTCAGGACATTGGTCAGGCAATTGGCCAAAGGCTCGGCAACACGCTGTTTCTCGCGGCTTGTGCGGCGGTGATCTCTGTTCCGCTTGCGATTCTTCTGGGGCTGGTTGCCGCGCGCTACAACGGGCGCTGGCCGGACAAGGTGATTTCCGGCGTGACGCTGTCGACGATTTCGCTGCCCGAATTCGTGGCGGCCTATTTCGTGATCTTCCTTCTGACGCAGGTCTTTCCGATCTTTCAACCCGTCGCCATGGTCTTTCCGGGCATGGGGTTCTGGGAGCGGTTGCAGGCCGTGGCCCTGCCGGTGATTGTTCTCGTTCTTGTCGTGCTGGCGCATATGATGCGGATGACGCGGGCGGCGATCCTGAACGTGATGCAATCGGCCTATATCGAGACGGCCGAATTGAAGGGGCTCTCTCCCATGCGGGTGATCTGGCAGCACGCCTTTCCCAACGCCATCGCGCCCATTGTTTCGGTCGTCGTTCTGAACCTTGCCTATCTGGTGGTCGGTGTGGTCGTGGTGGAGGTGGTCTTCAGCTATAACGCCCTTGGGCAGTATCTGGTGGATCATGTGGCCAAGCGCGATCTGCCGGTGGTGCAGGCGGTGGGCCTGATCTTTGCGGCGGTCTATATCGGGCTGAACATCCTGGCCGATGTCATTGCGATCATCTCCAACCCGCGCCTGAGGCACCCGAAATGAGGATGCCGCTTTCCGCCCTCATCGGCCTGATCCTGACCGGTGGCTTCGTCTTCTGTGCGCTTTTCGCGCAGGTTATCGCGCCCTATCCGTTGGAGGCCATCACTGGCGGCGTCTGGGAAGGCCCGTCTTCAACCCATCTTCTGGGCACCGACACGATCGGCCGGGATATCCTGAGCCGCCTGATCTATGGCGGCCAGATCACCATCTTCGTGGCCCTCGCCTCGTCGATCATCGCCTTCGGACTGGGGTCCTTCCTGGGCTTCCTGGCCGCCGTTCGCGGTGGCTGGATCGACCAGGGCCTTTCGCGGATCGTCGATCTGATGATGGCGATCCCGTCCCTCATTGTGGCGCTGGTTGTGCTGTCCGTGCTGCCCCTGAACCTGACCGTTCTCATTCTTGTCATCGGCATTCTCGATGCGACGCGTGTCTTCCGTCTGGCGCGTGCCGTCGCCATGGACATCGCGGTGATGGACTATGTGGAAGCGGCGCGGCTGCGGGGCGAAGGGCAGTCATGGATCATCTTCCGGGAAATCCTGCCCAATGCCCTGTCGCCTCTGGTGGCGGAATTCGGGCTGCGGTTCATCTTCGCGGTTCTCTTCATCTCCACCCTGTCCTTCCTCGGTCTTGGCATCCAGCCGCCTCTGGCGGACTGGGGCGGAATGGTGCGCGAGAACAAGGATGGGCTGATCTATGGCAAGTCTGCCGCCCTCATGCCTGCCCTGGCCATCGCGCTTCTGGCGATTTCGGTGAACCTCGTGGCGGACTGGATCCTGTCCCGGACGACCAGCCTGAAAGGGGGGCGCGGTGCCTGATCTTCTGGAAATCCGCAATCTGCGGATCGAGGCGACGGCCTATCCTCCGGGCGAACCACCCAAGGACGTGGTGCTGGTCGATGACGTGTCGGTCAGTGTGGCCAAGGGCAAGGTTCTTGGGCTGATCGGTGAATCCGGTGCAGGGAAATCCACCATCGGCCTGTCGGCCATGGCCTATGGCCGGGGCGGGGTGCGGCTGACGGGCGGAGAGATCCTGCTGAACGGGCGCGATATCCGTGGGCTTTCGGCCGCGAAGCTGCGGGCGCTGCGGGGGCGCGAGGTGACTTATGTCGCGCAATCCGCCGCTGCTGCCTTCAACCCGGCCAAGCGGTTGATGGAACAGGTCATCGAAACCTCGCTGTCCCACGGTCTGATGGGGCGTGCCGAGGCCGAGGCGCGGGCCATCATGCTGTTCGGCAAGCTGGGACTGCCCAGCCCCGAAACCTTTGGAAGTCGCTACCCGCACCAGGTTTCGGGGGGGCAGTTGCAGCGGGCGATGACGGCGATGGCACTGTGCCCGAAGCCCGATCTGGTGATCTTCGACGAGCCCACGACGGCACTGGACGTCACGACCCAGATCGACGTGCTGGCGGCGATCAAGGAGGCGATCCACGATACCGGGGTGGCCGCACTCTACATCACCCATGACCTTGCGGTCGTGGCGCAGGTGGCGGATGACATCCTCGTTCTGCGGCATGGCAAGAAGGTGGAATACGGCCCCGTGCGCCAGATCATCACCGATCCGCACGAAGCCTATACCCGCGCTCTGGTTTCTGTCCGGTCGATCGACCATGAGGAAAAGGCGGAGGCGCCGGCCGTTCTGTCGGTGCAGAACGTGACAGCGCGCTATCCGGGGACAACCTTCGATGTGCTGAAGAATGTCAGCGTCGATCTGCCTGCCGGTCAGACCCTTGCCGTGGTGGGGGAAAGCGGATCGGGCAAGTCCACGCTGGCGCGGGCCATCACCGGCCTCCTGCCCCCGGCACAAGGCCGGATCACCTTTGCCGGGCGGGAATTGTCGCGCGACCTGAAAGCCCGCAGCCGGGATGATCTGCGGGAATTGCAGATGATCTACCAGATGGCCGATGTTGCCATGAATCCCCGTCAGACAGTCGGCACGATCATCGGGCGCCCTCTGGAATTCTATTTCGGCATGACGGGCGAGGCAAAGCGTCAGCGCGTTCAGGAACTGCTGGACCAGATCGAGATGGGGAAGGGCTATATCGACCGCTATCCCGCCGAACTGTCGGGCGGGCAGAAGCAGCGGGTCTGCATCGCCCGTGCCCTTGCCGCGAAACCGAAGCTCATCATCTGCGATGAAGTGACCTCGGCGCTGGATCCGCTGGTGGCGGATGGTATCCTGAAGCTGCTTTTGAACCTGCAGGCGCAGGAACATGTGGCCTATCTGTTCATTACCCATGACCTTGCCACGGTGAAGGCCATCGCAGACAAGATCGCGGTCATGTATCGCGGTCAGGTCGTGCGCTACGGGTCAAAGACCGATGTGCTGACCCCGCCTTTCGACGATTATACGGACCTTCTGCTGTCTTCGGTGCCCGAGATGCGGCTGGGCTGGCTTGAGGAGGTGCTGGCGCATCGCAAGATGGAAAGCGCGGGGAACTGATGTCGCGCAAGCTTTTGCTGATCCTGATTGACGGCGTGCCCTATCGGAACTGGCGGCGTCTCTTCGGTAACCTGGAAGGCTGGGTGCAATCGGGCGAGGCGCGGGTCTGGCGGATGCGGTCGGTCCTGCCCTCCACCTCGGCTTCCTGCTATGCGTCGATCCATACCGGGGTTCCGCCGCAAGTGCATGGAATATGGGGAAATTATGCCGTCAGGAAGCTGGACCTGCCGGATGTGTTTTCGGAACTGGCGCGGGCCGGACGGCGGACCGGGGCGGTGACGCACAGCTACTGGTCAGAATTCTTTCAACGCGCGCCCTTCGATGCCGTTCGGGATATCGAATATGACGAAGAGGCGGGGCCGATCCATCACGGGCGTTTCCATACGATGGCGGGCTATGGCCATGACAACCAGATGACGCCCTCCGATCACGACCTGTTCGCCACGCTGACCCGGCTGTGTGAGGTGAAGGGGATCGACTACGGCCTTTATCATTCCTGCACGCTGGACAGCATGGGGCACCGGTTCTTTCACGACTGCGCCGAGATGGACCATGCCTGCTATCTGCTGGACGAGCAGATGGCGCCTTTCATCCATCGCTGGCGCAAGGCGGGCTATGAGGTCATCGTCACCGCCGATCACGGGCAGGATGCGCGTGGGCACCACGGCGGCGCGGGCGACTTGCAGCAGGATTTCGCCTTCTACTATTTCGGCGAAAGCGCGATGCCGGCGTCGGATGTGATCTTGGATCAGCTTGCGCTGGCGCCATCCATCCTGACGCGTCTTGGCGTTGCGGTGCCGCCGTCGATGACCGCGACGCCTTTCCTTGAAGGCTAGCTGCTAAACCCCTTCGTCACTGGGCGTAAGCCGCGCCTTCCTCATCCAGAAGCGCGCGCAGTTCCTTCAGATGCGCCTGAGCGAAGCCGGGATAGGCCTCCCATTCCTGCGCTGTCTTTTCGGCGATGTCATCGGGCAAGACGCGCAGCGGGCGGCCGGTCTGGAGCGCGCGGATATAGGTCTCGGCGGCACGTTCGAAATAGTAGAGGCGGTTGAAGGCCTCGGCCACGGTCTGCCCGACGATCAGGACCCCGTGATTGCCCATCACCATCGCGATGGTTTTCGGGTCGGCCAGAAGAGCAGCGCAGCGGGCGCCCTCCTCTTCGAAGGCCATGCCGCCGTAGTGATCGTCGATCACCATGCGGTCATGGAACATGGCGCTGTTCTGGTCGATGGCGGGGAGGCGGCTGTCGGCGAGGCTGGCCAGCACGGTGGCGTGGACGGAATGGACATGCATCACGCAGCGGGCATGCGGCAGCCCGCGATGGATGGAGCCGTGCAGCCCCCAGGCGGTGGGATCGGGCGCGTCGGGGCGCTGCATCGTGCCGGGGTCGTTCGCGTCGATCTCGATCAGGCTGGAGGCCGTGATCCGGGCAAAGTGGCGACCGTTGGGATTGATGAGAAAGCGCGACCCATCGGCATTAACGGCAAGGGAGAAATGGTTCGCCACCGACTCATGCATGTTCAACTTCGCCGTCCAGCGGAAAGCGGCCGCCATATCGCAGCGTTCCTGCCAATGGGTGAGGTTCGGAATGGGCGCGTTCATGCTGTTTCCTCGGGTTCGGGCCATGTTCCCTTGGCCATGGCGGTGAGGGTGCGGGTGATGCGGTCGAAACTGGCAGCGGCGCGGGGGACGGTGGATCGGGCGCGCAGGTAGCCGTGGACGAGGCCGCGTTCGATGACGGCGCGTGCCGGAGTTCCGGCGGCGGTCAGGCGGGCGGCGTAGATCGTGGCATCATCGGCGAGCGGGTCGCACTCGGCAGCGATCGCCAGCGTGGGGGGCAGGTTCGAGAAGTCTATGTCGGAGAGGGGGGCGAAGGTCGGATCGGGGGGCGGTTCGGGCGCGTCGCCGTGGCGGATGCGACTGTAGAAGAGCACGTCGTCGCGCGTGAGCATGGGGGCATGGGCGTGGGTGAGGTAGGAGCCGTTGTCCTTGTTCCCCCCCAGTCCGGGATAGATGAGAACCATCCCCGCGATGCCCAAAGCGCCTTTGCGGCCAATGGCTTGCGCCACGGCGGCGGCGAGGTTGCCGCCCGCGCTATCGCCCGCCAGCAGCAGGGGGGCGGGACATTCGGCGGCGATGGCACGGGTGGCGGCCATGGCGTCCTGATAGGCGGCGGGGTGGGGATGTTCGGGGCAGAGGCGGTAGTCGACCGAGACGATGGTGAGGCCGGTCGTTGCGCAAAGCTCGGCGCAGATGTCGTCGTGGCTGTGCAGGCCGCCGACGACGAAGCCGCCGCCGTGGAAATAGACCACCGTGCCACCGCTGCCGGGGTAGAGGCGGCAGGGGATGCCGCCGAAGGGGCGGTCCTGGGCGGTGATGCCGGGGGGATAGCCCTGGTGGAAGGCGCGGCAGAGCGCGTTGTAGATGGCGCGCTGGTCGGCGATGGAAAGGCCTGCGGTATCAGGGGGATAGCTGGCTTCGGACCGGCGGATGAAATCCCAGGTCGGAGCGTCGATGAGCTGGCTGTAGTCGCAGGGTTTCATACCCGCAGTCTGCCGCAAGGGCAGGGACGGGGCTAGGCAGGATGCGCCAAGCGGCATGTCGCCAATGGACTTGCGGTGGAGGTGCACAGCGCCTTGCGGCGCTGCGCTGTCGTTAAGGAATTGACCCGAAGATCAGGCGAGGGCGAGGTTGGTCGCCGACTCGCGGCCGTCGCGGCCCGCTTCGATGTCGAAGGTCACGGCCTGGCCGTCCTTCAGGCCACGCAGGCCTGCACGTTCCAGAGCGGTGATGTGAACGAACACGTCCTTCTTCCCGCCTTCCGGCGCGATGAAGCCGTAACCCTTTGTTTCATTGAACCATTTCACGGTGCCTTTGGCCATCGTGAAGTCTCCTGTCTAGTCACCCGCCCGCACCGTGCGGCGGCTTGGCCCCGTCAGCCTGGGTCGATGCTGTGGCCGGAAGATCCGAGACAGAAGTCGATTTAGAATAACGTCGCGGGGGACATATGGGCGCGGTGGGCAAAAAAATCAAGAAAATTGGGGTTAATGTCCGGGATTTGGCGACGATCCGCACGGTTTATAATATTCAACGACTTGAATGTGATTAAGGAAGAGGCTAGATCGCTGGCAGGGTGGCCGCGATCCTGCGGCCCTTTTGGATGGAGTGCATGACATGACCCTCGACCGTGCCGTGATGGCCTTTGCCGGTGTGATGGTGCTGCTTAGCGTGGTGCTGACGCAGTTCGTTTCTCCTTATTTCCTGTGGTTTACCGTCTTCATCGGGGCGAACCTTATCCAGTCTTCGATCACCGGGATTTGCCCGGCGGCGGCGGTGATGAAGCGGATGGGGCTGCGCCCGGGCTGCGCGTTCTGAGGCGGGCGGGCGGCGCGGGTCAGGGCCGCTCCCCGGCCCTGGCCGGGCCGGGACAGCCCTGACAAGACTGTGCAGCGCGTTGTGCCGCATTCTGTGCCGCAAACTGTGGCCACGCTTCGCCCGGTGGATTAACGAAAGCTTTCGGATGACAGCGGGGGCGGGTGACAAGGGGGGCCGAGGTCCGGCCTTCATCTTCTGGCAAGGTTGCCATGGCAGGCTTTGCCGCATGTCGAGCTATCTTCGCCCCAAGGTCACCGGTGCGCGCATCTTCTTCACGGTCTGTCTGGCCGAGGCGGGGGGCGATCTGCTGACCCGCGAGGTGGCGGCGCTGCGTCGGGCGGTGGCGGTGACGAAGGCCGAGCGGCCTTTCGGCATCGCGGCCTGGGTCGTGCTGCCCGATCACATGCATTGCGTCTGGGAGATGCCGACGGGGGATCGGGATTACGGGACGCGGTGGCGGCTCATCAAGAGCCGCTTTTCGATGGGCCTGCCGACGGGCCCCTTGCGGCAGAGCCATCTGCGACGGCAGGAGCGCGGCATCTGGCAGCGGCGGTTCTGGGAGCATCACCTGAGGGATGACCGCGACTTTGCGAACCATGTGGACTATTGCCACGTCAACCCGGTGAAGCATGGCTTCGTGGCGCGGCCGGAGGATTGGCCCTATTCCTCCGTGCATCGGCCGTAGGGTGCGTGCTTGCACGCACCGCGCCCGGGTGGTTTTGGGAGGGGTGCGTGCGAGCACGCACCCAACGGGGTTTGGATTCGGCAGGCTGGGTGAATGCACGCACCGCGCCCGGGTGGCTTTGGGTGGGGTGCGTGCGAGCACGCACCCTACGGTGTTTGTATTCGGCACGCTGGGTGTTTGCACGCACCGCGCCCTGGTGGTTTTGGGTGGGGTGCGTGCGAGCACGCACCCTACGGGGTTTGTATTCGGCACGCTGCGTGCTTGCACGCACCGCGCCGGGGTGGTTTTGGGAGGGGTGCGTGCGAGCACGCACCCTACGGGGTTTGGATTCGGCAGGCTGCGTGCTTGCACGCACCGCGCTGGGGTGGTTTTGGGTGGGTGCGTGCGAGCACGCACCCTACGGGGTGAACCGGAGTGGGCTTCTGACCCGCCCGTCAGCGCGAGAACTTCTTGTATTTCACCCGCTTGGGCTGCACCGAATCCGGGCCGAGGCGGCGGATCTTGTCTTCCTCGTAATCCTGGAAGTTGCCTTCGAACCATTCCACATGGGCGTCGCCTTCAAAGGCGAGGATATGCGTGCAAAGACGGTCGAGGAAGAAGCGGTCGTGCGAGATGATGACCGCGCAGCCTGCGAATTCCTCGATGGCCGCTTCCAGCGCCTGAAGCGTTTCCACGTCCAGATCGTTGGTCGGTTCGTCAAGCAGGAGGACGTTGCCGCCGGATTTCAGCAGCTTTGCCATATGCACCCGGTTGCGTTCCCCGCCCGAGAGGATGCCGACCTTCTTTTGCTGATCCGAGCCCTTGAAGTTGAAGGAGGAGCAATAGGCGCGGCTGTTCACCTCGGCATCGCCAAGGACCACGACGTCGAGCGCATCGGTGATCTCTTCCCAGACGTTCTTGTTGGGGTCGAGCGCGTCGCGCGACTGATCGACATAGGAGAGCTGCACGGTATCCCCGAGGGTGATTGTGCCGCTGTCGGGCTTTTCCTGCCCGGTGATCATCTTCATCAGCGTGGATTTGCCCGCGCCGTTCGGCCCGATCACGCCCACGATGCCGCCGGGGGGCAGCGAGAAGGAGAGGTTCTCGATCAGTTGCTTGTCGCCCAGGGCCTTGGAGACGTTTTCGAATTCGATGACCTTGGAGCCGAGGCGGGGGCCGTGCGGGATGATGATCTGCGCGCGGCCGACCAGTTCCTTGACCGACTCGTCGGCCATCTTTTCATAGGCCTGGATACGGGCCTTGGATTTGGCCTGACGGGCCTTGGCGCCCGCGCGGATCCATTCCAGTTCCTTTTCCAGCACCTTCTGCTTGGCCTTGTCTTCGCGCGCCTCCTGCGCGAGGCGCTTGGCCTTGGCATCCAGCCAGGAGGAATAGTTGCCCTCATGCGGGATGCCGCGGCCGCGTTCCAGTTCCAGAATCCAGGTGGTGATGTCGTCGAGGAAATAGCGGTCGTGGGTCACGGTCAGGATCGTGCCCTTGTATTCGATCAGGTGCTTTTGCAGCCAGGCGATGGTTTCGGCATCGAGGTGGTTCGTCGGTTCGTCGAGGAGCAGCATGTCGGGCGCTTCGAGCAGGAGCTTGCAGAGCGCGACGCGGCGGCGTTCGCCGCCGGACAGGGTTTCGACATTGGCGTCATCGGGCGGGCAGCGCAGCGCCTCCATCGCGACGTCGATCTGGCTGTCGAGGTCCCAGAGGTTTTCGGCGTCGATCTCGTCCTGCAGCTTCGCCATCTCTTCGGCGGTTTCGTCCGAATAGTTCATGGCAAGTTCGTTGTAGCGGTCGAGCTTGCCCTGCTTTTCCGCGACGCCGAGCTTGACGTTTTCGCGCACCGTCAGGTTCGGGTCGAGTTGCGGTTCCTGCGGCAGGTAGCCGACCTTGGCGCCCTTGGCGGCCCAGGCTTCGCCCTGAAAATCCTTGTCCCATCCGGCCATGACGCGCAGCAGGGTGGATTTCCCCGCGCCGTTCACGCCGACGACGCCGATCTTCACGCCGGGCAGGAAGTTGAGGCGGATGTTCTCGAACACCTTCTTGCCGCCCGGATAGGTCTTGGAGACGCCATCCATGTGGTAGACGTATTGATACGAGGCCATCCTGCCGCTCCTGCACTGAATCCCGATGCGTGTTGGGGGACCATGTAGCGATTATGCTGGACAGTGGCAACGTAAGGTGATTGGGGCGCGTTGATTGGGCTTTTTGCCGGACTGGCAGCGGAGGGCGGCGTGCGGGCAGGATTTCCCGTGGCGCGGAGAGGGATGGTGATCGGGCTTCTGGGCGGGTCTTTCGATCCGGCGCATGGGGGGCATGTTCACATCACGCGCGAGGCGCTGAAGCGGATGGGGCTGGACCGGGTCTGGTGGCTGGTCTCGCCCGGCAATCCGCTGAAGGCGCGGGGGCCTGCGCCGCTCGACCTGCGGATGGCGCGGGCGCGGGCGGTGATGCGTGATCCGCGCGTGGTGGTGAGCGATCTGGAGGCGCGGCTGGGCACGCGGTTCACGGCAGAGACGCTGGAGCGGCTGGCCGCGATCTATCCCGGCGTGCGCTTTGTCTGGCTGATGGGGGCGGATAATCTGGGCCAGTTCCACCGCTGGGAGCGGTGGGGGGATATCCTGCGGATGGTGCCGGTGGGGGTGCTGGCGCGGCCCGGCTGGGGGGTGCGGGGGCGCGTGTCGAAGGCCGCGCGCATCTTCCGGGGCGAGCGGGTGGCGCGGGGCGAGGTGCTGCGGGTGCGGGATGCGCCGGCCTGGTGCTTCGTGAACCTGCCGATGGATGGGTCTTCGTCCAGCGCGATCCGGGCGCGGGGAGAATGGCGGGGCTGAGGCGGATGTGACGGCGGGACGCTTGCCGGAGTGGCGGGGCTTTGGCTAGGGTTCGCCGGTCTGGGGTTTAGCGGTCTGGGCTTTGGCTTTCTGGGCGGGGGGATGTGATGGTATCGCGGCGGTTCCTTCTGGGGGGTGTGCTGGCAGGGCTGGCGGGGCCTGCCTTGGGCGAGGGGCTGGTGGTCAGCCCCCGGCCCGTGGCGCGACCTTCTGGCGGGTCGGCGGTGGCGGGGGCGGCGGAGCCTGGCGCGCTGATCGCGGCGGCGAAGCTGGGCGGCGTGGTGGGCTATGCGGTGGCCGAGGCGCGCAGCGGGCGGATATTGGAGACGATGGAGGGGCGGACGGAATTGCCGCCCGCGAGCACGGCCAAGGCGGTGACGGCGCTTTATGCGCTGGAGCGGCTGGGGGCGGGGTATCGCTTCGTGACGCAGGTCGTGGCGGCGGGCGCGTTGCGGGGGGGGGTGCTGGAGGGCGATCTTGTCCTGATCGGGACGGGGGACCCGGAACTGGATACCGACCGGATGGGCGATCTGGCGGCGCGGCTGGCGGCGACGGGGCTGCGGAGGGTGCAGGGGGATTTCCTCTATGTCGATGCGGCGCTGCCTGCGCTGGAGGAGATTGCCGGGGATCAGCCGGATCATGTTGGGTATAACCCCGCGATTTCGGGGCTGAACCTGAATTACAACCGCGTGCATTTCGAATGGCGGCGGGCCGAGGGGGGCTGGGGCGTGGCGATGGATGCACGGGGGGAGCGCTTTGCCCCCCCGGTGCGGATGGCGCGGATGGAGGTGGTGCGGCGGGAGGCGCCGCTCTTCACCTGGCGGGCGCGGGGCGGGGCGGAGGAATGGACCGTGGCCTCGGAGGCTCTGGGCAAGGGCGGCAGCCGCTGGCTGCCGGTGCGCAATCCGGGGGCCTATGCGGCGGAGGTGTTCCAGACGCTGGCGGCAGCGCAGGGGATCGAGCTGCCCGCGCCGAAGCGGGCGGCGCGGGGGCCCGCGGGCGGGCAGGTGCTGGCCGAGCATCGCAGCGACCCCTTGGCCGACATCCTGCGGCGGATGCTGCGCTGGTCCACCAATCTGACGGCGGAGGTGGTGGGGCTGACGGCGTCGGGGGCGGGTGGCTTGCGCGCCTCGGGAGGGGCGATGTCGGACTGGGCGCGGCAGCGGCTGGGGGCGGAGGGGCGCTTCGTCGATCATTCGGGGCTGGGGGGCGAGAGCCGGATCAGCGCGGAGGAGATGGTGCGGGCGCTTGTCGCGGCGCAGGGGACGCAGACCGGCGGGCAGTTGAAGGCGGTGCTGCGCGATCTGGGGATGCGCGGCGGCGACGGGGAAGAGATCGAAAGCCCGGTGCAGGTGATCGGCAAGACCGGGACGCTGAACTTCGTTTCGGCGCTGGTGGGCTATGTGCAGCCGCCTTCGGGGCGGGAGATGGCCTTCGCTATTTTCTGCGCGGATGCGGCGCGGCGGGATCGGCTGTCGGTGGCCGAGCGGGAGCAGCCGGAGGGCGGCAAGGCCTGGACGCGACGGGCGCGGCGGTTGCAGGGGCAGCTGATCGCGCGCTGGGCGGGGCTTTATGCGTGAGGCGGGGGGCGGGGTGAACCCCGCCCTACGGCGTGGGGCGGGGCGGTGCGCCCGGTTCGCGCGTCGGACCGGGGGGCTGTCTGCCCCCCGGACCCCCCGAGGATGTTTTTCGACAGAAAGTGAAGGGCGGGCGGGGATGGCGTGACGGGACGGCGGGTGGGGCGTCCGGGTCAGGGTTTCATGTGGCGGACGCGGGCGCCCCATTCGATGGCGGCGGCGTGGAGGCGATCGACCTTCAACTCTTCGCGCACTTCATCGAGCATCCTCAGTTCCACCTCGTTGTGATTGCCATCGGCGGTGACCACGTCGCAGGCCAGGGCATAGGCGGTTTCGTGGAGACGTTCGGGCAGGGCGTCGCGGATCAGGCCGAAGAGGGCGTCGAGACCGTCTTCCTCTTCGAAGAGGTCGAAGACGATCTGGCTGATCCGGCGGATGCGGTCCTGATCGTAATCGGCGAAGACCGGCATGTGGTTCACCATGCGCTGGATCGCCACCAGTTCCGCTGTGCGCATGTTCTGGTCGGAGGCCGAGCAGGCGACCATGACGGCGATGAGCGCGTCCTGTGCGGACATCGGGGCAGTGTCGGACATGGGGGACTCCTTTGCGGTTCGGGCCGGAGATTATTGACGCGATGCGGGGGCGGCAATAGAGGACGGGGGTTGCGGAGGCATGGGGTTTCCGCATCTTCCCTGAGGATTGCCGATGTCTGCCCTGCGTGACGCCGCGATGAAATCGAAAGCCTGGCCCTTTGAAGAGGCGCGCGCGATCCTCAAACGCTATGAGAAGAAGGACCCGGAGAAGGGTTATGTGCTGTTCGAGACGGGCTATGGGCCGTCCGGCCTGCCGCATATCGGGACCTTTGGCGAGGTGGCGCGGACGACGATGATCCGCCGGGCCTTTGAGGTGATCAGCGATATTCCGACGCGGCTGATCTGTTTCTCGGATGATGTGGACGGGATGCGGAAGGTGCCGGAAAATGTGCCGCAACAGGAGATGTTGCGTCAGCACATGCAGAAGCCGCTGACATCGGTCCCCGATCCCTATGGGCAGTATGAGAGCTTTGGTCACCACAACAATGCGATGTTGCGGCGGTTCCTCGATACCTTCGGGTTTGAATACGAGTTCATCAGCGCGACGGAGTTCTACAAGTCGGGCCGGTTCGATGCGACGCTGCGGCTGGCGGCGGAGCGCTATGACGCGATCATGGCGATCATGCTGGCGTCGCTGCGCGAGGAACGGCAGCAGACCTATAGCTGTTTCCTGCCGATCCACCCGGAAACGGGGCGGGTGCTTTATGTGCCGATGAAGAATGTGGATGCGGTGCGGGGCGAGATCACCTTCGATGACGAGGAGGGGCGGGAGTGGACGCTGCCGGTCACCGGGGGGCATGTGAAGTTGCAGTGGAAGCCGGACTTCGGGGCGCGCTGGGCGGCGCTGGGTGTGGATTTCGAGATGTATGGGAAGGACCATTCCACCAACACGCCGATCTATGACGGGATCTGCGAGGTGCTGGGGGGGCGGAAGCCCAATCACATGACCTATGAGCTGTTCCTGGATGATCAGGGGCAGAAGATTTCCAAGTCGAAGGGGAACGGGCTGACCATCGACGAATGGCTGACCTATGCGGCGACGGAGAGCCTGTCCTATTTCATGTATCAGAAGCCCAAGACGGCGAAGCGGATGCATTTCGATGTGATCCCGCGGGCGGTGGATGAATACCACCAGCAGTTGAAGGCTTACCCCGCGCAGGATGTGGATGGCCAGGTGAACAATCCGGTCTGGCACATCCATGGCGGTAACCCGCCGGAGAGCCGGATGGTGGTGCCGTTCAGCATGCTCCTGAACCTTGCCAGCGTGGCGGGGGCCAAGGATTCCAAGGGCTTGTGGGGCTATATCCGGGCCTATGCGCCGGAGGCGAGCCCCGAGACGCATCCCGATCTGGATGCCGCCGCAGGCTTTGCGGTGCGCTATTTCGCGGACAAGATCGCGCCCACGCGGCAGTTCCGTCTGCCGGATGAGAAGGAGCGGGCGGCGATGGTCGATCTGCGGGGGCGGCTGGTCGCCTGGGAGGGCGGGCAGGATGCGGATGCGCTGCAATCCATGGTCTTTGCGGTGGGCAAGGAGCATGGGTTCGAGCCGCTGCGGGACTGGTTCAAGGCGCTTTATGAGGTGCTGCTGGGGGCGAGCGAGGGGCCGCGTTTCGGCGGGTTCGTCGCGCTTTATGGGGTGAAGGAAACCGTGGCGCTGATGGATCGGGCGCTGGCGGGGGAGTTGGCTTAACCTTTGGGGATTGCCGGGAAATCCGGCGGTCCCTGGGGAAAACGGCTGTGCCGCATTCTGTGCCGCTTTTTGTGCAGCAAAGTGTACATACAAATTCGGGCAGGGAAGCGGGTGGTTTTCCGGTTAAGGGTGCGTGGCTGCACAGGCGGACCCGCTGCGGCTGGAATGCGCCGGAGGCCCCGGCGCGGGGCCGGGTTTCCTGGGCGGCGGTCGGTCTGGGGGTTCCGGGAGGGGTGACCTGAGTTGACCAGCGGGCGCATGGCCCTAAGCTTCCCTTGGGGACGCTTTGAGGGAGGCCGCCATGCGCCGCATCGCCTTTGGACTGCTGACTGCGTTTTGCCTGAGCCTGCCTGTTGCCGCCCCCGTGGCCGCGCAGGACAATCCGATCGAACAGACCATCCTGAACCAGATCGAGGCCTTCAAGGCGGATGATTTCGCCACGGCCTTCACCTTTGCCTCGCCTTCCATCAAGTCGATCTTCATGTCGCCCGAGAATTTCGGGGCGATGGTGAAGCAGGGCTATCCGATGGTGCATCGGCCCGGATCGGTGCGGATGCTGGAGCAGCGCGAGGTGGGCGGGCGGCTGTGGCAGAAGGTGATGATCACCGATCAGGCGGGGAAGACCCATATCCTTGACTATCAGATGGTGGAGGGGCCGGAAGGGTGGCAGATCAACGGTGTGCAGCTTTTGCCGGAGCCGGGGGTCGGGGCCTGAGCCTGAGCCTGCTGCGGCCTGCGGCCCAGGACCGCGCGCTGGTCTGACAACCCGTTAACCCTGCCTTGATAGCCCTTGCTGCGGGTGAAAACGCGGCGAGGGATGCGATGAACAAGGCGGTGACGGAGGGGCTGGCGCTGATGCCGCCGGCCTTTGAGGCGGGGTTGAGCCTGTGGTCGCGCGAGGATGGGCTGGCGGGGCAGGGGTCCTGGGCCGGGCAGGCCAACGCCGCCTTCGTGGCGGCGGATCAGGATTTCGGCGGCTGTCTGGAGGTGCAGAAGACGGGCGCCACGCTGAAGCTGCGGTCCTTTCAGCGCATCCCCTTTCAGCCGGGGCTGTATCTGCGGGTCACGGCGCGGGTGAAATGCCTGTCGGGCGCGTTGCCCACGGTGCGGATCGCGGGTTTCGCGGCGGCGGTGAACGGGGCCAATGTGGCCGGCGCGGTGCAGGTGGGGCCGGGGGTGGCGCTGACCTCCTATGGGCAGGTGGTGACGGTGAGCGCGATCATCGGATCGGGCAATCGGGACGGGGTGGATATGGTCTGGGGCACGGCCCCGGCCTATGGGCATCTGGGGATTGATCTGACCGGGCCGGTGGGCGGCGTGCTGCGGATCGACGATATCGTGGTCGAGGATGCGACCGAGGTCTTTCACCGCAACCTGATGACCTGGGTCGATGTGCGCGACTATGGCGCGGTGGGTGACGGAGTGGCCGATGACACGGCGGCCTTCGAGGCGGCGGATGCGGCGGCGGGGCAGCGGTCGGTGCTGGTATCGGCGGGGACCTATCGGCTGGCCGGGAACGTGACCTTTGAAAGCCATGTGCATTTCGAGGGGGTGGTGGTCATGCCTGCCACGGCGCGGCTGACCTGCCGACGGAATTTCGACCTGAACACCTATGCGGCGGCCTTTGGCGGGGAGGAGGCGGGGCTGCGCAAGGCGTTGCAGGCCCTGTTCAATTTCAGCGACCATGTGGAGTTCGACCTGTCGGGGCGGCGGGTGCGGCTGGCGGCGCCGCTGGACCTTGCGGCGATCACGGGGCTGTCGGTGTTCAACCTGCGGCGGGTGATCCGCAATGGCCAGTTGGAGGCGCAGGACGGGGCGGCCTGGGAGACGGCAGTGGCGACATCGGTGGCGACCTATTCGGTCGCCAGCCCGACGCGGCTGACCGGGGTGGCCAATGCGGCGAATATCGCCCCCGGCGCGCGGGTGAGCGGGACGGGGGTGGGGCGCGAGGTCTATGTCCGCGCGGTGAATGTGGCGGCGGGGACGGTGGAGTTGAGCCAGCCGCTGTTCGCCGCCGCCGGGACGCGGAGCTTCACCTTCGAGCGCTATCGCTATGTCGTCGATCTGATGGGGTTCGCCAATCTGAGCCGTCTGGAATTCCGCGAGGTGGAGTTCGACTGCGGCGGGGTGGCGAGCGGGATCCTCCTGCCAGTGGCGGGGATCGCGCTGCGGGTGGACAATTGCGTGTTCAATCGGCCGCTGGACCGGGGGATCACCTCGCCGGGGCTGGGCTGTCAGGGGTTGATGGTGGACCTGTGTCAGTTCCTGTCGAACGAGCAGTCTCTGCCGGTGCAGAGCCGGACGAGCATCGCGCTGAACGTGAATGCCAATGACGCCAAGCTGCGCGAGTGCCGGGTGGTGCGCTTTGCCCATTTCGCCATTCTGGGCGGGACGGGGCATCTGGTGGTGGCGAACCACTTCTTTCAGGGTGACGAGCAGCAGGCGGGGTTGCGGCGGGCGGGGATCGTCTTCACCTCGACCCATGCGCGCAGTCTGGTGGTGGGGAACTATATCGACAACTGTTTCCTCGAATGGTCGAACGAGCATGATGCCGAACCGTCGTTCAGCAATGAGCTGTCTTTCGGCGGGCTGACGGTGACGGGCAATATCTTCATGGCGAGCGGGGTGAGCACCGCCTTCCGCTGGATCGTGGTGACGCCGCGCGGGCCGGGGCATTTCATCAACGGGTTGATGGTGACGGACAACACCTTCCGCACGATCAACGGGACCATCGAGCGGGTGGAGGGGGTGGATGACAGCTTTGCCGGGCTGGATGCCGCGCGGTTCCGCAACATCACCTTCGAGGCGAATGCCTTCCATTCCATCGACCAGATGACGGTCAGCCCGGTGATCATCGAGCATAACCAGGGCAGCGCGGCGGAGACATGGGTGGTGCAGCCGGGGCCGTGGCTGCCTTTTGGCGGGCGGGCGCGGGTGGTGACGGGGCTGATGCCGGAGGGGGCGGTCACCACTGCGTCGAACGTGACGCAATGGGCGCTGCCCTTCACGCTGGTGGAGCAGGGGGGGGCGCGGAACGAGGTGCATCTGCGCTGGCCCGTGGCGGTGCGCGGGCGGGTGCAGGTGACGGTGCGCTGCGACAATCCGTTGTGAGCGGGTTTACCCGAGGTCTTCCGGCGACAGCCGGAAGGCCCGGGCAAAGCCGCCATTGAGCAGGGCGGAGAGGGGCGTCAGCCGGACGAAGGCGAAATCGCCGAAATCGACATAGAGCTTTGCCTTGGGGTGATGGATGAGCCAGTGGTCGCGCAGGGCGGGGCGGGCGGGATCGTCGGGGGCGATGAAGCTGGCGCGGGCCTTCACCATCAGGCGGGGATGGGTGAGGGGGTCGCCTTTGGCGCCGACCTCGCCCAGCATCACGGCGCAGGCGGGATGGGCCTTGAGGGCCGCATGGTGGGGGGCGAGCGCCGAGACGAGGGTGAGGAGCCCGCCATCCGGGGCGCGGCCGAGGGCGATGCGGCTGATGCCGGGGGTGCCGTCGGCGGGATCGGTGACGGCGAGGGCGGCATGGGTCGCGCCGTCGATCAGGGAGCGGGCGAGGGCGCGGGCCTCGTCATCGGCGGCGGCGACGGGATCGGGGCGGGTGGGCATGCGGCGTTCCGGTGGTTGACAGGGGGCGGGGCGGGGCGTTGGATGGGCCTGCCCCCTTGGCTAGTGCCGGACCATGACAGACGCAAGCCGTGCTGCCCCTTCACCCCCGCCCGAACCGGAGTTCCTGCCGAAGATCGTGACGGTTCTGCGCGAAGGCTATGGCCTGCGGGACCTGCGGGCGGATGCGCTGGCCGGGCTGACCGTGGCCATCGTGGCGCTGCCCCTGTCGATGGCGATTGCCATTGCCAGCGGGGTGGGGCCGGAGCGGGGGCTTTACACCACCATCGTGGGCGGGTTCCTCGTGTCGGCGCTGGGCGGGTCGCGCTATCAGATCGGGGGGCCGGCGGGGGCCTTCATCGTGCTGGTGTCGGCCTGCGTGATGGCGGTGGGGGTGGAGGGGTTGATCCTGGCCACCTTCCTTTCCGGGTTCCTGCTTCTGGCGGCGGGGGCGTTGCGGCTGGGGACCTATATCCGCTTCATCCCCTATCCGGTGACGGTGGGATTCACGGCGGGGATTGCGGTCATCATCTTTGCCAGCCAGTTGCGCGACCTGTTCGGGCTGACGCTGGCGGGGCCGGAACCGGCGGAGATCGTGGAAAAGGTCCGGGCGCTGTGGGAGGCGCGGGGGACGGTGACGGGGGCGGCGCTGGCGGTGGCGCTGGGGGTGATCGCGGTCATTCAGGGGATGAAGCGGTGGCGGCCGGGCGCGCCCGGCATGCTGATCGCGGTGGCGCTTGCATCGCTGGTGGTGGCGGGGCTGGGGCTGGAGGTGGAAACCATCGGATCGAAATTCGGGGAATTGCCGCGCCTGCCACCCGTTCCGGGCCTGCCGGTGATGAGCGCCGAGGCGGTGATGGCGGCGCTGCCCTGGGCGGTGAGTTTCGCCTTGCTGGGGGCGATCGAGTCGCTGCTGTCGGCGGTGGTGGCGGATGGGATGAGCGGGGCGCGGCATCGCAGCAATGCGGAACTTGTGGCGCAGGGGGCGGCGAATGTGGGATCGGCGCTGTTCGGCGGGTTCTGCGTGACGGGGACCATCGCGCGGACGGCGACGAATGTGCGGGCGGGGTCGCGCGGGCCGGTGTCGGGGATGCTGCATGCGCTCTTCGTGCTGGCTTTCATGCTGGTTGCGGCGCCTTTGGCGGGGTTCATCCCGCTGGCGGCGCTGGCGGGCGTTCTGGCCGTGGTGGCCTGGAACATGGCCGAGAAGGAGGAGTTCTGGCACCTGCTGCGCGGCAGCCGGGCGGATGCGGCGGTGCTGGTGGTGACCTTCCTGCTGGTCGTGTTCCGCGACCTGACGGAGGGGATCGTGGTGGGGTTCGCGCTGGGCGGGTTGGTCTTTATCGCGCGGATGTCGGAGGCGGCGGAAATGTCGGGCGCAGGCGATGCGCCGGTGGCGGAGCTGGATGGCGACCGAGTGGTGATCCGGCTGCGCGGGCCCTGGTTCTTTGGCGCGGCGGCGCGGCTGGGATCGGTGCTGGAGCGGATCGCGGACCGTCCGCGCGAATTCGTGGTGGATGTGACGGATGTGCCGATGATCGACAGTTCGGGCGCGCGGGCCTTCCTTCTGCTGGCGCGACGGATGGCGCGGCGGGGGGGCGTGCTGGTGGTGGTCGGCGCGCGGCCCGGGGTGCGGAAGGTGCTGGATCATCAGGGGCTGGCGGCGCCGCTGGTGCAGCATCTGCCGGACCTTGCCGCGCTGGACGGGCGGTGATCTGGCGGAGCGGCTAGCGCCGCAAGTCTTTTGGCGTCGTCGGCGCCTGCGCGCCTCCTCCGGGTTCAGGGGGCCTTCTGCCCCCTCTTGGCCATGCGGCCAATTCACCCCCGAGAGTATTTTTTGCCAAGATGAAGGGGGAAGGGTAGGCCGTTAAGGTTAACGCGCGGCCTCTTCTGCATTTTCTTGAAGATAGTCTGGGCTGGTCCGGGGGGGAGCGCCCTCGGTCACCTGTTCAACCCGCGAAAGGGTCTGCCGGATAGGAAACGCCGGTGAGGTAGAGGCCTTGCGACGGACAGACGGGGCCGCAGGCGGCGCGGTCTTTTGCCTGTAGCGCGGTTCGCACGTCATCGGGGTGCCAGCTTCCGGCCCCCACGCGTTCCAGCGTGCCGACGATGGAGCGGACCTGATTGTGCAGGAAGCTGCGGGCGCGGAGATGGAAGCGGATTTCGGTGCCGCCTGTGGTGGGGCGGCTGTCGATGGTGATTTCGTCCAGCGTCTTTACCGGGCTTTTCGACTGGCAGAGGGTGGAGCGGAAGGTGGTGAAATCGTGCAGGCCGATGAGATGGGCGGCGCCTGCGCGCATCGCCGCGATGTCCAGCGGGTGCTGGATGTGCCAGGCGCGGCCACGGTCATGCGTCAGGGGCGCGCGGCGGGTGATGAGGCGGAAGGTATAGCGGCGTTCGAGGGCCGAGAAGCGGGCGTGGAAATCGTCCGGCACGAGGGCGGCCTTGAGGATGGCGACGGGGGCGGGTTTGAGGTGGTGATTGAGCGCCTCGGACAGGCGGAAGGGATCCCAGTCGCGGGCGAGATCGGCATGGGCGACCTGACCTGTGGCATGGACGCCGGCATCGGTGCGGCCTGCGGCGGCGATGGTATGGGGGCGGGGTTCGAGCTTTGCCAGCGCCTCTTCTATGGCCTGCTGGACGGAGGGTTGGCCCTGCGCCTGACGCTGCCAGCCGTTGAAGGGCGTGCCGTCATAGTCGATGAGGAGGGCGAAGCGGGGCATGGGCCGGGGTTAGCCGATGCAAGGCGGGCTTGTCCACCATGCGCGGGCCATGGCTACACAAGCGCGGCGCGGGTGCCTATGTTTGGGGGAGGCACAGGGGAAGCGATTGGTCCTTTCATCCATCACCGACGGCATTGCCCGCAGCATCGAGGGGGCGGCGGCCTCTGTATCGGAAGCGCTGTTCGAGCCGGTGGTGCGGCTGGGGGTGACGGGGCTGAGCCGGGCGGGAAAGACGGTGTTCATCACCGGGCTGGTGGCCAATCTGCTGAATCGGGGGCGGATGCCGCAATTGCAGGCCGAGGCGGGGGGGCGGATCGAGGCGGTGTGGTTGCAGCCGCAGCCGGACCTGACGCTGCCGCGCTTTGATTATGAGGGGCATCTGGCGGCGCTGACCGGGGATGCGCCGCGCTGGCCCGACAGCACGCGGGCGGTATCGGAATTGCGGCTGTCCTTCCGGGTGCGGCCGGAGGGGTGGCTGTCGGGGCTGACCGGGCCGCGGGTGGTGCATCTGGACATCGTGGATTATCCCGGCGAGTGGCTGCTGGACCTGGCGCTGCTGGACAAGAGCTATGCCGACTGGTCGGAGGAGGTGCTGGCGCGGCTGGCGAAGCGGGCCGAGGGGGCGGCGTTTCTGGCCACGGCGCGGGCGGAGGATGGGGCGCTGCCTTTCGTGGAGGGGCGGGCGAAGGAATTGGCCGCGCTGTTCACCGCCTATCTGGGGGGCGCGCGGCAGGCGGGATGGGCGGATTGCACGCCGGGGCGGTTTCTGCTGCCCGGCGATCTGGCGGGGTCGCCCGCGCTGACCTTTGCGCCCTTGCCGAAGCCGGGGGACATGCCGCGCGGCTGCCTGTGGCGCGAGATGGAGCGGCGGTTCGAGGGATACAAGGCACAGGTGGTGCAGCCCTTTTTCCGGGCGCATTTCGCGCGGATCGACCGGCAGATTGTGCTGGCCGATGTGCTGGGGGCGATCCATCGGGGGCCGCAGGCTCTGGAGGATCTGCGGCGGGTGATGGCGGATGTGCTGGGGGCCTTCCGGCCGGGACGGAACGGGTGGCTGACGGCGCTCTTGGGCGGCAAGCGGGTGGAGCGTATCCTGTTCGCGGCGACCAAGGCGGATCATCTGCACCATACGCAGCATGGGGCGCTGACCGCGATCATGGAGGCGATGCTGCGCGAGGCGAAGGATCGGGCGGAGTTTGCAGGGGCGCTGACCGCGGCGATGTCGCTGGCCGGGTTCCGGGCGACGGTGGAGGAGACGGTGACGCGCGAGGGGCGGGTTCTGGACTGCGTGACCGGGCGGCTGGAGGATGGGCGGGTGGTGGCGATGTATCCGGGGCGGTTGCCGGAGGACCCGGCGCGGCTGCTGTCGCCGGCGCGGCAGGGGGCGGAACGCTGGCTGGAGGCGGAATTCGGGATGATGAGTTTCGCGCCGCCTTTGCGGATGGCCGTGAAACCGGGTGACGGGCCGCCGCATATCAGGCTGGACCGGGCGGTGGAGTTTCTGATCGGAGATCGGCTGTGAGCGCGGACAAGCCTTTCGTGATCGAGCGGGAGGGAGGGGCCGATCCGGCGCTGGCCCCTTCGGTGCCGGAGGTTCTGCCGCAGGGACAGGCGATGCAGGCGGCGCTGCGGGTAGGGGCGGCGCGGCGCGGGTCTGTGCTGGGGCGGTTCGCGCTCTGGGCCTTTGGGGCGCTGTTTTCCTTTGTGCTTTCGGTGGCGGCCTATGAGTTCGTGACGGGGTTGCTGACGGCGAACACGCTGCTGGGGACGGTGGCGCTGGTTCTGGTGGGGGCGGCGGTGCTGGCGGCGGTGTTGCTGGCCCTGCGGGAGGCGGCGGGCTTTGCGCGGCTGGGGCGGCTGGATGGGATCCGGGCGCGGGCGGCGGGGGCGGGGACCCTGGCCGAGGCGCGGGCGGTGCTGCGCGAGGTGAAGCGGCTTTATGCGGGCCGGGGGGAGCTGCGCTGGGGTCTGGCGCGGGTGGCGGAGCGTGAGTCCGATGTGATGGATGCCGATGCGCTGATCCGGTTGGCGGAGGTGGAGGTGATGGCGCCCCTCGACGCGCAGGCGCGGGCCGAGATCGAGGCGGCGGCGCGGCAGGTGGCGACGGTGACGGCGCTGGTGCCGCTGGCGCTGGCCGATGTGGCGGCGGCGCTGTTTGCCAATCTGCGGATGATCCGGCGGGTGGCGGAGATCTATGGCGGGCGGTCCGGGATGCTGGGGTCGGTGAAGCTGCTGCGGCGGGTCTTCGGGCATCTGGTGGCGACGGGGGCGATTGCCCTGACCGATGATCTGATCGGGTCGGTCGCGGGGGGAGGGCTGTTGTCCAAGCTGTCGCGGCGGTTCGGGGAAGGCGTGGTCAATGGCGCGCTGACGGTGCGGGTGGGGGTGGCGGCGATGGAGATTTGCCGCCCGATGCCCTTTGACGCGCTGCCGAAACCGGGGGTGACCGAGACGGTGGGGCGGGCCCTTGCCGGGTTTTTCGGCAAGGGGGAGGGGCAGGCCTAGAGGCCTGCGGCGATGCGCCGGAAGAGGGCGATGTTGGCTTCGGCGACGCCGGGGTCTTCGAAGTCGCGATCTGCGGCGTTGACGGCGATGACGACGTTGCGGGCGCGGTCGATCCAGATGTATTGGCCGTAGATGCCCTGGGCGTTCACTTCGCCCGGCGATGCGCCTTCGGCGATCCACCATTGATAGCCGTAGCCTGCACCGCCCGGGGCGGAGGGGGTGATGGAGGCCTCGACCCAGTCACGCGGGACGATCTGGCGGCCCTGCCACATGCCGCCTTGGGCGATCATCTGGCCGAAGCGGGCATAGTCGCGCGTGGTGACGTTGAGGCCGCCGAGGACGAAGGAGACGCCATCGCCATCGGTCAGGTAATAGGGGGCCTTCTCAAGGCCCATCGGGGCGAGGATGTGGCGTTCCATGAGTTCGGGGATGTCTTCGCCTGTTGCGCCCCGGATGATCATGCCGAGGACATGGGTGTCGATGGAGACGTAATGCCAGCGGCTGCCGGGATCGGCGGCGCGGTCCTTCAGGCTGGCGGCGAAGCCGTCCATCGACTGGCCCAGGGCGAGGACGCGGCCCATGCGGTTTATGTCGGACCAGAAATCCATGTAATCCTCGTTGAAGGCGACGCCGGAGGACATGGTCAGGATGTGGCGGATGGTGGTGCCGTCATAGGCGGTGCCGGCGAGGGCGGGGACGTATTTCGTGACCGGATCGTCGAGGCTGTCGATATGGCCCTCGGCCAGGACGATGCCGAAGAGGGCGGAGAGGAAGCTTTTCGCCACGCTCCAGGAGATGCGGAGATCATCGGGGCCGGTGCCCTGATGATAGCTTTCATGGACGATCTGGCCGTCCTTCAGGATGACGAGGGCGGTGACGTTGCGGTCGGCGATCCAGTCGGTGACTTCGGGGGGGAGGGTGGCCTGCGGGCCCTGGGGCAGGGGGCTGATGGGGCCATCGCCGCGCGAGAGGGGGCGGGTGAGGAAGAGGTCGTCCATATGGGAGAAGTTCTGGACGATGGTTTCGGGCGCGAAGAGGGAGTTCACAGCCATGAGGCGGGCGATTTCCTCGCGCTTCCAGAGGGCGGCGGCGGCGAGGAGGAGGATCGCGAGGAGAGCAAGGCGAAGGGCGAGGCGCATGGTCGGTTTCCCTGTTTGCCTGAAGGCTTGGCACGGGGCGGGCGGATTGCCAAGCGGGGGCGTGTGGCATGAAGGGGAAAGGGGCGTTCCGCCCCCTCTGGGCGCTGCGCGCCCATTCACCCCCTGAGAGTATTTTTGGCCAAGATGAAGGGGGGTGAGGTGGGGCGTTAAGGTTACTGGGGGGTGTTGGTTAAGGGTGTGGGGGCGGGTGCGTGGGCTGGAGGCGCGGTCAAGGGTCTGATCGTGGTCCGGTGGCGGATGCGGGGAGCGCTGCGCGCTGCTTTGCCGGGGCGAGGGTGGGTCAGCGATCTGGCGACCAGCGCAGCCAGCGGCCGTGAAAGCAGGCGCGGCCGAGGGATTCGGTCTGCCCGCCGGGCCAGGTGGTGAGGGTGAGGGCGGCGCCGTCGGGGGTGCCGTCTGCCTCCATCGCCAGATGGGCGAGGGGGGCGGTGGGGGTGACCTTTGTGCCTGCGGCGGCCAGCGTTGCGGCGATGCGGGCGCGGGTGGCGGCGGGGAAGTATTGGGCCGCGATGGTGTGGAAGACGATGTGGAGCGTGCCTTGCCGAGGGGGGACGAGGCGGTGGTCGAGCCAGTCGGCGGCATCGGCCTGTGTGAGGGGCGGGCGGAGGCGGGCGGCTTCGCGCAAGGCGGCCTCGGTTCGGGAGAGGCGGTCGGGTTGATCTGGCCAGAGATAGGCGAGGAGGCGGAGGCGGTCGGTTACCGGGTCGAGCGGGTGTAGGTCGCAGCCTGCGCGGTCCGCGATGGTGATGGGGCGCGCGGGGGGCAGTGGGCCGTCCCAGTCGGGGGCGAGGTGGATCGGGCCTGTGCCGAGGGTGAGGCCGGGCAGGGTGAGGGTGCAGCGGTCCCAGAGCAGGTTGAGGCCTGCGGAGGCGCCGAGTTCGGAGAGGGCGAGGGGCAGGCCGAAGCGGGCAGTCAGGAGGTGGCCGGCGGCGAGGAGGGGGGCGGAGCGGCGCAATTCGTTGGTCTGGGGCGGGTGGTCGAGCCAGCGGTCGAGCTGCGCGGCATGGGTTTGCAGGGCGTCCAGCGCGGCGGGGAGGGGGGTGCCTGCGGCATAGGCTTTGGCAAGGGCGGGGGCGGTGCCGGAAAGGACGAGGGCATGGAGGCCTGCGGCAAGGCGCAGGGGCAGGGCATCGCCGGCGGGGCCGGGATCGCCGGGCCAGGTGAGGATGCGGTCGGTGAGGGGCGTGCCGGGCTGGAGCGACCCGGCAAGGCCGTGGAGGAGCCTTTCCATCAGGGGCGAGCCGAGGCGGGCGCAGGCGCGGGCCTGCGAGCGGAAGGCGGCGCGGATGCTGTCGGCGCGGGCGGGTTCGGGGGTCAGCGGAACTTGTCCATCAGCTTTTGCAGGGCGGTGCGGTCGTCGGTGGTGGCGGGTGGAGCTTCGGGTGGGGCTTTGGGCGGCGCGGCGGCCTTGCCTTCGCTGCGGTCGGAGGAGCGGGGGGGCGCGGTGCGCAGGGCGACGGCGTTCATGAAGCGGGCGGCATCGCCTTCGGCGAGCGCGGGTGCGCCGTCGGAGAGGCCGCGGAGCAGGTCGTCGAGCCAGTCCTGATCGGCCTTGGCGAAGTCGTGCAGGACATAGGCGGCGACGGCATCCTTGTGGCCGGGATGGCCGATGCCGAGCCGCACGCGGGCATAGGCATCGGTGCCGAGATGGGCATGGATGGAGCGCAGGCCGTTATGCCCGGCATGGCCGCCGCCCTGTTTCACGCGGGCCTTGCCGGGGGCGAGGTCAAGCTCGTCATGGAAGACGGTCACCGCCTCGGGGCCGAGCTTGTAGAAGTCGAGCGCGGCGCGGACGGCCTCGCCCGACAGGTTCATGAAGGTCTGGGGTTTGAGGAGCAGCACCTTCACCGCGCCGAGGCGGCCTTCGGCGACCTGCGCCTTGAAGGCGGATTTCCACGGGCCGAAGCCGTGGTCCGTGGCGATGCGGTCCAGCGCCATGAAGCCGATATTGTGGCGGTTGCCCGCGTATTTCGCGCCGGGATTGCCGAGGCCTGCGAAGATTTTCACTGTCCTGCCCTTCCTGCGGTCCTGCGCGACCTTTGCCGCAGGTGCGGTTGCGGTGCAAGTCTGTGGCGAAACGGAAAGGGGCGCGGCCGATCACCCGGCCGCGCCCCCTGATGCGAAATCCCGAAGGATCACTCCGACGCGGCGAGGCCCGTCGGAGCGGCGATGTTCGCGATGACGAAGTTGCGCGCGATGGTGGGCTTGGCGCCTTTCGGCAGGTCCACGTCATTGATGTGGATGACGTCGCCGATCTGCTTGCCGGTCAGGTCAACCGTGATGTGATCGGGGATGTCACCGGCCACGACCTCAAGCTCCACTTCCGGGCGGACCACGGTGAGCGTGCCGCCGCGCTTCAGGCCCGGCGAGGCTTCGTGGTTGATGAAATCCACATGGATGAAGAGGTTGATGCGCGACTCGTCATGGATGCGCATGAAATCGACATGGGTCGGCAGATCCTTCACCACGTCGCGCTGCACGCCGCGGCAGATCACGTGCACTTCCTCGCCACCCTCGATCTTCACGTTGAAGAGGGTTTGCAGGAAGCGACCGGCCTTCAGGCGCTTGAGCAGGTAGTAGTATTTCAGCTTGATCGGCGTCGGCTCCTTGCCGTCGCCATAGATGATGCCGGGTACGTAGCCCTCACGACGAGCTTGACGAGCGGCCCCCTTGCCTGTCCCCGTCCGTACCTCGGCCAGAAGATCGGGGATCTCATGAGCCATAGGTTTTCTCCATATATTCATCCGCCGCCCTCCAAGGGTGTGCGGCGCGACCGGGGGGCTATAGCCGCGATTCGGCGGGAAGGAAAGGGAAAATCGGGTCGCGGGCGGCGCGGGTCGGGTCGCGGGCAGGCTTGCCGGGGGGCGGGGGGCGGTCTAGCTGTGGCAGGCAGGAGATTGCCCCCGAGATTGCCCCCATGTCCGTGACGACCACCCTTTCCGCGGCGCGCGCGCCCGTTGCCGCCTTTGCCGCCATGGGCGTGCTGTGGGGCACTTTTGCCGCCGTGCTGCCCGATCTGAAGGCGGCGCTGGAGGTGAATGAGTCGGAGCTGGGCCTGTTGATCCTGCCGACGCCGATTGCGGCGGTGACAGCGATGCTGCTGGCGCCGATGATCGGGGCGATGCTGGGGCGGGTGGCGCTGCCCGTGGCCACGATCCTGATGGCGGCGGCCTTTGCCCTGCCGGGGCAGGCGGGGGTGGCCTGGATCTTCCCTCTGGCGATGATGGCCTGCGGGGCGGCGACGGGGCTGACCGATGTGCTGATGAACGCCCGCGTGGCGGCGCTGGAGAATGAGCGGAACCTGCATCTGATGAACCTCTGCCATGCGGCCTATAGCTTTGGCTATGCCGGGGGCGCGCTGGCGACGGGGGCGATGCGGGGCGAAGGCTGGAATCCGGGCTGGGTGATGGGGACGATGGCGGCGGTGGCGGCGGTGCTGGCGCTGTCCACGCTGGAGCGGGACGGGACGATTCATGGGCTGAGGAAGCCCAAGGATGGAACGGCGGGGCGGCTGGGCCTGATCCCGGTGATCGGGGGCGGCATCGTGCTGATCGCCTTCCTGACCGAGAACGCGGCCGAGAACTGGTCGGCGCTGCATATCGAAAAGACGCTGGGCGGCAGCCCGGAGGAAGGCGCGATGGGGCCGGCGGCGCTGGCACTGACCATGGGTTTCGCGCGGCTGGTGGGGCAGGGGATCGTGACGCGGGTCGATCCGATCCGGCTGCTGATCGGGGGGGCGGTGGTGTCGGCCTGCGGGGCGCTGGGGGCGGCGATGGCGACCTCTCCGCTCATGGCCTATGCGGGGTTCATCGTCATGGGGATCGGGTCTTCGGTGATCGCGCCCACGGCCTTTTCGATGGTCGGGCGGCTGGCGGAACCGGAGGCGCGGGCGCGGGCCGTGGCGCGGGCCACCTTGCTGGGCTATTTCGGCTATTTCTTCGGGCCGCCCAGCCTTGGCTTCATCGCCGGGGCCTTCGGTCTGCGCTTTGCCTTTGTCTTTGCCGCCGTGATGCTGCTCTGCGTGCTGATCCTTGCGCCGATGATGGCGCGGCAGCGGCGGGCCTTGCCGGCCTGACCCTGCGTCTGCAACTTCATCTGTTCTCAAATATCCTCGGGAGGGTCCGGGAGGGCGAAGCGCCTCCCGGGGGCTGGACCTGGCGCGACGCCTAGAGGTAATCGCCTTCGAAATCCCTCGGGATCAGCAGGTTGTGGCGGCCGAGGTTCTGGACCGCCTTTTCGCCGCAGAGCGCCATGGTGATATCCAGTTCCTTGCGGATCACCTCCAGCGCCTTGGTCACCCCTGCCTCGCCCATGGCCCCCAGCCCGTGGATATAGGCGCGGCCGATGAAGGTGCCTTTCGCGCCCAGTGCCAGCGCCTTGAGCACGTCCTGGCCCGAGCGGATGCCGCTGTCGAGAAAGACCTCGGTCCGGTCGCCCACGGCGCGGACGATGCGGGGCAGCATGCGGATGGAGGAGAGCGCGCCGTCGAGTTGCCGCCCGCCATGGTTGGACACGATGATGGCATCGGCGCCGAAATCGGCGGCCTTCAGGGCGTCTTCCTCGTCAAGGATGCCTTTCAGGATCAGCTTGCCGCCCCATTGATCGCGGATGCGGGCGATCTTTTTCCAGTCAAGCTCGGGGTCGAACTGTTCATTGGTCCAGCTCATCAGGCTGGAGAGATCGCCCACGCCCTTGGCATGGCCCACGATGTTGCGGAAGGTGCGCCGTTTTGTGCCGAGCATTTCCAGCGACCATTGCGGGCGGATCGCCATGTCGAGGATGTTCCGCAGCGTCAGGCGCGGGGGGGCGGAGAGGCCGTTCTTGAGGTCCTTGTGGCGCTGGCCGAGGATCTGGAGGTCGAGCGTCAGGACAAGGGCCGAACAGCCGGCCTTGCGGGCGCGTTCGATGGCGCTGTCCACGAAGCCTTCATCCTTCATCACGTAAAGCTGGAACCAGAAGGGGGCCTTGGTGTGTTCGGCGATATCCTCGATCGAACAGATGGACATGGTGGAGAGGGTGAAGGGCACACCGGCCTTTTCGGCGGCGCGGGCGGCCTTGATCTCGCCATCCGCCCTTTGCATGCCGGTCATGCCGACGGGGGCGAGGGCGACGGGCATGGCGACCTTGTGGCCGATCATGGTGCTGTCGGTGCGCCGACCCAGCATGTCCACCGCCACCTTCTGGCGCAGGCGGAGCTGTTGGAAATCCGACGTATTCTCGCGGAAGGTCTGTTCGGTGTAGCTGCCGCTTTCGCAGTAGTCGAAGAACATCTTCGGGGTGCGCCGCTTGTGCAGGCGCTTGAGGTCGTCAATGCAGGTGATAACGGGCATGGGCGCTTTCCGATTGGTTACCTTTGCTTACCAATTCCGGGGCATTGCGGCAAGGGCGGGGCGCAGCTGGTGCGGGGTCGCACCTTGTGGTGCGACTCTGGCACGGGATTTGCTGCGGCAGGGGCATAGGCAAGGAGGCCCGCCCGTGACCGAGACCCTGACCCCCGTTCTGACCCTGCTCGCCGCCATATCGGCGGCGCATCATACCGCGCAGCGGCTTGTGGAGGCGCGGCTGCCCAAGGGGCTGACCGCGGCGCAATTCGCGGTGCTGGAGCGGCTGATCCGGCTGGGCGAGGGGCAGACGCCGCGCGCCATCGCATCGGCCTTCGGCTGGCCCAAGACCAGCATGTCGCATACATTGGCGGTGCTGGAGGCGCGGGGCCTGGTGCGGCTGGAGCCCAATCCGCGCGACGGGCGGTCGAAATGCCTGTGGCTGACGCCGAAGGGGCGGACGCTCGCGATGACCGGCGTGACGGCGGTGGAGCGGGACATGGCGCGCATCGCGGGGCTGGCCCCGATCGAGGCGGTGCAGTCGCTGGCGGTGGACCTCGCCTCGCTGGCCGAGCGGCTGGAGGATCAGCGGCGGTTTCCGGAAGCGGCCTGAGCGGGGGGCGGGGAGACCCCCGCCCTACGGCGCAGCGGCGGTATCAGGCGGAATGGGCCCCGGCCGCCAGGGCCGCGACATTGGCGAGGACCTGCGCGACGGGGGTGCCCGCGCCGATATCCTTGACGATGGCCGAGCCGACGACGCAGCCATCGGCGACCGAGGCGATGGCGCGGGCGGCTTCGGGCGTGCTGATGCCGAAGCCCACGATCACGGGCAGGTCGGTCGAGGCCTTGATGCGCGCGACTTCGGGAGCGACATCGGTGGCCTGTGCCGCCGCCGCGCCGGTGATGCCGGTGATGGAGACGTAATAGACGAAGCCCGAGGTGTTTTGCAGCACCTTGGGCAGGCGCTTCGCATCGGTCGTGGGGGTGGCGAGGCGGATGAAGTTGATCCCGGCCTTCTGGGCGGGGATGCACAGCTCGTCATCCTCTTCGGGGGGCAGGTCCACGACGATGAGGCCGTCGATGCCGGCCTCTTTCGCCTCGGACAGGAAGCGGTCCACGCCGCGGGAATAGATCGGGTTGTAATAGCCCATCAGCACGATGGGCGTGGTCTGGTCGCCCTTGCGGAAGGCGCGGACCATGTCGAGGACGGCGTCCATCGTCATGCCCTTGTCGAGCGCGCGCTGACCGGCAAGCTGGATCGTCGGGCCGTCGGCCATGGGATCGGTGAAGGGCATCCCCAGTTCGATGATGTCCACACCCGCGGCGGGCAGGCCCTGCATCACGGCCAGCGACGTGGCGGCATCCGGGTCGCCGCCCATGATGTAGCTGACGAAGGCCTTTTTCCCTTCGGCCTTGAGCCGCGCGAAGGTGGCGTCGATTCTGGTCATCTGGCTGGCCCCGTCCCTGTGGTCTGCGGGCGGTTTTGCAGGAGGCGGGGGGAAAGATCAATGGGCGGAGGGGCCGGGCCTGGGGCGGTGGGACCGGGGGTTTCACACCCCCGGACCCCCGTGGAGTATTTTCCCCAAGATGAAGCAGCGGTTCAGGGCAGGGTGGAGCGACCGGGAACTTGCTATGGCCGGGGTGGCAAACTAGAAGCGGCGCGACAGGCGAAGGGTCGGGCAAGGAGAGCGGGCGATGGGCTTCAAGATGGGGATCGTGGGTCTGCCGAATGTCGGCAAATCGACCCTGTTCAACGCGCTGACGCGGACGGCGGCGGCGCAGGCGGCCAATTTCCCCTTCTGCACGATCGAGCCCAATGTGGGCGAGGTGGCGGTGCCGGATGCGCGGCTGGAGAAGCTGGCGGCGATTGCGGCCTCGAAGCAGATCATTCCCACGCGGATGACCTTTGTCGATATCGCGGGGCTGGTGCGGGGCGCGTCGAAGGGGGAAGGCCTGGGGAACCAGTTCCTGGCCAATATCCGGGAATGCGATGCCATCGCCCATGTGCTGCGCTGTTTCGAGGATGGCGACATCACCCATGTCGAGGGGCGCATCGACCCGGTCGCCGATGCCGAGACCATCGAGACGGAGCTGATGCTGGCGGACCTTGAGTCGATCGAGCGGCGGCGGGCGAACCTGGCGCGCAAGCTGAAGGGCAATGACAAGGAGGCGGCGGATCAGGACCGTCTGCTGGCGCAGGCGCAGGTGGCGCTGGAGGCGGGGAAACCCGCGCGGACCGTCGCGGTGGCCGAGGATGACCGGCGGGCCTGGCGTCTGTTGCAATTGCTGACGGCGAAGCCCGTGCTTTACGTCTGCAATGTGGAGGAGGCGAAGGCCGCGACCGGGAACAGCCAGTCGGACCGCGTGGCCGCGATGGCGCGGGCGCAGGGGGCGGCGACGGTGGTGATCTCGGCCCGGATCGAGGAGGAACTGGCGCAACTGCCCGAGGATGAGGCGGCGATGTTCCTGGAGGAGATGGGGCTGGCGGAGGCGGGGTTGGATCGTCTGATCCGGGCGGGCTATGAATTGCTGGGCTTGCAGACCTATTTCACCGTGGGACCGAAGGAGGCGCGGGCCTGGACGATCCCCAAGGGCACGCTGGCCCCGCAGGCGGCAGGCGTGATCCATGGCGATTTCGAGAAGGGGTTCATCCGGGCCGAGACCATCGCCTATGACGATTACATCGCCGGAAACGGCGAGGCGGGGGCGAAGGAGGCGGGCAAGTTCCGTGTCGAGGGCAAGACTTATGAAGTGAAGGACGGCGACGTCCTGCATTTCCTGTTCAACGGCTGAGGCCGCCGCGCCCGGTCGCAGGTTTTCCCCTGCTTTCCGCTTGCCCCGCCCATCGGCCATCGCTAAACGGGTCGGCGGAGTGGTGGCCGAGTGGTCGAAGGCACACCCCTGCTAAGGGTGCAGGCGGGAAACCGTCTCGAGGGTTCGAATCCCTTCCACTCCGCCACTTGCACACCGCGAACCCGAGATGAGGTCCCTGACGGGGCCTTTTTTCTTTTTGTTTCAAAGGGGTTTAGCGGGGCCATCCGACTTTCGGAGACTGACGTTTCCGCCGAAATCGGTCTCTGAATGCCCCGCGTCTCTTTCCATCCGCCCTTCACCAGGATCGAGACGCATTCAAAAAGTCACGCATTTTCAGCATGTTGGTGAAATTGAGCAGCGCCGCAGTTGAAGCGGGTTCGTCTGCTCTCGGTGAGAACAGAGACAACCGAAAGCGGCGTGGTTGTGAGGTTCCCCGCGAAGCTATCCCGTAAGCTTGATGCAGACGTTGCCGATGTCGAATCCAGCTGAGCTGCTCAATAAAGCTGCCGGACCCGCAAGCGGCGACAAGGCGAATATCCGAACAGAATACTGAGCACATCGCCCCCGAACGTTCTGCAGATGCAAGCACGAAGCGGTCTGAACTAAGGTCACGCCGCCGCCGAACAAGAACTGTGGTTCTAAGCCAGCCATTGCTCCAATAGAACAGCAATGTCATACGCCATGGGCTCACCGCGATCATCATCCGCGAGCGACGCCAATGCGGGCTGGAGCTCGACGGGAATTTTGTCGCGATAGGCAACTAACAAAGCAAGCGACGATGCGTAGGTCGGCGCCTGTTCACCTCGCGGTACGCGTTTTGCAGGGTCGAGCAATCCCAGAGCAATGGCAACATCCCGAGCCGCACCGCCAAACGCGCCCAAGGGTACACAAGGCAGGTGAGCCGCCAGCGAAAGGAGCGCCTCCTCCACAATGCCCGGCTTAGCGCCCTCATACGCGTCTCGGGGATCATTAAGTAGTCCCATCTTTCCGCCGAGCACAACACGGGCATCCGAAAGGCGCGTTATCGCTTCTCTGGCTGCTGAAAATGCTGAAGCGGTATTGAGCTCCGGTTTGGCGTCAAGCCAGCTTCTGAATTCGCCATCACTTCGCAATCTTATGCCTGAAGCGCCCGTTCCAATTCGTAAACCATCCTCTACAGCTCGCAATGGAACGAGGTCACGATCGATATGAGCATGCGTTTTCACAACCGACGCACCTTCACGCAACGCGTGAACAAGCGCGTCAAACGGCGCCTTTCGAAAAACCGGCTCAGGGATGATATGTACAAAGGGCACTTCTTTGGCTGCCACATAAGCGCCGGCAAGATGCCTGAACATGCTGAAAGTCAGCCCGTTTGGATCCAGATTGCCGCCGTAAACAATCTTCGCGCCGGATCGGACTATCACCGTGCATATCGAGAAAAGCGCCCGATCAACCTCACGCGCCGGCAAACCGAGCCGGGCTCGATCGGGGGCGTCGCTGACTGACAAAGCCACTAACTTACCCAAGAGTGCGGTCACGATAGCTCTCCAAGCGTCGACAACCGTGTTGTTGGCGATATTACGGCGAGCGCCTTACACAACAATCCTTCCTCGATCGCACTGAGAGGAGGGTCGGGATAAACGATAAGTGATGGCAAATTCTCGGCATCGATCACGTCGAAGAGTTCCGGCGGCCTCGGCAGCATTAGCACATCAGCCGGATTGCCAACGACGCGCGCCGCTTGGCGTTCAAATAGATCGCAGCGCAGCCCTTCTGACAGCGCCTCTACCAGCAGCGGCTCAATCCAATTCGTTTCTCCGGCCTTCGGAAAAATCCTGACCTTCGGAAGATTTGCACCATAAGGATATGTGCGACTGGTTCGTCGCTGACCGACGTCCGCGAGTACAATTGGGCGTCGCTTGCGTTTTGCTGTCGTAAGTTCGAAGACACACCACGGTCGAGAGTCATAGGCGTCGGAGACTATGGCGAGCAGAGTTCCGGCCGCGATCTCCTCCGCGAAGCGCTCGCTGAAGTCTTCGCCTGGATTGAGCTCCTTGGCATCGTAGAAGGTATGCAGCGAGACGTCCTGACCTTTATCGTTCACAAAAGCTACGATCGCTGAGGCCGTTGTGTCTCCATCGGCCTTCGCATGACTGACAAAGATCTTCTCATGCCCATCCCCGCCACCAAGTAGTGCCAGCTGGCGCCGAATCTGGTACAGCGTGTGCAAAAGCAATCGGCTGTCTCGAGCACTGGCTGACATTCCTGCCCGCGTCCAAGCCTTCCTGTATGTGTACTGAATGTTCGCCGCTGCGTCAGTTGGCAGGGCCGGATCGCCGGATGGGCTACCAAACGGGATCAAGAAATCCCTATTGCCGCGTTGGGAAATGGCCTTTCTTGTTCGTTGAATGAAATCATCCCAAGCATCAACATCATCCTGCATGACGTCGTCGTGCAGCAGGATAATCGCGTTGTGGACAGCGCGACTGAGATCGATTTCGGCAGGAAGGGGCGATTCATAATCCCAAGGCGCGCTGGCAAATCGTACAGGCACTCTGTAGGCGACGCCGTCCCGCTCCATACCAATTCCGTCGAAATGCTTTGATAACAATTCAGCGCTGCGCGCGCCTTCTGCCGATCCATGCGCCCAGATGACGTGGATCCGAAGTAGGTCGAGGGTTTGGGTGCGATGGGTTGGATCTGAAGCCGAGCTCATAGATTGCGGCCTTGTTGAGGGCGTGAATTGTTGATCAGCCGTTTCGACGCACCGTTCGCTCGCTCAATCGCGTCAGTTAGAACATTTGCATTCGCTGTGATATCGTTCCAAGAGATCCAGACGGCATAGCCGCTATCAATGTTATCCTGCAACCGAGCGGGCTTTTGGGTGCCGTTGTTTGGCAATAAGGGCAGCGTAGGAATCCAAACTCCGACCAGTCCCATCTCCTGGGTCAAGGAAGCATCAATCTCCCAGTCAACATATTTCCGTCGCCACGTGTTCGCGCCGCAGAGAACTATGGTGCAAGAACTGCCGTGAAGATTATGCTCCCGTATTCGCCGCATGATGTAGAGATGATTGCTGCTGTCGATGCGCCGCTCGAGCGAGTTGTCGGTGAGCAATTGCAAGCGGTCATGCATGTTTGTCGAAAGGCTGTCATAGTAGGCTTGGTCGCCGCCGTGATGATAGCTGACGAATACGTTGCGTCGAACAGGTCGTGCTGGACTAACAGAACTGCCTATCATTTTCCCACCGCGCAAAATTCAGATCACCTTAACCGTAATCCAAGGGGAAATTTGGGCTCGTGGCAAGCCAGTTCGATAGGTTTACAGCGCTTTGATCCTGGGAACCTACTGACTGTCGGCTCTCGCGCGATCACGTCGTTCTGGCCTGCTGCTGGTTCTCCTCCGACCGCTCGTCCCACCTGCTCCTCCCAAGCCTCCCCCGTTAGAAAACACAAATCATAGAGGCTGACCGCCGACGCCTCTCGCCCGCAGGTCAGCCGCTTCAGCACCTCCGGTGCCAGATAGGCCAACCGCAGTTGGCGGCTGACATGCCGCTCGGCCAACCCCACGGCCTCGGCCAGTTCCTGAATGGTGGCGAACTCACCGGCATCCATGCGCCGTCGCCACCCCCATGCGCGGCCGATGGCACGCAGGATGTGCGGTTCCTGCGCTTGATTCTCGCTGGGCCGGTAGTTGGCGGGCGGCAGGATCTTCGGCCGCCCGTTCTTCTTGCGCACTTTCAACGGGATCAGCACGCGGATCGTATCGTCCGGCTTGGTCATTCAGCAGCCTCCATCCTGCGGGGCGCGACCATCTCGCGGACGACGCCCGCAATGCCTTCGCGGCGAATGTCGACCTCGAGCCCGGCCGTGGTGACCGTAACGCGCCGCACCAGCAACTGGATGATGCGGGACTGTTCGGCCGGGAAGAGTTGCGACCAGAGCGCATTGAACTCGTGCAGGGCAGCGATGGCATCCCCCTCAGATGCTCCGCCGCCGTCGCGTTTCAGAGCAGCCAACACCTGCGTGACGACCTCCGGCGTTTGGAGGATGCGCCGAACTTCGGTCACGACCGCGTCCTCGACCATTCCGGCAGCGAGCCGCATCGGCGCGGTCTCCGCGCCAGTCTCGCGGTTCCGGATCACGTCCATGGACACGTAGTAGCGGTAGAGCTTGGTTCCCTTCTTCGTGCTGGTCGGCGTCATGGCGGCGCCATTTTCGCTGAAGATCATCCCCTTCAAGAGCGCTGGCGTCTGCGCGCGGCTGTTGTTGGCCCGCTTGCGGGGGCTTTCCTGCAGGATGGCATGCACGCGATCCCATAGGTCCGCATCGATGATGGCGTCATGCTCTCCGGGATAGGCCTTGCCCTTATGAAGGGCCTCGCCGCGATACACCCGGTTGTTCAGCAGCCGGTAAAGGTAGCCCTTGTCGATCAGTGTGCCCTGCTTGTTGTGGAAGCCCTCACCACGCAGTTGGCGTGCCAGCACGGTGGCCGAGCCCAGATCAATGAACCGCTGGAAAATCCGCCGCACTTTGGCAGCTTCGGCCTCGTTCACCACCAGCTTGCGATCTTGGACATCGTAGCCAAGGGGCACGTAGCCCCCCATCCATATGCCCCGCTTGCGCGAGGCTGCCACCTTGTCGCGGATGCGTTCGCCAATGACCTCGCGCTCGAACTGGGCGAAGGACAGCAGGATGTTCAGTGTCAGACGCCCCATTGAGGTGGTCGTGTTGAAGGACTGCGTCACCGAAACGAACGTCACGCCGTTCCGGTCGAACACCTCGACCAGCTTGGAGAAATCCATCAGCGAGCGCGACAGGCGGTCGATCTTGTAAACCACCACGACGTCGATCAGCCCATCGTCGATGTCTGTCAGCAACTGCTTCAGACCCGGCCGGTCCAGATTGCCCCCCGAGAACCCGCCATCGTCATAGCGTTCGCGCGTGGCGACCCAGCCCTCAGATTTCTGGCTGGCGATATAGGCCTCGCAAGCCTCTCGCTGGGCGTCGAGGCTGTTGAATTCCATGTCGAGCCCTTCCTCGCTCGACTTGCGGGTGTAGATGGCGCAGCGAAGGCGGCGGTTCGGGCGACTGTCCAACTGCATCATGCTTCCTCCCGCTTGCGCTCGCGGAGGCCAAAGAAGCGGTACCCGTTCCAGCGCGTGCCAGTGATTTCGCGGGCGACGGCGGAGAGGGATTTGAATTTGCGACCGCGCCAGGCGAAGCCGTCGTTCAGCACGGTCACGGTGTGCTCCTTGCCATCCCATTCGCGCAGCAGCTTTGTCCCCACCACGGGATTGCGGGGATCGGCGATCTGATGCTTGCGCCGGGCATGGCCTTCGACCTCGTCGGCCAGCAAGTCCAGCATGCGACGCGTGTCACGGTCCGGGCCGCCGTAGGTCAGTTCCTGCAGGCGATAAGCTATTCGCAGTTCGAGAAACACCCGGCTGTTGTTCGGCGCCGAGGTGCCGATGAGCTTTTCCCATTCTGCTTTCAGTTCCTTGACCGACATCCCCTTCAGGGCGGTCAGGCGTGACAGCACCGTCTGGTCCAGGCTTGGATCACGCCCCAGCTGCGCAGGGGTTATCTTATCGTGATGCTTCATGAATTCCTCCGATGCGGATGCGTTTTGCACGACGACAACCGCTCTTTCGGGGCGAGGAGTCCACGAAACTGTCTCCGCTCTCGGCAGATAAACCGCTGGACTGTGCAGCCTTCAGCCGCACGACCCCAGCGGCCAGGACGCGGCCGATCTCGGCAAGGCGCGCCTCGGATGACATGCGCTCAGGGCATAGGGGATTGGGCCCCGAAACCGGGCCTTCGAGAGTGGATGACATGGCGACTTTTCGCGATTGGGATGATGCCCGGAAGGTATCGCGAAATTAGGAAAACACAAGTAATTCAATATTTTGCGGACAGCATCGACCTATTCGAAGCGCCGCGCAACTCTGCGCACGCGCTCCGTCGCCCCCATGGCTGACGTAGACTGTTCCGGGCGCGAATCAGCGCGCTTCGTCGCCCATGAACTTGTCGAACGTGTCGAGTGTGGGCTCTTCCTCGAGCTCGGCCATCTCCCACCGCGATGGCCCGCGGTCGGGATAGAGCAGCAGCGAAATCGACATCTCGTTCCCGGGTGAGAACACGGTCATTTCACGCACCGGCTCGGAACCGGCCCAGACACCTGCCTGGTGGTGATGGCCGTGACGACCCGTATCCCAGTCCACTTCCTGCGCGGCCAGTGATGCTGGCGGCAATTCGGTCACGACCTGTCGTGCGCGATAGAACACGCCGGATTTCAAGAGCGGTTGGCTGGACCAGGCCCAATCGATGAAGCCTTCCTTGCCGACCACGATCATGGCGCGCTTGTCGGTGATGGTCATCCACTTCAGGATCGCCGCCGTCAGGGACACGGCATAGCGGTCCGACAACTCGGTCATCACGTCGATGTCGATGGACCGGCCCTTGATCTGGGCGCGGAAATCATCCAGCGGCATCAGCAGGTACGAGGCAAAAGTGTTTGCCTCGCCCTCAATCCTTGTCACGCTCTCGTCCCAGTCCGCCATGTTGCGATTGGTGCATTGGAGACCGGCCGGGTGCATGTGCCGATGCAAGAGATAGTGCCCCAACTCATGCGCCAGCGTGAAATTGCGCCGCCCCGTGGACCGGATGGTTTCATTGTAGATGATGCCCCATTCGCCTGATCCGCCCGGACGCGGCATCAACATGCCCTCGACGCCTTTGGAAAGATTCAGCCCCCCGACCATCGTGATCGGTGCATCCGGAAAGACCTGCAGCGAGAAGTCCTGCGCCAGTGCCGCCACGTCGATGGGGAACCGCGGGAGCCCGTGCACAGCCTGATGCACGGACAGGATCTTCGTCAGGCGGTTGGCCCAACTCTGAGGCGTCGCAGGCAGACTCAATCCTTCTTCCCCCACATGTCGATCATCTGGTTGATCTTCTGCTGGTCCTCGGGGGCAAGCTTGCTGAACTTTCGGAAGAAGGCCTCCTTCAGCACCTGGTCACTCGGCTCCTCGCTCTCGTCGAGCAGGTAATCGGTCGTGACCTCGAGGGCTTGGGCGATGCGGGTCAGCTTCTCACCTGACGGCTTGCGGGTGTCTCGGTTCTCCAGTTCCCAGATGTAGCTTTTGCTCGAGTCGGTCAGCTCGGCGAGCTTGTCGAGGGAGTATCCCTTTTCCTGGCGGTGGCGCTTGATCTTCGCGCCGAGGGACGTGGTCATCGTTTCATCCTTGGTTTCCTTGGGTTCAGGACGTTCGTTCGATATGCCGAACAAAAATATGCCGCGCAAGTAGACGTGGCGATTTGTTCGGTATATATCGAACAGCATCGTATCGCATTTTCGCGATTCTGTCCTCCTCCCCGGCCAAAGAAAGGGCTCTCATGACCGCTATCGCTGCGTTCCTCCGCAAGACCCCCGTGATCCGTCTGCAGGATTACTTCACTGCTGGCGGGTTCACCTCGCTCGCGCCGGTCGACTGGACCAAGCCCGAGCCCGAGGTGGTGGAGCCGCTGATCAAGGCCGTCGACGCCATGTCTGAAGATGAGAAGCAGCGCGTCGTTCTTGATGCTGGTCGTGTAGCCGCTCTCGCTGATGAACCGGGGCAGAATGCTTTGCAGAACGTCGTGCAGAACCGCGTTGTGTTCGACACCCTGGAGGGAGCCAACAATCGCTCGTTGTGGGTTTTTCTGAGGGAACCTGAGCGGTTCCGGCTCGCCGAAGAGGTGCGCTACAACGACGAGCGTCGCCGGACGCGGTCGTGGAGCGGTTTTGGCGTCGATCCCGATCTCACGGTAAAGAAGGACCCGATCTCGCTCGCGGCGTTCACGGCCGCGATCCGGGCTCGGTTTGAGACGCCCAATGTCCATGTCGACATCTTCGACCGTCACCGGGTGATTCTCGACGGTGAAGAATGCGAACTTGTTCAGGTTGCGGTCTACCGGGAGGGGCGCCCCGAGGACATGCTGGGCTTCGACGCCAACAGCACCCTGTCGCGTCGGATCGTGAAGCCGGTCTTCGAGGCTGCGCTGACCTATGAGGCCGCGACCGGCGTGATCGAGGTCGTGGCCAAGACGCGCGAGGACCGGATCGATCTGACCCGGTACATGGCGCGCGATCTTCTCGGGATCACCCTTGGTGAGGACCAGTCGCTGCCGCTGCGCGAATACGATCTCAGCATGCTGCTGCGGCCGTTCGACTTCCCGACCGACCCGGCCGACGGGATCGCCAGCGTGACCGTCAAGGAATTGCGTCTGATGGATCTCGGCGATGCAAAGGAGCGCATCACGCTTGAAACCATGTCGGGCGCCGACCGTACGATCTGGCAGATGGCGGAACACCGTATCGGACTGGACATCGGGGGCGGTGCCCATGTGTTCGGTCACGCAGGTGACGTGCCGGAATGGGTGATTACCCGCGCACGCTTCACCATCAAATTCCATCCGGGCCCCTCGGGCGGTCGTGGCAAGTCGCTGGCCCTCAACGTCACGATGCCGCACGGCTGCACTCTGAAGGACATGACGGCGCAAGAGCGCCTGATCGGCGAGAAGTATCTGCGCCTCTGGGGCATCCTGAAAGACGACAATGACGAAGGCGACGTCCTTGAGTAAGCGGGCGATCGACCTCCTGCTGCGGGCCATGGAAGCCCGCAGCACGTCTCTCCAGGCATCGGCGCTGCATCAGGTCTCGCGCGGTGCGACCGACGCATTGCTCGCAGCGAAGCTTCTGGTGCCGAGCGGGCATGTCCCGGTCGTTGCGGGGATGGACGATTACGAGGATGAACCGGTCGAGGCCACCTGGTCGGCCGAGCTGAAATCATTCGGCTATCACGACAGCACCGGCCGCTGGGTCAAGGTCGCCCATCAGGAGATCGCGGCGTGCAGGGTCGACTACGGTCTGGCTCTTGCCAAGATGCTGGTGGCGTTCGAGCGTGCCGGACCTTCACGCCCGACGCCCTTGGTCACGGATCTGGTCTGGGAGGTGGGAACCATCAAGCTCGCCGGAGCGAAGGCCCCTGTGCCCGTCTGGTTTGCCCGGCGGCTTGGGGATCCGGGAGACTGGACGCAACTCGAGGCGCTGACTGCGCGCAAGCCGCCGCAGGAAATCCGTATCATCCTGACATCCACACCCGGCGAGCGCATTCCCGAGACCGCCCAGAAGCGCAACCACATCATCAACGTGGTGGATGTTGCTGGCGATCCGGCCAAGCTCGCGATCTCGCCGCAGGTCCTCGGGGCTCGGGTGTTCCCTGGGCAAGTGCAGCGTCGTTTCCCGATCGATCATTCGGAAGACTGTGGGATTGTCTGGCTCAAAGGTCAGACGATTACGTTTCGTGGTGATAAGCAGCGGCTGTTGCTCAAGCAGCTCTTTGATGCTTATTGGTCAGGTCTGCCGGAGCGTCGGACTTCCGCCGTCTTGTTCGAGGCAGGGTATGGGGATCAAACCAACAGTCTTGCTAAGGCATTTGGCAAACGCGACGATTGGCGTCAGTTCGTACACTATGACGACGGCAATTGCTGGATTGATCCAGATCAGATCATGTCTGTGCCATCTGGCTATTAGCGTTGACTTGCAGGCGACACGAAAAACTTGGCCATGTAGTGGGTGGATACCAAAGGCCAACACTGTGCGGTGACAGTCGTAGGGATGAAAGCATGAACATTAAACGAGGCACTGACGCCTCAAGGGATTTAGACACCGCTCTGACTGAGTCAGGTTTGCAGAACGCAGACGTCAAACTCTATGGGGCGCTTGCTTCAAAAATCAACCGAGTCGAGGTGACATCAAGCATTGGTGCTGACCCAGCCAGAATATTCACGCTGTCTCTACAGGTCTTCGCTTTACGCTTATTTTTGAAAATAGCCGTGAAGAATAAAATGCCCTACGGAACTTTTCGAAGGTACGCCGCCCGTGGAGATATCGCGGGCATTCTGGGTACGTCAGAAATTGAAAGCGCTATCAGCGAACACTATTTCTCAAATGTCTCCGTAGAAATCGCCGACCAAATGCGTGCTCAGCGCGATCAGAGGGACGAAAGCCTCGAAAGGGTGCCTTGCGGGGACGGGTGCTGGTTCTGCTGTGCGACCCATCGAATGATCGACGCAACTCCTGCCGACGCGGAACGGATATGGGAGGCTATGCTCGCTAGCAATGTGCCAGGTCATAAGCACCCGAACGCTTGCCCCGCCCTCGGAATTGACGGCAGGTGCCGGGCGTACAGCGTGCGACCGCACACTTGCCGGCAGCGACTGTCAACGTCCAAGGAAGCATGTCGCGCCGACCTTGAGCAGGGGATCGGTTCTAGTGAAGAGCATGTGATCCACTTGGGCTCGCCATTCGATGCCAACCAACTTGCTGCGCTGCTAGCAGTGTGCGTTGGAGCCAAAGAGCCATTTGTAAACTTGCTAACGACGCTGCGCTCCTTGCGGAGCGGTGCCTCGATGTCCGATGCCATTAGCAAAGGTCGTAGATCCTTTAAGCATTTTGATCCGAGCTCGCAGCCAAAGGGCCGCATAGTTCAACCAGTCGATCTCAAGCTGCCGGATTCGGCGGGTTAACTGGAGCGCATTACCAGGGAATGAACTACAGAGTTGCAGTTTGATACCGCCTCACCGAGATAAGTGAATGGCCGTCCTTTTAGGGCGGCCTTTTTCATTTGTGGTCGAGCTTCTCAGCCAACTCCCAGTTTGCCTCCCGGCTACCTCCCTCAACCCTACCACCGCCTCCGCCATGTTGAACCCGCAAGTGTTCGAAGAAATCCCAAGGAGGTTCACATGGCGACAAGGCACCTTTCCCAGATCGAGCTGGCGGCTCGCTGGAACATTTCACACCGCACGCTGGAGCGTTGGCGGTGGATGGGTGAAGGCCCGAAATTCATCAAGCTCGGTGGCCGGGTGATCTACCGGCTGGAGGATGTCGAAGCCTTCGAGGTCGAGCAGATCCGCGGCGCGGATCATGAACCCCATCGGCCGATGTCGGCGTGAGGGGGTGAGATGACGATCTCCAATCACATCACCCTCGCCGATATCCACCGCATGCCGGTGGGCCAGATCGCGGCGCTTGCCGCCGACCAGCTCGCCCTGCTGAAAGGCATGGCGGACGAGCAGCTGGCGCAGGCGAAGTCCATCTCGGACTGGCTCGATGGCGCCCTTTCCCTGAAATACGCCGACCGCGCCGATGATTTTCGCCATGAGGCTGGCAAGGATACCGGCACGATCCGGTTCGAGGATGGCGGCGTCACCGTCATCGCCGAACTGCCCAAGCGTATCGATTGGGACCAGACCAAGCTCGCCCAGATCGCTGCAAACATCGCATCCGCTGGCGAAAACCCGGCCGAGTTCATCGACACCAAGCTGTCGGTCTCGGAGCGCAAGTACGGTGCCCTGCCGGAAAGCTGGCGCAAGGGGTTTGAGCCCGCGCGCACGGTTCGGACCGGCAAGCCCAAGTTCAGTCTGGTGTTGAACGAGGGGGCGATCTGATGGCCATTTCTCTCGCATCCCTGCGCATGACCTCGGCGCTGACGCCGCCGCGCATCCTGATCCATGGTGTGGCCGGGGTTGGCAAATCCACTTTTGCGGCCGATGCCGACCGGCCGGTATTCATCATGACCGAGGACGGGCTCGGCAAGCTGCAGGTGCCGCATTTTCCGCTGGCGACCAGCTATGCTGACGTGGCCGGGGCCCTTGATGCACTGCTGACCGAGTACCACGAGTTCGGCACGGTGGTCATCGACAGCGTCGACTGGCTGGAACCGCTGATCTGGGCCGAGGCCTGCCTGCGCAACGGCTGGGCCTCCATCGAAACTCCCGGCTTCGGCAAGGGCTACGGCGAGGCGCTGAATGTCTGGCGCGAATATCTCGACAAGCTGAATGCGCTCCGGGACCAGAAGGGCATGGCGGTTATCCAGATTGCCCATACCGACATCAAGCGTTTCGACAGTCCCGAGCACGAGCCCTACGACCGCTATGTGATCAAGCTGCAGGCCCGCGCCTCGGCGCTCTTGCAGGAGCATTCGGACGTCGTGCTCTTCGCCAACTATCAGATCTCGGTCGCGAAATCCGATGTCGGCTTCAACAAGAAGGTAACCCGGGCGCTCGGGTCCGGTGCGCGCGTCATGCACACCGAGGAGCGCCCCGCTTTCCTCGCCAAGAACCGTTACGGCCTGCCGGACACGCTGCCCCTCAGCTGGGCCGAGTTCATGGCGGCCATGCCCCAATCCGAATGATCGCCTTGAAAGGACAAGACCATGGCACGTTTCGACACGTCCTTTGACGCCACCAGCGTCGAACCCACCACCGCCTACGAGCTGCTGCCCGCTGGCAAATACCGCGCCCAGATCGTCGAAAGCGAGATGCGCGTCACCAAGAACGGCATGGGCCAGTTTCTCTGGCTGATGCTCGACATCCTCGAGGGCGAGCACAAGGGCCGGAAGATCTTCGATCAGCTGAACCTCGTGAACCCGAACCCGACCACGGTGGAAATCGCGCAGCGCACGCTGTCGGCCATCTGCCACGCGACAGGCAAGATGCATGTCAGCGACAGCGAGGAACTGCACCTGATCCCGATGACGATCCAGGTGAAGATCAAGCCGCCGAAGAACGGCTATGGCGAGAGCAATGCCATTGCCTACCTGCCGCCCGAACGCGGCGCGGCGGCTCGGGCGGCCAAGCCGACACCCGCTGCGCCCGCCACACCTGTGGCCCCGCCCAAGATGGCGACTGCGCCCTGGAACAAGAAGGGCTGATGCGCTGTACCGCCCTGACCTGTTGACGGCCGGGGCGGTGCCTAACCCCATCTGAGGATAATTCCATGACTGACCTGAACAACGCGGCCCCCGTGGCCGTGATCAGCCCCGGCTTGCCTGATGATCAGCGCCGGTTGATCGAACTCGACGACGCCATTGCCAAGATCCGCACTCAGATCGCGACAGCCGATCTGGCGCGCCAGCGGGGTCACAAACCCATCGACCCGAACTGGTTTCACCGGGCCCGCACAGCGCTCCGGCATCTCAGCCGTGAACGTGCAGAACTGCTGGCCAAAAGCACCGGACGTCGCCGCCGGGAAAAGCTGAAGGACGCGCTGATCGGCGTTCTGCGGGAGCGCCATGATCCGGAAACCTGGACCGGCATTCTGGCCGAGGCGCTTGCGCGCAGTGAACGGGAGGGTCTGTGATGGCAGAGCTTCCCGAAGCCCCCACGCCCACCCTGACGGCGATCTATGCCGCTTATGAGGCCCGCCAGGGCGATGGTTTCCGCGATCACCTCGGCGCCTCGATCATCGGCAAGTCCTGCGCCCGCGCGCTCTGGTACGATTTCCGCTGGGTCACGCCCTCGCGCCATTCCGGCCGCCTGTTGCGTCTCTTCGAGACTGGTCAATTGGAAGAGGACCGCCTCGTGTGCAATCTGCGCGCCACCGGCTCGACGGTGCTCGAGGTCGACCCGGAGACGGGCCGCCAGTTCCGCGTCGAAGCCCATGGCGGCCATTTCGGCGGCTCGCTGGACGGCGTTGCCATCGGCATCCTCGAGGCCCCGAAGACCTGGCATGTGCTGGAGTTCAAGACCCACGGGGTCAAGAGCTTCACTGAGCTGACCGCCAAAGGCGTGGTGCTGGCCAAGCCCCAGCACGCCGCGCAGATGCAGATCTACATGCACCTGACGGGGATCACCCGCGCGCTTTATGTGGCGGTCTGCAAGGACACTGACGCGCTGCATATCGAGCGCATCGAGGCCGACAGCGCCATGGCAGAGCGCCTGCTGGACAAGGCCGGGCGCGTCATCTTCGCCCAGCATCCGCCTGCGCGGATCAGCGAGGACCCGGCCTGGTTCGAATGCAGGTTCTGCGATCACCATGCAGTCTGCCATGAGGCTGACGGTGCGGTCGTGACCTGTCGGTCGTGCCTGCATGCGACGCCCGTTGACGGCGGCTGGCACTGCGCCCGCCACGACCGGATGCTGGCACCAGCGGAACAGCGTGCGGCCTGCACCCGCCATCTCTTTATCCCCGATCTCGTCCCGGGCGAGGTCATCGATGCGGGCGACGATATCGTCACCTACCGCATGGCCGATGGCTCCACCTGGGCAAACGACGCCCGCACGACGGAGGCCGCGCCATGCTGACCCTGCGCCCCTATCAACAGGCCGCGATCACATCGATCTACGGCTATTTCCAATCCCACAATGGCAATCCGCTGGTGGTAATCCCGACCGCCGGGGGCAAGTCGCTCGTCATGGCCGCCTTCATCGAGGGCGTGCTGAAAGCTTGGCCCGACCAGCGCATCCTGATCGTGACCCATGTCCGCGAGCTGATCGCCCAGAACCATGCCGAGATGATCGGGCTCTGGCCCGAGGCCCCCGCGGGGATCTATTCGGCGGGCTTGGGCAAGCGCGAGGCGCAGGCCCGCATTCTCTTCGCGGGCATTCAATCGATTCACCGCCGCGCCGAGGAGGTGGGCCATACCGATCTGGTGCTGATCGACGAGGCCCATCTGATCCCGGGCAATTCCAGCACCATGTATCGTCGGTTTCTGGACGGGCTGGCCCGGATCAACCCCGCTCTCAAGGTGATCGGGCTGACCGCCACGCCCTTCCGACTCGACAGTGGCATGTTGCACGAGGGCAAGAACGCGCTCTTCACCGATATCGCCTACGAGGCACCGGTGCGCGATCTGATCGATGCTGGATATCTGAGCCCGCTAGTGTCGAAACAGCCCGCCACGCGGCTCGATGTCTCGAAGGTCGGCACCCGTGCGGGCGATTTCATCCAGCGCGATCTGGCTGCTGCCGTCGATCAGGAGGCCATTACGCGGGCCGCGGTCACCGAGATCATCGCACATGGCCGCGACCGGAAGTCCTGGCTGACCTTCTGTTCCGGCGTGGACCACGCACACCACGTGGCCGAGGAGTTCGCCCGTCAGGGGATCACCTGCCGCACCATCTTTGGCGACACGCCGAAGGAGGAACGGGACGCGATCATCGCTGCATTCAAGTGCGGCGAAATCCGCGCGCTGGCCTCGATGGGCGTGCTGACCACCGGCTTCAACGCCCCTGCCGTCGATCTGATCGCGCTCCTGCGCCCCACCAAGTCCGCAGGCCTCTACGTGCAGATGGTCGGCCGCGGCACGCGCCTCGCCCCTGGCAAGAAAAACTGCCTGGTCCTCGACTTCGCCGGCAATGTCCGCCGCCATGGGCCGATCGATCTGGTGCGTCCCCGGCGGCCCGGCGAGGCCGGTGGTGGCGAGGCCCCGACCAAGGTCTGCCCGGAATGCGACAGCATCACCGCGCTTTCGGCGACGGAATGCCCTGACTGCGGCTACGTCTTTCCAGCCCGGAAGGTGAAGATTGCCCCCACGGCGGCTACACTTCCCGTCCTGTCGCCGAAGGTCCAATGGCTGCCCGTGCAGGGGGTCTCCTACAGCCGGCATGACAAGCGGGGCGGGCTGCCCTCGCTGAAAGTAACCTATAGCTGCGGGCTGAAATCCTACAGCGAATGGGTCTGCATCGAGCATCAGGGCTATGCCCGGCAGAAGGCGGCTGAATGGTGGCGCAAGCGCGCCCCGGATTGCCCGATGCCGCTCACCGTCGATCAGGCCATCGCGGAATCCGCGCGTCTTGCCCGCCCCAGCGAAATCTCGGTCCGTCCCTCAGGCCGCTATCTCGAAGTCTTCGGCCACAGGTTTGCCTCATGCTCCCAATCCACACCGGCCTCTGCGCCGTCTGCCACCGGCAACCTCGTGGGTTTGGCTGGTTCGACCGGGACTTCCGTCTCTTCGACCCGCGGCGCGATGCCAGCCGCAAGCACCTCTGCAGCCGCACCTGCCAGGACATCTGCCATGGGAGGAAGGGTATGATCGATCTCACCCCTAACGAAGCCGAGGCGATGACCGTCGGCGGCCAGATGGGCGGCGAGTATCTCGAGAGCATCGGCAAATCCGATCTCGCCACCCTGACCGAGACCGAATGGGACCGCTTCATCGATGTGGTCGTCACCGGATATTGCGACCACCTGCGCGAGCTTGCGGCCAAGGACCGCAAACGCCTCGACGCCATGACCCCCGAGGTGCCTTTCTGATGGCTGACACATCCTTCATGGCGCGCTTCGGCGCGCGGCTCGTCACCAATGGTTATGCCATCCTGCCCATCGGCCCGGGCACGAAAAAGCCCGGCCGCTTCCAGCGTGGGGCTTGGGCGGACTACCCGGAATGGAACCGCCATGCCGAACGCGGCACCACCGAGGTCGAGGTGTCCACATGGTCGTCCTGGCCGGATTGCGGCATCGGGATCGTGGGCGGTGCCGTGGCGGCGGTCGATATCGACATTGCCGATGACGCGGAACTGGCTCTGCGGATCGAGCGCTTTGCACGTGAACGCCTCGGTGACACGCCAGCGCTGCGCATCGGCCGAGCTCCGAAGCGCATGCTGGTCTATCGCACCACCGAGCCCTTCCGCGGCATCAAACGCCATCCGCTGGAGGTGCTCTGCCTCGGGCAGCAGTTCCTGGCCTATGCCATCCACCCTGACACTGGCGCGCCCTACGCCTGGCCCGAGGAGGGGTTGGCGGACATCGACATCACCAACCTTCCGGAAATCTCGGCCGAAGTGGCGCTGGCGTTTCTCGACGAGGCCTATGCCTTGCTGCCAGAAACCCTGCGGCAGCGCGGACTGGCTTCCAGTGCACCAGCCAGTGATATCGCGCGCAGCCACGGTCAAATCGGTACCTTGCCAGCAATCGAGGCGGCGCTCGCCTGGCTGCCCAACGCAGAACTCGACTATGACAGCTGGATGCGCGTCGGCATGGCGCTGAAAGGGGCGCTTGGAGAGGCCGGGGCTGATCTCTTTGCTGACTGGTCAGCGCAGGCGGCCAAGGATGTGCCCTCCACCACGCTGAAGGCCTGGGCCAGCTTCAAGCCCGACCGCATCGGGGCGGGCACGATCTACCATCTCGCCATGGAGCGCGGCTGGCAGCCTGACCCCGACATCCGCCTGGATGGCAGTCTGCCCGATGACGCGGATCATCCCGCGGCGGGTCTTCTGGCAAGGCTGCATGTCACCCCAACCCTTCCAAGTTCGCCACCGTCCGCGCCGCCGTTTCTGTTGGCCATCCCTGACGGGTTGGTGGGTGATCTGACGGATTACATGCTGACCACGGCCCGGCGCCCGCAGCCGCTTCTGTCACTGGGGGCCAGCCTTTGCGCCATCGGTGCCTTGATGGGGCGGAATTACCGCACCGAGAGCAACCTGCGCTCGAACCTCTATGTCGTGGGCATCGCCGACAGCGGATCGGGCAAGAACCACGCCCGCGAAATCATCAACGAGACCTTCTTCGAGGCGGGGCTCGCGCATCACCTCGGCGGCAACAAGATCGCCTCTGGCGCGGGGCTTTTGACCGCGCTGCATCGCCAGCCCGCGATCCTCTTCCAGATCGACGAGTTCGGCATGTTCCTGTCGGCTGCCGCAGACCGCAAGCGCAGCCCGCGCCACATCACGGAAATCCTCGACAACATGACCGAGCTTTACACCTCGGCTGGCGGGATCTTCCTCGGCGCGGAATATGCCAACCGGGACGGCACGAACGAGCGGCGCGACATCAACCAGCCCTGCCTGTGCGTCTACGGCACGACGACGCCGCTGCACTTCTGGGGGGCACTGCAAGGGGCGAACGTGGTCGATGGATCACTGGCCCGTTTCCTGATCCTGCCCAGCGACGAGGATTACCCCGACGAAAATATCGCCGTGGGCATCCGGCAGGCCCCGCCTGCGTTGATCCGGGGGCTGCAGATGATCGCGGCGGGCGGAGGCGGAAAGAAGGGCAACCTGACGGGCAAGACCGCCGATCAGAACACTGCCGTGAACCCGATGATCGTGCCCATGACCGAGGAGGCCCGGGCCCGGTTCCGCCAGCTCAGCATCGAGCTGACCGAAGAATTGCGGGCGGCGGCGGGCACGGCCTTCACGGCCATCCTCGCCCGCATCGGGGAAAACGCTCTGAAGCTTGCGCTGATCGTGGCGGTCGGGCGCGACCCGGTTCAACCCGAGATCGAGATCACGGCGGCTGACTGGGCGATCAGTTTCGTGCGGCACTATGCTCAGCGCACGATGGAGGCGGTCGAGCGCCATGTCGCGGACACCGAGACCGAGGCGCACCTGAAGCGTCTGAAGGAGATCATCCGCGCGTCCGGGGCCAAGGGGATCACCAAGTCCGAGATCACCCGGGCCTCACAGTGGCTTAAATCCCGTGATCGGGACGAGATCCTTTTGACCCTGATCGAGAGCGGGGACATCACCACCGGCATGCGCGGCTCATCGACCAAGCAGGCCATGGTCTACAGGATGGCTAGGTGGGATGAGTGACCGAAGATCCTTCAAACCCGCTGAAGCAGTCCTTGAAGCATTGAAGTGGGTCAAGTCCCTACAATAGATAGGAAAAGCCAGATCCTTCAAATCTTTCAATCTTTCAAGAGGACCCCTTATCCCTATACGCGCACGCGCGCGGTTAAATATTAGGAGAGAGGTACCCATTGAAATATTGAATAATTGAAAGATTACATATTATATATACAAGACAACCACTTAGGGGCGGAAATCTTTCAAGAGACCCCTTTGAAGGTTTTGAAGGATCTGCCGGGCGGCCCGCTCGCCCCGCGCCTGACATAACCAGACCACCCTTCGGGGCCTGGCGAGACCGCAGCCTTCACCGGCCAGCCCTCCCGCCACGCTCGTCCAAGCGAAGAGGAGGTCTTGATGACCCAATCCGAAAACACCCCGCGCTGCGTGCTGGCGCTCGATCTCGGCACCATGACAGGCTGGGCTTTGCGTGGCCATGACGGTCTGATCACCAGCGGCACGGCCAGCTTCAAGCATGGCCGCTACGATGGTGGCGGCATGCGCTATCTGCGCTTTACCAACTGGCTGACAGAACTCGACCGTCTGTCCGGGCCAATTGCGTCCATCTGGTTCGAGGAAGTCCGCCGCCACGCAGGAACTGATGCGGCTCATGTCTATGGCGGCCTAATGGCAACCTTGACCGCGTGGTGCGAACTTCGCGGCATCCCTTATCAGGGCGTCCCGGTCGGTACGATCAAGCGCCATGCGACCGGCAAGGGCAATGCGCCCAAGGAGGCAATGATCGCAGCGGCCCGCGCCCGCGGGTTCAGCCCCGTCGACGACAACGAGGCCGATGCCATTGCGCTGCTGGTCTGGGCAATCGAGACGAATGGGGGTGTGGCATGAGGCTGTACCCCAAGGGTTACGGTGGCCAGCGCCGGGATCCCGAGCAGGTCAAACGGGACGGCTGGCACGAGCAGCGCATGCTGGCCGTGTCGCTCGATGACCCGCGTCTCACCTGGCCCGAGCGCGAACTCGTCCGCCAGTTGGGGGACAAGCTATATGGCAAGCTTCCTGCGGTGAGGGAGGTGGGCCATGGCTGATCGTGTCTGGACCGCGGACGACGTCGCCGATCATTTCGAGGAGGCGTTCCGTACCCTGCGCAGGCTGCCGCCGGTGAAGGCGAAGGGCTATTTCAACACTTGGCCCGACATCGTGCGCACCAGCCGCGAGATCGCGGCGATGGAACCGCAACCGATGCGCGTTTGGCCCTCGGCCGCCGCGATCACCCGGCTCGAACAAACCTTCGACTGGGTGCTGTGGATCGAGGAGGCCGAGCGCAAGCTGGTTTGGTCCCGCGCCGCCCGCGTGCCGTGGAAGCAGATCAGTGGCGAGTTGGGGGTGGATCGTACTACTGCGTGGCGGAGGTGGCAGCTTACGCTGACGAAGATCGCAGCAAGGCTGAATGCTATGTGACTCCAATGTGTTGCAACACTTTTGTGTTCGACACATGCAACATGTCCGTGCTATCCGAAGGGCATGATGGGGAGAGTGCGTCGGGAGACGGCTCTCCCCATTTCGTTGTCGGAGTCCGCTGGACCCCGGTATCCAGCGAGAGTCCGGCTAGGGTCCACCCCGAGACAGTTTCCGGTTCCTTCCTAGCGATATTCGTATGCTGGCGGGCGAAGCGCGGCGCATCGCTAGCGACAGGGCCGGATTTTTGGGAAGCCACCTGGAAGCCGGATCCACCTGACCCCGCGCAAACCCCAATAAAGGCTGGCCCTTGGGCTGGACACCCCGGACGCCACTGGACCCCTCGCGGAGTCCAGCGCGGCATCCAGTGTCCAGAATCCGGCCAGCATCCACCATCACATCGGAAGCCACCTGCCCATGACCCTTGCCTTCGCCCCCGAGCGGATCGAGATGTGGCCGCTTGCGCGCCTGCAGCCCTACGCGAAGAACGCGAAGATGCATGGCGCGGACCAGGTGGCGAAGATCGCCGCCAGCATGGCCGAATTCGGTTGGACGGTGCCCTGCCTCGTCGGCGAGGACGGGGAGCTGATCGCGGGGCACGGCCGGGTGCTTGCCGCCACGCAGCTTGGACTGACTGAGGCGCCGGTCATCGTGCTCGGGCATCTAACCGAAGCGCAGCGGCGGGCTTATCGCATCGCGGACAACAAGCTGACCGAGCTCGGTACTTGGGACGAGGCGCTGTTGTCGGCCGAACTGAACGATCTGCTGGCCGAGGATTTTGACCTGTCGCTTGTCGGCTTCTCTGACGGCGAGTTGGACAAGCTCTTGGCCTTCGTGCCGGAGGGGGGCGGGGAAGAAGAAGGTGGCGCCGGGGGCTCCGTGCCGCCGGTGACCATCCCCGAACCACCCCGCAATCCGGCCTCTCGGACTGGCGATCTCTGGATTCTCGGCGACCACCGCCTGCTTTGCGGCGACAGTACCAGTCATGACGATGTCCGCCGCCTGATGAACGGGGAGCGGGCAATCCTGTTCGCAACCGACCCGCCGTATCTGGTGGATTACGATGGCTCGAACCATCCAACGCGGAACAAGGACTGGTCGCAGTCCTATGGCGTAACTTGGGATGACAGCAGCCAGGGGGCCGAACTCTACGATGGCTTCATCGCCGCCGCCGTGGCGGAGGCGATCACCGATGACGCCGCCTGGTACTGCTGGCACGCCTCGCGCCGCCAGGCGATGCTGGAAGCCTGCTGGGAAAAAGCGGGGGCCTTCGTCCATCAGCAGATCATCTGGGTCAAGGACCGCGGGGTTCTGACTCGGTCGCATTATCTGTGGAAGCACGAACCCTGCTTCATGGGCTGGCGCCGCCCGAACCGCCCGCCAAAGGTGGCCGAACAGACGCTTCCCTCGACATGGGAGATGCCGTCCTTCACGAAGGACGAACGCCCGGACCACCCGACGCCGAAACCGCTTGACGCCTTCGGGATCCCGATGCGCCAGCATGTGGCGCGGGGCGGCCTCTGCTACGAGCCGTTCTCCGGCTCGGGTTCGCAGATCATGGCGGGCGAGGCCAACGGCCGCCGCGTCTTTGCGATGGAAATCAGCCCGGCCTATGTCGATGTCGCCGTGGAGCGTTGGCAGGCTGAGACCGGCAAGGACGCGATCCTCGACGGCGATGGTCGAACCTTCGCGCAAGTAAGAACTGAGAGGCTGGGCGAAACCCCGGCCGCACCCGAAACCCTTCCCGAACCCGCCGCGTGACATGCATGACCTGGCTTTACCTTCCTCCGGACGCGTTTCCGGGGCCGGAGACGCATGCCTGTTCGGCCTCTCCCTCTGCTCCGGCGCTGGCGGGCTCGACCTCGGCCTCACCATCGCCATCCCCGGATATCGTTCTGTGGGCCATGTCGAACGGGAAACCTTCGCCGCAGCCACTCTCGTGGCGCGGATGGAGGACGCGGCCCTGGATCCAGCGCCTGTCTGGGACGACGTTGCCACCTTCGACGGCCGCCCTTGGCGCGGCGCGGTGGATATCATCACTGCGGGCTATCCGTGCCAGCCGTTCTCGGTCGCGGGAAAGCGCCGGGGTGCCGACGACCCGCGCCACCTCTGGCCGCATGTCGCCCGCATCATCGGCGAGGTCGCGCCGCCCTTCGTTTTCCTCGAGAATGTCGCCCATCATCTCCGCCTCGGCTTCCCCGAAGTCGCCAGCGGACTGGTCGGCATGGGCTACCGCCTTGCGGCAGGACTCTTCACGGCGGCGGAAGTCGGCGCGCCCCACAGACGTGAGCGGCTGTTCATCCTCGCCATCCGCGAGGCGGACGAGCTGGCCGACCCCGCGCGCCTGCTCTGGCACCCGGTCGAGTGGCGGGAACCGGACGGAACTGCTGCGGCTCTGGCCGACACCGAGGGCCAGCGCCAACGAGAACCGGCAGACGAAACCCACGCCATCGCAGGAGGCGGGGCAGCACGGCATGAACCTGGCGACGACAGCAGCACTTTGGCCGACGCCGCAGATCGACAGTTTCCGCAGCCGGGGCGGCGAGCGGAAGGACGAGAAGGGCCTGGACCGCATGGCGCGGGACTGGCCGACGCCGATGGCGAACGATGGCTGCAAGCCGAGTGCGGGCAATCGCCGGTCGGCCGATCTTACCCATGCGGCGGGGATGTGGATGACGCCGACGGCACGCGATCACAAGGACGGGGCGACGAGCCTTGCCAACACGCCGGTGAACGGCCTCCTTGGCCGCCAGGTCCTGGTGACGCCGATGGCTGGGCGCGATACCTCCGAGCCGCGCCGAACCTTGAACCCGCTGTTCGTCGAGGCGCTGATGGGCTGGCCCACCGGGTGGACCGGCTTCGCCTCTGTGGAAATGGAGTGGTACCGCTGGTTGCGGCACATGCGCTACGAACTCTGGCAGCTGAACTGCTGGCCGATGGATGACGCGGTGCCAGCATGAAGCAGTCCTGTTTCATGTCACTGGTCGAGGCCGTCGCCAATGTGATCGTCGGCTATTGCGTCGCGGTCGGCACGCAGATCCTGATCTTCCCGATGTTCGGGCTTCACACGACGCTGGCGCAGAACCTCAAGATGGGCGCAGTGTTCACCGTTGTCAGCATTGCGCGTTCCTTCGCCTTGCGGCGGGTGTTCGAAGCGATCCGTTGCGCGATGAACAAGGAACACCAGCGTTAGGCTGATCACCATCAAGCGGTTTCGAAGTTGCCGCTATAACACTCAGATCCTATGGTTTCTCCGAGTTGGAGGCGGCGGCTAATCTAATTTGCTGCCCAGAGATTTGGATCGAGATTGTAGTGCTGCAGAACCAAGAAGAAGGAAAAAGCGACTCCGCCGACTTGCTTCCAGACGGCCTAGAGGCGTTACGGCGAGAGCTCGGCCTCAGGGATGTGATGGGGTTGATCGAGAGGACTGCGCGATGGGTCGATCCGCGAACATTCGAGTATCTTCCCGTCTGGTATCCAGAACACGCGCGACGCGCCCTTTTCTATAAGGCGAACTGGTCTGAGCCGCAGATGAACCGTAATCGGCAGACGGGCGCGATCATCCACAAATTCGAAGGAAACATCCACGCGAACAAGGCTCTAACGCTTGCACTGGGCCTTCGTGCCGAGGAAAGGCCGAACTGGTCATGTTGCCACATATGGGGTGTGGATGATGCCGCTTATCAGATCAGCAACGCCGTGGTGCAGGATCGGCGCTTCTTTTCCTGCGTGGCGAACATGGTCCTTCTCCCCACGCCGCTAAAGGCATTCACGGACGTCATGACCGAAGTAAAGATGATGCTGCGCGTATGCGCGTTGCAACTCTACGGTTGGTCTTGTGACCATGAGGAGGTCGCAGACAACGCGCGGCAGGTGGCGGAATGGTTGGATTGGGAGGCTTACCCGGAAAGCTGGCCGAAGCCTGATCGGCCCTCGCGCCCTCTCGGCATGGCCAGGTTCTCGGCGAGGATCAAGGACGCGGCAGACCGCAGGAAGGCCGCCATTCGCAACGATCTAGCATCTGCAGGCCCGCACTATCCTCGGGATGATGTCCGCAAGGTGCTCGACTACTGGAACATCTCGCTTTGAGACAAGGAGGCCGCCGCCCCGAGGGACGGCGGCATTTCGACTTGCATGGCGCGCGGCGCTAGTCGCGCGGCAGGCTATAGACCCGTCCGCGCCCCTCGACCTTCTCCGAGGTCACCTCGAGTCCGAGCTTCTTCTTCAGTGCCCCGGCCATCGCGCCGCGCACCGTGTGCGACTGCCAGCCCGTGGCGGCGATGATCTCCTCGATGGTCGCGCCCTCTGGCGCACGCAGCATGGCGATCAGCGTGGCCTGTTTGGTGCCCTCGCGCAGCGTGCGCGCCTTGGGCGTGGCTTCGGGCGCGGTGGTGGTGTCCGTCGCGGACACACCCCTCGGCGCCTCGTCGGTGCCCGTGCGCGCGCTGTGCGTGTCGTCGGGCTCGATGCCGATGGCTGCAAGCCCTGCGTCGGTGGCAATCAGCGTTACGCCATGGCCGTCGCCGGTTTCGCGCCACATGGGTTCGCCCTTGCGAAGGTCGGCGTCGACCTCCTGCAGCAATCCCTTGCCGATCATCGCGCCGACCACCTTTGCAGCGGCGCCGCCGCGCAGGCTCTCGGGCAGCGGCAGGGCGATATGTTCAGGTCGCTGAGAGGCAGCGCTCAGGATCAGGGCTTGGGTGTCGGAAAGCTGTGTCATTGTCGTCTCCCGTATCGGGGCGCGCGGAATGCGGACCCTTCTACGAGGCCGAGCCCCGCAGGGCGGAGCTGGCGCGATGAATGCGTTGGTTATTCGGCTTGCTCGCCTTCCTTGAACGCGCTGTCGGTGATCTCGCGCAGACGGTCGCGGTAGTGACGCAGGGTACCGACATGCCCCCAGTTGATCTCGTCGGGGCTGGTCTCGAAATGGTCCGCGCTGAGGGCGGCGAGGCGTTCCAGCATCGCGTCGATCTCGGCCTTGGCGGCGATGAAGGCGTGGATGGCTTTCGTGTTGTCGGTCGCGCGGTGGGTCATCTTGGTGGCTCCGAGGTGAGTTGCATCGTCCTTCTGGAAACACGTTCCCTCTGTCCGCGATGCTTATCAACGAGATAAGCGCATGATTTGGATTGATAATCGGAGCGAACGATGCAGGGCATGAGTGAGCGCCAGTATGCCGCGCATGTCGGGCTGTCCCGTGGCGCGGTTCAGAAGGCAAAGCTTGCCGAACGGCTGGTCCTCTATCCCGACGGCAGCATCAACGCGGCCGCCAGCGACGCACGGCGGGCAGACACCACGGACCCGTCCAAGACCCGCAAGCCGCCCGAACCGAAGCTGAAACCCGTCCCCGAGGCGGCGGTCGCCTCAGTCGGCGAAACCCTGCGCGAGGAGGGTCTGCCCGCCCCGGTCGCGGCCGGTGGGACCACCTTCCTGCAGGCGAAGACCGCCAACGAGGTGCTGAAGGCGCAGGAACGGCGTATCCGGCTGCAAAAGCTGAAGGGGGAATTGATCGAGCGGGCGCGCGCGCTGGCGCTGGTGTTCCGCCTGGCCCGCGAGGTCCGGGATGCATGGGTGAACTGGCCCGCGCGGTCAGCGGCGCTGATGGCGGCCGATCTCGGCGTGGAGCCCGCTGTGATGCAGAAGGTTCTGGAAACACATGTACGCGCCCACCTCGACGAGCTTGCCGAGGTCCGGCCCGACTTCCGGTGATGATGAAGGCTTGTCGGATTTCGACGGCGCGGCAGAAATCCTCCGCATCTGGGGCGCGGGGCTAACGCCCGATCCGGATCTGACGGTTTCGGAATGGGCAGACCGGCACCGGATGCTCTCTGGTCGCGCCTCGGCCGAGCCGGGGCGGTATCGCACAGGGCGCACGCCCTACATGCGCGAGATCATGGACCGGCTGAGCCCCGGCGATCCCACGCAGCGGATCGTGTTCATGAAAGCTGCACAGGTCGGCGCGACGGAAGCCGGCAACAACTGGATCGGCTTTGCCATCCACCAGGCGCCGGGTCCGATGCTTGCGGTCCAGCCGACGGTGGAACTTGCCAAGCGCAACTCGCGCCAGCGGATCGACCCGCTGATCGAGGAAAGCCCGGAGCTTCGGGAGCGGGTGAAGCCGGCCCGGTCGCGCGATGCAGGCAACACGATGCTGTCCAAAGAGTTCGCGGGCGGCATCCTGATCATGACCGGGGCGAACTCGGCGGTCGGACTGCGGTCCACCCCTGCACGGTACATCTTCCTCGACGAGGTAGACGCCTATCCGGCCTCGGCCGACGAAGAGGGCGACCCAGTCACGCTGGCCGAGGCCCGGTCACTGACCTTCGCCCATCGGCGCAAAGTGCTGTTGGTATCGACGCCCACGATCCGGGGGCTGTCCCGCATCGAGCGGGAATACGAGGCGAGCGACCAGCGCCGGTTCTTCGTGCCGTGCCCGCTTTGCGGCGCGATGCAGTGGCTGAAATTCGACAGGTTGCGCTGGCAGAAGGGGCGGCCGGAAACGGCGGAATACAATTGCGAGGGTTGTGATCAGCCGATCGCGGAACACCACAAGACAGCGATGCTGGAGGGTGGTGAATGGCGGGCGACCGCCACGGCCGCAGATCCCACAACGGTCGGCTACCACCTTTCGGCGCTCTATTCGCCGGTGGGCTGGCTCAGCTGGCAGCGCATTGCCCGCGGCTGGGAGGCGGCCAAAGGGTCGGACGAGGCGATCAAGGCTTTCCGCAACACCATCCTTGGCGAGACCTGGGTCGAAACTGGGGAAGCGCCGGACTGGCAGCGGCTCTACGACCGGCGCGAGGCGTGGAAACCCGGCACCGTTCCCGCGGGTGGGCTGTTCCTGACGGCCGGGGCCGACGTCCAGAAGGACCGGATCGAGGTCGATGTCTGGGCCTGGGGCCGCGGACTTGAGTCCTGGCTGGTCGATCACATCGTGATCGAGGGCGGCCCCGACCGACACGACGCGTGGTCGGAACTGACCACGCTGCTGGACCGGTCTTGGCCGCATGAACGCGGCGCGCATCTGCGGATTGCGCGGCTGGCCATCGACACGGGCTACGAGGCTCCGGCGGTCTATTCCTGGTCGCGGGCGCAGGGCTTCGCGCAGGTCTCGCCGGTCAAGGGCGTCGAGGGGTTCAACCGCTCCAGTCCGGTGTCTGGCCCGACCTTCGTCGACGCGACCGAGGGTGGCAAACGCTTGCGGCGCGGGGCACGGCTCTGGACCGTGGCGGTCTCGACCTTCAAGGCCGAGACCTACCGCTTCCTGCGGCTGGCGCGGCCGACCGAGGAGGAGATGGCCGAGGGGGCGGCGTTCCCGCCCGGCTCAGTGCATCTGCCGCACTGGGTCGAGAACGAATGGCTGAAGCAGTTCGTGGCGGAACAGCTGGTGACGGTGCGCACGAAGCGCGGCTTCGCCAAGCTCGAATGGCAGAAGCTGCGCGAACGCAACGAGGCGCTGGACTGCCGGGTCTATGCCCGCGCAGCCGCCTGGATCGCGGGTGCGGATCGCTGGACCGACGAGAAATGGCGCGATCTCGAGGATCAACTCGGGGCCGCGCCCACGGAAATGGATGGTGCGGGGCGGGTCAACCGGCCGCAGTCCGCACCCCAGGGAAAACGGCAGTCGGACTGGCTTGGCCGACGCGGAGGATGGTTCTGACATGACGGATTGGACGGAGACAGAGCTGGCTGCATTGCGCCGGGCCTATGCCAGCGGCACGACGCGGGTCAGCTATGATGGAAAATCCGTCGACTATGGCTCAGCCGAGGATCTGCTGGGCCGCATCCGCACCATCGAGCGGGCCATCGCGGGGACGACCCGACCTCTGCCGGTCGCCGGGCTGGCGGGCTTCTCGCGCGGGGATCGCTGATGTCGGCCAACTGGTTCGATCACGCTATCGCGACGATCGCGCCTCGGGCTGCCGCCCGTCGCGTGCTGGCGCGACAGGCATTCGAGACCCTGACGCGCGGCTATGACGGTGCGTCAAAAGGGCGGCGCACGGACGGTTGGCGCGCGTCGGGATCCTCGGCGGACACCGAAATCGGCGTGGCAGGGGCGCTGCTGCGCGACCGGATGCGCGATCTCGTCCGCAACAACCCGCATGCAGCCAAGGCCGTGGCGGTGCTGGTGAACAACATCGTCGGTTCGGGCATCATGCCCCGTGCAGCCAGCGGCGATGACAAGCTCGACCGTAAGGTGGACGCGTTGTTCGCTCGCTGGACGGCGGAGTGCGATGCCGATGGCCAGCTCGACTTCTACGGGCTGCAGACGCTGATCTGCCGCGAAATGATCGAAGCGGGCGAGGTGTTGATCCGTCGCAGGCTCCGGAGGGCCAGCGACGGTTTGCCAGTGCCGCTGCAATTGCAGGTGCTGGAGGCCGACTTCCTCGACGCCACCAAGTCCAGTTACACGGGCGCGGGCCGCATCGTGCAGGGCATCGAGTTCGACCCGGTCGGCAAACGCCGGGCCTACTGGCTGCATGCCGCGCATCCCGGCGATGCCTGGGGTGCGCTGCAGGGCGGGCTTGGATCGCGACCGGTCCCCGCGACCGAGATCGCCCATGTCTACGAAAAACAGCGCACACAGGCGCGCGGTGTTCCCTGGGGCGCACCGGTGATCCGCAGCTTGCGTGACCTCGACGATTACGAGGTGGCGGAACTCGTCCGCAAGAAGACTGAAGCCTGCGTCACAGCCATCGTCTTCGGCGAGGACGAGGCCCAGCAGGGCATCGCGCCCGCCGTGGTCGATGCCGACGGCAACCGGGTCGAGCAGTTCGAGCCGGGGCTCATCGCCTATGCGCGCGGCGGCAAGGATATCCGCTTCAACCAGCCCGCCGCCACCGGCGGCTATAGCGAATACAAGCGCGCCAGCCTCCACACGATCTCGGCCGGGTTCCGCGTGCCCTATGAGTTGCTGACCGGGGACCTCAGCCAGGTCAACTATTCCTCGATCCGGGCGGGGCTCGTGGAATTCCGGCGCATGATCGACGCCGTGCAGTGGCAGCTCTTCATTCCGATGCTCTGTGCGCCGGTGTGGCGCTGGTTCACGGAAGCCGCATGGGCGGCGGGGCAGATCCCGACACCGGACGTGCCGGTGGAATGGTCGCCGCCGAAGTTCGACGCGGTCGATCCCTACAAGGATGCGATGGCCGACCTGCTGGCGATCCGGACAGGCACGATGACGCTGGCGCAGGCCATTGCCCGGCAGGGCCACAACCCGGACGCGGTCCTCGCGGAAATCGCTGCGACTAACGCCAAGCTCGATGGTCTCGGCCTCGTGCTCGACAGCGACCCGCGCCGCGTCACCAAGACCGGCAGCGCGCAGACGGGCGGCCCGACCAGTGACCCGGCCGCCCCCGCATCCGAACCAGAGAAGGAATAGGGCCATGCCCGATACGATCATCGCGGCCCCGGTCGCCCTGCCAATGCAGCTTCGGCGCGCACCCATCCTGCCCGCGACCGTCAATTCCGAGGCGCGCTCGGTCGACGTGGTCTTCACCACCGGCGCGGCCGTCCGGCGGCGGCGCTGGACCGGCTGGGACACCTCCGTCCCCTTCGACGAGATCCTCGAGGTGAGCGACAGAGCCGTGGACCTGACGCGCCTCAACGCCGGGGCCCCGGCACTCGACAGCCATTCGGTCTGGTCCTCGCATTCGCAGGTGGGCGTGGTCGAACGCGCCTGGATCGAGGGCAAGGAAGGCAAGGCCACCATTCGCTTTCCCCGCGAGGGGCTCGACCAGGCCGCCGACCGGATGTTCGGCCTGATCAGCGACGGCATCATCCGGAACGTCTCGGTCGGCTATTCCATCGAAAGGGTGAAGGTGGTCGAGCCCGTCGCGAAGGGCGAGGTCGAGCAACGCATCGTAGAGCGCTGGACCCCGCTGGAGGTCAGCTTCGTGACCGTTCCCGCCGATCCCCGCGCACAGGTCCGCGCGGCTGACCAAGCCAGCTATCCCGTCGAGATCGTCGACACCCGCATGCAAAAGGAGGCATCCATGCCTGAGAGCACGACCACCGTGGCCGGGGATGTCCCCGTCAGCACCGAGACCCGCCAGCCGCCCGTCGCGGCCCCGGCGAACCCCGAACCGACCGGCTCGCGCATGCCGGATGGGCCAGCCACGCCCGACAGCGAGGCCATCGCCTCCCGTGCCCGCGAAGCGGAGCGTGATCGGGTGTCCACGATCTACGATCTGACGGGCCGCCTGAACCTCGAGCGCAGCTTCGCCGAGGACCTAGTCAAGCGCGGTGTCAGCGTGGACGAGTCCCGCCGCCTGATCCTCGATCAGGTTGCCACGAAATCCGACGAGATACGGACCTTCCCGCATGTCTCGGTCCCCCTCGGCGGTAGGGACGAGCGCATCACCCGCCGCGACGCGGTCGCGAACGCGCTGCTGCACCGCTACAGCCCGACGCTGTTTCCGCTGGAAGATGTAGCGCGCCAGTATCGCGGAATGACCCTGCTGGAACTGGCCCGCGAAAGCCTCGGCAATGCTGGGGTGAACACGCGTGGTCTGTCGCGCGACGAAGTGGCGACGCGAGCCCTGCATTCCACCTCGGACTTCCCCGAGATTCTGTCTGCCGTCACCAACAAGACCCTGCGCCAAGCCTATGACGCCTATCCGCGGACCTTCGCGCTCTTCTGCCGTCAGGTGCTGGCCACTGACTTCAAGTCCATGCACCGCGTCCAACTGGGTGAAGCCCCGCAACTGCTGGAGGTAGGCGAAAGCGGCGAGTTCAAGCGCGGGACGCTGGGCGAGAGCAAGGAGAGCTACAAGGTCAAGACCTATGGCCGGGTCGTCGCCATCACCCGGCAGGTGCTGATCAACGACGATCTCGATGCCTTCACGCGCATCCCGGCGATGTATGGCAACTCCATCGCCCAGCTGGAAAGCGACGTGGTCTGGGGCATCATCACCTCGAACCCGGCGATGGCCGATGGCAACGCGCTCTTCCACACCACGCACAAGAACCTGGCAGGCACCGGTGCGGCGCTGGATGTGGCGAGTGTCGGCGCGGCCCGCGCTGCGATGGCGTTGCAGACGGGCCTCGACAAGAAGACGGTGCTGAACATCCGGCCCGCCTTCCTGATCGTCCCGGCAGCCCTGGAACTGAAGGCCGAACAGCTGGTCGCGCAGAACCTTGTCCCCACCGACAGCGCCAAGGTGGTGCCGCAGTCGATCCGGACGCTTTCGCCGATCAGCGAGCCGCGCCTCGACGCCGCCAGCGCCACCTCCTGGTATCTGGCAGCCTCGCCCAACCAGATCGACACCATCGAGTACGCCTATCTCGAGGGCCAGCAGGGTGCCTACATCGAGACCCGCAACGGCTTCGATGTCGACGGCGTCGAGATCAAGTGCCGCCTCGACTTCGGCGCCAAGGCCATCGACTGGCGCGGCCTCTACAAGAACCCCGGCGCGTAACCAGCGCGCCGAAATGCTGAACCCCGACATGCGGGCGGTCCTGATGGGCCGCCCTTCGTCTTTCCACGAGGATCCTCCCCATGAAAACCTACGTCCAGCCCGGCAATACCATCACCTTGACCGCACCCTATGCCGTCGCCTCTGGCGATGGCCTGCTTGTCGGTGCCATCTTCGGCGTTGCAACCGGAACCGTCGCCATCAGCGAGCCCGTCGAAACCGCGCTCACCGGCGTATTCGATCTCACCAAGGTCGGCTCCCAGGCTTGGACCGTCGGTGCTAAGGTCTATTGGGACAACACCAGCAAGCGCTGCACTACGGTCGCGACCGACAACACCCTCATCGGCGTGGCTACCGATGCCGTGGCGAGCGGCGCGGGCGACACCGTCGGCCGGGTGCGGCTGAACGGCGCCTTCTGATGAGCGCCTTTGCCGCCGCCTTGGGTGCGCTCTTTGCCGATCCCAACATCGGCCGGGACGCGGTCTACATCACCGACGGCGGCGCGCCCGTGCTGGTGCGCGTCGTCGCCCGGCGTGCCGATGCCATCACAGACTACGGCGATGCGCGGCTCTGGTCCGAGACCACCCGGATCGACCTGTGCGTCGCCGAGGTGCCAGCCCCACGCCCGGGCGACCGCATCGAGATCGAGGGCGAGGCGTTCCTCATCCAGGGCGAACCGGTCCGCGACCGCGAGCGGCTGGTCTGGACCGTAGATCTGCGCCCGACGTGACTGCGATGAAGCTCAAGCTCGACATTGATCCCGACATCGTCGCGATGATGGCGGCCGAGGTGGCGGCTGGCGAGCGGGCCGTGTCGGCCGCAATCCGCGAGGCCGGGACCGGGCTCAAGGCGGCGTGGCGCACGCAGATCACCGGCGCGGGGCTCGGGCCACGCCTTGCTCGCACCATCCGGTCGGAGCAGTTCCCGAAGGCCACGCCCAGCCTCAACGCGGCGGCCGTGATCTGGTCCAACGCCCCGGTCATCGTCGGCGCCCACGACACCGGCCCGCTGATCCGCTCGAAGAACGGCTTCTGGCTGGCGATCCCGACCGCTGCCGCTGGAAAGTCCGCCCGTGGCGGTCGGATCAGCCCTGGCGAGTGGGAACGCCGCACGGGGTTGCGCCTGCGGTTCATCTATCGCCGCAGAGGCCCGAGCCTGATGGTAGCCGAGGGGCGGCTGAACACGAAGGGCCGCGCCGTAGCGTCACGGTCGAAAACCGGCCGGGGCCTCGTGACCGCGCCGATCTTCCTGCTGGTGCCGCAGGTCAAGTTGCCTAAGCGCCTCGACCTCGCGCGGGATGCAGAGCGGGCGCATGACGCGTTGCCGGGGCTGATCGTGGCGAACTGGGTCGGCGAATTGGGAGTTCGTTAGATACTAGAGCGATCAGCGGTGATCAGGCAGGATGGGTGCGGCCCGCCCAGCCAGTTTCTTCCATTCCTGGTTGTCTATCAATGTCGACCTGTAGATCTTCAAATTGGAACAGCCGTCGATCGACTTCAGGGTCTTCTTAACAGACTCGGAAAGCGCATTCGCCAACCAAGGGCCCAAAGTGACACGCCTTACATGGCTCAAGCTGATTGGCACGTCATGAAATGGCTTTGAATTGTGCGGGTCTACGTGGACGACGCGGTACTCTGCTTCATCGCCATAGGGCCACCTTTTCAGGAAGGGAAGCTGCTCGACATCGATGTCAGCCATCTTTTTCGCCTCCTTTAAAAGGGTGTAATTCATAGTGCCATGCCGAGTGCCTGGATCTTGGTTGAATGCTTCCAGAAGTCCTTCCTTGTCGAACTCGATGCACACGCCGTCTGAGCCGTGAGAAAAAACCCGCCAGTGGTGGTAGGTTTCGTGGCTTTCTGCGAAGCAGAGAGCCAAGACAGAAGCAGCATTCGTGCGCCGCTTGTACTCTGACATGAAGAACGCGTCATTCCTGTCATCCCAAGTTGACGGGTCAAGAAGCGTGATCTTTCGTTGCTGCAGAAGATGGATGGCAGCGGCCAAGTTCGTGTAGCGCCGAAATGTCGTGCTTGTCATTTTCTCGGGCGCCCTCGTCAAAACCCCGCAAATCAGATGCATTAAGCGCAGCATCGCAGTGAAGGTAAAGCATATCCTCAGTGGCTGTGCTCGTGGATAGGACGAATGCCGACCCCCCGCGAAATCATCCTCGCAGCGCTGCACGCGCGGCTTTTGGCGCTGCCTGCCACCGCCCTGCGCGGTGAGGTGCTGCCCGAGCGCGTGCCAGCCGGGGGCCTGCTGATCCTGCGCGACGGCGAGCCGGGGGAGCCCGAGGTCACACTCTCGCCGCTGCGCTATCACTACCAGCACCGGGCCGAGATCGAGGCGGTCGTGCAAGGGGCCACCCGTGACGCCGCGTTTGACACCCTTTGCGCTCATGTCGGTGCGGTGATTGCCGCCGACCGCACACTGGGCGGGCTCTGCGACTGGATTGAGGCGATGGCGCCGCGCCCGGTCGATCTGCCGGTGGCAGGTGCCGCCAGCCTGAAGGCGGCGGTGATCCCGGTCGTATTGCATTACTCCACAGCCGATCCGCTCGCCTGATCAGTTCGCATTCAGCCCGAAGGGTGCCCGCGTATGCAGGCGCGATTTCCAGCTGTTCTCTCGGGCGATCACCTCCTCCGCGGGCAGGTCCGGTGCGAGCCGTTCAAGGATTGTGAACCGAAAGCTCCGCGCGTCCCTCTCTCGAAGTTCGCGGTTGCCGCCGTGTCCGTCGCGCGCGTAGGTCAACCAGCGGCCGAGCAGGTTGTCCCGACCGTAGGCCGAGCCAACATAGGATCTTCCATCCCGCTCGTCGAAGATGAGATAGATGCCGCGCCACTCCGACAGACGGGCACGCCAGCTCTTAGGTAGCACTGCAAGCTGCGCGACGTTCAGATCGATCTCGTGCCAATCCGGCGGGGGGGAGGAGAAGGCGCTTTCTTCAAGAATGGCGCGAACCGGAAAGTTGTTGCGGTCCACGAGACGGAACCAGGAGCGTTCCGGCGGTGGGAATTCGATGACCAGCTTTCCCCGCCAGTTTGCATATGCCTCCAAAGGCTCAAAGGAGAACTGCCGAACGGTCCCGACCTCCGCTGCATATTGCTCAGTGAAGCCTTCATAACCAAAACCGCGCAGGGACTGGTTTTCAGGAATGGTCCAGAAACCATTGAGGTCGACGTCGCGGCTTTCGCCAATGCGGTACAGGCCCACGAAATGTGCCGTGCCAGGGCGAAGGCCTAGGAAGCTGGCCATGTAGTGGGCGCGGCGGAGCGCCGTCTCTGGTCGCCCGGGAACCGACTGGTAGGTCTCGAAGAGCTCAGGGCGTTCACTGATGAGCCACGGCATGACTCTGGCGAGCTGCGGCTCAAACGGGCGATGTCGAATGAGTACGACGTTGTCCCTCAAATCGGGATCGATGCCAGCAATCCGCAAAATGTCTTTGAAATCCATGGCCCCGCTTTCCGATCCTGGCTCGCGCCCAAGCCTAACGGGACCAATTCGCTGAAACAACGCGGCTTTCCAACCGCTCATATCTAGGGAGACCTCCATGGCACGTGCGCAAGGCGCGCGGGCGCAGATGGCGCTTGCGTTCGAGACCACCTATGGCACTCCGCCCGCGAGCGGGTTCACGAAGATGCCGTTCGCCAGCACCACGCTGGGATCGGAGCAGCCGCTCCTGAACAGCGAACTCCTGGGATATGGCCGCGACCCGCTGGCACCCATCAAGGATGCGGTGACAGCCGACGGCAACGTGGTCGTCCCGATCGATGCCGCGGCCTTTGGCTTCTGGCTGAAGGCGGCCTTCGGGTCGCCCGTGACGACGGGCGCGGCGCCGGGCCCCTTCACGCATGAGTTCCGCTCCGGTGCCTGGTCCTTGCCGTCGATGTCCATCGAGACCGGCATGCCGGAGGTGCCGCGTTATGCGATGTACTCGGGCTGCGTCCTCGACAGCCTGAGTTGGCAGATGCAGCGATCCGGCCTGCTGACCGCGACCGCGAGCCTCGTGGCGCAGGGCGAGGCCATCGCGAGCACCTCCGCCGCGGGCGCACTGGCCGATCTCCACCTCCAGCGCTTCGGGCATTTCAACGGGGCGATCACGCGCAACGGCCAGCCGCTCGGCAACATCATCTCGGCCGAGATCACCTATGCCAACAACCTTGACCGGGTGGAGACCATTCGCTCCGACGGCCGCATCGACGGGGCGGATCCCTCCATTGCGGCGCTGACCGGCAAGATCGAGGTGCGCTTCGCCGATCAGGTGCTGGTGAACCAGGCCATCGCGGGCGATCCCTGCGCGCTGACCTTCGCCTACGTGCTGCCCTCGGGCGAGAGCGTCAGCTTTACGGCACATGCCGTCTACCTCCCACGCCCCCGGATCGAAATCCCCGGGCCGCAGGGCATCCAGGCCACCTTCGACTGGCAGGCCGCGCGCGACGCCACCTTGGGCAGGATGTGCACCGCCACGCTCGTCAACGACGTTGAGGAATACTGATCATGCTGCGCCTGAACCTCGCCCGTGAAGCTGAATGGCTCGACCTTGCGCTGGGCGTGCGCGTGAAGGTCGAACCCCTGACCACCGCCATCATGGTCGCGGCACGTACCGACCCGGCCGTCCGCGCCATCGCTCTTGGCACGCCCGATGACAGCATCGCGGTGATCTTTGCCAAAGCTATCGCTGCGCGCGCCATCGTCGATTGGGAGGGTGTCGGTGATGAGGACGGCGCCCCGATCCCGGTCAGCCCCGAGGCCATCGACGCGCTTCTCGATCTTTGGCCTATCTTCGAGAAGTTCCAGACGGCTTACGTCGCCAAGGGTCTGGAGCTCGAGGCAGAAAAAAACGTCTCGCCGCCCTCGCCGACTGGGTCTTCGGTGGGGGCGACGGATACTGCCAAGCCTGTGAAGGGCGCTGCCCGAACTGCCCACAAATCCTGAACGCGCCCCTAAGCCATGAGGGCTGGCAGGTCTGGGATCTGGCGCAGCGCATGGGTGGCCAGATCCGCGCGGTCCCGGGTGCTGCCCTTGGCTGGGACATGACCGCCGCACTGGCCATGGCCTCTGCCATGGGCATTTCCCCGCGCGCCGTCGTCGAGCTGCTGCCGGTGATCGAGGCGGTGATGGTCCGCCGCGTCAACGAGCAGATCGCAGCGAACCGCGACTGACCTAATTCCAACTGGAGCCCCGAACCCATGGCTGAGAAACGCGTCTCCGTCCGGCTTGCCGCCGTGGGCGGCCGCCAGGTCCGCGCGGAACTGGAAGGCATCGGCGAGGCCGGATCCCGTGGTTTCGGGCGGCTATCCTCCGAGATGGAACTGGCGAACACCCGCCTCGCCAGTTTCGCCCGACGTGCCGGGATCGCGCTGGCGGCCGTCACGGCTGCTGCTGCGGCGGCCGGGGTGGCGATGGTCCGCTCGGGGCTCGCCAACATCGACGCGCAGGCCAAGCTTGCACAATCGATGCGCACGACGGTCGAAAGCATCCAGACCCTGACCTGGGCCGGGGAACTGGCGGGCGTCTCGATGGGCGAGATCGAGCAGGCGACCAAGAAGCTGACCACGCGCCTGTCCGAGGCCGCCAGCGGCTCGGGCACTGCCGTGGGCGCGCTCCGGCGGCTGAACCTTACGGCGGCGGAACTGCAGGCCCTGCCGCTCGACCAGCGTATCGTCGCCATTCAGGACGCCTTGGCCCGCTATGTTCCCGAGGCGGAACGTGCGGCCGTGGCCTCCGACCTCTTCGGTGACCGGGCGGCGCTCGCCTTCCTGCGCATCGACAGCGCCACCTTGCGTGATGCCGCGCGCGACGTGCAGGATTTCGGGGTGGCGGTAAGTGCTGCGGATGCGGCGCAGATCGAACGGACGGGCGACGCCATCGCGCGGCTCAGCCTGATCTGGACCGGCCTCGTGAACCGCCTGACCGTGGCCGTTGCCCCGGCGCTGGAGATTGTCGCGACCAGGCTTGCCGACATGGCGCGGGCTACGGGGCCCATCGGGCAGGCGATCACGGCGCTTTTCGACAACCTCGGGCGGTTGGCCACCTATGCCGCCACCTTCGCCGCCGCCATGGCCGGGCGCTGGGTGGCGGGACTGGCCGTTGCCGCCCTGTCGGTACGGGGGCTGGCGACGTCGCTGGTCTTCCTGCGCGGGGCGCTGATCCGCACTGGCATCGGGGCACTGATCGTCGGCGCCGGGGAACTGGTCTACCAGTTCTCGCAGCTCGTCGCCCGGGTCGGCGGTGTGGGCGAGGCCTTCCGCCTCCTCGGCGATCTTGCCCGCGAGGTCTGGTCACGCATGGGTCTGGCCCTCGATTCCGCGCTGGCCCGCATGACGGCGGGATGGGAGGGGCTGAAGGCGGCGGGTCTCTCGGCGCTGGAAGGCACTATCGCAGGCGTGATCAGCTTCGGCGACCGGACCGCGGCGATCTTCCAGGGCGCCTATGATGCGGCCGTGGCGATCTGGGGCAGCCTGCCCGGGGCCATTGGTGACTTCGCCTTCCAGGCTGCGAACGGGCTCATCTCCGGCGTCGAGGCGATGCTGAACGCAGTGGTGACGCGCATCAACCGCTTCATCGAAGGGCTGAACGGGGCGCTGGCACTCCTGCCGGACTGGGCGGTGGGCGAAGGCGGCGTGCGGATCGGCACGCTTGATGCTCTGGAACTCGGCCGGATCGGCAATCCTTTCGAAGGGGCGGCAACGGCGGCGGGCACGGCAGCGGCGGAAGCCTTCTCGACGGCGCTGGCCGGAACCTATCTCACCGCACCCGATCTCGGTCTTGGTGCCATGGCCGAGGAGGCCCGCACGGCGGCCGCGGGCTACCGCGAGGCGGCGGGGATGCTGGCCGATGCCGCAGGCCGACCGCTTGCCAGCTGGCAGGCGCTGAAGGATGCGGTGACCGGGGCGGGCAGCGAGGGCGAGGACGCGCTGGGCCGTGCCGCGGACGCGGCCGATGCGCTGGCGGAGGGCTTTGACGAAGCCGGTCGGGCGGCCGGGGGCGCGGGGGCTGCAGCGAAGAAGGCCGCGGAAGAGGCGGCCGCAGGATGGGCTCAGGTCACGCAGAGCTTGGCCGAGTATGCCAAGGGCGCGATGGACTGGGGCAAGGGTCTCGGCGAGACGCTGGTCTCGGCCTTCACCTCGGCCGAGAGCGCCTTCCGCAAGTTTGTCACCACCGGCAAGTTCGACTTCAAGGGGCTGATCTCGTCGATCCTTGCCGATCTCGCAACACTCGCCTTCAAGAACTCGGTGCTCGGCCCCCTCGCGAATTGGCTCTCCAAGGGGCTCGGCGGCATCTTCGCCCCCGTGAAGCATGCGGGTGGTATGGTCGGCGCCCCCAGTCCCGGCCGCATGGTGCCCGCCCTTGCCTTTGCGGGTGCGCCCCGGATGCATTCCGGCGGCTGGGCTGGGCTTCGTCCCGACGAAGTGCCGGCGATCCTGCAGCGGGGGGAGCGGGTCCTGTCGCGCGCCGAGGTCGCGGCCGGGATGGGCGGGGGCGGTGCGGCTGGCGTCACAATCAGCATCGATGCCCGTGGCGCTCAGGCGGGCGTGGCCGAACAGATCGACGCGAAGCTGCGTGCGGCCATCCCGGAGATCGCGCGCCTTGCCAAGGCCAGCGTTGCCGACGGGCGGCGGCGCGGCCATGCCCTTTGATGAAAGCCGATCCTCATGCCTGACGCGATCCTCGAACTGCCGCTGACGCTGGTGCAATCGCTGGAGCGCCGCCTCGTCACGGCCACGGCCGTCGCAGCCTCGCCCTTCACCGGGAGCGAGGAGGTACAGGACTGGGGCGGGGAATGGTGGGATTACGGGATCGAGATGGCGCGCTCCACCGGGCGCGATGGTCGTCGCCTCTCCGCCTTCCTTGCCGCCCTCGGCGGCCCGCGCGGGCGGTTCCTCTTCCGCGACCCGACGATCCGGCAACCGGGAAGCCTGCTCGCACCCCAGGTGGCGGGTGGGTTCCAGACCGGCAGCCAGCTCGTCACTGCCGGCTGGCCACCGTTCTCGACGCCGCTCTTCGCTGGGGACTTCTTTTCGCTCGGGACGGATGCCCAGACGCGGCTGCATCAGCTGACGGCTGATGTGGAGACGGATGAGGCAGGCGCGGCCACGATTGCCTTCGTCCCACGGCTTAGAACTGCACCCATCGATGGCACCCCGTTGGAAGTATCGTCCCCGGCCGTCGTGCTGCGTCTGGCCGCCCCTGTTCCGACCCGGATCGGCCGGGCCGAGAGCTTCCTCTTCACCCTGGCCGCCCGGGAGGCGCTATGAGTCGCGATCTGCCCCCCGACTTCGCCGCGGCCCTGGCCGAGCGCGATCTCCGCCCGGTGATCTTCTTCGAAGGCGCCTTCGCCTCCGGCCCTGTCCGCCTCTGGTCAGGCCTCGGCGAGATCGACTGGGCCGGGGAGAGCTGGTCGGGCGCGGGTGCGCTTCTCGGCCTCGGCTCCATCGAGGAAACCTCCGAGGTGGTCGCGGGCGGCACCTCGGTCTCGCTCTCCGGCATTCCGCCCAGTCTCGTGCAGATGGCCATCGCGGAAGCACGGCAGGGTCTGCCCGGGCGGGTCTGGCTCGGGCTTCTGACGCCGGAGGGGGCGATCATCGCCGATCCGGTCTTGGCCTTCGCCGGGCGCCTCGATGTGCCGGAGATCACCGATGATGCGGAGACCTGCCGGATCACCATCAGCTACGAGTCCCGCCTGATCGACCTCAACACGCCCCGCAGCTGGCGCTACACCCATGAAAGCCAGCAGGCGCTCCATCCCGGCGATCTTGGCTTCGAATATGTCTCGGCCATCCAGGACCGGGAAGTGACCTGGGGGCGCGGATGACGGAGGTGGAAGAAACTGCGGTGGTCGTCACGGCCGCCGTCGTGAACCAGACCACCCGCCGACCCGGATGGGAACGCATCCTCGCCGAGGCTATCGAGGCCGCGCACGACCGTCCGTTCCGCTGGGGCCGCCACGATTGCGCGACCTTCGCCTTCGACCTGCGCCGTGCGATTGCGGGCGGTCATGAAGTGACCGCACTCTGGCGCGGACGCTACACGACAGCGCGCGGGGCGGTGCGCGTGATGCGCCGCCTTGGCTGGACCTCGCTCGAGGCCGCGGGCCGCGATCTTCTGGGCGAACCCTTGGCTTCGGTCCATCTCGCCCAGCGGGGCGATCTGGTGCTGGCCGATACCGGCCTCGGCTTCGGCGTCTGCCTCGGCGCCCGCGCTGCGGGGATCGCACCCTCCGGCCTTGTCCTGGTGCCGATCTCCGCCTGCGCGCTGGCCTGGCGCGTCTGAAACGACCACCGGACGCGCCTCTCTGGCACCCTCTCTTCCGACCGAAAGCCCGCTCCGATGCCCTTCATCGTCTCTGCCGTCACGGCGATTGCCGGGGCGATCTCTGGCGTGCTGGCTGCGGGCGGCATCGGCGCGGCATTGGTGCGGCTGGGTGGCACGCTCCTTCTCTCCTACGCCTCCCAGGCCTTGATGCCGAAACCCAAGGTCGCACTGCAGGCCCGCACGGTCACCGTGCGCGAGCCGGTGGTGCCACGCGACATGGTCTATGGAAGGGCGCGGAAGGGCGGCGTCATCACCTTCCTGCATGCCTCGGGGGCGAAGGACCAGTATCTGCATCTGGTGATCGTTCTGGCCGCGCATCGCGTCAAATCCATCGGGGCGATCTGGTTCGATGGCGAGATGGCCGTCGGCGCGGGCGGCACCGTGCAGGGGCGCTGGGCGGGCAAGATCACGGTCGAGAAGCGCCTCGGGGCCGAGGACCAGGCGGCCTTTGCCAGCCTGATGGCCAATGTGCCGACCAAATGGACCGCGGCGCATCGCCTCGCGGGCTGCGCCGCACTCTATCTGCGACTGACCTATGATGCCGATGCCTTCCCGGGCGGCATTCCCAACATCACCGTCGATCTCGAGGGCAAGAACGACATCCTCGATCCCCGGACGGGATTGCGCGGCTATTCGGAGAACCCCGCCCTCTGCCTTGCGGACTATCTCGCCCATCCGGCCTTCGGCATCGGGGCCGGGATCGGCGCTGCCGACGGGATCGAGGTCGAGAGCCTGATCGAGGCCGCGAACATCTGCGACGAGATGGTGCCCCTGGCATCCGGCGGATCGGAGCGGCGCTACAGCTGCAACGGCGTCGTGTCGCTGGCGGAAAGCCCGAAGACCATCATCGAGGGGCTGTTGTCCGCGATGGCCGGTCGCGTCGCCGTGCAGGGCGGCAACTGGCGCATCCATGCCGGGGCATATCGTTTGCCCGAGGTCACGCTGACGGCTGACGACGTGCGCGCGGGCGGCCTGGTGCTCGCCACCCGCGTCAGCCAGTCGGCGAACTTCAACGGCGTGCGCGGCCAGTTCGTCAGCCCGGAGAACGACTGGCAACCGGACGACTTTCCGGCCTATGCGAGCGAGGTCTATCTCGCCGAAGATGGCGGCGAGCGGAAATGGCGCGATCTGCCCTTGCCCTTCACCATCTCCGCCGCGATGGCGCAGCGGCTGGCCAAGATCGAACTTGAGCGCGCCCGGCGCCAGATGACCGTTAAGCTCTCGGGCAAGCTTGCCGCCTGGCGGGCCGGAGTGGGCGAGACGGTGATGCTCTCCTATGCCCGCTGGGGCTTCGCGGCAAAGCCTTTCGAGGTTCAGGGGGTGAGCCTCGATCTGACCGCCTCCGGCGACGGCGCACTGCTTCTGCCGGAACTGGTCCTGCGGGAGACATCGCCCCTCGTCTATGACTGGTCTGCCTCGGAAGAGGCGATCTATGCCGCGGCGCCACGCACGACCCTGCCGGGGCCTGCCGATGTGCCCGCGCCCGGCACCCCGCATCTGGCGGAAGAGATGTACGAGACCCGGGGCGGGACCGGCGTCAGGACGCTGATCCGGGTCACTTGGGTCGAGGCGCCCTCGGACTTCGTGCGGGACTATCAGATCCGGGCCCGGCGGGTTCTGGACAAGGACGGCAATGCCACCGGCGAAGACTGGATCACGCTCGGCCGCACAGACCAGACCTCCTGGGAAATCCGCGACGTCAAACCCGGCCGCTGGGAGGTGGCGGTCAAGTCGCTGTCGGTGATCGGGGTGTCATCGCCCTACGTCAGCGCCGAGATAGAGATCCTCGGGCTTACCGCCCCGCCTGCCGCGCTGGAAAGTCTGACGATCCAGACCGCAGGCGGGCTCGCCATCCTGAAGTGGCTCCCCTCTGCCGATCTCGATGTGCGGATCGGCGGGCGGATCGTGATCCGGCATTCCGCCGCCCTGACCGCGACCTGGGCCACCTCGACCAGCATGGACGAGGTGGCGGGATCCGATGCCGTGGCCCTCGTGCCCTTGAAACCCGGCACCTATCTGGTCCGGGCCCGCGACAACTCCGGCAATCTCGGCCCCGTCGCCAGTGTCGTGACCAAGGGCGCGCAGGTCCTGCCCTTCGCACCGGTGATGAGCCTCACCGCCGAACCGGGCTGGATCGGCGAGAAGGTCAATGTCGCGGTCGAGGGTGGGGCGATGAAGCTTGTCGATATCGGCAGCGAGGGCCGGTTCACCTTCCCGGCGGGGATGGACTTCGGGGCGCTTCGCCGCGTGCGGCTGCGCTCGGAGATCGACGTGGCGGCGCTGAAGCTCGGCGGGCTGATCGATGACCGGACCGCGCTGATCGACAGCTGGCTCGATGTCGATGACACCGATGGCGCCGAGATCGACGTCATCGTCGAGGCCCGCAGCACCGATGATGATCCGGCTGGCACGCCCCTCTGGTCGGACTGGTCCCGGCTCGACAGTTCCGAAGACGAGGTGCGCGCGGTCGAGCTGCGCGCCCGGCTGATCTCCGAGAGCCCTGATTACAACGTCCTTCTCCTGAGGCTCCGCATCCATGCGGAAGAGGTATCCTGATGGTCGATTACAACCTTGCCAACCAGTCCGGGGCGCAGTTCCGCGCCGAGCTGAACCTGATCCTGGCCGCCCTTCAGTCCTGCGCCTTCGGGGCGACCGCACCCACGACAACCACGGCGGGGCAACTCTGGGTCGATGCCTCTGGGGCAAGCCCAGTCCTGAAGATCCGCAATGCCCTGAACAGCGGCTGGATCCTCGTCGGCACTCTGGCCGCGGGCGGGTTCGAACTTGCGGGCACGTCCGAGGCAGGCCGCGCGCTCATCGCCGCCGCCACGGTCGCGGCGCAGCGCACGGCCCTCGGGCTGGGCAACGGGGCGACGCTGAACGTCGCCAGCCTCGCCGAGGCGCAGGCGGGCGCCGACAATGCCACGCTGATGACGCCCTTGCGGGTGGCGCAGGCCATCGCGGCGCTGGTGGCGGAGGTCTCGAACCTCTCTGCCGACGCCATGGCACCCACTATCGCCGGTGACACGGTGGTCCTGAAGCATTGCTCGGGCGGCGGCAGCGACACCTTGGGTCTGTCGAAAAACGGCAACGGGACCGTCTATACGACCCTGTTTGGCGAGACGGCTCTCACGGCCACACGGACTTGTGCCCTCCGCGTAGCTTTTGACCAGGCCCGCAGCGGCGATGCAAATACCCAGAGGGCCGCGGTCCTTCGCGACGGGGTCGTCTTGCAGGAATGGACGACAAGCCTTGCGACCTGGACGGCCCGCAGTCTTGATGTGACCCTTGCCGCGGGACAGACCCTCTGCATCCGCCTTGGCGCGACCGGTCGCACCGGTGGTGGCAGCGAAGGCACCACCTACACAAGCGAATCTCTCATCCGCAACGTCCGCTATCTCGCGGACCAGCGCTCCTTGATCGGGATCTGACCCATGCAAGCCCAATGGCGCAACGCCGCCCGCACCATCCTCGCCCTGATCGACGAGACCGGCCACGTCATCATCGCCGAACCCGGCCACGCCCTCTGGGCCTCCGCATCGGCCCGGCCCGACATTGCGCCCTTCGCGCCCGAGCCGGTCCCGGAGCCGGAGCCCGAGGATCCGCGGGCCGCGATCCCGCCACTGACCCGGCGCCAGGTCTTCATCGCGCTGCACCGGCTGGGGCTGATCACCGCCACGGAGGCCGTGGCGGCCGCGGCAACCGGCGAAGTGCCTGCCGCGCTGGAGCCGATGTTCGCGGCCCTGCCGGAACCCGATCAGACCGACGCCCGCGTTACTTTCGCGGCCTTCCAGATGGCTTACCGTCTCGATCCGATGACCGCAATGATCGCCGCATCCGCCGGGATGACCGAAGAGCAGATCGACGCGATCTGGACCGGCTTCGCTTCGGTCTGACCCCACTCACTCCCCGACCTCCCTCTCAGGATCACTGACATGACCGACAGACCCGGCCTTCTCGAAGGCGTGGCGCAAGCCTTCCGTGATCACGGCCTGACCGCCGCCCTCACCGCCCTGATCGGCGGCTCCCTGGCGCTCGCCGCCGCCGTCACCCGCAAGGCCTTCACTAACGAGGCCCTTCTCGATCGGCTCGACCGCGAACTTGCGCAGGAGCGGGATCGTGTCGAGCACCAGCGCGCCGAGGACCGCAAGGCTGATGCCGACCGGCTGGACCGCATCGAGACCGACATCCGCGCCATGCGCGACATGCTCTTCGATGCCTTCCAGCGCCCGCGACCGGACTGAGAGACCCAAGACCACACAACAACGACCAGTCCCCGCCCCCGAGGCGGGTTTTGTCTATCTGGAGGATTCCCCATGCCGACCCTGAGCTTCCCACACTGGCGCGACGTCCCCGAAAAGACCTGGCGTTGGCCGAGCTTCTCTCCCCCCGAAATCGCTTGCCGCGGCACAGGTGCTGTCAAGATCAACACCGAAGCCATGGACAAGCTGCAGGCCCTGCGCAACCGGCTGGGCAAGCCGCTGATCGTCCGCTCGGCGTATCGCAGCCCCGAGCACAATCGCGCTGTAGGCGGAGCCCCGGCCTCGAAGCATATGCAGGCCACCGCCTTCGACATCGCCATGGCGAACCACGATCCCCCGGCCTTCGAGGCGGCGGCGCGGGCGGTCGGCTTTCTGGGTTTCGGATACTACCCCCGCTCCGGCTTCATGCACATCGACCTCGGGCCCGCCCGGTGCTGGGGCGATCCCTTCCCAATGCGGCCCGTGCCCTTCGCCCCGGAACTGCCGCCTGCGCGCGAGGTCCTGGCCGAGAGCCGCACCCTGCGCGGCGGCGGGGCAGCCGGGGCGGCCACGGTCGGTGCAGCCGGGGTTGAAGTGTTGCAGGACGTCCTCGCCGAGACCCAGTCCACGATCCAGCCGCTGGTTCCCTATCTCGACACCCTGCGCTGGGTGCTCATCGGCATCGCGCTGATCGGCATCGCCATCACCATCCACGCCCGGCTCGATGACTGGAAACGGGGTCAGCGGTGATCGGCGGGCTCCTCACCCACGGCCCGGCGCGCAAGGCGCTGGGCCTGATCCTCGCCGCCACAGCAATCCTGCTGTTCCTTCTGAACCTGCGCCGCGCGGGCGAACGCGCTGGGCGCGCTGCCGAACGGCTTGATGCCCGAGAGAGAAACGATGTCATCCACCGCCAGATGCTCGACGCCGCCGCCCGCCGCCCTGCTGATCGCGATGCTCTGGCTGACCGGCTGCGCAATGGGCGGTTCTGACGTTCGGGCGCCTTGCCTACCCGTGGTCGATTACAACACAGCCGATCAGGCGCGCGCGGCCAACGAGGTCGCGGTGCTGCCGGAAGGCGCCGTCATCGTCCGGATGCTCAGCGACTACTCTGTCTTGCGCGATCAGGCGGGGGCGTGCCGGCAATAATTTTGCGAGATTGCGCACACCGACCCTCTTCATCAGTTGACTAAACTAGGGGCGGTTCTGTCTGGACCTCGATTGTCGACATCGAAATCTGTGTCACTCAAATCCCGCACAGTTGACCATCGAGGAGAAGAATATTGATCACGCGGGGTGTCATGGCGCGATCTCCTCAAAGGCTTCTGTCCGATGCCAGACAAGGCGGGCGCGGTGTTTGTCGGTGAGCGGGATGGGAGATTGCCAGCGCAGCTCTGCGCGCGCCGTCTCGCTCAGCTTTGGCGAGAATTGCGGAAGGCCGTCATCATCGAAGGTCACCAGCCCCCGGTCGAAGGCCGCATCCCAAAGGGCCGAAAGCAGCAGGCCGTTATGCACGTCCAGCCGGTCAGCGTCGCTGGCGCAATCCTTCCAGGCGATGATGTGGCTTGCGCGCAAGAGCGCCGGATCGGTGATCCCGGTCAGCGGGCAGCGGCCTTGCCAGTAGGTCATCAGCCGGTCGCGGAAGATATTCTGGCCAACGCGCTGGATGATCAGCCGCTCGGCCTCGGTGCTCTTGGGCAGGTCGGCTACGGCCGCACGGAATTCCTCGAGCGGGCCATCGGGCAGCGTTACGCCCAACTGGTAGACCCGAGGCATCACGGCATATAGCGCGGTCAGGTTCGGGAAGGCATATCGCACGAGGCCCGGGCCGGGCAGGTCGGCCTTGGGCAGGTTCAGATCCTCGGCGATGCCAAGATGATCGAGGGCCAGAAACCACGGCCCATCGTGCCCGGCCGCGGCTAACCACACCGTGCCCTTCGCGGTGGTGGACCCGTAGCGCACCCAGCCGTCCGCTTCGCCCAAGGCGCGGCGATAGCCGTTCTGCCAGGCGACCTTCTGGCATTCCTGAGAGACGACGAAGCTCTGGGGCGACTGAATCATCACCTGAACCTCATGATCCCAAGTTGAATGACATTTGCCCGCCGCTTGCGCCCGTCGGCCAAGAAGCAAAGGGTAACCGAAGCAGGCGCTCGATTGCATTTGCGGCCTGCAGAACGACCTGCGGTTGGAACGCGTCGAACGCCCCCCTGTAGCGGCTCAGGTAACTCTCGCTTCTCGGGCTGATACCGGAACGCTTCGCAACCACATAGGCAACCGACTCGGCCTCCACCTCGCGCAAGGCCAAGTCAGCCCATCTCCGATCATCCACCCCGCGTTTGCGATCAACTCCGAGGTGGCCAAGGTAGAGATGCGCCAGTTCGTGCACCAACGTGACAAACTGGGTTGCCGGTGGGTGGTTGCCATTCACCACCAGACATATGTCGTTCAGTCTGGTCTTGTCGTTGTAGTCCTTTTCCTTCCAGACGCATCCCGCGCGCCTGTCGCCTTCATCGGCCCAGATCAGCTGGATGGCAGCCTTCTCAAGGTGTGTTTCGACAGAGCGGAACCAGGCGCGCGGGATATCCCCGGTCGTCGGGAACGAGAACGCCGCCTCGGGCAGCGGCCGCCCTTCGGTGTCGAGCACGTCGTAGACGAAATCCACCGGGCCAAAGTTGCGCAGCACGATCAGCGGGCGGGCCCGGGCTTTGGGACGACGCCCGAACCGTTCGGCCCAGTCCCGCACGGTCGCGGCATAGCTCAGTCCCGGCTTCTGTGCGTTCAGCAGCATGGCATTGAACGGTGCGACATGGCGCATGCGGGCGGTGAAGTTGAACAGGTCCTTGACCGCCTTGCTGGTGGCGTAAAGCCTGGTGTCGGCGATCAGCGAGTCGATCAGGCTGCGCGTCTTCTCGTCATCCACCAGCGGTGGAAACTGGGTCGAGTGATCCCGCACCCCACCGCCCCTCGGCGCGCGAGGTTTGGGTGGAAAGGCTCGGCCCAAGGCCAGCATCAGGCTGTCTGGAACCCGCTCCCGGTCATCCCGCATCATTCGAGCCACCGGAATCCCGATCCACTCGGGATCGGTGATCTCGATCGCGTAGAGCTTTTCCTTCAACAGCACGCTGAAGTATCGCTTGGCCTCGATGATATCGACGCCTTCCCCTGCGCGCTGCATCACACCACGCAGGCCGACGCTGAAGGAGTGGAGCGCGTCTTGATGGGAAAATTCGTCTCGCCCGCAGAACCGGTCCTCTGCGGCTTCAAGCAGATGCCACAACTGGGCCATGCGCTGCGGGTCGATCTTCATCACATCCCCATCGCCGCGAATTCGCCGTTCGCTTCCATCCGGTCCCAGGCGGCGAGGACTAGGCGGCGGGTGCGGTATTCGCCGTGGTGGCGGATTTCCTTTTCCTTCAGGACACGGAAGGTTTCCGAGGGGTAGTCGGGGCCCTTCACGTCGGCGGGGTCGAGGATGTAGCGCAGCTCGTCGCGGGTCAGGCCGTAGGCGCGGGCGTAGAAGGCGTCGAGATCGGCGCGGAGGAGGGCGCGGCGGTCCTCGTCCCAGGCGAAGGGCGGGCCGTCATGGCCCAGATCGCGGGCGAAGGGAGCGAGGCTGTGCGAGGTGTAGGTGAGTTCCAGCACTTTCGGGGTGAGGAAGGCGAGGCGGGGTTCGGTGTAGTATTCAGGTGCAAGAACCGGGAACTGCTTGAGATAGAACTGTGACACGGAAGTGCCACCCAGTTTTAGCCGCACAACGAAGTCCAGCACCAATGAAGACAGATTGGCAAGAAGACACGCAGCCAGCTTTGCAGACTGTTCCGGCAAGATTAACGGCATTTTGCCTGATGCCGCAAAGAACGGAGTGACACTGGCAATAAGCGTCCGCTCATTGGTAGTATTTGTTACATCGCGCCAACCCAACAGCCAATCGCGACTCCATGACAACCTTTGAGCGATTTCCCGCGCATGCCGTTCGTCAACCCAATATCTGGGCAAGACCTCATAAGCCGGATCCTGCTTTTGCTCCAGAGCAGGACGCGGCAATGCGCGCGTGTCGTCAACGGCCCCCTCTGGATAAAATCCCCATCGGTGATCGAAATATGACATCATTTTCGCCTCATAGAGGGGAAGATATTTCTGAGATCGATCCGTACTTATGAAACAGCTTCCAACAAGCTGGTGCCCCCTTTCCACAAGCTCCTTGGAGGTATAAAAAAGATTGCTGTCGGTGGTCATGTTGAACATGCCTTGCCGGAACTGTAGATTCCATGGATTAAGCTGAGGCGGACCGTCAGCAAATAAGATTGGAACTCGAGAATAGATATTGCTGACCAATACCGCGTCCATCTCTGTCCTTAAGACTGGCGCAGTAAGTGTATTGGGATTCATCTTCTCGACGTCGCCCGGCGACAAAAAGAAGAGCCTCCTCGCATCGGAAAGATCCTGGGGTGTTTGCAGCTTAAACATGAATTTCGCACGATGCGACTGCCCCATCGTAAATAGACAGAATGATTGATTGTCTTTAGTTCCACTAAACCAATCCTTGATTTCAGCCATGGAAATCAAGCTGACGAGTTCTTGGTTCCTGAGGATTGACGAAAAAAATTCTGAAAGAGTCTCACTGGTGGCGATACCAAGGGGAAATATTCCGCCTGCGCGGCCAGTTGGTCGCCTCAGAGTCCGAAATACCTCAGCGAAGAGAGCGTATGTGTTTAACTTTCCACGGGCAGACAATTTAAATCGTCCAGATTCTCGGGCGAACTCATTTATCGCTACGAACTGACGTTTCTCTCGCTCGAAACTCAGAAACGCGGACGGGTCATCACGTTCCAGATCGGCAATCGCGCGCTTTCGTGCCGCACCTGACAGCGACGCAATCTCTGGCCTTATGGTTGCGAAGTATTCTTCTTCTGAAAGCTGCATCACCTCCCACGGTGGGTTCCCCAGCACCACGTCGAACCCGCCGCGCTGCATCACATCGGGGAACTCCAGCGGCCAGTGAAAGGCGCGGGCGCGGCGGGCGGCCTTGGGCGCGTCCATCATTGCCTGCCGGATCTTGCCCTGATTGAGAGCCAGCCACAGCTCCTCGGTCGTCGGCACGGTGCGGGCGGATGCCCCCGCCGGTGCGCCGCCCACCTTGGGCAGCAGGAAGGCCGCGACATACAGGTTCGCCGCCGCCGTCGCCCGCACAAATGCCTGCCCCTTGCGCAGTTCCTTGAACCGCGCGGCCTTGGCCCCGATCTGCTCCACCGTATCCTCGGGTAGGTCGCGGAAGCCCGAGAAATCCAGCGCCAGAGGTTTCATCTCGGGCATGGCAACTTGCCCCGTGCCGAAATCGAACCCGCCCTGACCCGAGGTCGCAGCGCGGTTGGCCTGCAGGTAGTATTTCGCCGTATCCTTGTCGTCTCCCGTCAGCGGCTTGTAGGCGGCATCGGGGATGCCACCCTGCAGCACCTTCAGGTCGAACACCCCCATCAGCGCATCACCACAGCGGATCTGCGCGTCGAAAAAGCCGAGGGGAAGGCCGGGGTCCACCGTCTCGATCCAGAGCGCGACCTTGGTCAGCTCCACCGCCATCGGATTGCGGTCCACCCCGTGCAGGCAGGACCGCGCGACATCGCGCAGGGCATGGCGGAAATCGGCCAGCGAGGGCGTGCCATCGGCGCGGATGCGGGCCAGCCGTGTGGCGATGCGGCGGGCGGCGGCCAGCAGGAAATGGCCCGAGCCGCAGGCGGGGTCGATGACCGACAGTTTCAGCAGTGCCTTGGCGGGATCGTCCGCCTCGGCCTCGGTCTTGTCGAGCACGGGGTCGAGTGCGGTATCGAGCAGCGCCTGAACCAGGCTGTCGGGCGTGTAGTAGGAGCCGGTGGTCTTGCGCTGGTTGCCCTTCTGCTCAGCGGCTTCCGAGGCGAAAAGCAGGGTCTTGCCGTCATCGCCCAGCTGCGGCTGCAGTTCGAGGAGGGATTCGTAGACCGAGCCCAGTTCCTCGGTCTCCATCGCGCGCCAGTTGACGGGGACCATGCCGGTTTTCTGGTCAAGCCAGGAGAGGCGGTAGAGCGCCTCCATGAAGGCGCGGTTGCGCAGGCGGGCGGTTTCGAGGTGGGGCAGCTTGTCGCCCGCGAAGAGGCCGCCGAGGGCCGGGAGCGCCAGTGCGTCTTGCCCGCTGGCCAGCGCGTGGAAGACGATTTTGATGCCCTCGTAGCGGTCGTGATGCTTGTCCCACGAGGCGGCGCGGTAGCATTGGGCGCGGAGCTGGCCAAGGCTGTAGCCTTCGGCATAAAGCTTGCGGGCGTCGGGCTTGGCCTTTTCGGGGTGCAGGAGGTTGCGATCCTCGGCCACCATCAGGAAGATCAGGCGATAGACGAGGCGGAGGAGTTCGTTGAACCATTCCGTCAGGTTGACCTCGCCCGATTTCAGCTTGTCGCGCAGGTCGGGGTTGGCCTCGAGAAAGCCGGAGCCGAGAACCTTGAGCGCGATCTGGACCTGGACGGCCAGCCGGTCGCGGGCGACTTCGCCTTCCTTGGACCCGGCGTCGCGCCAGCGCTCCAGCGCGCAATCGGCGGCCGGGGCGCCAGCGACGCCAAAGCGGGTGCGGTGGATCAGAAGCCAGAGGACGGCGAAGGAAGCCGCGTCCTCGTTGGTGAAGATCTGGGAGAGATCAGCCTCGATATAGGCCGGGCGGGTCAGCGATGCGTTGTCGCGCATCAGGCGGATCAGCGTGCCGTTGGTGACAAGGCCCCAGAGGGTTTCGTCATGCTCGTTCAGGTGGTCCTGAAGGGCGAATGCGGGCGAGCGTGTGCGGTCGGTCGAAAGGGTCGCGCTACGCCGGTCGAGTTTTTCGTCTGTTGGCGGCACGACCACGATCGGCACCCTGCCGCCCGCGATGAAGGACAGAGCGCCGTCGGCCGGTGCGAGGTCGTCGAAGCCGAAGGTTTCCTGCAGGAACGCTTTGATGAAGCGTCGCGTCGCATCGACCGAGGGGTTTGCGATCCGGGAAAAGGTGTCGAAATGCGACTGGCCGACGCGGAAGGCGGTCGAGATTTCCTCGCGGATCGTCAGGCCCTTCCGGATGCGATAGTCGGCCTCAGTCTGCTCGGACGCCTCGCGGCGGTCTACGCTGGCGACCATTGCAGGCGCGATCAGATTGCCTTCGAGGCTGAGCGACGGCCAGGCGGACATGTCGACGACGGGTTTGCGCGCCATGATCAGACCTCGCTCGGCATCAGGACGAAGAGACCGATGACGTCTGGCGGCAGAACAGCTTCGACTGTGACGCGAGAGGCCGACCCCGCGGCAGCGCGCAGGCGGGCATGATCCTGCATCAGTTCCTCGGCGCGCGAATTGACGAATTCGGCCAAGGGGCCGTCGAGTAGGCCGGGCAGATCCTCCTTGGCCTTGGCGATGAAGCGGTCGCGGGCGGATGGAGCGAGGTCAGCGTCCGCTGGGGTGTTCAGAAGTTCGCGGGCCGCTTCGCCGGCTGCGACGATCCGGCCACCCTGTATCGCGACAAGGGCGGCCTCCTCGGCTAGGAGTAGGCGTTCTTTTCGGGCGTGGACGGTCAGCTTGAACCGGATCCGAAGGAGTGCCAGCCGGGTCATCTGCTGAACGGCTGAGGTGGGCCAGGCGCCAACCCGGCCGATCCCGAGACCGGACAGTGCCTCCGGATCGAGCGAAGCCTCGACCAGCGCCTCTGCGAGGGTTGCGGTCAGGGGATGTGTCCTGGTGAGCAGCGCAGTCCCCGATGGCGCGGGTTCAGTCATCGCAAGACGGACCGAGCCGGTCAGGTTGCGTTGGGCCAGACGTTCTTTCAGGCCCGCCTCCAACGCATGGACATGGGCGATCAGAAGCGTCTTGCGCGGCTCCAGCGGCACGCCGAAACGCGACATCGCTCGCTCGATGAAGACCTTGGCATCCTCTGGCGATCCAAGCAGGGTGCGGACCTTCTCCCATTCCGGAGCAACTTCTTGCGGCTTCATCGCATTCTGGGCGAAGCGCGCGCGGGATTTCTTTTCGTTCTCGGAGGCATCACGCCAACGCGCTTCCATCGCCCGGGTGCCGTCTTCAAGGCGCAAGTCGAAGGCCAGCTGCTGGGATTTTCCCTGCCGCAGCATCACGGCAGCCATCAGGGCGTCCGTCACCGGCCCACGCTCGTCCGGCAAAGGAACGGTGATCCCAGTCGCCTTGCGGATTTCTTCTGCCTTGCGCAGGACGACATCCAGGACGGCCCCGTCGATGGCGCTGTCCGGTGAGAACATCATGATCGAGCGGACGAGTTCGGCTGGCTGGCCGAAGCGATCAACACGCCCCTCGCGCTGCTGATGCCGGGTGGGGTTCCAGGAGAGATCGTAGTGAATGACGGTGTCGAACAACTGCTGGAGGTTGATCCCCTCGGACAAGCAGTCGGTGGCCACCAGGATGCGCTGGACTTCCTTCTCGTCGTCGGCTGAGGCCATTTCGGCCACGCGGTCACGGCGCTCGTCGGGCGTCAGAACGCCTGTCACCGCTTCGACGACCAGCTTGGGAAATGCCTTCCGCAGGCCATCCCGAACGTGCTCGGCCGTGGCCAGGAAGCGGCAGAACACGACGGGATTCGCGCCCTTTTTGATCAACGGAGTGAGTGCATCGATGAGGGCTACAAGCTTCGGATCAGGCTTGTGGATCAACTCTTCGGCGTGGGCGACCAAAGCCTGAAGGGCCGGATCCGTGTCAAAGCCGGTCGCAGGTTCAATATCCACCGCGTCTTCGTCGTCGGAGTCCTCATCGTAGATCTGCGGCTCAAGCCGGTCGCTCTCATTGGACATCCGGTTGCGCAGCGCACTGAGGGCCGCAGCCGGCGACGAACCCACGCAGCGCATCAGGGCGAGTGTGCCCCAGAAGGCCAGACGCCGTTCCCGAAGCCCGGATCCTGCGCGCGAGACGACGCCGAAGCAGTAATCGAGCACAGCGTCCTGAAAATCGAGATGTGGCTGCGACAACCGGTAAGGGGACTCGGTGGTTTCATGCTTGGGAAACGCACGGTTCTCGTCCCAATCCCCGGAAACGAGATCGATCCTTTGGCGCTGCACGAAATGTCGCGCCAGACGTTCGCGATAGCGGGCGTCCTCGAAGTTCATCGTGCCGAAGGACGGGTCGATCAGCGAAAGCAGGCGGCCGAATGCATCTTCATCGCCCGAATGGGGCGTTGCGGTCAGAAAGATCATCCGGCGCTCCGGATCGCGGGCAAGGCCAGCGAGAAGTTCGAAGCGCTGCTGCTTGCCCTTGTGCGTTCCCACGGAGGCATGGGCTTCGTCCACGATCACGAAATCGGGGCAAGCGCGCGCGAACCCTTCACGGCGCTTCTCGGCCTTGATGTAGTCAAGGCTGACGACGGTATAGGGGTAGGCATCGAACAGCGTCTGGGCCAGCGGAAGACCGCGTTCCAGCCGCGCGGCACTGCCTGATGTCACGGCGACCGCCTCGATCCCGAACCGATGCTTCAATTCCCCGACCCACTGCTCGACGAGGTGCGGCGGACAAAGCACCGAGAAGCCATCGACCTCGCCGCGGTCCATCAGTTCCCGAAGGATCAGGCCCGCCTCGATCGTCTTCCCGATCCCGACATCATCGGCGATCAGGAGCCGGGGCACCTGCAGGCGAAGCGCCATCAGCAAGGGGACGAGCTGATAGGTTCTGGGCTCGAAAGCCAGTTGCGCGGCCGAACGGAAAGGGCCCGCTCCCCGCCGAAGGGTTAGCCGCATCGCATCCGCGAGGAGCGCTGCCTTCGCCTGGACAGTCGGCAGGGCATCGGAGGGCAAGTCGAAACGTGCGGCGGCAACCGGTTGGGTTTCAAGCGACGGATCAAGGATGACCGTGTCATTCTCGCTGCCGGAAAGAGGGCGGAGCGCCAGAATGCCCTCGCGCGGGGACGGCAATGCCACCCATTCCCGCCCACGGGCGCGCACGAGGTCTCCGGGAGCAAAATTCACGGTCATCAGATCAATCCTTGAACATCGAAATCAACGCGTCGGGCACGCCGTCGGCGCAAGTCTCGGGCAATTCGAAAAGGGTCCAGCCCTTGGTGTCGGCGATTTCTCGCACCGACTCGGACAGGCCACTGGTGCAGACGGCAACGTAATTCTTGCGCCAGGCAAAACGCATCTCCTGGTCGGCAAAGCTGACGGAAGCGCCATCCGGGGCCGGGATGCCCGCAGCCTTGAAGGCGACCTCCCAGCCGTCGACGTCGGCACGACGTGACGAACCGGCAGCCAGTACGATCTCACCCCGAGCGAGATCGATCAGCATCTGTTTTGCCTCGGCGCTGGCGCGGTCGATCAGCTCGTGATCTGGCTGGTTGAAATAGGACAGCAAGCAGCGATAGCAGCCCCGGACACAGGCACCGCTGTCCCGATCCACAAGGAGCGACGCATCCCCCGCAGCGATGGCGTCATCGACCTTGTCGAAATGCATCAGGGAAAGCGCTTCCTGCGCGACCTTGCCCAAGGCCTGCGGATCTTCGACGAGGCGATTCAGGACACCGGCACCGCCCTCGGTCGCTTCATAAGCGAGGATCGAGCGCCGGTTGTCTCGGGCGGGCAATGGCTCGCCGAGGATCTCACCCTCTTCAAGCTGATAGGTGACCGCAATTCCGCGCAAGAGCGCATGTTGCACGGTCGCGATCGTTTCAGGGGCGTAGGCGTCTGGTTCGCGGAAGCGCAGCAGCAGCGCGTTCTTGCGATCGCGCACGATCGGCACGATGCGGACCGGTCGCACGACATCGGGCGGCACATCGACGTCCGGTTCCTCGTCTTCCGACTTTGCCCAATAGCCACTGCGCGGATCGATGTTGAAACCGAATACCGTCTGGTTCTTGCGCCGTTTCAGGCCCTTGTTGATCCTGCTGATCTCGGCGCTGTTGGCGTACTGAAGGGCAAGAATGGATGTATCGCCGCAACGGAAATCAGCCTCAGTCACCTGGAGCCGCCCATCTTTTCGGGGCCAGGAGAACACGGTCTGGATATCGAAGCCCTGGCGAACGCGTTCCTCGTCATTCGCTGTGATCCGGTCCGCAGGGGCCGCCTCGACGTTGTCGATCCGGAGCGTCCGCTGCACCGGAACTTCGCCCGCCATCGTTGAGTTGCAGGCGTGGCAGCGTTCGACTTCACCTTCGTGGCAGGCGCCGCAGTTGGAGCAGATGAAGATGTCCTTGGTGGCCAGTTCCGAGCCGTCCCCGGTGCGGACCTCGGGCGGCAGCTTGGCCTTCATCACGCGGTAAGCCCGGCCCTCATGGTAGATCAGGCTGCGCGGCCCGAATTCTGAAATCGCCAGGAACCTTGCGCGTTGCAGGAAGGAACCGGCTTTGCCCTCACCCGGGACGAAGGCGTAGAGCGGTAGCCGCGGGAAGTTGTATCCCGGCAAGAAACCTTCGGTCGCAAGGTATCTGTAGGAATAGAAATCGGACCCGTTGGTGGCCTTCCCCTGTTCGAGAATGGCGATCTGGTCGCTCGCCTGCATCTGGGCGGCCTTGATCTTGCGCCGGTCTGCGCCGGAGAGGCCCGTGATCTCTGACCGGCTGTTCGCCTCCATCAACTGGGTCCGCGCCGAGTTGTAGAGTTCGCGCCAGCGATCAAACGCGCGGTCGAATTCTTGCGGCGCGCACATCGCGACCTCGAGGATGAAATCATCCTCGTCGCCCATCCAGGCCGGTTTCTTGCCGTCCATTGAGGCAAGTATCTGATCCAGCACCCGCTTCATCGGTGCGCGCGCAGCCGTCACGAGGCTTGGCCGGTTGATGACCTCGATCACCTCCTGCTTCAGCGGGTATTTCGCCTCCTTCAAGTCAAGGATCTCGGGGATATCCGGCGACAGCGCCAGCTTGGCCTCTGCCAGCCAAACGGCGTGCAGGTGCGAGCGGACCAGTTCTTCATTGGTGATGTCGAGCGCAGGCGGCCGGACGACGCCCGCCACCATTTCATTCCGGCGCTCGAAGAAATACTGATCGTGCGGGGATTGCGCCGCGCAATAGGTCACAATGACCGCCGCCTGTCCGGATCGACCGGCCCGACCAGCACGCTGTGCATAGTTGGCAGGCGTCGGCGGCACGTTGCGCAGATAGACGGCATTCAGCGCGGAAATATCGACGCCGAGTTCCATCGTTGGCGAGCAGAAGAGCGCAGGCAGGAACTGATCGGATTCTCCGGACGCCTTGATCTCGGCTACGTTCTCCTTGAGCTTCGCGCGATCGTCATCCTCGAAGCGGAACCGCCACTCCCGCCACTCGCGCTGCCTCTGCGAAACCTGAGCGGTATGTTCACGACCTTCCAGACCCCAGTATGTGCTCCGGCCCCGTTTCAGGTCGGTCGCGATGGCGTTGTAGAGATCGTGAAAATACCGGTTCCCCTGCGACTGTCCGGTGCGGACAGCTTCTCCGGGGACCAGTCGAACTGCTGAAGGCGACAACCGCCACCCGAGCAGATCAGCCTCGATCTCGACAAGCGAGACCAGACCTTCGCGTGCCATCAGTTCGAGAAGGCCGGTCATCACGACCAGGTATTCGTCCTTGTTCAGCTTCGTTCCGATCATGCTCCTGCGGTTGATCGACCGGCCGATCCGGGAGTTGTGCCCGGCGCGTATGATGGTCTGCTCTTCCCGCAGCCCGACACGATCCTTTCCGGGCGCCTGCAGGAACAGGGTCGACCTGCTTCGGGGCGTTTCCTTCTGATCGATTGCCCAGGGGGCCCGCAACAGGTTCCGCGACTTTTGGCCGACCGTGTCGAGAACGGTCAGATCAAGGGCCTCGGTGCTGACCGCGAGCCCTTCAAGCAGTGCCCCGAGAATTTCCTTGAGCAGCTTCTTGCAGGCTCCTGCATCCAAGTCCCCGAGCGCCGGATGTACCGCCATCAGGGCCTCCCGATCCTGCGCGATGTCGTCGAGCCCGATGAATTCGACGTCGACCAGCTTCAGGACCGACAGGCTGGGATTCGTATAGCGCCAGCCCCGCCGCAGATCCGTCCAGACCCGATGGGCCAGTACCTTGGCCAGTGAACGCTGGGCATCCTCACGCACCACGGCGCCAGCTTCGGGATCCAACATCCAATGGATGCGCGAGTCCTTGTTCGATGCCGTGAAGCCGAGCGCTTTCACCACCCGCAGGCCGAACTCATCCTCTGCCATGCCGTCCGACCCTGCGTCGATGATAGCACGCAGGATGGCGCCGCGAAGCAAGCTTACGAACAGGTAGTCGTTGAAATGTCCTGCCTGAAGGGCGGCGTCCTGGCGGTTGTCCGTGAACCCGAGCAGCTTTCGCTTCTCGGCGGGAACGCCGCTGGCATCGCCATTCATCCATTCTAGGGCGGTCGACACAAGGTGAGTGGTCGCCGAGCTTCGGCCTTCACCCGAAAGGCCCGCAAGTTTGCTGCGCTCCCGCATGCTCGGATGGGGTTGATAAAGGCAGCAGGGACAGAACCCGAACTTGCCCGGAATAAACCAGAAACTGACGCCGTCCGGGCTGTAGCGTCCATCGGGTCGCACCGTGACCTGCTCGGGCAGTCGGCCTTTGCGGTTGGCGCGCAGGCGTTCGATGCCATTGCGCTCTTCGCGCCAATCTTCCGGGTAGGTCTCCACCTCGCCAGTGAAGGCGTAGTCCGGGTCATTTCCGCCAACGGGCGTCAGATAGCCGGCGACATCGCCATCCGGGTCTGGGATCGGTGTGTCATCGATGTTTCTGGGCAGGAAGCGAAGCCCGTCGGCATCCTCGGATTTGGTGACGACATGAACTTCATGACCGCATTCCCTGCAAAACCGCGTCGGATAGAGGCGATGGCCGGGGGCATCGGGATCCTCCAACTGGCCCTCGAACAGGACACGCCTCGGGCGCCCCGTCAGCGTCGTGAAGATCTCTCCGGCACCGGAAATGAAGCGATGCAGCTTGAATGCGAGGAAGGCGCCGGACCCTTCGCCGCCGCGCTCGGTTTCTGGCAGGCTGACGCGCGTCAGGAATTGCTCGAAACCTCTCCGGCATGTTTCCTTGTCGAGGCCGCTGTCCTGCGCAAGCTGTTCTACAGCATCGTCGAACGGGACAGGCTTCTTGCGCTTCAGTTCCTGGCCGTCATCAAGGCCGATCGCCAGCTCGGCCCAGACAGCGAGGGGATGGCGTCGCAGCGCCTCATCCGTGAGGGTTTCCGGCAGGTCGCTGCCAAGCACAGTCGCGAGCTGCGGCCGAACATCTTCCAGCTTCAGGCCGTCATCAGTCGCGCGCTGAAGGGATTCATCGATGACGGCATCGGGGCCGATAGACGCCCCGAACAGGCGCGAGGCGACATCGGCCACTGCTTTCGCGCGACCGGCCTCTGATCCCTCGCTTGCCATGGTGGCCGATGTGCCGATGCAGATCGGCGCTTTGGCCGGTGCGCAGCGGTTCCGAAGGCGGCGCACCAGGATCGCGACATCGGCGCCTTGGCGCCCGCGATAGGTATGCAACTCGTCGAGTACGATGAACTCGAGCCCGCTGGCATTGTCGATGACTTTGGTATCAAGGGCGTCCTGCCGTGTCAGAAGCAGCTCGGCCATCATGAAGTTCGTGAGCAAGATATCGGGCGGATTGTCAGCGATCCGCTGGCGCTCTTCCTGGCTCTCCTGGCCCGTGTAGCGCCGCACCACCGGCTTCAGCTCGTCCGGCAACCCGGATTGGGAAATGAACTTCTCGATTTCCTTGATCTGGCTGTTTGCCAGGGCGTTCATCGGGTAGACGATGATGGCGCGCGTCTTGCGCGGCTGCCCGGCCTTGCGCGAACGCACGATGGCATCGACGACAGGGACAAAGAAGCACAGGGATTTCCCCGAGCCAGTGCCCGTCGTTACAACAAAGCTTTGACCCGCCCGCGCCTTGGCGATGGATTGCGCCTGGTGCCGGTGAAACCGGATGGGCGTGGCACCGATCCGGAAAATCCGGGCCGTTGCCTCGTCCAGATCCCCCGATGCGACAAGGTCATCCACCGTGGGGCCTGACAGGAACCTGGGGTTCAGCGAAAGCAGGGCGTCGGGCCAGAAGCGGCCGTCGTCATATTGGCGCGTGACCTCGGCGGCGATGTCCTGTGCCCGGATGGTGCTGAACGACCGCGAAAAACGCGCATAGGAGTCGATGAGATTGTGATCGAATTCGAAAGCTTTCATGGAAAATCCTACTGCTCCCCTGCCTGACCTTGGCGGCCGAGGATCGCGTCACGGTTCAAAAGCACGATCTGCTGGTCTTGGGGCTTCCTGGCAGCAGGATCGGTATCGAGCCCAAGCCGACGGAGCGCATAGTAAAGCAGCGCCCGTCGAACGCTGATCTCAGCCTTGCCGCCACTCATGCCGTAGTCGAGCGCGATAACCTTGGCCTGCGTATCGGATAGGGCTGGATGGGGGCCAATTTCCAGCGTTGCAAAGGTGTGCCAGTCCTGATCGTGCTCGGCCAGAACGTCGGACCCGCGCGATGCGCGGATGTCGAGGATCCGGGACAGCAGGAAATCCTTGAACACCTCGTCGGTGACGCAGAATGCGCGGGTGTGCCAGCGGAAGCCGTCGAAGGCGATGGCGTGCGGTGCGATCCAGCGCCACCGGGGCTCCGGGTTGGACAGGGACTGATACTGCACCTCGATCGCCTCGGATCGGCGGATCGCGTCGACCACGGACCGGAGGGTTGCGGGATCGACACCGCGCGCCGGCGTGGGGGCGGAATCGTAGGCGGGCAGTCCTGCGATCCAGCAATCGTCCTGATCGAGGATGCCGTCGGCGACCGACCGCAGTTGGGCGAGGTAGCGACCGGCATCAAGCTTGTCGAACACCGGACTGAAGCCCGGCTGGCGCACATAGGTCCGCAGGCTGCGGTCGTAGTCCATGTTATGAGGGGCGAGGCCGATGTAGCGGCTCAGGTCGGATGACGCCTGGTTCACCGACAGCCCGAACTGCGTCATCACATCGCTGCGGTTCACATGCCCCTCCCAGAACAGGCGGAACTCGATGAACTCGAGCCTCTGCTCGACCCCCCAACGAAGCTCCGACCTGTCGTTGCTCACCACGCTCTCCCGTCATCGGTCGATGCGCATGGAAATTATGCGCGCCCAATTTCTGGGCTTTCCTCGACCGTAGCCACGTATATGCTACTGATCAATCGAAAATGATCGCAGAACCAAGTAGCTGCGCGGAGCGCTGGCCTTACATCATGACATAATGGCGGCCACGACGCCCGCCATCGCAGGGTTAGTGATCGAGGAGACCATGATGTTACTCAATGACCTCGATGGGTCTGGTCCAGTCACAGCCAGCGCCTTATGTGCCAGCTAGGGTTGGTACGATCCTGATTGACTGGCGCGGCGATCAAGGTGATCGTCGGACACGTGACGCCGGCCCATAAACGAACATTGCGGGGAATGTCTTGTCGAAAGTTGTAGAAAAAATCTCTGGCAAGGCTGAAATCTCGAGCGCAAAAGAATCTAAGGATGTAATTTCACAGAACCGATCCAGTGAGATGTTTTTTGCGGTTGTTGGACCGGTTGGCGCAGGTGGCTCAAGAGTTATTGAATCTTTGAAGCGTGCCTGCGAGGCTTCAGGCTATAAAACTGAATGGATCAAAGCCAGCGCCCTGATAAAGCAGTGGCACGAGGAGAATGGGAATTCCGTCCCGGCGTCGACTGAAAAAACATTAGAGCTTGTCGAGGCATATCAGGATGCTGGAGACAAGATGCGCGAGCGAGATGCAGCCGAAGTGGCACGAGCGGTGATGCGTGAAATTGCTCGACGCCGGGCTCAGGCAACTGAGGTTGCCTACGTGCGAGGTGAGCCAGTTCGGCCAAACAATGAACGGCGCGCTTATCTTATAGACTCGATAAGGCATCCTGCCGAAGTCAGCTTGCTTCGGCGCACTTACGGAAATGCTTTCGCTCTTGTTGGTGTTGTTTGTGAGGAAAGCAGGAGGGAGCAGCGGATACTCGAGAAGTATTTTCGCAAACCGCGACATGGAGAACAGGAAGTAAAGGACCAAGTGAAGCGCTTTATGCAGCGCGATTCTGATGACGCGGGAAATAAGCGTGGGCAACATGTTGCTGAGGCATTTTTCGAGGCAGATTACTTTGTCGATAACTCCGAAGATGATCCCGCAGCCACAAAATTTGCCCTCGATGAGCCACTTGGTAGACTGGTCAACATTGTGGCGCACGATCAAATCGTGCGACCAACTATGGAAGAAACTGCGATGCATCACGCTCACTCCGCCAGAGTGAGAAGTGCTTGCCTATCGCGCCAGGTGGGGGCAGCGCTGGTCGACAGCGATGGCACGGTTGTTGCCACAGGCGTCAACGAAGTGCCAGCTGCGGGGGGTGGGGTATACGGCGAGGGGTTTGGAAGGCCTCATGAGCATGAGGACCATAGATGCGCTTTTCGCGAAACGAAGTACTGCAGCAGTAACCGGCAGCAGAACAAGATTATTGATGAGTTGATCGCGGCACTGCCAGAGCTCGACGCCATTGGCGACAAACTTGAGCTCGCTGCGCGGATCAGAAAGACTCGCTTGGGCGGGCTCATCGAGTTCAGCCGGGCAGTACATGCAGAGATGGATGCCTTGCTCTCGGCCGGTCGCGAAGGGGTGTCGACGGTGGGCACGAGGCTGTTCGTGACGACTTTCCCATGTCACTATTGCGCGCGGCACATTGTGGGCGCAGGAGTGTACGAGGTTCAGTACATCGAGCCTTACCCTAAGAGCCTCGCGCTTGAGCTGCACGACGATGCCATTGAAACAAACCCCTTCAGCTGGCATCCACCAGAGCGCAAGTCTATGGCAACGCAGAAGAAAGAGGATGAGCAGCAGCTTCGCCCTGAGACGGCTCCGCCGCCCAGCCAACCCGGGAAGGTGCTCTTTAGGCCGTTCGTCGGCGTTTCCCCGCGTATGTACACTAGGGCGTTCGAGAAAACCTGGCGGTTGAAGGACAAGGTGACTGGAAATTTCGAGATGGAAGCGCCAGAGTGGGGGGACGAGTGGTCCCCGTTCACCGTGGGTTACCCAGAACTCGAAGCAGCCTTGACCAAGTAGCTATGACACATCCGATCCTACGTCTCATTACCAAGGAAAGCTACGACCTCCCGGCGCCAGAAGTGGTTTCCGAGGCACGCCGCTTTCGCGGGCGTTCGAGCGAACAGCTTTCTTTTTCATTCGAGGATGTGGGTACGCAAGAGAGTCACAAGGTCGAAATCGTTGCTATGGATGGATTGCACGGTAAACGACTGTGCGAACTCATCATGTCGAAGAAGCCGAAGGTCGCATTAGACTTGCGTCATGTCATCCGTTTCGATTTGCCCGGAACCAGTCGTGAGCAAGTACTGAGCTATTTTCGCGCGACGAATACGCTCTACGTGCGTGATCCTCTTCCTTGGCACGCATTGCAGCGAAGAGATTTCATTGCGGGTGATAGGGTCATATCTCAAAGACTTGAGCATGAAACTGTCGAAAGAAAGCAGTCGCCGATAATGTTATTTGTTCCTAAGGAAGAGCATGTAGGTTTTCTCACTGCGTATTTGAATCGAGTTTTTTCAAATCGTGGTGATGGTTTCTGGGAAATCGTCGCCGCCCATTGACTCGACGTTTCCAACGTTTCGCAGCAATTCGCTCAAGCGCGCAATGGCGGCCTCTGACACGAGAGAGAGTTGGGCGCGAGGTTGGCTCCCTCCGCCACTTGCCCCCACGAAAGCGTTCTCCCGATCCGGCTGCGGCCGGATTTTTCCGTTGTTTTCGGGGGTTGTGCGGGTGGGGCTCTTAACCGGCATACGCCCGGAAAGGCGCACGGGCGTTCTCTCCGGGCCGATATTCTCCGGACCTGTTAACCGCCCCGGTTTCGGTTATCAGACCCAAGCCTCGGATTTTAAATGACTTTTTGAAATCCGAAACGCACGCGAGTTGGAAAGATCATCTGGACGGCGGCAGGAACATGGATCGAACGCTGTATGCTGTGCCGCAGGTCAGCTGCAGTTGGAGACCACTCTCGTCCCGATGGACGTTCGTACTTTGTGCTGAGTCCAGCACATGTTAGTCTATCTGAAAAAAGATGAGGCGAGCAGGTGGCCCAGATGTCTGAAATCGAATGGACGGACGCGACTTGGAACCCGGTGACCGGGTGTACCAAGGTCGGTCCGGGATGTGACAACTGCTACGCTGAGCGCTTTGCTGAGCGCTGGCGTGGCGTCGCGGAACACCCGTACGAGCAAGGCTTCGATCTGACGCTTTGGCCTTCTAGGCTGAAGCAGCCAGCTCTCTGGCGGAAGCCGCGCATGATCTTCGTCAACTCGATGAGCGACCTCTTCCACAAGGACATCGACCGAACATTCATCGACGCGGTGTTCGATGCAATGGAGCAGGCGGACTGGCACGTCTACCAGGTGCTGACCAAGCGCAGCTCGCTCATGCGCAACTACGTCCGGCGGCGGTACGATGGTGGGTCGGTCCCTCGCCATATCTGGCTCGGCGTTTCTGTCGAGGACGCCGCGCACACGAGCCGGATCGAGCACCTCAAGCAGATCAATTCCGACGCACGCTTCATCTCGTTCGAGCCGCTGCTTGGACCGATCGGGGATGTTAATCTGCAGGGCGTCGCGTGGGCCATCGTCGGGGGGGAGAGCGGCCCCCGAGCACGACCCATGGACGAAAGCTGGGCCCGCCAGCTTCGTGACATCTGCGACCGTGATGATGTGGCGTTCTTTTTCAAACAATGGGGCGGTGCCCGGCCGAAGTCAGGCGGGCGCCTTCTTGATGGTGAAGAGTGGAATGGCTTTCCGTGGCAGATCGTTCCCGAACCCATCATCCGTGCATTGCAGCCCGCGGATGCTTGATGCCACCGCGGATCGAAAACTATCAGGGGCGCGAACAGTCGTACATCAAGCACCTGTTTCTCAACAAGTACCTTGAGTCAGCGGCGTACAAGCTGTTCCAGGGCAGATCGCCGGTCTTCAATTTCGTGGATGCATTTGCGGGCCCTTGGCGGGTCTCGGACACGGACAAGTACTCAGACGCTTCATTTTCTCAGGCGATAGAAACGCTGGATGCCGTCCGCCGGTCGCTACTGGATATGGGGCGCCCGGGGCTGAAGGTTCGTTTCCGGTTCTGCGAGCGAAACCCGGCTTCGGTCGCCAAGCTCCAACAGTTTGCAGCCCAGAAGCCCGAATTCGATATCCAGGTGTTCTCTGGTGCTTTCGAGGACAATCTCGATGGCATCCGCTCCGCCTGCCGCGATGGCTTCACTTTCACTTTCATCGACCCAACCGGCTGGAATGTCGAGTCCGGCAAGATCTTCGATTTTCTCCGGAATCTCAACGGCGAGTTCCTGTTCAATTTCATGGCCGAAGAAGTGAACCGACACGTAGGCTGGGATGGTGTGGCGCAATCGGTCGGTCGCTTCCTAGCGGACCCCGCCTGGAAGGCTGCGTTCGAGGCGCTGCCCGAGGGGGCCAACGAAACGAAAATCCTGCATCTCTTGAAAGCCAGGATGAAGGAGGCACGGGTCGCGACGTATCTGACGGACATGGCCATCCGGAAGCCTCGTGAGGACCGGATCAAGATGCGCTTGATCCTCGGCACGCACAGTAGTTTCGGTGTAGAGGTGTTCCGCAGCGTTCAGGAAAAGGTAGAAAAGGAGGCGGTTCGCACCCGCCACGCTATCCAGACAGAGGAGAGCGGCCAGTCGCAGCTCTTTCCGGATGATCAGATCATCGCTTTCGAGACTGATCGTGATGGGGTCGGCTGTTCTGCCCACATGGGCTGGGCCACCGAACTGGTGCTTCGTATTGTTGCCGACAGACCCGGGATTGCGTTCAGCACGCTTGCCGGCGAGGTTATGGAGCAGGTTCCCGTTCGGACCACGCATCTGAACAAGATCGCGGCGGCAAACAGAAAGGCCGGGTTGCTACGGTTCGACCTTGCGAATGGCAAGAGAACCCCGAGCCCCGAGACAAAGCTCTGGGCCGGCGAGGTGCAGGCAAAGTAGGCGCACCCGCCGCGAAGGCCGCGAGCAGTGGCGTGCACGTCAGGGAGGCGCAACACCCACCATTGGCATGCTGGCGTCGTCGTTTTCGACCAAGGCCGCGAGCCGAGCGAGCGCTTCGGCCACGATGCGGCCCTGATCGTGGATGCTCTGGATGATCTCAGCGGGCGACCGGTCGTCAAACTTTGCAACTGTGCTTGGATTGACCGCCTTTAGGTCGAAGACAGCAGCGTCAATGGCAGCTGCCTGAGCCTCCAGTTCTCGCGCCGCCTTTTCCTTTTCGCTGATTTCTCCGATCAGCGCAGCCACCTCGGCATCTGAGGTCTTCAGCTTCTTCAGGCGCTTGAGCTTCTCCTTGAGGTCGATCACCTCGGCCTTGGTTTCGGCTGCCTGCGCCAGGATGGGCTGCATTTCCTCGCGGGCCTTCGCGCGGCGGGCAGCAAAGTCGATGGTCCAGGAATAACGGCTGTCGGCCTCCGTCTTGCCGCGGAGCGGCAGCAGCCGGGCATAAGATGGGAACGGCTTCCCGGCGTTCTCTTCCTGCTCAAGCCAATCGGCGGTCAGGTTGGGGGGCAGCGCGCTATCGGCAAGCGGCTTCCCATCCTTGTCGAAACCGAAATGCGCCAGCGTGAGCGGGGTCTTCTTGCCGACCTTCACATGGCTCAGGTCGTAGTACCAGATTCGCTCGGTTTTCTTGCCTTTGGTGAAAAACAGCAAATTGGTCTTCACGCCCGCGCCAGCGGTCGAGAAGACCCCTCCCGGCAGGCTCACAATTGCCCAAAGGTCGCATTCGTCGACCAGCTTGCGCTTCGTCTCAACGAAGGAGCTTTCGTTGGTCCGGAACAGCATGCCTTCGTCGAGAACGATGGCGCAGGTCCCCTTCGGAGCAAGCTCGGCAAGGATGTCCTGGACGAACAACACCTGCGTCGAGCTGGTCTCGAAGGCAAAGTTCTTCTGCGCGTCCTTGCCTTCCTTTCCGCCGAACGGCGGGTTGGTCAGGATGACATCGAACTGCTTCGGCGCCTTGTCGAACAGCGCGCCATAGGTTGCCCGGCGCGTTAGGGAGTTGCCATGCCAGAGATTCGGCTGGTCGATCCCGTGCAGAACCAGGTTGGCCAGCGTGATCGGAATGACGAGGTTTTCCTTTTCGCGACCGAAGAAGGTGTCATGCTTCAGTGCGTCGAGATCCGTGCTGAGGGGAGCCGCGCCAAGCTTCTGCGCGATGTGTTCGTAAGCAACCGCGAGGAAACCACCGGTCCCGCAGCAAGGGTCGTAGATCGTCTGGCCAAGCTTCGGTTCAACCGTGTGAACCATGGCCCGGATCACTTCGCGCGGCGTGAAGAACTGACCGCCGTCGGAGTTCTTCTCTCCCATCTTCAGCAGCAGATCCTCGTAGACCTGACTAAGCGTGAAAAAGTGGGTATCGTCGATGTTGTCGACGCTGATTTCGTCGACCCGATCAAAGATATCCCGCAGGTTCGCTTCGGAATCTACACGTACACGCTCCACCGCTGTCATGATCCTGCCGATGATGCGCTGTTTGGGTGTCGCGCCAGCGCGCGGCAATCCCGTCGCTGCATCGAGGTCCAGCCCATGAAGGGCAGGAAGCAGTTCCTTGTTGATGAAGTCGAAAAGTTTGCCATCGCCCGCTGCGAACAGCTCCTGACGTTTCCAGCCAACAGGCTTGCCTTCCGGTGTTTTCGGATGGCTCGGCTTGTCCGAATATGGCGCGGCCCAGTCCTGCCACCTGTAGGGCGAGCGCAAGGCGGGAACGAAGTCCGTTCGCCCCAACGCCTCCGCTTCTTCACGGTCCCGCGTTTCCTGCGCGTCCAGAAGGCGCAGGAACAGGATCCAAGTCAGCTCGGGGACGTACTGCAGGGCGCTGGCGCAGTTCGACCGGCGCATGATGTCACAGATGCCCTTGACGAATTTTGAAAGCGACCCGGTATTGTTGATGGCCTTTTGCGCAGGCGCCTTACTTTTTCTGCGCTTCATGTTTTGTCCTCAAAAGATGCTGCGACTATCCGATGCGGAAGACTTTTGATATCTGCAAGCTGAACATCTATTGCGGATCTGATCCGAACAATTTCGTTTCTTGCCAATCTGAGTCTATCTGCAAAATCGACCTGAACATCATAGCTTGGAAGAATTACTGTGGCTTCAGCGAGCCTGTTGAATAGCATTCGCTCCCGGACTGCCCCTCGGGCAAGCGACAAAATGCATCCATGACCGAGCGGCGAACGCAACCAATGATAGAAGTAATATGAATCCACGCTGCCTTCGTTTCCTCGGAATACGACGTAGTCGGGACTCGTAATGCCAGCGGTATCGCCAACATCTACAAACGCGACTGATCCGATAAGAATACGCATCGGGTTGTAGAAGATAGTGCCTGGCGTTACCGGCTTGTATTTCTGCGGGTTTTTCCCGGGCGGTTCTTTCGCCGGAGCAAGCCCATCGACGGTCGCGCCATAGACGGGGAAGCGTGCCCAATCGCTTCCGATACCCCCTTTGATTTCGGTGAGGACATCTCCGAGTTTGGTCCTTGCTGTCACGTCCCGAACAACCTTCCCTTCGCCTCCCGTACCACATCGGACGGTTTCCCGAGCCCGCGAAGCGCGGCGAGCCCTCCTGCCATCCGGATTTCCGGGACATCCCACAGCGCCGGTGTCTCCAGCGCATCCGTGCCGCCCTGCGCAAACTGGTGCCCGAAGCTCTTCAGCACGGTCGCGGCCTTAGGGTCCATGCCGTCAAACCAGACCGTGTTCAAGTCGATATACTGCTCGCTCCGCTCGGCGCGTTTGAGCGCACGCGCGTGGTAGCCGTGGTGACCGAAGAAATCGTAGAGGTCGAAATCGCCCATCCTGTCGATTTCACGGATCACTTCCGGGCTGAAGTTGTCGCCGAGAAGGTGATCGATCAGGTCGCGCCGCTTGGTCGTCTCTATCCACAGCGCACGGAACTCGTCGAGTGTGTGCGCTTCCGCCAGGACGCGGGCCATCACCTCCTTGCGGTACTCGTCAACCGGGATCGGGGTGTCGCGCCCGTCACGGCTGACCAGTATGAACCGGCCCTGCGGATTGATGAGGACCTGCTTTCCGCCGATCTCAGCGACAGGCGGGCCGTCGCCTCCTCCCTCGTCTTCGCCGCCCTCGCCACCGCTGCCCGTGCCTCCATCGCCTCGCGGACGTGGGGGCTTGGTGATGAACTCGGTGCCGAAGAGATCGGTGACGCCGGTGTAGTCGTAGAGCCAGAACTTGTACTTGGCCGTCTCTTCGTGGATGCGTGTGCCCCGGCCAACCATCTGGTAGAACTTGATCGGCGACTGGAGGTAGCGGAAGAATACGACGGCGTTCAGGCGTTCGATGTCGACGCCCGCTTCCAGCAGATCGACCGTGCAGGCGATGAAGGCGCGTTCGCCGGACCCGCGCATCGGCTCGATCATGTCGGCGCCGTTGTTCGCCCCTCCCATGCATTTGAAGGCGTAGTGGTCCTTCGGCGTCTGACCGTTCTCACGGCACCAGCGGACGTAGAGGTTGTTCATGTGCTGCGCGACCCGGTCGGCATGGATCTCGCGCGTGCAGAAGATGATGACCTTCTGCTCCGGCCCGCCATTCGCGCAAAGGAGCTGGAACAGGTCCTCGCACATCTTCGGCGTGCGCAATTCGACGAACAGCTCGTCGTCGAAGTCCTTGCCGGTGTACTGCGCCTTGGGCAGGTCGTCCTCGGTCAGCGGCAAGCCCGTCTTGATGTCTCGAACACCCGCCTCGAGGATTTCCTCTTGGGTGAAGACCATGTTGTCGATGCTGGCCTTGCGCTTCACGATCTCGCAGGCGGCCAGATAGCCGTCCTCCTGCGCCTCGATAAGGGTGTACTCGTAGACCGGTTCGCCGAAGTACTTTCTGTTGTTGGCAGTGATCTCCTGGTCCTCGGCGCTGGCCTGCTTCGATTCCTCGAGCTTCCGCGGCGTCGCGGTCAGGCCGATGTGGATAGCGTTCGGGTTGCGGCGAAGCACCTCGGACCAACGACCCCAGGCGGAGCGGTGGCACTCGTCGATGATGATGACACTGAACGCGTCCTCACTATAGTGCTCGGACAGGAAGCTGGCGAACCCGTCGTCGTCGTCCAGACCGAGCGTCTGGTAGGTGGCGATATGGATCCGTGCGTTTTGCGCGGCGTTGCCGCCCCGCTCCGTCTTCACGATGCGGGCGTTGTCACCGAAGGCCGCCTTGAGCTTGTTGTAGGCCTGCTCGCGGAGTTCATCCCGGTCACACAGGAAGAGCGCCGGTTTGGGGAGCTGGCCGGCCTGCGACAGCCGCCAGAGCAGGTTCGTGGCGATAATCGTCTTGCCTGCGCCTGTGGCGAGCGTCAGCAACACCCGGGGTGCCGTGCCTGCCTTGCGGTCCAGAATGATCTTCTCGAAGGCGGCGCGGATCGCCGCATCCTGATAGTAGCGGCTTTGAGCCCATGCCGGGCTGTCCGCCTGGAACAGCATGGCTGTGTCGGGGGCGTGGAGGTTGATCCCGCTGTCCTTGGCATACCGTGCCGTCAGGTCTGGGTGCGTGGGGAAATCGGGAAACTGAAATGGCCCAGCCTGCAGGCTAGTGAAGCAGTCGTACTCCCCATAGCGGTGGCCATTGGTCGAGAAGACATACTTGACCTCGTATCGTTCGCAATCGGCGTACGCCTTGGCTTGCTGCATGCCCTTGAGCGGATCGTCCCCCTCTTTCTTTGCTTCCAGCACAGCGATGGGCATCGACTTTGGCATTTCCGCGATCTGGACGCACAGGAGATAGTCCGTGCGCCCCGGACCTTTCCGCCTGCGCCCCTTTGGCCCTGTGGGCTCTACCGGCGGCGGCGTCAGAACGGTTTCGAGCGTAACCTGGTCCCGGCTTACATAGCCTTTTGCCCGGAGGACTGGGTCGATGAGGTGATACCGCGTGTCGGCTTCATTCATGCTCATCGTCACCCTCCCGCCCAGCTGGAAAACATTATCGGAGAACGGAAGCATGAATCGGGTCGGCATCCAGCGCCGATAATGCCCCGAGGCGACAAACCACTATGCATTGACTGACCATATCAGTTGCGCTCTGCCGACCAGATCAGCCTGACGTGCAGTCAGCAGGTCCTTCGTCCAATGATCGGCCGACAGGATCGGCTTTGTGGTGTCGAAGGAAACCCGGTTGTTCCGCTCTGCGTAGATCTTCTTCTTGCGGTCGAATGGGAAGTACTGCGCCTTGTAATTCTTGATGCCAGCAAGCAGCGCAAGATTGCCAAGGCGGTGTAGCCAGAGGCGGTGTTCGTCATCGGTGAAACGCTCACGCCAGTAGGCCTCCTTGAGCGCCTGAGGCAGAACATGCTCGATGGTGATTTTTCCGCCGAAGTCCTTGGTGACCGACTCGTCCTGATCGGCCTCTTCAAGCCGCAGCAGGACGGCCTGCGCAAAGGGCCGCCCATAAACCTCGCCGTCAAGCAGAGAACGGAACTCATCGTCGTTGGCATTGGCTCGGAAGATCGCGCGGATGTCATCCGCGTGTTTCCCGGCACGGATCGCGGTGATGAGCTGAAAGTACGCTGTTAACCGCGCAGTGAACGCGAGCCGCCGGATCCAGTTCTGATAGGTGATCCGTTCGAGTAGATCGATGAACTCCCCCTCTGGCATGTCAGCAACCGGCCTGTTCAAGAAGGCAAGCAGCGGCGGGATCCACTCCTCGAACGCTACCCGCTTGAGCGATCTGATCGCGCGACGAGCTGCAGGCGCCTCGAACTCATTCCTGAGAACGCGCAGATAATTGCGAGCGGAGGTATTCAACTCGTCGAGGAAAGTGAACGGCGACGCTGCAGTCTCGATAAGGGGTTCAAACTCCTCGTGCAGTGCCTTCCGAGCTTTTGTCGCGACAATTGAGCTGCGATGATGCGCCATGAACTGGTCAAGCCGTTCGATACCGATCTGCTCCTCCAGTTCGAGCCAGGCCTCGTCCAGATCACTGCTACGAGCTGTGTTGCCGCCAAGCCGCGCGAACAGCATGTTCTTGATCAGGTCAGCATTTGACAGCGCCATGCCGCGGGCATTCAGAACATTAAACAACCGATATGCCGACTGCCATGAAGCAGTGGTGACAAACACTACATAGACCCTGCTGAGCAGGTAGTTCGCGAACAGCTTCAGCGTCTTCTGGTCATGCTGCGCGATGAAGGTGTCGATGGCCTCCAGGTTCTCGATGATGCGCTGCTTCGGGGCGTCCTGCTCCTTGGCGACTTCTTTTCGTACCGCCTCGGGCACCATTTCCCCAGCCAGCACATATCGGCGGAAGAAGTTCTGATCTCGCTGGCGCAGGGTCAGGCGTGGCGTCTCCTCTTCACCGGTCAGGGCATTGCGTGGCAAAACGCGCCGACCGAGCTCGGATTTCGCTGGTTCATCGACGCCATCGCGCAGGCGCGAAAAGATCAAGTTAAGCGTTGTGAGACGCTGCTGACCGTCCACGACATCGTAAAGACGACCCTTCTCACGCTCGATCGTGATCAGCGAGCCGATGAAATACTCCTCATCGTTAGCCGCAAACGCCTCCCAAACATCATCGAGTAATTGCTCAACGTTACCCTTCTCCCAAGAATATGGGCGCTGATACGCGGGTATTTCGTATCTAATCTGTTCCGTCAGAATCTGACTTATCGTGCGCTCGGCCGCTTCCATGGTCGCTCTCAACTATCGGACGGCGACGGGATTGCCGGGCGCCCCGATTTTGAGCTGACATTACCGCCGTTTACAGCGCCAGACTAAGCTGTCGCGCCAGAGCGACGCAAGCATGAAGCCAGCTGCTCGCCGATGGCATCTTCAATCTAGAGGAGCGCTCAGGACAGTTCGCTGCTCGGACCATGCCATTGGCAGGGTGCTGCGCAGCGCCTCCAGCTTGAGACCGGACGGCTGACGGCCGTCAAGGATACTCTCCACCAAGTCAGGCGCCAGTTGAGTGAGGCGCATGGTTCTCGTCAGGTATGGTGCGGCGATCCCCTCGCGCTCGGCCAGATCGGCGATGGTGGCGAACTCGCCCGTCTCCAGCATGCGCTTCCAGCGGAAGGCGCGCGCCAGCGCCTTGACCAGCGTGTTGTCGATCCGCCGCGATTGTGCGGCGCCCTCCGGCAGTTGCATCTCCTTTCGTCCGCCGCGCCTCACGATACGAAACGGGAGGTGCAACGTCACAGTGTCGGGGATCGGCGTGCTGCGGGTCATGCTGCCTCTTCGATGCTGGCAGCCCGCATTTCGCGAGAGAGGCTCCCGAGGCCGTCGACCCGGAGCCGCACCTTCAGGCCGTCTGTGCCGATATCGACACGCTCGACAAGCAACGTGACGATGCGCGTCTGCTCGGCGGGGAAGAGTTCCTCCCATAGCGCGTCGAGCTGCTGCAGGGCCGCGCGGGCGTCTGCCTCGGAGATGTCGTCGGCGTGGGCCCGCGCCGCCTTCCACGTCCCCGCAACGATCTCGGGCTGGCGGAACACGGCGCGCAACTGGTCGAGCACGGCGGCCTCAATCTCGCCCGCGGGCACGCGTCCCACGGAGCAAGCCCCGGCGCCGTGCTTCAACACGGTCTGGCTGACATAGTAGCGGTAGAGCCTGTCGCCCTTGCGGGTGTGGGTCGGCGAGAAGGCCGCGCCATCCGGCCCGAACAGCAGCCCCTTCAGCAGCGCGGGCGTGTCGGCGCGGGTGCGCGCGGCGCGCTTGCGCGGACTCTCCTGCAGGATGGCGTGGACGCGGTCCCAAATCTCGGGATCGAGGATGGCGTCGTGCTCGCCTGGATAGCTGTCGCCCTTGTGGACCGCCTCGCCGATGTAGGCGCGGTTGCTGAGCATGCGGTATATGTATTTCTTGTCGATCCGGTTGCCGCGCGGCGTCCGGATGCCGCGCGCGCCGACCTCCCGCGCCAGTTCCGTGCAGGACCCGATCTTGAGGAAGCGCGTGAAGATCCAGCGCACATGCGCGGCGCTCTCGTCGTCGATGACCAGCTTCCGGTTCTCGACGCGGTAGCCGTAGGGCGGCACGCCGCCCATCCACATGCCCTTCTTCCGACTGGCGGCGACCTTGTCGCGGATGCGCTCAGCCGTCACCTCCCGCTCGAACTGGGCGAAGGACAGCAGGATGTTCAGCGTCAGCCGCCCCATGGAGGTGGTCGTGTTGAAGCTCTGTGTGACCGACACGAAGGTCACGCCGTTGCGGTCGAACACCTCGACCAGCTTGGCGAAGTCGGCCAGCGAGCGGCTGAGGCGGTCGATCTTGTAGACCACCACCACATCGACCAGCCCATCCTCTATGTCGGCGATCAGCCTCTTCAGTCCGGGCCGTTCCAGCGTGCCGCCCGATATGCCGCCGTCGTCATACTGATCCCGGACCAGCACCCAGCCCTCGGACCGTTGGCTGGCGATGTAAGCCTCGCAGGCCTCGCGTTGGGCGTGGAGGCTGTTGAACTCCTGTTCCAGCCCTTCCTCGGAGGATTTCCGGGTGTAGACCGCGCAGCGGAGCTTGCGGACGACGGACTTCGTCATGTCCTCCCCCTGTGGTTCTTGAGGCCGAAGAACACCCAACCGTTCCAGCGGGTGCCGGTGATGGCGCGCGCGATGGCAGACAGCGACTTGTATGGCCGCCCCTGCCACTCGAAGCCTTCGGCGGTGACGGTCACGATGTACTCGACGCCCTGCCATTCGCGCAGTAGCCGGGTGCCGGTGATGGGACGGTCGCGGTCGAGGCGAATTCCGCGCTTCTTCTTGTCGCCGCCATCCAGGTCCTCGCCCAACCTCTCCAGGCGCCGGATTGTCTCCGGTTTCAGCCCGCCATAGGCGAGTTCCTGGATGCGATAGGCCAGGCGGGATTCAAGGTAGCGCCGTTTGAACGGCGGCGGCTCGCTGTCGAACAACTCGCGCCACTGCTTCTTCAGGTCAGGCGTCGGCGTGGTGTTGAGCGCGGCGAGGCGCGCGGGGATGGGGTCGTGCGTCGTCATGCGGTCTCCGATGGGTTCGGGGTTGCATAACGGCATCGGTCAGCCGGATAGTGTAGGCGAATTTCTCCAGTTTCGTCAGGAGGTTCACCCCGCTCGCGCTGCATCAGCCTGACCAGCCCGAGAGCAAGCAAGGCGCACAGTTCGGTGCGACGCTCGGCAGCAGTCATCTGGTCGGGTGGCAGGGGATTGGGGCGTTTCATGCGGGCCTCGGGGCGTTCGTCTCCCTCGGCCTCTACTCATCCGACCCGAAAACCGTCCCACGTGCTCCCGCTCAAGTTGCGCGACAACGCAAGAGAACATATGATGAACTTTCAGTTAATGGGAAAGGGGAATCAGTATGGCGGGCAACCTCAAGAAGTTCGTGAACCCGAGGTTCATCAAGACCGTCGACTTGCCCTTGATGAAGTCTCTGCTTGCCCGGCATGACGGCAAGTTCAAGGGTTTCTCCCTGGATCAGCTGGAGGGCGAAGAGGCGGAGGTCCGCAAGGCGCTGCAGGAATTCCTTGCTGGCGCCGAAGAGAATTACCCCGAGGGTTTGCGCGGCGATCTGCATCGGATCGCGGAACTCGGCGACGCACGCGGTTTGGAAATCATCCAGGTCCAGGCGGACCGAGACGGGATCGATCTCTTTCCTGAAATGAAGACTGGCGATCAGGAAGCGCCGAACAAGGCGCATGACCCCAAGCATATCGCCTTGCGGGTCTTCCTCGAACACCCTGACCTATTCGAAGCTGCTGCCGATCACATGGCTTTGCTGGCACCGGATCGCCTGCATGAGTTCGCAGGTCGGGAACGGGGCGTCACTATCGACCTGACGGAAGAGAAGGTCGAGGCGTTCCGGCTCGCTGTCGCCGATCTTTTCAAGAAGGCATTCCTCGGCGACTATTGCCGGGTCGGTGACTACGCCGATGCCGACGAGATCAACCTCGTGGTCAGCCACGGATCGACGGTGTCGACGATGCCGGTGGTTGAAGGGCAGCAGGAACGGGTGATCAGCGTTCGGCAGATCTCCCACGCGGTGCTGCGCTATTCTGAGAACACCGGCATGCTGAGACTGGCGCGGATCAGGAAGGCGCACCAACCTGAGATCGCGAAGCTGTTCGCATCGATCATCCTCGAGCGTCCGGGTTTCTTCGACGGCGACGATGCACAGGATCTCTACACCTTGCGCCCGGTGGAACTGGCCGGACCGGGCTTCGCCTTCGATCATCGCCACGATCCGGGGATCGACAAGGTGCAGATCATCGATGCTGCCGCCGACCTGATGGTGCCCGGCAAGAATGGCTATGCGCGTGTTGCGCGCAGCTTGCGGTCGCGAGACCTCAGCGGCGAGGCGCTGCGTCACTTCGGCGGGACGCCGGTGGCGTTCGGCGGCTCCTGGCGGCTTGGGGAACTGGTGTTTCGGGTGCTCTTCATGGGCGAAGGCAAGCGGCAACCACAGGTGACGGTGAAGCTGCGCCCGCCCGGCGTCCTGCAGTTCCGGCGCACGCAGCATGAGGCGCGCGTGCTGACCCTGATCCGGCGCAACGGGCTGATGAATGACCGAGACGATTTTGAGGTTGTTGACGCGGCTGAGTGAAGCTGGCGACGACGCGATCCTGACGGGTGCGGTGGCAAGGCCCTTTCAGGGGCCTCTCTTCGAACGACTGCTGTCGCGGCGTGTCCTCGTCGAGGATGCACGACTGACGGAGTGGGATGTCTGCGATCGATGCGACTGCGGGCTTGCTTCGCGGCCCATCCGGTCCGTGGGTGGTGAACAGTTCAGGGCCGAATGCCCCCTGGACCAGGCCCAGGATGTCAACCTGACCGAGGATGATCTGCTCGTCTATCGCGTTGAAGCCGCCGGTCTGGCGTCAGTGATCGGCGCGGCGGCGGGGTTCAAGGATGCCCCTTCGCAGCTGGTCGAGGGACTCTGGCAGCTTGGGGCATTCCCATCGGGCAGTGTCGTTTTCCTTTCATTCGAGGCTGCGGCTCTTACCAGCGAGGCCATAGTCGCGACGCTGCGTCAGGCCGCACAGGGCCAAGATGTCACCATCCTCGTGCCTGCGATCCCTCCCGCCGCGGCGAAGCGACTGCGCAATGCCGGACTCCATATGGTCGAAACCGTGTCCGTCATGGTGCCCGTCGCAGGCGGCCTCGGCGTAGCCATCGATCCTGCAACCTTGAAGCCGCCTCCCGGTCCCGGTTCGCTTCGGGTTCGGAGCGCATCGGCCGAAGTGGAATGGCTGGGCCGGTCGGTCGTCCTGTCGCATCAGCTGTTCCCGGTGTTCCAGCGGCTGCTGGCGAAGGCGAAAACGCGCGACCAGGTCGCTTCGGGTCCCGAAGTCGAGGGCACAACGGGGCGTGAGGCAAAGGATCTGATCCGGGAGCTTCGTGCCGCCCTTGTGGCGGCAGGCTTTACGAAGGCCGAAGCGGAGACCCTGATCGCGACAGCGCGCGGTCGGGGCTACCGGCTCGGCGTTCCTGCATCGGGCATCCAGATCGACGGCTGACCGCCGCCCACCAAACCCCCACCAAATTCCCACCACGTTCCCACCTGCGCGGCGACCGCATCCGGCACCTTGGGCTCATCAGAAACGATGACCGAGGCATGCAGCGATGCGGATCGAACTTTCCCCCGACGACATTGAAACCATCATCCACGAGGCAGACGCTGCGGCGCGCCGGTTGCGGCGCAAGCTAAACCTGCCCCACTGCGACCGTGAGGATCTGGGCCAGGACCTTCTGGTCGATCTCCTGCGCCGCTTGCCCGCCCATGATCCCGCGCGTGGCACCATCGGCGCTTTCGCCAACATCGTCTTGCGCAACCAGTCCTCGCGCATCGCCATCCGTCATCGCCGCCAGCGCCGAGCACAGGGTGGCACCGTGATTTCGCTGGACGCTCCCATCGCCGACGGCACCGAGCCGCTGGGCTGCATGCTGGCGGAGGCAGACGGTCTGGCCGCCTGGCATGGTCAGGACCGCTCTGCCGAGGACGACGCCGAGACCCACCACGATCTCGCACGGGCAATGGGCGGTCTGCCTGATGACATGCGTGGCCTCTGCGCGGCACTTGGCACCTGCGCTGTTCCCGAGATCGTCAGCCGCACCGGCATCTCCCGTTCCGCCCTCTACCGCCACATCGCCCGCCTTCGGCTCGACCTCGCGATGCGCGGGTTCGGGGCGGAGTGGGACGGTTCCAAGGCGGCGTGAGTAGAGGACCGACATGGAGATGTTCGTCATGCACCCCACCTCCTTCATCCCGGCCAAGCCCCGGCCGCTCACCGACATCGAGTTCTGCGCGTGGATCGGTCAGGCCATGCCGGGCGACCGCCTCGAGTATCATCGCGGGTTCCTCGGCATTGATGCCACGGCGGTGATCTCGACCCTTCCGGAACCGGATCGCCGCAGGCTGGGCGCGCTGGCCAGTGCCGCCCACCGCGCCTTCGAGGCTGCGCTGGTGCATCTGGTGCAGGTGCGGGTCGGCCCCGACCGCTTCGCCTATCTGGCCATCGCGCGCACCAAACCGCGCCATGCGCCAATCCCGCTTTCCCAACTCATCGCGACAGAGGAGGCCGCCTGATGCGCGCCGTGCTTGCCTGGATTGGGGATTGGCTCCCGCCGTCCCTCTACTTCGACATCGCCGGAAAGCCGGACGCGACCGCGACAACAGAGGCGCAGCCCGCCCGGCTGCCGAATCTGATGACCCGGTTGCGCCGTGCCTTCCACAGCCTGGACGACCTGCCGGATGCGATCCCTGCGCCCTGGCGCGAGGGGAACGAGACCGAGCCGCTGCTGATCGAGATGGCGACCATCGACGACATCGCCTTCGCCGTCGTGGCGGCGAATGCCGACGTGTCGGCCGCAATCCGCCGCTCCTCGGCGCTCGAACGGCTCCACCGCCTGGCCCGCGAGGCCGGGGCACTCGGAACGGACCGCGCCGTTGACGCGGCCCTGAAGCGGGAGGGGCGCTGATGGCCATGCCGTTCCCCAGCACCGAGGCACGCTTCGACAACGTGCCGAAGTTCGACGACCTTGACCGGCTGTCCATCGGCGAGATCGCTGACATGCCGCCTGCGCTGCTTCTCGCGCTGCAGGACGAAGCAGTGGCCGAGACCGCCCGGGTCAAGTGCCTGAGGGACCGTTTCGAGGCGGCACTGGCGCAGCGCTATGGCGCGGCGACCGAGGCCGCGCGTTCCGCCCAAGGCAAGACCTCGGGCACGGTCCGGATCGAGGATGCGGGCGTGGTGGTCATCGCCGATCTGCCGAAGAAGGTCACCTGGGATCAGGACCGGCTGGCCGCGATGACGACCCGGATCCGCGAGGCGGGCGACGACCCGACCCAGTACCTCGAGATCGCCTATCGCGTGCCGGAACGCCGGTTTGGGGCCTGGCCCGACGCCATGCGCGAGGGCTTCGCCGCCGCCCGGTCCGAGACCACCGGCAAACCCGTGTTCCGGCTCGAGACCCGAGACCGGTGACGCGCGGCGGCGGGACGCCCAAGCGGCAACGCCGGGCAGGTTCCCCTTCGGCACCCGGTCACCCCCGCCGCCGCGCCCTTTCCATCCTTCGGAGAACCCCATGGCCTTCCGTATCATCACCGCCGACGAACGCCTCTCGGCCGCCGAGAACAAGACCTCGCTCGCCATCTTTGGCCCGCCGGGCGTGGGCAAGACCACGCTTCTGAAGTCCCTGCCTGCCGAGGAAACCGTCTGCCTCGACCTCGAGGCCGGGATGAAATCGGTGCAAGACTGGCGCGGCGCGTCGATCCCGGTGCGCAGCTTCACCGATTTCCGCGACCTTGCGGTGCTGATCGGCGGGCCGGATCCGGCGCAGCATCCGCAGTCCTGGTACGGGACCGAACGGCACGCGTGGCTGCAGGCCCAGCTCCGCGACAGCGGCATCGAAGCCTTCCTCGCCGCGCGCCGCATCGTCTTCGTCGACTCGATCACCGATCTGACCCGACAGGCGATGGCCTATGCCCGACAGCAGCCCGAAGCCTTCTCGGATCGGACCGGCAAGCCTGATGTCCGAGGTGCTTACGGTCTTCTGGGGCGCGAGGTGATTCAGGCGCTGAAGCACCTCCAGCATGCGCGCGGCAAGACCGTGATCTTCGTCGGCGTTCTGGAAAAGGTGACCGACGACTTCGGCACCGTCACCTGGCAACCGCAGATGGAAGGCAGCAAGGCCGGGCGGGAGTTGCCGGGCATCGTGGACCAGGTCGTCTCGATGCACCTCTTCGCCCGCGATGCCGAGGGTGGCTGGGTGCTGGACGAGACCGCCACTGACCGCCGCCTTGTCTGCAAGTCGGGCAACCCCTGGGGCCTTCCCGCCAAGGACCGGTCCGGCCGCCTCGACCTGACCGAACCGCCCGACCTCGGCGCACTGCTCGCGCGGATCGACGGCCGCGCCCCCCATCAATCCGCTTTCGCCTCCTGATCCCTGAAAGGACATGACCATGAGCTACGATCTGAACGATGCCCAGCCGCAGATGGCCCCCATTGGCGAACTGATCCCGGATGGCACCTTCGCCAAGGTGCGGCTGACCATTCGCCCCGGTGGCGTGAACGGCGCGACCCCGGCGGATGCGGGGCTTCTGAAGGCGTCGCAGTCCAGCGATGCCCGCATGCTCGACTGCGAATTCACCGTGGTCGACGGCCCCCACGCCCGCCGCAAGTTCTGGCAGAGCTTCACCGTGGCGGGCGGCAAGCTGGACGAGAAGGGCCAGTCCATCGGCTGGAAGATCTCGAAGTCCACCTTTCGCGCCATCGTGGACAGCGCCCTTGGCCTTGATCCCAGGGACGAAAGCCCCGCCGCCAAGGCCAAGCGGGTTCTGCCCGGCCTGCGGCATCTGGAGGGCATTGTCTTTGCCGCGCGCATCATGGTGGAGCCCGCGTCCAACCCGCAGTACCGCGACCAGAACCGCATCGCCAACGTCGTTCTGCCCGACGAGCCGCAGCATGCTGCCATCATGCGTGGCGAAACCGTCCCGCCCGATCCGGTCAACGCCCCGCCGCGCAAGGCCGCGAGCGTCGCGGCGCCGGGCTGGCAGGCCCCGGCACCGGCCTGGGGCGCGGCGCAACCGTCGCCCGCAGCGCCGAACTGGGGCGCGACACCGCAGCCCGCGTCGGCACCGGCGCCCGCGTGGGGGTCGCAGAACGCCCCGGCCGCTCCGCCCACACCGCAGGCCCCCGCACCCGCCGCGCCGGGCACCCCCGCCATGCCCGCGTGGCTCAATGGCTGAAGCGCGGCGGAAGCGGCGGTCGGGTGGGTCGGTGCGATCCACCACCGCCGAGCCCGATGGGGCTGGGCCGGGCGACCGGCCCATGACCCCCGACGAATGGCAGGCGCAAGTGACGCGCGCCGCCGCGCTGGAGATCGGAAGATGGCTCGAGGCCCGAGGAAGACTGCACCAACCCATCGCAAGCCTTACCCTCGGCGACCTCGACGCCATGGCGGTGAACGCCATCTCGCGCTGGATCGTGATGCAGTCGGAACGTCTTCACCGGCAGGACTGGCCACGGGACGACCCGATCGCGACGCTCTTGCTCGGGTGACGATCTGCGCCGTCTGCGCCCGGGAGGCCCGCGGCTTCGGCTACGTCCACCGGCTCCAGCACGACCGCTATCCCTATCATCTCTTCTGCTCGCTCCGCTGTCAGGACGTGGGCAGCGCAATCGCCCAAAGGAACAATGGCATGATCGACAAGACCGCCCGCGAGGCACAGGCCATCCGCGACGCCCGGGTGCTGTTCGCCGAAGCGCTGACCGACCTCGGCCTGATGGCGCCCTTCTTTAACCGCACCGCCGCCGACATCGACCGGCTGATCGAGGCGGCCGTCACCGGCTACGTGGACAGCATGCTGGCGCAAGGCGCTCGCAAGGAACGGACCGGCACGGCCCATGACGATCCGATTCCGTTCTGAGTGGGCCGTCATGATCGATCTGAAAAATGAGGCGGCCCCCTGGACCGGACTTCTTGCCGCCGCGACAGCTAATGCCATCACCGACTTCGAGGTCGAGTTCTGCGAGAGCCTGCGCCAGAAGCTCGAGAAACTCGGCGCGCGTGCCCGGCTGACCGAAGCCCAGCACCACAAGCTGACCTGCATCGCGCAGGCAGGCGGCTTCTGGGAGCGCGACCAATGATCGACCTGAACCACGGCTCCGGCTGCAACTATGGCCAGGCTACGCCGCGTCCGCCGATCGCCACCGCCGTCTCCGCCGCCATCGACACCGCCCTCTCAGCGCGCAATCGCGCGGAACGCCCCCGCACCTATGTCAGCTCCTCGGGGCTGGGGCGCGACTGCCTGCGCCAGATCCAGTACGACTTTCTCGCGGTGCCCAAGGACGAGGGCCAGGAGTTTGAACCGCGCATCCTGCGGATCTTCGAGGCTGGCCACCGGGCCGAGGACATCGTCGCGGGCTGGTTCAGGATCGCCGGGTTCGACCTGCGCACCGAACGCCCCGATGGTCGCCAGTTCGGCTTCGAGGCCATGGCGGGCCGGTTCAAAGGCCATATCGACGGCTGCTTCGTCTCGGGCCCCATCGCGATGGATTACCCCGCCCTCTGGGAGAACAAGGCGCTCGGGGCCTCCAGCTGGAAGGATGTGGTCAAGCGAGGCGTCAGCATCGCGCGCCCCGTCTACGCCGCCCAGATCGCGCTCTATCAGGCCTACATGGACCTGCCCAACCCGGCACTCTTCACCGCGCTGAATCGCGACACAATGGAGTTGCATGCGGAACTCGTCCCGTTCGATGCTCGCCTTGGACAGGAGATGTCGGATCGGGCCGTCACGGTTGTGCAGGCCTCGGCGGCAGGCGAATGGCTGCCCCGGATGGTCAACGAGCCGTCGGCGGTCGTCTGTCGGGGTGGCATGGCTGGCGGCAAGTGGCACGCGCCCTGCGCATGGGCAGAGCGGTGCTGGAGGGGCGTCGGTGTCTGACTTCGTCCCCTCGGCCGCGCAGGCCGCCGCCATCGCCGAAGTCCGCGACTGGTTCGAGAACCGCACCGGATCGAGCCAGGTGTTCCGGCTCTTCGGCTATGCCGGGTCGGGCAAGAGCACGGTCCTGAAATTTGCCCTCGACGACCTTGCACTGTCACCCCACCGTAGCGCGAAGGACGGCCATTGCGTGCCGGGCGTCGTCACCGCAACCTTCACCGGCAAGGCAGCGCTGGTCCTGAGCCGCAAGGGCACGCCCGCCCGCACCATCCACAGCCTGATCTATTCGGTGATCGAGTCTACCGAGGAGGAAATCGCCGCCGCTGCCGCCAAGGTTCAGGACGCCGAGACCGCCGCGCGCAAGCTGACCGGTTTCGACAGGACCGCCGCCGAAGCCGGGATCGAGGCGATGCGCCAGGTGCTGTCCGCGATGAAGCATCCCCGCTTCGCCCTGAACCCGCAAAGCGATGCCGCGGATGCGCAGCTGATCGTGCTGGACGAGGTGTCGATGGTGGGCGAGGAGATGGCCCGCGACCTGATGAGTTTCGGCAAGCCGATCCTCGTGCTGGGCGATCCCGGTCAGTTGCCGCCGATCAAGGGCGAAGGGGCCTTCACCCGTGATGCGCCCGACGTAATGCTGACCGAGATTCACCGCCAGGCGGCCGAGAGCGCGATCATCCGCCTCGCCACCATGGCGCGGATGGGCGAACCCATCGGCTTCGGGGTTTACGACGCCCATGTCGCCAAACTGCGCAAGGGCGACGTCACGCCGGATCAGGCGCTGCGCGGCGGGCAGTTGATCTGCGGCCTGAACGCGACGCGCTTCCAGCTGAACAATGCGATGCGGGCGGCGGCCGGGCTGGGCGGGACATATCTTCCCACCGGCGGGGCGGAAAAGATCATCTGTTTGAAGAACGACAACTCGCTTGGCTTGATCAACGGCATGTTCCTGACCCTCGAGGATATCGTCGACGAGGGAAGCCTCTACTTCTCAGCCGTGGTGCATGACGAGGACGGGCGACGCGTGACGCCATTCAACAGCGACGGCCGCCCGGGCCGGTTGCGCATCTACAAGGGGCATTTCGAGGATCACGTCGCCTACGATGCCAAGCGCCATGACCGTGACTGGCGAGAAAAGCGCAAGCTGACCGAGGCGACCTTCGGCTGGGCGATTACCGCACACAAGGCGCAAGGGTCGCAGTGGGAGAACGTGATCGTCTGGGACGATGGGCTGGGCCGCAGCGAGATCGACCGCCGTCGCTGGCTCTATACCGCCATCACCCGCGCCGAGCGCGGTCTCGTTCTGCTGGCGTGAGGGGACGGGATGATCGATCTAAACGAAGTCGCCACGCCGAAGGCACGCCACGATCTGGCCGCCGTGAAGGATCGGCTTGCCGCCACCGCAGGCGACTGGCTCCCCGGCATATTTCCGGAGGCGCGGCTGGCGCGCGACTGTCGCTCCTTGCGCTGTGCCGACCTGTCCGGCCGCCCGCCGCGCAAGGAAGGGTCGTGCACCATCCACCTCGACGGGCCGTATGCCGGCTGGGGCTTCGACTATGCGACCGGCGAAAGCGCCGGGCCCATCGATCTGATCGCACAGGCGACGGGGCTGAGCGACAGCGCGCTCTTCGACGAAGCGGCGCGGATTGCAGGCATGGATCGCCCCATGCCCCGATCCGCACCGCGCCCGAAGCCCGACCATTCAACCGAGGTTGCGCGTCTGGTCGATGGCGCCCAGCCGCTCGCCGGAACCGTGGGTGAAGCCTACCTTCGCGCGCGGGGCCTTGGCGATCCAGGATGCCCGGATCTGCTGTTCCATCCCGACCTGCCAGATTTCGACACGCGGCGCGGGTGGCCGGGGCTGATCGCGCTGCCGCGCGTCGTGACCGGTGAACGCGCCCCTGGCATCCACCGGACTTTCCTGCTCGATGATGGCAGCGCCAAAGGCCCCAGCGGCAAGAAGATGTTGGGTTCGGTGGCCGATGCGGCCGTGCGCCTGTTCGCCATGCCTGCGGACGGGCACCTTGGTATTGCCGAGGGTATCGAGACCGCCCTCGCAGCGCATGCCCTGTTCGGCACCGCCGTCTGGGCGGCGCTGTCCGCGGATGGCCTCGCGCGCTTTCGCTGGCCCGAGGGCACGACACGTGTCACGATCTATGCTGATGCTGGCGATGCCGGTCGTCAGGCGGCCGCCTCGCTCTCGGACAGGCTGAACCGGGCCGATCTTCCGAACGAGATCGTGGTCCCGCTGCATGGCGACGATTTCAACGATGACCTCCTGCGTGGCGCGCGCGCCGAGGACTATGGCCCGCGTCAGGAGCTTCCGGCCGAAGACCTGCCCGCCGCGATGGATCGCTTGCCATCTGCTGGCGACACCATCGCTGACCTGGTGGCCGCAGCAGATGCACTCACCAACCCGCCCGATATCTCCGCCCTCGGAGAGCTTCTAGGACGCATTGCCCTCGCGCAGCTTGACCCGCTGCCCGCGCGCCAGATCCTTGCCCGCATCAAGACCACGACCGGCATCGCCATGTCGATCCTCGACAAGCAGCTGATCGAACTGGTGAAGCGTGTGAACGTCTCCGGCGATCCGCATGCGCGGATCGCCAAACCGGCCTGGTTCAACCGCCTGCGACAGGATCTGGTCGGGACGCCCGAGCGCAACGAGGCCAATGTCATCATCGCACTGACGTCCGATATCGCTTTCGCGGGCGTGCTGGCCTTCGATGACTTCTCCCGGGAGATCGTAGTGTGCCAACCGCTGCCGTGGGATGCCGCGACCTGCCCGTTTCCCCGCCCCTGGGAGGATGCCGACGATGTCCGGACCGCGGAATGGCTGCAGCTGCGCGGGGTCAATGTCGCGCCGCTTGTGGTCGGTCGTGCCGTCGGCGCAGTCGCCCGCGAACACCGCATCCATCCCGTCCGCGACTGGCTGGAACACCTCCGCTGGGACGGCACGCCCCGGATCGAGACTTGGACCAGCACCTATCTCGGCGCTGCCCCGACCGCGTTCCACCATACCGTCGGCGCGCTCTGGCTCATCTCGGCCGTGGCACGCATCTTCCGCCCCGGTGTGAAGGCCGATCACATGCTGATCCTCGAAGGCCCGCAAGGCGCGCGCAAATCGACAGCCATCAAGGTGCTGGCGGGCGAAGCATGGTTCACCGACGAACTGCCCGAGCTTGGGTCCAAGGATGCCGCCATCCACATGCAGGGCGTCTGGATCGTGGAGATCGCCGAACTCGACGCCATCGGCCGGGCCGAGGTCTCGCGCATCAAGGCATTCCTCACCCGCACCACAGACCGCTTCCGTCCTCCCTACGGCCGGTACACCGTCGAGGTGCCGCGCCAATGCGTCTTCGCGGGCACCGTGAACCCCGACACCTATCTGCGCGACGAGACCGGCAACCGCCGCTTCTGGCCGCTGCACTGCGGGACCATCGACATCCCGGCGCTGGCTCGCGACCGGGACCAGCTCTGGGCCGAAGCCGTCCATCGCTTCCGCGCCGGCGCAATCTGGTGGATCGACGATCCGGCGCTGCTGGCCGAAGCCCGCGAGGAACAGGACCGTCGCTACCAGGCGGATGCTTGGGATGCCCGCATCGACCGGTGGCTTACCCACGACACCCGCAGCGTCAATCGCGGCCACGCGGGCTATGAGGATTGGCAGGATGAAGAGTTCGAGCGCCCTGAGCCGATCCGCGATGTGTCGGTGGGTGAAATCCTCGAAGGCGCGCTCGGCATCGAGCCCGCGAAATGGACGAAGGGCGATCAGATGCGCGTGGGGGCCTGGCTGAAGTCGCGGGACTGGGAGAAATACCGGCGTCGGTCAGACAGCGCGCGTGAATGGCGCTATAGAAAACCGTCGACCGAATGACGAAACAAGAATGATGTAGGGCGGCCGGTTTCGGCCACCCACTTTTCTCGTGACATCGCGCCGAAGACCTCATCGATAGATGCGAAGGCTCTCGATCAGGCCAAGCGGATCGGTGCTGCGAGCAATCTCGATCGTCAGCCCGCTACGTCCCTTCATGACATCGCGTTTGACGTTCGCGATCTTGGATTCGGCATCCACGAAGTATTCCCGTGTCTGGAATTTCTTCTTTTCCTTGGAATGCCAAAGACAAGTCAGCTCATCCTCATCGACATACTTGGCCTGCTTGATGTCCTCGATGAAGGGCTCGTAGAACGCTTCAGGATGAGTATCGAAACCAATACGCTCGAGCCAGATCAGGATTGCGGCAAATGATGCCGGTCTCAGGCCCGTGAATCCGTAAACGGAGGTATCCCGTACTTTCGGGCGCCTGAACCGCGAGACCGCCGCAACCCCTGAGATCTTCAGCAGGTTCTCTGTTCCCATGTCGAAGACCATCCCACCGAGACTGGTATCGAGCGTGTCAAGCCATCCTTCGACCGAAACGGTTGCAATAACCTCGTCCTTCAGAAGTGCGCTGGTTTGGGCACGGGTCTTCGACGAGACTTGTGTGTCCCGCGCTCGCTCAAGCCCGTGCCAGAGTGCCTGAAGGACACGTTGCTCCACCTGGTTCTTCGGCGGGGCAGCCGACTTTCTGGCCTCTGCAGGTGTGCCAGACGGGATTGGCATCGCAGGAGCATTCCCATTGGGGTTGCCCGTGAGAGAAGTATCGCTGGTTGGCGCGCCGATCAGCGAGTTCAGCCGCCCCCAACTCTGTTCGCCATGGACGCGGGCGATCAGTTCGAGGGCTTGGCTGTGTCCGATCGTGAGATCGGGAGCGAGAGCCGACCTCAGGCGCTTCGCCTGGGCCTTGGCAATGTCGGAGGTGGCCGGAAGGCCGGTGAGCTGTTCATTCATGGCAAAACCTCTGCCTGAGGGTCGTCGAAGTCGAGGGCTCGGTCCATTGCCGCCACGAAGACCCTTGGGAAAGGTTGCCTTGTTGCGATATTCGATACGCATGTTCTTCATGGGGAAACCCGGACCGGAACGGCCATGCGCAGCACCCCAAGTAACATGGGCGTTGGCGATGCCGCACACAAGGGGGTGATCGTGCGGAGTTGTCGAAGAGCGTCGCAACAACCGCCCCTGGCGGCCGTGTTCACGTTTCGGGTTGGCCCTACCTCTTTCCCTGACCCTACCTGACGGCTAGGTAGGGTCAGGGAAAACACAAAGATTTCAATCGTGTCCCTACTGGCCCTACTTGGTGCACTAACTTCCTTTCCCTTCCCATAGACATGTATGTCCCTAACCGGCTTCATCCCTCCTTATGCGTCGTAGGAAAAAAGGTTGGGACGAGTAGGACCGGTAGGGACAGCTTTGATTTCAAACGATGATTTGTGGCCCTACCTTGACCAGAAGTAGGACCAGGTTGGGTCGCCCGTCTGCAGAGCGCGTTTTCCTTGACCCGGCACACCTGACATGATTTCCTGCCCATGACCAAAGCCGAAGGCCCACGATCGAGGTGAGCCTTCATTATGACCCTGAACTCCGAAGTGCCGGACCCGCGCCTTGAACAAGGGCGCCTTCCCGTATCATGCATCCTCGCTCTCGATCTCGGCACATCGACCGGATGGACGATCCGCGGTCATGACGCCCTGATCACCAGCGGCACCGTCTCGCTGCGTCCGGGCCGCTTCGACGGCGGTGGCATGAGATACCTGCGCTTTACCAACTGGCTGACCGAGATCGACCGACTGTCCGGACCAATCGCCGCGATCTGGTTCGAGGAAGTTCGCCGCCATGTCGGTACAGACGCTGCCCATGTGTATGGCGGTCTGATGGCCACCCTCACTGCATGGGCCGAACTGCGCGGCATTCCTTATCAGGGCGTTCCGGTCGGCACGATTAAGCGCCATGCCACCGGGAAGGGAAACGCCGACAAGGTGGCGATGATCGCAGCCGCGCGGGCGCGCGGGTTCAGCCCCGCCGATGACAACGAGGCGGATGCCATCGCCATCCTGCATTGGGCGATCGAAACGAACGGGGGTGTCGCGTGAGGTGGTATCCCCGAGGCTACGGTGGCACCCGCCGTGATCCAGATCGCGTCAAGCAGGACGGCTGGCATGACCATGGGCTACTGGCCGTGTCCATCGACGACCCGCGTCTCACCTGGCCTGAGCGCGAACTGGTGCGTCAGCTGGGCGAAAAGCTCTATGGGCCGCGCGTGGCCGAACGGGAGGCCGCGAATGGCTGACTGGACGCCCACCATGGTCGAGGACCGGCTCGAGAGTGCGGCCGACGTGTTCCGGTCGCTGCCCGAGGTGAAGCCTCAGGGCTATTTCAACGCCTGGCCCGAGTATTTCCACAGCTTCGCTGATCAGGTCGGCCAGGAGTCTCGGATGCGACGCCCGAAGCCGGGCCCGCGCGACATCACACAAGCGGACGACGCGCTGCTGTGGTTGCGCTGGCTGGACCCGGCCGACGCGCGCCTTGTGTGGCTGCGCGCAAACCGCAAGCCTTGGAAGCCGATATGCTGGGAATTGGGCATCAGCCGCGCCACCGCCAACCGGCGCTGGCAGTATGGCATCGCGGTCATCGTCTGGCGGTTGAACGGCAAACGCGTGCCGACGAAGCGGTCGATGGAATTCGTGATGGACGCAGCTGGGCGTCATAGACCATCTTGAGGGGACACTGCTCGAACTGTATTGACAACATGACATGGCCAACAACCTGACCGCCGAGAAAGCCCTGATCTTCAGGATCACGCACATCAACAATGTGCCGTGGATCCTTAGACATGGGCTGCATTGCAAGAATTCCGACGTTCAGGATCCCGGTTTTGTGCGAATTGGGAACCTAGAACTGATTCAGCGCCGGACGGCAAGGAATGTGCCCGTGCAGCCGGGCGGGACGCTAGCGGATTATATCCCGTTCTACTTCACGCCCTTTTCAATGATGATGTACAATATCAAGACGGGTTACGGGGGGATACGGCAGTTCCCGAATGCTGAGATTGTGATCATGGTGTCGTCGCTCCGAGGGTTGGCAGACCGCGGCCTTGCAACCGTGTTCTCGGATCGGCACGCTTATCTTCAGACCGCGCAGTTCTTCACCTCGCTCGACGATCTGGACAAGATCGACTGGGGAATCCTTCAACGCAGGGACTTCAAGCGTGACGTCGATGATCCTGAGAAGACCGATCGCTACCAGGCTGAGGCGCTCGTACACAGGCACTTGCCAGTGGAGCACCTTGCAGGCATAGTCTGCCTGGGTGAGAACGAAAAAAGAACACTCGAACGTCAACGGGAGGAGGTTGGGCTCGAACTCAAGGTCGTAGCACAACCTGGCTGGTATTTTTGATGGTAACTTACACGCAAGGAAATCTGCTGGAGGCCGACGTTGACGCAGTGGTGAACACTGTCAACACAGTCGGAATCATGGGCAAGGGGATTGCTCTGATGTTCAAGGAGCAGTTCCCCCGCAACTTCGAAGCCTATGCGCGCGCTTGCGACGCCGGCGAAGTTAAAATTGGCAAGATGTTCGTTACCGAGAACAAAGAACTCTTCGGGCCGCACTGGATCATCAATTTTCCGACGAAGACCCATTGGCGTGTGAAGACCCAAATAGAATGGGTTGAGGAAGGATTGAGAGATCTTGTCCGCGTAATTCGCGACAAGAACATTCGTTCAATTGCGATCCCTCCACTTGGCTGTGGGAATGGTGGACTCATTTGGCAGGACGTTCGTCCACTGATCGAGGCGGCATTGGGCAAACTCGATGGTGTCAACGTCATAGTCTACGAGCCGACTGTGAAGTACCAGAACGTCGCCAAACGTACCGGAGTCGAGAAGCTGACCCCGGCCCGTGCTTTGGTGGCGGAGATGGTACGTCGTTATGCTCTATTGGGGATCGAGTGCTCGATTCTCGAAGTGCAGAAGTTGGGGTGGTTCCTCGAGCGTGGTGTAACGCGGTTTGGATTGACGGAGGCACTCAATTTCAGGTTCCAAGCCCACAAGTACGGGCCCTATTCGCACAACCTGACGAAGCTGCTCGATAGCCTCGATGGCAGTTATCTTCGCTGCGACAAGCGGCTCTCGGACGCCGATCCGCTGGACCTCATTTGGTTTGACGACGCCAAGTACGACCGAGTGCAAGCATACCTGAACTCCGGGGAAGGTAAGCAGTTCTCGCGCGTATTGGAGTGGGCTTCGGCGACCATTGATGGCTTCGAGTCGCCCCTCGGCATGGAACTTCTGGCGACCGTTGATTGGATGATGCAGCACGACGATATCGATCCGACCGTGGAAGGTGTCATGCAAGGTCTCAAGGGCTGGGCGGGCGGAGAAGCGGCAGGGCTGCGCAAGCTGAAGATCTTCGATCAACGGCTGGTTGCCATTGCGTTGGAGCAACTTCGGGTATCGAACCAGTTGCCCGCATGAGGGACGTCGCAGAGCAAGGCTAACCACGGCTGTCAAGCCTGATCAGTCTCGCGAGACAATTTCCGGCGAGACACCGGACGGCGAGACGAAGCGCCCTTCTGACGGTATCCATGGCGATATGCTCGGGGTCGTGCGCTCGAGCGAAGCGGGGCTGATCCCGAGGTGGACACCGCGGCTGGTTTCCGGGGTCCAGCCAGCGTCCAGCCCCGGCCAGTTTCCGGTTCCTTCCTGGCGATATTCGTATGCTGGCGGGCGAAGCGCGGCACATCGCCAGCGACAGGGCCGGATTCTTGGGAAGCCACCCGGAAGCCAGCGCCGCCTGAACCAACCTGAAACACCGCAAAATCAAACCCTTGAAGCTGGACACCCTTGGTGGCCACTGGACCCTGCGTGGAGTCCAGTCCGGACCCCGGCGTCCGGAAGCCAGGGGGTATCCATCCTGATCCGAGGAATGTCCCGACCATGAAGCTGAGCTTCGCCCCAGAGCGGATCGAGATGTGGCCGCTGGCCAAGCTTCAGCCCTATGCCCGCAATGCCAAGGCGCATGGACCGGACCAAGTTGCGAAGATCGCCGCCAGCATGGCCGAGTTCGGCTGGACCGTACCCTGCCTCGTCGGCGAAGACGGCGAATTGATCGCGGGCCATGGCCGTGTGCTGGCCGCTACGCAACTGGGGCTGACCGATGCGCCGGTCATCGTGCTCGGGCATCTGACCGAGGCGCAGCGGCGGGCCTACCGGATCGCGGACAACAAGCTGACCGAACTCGGCACCTGGGACGAGGCCCTGCTGTCGGCGGAACTGAACGACCTGTTGGCAGAAGATTTCGACCTGTCGCTGGTCGGCTTCTCGGACGGCGAGTTGGACAAGCTTCTGGCCTTCGTGCCGGAGGGGGACGGTGAAGACGGTGGCGCCGGGGGCTCAGTGCCGCCGGTGACCATCCCCGAACCCCCGCGCAATCCGGCATCACGGACCGGCGATCTCTGGATCCTCGGTGATCACCGGCTGCTCTGCGGTGACAGCACCAGCGCGGCCGATGTGCGCCGCTTGATGAATGGTGAGCGCGCGATCCTGTTCGCGACCGACCCGCCGTATCTCGTCGACTACGACGGCTCGAACCACCCGACGCGAAACAAGGACTGGTCCCAGTCTTACGGCGTGACCTGGGATGACAGCAGCCAAGGGGCGGAACTTTACGACGGGTTCATCGCGGCGGCCGTAGCCGAGGCAATCACCGAGGATGCCGCGTGGTATTGCTGGCACGCGTCGCGCCGCCAGGCGATGCTGGAAGCCTGCTGGGAAAAGGCGGGCGCCTTCGTCCACCAGCAGATCATCTGGATAAAGGACCGCGGTGTCCTGACCCGGTCGCATTACCTCTGGAAGCACGAGCCCTGCTTCATGGGCTGGCGCCGACCTAACCGGCCGCCGAAGGTGGCCGAGCAGACGCTGCCCTCGACGTGGGAGATGCCGTCCTTCGCCAAGGACGAGCGGCCCGACCATCCGACGCCGAAACCGCTCGACGCCTTCGGCATCCCGATGCGCCAGCATGTGGCGCGGGGTGGCCTCTGCTACGAGCCGTTCTCGGGGTCTGGGTCGCAGATCATGGCAGGCGAGGCCAACGGTCGCCGCGTCTTCGCGATGGAAATCAGCCCCGCCTATGTCGACGTGGCTGTCGAACGCTGGCAGTCGGACACAGGGCGCGACGCGATCCTCGACGGTGATGGCCGGACTTTCGCGCAGGTAAGAACCGAGCGGGTGGGCAACGATGCCGAGACGCTGGACACGGACGCCGAACCCGAACCCGCGCGAAAGCGCAAGTCCGCTGCGTGACATGCATGACCTGGCTTTACCTTCCTCCGGACGCGCTTCCGGGTCCGGAGACGCATGCCTCTTCGGCCTCTCCCTCTGCTCCGGCGCGGGCGGGCTCGATCTCGGGCTCGCCATCGCCATCCCCGGATATCGTGCTGTGGGCCATGTCGAACGGGAAACCTTCGCCGCAGCCACTCTCGTGGCGCGGATGGAAGACGCGTCCCTGGATCGCGCGCCTATCTGGGACGATGTTGCCACCTTCGACGGCCAACCGTGGCGCGGCGCGGTGGACATCGTCACTGCGGGCTATCCGTGCCAGCCGTTCTCCGTCGCGGGCAAGCGCCGGGGCGCGGACGACCCACGCCACCTCTGGCCGCATGTCGCGCGCATCATCGGTGAGGTCGAGCCCCCTTTCGTCTTCCTCGAGAATGTCGCCCATCATCTCCGCCTCGGCTTCCCCGAAGTCGCCAGCGGACTGGTCGGCATGGGCTACAAGCTTGCGGCAGGCCTCTTCACGGCGGCGGAAGTCGGCGCGCCCCACAGGCGAGAGCGACTGTTCATCCTTGCGATCCGCGAGGGGGACGAGCTGGCCGACCCCGCGCGCCTGCTCTGGCACCCGGTCGAGTGGCGGGAACCGGACGGAAATGCTGCGGCTGTGGCCGACGCCCCGGGCCAGCGCCAACGAAAACCGGCAGACCAAACCGACGCCATCGCAGGCAGCGGGCCAGCATGGAACGAACCTCGCGACCACGGCCGCGATGTGGCCGACGCCGCAGATCGACAGTTTCCGCAGCCGGGGTGGCGACAGGCGCGACGAGAAGGGTCTGGACCGCATGGCGCGGGACTGGCCGGCGCCGATGGCGAACGACGGCTGCAAGCCGAGCGCGGGCAACCGGCGTACGGCCGATCTGACCCATGCGGCGGGGATGTGGATGACGCCGACGGCCCGGGATCACAAGGACGGGGCCACAACACTTGCGAACACACCGGTGAACGGCCTGCTTGGCCGCCAGGTCCTGGTGATGCCGATGGCTGGGCGCGATACCTCCGATGCGCGCCGGACCTTGAACCCGCTGTTCGTCGAGGCGCTGATGGGCTGGCCCACCGGGTGGACCGGCTTCGCCTCTGTGGCAACGGCGTGGTCCCCTTGGTTGCGGCGCATGCGCTGCGAACTCTCGCGGCTGAATTGCTGGCCGATGGATGAGGTGGCGGCATGAAGCAATCCCGCCTCATGTCGCTCGTCGAGTCCGTCGCCAACGTGATCGTCGGCTACAGCGTCGCGGTCGTGACGCAGATCCTGATCTTCCCGGTCTTCGGGCTGCACACGACGCTGGCGCAGAACCTCAAGATGGGTGCGGTGTTCACCGTCGTGAGCATCGCGCGGTCCTACGTCCTGCGGCGGCTGTTCGAGCGATCGAAAAAGGGACAGCCTTGATCGCACTTATAGATTATCTGGCCAAATTCGTTTGCCTGGTCCAGCACCGCCCGGGAACTGAAACCCCATATGGGTAACGGTATCGATTACCGTGGCCGCGAGTTCGGCAATGTGGCTTTGAACTTGATGGAGGTAAGCAACATCAATCGGTGTGCCGAAGATCTCTTTTCGTTTGTTGACGAATAGCGGTAGCGAGCGCCCTCCACGGTCCGGCATCCGCCACGAACCATGACAGATCACGTTCCTGATCTCAGACGCCTCCTTGATCGCGGCGACGAGTTCGTCAACGTTCTCGGTGGTGCTTTTGGCATTGTCGCGAACCGCCTTACCATAGGCTTCAGCAAGCGGCTTCAATGTGTCGGTCAAGGCTCGCTCAAGGGTTGGAAGCCATGAAGCGTAAGCCTCCTGCGCCTCTGCGGACGTTTCAAACGGACGAGTCGCGGTAAATGCGAAGATCGCTTTACCCAAAACTTCCTCTAGAAAGCCGTAGGTTGCGACAGTTCTACCCAGCTGTTCCCAGAATTCGGGCGAATGGCGGTGGGTGGGCCACTTTGGAGGCAGGTTGTCGCGATCAATAATCGCTCGATTGACATCTTCGTCTTCGATCATGTTGTGCCGCCATTCACAGTTTCTCCCGCAACATGTCACGGCATATGATGCTCGTCACGAGCCTCACTTCGCATGGGAAAGGCACACGACACTCCACAGGCCGCCGCCCGCGATCTGCTGTCGTGGCAATAAAAACCGCCGCCCGCTCGGGGCGGCGGCGTAGCGATTTCATTGCTGCGTCAGGCGGCGGCAAGCCTGTAGACCCGTCCGCGTCCTTCGACCTTCTCCGAGGTCACCTCGAGTCCGAGCTTCTTCTTCAGCGCCCCGGCCATCGCGCCGCGCACGGTGTGCGACTGCCAGCCGGTCGCGGCCATGATCTCCTCGATGGTCGCGCCCTCCGGCGCGCGCAGCATGGCAATCAGCGTGGCCTGCTTCGTCCCCTCGCGCGGCGTGCGCGCCTTGGGCGCGGTTTCGGTCTCGGTGGGGGTGTCCGTTGCGGGCGCGTCGCTCGGCGCGTCCGTCGCGCCCGTGGGCGCGCTGTTCGCGTCTTCGGGCTCGATGCCGATGGCAGCGAGGCCTGCGTCGGTGGCGACGAGCGTGGTGCCGTGGCCATCGCCGGTTTCGCGCCACATGGGCTCACCCTTGCGCAGGTCGGCATCGACTTCCTGCAGCAGGCCCTTGGCGAGCATCGCGCCGACCACCTTGGTGGCGGCCCCGCCGCGCAAGCTGTCGGGTAGCGGCAGGGCGATGCGGTCCTCGCGCTGTGCGGCGGCACTGAGAATGATTGCTTGAGTGTCGGAAAGCTTGGTCATCGTCGTCTCCCGTATCGGGGCGCGCGGAATGCGGGCCCTTCTAGAAGGTCGAGCCCGCCAGTCGGCGGGCGGGACCGGGAGCGGGTCGTCTCACTCGTCGTGTTCGCCTTCGCTGAAGGCCATGTCGGTGATCTCGCGCAGCTTGGCGCGGTAGTGGTTCAGGGTGCCGACATGGCCCCAGTTGATCTCGTCGGGGCTGGTCTCGAAATGGTCGTCGCTGAGCGCCTGCAGGCGGGCGAGCATCGCGTCGATCTCGGTCTTGGCGGCGATGAAGGCGTCGAGGGCTTTCTCGTTGGTGGTGGCGCGGCGGGTCATTCTGGTGGCTCCGTGGTGAGTTGCATCGTCCTTCTGACGACACGTTCCCTCTGTCCGCGACGCTTATCAACGAGATAAGCGCATGATCTTGAATGATAATCGGAGCTATCGATGCAGGGCATGAGTGAGCGCCAGTACGCCGCCCATGTCGGGCTGTCGCGGGGCGCGATCCAGAAGGCGAAGGCCGCCGAGCGGCTGGTCCTCTATCCCGACGGCAGCATCAACGCGGCCGCCAGCGACGCACGCCGGGCGGAAACCACTGACCCCGCGAAGACCCGCAAGCCGCCCGAACGGAAGCTGAAGCCCGTCCCCGAGGCGGCGGTGGCCGCTGTCGGCGACACGCTGCGGGAGCAGGGTCTGGCGGTACCGGCGGTCGGCGGCGGCACGACCTTCCTGCAGGCCAAGACCGCGAACGAGGTGCTCAAGGCGCAGGAGCGGCGCATCCGGCTCCAGAAGCTGAAGGGAGAGTTGATCGAGCGGGCCCGCGCGCTGGCGCTGGTGTTCCGCCTGGCACGCGAGGAACGGGACGCATGGGTGAACTGGCCCGCGCGTGCGGCGGCGCTGATGGCGGCCGATCTGGGCGTCGAGCCAGCCGCGATGCAGAAGGTCCTTGAGAAACATGTACGCGCCCACCTCGACGAGCTTGCCGAGGTCCGGCCCGACTTCCGGTGACGATGATGGCCTGACGGATTTCGACGGCGCAGCAGAAATCCTGCGCACCTGGGGCGCGGGGCTGACGCCGGACCCGGATCTGACCGTGTCGCAATGGGCGGACAAGCACCGGATGCTGTCGGGCCGGGCTTCCGCCGAACCGGGGCGCTATCGCACCGCGCGCACGCCCTACATGCGCGAGATCATGGACCGGCTGTCGCCGGGCGATCCCACGCAGCGGATCGTGTTCATGAAGGCGGCACAGGTCGGCGCGACCGAGGCGGGCAACAACTGGATCGGCTTTGCCATCCACCAGGCGCCGGGTCCGATGCTGGCGGTCCAGCCGACCGTGGAACTGGCCAAGCGCAACTCGCGCCAGCGAATCGATCCGCTGATCGATGAAAGCCCCGAGCTGCGGGAGCGGGTGAAGCCCGCGCGTTCGCGCGACGCGGGCAACACGATGCTGTCGAAGGAATTCGCGGGCGGCATCCTGATCATGACCGGGGCGAACTCGGCGGTCGGGCTGCGCTCGACCCCGGCGCGCTACATCTTCCTCGACGAGGTCGATGCCTATCCGGCCTCGGCCGACGAGGAAGGCGACCCGGTGACGCTGGCCGAAGCCCGGTCGCTGACCTTCGCCCACCGGCGCAAGGTGTTCCTGGTCTCGACGCCCACCATCCGGGGGCTGAGCCGCATCGAACGGGAATATGAGGCGAGTGACCAGCGCCGGTTCTTCGTGCCGTGTCCGCATTGCGGCCACGCGCAATGGCTGAAGTTCGACCGGCTGCGCTGGCAAAAGGGCCGCCCGGAGACGGCAGAGTATCACTGCGAGGGCTGCGACGCGGAAATTGCGGAACACCACAAGACGGCGATGCTGGAGGGCGGCGAATGGCGGGCGACCGCCACGGCTGCCGATCCGACCACGGCCGGCTACCACCTCTCGGCGCTCTATTCGCCGGTGGGCTGGCTCAGCTGGTCCCGCATCGCCCGCGGCTGGGAGACGGCCCAAGGGTCGGATGAGGCGATCAAGGCGTTCCGCAACACCATCCTCGGAGAGACCTGGGTCGAAAGCGGCGAAGCCCCGGACTGGCAGCGGCTCTACGACCGGCGCGAGGCATGGAAGCCGGGCACCGTTCCTGCGGGCGGGTTGTTCCTGACCGCCGGGGCTGACGTCCAGAAGGACCGGATCGAGGTCGACGTCTGGGCCTGGGGCCGAGGGTTGGAAAGCTGGCTCGTCGATCACGTCGTCATCGAGGGCGGACCCGACCGGCACGACGCGTGGTCGGAGCTGACGGCACTGCTGGACCGAAGCTGGCTCCACGAACGCGGCGCGCATCTCAGGATCGCGCGGCTTGCCATCGACACCGGCTACGAGGCCCCGGCGGTCTATGCATGGTCGCGCAACGCCGGGTTTGCGCAGGTGTCGCCGGTGAAGGGCGTCGAGGGGTTCAATCGTTCGAGCCCCGTCTCGGGCCCGACCTTCGTCGACGCGACCGAGGGCGGCAAACGTCTGCGGCGCGGCGCGCGGCTTTGGACCGTGGCGGTGTCGACCTTCAAGGCCGAAACCTACCGCTTCCTGCGACTGGAGCGACCGACGACCGAGGAACGCGCCGCGGGCGCGGCCTGCCCGCCCGGCACGATCCACCTGCCGACATGGGTGGAAAGCGAGTGGCTGAAGCAGGTTGTGGCCGAACAGCTGGTGACGGTGCGCACGAAGCGCGGCTTTGCCCGGCTGGAATGGCAGAAGCTGCGCGAGCGCAACGAGGCGCTGGACTGCCGGGTCTACGCCCGCGCCGCCGCCTGGATCGCGGGCGCGGATCGCTGGCCGGAGGCCCGGTGGCAGGATCTGGAACGGCAGTTCCCGGACTGGGACGCAATTCGGGCCGAGAGCGGACCAACGCCCGCGCGTAGTCCAGGCACTCCACAGGGGCCTCGGCGCCGGACGGTGCGCTCGACCTATATGGGCTGACCTTTGGAACTACTGCTGTCGCAGCGCGCGGCTGCGGGCGAAGGCCTCCAGGGAAACCTTGCGCCGGGTGGCAAGATCGCGCACGCGCGCCGCGATCTCGGGTTCGCCAAAGTCCACCGGGTTGAAGGGGCCGCCATACCAGCGGACCATGTCCTTGTGCTGCGGATGGCGGCGGTTTGCGATGGCCTCGACGAACTCCATGAAGCCGGGTGGACCACCCATGTCCTCGGGCGGCGCTGTGCGCTCGCCCGCGATGAACAGCGGATAATCGGTGTCAGGATCGGCCGCGCCGACATGTTCGATCAACACACGGTGCTGCCAGTCGTCCCCGAAGTCGTAAGTGTAGAGGAACTCGGTGGCGCCGCGATCGATCAGCGTGCCGAGGCGCATGCCCTTGGCCTGATAGATCTTGCGGCCCCAGACCGCGTCCTCGGGATCGGGTTCGCCATAGATCCGGTCGCCGACGCGGAAATCAAAAAGGTGGGTGTTTTCCCACGGCATCACCGCCTGGATGACCTCATGCAGGGCGCGGAGGTTGGTGGTCAGGCTAACCTCGAGCTCACGCCAGATGCAGGGCTCGAGATGCAGCAGTTCGATGCGAAGGCGGGCAATCCGGTCGGTCATGGCAGGCCTGGTCGGGATGGGTCACGGGCAGGATAGAGGCGGGCCGAGATGGCGACAATCACGGACCTCCGCGCCCGCCGCGAGGCGTTGGCCGCACAGCGTGCCTCGGGCGTGGCCCGGGTAAGCTATGACGGAAAGACGGTGGATTACCGCACTGTGGCTGAGATCGACCGAGCCCTCGAGGCGCTGGATCGCGAGATCGCGGCGGCCGAAGGGCGGCGGATCGTGCGGCAAGTGCGCGTCATCACGGAAAAGGGGCTCTGAGCATGGGGCTGTTCGACAGGTTCCGCGGCGGGTCCATTCCCGGCCGGGCGAGCGGCAGCCCTGCAGCCGTGCGCGCTCGGCTCGAAGGGGCCATGGCGCGGCGACGGCTCAAGGGTTGGAATCCACCGCTCGAGAACATCAACGCGCTGGTGGCCTCCGGCGGTCCGCGCCTTCTGGCCCGTGCTCGCGAACTGGTTGTCACCAACGGTTATGCGGCAAACGCCTGCGAGGCCTTTGCAGCAAACCTGGTCGGCGACGGGATCAAGCCGTCTTCGTTGATCGAGGATGCGGGCATTCGCGATCGGGTCCAAAAGCTCTGGTTGGCATGGACGGACGAGGCCGACGCGGACGGGCTGGCCGACTTCTACGGGCTGCAGGCCATGGTCGCGCGCGAAATGTTCGTGGCAGGCGAGTGTTTTGTCCGGCTGCGTCCCCGACGCGCCGAAGACGGTCTGATGGTGCCGCTGCAATTGCAGCTCCTGCAGTCCGAGATGCTGCCCTTCGAGAAGACCGAGACAGCCGCCAACGGCAACCGCATCCGCTGCGGGATCGAGTTCGACGGGATCGGGCGGCGGGTGGCCTATCACTTCCGCCGCCGCCATCCGGGCGACAGCACGGACCAGCGGGTGGCGGTGCCGGATACTGTCCGGGTCCTCGCCGGGGACGTTCTGCACATCTACCGGCCCATCGATGCGGGCCAGATCCGGGGCCTGCCGCATGTAGCACCCGCCATGGTGCGGCTGTTCCTGCTCGACCAGTACGATGACGCTGAACTCGACCGGAAGAAGACTGCGGCGATGTTCGCGGGCTTCATCACCAAGACCGCGCCGGAAGAGCCGATGATGGGTGAAGGCGCGGCCGATACCGAAGGTGCCGCGATCACCAGCCTCGAGCCCGGCACCATGCAGGTCCTGCTGCCGGGAGAGGACGTGAAGTTCTCGAGCCCGGCCGATGTGGGCGGGGGCTACGAGGCGTTCCAGTATCGCACGTTGCTGGCGGTCTCAGCCTCGCTCGGTCTGCCCTATCACCTCGTCACCGGCGATGTGCGGCAAGCGAACTACTCGAGCCTTCGGGCCGAACTGGTCGAGTTTCGGCGCCGCATCGGCCAATTGCAGCATGGCGTGATTGTCCACCAGTTCTGCCGTCCGATCTGGGCGCGCTGGATGGAAACCGCAATGCTTGCGGGGGCATTCGATCTGCCCGGGTTCGGTGCCGAACCCGGCCGATTCCGTGCAGCACAATGGATCCCACCGCGCTGGGACTGGGTCGATCCGCTGAAGGATATCCAGGCACAGGTCCTCGCCATGGAGGCGGGCATCACCTCGCGGCGCAAGGTGGTCGAGGCCACCGGCTACGACGTCGAGGAGGTCGACCGCGAGAACGCGGCTGACGCCAAGCGGTCGGCCGATCTGGGCCTCCGATACCGGACCAGCCCCGGCGAGACGCAAGGCGCGCGGGCAACGCCCACAAGGCTGCCCGACCCGGAAACCGATGGATCCGACGCGAGCGCGCAATCCGAACAGGAGTGACAGGATGAAGAACTGGTACACGATCCGCGCCCGGGGCACGGGAGCGGAAGTGCTGATCTATGACGAGATCGGCGCCTATGGCGTCAGCGCCAAGGGGTTTCTCGCGGAACTCGGCGCACTGCCGGACGGGGTGCCCATCGATCTGCGCCTCAACAGTCCGGGCGGCTCGGTCTTCGACGCGGTGGCGATCTACAATGCCCTCCAGCGGCATGACGGCACGATCACTGCCTGGATCGACGGCGTGGCCGCCTCGGCCGCCTCCTATGTGGCCATGGCGGGAGACGAGATCGTCATGCCCGAGAATGCCTTTCTGATGATCCACGACCCTTCGGGGCTGGTCATGGGCACCGCCACCGACATGCGCGAGATGGCAGACACCATGGACAAGATCGCGGGCGGCATGATCCGCGGCTATGCGACCCGGTCCGGACGCACCGAAGAGGAGATCGCGGCGCTGATGGCGGCCGAGACCTGGTTCGATGCGGAAGCGGCCCTCGAGGCGGGGCTTGCCACCCGCATGATCGAGCCGGTGCGGATTGCAGCCAGCTTTGACATCGCGCGGTTCCGCAACGCGCCACCCGCACTGGCGGAAGCCATCGCCGATCCGGCTTCCGAGAGCGATCAGGACGTCAATGAAGCCGCCGGAGACGTCACAGGTGACGAGATCCGCGACGAGGCTCTCGCGATCCAAGGTGAACCCGAGCCTGAGCCGGGCACACAGCCAAGTCCCGACCCTGTGGTGACAGGCATCGATCCAACCGCCATCCGGCGTGACGTCATCGCCCATGCCCGTGCCGTGATCGACCTCTGTCGCCTCGCAGGACAGCCGCAGAGGGCCGGGCGTTTCCTCGAAGAGGACGCCAGCCTGGATGCGGTGCGCAGCAGCCTTCTTGCCGCGAGGGCCGAGGCGGAGGCGCAGATCAGCCCCCATCACCCGCAACCAGGGCCCACACCCACCGCCCGTCCATGGGGCGACGTGATCGCCCGCACCTTCAAGCTGAAAGGATGATCCTCAATGACCACGCTGACCGAAGGCAGACATGCGGGTGGCTTCCTCGTCTGGGAAGCCTCGCGCGACTACACCCGTGACACCGTCACCCTCGCCTCCGGCGCTGGCAAGCTCGAGCCCGGCACGGTGCTGGGCAAGATCACCACGGGCGGGAAGTTCACCCAGCTTGCACCCGCCGCATCGAACGGCAGCCAGAACGCCGCCGGGATCCTCTGGGGGCCCGCTGACGCGACGGCCGCCGATGCCGCTGCCGTCGTGGTCCTGCGCGGCCCGGCCATCGTCAACCGCAATGACCTTATCTGGCCCACGGGCGCGACGGAACCGCAGATCGCCGCCGCCACCGCGGCGCTGGCCGCGCTCGGCATCCTGCTGCGTTGATCCCTCCATCGAAAGGACATCCCCATGGCGACCATGGACATCTTCGAAGGCGATGCCTTCTCGATCATCGAACTGACCCGCGCGCTGGAGAACATCCCCTTCAAGCCCGCGATCCTCTCGGGTGCGAACCTCTTCGGGCCCCGCGGTGTCCGCGCGCGCACCGTCGTGATCGAGAGTCGAGACGGTACGCTGCAGCTGATCCCGTTCTCCGAACGCGGCTCGGCCTACGAGAGCCAGGTGCCGGAGCGCCGCGAGATGCGCGCCTTCGTCGTGCGCCAGTTCAAGAAACAGGATGTGCTCTGGGCCTCGGAAATCCAGGGCATCCGCGACCACGGGTCGGAAACCGCGACCCAGCAGGTGCAAACCGAGGTGGCCCGCAAGCTCGGGCGGCTCCGGAACGACGCCGAGGCCACCTTCGAGTTCCACCTCTTCAACGGCATCCAGGGCGTGGTGAAGGATCCGAAGGACGGGGTGACGGTGGTCAACTACTTCACAGAGTTCGGCATCACGCCCGCCACCGAGGTCGACTTCGACCTTGATAACGCGAGCCCAGCTTCGGGTGCGCTGCGCAAGCGTTGCCAGGCGCTGATCGAAAACGTCGAGGACAGCCTTGGCGGGCTGGCGGCCGGTCAGGTCCAGCTGCGCGCCGAATGCGGCTCGGCCTTCTTCGCCGATCTGGTCGCCCACAAGGAGGTGCGCGAGACCTATCTCAACACCGCCGCCGCTGCCGACCTTCGCGGCCGCGTGGGCGAGGAGGTCAGCTTCGGCGGCATCACCTTCCGCCGCTACCGGGGAGGCCTCGGCTTTGGCGTGCCGACGGACAGGGCTTACTTCTATCCAGAGGGGGTCGAGGGCCTCTTCGAGATCTACTTCGCCCCGGCCGACACCTTCGAGACGGTGAACACGCTGGGCCTGCCGCTCTATGCGCGCATGATCCCGGATCGTGACCGCGACGAATGGGTGCGGCTGGAGATCGAGAGCAACCCGCTGCCGATCTGCACCCGGCCGCAGGTGCTGCGTTCGGCGCGGCGGACGTGATGACGGCCTATCGGGCGCGGGGGCGGTCCCAGAGCATGCCGGCAAGGCGTGGGTCCGGGGCGAAGCTATCCTTCGGGAACTCGATCCCGAGGCGCGGATGCTCGCGCAGCGCCTGCGCGCCGGTGGGGCCGATCCGGATGCGCCAGGTCTGACGTTCCACCGGCTGCGGGGCGGCAAAGGCCCGGCAGGTCAGCACGGCAAGGTTCGCGCCCCGTGAAGGATCGCGGACAGAGGCGTAGCGGATCACCTCGGCACCGATCGCGCGGGCCACCTCGGCCAGATCCTGGCAGGCCGCGTAGTCGGTGAGGTGGGTCCACACAGCATGATCGGCGGCCAGTGCCCCGGCCGTCAGGTCGACCGCCACGGGCGTTGCGACTTCCGCCGAGAAGGCGGTGTATTCGGCCGCATCGTCGGGAAAGGGCGTCTCCGGGCTCTCGGTGTAGAACAGGAAGCGATAGAAGACCATTTCTGCCGCCGCCGTCTCGGGCGCCTCGGCCCCGTACCAGACGCCCGGCGTCAGTCCCGCCCGGCGAAACCGCGATCCCGCCGGATAGGGGCGATAGCGGAAAGGCGTGGCCAGCAGATAATCGAGCGCGCGGCAGTCCTCCGGCAGGGGCGGCTTCGTGGCCTCGAGGATCTCCTCGAGGGCCGCCTGTTCGGCGAGGCTGTCGACAAGCTTCAGGGTCGAGACCCGATGCTGGGCCTCTACGAACCGCCATGCCGGGCCCGTGTAGGGCCGCGTCTCAGAGCGGAGCGCGTCTTGCGTCCAGATAGGTCGTGACATCGACAAGCCCCTGCACCTGCGTCATCAGCTCCACGGGTCGTGCCGCCAGCGCCGTGTTGGGAGCGGCCAGCCACCGTCGCGCCACCGCCTCGTCGCCCCCGGTGATCGCGTCGAGCGAACGGAAGGTCCGCACAAGAAGGGCCGCAAGCTCGAAGGGCTTCGAGCCAGGCTCGAGCAGGCTCTCGCCCCGTTTCCAGCGCGAGACGGTCGCCTCGGAGACGCCGACGATGTCGGCCAGTTGTCGGCCCGAAAGGCCGAGCCGGTCTGCCGCCCGCAGCGCGGCCTTGGTCAGCACGGCACCGGCCGCAGGGTTTTGGGCGATCTGCTGGGAAAGGGGCATGGCTTTCTCCTGTCTGCTGCAAGCATAGTATCACTTCCTTTCTGAGGAAAGAGGAAACATGCCGGACGCCTTCGCCGCTGCCGTCGGCGCGCTCTTCGCCGATCCGAACATCGGGCGGGATGCGGTCTACATCGCCGATGGCGGTGCGCCGGCCCTGGTGCGTGTCGTCGCCCGACGTGCCGATGCGGTCACCGACTTCGGCGACGCACGGCTCTGGTCCGAGACCACCCGGATCGATGTGCGCATGGCTGAGGTGCCAGCGCCGCGCCCCGGTGACCGGATCGAGATCGAGGGCGAGGCCTTCCTCATCCAAGGCGAGCCCATCCGCGACCGCGAGCGGCTGGTCTGGACCGTCGACCTGCGCCCGGCATGACCGCAATGAAACTGAAGCTCGACATCGATCCCGACATCGTCGCGATGATGACGGCCGAGGTCGCGGCAGGGGAGCGGGCGGTGTCGGCCGCGATCCGCGAGGCGGGGACCGGGCTGAAGGCCGCGTGGCGGTTGCAGATCACCGGTGCGGGGCTCGGACCTCGGCTCGCTCGCACCATCCGATCGGAGCAGTTCCCCAAGGCCACGCCGAGCCTCAACGCGGCCGCCGTGGTCTGGTCCAACGCCCCGGTCATTGTTGGCGCGCATGACACCGGCCCGCTGATCCGCTCGAAGAAGGGCTTCTGGCTGTCAATCCCCACGCCCGCCGCAGGTAAGTCGCTGCGTGGGGGCCGGATCACCCCCGGTGAATGGGAACGCCGGACTGGTCTGAGCCTGCGGTTCATCTATCGCCGCCGGGGCCCGAGCCTGCTGGTGACGGAGGGGCGGCTGAACTCGAAAGGCCGGGCCGTGGCGTCACGGTCGAAGACTGGCCGGGGCCTCGTGACCGCGCCCATCTTCCTGCTGGTGCCGCAGGTCAAGCTGCCGAAGAGGCTGGACCTGGCGCGGGATGCTGAGCGGGCGCATGACTCGATCGTGGGGCTGATCGTGGCGAACTGGGTGAGTTAGCCAGGCCCGAGTGAATCGTCTCACAACGGCAGCCGAAACCATCTCCCACAGATGAGCAAGTATGAAGCATCCCCGTTTACATCGAACCCAGCAGTTGATTTAAACATGACAGAGCATCAGTGCAGGCATGCAGGCTTGATGATTGTAGGTTTACTTGCTCAAGGGGCATGAGACATGGGTTCGTTGGATTTCGATGCGGAAAAGAGCTCCTTTCGAGAGTTTTACAACGAAAATTTTGAAAGCCTTCAGGCAGCCTTGAGTTCATTCAGAACGTTGATCGAGTCTTTGGTTCAAGCAAAATCCGATGTCGCCGTCTCAAGTGTGGAGGGTCGAATAAAGGATCGAGAGGAATGTATAAGTAAGTTCACACGGAAATATCGGACAGCCCTTGAAGCATCAAAAACACCTTACACTATCCGGGACAAGATTACTGATCTTATTGGGATTAGGATCGTCTGCCTCTATGAAGATGAGGTCGAGAGAATAAAGGCTGCAATACTTGAGGAATTTGAGGTGATCGAGATCACTGATAAGATATCTCAAGTTGAAGGCACTGAAGGCTCCTTCGGATACAAGGGATTACACATTGACTTGAAGCTAAATGAAACTCGAAAAGGGATGGCGGAATACCGACTCTATGCGGAATACCCTTTTGAGCTTCAGATCCGCACCGTAATACAAGATTCTTGGAGCATTCTGGATCATAAGATTAAGTATAAGAAATCCATACCGAATAGCTTGAAAAGGCGCATCAATACTTTGGCAGCGCTTTTTGAGTTGGCCGACAGGGAATTTCGTGCGATCCGTGATGCGACTCGCATTGAGCTTGAGCAAACCGAAGAGATTTATCCTCAGATCGAAGCCGAAACGAAAGATGCTGAGGTGAGCGCGTCAGACGGAGGCGACCCTGAGCAAGCGGTGCAGCCAGGCCGCTATGCTCCACTTAACGCCTTCTTCTTCCTGAGGATCGCGCAGCATTTCTTCCCAAAATTTGAATTTGAATCACACAAGGTAGATGGGTTCACTCAAGAGATTATTTCTTTGAAACCGAACATAAGTCGAGGAAAGTTCAACTTCTATCTGCGAGAGAAATTTTCAACGATAAAGCAGTATCAAGAGGAGTTTGAGAAATCTGGGGAGCGAATGAACCCGTTCACCATGATGCGACACTGTCTTTATGCCGGTGACAAGGAAGTATTCTCCGCAATCTTGACCGATACAGCGCGAGACCGGTTCGACAAATGGCTAAACGATCAGAAGAAGTGAAGCTGACCGAGATATGCCCACCACTCGCGAAACCATCCTCACCGCGCTGCACACGCGGCTCTCGGCGCTGCCCGCCACCACCCTGCGCGGTCACGTGCTTCCCGAACGTGTGCCTGCCGCTGGTCTCCTGATCCTGCGCGATGGAGAGCCGGGGGAGCCGGAGGTCACTCTTTCGCCCCTGCGATACCACTACCAGCACCGGGCCGAGATTGAGGCGGTCGTTCAAGGTGCCGCTCGTGACGCCGCCTTCGACACCCTTTGCGCCAGCGTCGGAGCCGCGATTGCCGCCGACCACACGCTGGGCGGCCTCTGCGACTGGGTCGAGGCGGAAGCGCCACGGCCGGTCGATCTGCCGGTCGAGGGTGCTGCCAGCCTGAAGGCAGCGGTGATCCCCGTTGTCCTGCACTACTCGATGGCCGACCAGTTGGCTTGATGCCCATTTAGCGGAAAACCATGCGTCGTTAGGACAGGAGCGTGAACCACCAAAACAGTCAGGCATTGCGATCGGGAGCGTCGCCCAGCACCCACAGCAGAAAGACGGCCAGAATGGGCGAGAAGAAAAGGCTCACAAGAACCCAGCCGATGGCACTGCGCCCTCTCGCTTCCGCCATCCTGGCGGGCAGCAGGATGAAAAGCCAAAGGGTGATGTAGAAAGCCGCCAGCCCGAAGATCAGAAAGAAGATCCCTTCGATCATGCTCCGGCAGCTCCTCGCGATGGTAGGTTCTCTGCCATGCCCGCTCAACAGGTGCCGTAGAACCCGCGCGAATAGCGGCAGTACTCGGTGGCAGCGCCGGAGCGGATCATCTCGGCCGCGATGTCGCGCCCATCCGGCAGGAAACACTGCCCGACGAGACGTCCGTACCGATCAATGTCCAGAACGTTGCACCGCAGCGTCTGGCCGGAGATCAGGCTGCGCAGCGTGGCAGTTGCGTTGGAACCACCTTGCTGGTCCCATTCCGGCGCATCGAGCCCCCAGACACGAATCCGACGCGACTCGCCACTCAGTGTGAAGGTGTCGCCGTCGAGGATCTTGCTGACCCGCGCCTCCAGTGCGCTTGACTGCTGCGCTTGTGCCTCAGTCTTGGTCATGAATGCCGCTGCAATCGCGAGCGCCATCAAGAGAATTGCCGCGCGACGCAACAGACGCGTGAAGCGGTGAATGAGAAATCGACCAATCATCTGGACAGATGACCCGATCAGCGACCCCGCCGCAAGACATCCACCAAGTATTCAAAGAAGTAAGGAACCCCTCCATGTCACGTGCGCAAGGCGCGCGGGCGCAGATGGCGCTTGCGTTCGAGACCAGTTACGGCACCCCGCCCACGGGCGGGTTCACGAAGATGCCGTTCGCCAGCACCACGCTGGGATCGGAACAACCGCTCCTGAACAGCGAGCTGCTCGGCTACGGCCGCGATCCGCTGGCGCCGATCAAGGATGCGGTGACTGCGGACGGCAACGTGGTCGTCCCGATCGATGCTGCGGCCTTTGGCTTCTGGCTGAAGGCCGCCTTCGGGGCGCCGGTGACCACCGGCGCTGCACCGGGGCCGTTCACACACGAGTTCCGCTCCGGCGCCTGGTCCTTGCCATCCATGTCCATTGAGACCGGCATGCCCGAGGTGCCGCGCTATGCGATGTACTCAGGCTGCGTCCTCGACAGCCTGAGCTGGCAGATGCAGCGCTCAGGGCTGCTTACCGCGACGGCCAGCCTCGTGGCGCAGGGCGAGGCCATCGCCAGCACCTCTGCCGCAGGCTCACTGGCGGACCTTGAGCTCCAGCGCTTCGGGCATTTCAACGGGGCGATCACGCGCAACGGCCAGCCGCTGGGCAACATCATCTCGGCCGAGATTACCTATGCCAACAACCTCGACCGGGTGGAGACGATCCGGTCGGACGGGCGCATCGACGGGGCAGACCCGTCCATCGCGGCGCTGACCGGCAAGATCGAGGTGCGCTTCGCCGATCAGGTTCTGGTGAACCAGGCCATCGCAGGCGATCCCTGCGCGCTGACTTTTGCCTATGTCCTGCCCTCGGGGGAGAGTTTCACCTTCACCGCGCATGCCGTCTATCTGCCGCGCCCCCGGATCGAGATCCCGGGCCCGCAGGGCATCCAGGCCACCTTCGACTGGCAGGCCGCACGCGATGCCACCTTGGGTCGGATGTGCACTGCCACGCTCGTCAACGACATCGAGGAGTATTGATTTTGTTGCGTCTGAACCTTGCCCGTGAAGCTGAATGGCTCGACCTTGCGCTGGGCGTGCGCGTGAAGGTCGAGCCCCTGACCACGGCCATCATGGTCGCAGCCCGCACCGATCCGGCCGTGCGCGCCATCGCGCCTGGCACGCCCGACGACAGCATCGCGGTCTTCTTCGCCAAGGCGATTGCCTCGCGTGCCATCGTCGATTGGGAGGGTGTTGGTGATGAGGACGGCGCCCCGATACCGGTCAGCCCCGAGGCCATCGACGCGCTTCTCGACCTCTGGCCGATCTTCGAGAAGTTCCAGACCGCCTATGTCGCCAAGGGTTTGGAGCTCGAGGTGG
>NZ_PKRQ01000019.1 GCF_002855575.1 Tabrizicola sp. TH137 | reverse complement strand
ACAAGGCCTCGCATCTGGATCGCGCAGGGATGTTCCGGTTGAATGTCGGAACCACAGGGCCGCTGTTCACGGAAAGGTTCGGGCCTCCACCCGCACGACCTCGCAAAGGCGGTGTGGTTGACGGGCCGTGGGACTTCACAGCGCCGGATATCCTTACGCCCCATCCGGTCTATGGCTGGATGAACTGGGTCGCCGTTCTGAACCCATCGGCCTCTACCTTGGCGGCTATGGATGACCTGATCGAGGCGGCGTTCGGAAAGGCAAAAACCGCGTTCGAGAAGAAAACAAGCTAAAAATTTCCTCCCCAAGAGCGGCTCGTAGACCTCGAGCCGCTACATGATGGTCGAGGCCTTCGCCCAGATGGACAAGGAGGAGATCGATCCAAGTCTCGGCACAACCACGAAGGCCGCCTGAGCATGCCCTCAGGCCAACCTGGAAATTATACCAGTTTGACGGACGTGACCTCGCTGACCTACATAACATCGGGCACTGTTTCGCGCATCCCCCGCTCCGGCCATCTGTGCCGGGATCGCTCGCGCCGCCGCTCCTCCGCCGTGGAGGCGGTACGAACCTGTATTGTTTCAAAAGAATGGTGCCTTGAAAGGCTTCTGGAAGGGACAACAACGCAGATTGCGAGGAACAGCGTTCCTAAAGATTACAGGCCAGTCACACCGCGCTCTCGAATGAAGCGCCTGAAGTCCACAGCATCTGGCAGGATCGACCTGAGTTCAGCCTGGTCAAAAGCAAAACCGACCTCGTTGTGCCAGCGCAACTGGGCAGCGAATTCCGGCGACAGTCTGCGAAGCATCGGCGCGGGCAACGGCCAGAACCTCGCCGCACGCCCCGTCACCTCACGATAGGCCGCCTTCATGGCACCGACCGTCATGGTGTCTCCGGCAAGGTTCAGCTTGCGACCGGACCAGATGTCCGGGCGGGTCAAGGCTTTGGCAGCCATCCGCGCCAGATCAGAGACTGCCAGCATCTGGAACCTCGTATCACGCTTCAGGCTGCCGTAGAGAACGGGAAACGTCAGATGCGGCTGCATCGCTGGATTAAGCAGATTGTCCATGAACCAGACTGTCCCAAGCAGCGTCCAGTCAAGCCCACTGGCACGAATGTCGCGTTCCAGCACGGCCTTCGACAAGAAGTGCGCCGGGCCGCCGAGGGCAAGGCCGTCGCCCATTGTCGACTGCACCACATGGCGCACGCCTGCGGCCTTGGCTGCTGCAATCACGGCGCGGCCCTGCCTGATTTCTCCGGCAAGGCCGACACCGGGGGCGTAGAAATCCTGAACTGAAAACAAGCCCTGAATGCTGGCAAAGGCTGGGGCCAGGGTCTCGGGGCGGTCGAGATCGCCCGCCACCAACTCGGCGCCAAGCTCGGCAAGGGCGCGGGCGGCTGCGCTGTCGATCTTGCGGGTCAGGGCGCGGACGGGCTGGCCCAGCGACAACAGTGCCCGGGCGACCGCTCCGCCCTGCAATCCGGTGGCCCCGATGACAAGGAGGGTCATGTCGGGATCCTTTCCAGCAGGAAGGCGCGCAGCGCTTCGGTCACGTCGTCCGCCGCGTCGATCGGCGAGATGTGGTGGCCGCGAACCGGCACGAAGCACGCGTCCCGAAGGCGAAGCGCGGCCTCGGCCTGGCCCTCCAACGGATAGAGCTTGTCGGCGATGCCGCTGATCATCAGGGTTGGAACCTTGATCTCGTGCAACCTGCCGCGCAATGGCACGCCGCGCAGGATGACAGACCTGACCGCCGCCGCCAGCTTGCGCCGGTTGGCTTTAGCCAGCATGGCATGGAACTGCGAATGATAGATCGGGTTACGGCGCAGCTCTTCGTCATCGAAGAAAGCGCGGGCCACACCGTCGCGAAAGACTTTCAGTCCCGCCATCCAGCGCGCTCCGAAAGCGATCATGCGATCACCGAAACTCGGCCTGTCACCGTCGATATCCATGGGCGTGTTCATCAGGACCAGCGCCTCGACCCGTCCAGGGGCCGACATGGCGACTTCGGCCGCCGTAAGTCCGCCCCAGGAGACCCCACCAACCACAGCGCGCCGAAGGCCAAATGCATCCATCACCGCCAGCATGGCCTGCCCAGCTTCGGCCCCGGTGAATTCCTGCCCGTGCCCCGGACTTTGACCGTGGCCCGGTCCGTCGATCAGGAAAAACGTGCATAGAGGGGAAAGCCTGTCGGCCACCGCGTCGAAGATGTGGCTGTCGGTGAGGATTGACGGCCAGAGCACGACCCGCCGTGGACCGTGACCCGCTGTCCGTACCGACAGGTCGCCCAACGGGGTTGGCACCATGCGGATGTGCGGGTCCATAACGGCTGGTAGCAGTTGACTGTTCATGTCATCCCCCCAAAAAGTAAACAGTGATTACTTTATGTCGGCTTGCGGGAGTTGTAAACAGTGTTTACTTTCTCTGTCATGAAGACGGATATCGACCGAAAACCACACCACCATGGTCGCTTGCGCGACGAGGTCATTGCACTCGCGATGGAGGAGGCGCGTGCTGGAGCGATCGAACTCTTGTCGATGCGCGACGTCTCGCGCCGACTTGGTGTGTCGCCCGCGGCCATCTACCGCCACTTTCCCGACCGCGACGAGATCCTCCGCGCGGTGGCTCGTGCCGGCTTCGACCTTCTCGCAGAACGCTTCGAGGCTGTTGTCCCCTTTGGGTCAACCGCACCCGACGCGGTTGCAGCGCTGGACCGATTTCAGGCCCTGGCGCTGGCCTATGTACGGTTTGCAAGTGATCACTATGGGCTCTGGCGGTTAATGTTCGGTCCCTATGGCCGAGACCCGAACGCGACCCACCTTACGCGACCATCGACCTATGACTGGTTGGGCAAGTCTCTGGCCGAACTTCAGAATTTCGGCGTGATTGTTCGTGCAACCGCTGAAGACCAGTACTTCGTCTGGACGGCAATTCACGGTCTTTCAGACCTGCAGAGTTCGCCCGCCAAAATACAGACAGCACTCGAGTCCGCAGTGCGCAGCCATGCCCTGAAGACCCTCAAGGCCCTCGGCGAACCCTCTAGTGACGTTGTAGTCTCCATATCAAGCCGGTAGCCTGAGCTACTCCCCAACTCTTGGACAGATTTCGGGGTGATTTAAGCTACTGCCTGGACCTGCTGATCGGTTTCGATTGCGTTGAAGTAGACCACGGCGGGGGGTTGTCCGCCATGGGCGGCGTGGGGCCGCTGGTGGTTGTAGAAAGTGATCCACCGCCCGATGCCGGTTCTAGCCTGCGAGCCGGTCTCCCAAGCGTGCAGGTAGACGCATTCATACTTCAGGGATCGCCAGAGGCGCTCGATGAAGATGTTGTCGAGGCAGCGCCCCTTGCCGTCCATCGAGATCCGGGTGCCGACCCGCTTCAGCCGGTTGGTCCAGGCAAAGGACGTGAACTGTGCCCCCTGATCGGTGTTCATGATCTCAGGCGGGCCGAACTTGTGGATCGCCTCGTTCAGCGCTTCGACGCAGAAGTCCGCCTCTAGAGTGTTGGAGATGCGCCAGGCTAGGACCTTGCGGGTGAACCAGTCCATTACGGCGACCAGATAGAGGAAGCCCTTGCGCATGGGGATGTAGGTGATGTCGGCGCACCAGACCTGGTTGGGCCGCTCCACCCGCAGCCCGCCCAGCAGATAGGGGTAGGTCTTGTGCCCCTTCGCGGGCCTGCTGGTGTCGGGCTTCTGATAGATCGGCATCAGGCACATGAGCCGCATCAGCCGGCGGATGCGTTTCTGGTTCACGGCATGGCCCTCGTTCTGCAGGTGCCACGTCATCTGCCGCACGCCGTAGAACGGCATGTCCAGGAACTGCTTGTCGATCAGCAGCATGAGGTCGAGGTTCATGGCCGTTTCGCCCTGCGGCGCGTAATAGAACGATGAGCGCGAGATCGACAGCAGGCGGCATTGTGCGCCCACCGACAGGCTCGGGTGGTTCTTCTCGATCATCCCGCGCCTCACTTCCCGGTCCAAGGCTTGAGCTTTCGTGACAAAGAATCGTTGGCGACCGCCAGCTCCCCGATCTTGGCATGCAACGCCCGCACCGTATCCTCATCGACCTCAGGGGCCTTCCTGCCGCCCCGCTCGAAGATCTCCGCCGCGCCGTCCAGCAACGCCTTCTTCCACTGGTGGATCATCGTCGGATGCACGCCGTATTCGGCGGCCAGCTCCGACACCGTGCGCTCGCCCTTCACGGCCTCCAGCGCCACGCGGGCCTTGAACCCAGCGTCATGGTTTCTGCGTTTCTTCATATCCTGATCACCTCGTCCTTGGAGACCAGCAGACGTCAGATCATGGCTTCCGTCACTGTCCGATTTTCGGGGAGCAGCTCAGTGCCTCGCCGGCTGCGGGAGTGCGAGGGGGTCGCCGGAGTGATCGACATGGGACTATTGAACGTGATCCGGAAGCTGCGCCTTCGACAGTCCAATGCCCAGATCCTCCGCGATCTCCGTAAGCGATGTCCCGATCACACGGTGACGGCGTAATTCCACGAGAGCAGATCGTCGATCTGGCTCTGCTTGTGGCCTTGGACGATGGCGGTGAGCGTGGCTGACAGCCAGGCGTGGGGGTCGACGCCATTCATCTTACAGGTCTCGATCAGCGAGGCGATGACGGCCCAGTTCTCGGCTCCGGCATCGTGTCCTGCGAAGAGGGCGTTCTTCCGGTTCAGGGCGATGGGGCGGATGGTGCGTTCGACGGTGTTGTTGTCGATCTCGACGCGCCCATCAGTCAGGAAGCGCCCGAGGCCGTCGCGGTGTTTGGCGAAATTGGCGACCGCTTCGCCCAAAGGGGACTTGGCCGAGGCGCGGGCGCGGTGGTGCGTCAGCCAGTCATCGATGCGGGCGAGGATCGGGGCGGGGCGGTCCTGCCGGACGGACAGTCGGGTGGCGGGGGCGCTACCGCGGATCTCGGCCTCGATGGCGTAGAGATCGCGGATGAGCGCTACGCCTTCCTCGGCAATTGGCGCGGGTCCGGTGCGGGTGATCTCGATCAGCTTGCGGCGCGCGTGGGCCCAGCAATAGGCAAGATGGATGCCCGGACCGATCCGGTCCGCAGCGATCAGGCGGTTGTATCCGGCATAGCCATCGACTTGCAGGATGCCACCGAAGCCCTGCAATATCCGCTCGGCATGTTGCCCGCCCCAACCGGGGGCATAGGTGAAGACCACGCCCGGTGGTGACGTGCCGCCCCATGGCCGGTCATCGCGGGCCAGTGCCCAGAAGTATCCGGTCTTCGTCTTTCTGGCCCCCGGATCGAGGACCGGGGCGCGGGTTTCGTCCATGAGGAGTTTGGTGGACCGCTTCAGGTCCGCCATCAGCGCATCATGGACGGGCCGGAGCTCGAAGGCCGCGCGACCGACCCAATCGGCAAGGGTGGAGCGGTCAAGATCGACGCCATGGCGGCTGTAGATCTGGGCCTGACGGTAAAGCGGAAGGTGATCGGCATACTTGCTGACCAGCACATGGGCGACCGTGGCTTCGGTCGGCATGCCGCCCGGGATCAGACGCGCAGGGGCCGCCGCCTGTGCAATACCATCAGTGCAGGACCGGCAGGCATATTTGGGACGGCGGGTCACGATGACGCGGAACTGGGTGGGCACGATGTCGAGCCGTTCTGAGACGTCTTCACCGATGCAGTGCAAACAGCCGCCGCAGGCGCAGGTCAGGCTGTCCGGCTCGATGACCTCTTCGATGCGCGGCAGGTGCTTTGGCAGCGATCCACGATTTGCAGCACGCGGTTTGGCGGGGCGCTTGACCGCGCGATCCTCGGCATCCTCTTCGGCATGGATCACGGCCATGGCCGTTTCGAGGTCTTCCAGTGCCAGCTCGAACTGGTCCGGATCGCTCTTCTCCGACTTGCGACCGAAGACCGCCTGCTTGAAGGCCGCGACCAGTTTTTCCAGCCGTGCAATGCGCTCGTCCTTGCGCTTGCCGCGCGCCTCCTCGGCGATCAACATCGCCTTCAGCGTAGCAATTTCTTCAAGCAGATCAGCAGTCTTCGGGATGGCGCGGGTCTACCATGGTGGCCCTGCCAATGCCCGCGCAAAGCACAAACCGAGTCATCCTGCCGCAGGGCAGATCCCGTCATTCCACCGCTTCGGGAGCCTTCGCCCCGACGGCCCGAACCCGCCGCCAATCGAGCCCCGCAAACAGCGCCTCGAACTGCGCGTGGTTCATCAGCATCAGCCCATCCTTCACGGCGGGCCAGGTGAAGCTATGCTCTTCCAGACGCTTGTAGGCCAGCACCAGACCGGTGCCGTCCCAGTAGAGTAGCTTCAGACGATCCGCCTTTCTGGCCCGGAACACGAAGACCGTCCCAGTGAACGGGTCCTTGCGCAGCTCGTTCTTCACCATCGCCGCCAGGCTGTCATGGCCCTTGCGGAAGTCGATGGGCTTCGTGGCAACCATGATCCGCACGCGGTTCGACGGAAAGATCACGGGCGGGCCTGCAGCGCCATGACCAGTTCCGCGACCCGTGCCGCAGGCGTGGCACCGTCCAGCCGCACCGTCACCGGCCCGATGATCAGATCAATCGACGCCGTTTCCACCGGCGTCTCGACCGGCTGCGACACTGCCTTCGGCGCGGCGAACTCCGCCCCAGCAAATTCCGGCACCACAAGCTTGCCTTGCCGCGCCAGCGTCCGCCAAGAAGACAGGTGATTGGCCTTCAACCCATGTCGACGTGCCACCTCGTTCACCGTGACACCGGGCACCAGCGTCTCCGCCACCATCCGACCCTTCGCCTCGTCAGACCATCGCCGCTTGGCCGCCGGAGCCGCCAAAAGCTCCACAAACCCAACGGTCTCCATACTGCGCTCCCGATGGACTCCCAATGACGCCTCCCGTGCAAATCTCCACACAGAGGCGCATCGCAGCTTACGGATTCAGCAGGAAGGTGGGGTCAAGACGGCGCTTACCGATCTCCCGTCGGGGCTGGCCACTGTTCAGTGCCAGACGCACAGCTTCACGCCGAAATTCCGGCGTCGGCCTGTTCCCGTTTCCCATAGAACACCTCCTAGTTCCTCAGTTGATGCTCTCCACTTTTTCCGGGCAAGTCCAAACGCAGCCGGGGCGATATAGATGCTCTTGAGGATAGGTCTTGGAGCGGCTCCATAAGATGTTTCAACGCAGGACCGTAAATTAAGTGAGGCTGGCGTTGCAGGGAGACAAATTGCAATGCGTTTCAAGTGGAAGATTTCGCTCGCCTTGCTGTTGGCGGGGCTCGTACCGATGGCGGTGGTGATGAAGATCGACATCGATCGTCTTGCCAGTCTTTCCGAAACGACGGCCTCTGACGAAATCCAGACTTCGACGGAGCTCCGGGGTGCGGCGATCGAGCGGTATTTCGACGATCTGGTCGATCTGGGCATCGGGCTTGCGCAGATGCCCGAAAAGGTGAAGGTGCTGGCCGAACTGGACGAGGCGGCGGATGAGCTGGGTCTGCCGGGTGCCGTGGAGCCGGATATGGCGGCGCTGGAGGCGCGCTATGCCCTGCAGCAGGAGAACACCCCCGGCGCGACGGAGGCGGACAGGGCCCGCTGGATGGAAGGGATGGATCCGGTCGGGCTGGCCTTGCAGCATCTTTACATCGGGCAGAACCGGGCGGAGGTCGGCCAGAAGCAGATGCTGAACGATGCGCGCGACGGCAGCCGTTATTCGCAGATGCATGCAGAGTTGCACCCGACCTATCGCGACTTCATGGAGCGGCACGGGTTCTATGACATCCTCTTTGCAGAGCCGCATGAGGGACGGGTGATCTATTCGGTCTACAAGGAGGTGGATTTCGGCACGTCGATGACGACCGGACCCTATGCCTCGACCGCGCTGGGCAAGGCGGTGCAGACCATGATCAAGTCGCAGGGGCAGGAGCCCTATCTGGTGACCGATTTCGAGGCCTATGAGCCGTCCTATGGGGCGCAGGCCTTCTTCCTCGTGGTGCCGGTCAAGGAACGGCGCACGTTGGTGGGCGTGTTGATCTTCCAGCTTCCCATCGATTTCGGGACGGAAATCCTTGCGCCGGGCGAGCATGAGCGCAAGACGCTGGACGCCTTTATCCTTGGGTCGGATGGGAGGGTGCGGTCGGCGCCGCGCTTTGCCGAGGGGATCGATCTGGCGGCGCCCGTGCCCGGCGCGATTGCGGCTGAGGCGGCTGCCGGGGAGCGTGGGGCGACGGCTGCACCGGATCATCGCGGCGTGGAGGTGGTTGCGGCCTATCGGCCCTTGGAGATTCCGGGGCTGGACTGGTCGATCCTGACGATGGTGGAGCGATCCGAGGTGATGGCCGTGTCGGAGGCCGCGATGCAGTCGGCGATCCAGACGGGGATCGGGGTAGCGGTTGCGGTCGTGCTGGCGGGGCTGATCCTGTCGGCATGGCTGTTGCGCCCGATCAAGCGGTTGGGGTCGGAGTTCCAGAGCCGGACGTCGGAGGTGGTGGAGACGCTGCGGACGGCGGCGGTGCAGGCGCGGGGGGCGGCCGAGACGATGGCCGCGACGGCCGAGGAGACGAGCCGCCAGACGAGCCATGTGAAGGAGGGGTCGGAGCTGACGGCGGCGGATGTGTCGGGCGTGGCGGCGGCGGTGGAGCAGTTGTCGAGTTCGATCAACGAGGTGGTCGCGGGCATTCAGGAGACGAATGCGCTGGCCGGCGATGCCGCGATGCGGGCCGAGGATGCGGCGCAGTTGCTTGCGGAGTTGGAGAAGGTCGCGGGCCGGATCACGGGGATCGTGACGCTGATCAACGACGTGGCGCGGCAGACGAACCTTCTGGCGCTGAACGCGGCGGTGGAGGCGAGCCATGCGGGGGCTGCGGGTCGCGGCTTTGCGGTGGTGGCGAGCGAGATCCGCAAGCTTGCGGCGCGGACGACGGAGTCGACGCATGAGATCACGGGCGAGGTGCGGTCAGTGCTGTCGGCGGTGAAGCGGAATTCGGAGGCGATGCGGGCGATTGCGGCCTCGATCGGGCAGGTGAACGATCAGGCGCGGGGGATCGCGTCGGCGGCGACGCAGCAGGGCGAGGTGACACATGACATCGCCGAGCGCATGTCGCGGACGGCGGGGCGCGTGGGGCAGTCGAACGAGAGCCTGACGGAGGTTCAGACGGCTTCGGAGAACGCGAACCGCGCGGCGGGGGATGTGCTGGGGGGTGTCGTGTCGGTCGAGCGGGCGGCCGAGGCGATGGACGCAGCGCTGGCGCAGTTCCTGCGGCGGGTGCAGACGATCTGATCTCGAACAATTCGGAAGCTTAAAGTTTGACATAGCGGCTTGACCTGCTCTCCAGTAGTCTCATGACTTTGAGTGGACCTTGCGGAATGTAATCCTGGCCCGAACCCTGGGCTGTCCGGAGGCAGTATTTCCTTGCTTCGCTCAGTGTGACGTGCTGATGACACGGCGGCCTGCTGTCGGTTCTGAGGACGCGCAGATGGGGATGGTGACGATCGCGTCGTTTGATAGTTCCTAGACCGGAGAAGGGAGAGAATAGAACGTGGGGTCATTTTCGTCGCTGCGGCCCGTGAAATGATGAGCTTTTTCCGTGGGAGGCTGCCATGGACGTGCGGATTACGGTCGAAACGACCTTCGATAATGGTCAGAAGCGCATTCATCAGCTTGACGGAATCTCGCGACCGTACCAGGTGACGTGCCTAGAAGGATTCGGGCTGCGCTTCGAGGGTGGGAAGAGGATAATCGAACAGATCTATAGAGTAGTCCTTTACGACTAGGTCGATGAGGTCATTTGTGAAAGCCGCATCTGCCCTGCTTGTTCCTCGGTTCGCGCCATCCATGACTATCGCACGCGCGACTTGGACACGCTCCTTGGCCGGGTTCGCGTCGAGTCTGCTCGCTCGCGCCGATGTTCCTCCGATGCCAAGGTTGGGGCGACCTCAAGCGGGCGCTCTTTCCATTGGCCTATTTCTTTTCAGACTGGGCTACGCCAAAGCTTCAGCAGCTTCATACAGTTGCTAAATCAAGCGAGCTAATTCCCAATCGATCGCAGCACGCAGAAGAATTAAGACCTTCGACAAGGGAAGAAGTGATAGGAAGACTAATCCATCCATGAAGTTGGTCTTGAGCACTGCAACGCTGGCAGTCACCTCAGAGGAAGTGCTGAACAGGCGAACGCTTGGGAAGAACCGGGGTACCTCCCTCGAATATTTCATGTAGCTGACACCCAGCTTGGACTCCAGATAGCGTTCTTCGTGACTGGCAGTGACGAAAAGAACTGCCGAGACAATCGCGAATATTAGCATGGCTAACAAAACGCTCCCAAGCAAAAACCCGAAGCCGAGTGCAGAAATACTCGAGAAAAAGTAGAGAGGGTGCCTGCAAATTGAGTATGGTCCTAAGTCGATGACCTCGAGATTCTTGCGGCCACCAATGTAGAGTGTGCACCAAAATCTTCCAATCACACCAGCGAACAGAAGAATGCTGCCAGCTGCGTCCAATAGAAGTCCGACTGCTGACTCACGAGGAAACACTGGCTCAACTGTTAATGCCAAAAGCACGAATATTCCTGTCAGCACTCGTAGAATATTAATCCTGTATCTCTGCCACACGCTCATGCCGTCCTATCATCCTCTGCCGCACCAGTAAGGACGGTCCAAATTACCGCCTGAGGAAGACGAATGCTTGGGCGCCGCCAGCACTTTTCGTCAGCCTGCTTGTGGTGATGGCATTGGATGGAAGAAGGCCAACTCGGTTTGCACGAACGATCAGGTTTAGTGCACGAGTAGTATAGTCACTTTCGCTTTCGCTTTTTCCTCTAGCATGATGCAAAGTCGGCTATCTCCGTTCCGCAAACGCGGCTCTGAGGCGCAGCTTCCCCTGTCCGTACGATGACAGTGACAGCAGCCTGACCCCAGTTTGAGGTCCGGTGGCCCTCGATGCAAAGTTACCTGCAATTGGTGCAGACTCGTTTGAGGTATCGCAATTGCTTGATGTCTCTGGAATTTCTCACAACTGAGGTTTTCGAATGCCACACCTACCAGCCTTCAAGAACAACTCGCCGTTAGCGATCCAGCTCCGTGTGGCACTTGTCACCGTAGGACTGTTTGCCCAAACGACCCTTGCACTGGCGGATCCAAATATCATGCCGATCGAGGTTGCCATGCGCGACGGTGTCTCACTCGAGACCTTCGTCTATCTGCCCAAGGGCGAAGGGCCGTTTCCCACCCTGGTGACGCGCACGATCTACGGCCTTCCGATCACGCCGTTGGGGGGCGAGCTCTTCGATAGCCGCCAGACCCTAGCCCACCTCGCGACTGCAGAGGACGAGGATAAAGGCGACGACGACGATGACCTTGATCCGGCTGAGGCACTTGCCCGGGGCTGGCCGCTGATCACCGAGAACGGATATGCGCTCGTCATCCAAAACACCCGCGGTCGCATGGGGTCAGGGGGCGTCGATCGCAGCTGGCTCGACGACCGCAACGACGGCTACGACCTTGTCGAATGGGTGGCTGACCAGCCGTGGAGCAACGGGCGCATCGGCATTTTCGGAGACAGCGGGCTCGGCATGACGGCTGCACTGGCCGCCGCCGCCCAGCCGCCCTCGCTTGATGCCGTCTTCCTGCAGGCAGCCCCGGCCGACCCCTTCGGTACCGACATGGCACCGGCAGGGGGCGGCCTGAAAGCCGAGACGCTGCTGCTTCAGGGCGCCTCGCTTGCCTTCGACGTCAGCCCCGCGCATTTCGAAGCGCGCGGCATCGCGCCCGACGAGGTTCCGGGCTTCGTCGATGCTATTGGCAGATACTTCAGCGCGCTGTCGCAGGGCATTGGGGATCCGCTGTCGTCGGACGTCTGGATGGCCGCGCCCCTCGGCCAGTCCCCGGAACTGGAGCGACTGATGCCGTTCTGGAGCCTTCTCACCGATGCGGACGTTCTTGCAAGCTATCGCACGGAACTTGACGTACGCGACGACATCACGGTCCCGACCTCGATCGTCAGTCTCTGGCAGGACAGCTTCGTCCGAAGCTCGATCGCGCTTCATGAAGATCTCGTGGAGCGCGGTGTGCCGACGGAACTCCTGATCGTCAACGGCAGCCATTACGAGATCGACGATCCCCGCATCTATCCGGAACCGCGGATGCTTTCGTGGTTCGACCATTGGCTTAAGGACCGACCGATGCCGGACCGTGAGACCGTTGAGCTTGCCGTCCAGGGGACGGGCGGGGAGTTTCTTCGCGTAGATGGTATGTCCGACCTAATTGCATCGGCGCTAATGGTCCAACTGACGGCGGACGGCGGACTTGAACTATCTGGTGACGGGACCACAGCGGAGGTGGCCTTTACCAGTGATCCGACCGATCCGGTTCCGACCCTTGGTGGCCGCAACCTTCTGGCGGCAGCGGGTTCCCTGGATCACTCCAGCCTGCTGGGCAGACCGGACGTCGCCGTCTTCCAGACTGCACCAACCGCGGCCGATACCATGATCGCAGGGGCTGTCGTAGCGCAACTTACAATCCGCACAGATGCCCCAAGCCTTGACGTTAGCGCCCGGCTGCTCGACATCGCGCCCGATGGGACGGCCAACCTGATCCTGTCGCACCTCGCACGGATGGCAGATACGTCCGCAGGCGAAGTGCAGGTCTCGGTTGACCTCGGGCAGATCGTTCATCAAGTCGATCGCGGGCACCGGATCGCACTTCTGCTTGCGGGTTCCGACTTCCCGGCCTGGGACCGGAATCCGCAAACCGGCGGTGATCTTTTCACCTCCAGCGAGATGCAACCCGCCACCTTCGCCATCGTCACTGGGGGCGGAGCACCGAGCATACTTACAATTCCCCTGCTCAACTCGAACTGACCCGTTCCCAAAGAGAGTCTCAACAAATGACTATCCTGAACACATCCACGTCTCTCGTGGCACTGACGTCTGCCGTTCTTCTTGCAACCGGAACCGCCGCACTCGCGCAAGGCCAAGAGGAGGATGGGGGTTTTCTTGTCCTCGGTCTCGGCGCCACTTGGGAACCGATCTTTAGGGGCTCTGACAAGTCGCAAGTCGAGCCTGTCCCCGTTATCGAGGCCAGATACGGGCGGCTCTTTATCGGCGAGCTTGGCATTGGTGCTGACCTCTTTGTAACTGACGGACCTTCCGAACTGACCTTCGGCGTGGCACTGGGACTTGGAGAGGGCCGCAAGGAGGAAGATGACCCGCGGCTGGCCGGCCTTGGGGATCTAGACGTTGCTGTTGAATTGGCGCTTTTCACCGAGGGCGAATGGGGCCCGGTAGAATTCGATGCCGCGGTCGTCACCGATATAGGATCAGGACATGGCGGCACCTTTCTCGAATTCGGGGTCGGGTTCGAGAACACACTCTCCGACCGACTAAGCTACGAGGTTGAGTTGTCGTCTGTTTATGGCAACCGCGCTTACGTGAACGCCTACTATGGGGTGACCGCCGCGCAAGCGGCGGGATCGAGCTACGATGCGTTCGCCCCACGCGCGGGCTTCACCGAGGCTACGCTCGATCTCTCGATGCGCTATGCGATCACCGACAGCTGGTTTGTCGAGGCCTCGGTCGGGGTCGGAACCCTCCTTGGCGATGCACGGAACGCGCCGTTCGCCTCCAAGGACACCTTCACGACATCCTCGATCGGCATCGGCCGAGCGTTCCGTTTCTAAGCTCGCCAAAAGTGCCGCCGCCTCGGAGCGTCGGGGCGGCGGTTGCCCTCTTGGCCTGGTGGTCCCGATCGCCAGGCGCAGGACTGCTGGCTCAACCGGGTTGCCCTTGCACAATTACCAAGGAAACGCGGCGACCCGAGCCGATGGCGAATCCTTCGACCGTATCCCCGATCTGGATGGCTCCCTTCGCCATCAGGTCGGGGAGAAGCTGTTGATCGATCACCCCGATGACGCAGGGATCGGCCAGAAGCGCGGTTGCAAGCGTTGGGGCATCGACAAAGGCAACCGGCATTTGGCTGACAAAGGCCATCGAGGGCTCGTTGAACCCGGCAACTACGAGCAGTCGTCCCGGACAGGGCGGCAAGTCGGAGATCTGCCGCGCAACGGCTGCCGACGGCCAAAGCCAAGGTGTCTGGGCTGCGACGGTCAAGGTCGCCCAGTGGCCCGTTGCGGCCAGCAGCAGCATGGCACCAAGCGCCTGGATCCGGCGGCCGCTTGCCAGTTGGCGGGAAAACAGCGCTGCGCAGAAAAGGCTTCCGGCCAGTGTCACCAGTGCGGTCGCGTTGTAGGATCCGTCTCGGGCTAGGACCACGATCAGGCCCGCCGGAACCATAAGCCCTGCAACCGCTAGGCCAGCCGCTCCGAGCACCCAGCCGCGACCCGGGGACTGCCCGGAAAAGAACCGGTCCGCCGCCAGCATCGCCAGGGCCGGAAACACGGGCAGGGGATAATGCAAGAGCTTGGTCGGTGTCAGTTCCAGCACGATCCAGAACGGCAAGGCCCAGGCGAGTGCAAGCCGTACCGTCGGATTGCCTAGGGCCAAGCGCAACCCCGGCAAGGCCAGCAAAAGCAACGCCGTCCCGGGCCAGAAACTGAACGCCAGCGCCAGCAGGTGGCTGCCCGGCGGCAGACCATGGCTTTCCTGTCCGGCCGCGACCTTCCCCAGAAGGTCTCGACCGAGGGAGTCTTCCCAGAAGGACCACCCCTCCACCCAGGTGATCGCCAGGTACCAAGGCGCAGTGATCGCCAGAAACAGAAGTGGCCCGCCCCCGCGCAGCAGGGCCATGGCCCAGGCCCAGCGGCGTTCGTATCCACCCAGCGCCAGCAGTGTCAGGCCCACGACCAAAGGCCCAATCGGCCCCTTCAGCAGCACAGCTGCGGCAAGACAGCCCCAGAACTGCACGCGTCCAAGGGACGAAATCCGATCCGGCCGGTCGATCCAGACCCGGACAAGCACCGCCATGCTGCCGAGTGTGGCCGCAAGCAGGGCCGCGTCCGTCTTGGCCAGGCGCGCTTCTCCTGCAAGGACGAGGCTTGCCGCCAGGATAAACCCTGCCGCCAGGGCCGCTTGCGCCGACATCAGCCGCAGGGCAATGCTGTGCGTCAGCAAAACGGCCAAGATTGCGCCGATCAGCGAAGGCAGCCGGTAGGGCCATATCGCGTTGTCTTCCGGGCCGGTCGTCAGCGTGACGGCGGCGGATTGTAGCCAGTAAATGCCGACCGGCTTCTTGTTGCGCGCCTCGTCCAGAAACCGGATGCGCAAGAGGTCGCCGGTTTCGGCCATCTGGCGGCTGGACTGCGCAAAGAGCGCCTCGTCACGGTCAGTCACAGGGAAATCGGCGAACCACGGCAGGAAGAGGATCAGGCACAGTGCGACCAGCGCAAGTCGGGCCCGCGCCGGCCCGGATACGACCCAATGCCAGCCACGGTCAAGTACAGCGCCCGGGGCGGTCATGCCCTTTCCGATCCGCTAGCGGCGAGGGCCGCGGCGCCGCGCAGGGCCGCGCCTTGATTGCGTTCAGACAGCGCTTGGCGCAGCGCCGCGCGGTTGTTGCGGCTGACCGGCACGGTAAGGCCGGTATCCATTCGGCAGACCACCTTGTCGCCGCCGGTTTCTAGTGCCGTCACATGGTTCAGCGCAACCCAGTGCGACCGATGCACCGCCATGCCTGACACGACCTGTAGGGCCGCAACCGCGCGGCCGAAGGACATCAGGATAAGAGCATTGCCTTGCCAGGTGTAGACGCGCAGGTAATGCAGCTCGGCCGTCATGGCGACGATGTCGGTGCCCAGCCTGCTCGGCAGGCGCGACACAAGCTCGACCAGGGCTGTGCTGCGGGCAGGGTCGGCCTGCGTGGAGGAAGGGGTTTCCGTGGCTTTCCGGTGGTTGGCGTCCGTCTCTTCCGAGCCATCCTCCTGATCCCTCGCGATCATGATCAGCCGGGGTGCATTCAGCAGCACCCAGAACACCACGACCTGGCCCGCGCTGTCGCGCAGTTCAGCAAGCAGGCTAGCCATGGAGATATCTTCGGTGACATCCTCGGGGTCCGGACCAGCTAGCAATCCCTCCAGAAGCAGGATCGACAGGGACGAGAACAGTATCGCCCCGATGACACCGCCCAGAATCACCAGAAGCAACGGTGACACATGGCGGGCAATCGCAGTCCGGCCGAGGCCCAGCTGAACACATTCAAGGATCACCAGCGCAACCCCGACCTGGCCGATCCATAACAGAAGCCTCTGGAAGGGCGACAGATGGGCCGAGGCCGAAGGTTCCAAAAGCGTGATCCCGACCGCCAGGCCAGTGCCCACTGCCACAAGATAGCCGATCCACGACCGCCGCGGATCAATTACAGCCCGCAATGCAGCGACGAATGGAGTTTTGGGGATCACGTCAGGCCTTTTTAACATGGTGCGTCTGCAGTCACGCGAACCATAGGCTAGGCGGACGCAGCCTCAAACTATGCGCCCGGCCCATTTGTGCAAGCGCCCCGTCCGTTCGTGCAGCCGTGATGGCGCGACCCCACGATCTCCAACCATCTCACTCGTGAACGCCGCGCGATCCGCGCCGCGGCAATGCAGTTTCGAAACAGGGGGCGCGATGGAAATCGTTCCACGTCACGACCGTGAGAGTTCAGGGCACGAGGGTCACGCAAAAGGCCAACGCATGTCGCCATTGAGCAATGTGATCGGCGTGGTCCTGGCTCTGACCGTTCTCACCACCGTCCCCAACAATCAACGGCTGGGCGACGCGTTGCAGGTCGTCCTGCCGCTGGCCGCGCTGGCCTGCGCTGCGGCGCAGGGCGAAGGTCTGGTGATCCTGGGCCGTTATGTAGTGCTGGAAGTCGGCATCAAGACGCCCAAGCTGACGCTTGGCGACCACCCGATGAACTTGCGGCCCGATGGCGGCGGTCGCGGCTTTCCGTCAGGGCATACGGCGGCAGCAACCTTTGGTGCGGTCCATCTGCTGCACCACTGCTCCAGGCTGCATCCTGTGACCAAGGGCGCTGCACTGCTGGGCGCCGCCTTTACCGGCGGATCGCGGATCGAGGCGGGTCGCCACACGCTGTGGCAGACGATTGCGGGCGCGCTTTGGGGCTGGGTGGTGGCCGTCGCGCCTTGGTCGGCCGTCACTTGGCTGCGCCGCAAAACACGGCGGCGGGCATGAGCGCGGAATTCACCGGGCACCGGATCAGCGTTGTAATCCCCGCGCGCAATGAAGCCGGGGCCATCGGCGCACTTCTGGACGAGATTGACGCCGTTCTGCGCCCTTGTCTGTCCTACGAGGTGATTGTCGTCGATGATGGCTCGACCGACGAGACCCCGGCCGTGCTGGCCGAACGACGCATGGCCGGTCTGCCACTTCGCGTGTTGCGACATGATCCGGCCGCAGGGCAAAGCGCTGCGATCCATGCCGGCGTCACGGTTGCCACGGCAGATGTAATCTGCACCCTCGATGGCGATGGTCAAAACCCGCCAGGCGACCTGCTCCGGCTGCTCCGCCCGCTGCTGTGCGGTCCGGACCAGAGTCTTGGTCTGGTTGCAGGTCAGCGAACGCACCGGAACGATCCTCCACCGCGGCGTCTAGCATCTTGGGCAGCGAACGGCATCCGGCGAGCGCTACTAAAGGACGGCACGCGTGACACAGGCTGCGGGCTCAAGGCCTTTCGCCGTAATGCCTTTCTGGCACTTCCTTACTTCGATCACATGCATCGGTTTCTGCCGGCGCTGTTCGTCCGGGACGGATGGCGGGTGATGCTCGTCGACGTCGGTCATCGGCCGCGGCGTGCCGGTCGGTCGAAATATGGCAACCTCCAGCGCGCTCTTGTTGGCGTGGTCGACGTGTTCGGCGTTGCTTGGCTGATCCGGCGCCGTCGCAAGGTCTGGGCCGTCGCGGTTGCGGAGCCAAAGCCATGATAGCAGAACTGGTCGCGTGGTTCGGTGTGGACAGTGTCTATGAACTGATCTGGATCGGCATCGGCCTTTCTGGACAGGTGTTGTTTTCGACGCGGTTCATCCTGCAATGGATCGCGTCGGAACGTGCCCGGCGGTCGGTGATCCCGGTCGCGTTTTGGTACTTTTCGCTTGGTGGCGGATTGACACTTCTGGCCTATGCCATCCACCGCCGCGACCCGGTCTTCATGCTGGGCCAGTCGCTCGGGCTGCTCATCTACCTGCGCAACTTGTGGCTAATTCACCGGGTGGCAGGGCGGAATGTCTGACCCAACCCTTACTCGATCGAAATCCAACCCTGTGCAGATGCAGGACAGTCTGGTAGCCGACTGACTTGCATTAGTGGTTCTGATTGAGGCATCGCTGTTCGTCCTGCGTTCATGGCTGGACCTCTAAGTGCCTGCTTAGTTTTTCGAACTCGGGACCGGCTTTCCGGCGGAGCAAGACACGCACCTCGTTTTCTTGCGGGCGGCCATTTGGGGCAGTTCGCAAGCAATGTTTGGACTTGCGTGGTTTCTCAAGTGCAGCGGCTGGTTACCCGAAGTCCTGCGCCGGGCCGATCATCCACAGTGATCGGGGAGGCCATTATCGCTGGTCTGGCTGGCTGGAGCGCGTCAACGGAGCGGGGATCATACGTTCAATGTCCGCGCAAGGCGAGTTCGCAAGATAATGCCGCATGCGAAGGCTTCTTCGGCCGCCTCAAGACCGAGTTCTCTTATCCGTGTGATTGGCGGGCCTTCACTCTTGCCCAGTTCATCGACGCTGTGGATGCCTACATCCACTGGTATAATGAAACGCGCATCAAGCTGTCACTTGGCGGCCGAAGCCCCATCGAATACCGCAGAAGCCTTGGCCTTATGCCGTGAAATCGGTCCAAGTTTTTGTCCGCATCCCCACCGGGTCAGCTCTCAGTGGAAATCAACAGGCATCTTCGGCCTCGCAGAGATCATCCGCGCACTGGAAACCTCGGGCCGTCCCGAAACCATCCGCGGCGTGCGCTGGCCATGGCCCAGCCGCGCCGACCTTC
>NZ_PKRQ01000018.1 GCF_002855575.1 Tabrizicola sp. TH137 | reverse complement strand
CACTGAACCATGCCGGTTCCTTGACGGTATGGTCTACAGTTGGGCGAACTTGCGCCCGTGCCCTTCCGTCAGCGACGGTCGAAGCATTATCGAAGCGTGTGACTCTCAATGGTCGCAAGTGCCGAAGCCACCCGCAATGGAGGTGCTGCGATGCGTCATCCACGCTGGCTCTCCGAAAGGCATGGTCGTTTCTGCCAAGCTGCGGAGAAGCTCCTCGGCAGTTGCATGGTCATTCCAGCAAGAACCGCGAAGCAATGGCCTTCCAACCCTCGCCATGAGCCCACCTCGGACGGCAAGATGGGCCATCGTCATCATCGTCCGGCCAAGTCCCTCCAGAAGAAGGTCGTGCGTGCCAATCACCTCGGCCAACTCGTAAAACAATTCGGTCAGATGACCATCTGCTTGTTCGCCAGGCATGTCCGGGATCTGCAACACCACGCGCCGACAGAACTTTCGCAACGGGTGACACAGGAAACGCCCCACCGATACTCTGTCGGAGATGCAGGCTTCGATTCCCACCCCATGATTGATCATGTGGGTCGCGACCCGCTCGGCGTCATTCGATCCGAAGTCCACCGCCGCGAAATGAGGGCGGGTGCTCCGATCGCAGGCCAGCGAATGCAAATGCTTGCCGCAATCGGCTGTCCTTGTGTCCAGCGTTATGGAGGCCTCCGGCACCACGGCGGACAACCTCTTCAACCAGGTGGCAACGGCCATCTTCGAAAGCGTGAGCCGGCCGTCTTGATCGGTCGGTCCACCAAGAAAGTTCCTTGCACCAAGTCGCCCACAAGCTGCGGCTTCGACAAACGAAAGATGCAGGTCTTCGCGACGGTGCAACGACAGGACGACCTGCACCTGAGTACCATGTATCATCATTCTAGCGGGTCCAATACGCGTGGAAGGGGTCGTTGCAAGACAGCGATCGCCGCTCCCAGTAGAAGGATGAACCCTGCTGCCGTCATGCCCGCAGAAAGCGCCCCCGTAGAGTCCGAGATCAAGCCGGCGGCCGTGGGGCCAACGATTTGCCCGGCGGCGAACACGGTTGTGAACATCGCCACCGCGCGTCCCCAGAGAGCCTGATCAAGGTTCTTCCGTGCGAAGTTGGTCATGGCTGTCGGAGCGATGAAAAAGGACAATCCGAACAGTGAGACGGAAATGATCAGGGCGAGCTGGGCCTCCGGAAGGGCGAGTGGCAGGAGTGTCGCGCATCCTGTGGCGAGACATGCGAGGGACAGGGCCCCGCCACCAAAGCTCCGCGCCAGCAGGCGACGCCACAGGAAGGAAGCCACGATCACGCCGAGCCCGAGCAGGGTCCATGCCACCGCGACCAACGGGGCTTGGGCATCCGCCTCTCCCATGAACGCAACCAGGAAAGTCAGATAGACGATGTAACCGACGGCAAACAGGAAGTAGCCGACCGTCGCGAGCGCAAGGGACCTTAGCGGCAGCGGTTGACCTGCGCCTTTCTGCACTGTCAAGGGTTCCGGACAGCGTCGCACGGCAAGGAACGCGGGAACGACGGCAAGCCCCGACAACACGCCCAGGTAAAGCCATGCGGTAGGCCATTGCGCAGCGCCGAAGGCATCGAGGTATACTGGGATCACCGCCCCGCTGGCGATCATGCCGAGCCCACCACCTCCGAAATAGACACTGATCGCCAAGGCGTTTCTCTCGGGGTCGTCACGAAACAACATGGCGGCCATGGCGCCCCCCGAGATGAAGATGGCCGCACCGGCGATGCCTGCGGCAATGCGGAAGCAGGATTGCACCCAAAGATCCGCGAAGCCTGCCGACCCAAGGAGGGCAAAAGGCGTCACGAAAATTCCGAGTGTGAACAGCCGACGTGCTCCCAGCCTGTCGATCAAGGCGAGCGTTGCCAGTGCGCCGACGAGGTAGCCCGACGCATTCGCCGTATTGAGCCAACCCGCCTGCGTATAGTTCCAGCCAATATCAGCTTGCATGGCCGGAAGGATCAGACCGTAGGCAAACCGCGCCAGGCCATTGCTCACCGCTGGTCCCAGGGACAGCCCGATCGCGACGAGCCAGATGTCAGGTCTCGGATTCACTCATCCCCTCCATGCCTGGGTGAAGGGTTCTCCGGCCCTTTCCGTTTGGACCCCGCAACGGATTGCTTGAGGCAAACAATGGTTTTCCGGTCGTCTGACAAACTGCATGTCACTCTCTCTGGTGGCACTGGCGGCAAGTGCAGTCCGCCTTTCTCATCCATCGGTTTCAGCGTTTGGCGCGCGTGCGGGCGACAGGGCTTGCTATTCTTTGAGGCGCCGGCGGCCCCGGCGCGGTCCGCAACCGCGCATGTCCACTCTGCAGGAGTTAGACTTACCGGTCTATCCAATAAGTCATGTGCGAACCTAGCCTAACTGTCAATCAATTTGCCGCGTCGGGATCAGGGCTGGGGGCCCCGACTCACCGAAGGCCAGCGTGGATGCGGGCTCGGGCCCAAGCCGCTCCGCCATAGCGGTCTGCCCGCGAGAAACAGGCACGGCAGCGAGGTCGGAACACGCCGCGTCGCACCAACCATACTGGTCGGTCGGCAATCGCCGCAGGTGCCAGACATTGGGACGCGACCGCGTCCGATGTTGGCATCAGACCGGCAGGGACTCCAACGCGATGGCCAAGTCCGTTTTCAACCGACTCGCAACGGACTTTGCAAAGGATCCGGCACTTCGTGACGTCTCGATGACATAGCCAATTGTCGGCAGGGGAGGCAGGTCGAGGCGATCTCCCACGGGAACGAGCCCTGGACCCTCTGCCAGCTTCGTCCGGCACAGAACCCCGGCCCCAGCGGCGGCAGCCAGCCGCACAGCCTCCAGGTTGGCTGACACGAAGCACAACTCGTCGCGAATACCCCCGGCACCAAGCGCACGCCGAGCCGCGTCGAAAAACGGGCAGGGTGGTGTCACAGCCACCATGGGCAATGGGACACGTACCTCGAGGTTCGGCGAACCAAGCCACAGCATCGGCAAGGACGTGACCATGCCAGGCTCCTCGTGGCGGCGCGCAAGGATCGCTAGGTCAAGCCGTTCCTCACCGAGCGCGACTGCCAGATCTGCACTCGTCCCCGTGGTCATCTCGATCCAGGGTTTGAACGGTGCATCCGCGGTTGCGTCGAAAACCATTAGAACGATGCGTGGTACAAGGTCTTGAACTACGCCCACGCGAAGTATGCCCCCAGCCTCGGAAGCACCGGCGTCTCGACGGGCTGCGTCAATGCGCGCAAGAATGTCTTCTGCATGGACAAGGAACCGTGCTCCGAAAGCGGTGAGGTTCAAGCCGCGCCCCGTGCGATCGAACAGCTGATGTCCCAGGTCGCGCTCCAGCGAAGTGACTTGGAGGCTTACGGCCGAGTCGCTGCGGCCTAGGAGGGTGCCGGCACGCGCGATCGACCCAAGGCTCGCAACAGCAACGAAAGCGCGCAAAGATTTTGGCGAGAAATCAGGGATCGTACGTCCAGTTTTTTTCAACCCAGCCTCCTGAAGATCGGGACCTCGTTGGCGCACCAGCGTGGCAGAAGAGACCCGTTCATACTCATGGAGACAAATATGCCCTTTCTCAGACTTACGCTCCAGCCGGATCCCGGCAGCGAGGTTTGCTCGCGGCTCGCGTCGCAGCTGACACAACTGATGGCGACGAAGCTCGGCAAGAAGGCTGAACTGACCTCGGTTCTGGTGGAAGCGCCGGCATCGGCGCTCTGGACGATCGGCAGCGCAGGGTCTGCCAAAACGGCGATGCTTGAGGTTTCGATTACCGAAGGCACGAACAATGCAGTCGAGAAATCAGACTTTATCGCCGCCGCTCATCGCCTGCTTTGCGATGAACTCCCGGGACTGGAACCCATAGCCTACGTGATTCTGAAAGAGGTTCCCGCCGAGAATTGGGGCTACGACGGACAAACGCAGGCGGCGCGGCGGATCGGAAAAACCTAAGTCAGTATCGATCATCGTTGGAGTCTGCGCGCTCAGCGTGAACGACGATCGCGCGTTGTAAACGCGCGATCCCTTCACTGCGCTATGGACCCGAAGCTCAAAGCTCACTCCCATAGCCCGGCAAAGGTTCTGATCCATCGCGATGCTGGTCGCGTCCGGATCGGCTTATACGTGGACCTCGAGGTCAAAACCCTCGTTGATCCATCCTGTGATGCCGCCCGTCATTATCTTCACTGGTCGCCCGAGTTCGGCCAGACGTATCGCCCCACGCGCGGCACCATTGCAGTGCGGGCCGGCGCAATAGGTCACAAAGACCGTGTACCGCGGCCATTCGGCCATACGGCGCTCCGTGATCTTGCCGTGCGGCAGGTTGATGGCTCCGGGCACGTGTCCGGCGGCATAGGCTGTCGGTCCGCGCACGTCGAGGAGAACGAAGTCGGCTCGACCAGAGCTGATTGCTTCGTGGGTATCCCAGCAGTCGGTTTCGAACATGAGGCTGCGCGAAAAATGCACCAACGCCTCCGTGCTGGGGGCAGGTGCGATTTCCGTTACGGATGACGCCATGGGTTGTGCTCCTTTGCGAAGTGTCCGATTGACAGTAGACACACTATGCGCGACCTCGGATCGCACAAGCGGCAGGAATGACAATGTGCGCACGTTTCACGCCAAATCTTGAGGTCGAGACCGAGGGTCCGCTGGTCGTGGCGCTTGCCTACGATGGCCTTTGCACCTTCGAGTTCGGCATCGTGACGGAAGTCTTCAGCCTCAATCGTCCCGAGATGGGGCGCAGCTGGTACCGCTTTGCCTCGACCGCGATCGAGAAAGGCCCGCTATTGGCACAGGGCGGCTTGAAGGTCAGCGTCGACGCTCCACCAGACGTCCTCGACGAGGCTGACCTGATCGTCATCCCGGGCTGGAAAGGGGTCGGCATTGCCGTTCCCGATGTGCTGTGCGCCCGTCTGCGCGCGGCACATGCACGGGGCGCGCGAATAGCATCCATATGTTCGGGGACTTTCGTGCTTGCCGCCGCGGGCCTGCTTGGTGGCAAGGTCGCGACAACTCATTGGCGTTATGCAGAGGCATTGCGCAACGCATATCCCGACATCGAAGTCGATGACCGTTGCCTTTACCGGCAGGAAGGGCGGATCTTCACCTCGGCAGGCAGCGCCGCCGGGATCGACCTGATGATCGAGATCGTGCGACAGGATTTCGGCGCGGCGGCAGCCAACTCGGTGGCGCGGCGCCTTGTCATGCCGGCGCATCGTGGCTGCGGACAAGCGCAGTTTCTCGAACGCCCCGTGGCCCAGAGGCCGGGAACTGGCGTTGCCCCGGTCATGGAGGCTGTCGTCGCTGACCTGCGACGAGACTGGACCATAGCATCCATGGCGCGCGCGGCCGGGATGAGCCCCCGATCTTTTCAGAGGCATTTTAGGGCCACTACGGGGGTCGGACCGAAGGAATGGGTGACTCAATCGCGGATAGAGGCAGCCAAGACACTCCTGACGGATGGGCATCGAGCGATCGAGTGGGTTGCAGATGTCATAGGCTTTGCCAACGCGTTCAGCTTCCGCCGTCAGTTCCGCACCCATGTCGGTGTCACGCCGACGGAATACCGTTCGCGGTTCTTTCGGGAGAGCAAACGGGACCTTTGACCAGATCGTTGGGCCCCCAGCCAAAGCGCAACTTGCCCTATCCCGGTCGTTCGGGCGGCGTTGAATTGAAGGTTCTGCGAGCATGCCGGGATTTCAACTCCAGCAAGGGTCCAGCATTGCCGCTACAATTGCCTCGGGCGCGTCTTCCTGAAGCAGGTGACCGGCACCGGGGATGATCCGGATGCGGCCACTGGTCATCAGGTCGGCCAGTTTCCGACCCTGCGAGACCGGCACCCACCTATCGTGCTCGCCCCAAAGGATCTGGACCGGGCAATCGATCGGCCCGTAGCTGGGTTCGATCTCGTCGGTGAAGGCTTGGTCGAACTGGGCGATTTGCCTGTAGAAGGCCGGCTGACCGAACGCCCCGGACGCTAGTGATGGGCGTGGGCCTGTCAGGCCGACGCCGCCACCTCGGGGATCTGGTCGAGGCTCGTCCACACGGGTATCCTCCGCTCTTTCGCGATCTTGACGTCGTTGTCCGCCCCTGTTGACGCCCCCGGCAGGCGCAAGACTCCGTCGCACTTCGCAAGGAGCCGGTGCGCTGTCGGGTGCATGACCCGGTCGTAGATGTCACTGCCCGGTTCGCCGCCCCCGGCACCGCGCAGAATCGGCAGCGCCGCCCATTCGCCAATCATCGGGACATGTCCTTTCGCGAAGATCGGCCAGGCGGCTTCCTCGAGGCGGCGAAGGTTCTCTGCCATCTTGTCAGGGTTGTCCCCGGTTCCCGACCGATAGGGTCCGGCGATCAAGATCATCAAGCTTTTGGTCATCCGCATTCCTTCCTTGCCTATGCGCTGATTCGTGCAGTATCGTGCATTATCACGCATATTCCGGCAATACCCAATGCTGAACTCATCCCGCAAGGCCCTCCTGCTCGATCGTCTCACCCGTGACGGGCAGCTCGTCGTTGCCTCCCTTTCCGCCGAGCTCGGCGTGTCCGAGGACACGCTCCGCCGCGACCTGAGGGAACTTGCCGTGCAGGGGAAACTCGTGCGCGTCCACGGCGGCGCGGTTCCGGCTTCGCCGACGCACGTGTCGCTGGACAGGCGGCGCGCGCTCCACGCAGAGGACAAACAGGGGCTTGCCCAGGTGGCCGCCGATCTGATCGCCGACGGCATGATCGTGCTCGTCGACGGAGGCACCACGCACATGCACATCGCCGCGGCGCTCCCTCTGACCAGGAGGGCGACAGTGGTCACGCATAGCCCGGGACTCGCCGCCAGCTTCGAGTTCCATGTTGGGATCGACGTGGTCCTGATAGGCGGACGGATCTTCCGCCACTCAATGGTGGCCCTCGGCCCCGAAGCGGGGCTGGCCTTCGCGAAGGTCAAGGCCGACCTCTGCCTTCTCGGTGTCACAGGCCTCCACCCCGCGCACGGACTGACCACCGGGGACCCCGGGGAGGCCGAGATCAAGCAGATCATGGTCGAGGCCGCCGCAGAGACGGCCGTCCTCGTCACAGCGGACAAGATCGGGCAGATCAGCCCTTGGCGCATCGCGCCGCTCGAGGCCTTGTCGACGCTGGTGTCGCACGGCGATCGCCCAGATTGGTTGCCACCCTCAGTCCACCACGTGAAGGTCTGAAAGCGCCGGCGCGGGATCTGCCCGCGCGTCGCGGCATGTGGCGGCGCGCCGTTCTTACCCGTGCACCCGGGTGTCGCTCGACGCCCAGACCACGAGTGTCAGCGCCGTCCCGACGAGAAGCGCGGCACCAAAAGCGGCCAGCGCAAAGCCCAGACCGAACCAGTCTGCGAGCACTCCGCTTCCGATGACCGGGACCGAGAACCCGGCATATGCATAGACGAACAGGCCGGCCGTGGCCCGCGCGCGGTCCTCAGGGGCACGGCGGCCGACCTCTGACAGAGCGGCGAGATAGGTGAAGCCGTAGCTTGCGGCGCTGGATACGCCCGTGCCGACCAGGACGAGCGCGAGCCGGTCGCTTTGGACGCCCAGAAGCAGTATCAGGTAGCCGGCGGGCACCAGCGCAAAGCCCAACGTGACGGCGCGCCCGTTCGTCATGCGCCGCGCGACGGGTTGGCAGAGGAAGCCCACGAAGATGGCGAGGAAGATGACAAGCCCGCTCCAGTCCCTGAGACCGTCGGCCGCAAGCTCCAGCGGCACGACGGCAATCGTCATCCCGGTGGTGGACCAGGCAAGAGCGAGGGCGAGGCCATAGACGGCACCGCCGCGCGGGAAGACCGGCAGCCGCAGCGGCGACACGCGCCGGGGCTGATCGACCCGTGGCAACACCAGCGCAAGAAGCGCAAGGACGGGGGCCGTGACGACCAGTGCGAGGTAGCTTGCGGGCATCATGGTTTGCCCCTGCAGCGCGAGGCTGAGCCCCGTGGCCAGCGCCCCGCCCCCGAAACCCAGCGATGTCGCCGCGGTGACCACTTGCGCGGCGAGACGGTTCCTGTCGGCGCCGAGGATTTCAGCCATGTACGCCGCGCCTGATGTCGTAGCCAGCGCCGTTCCTACGCCGAGTATCACGCGCGCGGCAATGAGGGCCGGCCAGCCCGGCGCCACAATCATGAGCAGCGTCGCCGTTGCGCCGAGCATGAGGGCCAGCGCGATGGGCCAACGGCGGCCGACGCGGTCTGACAGGCCGCCCAACCCTACAAGCGTCGGCATCAGGCCGGCGACATAGGCTGCAAAACCGAGGGTGACGGCGGTCGCCCCCATGGCTCCGTCCCCCACATAGAGATCGTAGAGCGGGGCCTGCAGGTTGACTGCGAAGGTGACAAGGAACAGGGCGAGCGCGAGGATGCAGGCTGCCAGCTTGGGGGACATGGTCGGGCTCCGGTTGAAGAACCAGACCGCAGGTGCCACAGGACAAAATGCATGACAATTTTTGAATTGTCCTAGATATGCTTTCACAATGACACGAGCCCGCTACCTTCAGCTTGCAGATCGCCTCGCGGCCGCAATTACATCCGGCGCCTTGCCGCCCGGAAGCCGCCTGCCGACCCACCGCGCCTTCGCCGAGACCTTTAAGGTCGCCGTTGCCACCGCCACGCGCGTCTATGGCGAGCTGGAGCGCCGAGGGCTGGTCTTGGGCGAAACGGGACGCGGGACTTTCGTGCGCGACCCAGACCTTGCCCCGGCGCCTGGCCTTCGTCAGACAGATGCGAAGGGCCTCGTCGATCTCGCGTTCAACATGCCAGGCGGGCCCAGCGACACCGACGCACTGCGGGTCGCGCTTCGGCAGCTGGCGAAGTCGGGCGATCTTGACTCCGTTCTTCGGTACCAGCCGCATGAGGGCCGCCGCCACGAAAGGCAGTTGCTGGCCGAATGGTTGTCGCGGTCGCTCGGACCGGTCGATCCGGACAACCTCGTCCTGACGTCCGGAGGGCAGCATGGCCTTGCCATCGTAACCCTCGGTGTCCTGCCGCGCGGGGCAGCGGTCGCTGCAGACGCGCTCACCTATCCCGGCTTCAGATCCGTCGCGGCGTTGCATGGGCTCGACCTCGTACCGGTCCGCGCAGACAACTGCGCGATGGACCCTGAGGACCTTGACCGACAGTGCCGCGCCCGTCGGTTGCGCGCGGTCTACACCATGCCGACCGTCCACAACCCCCTGGGATCGGTGATGGACCTGGAGACGCGGTTCCAGCTGGTCGATATCGCGCGGCGCCATGACCTGCTCATCATCGAGGATTCCGCCTACGCTTTCCTCGAGCCGGCCCCGCCTGCCTGCCTTCTGTCACTTGCGCCAGAGCGTACGCTCCATGTCGGCAGCTTTTCCAAGAGCCTCGCCACCGGCCTCCGGATCGGCTTCACGATCGCACCGCGTGAAAGGGTCGATGCGATCACCGAGGCCGTGCGAGCCACGACCTGGAACGTTCCGGCGTTGATCTCTGCCCTTCTAACCGGATGGATCAAGGACGGATCACTCGACCGGTCAATTGCAGACAGGCGGCGCACGGGGGCCGCACAGCAGATCATGTGCCAAGACGTCCTTGGTAATCACGCACTCATCGTGCATCCTAATGCAGGCTTCGCCTGGCTGTCTCTGACCCAGGGGCAAAGGGCCGAGGTGATCATGGCGACCTTGCTGCAAAAGGGCATATCGGTTGCGGACGCCCGAGCCTTCGCCACCACCACGGCTGTCCCGCAGGCGATCCGTCTGGCGTTTAGTGACATGGAACCATCCGCACTTGGGCCTGTGCTGCAAATCGTGCGCAAGACTCTGGATGGCGTACCTGTCACATGACACAATCCGTTTGACTTCGGACGTGGCGAACACGGGACCATGGACCGCGTAGAACGATGCGCTGTCGCCTTCGAGACTCCATCTCATACAAGAAAAAGTGTCTTGATCCGTGAATAGAGGTATAGGAACACTTCCGGTCAGTGCTCAGCCCGTGCCGAGCCACAGTCTTGGAGATGCACTCAGGAACTCGACGAAGTTGTACCCTCGGAACACGCACTCGTTCAAGCAGGGTTGCGCGCAGGGCGAAGCAGGAATCGGGCTGGGCGGACAGAGTCGCAAGAACATGGAATTTGGACTGCTGAAGGGCAGAATGATGAAGTATCGCGTGATCGAGAGTTGGACCGCAACTTATGCCGACCCTATCCGGATTGGAGCTGGACAGCAGCTGTCGCTCAGCGGAGAGACCTATGACTGGGATGGCAACCTGTGGCTCTGGGCGAAATCAGCAGCCGACGGGAAAGAGGGCTGGATCCCGGACTACCTTCCCGAAGAACGGGACGGGAGAGTTGTTTCGCGGGAAACCTTCTCAGCTATCGAGTTGACCTGCGTCTCTGGAGAGACGGTAGAGGGCGATGTTGCACGGCACGGCTGGGTGTGGTGCAAAGCGGAAGACGGACGGTCAGGGTGGGTTCCAGCGAAGCACCTCGAAGCTGTCTGCGGTGACGCGAGCTAGGCGAGTCAAAGGCAACACGACAAAACAATTGCTCATCAATTGGGATCTATGCTGAAGCTTGGCCACCCCACCGTCGTCGCGCCCAGTCTTGAGGAGGGGTTCACCCACGTAAGGTTCTGCCTCGACATGGACGTGCCCTTCGGAACACGGCACGCCTACATGGGTACCCACAATCACAGGCTCCGTCTTGGTGAGACCGTCTATCTCGAGATTGTCGCGGTTGACCCCTTTGAATCTGCCCCGAGGGGGCCGCGCTGGTTTGGCCTTGACCACTCAGATACCGTCCGACGAAATTGGGAAATGGGGCGCAGGTTGCGCAGCTGGGTCGCGAACACATCCAGTATGGATCGTCTTTTGGAAAGCTTCGGCGGGGTTTTCGGCGTGAAGCGCAACCTGCCAGAAGATGGTCCGGAATTCTCCTTCGCTGTTCCTGTCGATGGTAGCCTTCCCGAAGACGGCGCCTTGCCATCGGTGATAGACCATTGCGGCGACACAGATTTCATCGCGACGATTCCGGACTTCGGCGCAAGGTTGCGCCACCTCGACCTCGCCTGCCCTGAGCCGGAGAGAATAGCCGATATCTCCCGCAGCTTGCAGATCGACAGGCCTCCAAACGTCGGATCTGGGGAAAGCGTTCGCTACCGGGCTGTCATCGATACGCCTAGAGGTCCGATGGAGTTGTGGTGACAAGGCCGGGCGCCCAAGGAAGGAGCTGAAGAAAGGCGCTAGTCGATTGGCCCTCTCTCAATGTACCTAAGGTCGCTAGCGTCGCGCTTCTTCATCTGATCTGTGCATTGCCGCGAAAGAACTGGTGATCATGCGCTTCGACGAGAGGCATCGCGCGGGCGAGCATATCGTGCCCCATCTCGGTCAGGACGACGGTCTTGGCGCGCGCATCGTCCTCGTGAGCTCGACGCTCGATCAGGCCGTCGCGCTCGAGCCGTTGGCTGATCTGCGAGACATGCATGCGCTCCAGACCGAGGAAGTCGGCCGCAGCTTGCTGGGTGACACCATGTTGTTTGCGCATAAACCAGCCATAGACGGCGAGCAGGGCAAACTGGGGCTGGGTCAAGCCGAGGGGCCTTAGCTTGTCGTTCACCCCTCGTTGCCACCGCATGAAGTCACGCCAGAAGACGAAACCAGGGCTTTGCTTGGGTTCCGTGAACTCGGACGGCCATTCGGGCGCTTCCTCGCTCATGTCCGGACAGATGTGTTTTCCGTTGCCGCCTTCAGACCGGCGAGCGTCCGGGGCAAAGTGCGGTCGATTCCCCGGCCGACGAGGCGCCGGAAGAGGAAGGCGAGCGGACCGCAGAATCCCACGGAATGCGTCACCAGTGTTCCGGTTCCCGTCTCATGCAGCTCATGTCCGAAGACCATCCGGCACAATGGCAGTCGACCCTCTACGGTGAAGGATCGATCTTCTGTCACCTCCGCTATGGCAATTCTGGCCCGCGGACCCTGTCGTGGTTTCAACCAACCCGTTGCGCCCACCGTCAGCCCAGGGAGATCGACGGCGAGCGTTTCCGGGTCCCAACTGGGCCAAGTACCGACGTCGCGGTATCGCGCAAAGACGGACGCGGCGGACGCGGCTACATGTATCTCATGTTGAAAGGCTAGCATTTTGCGACTCCAATTTTGTAAACACGTTTACATTTCTACGGCACCTTAAGCCGGTCGCCAAGACGTTTTTCTGGCTTCGCGAGTTCGGCCCATACAGGGCACATGGGCTTCGCCGGACGGGCCCTCATAACTCGGCAAAGGGGAGTGTTGATCTAGGTAGACCGACATGTATACTTTGCAGCATGACACTGTCAGCCGCCGAACGTCTCACGTCGACAGCCGCCCGCCTGTTCCAGGAGAAGGGTCTCTCGCGAGTTGGCATCAACGAAATCATCCGCGAAGCCGATGTCGCGCGGATGTCGCTCTACAACAACTTCCAGTCGAAAGAAGACCTTGCCATGGCAGCATATGCGGCCATGTCGCAGGCGCGTCGCGAAGCCATCAACGCGGCAACCGCGGCAGCCAAGGGCCCAAAGGAGGCTATTCTGGCAATCTTCGATCTTGCAGAACGTCTTGCCCAAGCGCCGTCTTTCACAGGTTGTTCGTTCATCAACCTTGCGGCGCACCTCGGTGACGACGACGAACGGCTGACCGACCTGGTCCGGCGGCACAAGCTCGGTATACGGCTGCAGTTTGAAGATCTGGTGCGGGCTCTTGGGGCGCCCGATCCTGTCATGTTGGGTCGCCAGCTACTTGCGCTTTGGGATGGGGCAATCGCAGACAGTTTCATCGAGAACGATACGGCACCAATCCGCGCCGCCCGTGACGCAGCCGCAAAGCTCGTTGAAGCCTGATCCCATGAGTCGCAGTCGGCCGCACATCACTTCACGACAAGGTCGCCACCAAGGCGGAATGTGTCATACATCGAATGGACCTTGGTCAAGGCAGGTCTCAGACCAAGTAGCTGTCTGTGCAGCAACACACCGTTGTTCGATACAGACCGTCCACTGGACGATCTGCTTCACGCTCCAACCTCGCTCCTCTCATGATGCCTCAAAAGAATCGCGACGGCTTCGCGCTTATCGGCGTGCGTTACACTTTCGCGACAGCAAATCCTTTAACGCAGCCTGATCCAAGAGCGACACTACCAATAACCGCTTCAGAGGGGCGTGCTCATACTCAAGCGGCCTCAGGCGCAACGCGCCAGACACATCCATACAGCTCTCACGGTAGACTGCCAATGAAACCTCCCGTACAGATCTTCACGGGAGCGCACCGCAGCTTACAGCTTCAGCGGGAAGGTGGAGACAAGACAACGCTTACAACATTGCTCCGAGTACCCTCAGTCACTTCGGTGGCGGACTGTCATGATTCCGTCATGCTTGATCAGTATTCTTGGAAAAATGAACAGAACAGTATTGATCAGCGGTGCAGGGCGTGGAATCGGACGAGCGCTCGCGATGTTTGCGGCAGAGCAGGGCGCAGAAGTAATCGCCTTGGTCCGCACGAGCGCTGAAGCTACTCTACCATATGAAACAATCGAGGGTATCGATGTAACCGATCATGCGGCACTTGAACGCGTAGCAGGTATCCTCCGTAGCCGTCCTATCGATCTGTTGATTAGCAATGCCGGTGTGATTGGTCCAGAGCGTCAATCGACACTCGACATGGACTTTGACGGCTTTCGACGTACGCTTGAAGTGAATACATTAGCCCCACTGCGTCTAGCCCAGACATTCCTTCCAAATTTGCGGGCCGCTCGTGATGTAGCTGGTATCGCACGTATAGTGACGATATCGAGCCAGATGGGTCGGATGAACTATTCGAAATCAGATCGCATAGCATATCGCGCATCCAAAACTGCGGTTAACAAGCTCATGCAAGGTTTAGCGACTGACCTTGCGGCTGAATTTATTGCAGTGAGGGTGGTCGACCCAGGATGGGTAAAAACAGACATGGGTGGGCCTCAAGCCACGGTGAGTATCGCGGATGCCGTAGCGGGTATCCATGAACGGGCGTGGGAGACTAACATGGATTTGACTGGAACCTTCGTTAACTATCTTGGACATCCTGTCTCCTGGTAGTGTTTTCACAGGATGGTTGTGCGCCCAACATGGTCGGCTTTCAATTCAATGAGAGCATTTTCTCAAGCCTTCTGATTGGCCTAACGGCAAACTTTGCGCGAACATTGTAGCACCGGGACTACTGGTCAATTCCATTGAGCTTGGCAGTCATGATCAACGTGTTGATAAAAGTGGCGCGATCAACACCACAATCCGATCTGAACGCGAGCCGTGACTTGGCTACTAGGGAAGCCCTCTCATCGTAAGATTGGTGACATTCTTTTTGGACAAAGCTGACCACCTTAGAGGGACGATGCAAATTTATCCAAGCGCTTTAGCATGTAGACGATAAGCTCTGAGACAGGGGAGTACGCCAAAGTTTTTCCATAAGCAGTGTCTCGACAAGATTGCGACAGCGTAATCCCTCAGCAGCAAATCGCCGACTTAGCTCTGCTTGTGCCGTTGGAAATTGGCGCTGGGAGAGGCAGATCCAAGTATTGGGATCAACGCCGCCAATTTACCAAATCTCGGCCAGCGAAGAAAGAACAGCCCGGTTTCCGGCTACGGCGTCATTGCGGTACACTATGATCGGACGAATGCTGCGTTCGACTATGTCGTCGTAGAGCCTGACGCAACCACTAGGCTAGATTAGCCGGAAGCCATCGCAGTATCCAGAGATATCAAGACGGGCCTAGCAAAAAAGGGACGACATTGCAGAAGCACCGGCATGGTGGTATGCCAGCCAGCCATAGATGCGACCAAGTCTTGAAGCGAACGGACCATGCCAGACTGCTAGTACTGTGGTGGGACCGCTACCGAAAAAAGAGTCGACGACGAAAGTGAGCGCCGTATGGCATCGTCCTGATTAGACTTGCCTCAAACTGAAAAAGACACAGTGCTGTTCACCAGTGAAGCCTACGCTTGCCAGCGCACGACAAGGTCCGATGTCAGGACAGCTTGTGCGAATTCTCCATGCAGATGATAGACTGCTGCGCGATGAATTTCATTTGCGCTTGGTGGGGGGCCGCCGTCAAAACTGACATTGGCGTTTCGCGTGAAGGCCGCGCAGGCGTCATGGGCGAGCTCGACTGAAAAACCTAGATTCGCTGCCATCCTGATAGTCGTGGAGACACAATGGGGTGTCGTTAGACCGCAAATTATGAGTTCCCTCACTTCCGCTCTTCGTAAGTCCTCCTCGAGCGTTGTGCCTATGAAAGCGGAATTCACCGTCTTCTCGTACACCGTTTCATTGGACCGAGGTTCGAAGCCTCGTTTGAAGGCTGCCCCAGGACCCGCAAGAGGCGATCCGGTTTCGCTGCTCAGATGACGGACATGAATGATCTGGCCACTTGAAGATCGAAGTACCTCGATTAGTCCCCTTGCATTCTCCTCTGCACTTGGGTTGTTACGATCCCCCCAAAACGGATCTTCAAATCCCCTTTGAAAATCAATCAAGATTAAAGCTTTACCTTGAAGTGACACGCTCTTCTCCATTGGTTGCATGATGCAATGAAATGACCACACCGAGCTATTTCACTTTATCCCACTTTGGCTTCCTGTTTAAGAGAATTCAAGAGAACTTTTTAAAAATCCAATCGGCTACTTCAGAAACTGGGCCCCTTCCACTTCCCTTAGCCTCAACGAGAAAGTACGAAAACCTAGTTTCAAGTTCAGCGCCCGCTTCTGCTGCGAGAACTAATGAACCAGCCGCAATCTCAGCAGTGACATGCTGCAAAGCTACGAGAGCGTAGCCATGCCCGGCTACTGCTGAACGTATGGCCATGGCCTCAGTTGGGACGTGAAGCTCTCCTCGCGTCAAGAATGGAGGTTTACCCCGTGCCTTCTCCCACCAGCTCCATGTCGGTGGCTCATGAATATTGCCAGGCCAATCAACATGGACAAGCGGTGCTATTCTCGAGTCTTTGGCTAAAGCCGGGGCACAAACAGGTGCGTAAACGCACGGGAAAAGCTTCCTAACCCTGTAACCAGGGTAGCGACCCTCACCCTGACGTACAGCAAGATCAACACCGTCGCGGCCAGGGTCAACCAAGTCAGTCGAAACCATTACTCTCACCGAGCGATCAGCAACCCGCTCATGGAGGCCAGCAAGCACGGGCAGAAGGATCTGCTCCGCGAAGGTAGGCGTGGTTGTAAGGTTCACGGCGCGGATGCGCTGATCCCGAACAATAGAACCTATCGCTCGATCACAGATCTCTAAGGCCCTACCGGCTTCCAAGGCGAGAAATCGTCCCTCTTCAGTGAGCTCTACGCGTCGAACATGACGCTCGAAGAGCGCGACACCAAGTTCGAGCTCCATCTGCCTTATTCTTTGACTAACGGCCGCTGGAGTGACGTTCAATATCTGAGCAGCGTCACGAAAACTGAGTGTGCGAGCAGCAGTCTCAAAGTACCTAATGTGATCGAGTGAGCGAAGCCTCATGCTGATAGAATAGTACAGCTAATCTGTGGTGCAAGAGGAATCGTTTGTCGAGTGAAGTATTTGAGCGGAAAAGAATAGAGACAAAGTCAGTAAAGAAAGCGGCTTATGCTCCTGCCAACTTGCAAGCCTCTCTCTCACGCACCGCGCTGCAGAGCTCGGAAACGCGGGTTCACCCTAGATCGAGGACCCCGGCGAGACAGTATTCCAACGTACGCGCCTTCATGAGTAGCCTGCAGTGACAATGCGGAGCCAGCAGCACGAGCACTAACAGAACATCTGCATTCCTGTCGCTAGAACCATAACGGTGAAGACTCTGAACTTGGCTTGTGGATCGACACGTTCCGCTTCGGACCTTCTTCCCAGGCTCAGCTACCGTTCACAAACCCAAGCTTTGCCTTCTACACCCAACCTGACCTCGGACGCATAGTATGAAGAAAGAACCATCCGCAGCGAGTGGATCTGAAGTAGTATTCCTCTTCACAGCATTTATCGCGGCCACGTATGGCTTTGGAGTGTACCTATTCCCAGCAATCGTCGAAGCAATAAGAGTCGAAATTCCATTTACATATGGAACGCTCGGCACAATCTCCGGCTTGGTTCAAGCGGGATTCATGATAAGCGCTATCGCCGCAGGCCTACTTACATTGCGGTATGGACCAGTTCCTCTGATCTTAGGCTCAGTAATCACATGTGCGCTCTGCCTTGCTGGTCTGGCCTTTGCTCCCAATGTCGTAATAATATCAATTCTCCTAATCGTGCTCGGTTGCTGTGCGGTTATTGTTTGGGTTCCTATGGTAGAGGTCGCGCGGGATGTCGTCTCTACCGCTCATCAAGGTAAGGCACTTGGGCTAATGTCATCGGGTACGAGCTACGGGGTATTCGTAAACAGCGTCCTAATGATCACTATCCTGCCAGTATATGGATGGCGCTGGGTCTGGGCCACGACCGCTTTTCTTGTTGGAGTACTCGCCCTCATTTCCATCATTAGATTGAGAACGCTTTACGCACGCCAATCATCGAACAGCAATCGTGACGTGGCGAATACCATTCCACTAAAAGAACGGTTTACCCTGCTGGCGAAACCACTACCCGCGGTGATCTTTCTGATGATGTTTCTGAACGGCTTGTCATGTATGCCATTTCAAACTTACCTTTCCGCCTTTTTGCAAGGAGAAGCTAACCTGTCACAGGTTGAAGCTGCATCAGCGTGGCGCATCGTTGGCATTGTCGGGATGGTAAGCGGAGTCGTCGTCGGCGCCTTGGCTGATAGAATATCCGTACGCCATGCAATGACGATCACCTATCTAATACTTGTCTCAGCTTGCTTAACCCTTATCAATGTTCCAAGCACGAAAGGCGATCTACTACTTATAATATCCGCGATTTGCTTTGGCACAGCATTTTATGCGGTATTTGGTCTTGTTCCGGCTTACATCAGCCAAGTCTTCGGAAAGGGCAACGCGGCTATTGTTTTTTCCTTTGGAAATATCGCATTGGGACTTGGTGGGATCGTCGGAAATATCGCAGGCGGCATCCTTAAAGAAGCCACTGGAACCTTCAATTCGGCCTACATTGCAATGGCAATAGCAGCGTCCCTATCTGCCCTACTAAGCATCCTAATGCCAAGTGAGCGCAAGTTTCGGACTCCAACAGAGAGAAAAAATTGACCAGATCAGAAATCGAATCTGCGAACACAACCATCTTATCGGAGTTCCAGGCGGCATCGCACCACTTTCTTGCGATTCCGAGAGTCGGCGGTAGAGCTGCAGTGCGAATGGACAGTCACACCCTAGAAACGATTGAGATGTGTGCCGATCGCATACTTGAAGAGACTGGACTACGCCTCGAAGGCGACCAAAAGACCCTGGACGTTTGTCGAGCAAATGGCTTCAACGTGACTGGGGATGTTGTTCGTTTCAACGGTCGCAAACTACGAACCATAATTCAAAGCGCCGCTCCATCTGTGTTCACGATAAGAGGAAGAAACCCGCAGCATGATACAATCGTCGGTTCTGGTCGGCCACCGGTGGTTGCTCCTGTTTACGGACCACCAAACTTCATTGACACGGACAACACGAGACGTCTAGCCTCAAGCAACAACTATCGTAAGCTTGTTGAATTGGCACATGACTCCATTGCCATCACCAATACTGGTCACATGCTTTGCGTCCTCAATGACGTACCCAACGAACAACGGCCATATGAAATGGCCCTCGCTCATTTAGAGTGCTCCGATAAGCCATTTTTAGGTCCGGCTTCGTGCCCCGATTCAATCAAGAATGTAAGCTGGGCGGTACGGCAGGTGTATAATCGACCGGATTCGGCTAGTGCCTGCAATCTACTCCATCTAATCAATTCAACTCCACCGCTCGTATACAAAAGTTCGAGCCTAAAGTGCCTAAGAGCCGCTGCAAGAAGCGGTGAGGGTGTCATTGTGACCTCATACATGATGCTGGGAGCCACTAGTCCGTCCACTACTGCGGGTACTCTGGCCCAAGGATATGCGGAGGTACTTGTTGGTCTTGCTCTTGCCCAAATATGGCGCCCTGGCACTCCAGTGATACTTGGGATGTTTGGTACACCATTTCACATGACACAGATGGTTCCAGCCTTTGGGGATCCCACCTCAAGTCTCATTCAGCTCTATTCATCCGAACTTGCTCGTCAATTAGGAATACCGTCACGTGGGGACGGGGGATCGACTTCTGCTAAAGTTGACGACGCACAAGCTGGATATGACGGAGGTAGAGCTATCCTATACGCTCTAGCTTCGGGCGCAAACTTTGTCTTGCATTCAGCGGGATGGCTGGAGCACGGCCGAACATCATCATACGCAAAATTCAAAAGAGAGGCAGACGCACTTTCAATTCACATTGGAGCAAAGCTGGAGGTTCCTCCACCTCGCCAATCCCTTGACCAAGAGACCATCCGTGAACTCCGAAGAAGATGGAGGCTCAACCTGCAATAATTTTTCTTGGTGGGCCGAGCAACATCTCTGACGTGACCCCATACCGTT
>NZ_PKRQ01000017.1 GCF_002855575.1 Tabrizicola sp. TH137 | reverse complement strand
TGATCAGTTCCGTCGGCTCAGGCCCTGATCTCGACGACGCAAAGAGGGGTCAATTTTGGACGCCGATAGGGGGTCAGTTTTGCGTGCCGATTGACACCTTCAACGGCTTTTGCGCGCTGCACAGGATTCCGTCTCTGGACCGAAGTGGGGGCGGCCAGCCTGGTTGCGGCTCAAGCCACAAGAATGGCGGCACATGTGAGCGGCTGACCTTCTTGCCCAGACCCCTTTCGGGTGTTTGGATGAAGTATCGTTTGGACGGTCGACGCTGCACAGGATTTTGCGCCGTCTGGTACGGGCCGTGGTCCGCATATTTATGTAACAGGAGAAGCAATTGAACCTGCAACGCGCCATCGAAATCGCTGCGGAAGCCCATCGGGAACAAACCGACAAGGCCGGAGCGCCATATCTGCTTCACCCGCTTCGCGTGATGATGAGTTTGGACACCGACGAGGAACGGATCGTGGGCGTACTGCATGACGTGGTCGAAGACGGCCCCGGGTGGACGTTCGAGCGCCTCGAGAAAGAAGGGTTCGGCCCGGCCGTGCTCGACGCGTTGCGCCTCGTCACGAAAAGACCCGAGGATGCAGGAGACAGCGAAGCCGTCTATGTGGCCTTCGTTCGCCGCACCTTGGGCAACAAGATCGCGCGTCGGGTCAAGATGGCCGATATCCTCGACAACCTGAACGCGTCGCGCTTGTCCGCGCTGACTGAGAAGGACATGCGCCGGATGAACCGGTACCTGGCCGCTCTCAGAGAGTTACGGGACGCAGACGCCTGACAAGCTTGAACTGTGGATCATTGGCGCCCAGCCTGAATATCAAAGAGATCTTCGCCCCGTACCCCATCGTGCCTGTCAGGGATCAACTTGCCTTCTGTCGCGCGCGTCTCGACGATGCGCCACATTCGGTATCGTCCCTGCCCTGTCACCTCCCGGATCAGGCCCTTCTCCTCCATCCAGTCGATGTTGCGCTGAGCCGTCGCCCGATGCGCGCCCGTCAAGCGCTCGGCCATTTGCACGGAAACGAGCGGCCAGCTTGTGAAGATGTCCCGCAGCATGGGGGGCGTCTTGCCCGAGAGCGGCGCCATCGCGCGTTCCGCGGTAGCGGCCCAAACCTCGATCTCCTCGAGCCGGCGGAGCGCCGCAAACACGCCGCTCTCCATCGCGTTGAGCCAGCGCGCCAACCGGGTCGCTGGATCCCCGACTGCGCGCAAGCCCCCTCCCCCGCCCATGGCGATCGGCGCGAAAATCGCGCCCGGGGCGCTCCGTGCCGATGCGAGGTCGGCGACCGCTATCCGCGCCGCCGTTACCGCGGCCTCGAGCGGATCGTCGATCTGGGAAAGCTCAGCGACATGCCAGAGGTGAAAGCCCATGCATGCCCGCGTCACGGGATGGAGGTCTTCGGCTTCATCCAAGGCTACCGATGTATTCGCCGCGCGCGGGATAGTTCTTGTCGATGGCGAAATCGACCGCGCCGAGCAGCTCGCGAAAGCTCGGCCGCACAAAAGGCATCGACTGAACCGACAGGTAGTAAATCGAGCGGTCAGCGTTGACGATGAAGAGGCCCGGCTCCGAGAACAGCGCGGGTTCTTCGATCCCGATGGAGGTCTTGCCGCGTGATGTCGAGATATAGAGGCCCCAGTCCCTGGCCGCAGACAAGGCAAGGTCGTGGCCTAAGCGCAGTGCCGTTGCGCCGATCTTGTCGGCCATCGCACGAGCGCGTTCCGCCCCATCAGCGCTGATGGCAATCGTCGCATAGCCGCGTTCTTCGAAGGCCGGGGTCAGTTTTTCAAGTTCCGTCAGATAGGTGGCGCAGATCGGGCAGTGCAGGCCGCGATAAAAGCAAATGACCGTGCCGCGTTCCGGCGTGGCCGTTGTCAGATCGAAAAGGCCGTGATCCAGCGTGGGAACGGTCAGTGCAGGGGCGGTCTGGCGGGGAATGAGCATGGGTTCTTCCGTTGTGAAAGCTTGGTTCCTGATCTACTATGGGATTCATGAATACAGATGTGCCCATATTCGTATCTGATCGTCCCGTTTTGCGTCGGGACCGCCTTTCGGCGCTGATCTCCGCGCTGCGGCCGGTCGCCACGCTTTGTGCGCCTGACGATCCAAAGGCGGCACTGGTCCTGACCGAAACGTCACTGGTCCTGATCGCGCGCCCTCGCGCCGCGCCGGAACCCGATGCGGTAATCGCCGCCCGCCTTGACTGTGCAATGCCTCTGGCTCAAGTTTTCCATGGCAGCCCAGACCGTATGGAGGTTGCGATGGGCGACTGCCCGGATCTTGCCGCGCTTGCCCAAGTGATGACCGCAGAGGCCCAGGCCAATCGTTGCGGGTCGCATCTTGCCATGGCTCGCCTCTTCGAGGCGACGCTGGTTCTGGTGCTGCGCCGGGCGATTGACGCAAGCCCGCCAGAACCCGGTTTGCTGTCCGGTCTGTCGCACCCCCGACTGCACCGCGCGCTGGTTGCCATCCACGCAGCACCTGCCCGACCCTGGACGATCGAGCTGCTGTCAGCCGAAGCCGGTATGTCCCGGTCACGCTTCATGGCAGACTTTACCGACCGTATCGGGACCAGCCCGCTGGCCTATGTGACGCAGTGGCGGATGGGACTCGCACATGTCGCGCTGAACCAAGGCGCTTCGGTTCGCGACGCGGCACGCAGCGTCGGCTATGAAACCGCAGCAGGATTTCGCCGCGCATGGCTCCGCCATTTTGGGGCTTTGCCCTTGGCTGCAGCCCCAGCTGACCACACGGCACAACCCTTCACTTGATCTGGCCGAGGAACGCCGCGGGGGGGCCGGCACAGCGCCTGCAATCAGGCTGCGATCAGATCCCGTCTTGCGGCAATCAGGGCGGCGCCGAAAGGCGCACGATCGTCCAGCGCGCGGCACAGAAGAAGCGCCCCCTGAAGCCGCGCGATGGCGTCCTGCGCGGCTTCGCGCGCTGCGGTCGGTGATGCCCCAGTCTCCTGCAGCGCCTGTTGCAGCGCGTTCATCCAATCTGCGAAAGCGGCACGAATGGCCGGAAAGACTGGTCCAGCCTCGGCACCCACCATCATGCTGGCAATGACGCAGGGTTGATTGCCCCCGTCATAGAGCGTTGTGACGTTTTCAAGCATCGCGTCGATGCGCTCTTGCCGGGTTCCCGATGACAAAAGCGGCTCAACAAGGTTCTGTGTGACCCAACTGCCAACTGCCTCCATCACTGCGGTGGCCATCTCGTCCTTGCCCCCGGGAAAGTGGTGATAGAGCGATGACTTTCCGATGCCCGTCGCTTTTGCGATGCTGGCGATGCTCACGCCTTCGAAGCCGTTCGTGCGGAACAGATCCGTCAACATGACCACGATGGTCTCCCGAGACAGCGTCCCGGTCCGACCATCGATCAGCGGTGAGCCTGTGCTGGCCATCATGACTGGAGGTCCTCTTTTATGGTCAAGATCAGCGTTTCCACATGTCGGGCGCACCTCGAAGCGCTTGAGCCGATGCAGACATTTGTGTCGCGTACCTGCGCCTTGATGACATCAAGTAAAGCGCGGCCGGAGGCCCCACAACCCATTGAGCCTACCTGATGCGCGGAAACAAGCCGGACCAATAAGGCTTCTGCCAAAAGAGCAGAAGCATGTTCACCTTTTGCCGTAGAAACATCGCCACTCAGGCATCGAGAACGGCCGCCAGCGTTTGCCGATCTGTCAGACCGGTAAACCTGCTCAGTATTCGCCCCTCTTTGAACAGCAGAAGCGTTGGAAGGGCGGTCACCTGGAAGACAGCCGCCAGTGCAGGTTCAGCTTCGACATCAACCTTGGCAACAATCGCGCGTGCGCCCATCTTGGCCGCCAATGCGTCAATGATGGGCCCCTGCGCGCGGCAGGGTGCACACCAGTCCGCATGAAAGTCGATCAAGGCGGTGGCGCCGCTGTCGATGACAACCGTCTTGAACGTCTGCGTCGTAAGGGTTTGGGTCAATTCAAGTCTCCAGGATCAGGTGAAACGCCGTGGCCGGAAGCGAAACAGGGTCGATCATGCCACGACAGGATCTGTTCGGGGGCGTTCGAACGTCATGCAGTTTGACGGAGATCTGAAAGCCGAGACGCCGGCGATGACCGATCCGCGTACTCCGCGTGCCATGGTGAGTCTGGGTTCAGATGTCTGTCTTTTGGTTGCCTCGAAGACATACGAAGCAACATGGCAGGTAACGGCGATGCAGTCGAAACAACGCGCGCCGGTTGCCCGGCGCGCACTGACCTCAGTTGAGGTCCTGCGGCGCCCTGTTCTCGATCAAGGGCCAGTTCGCATCGGCCGCCGTCGTGTTTCCGGGCAAATCCGACAGGAATGCGTCGCGCGCCTCGACACTGATGTAGAGAAACAACCGACCGTCATCGCCGATGCGCCAGAGCTCCGGATCACCGTCGAGCTTCTTTTCGAACACCGCGCCGGTCTGGCAGAAACCGCCATAAGCGGGGGCATAGCGGTCCGGTTCGGCCACAAAGGCGTCGCGATTTCCGGCGCTGGCGAACCAGTAGGTTGCGCCTTCGTGTTCCGCAGAGAAGTCGCTGTTGCCGACCGCCGGAGCGCCCTCGGTAAAATAGGCGACAGGGTCATAGCCCCTCAGGCCGACGCCCTGCGCGTCGACGTTGACCGGTGAGGCCGAGGTCACGTCATAGGCCAGTGCAACGCTGGGCGTCAGTTGAACCGCGCCCATAAGGGCAGCAAGCGCCGCGCCCAGAAGCAAGGATTTGTTCAGTTTCTTCATATCGGTGTCTCCTTTTCAAGGTGTTGTGGCAGGCCTGTTTCAGGCAGCCGAGCTGCGAACGACGGGGAAGTCGATATCGGTGCCTAGGACGCCGTTCAGGTAATTGGTCAGGGTATTCAGCGCGACATGAGCCACGATCTCGACCACCTGTGCGTCATCGAATCCAGCGGCTTTGACGGCGGCGACATCAGCATCAACCACATGGCCTCTGTTGCGCACGATCTGGGCGGCAAACTGCACCGCAGCGCGTGCCTTGTCGTCGTGCGAGCTGCCAGCGCGGTTGGCAGCGATTTCCGCTGGGTCGAGCTTCGCAACATTTGTGGCCAGATAGGTATGTGCGGACAGACAGTAGTCGCAGCCGTTGATCTCGGCCACCGCCAGCGCAATGCGTTCGCGTGTCCGCGCGTCAAGCGTGCCCTTGGCCAGCGCACCGTTCAGGCTGAGATACCCCTCCAGCGCTGCCGGGCTGTTGGCGGTTATCCGGAACAGGTTGGGGGCAGAGCCAAGCTGTTTCTTGACCGCCTCAAGAAGCGGTTGAGACGCCGCAGGAGCAGAACCGATATCTACGGGAGTGGGGATGCGGGACATATTGTTATTCCTTGAACCGAACGTTCGGTACATTCCGAACAAAAATGAGATACTATCTCATTGCGGTCACCGCAACTGGGCAGTCTTCCTGCTCACAGAGCTGTGACGACCGAACGTTCGTTTCAGAGACTAGCGCCCGAGTTCTGGGCGAGGGTAAGCCTGAGAAACCGGACGCCACCGCAATCTGGAGATTGACCCTCTGCGCCGCGCGCACCGATCAGCAGTAAAGCCGTCAGCTAGGGCTACGGCGTCCATTGCGCTTGCGGAGGTGCCGGAAATCGCCGCAATCTCGGGCCGCTCATCCTCGAGCAGATGATCCTGCACGCCCCACCCAGGTAAAGGCGCCATGAGAGCCGTCGCCTTGCAGCGCCAGATTTAGGCGTTTGGCGCCGATCGTCCGTTTGTGCGGGTGATCTGTGCCATCAGTCTGCCGTCCGGCCGTTATCGACCGCCACTGGAGCGCCGGCGGGGCGTGCGGCCGACAGGGACAGGATTGCAACCGGGGTCATGCCGCGTGCCGCTCGGGTTTCAACTCGGTCAGAATGATGGCTTGCCCGTGCAGTGTCCGGTGGACAGGGCATTTGTCGGCAATGGCCAGCAAAGCGGCGCGCTGGTCATCGGTCAGATTGCCCGTCAGCCGGATCACGCGGGAAAACACATCGACCTTGGCCTGCCCCTTGTCACAATCTGCGCAATCTTCGGTGTGACAGCGGTCATGGCGCACCTCGCAAGAGACATGCGCCAAGGGGATCCCTTTGCGCCGGGCATAAAGCCGGATGGTCATGGTGGTGCAAGCGCCCAGACCGGCCGACAGCAACTGATAGGGACTTGGGCCCAGATCGGTGCCGCTCATCGCCTCGGGTTCATCCGCGACCAACTGTTGGCGGTTGTTCACGATGATATCCTGGCGAAAGCCTGACGCCTCGGCCTCGGCCACGCGGACAACCCCTTCAGGCGCATCAGCGTGCGTGGGTTCGGGCGACAGGTCCAGATAGCGCGAGGACCAGGCCGAAATCAGATCGGCGGCGTATTCGGCATCTGCTTCGCGCGTCAGCAGATGGTCGGCATCATCCAGCGAGACAAAGCTTTTCGGGTGCCGGGCGGCGACAAAGATGCTTTGGGCGTTGTCGATCCCCACCACGCTGTCGCGCGGGGCATGCAGCACCAAAAGCGCCGCCCCCAGACGTGGCAGCGCATCGGCCAGCGACGCGGCAGAGATATCGTCCAGAAACTGGCGTCGGATTGTCAGGTCACGGCCCCCAAGACTGACAATGGCTTCGCCCTGCGTGCGGATCTCGTCAAACTTGCCGCCAAAATTATGCGCCACATGGGCTGGGTCCGCGGGTGCCCCGATGCTGACAACAGCGCGCAGCCCCTGCACCTGCGGCGCGGCCTTCAGCACCGCCTCCCCGCCCAGCGAATGCCCGATCAGCAATTGTGGCGCCATGCCTTGCGCTGTCATCCAGCCCACAGCGGCCAACAGGTCGCCCACATTCGACGAAAAGTTGGTATTGGCAAATTCGCCCCCGGAATGGCCCAGCCCGGTGAAATCGAACCGCAGCACCGCAATGCCCAAGGCCGCCAGCCGCCCAGAGATGCGCCGCGCTGCTGCGATATCCTTTGAACAGGTAAAGCAATGCGCCAGCAGCGCAGCCGCCCGCACCCGCCCTTCTGGCCGATCCAGCCGCGCGGCCAGGGTATCGCCCAAGCCCCCTGTGAAAGTGATGCGTTCGGTCTTCATGGCGGCCCTCTGGAAATAGCATTAAGTCAAGTTGGTGGTCGAATACTGCGGCCTGCGCCGCCCTGCACCTTGTTCGATTGTAACTGGGCCAGGATGGCTCTTATGCGGCCATCTATTTCCGGTCATCATCGCGTCCGGCACAAGCGCCGGTGTCAGGTCGCGCGTTGCACGCACCTTTCCGCCAAGCGCATGGTATGCAGATCGCTTGCTCCGAATTGCTTGTTACATGTCGGGCGAGACAACATTCTGTGAGCGGACCCGGTTGCTACGGTTCTGACATGATTAGATAATGTGGGACGACGGATTGGGCGTGCGCTTCGGGGCCGACGAACAGTCGCCGGCCCCCGGTTGCATGTTCAGAGTGTCAGCCCACCTTGTGGGCCGACGGGTCGATCTCGGGGAAATCGATGACGGTTTGGGCGACATGGTTGATGTAGTTGGTCAAGATGTTGGCCACGACGTTCGCCACGGTTTCGATGACCTCGCCATCGGTTGCACCAGCGGCGCGCACCGCCGCGAGGTCAGCATCGGCCACCTCGCCGCGCGTGGCCACGACCCTGCGGGCGAAGACCAGCAAAGCGGCCAGCTTTTGATCCGAGGACGAACCACCGAGCCGGGCAAGAATCTCTTCTTGCGGCACCTTCATCCCCGAAGAGATGGCGACATGCGCTGATGCGCAATAGCCGCAGGCATTCGCCCCGGCGGTGGCAAGGGCAATCGCCTCGCGGGTCGAGGCATCAAAGCTGCCTTTGCCCAAGGCGGCACCGATTTGCAGATAGGTGTCCAGCACAGCGGGTTCCTGCGCCATGACGCGCATCAGGTTGGGCGTCATGCCGATGCTCTTGCGAACACCGTCAAGCAGGTCCTTGGCGCGGCCGGTTGCGACAGCGGGATCGACGAGGGAAATACGGGACATTTCAGGTTTCCTTTGGGTTTTGAGGGTTTCGAGTGGGTAGAAGTCGGGACGATTGTCAGGGGGCGCGGGTCAACCGCGCCGCAGGTCCGAAAGCGCATCGCCAAGCGCCCAGATCGCGATTCCCAGCAACGGCAGATCCTTGATCAGGAATTGGCCGGGCACGACGGACAGGAAGGGAAATCCACCAAGGCTAGGCTCCCAGCCCGGGGCGCTGAACAGAAAGGTCAGGGTCGTGATCAGCGTCGCGGAAATCACCGCCGCACCGGCAGCACCGGCCCGGGCGGACCAGGGGCGAAGTGCTAGCAGGATCGCGGCCGAAACTTCGACGACGCCGATGGCTGCGGAAAGCCCGCGGACGCTGAAGACGCCATAGAGCCAGGACAAGAGCGGGCTCGAGGCGACAAGGCCCTGGATCGCTTCGGCCTCGTAGGCGGTGAATTTCATCAGGCCGATCGCGGCGAACACAAAAGCCAGCCCAAAGACAGCGATATTGCGGCCGTGATTGCTGAGTGGGGATCCGTTACGGTCAACGGTTTGTATCGAGTAGTCGGTCATTCGAGTTTCCTTGGGTTCGAGGCGGTCGCACGGTGGCGATGTGCGGCTTCTAACTGTTAGGAACCGATTGGTCTATAATCCTCAGCGCACGTTTTCGTGAGTTATGGACCAATCGGTTTCTTACAGGTATACTGACGTCAGGAGGTGCAGCGATGGCACGACCGCGCGAATTCGACATGGACGAGGCGACGGAACGCGCGATGGCGCTGTTCTGGTCCGGCGGGTATGAGGACGTCTCGCTCGCCGATCTGCTGGAGGGCATGCAGCTGTCCCGGGGCAGCCTGTACAAGGCCTATGGTGAGAAACATGCGGTCTGGCTTGCCGCGCTCGATCTTTATGACCACCGGGTGGTCCAACCCACTGCGGCGGCCCTTTCGGATGTTGCGGCTGGCTCGGGGCTTGTGCGCCTGGCTCGATTCCTAGACGCCCCGGCAGCCGCTGTCCGCACAGGGGATGACCGCCGTGGGTGTTTCCTGTGCAACGCCGCGGTGGACCGTGCCGCCTCTGACGGTGATACCCGGGAGCGTGTGCTTTCCATGTTCCTGAACATCGAGCATGGCATTCGGCTGGCTTTGGCGGATGTCGCCGCCGACCACGGTTGGCCCCCCGCCGTCGTCGACAAGAAGGCAAAGACGACGCTAGCGGTTTACGTCGGGCTTCGGGTTCTCGTGCGGGCCGGCACCGCGCTGGACACGATCGATACGATCACGGCCGCCCATCTTGAGACGCTCTCCGAAATCCCGCAGCCGAGTTGAGGGTTTACCTGTCGCGACCGGTCGCGATGAAGGACAGGCACAAGACCACCATCATCGCGGCGTAGCCGGCCAGCGCATGCGGCGCCACGGATGGTACGCCAAAGATCAGCATCGTGCCGTTTCCACCGGGGATCGCGGCGGCACTGGCGCCCATCACAAGTCCACCGCCAAGGCAGCGCAGAGTGGCATGACGTCCATCCCAGCGCAGCTGGAAGTGGCCCGACCTCCAAGCGGCGATCGCGCCTCCGGCTGCGACCGTCGCCGCCGCGAGAATGGCCACCAGACCATCCTCCGACGGGACTGCGCCGACAAGTCCGGCCGCCCGTTGCGACAAAACGCTGAGATACGTCCACTGCCCGGCCATTGCATAGAAAAGCCCACCACAAACGCCGAGCAACAGCATGGCGCGGTAAGGGCCTATGCGCATGGCGGAGGGATCACGGAGCGTCCGCAGCCAACGGGGCATTCGCCGCGAGAGAGCGATGACGACAATCGCAAGGAACATGAGAACGGCAGCAAGCGCCTCCATTGTCGGCACCCCGAGCGGCGATGGGCGGAGATCGGACGCCGCGCCACCGCCGTGCCCTGACATCGCGATCAGCACGGCGCCTGCGACCATGCCCAGCACGCTGGCCGTATAGGACAGGTTGCCGCCGGTCAGGTTGGACAGCGTCCCGAGGGCGCATGCCCCGTTGAGCCTTGCGCCAAGACCGAAGAGTGCCCCTGCCACCAGCACCGTCGCGCTCACCGGATACCCAGGCGACAGTGAGACGGTTTCCGGCCACACCCAGTGCGCCGGGACAATCACGAGGCCGGACCCAGCTGCTGTGACCGCGAAGGACCGCAATCGCGCTGTCCGGCGTTGCCGCACGAGGCTCTCGGCCGCTGCCACGGCACAAACCGAACCGCGACGGATCGCGTAGCCCAAGCAAAGGGCAAGCAAGAGGAGAAACGGAAGGATCAGGGGCGGCACCATGTCAGTAGCAGCGGTCGCCGTCGATATAGCGGAACCCCAGCTTGGACCGGGCCGGTGGTCCCGGGACCCGCGCGAGGTCTCCGGTTCTCACGACGTTCTCCATTTCGAAATGGCGGACAGGTCGCCACGGTCTTGTGCAAGCGCGGACATGTCGGTTCGCGTTCTCAACCGGCCGCGCGGCCTCGCAGCAAGGGATCAAGACGCCCTGCGTTGTCGAGAGCGACGAGGTCGCTGTTGCCGCCTACATGCAGGTCGCCGATGAAGATCTGCGGCACGGTTGTCCGCCCGCCCGCCCGCGCGATCATCTCGGCCCGGCGCGCGGGGTCGTCGGTGATGTCATAGTTCATGAAGGCTAACCCCTTTGCTGTCAGCCGCGCCTTGGCAGCCTTGCAGTAGGGGCAATAAGCCTTGGTGTAGAGGGTGATGGAGGGTTTCATCTCATTGGTCCTGCAAGGTGGAAGAGGATAAGTGGTAAGCGCCGGGTTGGATTACCGTGAGCACGCTTTAGGGCGGTAGTTGGCAGATATGTACCAATCGGTCCACAATAAGCCAATCACGGTTCGGAGAGGGATGCGCGAGATGCAGCGGCCCAAACGTCCAGAGGAGGTCGACATCGACGAGGCGCTGCCGAAGCTCATGCAATTGTTCCGAGAACGCGGCCATGAGCGCCAGGGCTTTGGCGACATAACGACCGCCACAGCTATAGGCAGGGCGAGCACCTGAACCGCCTTAGAAAAGCGGACACTACAAGCTGACTCTGCCAGGTTTTCGGTCCCGGCATCTGGTGGATCGGGTTTAGAATGAAGCGATCTGGCTCTGATGCCCAGATTTTGCAATTGTATCCGTAGGGTGTGAGACCGCCAAGCGTCTTCCGTCTGCGTGCTCAGTTGTAGCCTGCGAGGACGTCGGCAAGGTGCGTCGAAAACTGCTCGGGGCAATCCTGTTCCCCGACGGCCGGTGGCCCATTCAGTACCTTCAGTTCGTCGCGCGCCACATCCGATAGCGCCCCTGCCCGGTCATCTCACGGATCAGGCCCCGCGCTTCGATCCAGGCAAGGTTGCGCTGGACGGCCGCGCGACTGGCGCCCGTCAGCGCCTCGGCCATCGGGGCAGAGACGAGTGGCCATTCGGTCAGCACGGCGCGCAAGGCCGGTGGCGTGCGCCCCGACAACAGCACCATCTCGGCTTCCGCCCGCGCCGACCACGCCTCGATATCGTCCAGATGCCGCATCGCGGTCAGGCATGCCGTCTCCATCCAGTCGAGCCAACGTGTGAAGCGCTCAGCAGGTGGCCCTCCGGCGCGAAGCCCCCCTGCCCCACCCATGGCCAGCGGTGCGAATATCGCCCCCTTGCTCTCGCTTGCCACAATGCGCGCGGCCGTGACTGCCGCTTCCATTCGATCGCCCTGCTGCCCAAGACCCGCGAGGCTCCACAGGTGAAACCCCATGCAGGCGCGGGTGATCGGGTGAAGATCGGCGGCTTGCGCCATCATGTCGAGCCAGCTTCCAGCGCGATCCGCAAAGGGTTCAGCTTCATCGACCATGTTTTCGGGGTCGCGGCGGTCGAGGAAGGTGGACAGGTCCACTTCTGGGCCGGGGCCGCCTGTTAGACGACGCACCGCCCATCCGACACGCGCCAACGCCGCCGTGTCGTCCTGGACGCCGGACAGGCGTAGCGAGATCCAGAGCGCCAGCCGGTCTTGGCTTATCCGGTCGCCTACGAACCAGCTAAGGTCTGCGGCCTCCATCAGCGCAAGCCTGTGCCGCCAGCCTTCCGGGCCACGCTTCAGCCGGTCGTCCAGCGCGCCGAACCGACCGGCGACACGGGCGAGGCGGGCGGCGTTGCCCGCCTCAGCGCGCTGCCAATCGTCGAGGACCGCGGTTTCGCGCGGTTCGGCCCGTGGTCCCGGCGGCAAATAGTCCGGCTCGTCTTCCATCGGACCGGGTAGGAACCAAAGGTCGTCCTCGGACGCCTGTTCGACCTCCTCCGCGTCGATGACGAGGGCGTCCGATTCATCATATACAGAAGGACTATTAGGCATCATATGTGCAAAATACGGCCGTTTTGCATTTTACCCAAGGGTTTTTTCCGAGCGTGCCTGGATACGTTATATAGCACGCGCGCGCGATGGTCTGCGAGAGCTCTCCGTTCACGCTCAGCGTATGGAAACCAAGGGCATTCTGCTGAACAGCACCACAGAGAGCGGCCTTGCATCCGTTTACAAACGGTCGTTTAGTGGCGCTATGTGAAACTGCAAACGGCCTGCTTTGATGCCGCTGATCGGCTACGCGCGCGTCTCGACCGAGGATCAGACCCCCCTGCCCCAGTCGCAGGCCCTGAAATCCGCGGGCTGCATCGAGATCCACGAGGAGCAGGCCTCGGGCGGCGACCGCGCACGGCCCGTGCTTGCCCGTGTGCTCGAGCGGATTGGCAAGGGCGACACGCTGGTCGTCGTGCGCATCGACCGTCTGGCGCGGTCGCTTTCGCATTTGTTGGAAGTAATCGAGCGGCTGGAGACGAAAGGCGCCTTCTTCCGCTCGCTCATCGACCCGATCGACACGTCCTCCCCGCAGGGCAAGTTCACCCTCCAAGTCCTGGGCGCCGCCGCTGAGTTCGAGCGCGCCCTAATCCGCGAACGCACCAAGGCTGGGCTGGCCAGCGCACGAACCAAAGGCCGGATCGGCGGCAACCCGGGTCTACGAGCCCACGATCCCGCCGCGCTGCGCAAGGTGCGGCTGGCGCGGCAGGACGGATACATGGAGCGCCTGAACGAGACGGCGCAAGACTGGGTTCCCCATGTTCGCCGCCTGCGCCCGGACCTGGCCTGGGAAGACGTAGTGCGCATCGTCAACGGCCCCTTGCCCCGCGAGCGCCAATGGACGCAAAGTCGGCTTCTGCGCGCGGTCAACGCCTATGTTCGGGACGGCTTCCTACCGCCGACGGTACTGGACCGCGCCGGCCGCCGCGAAACCGACGACCGCCTGCCCGCCATCGTCGCCGCCATTAAGGGAGCGGACCCGGACATCACGCTTCAGGCGATCTGCACCCGACTGGAAGCAATGCGCGAGCGCACGCCTCGCGGGCGGACAAGCTGGCAGCCTTCTTCGGTGAAGATGCTGCTGGAACGGGCGGAGAAGCTGGGGCTGTTGCCTTGACGATTCGAAAGTGCGCTCATCCTTAGAAGGCAGTACTGGCGACAGCACCACAACATGTAGCAAGCGTGAACTCTGCCTGAGCCGGTAGAAGTTCATGTTTTTCAATGTCATGACGGTCAGTAAGGCTGACGACGTGCCCGCTCATCCGTCAGCATCAGTTACGAGCTGTAGAATTTTCTTGCACCACTGTCAGACATGACGCATTCATTGTTGTAGCGGAAAATCGCGAGAATTTCGGTTTTCTGCGCTACAAAGAAAACGTGGCTCCAAGGAGCACAGTGAGTGTGGGTAAACCGCACCACGATCTGGATGAGGGCAGTATGACCGAAGAGCGTGTTTTTGCAGAGCTCCAGAGCGACGCATCCACACTGCATGAGTCGATCCGGATGCATTTGGAGCGCAATTTTGCGCCTGACGCCCGGAAGTACTTGAGAAGCTTTTCATCGACAGAAGCGGCGGAATTTCTCGGGCTCGCGCCTGGTCACCTGCGCAAACTCCACGCGGAGGACAAGATCCCCGACGTCCCGCTCGATGAGCGTGGAAGGAAACTGTACTCAGCCGACGACCTTGCGCAGATCCGTTTGGCTCTGGCGCGAACCACTCGCGACCCTTCGCTTTATCTGCGCGGGCGGGTCGGATCAGAGCCGCTGCAGATAATCTCTTGCGTGTCGTTCAAGGGCGGGTCAGCGAAGACGACGACCGCGGCATATCTCAGCCAATGGTATGCCTTGCACGGCTACCGGGTGCTGGTGATCGACATGGACCCGCAGGCCTCGCTTTCGTCGATGACCGGTTTGCGGCCTGAAATCGACTTCACGCATCAAGGCACGATCTATGATGCCATCCGGTATGAGAACCCTGTGCCGATGAGCGAGGTGGTGCGGAAAACCTACTTCCACGGCCTGGACATAGCCGCCGGTGGCCTGATCCTGTCGGAGTATGAGACCGAGACCCCCTACGCCCTTCGACGTGGCTCCGAACCACCCTTTTACCTGCGGCTTCGCGAAGCAATCCTCTCGGTTGAAGCCAACTATGATCTGGTGTTCATCGATTGCCCGCCGCAGCTTGGGTTCTTGACCCTCTCGGCTCTTGTGGCCTCGTCTTCGATCATCATTCCAGTGGTGCCAAACTTTATCGACGTGGCATCCTTGGCCCAGTTTCTGACCATGACCTCATCATTGCTCGATACGATCAGGGACGCAGGAATGACGTTGGAGTACGACTTTCTCCGCTACCTGGTCTCTCGCTTCGAACCTTCGGACGGGCCGCAAGCGCAGGTTGCCGGACTGCTACGCGCCAACTTTGGCAAACGCGTGATGACCGAGACGTTTCTGAAGTCCACAGCCGTCTCGGACGCTGGCCTTACACATCAGACGTTGTTCGAGGTCGGTCGCGGTAGCATGAACCGCAACACTTATGACCGCGCGATGGAATCAATCAACGCTGTCGCGCGGGAGCTGGAACAAGACATCCACAGAGCATGGGGGCGCGGCTGAGATGGCCAGGAAGAACATGTTCGAAGGCATCACTCCCGCCTCTCGGCCGGAAGAAGATGCCAAGGCACCCCTGCCCCGCCCGACCGCCAAGATGCCAGAAGTGTTTCAAAGTGCTGGGCCGATCGCAGCCATCCGCAACGATCTGCGCAGTGTCGGGGCTCGATCAGTGCAGGACATCGATCCCGAACTGATTGAAGACACCGGGCTAAAGGATCGCATCGGAGCGCTAGACGACGACATCGCCGACCTGCGCGAAAGCATTTCCAAACACGGCCAGCAGGTTCCGATCCTGTTGCGGCCGCACCCGAAACTGAGCGGTCGGTATCAGGTGGTTTACGGGCGCCGCAGGCTTGCTGCAATCCGTGGCTTGGGAACGCCGGTCAAAGCCCTGATCCGCACCCTTTCCGACGAAGAGGCGGTCCTAGCGCAAGGCCAGGAAAACAACCTTCGCAAGGACCCGTCTTTCATCGAGAAAGCCTTGTTTGCAGGCGATCTGGAGGAGGCGGGCTACGATGCGCGCGTGGTTCAGGACGCGCTAAACGTGAACCGCAGCCATACGTCGCACATGCGCAAGGTGCGCGAGGCATTTCCGAGACAAGTGCTGGAACGCATCGGTGCGGCGCCCTCAATCGGATGGAAACGCTGGTACGAACTCGCCGTTGTGGTGCTTGAGAAGAAGATCGACGTTCTTTCCGTCCACCCTTCCCCCTTCCCTGAAGGTTCCAGCTCGGACGAGCGATTTGCAGCCTGGGTGAAAGCTCTTCCAAGGGCGGATACCCCTAAGGAGAAACGCCAACCGAGGGGCACAACGCCCTTCACGCTTATGGCGCAAGATGGGTCTGCTCTGGGAGAGGTCGCCCTTACCAAAGGGGCATTGGGCTTCCGGCCATCGGCGCAACACAGGGATTTCGCGGCGTGGCTGCATTCAAACGCGGATGACGTCTTCCCGCGCCTGCATGAAGAATTTCTCAGTCAGTCCAAGAAGAAGGACTGAGGAAATGCAACGAGAACAACAGAGGAGCAGTGTCGGAAAAGGATAGGCCTCCCGAATGGAAACCACCCGGAAGGCCCGCGCAAAACACAGGGCGCCAACCCTGAGAATGCTCATCTTCTAGCACGAGCAGACTAGCGCAGGCCCGAATCGCACGCAACATCGCTTCGCGGTGATCAGATATCTTTTATCCTTTTTCTGGAGAAGAACGGACACCGACAGGCAGGGTTGCAAGGTCTTCACTCGGCTGACCCGAGCGTTCCGCCCGATTCAACATGGAACATGTCATATCTTCGCCCGTGCAGCGGCACGTTCGGCGCACCAATTCCTCATATCTAAACGACCGCAGCACTGTGACGCCGGTTAAGACGGAAGACGCGCGCTGGTCGCTTCTGGATTTGGTACGCCGTTGCCGCAAACCTCTTGGTCTGAGAGACCGCGACATTGCGGTTCTGCGAGGTCTTCTGTCGTTCGTGCCCCAGTCGGCCGACCCAAACTCACTTGTTGTCTTTGCCTCCAACAGGGCGTTGATCGAGCGCTGTGACGGGATCGACGAACGCACACTAAGGCGCCGCCTCACCAATCTGAAGGCAAACGGATTGCTGGCTCGAAAGTCGAGCCCGAACGGAAAGCGATATCGGGTACAAGATGAGTGCGCCGAAGCTAAACTAACCTACGGCATCGACCTCGCGCCGCTCTTCGGCATCCGCGATCACCTCATCGCACTTGCAGAAGAATGCTCCCGAGAAGAAATTCGGTGCAAAGCGCTCCGGTCAGTGATCAGGGACATCCTTTACCACGGGGCTGCGAGCATTCAGCCCGCACTTCACGACCTTGCGTGCCGCTCACTGCGTCGTTCATTGTCTTCAGAACAACTGGCCGGTCTCATTCAGGAACTGCAGGAAAACCTTCCCCAGACAAGCGCTGAGACATCGTCAGTTGCAGATGCAGTGACCGTCAGCGACAGTCAAAATGTCCGGCACATTCAGAAGTCAAAGAAAGAAAACTATGAATCTGAAGCTGCGCCTGAGAAAATAAGCACAGCCAATCGATCCAGCGATCCAGAAAGCACCGATGTCGGACAAACCAGCGATATCACGGTGTCTGAGTGCATGGCCCTGGCCAAGAATGCAGCATCCTTCGCTGCCGTAACTGCAAAGGATTGGGGCGATGTCGTTCGATTGTCCGACACCCTTGCTCCGGCGGTTGGACTAGCGAAATCCGACCTAGAGACTGCACGAAAAGCGATGGGCGCGCTTGGCTCAGCACTTGCCATTCTTGGTATAATTGAGGCGTTCGACAGAATTCGGCAGCCTAGGGCCTATCTACAAGCACTGGCTAATCGGGCAGCAAGTGAAGGCATCGACTTCGTTCGTATGTTCCGCTCCCTCACAAACTGCAGCGCTCCGTCAGCGCGCCGCATGACCATTGCTTGATGTATACCCGGGTAAACATAACCCCCTCTTGCTCCATGTATACCCCGGTAAACATGGAGCCAACTTCGAAGAGTGAAAGGTTGGGGGTTTGAGGGCTGACGGGAAGTGAGATCGGGAGAGTGGCTTCCGGCGCCCGTCGTGGAGAAGATCTGATGGCGAAAGCAGCTCAGAAAATCACCCTGTCCCCCTCACGGGACATCCCCTTCGACAAGCTCGTGCTGAGCCAGTCCAACGTGCGGCGCATCAAGGCCGGCGTATCGGTCGAGGAGCTGGCCGAGGACATCGCGCGGCGCGGGCTCCTGCAGAGCCTGAACGTGCGGCCCGTGGTCGATGCTGATGGTGTCGAGACCGGCACGTTCGAGATCCCGGCCGGGGGTCGTCGTTTCCAGGCGCTGTCGCTGCTGGTGAAGCAGAAGCGGCTGGCGAAGACCGCGCCGATCCCCTGCATCGTGCGAGATGCGGCGTCGGAGATTCTCGCCGAGGACGACTCGCTGGCGGAGAACATGCAGCGCGTCGCCCTGCACCCGCTGGACCAGTTCCGCGCCTTTCAGGCTCTGCGCGAGAAGGGCCAGGGCGAGGAAGTGATAGCGGCGGCCTTCTTCGTGACGCCGCAGATCGTCAAGCAGCGCCTGAAGCTCGCCTCCGTGGCCCCTGCCCTGCTCGACGTCTATGCCGAGGATGGCATGACGCTCGAACAGCTGATGGCGTTCACGGTGAACCCCGACCACGGGCGTCAGGTGCAGGTCTGGGACGCGGTGAAGAACTCCTGGAACAAAGAGCCCTACGCCATCCGCCGCATGCTGACCGAGAGCTCGGTTCGGGCCTCGGATCGTCGCGCCGTCTTCGTCGGTATCGATGCCTATGAGGCCGCGGGCGGTGTTGTGCTGCGCGATCTCTTCCAAGGCGATGATGGTGGTTGGCTCGAGGACCCTGGCCTTCTCGATCGGCTGGTGGCCGAGAAGCTTCAGGCTGAAGCCGAAGCGCTCACTTCCGAAGGCTGGAAGTGGATCGAGGTCGCGACCGACCTACCCTATGGCTACAGCCACGGTCTGCGGCGTCTCGTCGGTGATCCCGCGCCGATGACCGACGAGGAAAGCGCGGCCCACGCTTCGCTCCTCGCCGAGTATCGTGCGCTGGAAGAGGAGTGTTCCGGCCAAGACGAATACCCCGAGGAGATCGATGCCCGGCTCGGTCAGCTCGAGATGGCGATGGAAGCGCTCGAACAGCGGCCGCTGATCTACAACCCGGCCGAAATCGCGCGCGCTGGCGTATTCGTGACGCTGGATCGCGACGGCGGCCTTGCGGTCTATCGCGGCTATGTCCGGCCGGAGGACGAGCCGCGCGAGGAGACCGCGGTCCAAGATGGTGATGGCGCGGACGTCACGGGGCAGGGGGGTGATGTCGGTGTTTCCAGCTGGAAACCATCGGCCACCTTCGCCGGGGGCACCGTCATCACTTCGGGTGGTCAGCCGATCGGCGCGGATGCGTCTGATGAGGAAGATGACGGTGCGCAGAAGCCGTTGCCCGAGCGGCTGGTCATGGAACTGACGGCCCACCGGACCCTCGCGCTGCGCGAGGCCATCGGGCGGTCGCCGGGCGTGGCGCTGACGCTGCTGCTTCTGAAGCTGGTGAGGGATACCTTCCGCACCTCCTCTGCTTCGGGCAGCTGTCTCGAGGCCTCCGTGCGCCATGTCTACATGTCCGCTCAGGCGCCCGATCTGAAGGACAGCGTCGTCGCAAAGCTGGTCGATGAGCGTCACGCCGCCTGGGAGGCCGATCTGCCTCTTGGCGATGATGCTGCGCTCTGGGACTATCTGACAGTCCTCGATCAGGGCAGCCGTCTGGCTCTCCTGGCGCATTGCCTCAGCTTCGGCATCAACGCGCTCCATGAGAAGGTGAACCCCTATGGGGCGGGCATCTCCGCCAGCGGTCTGACCCGCCGCATGGCCCATGCCGATCTGGTGGCCCGTGCCGTCGATCTCGACATGGTCGAGGCGGGATGGGAGCCGACGGTCGATGGCTATCTCAACCGTGTGCCCAAGGCCCGGATCCTCGAGGCCGTGCGCGAGGCGAAGGGCGAGGGGACCGCGCAGCTGCTCGATCATCTGAAGAAGGGCGAGATGGCCACCGAGGCCGAGCGGCTTCTCAAGGGCAGCGGCTGGTTGCCCGAGGTCCTGCGCCGCGCCGATCTAGCAGTGGACGACGGCGAGGAGATTGCAGAAGGGCAGGGGGAGGACGCGGTCCAGCCCGAGGATGTCGATCTTCCGGCCTTCCTGACCGCCGATTTGCCGGACAGCGTCGCGGCGATGATGGCGGCAGAGTGATCTGAGCCATCCGGGGGCGGGGAAACCCGCCCCTACTCCAACAAAATACAACAATATCAATATTATGAATGCGGATACCCGCATTCCGGATGAGGAATCATGTCTGCAACAACCATCATCGACACAGCCCCTCTCGGGGCGCTGATCCGCTACACCGACGGCAGTCCCAAGCCGCCGGCACGTTTCACCAAGAAGCTTGCCGCCTGGGAGCGCTCGAACGGTGTCGGGCGCCTTGTGAAGAAGGAGCCGCCTCGGGTCTATCCGACCTGGACGGCACCGGCCTCTTTTACGCTGCATGAAGGGAACTTCTCCTCGGACGGGGTCATCCTCGTCACCATCATGCGCAGTCATTCGGCAGACAGCCGTCTGATCTTTGAGGTGGCGGAGGAACTGAAGCCCGGGTGTGTTTCGGCGTGCAATTTTGACCCCCTAAGGCGGGGTATCGGCGTCCAATTTTGACCCCCCTGACGTTCTGTCAGACCGTTCGTTGCGAGGCAGC
>NZ_PKRQ01000016.1 GCF_002855575.1 Tabrizicola sp. TH137 | reverse complement strand
ATACATCGTCCGCGAAATCTTCACGGCGCTGTGCAGGCCAAAATTGCCCACACTACCGGCTTGACGAATATAGGAGCTTCAACTCGATGGTCGAGACGTTCTTCAAAACCATCAAGTCCGAACTGATCTGGCCAGTCGCGTGGCAATCCCGCCATCAGGCCGAAAACGCCGTCGCCAGATACATCGACGGGTTCTATAACCCCGTCAGGCGACATTCATCGCTCGGCTTCCAAAGCCCCATCGCCTTCGAGCGAAAGGCCCGCGAAGTGAGCTAAACGCTCTCCACAAAAACCGGGCAAGTCCAAGGCTGAACTGACAATTGGAGGGCGCTCGGGTGGCTGGGCGCCCTTCGGTTCTTGAGTTAGGCAACTACCCAACTTGTAGGTTTTCGGCCTGCAAACTTCCGCGATAGTCGCTACATCAATTAGGAACGCTGGCTGACGAAGGGATGAACAACTGTAAACCGGAATGCTCAAGGGGGCTTATGTTAGGATCCCTGATCAGCTAAACTGATAAGAGCGCGACCCTAAAGCCGCTAGAAGAGCATGATGCGGCTCGGATACTATTCTTGCCGGTAAATCAATTTGACATCGGCTGATACCTTCAGACCACTCTCCGGTAAGCGCCGAGTTGCCCATCTCCAGACTGGTCATTCATGCCGCGCGCAGAGCTGTTCAAGGCAACGTCGGCTATGGAGGCGAAGCGGAAACTTGCAGGTGTGGCAAGGATGGTGCTTCCCTCGTGAAGGAGGCCAGGCAGTGCCATCGGCCCTTTCCGTCCGGTCGAGTTTTCTTCCCAAGTTACTACTTCGGAAAATGGGAAGCGCAGTTGCCGAACAGGGAGCTCAACGAGAGAACATACCAGCGGGAGGGCCTAGGTGTTCATTCATTAAATCGGTCCTCGATAGGCTGCCCACGGCGCAGGGCGTGCCCCCCGCTCAGCCTCTGTTCTGCGAGCTCGAGCCTCAGTTGCTTCAGTTCTTGCAAGAATTCTGAATCCTCGATCACATCATCGATGCTGCGGTCTGTGTCGTTACTATGGCGCCGATCCCTATCTGCCCACACATACATGAAGGCACCAATTCCCTCAGGATTTTTCTTGCACCACTCTCGTGCGGCATCGAGCACCCGCCGTCCCAGCGGAAGTCGGTTCCAGTACCAGAGGGCATCAGCCACAGCTTTCCGGTCCAGCGTCGTCGAAGGCACCCCGGCCTCAAGCGATGAAAACACCATCGCCCGCTCATCATCTGTAAGTATTCCCTGGAAATCGAAGGTAAACCGACCGAGGAGAAGATCGGCATCCCGACTCCCGTCCAGATCACCCCTTTCAAATGAGGACCGAATCATGCTGCGAACCTCACTGAGGAAGTCGTCGTCATACTCGATCAAGCGCCTCGCCAATGCCAGACAGGCGCTCAGCGAGGACCCGCTTTCCCACACATCCTGGAGGCGTTCGACCAGATCAGGGACCAATTCTTCAAGAAAATCTGCAGACGGATTGGCAAGCTTTTTGGGCACAAATGCTTGATAGAGCACCTGCCAGTAACCAGACCTGAACCCGATCTTTATGTCAGAACTTGCCGTCGCGCTCCACCGGTCAAACGCCTCTCTGACATCGGCCAAAGTCCCACCCGCCTGAAAGTAGCTGATCAAGAGCAGGGCAATCTTGCCATTTGGCCTGACACTGACTTGCTCTTCATCTGGCTCGGACCGCAGTTGCGTTAGGATCCATTCATTTACGAAAAATGCCAGATCGCCGACCTTATCCTTGCGGGCGGCAAGGATGCGGGAGAGGATCTCACCGAACTCGCCATAGTCTTTCCAGATGCCGAGGACATCAATCATCTGCGGTATCTGGTACATGACCTCGCACGCGTGGGCAGGGTTCTTCTGGGAAAGCGCGAGCAGGCAAAACATCCGGCCTCGCAGGTGCTCATCTGCTGGACTGGCGCAGAGGATACGGTCCTCAATCATGGGGAGGTAGCGCTCCTGCCAAGCGCGGTAGGCCGCATTGAGGTTCTTCGTACCGTTTTGGGCCCGTACCTGCCTGTCAATCATGGTCAGAGCGCCTGAGTGCTTTGCGAGCAGCGCGTTTCCCTTCAGTCGGCGGACAATTCGCCCCACGGGCGTCTTGTTGACAACCTCTTTCACCAGAGACTGTTCAAAAAGCCGCTGACTTTCCTTGCGAGCGTTACTGATGTGCTGGATCAAAGCTTCATCGACGGGAACGTCATAGGAGAGCATCGCCTGCAAGGCTCTGAACCGAGCACTTTCATCAGTGGACGCGATTTTCAAGAGCAGCCCGACCCAGTGGGTGACGGTCGTCTTAACATGAGTGGCCGGATAGTCGGATGCCGTGTAGCGTTCGACAAATGCACTGAACGCTTCAAGCCCGCAGCGCTTGGAAGCCTCCAGCAAGCATTTATGCAGGTCGTCCCGTGCTGCGGTCGCAGTGCCGGTCTTGATCGCTGTGTCCCATATCGCTTCAACGACCACATCGTGAAATGGCTCCATGATGTCCGTTATGGGTTCATGTTCAATCACGCCGTCATCGATCAGGGCGTTGACGGTTAGGTGGTCGGATTCGGAGAGGGCCTCTCGTGTGGCGGGCAATGAGGTGACGAGGGCCGCAATTTTGTTTAGGCTGCTACCAGGCATTTTTCGGGCCAGCCAGTCTGCCAGACCAGGACTGTGACGGAGTACGGCATGATCGGCGCCAGTCAGTCCACGGACATGCTGGAAGCAGTAGAAGACCACGAGCGCAAGAGACGATGCACAGAGGGCGATGATTGAATCGCAGACGGATTGGCTGGCGCGCAGGCTCTTCGTGATGATCTTGCGAAGGACCCATGTATGGTAGCTGGCGTAGCTTTCCTCACGCGGATCGATCCGGCGATGAAAGGGCCGGAATCGCGCAAAATCCGCCCTCAGGCTTTCGCTGCTGGATTCCCGCGTGGTCAGGACCAGCAGATTGCCGGTATCGGATTCAAGAAACCTGATGCATTCTTCAGCGGAGGGCATCCTCTCGGCATAGTCGAGCAGCAGACAGGTCGGGGACTTCCACTTCTTGTCTATGATTTTAACGTCATGGATTGACGCGTAGTGATATTCTGGGTTCAGTCGATGACTGCGCATCACAAGAATTCTTGTCAGCTCGTGGGCCAGCATCGTTTTACCCACGCCGCCGCTACCGGAAATCATCAGGACCTGCGTTTGCTCTTCCAGAAACGCGTCGACAATCTCCTCTTCATCCTCCAGCAACCTGCCTTCGGACGGCTGCTCGGCCTTGAACTCGCTCCGTGAAAAATAGCCAAGCCCTTCGTAGAACTTGAGCAGCTGCGGTGAGGAATGGCGCTTGCGCACCCTCGTCGTAGCCCGGGTTTCAGGAGCCTCACGCCGTGCTTGGCGCGGGTATTCCTGTCCGACACTGCCCTGTATCCACTGGAGGATAAACTCAGCGGCATTTCTCAGCTTGGCCGGAGAAACGGCGAGGGCTGGGTCGATGGTTAGGTTCCTGTTTACTTGCTGTAGTCGCTTGGCGAGCTCCTGATCGGTGTGATTGGTGATGTCTACCGCCAGATCACGAAAGAAGTCCTTCGAGGTAGGGGGCATGCGCTTATCGAAATTTTTTTCGAAGTGATAAGCGATTTTCCTTCGGAGACTGTCCTCAAAGATCCCACTGCTCAATGGTATGAATTTTTCCAGAACGGTGACAAGGAGTCCTGGCGTGAGACCATGTGCCGGCGTCCAGCCAAGCGCCTCCGCAAGACCCATGTAGAAAGCGCGATGGGTGTTCGACTTAGAAATTTTTTCCTGCACTCTGTTTCCGGCGTTTCCGTTGTTTCCGGCGTTTCAGGCGGCCCCGAGCCATTCCCGGTAGTGATTCGAAGCGAAGATGGGGCCAGCGCTCGAAATGCCTCGCTCCGCTTCGAAGCCACCGGGTGGCCGTTGGACAGACGGCCTCGGCCCCACATGGGAGAGCATGGAGACGACCGCATGGAACCCACATTGAAAGTCGACAAGTCGGACGGAAAAATCAAGAAGCTTGCCGGGTCAATCCCGGATGTGCTCGCGTACAGTAACGCTGTTGCATCGGGTGTGGCGATTGCCGCAAAGCTGAGCGGCACGGTCGATGGACCGGCCTTCTACCTGACAGCCGCCGGACTGGTCGTGATCAAGGTTGGCACGGAATGGACGAGGAGATGGAAAAAAATCTCAAAACAGTAGGCCGCGTGTAGCTTCCTAAACTGTTCCGTAAGGAGGGGGGAGTTCGCCTCTCTCCTCCTTTCTCTTGGGGTTGGTTTTGTATTGGCTTCTGAGATGCGGTTCTCGGAGTTAAGTCTTGAGAAAACCTGTTTTGGTATCCAACGGGCTTGAGCAAAGTCCAGCAACAAGGTTCTGGATGAGATTACATCACGTCAATCGATCCGGGAAGGCTGTCCTAGGGGCAGTCTGGCCCCAGGGCCGCATGTGTTACACTTCTTTGCCTTCATGCGCCTGAAATGGACTCTCTGCTTTTGGGATAATTTCTGCAGTTCGAGATGGGACGCTTGAGATAAACTGCGAACCGAGATTTTAAGTTTTGCCAGTTTTTGTTGTTTTTTCATGCCTCTATATTGCTGTGTGATATGATCAGCGCGCTTGCTGGAAAGATAAAATAGGTAACATCCTTTACAGACTTTTCCATTTGCCATTTTTTAATTCATGCGCTATCCGTTTTTCATCAACTTCACTAAGGGAGATTTTAAATGAAGACTGATCTACAATTTCTCAAATCAACAGTTCAATGCGTCGTTAATCAGCAGCTTTCTCAGCGTAACCTTTCCGCGCTCGCTGTTGCGGATCTGACTGTCGACTTGGTCTTATCGCTGATGTCTGCCAACACGGATGAGCAACCTCGGCCGTCGAGTGCGGTTGGCATCCAGCAGCTGACATGCCCTAGGGGTGCACGCTTCATCCCGGCGGTGGCAGTCGAGGAATCTGTGCAAGATGAATACCTGGTCTGCCTTGAAGACGGGCTTCGCTTTCGCATGCTGAAGCGACACTTGGCTGAGACCTATGGGATGACGCCGGATGAGTATCGACGGAAGTGGGGTCTTGATAGCGATTACCCAATGACGGCACCGGCTTACTCAAGACGTCGTGGCGAGATCGCACGCTCGTTGAAGCTCGGGCACTACCCCCGTCGCTGACGCAACGTCTCCCGAGGCCTTAGTCAAGGAGCCATCGATCATCGGGTCGGTGGCTCCTTGCATTTGTACCTCTGGACGGTTGGCGGGCCGTGTCCGCCCTTTGCTTCAAAATCTCTTAGTGAGTTAAGAGAATTCGATCCGCCTCAATATCCCCGTTGACCGAGCGTGAACTCGTCTTGCTGGGCGGGGCCGTACCTACAGCGAACAGATCCTTAACCTTTCTGAAACCTTGGCGGCCTAACTGATCTTCAGTGAACGGAAAGGTGAGGTGGAGAATGAGTAAACCTATGATTTGTTTGCGTGTAAGACCGCTTAGAAAATGGGCGGACGTTGCTGCTGCGACGGAACACGGTCGTCGGGTCCGGAAGGCGGCCCACATTGATCTGACACGAAGTCAGATGAACGAGCACTACGTCTTCGATCCTGATGCAGTCCAGCTCGAGAGATGCGAGACACCGGCGGACATCACACGTTGTCTGCGTGCTCGAGCTGGTGAACTTGGTGCCAAGTGGCACAAGTCCGCGATTGTTGCGACGGAGATCATGTTCATCGCTTCCAAGTCGTTTTTCACAAGAAGCGACGGTACGGTTGACACTGCGCTGGCAAACGATTGGTCGGACGCTTGCCTACGGGCGTGGGAGCGCCTTTTCCCTGGCCAGTCTGTCGCAGCCCGCCTCGATCTAGATGAGACGACGCCCCATCTTTCCGTTTTTTTCCTGCCGCTGCACGAACGACGCTATAGGAGCCAGTCCCGCGTCTTGAGGCAACCTGAACGGACGAGACTGAAGGTCAGCCACAATAAAGCTTTTGGGGACGTAAAGGGTCCGGACATTCTTGCTATGCTCCAGAGCTGGCTGGCAGCGGAAATGCAGGCCGCTGGGTTTGACCTTGTTCGTGGTCAGCGCGTCGATGAGACCGGAAACGGCAACAAGACACCGGCAGCTGGACGGAGAGCCTTGGCCGCAGCCCGTCAGCTTGCGGAGGACATAGAAGAAGACGCGCTCGCCAAAGCCGCTGAACGCTTTGAGGACACCGAGTTGCGCATCAATCAGCGATTGCGGGAAGTTCAGGCGCAAGTCGTCGATGCGAAGCAGAAGATTATGGCGCGGCATGAGAAGAACCAGAAGAACGCGGACGAGCTTCGGCGCTTTCGTCAGGAGCTTGTCCGAGGATTTGAAGACCTTCAGCGAGATCGAGAAGAACTGCTGGACCAAATCCGGATCCTTGATCGTGTGATGCGCGACATCGCTCGGCAGCTTGGCGTGGAAGCTACCGGATCCTTCCAGAAGCGGCTCAGGGCAATCTCTGAGGCGTTGGAAGACCGACAGAGCGGAGGCGGTCCCGCCTACCGCCCCAGTTGAGCTTCAATTCAGGCGGCCGTCATAGCCCCGTGGGCGCCAACGGGCAGGCCAAGCTTGTCTAGCACTGAAAGAATTTCGTCGGCGGAGAGTTCACGTTGTTTGATCAGTGTTTCACTCAGGCCCAGAAGCGCATCCATGTGTTCCAGCAGGACCCTTTCCGCTGCGGCTTCGGCTTGGAGCAGACGCTCTTCCACCGCAGACTGTATGGCTCTCGGCAAACCAAGTTGCATCAGGTTCGCGGCTGGCTGCCAGATCGGTGCACCTGGCGCAAAGCCCCATTCTGAGTGCATTCGCACGGCAAGCGTCGTCGCATTAGCAAGATCGCTGTCCGTTCCGTGGCCGGCGCCGCTCGAGATTGATCCCATGACCAAACGTTCAGCAGCCCGGCCGGCAAGCAATTCTTGGAGCACTTCGTCCGCCGTTTCCGGCGTGAGAAAAGGCAGGGCAGGCATTTCTACAAGACCGCCCCCGCCGCCAATCCGCACAGATTTGGGGGCTGGCAAGGTCGAGAGTGCTCTCACAATCACGTGGCCGGCTTCATGCACGGCCATCCGCCGAAGGTGCTCGTTTCGGATATTCGGGTCATATGCGCGCAGGACAGCATCGAGATCGTCGCGGGTGACCGGCCGATTGGCTGCTCGAGCCCGACCCAGCACTTCTCGCGCCTTGCTGGCGACGGTCGCACCCGATGATCCGACCAGTTCGATGCTCGCCGCTTCCAGGTCAGCCGCAGTGATTTCGGAATTTCCGGATTCAGAGAGATGATCTGAGAGGATTTCCCTGATGCCTTCCTTGTCCGGGTTTCCCACCGGAATCCTAAGGTCAAACCTTCCGGGACGAATAACTGCGGGATCGACGATAGAAAGGTCGTTCGTCGCAGCCAAAAGGACGAGGCCAGGAGTCGCGGCAGCTCGTGTCAGGTGCGTCAGCAGGCCGTTGACGACGCCACGAAGGTACTGATCGTTCGAACCCTCACGCGAACGGTCTGAAAAGCTGTCGATTTCGTCGATGAACAACACTGATGGAACCGAAGCTTCGGCCGCACGGAAGGCGTCGTTCAGCGCTTTCAGCATATCGCCTTGATGCCCATGACGTTGGCAGTCGCTATAGCTGGTGACGTGAAGAGGGATGCCTGCGCTGCCTGCAAAGGCTTCCGCAATCATCGTTTTTCCATTTCCAGGTGGGCCATAAAGCACGGCACTCATGTTTGCCTCCGACCACTTGAGGGCGCCCGCCTGCCAAGCCTGAAGATCTGAAAGCATGCGCTTGAGGTGACCCACCGCTTCACGTTGACCACGCACCTTGTCCAAAGTCACGGCTTCTAGGGCTGCGGGAACCTTTGCATGAGCTTTCAGCCGGCCAAAAAGTTGATCCGGTGAAGTCAGTCGAAGTGCGGCTTGAAGCTGTGTTGTCGTCAGCCGTGCGAGTAGATGGTCGTCTGGAAGTCGGTCACGGATGGTGGCCGGCCCTAGGCGCGCCGCCTTTCGATGCAGTGCGCAGATGATTTCGACGACAAGTGCTCGGTTCATTCGTGAACAGCGGAGCGTAAGGCCGACATGACGGCGCAAAGGCGCGAAAAGCTCCTCGCTTGCTGTGATGAGGATGACTGGATTTCCCGAGCGCAGGTAGTTCTCAACCCGCGACCCGAGCTGCTTGAGCGATTGCGGAACTCGGCACGTCGTATCCTGCGCGTCGCTGCAAACCACGATCTTCGGCTCGGTTTCGAGAAGATCCCAGGGACCAAACCGACCAGTCCACAGTATCAGTGCCTCCTTGATCGCGCCGACAATTCCGCCGCTGTCATCTTCAAGCAGTGGCATGACAACATGCGTGAGATGGGCGGGTTCGAGGACGCGCAGGACGGCCGACTGCGTCTCGAGGGCATCTGCAAGGCCACCGACCGCCACGAGATCCGCAACCACCGCTGCCGTCGGCATCCAAGGCAATCGGAGTTTCTGAGGCGCTCCCTCGCCAGCAGCTGCAGCCGAAGTGCCGCAGTCGCTACTCCCTTCGTTCTCCATGTCAGGGGCGTGAAGCTCAAAGTAGAGATTGCTCCGCGTCTTGAGTTTGACGCCGTGGACCTCTTGGTTCCATTTGTCCTGCAGGACAAGCCTGAAGGCCTTCCGTTTTGAAAGGGTGTTTGAATTCAGCGGTCCCGTGCTTGAGGTTTTTTCAGATGGCTCCATCCATTTCTCCTTATCGATGATTTTGGGGTAAGTGCGGGTAATCCTCTATGCCTGTCGGGCTTTGGATCATCATGCGCTCAGCAGTAGTAGCGCTTTTTCTTCCGCAGAACCGTTGAGATACTCACCTCAAGGCTCTCAATTGGATCTGCAATCAAAGCTGGCAGTTCAGATTCAAGTATGCGGAACGATCTGCCGAAGTTCGGCATGAATTTCACTGCATTATGTGAGAGAATAACAAGGGCTGCGATGTCGAATGCATTCGCCGAATATGGCCTTTGGCCGCCAGTGCGCCCGTTTCCCCGTTGCATCGAAAAGCTGCAGACGCCATCGGTCGGTGCAGTGATTGTTTTGATTTGTAGCAGCAGGGCGTGCCCAGACAAATCTAAAAGGCGATCTGCACAGTGCAAATCGGGGGCAGTCCAGACGCGCAGCCCGTGCCGCGTAAGAACACTATCGACCAGGAATTCGCCAGCTGCGCCAATGAATTTTGCATTTGCACTGCGGACACTGTGACAGATTTCCGGAAAACCGCGAAGTTGCCCCCGAATGATGGGGGCCAGCATGTGCATCTGGCCGCTTGGAAAGAGATCCTCTGGATCATCTTCTAGCGCGGGAAAGAAGTTCTGGTTCGTCATGTCATGTCCTTTTGATGATGGTGTGTGTGTTCAAGGCGCTGTGTGCCGTCTCCAAGGTAATCCGGACCATTAGAGTGGCTGTGCACCCAATGATTTCAGGGAGATGAAAGAGCTCGCGATGCGTTCCGAAGGCATGGCCAACCGACGGATAAAGCGGAGTAACACCGCATCGCGAGCAGTGCCGCACAGCCCCGACCGCTCGGTCGAAGATACTTAGTGATCGACAGCGCCACGCAACCAAGGGCGCGCCAATCAGCTTGGTCTGAAGTAGCCACCTTCAGACTGTGCGGGGGATAGATTCTTTTAGCGTCTCAGCCAGCCTCTCGCTGAAAGGCGGCTGAGAGATGATAAGAGCTTCTGACCGCCTTGTTTAGATGATATTTCATCATGAGCATTCTCCGTTATCTGTCATCGCTGACTTTCTGAATGGATAAATTGCGCATTAGATTAAGTGAATCAAGGCGCGAATTAAGTACAAAGAAAGATTTTTGGCGATGAGCCAGTAAGCGCGCCAAATGCACCACGGCCCCTTTGGGGCGCTTTGATTTGGGCCGTCCTGCGATTTTGAGGGATTGGGTGGGCTTATGCCGTCTCGACAATCAATACATCTATGATGCAAGGGGCATCTGCTGACGCGCTATTGAGCTTGCTCGAGCTGAATCAAAGGGAGGGTTAATTTGGAACTATAGTGCTCTCGTCCAGCTTGCGACGATATGGGTTTGATGCAATTTTTGAGCCTGAGGCTGTTTACTAAGATGGCGGTTCCCCCCCAGGTCAGCTTGAGGGACAGCCGACAACTCAACGCGCGCCATGCTACATGGGGTCCTGCACAAGTCTCGCCGTCGGTCTCACTGTCGTTGAATTATAGAGGGTGGCAGCCTCCCTACAAGAATCTAGTTTTGTCATAAATAGGGGGTATTGACTCTCTGCTAAAACATCCGGTATTGGCCTCTTTATTGAAGAGGTCTTTTTAATGGAGTACATTGATCGTGTTAGAAGCAGCATGCAGTATCTTGCGGAGCAGATCGTCTCTCGCCCGGACGGTGAGAAGTTTCTGCCCCTGCTCGAGAAGCTCAAGGCCGAGCATGACAGTCTTGTCAGCACCGAGAACATTCGGGACTTTGCCCGAAAGTTGGCTGCTGGGCGTCAACCCAGAGACGGCGGCGCATCGCAGGGTGAAGCAGTGAAGCTGGGAAGGGTGGCCTGAAATTTCGTCAGGCCACCCGGAACCCTTCCTCGAGAAGAAGCTTTTCGATCTCGGCTCGCAACTCGGCCTGTGGTCGGGGCGTCCAGGTCTCTGTCGGAAGGGCCACCATTTCTGCGAACAGTGCTCGAAGCTTGAGGCTGGTCTCGTCGCCATAGACCTCGCGTCCGCGAATTTTCTTCAGCGAATGGCCCATCATGAGACCGCGCTCCTCATTGTCGATGCCTGCGCGCCGCATGCGACTTTCATAGCTGTGACGTAACCCGCCTAGGCCGTGGGTGTCTGAGGGAAAAAGGCCGTTGGCCTTGAAGTATTTCGGGGCAGTATTGTAATAGTTGCCGTTGCCACGATACCGGGGAAACCCTTTCGGGTTTCGCTTCATGGCCTCGAGGGCTGCGCCGACCAAGGGCACATCACGGATCGACGCTGCCGTTTTAATGTCGCGTCGTTGTCCGACTGGTCCTTCCTCGACACGAATACGAATGTGCGGGATCGGAGCGTCAAGGACGATGGATGCGGCCGGCAGATCGAAGACCTCGGACACTCGACATCCTGTTTCCGCACAGATGATTACAATGTCCCGCGCCTCTCTGTTCAACCCCGGCAAGGATCCTGGCTTCAGAATGTTCTCGGCGATCCAGTTCGGTGAAAGTTCGGGCTTTCGCGCCTCTTTTTTCTTTCGCTCGTGAACGGGCTTCTGCTCGATGCGGATGTCGCCGAAAACATTGACGTATGAATCGATCTGTGCGTCCGCAAAGTAGGTGTCGATCATGGCGCGCATGTAGCCGAGATGCTTGTTCGCATACTCGGACGTGACCCGGTCGTCTCCGGTGAGCTTGTTTTGCCACCAGCGCCGCGTGTCGAAGGCATTCTGCTTATCAATATCCTGAACATTCTTGTCTTCGCCAACAGCTGCAACGAAGGCCTCCGCAGCCCGGATCCACTTGGCTTTCCAGATCCGAAGCTGGCGTGGGTTCTTCATTGCCACTTCGTCCGGACGAAGGTTTGCCATGTCGCGGGCGAGTTCGGTGATCGTCGTCGTGGGCAGCTGCAGGCCGCCCAGTTGTACTGCAAACAATGCAGATGCGGTCGTGGGTTTCATCTGCTGCAAGCGCTCGATGCGTTCGACGATGTCCTTTACGGGGCCTTCGACCAACTCCTGCATCGACTTGAGCTTGATGTTGTGGGTCTTCGCCAGGGCCAGGGTCGCATGGAAAGCCTCTCTGGTCTGTTCGGGCGCCTCTCCGGACAGACGTGCATCAAGCTCCGCAAGGAACTGCTTCTTGATGATGGGCACCAGCTCAGTGGCTGCCGTCTTGCTGTCGGTCGCGAGGGATTGGGTCAGAAACTCCTGATCGCAGATCGTGCGATACTTCTGCGGGCAGCGCATGCGGAACCACCAGACTTTTCCACGTTTCCATAGATGTGGCATGAGCAGACGCGACTCTGTGCGATAGGGGGCTGTATCACATGCGTATCACACTTCGGGCCAAGATGCGTCAAGCGCGTCATCCTATCGCACTGAAAAGGCGCGATAAAGCTGTCCGGGTGTGATTCCGGGTTTCGACCTTTCGGACTGGATGCGACGGGCGAAGAGGAAGTGGATCAGCTCCCATGTCTTTCGAAACAAAAAATTTGTCGAGTTATCTTGACACCACGTTAAACGCGACACAATTTATGTCTTGTTGGAGTTTGACATGACCTTGAATGACCTTGCCGAACGTCTTGGCGTTCCGGCGCGACAAATCCGGTTTCTCATCGCTGAGGGTATCCTTCCTCCGGCGGGAAAGACCGGTCGTGCTGCCGATGCGTACGATGAAACGCATGTTGTGAAGGGTCAGCGGTATCTGGCGCTGCACCGGATGGGAATGAAGCCCGGCTCAATCAAGGTTCTTATGGCCTTCGATGATGCTGTGCCAATCCTTCAGGCAGGTGGCGTGGAGTTGCGCGTCGATCCGGGAATTTCCCCGGAGGCTATCGACATCGAAGCGGTTCTGGGTGCGGCCGAGGCGGCGCTGCGGGCTTATGCTGCAAAGGGATAAGGTATGGACATCACGACATTCGGCCACTCGCTTGAAACGATAAATGATGGGTTGACGGTATTCTCGGATGGTCGGCCCGCGCCGGTGCCGTTGGTCGCAACAGTGATTTCGGTAGACGTCACGGCTGGTCTTGCAACCGTTGTCACCACGCGACGTTTTGCCAATGTCGAGGATCGTCCCGTCGAGGCGATCCTGACTATGCCGGTGGGTTTTGAAGCAGTGGTGACTAGCCTGAGGGCTGTCGTGGATGGTCGCACAATGGTGGCCGTTGCCAAGTCCAAGGAGGAGGCCAGAGAGGATTACGAAGCAGCGCTGGAAGAGGGCAGGCTTGCTGTCCTGCATGAGGAGGTGCTGCGGGGCATCCACGCGCTGTCTGTGGGTAATCTGGCCCCCGGCAGGGAAGTTGCGGTTGAACTCCAAACCGTTGTGCCGATGTCTGCCGGAGTGTCCGGGCCGTTCCTGCGGATCCCCGTGACTGTAGGACAACTTTACGGTTCTTCCCCTCTCGCACCCGTAGATGACGTCGTAACAAGTGCAGCTGTGCGTCATGAGGCCGATCTGACGGTGACGACAGATGCTGGGCAAGTACTGCTTTCGGGGCGTCAGGTTTCGGGCGTTGAGCGGATCACGCTTGATGCCTCAATAGAGATCGTGGTGCAGGGCGGGCGCTTCGGGACGCACCAGGGCGTTGCTGCGGACGGGCGGCAGGTCCGGGTCGATCTACGGCAGATTGCAGCAGGCGCTGGCGCTCTCGACCTCGCGGTACTTGTTGACCATTCGGGATCCACGGGAGAGCAGGCGGCGGGTCCGCGAGGGTTGACGATCTGGGAGGCTATTCGCGACGGTTTGCGTCTTGAGCTTGGTCGTTTGCGTGGGGGCGACCGGATCGCACTTTGGGAGTTTGATGATACGTGCAGGCAGATCGGGGAGACCACTGGACCGGACGCGGCGCGCCTCGTTTCGAAGCTGAAAAAACCCAATGGAGGTACAGAACTAGAACGGGCAGTGAAGGCGGCGTTGGAGAATGGGGCGGCGGACATTTTGGTTCTGACCGATGGGCAGACCTGGTCATCCACTGTGGATGCGCTTGCTGCCTCGCAGGCACGCATCAGCGCCATCCTTGTGGGACCAAGCAGTCTCGATGCAAACCTCGGGCAGCTCTGCACGATGACAGGGGGACAACTCTACTATGCTCCGGGTGACGATGTGGCAGCGAGCCTTTCGTTTGCCTTTTCAGCGCTTCGTAGCGTAGGGCGGGCGGTGGAGGGTTCGGTGGCCTCCGGTATGCCGGAACGTGTGAAGGCCTTGCGTGGTGGGGTGGAGTTGATTGCACAGTGGTCCGATGCGATGGAGGTACGCAGTTCTGACGCAATCGGCCGCTTCGCTGCAGCTTTGGCCCTGCCGCTTCTCGGTGCGGAGGCGGCCGAAGATTTTGCACGGGCGCATAGCCTTTGCACGCATCGCACGAGCCTTGTCCTGATAGACGAGGTGGGGGCAATGGTTGAAGGCATGGCGCAGCAGCGAAAGGTGCCTTTGATGGCACGATCACCTGCAGAGTTGAGCGATAGCATCGGCTCGCTTAAGGTTAGCGCATTTAGGGCCGCACCCGTTCCGTTCTCGGCAGCCAGTGCCGGTGATATGTCGTCTATCGGCTTTAGAGAAAGCTTCGCTCGGCTTGCGAAAGCTCGTCACACAGTGCTTTCAGAAGACCTGCTGCCGCCCGTTTCTGCGCACGATATCCGCCAGCTTTTTGTCAGTCTGCGTTGGGATGCGCTTTGCGAAGACTTGCTAGCTGGCAATCTACGGGGCCTGAGCGAGGAGCAGCGCGATGTTGTGAGTTCGCTCGCGGGCATGGTGCAAATTGTCAACTTCGGGAAGGCTAAACTCCTTTCGTCTGAAATCGTCGCCCTCGCGTTGATTGCCGACCTCATTGATGACCGATTGGGGCGGCGCTTCGTCCGGCGTGCATTCAAGGGCATGGCGGTTAGCGTTTGGGGGCACCTCCGACTGTGGCGGCCAAGCGCAGCAGGTGCGCCGTTGGGCCAGTGAGGGTTTTGAGAAAGCAAATGATCAGGTCACTCCAAGACTGGCCCGCTCTCATTGGCCGTCCAAAGGGTTAGTGCCGAGCGCTTTCGTTGATTGCTCTGCCCTCGTTTTCGAGGACGGTCGGCATCTGATCAGCTTGCGCCTCAATAAGGCAGGTGCTCGGAAGTCTTCCTCGCAGCCGTCGGCCCCGCTGCAGCTTTGGTCTTCTGCCCAAGATGCGATAACCCGCGTGTAGCCTAGAAAAGCGAGCTGGACCATATCCGACAAACGATTAAACTTCCCAAAATCCTGAGGAGCTTCAATGGGTAACTTCTACGGAGGCAGCACAATAATCGAAAGGGGGCGGTTCGCTTCCCATGACCCTGCGGACGATGGTGTTCCGTTCGGCAGCAGGAAGATTCCGCCCCGTGGCAACCAGACAAAAACCTCAAGGCCGAAATCATTAAAGTCGAAGCAGGTAATCGACCCTCTGAAGCTTCTTGAAGGCGCCCGCAAGAGCCTTCTACATACCATAATCGATCAAGTTCTGATGGGACGTGATCAAATCAAGATCCCACGTACCGTACATCCAGATTTGCAAGCAGCACTTCGTGAAGCTGGTTCGCCGTTTGCATGGGCGGCGTCTCAGAGCGAGTTCGGTGCTCTAGAGGCCAAAAAGCGAAAGAAACGAGAGGAACGAGAGTTAAGGGATAATCATCGGCAACTAGCAGGATCTGTGCCGGTAGAGGTGAAACGTAGGAAATCCGCCAGAAAGTCAGATCAGTCTGTTGCATTCCACAAGCCAATTGTAACGGCGGAGGACATCTACGAATACCAGCGGATTAGGCTCATCCGAAGCCTTGTAGACCAGATGATCAAGAAACAGGGGACACTCTCTGTTCCGAACCTAAACAGTCAGCTTTTTGGTGAAGTAAGGGCAGCAGGTTCGCCCCTTATCTGGCTGCAGGCGCAGCCCGAGTATCCGGCTGTCTTCAGGGAACTCTACCTTCGACATCAGAAAGCAGCTGCCCCGGCCCCCAAGAAGGCAAAACAACCACCTCAAAAGAAGAAGAGAAGCAAGAAGCAGCTGCGGATCTCACAAGTAGGCGAGTCCCAGAACAACTCTGGAAAGGGTAAGCCCAAGGAAAGAAAGAGCGAGCAATCCAGTGACCCGTACGAGCAGCCAACACGCCCAGTGAAGCCACTCAGTGACGCGCCCGTCAGCTTCATCCTTAGGCAACTGAATAGAGCGCCCGAAACCACGTTTGACGTGCGGAAGATCGACTGGGACGTAACTTGAACGCATCACGAAAGGTGGAGCAGATGACGGGAATGCTACTGACCTGCTGACGTCGAAAGCGTTTTGGACGTGCATGTCACCATCGTGGGCCTGACACTTGGTTCACTATACGATACGTGGCTCAAATCCGAAGGTAAGTGACCTCGAACTGTTTGACCGCCCTGTGTTCCTGAAGGCGGTTTGCCAAACTGAACGCATCGTTCATCTGATACTGCTGGAAAATGTCGAGCCCACGGTCGAGCGAAATCTTCCAACCAGTATCAGTGACGATGTGTCGTGCATGCGCAGTTCCCGTACCGTCGAACGACCAAGTGAAACTTACGCCAGTCCCTTCGCAAGCGGCTGTAATGGCGTCCAGGTTCTCTCGTTGCTTGCCGATATCACCCTCATGTGGGCAGGTGACCAGTTCGATTGTGACTTGGTCTTCGGGTTCCTTTAGCCGCAGGACCGTTTCCACTAACTCCATGATGTTGCGCACCTGATAGAATAGGCGGATGTAGGGATCCGTGACCACGATCTTCGTCGCACCCTTCAAGTAAGGGCCGAATAGCTTATGGAAGCTGACGCCCTTGCGGTTTTCCGCGAAAACGAAATGTCCTTCCTTCGGCCCTTTAGCCTCTTGTTCCGGGGTATGGTGCGAAGTGTCCGGGGCCGTTGTGCTGGTGACCGTTTCCACGACGGCATCTGTGTCCGACGCTTGCTCCGGCTTGCGCTCTTGAGTGCCTGCGGCATGCAAATGATAGAACTGGGGGTATTCGTCCTCTTCCAGAGTCGTGACCTGCACCTTCCGGCCACCCTTTGAGACGAAATGGAAGTCTACGGCGGGATAGGTCGCATCAATGCGCTTTAGCTGATCCTTCACCCGCTTGCGGCTTTCGACGGCCAGTCGCAGCAGTTCCTCCACCTCACCTTCGGTTTCGCTCCCGGCTGGGAACAGCAGCTTCATAAAGCCAGACATGGTCTTGTTGATGGCGTCACGGTCACGAGTGGAAATCTGCGGCCCGAGGGTGAAGTAGGCCTGGTGGCGATGCGAAAGGTCATCACTGCGCAGATGGCGCAGGATCTCTGCGAGGTAGTCAACGATGAAGCCAAAACCTGCCGTGAACATTTCAGCCCGGATGACGTCCACCTCCCAGCCAGGCAGGTAGGCGTGCAGTCGGTCGATGAATGCAGAGTCGTGGAACTGGCTCGGCAGTTCCTCAAAAAGATCGCTGTTCTTGAGCATGTAGGGCACGTTGTGGGCCGTATTACCCACGAAGGCGAAGCTGGCCTCTGCGCCCATCGGTGTGACCCCCCGCGAGAAGGTCTTGTTGGCCATGTAGTTTTTCATAATGTCAACCAACGCTCTGTTAGCCGACTTGTCCCGGCCCGCGAATTCGTCGAAGGCCACCACGTCCCAGTATCCAACGAGCCCGATACGACCATTGGAGTTGTTCACGAACAGCTTGGGAATGCTGACCTCACCGCCAGAGATCAGCTGCCCATGCGGCGAAAACTCCGAATAGACATGCGATTTACCCGTTCCTTTGGGCCCTAGCTCGATCAGGTTGTAGTTGCGTTCAACAAAGGGGATGAGACGCATCAGCTGGAGAAGCTTGCTACGCTTGCCGAAGGCCGCAGGGTCAAACCCGATGCTCTGCATCAGAAGGTCGATCCACTCCTCGGTAGTGAATTCCTTCCTAGCCGTGACGAACACATCAAAGTCGACCCGAGCAATCTGGATAGGTTTCAGTGTTTCCAACATCCAGGGCGAGATACGCTGATCGTCGGAATGCTCGTATTGGACGTCAGCGATGCACCAGACCCCGCTTACCAAGAGCTTCGGGTTGGCTTTGACCGTTCCGCTGTCTACTGCGACCTTCTTGATCGCCAGGTTCTCGAAGACGGCTTCATACGCGTCCGTCTTTTCGTTAAGTGCGACGCTGATGCGGTCGATGACTTTGTAGCGCCCCTTTTCGCGGATGGTCGACTGGATCAGGCCAGCCTCATTCCGGTGCACATAGTGCTTGCGCAGAATCTCCTTGACCGTCTCAATGCCAGTTTCGATGGAGGCTTCATCGTCTGTGGCACAGTACTGGCCAAGCAGATATTCCAAGACGTAGCTAGGGACGATGGCGTTGCCCTTCACCGCCTTCACGAGATCCTTTCTGACCACGAAGCCGGGAAAGTGAGCGTTGATCTTGGAGTTCAGGTCAGTCATGCCGACACATCCTTAGAAATCGAAATCAGTCGTAATGCCACGTTTCAACTGGAACCGCTGGTGGGCGTATTCCTGATAGTGACTGGTCTTTCCCACTTGCTCGTCAAGCCGCAAGAAGACGTCCTGGTTGTTGTAAGCATCAGCTTTGCGCGACAGCAGGAACTTCTTGGACAGCTCGCGCTCACGTGGATTTTCGGAAGTGAAGGCGAAGTTCAGATCTTGGACGTCAGAAATCAGCTCACCATCGCTAGCATAGATTGCGCCCCGCAGTTGCCGCTGTTGAACCTTATCCGTGACAGCCCGCAACTGGTAGAAGGTCACCGACACTTGGCCGGATGTGATCAAGGATTTGCCAGTGTTGACGATCTGAACATCCACTTGGCGCAAGTCGCTTTCACGGCCTTTGCCAACTCGCACGACGGGAACGACGATTTCCTGAAGCGACGCTCCGCCATGCACGAAACGACTTCCGGCACCCTTGACCCGAAGCCGGTTGATCGAGTTCGGGATCAAGACATCCAGGTCGCTAGTAAGTCCGAGGTCAGCAGACTTGAACTTCTTCATGCCCGAAGTGCTGGGCAGGTCTTTGCCAAAGACGAACCGACGATTGCGGGCAAGGACATTGCCCTGAACCTCGGCCACAGAGAAGTCGCTCTCTTCCAGTTCGCGGTGCTGGTAAATGAAGCCATGATCTGCCGTGACTAGGATGTTCGTCGCATTTGCCGAAGTCAGCTTTCGCACCAGCGTCACTAGGTCTTCGAGCGTATCTTCAACGGCTTGCGTAACATCGCCTTCGGTTGTCAGCTTGTCGCCGATGGCATCGATCTTGTTATGATAAACGTAGATCACGTCATGGTCGCGGAACAGCGCCTTGGCCTCGTCGGTCTTCATGCCCTTGATCGCATCCGCACCTTGGACCGTCACCCGATCATCCTTGCGCCCGGTTGCGAGCAGCTTCTCTCGATTGACGGAACCACTGGTCGGCTGGTCACCATCGAAGACGAGTGTGCTGTCGTCGTCCGCGATGCGGAGCGCGTGGTTTGGCAATAGAGCGGCCATACCCAGTTGCGTGTAGCTGGGCAGCACACCCAGTATGGGCTGGAGCTCGGCATCGAAACGGTCGAGCGCTCTTATGCGAGACAGGAACTCTTCCGCGATCTCGTAGCGGAGCGCATCAGAAATGATCACGCAGACCTTTTGGCCGCTGCGACGATACTCACCGACCTGATCCCGGTAGAAATCCATCTGTTGTGGCACACCCGGGATGATCCAGGTCGCGGCCTTGTTGATCTGCTCCTGCCAAGCGTCGTTCAGTTTGACCAGGTAATTGTTGACGTAGAGGTTTTCGATCCGTTCGAAGAGCGTGCCCAGCAGGGTTGCCATCGCGCTCTTTTCAAAGTGGTAGATGAACCGGCGATAGTACTGATCCAGACGATACCAGCTGCTCGCATACCGCTGGAACCCTTCGGCGAGGCTCGTCATGCCCAGGGTCGCTTCGGCCAGGCCCTTCTGGAATTCCGCCGCGAAATGGATGGCCCGGTAGATGTGCTCGAACTGCGTATGCCAATGGCTGCTTTGACGCTCCATTACCCAACGCAGCACTTCGTTCGGGGTCACTGTGTGGTTGGCCATTCCTTGAACGATCTGCCGGATGATATGGCGGTCCACCTCTTCGAAGACATCAAGGTCCATCAGGTAGCGGAAATCGCGTTTGGCGACATCGGTCGAAATCGCCAGCGGGCCAACGAACCGTTTGGACAGTGTTTCGAAATGCGCAGCGCCGGTCTTGTCGTTCTTCCAGCGCCGGAACAGCACCAGAGCCTCGGCATTCAGGCTCGCATCCTCGTTCAAGATCATCGCATAGCAGGACTTGAACAGGGTGAGGGCGAAGTCCTCAATCCCGGGATCCTTGGCCTGATAGCCATAGGCGCTTCCCACTTGCTTCCACAGCACCTCGGTCAGTCCGCAACGGTCGATCAGCTTCATCGCCTCGTCCCGCTCTTGGGCAAGATTGTGTTTCGGCGTGCAATTTTGACCCCCTAAGGCGGGGTATCGGCGTCCAATTTTGACCCCCCTGACGTTCTGTCAGACCGTTCGTTGCGAGGCAG
>NZ_PKRQ01000015.1 GCF_002855575.1 Tabrizicola sp. TH137 | reverse complement strand
GAGGCTCGCCTCGCTGCCACCCGTGCCGGGCGCGCTCGACCAGATCGTCCAGCGCTTCGGCACCGATCTTGTGGCCGAGGTAACGGGCCGCTCGCGCCGCATCGTGAGGAAAGGCGAGGGCCCTGCCGCGCGCCTCGTCGTCGAAAGCCGGGCTGGCTCGGCCAACCTCGCGGAAACTGCCGCCTTCATGGATGACCAGAAACGCATCCTGATCTTCTCCGATGCCGGTGGCACGGGGCGCAGCTATCACGCCGATCTTGGCGCGAAGAACCAGCGCCTGCGGGTCCACTACCTGCTGGAACCCGGCTGGAAGGCCGATGCGGCCATCCAGGGTCTGGGGCGCACCAACCGCACCAATCAGGCACAGCCGCCGCTCTTCCGGCCGGTGGCCACGGATGTGAAGGCGGAGAAGCGGTTCCTGTCGACCATCGCCCGCCGCCTCGACACGCTCGGGGCCATTACGCGCGGCCAGCGCCAGACGGGCGGGCAGGGACTGTTCCGCCCCGAGGATAACCTCGAGTCCCCCTATGCCCGCGACGCCCTGCGCCAACTCTACCGCCGCATCTATCGCGGCGACGTGGCAGGCTGCTCGCTCGGGGACTTCGAGGATGCGACGGGGCTTAGTCTGACCGATGACAACGGTCTGAAGGATGACCTGCCGCCGATCACGACCTTTCTCAATCGCCTGCTCGCGCTGACGATCGACATGCAGGCCGTGCTGTTCTCTGCCTTCGAGGATTTGCTCGATCAGCGTATCGAGGGGGCTATTGCAGCCGGGGTCTACGACCTCGGGCTCGAGACACTGCGCGCCGAGAGCTTCCGCGTCACGGATGCGCGGGTGATCTACACCCATCCCGGCTCCGGCGCGGAAACCAAACTCCTCACCATCTCGGAGAAGCGGCGCAACACGCCGACCTCGCTGGCGGATGCGCTCGACTGGCTCGACGACCCAAAAGCACGCCTGCTGGTCAACAGCCGCTCGGGCCGTGCCGCGGTGCAGGTGCCCGCCACCAGCTTGATGCTAGACGACGGCACGATCGAGTCGCGTCTGAGGCTGGTCCGTCCGACCGAGGCGAGCACGGTTCCGGCCAAGATCATGGAGGATACAAACTGGCTCGAGGCCGACCGCGCAGCCTTCGCTTCCGCGTGGACCGCGGAACTCGCCGAGGTGCCCGAGTTCTCCGAGGCCACGCTCCACATCGTAGCGGGTCTCTTGCTGCCGATCTGGAAGCAGCTTCCCCAGGATGAAACCCGCGTCTACCGGCTGCAGACCGATGACGGCCAGCGCATCATCGGCCGCCGGGTTTCGCCCGCATGGGTCGCGACCACGCTGGCAGACGATGCGCCGAAGCTTGCAGCCGCTGAGGTCCATGCCCTCGTTCTGGAGGGCAAGACCGTCGTGCGACTGGCCGAGGGGATGGAGTTGCACCGGTCCCGCGTCATGGGGGTGAACCGGATCGAAATCTCGGGGTTCACCGAAGCCCAGAAGGATCGCCTAAAGGCGGATGGCTTCTTTTCAGAGATCATCGCCTGGAAGCTCAGGCTATTCTGCCCGACCGATCCCTCCGGGGTCGCGGTCCTCGAGCGGCTGCTTGCGCGGTTTGCGGTCTCCGGTCTACATGCACGCAATGGTTGAATTGTGTGATCATGTCATTGGAAACAGAAGACCTCTTGCGTGAGCTTTCGTCCCTTGCCGAAAGTGTTTGTCGTCATTACCTTCCCGCCGGGCGGCGGGAAGGGTCCTACTGGATCGTGGGCGATCTGCAGAACAATCCCGGTCGGTCGCTGTTTGTGCGTCTGACCGGCCCTTCATCCGGGCCAGGGGCAGCCGGCAAGTTCACTGACGGTGCCACCGGCGAACATGGTGATCTCCTCGATATCATCCGCGAACGGACGGGGATCAGTCGCTTTCCCGACCTTCTCGCCGAGGCGCGTGCGCATCTCGGTCGTCCGGCGCCGGTTCTCCCGGAAGGCCCCGCACCGAGAAGATCAAAGTCCCATGGGGGCACGCCAGAAGCAGCGGCGCGCTTGTTTGCGGCCTCGATGCCGGTCGCAGGCACGCTTGCGGAAACCTATCTCCGCTCCCGGGGCATCACCCTTGGCGGCAAGACGAGCGTCCTTCGCTTTCACCCAAAGTGCTGGCATCGGGATGAGGGCCAGACCAAGAGCATTCCCCGACCGGCGCTGATCGGTGCGGTCACCGATGGGGAAGGGGCCTTGCAGGGTGTGCATCGCACCTGGCTTGCGCCTGACGGACAGGGCAAAGCGGCTGTCGAGACGCAGCGGCGTGCCATGGGTCACCTCCTCGGCAATGCCGTCAGGTTGACCCAGTGTGATGACATCCTCGTCATCGGCGAGGGCATCGAGACCATGCTCTCCGTTCGTGAAGCTGCCCCTGGTCTTCCCGTCTGGGCCGCTCTCTCATCGGGCCACCTCGGAGCCGTCCTGCTGCCCGAGGGGTTGCGGCGCCTCTACATCGCCATCGACCGCGATCCGGCGGGGCAACGCGCAGCGGAGAGGTTGACCGCCAGAGCCGCCGAGGTCGGAATTGCAGTGTGGGTGCTCGAGCCACGGCTCGGGGACTTCAATGACGATCTTCGGGCAGACGGGCCGGCGGTGCTGCGTCAGCATCTGGCAAAACAGATCGGTCCCGAGGATCAGCAGCGCCTGGAAATCTGAGCGTCTCCGCGCAAGGGGCGTTTCAGGACAGTGGGGCAGGGGAGATGGACCATCGCAGGTCTGAAACGTCACCTCCTGCCTCTTCTCGGGACAGCTCATCCACCCGTCCCCCGAGCGGCCTTCAAGAGATGGGCAGGCGGCCGTCAAAGGGGACGACCCTTCAAGGACGGGGGTCAAATGATTTCCGCCGCGGGGGACGAGCCACCGCTTTGCATCGCGAAGCAAATCAGCCGCCCCCCGTCCTCCTCCACATGCGTTCCGGCCCCCGAAGGCGGGGGTGAAGGGTCCTCCCCCGTGACGGCTTTCGCAGCCCATGAAGGCCGCGCGGGATGACGCGCGGACCAGCCAGGCCCGGAGGCAAGAAGACGATGACGTTCCAAACCCGCGACGGCGCTTACGAACCCGCCCACACCGCATCCCAGACCGCCCATGCGCTGGAAGAGCTTCAGCTCTACGGCTACCGCCCCTTCGAAGACGAGCCCGATCCGCGCCCGATGCCCGACGCAGACCGCCTCCGGGGGGCCGTCGCTGACATCTTCGATGCCCTCGTCGCGAGCCTGGCCGACACCCGCATGGAACCCGACCTCGAAGAAGTACTCTGGAGCCAGGTCAACCTCTTCCACCGTGCCACCGCCCGGATCGAACGGTCGCTTGACGACAACGAGCATGCGCAGCGCCGCCTCCAGCGGGAACAGGACGGCTCTGAGGTGAAATCGACCGAACTCGAGCGCCTGACGGCCGAGGGCCTGACCCTCACCGAACGGCGGAACTGCATGGACATGATGCGCGATCACGCCGCCTCCGAGTTCTGGCATCATACGGGCTCGACCTGGCGGCCGCGCACCGGCTCAAAGGTGAACCACCAGCACCTGACCGCCGCCCTGATCGACAGCCGCGACTTCCTGGCCGCCAAGCGCCGCGCGGAAACCGAAGTGATGCTGCCCGCAGGCCCCAAAGTCGCCCTCACTGGCGGGACCGACTTCAACGATCACCGCTTGATCTGGGGCAAGCTCGATCAGGTCCGGACCAAATATCCCGACATGGTCCTTCTCCACGGTGGCAGCGCAAAAGGCGCCGAACTCATCGCCGCCAAATGGGCTGAAGCCCGGGGTATCACCCAAGTCGCCTTCAAGCCCGACTGGACCAAGCACGCCAAGGCCGCACCCTTCAAGCGCAACGATGCCATGCTGGATGTGCTCCCCGTCGGCGTCCTCGTCTTCCCGGGCAATGGCATCCAGGAAAACCTCGCGGACAAGGCCAAGAAGCTCGGCATCCCAGTGGTGAAGTTCGAGAAGGGGGCGTGAGCCCCCTTCCACTATCGACCTAGCCTATCGCGCACAAAATCTAGCAGCAGACGCCACAATGACGCCGTTGGCTTTCGCGCTTCATAGTATGCAGTACGCTTGGCATGTTCCTTCTGTCGCCCGGCATGGATTTGTTTTTCGGTCCACTGATTGGACCATTGAACATTCCCGTTCGTGATCAAGTAATGCGATCTGCAGGGCAGTTGCCAGTTTCCAACAGAAGGACGCAGGGTTGGCCCTCGCACGTCTGCCCGAACGGTCCATTCAGTCGGACCAAGGGGCGTTCGGATCTTTTGCCCGCACCCACATGCACAAAGGTGAGCGGCGGTATGGAACTCCTCGGACACGTAAAGAATTCCTGCTTCCAGCACTTTGGGCATGTAATGCACAGATTGCAGCGCAAAATGTTCAGTCTTCACGGGTCGTTACTCCGACGCTCTTCAGGTCAGTCGTGTCAAACAGGAGGTTTTCCCAATCGGACACATCCTTATAGAACCCGCGCAGCTGCTTGTAGCGCGTCACGGCGAGAGCAGCGTTCAAGGCGTTCAGTTCGCCGATCTGAACCTTCGCACGGTACAAGTCTTCCGGATCGTCTTGCAGCGGCGCGTGGGACTTGCGCATCACCTCTTCGCTATGTTCGGATGGAAAATATGTGACGCGGACCATGCCGCCCAAACCTTGGTCCTTCCTCTTCAGCCCCATCCCCACGTCAATGAACGGGATCTTCCGCTCCATTAGCGTTCGGAATATCTCTGCACGGGCCGCGCCGTTATCGACGCAAACGAAAGCAAATGTGACACCGCTAAGTTCGTCGTCCGACGAGCCGTCAATGTAAGTGGCTTTGGCCGAGAGCCCATGGCGGAAGTTGCCGTATCGGGCCAGGTAGACTTCGGCCTTCGTCTTGTCGAACTCCGAAGGGTCCAGATGTCCTGGTGATCGAAAGGCGTTATGAACATGGAATCGATCAGCATCGAACGCACGAACTTCTGCAACGGGAGTTTTCACCATGAAATCCAAGACGTAGCTGCCCGTTCCACCGAGGCCGATCACAGCAACAATCTCGCCGTCGAAACAGGTGGTCAGGTCGGCAATTTGCCCCCGGCTTGTCAGCGTGTCCCGAAACTTGAAGATTGGATCCTCTGCAACTTCGTCTGCAACCCGAAAAGTATAAGGTGACGCACCGTAGCGCTCCATCGCGGGACCAGCGATGATATTGGTGTAACTCTCAATCTTCTCGAAGAAGTCAGCAAACCGTTGGGCTACCAATGGTTTGTTCGAAAATCGGCGCTGCACGACAACATCAGAGGCGGCGGTGCTTAGGTGGAGAGAGCAGGGTCCACCGCCGAGGTTCGGGATCGGTGTGCCATCAAGTCCGTGAGGAACCCCGCCAGCAAACCAGACCTGGTGGTCATCCTGCTGAACTCTTAGTTCATCGACGGCGACCAGCGTTGCAACGAAGGCACCGGTCGCAAGTTCAAGATTTGCATCAAGGTATGGAATATCGCGGACAACCAGATAGTTGCTATCTTCGCTGACCGCGAACCCTTTCTCGATTAGGCGCCGGATATCGTCGTTATGACTGGCCAGTAGACGAGACATTGAAAATCATCCCCTCTTTGACTTTCACCGAGCCGCCAGCAACCAAGACACCCTCCGGCTTGTTGCCGTGCCCTTTGGTATACTTGATAGAGTAGGTCGTCTCTGGGTGTTGCGCGAAATCGGGAAACTCCAGCGCGACAACTTGGGTGTAGGTGATCTCGCTGTTCTTCGGCCACTCATGAGGAGTGCCTTCAACGACGATGGTGACCGTCTTAGTGTCCTTCATGGTATTCATCTCCTACTCCTAGCCTTTGGGGGGATACGGGTCATTCCCGTAGGAATTGGCATCCCGGATTTGCCCGTTGGGGCGATGGATGATCACCTCGCCGCGTTCGCGGATCGCGATGTTGCGTGCCTGCTGGGTTGCAGCGGTCTGCGTGGTGTGGACCGAGCTTACACGACCCGCCCCTTCGCGTCTGGTGGCCCAGCCCTGGCTGTGAGGCACGACGTGGATTCTCTTCGACATGTTGACTCCTTCGGGTCGTTTCCACGGGCCGACTTCTCAGATGTGCGAGCCTGTGTTAGAAGCACGATAGGGGAGGATCGCGCGCCGTGTCAAGGTGTGCGAAACGCACGGCCAGAACATGAAGACAGACAAAGCAGCGCTTGTCGCTGCACTCAAGAAAAAGCGGGAAACAGAAGGGCTTAGCATCCGGGCGCTCGCAGAGCGCATCGGCGTCAGTTTTTCATCCCTGGCGCGGATCGAACGCGGTGAGGGTGAACCCGACAATAACTCGTCGATTCGAATTATCGAGTGGTTGGGTGACGATGCTCGGGAAGCGGGCCTAAGTTTTGAGAATGTCGCGCTGGTCCATTTTCGTGCTGGCAAGAACGTACGGGCGAAAACGATCCATTGTCTCCTCAATGCCGCTAGCTGCATCAAAGCCAGCCATCGTACAAACGCTTCGGAACTTTTGAGTAGCCCGCCCTCTGACGCTGAGTTGGCGCCGTCGATTGCTCTTTCGAAACCTGAAATGGAGGAGATGGCCCAGCAACTGCGAAAGGACTTAGGAGTTGAGCCGGACGAGAGGATTGAATCGCTCGATATCAACATCGCCGGTGTCGACGTCTTCCGAGTCTCTGACGTTGAAGGGCTCACCAGGGAATGCGCCGAGTTTCTCTTGGGCGATGGTGCCCAAGAGTGGTCGGCGATGAGCGTGCCGATGGACCTGTCCGAGGATACGTGGGCCATTCTTCGCAACGATAAACATACGGTGGAGCGCCAGCGTGTGACGTACCTTGAAGAATGCTGGCACATTCTGCTCGGGCATCGTTTGACCCGCATCGCCAAGATCGCCGACGCATATGGCCGGACCTACGATAGTTCTGAAGAACATGATGCCTTTTACCTCGCTGCGGCAACACTCCTTCCAGAAACTGCCGTTCGAACGGCAGTTGAAGCAGGTGAAAGTGCGGCCCAGATTGCAGAGCATTTTGGAGCGTCGGTCGAGTTGGTTGAGTATCGCATCAAACGTCTCGGCTTGTGGCGCGCCTACAAGGACAAAACGGTGAGCCTTAACAGCTGAAAACCGTTTATCTCGGGACTATTTTACATAATCAAAATTATGCGACAAGGACTTGTAGGCGCAAAGTAGAACTGTCGCCCTGCTAAGCACAGAGACTCAGCCTTCCGGGAACAGGAGCGCCTCAACGTCCATCGCCCCGTTCAGCACATGAAGGATGGTGATCCGGTCTTTGTTGACGCGGTAGAAGATCAGGTAGCGACCGTGGACACGGCGACGGATGCCATGATGCTCATAGCGCGGCACCATTGGCCAGGCTTCCGGCATCTCTGCAATATCGAGGCAGCGCTCGTAGAGTTCGCGCACGAAACTCAAGGCGCGCATCGGATTGTCGCGGGCAATGTAGTCGGCGATCGCTTCCAGATCGGCCTCGGCCGCGCTGGTGATGTCGACCTTCATTCCGATGCGCGACCCATGCTTTGGTACTTTGCCTCGAGCCGCGAAACCACATCGGATATCGGTTTGACCCGTCCTTTCTCGGCATCATCGAGGCCGCGCGCCAAGGCTAGGTCGAGCACTGAAAGCCGTGCTTCTCGTTCCTGGATCAGGCGGACGCCTTCCCGGAGCACTTCACTTTTCGAGTTGTAGCGACCGGTCTCTACGAGCTTCGCGACGAAACTTTCGAGCTGCGGTCCGAGGTCAGCGCTGATCATGGGCCCTCCGATCTGTGCTGGCCAAGGTAGACCGCTTGATAACAGTTATCAAGACTTGTGTGCTGTCTCTCCTAATCTCGGCACAAGGTCAACCGCGCTGCTTCGCCGATCTGCGCTCCTGCGGTTGCCGTCCCCTTTCGTCTCTGTTTCAGTCGGGTCTGTCGGACAAAGGACACAAGGTGTGCAGATGGCCCTGAATGACAAGATCCCGAACTGGCCGGAAGCTGCCCACGCGAATGCCAGACGCAGTCTCCTTGCCGCCGATCTGGTGATCGATGGTGATGTCACTTCTGATGGCCCAGTCGATGTCCATGGCAAGATTGTCGGATCTGCCTGTGCGCCCGCGGTTGTGGTTGCTGCCACTGGCCGGATCGAAGGCAGTGTCAGTGCCCACGACCTGTCCGTTCTGGGGTTCGTTTCGGGATCGGCCTCGGCGCACAATATGCAGCTTTCATCGAACGCGGTGGTTCATGCTGATGTCCTGCACGAGCGGATTGTGATCGAAGCTGGTGCAATCCTGGAAGGCCGACTGCAGCGAAGGCTGTGACGAGGTTTCAGGCGCCGTTGCCTCGATTGCGAGATGGTTCAGCCAGACTATAGCCACGGCGTGACTTCTGCCGAAGTGTTCGATTTGCTGACGCTGCGGCCTCACCCGCGCTCGGCCAAGTCTCGAGGCTTGTTCGACCGCATGTCCCTATCCGGCCCCATCGGCGCAGCACCGTGACCTCGCCGAAGAGGGTCGCGGCAAGATAGATGCTGTAGAACCGAGCCATGTTGGCGTCAGCGTCGATGCGGTGCAGATGTGCCACAACCATCACGTTCCTCCCCAGCACAGAATCCGCCCTGCCACTCAGAAAGTCCAATCGTTTTTCTGAATCGGTTTAGGTGATCCGATTCAGGCCGATGATGGATCGTCCTGCGCGACTTCGACAATCTTGACTCCGGTGGGAGGCTCCGAGGGTTCGCTTTCCTTAAGCAAGGGCGTGAGGCGCTTTAGCCTCTGAGACGGCGTGAGCTATAGAACTTGCTTCTATAGCTCACGGTGCCAAGCATGGGGCCGGTTCCCGGGCTCACTGTCTGGGATCGGCCCGCCAAGGTCTCCTGTAGGATTGGTCATGCAGCGTCAGCCATAGGCTCATACCGTACCTCGGCCATGGCCTCGTTGAGCCAGGCAGGTTGCACGTCACCATTGTTCCATTGGTAGAGGTAGCCCACGAGCGTGTTGGTCTTCTGGCAGAGGATTCGTATGATGGGTTTGCCAATAAGTCTGGGTTGTGGGGTCATGCTACGCTCCTCTACTCGGACCTCGGCACCAGGGAAAAAGGAGGCCGGTCATTCTGATCGTGGGTGTTAAAGATTGGTTTCTGCAACTGCAAGATGAAGACGCACAACCGCGCGAAATGTGATCGAAGAAGTTCAAGATATCCTTTTAGGTAGGTAAGTTACGAGACTTCGCTTGCATGCGGCGGCGCAGCACGTTCGGCGATCTCGGTAAGGATGGCGTCGATTTCGGCCCAGACACGGGGCTCCAACTGCCCGCGGATCAGGGTCCACTTGCTCAGCACGTCCAGCGGGTCGTGGGAGCGCAGGAGGGTGGTCACTGCGCCGGCATCAACTGCCAGCGAGGTTCGTGCACGCCAATCGGTGATCCGCGTGCGCCGCTCCTCGGCGGGAGGGATGAAGTCGGGCCCGAGCTGCCAGTTCTTCACTGCCCGGCGCAGGGCGGCGCGGATGACATGGGCCGGATCGACGCCGCAGTCGATCAGGGCTTCCTCCTGCCGTTCCAGCGCGTTCACCCGGATGTCGATCTTGCGCGTCGCCGGAATGCGGCGCTGGCGGGTGGAAGATTCCATGGCCGCGGATGCTGCACGCCTGGCTGTCTCATGGCTGGGCTGAGGAGCGGGCGCAGGCTGCATTCTTGGTGGCGAACCAGAGTGACCGTCCAAGACCACAGGCTCGACGTTTGCAGCTTCTGGCATTGTCTCAGCTCGCAGAACCTCTTCCCTTCCCGGGTCTTCTCCCTCCTCTGGCCGCAGGGATGCAGCATAAGCCGGGTCGGGCCGCGTGATGGTCGGGATCTTCTTCCTCACCGCCCCGTCCTCACGCCGCGAGGATGTTGTTGAGGATATCGGTCGCCTCTTCGAGAGCCTCGACCACGTGGCGCACATGGGGGCGCATGAGGGGGTTCGGATCGGCCTGCTTCTGCAACGCCACAGCGTGCAGAAGGCCCTTCTCGTCCATTTCCTTGTAGACATTCCGGCGCATCATCACGGTCTCGACCACCGGGAACCGCGCAATAGCCGCCTCGATAAGAGCCGCATCAGCGCGTGTGGTTTTAGGGTCGACCATGTTCAGAACGACGTGGTGCCGCGGCAGGCTTTCGGGGTCATCGACGCGGGCGCGGAGCTTTTCGTACCAGTCGGCGGTCTGCGCGCCGACATCGAGATCCGAGGTCGAAAGCATGACAGGGGTCACGATGTGATCGGCCAGAACTGCGATCCCGTCGGACCACTCGGCCCCGACGCCTGCCGTGTCGATGAAGATGAAATCCGCCGAGTCCGCCACATAGACCTGCTCGATCCGACGATCCACGGCCCCTACGCTTTCGACGGTCGCAGATCGCAGGAGCGGTGATCCCAGCCCCGCGGCTTCAGCCCGCTTGTGCCAGGTGCCGAGCACGCCGGTGCTGTCGGTATCGATCAGAAGGACGCGACGCCCGGCGGCAACGGCAGCACTGATCAAGGCGCGCGAGAGCGTGGTCTTGCCACTCCCCCCTTTCCGGGCCATCGCGGCGATCACCACGAGATTGTCGTTCGGCATGGGGGCGGACCTCTCACAAGAATAGTGAAACGCAGCAAAGATGTTTCATCGTCGCTAACCCCCGCGCGCGACGTGGTCAAGCAGAAAACGGGATGCGGGCTGCCTCAGGCGGAATGCGGGGTCCATGGTGCATCGCGCAGGGAGCGAAAAGCACCACGCTCGTGACACCTGACGTTCTCCCGTCCGCGCGATGCGGTCCCCAGATGACGCGCGACATGCCACATCGGCCATAGTGCGCGACGCAGGAAGCGTGACGCATACCGCACGGGACGTGGACCATCGGGCACCACGCGCGATGCGGGCAGCACGGGCCATCTGACACTCGCCAGAGGACGTGATGCGGGGCGCGCAAAACGCAGTCCAAAGGACGCGATGCGCGGTGCCGGGAGCGCGGGACGCGATGCATTGAGCGCCTTGCGCGCTGCATTTGCCAAAGGACGTCAAATCGGCCCCCGAGGCCGATTTTCTACATTGAGTACAAGCCCTTGGTGCCTTCTCCGCTTGTGCTGGGAGAAGGCGGGCTTGTACGAAGTTGGCAAGAAATAGGAACGTTAACTTCAAAATGTCACGCGGCCGCAGACTGACCGAGACCGAGCGCCTGAACATCGCCCAAGAGCGATTGCAGGGCGTTGCCGCTGGCGATCTCGCCACCCACTACGGGGTCAGTCTCAAGTCCGTCTACAACGCGGCCAACCACGCTGCAGATCGCCAGACGGCGAACGGCAGTCGACCGAAGGTGATTGGCGTGCGCGTCAGCCCGAAGGAGCTACAGCGCTTCGACGCTGCCCTTGCGCGCCACGGTGTCGTCCATCGCTCGGATGCTCTGCGCTGTCTTATCCTGGCCGCTGACGACATCCTGCGCCCGGATGAGGGCATGACCGATGAGCTGAGGGGGCTGAGCGCGGCGCTGAACCGGGTCGGCAACAACGTGAACCAGGTCGCGCGCCGCCTGAACGAGGCGAAGATCAAAGGGGAGCGTCTGCCCTACACCGCCGCCAGCCATGCCGAGATCCGTGACCTGGCGGCGCTCGTCTTCGACATGGCCGACCAGATTCAGGAGATGTTCCGCGGTCGGCGCCGCGTCCTGGACCTCGAGGTCACCAAGGCCCTTGCCGGTCTGGCACGGCAGGGAGCCGAGCATGGCGCGGAGTGAGGCGCGCGGTGTCAGCCCCGCTCTCTTCGATCGCGACTGGAGCCGGGTCTCGGGCAGCTGGCAGGGGCTGGCCAAGAATGCCCAGATGGTCCGGGCCGCGCGCGGCTACTCTCCGGCCATATTCAAGCCGATCTCGAAAGGCGGGTGCCACACGGGCGCGCAGCTGAAGGCCCAGCTTACCTATCTCACAACCAAGTCGAGCCATATCCTCGACAGCCGCGGCACCCATGACGGCAAAAAGACCCTGACCGAGGCCGAGATCAACCGGGTCGTACGCCGCTTCGAGAACCAGTGGGGCGAGCGGCACAGCCCGAAGCTCGGCCATACCTCGCATCTTCTGATGGCGTTTCCCGTGGGCACCAGCGGCGAAGAGGTGCGCGCGATCGCCGAGGCGGTGTGCGAGCGGTTCTTTCAAGGTGAGGGGTCGCAATTCGACTTTATTGCTGCAATACACCAAGATCGCGCGCATCCACATGCGCATATCGTTCTGAACCGCCGCAGTAAGGATGGCGAAATGTTCTTTCTCGGGAAGGATCACCACTTCAACTACGACGCCTTCCGGGCGGCGATGGTTGAGGCGGCGCAGGTCCACGGGATCCGGCTCGAGGCGACACGGCGTCTTGACCGGGGGGTCACGACCTACCGCGCCGAGATCGACGAGGTCTATAAGGCCCGTGACGAGGGTCGGTCACCGGTCGAGCGCCAGCGCACGGGGGCTGATCTCGCCGCAGCCCTGGAGACGGTGGCGCGTAACGCGCTGACCTACCGAGGCTTATCGGTCGAGGCGTCCCGGTCGACCTTCGACGATGTGGCCGAGGCGCTCGAGCGGGCCAGCACCATCCTTGCCAGTGGCGGTCAGATCCAATCTGACGGAGCCATCTACATGTCCCAAGACGAAACAGCCTTCGATACGCTGATTACCGAGTTTTCTCAGAACATCCGTCAGATCGAGGCGGCGATCGACCGGGCGCCCGCGGCCGAGAGGCCGGAGATCGAGCGCAAGCTCACTGATGTGCTGGCCTCCGTTGCGCATCTCAATCCGCTCGGGGACCGCTCGGCCGCACTGCTTGATGCGCCATCTCGCGACGGCGTCTATGCCCGAGCCAACATGCGCGAGGACCAGCTCGCGCGCCTCGATGATGATGCGGTGAAGGCGCGCCTCAGCGAGGCGCTGCAGGGCACGGGCATCGATCCCGAGGCCGTCGCCGCACGCATGCGTGAGGGTGCTGGCAATGCCGCACTCGAACGGCAATGGCTGGCACAGGACCTGCGCGCCATCGCCAAGGCGGGCGATCTCGATCTGGAGAAGGGCGAGGATCGCGAGGAGGCGCTGGACCGGCTGGAAGCCGTCCATGTCCGTCTGGGCGATACCCTGACCGATGCGCGCATCTTGCGGGCGGTCGAAGATGTGGATGAGACCGAGGATGACCCGGTTGCCCTGGCAGAACGTTTGGCGCTGCCGGAGCGTCCGCGCGCGACGGGTGAGCCCGACATCTTCTCCCCATCCGAGCGCCGGGATTTCCAGGAGCTCGTCGCCCAGTTCCGTCGAACGGATTTCGACCATCCCTTCTCGGACGACCCAAGCGTGCGCCGGGCCGGTGCCGTCGAGGTCGAAGAGGCCCGCGCCGCCTTCAACGCCTTCGCGCAACGGTCGTCCGATCATGCCGAACTGGCGTCGATGGCCTGGGACAAGATCACCGACAGCCGCAAGCCACAGGAGTTCGCCGTCGAGGAAAAGGACCGCACCCTCCACGCTGGCGACATGGACCTCGCGCTGCGCGATCCGATGCATCATCTCGGCCCGATCACGGAAGACGACCGCACCCTCGCGCGCTACCGCGCCGAGATGCCGGATGAGGAGTTCGGGGCAGCAGTGCAGGAGGAAATCAATCGCCTGCGCGCCATGGGGGCATCGCGCGCCTACATCAGCGAGCGGAGCTTCGACATCGAGGATCAGGCACGACAGGACTATGCCGAGCGGCGTTTCATGGCTGAGACTGCCCCTGATGTGTTGACCTTCCTGCAGCGGGCCGAGGCCGAGGACGTGAAACCGCTCAACGAGACGGACGGCCAGCGCCTCGCCGCCCAGATTGACCGCAACCTCACGCCGGACGCGGTGACGGCCCTTCGTGCGGGCCACGCGGATGTTCTGGAGAAATTCACCGAGCACCCACTTCGGCAGCTGGAACTCGCCAAGGCCTATCTGGAGAGCAGTGAGGTGACGGCCCATGGGCCCGCCATGGAGCGGGTGCTGGATGCCCTGGCCGACGAACAGATCGAGGCGCAGCGGGCACGTCACGCAGCAGCGCATGGCGAGAAGGGGATCACCCATGGATAAGGGGAAGATCGCGGGTGGGATCCTGAGCCTTACGCTGGTTGGCCTCGCCATCGGCTATGTCGTGGCCACGGGCTACCTGACCATCCGCTATGGCCTGTCGACGAACGCCTTCGACGTCACCCTGCTTGCGCGCGAGTACCGAGCCCTCGGCACCAGCGCACCGCGGGACTTCCTATGGGTAAACCTGATCCTTGCGGGCTTTGGGATCGCCGCGCTCATGTTGAGCGTTACGCTTCTCGGCGATGCCCTGACACGCTTCGGCACGACGCATTGGCAGACCCGGGGCGAGATGAAGCGCAACGGCTTCTTCGCCAAGCCGGGCGGCGGCTTCCTTCTCGGCAAGCTTGGCTCTCCCAAATCGAAGCGCCCCTTCCTTGTCTCGAAGACTTTCCCGCATGCGCTGATCGTGGCGCCCACGGGCCGAGGCAAGGGGGTGGGCTTCGTGATCCCGAACCTGCTCACCTACAAAGGCTCGGCCGTGGTGCTGGACGTAAAGGGCGAGAATTTTCGCGAGACCTCACGCTTCCGCGCCAGCATGGGCGACAAGGTGTTCCGCTTCGCGCCAACTGACTGGGACCGCCCGACCCACCGCTACAACCCGCTGGCGCGCATCGCCGCCATGACCAATCCCGATCGGCAACAGATGGAGTTGAAGCTGACCGCGAAGCTCTTCCTGCAGACCGACAACGAAAAGCTGAGCGGGCTTCTGGCTGGCGGCATTGATCTGTTCGTGGGGGCCGGTCTTCTGGCCTTCGAGCGCGGCGTGCCGACCATCGGCGAGATCTATCGCATCACTGCCTCGGGGGGTGACAAGCAGAAGGAGTACCTTAAGCGCGCGCAGGAGGTGAAGAACACCTCGGCCAAGCTGATCTTTGAGCGCATGGCCTCGACCAACAACGACACACTGACCTCGTACCTGTCGCTCCTGATGACCTCGGGGCTCGACACCTGGGACAACCGCGCGATCGACGCGGCCACCGCGACCTCGGACTTCTCTTTCCGGGACATCCGGCGCCGCCCGCACGCGATCTATCTTGTGGTCGAGTCCGAGATGATCCGTCCCCTCGCTCCCCTGATCCGGCTGTTCTTCTCTGACCTGATCGCCTCACTGCAGGCGCAGGAGCCGGGCGATGACGAACCATGGCCCGTGATGATCATGCTCGACGAGTTCGACCGGCTCGGGAAAATGCCGATCGTCGCCGAGAGCATCAAGACGCTGCGCTCCTTTGGTGGGAACCTCGCCCTTGTCACCCAGACCATCCCGGCGCTGGACGAGATCTATGGCGAGAACACCCGTCGGTCCCTGCAGGGCGGCGCGGGTGTGAAGCTCTACCTCACACCGTCTGAGCAGAAGACGATCGAGGAGTTGAGCCAGGCTGTCGGCAAGACGACCAAACGCGTGGTCACGCGGTCACGCGCTGTCGGGCGCAACCCGTTCGAGGGGCGGAGTGTTTCCGAGCGGACAGAGGACACGCCGCTTCTGACTGAGGATCAGGCCCGGCGGATGGACCTCGACGAGGTGATCCTCGTGATCGACGCGCAGATGCCGATCCGGGCGCGGCGGATCAAGTATTTCGAAGACCCGGCGCTGAAGGCGCTTCATGCCGGTCAGGCGGGGAGTTTCCCATACCCGGATGAGGATGGGCTGCTGCGGGATCGGCAGATGACGGAGACACGGGAGACGGTGGAGAAGCTTAGGCACGAGCTGCGGGAAGTGCGGGCGGCTGCCGGGGCGCAGTGCTCGGTTTCCACCTCGGTTACCAACGCGCCCGCCGTACCCAAAACCGAGCCGCAGGATCAGAGGCCCGAATCGTCGGGTCGAGCTCGAGGAAAAGCCGCCCGATCCGCAGCGGGAGGCAATGGTTCGAGCCAACTGTCGTTCGATCTGGCTAGGTTGGGGCTCAAAGAGGCAGACAAGGCAGAGCTGTCAGCGGCTGTTCAGACGACAAGGGCGATTATCGCGGAACATGCGAACTCTTGTTTAGTAAGGTAAGGACTCGTTCGCGCATCGTCGTCAGAACATGACTGTAGCGGCGAAAGCGACAGCATACAGGAAGTGATCTCGTGTCCATGCCGCGGCAGCTCCTGGGCCTAGTGATGCGCGCTGGCGCGTGCCTCCATCGAACCCAAGCACGGCAGCTATTCCGCCATTAACCGCGGAAACTGCGACCGCGACAGCTTCATGCAGAACAGAACAGACCCGTCCGCTGCCGCTCCGTGAACCTGTAACACGTTCTTTGCCAGAACAACGCCGATGATGGTAACCTCTTTCATGGATGCCCTCAGAGGAGTGCGGCATCCACCCCAATAACGGCCCACCTGCAAACCGCGATCACCATGCTATCTGCTTGCGATCTCTGAAGAAACCTCCGGTGGGGCCTCGCTCATCCAGCATAGCAAGCCAAACCGCAGTATCGGCGGCCTGTTCTGGGGACCGTGGTGCGCTCGCTCCTCCCATGCGGGTTCTGACCCATCCTGGGCACATTGCATTAATCTTGACGTTACGAGGCATGTTCCGGGACGCAGAAACCGTGAGCGCGTTTAGCGCGACCTTGGCGACGCCATATGCTCCGGGCCCCGCAACGCCATCCGAGAAAGCGCCCCAACCGGACGAAACATTAACAACACGACCGAAGCCTCGGTCTTGCATGCCTGGAAAAAGGTTCCGCATCAGCAAGAACGGGCCACGGACCATCACGGCCATCGCTTCATCGAAACCGGCCGGGTCACTCAGAACGTCTCCATCTCCAAGTACGCCCGCGTTGTTGACGAGAATATCGACTTGGCCGACAGACTCGACGGCAGATCTGATCGAAGCGTCAGACGAGAGATCGAGTTCGACGATTGAGGCATCGAGGCCATCAGCCGCGCGCGCGGCTGCGTCTAGGCCACGCGCGCCAAAGATGAGGTGACATTCCGCGGCGGCGAGCGAATCGCGATTGCGAGCCCGATACCGCGATTTGCTCCAGTCACAAGCGCGCGCTTCTTTGTATTCGGCTCAATCTGCATACTGCAGAGACATCCTTGTGATCTTGCCGTCGGCATCCCACCAGTAGGAATAGTGGACGACCCAGTTCAGCCAGCCGACTTCGGTTTTGGCATATCCATCAGTCGCTTCAAGGATCGAGCGATGCCGAAAGGTCTCACCCGATCCTATCACCTCGCGCATGGCCCATGAGCGGATTGCCTCGCGGCCCTCGAACGTTCTGGAGACGTCAACCATGACCGCGTCTTCGGCGAAGCAGTTGATATACGCATCAATATCCTTCGCGTTTGTGGCGCGTTCATAGCAGGCGATCGCTTCCGGCAGCGTCTCGGCTTGCGCGGATACTGCCAGAAGGATCCCTATCGCCGATGCAGCTGAAGCGCCCCGGTTCATTGACCCGCCGCCACGCGCTCGGCCGCCAGAGTTGGCAGGTCGGGGTTACCAAGCTGTGCACGAAGGTTCGCGCGCATGAACGTGATCTTCCAACCTTCGTCGGTGCGCTCAAGCTCGTGCTGATAGTCCCCGATGAACACCCACGTGTCCTCTCCGTCGTTCGCAAGTATGTGGGTCGCGTAGATGTTCGATGACGTGGTCGCTCGGTCTCCATCGATCAGAACGCTTTCGGTTCCCATCAGGTGGTGCGTCCGGTCATATCCCGGCAACACGGTCTGCCATGCTGCCACGATTTCGGCTGGGAGCATCCTCGGAAGGTCGCTGGAGGTTCCTGCCGATGCGTTCGCATAGGATGTGTAATCCAGCACGGCACCATCGGGATGAAACTGGATTGCAGCCTGATCCCAGTCCCCTTGGTCCGCGTAATACCCGACGTTGTTGATCGCGTTCAGAACCTGCTGAGCGTCGGTCAATTCGGCCTGAGCCGTGGTTCCGGCAGCAGCCATCATGGCCGCGAGAATGAAGTGCTTCATGCTGTTTCTCCGTTTCGCTTAGGATGCCGCGCGCTCATGTGCGGTCTTGGGCAACTGCAAGTTCCCGTCTTGGAATTTGAAATTGAAGGTCAAGCCGCTGAGGCGCCACGAATCGCTGGCCTGCTCGAGGGCGATGTCGTAGGTGCCGACCACCGTCCAGATTTGACCACCCTCGGCTCCGCCCAAGAAGTGCAAGGCGGTGACGTAGGCGCGGACCCTGGCGCGGGCACCGTCGACTTCCGCAATCAGCGGCCCGAGTTGATGGTGCGTGGCATCAAACCCGGGCAGAATGCCTTTCCATCCCTCGAGGATGACAGTCGGCTCCAGGTCAGCTGCGGGACTGGCACCGTAACTCGAATAGTCGAGATGAAAGGGCGCGCGCATGAGGCTTTCCGCCCGCGCCCAGTCACGAAGGTCCACCGCTTCAAAGAAGCCGAGGACAGCGTTCTGTATGTCAGCCATATCGGACATCACGTGCAACTCCACAGCCAGTCAGGATTCAAGAAAGGCCGTAACGGCGTCGGCGGACTTCGCCACGACATCTGCCCGATCGTAGAAGTCGAACTGAGTGACGTCCTCCCCCAGCCAGACCTTTTCAAGCGGCGCCTTCGTGCGTGCCTCGTAAGCGGCGGCCCCGGCAGGCAGCGCGATCGAGGGTGAGCCAACCATCAAAACGGGCTTGGTCAAGCGGTCTGCGGAGGCCAGAGCGTCGTATGTCAGCCAAGGCTTCCAGCTCGCCGCCGAGAACTTGTTGTCGTATTCGGCAATCAGCCCGCGATCGGGCTCGGTGTAGTACGGTGCCCGGTACATCACCGCGCTTTCGTCCTCGGTGCTGGCGCCGAGCAGTACCGTCCCAGCAGCGTCCTCGGCTTCACTTGAGGCGACCAACTTCGCCGCCACTTCCGGACCACCGTAGATGCCGGTCGCCATCTCTGGGTCGTGCAGCCAGGGCGCGACGAGAGCGAGTTTCGATAGCCTGTCGGTATCGGCAACCGCAGCCGCCATGTAACCCGAAGATGCGCACACACCGAGGCCGGCGATACGGTCAGCATCGATCTCGTCGAGGGAGGCAAGGAAGTTCGTTGCAGCCACGATGTCCTCGGTCTTCGTCTTCGGATTCTCGACATACCGCGGTGCTCCGCCGCTCTCGCCCCAGCCGCGGAAATCGAAGGCCAACGCAGCAAACCCGCGAGCCGCGAGTTCGCGCGCGTAGGTTCCGGCCATCTGCTCCTTGATGGTCGTCCAGGCGCCAGTCACGATGACGGTCGGAAAAGGCCGCGTGCCGCTTGCCGGCGTGTACAGGGTGCCTTTCAACGTCACGCCGTGGCTGTCGAACGCGACTCTGCGCGCCGCCACCCCTTTGATATGCGGTGTGTTTTGAAGGTTGATACGTTTCTCACTCATGGTTTTCTCCCGGTGTCCTTGGTGGCTTCGCAATGATGGGAGAAACTTAGGTGGGCACGCTTTGTGCGTTAATGTCCTGCAAATTCATCACATTCATGCATAGTATCTAACAATCAGAGATGGAGGCCAAAGGATGCGACTGCCGCTTGCCACGCTAGAGATCTTCGTCGCGATTGCGCGCCACGGAAGCCTGCGTGCGGCGGCGGACGCGCTTGGCTTGAAACCATCGACCGTAAGCCATCAATTGAAGTCGCTGGAGCACCAGCTGGACGTAGCACTGTTTGTCCGGACCACCCGTACAATCAGCCTTACGGAGGCCGGTCGCGCTCTGCTGCGTGGCGCGGATCCTGCCTTCGAGCAATTGGCCAATGCCGTAGACAGTGCGCGCAGCTCGGGCCATGAGGCCCGCGGGACACTGAAACTCGCAATGCCGGACTTCGTCTATCAATTGATGGTCGGGCCGGCCTTGCCAGCTTTCGTCTCGGCCTATCCCGAGATCGAGCTGGAACTTTCGGTGACCGACGCATTCTCTGACATTCTCGAAGAGGGCCTGCACGCCGGGTTTCGCCTCGGCGACCGCATCGTGCAGGACATGGTGGCGGTGCGCCTCACCCAGCCATTGACGTTGGCGGTGCTGGGAAGCCCCGCATACCTAGAGGACAGGGGCATCCCGACCAAGCCCGCCGATCTTCTTGGGCACAATTGCATCCGATACCGCTTTCAGACGTCAGGCCGGATCTATCCTTGGCAGTTCCGGGGCGAGGAAGGCGAATTCAGCGTCGATGTGCGCGGAAACCTGGTGGCAAGCACCTTGCCGGTGTTGATCGATCTCGCATCGAGGGGTCTTGGTCTTGCTTATACTTTTCAAGACTTTTGCGAGCGGGAGATATCCGAAGGCGCTCTTGTAACGGTTCTCCAGGGGCACACGCTGCGCGTGCCCGGCGTCTATATCTACCTTCCAAGAGAATACCGCACGATGGTGCCTTTGCGCCTGTTCATTGATCATTTGAAGAGGTTCAAGCGCCCGCTCTAAAGCCCCGTTTCTCCATGTAACGCAAAAGTTGAAGTAGAGGCGCACGCTCGCGCTCAATCCCATATGGCCTACTGCCGTTTTCTACGGCGATTGCCCACCAATCATGCGGATAAATGAACTCGGTCTTGAGGCGGTCGCAGAAGCCTTCGCATGCGGCATTATCTTGCAAACTCGCCTTGCGGAGCCACCTCTGACAACCTCCCTGCCATGGCCGAAACGCTCGCAATAGTATCCTGTGGGGGCGATCCAGCGCTGGCTCTTGGGCGAACGGCAGTACTCAATGAAAGACTTTAGGAACGTCTGAAAAACCTGCGGCTTGCGGTGTGATCTGATAGGATTAGGCAACGCGAACGGGAGCCCTGCCGATGCCGAAGCAACCTGTCATTCCCG
>NZ_PKRQ01000014.1 GCF_002855575.1 Tabrizicola sp. TH137 | reverse complement strand
GCTGCCTCGCAACGAACGGTCTGACAGAACGTCAGGGGGGTCAAAATTGGACGCCGATACCCCGCCTTAGGGGGTCAAAATTGCACGCCGAAACACAAAAGGCGGATCGAAGCGGCCAGGGGGAGCGCACCCCGGCGCGATTGTTGGAGGCCTCTCTGCGAATGCGGCCGGATCGGATCATCCTCGGGGAGTTGCGGGGAGAGGAGAGCAGGACCTTCCTCGAAGCGATCAACACCGGCCATGGCGGATCGTTTACAACCATTCATGCGGACACGGCCCGAAAGGCCATTGATCGGTTGGCGATCATGGTCATGGCCGCAGGGCTGGGCATGGGGTTCGAGGAGGTGAAGCGGTACTGTGAGGGAAGTGTGGACCTTGTGGTTCAGCTTTTGCGGCAGAACGGGCGGCGCGGGGTGGCGGAGATACTTTGCCTCTGAGGGTCGCAGAGGGCGGAGAGCGGTCGTTGACCATGCAGCAAAGCACTTGCCGCGACACATGCATGCTGCCGTTCAGTCTGGCTCACGCGACGTAGCACGCCGGCCTTGCGGTATGGCGACCAGGCCTGCAGCGTCCTTGCGGTGCGGACTGGCTGCGCCGATCCTGTGGAATTTATGGCGATACTGCGCATGTGCGATCACACCGCCGACAGTGATGAAATTATACCAACTCCGCAGACGCTAACCGATCTTCGTGGTCGATCTGGCCTTTGCCCTGCCGCTGACTGGCCTGACCGCCTGGCTGCTATGGTGCGCCTAACCGTTAATCTGGCCGTAAGCGCGAAGTGGGTGCGTTACGATTGGCCGCTGGCCCTTTCCCGGTCAGAGGGAAAGACTATTTACTTAGTTCAATATCGATAGCAGCAACACCTGCCGTAATGCCCGGACCGCACGACTTCGACCCACGCCGCACGTGGCCCGGCTTTCTCATCGCCGCCGGTTTTGTGCTGGTAGTGACATTTATCCTCTTACGACCGGAAGTGTCCGAAGGGCTTACCGGCCTCAGGCTTGTTATTTTCTGGACTCTGCATGTCCTGATCCCGCTCGCCCTCCTGCAAGGCGCACAGGTTGCGCTCTCGCATGTGCCGCGCGTGGCCATCCTGAATCCTTGGGCGCAGACCGCCCTTTCCGGCCTCGCCGGTGCCACACTTTTTGCGCCGATCGCCATTGCCCTTGACGCGGCCTTCGGACTTTCCCAGCCCACCGACGACCTTGGCATGTCCTGGCCCGCAGCGCTCTTGGACGAATTCCTCGGCTTCGCCCCAGTCGTCACTTTCCTCTGGCTGGCCCTCAATGCCACGCGCCTTGTCCGCATTGAACCGGTGACTAGAGCCGACCCAGCGACTGCAGCAGCTGAGACCGGCCTCTGGCTGCGCGTTCCCCGCAACATTGGCCGTGACCTCGTCGCTCTCAGCGCCGAGCTTCACTACCTCCGCGTGCGCACCGCGGCGGGCGAGGCGCTGGTCCTCTATCCCTTCGGCAAGGCCGTGGCCGAGCTTGCGGGGACCGGTATCGGCCTTCAGATTCACCGCTCGCATTGGGTGGCACTTGCCCATGTCCAGCGGATCGACCGGCGTGGCCAAGGGGCGCTAACCCTCCTTTCAACCGGAGCCACTTTGCCGGTCAGTCGGCAGTACCGTGCCGCCATTCAGGCCGCTTTCGATCTCGCCAAGGTTCAATCCACGTCACTTCGTGCATAAGGCCGGTTCATCCGTGCATCCGCGCTGTTCTGCGCTGCTCGGTGTCCCAACTCTCCGTCAGCATCAACAACGGAGCCCTCCAGAATGCGTCGCAGTCCTTTCGCCGTCCTTCTCGTCCTCGCCGCCGGTCCCGCCGCCGCACAGGACACCGCCTACTACGCCAAGCTCTTCGGCGGGTTCTCGTCCCTTCAAGGCAGCAGCGCCGATCTTGGCGGCAGCTCTCAATCGATCAGCTACGACGGCGGGTCGATCTACGGCGGCGCTTTCGGGTATGACTACGGCGACCGCCCCTTCCGGGCCGAGCTTGAATTTGCCTATCGCACCGACGAGGCTACGGGAGCTATCGGCGGCGACTATGCGTCGACCACCTTCATGGTGAACGGCTACTACCTCCTCTCGCGGGGCACCTTCACGCCCTACGCCGGTCTTGGCCTTGGCTATGTGACCGAGGTCGATTTCGACGTAACCAGCGGTCCTGGCACCGGCGAGTACAGCGACCGCGGGCTTTTCGCATGGCAGCTGATCCTTGGAGCGGATTACGCAATCTCGGACAGCCTGTCTCTCTTCGGCGAGGCGCGCTACTTCGGCGCCGAGACCGCCACACTGGACGGCCCGGGCGGGGTCACGCTTTCGGCCGATTACGACACGATCGACCTTCTTGCCGGCGTTTCTTTCCGCTTCTGACCCTTGCCTGATCTTCGGCCTGGGGCCGCACCCTGCGGCCCCTTTCCCGCCTCCGCGAGTGCCGCTATGCGGCCGTACGACGGAGCTTTCGCACATCCGCAATTTCTCAATCGTGGCGCATACCAAGAGCGGTAAGTCCATCCTTGCCGACCTGCTGATCCAGTCAACTGGCGCGGTCGCGGCGCTCTGTTTCCAAGTCGGGCTCAGGAGATCCGTCGACTTTGTCTGCGCGATCCGGTCTTCCGTGATCTGTGCGAGGACCTGGAGGAAGCGCACTCCTCGGTACTTCGCATAGTCATCTTCTTCGGACAGTGGGAACGTCCAGAATTCGAGGAAGACCGAACCGTCATTGCCGTGCGCGCCAAAGCGGACACTCGAGGGCACTGATCCAGTGTCCGCAAAGGGCCGTATCTGCCCGTAGGAGTATGCGGTGAGGTTGAGCGACCAAGCGCCGGTTAGACCCTAGCCGGTACTTTCCGTGTCCGCTTGGCACTCTCCGCGATTTCCCGAAACACCCGTGCCGCTTCTCCAAAGACCTCGGTGCCCGCAGGATCAGCGGACCCCACCAACCCCGACAGCTTCCCAACAGCAACTTGCCTGCCAGCAGCTCCGCTTCCTCGTGTGGTAGATAACGCCTTCCCCTTCCGCGCTCGATCAATCGGCCCAAAATGCCGATCCTCGAAGTACCGAATGTGCCAAGCCCGAATTGGATATTGCCCCTCAGGCAGGACCAGCACCTCATCCAACGGGAACCGCAGCACCTCGTTCGCCGAGATCAGCGGCCGCTCCTCGGAACGCCTGCTGACATTAGCGCTGTCCTCCAAGGCTCGGACCCGCGACTGGCTTTCGGTCACGGCGGTAATGGTGGACCTCCCCAAAGCATTAGAAAGCACCTCGGCGGTCCGGTCATCCTGAGGTGTCATGTAGATCTGCACACCAGCGCCGCCTTGCAGTGAGCGCCGCCCGGTTTCGCCATAGATGTCATCGAGGCCGGGAATGGTCTGGGAGATGATGAAGAACCGGCCGCCAAAGCTGCGAATGGTCTTGATGGAAGAGAGCACCAGGGGCTGACGGCCCAACTGGTCGAACTCGTCCATCAGGAACATGACCGTATGGGGTTCGTCCGGACCTGGCTCGCGGCGCTGGAGGGAGGCGATTGCATCGGCGAAGAGGAGGCGAACGAGGGGGGCCAGGGTTTTCAGGTGCTCTGGCTGAACAACGATATAGAGGCTTTGGGGATCGCGGCGGAAGGTCGAGAAGTCGAAGTCGCTGGCTGAGGTCACCCGGTCCACTGCGGGGTCATTCCAAAGCTCGAGCCCGGATCCCTGGATGACGGACACATAGGCCCCGAGGGTCTTTTCCGGGACGTCAGCCATCTCGAGGAAGGTACGGGAGACGATCGGGATGTTCGTGGTCTCGGCAATGGCCGTGTAGCTCTTCTTCTTGTCGCCACCCCCGGCCATGATCTCGCCAGCAAAGCCCAGGGTTGGGCGGCGCTGTTCGATTGCATAGAGGCTCGATGCGATGAAGAGCCGCTTGCCGGCATTGAAGAAGCTCTGCGCGCTTTCGCCTTCCGGGATGAGGAAGAGGTCGGCCATCGAGTTCAGCGCAGTGTACTGACGCTCGGCGGAGGGCAGGGCGGCGATCCGGGCAAGCGGATTGAACCGGTGCGATCCTCGGTCCTCATCGAAGGGCGAGAAGTACCAGATGCCGTTCTTCAGCCCGTGCTTGCGGTGGATCGAGGTCTTGGCGAAGTTCTCGCCCTTCACGTCGAGGATGATCGCCGAGCCTGAGAAGTGAAGCAGGTTCGGGATGACGAAGCCGACGCCTTTCCCGCGGCCGGTCGGCGCGATCATCATCGCGTGCGGGAAGCGATCGGGCGGCGCCATTACGAAGGGCGCGTCGGATTTCGGGAGGCCGAGCTTGCCGAAGATGAAGCCGTTCTGATCGAGGGTTCCGACCATGTGGTTGCGCTTCAACTCGCGGCGCGACTGGAAATGCGCGTCGTCATATTGGTTGAGCCGCCCGCGATGCACTCCGGCAAGTCCGACAAGCGTCAAGGCGACGGTCACGGCACCTGTGATGATCAGCGCGCCCTGCAGGACCGAAGGCCGCGCGGCGAGGTCGGCCCAGGCGTAGCGAAGGAACCAGGGGCCCATTGGGCTAAGCGTATCGAGGCTCTCCCGGAAGGCGGTGATCACGTAGATCGTCGCCAGCATGCCGCCAATGTAGAGACCGGTCAGCAGGCCGAGGAGCAGCGCCAGCGGATACCGCCAGGCGGTGTCGAGGTTCGAAAGCATGGGTTTGTCCCTCAGAGTTCGTGGCCGGTGTCGCGTTCGGGGGTACGGTCGCGCTGCCCAAGTTCGGCGGCACGATGCTGCGCCCGTGCCAGGTCGGCCCAAGGCCCGACTTCGCCCGACTGGCCGAGGTCACCCTCATTCTTCAGCTCATGTGCAACGGCGGCCCGGAGTGCTGGATCTCCGACCTGCTCGTTGAGCGGGGCGAGATCGCCGGACCGCACGCGGTCGAGATCCTCGGGTTTCAGGGTATCATGGAGGCGGTCGACGATGGCTTCCAGCGCGGGCACCTCGGACAGCTTCATGTGGCGATCGGCGCTCAGCAACTGGTCGCGCGCGATGGCCTCGGTCAGTTCCGGCGCGAGGTTGAAGGAGGCGACTTCTGCGCGAACTTCCTCACCTAGGGCGCGCTCCGTTTCCATCCAGAACACCTTTTGCATCGTGTTCGGCTGTTCAGTGATCCAGCTTGCCCGCTGACCTTCGCTGCGATCGGCCAAACTGAAGCGGGCGACCATTTCCTCGACGGACGTGCCGGCTATGCGAAGCTCATCTTCCCGGATCGAGAACAGCGCCGTCAGCCGTTCGCCGATCTCGTCGCGAACATGTGCAAGGGTCGCGCGTAGACCTTCATCGAGGGTAACCCCCTCGGTCTGGCCCTGCTCCAGCCGCGCCAGCGAGGCGAGGGTCGGATTGTGATAGGGATCGGTGTTCCGATCAGCAACCTGCGCATGCTCTGCCAGGAGGACGCTTTCTGGTGCGAGTTTCAGGGATGCGCGCGCCTGTTCGGCAAAGCTTCGTTCTAGATCGACACGTTCGGCCGAGGGTTCCATGGCACGGATTGCCTCCCAGGCCTCGGTGGCGGAAGCGATCATCTCGCTGCGCGCAGCCTCAATGCGTGCGGCAGGATCGCCTTCGGCATGAAGCGAGTGATCGGGCATCAGGGGAACTCCTTGTCTGAGAGCGGCGGCAGAAGCGCCAAGCGCTCGGGCCAGCCGGGAAAGGTAGGAAGAGGTGCCCGCCTCGGCGCCGGTTTCGGCTGCAAGACCGGCAAGCTCGCCCAGGGCTTCATATTCGCGGGCAAAGCCCTGGATCGCTGCAAGCCGTCGGCTCCGCTCCCCATCGGACAGCGGCGGCGGGGCAGGGGGCGTGGACTTCCCACCCTCTCGCGATGCACGCAGCTCGGACTGGCGCGGCGGGTTCTCGATGATGCCGCGGGACAGGCGCGACGAGGCGAGGATGTTCAGCCCATGCGACTGGCTGATCTCGGCGTGAAGCTCGCGCATCATATCGAAGTTCAGCGCGGCATGACGACAGATCGACAAGAAGCGACCTTCCTCGATGCCATGCTTGTCGACCACGAAATGCGCATGCAGGTGGTCGGTGTCCTTGTGAAGCGCCGCGACATAGCGCCAGACATCCCCATAGTCACCGGACCCGAACACTTCCTGCCCCCACTCCCGGGCGATGACCTCGGCGCACTCGGCATCCACCCCGCGCGGGAAACTCAGAACGATGTGATCGGCATGTCCCCGGCGCGGCGCACCTGTCCAGGTCGAAGACCAGATATCCGCCGTCCGCTCCGTTCGCGCGGGATCGAAGTCGCGCTCATAGCCCGCCAGATTGCACCAGGTGCTCTGTACCCCCTCTTCCCGGGCCACATAGTCGAGAAGGCGCTTCAGCTCCTGCGGGGTACGGGCACTACCGCCTGCGATGCGTTTGACGACCGACTGCCAGCCGCGTGGTCCACCCGCGTTGCGCAGAAGCGCCCGGGTCTGACGCTCCTTGCGCGTGCCGAGACGGGACGCGGCACCTTCGCCGCCGCCTCGTCCGCGACGCCGGTCGTCGAGAACATGACCGAGAACCAGATCCTCGACGGAAGGAGACCGGGTCATTTCGATGCCTCGGCAGAAGGATCAGTCGCCACAACGAAAGGAGAGATTTGATCACCAAGTCCCTGCTTGGCCCTCAGCGCCGAGAGAAGATGGACAACCTCTTCGACAAGGTCATCGACCCGCGCTCCAACCTTGCGCACCAGGGCGGCATCGCGGGCGTTCCAGGTCAGACGGCCAACCGCCCCCAGACGGGCGATCTGGTTGAGGTTGTTACCGACGGCCGACAACTCCCGCCTCGCTGCAGCGATGGCATCCAGCTCGTCTGCCTGGATGGCCAGACGATCGCTTGCCTGTCTGACCAGATGCCTGACTGCCTCGGATACCGTCAGACCGCTTGCCTCGGCAACTGCCTGAAAGGCTGCATGCTCGTCTTCCGTGATGCGGATGTTGAGCTTCACCGAAAGCCGCAGCACCTTTTTCCGATCAAGGCTGCCCTTGATCCGTGACAGCGCCTGGCGGGAACGGCCCATAGACCTCGCCACGGCCGCGACGCTCTCGCCAGTGAGGAGCCGCGCCGTGATGGCGGTAGTCTCGGCAGAGGTCAGGCGTGAGCGTGGCATTGCATCATTACATGTGTTTTGCAGTCATTGCGCATCATGTACCACACACCACCGTTCCTGCCAACCGTCCTCACCGGCCGGTTTCCGCTCCTCTGAAGAGGAGCCCGCGTGCGGAAACCGGACAGCCGGTGAGGACTCAATATGGCGTCAGGGGTCGGCGGCTTGCCCGCCGACTGCATCCCTGCGCCCCAGTCGTCAGGCCTCCGTTTGACGCGAGACCAAAGTGGTCGAGCGCATTGGAACGTTGGGCTTTGCAGAATTGTGCGGTCCCTCCACGAGGGATTGCTGGGAAGGGCCTGACGATCCGAAGGAAAGGGTGCCCGGGAAGGGAAGGGGGGGGTCGGGGAATGGGTCGCCCGATGGTTCAAGGCCTGCCCATGGCAGACTATGGATTGCTTTGGGCGTGAAGCCACAGGCTGGCTCGGCGTATGGCCAACCCGTCACTGGGCGAACTGGCAGACAGGCCGACAGGCAATCAGGCAGACTGTCCGGCATGCAGGCGGTTGGCGGGTCAAGTTCGGGATCGTCCCCAGACGGAGGTCTGATGTCACCTTGCCTACGGATCAGCCGTGCGGACAGGTTCCACGGCCGGTGTGCGGCCTGTCACCTATGCAGGCATTCAGACATGCAAACCGCCATACGGGCCAAAAGGCAGACGGCTTCGATTGCGGTCACGCCTCAGGGCGGCTCGTGCGCCGCGCCGCAGCATCACGGCTGCGGGAATCCTTAGGAAACATGAAGGCTTCGGCGGTGTGTTACAACTTCCGGCACATCCCATTTGACGTTCCTGCAACCTTATGCCTAAACGGCGCACCGTACGCCGGTCGGATTAGTGACGCCTTTACAATGGCTTCGCTTGGCCTCGGCTTGCGCGCGGCGCATCGCCTTCCGTAGCGTCATGAAAGAGCGCCGGGCGTCGGTGGAAGGGGTATCGAGTACCGTTTGTGGAGGCGTCATTTCATGCAAGTCATTACCATCGTGCAGACCAAGGGTGGCTCGGGCAAGACCACGACCGCCATGCTTCTCGCATCTGCAGCACTGAACCTCGGGCGTCGCGTCACCCTGATCGATGGCGACGTGAATGCCCAACTCGGCCGCTGGCGCGACAGTTTCGAACTGGCCGCGTGGGAGAGTGCGCAAAAGCCCGACTGGCCGGAGAGCCTGGCGATCCTCTCGCCACCGGAAAGTGTTGAAGGGCTTCTGTCGCTCCTCGAGGCCGAGGAAGCGCGCGGCGTCGATCTCGTCGTGATCGACACGCGACCGGGCACCCATACCGACACTGAGGACTTCTGCCTGATCTCCGATCTGGTGCTGATCCCAGCCCGGCCCGTCTACGCCGAATGGGAAATGACCCATCGCGCCGTCCTCTGGATGGACGACCTCCGCGCCTCGATTGCCGAAGGAGAAAGGTTCCCGGCGGTGCGCGTCCTGGTCATGGATGCCGGGCCGAAGATCATCGATGCCGCGACCCGGGAAGGGGGAATGGCGCAACTGCCGAAACGCGATCAGGACGTGCTGCAGGAGATCCAGCGTCTCGACCATCTCGACGTGATCGTGCCGCATTCGCGCATCCTCGAACAATTGGGCTACCACGGCCCCCTCGGACCAGCAGCCCGCGCTAACGCCAAGGCGCCCGGCGGTCGGCTGCTGGCGGACGCCATAACCCGCCAGCTTGAGGTCGCGGGACTCGTTCTCACAGGGATCGACGAGGTGATCCCTGCATGAGCCGCTTCCGCCTTCCTGCACGTGTCGCACCCTCCCCGGCGGCGGAAGAGCCGGGCCTGCAGAACTCCGCAGCGCGGCTGCGATCGTCGCGCGAGGTACAATCGCGCATTCTTGCCGAACGGCGAGCGCCGGAAGCGGGACTCCCAACAGATAGCATCGAGGCCCAACTCCCAGATCAGCCATCGATGCCCAAGAGGGAAGCGGGGTTGGCCGGGAAGAGGGAAGGGGAGGGGGGACCGCCGTCGCCTATTTCATTGCCGCCCGCCGCTCCCGCTGGTGTAGTGTCGAAGCCCCGTAAAGAGAAGCTGGTGGTCCTCTTTCGCCTTCCGCTCGCGACCGAAAAGCATCTGGAGCAGATCCCGGGTGCGGGCGAGGTGACTCTGGCCTACATGCTGCGCGCTTTTGCCAAGGAAGCCCGCGCGGAGTTGCGCAGGCTCTCGGCAGAAGAAGAGATCATGCCGCATATAGACGAGGCGAGGCGCATCTTCGCCATGGCAGCAACGGAAATGGCAGTTGGCGAGCCGATGACCGTCTACGCCCAAATCTCAGCGATCCGCGCCATGCATGCAGCCCTTGGTGACCCCTGGCAGATCGAGCCCCGGGCGACGATCGTTGGTGCCTTCCTCGCCGCCATCGCGTCGGGGCTCATCGAGGCGCGACGCGTCAGATAGACCCGGACCATGCAACAGAATTCGATGAACTGCCTGCGATCACTCGCAGGCAAGCTCGGGCAGCGGCGCTGTCTCGAAGGTCAGGCTGTCAGCGCTCGTGACCAGGGCGAATTCCCCGCCAGCGCGGAAGGTCGCCACCATCTTCGACCAGTCCATGGCTTCAGCCGACGCTTGGGCAGCGACGCCGTTCTTGAGCGGCAGACGGGCTTGTTCACCAGACTTCGCGAGCACGACGACCATGTCCGGCGCGGCGTCCTTGTCGAAGCGCACCACCAGCGCGCCGTTGGGCGTCGGCCCGAAGACGCGATCCGGATCGCAGACAAGGCGCACCTCACCTGCCTCGGTGGTGAGGGCGTAGGTCGGCAGGCCACGCTCGACACCGACCGTCCAGGCGTCAAGCGCGTGGACGGGAACAGACATCGCCGCAAGCGCGGACACTACCAGTATGGGGGACAGAACATGCATCGACAGGAACGCCTTTCGTGGTTCGCGTGGCGACAGCAAAGCACCACTTCTGATGGCGTTAGATATGTCCTGAAGGCGCCTCTGTCCATGACTGCAAATCATCAGCGACCGATCGGAGGCAGGCATGGAGGACGTCACTAGACCCAGATCCAAAAGCCCGACAATTGATCGTCGTCTGTGGCGGATCGACCCTGGAGGCAGGAAACTCGTCGCAGAACGGCACCGTACCGTCGGCGGTCGGTTCAGGACCGTATGGCTGGTCCCGGAGGAAACCCTGCGTGGCGTCCTCTGGGTCGAGGTTGTCGAGGAAGAACCTGGCGATCCGTCGCCATGACCCATCAGCTTTCTGAATCGGACGGCCCGGATCGATTCAGAAATGCAATTGGACTTGGAGAGCGGCAAGGCAGAGTCTGAGCGGGGGAGGACCGCCATGCCTCTGGCACATCTGCACCGCATCGACCCTGACGCCAACATGGCGCGGTTCTACTGCATCGATGTTGCGGCGACGCTGTTCGGGGATGTCTCGGTCTTGCGAACCTGGGGCCGGATCGGGACTCACGGCCGGACGAGCATAGAGACCTGTGCTTCCGTTGAAGAAGCGGAGAGAGCGGCATCCCAAACCCTCCGACAGAAGATGCGGCGGGGATATCTGCCAGCCGGCCAAATGCTGCCGCCAGACCTTGCTGTGTGCGATCTGTCAGGCCTTGCGCTGAAGCTTGCCTTCCAGCTCGGCTCCGGCCACGATGGCGATCCGCTCATGGGTGACGTCGGCCTGCACGACAGCACTCGGCGCGAGCTGAACGTTTCGCGCAGAGATAATGCCCGAAACCGCCCCAAGCACGACGAGGTCGTGGGCGACGACGGAACCTTCAACACGACCTGAACCAGCCACAATGATCTCTGGCGCACGCAGTGAGCCAATGACCTTGCCTTGCACCTCGATCGGTCCGCCGGAGGTGGCATCGCCTTCGACGACAAGGTCCTGCGCGAAGACGCTGCGGCGAGCGTTTGCGCCGGCCGGGTCCGGCCAACGGTCGAGGTCGCCATGTGGGGTCTTCATCTTGGTGCCGCCTCAGCTCAACTTCGTGCCCCACGACTGGACCAGAAGCGAAACGAAAGGGCAACGCGCGGCCCCGTGATCGGCGAAGAAGCGCGTCAGGACCGCGGCCCTCAATCGAGTCGCATAATTTTGATTATGTAATCCGCTCTCTGTGACAGTTGAAAAGCGGTTGCTCGCTATCGCGTAGACAAATGCCGGGTTCGCAGCCACAAAGCACCGTCTTTTTCGGCGATCAGGAAATTCGAACCGCAGTCCTTCGACTAACGACCCAAACTGGGACACCCAGTAGGATTTGCATTTTTCTGAGGATGGCAAATGCTTGTTGCAGTCAAGCCAAGACTTCGGGGCCACGTATTGAGGCTTGCGGGAATAGGTTTTTTGCGGCGATCGCAGCGCTAGCTGCGGCAACGTCGGGCACGAAAATCACGACTGCGAGATCCTTAACCGCGCGCGAACAGCAAACGTAGAAGAGACGCCTCGTACGATCGAGCACCGTTTCCTCTCCCGCGTTGATTTTTGCCTGGTCATTGTCCGACAGCGGCACATAGCCGAAGTACTTGCCGTAGGAGTATTGGTGAAACGCGGCCTCCTCGTCGTCGATCACGACCAGAACACGTTCAAACTGCGCCCCCTTAACGCCGTGGTGGGTGGCGAACGGTGATTCTTCGGTAAAATAGCGCCGATAGGCCCAGAGCTCCCCGATTGGGCAGGACAGAAAAGCCTGGACGCTGGAAAAGCCGCTACTACCGTCATCAACCGGCTCGTCCACAAGATGTGGCGCAAACCGGTCGTCGAGGCGCAGCACCTGGGTGTCACGAACATGCCGCATCAGCTGTAGCACGGTGGCCTGTGAACCATCCGCGAGCATCGCGACCAACGCGTCGATTGCCTGTTGAAGACCGGTCAGGATCGGAGCCGCCGGTAGTCCGCGTAGACGCTCCGGTTCGAGCTTCGGGCTTTCGTTGCGCAAGATTGACATGACCGTGAAGCGGTCACCTTCACGAGCGGCCATGACCAAAGGCAGAATATGCTGCGCGACCGGTCGTATCGGCCAGGCCGAGCCGTCGGCGAGTCCTTCGCTTAGGTTCGTTGGTGCGCGGTCACTTAGCGCAGAATAGAGGTTTGGAAATCCGAGCCGAGTTGCCGCCATGCGATGCACCAGCACTAGTAGGCGAACATCGCTTTCGCGTACGTCGCTCAGCCAAAGCGCGTCGTCGGTCTCTCCGGCGAGCCAGGCACGGACCGCAGAGAGGCGGGCACTGCGCTGATCGTCGGCCGGCAGAACGAAAAGATTTGCTGTGCCCGCCACAGGCTGTTCGACATCACCGACCTTGATCCGGCGCCCACGGGTCTGAACCAGGCCATCGCCTGTTGCGCGGATAGCGTTGACCACACCGAGGACAGAAGCAGGGCAACGAAAATTCTCAGGTTTGCTAATTTCGGCCCAGTCAGCGCTGAGTGGAACGGCGCCAGTGCCGCTCATATAGATCTTCTGCATCGGGTCGCCGAAGAACCCAACGCACAGGCGCGGCTGCTCGACCGCGATCGTGCGCAGCGCTTCGATGACTTCGGGATTGGTGTCCTGGCTTTCGTCAACGAAAATGAACGGAAAGCGGCTGGCGACAACCCGGCGCAGCAACGGATGGGCGCCGATGCAATAGGGCGTCAACTTCAGCACATCGTCATGGCCGAGAATGCCTTCAGCATAACTGCTACCGGTACCATATGTGAATTTCTCGACCGAACTGATCGCGGCGAGCTGGGCTTCAAGTTCGGCAATTTCAATCTCCAGCCGTGCCTTCGTTCGCATCTGAGTGCGAGGTCGGTTGTAATGTTCGCGGCGCTCGGCGATCTTCTCCTCGATGCGAACGCCTACCCAGGCCGCGATGTCGCTCTGGAATGGCCGGATCACCGACCAGAGGAAGCTGTGGATCGTGGAGATGTGAAACAGCGGTGAGACGCCTACATCACCGGAGATCTCGCCAACCGCGACATCGGTATAGGTGATGCAGGCAATTTGCTGCCCCGCGCGCCGTAGCGCCTTACCTCGGGTCCGGGCGAGGTGCTCCAGCGCCTTGATCAGCGATGTTGTCTTGCCCGAGCCAGCACCCGCAACCATCACGAACGATCTCGGGACCTTACGATCGAGACAGGCGCGAACCTCGATGTCTGCTGGCGTGTCGGGGCTGCCGATGCGGCTGGTCATGCCGCAGCCTCACCATCTGGCCCAGGCGCAGCAATGGCGGCGCCATCGGTCTCCGCCACTTCTTCCGCGTTTGCCTCGTCGTCAGGCTCAGGCTCGGGTTCAGGCGGCGCAATTTCGGCTTCGAGCCAGCGAAGGCCGTCAGCGATGTATTGCGGAACAATCCAGGTCGCGGGATCTTCGGCGAGCAGCGCCAAGGCGAAGTCGGTCTTGCTAAAACTCTTAGCCTGAACGCGCTTGTGAATGCGGCCAGCCAGCTCACTGAGATTTTTCTCCGCATTCTTTGCGATACGGAGCTGGAGTGGCTTTCGGTCCTTATGCTGGCACCAGCCGAGATTCTCGAGCGCGAACGCTTCCTCGAACGTGCGGCCTGCCAACGAGAGCGTATTGCCACCCCAGGTCACATCGGTACGGCATTGATATGCAACGCGCACGAGAGCGTCGTTTTCGTTCGCACGCGCCTGCGTCTTATCGTCGGCCGTCGCATCCCACAGCGCTGCGACTGTCTCACATTTGGGGAGCCAGTGCAGAAGTGTCTGATTGGAGGTCACGGCTCCCGGATGGCTGGCGATGCATGCCTTTCCCGGCTTTTCAGCCGCCAACTGACCAGCCGCTCCTTCGTCTTCGTCTTCGTCTTCATCCGAATCGGCCTCCTGCGCGGGGTCGTCTCCGGCGGCTGCAGTCACCTCAACACCTGTTCCTGGCTGAGTTGGCGGGCCAAAAACACTGTCAAGATCGGTTATGACCAGTGTGGTAAGACCAAGGAACTCAATAAGCACCTTGAAACGATAGCCGAACGCGCCCCCGATCTCGAGGATCGTCAGATAGGTCGACTGGAGGCGCGGCGCAGCGGTTTCGATCATCTGCGGCAACAGCAATCTCTCAACGTTGCCTTCGACGAGCACGGTGGCATCGGCGAAAAAGAGATCACAATGCGCGAGCTTGAGGTAGCGCTCGAGAAACGTGCGGACTTTGGGATCGGTGCTGTCGTAGAAGGCGGAGAGATTAAGAACGTCTGAAGTCGAGGTTGCTTCTGTCCGGCTACGCCTGAAATAGCGGACCGGTCGAAAGCCGCGCTCATAGAGGATATGAGTCGAATGCGTGGTGACCACGATCTGGCTGGTATAGGCCACGCGATCAGCACCCTTGAGCGTAAGGATGTCCAGGACCTTGCGGATGAAGGCCTGCTGCAACTGGGCGTGGAGATGTGCCTCGGGTTCCTCGATGAAGATGAGATGCACCGGAGGGCGGTTGTCGTCGATTGCCAACCACTGGGCGTGCAGATCGAGAAGCTCAACCACCATGAAGATGAGGTTCTTGAATCCCAGACCATTGTAGCGGTCGGGCAACGTCGGCGGATTGGGCGTGCCATCATCGGGGCCAAGGGCATAGTGGACCAACGCGCCCGTACCGCTGCTCATAATTTGTGCCGGATCGAGCGCCGATCGTATCATCATCCGGGGGTTTGATAGGCCAGGATAGCCGAGCTTGGCGAGGCTCCTAAGAGTCGGCTCAAATACGCGTTCCAGATGCTCGTTGAGAGAAACCTCGGACGCCGCGAGCGCTCTGAGGGCCTCGAGGTCGTGCGCCTTCTGCTCGAGATTGCGACCATAGAACCGGCTGAGGACGCGCGAAAGGTCCTCCGCCCGGGCGCCGCCAGGACCATCCGACAAATGGCGCTGAGCGTTAAGAAAGTCGATCCGGAGAATACCGTTCAAAATCTCACGTCCACTCCGATCGCGTCCGGCAAGTGATGACGGGACGTAGTCGGCTTCGGCTAACATATTTGCGTCGAACCTCGCCGGATCGAGCACGAAGTATCGTAGTTCATATTCGGTATTCAGGTTATCGCGAAGGAAGTCTCGAAGGTGGTGCGGTGCCGGGTCGAACACCGGCAAACCTTGCTCGTCCTTTTCAACTGCGGCGAGGGCAAGTTCGCGGGCTTGGATATATCTGTCGCGCGTGGTCTCGGGGTCGATTGGAGCATAGGCGACGCGCATACCAACGAGTGTGCTGTCCCATGCTAGGCTCGGCAGTAGATCAATCGCGCGGTGGAGGTCCTCAGCGCCGATCTCCAGCCAGATATCGATTTCCATGGTCGGCAGCACCGCACCTTCCGCACCGGCGCCAAACGCGATGATATCCGGCCACGACCCCATGCCGAAATCATTGATGTCAAACCGGCCATGCCCGGTGAACAGCTGAAGCGCGTGCCCGACTGAGGTCTTCCCACTGTTGTTGGCACCGACGAAGATCGAGATATCGGAGGCAAGATCGATTACGACATCCTGCAACCTACGAAAGTTGCGGACGGCCAGCTTCTTCAAATGCATCCTTATCCCCCCTGTTCGCGCAATGCCGATGCTTCACGCAAACCGACAATCAGGCCTATACCTTACCTACCATCGGCGCAGGCTCGAGGCGAGATGGACATACTCGTCGAATAGTTCAACCGCACGGCGGCAGACGAGCTAGTGCCCTTGCCTGCAATCGCGCGAGCCGGGCTTAGACATCTTTGGTTCGCGAGCAACCATCCCTTCGACGACGGCTATTGTCACCTCGGGTGCGCCAGAGCCGAAAAGTCCCTCGCCCGGAATATCGGCAGCCAAACTTGCTCGCACTGGTGTCAACGACCGAACGGCAACGGAGAGGCTACTAAGACGATCTCGAGACCGCTGGGCTTCCTAGGCTGGCTGCTCTGGTTCGACCCCTCCTCGATCGAACATTGCCAGCTTCACCAACGTGGTGCATAGTGATGCAAGATGATGCAACAGTGTAGTCGCCATGCCTGCCGACGCCCCCTACAACGATGACAAATCTGTCCATCGCCTGTCTGTCAGCCTCACGGCGGAGCAGCATCGCGAACTTAACGAAATAGCCCGAAAAAACCGGGTATCAGTGGCATGGGTCGTGCGCGAAGCGATCGACCGCCTCCTGAAGGATGACATGCCGCTACTGCATGTGGGGAAAGAATGAAAGTCGCGCGGACCAAATCACGCACCACCACGCCCAAGGGCAAGTCTTCGAATGTTGCCCCGCGTGGTCGCTTCGCCGATTTGGACGAAGATAAGTTGCGCGGTGGTTATTACACGTCATCAAAGGTCGCAGAATGGCTGTGCGGTTGGGCGATCCAATCCGCTGAGGATGTCGTACTAGAGCCGAGTTGCGGCGACGGTGCCTTTTTGGAAGCTGCCGCGCATCGGCTCCGTGAACTTGGTGGAACGCCCGAAAAAATTGGGCAGAATTTGACAGGTGTCGAAATCATTCCAGCAGAGGCAGAAGCCGCAACAACGCGCCTTCAGGGCGTGATCGGCAAGTCTGCCGAAAAGGTGGTTCAAAACTCGGACTTTTTTGCGTGGTGGGCGGACTCTCTTCAGCCCGCCTTTGACGCGATCATCGGCAACCCGCCGTTCATCCGCTACCAATCGTTCCCTGAGCCGCATCGCACCATCGCCATGCAGATCATGGGCGATCAGGGGCTGACGCCAAATCGCCTGACCAACATCTGGGTGCCGTTCGTGGTCGCCGCGACGGCAAGTCTCAAGGCTGGCGGCCGCCTCGCGCTCGTGCTTCCTGCAGAAATCCTGCAAGTCACTTATGCGGCGCAGTTGCGCTCCTATCTGACCGATCACTTCGAGCGGATCGACGTAATTGCCTGCAATGAGCTGTTCTTTGAGAAGGCGGAGCAGGAAGTCGTCCTGCTTCTTGCTGACGGCGCTTTGGCAACGGCGTCCGAGGACAATACCTGCCGCGTTTCCCTGACAGCCGCCGCAACGGTTGCCGATATTACCGATGTCAAACCAGCCTTGATTCTCGATCGGGCGGAGCCCAAGACCATCCGTCATGATAGCGAGAAGTGGCTAAAATACTTCCTCGACAATCGGCAGATTACCTTCATGCGCGTTCTGCGCGATGCGGCGATCACCACGCCCATGTCCACGCACGCGAGCATCGACGTGGGGGTTGTCACCGGGAAGAATGAATTTTTTGTCCTCTCGGCCAATCAGGTCGAAGATCTTGGCCTTGAGGGCTACACAACGCCGCTCGTATCGCGCTCCGCCCAGCTGAAGGGGAGCAAGATCGAGAAGGCCGACTGGAGATCCCTGTCCGCTGGCGGTGATCGCGTCCACCTGCTCAACATCTCGAAGGCGCAAGCCAGCAAGCTCAGCGCAAAACTGCGCCGATACATCGAGGAAGGCGAACGGAAAGAATTTCACATGGGGTACAAGTGCTCGATCCGAGAGCCTTGGTATCTGGTGCCGTCTGTCTGGGTGCCGGACGGTTTCGCGTTCCGGCAGATTTACGACTTTCCCCGCATGGTGCTGAACTCTTCCGGGGCTACGTCCACTGATACGATCCACCGGTTGCGCAGCCATGGCGCGAAGCCTGAACGGGTGATCGCCAATACCTATACCTGGCTCACGGCTGCTTCGGCTGAAATCGAAGGGCGAAGCTATGGCGGCGGCGTTCTGGAGCTTGAACCGACAGAAGCCGAACGGTTGCTTATGCCCGCCCAGCTCAACGGCGCGATGCCGCTAACCGAAGTGGATCAGCTCGTCCGTGCCGGCCGGCTCGATGATGTTCTGGAGGAGAATGCAAAGATCATCCTCCGCGAGCACATGGGGCTGACATCGGCAGAGTGTGATCTTTTGAAGAGCGTCTGGACGCAGATGCGGAATCGGCGGAACTCCCGTCGGCGTGGTGCCCGGAAACATACAGCATGACAGCCGTTGACCCGAAGGACGCTGCCCGTGCTCGGGTGGCTGATCTTGTCCAGAACTTCCGGCGCAACGAAGCAGATTATCTGCGTGCGGCCTATAATGAGACGCAGGCGCGCACGGATTTTATCACGCCGCTGCTCGCGGCATTTGGATGGGACGTACACAACGTCGCCGGTCAACCGCTCGGGCTTCGGGAAGTTATCGAAGAGGCAACGGTTGAAGTCGGCGAAGAGCGGCTTTCCAAGAAGCCGGACTATGAGCTGCGCCTTGCACGCCAGCGCAAGCTCTTCGTCGAAGCCAAGAAGCCGAATGTGCGCATTGATCGGAGTAGGGATGCCGCCTTCCAGACGCGGCGCTACGGTTATTCGGCAAGCCTGCCGATCTCGATCCTGACCAACTTTCATCAGCTGGCGGTCTATGACTGCCGGCCCTCTCCAAACAACACCGATGAAGCGCATGTCGCGCGTATTCTGCTTGTCGGATACGAAGAGTTTGAAGCGCGCTTCGACGAGCTGTGGCCGCTTCTGTCGCGTGAGGCGGTGTACTCTGGCGATTTTGATCGCCGCTTCGCCGTCGATGTGACCCGGCACGGTGCCGATCAGTTTGACGACTTTTTCTTGCGCCAGGTGCGGTCGTGGCGCGAGCGTCTCGCACGAGATATTCACCAGCAAGTCCCCGGCCTGTCGCCGGACGAGCTGACCTATGCGGTGCAACTATTCCTTTCGCGGATCGTGTTCTTGCGTATCTGTGAAGATCGCGACATCGAGCGGTATGAAACCCTGCGGGGCCTGACCGCCGGCAACAGCTTCGATGCTCTTATGAAGGAGCTGCGGCGCGCGGATGCCTTCTATGATTCCGGTCTGTTCCGGCTGCTCGATGATGCCCGACTCGGGATTCGCATCAGCGACGATGTATTGAGCGGGATTATCAACGAGCTTTACTACCCGCAGAGCCCCTACACCTTCGCGGTCGTGGAAACCGAAGTCCTGGGGGAAATCTACGAGCAGTTTCTGGGCGAGATCATCACGATCGACGCGCATGGCAACGTCGAGATCGTCAGCAAGCCCGAGGTGCGGGACAGCGGCGGCGTCGTGCCGACGCCGCGCTATATTGTCGATGCGATTGTGCAGCGCACGCTCGGGCCGAAACTGGCAGGACAGTCTCCGGCTGATCTGGCGGCCTTCACCGTTGCCGACATTTGCTGCGGCTCGGGCATTTTCCTCTTGTCCGTTTTCGAGTTCCTGACGGACCACTATCTGTCCTGGTATCTGGCGAACGATCGTGCAAACCATGTGGGCCGCACGATCTATGAAGCCGGGGCAGGGCTGTGGCGTCTAACGTTCGAGGAAAAGCGGCGCATCCTGCTTGCGCATGACCGTCAGGCGCGAGCCAGGTGCGATGCACGCCCTGCAAGGCCCCTGCCCCATCGGTGACTGCCGCGATCAGCGCTGGTCTAGGGACGCTCCGGGTCTGGCCCTCCTCCCGATGCCAGCACTTCGGGTGGAAGCGCAGCGCGCTCATCCTGCCACCTTGGGTGAGGCCCCGGGAGCGGAGGTAGGTGTCGGCAAGCGTGCCTGCGACCGGCACCGAGGCTGCGAACAATCGCGCCGCCGCGGCTGGCGTGCCACCGGGGGGTTTGGCCTTCTTCGGCATTGGCGCATCCGGGAGGACCGGCTGCGGGCGGCCCAGATGCGTCCGGGCCTCGGCCAGAAGGTCGGGAAAGCGGGAGATCCCGGTCCTCTCGCGGATGATGTCGAGAAGATCGCCATGCTCGCCCGTGGCACTATCGCTGAACTTGCCAGCCGCACCAGGCCCCGAAGCTGGCCCAGTCAGCCGCACGAAAAGCGACCGGCCAGGGTTGTTCTGCAGATCGCCCACGATCCAGTAGGACCCTTCCCGCCGCCCGGCGGGAAGGTAAGCGCGACACACGCCTTCGGCGTTTTCCGCGAGGGCTCGGATCAATTCGTCGGTCTCGGAATACATGGCTCAACAACCCCCGCGTGCATGTAGTCCCGTCACAGGACAACGTGCAAGCAGACGATCCAGCACGGCGATGCCGCCCGAGTCCGTCGGGCAGAACAGACGCAGCTTCCAGCTGATGATCTCTGAGAAGAAGCCATCGGCCTTGAGCCGGTCCTTCTGGGCTTCGGTGAAGCCAGAGAGCTCGATTCGGTTCACGCCCATGACGCGGGATCGGTAGAGTTCCATCCCCTCGGCGAGCCGCACGACCGTCTTGCCCTCCAGAACGAGGGCATGAACCTGCGCGGCTGTCAGCTGCGGCGCATCGTCTGCCAGCGTGTTCGCGACCCAGGCGGGCGAGACACGGCGACCGATGATGCGCTGGCCATCGTCGGTCTGCAGCCGGTAGACGCGGGTTTCGTCTTGGGGGAGTTGCTTCCAGATCGGCAGCAGGAGGCCAGCGACGATGTGCAGCGTGGCCTCCGAGAACTCCGGCACCTCGGCCAGTTCAGCGGTCCAGGCGGCGGTGAAGGCCGCGCGGTCGGCTTCGAGCCAGTGGGTATCGTCCATCATTCTGGCCGGGACCGTGCTGGTCTCGGTCGGGCGGATCAGCCGCAGGCGGGGCTCGATGATGCCGTCGTCCAGCATCAGGCTGGTTGCCGGCACCTGCACTGCCGCCCGGCCCGAGCAGCTGTTGACCAAAAGCCGCGCCTTCGGGTCATCGAGCCAGTCGAGCGCATCTGCGAGGGACGTCGGCGTGTTCCGCCGCTTTTCCGCGATGGTGAGGAGCTGGGTTTCAGCGCCGGAACCGGGATGGGTGTAGATGACGCGCGCATCCGTGACGCGGAAGCTCTCGGCGCGCAGCGTCTCGAGCCCGAGGTCATAGACCCCGGCGGCGATGGCGCCTTCGATGCGCTGATCGAGAAGTTCCTCGAAGTCGGAGAAGAGGACGGCCTGCATGTCGATCGTCAGCGCCAGCAGACGATTGAGGAAGGTCGTGATCGGAGGAAGGTCGTCCTTCAGACCGTTGTCATCGGTCAGGCTGAGGCCAGTGGCATCCTCAAAGGCCCCAAGCGAGCAGCCCGCCACATCGCCGCGATAGATGCGGCGGTAGAGTTGACGCAGGGCGTCTCGGGCATAGGGCGACTCGAGGTTGTCCTCGGGCCGGAACAGCCCCTGGCCCCCGGTCTGACGCTGACCCCGCGTGATGGCGCCGAGCGTGTCGAGGCGGCGCGCGATGGTCGACAGGAACCGCTTCTCTGCCTTCACATCGGTGGCCACCGGCCTGAACAAGGGTGGTTGCGCCTGATTAGTACGGTTGGTGCGCCCGAGGCCCTGGATCGCCGCATCGGCCTTCCAGCCGGGTTCCAAAAGGTAGTGGACCCGCAGGCGCTGGTTCTTCGCGCCAAGATCGGCGTGGTAACTCCGCCCCGTGCCGCCGGCATCCGAGAAGATCAGGATGCGCTTCTGATCATCCATGAAGGCGGCAGTCTCAGACAGGTTGGCGGAACCGGCACGGCTTTCCACGACGAGCCGCGCGGCATGACCCTCGCCCTTCCTGACAATCCTGCGCGAGCGGCCCGTTACCTCGGCCACAAGATCGGTGCCGAAGCGCTGGACGATCTGGTCGAGCGCGCCCGGCACGGGTGGCAGCGAGGCGAGCCTC
>NZ_PKRQ01000013.1 GCF_002855575.1 Tabrizicola sp. TH137 | reverse complement strand
TGATCAGTTCCGTCGGCTCAGGCCCTGATCTCGACGACGCAAAGAGGGGTCAATTTTGGACGCCGATAGGGGGTCAGTTTTGCGTGCCGATTGACACTCTTGCCGCCATGTAGGCCGGCAAGTCGTTACGGTCCGTCAGCCAAGCTGAGATGTGGCAGATGTCCTTCACTCCCATTCCACCCTCGGCAAGGATTGCGCGTATGTTGGCGAAGCAGACCGCGGCCTGTTCGTCCATGCTCTCCGGCACAGTGCCATCGGGAGCGAGGCCCAACTGGCCCGATGTCCGGATGATCCTGTCCACGCTGAGGAGCAGGACACCGTGCGCATAGCGCGCAAGTGGTGCTGCAATTGTCGAAGGTATCAGGGGGCGCATGGCGTCTCTCACGGTTGTCAGCACTTAGCATGCCCCAAGCACCAACCCGCGCCCGGCAAAAAAACCGATCATCACACCCCCGTTTTCCTTTTGCCAAACCGGACCGGGTTCGCACTAAACTCGCGCCAGTCCCGACAGGAGAAACTCATGTCCCGCAAGATCGTGCTTGTTCGTCATGGCGATGATCCACCGGACGACCGGGTCGTGACCTTTGCCGTACAGAGCGGGTTCGAGCCGGTCTTTCGCCGCCCTTTCAAGGGCGACAAGCTGGGGCTGCCCGGTCCGGATGTTGCAGGTTCGGTTGTCTATGGAGGGCCTTTCAATGTCTTCGAAGAAGACAAGCACCCTTTCCTGAACGAAGAGGCTGACTGGATCAGGGGGTGCATGGCTGCGGGTATCCCCCTTCTTGGCCTTTGTCAGGGCGCACAGCAAATCGCCCGCGTCCTTGGGGCAGAGGTCGGGCCTTATGATCAGCCGGTCCACGAGTTCGGCTACTACCCCATCTCGCCCACTTCCGAGGGTCGCGATTTCCTGCCGGAAACGCTGCATATGACGCAGGCGCATTTCCACACTTTCGCCATTCCCGAAGGGGCCGTGCATCTCGCCTCTAGCCCGATGTATCCCAATCAGGCCTTTCGCTACGGCGACAAGACCTATGCCTTCCAGTTCCACCCAGAATGCACCATCGAAGGCTTCCGGCGCTGGCAGGCGAATGCATGGGCGCCCTATGGCAAGCCCGGTGTTCAGACCAGAGCAGAGCAGGACGCGCTGATGCTTGAGGCAGACGCGCGACAAGCCGATTGGTTCTACAGCTTCCTGCGAAAGCTCTTTGGTACTGCATGACATCCCTAGCCCAGCGGAATCCCCAGGCTTTCGGCATCGTCGTTACGCTTGCCGGTGTGATGATCTTCATCCCAGACGCGCTGATCATGCGGCTGATCGGGGGCGACATGCTGGCGCTTGCGTTCTGGCGGGGGCTACTTGCGGGCAGCATCTTTCTCCTCGGCAACATGATCCTCGCCCCGCAGACCATGCCCAGACGGGGTGAATGGTTCGACCGAAAAGGCCTGCTTATCATCGGGCTGAACGCGGGCGGCGTGCTCAGCTGGTGTTCGGCCATGCAGTATACGTCAGCCGCCAACGCGCTCTTGGTTCTGGCCATCGCCCCGTTTCTCGCTGCAATCCTGTCGTTCTTCTTCTTGAAGGAGCGCATCGACCGCGCGACAGCACTTGCCATCGCTCTCGTGTTCGCCGGTGTTCTGATCATCGGCTCGGGCAGTCTTGGTCACGGGCGGCTTCTGGGGGATGGGTTTGCGCTGATAAATGCGCTGACCATCGCCGCCTACTACGTCACTCTCCGGACGACCGGCAGTCGAAACATGCTGCCACATCTGGCACTGGGGTCGATCCTTGGCGGGCTTCTGGCCGTTCCGTTTGCCGACTTCGAACCCGTCAGCAGCCAGCAGGCCATGCTGATCTTCCTGTCCGGGGCAATCGTCCTGCCCGGTGGCGCCGGCCTGCTGATGCTGGGTCCGCGTTACCTGCCAGCGCCGGAAGTGACGATGATCACACTCTTGGAGGTGATCCTTGGCCCCTTGCTGGTGTGGGCGGTGATCGGCGAGAACCCGGGCCAAATGACACTTATCGGCGGGGCAGTGATCATCGTCACTGTGACGCTGCACACCTTGCGCCGCGTGACCCAGCCTATGAGCCCCACCTGATGCGATTGCTCTTCGTCCATGCCCATCCGGTGCCCGAAAGCTTCAACACTGCGCTTCTCGCAGCCGCTCTGGAAACCGCCCGTGCCCAAGGCCATGATGTCCGGCTGATCGATCTTCACGGCGAAGGATTCAATCCGGTGATGTCCGCCGAAGAGCGCCGCGGCTACACCGAAGATGTCCCTATCCCTGCGGATCTGGTCCAGCATGTTGAGGCGCTGCAATGGGCTGAAGGGCTGATCCTCGTCTATCCGACGTGGTGGTACGCGCAGCCCGCGATCCTGAAAGGCTGGATGGACCGGGTATGGCGGCCGGGAATTGCCTTCACGCTACACGAGGAAGGCCAACGCCTCCGACCGGCGCTGGCCAACATCCGGCTGATCGGCGTGATCACCACCTTCGGCTCACCGTGGTGGTTCTGGACATTCCTCATGGGCGCGCCGGGGCGCAAGATCATCCTTCGCGGTTTGCGCTTTTGCACGAATGCCCGGACACGAACCTTCTGGCTTGGCCTTCACGCGATCGAAGAGCGGGCAGACCTTGCGCGTCGACGCTACATCGATCGGGTCCGCGCCCGTATTGGGCGCATTCCGCTTTAGGAGGCCGCATGGGCCATATCGGGCATTGGGCCGACCTGACCGTCATGGACTTCGCCGCGCTCGACCGGGCGAAGGCCGTGGCAATCCTTCCGATCGGCGCTGTGGAACAGCACGGTCCACATCTGCCTCTTTCGGTCGACCGCGATCTGACACTTGCCGTTCTGACGCGCGCCCTGCCATTGATCCCCCGTGATCTGACGGTGCTAGCCTTGCCTGTGCAAGCGATCGGAAAAAGCACTGAGCATGAGGCATGGGCCGGTACGCTGTCCCTCTCAGCTGCCACGCTTCTGGGCATTCTGCACGACGTTGCCGCATCGGTGCATCGCGCCGGGATTTCCCGGTTAATTTTCCTGAACGGACATGGGGGCAACCGATCCATACTGGATGTTGCCTGCCGCGACCTGCGAGCAAAGACCGGCCTCATCACAGCGCATGTCGCGTGGGATGACCTGGCCGAAACGGAAGCGGTGGTGGGGGAGGCCGAAGCAGCGAACGGCCTGCATGCCGGGGATGTCGAAACGTCGGCTATGCTTGCCGCCCACCCGGAACGTGTCCGCATGGACTTGGCTGAAAGCTTCGGCTCTGCGCACCTTGACTGGCACCGTGATCACCCTGACTTGGGATTGGGCATGGCACCTCTCCGTCCCGGCTGGCTGATGGGTGATCTTAACCCCAAGGGCGCAGTCGGCAACGCCGCCGCAGCCACGGCGGCAAAGGGCGAGGTTCTGCTCGATGTCGCTGCCAGAAGACTGGCCCGACTGGTCGGCACCTTCGCGCAGTTCACTCCCGGCTGACCTAAATCTTCCACTCCAATTGATGACGTCGAATCCTTTTGGGTCACGTCCCCGTTTTGCTTGCGTGAACACTGGTGCCCACGGACTTACGCTTTCCGGACAGCCCCTATCCTGAAAGCCGAACATGGCCAGCATCTCCGGAAAGACCACTATCGACTGGGCTGCCTTTGCGGCAGATCTTGCCCCGGTCGAGGTGATCGACGAACCGGTTCTGGTCCGCAAACGCAGCCGCGATTTCTTCTGGTACTCCCCGATCCTCGACCGCCGTCTCAAGACCTGCTTCGGCGATCTGGTCGCACGGCCGAAATCCCCCGCCGAGATGGCAAGGTGCCTCTCCCTGGCGGCACGCCACCACGTCCCTGTGACGCTTCGCGGCGGGGGAACCGGCAATTACGGACAGTCCGTTCCGATGGACGGCGGTCTGATCATCGATACAACCGCGATGGGCGAGGTGCTGGAAATCGGGCCCGACTTCGTCCGCGTCCAGGCGGGCTGCAACATCCTGAAGTTGAACACCGCACTGAAAGAACGGGGCCGGGAACTGCCTGTATTCCCGTCAACACAAGACATAGCGACCATTGGTGGCTTCATCTCAGGAGGATCCGCCGGGATCGGCACGGTCAGTCACGGGATGCTGCGCGATGCGGGCAACATCCTCGAAATCCGCGTTCTCTCGGCTGAAGAGACGCCGCGGGAAGTGGTGTTCACGGGTGAACAGATCAACATGATCCACCATGCGTGGGGCATCAACGGCGTCATCACCGAACTCACGCTGCGGACAGTTCCGACCGAGGACTGGATAGGGTGCATCGCCACCTTCGACAGCTATTCCGCCTGCTATGCGGCTGGGATGGCCCTGGCGGCATCTCACATCCGACGCAAGCTCTGCTCCACACTCGACGCGCGGATTGGCCGCTATTTCGACCGGCTCAAGGAGATCGTTCCCGAAGGGCGGCCGATGCTGGTGACTCTGGTGCCGCGCGGCCAGATGGAGGATTTTAGAACGCTTGTTGCGACAAATGGCGGCCGGATCGATCTTGCTATGGACGAGGACGAGCGCCTGGCCCGCAAACTTCCGCATGCCTTCGAGTTTTCCTACAACCACACCACGCTGCAGGCGCTCAAGACCGATCGCAAGGTCACGTACCTGCAGATCCTTTGCCCCGCACCTCTGAACGTGGCGAAGATCATCGAGCTGCAGGCGGTGCTTGGCGATGACGTCTACATGCACCACGAGTTCTCGCGCATGGGCGGGCAGTTGGTTGCCTTCGACCTGCCCCTCGTGAGGTACACGACCGACGAGCGGCTTTATCAGATCATGAGCCTTTACGAGGCGCATGGATGTCCTGCCTCGGACCCGCATTCCTGCATCATCGAGGAGGGCGGCATGAAGAAGGCCGACTACCGCCATCTGGCCTGGAAGAAACGGCTTGATCCTCTGGGCCTGCTGAACAGCGCAAAAAGCCGCGAATGGGCGCGTGTCCGCAACATGGCTCCCGAAGCCATCGAAGCCCTGCACCAGACTTGAACTCAAAACGAGGCGGAACACCCGTCCCAGTCCCAACAAGGAGATCATCATGACCTTTATGGATCGCAACGGCCGACCCCTTCCCGATCACCTGACCCGTACCGCTATGGCAGGCGGTCGCGACCCCATGACACGGCGCGAGTTTCTGGCCACCGCCACCGCCTTCGGAGCGTCTACCGCCACTGCCTATGCGATGCTGGGCCTGCCCGCGCCGGCCTTGGCACAGGAAACACCCGTGAAAGGGGGAACGCTTCGCGTGGGCATGCAGGTGATGGACCTGAAGGACCCCCGCACTGCAGACTGGTCGCAGATCGCAAACCTCGCGCGCCAGTTCCTTGAGCCGCTGGTCAAGTACACGCAGGATTTCACCTTTGAGGGCAAGCTTCTGGAAAGCTGGGAGGTGAACGCCGATGCCACCCAGTACACGCTGCGCATCCGTCCCGGAGTGACCTGGAACAACGGTGATGCGTTCAATGCCGATGATGTGGTCTTCAACATAAACCGTTGGTGCGACAAGTCGGCAGAAGGCAATTCCATGGCTTCCCGCTTTTCGGCGATGATTGACGAGGCGACGGGCAAGGCGCGCGACGGGGCGATCGTCAAAGTGGATGACATGACGGTGCAACTGAACCTCGCGACGCCCGATATCGCCGTCATTCCGAACATGGCAGACTATCCGGCTCTCATCGTTCACCGCAGCTATGAGGAGACGGGCTCCAATCTTGCGGCAAATCCGATCGGCACCGGCCCATTCGAACTGGAGTTCCACGAAGTCGGCAACAAGGCACGCGTCGTGCGCCGCAAGGATGGCAAATGGTGGGGCGGTGAAGCACATCTCGATGCCATCGAGTTCACGGATTACGGGAATGATCCCGTCATTGAGCTGAATGCATGGGCTTCGGGCGAGGTGGATCTGAACCAGCAATCGGGCGAGAACTTCCTCGACTCGTTGGATGCTCTGGGGGCGACGCGGAACACGATCGCAACTGCCAATACCGTGGTGGCGCGCATGAACGTCGCGCAAGAACCCTACACGGACAAGCGGGTCAGGCAGGCCATACAGGCCGCAGTGGACAACGCCCTGGTTCTGGAACTGGGTATCTCGGGTCTTGGGACGGTCGGTGAAAACCACCATGTCAGCCCGATCCACCCGGAATACGCAGAACTGCCCAAGCAGACGCGCGATCCGGCAAAGGCAAAGGCGCTTCTGGAAGAGGCGGGCAAGGCGGATTTCGAGTTCGACCTCATCTCGATCGATCAGGACTATCATCAGGCCTCCTGCGACGCGATCGCCGCACAGGTCCGTGATGCCGGGATCGCCATGAAGCGGACGGTCATTCCAGGCGCGACCTTCTGGAATGACTGGACGAAATACCCTTTCTCGATGACCAACTGGAACATGCGCCCGCTTGGCGTTCAGGTTCTGGCGCTGGCCTACCGCTCGGGTGAGCCGTGGAACGAAAGCGCCTACGCAAACCCAGACTTCGACGCGAAGCTGGCACAGGCACTGGCCACGGCGGATGTCGAGGCGCGGCGTGCGATCATGGCAGAACTGCAGGCGATGCTGCAGGGCGATGGTGTCCTGATCCAGCCCTACTGGCAGAACGTCTATTCGCATTCAAACCCGAAGCTGAAGGGCTACCGCATACACCAAACCTTCGAGATGGACCTCGGCGCCGTGTGGCTTGAGGCCTGATCGATCAAGGGCGGGGCTCAAAGGCGCCACCATAGCCGCTTTCGAGCTCTGCCAATTCTCAGCGGTCAGCCCCGGAACAAAGGAGTTCTGCCTTGAAGATGTCACGCCTGCTTCTGTCCGTATGCTTTACCGTCTCGCTTTCCATGAGCGTCCAAGCCGATGACCCGGAACTGATCGTCACCGACTGGCCGGGCTTCGATGCCGAAGGCATGTATGCAACCTACAAAGAGAAATGGGGTGTTCGGCCGACCTATGCCTTTGTCACCTCCGATGACGAAACCTTCCAGAAGGCGATCAGCGGCTTCGGTGCCGATGTTTCGCACCCTTGCGCCCAGATGGTGCCCAAATACCGCGAAGCCGGTCTTATCGAGCCTTGGGATGTCTCGCGCATCCCCGAGTTCAAGAACATCATGCCCGAGTTTCTGGCCTCTCCAATAATCCAGGACGAGGCAGGGGTCTGGATCATCCCGGCCGACTGGGGTGCCACCGCGATCGCTTACAACGCTGAGATGGTTCCGGCAGAGGACATAGCGACCTTACAGGTTTTCGCCGATCCCAAATACGCAGGAAAAATCACCATGCCCAACGCTTCGGACGACGTCTGGGCATTGGCCTATCTTGCCACCGGCGTGACGGACTGGACAAACGTGACGGACGACCAGTTCAACACCGCCGCCGATTGGCTGCGCAAGGTCCACCCCGGCGTTCGCGCCTACGTGAACTCTTCCACCGAAATGGCGCAACTTATGAAGTCGGGCGAAGTCATGATCGCCTGGTCCTGGCCGGATGGTTTGTCCATCCTGCAGAAAGAAGGCTTCCCCGTTGGCTATCAGCGCACCCCGAAGGAAGGTGTGACAACCTGGTTCTGCGGGCTGGTGAACCTGAAGAACGGGAAAGGCAGCGAAGACAAGGCCTATGATTATGTGAACTCGTGGATTCGGCCCGAAGCGGCAGAGGTTCTGGTCACCAGTATCGGCTACGGGCACGCCAATGCCGCAGGTATGCAGACCCTTGATCCTGCTGTGCTTGATGCTGCCGGGCTAGGCCCCATCGACGGACCGACCCTGCCGCAACTCCCCTTCGATCTGGACCAGCGGCAAAGGCAGCTGGAAACCTTCGATCGGATCAAGGCCGGGTTCTGACCGGACAACTTCAGGAGAAAGACGTTATGCCTCCCGAAACCGGCCTGCGCATTCCGCAGGACAATCGCTTTGTCTTGTCCAACGCCCGGGTTCCGACCGAACTGGTCGCCGACCCGCCGCCGGGAGCAACTCGCGATGCAGAGGGTGCTTTGCTTCTGGATCTACTGGTTCAGAACGGCCGCATCGCGGCACTCTTCCCGGCAGGAATGGCTCCTGAAACCGCCTGTCGCGTCGACCTGGAAGGGCGCCACCTTTGGCCCGCCTTCATCGACATGCACACCCATCTCGATTGCGGCCATGCCATCCCCCGTGTCCGCCCGGACGGCACGATTCATGGAGGATTTTCCTTGACCGCCGAGGACTGGCCGCGCTGGACGGACGAAGACTTGGACTTGAGGATGGAGTTTGGCATCCGTTGCGCCCATGCGCACGGCGTCTCGGCTCTGCGCAGCCATGTCGACAGCGAGACGCTCGCCTATTCTCAGCGCCATTGGCGCGCATTGGACCGGCTGCGTGCAAAGTGGGCAGGCAAGGTAGATTTGCAAGGTGTTACCATCTGCGCAATGGAGGCGTGGATCGGCCCAGAAGCGCGTGCGCTTGCCGACCTTGCAGCGGATATGGGCGGCATCCTTGGCGGGGTCACCGATACGCTGGATCGCGGCGAGAACGGCACATATGACGCTTTGGGTCAGGCGCTCGACCGTCTTTTCGCCTTAGCCGGAGAGCGGGAACTGGATGTCGATCTGCATGTCGACCAGACCGAAGACCTCTCCGCTTTCACCATCCCCGAGATCGCCAAGGCCCGGTTGCGCAGCGGATTTAAGGGGCGCGTTGTTCTGGGCCATTGCGTGAATCTTTCTTTGATGCCGCCCGAAGTCATTGACCGGACTCTGGCCCTTGCCCGCGAGGCCGACCTTGCCTTTGTATCAATGCCGACACCGATGATGTATCTGATGGATCGAAAGCCGGGCCGCACACCTCGTTGGCGTGGGGTCACGACGGCGAATGAAATCCGCGCGGCCGGGTTGCCTTTGGCCATCGGGGGCGACAACTGCCGTGACGCGTGGTTCGCTTATGGCGATCATGACATGTTGGATACACTGAAACAGGCGATCCGGGTCTTTCAGGCAGACGAGCCCCTTACCGGCAGCCTTGCCATGGCCAGTCGTGTGCCCGCCGACCTGATCGGGCGGCCTGACCTTGGGCGCATCGGCGCTGACCTTCCGGCCAATCTGGTGATCTTTCAGGCCCGCAGCCTCAACGTCATTCTCGCACGCGATCAGGCTGATCGGATCGTGTTGAAGAACGGTCGGCAAGTGACCGATCCCTTGCCGCAGCATCATGAACTTGAAGCGGCCCTCGGGCTGCTTGACACTGCATCGTGATCCTTTTTCCGGGGAACCTGCCGTGCAACTGATCGACTTCATCCATGGCTTGCGTTGGAAGGATGTTCCCCCGCCGGTGCAAGATCGTACTCGAGATTTCCTTGTCGATCTGCTGGGCGTGGCGGCGGGTGGCATCGGCACGCGCCTGAGCCGGATCGTCCGGGATCATGCCGCCGATCAGTTTGCCGCCGGTTCCACCCCGGCCCGCATGATCCTGGACGGTCGCCCGGTCAGCCCGGCAGGGGCAGCGCTTGCCGGTGGTATGACCATCGACGCCTATGACGCCCATGACGGCCATCGCCTGACCAAAGGACATGCAGGCTGCGCGGCCCTTCCTGCCGCGATGGCGATGGCAGACGCGACGGCCAGGCTGGACGGTGGCGACTTCATGGTGTCTCTCCTCCTCGGCTACGAGATCGGCACACGCGCAGGGATAGCGCTGCACCGCACGGCCTGCGACTATCACACCACTGGCGCATGGACGGCGCTGTCCTGTGCCGCCATCGCTGCGCGCTACCTGGGGCTTCCCGCAGACCAGACGCGCCACGCACTCGGCATCGCCGAATACCACGGCCCCCGAAGCCAGATGATGCGCTGCATCGACCATCCGACCATGCTGAAGGATGGCTCCGGTTGGGGCGGAATGGCCGGGGTTTCGGCAGGCTATCTTGCACGTTCCGGCTTTACCGGGGCGCCTGCGATCACAGCAGAGAGCGCAGATGTGGCCGACCTTTGGGGCGACCTTGGCCGCACTTGGCGGGTGATGGAGCAGTATTACAAGCCCTTCCCGGTCTGCCGCTGGGCGCAGCCCCCCGTTCAGGCCGTGCTGTCGCTGATGCAGGCCCACGGGTTACGCTCGACCGATGTCGCCCGGATCGAGATCGTGACCTTCCACCAGTCCTTGCGCCTCGCGACACGCACGCCATTGACCACCGAAGAAGCACAGTATTCCACGGCATTCCCCGCAGCTGTCGCCGCCGTGCGCGGCACCATCGGGGCCGAGGACATCACCGAAGCGGCCTTTTGCGACCCTGAAATCCGCCGACTGGCGGAGGGGATGCTTGTCACTGAATCCGACGCCTACAACGCCGCCTTCCCGGCCCGCCGTTTCGCGCATGCCGTATTGGTTCTTCAGGATGGGAACCGGCTTGAATCGCCGCCCACCGAAGCGCGTGGCGACCCTGAGGCGATGGTCAGCCGCGATGAAATGCACGGCAAGTTCCACGCCTGCGCCGATCCGGTTCTTGGGGCCGCCAAGGCCATTGCCTTGCGCAAAGCGGCAGAGGGGCTTGGGCATGGGCATCCCATCGAAAGCCTGCTGAACCTGGCCGTGACCCCGGTCTGAGTGAGGCGTCGGCAGGATCGCTCCATCCAGAGCGCGCCGGACTGTCCTTGTTGCCGGATCGGGCAGGGCAGGCGAAGCTACCAGAGTGGCTGGTTACGCCCGCAGCCGTTTGCCGTCCGGATCGAAGGCGGCCCCTTCCAACACCAGCGCCCGATGCGGGCGGCCCAGAACCATCACCTGCAACTCCGACCCGGCGGCAATGTCGGGCCGCAGATAGGCGAGGGCCAGGGACTGCCCGACATGGTAGCCATAGGCCCCTGACGAGACCTTTCCGGCGGGTTTGCCCTGCCGGTCGAAGATCGGCTCTCCCCCCGTCGCATCCGCCGTAGTCGCCTCGACCACCAGTGTGCGCAGCACCTCTCGCGGGGGCTGGGTCGCAATGGCCTGCCAAGCGGCCTTGTTCAGAAAGTCCTTGTCCGCCTTGATGAGACCCGCCAACCCCGTTTCCTGTGGCCAGTATTCCGGCGAATAATCACGGCCCCAAGACCCGTAGCCCTTTTCGACCCGAAGGCTCATCAGCGCGCGCGAACCGACCGGACCCACGCCTATTTCTTTGCCCGTTTCCAGAAGGGCCACGTAGAGCCTTGACTGATCGGCCTCGGCACAATGCAGTTCCCATCCGAGATCGCCGGTAAAGCTAACCCGCAAGGCGATGCAGGACACGCCCGCCACCTCAATCCTCGCCGATCGCATGAAGGGAAAGGCGTCATTCGACAAATCCGCGTTGGTCAAGCGGCCAAGCAGCGACCGTGCCAGTGGTCCGGCGACGTTGAAGCCCGCCATTGCTTCGGTTGCGCTTTCCCAAACCGTGCCCGCTGGCAGCGGAACTGCATCGAAGAAGCGCTTGTGGTAACGTTCGGCCATCCCTGAACCGACCATCAAGTAGTCCTCCCCGCTCAGACAGGTGACGGTGAAATCCCCGGCAATCCCGCCGCGTTTGCCGATGAGGGGGGCAAGGCAGGACCGTCCCGGAACGCCCGGAATCCGGTTTGCCAGCAGTGCCTCCAGCCAGTCCTTGGCCCCCGGTCCCGTGATCCGATAGCGGGCGAAGTTAGATATATCGATGATCCCGGCCCGGTCACGCAGCATCCGTGCCTCGCGGCCCACGGGTGCCCACCAGTTCTGCCGCTCGAACCCGATGGTTTCCTCTTTCGGTTCGCCGTCGGCGGCAAACCAGAGGGGATGCTCCCAGCCAAAGTTCAGGCCGAATACCCCACCCATCGCCTTTTGGCTTTCATGGATCGGACGGGTCCGCACCGGTCGACCCGCTGCACGTTCCTCGTTCGGGAAATGGATCTTGAAGCGGTTGGCGTATTGGTCCCGGACACGGGCCTTTGTGAAGTCCTTGCCCGCCCAAGCACCAAAGCGCGCGAGGTCCCAGCCGAACATGTCCAGCTTCGGTTCCCCCTCGACAATCCACTCTGCCGAAAGCAGCCCGAGGCCCCCGGACTGCGAGAACCCCGGGATGATGCCGTTGCAGCAGAAGTAATTGCGCAACTCAGGAACCGGGCCGAAAAGTGCACTCGAGTCTGGCGACCAAATCATTGGCCCGTTTATGACGCGCTTGATCCCCGCCGTTCCCACCGCGGGGACACGGTCGATGGCGCGCAGCATGTTGGGTTCGATCCTTTCGAGATCATCGGCAAAGAGTTCGTGGCCAAACCCATTGGGTGTACCGTCTTCAGCCCAGAACTTCATGTCGCGCTCGTAAGCACCGACCAGAAGGCCTTTGCCCTCCTGCCGCAGGTAATACTCGCCATCCCGGTCAGCGACCGATGGCAGGCGGCGGTCCATCGCGGCAATCTCGGGGATGGTTTCGGTAACGAAATACTGGTGTTCGGTTGGAATCAGGGGGAGCGCGATCCCCGCCAGCGCCGCCACTTCCCGTGCCCAGAGGCCGGCAGCGTTCACCACCCATTGGGTGTGCACCTCTCCCAAAGGCGTTTCCACGATCCATGAACCGTCCGGCTGTGCCCGCGTCGCCGTCACAGGGCAGTTGCGGTGAATCTGCGCGCCCCGTGCCCGGGCGCCTGCAGCATAGGCCATCGTCACGCCTGACGGGTCGACATTTCCGCCTTGCGGTTCATACATGATGCAGCGGATGCCGTCGAAGTTCACGAGCGGGTGCAGACGCTCGGCCTCCTCCCGGCTCACTTCGTGGAAATCCATCCGGTAGTAGCGTGCCTTTGCTGCCTGCAGGCGAAGCTGGTGCTCGCGCGCTTCGGTCTGGGCCAGATAAAGCGATCCGGGTTGGAAAATGCCGCAGCCTTGACCCGTCTCGGCCTCCAGTTCCTTGTAGAGCCCCATCGTGTAGTGCTGCAGGCGACTGATGTTCGTCTGGTCGTGCAGACCGTGGATGTTGGCCGCCGCATGCCAAGTTGAACCGCTGGTCAATTCCGAACGCTCAAGCAGCACGACATCCGTCCAACCAAGCTTGGTCAGGTGGTAAAGGATCGAACAGCCCACCAGCCCGCCGCCGATCACAACGGCTTGGGCATGGGATTTCAGCTTTGTCTCAGGGCTCGTCATCGCCGATCTCTTCCCGCCGCTTGGCCACATAGGCTTCCAGTTCCTCGCGGATGGCAGGGTCCATCGGCGGCTCTTCATATTCTGCCAACGCCTGTTGCCAGAGGTGGGTCGCGCGATCGCCGGCCTCTTTCGCCCCCGCTAGCACCCAGTTCTCATAAGCGCGCCAGTCCGACAGCATGGGCTGATAGAAGGCAGTTTCATACCGCGCCATCGTATGGGCCGCGCCAAAGAAATGGCCGCCTGCCGGCACATCCTTGATGGCGTCGAAGCCCAGTTCCTCGGGATCCCATTTCAACGGGCGCAGGAACTCCATCATGTTCTGCAGGATCTCCACATCGAGGATCAGCTTCTCGTAACTGGCCGTCAATCCGCCCTCAAGCCACCCGGCCGCGTGATAGATCAGGTTCGCTCCACCCATGACCGCACCCCACGTGGCCATCGACGTTTCATAGGCCGCCTGCAGATCAACCGCGTTCGAGGCGTTTGCATTAGAGGTTCGGTACGGCAATCCGTATCGCCGCGCCAGCTGGCCCGCGATCACGTTGGCCTTGGTGTTCTCTGGCGTGCCAAAGGCTGGTGCGCCCGAGCGCATGTCGACATTGCTGGTGAAGGCTCCGTACATCACCGGCGTGCCGGGACGGACAAGCTGCGTCAGAACGACACCGAACAGTGCCTCGGCGTTCTGCTGGGCCATTGCGGCAGGCAGGGAAACCGGTGTCATTGCGCCCATCAATGTGAAGGGGGTGATGGTGACGGGCTGGCCATGCTCGGCCATGGCGATGAGGCCATCGCCCATCGCGTCATCCAGCAGCCGCGGGGAATTGACCGAAATGATGGTGATAACGCCGGGGTCTCGGGCCAGTTCCTCAAGGCTGATGCCCCGGGAAATGGCCATCATTCGGATCCCGTCCAAGGCCCGACCCCGTCCGATGGCTGTGCAATGGAAGGTCAGGTCCGAAAGCGTGAGATTGGCGAAATAGGTGTCAAGATGCCGGTTGTTGGCGGGCAGTTCCTGCGGCGCGGTCACCTGATTGCCGATCATGTGGATGGCGTTGAAATGATGCGCCAGCCGGATGAAGTTCCGATAGTCGGAAAGGTTCCCCGATCTCCGCCCGTTCACCCGGTCATGCACATTGGGCGGTCCCGCCACCAAGCCGAAGACCAGATGATCACCGCCAAGATGAATGCGCTTCGCCGAATTGCGAGGGGTAAGTGTGAACTCACGCGGTACTGTCGCCAGCGCTGCTTCGACGATTGTCTCGTCGATCCGCACGAGGCCATCGTCATCAATCATTGCTCCCGCGGCCGCGAAGAGGGCGCGAACATTGGCGCCCATCACCTTCACCCCAAGTTCCTTCAGGATGCGGATCGAGGTGTCGTGCAAGTCCTGCATCTGGTCGCCGGACAGCATCTCCATCGGCGCGTAGGGGTTCCTTACGTCTTCCCATGGAAGCTGGGCGATGCTGGCCCCGGCCTTTTCGCGCCGCCCTCGTCTTGCTTCCCGCATCGCATTCCCTCGTCTTTTGCCAGAGCGTAAATCCTCAGAAAACAGAGTCACGAAACCGAAACGGGGGCCTGAACCCAAGTTATTCTGGGGCATAGTCAGTGGCCGGACCGTAAGGGATCGACTACTCTGCTGGCAGGAGAGACGCGATGAAGTATCTGCCCCCCTTGAATTACATCCGGTCGTTCGAGGCCTCTGCCCGCCACCTCAGCTTCACAAAGGCGGCAGAGGAGCTGCGCATGACTCAGGCCGCAGTCTCCGGCCATGTGCGGGCGTTGGAGCAGTTTATCGGACGCCCGCTGTTTTACCGCGCACCTCGTAGCCTGGCACTCACTGAAGTCGCATCAGCTTACCTTCCGGCACTTCAACGCGCCTTGGCGCAGATCGATGTCGCCACAGGGCAAGTGCAGACCGTCCGGCACCGAAAGGAGGTTACGATTGCCTGTCCGGCAAGCCTGGCCACCAATTGGCTTCCCGAGCGTCTGAGCGCTTACAGGGCTGAGAATCCAGAGGTCGAAGTCACAGTCCACGCGACGATATGGGCGGAATCCACCGAACAGATTGTCGATCTAAGGATCATTCCCCGCCATGTCAGCCAACCACTTGTCGGCGAAAGCCTGGGTGAAGAGCGATTGGTCATGGTCTGTCGGCCCGATTTCCTGACTGGGCCTGACCCCATGCGCGTCCCTGCTGATGTCCTGAAGAAGGGCCTGATCCATATCCTTGGCCGACAGGAACTGTGGGAGGCCTTTGCGCGCCATCACGGAATCCCCGACCTGCCACTTGTTCAGGGTTTGAAGACGGACAGTTCCAACGTGGCCTTGGAAATGGCCATCGCCGGCCTGGGCTGTGCGGTGACGCTGGCTTCACTGGCAGAAGTCCATGTGCAGCGCGGTTTGCTCGTCGAGCCGTTCCCCGGCAAAATCGCGAGCGGCTGGGGCTATGATCTGCGGCCCGGCGAATTGAGCCCGACAAGGGCAAGCGAAAAGCTCATGCAGTTCCTGTTGAAACAGATTTAGGCAACCCGTCGAACGCGCTCCGGCCGCATGAGGACAAGACAACCAAGACCTACGAGAAGGCACAGGCTGAAGGCGCGCATAGTGCCTCTTCCAGATCGTGTGCCTCCGTTCAATGCTTATGGCCGCGCAAGCCTTGTGTGAAGGTTGCGGAAAGATGGTCGCGCAGCGCCGCAAGAATACAGCCGTCATCAGTTGCTCGCCGCGGAGGCGATCAATCGGCGGCCGGAAGTAAGTTGGATGCACGAGGGTCTGCTCACCAGAGGGCTCCGCGATAGGTGCCGTGACACTTCTGTGCGGTTAAAGCAGGTGCACCGCCTCTCGTGTAGGAGAGTGACCATTTTTGCTGCAGCTGCAAACATCCGCTATGTCCGAAACTTGGACCTCGGCACACAATGCCGCGAATGGCCGCTTTCCGCCCTGATCGACTGCCAGTGCCTGAGGCAGCTAGACGCCTAATCGGCTGGGTCGTGCGGTCGCTGGGGGCGGAAAGCGGACAGACGCGATGCATCGTGCGGGTTCACTCCTTCCTGCTTTATCTAGAGCAACCAACGCCGGGAAATGTCCCATCCTCTCGACGCGGCGCGACAGTCCACCGGCTGCATCTGGCAAATGAGGTGATGTCAATGGACAGCATGACTGACCCGACCCTGACCCGTCGGGTTCATGCAGGTTTCATGGCGCTGTCATGAAACTGTAACGTCGCCGCAAGTCCTACCCCATCCTTCGTCGCTAGGTTCACAGCATCACCGGCACATCTGCCGGATGCGAAGGGACCTGATGATGACTCTCGATTTCCTCGATGCAGGCCTGATCCTGCGCTTTGCCATCAACCTCGCCGCCATGACTGTGCTGATCTTCGGCATGTTCTACATGCGCTACCGCGACAAGGAACTTGTCACCGCGGCGTCGCTGTTCAACATTTTTGCTTTCGGGGTTCTGTCGATCCTGGGTTCGGTCGAGTTTTCGCTGGCTGCGGGTTTCGGCCTTTTCGCGATCCTTGCGCTCTTCACCCTCCGGTCGGAACAGATTTCCAAGATCGAGATCACCTATTTCTTCGGGTCTATCTCGATCGCGGTGATTTGTTCCATCCAGGGAACTACGCTGCCCTTCGTCTGTGTCGTCGTCGGGCTGGTGCTTCTGGGCGCCTACCTGTTCGATCACCCGCGCATCCTGAAATCAGTGGATGGGATCAAGGTCACGCTCGACAAGATCGACCCCGATGCCCTGTCGGACCCGGCCAAGATGCGCAGCGCCCTGTCGGCCCGGTTGGGGGTGCAGGTGATGAGCTATCAGATCACCGCGCTCAACTACATCACCGACATGGCCCAGATCAACGTGTTCTACCGCAAATGACCCTGCAATTTCATACCCTTGGCCTGTCTGCGGCGCTTCTATCCATCCTCCACGCCGCCCCCGCTTGGTCGCAGTCCGTGCGCCTTCTCGACCACCTGATCCTGGGAGAGTCCAAGATCGACGGCGAGAAGATCGGCGAGTTCTCGGCCCTTGTCGCGGCGCCGGACGGGAACGGGCTGATTGCCGTGTCGGACCGCGGCTATCTCGCCCGGCTGGCGGTCACCATTACGGGCGAGGATCTGGCGGCGGTCGAGGTGGTGTCCGTCCATGTCCTGACCGGGCCAGACGGTCGGGCTTTGCGCGACGAAGGCGTCTCGCCCGAGGCGGCGGCAGTGCTGCCGGATGGAAGCCTCGCCATCGTGGACGAGACGACGGCGCGCCTGATGGTCTTCGACACCATGGGCACGTGGCTACGCGACGAGCTGCTTCCCGAGGCGCTGCGCGACACTGGGCGGCAAGCAAGCGAGAAAGATGGTGTCGAGGCGCTGGCCTGGACGGAGACGACCGGTTTTCTGGCCATGACGGAAGAGCCTCAGCTGGGATTTGAGCGCAACGACCACACGTTGCGCACCGCGCTGGCAGGTGACTGGCCGTTGGTCATTGACGGCCCCGAGTCGGTCAGCATCAAGGGGATGGAGGCGGCGGAGGGTCGCATCTTCCTTCTGGGACGCACGCGCGACGACATCACAGACGCGCTGCGGCCTTACCTGCGCATCCTTGATCACGTTGCGTGCCAGTCGGCGCGGGCCTGCACGGGCACGACCTACCCGGTCTCCGTTCCGGGTATCGAAGATGCCGATTTCGAAGGCATCGCCGCCCTTGGCGATGGTCTGCTCCTACTGGTCAGCGACGACAAGGTCGGCGGTGATCTGCGGTCGGTCTTCGCGCTGATCGCCGTTGAATGACATCCCCCCAACCCGCCCTGAAAGGACACGCCATGGACCACCGCATCGCCGCTTCCCTCAGCACATTCGGCACCATCTCCCTCGACGGGCTGAACGCCAAGGCCGCCATGCTGGAGCGGCTGGACAACAAGTACATCGTCCCGGCTGATCGCCTGTTGCCCGCGTTCCAGCGATTTTCCGAACTGTTCGACGTGCTGGAGATCGGCGGCAAGCGCGCCTTCACCTACGCCACCGACTATTTCGACGATCCGGCGACGCAGGCCTATCACGACCATCATCAGGGGCGCCGCAAGCGCTGCAAAGTGCGCATCCGCAACTATGTGGACGCAGGCTTCAGCTATCTGGAGGTGAAGCTGAAGGACCTCCGCGACGCAACGGTGAAGAAGCGGCTGAAGCTGGCCCGCCCCAGCCGCAGCCTCTGTGACGAAAGCCTTGCCTTTATCGACGCCTGCCACGCAGAGATGTATGGCACGCCGCTGGGTCGCCACCTGATCCCGGTGATCGGTATGGAATATGAACGCATCACGCTGGTCGCCCGCGAAGGGGGCGAACGAATGACGATCGACACAAGGCTCGCCTTTCGCGCGGCACATGCCGAAAGGGAGGCCGCACCCGACATGTTCATCCTTGAAACCAAGTCGGCGCGCGGCAACGGCATCGCCGACAAGATCCTGCGGGGCGAGCATCTGCATCCAACCAAGAACTGTTCGAAGTACTGTGTTGGCATGGCGGCGCTTGGCATGGTGGACCGCCACAACCGGTTCCTGCCAGCCTTGCGCAAGCTGAACCTCTCTGCGGCAATCCCGACCGCCTTGCTGGTGTCAATCGCGGCCTAAGGCGCGGACAGTGTTTGGTCATTGTAACCGCGAACGCGTGCAGGCAGGCTGTCACGGGCCTGTCATGCCTCGGCAATAACTTAGAGGGTCAACGGTGGTGAGTGCCGCCAAGCAACAGATGCACGAGGGTGCGGTCCCGATGCGCCTGTCGACCCTGCTTTCGCTTCTGGCCTCCGTGCTGCTTGCAGGCGCGGTGGCTGCCGCTTGCCTGACCTTCTGGGTTGTCATCGAAACACAGAAGGTGTCCGAGCGCATCGCACTGGCCCGCGCATCGCAGGCCGAACACCTGCAATTGCAGTCGAACCTTTACCGGCTGTTCAAGGAGAAGGCCGACGCCCTCCTGATCGGTGATCGCGACCGCTCTGCCCTCGAGGCCGAGGTCAAGGCACAGATCGACGGCAATCTGGCCGAGATCCAGCGCATCATCGCCCGCGAGATCGAGCTTGATGGCGAGCGCGAGCTTGAGGAACTGCGGCTCCTCTCCGCCCTGGAACGGACCATCGACTCCATCAGCACCCGCTATGACCAGATTTTGCCTCGTGACAACGCGCCCGGCGCATTGCTTCCACAGGATCTGATCGGCCTTCTCGACCGCGACATCGACAAGACCTTGTCGGAACTGATCGAAGTGGCGCTGGACGGTGAGCGCGAAGAGGTTGAAGAGGCCACGCAGCGGTCAACCGAGTTTCGTCAGAGAGTGGCCGTTCTGGCAGGGCTGATCCTTGGCGCCATGTTGTTGGCAACGGCGACGGTCGGTCTTGTCTACCGGCGCAGCGTCATGCATCCGCTAGCCGATCTCGTGGAAGGGGCAGAGGCCTATCGAAACGGCAGCTATGGCCGGGTCATCGCGCCCCGGGGCGCGCTGGAGTTGCGGCAACTGTCGGTCACCCTGTCCGAGATGGCGGTCGAGATCGCGACCCGCGAACGAGACCTGCGGCACGAAGCCCGTACCTTGGAAACCCGCGTCAACGAGCGGACATCTGAACTGCAGACGATCCTCACGCGGTTCGAACAGGCTGAAGCCAGTCGGCGCCAGATGATGGCCGATGTCAGTCACGAGCTGCGCACGCCGCTCACCATCATTCAGGGCGAGGCCGACATTGCGCTCCGCAGCAGCCTGAATGACCCTCTCCAATCGTCCGAGTCCTTCTCGCGCATCCGCGACGCTGCACGGCATTCCAACCGAATCGTTGAGGACCTGCTGCTCGTCGCGCGGGAAGAGGCCGGGCAGCTGCGGCTTGACCTGCGCAACGTCGATCTGGACGCGGCCCTGGTCGAGGCAGCGGGACTGGCGCAAGCGCGTGTGGAGGTGCTGCGTCTGGGCCGCCCGGCCCCTGCGCGGGTCGATCCGGTGCGCTTGCGGCAATGCCTGCTTGCCGTGATGAACAATGCGCTGCGCTATGGCGGGCGGACCGTGCGCGCCTGGGTCGAGCGCAGCAGCGACGGCTTTGCCATCGTGGTCGAAGATGATGGCCCCGGCATGAGTGATGCCGAAAAGGATCAGGCCTTCCACCGCTTCTTCCGTGGCTCTGGCGCCCAAAGCACCGGGGTCGAGGGCACCGGCCTCGGCCTGCCGATCGTGCGGTCGATCATGACGGCGCATGGCGGCAGCGTCGATCTGTCCGACCGAGCGAGCGGAGGCCTTGTGGTGCGGCTCAGCTTCGTCGCAGGCCTGCGGGAAGCACCGACACCGCCCGCTTCTGCGATCAACCGCAAGGCGGAATAAAACCTCCACGTAACACGTTGATAACAGAACGATGACAGATCGGCTGGTCTGGAAGGCCCCCTGCTGCGTGATGGGTGCCAGGGTCGGCTGCAAGAAACGGGGACGCGGACGACCATGCATATCCTGATGATCGAAGACGAACCTCGGGTCGCAGACTTTGTGCGCCGGGGCTTGCGGACCGAAGGCTGGGTGGTCGAGACCGCGCACAGCGCCGAAGACGGTCTGGCCCTGCTGCAAGTGGGCCAATATGATCTGGTGCTGCTCGACGTGCTTTTGCCTGGAATGTCGGGCGAGGAATTGTGCCGACACCTGCGCGCGATCCGCAACGACGTTCCGATCCTGATGCTCAGCGCGCTCGGTTCGACCGACAATCGGGTCACCGGCCTGCGCAGCGGGGCAGACGATTATCTTGCCAAGCCCTTCGATTTTGACGAACTCGTCGCCCGGATCGAGGCTCTCCACCGTCGACGGTCCGGTCGGGGGCCGGAAGGGGAAGCCCAGCCCTTGAAGGTCGGGCCACTGGCCTTCGATCCTGGCTCGATGCGGCTGACGCAGGACGGGGTCGAGCTTGACCTGTCCACCAAGGAGCGGGACGTACTGGTGCTCTTGATGAAAAACCCAGGCCGCGTGCTCGCCCGAGAACGGCTGCTGAACGCCGTCTGGGGGCTTGAGGCCGACCCTCTGACCAATGTGGTCGACGTCACGATCAGCCGCATCCGGCGCAAACCGGCGCCGGGCCAGACGATGATCGCGACGATCCGGAACTATGGCTACCGTCTGGACCCTTAAGCACGCTGCAGCATATCATGGGGTGCAACAGGACAAGATACGCCGCGCTTTCATCGGCACTCTTACGGCCCGAACGTCACTTCGCATGACGTTGCCCCCTACTTCGGCCAGTTGATACGCGACAGTTCAACTCAAGCGGCGCGGCGTCGACGGAGCAGCATGCCCGCACCCAATAGGGCGGCCGCCAGAAGTGGCGCAGTGGCTGGAATCGGGACCGGGGCGACGGCAGAAGCCGCCGTGTTTCCTTCGGCGCGCAGCTTTAGGGTCAGCGTCCTGCTTTGCCCGCTTTCGAGGAAGAGAGACGTGTCGAGGGACTGGCTCAGGCTTCCGGTTTCGGTGCCAGCGACTGTCAACGGCAAGCCTTTGGTGAGAATGATCGTCGCGTTGGCTACAGCATCGCCGAGGATGGAGAATGTTGCCTGCGAAAAAGGTAACTCGCCCAGCAGGCCATCGCTGGTCACCTCGGTGAAGAGGTCATAGAAAATCGAGACCGTAGCACCAAGGCGTGACTCCGACGTATTGGAGATCGTGAAGGTGGCCGTGCGTTCGTAGAAAGCACTGGCCCCGCTGTCGAGATCAGGGTTCGTGCCAGTGGCGCCATTAACTGAGAGCCCGAAAGTGAGGCTGGCGGTGGGGTCAAAATCTTCGGGGACAAAAGGGATACTCGCGCCAGAAGGGTTTGCTGAGGCAAAACCCCCAAAACTGCCAAATGCATTCACGCCAAGATCTAGAGTGCCCGAATAAGCGAAGGTCAGTCCCGGATCAGCAGAGGTAACACCGAAAGTTGATGTTGCGCTGGCTTCAAAGACCGTTGCCGCCATAGAAAAGGTGGGAAGAAGTGCCGAGAGACCAAGTGCCAAAATCAGTTTTTGCATTTCTTTTCCTCACATTGATTGTTTGAAAAAACTCTCCGATAATTTCCTGAGGTGCGGAAAAGGATGACCCAACCCCGCTTGCTGAACAAGGGATTATTGCCGCTCACTCTGCCTGCGGCCCCGCATTTCCCGCTGAAGGAACTGGACGAACAGATCTGCCCGTGAGTTGGCCGTTTCTGCGCGGAAATGCACAAACCTTAGGTCAGCTGAAGGAGGGGGACAGTCTTGAAGAAGAATCTCCATGCGCCCGTACTCGAGCCCCCCACGCGAGGAACTGGGGCACGAATCCGGTCCGTGAACCCAGGTGCTGTTACCCACGAAGAACGCCGCATTGATGCCGACAGTTTGCGCGCGCCGAACGGGATCACCGGGACCGTCGATTGGTATCGCGTGACCTTCGAGACAGCGCGGCGAATGAGCGAAGGGCGGAAAGCGGACCGTCGGTACCCGTAGCAACAAAAGGGATGTGATTTAGGGGTAAGTCATCCCTTCAATTCCACCAAGAACCAAAAAGCGCTATCAGAACAGCAAGAGGCCCGAGGCTTTCGCTCCGGGCCATGGTTTGAATTTCAGGCTTTCTGATTACTGCTCGAACGCGCCCATCTGGAAGAGACCGCCGAGCCAGTCCTCAAGGTGCCAGGTGGTCTGGACCATGCCCTCCTCGTTGAACTCGTGGATGTCGATCGTCATGATGGTGAACTCGCGGCCTTTGGCCGGGAAACCGGCGAAGGGACCGATCTGTTTGGCTGTGTAGGTCGAACGGACGGCGACCTTGTTGCCCTCTTGGACGATGTCCTCGATCACGAGGTTCCCGTCGGCGAAGGTGGCAGCAAAGCCCGGGATCATCTTCTTGAAGCCCTCGCGGCCCGGCTCTTCGCCCTGACCGGCGGGAATGTGGACCCAGTCCTCGGCGATGATCTGGTCCAGAAGGTTCGGGTCGTTCTGGTTGAAGGTTTCGTAGAAAATGCGGATCCGTTCCTTGTAGTCTGTTGATTTCCACTGAGAGCTGACCCGGTTCGGCCGAAGATTTCCATTGAGATTTGACCCATGTGACCCTCCCCCGAGCGAAGCGCGAGGGGGTCAA
>NZ_PKRQ01000012.1 GCF_002855575.1 Tabrizicola sp. TH137 | reverse complement strand
GCGCTACGACAGATGCCCCAAGGTCTTCCTCTCCGCCGTCGCTCTCGCCGCAACAGTCATGTTCTGGCTATAATCCGAGAACGAGTCCTGACCCTAGTCGGCTTATCGGATATATCTGCGTCGCGTCGCATTCTTGTGTGCGAAATCATCGGTACTGTTGGTTTCGTATGAGGTCTTCACCTCTGGCAGACCAAAGCGTGACCCAGAACAGTCAAACTTCAGTGATGCTCACCGCCTTGTGCAGATGAACCGACGGCTCTTGCTGCATCTATATGCCCAGAGTGTTAGGAGAAATGCGATGCGGACAAAACTGAAGCCCAACTCGGTGATTGCGGCTGCACTGCTGCTGACGGTGGTACAGACCGAAAAGGTGGGCGCAGAGGATGTGGCCTTCACCGGCTGGACGCATCAGAAGTTCAGCTTGTTTGACGGCAATAGCTGGCGTCAGGCTGGCAGGGAACTGTCCGTCGAATCAGATGGAACAGTATCGCTGCTGTGGCAGGCCGTACCCAAGACCCTATGGCAGGCAAAAAGTGCCTCCTGGACGTGGAGTGTCGAGTTGGGAGTTCCACCAACCGACCTGTCGCTAAAGGGTGGGGATGATCGGAACTTGTCCCTTTACGTCATCTTCGCGCCGAAGGATGTCGCTGAAGCTACCGAAGGCATGGGAATTCGAAAGCTGCTGGAAAACCCCGATATCCGGGTTCTTATGTATGTATGGGGCGGGGCACATGTCCGTGGTGACGACCTGCCAAGTCCCTATCTGGGATCGCGGGGTAGGACGGTCGTTCTTCGACCTGCAGGACTTGGACAATACGATGAAACCGTCGATCTCCGTGCGGATCTTGGTCGCATACATGGTCGTGCAGACTTGGCGTTGATCGGCGTCGCGATCAGCTCAGACTCCGACGATACAGGGAGTCATATCAAGGCGCGAATGAGCGACCTTCGATTCTCCGAGTAGCACTATATGTCGCAAGTTTCATGCGAACGCCGATTGCTGGTGGATATTTCGTGCCGATCGGCGCGGAAGTCGCCCTGCCAAGGCTTCGGGCGCCGACCGGCATTGTCAATGTATGCAGGCATGGTGGCGTGATCCAACTCACCTCCTGTAAACTGCCCGTGAGCCATAGCCGACGCGCTTCTGTAACGAACCTCAAAAAGACTTGTGCCTGAGAATCTTCGCTAGACTTTCAGAACAGCCGTTCTGCAAACTGGCGAAAATCTTGCGTGAGGTCCCGATGAGAATGAACATGGCCGACGAGACTGCGCTTGTGGCACAGCTTGCGACGGGCGATAGGGCCGCGTTCGACTGCGTGTACCGCAAGCATAATGCATCTATGCTTAGGATGTGTGAGGGGATGATCCGCAATCGCGCCACATCCGAAGAGATCGTTCAGGATACATGGATTGCGGTTCTGAAAGGAATCGGCGGCTTCGAGGGTCGTTCTTCGCTGGCAGGCTGGATCTTTGCCATCCTGGTCAACAAGGCCCGCTCACGCGTCCAACGCGACGGGCGCATGATTTCCTTCGATGGCGAAGGCGAGGATGACGGGCTTGCCGCCGCGTTCGATGGGCGCGGGCGCTGGAAGGACATGCCGGACCTCTGGGAAACCTTGACGCCAGACCGGATCATCGAAGGCCGCAACATCATGGTGCATGTCTTGGCTGCAATTGACGCGTTACCGACGGCGCAACGCTCTGTCCTGATCCTGCGAGGGCAGCAGGATCTGGAGCCTGCCGAGGTCTGTTCGATCCTGAACATAACCGAGGGCAACATGCGCGTCCTTCTGCACAGGGCCCGGCTTTCGGTGCGAAAATCTCTGGACACCCTGCTTGCCGGCAAGAGATTGTAAGGACCGTTTGCAGATTTTCGATGTCGTCCTGTAACGGTCTGCCACTTTGTCAGTCTTACCGATGTGAAGCTTGAACGAGGAAGAACCCGATGCTGAGCTGCAAGGAAGTCGCCGAACGCGCGAGCGCCCTGATCGACAGGGAACTCGGGATGTTCGACCTGCTTCAGATGCGTTTGCATCTGGCGATGTGCAAAGGGTGTGATGCATTTATCCGGCAGATGCGCACGACGCGCGATCTGACGGCCGCGGTTCCGGTCGCCGATGATGAGCGGTCGGACGAGGTGGATGGGCGCATAACTGCGATCCTTGCCCAGCTTCACGACGGGAAGCAAACCGGCCACTGAGCCGCGTCGAACGGACCATGGAAATGACCGATTTCAAGGCCGGCCTCGTGGCCGGGTTCTCTGCGACTGCCGTCTTGTCGGCGATGATGGTCACCAAGTCGATGATGGGTGTCATGCCCGAACTTGACGTGATCCACATGCTGAGCGGGATGATGGGCGCGCCTGCCATCCTGGGCTGGCTGGCCCATTTCATGATCGGCACACTGGCCTGGGGCGGCGGGTTCGCGGTCCTTTACGGGGTAAGCCCGGGATCGGGCGCGGTGGGCAAGGGCATCCTTTTCGGCATCGCGGCCTGGTTGGGCATGATGGTGATGGTCATGCCGATGGCGGGGGCGGGCCTTTTCGGCATGGCCTTCGGGATCATGGCCCCGATGATGACGCTGATCCTCCACGTCGTCTTCGGCGCCGTTCTGGGCGCGGCCTATCAGGCGCAGGCCCGAGCCGCTCACGCCTGACAGACGCCGGGCAGGGAGGCCAATTCCTGCCCACATTCCATCCGACCAGGGAGCCTTGCCGTGAAAAGCGAAAAGATCACCTTTGACGGCCATTCCGGCGCGTCACTTGCGGCGCGGCTTGATCTGCCAGCCAGTCCGGTCCGGGCGGCTGCGATCCTGGCGCATTGCTTTACCTGCTCGAAGGACATCGCCGCCGCGCGGCGCATCTCGGGGCGGCTGGCCGCGCTTGGCATCGCCGTGCTGCGGTTCGACTTCTCCGGCCTTGGCCATTCCGGCGGCGAGTTTGCGAACACGAGCTTCAGCTCGAACGTCGCCGACCTGAAGGCGGCTTTCAGCTACATGCAGTCGCGCGGCCTGCCGGTTCAGCTCTTGATCGTGCACTCGCTTGGCGGTGCGGCGGTGATCAAGGCCGCGCCAGATCTTGTCGGGCTGCGCGCGGTGGTCGCGATCGGCGCCCCAGCCGATCCGGCCCATGTCGCCCATAATTTCGGAGGCAAGCTAGAGGAGATCCGCCGGAACGGCAGCGCCGAGGTCACTCTGGCCGGGCGCAGCTTCGAGATCCGCAAGGACTTTCTCGACGACATCGCCGGAGCCTCGCTGGATGCGGTCCTGCCCAGGCTTGGGGCTGCGCTTCTGGTCATGCACGCGCCGCGCGACGCGGTGGTGGGGATCGACAATGCCGGGCGGTTGTTCGGCCTGGCGAAGCACCCCAAGAGTTTTGTCTCGCTGGATGATGCCGACCACCTGCTCAGCCGCGAGGAAGACGCCGAATACGCGGCCGAGGTCATCGCGTCGTGGTCGCGCCGCTACCTTTCCCTGCCGGCCGAGCCGATGCGGGCCGATGCCCCCGAGGGCGTCGTCCGGGTGTCCGAGGCCGAAGCGTCGGGCTTCCGGCAGGACATCGTCGTGGCGGGCCGGCATCAGATGATCGCCGACGAGCCGGTCGACATGGGCGGCACGGATCTGGGTCCCAGCCCCTATCAACTGCTGGCCGCCGGGCTTGGCGCCTGCACCACGATGACGATCCGGCTTTACGCCCGCCGCAAGGGCATTCCGCTGGGCCACGTGGCCTGCGACGTCAGCCATGACCGCTGCCACACCGAGGATTGCGAGGACTGCGACAAGGGGCAGGCGAAGGTCGATGTCTTTCGTCGCGTCATCCGGCTGGAAGGCGCGCTGAGCGACGACCAGCGCGCCTCCCTTCTGTCGATTGCCGACAAGTGCCCGGTCCACAAGACGCTGCACGGCCAGGCGATCATCCGCACCGAACTGCATGAAGCAGGGATCCCCGCATGACCCCGCAAGATATCCTCTCCCTGTCGGCCATGCCGCCCGCGAACCCAAGCTATCCGCGCGGCCCCTACCGGTTCCTGAACCGGGAATACCTGATCATCACCTACGAGACCGACCTCGAGGCGATCAGGGCGATCGTGCCCGAGCCGCTGGAGCCGGACGGTTCGGGCCAAGTCCACTACGAATGGATCGCCATGCCCGACAGTTCGGGCTTTGGCTCCTATCACGAATCCGACCTTGTCATCCCCTGCACCTTTCGCGGCGAGCCGGTCAACTACACCGCGATGATGTTCCTGAATGATGAACCCCCCATCAGTGCGGGACGCGAGATCTGGGGTTTTCCCAAACGCTGGGGCGAGCCGCGGCTTGAGGTGCGCGCCGACACGCTGACCGGAACGCTGGACTATGCGGGCGAACGCGTGGCGATGGGCACCATAACCTACAAGTACCAGGACCGCATGGCCCCGGACCCGACGAAGCGGGGCGCCCATCTGCGCAAGACCTCGGTCAATCTCAAGATCATTCCCTGCGTCACCGGCGGCACGCGGATTGCCGAACTGGTCGCCTACAACCTGACCGACATTCACATGCACTTCCACTTTTCCGGCGCGACACGGCTGCACCTGATCCCGCATATCAACGCCCCGGTCGCGGATCTTCCGGTGCTACGGGTGATCGAGGGCCGGCACTTCAAGGCCGATCTGACGCTGCCCTATGGCCGCGTCATCCATGACTACCTTTCACCGACAGGAGCAAGTGAATTAGCGCGCGAAAAACAGCAGTCGTCACGGGGTCTTCCAGCGGCATCGGCCTTGGCATCGCCCGCGGCCTTGCGGCGACGTGCATGAACCTTGTCCTGAACGGGATCGAGCCCGAGGATCAGGTCGATCCGATCCGGAGCGCAATCGAGGCCGATTTCAGCGTGAAGGCGTGGTATGACCGGGCGAACCTGATGGAAGCGTCCGGCGTGCGCGATCTGATCGCGGCGGCGGATGAACGGTTCGGCAGCGTCGATGTGCTGGTCGACAATGCGGGCATCCAGTTCGTCTCTCCGGTCGAAGAATTCCCGGACGAGAAATGGCAGGCAATCGTCAACCTGAACCTGTCGGCTGCCTTCTACGCGATCAAGGCTGTGGTCCCTGGGATGAAAAAAGCCGGTTGGGGCCGGATCATCAACATCGCCTCGGCGCATGGCCTTGTCGCCTCGCCGTTCAAGTCAGCCTATGTAGCGGCCAAGCACGGGATCGTCGGCTTGACCAAGACGGTGGCGCTAGAGGTGGCCGAGCATGGCATCACCGTCAATGCGATCTGTCCGGGCTATGTCTGGACACCCCTGGTGGAAAAGCAGATCCCCGACACGGCCAAAGCCCGCGGCATGACCGAAGATCAGGTCATCCGCGATGTCCTGCTGGCTGCACAGCCCACCAAGAATTCGCCACGATCGAGGAGATGGCGGCTCTTGCCGTCTTCCTGACCACCGACGGGGCAGCCTCCATCACCGGCACGGCACTGCCTGTCGATGGCGGCTGGACGGCAGACTGATGGCACAGGAAAAGAAAAACCCGACAGTACGCGCCCAGACCAAGCGCGTGAACCTAGCCCTTCAAGGGGGCGGGGCGCATGGCGCATTCACCTGGGGTGTGCTGGACCGGATCCTCGAAGACGGCCGTCTGGACATCGCCGCCATTTCCGGCACCTCCGCCGGGGCGATGAATGCCGTGGCGCTGGCCGACGGCTTCACTGCGGGCGGACCGGACAGGGCGCGGGAAAAGCTGGAGCACTTCTGGCGGTCGATCAGCGATGCTGCCCGCCATTCGCCGATCCGCCGCGCGCCGATCGACGTGATGATGGGGTATTGGAGCCTGGAACGCTCACCGGGCTATCAGTGGATGGACATGATGACGCGCATGTTCTCGCCCTACCAGCTCAACCCGTTGGACCTGAACCCATTGCGCGACCTGGTAGAGGAATGCATCGACTTCGACTGCGTCCGGCACTGCACCGGCATCCGCCTGTTCATCTCGGCCACCAATGTCGAGACCGGGCGCGTTCAGGTGTTCGACCGCCGCTCGCTAACGGCGGACATGGTCATGGCCTCAGCCTGCCTGCCACATCTTTACAAGGCGGTGGTGATCGACGGGGTGCCCTATTGGGATGGCGGCTACATGGGCAATCCTGCGCTGTTCCCGTTCCACACCGAAAGCGACACCGCCGACACGATCATCGTGCAGATCAACCCGGTCGAGCGGAAAGGCGTTCCGATGAGCGCCCATGACATCCAGAACCGGCTGAACGAGATCACCTTCAACAGCAGCCTTTTGAAGGAGCTGCGGTCGATCGACTTCGTCGCCCGGCTGATCGACGAAGGCAAGCTGGACCCGCACCACTATCGCCGGGCGCATGTCCATGTGATCGAGAACCAGAATGCGCTGCGACCGCTTGGGGCCTCGTCCAAGCTCAATGCCGAATGGGAGTTTCTGACCCACCTGCGCGATCTTGGCCGCGAGACGGCGCGAGACTGGATCGACCGGCATCATGCCGACATCGGCGAACGCAGCACGGTCGATCTGCGCGCGATGTTCCAGGGCATCGGGCCGCAGCATCAGGGGTAGGCGATGCAGATTGACCCCTTCGGATTTCCTATCGTCGGTGGCTGGCCGGAAATTGACGCCGCCGGGATGGCCGAGGTCGACCTTCTGATGGTGGAAAATTATGGCATCACCCTGCCGCAGATGATGGAGAACGCCGGATGGTCGTTGGCAGAGTTGGCGCGCAGGCGGTTCCTGCGTGGCAATGCTGCGGGACAGGCGGTGACGGTCCTGGCCGGAGGCGGCGGAAACGGCGGCGGAGCGCTGGCCGCCGCGCGGCGACTTGCAGGATGGGGCGTGCAGGTCTCGATCGTGCTTGCCCAGGAGCCGGACGCCATGGCGCCGGTGCCGGGTGGCCAGCTTGCTGTCCTGCGGCAGATAGGACTTCACCCCGGGCCGCCGCCTCGGACGGCGCCCGGTCTGATCCTGGACGGTCTGATCGGCTATTCTCTTCGGGGCGAGCCGCGCGGAAAAGTGCGCGACCTGATCGGCTGGGCCAACGAATCGCAGGCTGAGATCCTGTCGCTCGATCTGCCATCGGGGTTCGACGCACAGATCGGAACTCTTCTTCACGGAGCCGTCCGCGCGACGGCGACACTCACCCTTGCCCTGCCCAAGCGCGGCCTTCAGGCGCAGGCCAATCGTCATGCCGTCGGCGACCTCTACCTCGCCGACATTTCCGTGCCGCCGGCGCTTTACGAGCGCCTTTCCATTCCGCGTGTCGTTCCGCCCTTTGCAGTGGCCGACATCGTCCGTCTTCCTACCTGAAAGGATCGTGCCATGCCTGCCGAAGTCTTCACCAAGCCCGGATGCCCCTATTGCGTCGCGGCCAAGCATTTGCTTGTGAAGAAGAACATCCCCTACACCGAACGCGACATCACCCGCCGCGAACATTGGGACGAGATCAAGTCGCGTGTTCCCGGCTTTCGGACCGTGCCTCAAGTCTTTCTGGACGGGCGGCATATCGGCGGGTTCGACGACCTTTCCTTGCACTTTAAGCAGTTCGCGATGGCAGAAATGGCGACTGCACCGACATCTGGCCGACGCGGTTTATCGCATCGGTTGGGCAGCCTACTCAATTTGGGGCAGAGGGACAAAAGGCGATGATTTCCGGTTTTCAACAGGAAATGCCAAGAACTCGAGACCCGCTGTGGCCTATTCCCACAGAAAAAGTCGCCGCTAAGCACGTCGAATCCGTGCGCACCATTCGTGTGGAGAAGTACTGATGCCATTCGACGTTGATTTGTTCGTTATCGGTGGTGGGTCTGGCGGGGTTCGGGCCGCGCGGATGGCCGCGGCAGGTGGCGCTCGAGTGGCTTTGGCCGAAAGCAGCCGCTTAGGTGGAACCTGCGTCATCCGTGGTTGTGTACCGAAAAAGCTGATGGTCTTTGCCTCATCTTACCGCGAAATGCCGTCGGAGGCGCGGGCCTATGGCTGGGACATTCCGGACGGCGATCTCGATTGGCCGACATTCCGCAGCAAGCTGCACAGTGAACTCGACCGACTGGAAGGCGTGTATCGGCGGTTGCTCGATGGGTCTAACGTCAAAATTTACGATGCCCGGGCACAGTTGACCGATGCCCATACGGTAGCACTTTCAACCGGTGAATCGGTAACAGCCAAGCATATCCTTGTGGCAACGGGCGGCAGGCCGGAACGGCCAGACTTGCCGAATTCGAACCTCGGGATCGCTTCGGACGACATCTTCTTGATGGAGACTTTACCGAGATCGATCCTGATCGTCGGAGGCGGGTTTATTGCATGCGAAATGGCATGCATCCTTGCGGGGCTTGGAGTCAAAGTCACCCAATTCTATCGCGGGGCGCAAATTCTACGCGGCTTTGACGGCGAGGCACGCGGCCTTATCGCCGAAGCAATGAAGGCTCAGGGGATCGACCTTCACCTCGGCACGAACATCGTAGAAATGGCCGAGGCAGCAGCCATGCCGAAGGATACTAGCATTCTTGGTGCTAGCGTGGCCTCGGCCGCCGACATGTTGCCGAAAAGCGGAAAGCCGGGCTGTCCCGTCTGGGTCAAGGCGACCAACGGGATTGAACAGACGTTTGACACCGTGCTTTTTGCCACCGGCCGCCGTCCGAACAGCTATGGTCTGGGGTTGGAGGAACTGGGCGTCATAATCGGGCGACGTGGCGAAATCCAAGTCGACCCCTTCAGCCAGACTGGGATCGCGTCGGGTGTATGCCATCGGCCATGTAACGAACCGTGTAAGCTTGACTCCGGTCGCGATCCGCGAAGCGACGGCCTTTGTCCGCACCGTATTCGATTCTGACCCGACGCCGGTGGATCACGACTTGATCCCCAGCGCGGTCTTTACCCAGCCTGAGCTTGGCACCATCGGCTTGACTGAAGAGGCGGCGCGCGAGCAAGAACCGATCGAGGTCTATTGCAGCAGTTTCCGCCCGATGCGCACCGCCTTTGCTGGGAAAGATGCACGAGTGCTGATGAAACTCATCGTCAGTCAAGCCACGCGAAAGGTTTTGGGCTGCCATATTGTTGCACCCGAAGCGGGTGAAATGATCCAGATGGTCGCGATTGCCGTGAAAATGGGGGCAACCAAAGAAGACTTTGACCGCACTGTTGCTGTTCATCCGACCATGGCCGAAGAGTTGGTTACAATGTGGGCTCCGCTTCGCAAGAGTTGATCGGGGTTTAACGCGTGTCCCGCAGCAAGGGCCCGCGCAGTATATGCAGGCGTACCTTTGGGGAAGTGACCTAGTGGGACACTCCTACAAGAGAGAGCCCCGACTAGGCATTTTCGTGAGCGGGAGGAAAAGACTCGCTGAACAGCCATTCACCACAAGGCGCTCAGGTCCAGGCCGAAGGCCCAAAACAGAAGGGGCACCGGGGCCACGGCCAGCATGATCGTCCCGATCATCGGCAGCGTGTGGAACAGGCGGCTGAACCCGGCCAAAAACATCAACCCTCTGCCGCCGCCGATCAGCGTGCTTCCGGGCAGGTTGATCAGAATGGCCATAAGGACATAGCGAAAGCGCGAGACCAGCGGCTTTGCCCAGCCCAGGGCGCGCCGCTCCAGGAGCGATAGGCGTTCGGCCTTGCCAAGCGGCTGAAGCCGTTCGATCATTCGGCACGCCCGCCGCAGGCCCAGATCGGCAAGTATGCGGTGCAGACGCGGGTAGGACAGTCCGTCGCCGACCGCAAAGGCAAGCGTCAGGCCGATGACCGTCGCGCCATAGATCCAGGGCGCGATCCAGGGGCCTTCCATCAGCATCAGGGTGACGCCGACCTCGACACCTGGCACGAAGGGAACGGCGATGAGAAGGGCGTAGGCCAAAAGAAACAGGGCAAGCATCCAGACCTGTAGCCGCCCTGCGCCAAGCTCGGCTTCGGTACTCGCCCATGACAGAAGCTGATGCATCAGATAGACTAGGACGAGGATGGCGGCCAGTCGCAGCAAGGTGCGCCGCATGGCACCAGGCGGGGTACCGTTGGATGCGGGATCACTCACCGGCAGTCTCTCCCCGGCCCGGATGTGAAGCCCAGGTGCAGCGGTCGAAACGTCCATAGGCCAACAGAAGATCCGACCCTGCGGCAAGCCGAGAGCATCCTTCGATGCTGGATGAGGATTCGAATGCTGCCACGACACCTTTCCGACTTTCCGGAAGGCAAAGGATTTCTCCTGCCTCCAGCGCTGCGCCGACCCGGGTGCCTGTCTCGGCGCCCTCAACCGTGAAGTAAAGGCTGTTAGCGGTGCCATTGCCAACGCAAAGGGCCGCCGCCGGAAGCGGGACCAGAAGAAATGGCGAAAGAAGAATGTGACGCAACTGCATGAGCGGATTTCCGGCCCCATCGCCAGCATTCGCCTCAAAGCACGCCAATCAAAGGGAAATCGTCGCAGTCGCGCAGAGGTGATGCGGAAAGGATCGCGGTTTCGTGATGTCCGGCCACGTAACGTGGGGCGCTTTCGCGGGACGTGTCTCTATTGGTCAGGGAGGACACTCATGAAAAACGTGACACTTGGGCTTGGATTCGGGCTTACCCTTGCATTGGGCACCGCGGCGGCCATGGCACAAGACATGCCGATGCCGTTCGGCAGCGACGCAGATGCCGAATATGCGCAACTCCTCTGGGAGGTGATGACGGCATCCAAGCTGGCTGGGCCAGGCATGATCCGGCATACGCCCTACGAAGGCACCGACCCGCACGGGATGATGCTGGAGACCTTCTACACCTAGGCCACAATCAACGGCCATACCGGAGACCTGATCGTCAAGCGCAACTTCGGGCCGGAAGGCGTTTCCGCCGATGCGGTTCTTGCCGATCCCGACAAGCACTTGGGCGCCTATACCGTGATGTTCCGGCGGGAACCGGGCTATGACCCGGAAGACAAGGACTGGTTCTGGGTCAAGTTTCTGCCCGACGGCTCGCTCGATAAGATGCCGAACGGCATGCCGATGGCTGGCCAGATCGCTAAGGGAATGGACGAGGGCTGCATCGCCTGCCACCAGTGCGGGGGCGCGGATCTCGTCTTCACTTCTGACTACCTGAAGTACTGACTGCGGGCAGCCAGACGCGCCGAGGTCCCATGTCACCTGAACTGCCCATCGCCCTGCTGGCGGGTGTCGTTCTGGGGGCCTCGGCGCACCGGGCCGGGCTTTGCACGGTCAAGGCGGTGGCCGAAGTCGCGACGACTGGGCGGGCCCATATCTTGTGGTCATTCTTGAAGGCATCGCTGTGGACGACGGGCATTCTGGCACTGGCCGCCCTCTTCGGCGCAGCGGTTGACCTTGGGCAGCGGCCCATTCTTGCCAGTGGCATCGCGGGGGGCCTGATCTTTGGTCTCGGCGCGGCCGTGAACGGCGCCTGTTCATTCTCGACCCTCTCGCGTCTGGCTGACGGGCATCTCGTAATGCTGTTCACAGTTCTTGGCTGGGGCATCGGAATCGTCCTGTTTCAGCACGTCACCTCGGGAATCCATCTTCCCGCGGTGGCGGGTTCCATTCCGGTCGCGTTGACCCTTCCATTGTTCCTCTAGATGCTTTGGGAAGTCCGAAATATCTGGCGACGACGCGACGCGAGCCTTGCCGGTGCCACGGAGGGATACTGGTCGCTCTCGATTTCGGTCCTGCTGATCGCCGTGGCAAATTCCGCTCTACTGCTGGCGGATCGTCCCTGGTCCTTCACCTCGACTGCGCTGTGCAGCATCGGGGCGTTTCCGATCGCGCCGTGCCAGCACACCGGTATGCTCTGGACCATCTCACTTACAGCGATGCTGGCCATGCTGGGCTCATCAATGATGCGCGGCAGTTTTCATATTCGACGCCCAAGAGCAAAGGCAGCCTTGCGGCACCTAGTGGCCGGGCTGGCGATGGGACTGGGTGCTGGCCTGATCCCAGGGGGAAACGATGGGCTGATCCTCTTCGGACTTCCCGCGCTTTCGCCCCATGCCATGCCAAGTTGGGCTGCCATCGTTGTCGGGATCGCTGTGGCCCTGTCTGCCATGCGGGTGCTTGGAGTGCGCATCCCGAAGATCAGCTGCGAAGGGGACATCTGCCGCAGCCTTCCGTAACAGATTGCCTACCGACGAGTCCCCTTCTCAAGACATCAGAAAGGGGACGATGTCATGCCGAACAACACTGTCAATCTTGTCGACCGGCTGCTGGACGCCGTTGGACGGCGTCTCGCTGGCAAGCTGAACAGCCCGTCCTTGGGATACCAGCCCTTCACACCGTCGGATTTCGAAACACTTTGCCGCACCTTGCGCCCTGGTGATGTCCTGTTGGTCGAAGGTCGGGAGAGGGTGTCGAACGCCATCAAGTACTTGACTCAATCCACTTGGTCTCACGCCGCCATGTATGTCGGCGACAGATTTGGACTCGAATCCGAAGACGGAGGGCCACACAGGCTGGTCGAAGTCAACCTCGGAGAAGGCTGTGTTTCCGCACCCCTCAGCAAGTATGCGCGCTACAACACGCGCATCTGCCGCCCGGTAGGACTATCACCCAGCGAATGCCGCCAGGTGACCGAGTTCATGTCAGCCAGGATTGGCTTGCGCTATGACATGCGCAATATTTTTGATCTGCTGCGCTACTTCTTCCCCACGCCTCCGGCTCCCGTACGGTGGCGCAGGCGTATGCTGGCCTTCGGTTCTGGCGATCCGACGCGTGCCATCTGATCGTCGCTGATCGCGCGGGCGTTCCAGTCTGTCCGTTACCCGATCCTCCCGGATGTCCGGCAGGTGAAGGCACGCAAGGGGTCCAACTATGCCCGGCGCGAGATCCTCCACATCCGCCACCACACCCTATTCGCGCCGCGCGACTTCGACCTTTCGCCCTATTTCCAGATCGTTAAGCCGCACCTCGCGGATGGCTTCGACCCGCACCTGCTGGAATGGGGAGAAGGCTCAGCGGTCGAGGCGATGCAAGATGATGCCGGTCGCGAGGAGGACGAGGCTGGCGAAGACGCCGATCCAGCCAAAGTACCAGAACCGGCCCGCGAGCGCGCTTTCTGCGAAAGAGGCGGCGAACGCCCGCTTGCCGAACAGGGCAGCCGCTGAGGACAGGGCAAGCCCACCGGCGGCGATCCAGAGGAGCGGCAGGGTCTTCATTCCCCCCAGGCGTAGGATAAGAAGACCAGCCGCGCCTACAAGGCAGCCCAAGAGTCCGGCACTTACCGCCCACCAGGGATGGGCACCAAGGTACTCCGCCGCGCCGGAGGTCGCGGCAACTGAAAGGGCGGCAACGGGGATTGCCAGCAGCATGAGTTCACGCAAGGCCATCAGTCGGTTCCCCTAAGTTGGATCATCGGTCCCAAGGCTGCGGCGGCGTCCTGTGGGTCATGCGTCACCATCAGGGCGGGGATGCCGCGTTCGCGGATATGGCGATAGGTAAAGTCACGCATCTCGGCCCGAAGAGCTGCGTCCAGTTTCGAGAAGGGCTCGTCCAGCAAAAGCGCCAGCGGTTCGGCCAGAAGCGTACGCATGAGGGCGATCCGGGCCCGTTGGCCGCCCGAAAGGGTCGCGGGGTCGCGCCGCTCCATGCCCGGAAGCCCGGCCTGGTCCAGCGCCTGCGCCACGGCCGCAGCCCGCGCCGGCCGGCCCCGGACATGGCGGCCCAGCCCGAAGGCCAGGTTGTCCCCCACCGACAGATGCGGGAACAGGACCGCGTCCTGGAACATCAGGCCGATGCGCCGTGCTTCGGCTGGGATGCCATCGAGCGACCGGCCGTTCAGCCGGACCTGCCCCGAGGCGGCAAACCCGTGCGCTAGATGCCCTCCGACCGCGTCCAGAAGAGTCGATTTCCCGATCCCTGATGGCCCCATGATGGTGCCGACCTCGCCCTGCGGGATGGTCAGGGTCAGCGGCGGGAACAGCGGGAGATGATCCCGGAAGCTGACCGACAGATCGATGATCTCCAGCGTCATGTGAAGGCCTCGCCGCGTAGGTCCCGGCGGTTGCGGTGCAGCGCGGCGGGAATAAAGAAGGCTAGCGCATAGGCGAGGAACGGCAGCGCGGCCTGCAGGCTGCCGTAGACGCCGACCACCCGGCGGTCGGACGAGGACGACAGCGTCACCGCCTCGGTCGTCAGGGTGACGATGCGTCCCGCGCCCAGGAACAGCGTCGGCAGGTATTGCGCCACCGATACCGCGACGCCAATGGCGGCGGCCGTGCAGACCGGGGCCAGCAGCACCGGCAGCTTGACCCGGATCAGGCGTCGCCAGGGCCCGGCCCCGAGGGCGGCGGCGGTGCGATCCAGCCGGGTGTCCCGTGCCCGCCATGGGTCGCTGAGCGCAATCATGACATAGGGAAAGACGAACAAGCTTTGCGCCCAGACCACGGTCCAGAAACCTAGCTGCAGCCCGGACCGCAGGACCAGCACGTTCATGCCGAACAGGAACGAGATCTGCGGGATCAGCAGGGGCAGATAGATCAACCCTTTGGCCCATCGGGCGCGGGGCATGTGCGCCCGGTCCTCGCCCTCCAGCCAGGCTATCGCCAGCACAAGACAAAGAGCGGTGGACGTGATCGCCAGCGCCGCCGTGTTCGCCAAGGCGCGCGCCCAGCCCGAAGAGGGCGTGGCCCAGGCCTTGAGCGACCAGCTCTCCGGCAGCGGCGCGGGCCAAGTCCAACGCCAGGCCAGCGACCAGACCGCCAGCGACAGCATCGCCAATGCCCCGACAGCCAGCAGCGCAAGAGTGGCGCCCGTGGCAAGGTGCAGCAGGGGTTCGGTCGAAGTGCCCCGCCCGCCCCGGCGCAGCCAAACCAAGCCAAGCCGAGCAACCAGACGTTCAGCCAGCCACAGCAGGCCGAATGCCTGCACGACCAGGACCAGTTGCAGGATTGCCCCCGCCGAAGCAGGCAGGATAAGGCCGATGTCCGGATCGGAGTAGAGCCGCGTCAGCAGTACGGCCAGCGTCGGCGGGTTCGACGGGCCAAGGATCAGCGCCATGTCGACGACCGACAGCGAATAGGCCAGCACGACAAGCACCGGCAGCCGGATCAGCGGCCAGACTTGCGGCATGACGATCTTGACCCAGACAAGCCCCCGGCCATAGCCAAGCGCCCGTCCGGCAGCCATCTGCGCCCGCACCGGGATCTGCGTCAGCGCGGCCAGGATGACCAGCAGAAGGAACGGCACCTCTTTGACCATCAGGCCGACAACCAGTGCGATGCCCCAAGGGTCGTTTACGCTGGAGAGGTCTGGCGGCCGGTCCCACCCCAGCGGCATGGCCAGCATCCGGGCGATCCAGCCCGAGGGGGCCAGCACGAAGGCAAGGCCGATGGCGATGGCCGCATGTGGCGCGGCAAGGAAGGGCGTCAGCATCCGCGCGCCAACTTGCCGCGACATCCGCCCATGCACCGCGGCGCAGAAGCCGACCGCAAGGACCAGCGACAGGCCGGTGGCAGCAAGCCCGGTGAACAGGCTCAGCCGGATTGCCGTCGACAGACCAGGCAGCGCCAGCAGGCCGCCCCAGGGCGACAGGCTGGCATCGATCGCCCCGATCGCGGGCAAAATGCCGAAGGCGGCCCGCCCGGTCTGCCACAGCCCCGCCGCGATGGGCGTGAGAAGGCCAAGTACCACGACGGTCAGGACGACCGACCGCAACCGCCGTCCCGAGGCAGGTCCGCTTGTCACTTGGTGTAGCGCCGCGCCCATTCCTCTGTCAGGCGGGTCATCCAGCTGGCATGCGGTTCCAGTAACGTCGGCCCAAGGTCCGCAAGCGCGGGCAGGGCCGGCGCATTGGGCAGCGCGGCAAAGGCGGCTTTCGCAGCGTCATCCAGTTTCGCCGGGTCCAGCACCGAGAACGACCCCAGCACCTCGATATTCTGCATATGCGCCTGGGTCGCTGGATCGAGCAGGAAGTTGGCGACGACCTCGGCCCCTTCGGCATTCGCCGCGTTGTAGGGTATTGCGACGAAGCTGACGTTGCCGATGCTGCCGCCTTCGGGCACGAAGACCCGGGCGGTGTCGGGCAGCAGGCCCTGGGCGATCGCCCCCGCGGTCGAGGCCGGATCGAAGGACATCGCCATGTCGATCTCGCCATCGTTCATCAGCTGCTGCTGGACCGACTGGTTGTCCGGAAAGCTTTCGCCGCCGCGCCAGAGGTTCAGGCGCAGGGCATCATACCAGGCCCAAAGCGGTGTGGTCGCGGCGGCGAAGGCTTCGTCGGTGACGGGCGATTGCAGGGTCGTCGGATCGGGGACCAGCTCGATCAGGGCCTGTTTGAGGAAGGTCGCGCCCATGAAGTTCGAGGGATCGGGATGGGTGAAGCGCCCCGGGTTCGCTGCGGCCCAGTCAACAAAACCCGCCATGCTGGTCGGCGGGGCATCAACACGCGCGGAATCGTAGATGAAGACGAATTTCGCCAGCCGCCAGGGGCTTTCCATACCGTCAACCGGCACGGTGAAATCCACCGCGTTCGGCGAGGTTGGCGACAGGTCGAGATACCGCGCGTTCGGCAGGTCAGCGACGAAGGGGCCATGCAGCAGCCCTTGATCTTTCATCGCCAGGAAGTTCGGGCCGTTGATCCAGATCAGGTCCACCGAGCCGCCATCATCCAGCCCGGCGGCCTTTTCCGACACGACCCGCGTCACCGCCTCGGCGGTGTCGGTCAACTTGACCTGTTCGACCTTGACACCATACAGGCGCTCGGTTTCCTGACCGACCCAGGCAATGAAGGCGTTGGTCCGGTCATCCCCGCCCCAGGCGTTCCAGTAGACGGTCTGGCCGCGTGCCGCATCCAGAGTGGTCTGCCAGTCATCGGCTAGGGCAGGTGTGGCCAGCATCAGGGCAATGAGGGCGGTCGAGAATTTCAGGGACATGTCTTCTCCAAAGTCAGGGCACTCCTGACATAAGTCTTGCAAGGAATATATCTGTTACAGCGAGCTCGGAAACTTTCCGAAGGTCGACCAACCCGCAGACCATCGAAGCACCGTCGTCAAGGCACAAGCCGCGGCAAAAAGCAGGGCAAGCACCGGGAAGGCAGCGGGCCAGAGGCACATCGCAGTAAAGACTGTGATGGTCTCGAACCCCTCGGTTAGGCCACCGAGATAGTAGATTCCTTTCGTGGGATAGTCCGATGCCCTGATCCCTGTCTTTGCTGCAATGGCCGCGAAGGCCAGGAAGGACGACCCCGTGCCGATGAATGCGACTAGGAGGAGGGCGGCAGGCAGCGCATTCGTGGCCGGATCGTGTAGGGCAAAACCAAGCGGCACCAGGGCGTAGAACACGAAGTCGAGTGCGATATCCAGGAAAGCCCCCCGCTCGGTCGGGCCGTTCAGCCGGGCAACCGCACCATCAAGGCCATCAGCGATACGGTTCGCAAGGATCAGCACAAGCGCGGCTTGCCATTGGCCGAAGGCAATCGCCACCGCACCGAGAACCCCCAAGGCGAAGCCTGCCACGGTCAGCGTGTCGGCGTCGATCCGGCGTCGGTGAAACCAGCCCGCGACGGGCGCTAAGAACGCCGATTGGTAAGGGAGCAGCCGCGCGTCGATCATCCGCGCCTCCAGCTGTGATAGCGCTCGACCCAGGCCAACAGCCGCGGGTTCACATGCGCCCGGCGCCATTCGCCGGCGGCATATTTGTTCGCCTCGGCCAGGGTCGGATAGATGTGAATCGTGCCAAGGACCTTGCCCAGCCCCAGCCCGTGCTTCATCGCCAGAACGAATTCGGCGATCAGGTCGCCCGCATGTTCGCCGACGATGGTCACGCCCAGGATGCGGTCCTTGCCCGGCACGGTCAGCACCTTGACGAAGCCATGGGCCGAACCGTCCGCGATGGCCCGGTCCAGATCGTCGATGCCATAGCGCGTGACTTCGAAGGGGATGCCCTTTTCGCGGGCCTCGGCCTCGGACAGTCCGACGCGGGCAACCTCAGGATCGGTGAAGGTGGCCCAGGGGATGACGCGGTAATCCGCCTTGAACCGCTTCACGTCGCCGAAAAGCGCGTTGACCGCGGCGAACCAGGCCTGATGCCCCGCTGTGTGGGTGAACTGGTAGGGACCGGCCACATCGCCCGCGGCCAGAATGTTGGGATAGAGCGTTTCCAGGTATTTGTTGGTTTCCACCACCCGGTTGACCTTGATCCCCAGCTCTTCCAGCCCAAAGCCCTTGAGGCGTGGCGCTCGGCCCACAGCGGCGATCATCTCGTCAAAGCCAATGCGGAGCTTCTGGCCCTCATGCTCGACCTCGATCCACTTCTCGCCGTCCGTCACCCCGCAGGCCAGCGCCTTGTGCCCGGTCAACACCTTCACGCCGTCCGCTTCAAGCGAGGCCTTGACCAGCGCCGACACCTCCTCGTCCTCGCGGATCATGATGCGGGGGGCCATCTCGACCTGCGTGACCTCGGACCCGAGCCGGGCAAAGCTTTGCGCCAGTTCCGACCCGATTGGCCCGCCGCCCAGCACGACCAGACGTTTCGGCGCGTGTTCGCGGTCCTTCAGCCGGTCCCAGAGCGTGTCCGAGGTCAGGTAGCCGACATCGTCGATCCCGGGCAGCGGCGGCACGAAGGGCGCGGCGCCGGTGGCGATGATGACAGCCAGCGTCGTCAGCCGCTGCGTGGTACCGTCGGCCAGAGCGATCTCGACGGTCCAGGGGTCGATCAGTTTGGCGTAGCCCTGCAAAACCTCGACCCCGAGGCCGGCATAGCGATTGACGCTGTCATGCGGCTCAATCTCGGCGATGACCTTGTGGACGCGCGCCATGACCTTGGCAAAGGGCACCTTGGGCGTGACGGGCTCAAGCCCGTAGTAATCGGCCTTGCGCATCTGGTGGGCAATTTTCGCGCTTTTGATCAAGGCCTTGGACGGGACGCAGCCATAGTTCAGGCAGTCCCCGCCCATCTTGTGTGCCTCGACCAGCGTCACCCTGGCCTTGGTGGCGGCAGCGATGTAGGCCGAGACCAGCCCGGCAGCCCCCGCGCCGATCACGATCAGGTTGCGGTCGAAGGATTTCGGCTTTTGCCATTTGGCATAGACCTTGCGGCGTTTCAGAAGGTTCAGAACCATGCGTGCGATCCACGGGAAAAGGCCCAGAAGGGCGAAGGAGAAAAGCAGCGTCGGCGAGACGATGCCTGACAGGCTGTTAAGCCTGGCCAGCTGGGTGCCGGCGTTCACATAAGTCGCCGTGCCGGCCAGCATCCCGGCCTGACTGACCAGATAGAAGGTCAGTGCGCGGATCGATGTAAGGCCCATCAGAAGGTTGACCGCAAAGAACGGGATGACCGGGATCAGTCGCAGGGAGAAGAGGTAGAACGGCCCATCTCGGCGCATGCCTTCGTCGATAGCGTCCGCGCGAGTTCCCAGGCGCTCACGAACCCAGTCGCGCAGAAGGTAACGGGCGGCCAGAAAGGCCAGTGTCGCGCCAATCGAGGACGCAAAGGAAACGATCAGAAGGCCTTGCCAGAAACCAAACAGCGCGCCAGCGCCCAAGGTCATCCAGACAGCAAATGGCAGGGACAGGGCCGCGACGGCGACATAGGCAGCGAAAAAAGCAACCACCAAGGTCGCAGCATTTTCGTTTTGCCACGAACGAAGCTGCGCGATCAGGTCGCGAAGTCCGTCCAGATCCGGTGCCTGCCCTCGCAGGCCAAGCATCAGCGCAATCACAGCCGCAGCCGCGACAGCCAGCAGGAAAGATTTTTTCAAGGTCAGTCCCTTATGTCACTCAGAGATCGGCCCAGATCATCAAGGCCAACGCTGATGAGACTCCAGAGCGGCAGACTTGTTACGCCGCCTAGCAAAAAGAAACGGCGGGCAATTGCCCGCCGGGGGTCTGCGGGTTGCCAGATTTCTGCCGGCAACCCGCCTCGTAGTGCGCATCAGTTCCAGGCGAGGATGACTTTGAGCTGGCCGGCGGGATCGTTGCCCGTCCGCAGGTTCTCGCTGTTGGAGAAGAGGCCGTAGATCGCGGCAACCTGGCGGGTGGTCAGGTCTTCGAGGTCGGCGTTCGGGACCATCTGGGAGATCTGCAGGCGAACGTGGGCCGGAAGTTGATCCTTCGACACCATGGCGAAGGAGGAAGTTCCGATCGTGGCAAGGATGGCGGCAGTGGCGATGAGGCGTTTCATGATGTGTTCCTTTGGCTTTCTGGTTTCTCGGGGCGGTATTGCCTTCCGATGAGTTCACCATGCCGGACATTTTCCGCCCTGGATAATCACCATCAGATCGCGCGGACTCACGCCAAAATGGCCGGAAACCACTGTAACGGCGCAATTTTCTCACGAGTGCGTGAGAACTGGGGCGTAGGGCAAGCGATGAGGGCATGTTACATTTCCCCAGTGCACAAGCCCGTGATCTGCCGTGACCGCATTTGCCCTGTGACGCTGACGTCAACTCTTGTTGATCGGTCGATTTGCCGCGAATGGGGTTGGATTCCCGTCGCGCTGTACCGTCAGATGGTTGCGGAAGGCCGAATCAACCCGGCCTTCGCACCGCCCTTCACCAGCGCCAGGAACCAGTATGTCGCATTTCCGTCGATCCCGAATCTCGAACTTCTCGGCCTGTTCCGAAAATTCCCAAATCGGGGAATCCTGCCTCTGCTGGAATATCATGACGCCATCCTGCGGAACGACAGCGAGCTGAGTGTGGCCGAGCGCGAGTTGATCGCCGCCTATGTCTCGTCGCTGAACGACTGCCACTACTGCTTCTCGGCGCATCGTGACCACGCGAAAGCCTGGGGCGTGCCCGCCGAAGTGTTCGGCCACGTGCAGATCGACCTCGATCATCCCTTTATCGATGAAAGGCTGCGCCCGGTGATGGCCTTCGTCCGCCGACTGACAGTCGACCCTGCGGGAACCGGGCCGGTGGACGCGGACGCTGTTTATGCGGCGGGGTTCACCGAGGAGGGCCTGTTCGACATCATCTCGGTCACGGCGCTCTACAACTTCATGAACCGGATTCTGGAAGGTGCGGGGATCAAGCGCCACGTGCGCGTCATGGACATGACCGACGAGATGCGGCGCAAGTATCGCTACACGCATCTGTGGAAGACGATTTCCAGGGACACAGCGAAGGCTGATCAGTCCGACAACTGAAGCAAGGCAAGGACCGCGGCGTCTGCAACCTGTGCTAGGTCCTCGTGCCCGCTGCCAGACCTGGCGCGAAGCATGATGCCGCGCGCGATGGCCGCCGCAAGACCAGCGGCAATCCTGGATTGAACCTTGGTCAGCGATGGCCACCCGGCATGATCCAGTCTTGCCGAGATCCGGGCCTCAAACGCCATGAAGCGATGGTCCAGTTCTTCGCGAAATCTCGCGTTGCTTCCAGCTGCATCCGAGAGAACGCAGGAAATCAGACAGCCTGGCGTCTCAGGGTCGTCCGTGGCAAGCCTGACGACCTCCTGATAGAACGCACCCAGATCTTCTGCCAAGGTGCCGTTCGGGCCCAGAGCCGCAGCAACGCGGGCGACCCGTGTTTCGGCGTAATGAGCGATTGCTGCCAGGAAAAGCCCCTCCTTGCCGCCGTAGCTCTGGTAAAGACTGGCGCGCGACATGTGGGTCACGCGACACATCTGATCGACAGATGCGCCATCGTACCCGCTTGCCCAGAACGACCGCATGGCGGCTTCAAGCGCCGCCTCGCCATCGAAGGCGCGCGGCCGCCCCCGCGGCCGTAGTTCTTGGCCTATGTCGGAGTCCATGTGTCACTCTATTTTGAACGAGACGTTCTGAAAATACGTGGCAGGCGACCGGATTTCAATTTAAAGAATGATCGTTCTTTATATGGAGGCCCATCGTGACCAGAACGCCCCTTCTCGACATGACCCCCGAAATGCTTGAAACAGCGACCGGAGATGCGCAGGCCCTTCTTGCCGGGGCCAAGGCCAAGCTCGGCTTTCTGCCGAACATGTATGGCTATATGGCAAAGCTTCCCCCAGTGCTGGCAGGCTATCTGTCCACCTATGACGCATTCCGCGCGCAAGCGGGTTTCACGCCGGCGGAGCAGGAGACCGTGTTCCTGACGATCAGCCGGGTCAATGGCTGCACCTACTGCACGGCGGCTCATCCGATGATCGCAGACAAACGGTCTGGCGTTTCTGCTGACAACCTTGCGGCCCTGCGGGCGGGCGATAATTTGCCTGATGCCAAGCTGCAGGCGGTCGCTGCCTTTACCGAAGCGATGCTTCTTTCCCGTGGCAACCCGGGCAAGCCCGCGGTCGATGCCTTCCTTTCGGCTGGGTATGCCGAACAGCATGTCCTTGGCGTGGTTCTGGCAATCGCCTGCAAGACGTTCTCGAACTATGTCAACCACCTGGCAGGGACGCCGGTGGATGCAGTCTTCGCACCCTACAAGCTGGATTGAGCCGATGGGCTCGGCAGGGCGGAGTTAGCGCTGCCGGGCCTTCCACCGCGCTGCGGCATGGTCGACCGACAAAGGCCCTGCCCCGAACAGCGCCAATGGGGCGATCAGCATGACCCACAGCAGCAACTGGTCGGGAACCATGTCAAAGGGGCTGGCATCGAAAAGCGCGCCAAAGTCGTCGGTCGATGTGGTCCGCAGAAAGAACACCGTCTGATGCAGCGCCAGCAGGATGACTGCCGGTCGTGTCAGCAATCCAAGGACGATCAGCACGGGCAGCGCCAGCTCAAGCAGCACCATCAGCCCGACAAGCACCTGTGTCGGAACATCGAAGTCCGGCAGGCCGGCATCCATTGAGCCGATCCTGTCCGGAGCATAGGCGAAATAGGCTCCAAGCGACAGCGGCAGACCGTCCACCGTGGGGCCCATCGACATTGAAAGTCCGCCGACCTTGGTCAGCCCGCCGATCAGGAACCAGGGGAGCAGGATGGCCGCGAAGGCAACACGGCTCATCAGGCACAGCACGGCTGTTCCCTGCATATGGCTTGGCGAACTGTGGAACATCCCGTCAGGCTTGCGCCGCCGCAAGGGCGGCATCCATCAGTGCCTTGATGTCCGCCTTTGCGGTCCCGGCCACAATCCGGCCGATCTCAGTTTCGCCCTTCAGCGCGACAAGCGTGGACCGCCGTGGAATGTCCAGGTTTCTGGCCAGATCGCTGTCTGCATACTGGTCCCAATCCACTGTGATGAAGGTAATCATTTCGCCGTATCCGGGATTGCTGCGACGCAGGTCGGTGATCACCCGGTCCTGTGCCGCACAGGTCGAACACCAGTTGGTCCAGAAATCCAGAAAGACCACCTTGCCGGACTCCAGCGCGGTTTCGGCGAGGCCAGGGGTGTAGAAGACGCGGTCAGCAGCCAGCGCAGGCAGGGGCAGCACAAGCGCCGCGCTCGAAGCGGCGAGAAAGAAGCGGCGGTTCATGGGATGGGGTCTCCTCAGATTGAAACGGACAGATCCACCAGCCAGATCGGCAGGTTTTCGATGATCCAGGCGTCGATGGCATGGTTCACCCGGAACCAGAGGCCAAGGCCGATCAGGATGAAGGTGGCACCCAGGATGAGTTTGGAACGTTCGGAAAAGGCTCGCATCCGGGCCATGTTCTGCCGCAGCCATTGGCGGGCGCCATAGGCGATCACCAGGATCAGGCTTGATACGCCCAGGGCAAAGGCAACCATGATGGCCCCGGCACGCAAGAGGTTTTCGCCCTGAGCAGCCATGGCGATGGCCGCGCCCAGCGTGGGGCCGATGCAAGGGCTCCAGACTCCGCCCAGCAGCATGCCTCCCAGCACTTGCCCGCCCAGTCCGCCCGAGGCGGTGGCACCCATCCCGGCATCGGACCGCGCGGAAAGCCCGGCCGTGACCAGGGCGAAGCGGCCGCCAAGGGCAGGCACAAGCATCACCGCGCCAAAGCCGATCATCAGAACCGCCGCACCGCGCGCGACCGTCTCTTCGCGGATGCCAAGCGCCGGACTAAGCGCCGCAACCCCGAGACCCAGGGCCACGAAGCTCAGGCTCATCCCGGCGGCAAGAGCCATCGGGGCGCGGCGGTCAGCCTGGAGACTGGTCGCAAGAACGATGGGCAGCACCGGCAGGACGCAAGGGTTGATCAGGGTCAGAAGCCCTGCAAGGTAGGCGAAGACCAGGTCCATTCAGTTCCCCAGCATCCAGGTCCCGTCGGGATGAAACGCATGGAAGGCGAAGGCGAAAGGAATGTCATGCACGACATCCCGCCCCGCCGTGTCGGTCACGCGGATGTTTCCGACCTCACGGCCCCGGCCGATGCTCTGGCTGTCAAGCGCCGATGCCTGCCCTTCCGTCCAAGTCAGGACAAGCCCGGCCTCGCGGATTTCTCCGGCCTTTGCCAGCCGCGTCAGCGGCCAGGCCCGGTTGCCGATCCGGACCACCCGCTCCAGCGGGTCGATGCCGTGCGGTGGGTTTTCGCCATCGTAGAGGAAGGGGCGCGAGGTGTCGTAGCCTACATATGGGTTGCTGCCATAGGCGCGGGACCAGTCCGGTTCGTCCATCACCAGCCCGTCGGGGTGAGCGGCGCGAAAGGCGTCCCAACTTTCCATCAGTGCCGGAAGCTGCGTCAATTCGCGCCCGGTATGGGTGCCGACAATCCCCTGCCCAAGCGCCTGCTGCCACCAGCTTTCCGTTTCTTGGTCATACATGATCATGTCGGAATGGCGCAGAAGGCCCGACACGCCGAAACTCAGGCGGCGACCCTGAACCCGGGGGTCGAAAACCATTCCGGTGTTGAACAAGGGGCAGAAGGTCACCAGCACCGGCACGCCACCGATGCTGTCGTTTACGATCTCATGCCACATCAGATAGCGGATTGGATAGGCGCGCCCAGCTTGTCCCGGCAAGGCAACCGACATTACCGGCTCGCGGTCGGCCAGCCGTCTTTCATCCGCCGCCGCGATGAAAGACGGATCGCTCAACGCCGGGATCCCGTCCTTGGGCGGGCCGCCCGAGATCACCTCGGCAAGGTCGATCCCAACTTTCTCGAAATCGGTATAGGGCCAGGCGGCGGCAACGTGGTTGAGCTCTTGTGCGGCAAGGCTCAGGGGCCAAAGCAGCGCGACCGAAGTTAGAAAGACGCGCCGCCGCATCATTCCGCCGGAGCCAATCGGACGCCGCCGGGCTTACCCGCGCCATCCAGCCCGAACAGCCGGTCCAGCGAGATTGCGCCGGGTCCTCGCGCCACGACGGCCAGAAGGGCTGCGGCCCAAAGACCGTGGGTGATCCAGGCGCCAGGATAGACGAAGATCTGGATCACCGCCGTCATTCCGATAAGCCCGAAGGCCGAAAGCCGCGTGGCAAGGCCAAGGATCATCAGTACCGGCAGCACATGCTCTGCCGTGGTGGCCATGACCGCCGCCAGGTTCGAGGGGATCAGCGGCAGAGCGTATTCGTGTTCGAACAGAAACCAAGTGGACTCCTTGATCGAGAACACGCCTTCAACCTTGGTGCGACCGGACTGGAAGAACACCATGGCAGGAAACACCCGTAACGCCAGGGCAACGACATCGTGCGGGATGCGGTCGAACAGGCCGTTCAGTCGATTGAGCAGGGAAAGCATCAGGCGTCCTCCATCGGGTCAAGAATGGCGCCCGATTGCATCAGGCACAGGATCAGGGGTTGCGGGTCGTGGCCCGGTTCGGCCCATTGGGCCAACTCAGCAGCGGTAGTCAGGTTGGCACCAAGACGGATGTGATCGATCATCACGGAATCGGCTTCGGAAATGGCATGGACCGGAACGTTGAATGCCGCATCGCGCAGCACCAGCGCGATTTCCGGCCCGGCGAGAGTCATGCTCTCCAGACTGGCCCCCGGCTGGTTGCGCGCCCAGATCGACACCGCAGGATGGTCCTGCCGCAGCACCTGCACGGAAGGGTGCAACCGCAGCTTCAACTGCGATGGGTCTGCCCCGACAAAGCTGTCGGCGCTGGCGGGCCGGGCATCGGCCGCATGATAGGCGAGGCCCCGGGCGTACTCGATGCGCGCGACATCGGCCATGTAGGGATAGTCCGCGAGGGGCGGGAAGCCTGCCAGAAACGCGGGGAAACTGTCGCCCCATTCCAGCAGGACCGGCGATTTCGGTCGATGCGTCTCGGCATAGACCCGAGCCAAGGCAGAAAAGAAAGCCTCGCCGACCAGACGCCGGATCACCGGAAAGCGGCTGGCAAGCGCCTCAGTCAGGCTGACAGCGACGTTGTTGCGATAGACGGCAAAGCGTCGTGCGGCCTCGTCTGGCGCAATTGCCGTGACGCCGGGCGGCAGAGGCGCCCCGACCAGACCGGCGGCAAAGGCCGCGGTGAATTCAGGATGCCCGGGCAAGTTGTAGCCCTCCGCTTTCAAGGATCGCCTGCGCCCGCGCGGCCTCGGCCCGAAGGACCGACCATTCGGGAATGTCGTTGTCCCATTCCACGAGGGTAGGCAGCCTGCCAGCCTTGTCGATGACCTCGGCGTAAAGCGTCCAGACCGGGTCGGCGACCGGCGTGCCGTGAGCGTCGATCAGCAACGGACCCGAGGGCAGTTCTTCTTCCGCATGACCGCCCAGATGGATTTCGCCCACGAGGTCCAGCGGAAAAGCCGCCAGCCAAGCGCGGGGGTCGATGTGGTGGTTCGTGCAGGACACGAAGACGTTGTTCACATCCAGAAGCAACCCGCAGCCGGTGCGCAAAGCGACGGCGCGCAGGAACTCGACCTCGGGGATGGTGGATTGCTCGAACAGGACATAGGTCGAGGGGTTTTCCAGAAGCAAGCGTCGCCCGAGTGCTTCCTGCGCCTCGTCCACATGGTCGCAGACCAGGGCAAGCGTTTCCTCGGTGTACGGCAAAGGCAAGAGGTCGTTCAGATATTCGGCCCCATGGCTGGACCAAGCCAGGTGCTCGGAAAAGCTGTCTGGCTGATAGCGGTCGCACATCAGGCGCAGCCGGGCCAGGTGATCGCCATCAAGCCGCCCCGGACCGCCGATCGACAGGCCCACGCCATGCAGCGACAAGGCAAAATCAACGCGCAGAGCGGTTAGCTGGGCATGGGGCAGGCCACCTGCACCCATGTAATTCTCGGCATGCACTTCCAGAAAGCTGACCGGACCGGGCTCTTGCCGGATCGCGGCGAAATGACCGGGCTTGAAGCCGATTCCACATGATTTTGGCAGCGTGTTCATCCAGTCCTCCACGAGAAAGCGGGCGGGGAGGACGCGCGCCCCCCGCCCCTGCCGTGTCACGCGGGAATGTCGCGAGTCAGTTCTTCCAGCGAACCGGCACGGGCGGTGCCATCGGCCGCTGCCGGCAGTTCCATAGTGGCGCAGGTGCCGGCCGGAACCATCTTCCAGGCGTTGCCCTGATAGTCCACCTTCGAGGTGCCGGCGCAGGTGGTGCCGGGGCCTGCGGCGCAGTCGTTCTGACCGGCCAGCGCGACGCCGAAGCATTTTTCCATGCCTTCCTGCGCATGCGCACCGGTCGCAGCAGCCATGGTCAAAGCGCAAGACAGTGCAGCACCCAGACCAAGGGTCGATTTCATGAGGGTCATATCATTCTCCATGTCAGACAAAAGCGGGCCCTCACCTGGCCCACATCTATGCGTTCGCCGAATGGCACCCTCCGTTACGCCGCTCACGGACTCGTGACTCCTGAAGCTGGGCGCCGCGGTAACGCGAGGTGTCTGCGAGCGAACAGAATAATGAGCCCTCGAGAAACGAAAATGAGCAGCCGAAAATCCACCGATGAATTGATCGCTGCGTTGGTTCGGAAACCGGAGCCACGAAGGCTTTGGCCGAGTTTTCCGCTTATCCCTCTGACTGTTGTTTGATTTTCGGTTTGCTTGTCGATGCGGTAGCGGGATTCCATCAATGGGAGTGGTCGGCGTTGACCAATGCGAGTTTAACAATGGCGCTATTGGCGCTGGTTACCGCGCTGATCGGGTTTATCCTCTGCCTTGAGTTGGTATCGCCCGCTGGCAACCTCGACCTATTGGTGGGAGCTGTAACGACGCTTTTCGCGGTTTTGGCCATAAGCGGTCTATCGCAGGCACCAACTCGTGGCATGGGTCAAGTTCTTGCCTGCTATTGGCTTATTGTCGCCATGGCATCCCCCGGTTTGCTTACTGCGCTATGGCTTCTTCGGCGGGGAGCCTCTTTGCAACCGGCCCTGGTCGGAGCAGGTGCAGGAATGCTATCCAGCGGCGTTGCAAGCTTCCTGTTCCTCCTCCATTGCCCGGTAGTGCCAGACGGCTCCGGCATCCACCCGGAAATCGCCGCCATTACAACGGTTGGTTCAATCGGTGCCGCCCTCGGCAGGAGATTGCTGAAATGGTGATCAACCCGATCAGAGTTCTATGGATATTTGCTCTGGTATTCGCCTTGGCACCAACTCTGGCGGCGGGACAGGACTTGTCTGCTCCTCAGCCGATCAGGGCCTGGTTCGCCAATCCTACTGATCGCTACCCGCACAAAATCATGGGTAGCCTCAACGCTCATACCGACCTTCTTGCCGAGCTGGGACCATGCACAAGATGCAGCGAAGGCCATCGGGTATCGGCCATTCGGCTGCCTGAAAGCCTCGTTTTCGAAGATTTCGCGCCAAGATTGGCGGATATGAATGGCGACGGCCGCAACGAAATCGTCGTTGTCGAGAGTGATCAAGAGCGAGGCTCCCGGCTCGCAGTCTGGGATGTGATCATGGTTGGGGACGAGCCGGTGCTCGTGCGCGGCGCTACCACTGACTACATCGGAACCCGGTTCCGCTGGCTTGCCCCGATTGGCGCGGCAGATTTCGATGGGGACGGGACAGTCGAATTTGCCTACGTGGAAAAACCTCATCTCGACAAGGTCCTGCGTGTCGTACGTCAAGACGGCGGGCGCCTCCGTCTCCTCGCCTCGGTACAAGGCGTGACAAACCACGCGATCGGGCAGGAAAAGGTTCACAGCCGGATAGAAACTTGCTCTGATGGTCCGACGATCTTTGCCCTCGACGGAAGCGGTGAGGGTATACTGTCGATCCAATGGGATGGCGCAACAGCAGACGTGAGGGAGCTTGGCAAGGCAGATGTACGCCATAAGTTGAATGAGCGCACATTCTGCCGCCAGTAGCTGCATTTACCGCATCAGGACGAAAGGCACCTTGCACGATCGGATCATCTCTGTGGTCGTAGATCCGATGAACAGACTGCGGATACGGCTGTGGCTGTAGGCGCCCATGACCAGCATGTCGAACTGCGCTTCCTCCACCAGCTTGGCCAAGGCTGTTTCCGGCTGGCCGGGCAGGACGGAGGTCTCGGCCTCTATCCCGGCAGCCGTCAGCATGGCCTTGGCATCCGCCAGCCCGGTTCTGTCGCAACGAAGTTGTTGAGTTATCAGAGGCCGATCTGCGGACATGACTATTCTGCGAGCGCCGCGAACTGCTGGAAGGCAGACATGCCGTTTTCCAGGAGTTGACCCTTGCGGATCATATGGGCCGTTTCGATCCCGGCGAGCGTTGCAGCGGCCGAGGTGACGGACTTGAACCCCTTCATCGGGTCGGTGATCTTCTTGATGAAGCGGTGATCCTGCTCGAGGATGTTGTTGAGATACTTGACCTGCAGAACTTCAATTGTCTTGCCCGCCCCGGTGAACTTGAGGACGGCATTCACTGCCTGAAGACCGGCCAGATTGGCTCCACTTCTGTCGATCACCACCCGGTCTGGCACGCCATTGGTGGCGATGGCGCGCCGGAAGAAGCGCCGTGACCTGCTCCCCTGAAACGTCCGCACTTTGGGGTTAGTTAGTCTGTTCTCCAGTGAAGGAGACGGACATGAAGCGCAGCAGGTTCACGGAAGAACAGATCATCGCCGTGCTGAAGGAGCACCAGGCCGGGTTGAGCGCGGCGGAGCTATGCCGGAAGCACGGGATCAGTGATGCGACTTTTTACAATTGGCGCTCGAAGTATGGCGGCATGGAGGTCAGTGAGGCCAAGCGAATGAAGCAGCTCGAGGATGAAAACGCGAAGCTGAAGCGTTTGTTGGCCGAGCAGACGATGGACCTTGCGACCCTGCGCGAGATGCTCGGAAAAAACTTCTGAAGCCCAGTTCAAGGAGATCTGCCGTGACCTGGGCCATGACCGAGAAGGGCTATTCACAGCGTCGTGCCTGCCGTCTGGTTGGCAGTGATCCACGCGTCCATCGTTACCAATCCAGCCGTCCTGACGACGCCGAGCTACGAAGCCGATTGCGCGAATTGTCGTCCGAACGTCGCCGGTTTGGCTATCGCCGCCTGCACATCCTGCTTGAGCGGGAGGGTTGGGATATGAACTGGAAGAAGCTCTACCGCATCTATCGCGAAGAGCGGCTGACGGTGCGCAAACGTGGCGGGCGAAAGCGGGCCCTTGGAACCCGCGCACCCATGGCAATCCCGCAGGGGCCAAACCAGCGCTGGTCCCTCGACTTCGTGACTGATAGCCTTGTCTGGGGTCGCCGTTTCCGGGTGTTGTGCATCATCGACGACTTCAGCCGAGAGTGCCTTGATGCCATCGTCGACACGTCGATCTCAGGCCATCGCGTGGCCCGAGAACTCGACCGGATCGCCGAGTTGCGTGGCTATCCTTGCATGGTGGTCAGCGACAACGTCCTATGTCGGGAACGATTTGCCGTTTGAGGCATCAGATCACTGTGCATCCGAGCGACCGGATGCCTGTTGAATGGTTGCCCAGGCGGGC
>NZ_PKRQ01000011.1 GCF_002855575.1 Tabrizicola sp. TH137 | reverse complement strand
GTGCCGGACGCAGATCGCCCACCTCCATCGACCAGCCAACGATCGGAATTTTTGGTCCGTTGACAGAAGGTGTGCCGATGTAGCGCCCACCATTCCCAGCCAACTCGCCTGCAACCCAAAAGGTCAAAACGACTGTCAAAAGGAAGCCAAGGCCGATGCTGAGGCGCAGGCACTGGTCAAGGCGTGCGTCCCGATCCAGCAGCGTTGCCACCGCCACGATACTGACGGTAAGCATGAGCACTGTGGCGCCGGTTCCCATGAGGCCATACATCATCTCATGGAAAGGTGTGGCCTCGTTGAAATGTGACAGTTCCTGTCGCGACGCTTGCGCACCGATGTAGGACATCTCGAAGAAGAAGGCGGCAGCGGACGCACCGGCGCCAGTGACCAGGACCAAACTTTTCCGCCACGGCCGTGACAGTTTTTTCGAAGCCCAGGCAAGGGTCGCGAACAGAATGGCGAATGATACCGCAAACTTGAATGGCTTTAGCCAAATTGGCTCGCCGTTGAGCATCCTGTTGTCCAGCGCGTACATTCCGAGTGTCAACATCGTCATCCCAAGCGCTGCGAAGAACAGACGATCAAAGAAACGCGCGGCATCGAAACGGGTCGGCCAGGCAAAGACTTCTATCGCGGATCTAATGTGCATTTGTCGCAATTCATGCATGTCAGCACTCCAAGCTTTGTGTGCCAATACAATGACATTGCACGCTCACTAGGGCGAGCAAAGCTGCACCAACAGCCAGCCTATATGCACCAACGGCCATGCCGAAGCGCACTGCGCGGGCACATCGACCAAATGCAGCGAAAAATACGGCAAGTATTCGTCCCACCTGTTAAGGCGCCCTATCAAGTTCTGTCGATCGCGTTGCCGGTTGCCTCAATTCATAGCGAGGTCGCTCGCTTCCCTGCCCCGAGCATCGGCTCCGCGAAAACACTGCGTCTTCAGCGGCCGGCTGGAGCGGAACGCTGCTCCTGGAGAGGGTGCCGATGGCCGTCGCGCCTCACTATCGTACTAATGAACAATCAGTTTTTCATAAGTTTGGCCAAGGTAGTCAACGCGCATGATTTGGCACTAAAGCAACTGCCTCGGCGGAGCATCGAATAGCGCTTGACTATAGTTCTATAGAGAACCATTATAGTTCATTGACGAACTATGGAGTTTGCGATGAACCTGTCACGACGCAAGATGATCTTCCTTGTCGGTGGGGGCGCTGTTCTGGCAGCGGGCGGAGCCTTTGGCTTTGCAGCCACGCGCACCCCTCAGACGGCCTACCTGCCCTGGAGCCGGGCGGGCAGCTACGACGACCCTCGGATGCGGGCCCTGTCATGGGCGCTTCTTGCCCCAAACCCGCACAATCGCCAGCCTTGGCTGGCAGACTTGTCCGAAGACGGCACGATTACGCTTTATGTGGATACGGACCGTCTGTTGCCGCAAACCGATCCTTTCAACCGGCAGATCACCATCGGTCTGGGGTGTTTCCTGGAACTGTTGAGAATGGCTGCGGCAGAGGATGGCTATCGCGCCGACATAACTCTCTTCCCGCAGGGCAGCAGCGCCACCGCCCTCGACCAACGCCCCATCGCGCGCATCGTCTTGACGGCGGACTCCGCGGTTGTGCGCGATCCCCTGTTTGCCTGGGTTCCAGCGCGCCGTTCGAACAAGGAACCGTATGACACGACCCGCTCCCCGGCGCCGGAAGTCCTGACACAGATGGCTGCGGCCGCAAGCAACGGCTCCCGGTTCGGCGGTACCGTTGACCCCGCAGAGGTCGCCGACTGGCGCGCACTGACGCGAGAGGCCTTGCGGATCGAGGTCGAGACGCCCCATACCTATCAGGAAAGCGTCGATCTGTTCCGCATCGGACGACGGGAAGTCGACGCGAACCCGGATGGCATCGACTTCTCGGGGCCGATGTTTGAATCGATGCACCTGACCGGCATGTTCAGCCGTGAGATCGCCTCCGATCCGACCAGCTTCGCCTTCACGGCGGGCATGGACGCGGTTTATGCCAATGCGGATACTGCGATGGGGCATGTCTGGCTCGTCACCGCCGACAACAGCCGCGAAACGCAGATCGCCGCGGGTGCCGACTGGCTCCGCGTCAACCTGGCAGCGACGGCACAAGGCATCGGGTTCCAGCCCCTTAGCCAAGCGCTGCAAGAGTTTCCCGAAATGGCGGGGCCTTACGCCAAGGTCCACGAACGGCTTGCCCCGGATGGAGGCACTGTCCAGATGCTCTCGCGCATCGGATATGGTCCCCTTGTTGGAAACAGCCCGCGTTGGCCACTGGAAAGCAGGATCATGAATGCCTGAACGAACGATGCCTGATTACTTCCGGCTCTTCAATGAAATCGGAATCATCGGGCAGCTTTCGCGCGCACTTCTCGAAGCTCGGTTGCCACCGGGCTTCGTTGCAGCACAGTTTTCCGTGCTGAACCATCTGGCACGGGTTGGAGACGGCAGCACCCCGCTGGTCATCGCGCAGGCATTTCAGGTTCCAAAGAACTCGATGACCCATTCCTTGAACGTCCTGGAGCGTGAGGGCCTTATCGAAGTTCGAAGAAACCCGCAGGATGGACGGTCGAAGTTGGTTTATATCACGGAGAAGGGCCGAATGTTCCGGGACGAAGTGATTGGTGCGCTCGCGCCAGATATAGGGCGGATCGCCGCAGCCTTTCCACCGGACTTCGTGGCGCGTCTGCTGCCTGACCTTGAGACGCTTCGAAAGTTCCTTGATGCGGATCGGGATGTACCAAAATAGGCTGACTCCGCAATGGAGTTGCTTTGGGTGGTTGCCCTTACTTTGGCCCTACACCGACGCTGGGCAAACCGCATGCTGCACGCGTAGGAAGGCAGCGTGCCCGTATCGCAAAACCTTCTATGATTACCTCAAGAGGATGAAACCAGATGGTACCTGACCCAACGCCGGACAGCATCATTCAGCATCTCCTCGACCGTTTCGAAGGCACGCGCGTGGTTGCGGCCTGGGGGGAGAGGTCCATCTTCTACAATCCCGGCGGCAAACTGCAGCGCGGGGTCTATTTTTCAACGATCAAGGAAAAGGACGGTGAAAACGACAAGGCCTCGCATCTGGATCGCGCAGGGATGTTCCGGTTGAATGTCGGAACCACAGGGCCGCTGTTCACGGAAAGGTTCGGGCCTCCACCCGCACGCCCTCGCAAAGGCGGTGTGGTTGACGGGCCGTGGGACTTCACGGCGCCGGATATCCTTACGCCCCATCCGGTCTATGGCTGGATGAACTGGGTCGCCGTTCTGAACCCATCGGCCTCTACCTTGGCGGATATGGATGACCTGATCGAGGCGGCGTTCGGAAAGGCAAAAGCCGCGTTCGAGAAAAAGACAAGTTAGAGATTTCCTTTCCGAAAGCGGCCCGTTGCGCAATCGGCTTCGTAGCTCGGCGTCGTCAGGACGGCTGGATTGGTAACGATGGACGCGTGGATCAATGCCCACCAGACGGCAGGCACGACGCTGTGAATAGCCCTTCTCGGTCATGGCCCAGGTCACGGCAGATCTCCTTGAACTGGGCCTTAGAAGTTTTTTCCGAGCATCTCGCGCAGAGTCGCGACGTCCATCATCTGCTCGGCCAGCAGACGCTTCAGCTTCGCGTTCTCATCCTCGAGCTGCTTCAGCCGCTTGGCCTCGCTGACCTCCATGCCGCCATACTTCGAGCGCCAATTGTAGAACGTCGCATCACTGATCCCGTGCTTCCGGCAAAGCTCCGCCGCGCCCAACCCGGCCTGGTGCTCCTTCAGCACGCCGATGATCTGTTCTTCCGTGAACCTGCTGCGCTTCATGTCCGTCTCCTTCACTGGAGAACAGACTAACCTCAAAGTGCGGTGAATGGCCGACGTCTCACGGTTTCTCCGACGACTGATCCTGCCCTCGCGGCGCGGCTGCTTACGGTTCTGTACGGAGCATGATCGCGTTTCCGGCGGGAGCCCGCGTCTGGTTTGCAGGCGGCATTTACCGCCTTATTTGATCGAGCGCATCCACTCAACCAGAAGATCATTGACGGCCTGCGGTGTCTCGAGTGGAAGCCAGTGCCCTCCTTTCAAGGTTTCGTGCCGCCATTCCCCGACTACGTATCGGCGTGAGCGGATCATCTGTGCCGGCGTCATATACGGATCATTCTCGCCATAGACGCCAAGGGTTGGAACTTGCACCTGTCTATTTCGGAGTTTCCCGAAAAGATGCCGTGCGAGAACGGCAGGGGCCGGGTTCGCCCGCTCCCAGACCGTCCAGAACAAATAGTTTCCATTGGTCAACTTCTGGAGTATGCGCTCGGCATCCGGGTGGTCGGCGAAAGCCCGTCGAAAGCGTCTAGCATCTCGAGACAGGTACCATGCGCGACTTACGCGGGGCATGCCATGAAGGACCAGCCAGCTATATCGCAACGGGTGGAACACGATATCGCGCAGAAGCGCCATGGAGTGACCAACCGACACGGCCGCGAAGCTTCGAAAGCACTCCGGATACAGGGCGGCAGCCTCCCATGCGATCGTGGCTCCATAATCATGGGCGACCAGATGCGGACGGTCGAGCCTGAGGGCTTCGCAGATCATTGGCAAGTCGCAGCAAAGCTCTGGCGCGGCGAGTCTTTGGACACGCGTCGGAACCGAGCTTCCTCCGTGGGCAGGCCAGTCGAGGGCGACGGCTCGAAAACCTGACGCTGGAAGCGCGGCAATCTGATTGCGCCAGATAGTTTGATCATCTGGCCATCCGTGTAGAAGAAGAACTGGATGGCCGTCACCGCCTGAATCGGTGTAGGCGTATTCAATGTCTCTGATCGTAATCTTGCCTTCCATAGGGCTCCGTCCGTGTTTGAGGCGCGGCGACTGCGCCACACGTCACCCATTCTTCATATCCCGTGAACAGTGTAAACGGACCTGAATGATGACAATAGGATACTCACCGGGTCGTCTCCGCGAAGCGCTGCTGAACGCAGGGATCGACCTGCTTGAGGAAGGAAGAGCGCGGCCAGGCCTACGCGAGATTGCTCGCCGCGCTGGCGTGACACCGACTGCAACCTACCGCCACTTTGCGTCACAGGACGAGTTGCTGGCTGCAATTGCCGCGGCCGGCTCCGCAGACCTCGCGACCGAGTTCGGGAAGATCCCGCCGTCTGCTTCGCCCAAGCGCTTACTTGCGATGGCGGAAGCATACTTCGGCTTTGCGAACAGACGACCAGCAATGTTTCGGCTCATGTTCGGCAACACAGTTTCCCTGCGCGATGCAAACGGGGCTCTTCGGCCCGATCCCGCGTGGGATATGTACCTCGATGCAGTGGCTTCTTCGGTCGGCCGCCGTCGCGATGAACTGATTGTTTTGGAGCAGGCAGTTCGTTTATGGGCATGCGTCCACGGCTACGTTCTGCTTTCGATGGATGAGCGGGTCGCAGAGATCACTCTAGACCGCGACCTTTTGTTGAGGGTGCTTGATCCCTTGGTCGCAACTGATGGCCGTCGCGCCCCTTCCGGGGAGTGAGAGGGATGCCGGTTTCCCGGTGACGGGTTAAGGGCTGGGAGAGTGGCTCCCGGCGCCCGTCGCGGGAGATATGCGATGGGCTGTGTGGAAGTTCTGAATCCGGTTGCACCGGCGCGGGCACGTGGCTGGAAAGTGGGTCATCCTCAATTTGTGTGATGCTGAGGGAGCATTCGAACCCTCAGCAAGTTCGGGCCCGCTCGCCGATACATCGCGCGCTTCAAGGTCTTCTACTTGTTGATCTGGGCTTCGGCTTGACCATTGCTCCACTCCATTTTGACCGCATTCCTGACCGCATCAATGTCTCTGTTCAAGGTTCGGGCGAACCGCACGATGGGCGCTAGGTGTTCACGGCGGCACTCGCCGTCCACGGAAGAGCCGTAGTGGCAGGCGAAATGGAACGATGATCGAGCGACAGATTTATGAGGAGGCTCGTCCGGTTGACGGTCGCAGAGGGTCGCCCGCCGTAGCTCGGGTGGGTCTGGCCGCTGATCTACTTGCAGTCCGGTTCGGTGTTTCCCGCTCAGACTTCAGCCGCGCAATTGATTCCGTGAAATGGGTTCTCCAACGCCGGCAAAACCGTTCCATTGCACTCGCCGAAGCCAACCCTATACCCATCGCCTAGGCATTCGCCCCGCAGCACAACCGTATCGCCGTCTTCGAGGAAGCTCCGGATGCAACCGTCTACCGCAATCGGGTCCGCCCCGCCCCAGGACAGTTCCAGCAGGCTGCCACGGCTGTCTTTCGTCGGGCCGGAGATCGTGCCGGACCCCAGAAGATCGCCCGTGGTCATCGGGCAGCCCGAGGTGCTGTGATGCGCCAGTTGCTGGGCGGCGGAATAGTAAAGCTGGCGCGCGTTGGTGCGGCTGATCACCGTTTCCCGCCCGTTGGCGGGGGTCAGGGCGACCTCCAGCGCGATGTCGTGGTGCAGGGGGCCGGGGTCCCGCAGATGCGGCAGAAGCGGCAGTTCACGGGGCGGGGCGGGGATGCGGAACGGCTGCAGCGCGGCGCTGGTGACGATCCAGGGGCTGATCGTGGTGGCGGTGGCCTTTGACTGGAAGGGACCGAGGGGCTGGTATTCCCAGGCCTGGATGTCGCGCGCCGACCAGTCGTTGAGAAGGACATAGCCGAAGATCATCGCCTCGGCCTCGGCCACCGTGACCGGGCCCTGCGAGGGGGTGCCGACGATGGCGCCCAGCTCAAGCTCGATATCGAAGCAGGCGGAGGGGGCGAAGCGGGGGGCGCTGTCGCCAGGCCCCTTGATCTGGCCCCAGGGGCGGCGGAACGGCGTGCCCGAGACGACGACCGAGGAGGCCCGCCCGTTATAGCCGATGGGGATATGCAGCCAGTTCGGCGGCAAGGCCTGCTCGGCCCCGCGAAACATGGTGCCGACGTTTTCCGCGTGATGGCGGCCAGCGTAGAAGTCGGTGAACTCGGCAATGCGGAACGGCAAGTGCAGGCGCGTTCCTGCAAGGGGCACGAGATGGGATATAACGGCGGTGGGATCTGCGCCCTCGGCCAGCAGGGCGGTCAGACGGGCGCGGAGTTCTGCCCAAACGGACGGACCGGCGGCCATCAGCGCATTCCAGGCGGGGGCGGTGAAGTAGGGGTCGCCGGGCAGGGGTAAGTGCCCACTTGCCTCAACCGCCGCAACGTCAAGCACATGGTCGCCGATTGCCACGCCACAACGCGGGGCGGTGCCTTCGGTGGAAAACACGCCGCAGGGCAGGTTGTTCAGGGGAAACGGCCCCTCTGGCCGATTGGCCCCGGCGACCCAGCTTCTGATCAGGCCCATGCCGACCCCTTCATTTCGGTTCCGCTGTGCCGTCGAACTTCTTGTCCAGGCTGGCCCAGCAGTCGATGTAATCGTCCTGCAGCGGGGCGGTGCGCGCCGCCCAGTCCGTCAGGTGCTGGGGAAAGCGGGTTTCGAACATGAAGGACATCGTCTCCTCCAGCTTTTCGGGCCGCAAGGTGGCGTTGGAGGCCCCCTCGAACGCGGTGCGGTCAGGCCCGTGCGGCAACATGCAGTTGTGCAGGGACATGCCGCCAGGGACAAAGCCCTTGGGCTTGGCATCGTAGACGCCGTGGATGTTGCCCATGAGCTCTGACATCACGTTCTTGTGATACCAGGGCGGGCGAAAGCTGTGCTCGGCCACCAGCCAGCGGTCGCGGAACAGGACAAAGTCGATGTTCGCCGTTCCTTCCAGCCCGGAGGGCGCGGTCAGGACGGTGAAGATCGAGGGGTCGGGATGGTCGAACAGGATCGCGCCGACCGGGGAATAGCTGCGCAGGTCATATTTGCAGGGCGCGTAATTGCCGTGCCAGGCGACCACGTCGAGGGGGCTGTGGCCGATCTTGGTGCGGTGGAACTGGCCGCACCACTTGAGCGTGACGGTGGTGGGGGCGTCGCGATCCTCGAACGCGGCGACGGGGGTCTTGAAGTCGCGCGGGTTGGCCAGGCAATTCGCGCCGATGGGGCCACGATGCGGCAGGGTGAAGGGCGGGCCGTAATTCTCGCAGACAAAGCCGCGGGCGGGGCCGTCCAGCACCTCTACCCGGTAGACCAGGCCACGGGGGAGAAGCGCGATCTCTTTCGGTTCGAGGTCGATCACCCCAAGCTCGGTGCAAAAGCGCAGGCGGCCTTCCTGCGGGACGACCAGAAGCTCTCCATCCGCCGAATACAAATAGTCGTCCTGCATCGAGGCGGTCACCAGGTAGACATGCGCCGCCATGCCGGTCTGCGTGTTCACATCGCCCGCCGTGGTGACGGTGCGCATGCCGGTGACCCAGGTCAGCGGCCGGTCTTCATGCGGGACCGGATCCCAGCGGTATTGGCCGAGGCTTGTCACCTCGGGCAGCACATGCGGGGCGGTCTTCCACAGCGGCAGGTCGATCCGCTGGAACCGGCCGGTGTGCTTGACGCTGGGGCGGATGCGGTAGCACCAAGTGCGTTCGGGATGCGGCTTGGTGAAGGCCGAGCCGGAAAGCTGTTCGGCATAAAGCCCGTAGGCGCATTTCTGCGGGCTGTTCTGGCCCTGCGGGAGGGCGCCGGGGAGGGCCTCGGTCTCGAAGTCATTGCCGAAGCCGGGCATGTAGCGGGCGTGCAGGCCGGAGTGGCCCTGGATCAGGTCGGTCATCGGGGGGTCCTGCGCTTGCGGCGGGTTCGGAGGCATGATCGGCGATATTGGTTGCAAATGCAACCAGTTTGAGCAAGGGTGGGGCGCAAAGGGTGATCGTGGCACGGGGGGCCGGGATGCCAAGGATTGTGCTGCACGATTACTGGCGATCTTCCTCGGCCTACCGGGTGCGGATTGCGCTGAACCTGACGGGGCTGCCCTATGCCCGGGTCGAGGTGAACCTTGCGGCGGGCGCGCAGGCCTTGCCCGCGCATCTGGCGCTGAACCCGCAAGGCCTGGTCCCGGTGCTGGAGATCGACGGGCTGCGGCTGACGCAGTCGCTGGCGATCCTGGACTATCTGGAGGAGACGCGGGGCCCCGGGTTCCTGCCTGCCGGTCCGGCGGATCGGGCGCGGGTGCGGGCGCTGGCCCATGCCATCGCGATGGATATCCAGCCGGTCTGCAACCTGCGCGTGGCACGCCATGCGGCAGGGGATGATCCGGCGGCGATGGCGGCGTGGATGGGGCATTTCATCACGCTTGGCCTGGCGGGGGTGGAGGGGTTGCTGCAAGGGGGCAGCCCGTTCTGCCATGGCGACCGGCCGAGCCTTGCCGACATCTGCCTTGTCCCGCAGGTTTACAACGCGCGGCGCTGGGGAGTTGATCTGGCCGCCTTTCCGCGGCTGACCGGCATCGCCGACCGGGCCGGGGCCCTGCCCGCCTTTGCCGCCGCCCACCCTGACCAGACCAGGCCCGACACATGACGGACCCGGAGTTCGACCTTGACCAGTTCCTGCCCTATCTTCTGAACCAGGCGGCCGAGGCGACGTCGCGGGGGTTTCAGCCGGTCTACGCCGCTTATGGGATGACGCGGACGCAGTGGCGGGTGCTGGCGAACCTTGGCCGGTTCGGCGCGATGACGGCGACGGCGATCTGTGCGGCAAGCCATGTGGAGAAGACCAAGGTCAGCCGTGCGGTGACCGCGCTGGAGGGGCAGGGTCTGTTGCAGCGCGCGCCCGACCCGCAGGACGGCCGGGCCGAGGTGCTGCGGCTTACCGATACCGGCCGCGCGGTCTTTGCCGCGCTGGGGCAAGAGGCCCGCCAGCATGACCAGGCGCTGCGCGACCGGTTGGGCGGGGCGGCGGGCCCGCTGGAGGCCGCGCTGCGGCGGCTGATCGCGGGCGCCTAGACCGGCAGGCCGGAATCCGCCTTCGGCTGGTCCATCACGATCTGGCTTTGCACGCGCGACACGGCGGCGTGGGGCAGAAGGCGGTGATGGATCAGCCGGTTCAGCGCGGCCAGATCGGCGCACCAGACGCGGAGGAGGTAATCCGCCTCTCCCGTCAGGGTCCAGCAGGCCACAACCTCGGGCAGGGTGGCGATCAGGGTCAGGAAGGATCGCGCGGCCTCGGGGCTGTGCGCGGCCATCTGGACCTGCACGAAGGCCTGCACGGTCAGCCCCAGCTTTCCCGGATCAAGCCGGCAGCGGGTGCCGGTGATCACGCCGGCCTGCTCCAGCCGCTGGCGGCGACGGGCGGCCTGACTGGGAGAGAGGTTCAGGATCTGCCCCAGGTCCGCCGCCGTGATGTCGGCGCGGCGCTGGACCTCGGCCAGCAGGCGGGAATCGGTCTGGTCGATCATGCGGGATGCTCGCGTCATTCGGTCGTCTGGTGCGATGATCGCGCATATCAGGGCGGATTCAAGCCTGATAATGCGCACAAGGCCGGGCGGTTCGGTGCGACGATGACAGGGCAAGCACCTCAGGAGATGCCGATGGGTCCCTTTCCGCATGATGCCCCCCGCGCCCGGATCAGCGCCGACAATCCGGCGGGGACCGACGGGTTCGAATTCGTGGAATTCGCCCATCCGAACCCCGAGGAGCTGCGCGGTCTTTTTCAGCGGATGGGATATACCCTGGTCGCCCGCCACCAGAGCCGCGCGGTGGAACTTTGGCAGCAGGGCGACATCACCTATATCCTGAACGATGACCCCGGCAGCCATGCCCGCCGTTTCGTGCAGGAGCACGGGCCCTGCGCGCCCTCGATGGGCTGGCGGGTGGCGGATGCGGCCAAAGCCTATGCCCATGCGCTGGCCAATGGGGCAGAGCCCTATGCGGGTGCGGATCGCGTGCTGGACCTGCCGGCAATCGTGGGGATCGGCGGATCGCTGATCTATTTCATCGACCGTTATGGCGCGGGCCTGTCGCCCTATGACGCGGGTTTCGACTGGGTTGCCCAGCCGAAACCGCCGGGGGTGGGGTTCCACTATCTGGATCACCTGACCCACAACGTCCATCGCGGCAACATGGACAGGTGGTTCGACTTCTACGGGCGGCTGTTCAACTTTCGTCAGATACGGTTCTTCGACATCGCCGGCAAGTATACCGGCCTGCTGTCGCGCGCGCTGACCAGCCCCTGCGGGCGCATCCGTATTCCGATCAACGAGGATCGGGGCGAGACGGGGCAGATCGTCGAATACCTGAAGCGCTATAACGGCGAGGGGATCCAGCATATCGCGGTCGGCTCGGACGATCTTTACAGCGCGACCGATACCATCGCCGCGCGGGGTCTGAAGTTCATGCCGAAGCCGCCGATGGCCTATTACGAGCTGTCGAAGACGCGTGTGGTGGGGCATCAGGAACCCATCGACCGGATGGCGCGCCATGGCATCCTGATCGACGGCGAGGGGGTGGTCGGCGGCGGCGAGACGAAGATCCTGCTGCAGATCTTCTCGAAAACCGTGATCGGGCCGATCTTCTTCGAGTTCATCCAGCGCAAGGGCGACGACGGCTTTGGCGAAGGCAACTTCCGCGCGCTGTTTGAAAGCATCGAGCAGGATCAGCTGGATCGCGGGGTCCTGTCGCTGACCTGAGGCCTAAAGCGGCACCGTCAGCGCGGCCCCCGCCGAAATCTGGCGCGAGATCTCGTCGCGGACGATCTGCGCATCGGCGGCGGCGGCGCGGTCGGCGGCGTCGACATCCTTGCGGGCGATGGCGTCGATCAGGGCGTGGTGAAACGAGAGCTGGTCGGTCGGCACCGCCTCGTCATGCAGGCGGACGTAGAGCCGCATGATGCGCTGGCCCTGGTCGAGGATGCCGCCCAGCCAGTCCTGATAATAGCGGTTGCCGCCGATGGCCGCGATTTCCAGATGGAACTGGCGGTTGGACAGGATCACCCCGTTGGCATCGCGCGCGGCGACGATGGTTTCATGCCGATCCTGGATGCGTTGCAGGCGGGCGGCCGCCAGGGGGCCGCCCCGCTGCGCCGCCAGCCGCGAGGTCAGGCGAAAGAGCAGCGTCTGCGCGTCGAAATAGGCGGGCAGCGTCTCGATATCCAGGCGGGAGACGACGGCGCCCCGGTTCTTCAGCGCCTCGGCCAGGCCTTCGGCGGTCAGGCGCACGATCGCCTCGCGCACGGGGGAACGGGACAGGCCGAAGGTGGCGGCAATCTCGGCTTCGTCCAGCACCTCGCCCGGGGCGCGGCGCAGTTCGAGGATATCGTCGCGCAGGGTGGAATAGACGAGGTCGACATTCCCGCCACGCGGCTGCTTTTCGGTGGCCAGCTTCGGTTCCTTGGTCATGCGAGCATCATCCCACCATCCGCCACAATCGATTGGCCGGTGATGTAGCCCGAGACCGCATCGTCGCATAGGGTCATTGCCAGGGCGGCCATTTCGGCATAGCGCCCCTCGCGCCCGAGGGGGACGAGGGCGGCGGCGGCCTCGGACCGGGCGGCGAGGGCGTCGGCGGTCATGGCCCCCTTGCGATCGGCCATGACGGATTCCAGAAAGCCGGGGCACAGCGCATTGGCGCGGATGCCCTGGCGCGCATGGTCCAGCGCGATGGCCCGCATCAGCTGGATGACCCCGGCCTTCGAGACGGAATAGGCGACCTCATTCGGCGTGGGTTTCAGCCCGGCGATGGAGCCGGTGAAGAGCAACGTGCCGCAGCGCCGGTCGATCATCCCCGGCAGGACGGCGCGGGCGAAAAGGAAGGCCGAGGTCAGGTTGACCGCGAGGATCGCCTGCCAGTCGTCCAGGCTGGTGCCGGGCACATCGGTGGCCGACAAGGGGTCGATCCCGGCGGTGTGGATCAGGATATCCACCGCGCCTGCCGTGGCGGCGGCGACGGTGGCGGCGTCGGTGGCGTCGCCTGCAATCGCGGTGGCATCCGGCAGTGTGGCGGCGAGGTGCTGCACCCCCGCCGCGTCCCGGTCCACCAGCACCAGCGCCGCGCCCTGGCCCGCGAAGGCCCGCGCCGCGGCGGCACCAAGGCCGGAGGAGGCGCCGACGATCAGAACCCGTTTGCCTGAGAACCGCATGTTTCCCCCTTAATGCCGGATGATCTTGGACATGAAGGCGCGCGTCCGGTCCTGCTGCGGCGCGTCGAAGATCTGGGCGGGCGGCCCGACCTCGACCACGCGGCCGGCGTCCATCATCACCACACGATGCGCGGCTTCGCGGATGAAGCCCATCTCATGGCTGACCAGAAGCATGGTGATCCCGTCGCGGGCCAGATCCTGGATCACATCCAGCACATCGCGGACAAGTTCGGGGTCAAGGGCTGCTGTCACCTCGTCCAGCAGGATCAGTGCGGGTTTCAGGGCAAGGGCGCGGGCGATGGCGACGCGCTGCTGCTGGCCGCCGGACAGCTGGTCGGGGAAGGCATCGGCCTTGTCGGCCAGGCCCACGCGGGCCAGAAGGGCGCGGGCCTCGGCCTCGGCCTCGGCCCTCGGGCGGTGGCGCACCTTGATCGGGGTGACGGTGATGTTGTCCAGCACCGACATGTTCTGGAAGAGGTTGTATTGCTGGAACACGATGGCGGTATGGTCGCGGAACGCCCGGAGTGAGGCTTTGCTGGCGTAATCCACCGCCGTCCCTTTCAGCACCACCCGCCCCGCCACCGGCGGCACCAGCCCCACCAGCGCGCGCAGCAGCGTGGACTTGCCAGAGCCAGAGGGGCCGACCAGCCCGACCAGTTCGCCCCGCTCCACGCTCAGGTCGATGCCTTGCAGGACCGTGGCGGCACCATAGCGGACATCGAGGCCCGTGATCTCAAGATGCGGCATCGGGGCCCCCCAGCGGTTGTTCATATTCCCGCACCACCATGCGTTGAAAGGCCGAGGTATGGGCCAGCGTATCGGCGCGGGTGGGGCGGTCGGCGCGGGCGTAGACGGCGTTATAATCCGCTTCGGTCGCGAACCACTGTTCGGCGATGCCATCCCATTCGGGGTCATGGGCGGGCTTGCCGGCAAGGGCGCTTTCATCCTCGACCCGCAGGTCGATGACGTAGCGTTTCAGGTAAGGCGCCTGGTCCGCCGCGATGTCGGGGGCGTGGCGGTGCAGCCACCAGTCGGCGAATTCCGCCTGCGTCAGATGCGGCGCGCGTTTCAGAAACCACATGACCTTGATCATCGGATGTCCTTTCGGGTGGGGCGGCGGGCCAGCCTCTGCTCCAACGTCTGGCCGAGGAGCGCGAGGGGCCACGAGATGATGAAATAGGCAAACAGCACGGTTGCGAAGACCAGGAACGGGTCAAGCCCCCGGTTGGCCAGCGCCTTGCCGGCGAACATGAGTTCGAACACCCCGGCCTGGCTGGCGAGCGCCGTGTCCTTGACGAACATCACCATGTAGGACACGGCCGAGGGCAGGATCACCTTCCAGGCCTGCGGCATCACGATCATCGCGGTGATGCGCCAGCGCGGCAGGTTCATCACCTCGGCCGCCTCGATCTGGGCGCGGGGCACGCTTTCCATGCCGGCGCGCACGATCTCGGCCATATAGGCGCTGGAGAGCAGGCAGATCGAGGTGACCGCCACCCAGAACAGCGGCGCGCGCGGGATGAAAAGCTGGGCGGCGTAAAGGACGAGGAAGAGCGTCACCAGAAAGGGGATGCGGCGGAACACCTCGACAAAGGCGATGACAGCCCAGCGGAGGGGGGCAAGCGCCATGCCCCGACTGCCGCGCGCATAGGCAAGGAGGAACCCCGCGATCAGGCCGACCGAGCAGCCGATGAGGGTGAGTAGCAGCGTCATCAGCGCCCCGCGCAAGAGGAACTGCATGTTGCCAAGGGTGAAGAGGGCGGCCAGGTCCTGCATCACAGCACCCGCGCCTTGACGCGGAACAGCATCCTGCCCACCAGCGCCAGCGCGAGGCTGGCCAGCAGCGACAGGACGACATAGGTGACGGCGACCAGCGAGAAGACCTCGATCGAGCGGAAGGTGCGCGACGTGACCTCGATCGCGCGGCCGGTCAGCTCGTTCACGCCCACGAGCGACGCCATGGAGGTGCCAAGCATCGTGAAGATGAAGAAGTTCGACAGCGCCGGGTAGGTGGTCTTGATGACATGGGGCGCGATGACGAAGCGCAGCGTCTGCAGGCGGGACATGCCCAGCACTTCGGCCGCGTCAAGTTCGGAGGCGCGGACGGAAAGGATGCCGCCGCGCTGGATCTCGGCCAGATAGCCCGAGGAGATGGCGATGAAGGCGATCAGCGTGGCCGCGACGGGCGACAGCAGGATGCCCCAGTTCGGCAGGCCGTTGAACAGGAAGAACAGCACGACGAACAGCGGCGAGTTGGTGGTCAGCGTCACCCACACCCCCGCCGCGCGCGCCGCAACCGGCCCGCCCTTCAGCCGGGCCATGGCGATGAAGAGGCCGAGGGCGGCCGAGGCAAAGAAGATCACGAAGGTCAGCCACAGCGTCGGCCAGGCGCCCGCCAGGATATAGGGCACGTCGGCGGCGATCTGGCCGTATTGAAGGCTGTAGTTCATCTTGCCTTGCGGGTTCGAGGGCGGCCCGGGCGCAGCTTGCGGGGCCCGGGCCTGTTGATGTCAGAACACGGGGTCAAGCGGAACCGGCTTCTGGTTCGGCGCGCCATACCATTTGGCCCAGTATTCCTGCGTCTTGCCGCTGCTGTGCATGTTGTAGATCACCACGTTGAGGAAGTTCTTCAGCCCTTCCTCGCCGCGCGGCACGCCGATGGCGCACCAGGCGGAATAGATCTCGGATTCGATGACCTTCCAGTTCACATCCGGGTATTGTTCGGTGAAGACCATCATCGTGTCGATGATGTCGACGATGGCGGTCGCGCGGCCCTGCGCCACCGCGCGCACCTGATCGGCGGGCGCGTCGTAGAGGTCTTGCTTCGCTTCGGGCAGTTCGGCCTTGACCATGTCGGTCGTCCAGTAGCCGCGCCCCGAGGCCAGCGTCTGGTCCGGCGCGTTCAGGTCGCGCCAGGTGGTGATCGCGTTTTCCTCGGTCGTCAGGACCAGCACCGATTCCGAATGGAGCGGAATGGTGTAATCGACCAGAAGCGCGCGTTCCGGCGTGCGGGTCAGCGCGCCCAGCGAAATGTCGATCTGCCCCGATTGCAGGAAGGGGATGCGCTGTGCGGTGGTCAGGGGCACGATCTCGACCTCGACCTGCATGACGGCGGCGATATGGTTGGCGACCTCGATATCGAAGCCTTCATATTCGCCGGCGTTGTTGAGCGAGGCCATGGGCGGCTGGTCGGCATAGGTGCCGACGCGCAGGACCCCGCTGGCGATGATCTCTTCCAGGGAGCGGGCGACGGCGGTCTGGGCCATGGCGCCGAACGCGGTGGCGCAGGCGAGGGCGAGGGCGAAGAGTCTTCTGTTCATTGCAATCCTCCTGTCGTTGGGGTTGTGCCGCCGGTGAAGGGCGGCTTCTTGGTCTTTGGTCGTTTCGGCGGGTCAGACGGCGAGGAACCCTCCATCGACGTGGAGGGTGGTGCCGGTGATGTAGGCGGCGAGAGGCGAGGCGAGGTAGACGCAGGCGGCGGCCACCTCCATCGGCCGGGCCATGCGGCCAAGCGGGGTGCGGGCGATCAGCTTCTGGGTCATGGCGGGGTCGCTGCGGCCCATGGCGGTATCCACATCGCCGGGGGCGACGGCATTGGCGCGGATGCCCAGTGGGGCAAGCTCATCGGCCAGGGCAAGGGTCAGCGCGGCAAGCCCGCCCTTCGAGGCGGTATAGGCCGCTGCCCGCCGGGCCGAGGTGCTGGCGCGGACCGAGGTGACGGTGACGATCGCCCCGCCAGCGAGTTGCGGCACGAGGGCGCGGGTCATGAGGAAGGGCGCGGTCAGGTTGACGGCAAGGGTGCGATCCCATTCGGCCACGGTCGTGGCATCGTCCAGCGGCACGCGGCGAAAGACGCCGGCGCAGTGGATCAGCGCCGCGACCGGCCCGGTGATGGCGGCGGCGGCGCGGGCAAGGTCGGCGCGGTCGGCCAGATCGCAGGCAATCCAGTCGGGAGCCCCTTGCGGAACCGCCTCGGCCCGGTCGATGCCGATGGTGGTGGCCTCGCAGGCGGCGAAGGCGGCCATGATCGCCTGACCGATCCCGCCCGCGGCCCCGGTCACGACAACTTGCCGGCCGGCGAACAGGTCTGCGGTAAAGCCGTGGATCGCGGTCATTCGGCAGCCCTCGCCAGCCCCGCCTGGGCGCAAGCGTCTTCAGCGGCGGCATAGCCGAAGGTCAGCGCCTGCCCGATGGTCAGCCCCGCCGCCGGATAGCTGCCGCCGGTGATCGGGGCGGCGGCGCTGCCGGCGGCCCAGAGGCCGGGCACGGCCGCGCCGGAGGGGTCCAGCACGCGGGCGTTGGCATCGGTGCGCAGGCCGATGAACGTGCCGATATCGCCGGGCACGATGCGGATGGCGTAGAACGGCCCCCGCTCCAGCGGGCCGAGCGTGGGGTTCGGGCCGTGGGCCGCATCGCCGTTGCCACGGTCATAGGCGCTGTCGCCGCGGCCGAAATCCCCGTCGCGGCCATCGCGGGCATAAGCGTTGAAGAGCGCGATGCTGTCGCGCATCGCAGACGGTGGCAGGCCGATGGCGCGGGCCAGATCCTCCACCGTCGCGCCGCGCTTGAGATAGCCCGCGCGCAGGTAGGGCCCCAGCCGCACCGGGAAGGGCCCGACCGGCCCCAGGCCGTAGCGGCGCAGCGCGCGGTGATCGGTCACGATCCAGCAATGCGGGCCCTCGGGGTGGGTGCCGGTGGCGGCGATCAGCGCGGGGACGAAATCCTGGTAGACCTGCGCCTCGTTGGCGAAGCGGCGGCCATCGGGGCCAAGGCAGATCACCCCCGGCTTGGCGCGGTCGGCGAAATGCGGCCAGGCCCCGGCCCGCGCGACCGAGGCCGGCACGACCGAGGTGGGCGCCCAGAGGACGGGCTGCGAGACATCGGTCACGATGGCCGCACCCGTTCCGGCGACCAGGGTTTCGAGCGGCGGCACGGGCGCCTCGGCCGGGATGGCGATATGGGGGTGGTCACCGACGAGGGCCGCGCGCGAGCCGGGCACGGCGTTCGACCCGCCCGATGCCAGCACGACCCCGAGCCGCGCCAGAATCCGGCCGCGCGGGCCGGTGACCCCGGCCACGCGGCCGTCGGCCTGCCACAGGCCCTCTACCGACCAGTCGGTGACGATCACCCCGCCCTTGGCGCGGACCGCCTCGGCCAGGCTGGCGACGATGACATTGCCATTGGCCAGCCGCGTGCCCCGTGGCCAGCCGCGCAGGCGATCGAGCCCATAGCGCAGCACATGGCCCGCCACCCTGAGCACCGCCGCCAGGCTGCGGCCCAGCGACTGATAGTCGGGCGCATCGCGGCTGGCGATGGACAGGCCTCGCAGCACCAGCATCGTCCCGAGCGGCCAGCGCAGGCGGGCAAAGAGGCTGCGGTCCATCTGCCGCATCACGGCCGGATCGGGGTTCAGCGCCCGCCGACCCAGCGTCGCCCCCGGGGCATCGGGGTAGTAATCGCGTGAGCCGCGGTTGAGCGTGAAGGTCAGCCCCGCCGCGCGCCCGGCCAGTGCCAGCGCCTGGGGCGCCAGGTCAAGATAGGCGCGCGCCCGGTCCTGATCGAAGAGATTGCCAGAGGTGGCGCGCAGATAGGCAAGGGCGGCAGCCGCCTCCTCCGCCGGGTTGGGCGCATCGGGCAGGTGCCGCGCCTCGGGCGTGTTCGGAACCCAGACCATGCCCTCGGACAGCGCGGTCGCCCCGCCAATGCGGGTATCCGCCTCGACCACGGCGACGCTGTGGCCCCGTTCGGCCGCGGTGAGGGCGGCCATCAGCCCCGCAGCGCCGGAGCCGATAACGACAAGATCGAAGCTTTGGGACGTGGCGTTGGTCATGGTGGAAAGACACAAGGTATTCGGACTTTCGTCAACAAAAATCTTTGATGTCGACAAAATGCCCTGTTGCACAAATCACGTGAGGGATTCATCTTGTGAATCCAGCGTGGTAGCTGGAAGGCATGAGCAGACCGACACCCCCGACCTACAAGACCAGGAACTGGCCGGCGTATAGCGAAGCGCTGAAGCGCCGCGGCTCGCTGACGATCTGGTTCGACCCCGCCATGACCTGGGAAGCGGCGCCGACCGGCAAGCGTGGTCGACAGCGCGACTACGGCGATGCCGCGATCCAGACCTGCCTCACGATGAAGGTCCTCTCCGGCATGGCGCTCAGGCAAACCACGGGGTTTGTCGAGAGCCTGCTGCGGCTGATCGGCCTGGACTGGGCCGTGCCAGACTTCAGCACGTTGTCGCGGCGCCAGAAGACCCTGAAGGTGAACATCCCCTACCGCGGCTCGGACGGCCCCCTGCACCTGCTGGTCGATAGCACCGGGATCAAGGTCGAGGGCGAAGGGGAGTGGAACGCCCGTAAGCATGGCGGCACGAAGCGCAGGGTCTGGCGCAAGATCCACATCGGGATCGACGAGAAGACCTTGGAAATCCGCGCTGCCGAGTTCACCACCAGCGAGATCGGCGACGCGCCCATGCTGCCCGAGTTGCTCGATCAGATCCCGCCCGATCAGGAGATCGCCACCGTTACCGCCGATGGCGCCTTCGATACCCGAAAGTGCCACGACGCCATCGCGGCCCGTCGTGCGGCCGCGATCATCCCGCCCCGCAAGAACGCCAAACCATGGAAGCCCGACACCGCAGGAGCCATAGCCCGGAACGAAATCCTGCGGACATCGAAGCGGGTTGGCCGGACGATCTGGCGACGATGGAGCGGGTATCACCGCCGAAGCCGCGCCGAGACCAAGATGCACTGCGTCAAGCTCTTGGGGCAGCGCCTGTCCGCCCGAGACTTCGACCGTCAGGTTGCGGAGTTCCAGGTCAGGGTCGCCGTGCTCAACGGCTTCACCGCGCTCGGCACGCCCATCACGAAAGTCACAGGATAAGTCTGTCCGGGGATGGGGAAGCTCCGGCCATCAGCCGATTTGTGCAACAGAGCCAATCTGAGGGCTCCGCGCCCGGCGCGCTTGCCCAAGCCCAAAACGACCACTATCAACCCCAAGGACTCTCGTTATGAACGAGGGACGACCGGGGGGCAGGTCACCTCCAGTGAAATTTCCAGGGGACTATCCAATTGGGAAGTTCAACACGATGTGTCGGCAAGCCGCGCGAGTTTCAGCGTGTCCGCTTTGCTATCGGTATCCTTCAACACTACTACTCAGCGAGACGCCTCTCGATACCTAGCCCAGTTGCCCTTCGAACGCCTCGAGGACTTCCCTCGGCGTCCTGACGAGCGCTCTTGGCCGCCGTTCATTGCCCGTCGGAGTTGCTCCATACATTCGCCAATCATAGGTTCGCACATCGTGCCAGAGCGCCTCAATCTGTGCTGATCGCAGATGCGCTTCCCGAAGCTCGGCATCATCAAGCGGAGAGAACCGTGTGCGGATCTGTTCCTCCCGGAACTGTTCCGCGATGTGGCCATAGGTGTCTGCGACGGTTCGGATGTCCGCATGCCCCAGCTGTCTGGCAACCACCTCGATAGGGACGCCCTGTCGAATGAGGTCACTTGCGTAGGTGTGCCGCAACCCATGAAACACGAATTCTAGCGGGAGTTTTGCTTCCCGGACCGCGCGCCGGAACAGGTTTGTGTGCTGACGCTGCCAGACCTTTCCTTTGTCTGACAGGAGGACGTGATCTCTTGGTGCCTTGTCCTCAATCATGCGCAAGAAGAAGGCCATCCCTTCGTCTGGAAGAAAGACGAAGCGGGCCGGGCTGCGCTTGAATGCAGATATCCGGAGGCCAAAAATCTGGTACCCAACATCCTCGACCCGAAGGTTTGCGAGTTCCCCGACGCGGCATCCGGTGTAGAGGCCAGCGAGAACCAGGTTACGAAGAGCTGGCGTGCAGCGTTTGAGCAAGGTGCGGCATTCGTCACGGTTCAGAAAGAGCAGCCGAGGGGTGTGCACCACAGAAATGCGCTTGAGACAGCGGATCGGACGGTCTGTCTCGATCTTGCCTGCATCCCAGGCGTGGGAGAAAGCGACCTTCAGAATGCCGATGATGGAATTGTACGTCCGCTTACGCCGGCGCAGCTCATCAGGCGAAAGGTCGTCCCGATCCACAGGGGAATGCCTCTTTGAGAAACCATGTCGCGGTGGCGTGCGGATGATCTGCAAGGCGATGGTCTGAAGGTGCTGAGCCGTAAACTCCTCAAGCGGGACATGTGTGACACCGTGAGTGAGATGATGGTTGGCCAAAGTGACCATGTTGTAATGGCCACCCCTTGATCGGGCGATCTTTGACCAGGCCGTGTAATCCTGAAGAGCGTGACCGACCGTATAGATCTCCCCCAAAGGCGAGAAGCAGAGGCAGTCAGTTCGGCCCCTTGGTGCCTGCTCAGCGGCTTCTCCCCTCGCAGCATATTCTTCGAACCAGGCGAATGCATCGCTTATGGCCTCATCGAAGCTCAGGGAGCCTCGTCCCAAGTTCAGAGCTGGTCCTAGACATTTCTGAACGTGTCGCCGATCCGCGGTGAGGAGCCGAGCCACCCAGTTGCAGTGCCGCCCGTCGGGGCGGTGAATGCCAATATGGCGCCCAATGAGCAGATGATGCCAATAGGGGGCATTGCGCGGATTCAGGCCCTCAATCTGGCGTGTTGCTTGAAACGGACAGGTGGCAATCCTGTCCTGCGGCCCTGCGAGACGGGCCTGGAGCATTTGAGACATAGTGAACCTCTGAGTGACCGGATCTGATCACAGGAGGCTACTGCAGGCATGCTCGTGGTTTACTCGATTTCAACCCGAGATTCCCCAAGTGGGGTGCCGACTGACGTGAAGATCGCCTGAATCCGACCGCTGGACAATTGTTTTCGCCCCGAGCGGCCTCTGCGGTCGCGCAGACTGCTGGAGCTGGACGGATCGGACCGCGAGACCGCCGCGTCCTTGCTCGGCAGCGTCATTTTTCAGCGCAGCGGACAGACCTGTCCTGCCGCTTTTGTTCAGTTTGGGTCCGGATCGCGGTCATGCGCATGACGGAGGCGCTCGCAATCGGCGGATGGCGGCGAGGATAGCGCGGACCATCAGGCCGGTGATGGCCACCTCGGCCAGCTGGAAGGTGATGGCGCGGGCGTGGCGCACGACACGGGCGCCGATCTTGATCAGCTTCAGTTGCAGGCTGGTCAATGACCACTCGGCCATGGCTTCGGGCAGTTCGATGCAGCGCAGGAAGGTAGCCAGATTGTAGGCCAGCGCGTGGAGTTGCAGCCGTACCTCGTTGTCGCGGAACTTCCGGCATGACAGCCGCGTCCAGCGAAAGGCATACTTGCCTTCCTTGATGTGCTGCTCGGCGGTGCCACGCTGGTTATAGAACCGCGCCACCCAATCCGGCTCCATCGGCAGGTTGGTGACGATGAAGCCGACTTTGGGGAACAGCTCGCCCGGGTGCCATTCGATCTTGGCGATGACGCGGCGCGGCTTGTCCCAGGACGCCGCCTGATACTCGAAGTCCTCGTAGAACCGTTTGACTTTGGTCAGCGAAGGCCGCCCCACGGGGCGCGTCAGCTGATGCGCGATCTTCCCGCGCAGGACGTTGGGGTCTGCTGCCGGACGGTGCTAAATCCTACGCTAAGCCCTTTTCGGCCACCTGTACTCGCCGGTGAGCATGATGTGCGCCCATCCGAGAGGCGAGATGTGGGCCAGAAGGTCGGGTGAGCAATCCAGACCGGCGCGGCGGCGGCTTATGACGGCCTGCCCGAGATGCTTGGTGTTCCAGTAGATGATGATGGCGGCGAGCAGGTTGAGGCCTGCCATGCGGAAGTGCTGGCCTTCGGTTGTGCGGTCGCGGATTTCGCCTTGGCGACCGATGCGGAGGGCGTTTTTCAGGGCATGATGGGCCTCGCCTTTGTTCAGGCCGATCTGGGCGCGGCGCTGCATGTCGGCATCAAGCAGCCATTCGACAATGAAGAGCGTCCGTTCCACCCGTCCGATTTCGCGCAAGGCCACCGCCAGTTCATGCTGTCGGGGGTAGGCTGCGAACTTCCGCAATAACTGGCTCGGGGGCATGACCCCTGTCGCCATGGTGGCCGCGCTGCGCAGGATGTCGGGCCAGTTTGCCGCGATGAGCGGCTCCTTGATCTTGCCGCCGATCAGCCCCTTCAGCTCTTTGGGGCAGGCCGCCGGATCGAAGAGGTAAAGGCGCTTCGAGGGCAGATCCCTGATGCGGGGGATGAACTGAAAGCCCAGGAGGGCGGTGACCGCGAATACATGGTCGGTGAAGCCGCCCGTGTCGGCATACTGTTCGCGGATATTCTGGCCCGCGCCCGTCATCAGCAGACCGTCGAGAATGTAGGGCGCCTCGTTCACCGTGGCCGGGATGGTCTGGGTGGCGAAGGGGCCGAACTGGTCGGACACGTGGGTGTAGGCCTTCAGCCCGGGTTCCTGGCCATATTTGGCATTGATGAGGTTCATCGCTTCGCCCTGCCGGGTTGTCGGGAAGAATTGCCCATCACTCGATGCCGTTTGTCCCGCACCCCAGAACCGTGCCATCGGCAGCGCGGACTGCGCCTCGATCACCTTTGCCAGGGCGCGCGACATCGCCTCGCCTTCAACATGCCATCGCGACAGGCGGGAGAGCTGGAAGTAATCGTGGGTGTTGGTGGCGCCCGCCATTTTGCTGAGGCCGAGGTTCAGCCCCTCGGCGAGCAGTACGTTCAAGAGGCCAATCCGATCCTTGCACGGCACGCCTGTATGCAGATGGGTGAAGGCTTCGGTGAAGCCGACCTCGTCATCCACCTCTAGCAACAGATCCGTGACCCTGATTTCCGGCAGGCGCTTGTAGAGGTCGAGGACCATGGCGCCCGCTTCTTCGGGCACAGCGGCAGTCAAACGGTCGATCTTCAGAACACCATCTTCGATCGATCCGCCCGGAATGGCCCCGGCCTTTGCAGCCCGCTCCAAGCGACGCAGGGCGTCGGACATTCGTGTCTTGCGGTCGGCGAGCCAGGCTTCGGGCTCAAACGGCATGGCCAGCCGTGGCGTGGCGCGGGCAACCGCTGCCGGAACAAGCGCCTCCTTCAGATCGCCATACCGCCGGGAATGAGCGAGCCAGACATCCCCCGAACGGAAGGCTTCGCGTAGATGGAACAGGACCGCGACTTCCCACAGACGGCCCCCGTCAGACGGGCAACAAAAAGAGCCTTTACGAACTTCTGCTCTCCGACGCCGTCGATCTGGCGGTTACCGCCTCTTCACCCGAGGACCCGCGCCTTGACAGCCACCTGATCGGGACCGAGGCGCTTGTCGCTGTGACACTTCCGTCCATGGCGGATGGCGGTATTGACGCACCCTTCGTCTCTTACGACCTTGATCTACCGCTCATCCGCACCTGGATCGCTGCGAACGGACTGTCGTTGGACGGACGGCGTCCGGTGGTGTCTGTCCCCGACCTCCGCGCTTTGCGATCACTCGTCTTGTCAGGCGCCGGCTGGACGGTGCTTCCCGACTATCTGTGCCAAGGCGATATAGAAGCGGATAGGCTTGCGGAGATTCCAGCCCCCGCTGCGCGTCCAAGCAATGGCCTGCGTCTCGTCTGGGCCAGGGGGGCCTTGCGGCACCCTCGCATCGCTTATTCCCGCGATCTCCTTCTGAACGCGCTCGATACCCCTCGAATGAAATCCGCAGGGACGGTCTAGCGGGCCAGCCCGGCAAGAGGGCCAGCTGTCGAAAAATGAGAGAAGGTCTACGTCAGATCCGTTCCCTCCGCTACCAAACGCCACTGAGATCAAACCCTCTCAAGTGGGTCGGTTGTTTGGCCGTGCAGCGATTTCACTTAACCAGCGAATTCGAACCAAGTTGGGAACGACGTTCTCCCGCAACAAATCGAACACGCCGCTTTGTGTGCGGTTGGCTAAGCTGCCAGAGCCTTGGCAGGCAACTGCCGATGTTGGAGGAGTGCGGTATCATTGACGGTGCGATCGGATATCTGCAGTTGACAGGACGGCGTGTCGACTGTGGCGAACTGGTCGTTGCACCGAAGAACGCGACAGCAACCTGAGAGTGTTTCCCCGTCAAACCCTTTTAGGTCTACAGGATCATTGGCTTAGCGATTTCCGTCGAAAAGAACAAAGGTAAGAACGCCCCACCAATCCCTCCAGCGCGATAACTGAACACTTCGGAACATAACGGCCAGTGCATGCCGCGTCACCCGGGCGATCAGAATTCCGCTCCTTGTTGTTTCACCCTGTCAAGGAGTGCTCCGGACCGCGGCAGTCCGGAGCTCCATACGCGTCAAGCCGCCTTAGGTGCCGACAGATTGACCTGGAGCATTTCGGCGATGCCCAAGTTGACAAAGAGGCCTGTCGTAACCTCTGCCTGCAAGTCGTTCATCGGGCGGATAGCATCCGCCATACCGATGCGATCGACTTCGGTACGGAACGATCGCTCCCCAGGCTTCGTGTTCACGACGGCAGCGACCGCTTCGGCCACGAGCCGCGGATGCTGCTGCGGGTTCGCGGCAAGGAATCCCTCAAAATGCGCGAGGCTCTCCCGCGGTGCCGCTGCCATCGCACCATACCCAGTGTCACGGTCAGGATTCGAGGGCAGCATCAGGTTGCCGATGAAGCCTGTCGGGAAGCCGCCCGGTTCGACCAGTGCCACGTCCACCCCGAACCGGCTAAGCTCGGCACGATAGTTCTCCGACAAAGCCTCGAGTGCCCACTTCGTCGCGTTGTACGGTCCATAGAAAGGCAGTGCGACACGTCCCAAGAGGCTGGAAACGTTGAGAATCAGTGCTGTGCCCCGTTCCCGCATCTCAGGCAGAACCGCACGAATCATGCGCTGGACCCCGAAGAGATTGATCTCGAAGAGGCGGCGGAAATCCTCGGCAGAGAAGTTCTCCTGTAACCCGTGTGCGCCGACACCCGCATTGTTGATGAGGACGTCGATCCGTTCGAGCCGCTCCGTTGCAGCTGCGACGCCCGCCGCAACCGAGGCGTCGTTGGTCACGTCGATCTCGACGATCTCCACACCACTCGCCCTCAACGTCGCGGCCGCCCGGGCATTGCGCCCGTCCACATCACGCATCGATCCTGCGACCCGGTGCCCCGACTTCAGCAGTTCGGCAATGATAAGCTGACCGAACCCACTGTTCGCACCGGTGATAAGAATGTTCATGAACTTGTTTCTCCTGCATTGCGCCGATCTGGCGCGGTGACGAAGCAAGAGTTAAATCCGCTTCACAAATCAGAACAGATTGGTAATATTGAACCAATGGTTGCTGATTTTGGAACCTTAAGTCTGTCCGCGCTGCATAGCTTCCACACTGTCGCCCGCCTCGGTGGAATCAGTGCTGCGGCTGATCATCTCGGCATGGCGAAGTCAGGCGTGAGCCGCCACGTCAGCCAGCTTGAGGATCACTTCGGTGTGCGCCTTGTGGAGCGGGGTGCCCGTTCTTTGCGCCTGACGCCGGTGGGACGGAGACTCGATGATCGCATTAGGTCCATCCTCGCGGAAATCGGCCTTCTGGAGGAAACCGTGCGGGAAGAACGCGTCACCGTTTCTGGGCAGGTGACGATTGCGGCTACGCCTGAATTCGGTTCCCTGGTAGCCACGCGACTCTTCCCCGAAATCAGGCGTCGCCATCCCGAACTCAACATCGTAATGCGCGTAGACTACGGCTTCGAGGACATGCAGGATCCCGATACTGACTTCGCCATTCGTGTGGGCAGTATCGATGACGACCGGCTGGTTGCCCGCCGTATGGGGAGCTTCGCGCGATGGCTGGTGGCCGCGCCGAGCCTTGCTGAAACGTTGACCCTAGAGCGGCCTGCAGACCTTGCCGGTAGTCCCTGCCTCACTTTCCGCGGTGATCGACCAGGTGCAACATGGCGCTTCGTGTCGGGTGACTTGCAGGCGGCCGTAGAGGTGAACGGACCCATCGCCGTGCGGAGCTTCGGCATCCTTCGGGAGCTCGCACGCAGCGGACAAGGCCTTGCCTTCATTCCGTCTTTCATGCTTGGCGATGACGTGCAAAGTGGAAAGCTCGTGCGCTGCTTGCCTGATTGGACCTCCCCCGAGGCGCCGGTTTTCTTAGCATTCCGCCCCGGTATAAGAAAAGTTGCGCGCGTAGGTGCCGTACTCGACGTAGCAGAGGAGGTCTTGCCTGAATTGCTCGACCCATAGAACAGAGTCAGATGTGGGGGCATAGGCTTCTGGTACAGAGTTGTCCCAAGCGAGATCGAGCGCAGATCTTCTAAGCAAGCGCGAAAGGACAGTGTCTGTTTGTCAGCCTACTTTGGGACATCCCGATCCGCATCGAGAAACCTTCGAAGCGTCTCAAGGTCAGGCAGCAAACGCGCCACAAAGTCCGGTGGAAAGGCTGCAGCGATCCGCGCGATATCTGGCGCGAGCGCACCAATCACGTCTTCGCGGAACATTCGGCCCTTGTCCGTGATATAGACTAACTTCGACCGTCCATCCTGTGGGTTCTTCCGAATTTCGATCAGGCCCTCGCGCTCGAGAACATGTAACGAGTGCGTCATCGAGTTCTTGGGGACCTGGAACGCCTGGGCGATGTCAAGCGGGGTGCTGCCATCCCTGACCCGCACCAAGTGGTTCAACACCGAGAACTGAGCCGCGACGAAGCCCGGCGGAAGCCGGGCCTCCAGAAGCGCGCGCGAAAGTTGGCCGATGATGCCAATTTCGTTGAAAAGGCGAAAGTAGTCGGACATGAACGATTATTTCCACGAGATTGGCAGTTCTGCGTAACTGGGCTGCCACGTTTGGACAACTCCGAAGTTTGCACGAGCCCGTCAGGTGATCTTGCGGACGGCGTAAAGGCCCGCTGCGCCCAGCCAGAAAGGACCGAGGACGCCAGCGAGCAGCGGGATGATCTCTCCGCTTGTTCCCATCGACAGCCCGAACAGTTCCGCGGATGAGACCACATAGCACGCTCCGATGAATACGCCCGTGAGACCGAGAATGCGGGACACTCCGGCAGATTTCGCCATCACGACGCCGACGATGCCGAACCAGATCCCGCCCAAGATGTTTACCGCGATATCTTCGGTGGCCGTATTCAGCACGGTGTAGATCATCTGGTATCCCACGACGGTCGCAGCCGTCGTCGCCGGTTCTGTCGAACTGCCCGATACCGCCAACATCGTCGGCATCAGCACGATCATCGCTGCCCACCACAGCGGGCGGAGCGGCAGGGATGCCCAGACGAGACCGACGGCCACATCGCGGCCGAGCGTCCTGGTGGTCAGGCCCTGAAATGCTGCCGCCGTTATGATCAGCATCATGGGAACGGCGAGGAGGTAGCCGACCATCGCCGACATCAGTGCCAGTTCTAGAGTCCCTGTGTTGGTCTGCAAGAAGCTAATGACTTCCGATGGGCTGGCGGCCTCGATGCCGAAAAAGTCGATACGGACGAGCAAAGTCGTCAAGCCGTAGCCAAGGCTAAGGAATCCGAGTGTGACAGTGGCATATCCTGCAGGACGATAGAAATTTGACTGCATTGGTGGTGACCCCTTGTGCGGCAGAGAAGGATCCACGTCCGCACTGCCATTCATCTGCAAAGCGAAGCGAAGACCGTGCGGGCGAGATTCGGGAAGCACTGACGATCAGGTAGAAATGATCTTGCTTTCTAGGGGCCAGCGGGGGCTGTTTCCGACCATCGGCCCGTATCCGATGCGCGAGAGCATCTGGACAGTGCCTCCATCTGGGGCGAGCCGTTCGTGGACCTGGGCGTAAGGCCCGGCCATTTCGGGAAACTCTTGCAGCGCTTGGCTAAGGGGCTGGAACCCGATGCCTTGTGCCGTCGCTGCCAGGTTGACGCGGAGCCAGTCTGCCCCGGCGGCGATCTGCGTTTCGCGGCTGTTGTCGGCGGTGACAAGCCAGACATGCCCCATCGCTGTATCGGCATTGGCATAAACCGCGTCCATGCCCGCCGTGAAGGCGAAGCTGGTCGGATCGGCGGCGATCTCACGGCTGAACATGCCGGTCAGGTGCATCGATTCAAACATCGGCCCCGAAAAGTCGATGCCATCCGGGTTCGCGTCGACTTCCCGTCGTCCGATGCGGAACAGATCGACGCTTTCCTGATAGGTGTGGGGCGTCTCGACCTCGATCCGCAGGGCCTCGCGTGTCAGTGCGCGCCAATTGGCGACCTCTGCGGGGTCAACGGTGCCGCCGAACCGGGTGCCGTTGCGGGCTGCTGCAGCCATCTGCGTCAGGACTTCCGGCGCCAGAGAGCGGGTCGTGTCATAGGGTTCCTTGTTCGAACGGCGCGCGGGAACCCAGGCAAACAGGGGATCGCGCACAACCGCGGAGTCCGCTGTCAACGCGATGCGTGCGATGGGGCGTTTGTCGAGGGCCGTGGCGCTGCTGCCCTGCGGGAAGAGAGTTATGTCGGCGCGATAGCCATCCTCTGCCGCGGCCATCCGCAAGAGTTCCAGAAAACACCCAAGCCCGATGGTGATCTGCCGGTTGAAGGGGTCGGTATGCGGCAACAGGCGGTCCGTGTCGACGTAGAGCGTGATGGCACCGTCCTCGGACAAGTCTGCCAGCCACGGCTGGCGATTATGCGGGTTCGGAGCGAGAAGCGCCCAGGACAGCGCCCTCATTCGGGGATCGTCATAGCTGCCCGCCCGGCTCCAGGGCAGGTAGGCCGTCTGAGGGGTGCGCGTGGCTGCGAAGCCAAAGGCGCCGCCCGCTGCCAGAATGGCGCCCCCACCGACAAGGAAGATCATCTTGCGTCGTGACAGGTTCATCATTGACTCCTTAGTTCTTCATAGAACCATAGTAATTCGATGAAGAACCATAGTCAATGGGCTAGAGCCGGTCGAATTCGACGTTCATGCTGACCAGCGCGTCGTTCACGACCCGGCGGATATTGCGAAGCGGGTGACGGGCAGGAATGCGCTCCGCGAGGTCAACATCGCTGAACAGCGACCCGCTCGTCTCGTCCGTCCCGCGCATCCAGAGACCCCCCGTGCTTCCCGGAAGGGTGAAACAGTTCTGCAACCCGCGTCGAGGCCGGATTCTTCAGCGACCTGTTAAAGCAACGCTGTGACAGCGCGGCGATACATGCGCTCGATCCGCGCGTTCCCGTCGTCGCGAAGGCAGTCAAGCCGTCCTGCCAGAAGCATCTCGGCAAAGCCATGCGTGACGGCCCAGGCAAGGTAGACCTTCTCGCGGTGGGCTTCGCGATCTTCGTCCGGGCTGACAGCAAAGATCGCCTCGGCGAAATGGCCAAACGCCGCTTCGCTGGCTCGGTCAAGCTCTGGCGATCCGCAGATCATGTCTGACCCGAAAGTCAGGCGAAACATAGAAGGATGGGCCTGGGCAAAGTCGATGTACCCAAGACCGGATGCCACGACCCGCTCGTGTGGGTCCGTCTCCGTCTCCGAACGGACCTGCATCGACGCCAGAACTTGCTGAAGCGCGCGGACCGCCAGCGCGATCAGCAATCCCTGCGTGTCCCCGAAATGATGTGACGGGGCAGAATGACTGACACCCACCCGTGCGGCCACACGGCGCAGTGAGAAGTTCGGGATGCCGCTCTCTGTCAGCTCCACCTCGGCCGCATGGATAAGGGCGGTCCGAAGATCGCCGTGATGATATGTATCCCGCTTTCGTCGCTCGGCGAGGGCCATCGCTGTCTCTGCTGCTGGTCGTTAATCTGGACGATGGTCAAATTCTAGCTTGACAGCCCGGGACGTGCAAGGCAGCTTAATCTGACCATTGTCTAGATTCCGCAGCCTGAAAAGGCCGCACACTGGTCACACCCGCAAGGGGCACCGGACCAGTCGCAACCGCTTTGGGCCACCAACGTCCAGGAGATATTCCATGCACCATACCCCGCCGTCCGAACACTCTGATCTGGTCACTTCAAGCCTACCTTGGTCGCCGAAGAACAACCGCCGCGTGACCTTCAACGCATATGGTGGGCCGGAGGTCATTTCGGTTGTGACCGAGCCCGCGGTCGCCTCCCCAGGCAAAGGCATGGCCCGCATTCGCGTAATGGCATCAAGTCTTGTCTTTACCGACATGCTCATCCGAAGAAACCTGTATCCGATGCTAAAAACCCTCCCGGGCGAGACCCTGGGCTACGACGTCGTGGGGCACGTGGAGGCGCTTGGCCCCGAAACCACCGGCCCAGCCCCGGGGACGCTGGTCGCCACGCTGACCCAGGTTGGCGGCGCACAGGACTGGGTGAACCTGCCCGCCGCATCCCTCGTTCCTCTGCCCGGTCACCTTGACCCGATCAAGGTGGAGCCCTTGATTCTCAGTTACATGACCGCCTACCAGGGCCTGTTCCGTGAGGCAGGCGTATCGGCAGGGGCGCATATCCTCGTCATCGCCGCCACGGGTGCCGTGGGCCTTGCCGCCCTGGATCTGGCCCGCGCGCTTGGCCTTCGGGCCACAGGGGTCGCGTCGTCCCGACGGAAGGCCCTCGTCGAGCAGATGGCGGCCGATTTCATCGCTTATGACGCGCCGGATTTCAGCCGACGGATCGACCTTGCCGCAGCACAGCAGGGCGGCTTTGCCGTGATCCTCGACGGTGCTTCGCACGAGCCTTTGCCGACCCACCTTCGCCGGCTGACCAGGGGCGGTCACTACGTGGGCTTCGGCCTGACGGCCCTACTCCGCAGGGCCGGGGCGGATGCCAAAGGGCTGCGACTGATCTTCGGAAGACTGCGCCTTGGCATGAAAGTCTTGCGGATACTTGCAACGCGACTGCGAAACCCGAACGTTCATTTCTACGATATCGCAGGGCGCAGGAAAGCACACCCGGACTGGTTCAGGGAGGATCTCACCACTCTGGCGACGCTTCTGGCCGATGGGCGCATCGCGCCGCACATATCCGGGGTCTTTCCGCCAGAGCGGGCAGCAGAAGCACATCGCCTCATCGAGGACGGCTCGGTCGTAGGCCGTCTCGTCCTTGACCTGCGAGGTTCCGGAGTTCTGCCCTAGCAAACAAATCAGCCGGTTGCCTGCTTCGCGATTGCCGAAGCGCGATCAACGTCTCGATGCGTTCTACAATTAGCCAAACCGAACGCTGTCAATCAGGCGCGATCAATGGCGGCTCAGGCCCTGATCTCCACGCCGCATAGGGGGGTCAATTTTGGACGCCGAAACGGGGGCAAGTTTGCGTGCCGATTGACACACTGGACGACAGGATGCTCAACAGCGAGCCAATTTGGCTAAAGCCATTCAAGTTTGCGGTCTCATTCGCCATTCTGTTCGCGACACTTGCCTGGGCTTCGAAAAAACTGTCAGGGCCGTGGCGGAATAGTTTGGTCTTGGTCACTGGTGCCGGTGCGTCCGCTGCCGCCTTCTTCTTCGAGATGTCCTACGTCGGTGCGCAAGCGTCGCGATAGGAACTATCACATTTCAACGAGGCCACAACGTTCCATGAGATGATGTATGGACTCATGGGAACCGGCGCCACAGTGCTCATGCTTACCGTCAGTATCGTGGCGGTGGTAACGCTGCTTGATCGGGACGCACGCCTTGATCAGTGCCTGCGCCTCAGCATCGGCCTTGGCTTCCTTTTGACAGTCGTTTTGACCTTTTGGGTTGCAGGCGAGTTGGCCGGGAATGGTGGGCGCTACATCGGCACACCTTCTGTCAACGGACCAAAAATTCCGATCGTTGGCTGGTCGATGGAGGTGGGCGATCTGCGTCCGGCAC
>NZ_PKRQ01000010.1 GCF_002855575.1 Tabrizicola sp. TH137 | reverse complement strand
GCACGAAGCTTCAAGTCGCCCATATCAAGCTGTCGCACAGTCGGGCCTTTCTCCTGCGCGCCTATCCTTTGCAGACCCATGAGATGCTGTTCGATGCCCACTGGCACGCGTTCCGGGTCTTCGGCGGCGTGCCGGAACGGGGCATCTACGACAATATGAAGACGGCGGTGGATCGTGTGGGCCGCGGAAAGGCCCGTGAGGTCAACATCCGCTTCTTGGCGATGGCGAACCACTATGTATTCGAGCCCGAGTTCTGCAATCCGGCGGCGGGTTGGGAGAAAGGGCAGGTCGAGAAGAATGTCCGTGACGCCCGTCACCAGATGTTGCAGTGCATGCCAAACTTCTCTGATCTTGCGGGACTGAACGCCTGGCTGGAAGAACGCTGCCACGACCTGTGGCATGAGACCGCCCATGGCACGCTGCCCGGAACCATCGCCGATGTCTGGGCGGCGGAACAGAGGACCTTGATGCCTCTGCCAGTGGCGTTCGACGGCTTTGTCGAGGTGAGTAAGCGTGTCTCACCCACCTGCCTGATCAGCTTCGAGCGCAATCGCTACAGCGTTCCGGCATCATTCGCGAACCGACCTGTCAGTCTGCGGGTCTATCCAGACCGGTTGGTCGTGGCGGCGGAGGGCAACATCCTGTGCGAGCATGTCCGCCTGATCCAGCGCAGCCACAAGTCGCCCCCGAAGACGATCTATGACTGGCGGCACTATCTGGCGGTTGTCCAAAGGAAGCCCGGGGCTCTTCGCAATGGCGCCCCCTTTCTGGAATTGCCATCTGCCTTCAGGCATTTGCAGGATCAGATGCTCCGTAAGCCCGGTGGTGATCGCGAGATGGTCGACATCCTCGCACTCGTCTTGCAGCACGATGAGCAGGCCGTGCTGACCGCCGTGGAACTGGCCTTGGCCGAGGGCGTGCCCACCAAGACCCATGTGTTGAACCTCCTGCACCGCCTTGTCGACGGCAAGGTGATCGGTGGTCCGCCACTGGATACTCCACAAGCATTGATCCTACGGCGTGAACCCAAGGCCAATGTGGAACGCTATGACGCCCTGCGCAGCCAGATCGCCGCAGGAGGTCGCCATGCGTCATGACCCTGCCGCAGGTGCCATTGTCATCATGCTTCGGAGCTTGAAGATGTATGGCATGGCCCAAGCCGTTGAGGATCTCATCGAACAGGGCGCACCTGCATTTGAAGCTGCCATCCCGATCCTGTCGCAACTGCTGAAGGCCGAACTGGCCGAACGAGAGGTGCGTTCCATCGCCTATCACATGAAGGCGGCCCGCTTCCCAGCCTACAAGGACCTCTCGGGCTTCGACTTCGCCGCAAGCGAGATCAACGAGGCCACTGTCCGGACGCTGCATCGCTGCGAGTTCCTCGACGGCGCGCAGAATGTCGTCCTGATTGGGGGACCGGGCACCGGCAAGACACATGTCGCGACGGCTCTTGGTATCCAGGCCATAGAGCATCACCGCCGCAAGGTCCGCTTCTTCTCCACCATCGAACTGGTCAATGCCCTCGAACAGGAAAAGGCCAAGGGTAAAGCAGGCCAGATTGCCGAAAGCCTGACCAAGCTCGACCTCGTGATCCTCGACGAGCTCGGATACCTGCCGTTCAGCGCCTCGGGCGGGGCGTTGCTGTTCCACTTGCTGAGCAAGCTTTACGAGCGCACCAGCGTTGCCATCACCACCAATCTCAGCTTCAGCGAATGGGCCACGGTCTTCGGTGACGCCAAGATGACTACGGCCTTGCTCGACCGTCTCACACACCGCTGCCACATCCTCGAAACCGGAAACGACAGCTTCCGCTTCAAAGCAAGTTCAGCCGCAGCAGCCCGAAAGAAGAAGGAGTGAAACCGTGCATTGACCCAAGCATGACACAAAATCCATAATCAAAGGTGGGTCACTTCTCGATGGAAAACCCGGGTCAGCTCTCAGTGGAAATCAACAATCTCCTGCTCGGGCGTGACGAACTGATTGCCGAGTTCGCCGGAAGTTTCCGCGCGGAAGTGGAACGGCAGCGCCGAAGCCGGACCGACAACCGCCCCGCCCTGCAGAAGGAGTTGGAGAAGGTCTCGCGCAGCATCGAGCGTGCTTTAGCCTTCATCCTCGAAGGTGATGGTGACCCGGGCAGTGTCCGCGCGAAGCTCAAGGAGCTTGAGACGCGCAAACGTGACCTTGAGCGCCAGCTGACACAGGCAGATCCCATCCCAGTCCTCGAGTTCCACCCGAACCTCGGCGAACTCTATAGCAGGAAAGTGCAAGACATCGGCACCTTGTTGACCCATGAGGCCTCGCGACCTCAGGCGATGGAGATCATCCGGAGCCTCGTGCAGCGGATCGAGGTAGCGCCCGGCGCAAAGCGGGGAGAGGCCCAGGTGACGCTTTACGGCGCCTTGGCATCGATCCTGGATTTCGCGCTGGGGGCGCAAAACACAAAAGCCACCGCGGACGGTGGCCTGTGTAGGGTTTTGCTGGTTGCGGGGGCAGGATTTGAACCTGCGGCCTTCAGGTTATGAGCCGAACCTCTTGATTTCTATGACCCCTTTGATTTCAGCAACTTAGCGAACACGTCTTTGAAATTGCGTGGTATTTCGAGAATGCTTGGCGTCTCTGGTCGGATTTCGACGGCTAGACGTCCGCCTAGGAACGCATTCGCGGGTTGACCAGACGTTGACAAGCGATGTTCATCAAAGGCGATACACCATCTCTATGTCACGTTGACCGGTCATGACGCGAAGGGCGGAGAACTGGCGTAAACTTCATCTTCTCGTCAGTCATTGTACCTCTGTGTCACAACTGGTTGCTGTCGAACGGACCCAGGTCAATATTCGAGAACGCCTCTATTGCCTGTTTGAGCTCCTTCCCCGCGCGAACCCTTTCCTTGAGATTTTCAAGCGTCTCGCCGCTTTTTGCTGCAGCCACATGCGGGCGCACCTCATCGAACGCCCGATGGGTCGCCCTTCGAGGCAAGGCTCCCCCCGACATCGAAAATGCTGCCATCTCTGCATCTCGAAGCCCTCGTCGAACGCAGACATGAGCGAGGAGGAGGGGGCCCGCACCCTCCACCGTATTTGGCTCAGATCCTCCTGGGGTGAATATCTGCATCATACGAGAAGGCAAACCCATCACGTGCGCCAGGTCGGGGATCATGCGAATGACAAACTTGCGGGCGTCAGGCGAGAACTCCGCCGAAGCCCCATTCTGCGATATCGTCGGCTGGATTTCTTTCAGTGGCGCGCCGTCCATCCATTGTCGCAGAGCCGCCTTAATCTTGGGGACCGCGTACTTCGCTTTTTCTGCATCAGATGCCAGGCCTCCGTAGGTCTTCCCAAAGAGATCTTCGAAGGTCGAGGGCTTAATCATTCGGAAAAGGTGGCCTGGATTGGCCTCCACCCATGAGAACATCCACTCGCAGATCCCTGCCACCGTGCTTGCCATGTCATCTGGGGCGGCGGCAAGCGCGTCGGACAAAGCTTTGAGCACGTCCTCTGGGAGACCCACCATGGAGGCGAGGTCTCGGTATCTCTGATGCAGCACGACAGCATCTTCATCGGCGCCGGACATGACAGACAGGGCGGCCTCAGTACGGCTCGCGACCCACTGTTCGTCACCCGCCTTACGCTTTAGGAACGCCGTGAGACTCCGGGACAGATCGACCCGAGGCGAGCCTCCGTCTTCGCCCTCTGAGGGCGTTTCCATTAGACGGCTGACGACATACCGTTCCAGATCTCCGGCGTCCTCCGCCTTGTGATGGACACGGTCCATAACGGCTTCGAATGGGTCCTCGAGCACCAAGCACTGATCGGACTGGCTGAAGACCTCCCGGAGCTGCGTCCATTGCTCACCAATCGTTCCCTCTTCATCTGACAGGGGAACAACCTTTCCAGGAACAATCAGCACTATACCCGACGCACTTTGACCCGCGCGTCCTGCCCGCCCAGCGGCATTCAGCAACGCAGCGGCATCGAGAAGGTCGCGACGGTTCGTTTCACGATCGAAGCGGCTGTCTTCAGCGATGATCACCAAATCAGCAGGTAGATTCATCCCCTGCGCCAAGGTCGGGGTCGCTGCGAGTACCCGCAGGCCGTCGTCCCTACCGTAAAGCCTCTCCGCCAAATCTCTTTCGTAGGGAAGCAAAAGGCCATGATGTGCCGTCGCGGCGCTTTGCAGAAGATCGCTCTCGACGGCGAGATAAACATCACCCGCGTCGCCCATTTCATCGACTGCCGTCTCGTATAGTTCCTTTTCGGCTGTAGTGAGTTCGGTCGGTGGAGCGTCGATGAGTGCCGATGCCTTTTTGGCGATCGACCATGCGTTCGGGATTGACTGGGAGAATACAAGGGTCCGGAGTCCAGCCTTTGATGCCGATGCCGCGATGTGCGACGCAAGCTCACCCGAGTTTGGGGTGAGGCTCCAGCGGTCGTTCGTAGTTAGCAGAACCTGATGATCCAAGAGCGAGAGCAGGGCGTAATCGTCGCGTTTCATCGAGGCCCATGTCTGTTTCAGACTGAACAGTCCTAATGGGGACGCGTGTAGATCCCTCTTGAGCCCCACAGGAGGAAATTTTGTCGTCTTATTCCTCCAGGCCTCCCCTATTTTCAGGTTCAGATGTTCGATTTCGTTTGCCTGATAGACGACGCAGCCCCGCAACTGCCGGGTTGGTTTCCAAACGTCGTCAAGGGGGATTGATCTACGCCCTTTCAGTTCTCCCCCAGTCAGCTCCCCAAGCCATTCAGCGATTTCAGCCGTGTTCTTCATCATCGCCGATAGGAGGACGAGGTCAGCCTCCGGGGCGACTCGCGTGAAGCGAATTAGGCAGAGCATCGCGTCGATGGCTCGCCGATCCCCGTCAGTCTTCGGATGAATCAAATGGCATTCGTCGAAGATCAGCAATCCGACGTCCGCGAAGCTATCAGGCTCGATGTGACTCGCGTAGAGGCATGCCTCCGGGGTCATAACAAGTATGTCTGGCAGCTCTTCGAGCAGCGTGCCTTCCTCAAACTCCTCTGCTCGCTGTCCTTTAACATTGGTTTTCGGGAAGGCAGCCCGCAGATCCCGGGCCGTCTGATCGACCAGCGCATGGGTCGGCGCGAGGAAAACCACCTTCAGGTTTCGCAGGAGAGCTGCGTGGATCTTCAGTTGAGCGGTAGTCGATTTACCTGCGCCTGTCGGAAAGCCAACAGCACAGGATGTACCTGGTTCGAGATAGCCTGCCCTGATTGCGGCAAGATGGTTAGTCCAGAGGTATGGCCTCTTCTTCGCGATTCGTGCCATCGAATGATGCCAGCGATCCGCAGGCACACCGTTCGGCGGGTTGATATTTATGACTGCCGCCTCGAGAAGTGCCGAAGTCGCCGTTTCGAGAAGCCGCGCCAGGTGGAACGGACCTGGAAACGAGGCGATCGGCATCGGTGGCAAGCCTTCGATTGCAATGGCATCGTCTGGTTTCGCTGACCTGGCGACGCCACGAAAGATCGCGGCAGGTCGGTCCCGATCCGCGTCCGGAATGCCTCCCAAGACAGCCGCGAGGGCACGGACGCCTTCGAGAAGTCGATGGTACAACGCATTCGCGGCTCGCGTGCCATCGACGCCTTCGCCAGCGACCAGCTCGGTGGCCGGACGTCGCTCCTGGTTGAGGATTGTCCCAATCATTCCACGCGCTAACCAGCCGAGGTTCAGTACGAGTTCGTGCTGAAGCCGATCTTCCGCCGGTGACCGAAGCGCCCGCGCGACCTCGGTGGCGTCGGCAGACGAGCCTGCGATCAAAAAAAGCAGCATTGCAGACACGTCGGAACTGATCGCGTCCGCTGTGAATGTAGTAGTCCTCGAAGCCAAGCCGAGAAGAGCTTCGGCCTGGTGAACAAGTTGATGCGCGGACGCTGCCACGAAGCTTGCAGCACGACGGTTTTCGCGCTCAGGACTCGTCGTAACCAACACCTCATTGGTCGCGGCGAGCTTACGCGCGAACGCGATGGTCTCGCTGATGTCGCCCGCAGGGGTCTCGGTATCGCGCAATGCGATGCGGGCCGACACGATCTCAGCAAACGCTTGCGACAGTTGTTCCGGCAACCGATCTCGATCGAGGCCGGGAAGGTCTGGGGCGGATCGGATCAGATCGGCCGTCCTCTCGTCATACATTGATGGCGGCCTCCTCGGCATCGATGATGGCGGTTGCCCTGACGGCGATGCTTTCGAACCACGGCCGGAGATTCCGAACTTGGAAGGCCTCCGCCCGGCGACGGTCGATCGCGCCGGAGACTGCCGCCTCGTAGCCCTTGTAGAGAGCCTTGAGGCCTTTCTCCGAAGCGTGTGTGTCGTCGATCGTTACCGCAACCCTGTAGGCCCGCTTCTCCGTCCACAAGATGGCGGCCACCACGGCATCGGGATTGGGATGCCCAGCACCCGCAAGCAACGTTGAGACACCATCGACGAGTTCGGCATCCCGTCTGCCCGTCTCAAAGTCTCGAAACTCGGGCCAAACCCGATCCCGGACCATGGTTCGAGCATTACCCGTTGCCTTCTCCTCAGAGATCACGACGCGTGCGATTTCCGTGTCGTCAAACTCTACCAAGAGGCCATCGAGGCCCTTGTCTGCGTGCCGCATATGTGGCGAGCGGATCAAGGCCGACCTGCCTGCGCGGTGAGCGGCGATCCAAGAGATGACCTGGAACATCCATCCATCACGATGTGACGGGTCACCACTTGGGCCGACCTTGAGGAGGTTGCGCGCACCTTCGTAACCGCCCAATGGGTAGCCAATTTGAACCAGACCATCCTCGTGCAGAATGCGCTCGGCAACTCGGGCTTGGCCGATGGCCACTCGAGAAAGCAGCCCAGCCAACGCATTTTCGTCTTCGATCCTCCAGGTAGACCCAGTCCATAGCTCACCCTCTCGGATCGGCGTCAGCGCAATTACCATGGTGGTCAGTCATCTCTTTTAGGGCGGAGTACCGCCGAGAGGATATCGACATCTCGAATATTTAGGGGTGTTCCTAGCCCAATGATCATGCCGCGGAGCATGGGCCGCAACCATCCGAGTTGCAACTACCGGAGTGAGCCTCGATCCATTCACAACTTAAGGCAAACACATAGCTACTATCCCAGCGCACTGGTCCAGTTCGCTCAACCCCTGTGTCTTCTGGCCCGGAACGCTCATCCCCCCCCAATTCCACCTTCCGCCTGTATTCCGGCCCCGGCCCCGTGGTCCGACTTGCTAGTGGCGCGGGTCTACGCCTGTGTCGTCGGGCAAGGAGGCTTGATGGATGGTCAAACGACTGAAACTGAATGAGAAAACCCTGCGCGAGGCGGAACCCAAGCCCGGCGTCAGCTATCAGATCTTCGACACAGAGGTGATCGGCTTCGCCGCCCGGGTGCAGGCCTCGGGCGCGCGGACCTTCACCATCGACTACCGGCATGCCGGTCGGCAGCGGCGGATGACCATCGGGCGCTGGCCTGAATGGAGCGTCACGGCCGCGCGCGAACGCGCCAAGGAACTGCGCCGCGCCATTGACGAGGGGCAGGATCCTCTGGCGGCGCGCGACGAGTGGCGCGGGGCCCCGCGCGTCACGGACATGATCGACCGCTACATCGCCGAGCATCTGCCGAAACTGGCCAAGACCAATGCGGGCGATCAGGTCTCGATGCTGAAGAAGATGGTCGAACCGGCCTGGGGGAACCGGCTGGTGACGGAGATCACCAAGTCCGACGTCGCGAAGTTCCTCGATTTCGTGGCCGAGGGGCGGCCACGTCCCTGCAAGGCAAAGCCCAACAACCGGGCCCGCAAGCTGCAGGGTCACAAGCCCACCCCGATCCGCGCCAACCGCATGGGCGAGGTGCTGCGCAAGATGTTCACGCTGGCGATGGAATGGGAATGGCGGACGGACAACCCCGCGCAGGGGTTTTATCGGCGCATCGAACACGCCCGCGAACGGTTCCTGTCACCGGAAGAACTGACCCGGCTGGCGGCCGTGCTGGATGCCGCCGAGGATCAACGCGCTGCGGCGATCATCCGCATGTGCATGCTGACCGGCGCCCGGGTGGGCGAGGTCCGAACAGCGCGGTTCGAACAGTTCAACCTCGACTATGCCATCTGGTCGAAGCCCGCTTCGACCACCAAGCAGCGCAAGATCCACCGCGTGCCGATCTCGCAGGACGTCGCGGCCATCGTGCGGCTGCGCCAGCAGGCGGTGCCACGCGGGAACCCGTGGCTGTTCCCCGGCGACACTGTCGGCCAGCCCGTGCGGGAAATCCGCCGCTTCTGGGCCAAGGCACAGAAGGACGCCGGGCTGGCCGACGTCCGCATCCATGACCTGCGCCACACCTTTGCCTCGCTCTTGGTCAGCGGCGGCGCGTCGCTGGAAATGATCGGCAAGCTCTTAGGCCACAGCCAGATGCAGACCACCCAGCGCTATGCGCACCTGATGGATTCGCCGCTACGTGCAGGCGTAGACACGGTGGCCAGCCTCCTGCGCCCGCGGCCGCGCCTTGTGCATGACGCGGCGCAGGACGGGGTTGACCTGCCGAAATCGGCCTGACGCTCACGCGGCATCCTCGCCGCGCAACCTGCGCCAGAGCGAAGACAGCCGCTTGCGGATGGTGCTTTCATCCGGCACCTCGCCCGATTTCGAGTTCTGGACGAACCAGTCCTGCACCAGCGAGACAAGCGCGGTCTGGGTGTCGGGCACTCCCTTCTCGAACAGGAACCACGTCAGCCACGCGTACATCGCATCCCAATCGTACCGCGGGCTGGCCCCAACTGAGGAAGCCGGGCGCCGCAGCAGATCGCGCTCTTCCTCGAAGGCCTGCAGCGTTCCGGCATCGAGGAGGAGGTCGGAGGACCGGACCAGCAAGCCCTCGGCCGGATCGGTGATCGTGAGCCAGGCCTTGCTGCCGAATGGCATGACCCGCCTGAGCCTCGACTGTTCATCGCTCGGGCCGATCCGCCGGAACATGCCCATCAGTTCAGCCATGGGCACTTGAACCATTCCGGCCACCGTCTCCGCACCGCAGACGACCGGGGGTATGCCCACCACGACGTGCAGATGGCCCGCCGCCGCCCAGCCCGCCACATCGGCAGGGGGACAACCCCAGCGCACGGCGATTTCGTAGATGGAGTGGAAGGCAACAGGCGGCAGGGGCATCGGGAAACTCCTTTCAGACATGCGGCATCCTTCGGCCAGGGCCGTCGGCATGCAGGTTACAAATGACCCGACGCGCGAGGCGCGCGGGCCCACGGGGTGGAGAGCACGTCGTCGAGGAAAACCGCCTGTAAGCCAGAGCCGCACCGTCACCGGCGCGTGCATCCGACTGTGTTCGTCTTTTCGATTCTTATGGACTGCTCAACCAAGAAATTACGCATCCAGAAGGCGAGCGCGCAACCACAAACCTGTGCTGCTCGCCACGAACAAAGAAAGAACCTGTGGATATCATCGAGCGCCTTCGGAACCCGACCGGAACAGCACGTTCCGGCAATTCCGGCCCCGTCAGGACCGGCCAATCCGTCCGAAAGCCGGTCAGATCGCCCGGCCCGGAGGGAGTGGTAACGCACGCGCACAGTTCACCGCCCGGAGCCGCCTCGGATGATCGCCGTGGAGGCGGCTGCGTGCAGTAGCATCGACCACCCACAAGCCCCAAAACACAATGAAAACAGGGGCGGAATAGGTCCTCCACCTTCAATTCCATCTTCCGCCTGTCTTCCGGTCCTCGCGCTCTGCTTCGCTGGATTGACCCCCGCAAGAGGGGTGCCGCGCGAATGGAGCAGCCCATGAAAGACATTCTGACCGATCCCGACGAAGATTTCCCCGACCTGCTGGCCGACTGGATCAGCCGCGAGAAGCTGGCCCGGGCGCTGGGCCTGACGGCCGACACGCTGTCCCGGTGGGAAGCCCGCCGCCAGGGACCGCCCTGCACACGCATAGGTCGAAAGACCTTCTATCGCCGCGCCGCCATCCAGGAGTGGATCCGGTCGCAGGAACAGGCCCATCCGGTGCGCAAGACGCGGGGGCGGTCATGACCATCCACCCTCGCAATTCCGCCTGGCCCTCCGACCGAGTGGCCGAGGCCCGCGCTGTCATCGCCGATGTCGCGCATCACAGCGATCTGCTCATCCGCCTCGCCTGCAATGTGCTCGCCCAGCATGGCGAGACCCCGGGTGAGCGCGCCGATGCCCAGCGCCTGCTGGTGGTCGTCGATGCGCGGCGGGGGGTAGCGCGTGCCCAGCGCGAAGATCAGGGGAGGGCCGCGAGATGATGCGCCGTGGCACCCCCGAAGCCGATCTGCAGCGCGCCGTCGTGCAGGCGCTGCGCATCGCCCTGCCCCGCACCGCCATCATCCATCACTGCGCCAACGAGGTGACCGAGGCCGGGTCCCGCGGGGCCAAGCGCCAAGCGATCCTTGTCGGCATGGGCGTCCATGCCGGGTTCGCGGACCTGATGGTCCTGAGCGACGGCCGCGTCCTGTTCCTCGAGTTGAAGGCGCCGAAGGGGCGCCTGCGGCCGGAACAGGAGGCATTCCGTGATGCCGTTCTGGCGCAAGGGTTCGGCTGGGCGCTGGTGCGCAGTCTCGACGATGCGCTGGGCGCGCTGGCCGATCACGGGTTCACCACGCGCATCGCCCCTGCCCCGCGGAGGCCCGCGCCATGAGCCACGAGGCCACCAACTGGGCCATCAAGCAGCGCGGGCTGAAGCCGACGACCAAGATCGTGCTCTGGCACCTCTGCGACCGGTTCAACCCGGATTACGGCTGCTTCCCCTCGCAGGACCGGCTGGCGCATGACTGCGAGATCAGCCGGTCCACGCTGAACGACCACCTTGGACAGCTGGAGGCGGTGGGCCTATTGCGGCGGGTGCCGCGGCTTGACCCCGCGACTAAGCGACAGCTGCCGACCCGCTACATCCTGGGGTTCGAGCCGGGCTTCACACCTGTAGCGGTGGTACCGTGTCCAGAAATCGGACACGGACAGGATCAGGGCGTAGAAAGCCGCGACAGTACCGATGTTTGTGACGATGACGGCATGGCCGATGCCTTGCCGTGTCCGGATTTCGGACACGGGAACGACGCGAGAGCCGTGTCCGATTTTTCGGACGAGCCGTGTCCGGAAAAAGCCGAAAGCCGTGTCCGGATTTCGGACACTAACCCTGTAAGGGAACCTCTAAGTAAACCAGTAAAGGAGGAGGAGGGTGCGCAGGCGCGCGCGGCGATTTCTGATGCGGTTTTCAGGGACCTGCTTGATGCGCTGGGCCTCGACCCGGGCGCGCTGCCCGGCTGGTGGCAAGGCTGGCCGCCCCGGCTGCACGTTCAGCGCTGGCGCGACGAACTGGGACTGACCGAGGCGGAGATCATCGCTGCAGCCGAGGCATCCCGCGATGAGCATCCCGAACCGCCAGACGGGCCGAAGGCGCTGGACCGGGCGATGCAGCGCGCAGCCCAGCGCAAGGTCGAGGATGCCGGGCGGAAGCGCCGGAAGCCCAAGGCAGCCCCCGCCCCGGCTACGAAGCCGATCACGGACCTGCCCGCCTTCTACGCCGATCTGGTCAACTCCGACCGCTACCTGCCGGTCAGCGCGATCAGCAACACCATGCGCGATGCCATGCTGGCCCGGGGGCTGGTGACAGTCGAACGCCTGCGCGAGCGCGGGGTGCGGTGAATGGCATGGTGCTTCGTCCCCGGCACGGACTCTCCCTCTGCGCAGGCGGCGGAGGCCTTGATCTGGGCCTCATGCTCGCCGAACCCGGCTATCACACCCGCGCCTTCGTCGAATGGGAGGACTGGCCAAGGGCGGTCCTCATCGCCGCCCAGCGCGCGGGATACTTCGCCCCGGCCCCGATCTGGACCGACCTGCGGACGTTCGACGCCCTTCCCTTCCACGGCGCCTTCGATGCCGTCCTCGCAGGCTATCCCTGCCAGCCTTTCAGCGCGGCCGGGAAGCGCGGCGGCGCCGACGATCCCCGCCATCTCTGGCCTGATGTCGCCCGCGTCATCTTTGAGCTCCGCCCCGAATGGGTCTTCCTCGAAAACGTCGCCGGTCACGTCACTCTCGGCCTTGAAACCGTCCTGCGAGAGCTTTGGGGATTGGGCTATTCGCCTGCGGCGGGCCTGTTCTCGGCGGCAGAGGTCGGCGCGCCGCATGAGCGGCTGCGCATCTTCATCCTGGCCCACACCAATGAGCCTGCATCCCGGCACCGGCCGCTACAACCCGGCCGGGAACAGCGACTTCACGAGGAAGGCGGAAGCGCTGGCGCTGGGCATCGCGAAGGCCCTGCCGAACCATTGGCCGACCCCGGCAGCACAGAACTGGAAGGGCAGTTCGGAGGCCAGCGTCACCCGCAGCGACGGCAAATCCCGGATGGATCTGCTGCACTACCGGGCGGAGCAGGGCTTCACCCCCCCGGCCCCGGCGACCTCGCCCGATGGGCCGCGATCCTTGCCGCACGCCCCGATCTCGCGCCCGCTCTGGGCTTCGATGATTGCCTCGCATGGGCGCGCCGTCTCGCGGCGGATCCTGAAGGGCCGGGCGCGGCGGCGGCTGAACCCGCTCTTCGTCGGATGGCTGATGGGCTGGCCCATCGGGCACGCGCTTTGCGCGTGCTCGGCAACGGAGTTCACCCTTTGGCAGCAGCACATGCGTGGCGCTCTCTCGCAGCTGCCCATGGCCTCCGGCCCGTGGATCTGGCGGCCGACGGACCAGGCCCAGCGCCCGGCGCAGATGGATTTCCTTGAAGGATTGCAGTCATGAGTTTCCACGGCCGCGTCAGCGGCACCAGGATCAAGCGCGCGCTGGGCGTGCAAGCGGCGCTGGAATGGGCGTTCCGGATCGAGCAGGCGCAGCTGGAACTGCCCCTTCCCAAGGACGTCACCGAGGAGGGCTTTGGCTTCGGCCTCGAATATGTCCTCCTCCAACGCGCCGCTTTGGGCTGCAAGATCGACGGCGGCCAGCACAAGATCGGCGGCTACACCCACGAAGACGCCGAGGTTATCGCGGCCACCGTTGCCGGGATCCCCGACAGCCTCGGCGGCAAGCGCATGGCGATCCGCGTCGCCGAACTGGCCCGCGCCGGGCTGACCCCGGACTGGATGCCCGGCGCCGTCCCGCGCTGCGTGCCGACCATCGTCAAGCAGAACCAGCACGGCACGCACGCGGGCGCCATCGTCGTAGGTACCGAGCGCGTCTGCGTGCGCGGCCCGGGCGCGCGCGCCACGTGGAAGACCGTCGATATCCTGGCCTGCCCCGTCACCTTCTCTCCCCACCCGCAGCAGATCGACGCTGCCCGTCGCGGCTATGACGACTGGTGGCAAGCGCTGGGCTGGGTCCGCGAGGGACTTATCGCGGGCGGGATGCTACGCGAGGTCGAGGTGACGGTGGCGATGCCGAAGGCGCGGCCGTGGCTGAGGTAAGGGGATCGTAGGCTCGAAGAAACTGATTGGCCTGCGCGCAACCTGTAGCAATCATATCCTAGTAATGTTTGGCGAAGTCTGGCACGCTCCCCCTCATCACATTCGAGAGGGAGCAGGTCCATGACGGACCCCATTCTCACTTTGCCAGAGGTCGCCATTTTGTTGAAGGTTGCAGAGAAGACTGTCTACACGATGGCGCAAACAGGCCAGATCCCGGCGTTCAAGGTTCGAGGCCAATGGCGGTTCAAGCACGACGATATTGATCAGTGGATCGACGAACAGAAGGCGGTGGTGAAGGGGAACGCTGCAAAGGACTCCCCCAATGTCTGAACAGTTCTTCGAAAAGCCGATCCTGAATTCCCCCTACGAATACCCCGGCCGCCATTGGGAACTAGACACTGACGGTCAGCCGACGAACCGCATCATCGAGACCAGGCGCCGCTCAGACCTGATTACGCCGGTCCCCAAAACGAAAAAGCAACGGCAAAGCCAGAAGCAGGGCGCTCTGCTGCTCGGTGCCGATGACGATCTTTCGACCGCAGATCAGGAGTACAACCCCACCCCGATCATCAACGAGGTTCGGGGATATGTCGAAACGTGGCGCAATCTTCCGAACCCTGACCAGTGGCTCGTGACACCGGAAACAGCCCGACTGCTGCAACATTGGCGACACCACAAGTTCGAGGGCGTCCGCCCCTTCTTCTGCCAGATCGAAGCCGTCGAAACCGCGATCTGGTTGACCGAGGTCGCGCCGAAGATGGGGCCGCGCGTCGCCAAGTTCTGGGCGCACATCAAGGGAGCCAATGAGCAGGCCAATCCCGAACTGATGCGCCTTGCGTTGAAGCTCGCGACCGGGGCGGGCAAGACCACCGTCATGGCGATGCTGATCGCGTGGCAGACGGTTAACGCCGTGCGACACCCGAACAGCAAGCAGTTCTCCAGCCGGTTCCTGATCGTCTCGCCTGGCATCACGATCCGGGACCGTTTGCGCGTCCTGCTGCCGAACGACCCTGAAAGCTACTATCGTTCGCGCGAGATCACGCCGCCCGACATGCTGCGCGACATCCAGGCAGCCAAAATCGTGATCACAAACTATCACGCATTCAAGCTGCGCGAAAAACTGGTGATCGCCAAAGGCACCAGGCAGGCACTGGAGGGCTGGCGCGGCGAAAAAGTCCAGACGCTGGAGACCGAGGGCGAGATGATCCAAAGGGTCATGGGTGACCTGATGGGCCAGAAGAACATCGTCGTTCTGAACGATGAGGCGCATCACTGCTATCGCGAGCGGGTAAAGGATGCCGTTGGCGAAACCGAAGACGACTTGAAGGGCGACGAAAAAAGCGAGGCCAAGGAGAACAACGAGGCCGCCCGCATGTGGATATCCGGCCTTGAAGCGGTCAAGCGGAAGCTTGGCATCAGCCTCGTCTACGACCTGTCGGCCACACCGTTCTTCCTTCGAGGCTCAGGATACATCGAAGGCACGCTGTTTCCCTGGACGATGTCCGACTTCTCGCTGATGGACGCCATCGAATGCGGGATCGTAAAGTTGCCGCGCGTGCCGATTGCAGACAACGTGCCGGGCGGCGATACGCCAAAGTTCCGCAATCTCTGGGACCACATCGGCAAGAAGCTCCCCAAAAAGGGACGTGCGGCAGGCAAGGCGCTTGATCCGTTCAGCCTGCCGGTCGAGCTGCTGACCGCATTGGAAGCCCTCTACGGTCATTACGAAAAGACCTTCCAGCTTTGGCAGGACAAGGGGATCGGCGTACCGCCGGTGTTCATCGTCGTCTGCAACAACACGGCGACTTCAGAACTGATCTACAAATACATCTCGGGTTTTGATCGGGTCAGCGACGACGGCACCGAGACCACCCTTGAGAATGGCCGCCTTGCCCTGTTCCGGAATTACGACGACTTCGGCAACCGCATGCCGCGGCCGAACACAATCTTGATCGATAGCGCTCAGCTCGAGTCCGGCGAGGCGCTCGACAAGGATTTCCGCGAAATGGCGGCTGTCGAAATCGAGCAGTTCAAGCGCGAGATGGTCGAGCGGACGGGCGACATCACGGCTGGCGACAAGATCGACGAATCCACCCTGCTGCGCGAGGTCATGAACACCGTCGGCAAGAAGGGTCGCCTCGGGGAACAGATCCGCTGTGTAGTCTCGGTCTCCATGCTGACCGAAGGGTGGGACGCGAACACCGTCACCCACGTTCTTGGCGTCCGCGCCTTCGGCACGCAGCTCTTGTGCGAACAGGTGATCGGCCGCGCGCTGCGCCGCCAATCCTATGAACTGAACGACGAGGGGCTCTTCAACGTCGAATATGCCGATGTCCTGGGCATTCCATTCGACTTCACCGCGAAACCGGTAATCTCCCCCCCGGCGGCTCCGCGCGAAACCGTCCGCGTCCACGCCGTTAAGCCTGATCGCGACGCGCTGGAAATCACCTTCCCCCGTGTCGAAGGCTATCGGGTCGAATTGCCGGATGAACGGCTTGAGGCAAGTTTCAGCCCTGACCATATCCTGGAACTGACCCCGCAGCTTCTCGGCCCCTCCACAACCACTAACCAGGGGATCATCGGCGAAGGCGTTGACCTGACCCTGGAGCAGCCGGAGGACCTGCGCCCTTCCACCATCATGTTCCGCCTCGCACGCCACCTGATCACTCACAAGTATCGCGACCATGGCGAGGCCCCGAAACTTCACCTCTTCGGCCAGATGAAGCGCATCACACGCCAATGGCTAGATGGCGGCTACCTGCGTTGCACAGGCGGAACCCACATGGGCCAGGTTCTCTATCCGGAAATCGCCGACATGGCGGCCGAGCGGATCAAGGCGGCCATCACGGAATCCCTCAAGGGCGAGAACCAGATCAAGGCGATCCTCGACGCCTATAATCCCACCGGCACGACCGCCTACGTCAACTTCACCACTTCCAAGGCGCTGCGCTGGCAGACCCGCCCCGACAAGTCCCACGTCAACTGGGTCGTCTGCGACAGCGATTGGGAGGCCGAGTTCGCCCGCGTCGCCGAAAGCCACCCGCGCGTTCTGTCCTACGTCAAGAACCAGGGGCTTGGCCTCGAGGTGCCCTACCTCTCCGGCTCCACCCCGCGCAAATACCTGCCCGACTTCATCGTCCAGGTCGACGACGGCAAGCCCGACCCGCTGAACCTGATCGTCGAGATCAAGGGCTACCGCGGCGAGGATGCGAAGGACAAGGCGAACACCATGCGCGCCTATTGGGTGCCGGGCGTCAACAACCTCGGCAAGTTCGGTCGCTGGGAATTCGCGGAATTCACAGCGGTCTACGAGATGGAGGATGAGTTCGACAAACTGCTCGAATCCCTCGGCGCGGGCCCGGCCCGGCAAGGGGCCTTGATCGAATGAACAACCATCGCGCCTGGACGACACTGAAGTATTGGTGTGAACGTATCGACGGGAAACCTCCCTCGACGTGCAAGATCGAGACAAGGCCAAGGCTCGAAGCTGACAGGCTGTCCTGGTGGTATGCGGCCCCGGCAGCGCACAATCCTGACACCCCGCGCAACATCGCGTATCTTGCGGCCTACGTCGAACTCGCCGGTCCGCGCATTCCGATGCGGGGCATCTACTTCTGTTTCAACGGATATCTTCACCTTGACCGGGCCGTGATGCGTTCGCTTCATGCCGGTGGCTTGGTGAAGGACGAGCGCCGCTGGTTTGTGCTGACTGACGCTGGCAGTGCGCGGCTTGCACCTTGGTTGACGCAGGATGGTAATCATTTTCGCCGGGTGACCGGCACGGAACAGAAGGGCTGACCCATGGCCAAGAAACCCATCGAGGTCGAAACCCTCACCCACGACGCCACGCGCAAGAACATCCCGACGGCTGAGTTCGAAAGCCTCATGCGCGATCAGGACAAGACGCCCATCCAGCTGGCCTACGAACGTCGCAACCGCGACCTTGACCCGCAGCTGGTCTGGCGCGGCAAGGATGAGCAGGACTGGTCCGACCTGATCGTTCAGGCCCCGCCGCTGTATATTCAGGAAAAGGTCCACCCCAAGGTCATCATCGACGATCTGAAACGCGAATCCGCCAACCGCGCCAAGGCGGCCAAGGACGCCCCGCAGTTCGACATGTTCGCCGATTTCAACGGCCTGCCCGATGCCGAGGCCGCGACCGAGTTCTACCAGCACGATCAGCACTGGTCGAACCGGATGATCTCGGGCGACAGCCTGTCGGTGATGGCCAGCCTCGCCGAGCGTGAGGGGCTGCGCGGGCAGGTGCAGTGCATCTATTTCGACCCGCCCTATGGCATCAAGTTCAACTCCAACTTCCAGTGGTCTACCACCTCGCGCGATGTGAAGGATGGCGACAAGACCCATGTGACGCGCGAACCCGAACAGGTCCGCGCCTTTCGCGATACCTGGAAGGACGGCATCCATTCCTACCTGACCTACCTGCGCGACCGGCTGACCGTGGCGCGCGATCTGCTGAGCGAGACCGGCAGCATCTTCGTGCAGATCGGCGACGAGAACGTCCACCGCGTGCGGGCGCTGATGGATGAGGTGTTTGGTGAAGACAACGTCTTAGGCCAAATCGCTTTCAGCAAAACTTCAGGCCTTGCCTCAAAGGATAGGCTGGCAACCAACTTCGATTACATCCTCTGGTTCGCCAAAGATGCAGTCAAATCGAAGTATAGAGAGCTGTTCACCCAGTTGGATATTGAAGAAGAAGCATCTTCATATCGGAAGTTCGTTCTTCCCGATGGAACGCGACACAGCTTCATCAAGAAAGAAAATGATCGCGAAACGGCAACCTCGGAAGGCGCGAGGTTCTTCCGCCCCGAAAACCTGACAAAACCGGGACCGGGTCGCAAATTCGAGTTTCCCATGGAGGGCCGTTTCTTTGGACCGAACAAACGGTGGTTCGGCACTACTCCGGAAGGAATGGAGCAGCTCAGGAAAGCTAACCGACTGGACGTAATCGGGAATACCTTGGTCTTCGTAAAGTATTTCGACGACAGCAGCACCCGTCGCAGGAATAACTTTTGGAGCGACACGGCATTCGCTGGCTTCAACGAGGATAAGATCTATGTCGTGCAGACCTCACAAAAGGTCATCGAACGCTGCATCCTGATGACCACCGACCCCGGCGATCTGGTGCTCGATCCCACCTGCGGCTCTGGCACCACGGCCTATGTCGCCGAACAATGGGGGCGGCGCTGGATCACCATCGACACCTCTCGTGTCGCCGTGGCCCTGGCCCGGTCCCGCCTGATGGGCGCGCGCTATCCCTATTACCTGCTGGCCGACAGCCCCGAAGGCCAACAGAAAGAGGCCGAGGTCACCCGCTCCGTCCCCAAATCCACCCCCACCCACGGCAGCATCCGCCAGGGCTTCGTCTATGACCGCGTGCCGCACATCACGCTGAAATCCATCGCCAACAACGCCGAGATCGACGTGATCTGGGACCGGCTCCAGCCCGCCGTCGAGGACGCCATCACAGCCCTGAACGCCGCCCTTGCGGGCCATTCCACCCCCTTCAAGGTGGAAACCGGCGGCCGCGCAGGCGCGAAGATCGACTTCACTGCGAGCGGGCAGGTCAAGCTCCCCTCCGGCGAAATGGCCCCGGCAAACGGTTTCATGGAATGGGAAATCCCGCGCGAGGCCCCCCAAGGCTGGCCCGCCCCAGCGCAAGCCGCCCTGAAACGGTTCTGGGAGGCGCGCATCGCCCGCCAGCGCGAGATCGACGCCAGCATCGCGGCCAAGGCGGATTTCGAATACCTCTACGACAAGCCCTTCATCGACAATACCAAGACCCGCGTCGCAGGTCCCTTCACCGTGGAAAGCCTGTCGCCCCACCGCACCCTCGCCGTCGATTGGGATGACGAGCTGATCGACACCTATGAGGCCGCCGAGGGCAAGCGCAAGGCGGCCGAGGCCCCGCGCGACTTCACCGACTTCGCCCACATGATCCTGGAAAACCTGAAAGCCGCAGGCGTGCAGCAGGCGCACAAGGAGGACCGGATCACCTTCACCAGCCTGAAGGGGTGGCCCGGCAACTGGATCGCAGCCGAGGGCACCTTCATGGAAGGCGACACCCAGCGCCGCGCGGGCGTGTTCATCGGGCCGGAGTTCGGCACGGTTTCCCGCCCCGATCTGGTCGCCGCCGCGCGCGAGGCGGGCGACGCCGGTTTCGACGTGCTGATCTGCTGCGCCTTCAACTACGACGCCCATAGCAGCGAGTTCGACAAGCTGGGCCGCATCCGCGTGCTGAAGGCCCGGATGAACCCCGACCTGCACATGGGCGGTGATCTGAAATCCACCGGCGCGGGCAACCTGTTCGTGATCTTCGGTGAGCCGGACATCCGGATCACCGATGCGGGGGATGGCATGGTGCAGGTCCAGGTCTTCGGCGTGGACGTATTCAAGCCGCAGACCGGTGAGGTGCAGAGCGAAGGCACCGACGGCATCGCCCTGTGGATGCTGGACACCGACTACAACGAGGAATCCTTCTTCGTCCGCCACGCCTATTTCCTCGGCGCCAACGACCCCTACAAGGCGCTGAAGACCACGCTGAAGGCCGAGATCGACGAGGAGGCCTGGGAGAGCCTGTATTCCGACACATCGCGGCCGTTCCCAAAGCCGAAGTCGGGGCGGATCGCGGTGAAGGTGATCAACCACCTCGGGGACGAGGTGATGAAGGTGTTTGCGGTGGAGTGAGGGAATGCTGATCAGGAACTACGGTCTCTTTTGGGTCCGAGACGACGTCGACTGGGGCGGTCGTGGCCGTGGTAATGGCGGACAACTTTTGGGCTGGACTGGCCGAAGGGGCGCTGCTGCTGTTGATTTTCGGCAGCAGCGAGGCATTTACGTCCTCTATGACGACAACTTCAAGATCGTCTACATAGGCCAAACAGGAGCAGGCAACCAAAGGCTCTTGGTGAGGCTAAGAAATCATAGATTCGATCACCTTGCACAGAGATGGAGCCGATTTTCATGGTTCGGCACTTCTCCTGTTGCTGGCGGTCAACTCGACCTTAATGCTGCGGTTAGGCCGCCAGCCATCAACGAGATCCTCAACCATATAGAGGCAATTCTTATTGCATCGGCTGAACCCCCTCTCAATCTTCAGCGAGGCCGATTTGGGGAAGAGGTCGAAAGATATATTCAGTTTGTCGACGATGACGACGACGGCATTGACGACGAGGACCAATGAATTTCCGGATAGCCGACACCTTCACAGGCAGCCTTGGCCGCTTGACTGCTCAAGAGCAGAAAGCTGTTAAGACGACTGCCTTTGATCTTCAGATCAACCCTTCGGCACCGGGCCTGTCCTTTCACAAGCTGGACCGCGCCAAGGACTCGAACTTCTGGTCGGTGCGGGTGAATGCTGACATCCGAATCATCGTACATCGCACCCCCGCCAGCATCTTGCTGGTCTATGTCGATCACCACGACGACGCCTACAAATGGGCTGAACGGCGGAAGATCGAGCGCCACCCGACGACGGGCGCCATGCAGTTGGTCGAGGTGCGCGAGCGGGTCGAAGAGGTGGAAATCTTCAAGGCCAAGGAGGTGGCCGCAACACCCGCGCTTGCCACCACGCCCGCAGCCCGACTGTTCGACAATCTGCGCAAGTTCGAATTGATGGCCTTTGGCGTGCCCGAGGAATGGGTGAATGACGTCCGGGCGGCCACCGAGGACACGCTGTTCGACATCATCGAGCACTTGCCCCAAGAGGCACAGGAAGCTCTGCTGAAACTGGCTGTGGGCGAGAAACCGCAACCGCCCGAACCTGCTCCGGTCGAAGCCGATCCCTTTGCTCACCCGGACGCCCAGCGCCGCTTCCGCGTTCTGGCCAACGCAGAAGAACTGAAGCAGGCGCTCGACTATCCGTGGGACAAGTGGGCGGTCTTTCTGCATCCGGCCCAGGCTGACCTTGTCGAGCGATCCTTCTCCGGTCCGACCCGAGTTTCGGGTTCGGCCGGGACAGGAAAAACCATCGTGGCGCTGCATCGTGCGGTCCATCTTGCCCGCGCCAATCCTTCTGCCAAGGTCTTGCTGACGACGTTCTCCAAGCCGCTGGCGAATGCCCTGCGCAGCAAGTTGGCCAGCCTCGTGGGCAATGAGCCCTTGGTTTCGGCGCGGATTGTCGTGAAGGCGGTCTCGGCAGTTGGGTATGACCTTTATTCCGAGCGGTTTGGGCAGCCGCAGATCGCACCTGCTGCATTGGTCAAGTCGCTGATCGCGAAAGCAGCGGCTGAAGTCGAAGGACACAGGTTCTCGACCCAGTTCCTGATCGGAGAGTGGAACGACGTCGTGGACGCCTGGCAGCTTCGGTCGTGGGAAGATTACCGTGACGTCTCGCGGCTCGGTAGGAAGACTCGGATCGGCGGCAAACAGCGCGAAGCCCTTTGGACCATCTTTGAACGCGTCCGTGCTGGGCTAAGGGAACGCGGCGTTGTAACATGGTCGGACGTTTTCGGCCGTCTGGCAGACAGTTTCGGCCAAGGCAGCGCACGCCCTTACGACTTCGCCGTGATCGACGAGGCGCAGGACCTGGGTGTGACGGAGGCGCGGTTCTTCGCCGCCATGGCAGCAGGGCGAAGCGACGGTCTCTTCTTCGCCGGAGATCTTGGCCAGCGCATCTTTCAACAGCCCTTTTCCTGGAAGGCGCTTGGCCTTGATGTCCGCGGCCGCTCTTTCACCCTGCGCATCAATTACCGCACGTCACATCAGATCCGCACACATGCCGATCGACTCCTGCCGTCAACCGTTTCGGATGTGGATGGCAACACGGAAGGGCGGCGCGGCACTGTGTCGATGTTCGACGGACCTCCGCCGATGGTCTTGGCCTGCAACGATGAGGGTCACGAATGCCGCGCGGTTGCAGGATGGATCACGGATCGACTGAAGGAGGGCTGCGCACCGCGCGAGGTTGGTATTTTCGTCAGGTCTGACGCGGAACTGAAACGTGCGCGTGCTGCCGCGAAAGCTGCGGGCGTTCGCGCGGTCGAATTGAGTGAAAAGGTCGAAGTGGAGGACGGGGCAGTCGCCATCAGTACAATGCACTTCGCGAAGGGGCTGGAGTTCCGGTCGGTGGTGGTCATGGCCTGCGACGACGAAGTGATCCCGCAATCAGAGCGGATCGAGTCAGTGGCTGACGACGCGGACCTCGAGGAAGTCTACAACACGGAACGGCACCTGCTCTATGTTGCCTGCACAAGGGCGAGGGATCACCTGCTGGTGACCGGCGTAACTCCCGTGTCGGAGTTCGTCGACGACTTCCTCAAGGGCAACTGACCGACGCGGTCGGACCGCCCCCCTCCTTTGGTTCCTCCCCGGCCGTGAACGTATGCGGGGGGGCGCAGCGCGGCGGTTCGCTAGCGTGAGGCGTTTTCACCGGGGAAGCCAGGCAGAAGCCACCTTGCGCGCTGATGCCGGAAATCTTGAGTCAGATCAGCGGCTTGCGGAATCACGATCTGGCTGGGGTGGATTCCCGTCGGGAAGCCAGGGAAGCCACCTCCGGGGAAGCCAGGTGGCCGGAAGCCACCACAGGATGCCAGTTCGTTAGAAGCCGTTGAATCCACTTCATTTTTCGAGTTGACAGACCTGCCCCCATTGACCTACCCATTGATCATCGAAGAATTGCGTCCGGAGGAACACCCTCGCGGGCGCTTTTCATTTCCCCTCCCTCACATCCCGAGCCCCATCCCATGGACCTCGTCTTCGCGCCGAGCCAGGTAGAGTCCTGGCCGATTGCCCGGCTGCGCCCCTATGCCCGCAATGCCAAGATGCACGGGGACGACCAGGTGGCGAAGATCGCCGCTAGCATGGCCAAGTTCGGCTGGACCGTGCCCTGCATGGTGGCCGACGATGGTGAGCTGATCGCGGGCCATGGCCGGGTACTCGCCGCGACCATGCTGGGGCTGACCGAGGTGCCGGTGATCCGGCTGAGCCACCTCGACGAGGCGGAACGCCGGGCTTACCGGATCGCCGACAACAAGCTGACCGAGCTGGGCGAATGGGATGAGGCCCTGCTGCGCGACGAGATCGCGGGGCTGCTGGCCGAGGATTTCGACCTGACTCTGTTGGGCATCAGCGACGAGGATTTGGACGCCCTGTTGCGGGACCCCGAGGCGCTGGGCGGCGATGGTCCGGTCGAGGGCGAGGACGACGTTCCGGAATTGCCGATCACTCCGGCGTCAGTGCTGGGAGACCTCTGGCAGCTGGGGGCGCATCGCCTGATTTGCGGCGACAGCACCTCGGCCGATGTGGTGGGGCGGCTGCTCGGAGATGTGCGGCCCTTGCTGATGGTCACCGATCCGCCCTACGGCGTGGAGTATGACCCCTCCTGGCGCAACGCCGCGGGCGCGGCCAAAACCAAGCGCACCGGCAAGGTGCTGAACGACGACCGTGCCGACTGGCGCGAGGCATGGGCGCTGTTTCCCGGTGACGTCGCCTATGTCTGGCACGGCGCGCTGCATGCCGGGACGGTGTCAGACAGCCTGGTGGCTGCGGGCTTCGCCATCCGGTCGCAGATCATCTGGGCCAAGGACCGGTTGGTCCTCAGCCGCGGCGACTATCACTGGCAGCATGAACCCTGCTGGTATGCTGTACGCGCCAAGGGCAAAGGTCACTGGGCGGGGGACCGCAAGCAGACGACGCTGTGGCAGATCGCAAACCGGGATCAGGACGCCGATACCGTGCATGGCACGCAGAAACCGGTCGAATGCATGCGGCGGCCGATCCTGAACAATTCCAGCCCCGGCCAAGCCGTCTTTGAACCCTTCATGGGATCCGGCACCACGCTGATCGCGGCCGAAACCACGGGCCGGATCTGCTTCGGCGCGGAACTGAACCCGGCCTATGTCGATGTCGCCATCGAGCGCTGGCAGTCCTTTACCGGCCAAGAGGCCGTGCTGGCGGAAACGGGCGAGCGTTTCGCCGCCCTCAAGGCCAAGCGGCTCGCGGCATGAACGCGCCCCTCCTGTCCGGCCAGATCGAGCACTGGCCGCTGGCCCGCCTCCGGCCCTATTTGCTGCGCAGTCTGCTAGAGAGACGCCGTTGACGGAAAATCCACAGTCCTCTACCGTCCAGTCAAACGAAGGCTCGAAATTGAGCTTTGACGGCGGCATAAGCCCCCTCAGGTCGGCAGTGAAAACCCTGACGGCATCGTTGTACGGACTGCGGAACCACGAACGATCGGGTCTCGCGCGAGCATAAGCTTCCCGCCGGGGAGCGCCCCTCCAAGGCGCCGCGCATTCGCTTCTCACGAAGTTGAATGGAGACCCCTTGGATGGGAAAGCTGTCGAATATTCGTCGAACCAAGATGTTGGCGCAGGGCGGCCGGTGCTATTATTGCAACCTGCCGATGTGGGATCCGGAGCTGGACAATGCCCTGCCGGAAATCTGCCGGGCACCAGCCATGCGGAAGTACCTCCGCTGCACGGCAGAGCATCTGCACCCCCGCTCCGACGGCGGTGCTAACGTGGCAGCGAACATCGTCGCTGCCTGCTGGTACTGCAACACAAGGCGGCATCACAGGAAGGAGCCACCCTCCCCGGACATCCATCGCGCAAGGGTCCGAGAGAGGATGGCAAATGGGAAATGGCTGGCCGCGCAACTGAGAGACATCAGCAACGCTGTCGGCCCGGGTTCGGGTGCCAGAAGGGTCTGAGGCTGCAATCCTGATCAGGGCAGCTTGTAGACCATCCCCCTGCCCTCGGCCTTCTCGGCAGCGATGGGCAGGGCTAGCTTCTTCTTGAGGGCGCCCGAGATCGAGCCGCGGACGGTATGGGCCAACCAGCCGGTCGCCGCGACCATCTCGGCGACCGTCGCTCCCTCGGGACGCTGGAGCATGGCGATGATCTGGGCCTGCTTGGTGCCAGCGCGGATGGCGACCGGTTTCGCGGTGTCGGTGTCGTCGGGCGTCTGCACCGGTTCCGGCTTCGGCCTCGCCTTCCGCACGCTGGCGACGGCGCTGGCCACCACTGGCTCGATCCCGATGGCCTCCAGCCCGGCCTCGGTGGCGATCAGCGTGGTGCCGTGTCCGTCGCCGGTCTCGCGCCACATCGGCTCGCCGCGGCGCAAGTTGGCCTCGATCTCCTCGAGCCAGCCGCGGGCGATCATCTTGCCGACCACCTTCTTGGCTGCGGCGCCAACCAGCCCCTCGGGCAGCGGCAGAGCGAGGTTGCCGGGCCGGGTCGCGGCGCGGGACAAGATCATGGTCTGAGTGTCGGATGGGGTGGTCATCGGGGCCTCCGTGGCTTTGGGCGCGCGGTATGCGCGCCTTCTACGGAGGCTAGCCCCATCCTCGGACGGGGCGGCCGTCGCGCGCTGTGGGCGCGTCAGGCGGCGTGTTCGCCTTCCTTAAAGGCGCTGTCGCTGATCTGGCGCAGCAGGCTCGCGTAGTGCTTCAGCGTGCCGACATGCCCCCAATGGATCTCGTCGGGATGGGTCTCGAAGTGGTCGTCGCTCAGGGCCTTCAGGCGCTCCAGCATCACGTCGATCTCGGCCTTGGCGGCGATGAATGCGTCGAGGGCCTTGTCGTTCGGCTGGGCGGTGCGGCGGGTCATGGCGGGGTTCCTCTGGTGAGTTGCATCGTTCCCTTGGGTTCAGACTCGCTCTGTCGCGCCCTCTAATCAACTGATTATATAGCGATATCATCATCTTAATCGGATTGTCTGCGCCATGAAGGGCATGAGCGAACGCGAGTATGCGGCGCATTCCGGCCTGTCGCGCGGCGGGGTCCAGAAGGCGCGCAAGAACGGGCGATTGGTGGTCCATGACGACGGGTCGATCAACGCCGCGGCCTCGGACTTACGGCGGGCGGAGATGACGGACCCCGACCAGCAACGCCGCAGTCTGGGTGGCGATGGGCTGGCAAATGGCCCCGGCGACACGACGTCTTACATCAAGGCCCGCACGGCGCTGACGGTCTATGCGGCGCAAGAACGCCAGCTGGCCGTTCAGAAGAAGAAGGGCACGCTGGTCGACCGCGCGCGAGCGGAGACCCTCGTCTTCCGTCTGGCGCGGCAGGAACGGGATGTCTGGGTGACCTGGCCCGGACGGGTGGCAGCACTTATGGCGGCGCAGATCATGGCGGAGGTGGAACGGCAATCCGGGGCATCGGTGACGATCGAGACCGCGATCATGCAGAGGGTGCTGGAAGCCCATGTCCGCGAACAGCTCGACGCCCTCGCCGACCTCAGGGTTTCCCTCGGGTGACGATGATCTTGCCGACAATGATCTGACCGCGGGCCTCGACCTCGGCTTTGATGGTGCCGAGGACCTGCTGCGGGTCTGGCGGCAGGGGCTGCGCCCCGATCCGAACCTGACGGTGTCGGAATGGGCAGATCAGCATCGCTGGCTGTCCTCGCGCGGCGCGGCGGAACCGGGGCGGTATCGCACCGCCCGGGCCCCTTACCTGCGCGAGATCATGGATGCGCTGTCGCCCGGGCATCCCGCCCAGCGCATCACCTTCATGAAGGCGGCGCAGGTGGGGGCGACCGAGGCCGGCAACAACTGGATCGGCTTCGTCATCCATCACGCGCCGGGGCCGATGCTGGCAGTGCTGCCGAGCCTGGAACTGGCGAAGCGCACCTCGCGGGGCCGTCTTGATCCCCTGATCGCGGACAGCCCGGCCCTGCGGGAACGGGTGAACCCGGCCCGGTCGCGCGACGCCGGGAATTCGATGCTGTCGAAGGAATTCCCCGGCGGCATCCTGGTGCTGACCGGTGCAAATTCGGCGACCGGCCTGCGGTCGATGCCCGCGCGCTATGTGTTTCTGGACGAGGTCGACGCCTATCCGGCCTCTGCCGACGAGGAAGGCGATCCGGTCACGCTGGTCGAGGCGCGGACCACCACCTTCTCGCACCGGCGAAAGGTGTTCATGGTCTCGACGCCCACGATCCGGGGGCTGTCGCGCATCGAGCGGGAATTCGAGGCTTCCGACCAGCGGCGCTACTTCGTGCCCTGCCCGCACTGCGGCACGATGCAATGGCTGCAGTTCGACCGGTTGCGCTGGGCGAAGGGCCGACCGGAAACCGCCGCCTATCACTGCGAGGGCTGCGAACGCGCCATCGCCGAGCACCACAAGACCGAAATGCTGGCCAAAGGCGAATGGCGGGCGACAGCGGTTTCCAGGGATTCGAAGGCCATCGGCTTCCACCTCTCGGCACTCTACTCGCCCTTGGGCTGGAAAAGCTGGTCCGACGTCGCGCGGGAATGGCTGGCAGCCCAAGGTTCGGACGAGACGCTGCGCGCGGCGCGCAACACGCTTCTGGGCGAGACATGGGTCGAAAGCGGCGATGCACCGGAATGGCAGCGGCTGGCGGATCGGCGGGAATCCTGGAAGCCGGGCACCGTGCCATTGGCTGGCCTGTTTCTGACGGCCGGGGCCGACGTCCAGAGGGACCGTATCGAGGTCGACATCTGGGCCTGGGGCCGGGGTCTCGAGTCCTGGCTTGTCGATCACATCGTCATCCCGGGCGGCCCCGACGATCCGGCGGCGTGGGACAAGCTGACCGCCTTGCTCGGGCGCAGCTGGCAACATGCCAACGGCGCCTTCATGACCCTGGCACGGCTTGGCATCGACACCGGTTACGAGGCCGCGGCCGTCTACGCATGGTCGCGCAAGGTCGGGTTTGAACAGGTGGCACCGCTGAAGGGCCTCGAAGGGTTCAACCGCGCCGCGCCTGTCTCAGGCCCGACCTATGTCGATGCGACAATCGGCGGCAAACGGCTGCGCCGGGGCGCGCGGCTCTGGTCGGTGGCCACGGCGACGTTCAAGGCGGAGACTTACCGCTTCCTGCGGATCGACCGGCCCTCCGACGAGGACCGCGCCGCCGGGATGCTCGATGCCCCCGGCACGATCCACCTGCCTGGATGGGCCGAGACCGAATGGCTGAAGCAGCTGGTGGCCGAGCAGCTGGTCACGATCCGTAACAAGCGCGGCTATGCCCATCAGGAATGGCAGAAGATGCGCGAACGGAACGAGGCGCTGGACTGCCGGGTCTATGCTCGTGCCGCGGCGTGGATCCTCGGCGCCGACCGGTGGGACGAAACCACATGGCGGCGACTGGAAGCACAGGCGGGCGTCGAAACGCGCATGCCGGTGGCTGTTCCAGCCGATGCCACACCACCTGACCCGGCCCAACCCAAGGCCGGAACCCTGACCACGCCGCGCCGGAAGCGGCGGGCCTACACCCCGAACTTCATGAGGGACTGATGGACCTGGAACGCATGCAGGCCCTGCTCACGGCGCTGCAGGAAGCACGCTTCGCCGGGCTGCGCAGCGTCAGCTACGAAGGCAAGACGGTGACCTATGGCTCGGACGCCGAACTGGCCGCAGCCATTCGGGACTTGGAGGGACGGATTGCCACCGCCTCCGCCACCCCGCGTCGTCGCCGCTGGGGCACGGTCGCGACGAAGGGTCTTTGACCATGGGTCTCGACGCCTTCCGCCAGCGCATCGGCAGCATCATCGGCGGGTTCGATGCGGCGCAGTCCCACCGCCGCATGCGCGGTTTCCGCGCCACCCGGGCGCATGTGAACACGCTGATCGCCGCCTCGGGCGAGACCATCACCGCCCGGGCGCGCTGGCTGGTCAGGAACAACGGCTATGCCGCGAACGCGGTCGATGCCTTCGCCAACCATGTCGTCGGCGACGGCATCAAGCCCTCGTCGAAGATCGCCGAGGCCGCGAAGAAGGAGGAGTTGCAGAAGCTCTGGCTCGCCTGGACCGACGAGGCCGATGCCGAAGGGCTGACCGACTTCTTCGGTCTGCAGCGCAGGGCGGCACGCGAGGTGTTTTTGGCAGGCGAGGTCTTCCTGCGCATCCGCACGCGGCGTCCCGAAGATGGTCTGACGGTGCCGATGCAGTTGCAGATGCTGCCCTCGGAGATGCTGCCCCAGGACATGACGCGCGTCCTGCCCGGTGCGGGATCGATCCGGCAGGGCATCGAGTTCGACGGCATCGGGCGGCGCGTGGCCTATCACTTCCTCCGCCGCCATCCGGGCGACATGACCGATCCGGGGCTGGCGGGCGAGACGGTGCGCGTGCCCGCGTCCGAGGTGATCCACATCCTCGACCCCGTCGAGGCAGGCCAGCTGCGCGGCGTATCGCGCTTTGCGGCGGCCGTGGTGAAGCTGTTCACGCTGGACCTCTACGACGATGCGGAACTGGAGCGGAAGAAGACCGCAGCGATGTTCGCGATGTTCATCACCTCCCCTGCCCCGGAAACCGCTCTCGATCCGGCCGAGGACGATCTGGAGGTGGAACCGGGCCAGGTGGTGCGCCTTGACCCGGGCGAAGATGTCACGACGCCGTCCACCCCGGATTCGGGCAGCACTTATGAACCCTTCCAGTACCGCACGCTCTTGCAGATCGGCGCGGCGCTGGGCGTGCCCTACGGCTATCTGACCGGCGATACTGCCAAGGGGAACTTCTCCAACACGCGGATCGCGCTGGTGGATTTCCGCCGCCGCGTCTCGGCCTTCCAGCATTCCGTGATGGTCTACCAGATGTGCCGGGCCGTCTGGACGCGGTGGATGGATATGGCCGTGCTGGCAGGGGCCATCGATCTGCCGGGCTATGCCACCGACCGGCGCCAATACCTCGCCTGCGACTGGCTGCCCACCAAGTGGGACTGGATAGACCCGGCAAAGGATGCCGCGGCGGAGATCCTGCAGATCGAGGCGGGTCTCAAATCCCGCACGCAGGCCATCGCCGAGCGCGGCTACGACGCCGAACAGGTCGACCGGGAAATCGCGGCCGAACGCAAACGCGAGGCCGCGCTGGGCCTTGACTTCCGGCGGCCGGGATCACCCGCGCAGGCGGCGGGTGGCGGCGCTGCGCCGGGTGATGCCGAGGGCCAGCAGCAGGATCAGCAGGACAGCAGCGATCAGCAAGACGACGGCGAGGACCGGGAGCCCAGGCCCGCGGAGGACGCATGATGCACCACACCCAAATCGCCCAGCGCGTCTTCAACACGCCTCTGATGGTCGACCCCGCCAAGGCGCTGGCCTTCCTGACCGGGCTGGGGCCGCGGATCACGGGAAGGGAGATCAGCGTCGACGGGCTGGAGGTCACGGTAGAGGATCAGGCCACCGCCACCCTGCCTGCCCGCGCCTCGCTCTTTGGCGACGACCTGACCAACCACCGGGGGCGGAACGGAACCCTGCCCTTCGCTGTGGAGGACGGGATCGCTGTCATCGAGATCGCGGGCACGCTGGTGCATCGCGGCGCCTGGATCGGGCAATCCTCGGGGCTGACCTCCTACGAGGGCATTGCCGCCCAGCTGCAAGCGGCACTGGCCGATCCTGCGATCCGCGGCATCGCCCTCGATATCGACAGCTTCGGTGGCGAGGTGGCCGGGGCCTTTGACCTCGCCGACCGCATCCGGGCCGCTCGGACGCAGAAGCCAGTCCATGCCTTCGTCGCCGATCACGCCCTCTCGGCCGCCTATGCGCTGGCCTCCCAGGCTGACCGGATCGTCCTGCCCCGCACCGGCGCTGTCGGCAGCATCGGTGTCGTGGCCATGCACAGCGACATGAGCGGAGCGCTCGATCAAAAGGGCATCGCCGTCACGCTAATCCATGCCGGGGCCCGCAAGATCGATGCGAACCCCTACCAACCCCTGCCCGAGGCCGTCCGCGCCCGGATCACGGGGGAGTTGGAGGACCTGCGCCAGCTCTTCGCCGAAACTGTCGCCGAAGGGCGCGGCCGACGCCTCGACACCCTACGGGCGCTGGGCACCGAAGCCGCCGTCTTCCGCGGCGAGGCGGCCGTCTTCGCCGGTCTTGCCGACGAGGTGGCCGATCCGGTCACCGCCTTCCGCGCTTTCGCCGCCGCACCCCGCGGCACAACCACCCCCAGAGGAAAGGGCCTGATGATGACCACTGCCCCCGAAGATCATGCGCAGCCTGCTGCCGCGCCTGCCGCCAGCCCCCCGCCGGAACCGGCCGCGCCCGCGGCAGTCGCGCCGCCGCAGTCGGAAGCCACGGCCTTGGCGCTTGAAGCGGTCCGCGCCGAGGCGGCCGAGGTCGCACAGGTCTGCGCGCAAGCTGCGCGCCTCGGCATCCAGATTGACGCCGCAGACGCGGTCGCCAAGAGCGTTAAGCCCGAGGCGCTGCGCGCCAGGGTCCTGGCCGATCTTGCCGCCCGCAGCGATGCCGCGGGCATCATCGCCACCGCACCGGCGGCGGGCGCGAAGGAAAGCCCCATTGTCGCGGCCGCGAAAAAGTCGGCCGCCGCCTCGCGCTGACGCGCACCGCCCGGATCGGGCGCCCCCATCCCCCATCATCCTGGAGACTGAACCATGCCCGTCCTGACGGAACCGCCCAGCATGGGCGATGTCATCAAATATGAGGTCAACCCGAACTACACCCGCGAAGTGGTGACGCTGCTCGCGGGCATGCCCTATCCCGTCGGCGCGGTCCTCGGCCGCATTACTGCCAGCGGCAAATACAAACTCGCGACCAGCGGCGGCACGGATGGCGCGCAGACTGCCTCGGCCGTCCTGCTCTATGCCGTGGACGCAACCCTCGCGGACGCCATCGGCATCGTCGTGGCCCGTGGCCCGGCAATCGTCTCGCGCGCGGGTCTCGCCTACGACGCCACCGTCGATGACGGGGCAAAGATCACCACCAAGATCGGCCAGCTGGCCGCCGCAGGCATCGTCGCCCGCGACGGCGTCTGATCCCCCTCATCCCTCGGAGCACCCCATGACCCTCGTCCGCAATCCCTTCGACGCTGGCGGCTATTCGCTGGCCGAGATGACGCAGGCCATCAACATCCTGCCCAACCTCTACACGCGCCTCGCCCAGATCGGCCTCTTCCGCTTCGAAGGGGTCAGCCAGCGCTCGGTCATCATCGAGCAGTACGAGGGTGTTCTGAGCCTCCTGCCCTCGGTCCCCCTCGGCGGCCCCGCCACCGTCGGCACCCGCGAGGGTCGGTCCATGCGCAGCTTCGCACTGCCGTGGATCCCGCATGACGACGTGGTCCTGCCTGCCGACATCCAAGGACAGCCCGCGCTGGGCGGCGCGTTCGATGCGGCCGATCCCCTCGTCGAGGTGATGAACCGCAAGCTGCTCCTGATGCGCCGCAAGCATGCCCAGACCCGCGAATACATGGAGATGAACGCGCTCCGCGGCATCGTGAAGGATGGGGCCGGAACCACGCTCTACAACTACTTCACCGAATTCGGCTTGGCGCAGATCTCGGTGGACTTCGTCCTCGGCACCGCGGGCACGAACGTGCAGGGCAAGGTGCGCGAGGTGCTGCGCGCCATCGAGGACAACCTGCTTGGCGAGGCCATGACCAGCGTGCACGCCCTCGTCAGCCGCGAGTTCTTCGACAAGCTGATCGCGCACCCGAAGACGGAAGAGGCCTACAAGTTCTACGCCTCGACCGGCGCCCAACCGCTGCGCGAGGATGTCCGCCGCAACTTCCCCTTCGGCGGGATCCTCTTCGAGGAGTATTCCGGCACCGTCACCCTCTCGACTAAGGCTACCGAACGGCTGGTTCCCGCGAACGAGGGCATCGCCTTCCCCTTGGGCACGATGGACACCTTCACCACCTATGGCGGCCCGGCGAACCTCCTGGAGACCGCCAACACCATCGGCCTGCCGCTCTACGCCCGCCAGCATCTCGACGAGAAGGGCCGCTGGATCGATGTCATGACCGAAGCCTCGATCTTGCCGGTCAACAAGCGGCCCCGGATGGCGATCCGACTGCATACGTCGAACTGACGGCCCCACCCATGTCCATCTTTGCCGCCGCCATGGACCGCATTTTCACCCATGCCTCCATGGCGGCCTCGGCCCTCTGGATCTCCGCCACCACATCCGAGGAGCGCCCGATCCGCATCATCCGCCGTGCGCCCGATCGCGTCACCGACTTCGGCGCGGGGCGCTTTGTCAGCGACACGACGGTGGTGGACGTGCGCGTGGCGGACCTCCCCGCCCCGCGCCCGGGCGACGTGATCGTCATCGGCGCAGACAGCCATGTGATCCAGGGGGAACCGCTGCGCGACCGGGAACGGCTGATCTGGACCCTCGATCTGCGCTCGGCGTGATCCGATGAAGCTGAAGCTCACCATCGACCCCGACCTCGCCGCCCTGATGCAGGCCGAAATCACTGCGGGCGAGAAGGCCGTCGCGACTGCCATGCGCGAGGCCGGCGCGGGCCTGAAATCCGCCTGGCGCGGCCAGATCACCGGCGCAGGCCTCGGCACCCGGCTTGGCAACTCGATCCGCCTCGCGACCTATCCCAAGGGCAGCGAGAGCCTGAACGCCGCGGCGCTGGTCTGGTCGAACGCCCCAGTGATCGTCGGCGCGCATGACACTGGGCCGCTGATCCGGACAAGCAACGGGTTCTGGCTGGCCATCCCCACTCCGGCCGCGGGTAAATCCACACGCGGAGGTCGCATCACCCCCGGCGAATGGGAACGCCGCACGGGACTGCGCCTGCGCTTCATCTACCGGCGCCGGGGCCCTAGCCTGCTGGTGGCGGAGGGGCGGTTGAACAGCAAGGGCCGGGCGGTGGCGTCACGCGCGAAGTCTGGCCGTGGCCTGACCACCGTACCGATCTTCCTTCTTGTGCCGCAGGTCAAGCTGCGCAAGCGGCTCGATCTGGCGCGGGATGCTGAGCGGGCCATCGATGGCGTACCGGGGCGGATCGTGGCGGGATGGGTGGAGGCGTAAGCTCAGCCAAAGACGGGAGCAACATGCTAAGTTGTCGGTTCAAGGGGCGAGGGCTTTTCGCTACGCTGCACCTAGACCGCGCATCTGGAACTCCGGTCAGCGATCGAGGATACACTTCCATGGAATATCACGGCTTCATTTCAACGCTGATCGATCGAAGCGAAAAATTGCTGCCTTTGGATCGACCTGACGAACTTGATGTGACGAGGCTTCTTCTGGTTCTGAACACCGGGTTTGCGCTTGTTCGCGACAGAATTCGCTATTGGAATGATGCGAACGATGGGCGACTGCGGGGAGCAAGTCCGTGGAAAGATGTTCAAAAGGCCTGCAAGAGCAGGTTGGACAAACCGATCTCGCTAAACGGGCAAGTGTTTTTCGACGATTTTCGTACATCGCGGGACTGGACCTATCTTCGCGTCTCAAGAGAGGCAGCTAGCGGACAGCTTTCCGCCTACAATGTCGTCCAGTGCCTTCGTAAGGCGGAAGAAATCCCTTCTGATGGGCTGAAGCTCGACGCGGTCATGTGGGCGATGCGAAATTCCTTTGCACATGGTGGCATTTTGCCGATGTCGCCCTCTCAAGCCGGGCAACGTATCAGACCGTCTGCAAATCAGCTTCATGACGCTCGCCATATCGACCGGGTCTATTTCGTTTCGAAGTGGACCGGGGACTCGATACAGGACGATCTCGGCTGGATCGTAATGGAATTTGGCCTCACTGCCTTGCGGACCTTCTGGGAGGACTGGAAGGCGCTCATACTAGTACCGGGACTGGACGCACTGGATCAACTTGACCGAGTAGCCTGACATGGAGCGCATTGCTTTCTATCCTTGCTGGGCCAATGACATCCGGCAGCCAGCTTTGGCCCTGACCGGAATTGCAGATGAAATCATCTATTGCGACGTCAGCACGCACCTTCGCGATGATCCATCACTGGTTGGCGGCAGCGGGCCACGGCGCACCTTCTGGCAGAAAGACGTCCGAGATGCTCTGCGTCAGATCCCTCGCATCGACGTGTTCTTCTACAGACGCGACGGAACGTCAGAGGGCGGCAGCGGCATATTCGTTCTTGGAAGAGAAATCATGCCGCTTATCCTCGAAAAGATGATGGCTGAGAGTAGTCTTTTCATTACCGACGGATCCAACTCGAGAGGCGGTACCTTTCGGAAAATGAAGAGAACTGCCGGGCTACAGATCTTTGGAAAACACATTTCAAAAGGCCAAGAACAAAGGTTCCAACACTTGGGGATGATCGAGTTTGACGTACGACATGAGTATTAGAGTCAGGACCCATAAATCTGCTTGAGCGACGGCGCGCGGCATGATTCAAGCTCCCAACTTGGGGAGGGATCATGGGCGAGCTTTTCTGGCTGAC